>JACKKJ010000001.1 GCA_024236495.1 Paracoccaceae bacterium
GGTGCTTTTGATGGCGGGGCTTCCCCTTGCCTTCGTGACCGGCGGCCTGGCCTGCGTCTTCCTGTTCCTGATGGGCGACGCGCGCGCGCTGAACATCGTGCCTAGCCGTATCTTCCCCTTGATGACGAACTACCAGCTCTCGGCGATACCCCTGTTCATATTCATGGCCGCGATGCTCGAAAGGGCGGGGATCATCAACGACATGTTCGATGTGATCTACAAGGTTCTGGGCGGCGTGAAGGGGGGGCTCGCCTCTGCCACCATCATCGCCTCGACGATCCTTGCGGCGATGGTGGGCGTGATCGGCGCGGCGGTCGTGACCATGGGCATCATTGCACTGCCGGCGATGCTCAAGCGCGGTTACGACCCGAAGATCGCCATGGGCTCGATCATGGCGGGCGGCACGCTTGGTATCCTGATCCCGCCGTCGATCCTTGCGATCATCTACGCGGTCGTCGCCGAACAGTCGGTGGGGGAGCTTTTCATTGGCGCGGTCATTCCCGGGCTGATGCTCTCGGGCCTCTACATCCTTTATGTGACTGTGCGCTGCTACATCAACCCCGATCTCGGTCCTCCGATCCCGGTCGAGGAGCGCATCTCCACCCGTGAGAAGATGCACCTGATGGGCAAGATGTCGGCCCCGATCGCCCTGATCGTGGTGGTTCTGGGCGTGATCTTCTCGGGGGTGGCAACACCGGTCGAGGCGGCGGGCATCGGCACTTTCGGCGCCTTCATCGTCGCGGCGATCCACCGCCGGCTCGACTGGCCGACGATCCGCGAGGCCTGCCTGACCACGCTGAAGGCCAGCGCCATGGTTATCTGGATCATGTTCGGCGCGACGATCTTCGTCGGGCTCTATGTGCTGGAGGGCGGGCAGCAGTTCGTCCAGGAAACCATGCAGGGCATGGGTCTTGGCCCCTGGGGCATCCTGATCGTGATGCAGATCATCCTGATCATTCTCGGGATGTTCCTTGATTGGGTGGGGATCTTGCTGCTTTGCGTGCCGATCTTCGTGCCGATCATCAAGGCACTGGGCGCGGCCGCCTTCGGCTTTGACAACACCGACGACCTGGTGCTGTGGTTCGGGGTGCTTTACCTCGTCAACATGCAGATGAGCTTCCTGTCGCCGCCCTTCGGCTACGCGCTTTTCTATCTGCGCGGGGTGGCCCCGGATTCGATCCCGATGAGCGACATCTTCCGCTCGGCGATCCCGTTCCTCCTCTTGCAGGTCGTGGGCCTCCTGATCTGCATGTTCTTCCCCGAGGTCATCACCTTCCTGCCGAACCTCGTCTACGGCTAGACGAAGGCGCGATCGCAGGCACGCAAAGGAAAGGGCGCTTCCCCACCGGGAAGCGCCCTTTCTGTTTCACGGGGTGCCGTGCCGGTCAGCCGATGATGGCGTTCAGCGTGGCCGAAGGGCGCATGACCGCCGCCGTCTTGACGGGGTCGGTGTGGTAGTACCCGCCCAGATCGGCAGGCTTGCCCTGCACGGCGGCAAACTCACCGGCGATCTTCGCCTCGTTCTCGCCAAGCGCCTTGGCGATCGGGGCGAAATGCGCGGCAAGCCCGGCATCGGCGGCCTGCGCGGCCAGCGCCTGTGCCCAGTAAAGCGCAAAGTAGAAGTGCGAATCCCGGGTGTCGGGCTGGCCAACCTTGCGTTCGGGCGACCGGTCGTTGTCGAGAATGCCCTGCGTCGCCTGATCGACCGCATCGCCCAGAACCTGAGCGCGCGCATTGCCGGTCCGGTCGGCCAGATACTTGAAGCTTTCCCCGATCGCGCAGAACTCGCCCAGCGAATCCCAGCGCAGGTGGTTCTCCTCGACCAGCTGTTCGACATGCTTGGGCGCGGACCCGCCGGCGCCCGTCTCGAACATGCCGCCACCCTGCATCAGCTTCACGATCGACAACATCTTGGCCGAGGTGCCAAGTTCGAGGATCGGGAACAGGTCGGTCAGGTAGTCGCGCAGCACGTTGCCGCTGACGGCGATGGAGTTTTCGCCCTTGCGGATCGTTTCAAGCGTGACGCGCACGGCCTGTGCCGGGGCGAGGATGCGGAACTTGTCGGCGACGCCCCTTGCGGCAAGGATCGGTTTCACATAGCGGATCAGCTCCGCGTCATGCGCGCGCGTTTCGTCCAGCCAGAAGATCGCCTGGCAGCCTTCCAGCCGCTGACGGTCGATGGCCAGTTGCACCCAGTCCTCGATCGGGGCCTTGCGGGTACTGGCGGACCGCCAGATGTCGCCCTTTTCCACCCGATGCTGGTGCAGCACGGTACCGTCCGACAGACGCATCCGCACGATCCCGTCGGCCGCGATCTCAAAGGTCGTCGGGTGGGAACCGTATTCCTCGGCCTTCTGGGCCATCAGGCCCACGTTCTGCATCGTGCCCGCGGTACGCGGATCCAGCGCGCCGGTTTCCTTGAAATAGGCGATGGCTTCGGAAAAGACCCCCGCGTAGGAGCTGTCGGGGATCACGCAGTTGCTGTCGGCGGCCTTGCCGTCAGGGCCCCAGCCCTTGCCGCCGGCCCGGATCAGCGCCGGCATCGAGGCATCGACGATCACATCCGAGGGGACGTGCAGGTTGGTGATGCCCTTGTCCGAATTCACCATGTAAAGCGGCGGGCGCGCGGCCAGCGTCGCCTCGATATCCGCCTCGATCGCGGCGTGATCGGGCATCTCGGCGACCCGTTCAAGCAGCGCGCCAAGGCCCGAATTCGGGTTGACGCCCGCGGCCGCCAGCGCCGGCCCGTGCTTGTCGAAGACCGGCTGCAGGAACGCGGTCACCGCATGGCCGAAGATGATCGGGTCGGAGACCTTCATCATCGTCGCCTTGAGGTGGATGGAAAAGAGGGTTCCCTCGCGCTTGGTCGCGTCGATCTCGCCGGCCAGGAAATCCCTGAGCGCGCGGACCGACATGAAGGTCGCGTCGACGACCGTGCCCGCCGGCAGCTTCAGCCCGTCCTTCAGCACGCTGACGGTGCCGTCGGCGGCCTCGTGCTCGATCCGGATCACGCTGTCGGCGGCCAGCGTCACCGAGGTTTCGTTGGCACGAAAATCGTTCGCCCCCATGGTGGACACGCGGGTCTTGCTGTCCGCCGACCAAGCGCCCATCGAATGCGGATGCGACCGGGCATAGGCCTTCACCGCCTTCGCGGCGCGACGGTCGGAGTTGCCTTCGCGCAGGACCGGGTTCACCGCCGAGCCCTTGATCGCGTCATAGCGGGCCCGCGCCTCGCGCTCCGCGTCCGTCGACGGCGCCTCGGGGTAATCCGGCACGTCGTAGCCCTGCCCCTGAAGTTCGCGGATCGCCTCGACCAGCTGCGGCACCGAGGCGGAGATGTTCGGCAGCTTGATGACATTCGCCGAAGGCGTCTTCACCAGTTCGCCAAGCACAGCCAGATCGTCGGATTGCCGCTGCGCCTCGGACAGGCGTTCGGGAAAGGCCGCGATGATCCGCCCGGCAAGCGAGATGTCGCGCGTGCCGATGCTGATCCCGGCGGCGGCCGCGAAACTGCGCACGATCGGCAGCAGCGATGCAGAGGCCAGTTCGGGCGCCTCGTCAACCTTGGTGTAGATGATGTCGGGGGTGTCGGTCTGGGACATGAAAAGCCTGCCTTTGCTGCGTCGCTGCAATCGTATACTACAGTATACATTGATCGCCAAGCGTCCAATCCAGTTGATTTGCCACGGCGGTGCGGGAAAAGGCAACCGGCAGATCCCCCGGTCGGAAAGGCGACGGATGTCATATGACGACCATTTCGCGCGACGTCACGGGATCGCCGCCATATCGGTCAGGAATTCGATTGCGTTCAGAACGCCTTGCGAGTGTCCGCAATGCCCGGGTTACATGCGTATGGCAGGGACCGGAGCGTCCGGTGCAAATGGGCCTGGCCCCTCGCGCCCGCCCCCGGGGCTCGAACGATCGCCCGCATGATCATGCAAGGATGCCTCGTGGCGGCAGCGATGTAACCCCTGCGCGTGCACCGCCAACCGCGCAATGCCCGATTCGCGAACGAAAGGGACAGCGATCAGACCAGCGCGCCCTGCTCGGCAAGCATCACGAGGTGCCGGCGATTGCGCGCGCCAAGCTTCTGGCAGATGCTGCGCGCGAAGCTTTTCACGGTACCTTCGCGCAAGCCGAAGCACACCGCAATTTCCTTGTTGCTGCGCCCGGCGCAAAGCTGCGCAAGCAGCGCCGTCTCTCGCCGCGTCAGGGCCGGCGATGCCGCGGGACGCGGTTCCGGGTCTTCGCTGACATACCGCGGCGTCGCGCCGGTCCTTACCAGCGAAAGCGCATCGAGCAGGCATTCGCCGCCAAGGCTTTTCGGCAAGACGGCGGATGCTCCGGCAGTCACCAGCGATTCAGCGGTCTCGGGCGAAACGAAGGTCTTGAGCAGGAGAATCCTCGTTTCCGAACGGCTCTCCTTCAGCTTCATGATCACTTCTGCACGCGGCTGCGAGAGACCGTCGCAATCGAGGATGATGAAATCGGCCGCCAGTCCGTTCCTCAGCCGGCTCGCGATATCCACGGCATCCGCACATATCTCCACCTTGGCCGGGCTGTTCGCCTCTATGTAATTCGCCATGGCCTCGTCCATGAGCCTGAGACCTGTCGCCAGTAGAATCCGCATACTCGACACCCTTCTTAATTCGACATGTCGACCTTGATCGTGAAATGGGATCCAAATTAGGCAGGCAACGCCGACTGGCGGGCGCAATGGCATTGATGGATACATACAAAAGTATATTAATATCGCAAAAGGCTGATCTGGAAAATAAAGAAACCCCGCCAACCCTGGGCCGGCGGGGCATTCGAACTGACGTGACGTGCTGGCGAAGGGCACCTGGCCCCAGGCCGCGCGATCGGCGTCTTGTCAGTAGGTCATCGAGATATGTTCAAGGATCCCCTTGCTTCCGTCGACCGTCGACAAGCCCTGCCAGACATTTGCCTCGCGCGCATACCGGTCGATTGCCTTCCAGGTTTTCTGGCCCCAGACACCGTCAACGGGTCCGTCAAGGAAGTTCAGATCCGACAGTGCCGACTGCACGCGCAGCCTGTAGGCCACGGGCCGGGAATTGAAGGCGGCCTTCATCGCGGCGGAATCAAAGCTATCCGGGACTGGAACAGGGCTATAAGGAATAATGCCCGATTTCGAACCGATGATGAACATCAGGTCATGCCAGTAATCGGATTGCGAAGCCGAAGCGGAATTGACGGACATAACCAAAGCAACCGCAGAAATGGCAAATAGCTTGCGAATCATGGCGCACCTCTTTTGCCCCCACAGCAATTAAATCACGCCCACGCAATTTTGCATGTCACGCAATGGGATATTCGAATATCCCTTGGCGGCGGAAGACTATCCTTTCGGATATCCCACCCCCTCGACAGCGGTATTTCGGGTCAGATTGTGATGATGCCCCGGTCGCGCGCGATCATCGCGGCATGGGTGCGATTGCGCGCATCAAGCTTGCGGCAGATGCTTTTGACGTGGGCCTTGATAGTCACTTCCTGCACGCCAAGTTCGAATGCGATGACCTTGTTCGCCTTGCCCTCGCAAACGCCGCGCAGAACACTGAGCTCGCGGGCGGAAAACAACCCGCTATTCTGGTCTTCACTTGCCTGGCTCATGAACTGGAAGGGGGCGTAAATCTCCCCCGCGGCCATGAAGCGGATCGCCTGGACCAGTGACTTGGCCCCCAGCGTCTTTGGCACGAAACCCGTGGCCCCCGAGGATATCGCGCTTTCGACGGTTTCGCGGGTCACGTTCCCGGACATCAGCGCAACCGCGCCGCCGTCATTCGCGGCGATCACCTGCGCCAGTCCATCCAGACCGTTCATGCCCGGCATATGATAGTCGAGCAAGATGCAATCGAATGATCCCTCGGACCCGATCAGCTTCAGCGTCCCGGCGACATCGGAAGCCGATCGAACTTCCATGCCTTCCTGGTTCGCGATGAATGCGGCAAGGGTTTCAAGAACCAATGCATGATCGTCCGCAATAAGAACTTTCATTCCGACAAAGCGTTTCCATGTTGTTCGCAAGGATCGTTCGTCTAAACATGGGCCTCGCATCGGCCATCCGCAAGCGCAAATCGTCCCCGTCGGGTTCTGCTAAAGCAGAGGAATATATACTTTCGCGCCATTGCTATGCAAAGTCGGATTGAGGCACACCTTTCGAGATTTGGAACATGGGTTCCTCAGGGCCAAAGATAAGAACATGAAACAGCAGAAATTTTGGCGTCTCCTCGCCACCGCAACCCTTCTGGCCGCAGCTTTCCCGGCAGGCGCGAATTCCCTTCCTCCGCTCAGCCCGCCGAAGGGAGAGGTGCTGTTGACGGTCTGCGGCAAGATCAAGGTACGCAACCAGGGCGACTGCGCCGCCTTCGATCTGGCAGAGATCCGGTCCGTCGGCCCCGTGACGATGGAAACGACAACCATCTGGACGGATGGCATTCAGAAATTCGAAGGCGTTCCGCTGCGCGCCCTGTTGGAGCGCGTCGGCGCCGAGGGGCAGCACGTCTGGGCAGCGGCGGCCAATGACTACGGTGCGGATATTCCGCTGGTCGAAACCGAAACGGAAGCGCCGGTCATTGCCTATCTCCTGAACGGCGAAGTGATGTCGCTGCGCGACAAGGGGCCACTTTGGATCGTCTATCCCTATGACGCCGATATCCGCTATCGTAGCGATGTTGCCTATTCCCGGAGTGTCTGGCAGCTCGTGTCGCTCAACGTGACTGAGTGATGCTCGCGCCGTCGCCCGGTGCCGATCAAGACGCCGCCGTTGGAGAGCCACCGATGGGGAGCGATGGACAGGACATATCCGCCGCGCGCCATGGCAGGAACAGCCGCCTGACCCGGTTTGCAGGTGGCTTGCGCCTGTGCTTCCGCAGCGCCGCCTGCTGGGCAGCGCTGGTCATGATCTTCTGTGTCGCAAGTTCCGCGTTTCTGATCCAGAACGTCCTGCTTGACCTTGAACGGCACCGCTCTGCCATCGAGGACAGGGTGCTTTGGAACATCGGACAGGCAGAGGTGGAACTGGGCGCGCTGGAAGCCGCTTTGGCGGATGCGCAGCTCTATCCTCAGACCGGCGATCTGGATCGCGTGAAACGCGCGTTCGACATCTTCTACAGCCGCATCAAGATCATCGAGGAAGGGGCCGCCTACAAGGATCTGCGTGAGAGCGCCGAATTCGATGCAAACCTTGCCGCCATACGGTCGTTCCTTGACCGCAACGTGGCGAAGATCGATGGGCCGGACGATCAACTGCAGGGCGCGCTTGACAGCCTCCACGTCGATGTCAACGCGATCCGCAGCACGGTGCGCCAGATCGTGCTTCATACGGTAAGTTTACGAACCCAGTTCGCGGATTCGATCCGCAGCACGCTGGTCACGACGCTGATACAGCTTGGCGCGCTGGGGGCGTTGCTGATCGTGGTCCTTGTCCTCAGCACGCTTTTCGTTCTTCGCCTGTCCCGCAGCGCCGAGTTGCGCGCACAGCGGATCGGAGAAACCAAATCCCGGATCGAGGCGATCCTTACCCGCACCAGCGGCGCCGTGATCACCGTCAGCCAGGACGGAATCGTGACCGACTTCAACCGCGCGGCCGAACGCATGTTCGGCATCGCGGCCGCGGATGCGCTTGACCGTCACATCGCCGATGTCGCCATCGACGAGGACCTCAAGACGGCGATCCGCCGTGTCAAGCAAAGCGCGGCGGGCAGCGACATCACGCTTGCCGCCAACCTGTCCGAACAGATCACCCAGGCCCGACGCAAGGATGGTCGGCTTTTCCCGGTGAAGGCTTCGATCTCGGTGCTGAAAAGCGAAGCGGGCCGCATGGTGCTGGTCTGGATCAGCGACATCACCGAACGGCTGCAACGAGAGCAGGCATTGAAAGAAGCGCTGGAAAGCGCGCTGGCGGGCGAGAACACGAAGGCCCGTATGCTCAGCCTGATGAGCCACGAGATCCGGACACCGCTGAACGGCCTGATCGGCGCGCTTCAGGTTCTTGGCGAAACGCGGCTGACCGATCGCCAGCAGAAGATCATCGGGACGATGCAGACCTCCTGCGACATCCTGATGAGCCACGTCAACTCGGTGCTCGACATATCTCGGATCGATGCGAAAGGCATCGAAACGGCGCAAGAGCCCTTCAACGTCGAAAATGTTGCCCGCGAGGTCTACGAAAACCAGGTTCACGCCGCGCACCTTGCCGGCAACACGCTGGTCGTCGAAAACATGATCGCGGGTGAACCGACCTATCTCGGCGACGCCCGGATGATCCGGCAGACGCTGATCAACCTTGTCAGCAATGCCATCAAGTTCACGCATGGCGGGGTTATTCATATCCGGTCCACAGAAGGCGCGGACGGCGGATTCGAGATTGCGGTTCAAGACACCGGGATCGGCATCGCGCCGGAAAACCTTGCGCGTATCTTCGACGATTTCGTCACGATCGATGGCCGATACGAACGCAGCGCCGGCGGCACCGGCCTTGGACTGGGCCTGAGCCGAAGGCTGGCCGAAATGATGGGCGGCAGCCTGACGGTCAGCAGTACACTCGGCAAGGGCAGCACCTTCCTGCTGTCGCTTCCCGGTGCGGCCCGAACCAGCGCGCCCGTCGCCGCCCCGCAGGGCGCAGAGGAAGCGACGCCGCCCTCCCGCCCGCTTCGTATCCTTGTCGCAGAGGACAACCTGATCAACCTCGAGATCCTGACAGAGTTGCTGGTGGCAGACGGACATCATGTCACCGCGGCGCGTGACGGGCAGGAAGCCGTGCGCCTTGCCCGCAGGGAAGCCTTCGACATGATCCTGATGGATATCAGCATGCCGGTGATGAACGGTGCCGACGCCACACGGGAAATCCGTGGCGCGCCGGGTCCGTGCAGCGCGGTGCCGATCGTCGCGGTAACGGCCTATGCCCAGGCCTCCGAGGTCGAAGGGTTCCTGGCGGCCGGCATGACCGCAGCCCTGGCAAAGCCGATTTCGCGCGCCCGGCTTCGCCAGCTGCTTGCAGAACTGACGACCGATTCCGCCCCTGCCCCCGGGATCGCGGCGATCGAGGAGGAGAACCTGCGCGATCTGATCGAAGCCCTCGGGATTCAGCGGATATCGAAGATCGCCAGCGAGATCGATACAGACCTGCAGGCACTGGTCAGCCGGATGAACAACCCGAACGCGGCCCCGGCAGAGCGAAACGGCCTGGCGCAGGATGCACACAAGCTGGCCGGCGCTGTCGCCATGCTTGGTGCGCACCGGACGCGCGACACGCTGGTTGCGATCGAGTCGAGCCTGAAGGAAGGGTGCGCCCACGACGTGGCAGCAACGCTTTGCAGGACGCTTCGCGAGGACTGGCGCCAGACCAGCGAAGAGCTGGATTCCGTCCTTGCGATCGCGGCGGCCCTGGCGGCGGACCAGAACTCGGCGCCGGATACTATACGAAAGGCGACATGATCGCGCGAATGGCGATAATGATCCCCTTTTTGGCTATCCTCTTTTGATTTTCCGCACGAAAGCGGGGCTTAAGAAGCGCGCCCGCAAGTGCTGAAATGGCGGCAATCGCCCTAACGGTGCTTGCCTCATGAAGAATTCCTCCTTCGACCTCGATGCCCTGCCGGACCGCCGCACGGGCTTTTTCGGTCTGGCTGCGCGTCTGGTGGGTGGTTTGCGGCCGGACCGCGCGCGGGCGTCTGCACCTGCCCCGCGTCCGGCGCATTTCCGGGCTGACCTCCTGCGGGGCGAACGTGTGCTCGCTGTGAACGCACCGGAGCACCATGGGCCTGACCTGTGCAGATGGGTCGCCAGCCTTGGCGCCGGGGGAATCGTTCGCGTCTCTCTCGACATGGCGTTCCAAATCCTGGAGCACCCCCTCCCCGATACCGCCGCGCTGATCATCTGGTCAGGTCCCTCCGCCTCCTGGGACGAGACACGCAGATTGTTGCGGCGCCTGCGGGAATGCGGGCCGGACCTGCCTTTGGTCCTGGTGGCCGACGGGGCGTCGAGGGCAGACTTCGGCGGAACAGCGGATGACGATGCGGACTGTGTCCTGCCTGCCGGCTTCGGCCCGACCGGCCTGAAACTCGCGCTGGAATCCGCGGTGAACAATCGCAAACGCCACCGCAACCGCATCCCCACAATCCCGGCCCAGGGCAAGCCGCAGCCGCGACGCCGCACGGCGAACGCGCTGACCGCCAGACCGGTCTAGCCCCCCCTGGGGCTTGCGGGCGCAGGCCTGAAACGGACATAACGGCAAGACTGCAAGGGATGCCGTCATGACCACGCTCAAGCTCCGTATTCTGTTCGACGACGCCATGCTTGGCCCCGGAAAGGCCCAGCTTCTGGCGCGCATCCGCGATACCGGGTCGATCTCCGCCGCCGGGCGCGAGATGGGCATGAGCTACAAGCGCGCCTGGCTTCTGGTGGAGGAGATGAACAGCGCCTTTCGCGATCCGCTGGTCGCCAGCGCCCGGGGCGGCCCCGGTGGCGGCGGCGCCCGGTTGACCGAGGCCGGCGAAGCGGTCCTGTCGCTTTACGCAGAGATCCTCGACCGCGCCCGCCGCGCCACGGCCGATCAGATTGCCTTGCTCGAAGCGATGTTGCGCGGCGGCCCGGATATGTCCGAAGGAAAATAACGCTTGCTGGCGGCATGCGTTTGTTAGATATGTTTCACGGAACATATCGACCGGAGATACAATGCCCCGCTTCCCTCTCGCCTTGCCCCTCCTCGCGCTGCTTGCCGGACCGGCGGCCGCCGACGAAGTCGTCGTCTTCGCCGCAGCCTCGATGAAGACCGCGCTTGACCGGGTCGCGTCGGCGTTCGAGACCGCGACCGGCCACAGCGTCACGATCAGCTATGCCGGATCGAATGCCCTTGCCCGGCAGATCATCGAGGGCGCACCGGCAGACATCTTCATTTCCGCCAACACCCGTTGGATGGACGAGGTCGAGAAGGCCGGTTTGATCGCGGATGGCAGCCGCCGCGACATCCTCGGCAACACGCTGGTGCTGGTTGCGACTGGCGCCGATGCGGCCCCGGTCGCGATCGCGCCCGGCTTCGACCTGAAGGCGCTGGTCGGGGATGGGAAGCTCGCGATGGCGCTGGTCGATGCGGTTCCGGCCGGCCAGTATGGCAAGGCCGCGCTGGAGAACCTTGGCGCCTGGGACGCGGTCGCTGGCTCGGTCGCGCAGGCCGACAACGTGCGCGCCGCGCTGGCGCTTGTCGTCTTGGGCGAAGCTCCCTTCGGCATCGTCTACGCGACCGATGCGGCCGCCGAACCCGGCGTGAGTGTCGCGGGCACCTTCCCTGCGGGCAGCTACCCGTCGATCACCTACCCCGCCGCGCTTCTGACCGGGGCCGGAGACCCCGCCGACCGGGCCTTCCTCGACGCGCTGAGCGCGCCTGAGGCTGATGCGATCTTCGCCGATCAGGGCTTCGCGATCCTGGACTGAGGGTGTAGACCGGGCCGATGACAGACTGGCTTTCGCCCGAAGAATGGCAAGCGGTCGCGCTGTCCCTGCGCGTCTCGGCGGTGGCGACGGCCGCCAGCCTGCCCCTTGGCATCCTTGTCGCGCTGGCGCTCGCGCGCGGCCGCTTTCCCGGCCGCCAGGTCCTGAACGGCATCGTGCATCTGCCGCTGATCCTGCCGCCGGTGGTCACGGGCTACCTTCTGCTTCTCACCTTCGGGCGCAAGGGCCTTGTCGGGCAGGTTCTGGACCAGTGGTTCGGCGTCGTCCTTGCCTTTCGCTGGACCGGCGCGGCCCTTGCCGCCGCGATCATGGCCTTCCCCCTGATGGTGCGTGCGATCCGCCTCGCGATCGAGGCGGTGGACCCGAAGCTGGAACAGGCAGCTGCAACCCTGGGCGCGTCCCGGCCCTGGATCTTCGCGACCGTCACCCTGCCGATGATCCTGCCCGGCATTGTCGCAGGTGCGATCCTTGCCTTTGCCAAGGCGATGGGGGAATTCGGCGCGACGATCACCTTCGTGTCCAACATCCCGGGCCAGACGCAGACACTGCCCTCGGCGATCTACAGCTTCCTGCAGGTGCCGGGAGGCGATGCGCAGGCGGCGCGGCTGGTCATGGTGGCGGTCGTCATCGCGATGGCGGCGCTTCTGCTTTCGGAATGGGTCGGCCGTGCGGTGGCGCGCCGCATAGGTGGCGCATGACGCTTTCGGTATCGCTCAACCACCGCCTGCCGGGCTTCACACTCGACCTTTCGTTCGAGGCGCCTCCTGGCCTGACCGCGCTTTTCGGCCGCTCCGGTGCCGGCAAGACGACCGTGGTGAACGCGGTGGCGGGCCTTGTGACGCCAGAACGTGGTCGCATCGTCGCGGACGACGGCGTCCTTCTTGACACGGCAGCGGGCGTCAACCTGCCCCCCCACCGCAGGCGCGTCGGCTATGTCTTTCAGGACGCACGGCTTTTCCCGCATCTCACGGTGCGCCAGAACCTCCTCTACGGGCGCTTCTTCGCGCCGAAGGGGGCAGGCGCGGATCTGGCGCGCATCGTCGATCTCCTGGGCATCGCGGCGCTTCTGGGGCGCCGCCCTGGGGCTCTGTCGGGCGGGGAACGCCAAAGGGTCGCCATCGGGCGCGCGATCCTGTCGAACCCCCGGATGCTCCTTCTCGACGAACCGCTTGCCGCCCTGGACGAGGCGCGCAAGGCCGAGATCCTGCCCTATCTCGAACGGCTTCGCGACGAACTGGGGCTGCCGATGCTTTATGTCAGTCACGCGATGTCCGAGGTCGCGCGCCTTGCCACCACCGTCGTCCTGATGGAGGCGGGCCGGGTGACGGCGGCGGGGCCGACCGCCGCGATCCTCTCCGACCCCGCCGCCGCGACCGGGCTTGGCCTGCGCGAGGCTGGCGCGGTGCTCGACGCCCGCGTTGCCGCACAGGAGGCCGACGGGCTCACGCGGCTTGAAACCGGCGCCGGCCCGCTTTGGCTGCCGCAGATCGACGCGCGCGACGGTGCGCTGCTGCGCCTGCGCATCCTGGCCCAGGACGTGATGCTGGCGACGCAACGTCCGCAAGGGGTCTCCGCGCTCAACATCCTTCCCGCGACCGTGCGCGACATCCGCATCGGTGACGGCCCCGGCGCGCTGGTCCGTCTGACCGCGGGCGAGGAAACCATCCTTGCCCGCATCACCCGCCGTTCGGTCGATGCACTTGGACTGGAAGCCGGGCGGCCTGTCTACGCCGTGCTCAAGGCGGTGTCCGTCGCGCGTGAGAACGTGGGCCAGACCGGACAGATCGCGCGCTGACACGCCAGGAATTCAGCCGGGCGCAAGACTTCGGCCACGGCCGTTCCGCATATCCCCCAGGGCGCGCGCGCGTTTTCACGGCCCAGATCCCCTGGCGTGAAGAACCACCGCCCAGAGCCTAGTGCAGCGTCGCCGGCGCGGGCGTGGCGTGCAGGGCCAGACGGCGCAGGATCGCGCCCACCGCGCAGCCTGCCTCTGCCAGCATCGGCGCGGCGTCGGCACGCACCATCAGCGTCGCCAGAAGCATGGCGTCCTCGCGGTCGCCCTCTGCCGCGGACATCAGGAAATTGGCCAGGCAAGCCTCGTCTGCGCCGAGGCAGCGGCAAGCGACCTTGTGGTGCATGATCGGCCGCCGCCCGTAGCTCGCGCAGATCTCCAGCAGATCGGCGAAAGCGTAAAGCGCCCGCGCCGCGCCCTCTTGCCCAAGTCCGCGCGAGAAGGTTTGCGCCAGCTCTTCACGACCGCGCGCGCCGTCGAACCAAAGGCGCAGGCAAAGGACGGCAAGCGCCTCTGCCGCGTCCAGATCGGCCAGAAGGCCGACCGGCGCGGCACCGCGCGCGGCGCAGGATCGGGCCCTGTCATCGTCCTTCATGTCGTGCATCCATCTTCAGGTCGGCGCATCAGGCAGCGCCCAATCAATTTCTGATAGTTTTTATCGGATTTGTCAATCAGGCAACCCCGACGGTCGCGGACTGCCATCCGCAACGAAAACCCCCGGCCACGGGGGCCGGGGGTTTCGCGTCGGATCTTCCTGACGGAACAATCGGTTATTCGAAGGCGCTGGCGGGATAGAACTTGACGTTCTCCCACTTGCCGTCCTTGGCTTGCTGGATCGTATATGATCCCGCCGGGGTGCCGCTGGCGTCGAAGCTCAGCGGGCCGGAGGCGCCTTCGTAGTTTACGTCCTTGCCGGCGGCGATCGCCTCCTTGCCGGCGGAAAAGGTGCTGACGGCCTCTCCACCATCGGCGATGTCACGGATCACGGCGTTCACCCCTTCGCCGGTACAGGCATCCGCCTGTTCAAGCGAAAGCGCGATCAGGTTCGCCATGTCGAAGGAATTGGCCGCGAACGGTCCCGGCTCGGCGCCGGTCCTTTCCTGGTAGAGCGCGTCGAAGGCCTTGTACTCGGGCAGCGAACTGTCTGCGTCAGCGAACTCCACGAAGGCGCGGTCATTCAGATATTGCGCCCCGGTAGCGTCGAAGATTTCCGGCACCGCGAGGTCGGCGGTGAAAAGCCATTCCCCTTCGAACCCGCCGGCCGTGGCCTCCTTGATCACGGTCACGCCCGATTCCTGCCCGCCAGCCAGGTAGATCGCGTCCGGCGCGTTGGCGAGGACCGAGACAAGTTCGGCTTGATAGGACGGTTGGCCCGGGTTGTAGATGACATAGTCGGTCAGCTCGATTCCCGAGGCTGCCAGCTTGTCCTTTGCGACCTGCGCGGGCGAAATCGTCGATTCCTCGTTCTGGACCAGCATCGCCACGCGCTTGTAGCCCTTCTCGCTCAGCCAAAGGCCCGAGGCCGCGCCATCGCCAAGGTCGGACGAGACAGTGCGATAGACATAGTCGCCGCCCAGTTCGTTCAGCGTGATCGTGCCCGCATAGGGCGACATGATCACCGTCTTGGTGCGCTTGGCCAGATCGACGAGGGCCACCATCACGCCCGAGGTCGGTCCGACCACGGCCACGGCGCCCTCGCCTTCGATCATCTTGGTCGCTTCGCGGATCCCGACCTCCGGGTTGCCGCCGGTATCGGCGACGACCGTGCGCAGGTTGCCGCACTTGGTTCCACCCGCCGCGTTCACCTCGGCGACGCCCAGTTCCACAGCGCCCGCAACGATCTTGCCGAATTCGCCAAGCTCGCCGGTCAGCGGCACCAGCACGCCGATGGTCACATCCTGCGCGCTGGCCGCCAGCGTCGACGCGGTGAATGCTCCGGCGAGCAGCGTCGATTTAAGCAGCATGCTCCTCATGGTCTGCGTCTTCATCTTTTCACTCCTCACTTTCTGGTTGTCACTCTTGGACCTGAAGCAGGACTTCCTCGAGGCGGCCGGGCGCGAGAAGCGACCGGGCTTCGAGGATTTCGGAGTTGCGGCCCGCGTCGATGACATAGGCCGTCTCGGAAATGGCTAGGATCTTTTCGGGGTTCTGTTCGACGACCCAGACGACACCCATGCCCTCTTCGGCAAGTTCGCGCACCCAGGACACGATGCGATCGACGAAGATCGGCGCAAGACCGGCGGTGGGTTCGTCAAGGATCAGGATATCGGGCCCCGCCACCAGCGCCAGCGCGATCGCCAGCGTCTGTCGTTCGCCCCCCGAAAGGGTCGAGGCCGCCTGGTTGGCGCGTTCGGCAAGGATCGGAAAGCGGCGCAGCACCTCGGCCACCCGTTCGTCCGCCCCCTCGAAAGCGAGCGAGGAGGCATGCAGGTTGTCGCGCACCGTCAGCGAGGGAAAGACGTTGTGGTCCTGCGGCACGAAGCCGATGCCCTCCTTGCAGATCGACAGGGCCGTGTGACCGACAAGCGAATTGCCACGATACCGGATCTCGCCCGCCATGACCGGCAGGTGACCGGCGATGGTCTTCATCAGGGTCGACTTTCCGGCGCCGTTCGGCCCCAGGACGGCCGTGATTTCGCGCGGGGGAACGGTCAGGTCCACCCCGTGCAGGATCTGGACCTTGCCATAGCCGGATCTGAGCCCCGTGATCTCAAGCTGCATGATCTGCCCCCAGGTAGGCCGCGATGACCCTTTCGTCGGCCTTGATCTCGGCCGGGGTGCCCTGTGACAGAAGCCTGCCGTTCTGGAGAACGACCACCCGGTCGGCGATGCGCAGAAGGAAGTGCAGGTTGTGTTCCACCACGATCAACGTCCGCCCCTCGGCGTGAAGATCGACCAGGATCTTCGACAGCTTCACCTGAAGGCTCGGGTCCACCCCCGCTGTCGGTTCGTCCAGAAGCAGGATCTTCGGGTCGCGGACCAGTTGCCGCGCGACCTCCAGCATGCGCAACTCGCCGCCAGAAAGATTGCCGACCCTGTCGCCGATCCGGTCGGACAGCCCCACGCGCGCGAGGACCGCGGCGGCCTTTTCGCGCAGGGCCCGTTCGCGGATACGCCAGCGGCCCGAGAACGCCATGCCGACGCGCTCCCCCTCGTTGTCGGCCCCCACGATCACGTTGTCGAGCACCGAAAGCGAAGGGAAGGCGCGCGGGGTCTGAAAGGTGCGTCCAAGACCCAGCGCCGCGATTCGGGAAGCGCGCGCCTGCGCAAGATCGACACCATCCAGCATCACCGCGCCGGAGTCAGGCTTCAGAACCCCCGAAATCAGGTTGAAGGTCGTGGACTTGCCCGCACCATTTGGCCCGATCAGGCCAAGGAATGTTCCCTCAGGCACCGCAAAGCTGAGCCCGTCGTCACCACCCACGGCCTTGAGCCCGCCGAAACGCTTGACGACCCGATCCACCACAAGAAGATCGCGTGTCATGCGGCCCGCCTCCGTTTCATCATGGCTTCGAACGGCTGCCAGCGCAGGATCAGGATGAATAGAACACCCGTGACGATATCCTCGCCCGCCGCAGCGATCTCGGCGGCGCGCACCGATTCGAACGGGATCGCGCGCACGAGTTCCTGAAAACCGACCAGCGCCATCGTTCCTAGGACCGCCCCCAGGATCGTGCGTTCGCCGCCAAGGACCAGCGCGATCCAGACGAAGAAGGTCACTTCGGCCGTGAACAGGTCGGGGCTGACAAGCGTCGTGATCATCGCATAAAGCGCGCCGGCAAAGCCGATCGGAACCGCCGAAATCACGAAGACCTCGAAGCGAAGACGGGCGATGTCCTTTCCGATCGCCTCTGCTGCGCCCTCGTCGTCGCGCACCGCGTCGATGGCGCGGCCGTAGGGTGAAGCCAGAAGGTGGCGAAAGACAAGCGCCGTCGCAAGCATCAGCACGAAGGCCGCGCCCGCATAGGTCCAGGCATCCGGAAGGCCCAGGCTGCCGGGATCGGGACGCTCCACATTGGCAAGGCCGACAGTGCCGTTGCCGATGCGCCGCTCGTTCACCAGAAGCGAATGCAGCATCTCGGCAAAGGCGAAAGTCGTCAGCGCAAGGTATTCGCCGCGCAGCCGAAGTGTCGGCCAGCCGGTCAGGACGGCGAAGGCCATCGCGGCGACGCCCGCCGCAAGGAAACCCGCCCACCAGGGGCCGTGAAGGCCGACCAGATACTGGTCAAGCCCGCTTGGCGGCTCTTGCGTGACGATCGCATAGGCATAGGCCCCGGCAGCGAAATAGGCGACGGTGCCGAAGTTGATCATGCCGCCGCGGGCGTATTGCAGGTTCAGCGACAGCGTCAGCACCGAAAACAGGCTGCCGAACATCACGACGGCCAGGAAAAGCTGCACAAGGTTCATGACCGCGCCTTTCCCGACAGCCCCTGTGGCCGAACGAGCAGGGCAAGGATCACCACCATGAAGGCAATCAGCGGCCTGTAGCCCGCCGGAATCCAGTAGACAGAGAGGTCCATCGCAATGCCGACGATCAAGCCGGCGGCGATCACGCTGTAAAGCGACCCGAGACCGGCAAGGATCGCCACGGCAAGGATCTGGAGGATCTGGTTGAAGGCGATATCGGTCGACAGCGTCGCGATCAGGGCCAGCACCACGCCGGCAAGACCCGCCAGCCCGGAGGCGATCAGCCAGGTCGCGCGCGAGGTCTGGCGAACGTCGATCCCGCGAGACGCGGCCAGTTCGGGGTTCGCGGACATGGCCCGGATCGCAAGCCCGGTCCGTGTCCGGTTCATGAAAAGCGCAAGCGACACGCCGGTAATCGCCGCAAGCGCGACAACGATCATCTGATAGTCCGTCAGGCGCAGACCGAACGCCCGGTAGGACGTGGCCAGCGGGATGTTGAGCGAACGGATGCCGGTGCCAATGATGGCATGCATCATGCCGGCCATCACATAGGCCACCCCGACGGAGGTAATCAGCAATACCGCGGGCCCGTGGCGCCGCATCGGGTCATAGACCACCCGCCCGATCGCAAGCCCGAGGAAAGCCGTCGCCACGACCGCGACCGCCGCCGAGGGGATGAAGGGCCAGCCGGCCACCGCATTCAGCCCCCAGGTGATGAACGCAGACACGCCCAGCATTTCGGCATGCGCGATGTTGAGAAACCCCTCGACCTGGCGCGTCAGGGAAAAACCTATCGTGGCAAGGATAAGAAAACAGCCAGTCACCACTCCTGTCAGGGCATATTGCGCCAGCAAGGTCACGTCTTACCTCCCAACTCGTCCGCCCGCGGTCCTTGGCGGCGCGGCCGGATTGCTTTTGTCCCGATACTTCGAAGCGGCGGAGTTCAGGCCGGGGTGTACCGCGATCGGTTTCTATTTACGAAGTATGCTCCTCTTTAGCGCAAACGCAACGATTTTCTTTGAACGGCGCATGCAAGCAACGCAGGGGGAACGGCATTCCTTGCCGGATCCTGGGAGAACCGCCTGCCCGGCGAAGGGTCAGAGCGTCCCCATGGGCGCCCGGCTCGCCTCGTTGTTGGCGTCGACCATCTTGTTGATCAGGCGAAAGAACTCGTCACGCTCTTCATCGGTCAGCGGGGCGATGAGGCGCTCCTGCGCACGCGCCATCCGTGGACGAACCCCCTTGATGAAGGCCCGTCCCTCTTCGGTGATCTTGACGAGCTTGGCCCTGCGGTCGAACTTCGAGGACTGGCGCGTCAGGAACCCGCGCCGCTCAAGCCGCCGGATCACATCCGCACCGCTGGTCCGGTCGATTCCGACCGAGGTCGACAGGGTCAGCTGGTCCATTTCCTCGCCGCTTTGCAGGACGGTCAGGATTGCGGACTGCACGGGCGTCACGTCCTCGCTTCCACATTCTTCGGCAAACAGCCCGACATGAATCTGGTGGAGGCGCCGGATCAGGTATCCCGGCCGGTTCCAAAGCTCGTCATAGGTACGGCTGCGGACCTTGCCCGGCCGTGCCATCTTCGCTGGCGTCTGCGATGACTTGTCCATTTCCACTGCCACTTCGATGTGATCAAGCGCACCAGGCGCCCCGCCCTGCGGTTTCGGTCTGCCCTTATCGCCGCTCGCGACCCACAGCACAAGGTCACCCCCCAAGGGTGTTGCACGGCCCCCATTATGCAGTATACTTCGTTTATGGTCCACCCTCTTTGGACCCTCCGGTTTCTGCATGTATGGTCCGGCAAGGGCAGCACGTCGCGGCGAAGGAAGGTGAAGGTGTCTACGGGAATCGGCGAACGCGTCCTGCGCAAGGAAGATCGCAGGCTTCTGAACGGGCAGGCCCGCTTTGTCGGCGACATCCGCCTGCCCCGCCAGTGGGAAGCGGCCTTCGTGCGCAGCCCCCTGGCCCATGGCCGCATCCGGTCGGTCACGAAACCCGCGGGCCTTGAGGATCGCGTCTTCACCGCCGCCGATCTGGCCGATGTCCGCCCGATCCGCGCTGAATCGTCACTGCCAAGCTACAATCCTTCCGACCAGTATCCCCTGGCCAGGGACAAGGTCCGCTTCGTCGGCGAATGCCTGGCGATCTGCATTGCCCCCACCCGCGCCGAGGCGGAGGATCTGGCCGAACGGGTCGAGATCGAGATCGACCCCCTGCCCCCGGTCGTCGACGCGCTGAAGGCGCGCGAACCGGGTTCGGCGCTCCTGCACGAGGACTGGGGCAACAACCTTTTCCTGACCACCTTCTTCGACGGCGACATCGAGACTTTGCGCAAGACCGCGCCGGTCATCGTCGAACGCGAATACTCGACCGCGCGCCAGTGCATGAACCCGATGGAGGGCAAGGGAACGCTGGCCCACTGGGACGAAAAGGCCGGCCAGCTTGTCGTCTACACCTCGACCCAGGTGCCGCACCTGATCCGTACCGGCATCTCCGAATTCCTTGGCATCGACCAGGGACAGGTCCGGGTGATCGCGCCCGATGTCGGCGGCGGATTCGGCTACAAATGCGTCCTGCAACCCGAGGAGCTGTCGGTGTCCTGGGTCGCGCGCCGGACCGGACGCCCGATCCGCTGGACGGAAGACCGCCGCGAACACCTGGTCGCCGGCGCCAACACCCGCCAGCACCACTACAAGCTGACCGCCTTTGCCGACGAACGCGGGCGGCTTCTGGGGATGGACGCCGAAATCACCGTCGATGTCGGCGCCTATTCGGTCTGGCCCTTCACCGCCTGCCTGGAGGCCGCGCAGGCCGGCGGCAACCTGCCCGGCCCCTACGACTTCGGCATCTACCGCTGCCGCACATGGTCGGTCGCCACCAACAAGCCGGCCTTCACCCCCTATCGCGGCGTCGCCCGGCCCGGCGTCTGCTTTGCGATGGAACTGACCATCGACGCCATCGCCCGCGCCGTCGGCCGCGAACCCTCGGAAGTGCGCAAGGAAAACCTCGTCCCGGCGGCGAAGATGCCCTACACCAACGTGACGAAGAAGTTCTACGACAGCGGCGACTATCCCGAAAGCGTGGCGCAGGCCGAAAAGGCCATCGACCTCAAGGGGTTCCGCGCGCGTCAGGCGGCCGCCCGCGCGGAAGGCCGCCATCTTGGCATCGGCTTTTCGACCTTCACCGAACAATCGGCCCACGGCACCAAGGTCTTTGCCGCCTGGGGGCTGCCGCTGGTGCCGGGCTACGATCAGGCGATGGTCAAGATCACGCCGTCCGGTTCGGTGGAGGTGCGTTCGGGCAACCACAGCTTCGGCCAGGGGCTTGAGACGACGCTGGCCCAGGTGGCAAGCGAATGGCTGACCGTCGGGACGGACCGGATCAGCGTGGTGATGGGCGACACCGGCATCACACCCTACTCGACCGGCGCCTATGCCTCGCGCGGGATGGTCATGTCCGGCGGTGCGGTCTCGAAGGCGGCCGAGGTGCTGGCGGGCCGGGTCCGGCGGCATGCGGCGCATCTTCTGCAATGCAAGCCAGAGGATATCCGCCTGGCCGAGGGCAAGGCCTGGCACGGCGAGGCGCATGTGGGTTTCGAGGATATCGCGCGGGCCTGGTATCTGCGCCCCGACCAGCTGCCCGACGACGTGGAGACGGCGGGCCTTGAGGTGACCGAGGGCTACAAGCCCGATATCGACACCGGCGTCTTCACCTATGCGACACATGCCGCCATCGTCGAGGTCGACCCCGACACCGGCAGGGTCGCCATCGAGGATTATTTCATCTTCGAGGACTGCGGGCGGCGGGTGAACCCGCTGATCCTTGAAGGCCAGGCCTACGGCGGGGCTGCGCAGGGCATCGGAACCGCGCTTTTCGAAGAGGTGCTGTATGACGCCAACGGGCAGCCGCTGACCTCGACGCTTGCCGATTACATCCTGCCCGGCCCGGCGGAACTGCCGTCATTCCGCCTTGGCCATGCCGAAACTCTGTCACCCTACACGCGGCACGGGATCAAGGGCGTCGGCGAAGGCGCCGCCATCGCGCCGGGCGGGGCCATCGTCAACGCGGTGAACGACGCCCTGTCCCCCTTCGGGGTCGAACTGAACAGCCTTCCGGCCACGCCGGAGCGTATCCTCGGCGCGATCCTGCGCGCCACGCCCGAAACGGAGGCCGCCGGATGAAACCCGCCCCCTTCGAGCTTCATCGCCCCTCGGACACGGCCCTGGCCGCGCGCATGACCGGCGGCGGCGACGGGACGATCAAGCCGGTGGCGGGCGGCCAGTCGCTTGGCCCGATGCTGAACCTGCGGCTGACCCGCCCCGCCGGACTTGTGGACATCACCGCCCTGCCCGGCCTGACCGATCTGCGCGAGACCGCAACCCATGTGGAGATCGGCGCCGCCGTCACCCATGCCCGGATCGAGGACGGCGCCTGCCCCGAACCCATCGCCGGAATGCTTCGCCATGTCGCCGGCGGGATCGCCTATCGCGCCGTGCGCAACCGCGGCACCATCGGCGGCAGTCTTTGCCACGCGGACCCCGCGGCCGACTGGATCACGGCCCTGACCGCGCTTGGCGCGTCGGTCGTGGCCACCGGCGGCACCGGCACCACGCGCGAGATCCCGATGACCGAATTCATGCTGGGCGCCTACCGGACCGCCCTTCGCCCCGACGAGATCGCCACCGCGATCCGCATCCCGCGCCATTCGCCCGGGGCGCGCTGGGGCTATCACAAGATCTGCCGCAAGGTTGGCGAATTCGCCGACGCCATCGCCGCCTTCGTCGCGGACCCGCAGACACGCGTCTGCCGGGCGGTTTTCGGATCGACGGGCGGCGCACCGCTTGTCAGCCCCGTGCTTGCCGCCCATGCCGCGCGGACCGGCACCCCCGCGGATCTGGCGATGGTCAAGGCCGAACTGGGCCGCAGCGGGCTTTCGCTGGGCGCGGTAAAGATCCATCAACTGGCCGTCGCCCATCGCCGCGCGGTCGCGGAGGCGCTCTCGGATGGCTGAAACGATCCGACTGACCGTGAACGGCGAAGCCTGCACCGCGACGGTGCCCGCCCGCACCCAGCTGGCCGAGGTCTTGCGCGATCACCTGGACCTGACCGGCACCCATCTGGCCTGCGAACAGGGCGTTTGCGGTGCCTGCACCGTCATGGTGAACGGCCGGCCCGTCCGGTCCTGCATCACCTATGCCCACAGTTGCGACGGCGCGGTGATCGAGACGATCGAGGGCCACCGGGGCGATCCGGTGATGGACCGTCTGCGCGATGCCTTCTCGCGCCATCATGCGCTGCAATGCGGGTTCTGCACGCCCGGAATGCTGGCCACCGCCCGCGATATCGTCGCGCGCTTCGACGCCCCGGACGAGGCGACGATCCGCCACGAACTCAGTGGCAACCTGTGCCGCTGCACCGGCTATGTCGGCATCGTCAATGCGATCCGCGACGTCATCGACCAGCGCGCCGCCGATGCGGGCGGCGCCGCGCGACCGGCACCGGCCGAACCCGTGGGGCGGCCCGCCTTCACCCCCTTCGAACCGGTCGCGCCGGACCCCGCCCCCGCCCGCGCCGCCGCCGCCACCTCCGGTCCCCGGGTGACGGAAGAAGACGGCGCGACGGTCGTGCGGCGCGACTTCGCCCTGGCCCATCCGCCCGAAGCGGTCTGGGCGCTATTCAGCGATCCGCGCAGGGTCGCCCCCTGCATCCCGGGCGCGACGCTCGACAGCATCGACGGCGACCGGTTCGAAGGCGCGGTCGAGATCCGCTTTGGCCCGATCCGGGCGCGCTTTGGCGGACAGGGCAGTTTTCTCAACGATGACAGCCGCCGCGAAGGCGCGATCACCGGGCGGGGCGACGACAAGCTTGGCAAATCCCGCGTGCAGGGCGATCTGCGCTATGCGATCGAACCGGGAACGGATGCCGGCACCAGCCGCGCGCGGATCGAGCTGCGATTCGAGATCGAGGGCATGCTGGCGCAGTTCAACCGCCCCGAACTTGTCGCCGGGTTCGTGGACTACATCCTGGGCCAGTTCGCGGCGAATTGCGATGCGGTCCTCGCAGGCGGCGATGCCGCGCCTTCCCGTGGCGTCAGCGCCCTTGCCATGCTTTGGGCGGTGTTGAAGGCCTGGACAAGGCGGCGCTGAGGCGCCGCCGGTGCGCCCGCACGGGCCTAGTCCACGAAGGCGCGTTCCACGACATATTCACCGGGGCGGCTGTTCGCGCCCTCGGCGAAGCCGCGCGCCTCAAGGATGCGCTTCAGGTCCAGGTTCAGCCCCATCGAGCCGCAGATCATCACCCGGTCGCAGGCCGGGTCGAACGGCGGCAGTGCGAGGTCTTCGAAGACCTTGCCGTTTTCGATCAGGTCAGTGATCCGGCCCATGCGTTCCGACGGCTCTCGCGTGGTGGTGGCGTAGCGGCGGAACTTTGCGGCGGCCTCCTCGCCGACCAGCGGGTCTTCCAGAAGGCGCCGGTGCAGGTCCGCGCCATAGTCAAGCTCGCTCAGGTTGCGGCAGGTCTGGGTCAGGATCACCGTCCCGAACTTCTCGTAGGTCTCCGGCTCGCGCATCAGGCTGGCAAAGGGGGCGACCCCGGTCCCGGTCGAGATCATCCAAAGCGTCCGTCCCGGCAGCAGCGCATCAAGGACCAGCGTGCCGGTGGCCTTCGTCCTGACGATCACCTGGTCGCCCGGCCGAATCTTCTGGAGCCGCGATGTCAGCGGGCCGTCCGGCACCTTGATCGAATAGAACTCAAGCTCCTCGTCCCAGAAGGGCGAGGCGATCGAATAGGCGCGCAGGACCGGCTTGCCGCCTTCGCCCGGCAGACCGATCATCACGAATTCGCCAGACCGGAAGCGGAAGCTTTGCGGGCGGGTCACGCGGAAGGAAAACAAGCGGTCGTCCCAGTGACGGACGCTCAGCACCGTCTGCGCGTCGGGCAGACCTGTGGCGGGGACGGCGTGGGGGTCTTGCACGGCGTTCATGGGATCACTCCGGTTCGCTGGGGCTCGGTCGCTGGGGTTCGGTGTGCGCTTGCGGTTCAGGGCGTGACGCGCAGGCCATCCACCTCGAAGCCGTCGTCCTCCTCGCTGTCGCGGGGCAGAAGTTCGACCGGCGCGGTGTCTGCCCCGGCCTCGGGAAAGGCGACCATGGCGCCGTCCACCTCGTAGCCTTCACGCTGCGCGGCCGGGGCTTCGTCGCCGGAAGGATAGACCGGCTTTCGCGCCTGCGGTTCCGCTGGCGCTTCTCCGGTAATCAGGAACGCCGCCTTGCCCGGCCTGCCGTTCCAGTCCTGCGCATCGGCGGGCACCGTGCCGATTTCGGTGATCACGGGCCAGCGCGCGGCGTATTTCGCGTTGATCGCAAGCCAGGTCTCAAGCCCCGGTTCGGTATCTGCCCGGATCGCGTCGGCAGGGCATTCCGGTTCGCACACGCCGCAGTCGATGCATTCATCGGGGTGGATGACAAGAAAGTTCTCCCCCTCGTAAAAGCAATCGACGGGACAAACCGTCACGCAATCCTGAAACTTGCAGTTGATACAGTTCTCGGTGACGACATAGGTCATGATGGATCTCCGTTTTAGGGAGTATACTTCTTATTATGCAGGCCGGCAATCCTTTTCCAACCCCCGCGCAAGATCAGCCCACGATCGGGACGGGAACCACATCGTAGCTGTGGGCGATCGTCCGCCCCAATACCGGATCGGTCAGTTCGAACCCGAACCGCGGGCTGGAACGCACGCCGCCGATCGCCCCGCAGGTGCCGCCGAACATCAGGACGCCGTCATCCAGCGCGCCACCCTCTTCCGCCAGCTTCGCCAGAAGCTCGCGCGGAGAGATGAGGCCCGCGACCCCGCCATCCTGGTAGACGACCTCTGCCCCGTTCTCGGCGATCACCGAACGAAGGCGCAGCTTGTCCCAGTGCCCCTCCACCTCATCAAGCGGCCAGAATTCGGTCGCTATGGGCTTGTCGCACAACTGCTTGGCCACCGAGATGCCCATGTGTTCGACCACGCGGTCGGTGTGGTCAGAGCCGGCACCAACCCAGATGCGACCGCCGTGGTTCAGAAGAACGTATTCGACCTCGCCGCTCGACCCCTCGCCCAGCGCCTCGATCACATCGGCCGTAGACAGGCGCGACACGCCGACACGGTAGAAAAGCGGCGTCTTCGACGGCGGCTGCACCCCGATCTTGGCCAGTTCGTCGATATGATGCTGAAGCGCGTCGCGGTCGCGGCCCGTCCAGCCGCCGACGATCACCTTGTGAACCGTCACGCGGTCCCTGCGAGACCCCTCGCGCGTGGTGAAATCCGCATCGAAGACGACTTGGGCGGGCATGGCTGGTCCTTTCGTCACTGGCCGCGGATTGTGCCTTCCAGACCGCGCGCGATCGACAGAAGCCGCCGGTCCTCGCCGGTGCGGCCCATCAGCATCGCGCCCACCGGGAGGGCACCATCCGACTGGCATGGGATGGAAATGGCCGGCAGGTCGAGGAAGTTCCCGACCGCCGTGTTGCGCAGGCAAAGCAGGTTCGTCGCGTTCGACACCGCGGTATCGCCCAGGCTTTCCAGCGTCGGCGGCACGATCTGGACGGTGGGCAGGATCAGCGCGTCGAAGGGAAGCATCCGCTCGCCGACAAGCGCCCGCATCGCCGCCCGTTCCTCCACGACGCGGATATAGTCCTCCGCCGTCTGCGACCGGCCGGCGCCAAAGCGTTCGCGCACCCAGGGGTCGTAGAATTCCGCACGGCGCGCGAGGATCGGGGCATGCCAGGCATGCGCCTCGGCGCCGACCAGCCCGCCCTTGGCGTTGATCCGGGGCAGATCGGCCAGTTCGGCGATGGTCAGGGGCATCAGCCGCACGCCCCGGCGCGACAGCCGCGCCAGCATCGCCTCGAACGCGGCGCCGACGGCTGCGTCCATGTGTTCGCTGACATAACCGCCCAGGACCGCGATCCGCAGCCCGCCTTCGGGGAAGGACGCGACATCCGCGCCCTCGCCCCCCGCCAGGATGTCGTCAAGAACGGCGCAACCGGTTACATCCGCCGCAAGCGGCCCGATGCAGTCGAGCGTCTTCGAAAGCGGCACGCAGCCATCCTTCGGCACCCGGGTCGATGTCGGCTTGAACCCGACGATCCCGCAGAAGGCCGCGGGGATACGGCACGAACCGCCGGTGTCCGTCCCGATCGCCGCAGGCACCATCCCCGCGGCCACCGCGACCCCCGCCCCGGAGGACGACCCGCCGGGGATGCGCGCGACGGACGTGTCGCGCGGGTTCAGCGGCGTACCGAAATGCGCGTTCACGCCAAGCCCGGAATAGGCGAATTCGGTCATGTTGTTCTTGCCGACGATCACGAAGCCCGCGCGGCGCAGGCGGTGGACGATCACGGCATCGGCGGTGGCCGGGGGCCGGTCGTCAAGCGCGCGCGACCCGGCGCGCGTGACCTCTCCGGCCACGTCGAAAAGATCCTTGATGGCGACGGGGACGCCGGCGAACGCCGGCAGGGGCACCCCGTCAGCGCGGGCCGCGTCGATCCAGCGGGCCTGCGTCATCGCCGCCTCCGCATAGACCGACAGGAAGGCGCTGCCGCCCTGCCCCGCGGGATCGGCGATGCGTTCCAGCGCCTCTGCCACGAGGTCGGTGCTTTTCAGCGCGCCGCTCCCAAGCTTGCGTGTGAGGTCGGTGATGTTCTGGATCATCGCGGGGCCACCGGAAAGACCGGCGGGCCGCGACCGGCGCGGCCCGCGGGGGAAACGGGATTTACTGCGGGTCGTAATAGTGCTGCTCCAGAAGCAGGCAGCCCTCTTCGGTGCGGAAGGGTCCGTGCGCGACATGCGGCGGACGGACGCAGTAGGTGTATTGCCCGAACCGTTCGCCCCCAGCCGGTCCTTCGTTGCCGACCCACAGGTCCCCCTCGATCACGAAGACCTCTTCCCAGTAGTCATGTTCGAAAGGGACGGTGGTGTAGGTGCCCGGCTCGAACCGGAGCAGACGGGTCCAGCCGCCCTGACGGTTTTCCATGTCCAGATTGCCCGACAGGATCTTCTGCTTGATCCCCGAAGGGTAGCCCTTGGGGGTCACCCAGCCCGTGTCCATGTCGACCTGGTAGAATTCGCGGTGTTCCTTGTTGATAGCCATTGGTTTCTCCCTATTCCGCTGGTTCCTTGTTGAATTTCGGGCTGTTGGCGCGGATCGTGTCCATGTTGTTGCGCCGCGTGCCGAACTTGTCGTGTTCGAAGATTCCCTCGGGGATGTTGAAGAACCCCTGGTCGAACTGCGCGGGCGCGGTTTCCTTCATCTCGATGGAATCGAAGGGACAGACATCAAGGCACAACTCGCAGCCGATGCAGTTGTCGGTGTGGACGTCGATGCTGCCCTCGGGGTTTTGCGACAGGGCTTCGTAGAAGCACACCTGGATGCAGATGTTGCAGGTCGGGTTCTTGCATGTATCGGGGTTGACGACGGCGTGGACGCGGTTGCGGGAAAACTGCTCGGAATAGTCCTTGACCGACCGGCGCGATGCCAGCCCGACCATCTCGTCGACCGAGGCGTAGCCCTTTTCGTCCATGAAGGCCTCGACGCCCTCGATGATCTTCGGCAGCCACTTGATCCCCTTGACCATCAGGATCGACCCGACCTGGACGATCGTCGCCCCCGCCATGATGAATTCGATCACGTCGCGGTGGTCGAAGATCCCGTTCGAGCCGGAGATCGGCATCCCGAGCTCCTCGTGGATGCGATGGACCCAGCGCAGCGACAAGGGCTTGACCCAGGTGCCGCCGATCCCGGCGGGGCCGCCGATGCGCGGCTGGCCGGTGTCGATATCGACGACGAAACCGGTGTGACGGTTGATCGCGGTCACCCCCGCCGCGCCCGCCTCGCGCACCGCCTTGGCGATGGCCAGCGGCTTCGACTGGTCGGGCGTCAGCTTTACGATGACGGGGATGTCTACCGATTCACAGACCTGGCGCGTGACCTCGTAGGCCACTTCCGGTTCCTGCCCGATCATCGACCCGCCATGCACGCCCGGCATCATGGCCGGATGAGGGCAGCCGAAGTTCAGTTCGACCATCGGCAGGCCGCAATCCTCGATCGTGCGGCAGATGTCTTTCCAGCCGTTGATGTCCTTGGCACCCGCGCTGCCGATCACATGGGCCCCGCGTTCGGCCGCATAGGCCTGCGTTTCCTTCAGGTCGGGGATCCAGTCCTTGTAATAGGTGCTCGAATAGCCCGACCGGCTGTAGAAGACGAAATCCCGCGCGGGCTTGCCCCGGATGATGTCACCCTTCGAATTCATCACGCAGTATTTTGAGTTCTGCGTCAGCCGCGCCATGTCCTCGATATCGGTCAGCGTCTTGATGATCGCACCGGAGGCCCCCGCATCGAAGCACTGACGCATGAGATCGGGGCTGTTCGTCGTCTCCAGCGACGCGATGATGACCGGGTTTTTGAACTTCACTCCGCAGAAGTCGACGCTCATGTCAGCCATTTCGTTCCTCGCGTGCTGATTCGTCCCGGCATCCCTCACCTCCGGGTAATTATTAGGTAGTATACTCCTTTTATTTCATCGAACAAGGCCGTTGAAACGGCACGGGATATTCGCACCACAGCCATGATTTAGAAGGAAAAACCAGGTTTCCCGGGCGACGGTCCGCTGCCTTGTACAGCGCAGTCAGGCCGGATTTGCCTGGCCGGGGTGCCAGCCGGGCGGCACGTCGACCCCCGGCAGCCAGGGCTTGATATCGACAAGCGGCGTGCCGTCGAAGGCGTCAAGCGCGTCGACCGAGACATGCCCCGCCGCGGCGTCGATCGCGAGGATTCGCACCACCGCCATCGCGACCGGGTTCGGGCGCGCGGGCGACCGAAGGGCGAATGTCCCGCGCGGGTCGGGCCGGTGGCCTGGGGCCTGGACCGCAAGGTCGCGCCGCGCGCCCGCCATCCAGTAGAGAAGGACGATCGCGTCCCCCGCCGCCAGCCCGGCCAGGGCGGCGCGATAGCCGGGGTCCAGCCGCACCGCGAAGCTGCCGCCACGCGCGCGCGCCTCGGTCAGGTTCTTCGGGCAGTCGCCCTTGCGCCACGGCGTCACGAGATGGCCGATGAAGGCGATCGTTGCATCCGCGCGTGCGCCCGGATCGAAGGGAAGACGCTGCTCGCCGGTTCTCGGCGGATCAGATTCCGTCGTCATGCAGACCTCCCGGCCAAGTGTCCCCTGCCCGCGCGATCCCCGCCGAAGTGTCGGCCACCGCGGCTGCCCCGGCAAGCGGCGGGCACCGGCGGGTCACGGCGTCTTTGTCCCGCCGTCCATCTGCCCGCCGTCCATCTGCCCGTGGTTCATTTCGCCGTGGTCCATTTCGCCGTGGTCCATGCCACCCGGCGGATCCACCATGAACTCGATCTCGACGGCGCCGGCATGTTCGAAGATCAGCGTCGCGGGCACCATCTGCCCCTCGATGAGCGGCGCCGTCAGCCCCAGCAGCATGATGTGATAGCCGCCCGGTTCCAGAACCGCGGTGTCGCCAGCAGCAATATCGAGCCCGTCGACATGCACCATGCTGGCGACCCCGTCTGCCGAAACCTGCGTCTCGTGCAGCGTGGCCTCTTCGGCGGCCGGGGTCGCCACGCCGATCAGCCGGTCGGCATGATCGCCGCCGTTGGAAATCGCCATGTAGCCCGCCGCGGTCACCGCATTCGGCGCCGGCGCGGGAATGTTGGGATGGATGATCTCCAGCGCCCCCGCGCTTGTGCCGTGGGCCTGCGCCGTCCCTGCCAGACCCAGAGCCACCAGTATCGCGAAGATGCGTTTCATCTCGAAGCCCTTTCGATCCCGCCTCGCCATCTGGTTGAGCCGGAAAGCGCGCGTCGTCAAGCGCGCTTTGCCGCCACCTCTGCGCCCGCCTGCCCCGGCCGCGCCCCCCCGAACAGCACATCCAGAAACGCCTCGGCGCCGACCGACAGGCGCTTTCCCTTCGGCCAGGCCACATGCCAGTGCCGGACCAGCGGAAACCCGGTCACGTCAAGTTCGGTCAGGACCCCTTGCTCAAGCTCCAGAAGCGCCGACCCGCGCGAGATGACCGACAGCCCCAGCCCGGCCATCACCGCCTGCTTGATCGCCTCGTTCGCGCCAAGTTCCATCCTGACCTGCGGCGACAATCCTTGCGCCGCGAAGAAGCGTTCCGCCGCGATCCGCGTGCCGGACCCCTTCTCGCGCATCACGAAAACCTCCCGCGCCAGGTCCGCGGGCACGATGGCCCGGCGCGCGGCCAGCGGATGATCCGGCGGCGCGACCAGGACCAGCGGGTTTTCCGCATAGGCGTGATGTTCTGCCGCGACCTCCCCGGGCAGGGTGCCAAGGATGTAAAGGTCGTCCTCGTTCCCGGCGAACCGCGCCAGAAGCTCTTCGCGGTTGCCGACGGTCAGCGCCACGTCGATCCCCGGATGGCGCCGGCAGAAATCGCCCAGCCGGCGGGGAATGTCGTATTTCGCCGTCGAGACGACCGCCACCCGAAGCCGCCCGCGCGCCATGCCCCGCAGGTCGGCCAGCGTCATCTCCAACCGCTCAAGCTCGCCCAGAACCTCGCGCGCGGAGGCCTGCACAACCTCCCCCGCCTCGGTCAGGTAAAGCCGCTTGCCGATCCGTTCGATCAGCACGCTGCCCAGTTGATCCTCAAGCTGGCGAACCTGGGTGAAGACGGCGGGCTGGGTCAGGTGCAGGTCTTCCGCCGCGCGGGTGTAGGACAGGGTCCGGGCGACGGCCCGGAAGATCTGAAGCTGGCGCAGGCTTGCGGACACAAGAATAAACCCTGATAAAGTTTATATCTAAAAACTATTCATTTCTTGAAAGTCCCGCAAGGCCCTAGGCTTCCCGGCGATGACCATTGCCCGCATCCGCAAGCCCGGGGAGGAGACAGCAGGATGAACGCACAGCCCAAGAAGAAATACGACGCCGGGGTGAAGGACTACCGTTCCACCTACTGGGAACCGGACTATTCGGTGAAGGAGACCGACATCCTCGCCGTCTTCAAGGTGATCCCCCAACCCGGCGTCCCGCGCGAAGAGGCCGCCGCCGCCGTCGCCGCCGAAAGCTCGACCGGGACATGGACGACGGTCTGGACCGACCTCTTGACCGACCTCGACCACTACAAGGGCCGCGCCTACCGGGTGGAGGACGTGCCGGGCCACGACGAGGCGTTCTATGCCTTCATCGCCTATCCCGCCGACCTTTTCGAGGAAGGATCGGTCGTCAACGTCTTCACCTCTCTTGTCGGCAACGTCTTCGGCTTCAAGGCCGTGCGCAGCCTGCGGCTTGAGGATGTGCGCTTTCCGATCTGGTTCGTGAAGACCTGCTTCGGCCCGCCCCACGGCATCCATGTCGAACGCGACAAGCTCGACAAGTATGGCCGCCCGCTTCTGGGCTGCACGATCAAGCCGAAACTGGGCCTGTCGGCCAAGAACTACGGCCGCGCGGTCTATGAATGCCTGCGCGGCGGGCTCGACTTCACCAAGGACGACGAAAACGTCAACTCGCAGCCCTTCATGCGCTGGCGCGACCGCTTCGACTTCTGCCAGGAGGCGATCGAGAAATCCGAGCGCGAGACCGGCGAGCGCAAGGGCCACTACATGAACGTCACCGCGCCGACCATGGAAGAGGTCTACAAGCGCGCCGAATACGCCAAGGAAATCGGCACCCCGATCATCATGTCGGACTACATCACGCTCGGCTGGGCGGCCCATAACTCGCTCAGCAAATGGTGCCGCGACAACGGGATGCTCCTGCATGTCCATCGCGCCATGCATGCGGTCATCGACCGCAACCCCAACCACGGGATCAACTTCCGCGTTCTGACCAAGCTCCTGCGGCTTCTGGGCGGCGACCACCTGCATTCGGGCACCGTCGTCGGCAAGCTCGAAGGCGACCGCGCGGCGACGCTGGGCTGGATCGACCTGATGCGCGACCGCTTCGTCAAGGAAGACCGCGACCGCGGCATCTTCTTCGACCAGGACTGGGGCTCCATGCCCGGCGTGTTCCCGGTCGCCTCGGGCGGGATCCACGTCTGGCACATGCCGGCGCTGGTTTCGATCTTCGGCAACGATTCTGTCCTTCAGTTCGGCGGCGGCACGCTGGGCCATCCCTGGGGCAACGCCGCCGGCGCCGCCGCCAACCGCGTCGCGCTCGAGGCCTGCGTGCAGGCCCGCAACGAAGGCCGCGAGATCGAGAAGGAAGGCAAGGACATCCTGCAGAAAGCCGCCGTCCACAGCCCCGAACTGAGGGTCGCGATGGAAACCTGGAAGGAGATCAAGTTCGAGTTCGACACCGTCGACAAGCTTGACGTCCAGCACCGCTGACCTGCCCCCATCACAAGGAACCCCGACATGAGCACCGTCCAGGACTACCCGTCCCGCCTGTCCGATCCCGCCAGCCGCAAGATGGGGACATTCTCCTACCTGCCCGAAATGACCTCCGACCAGATCCGCAAGCAGGTCGAGTGGATCGTCCGCCACGGCTGGAACCCGGCGATCGAACACACCGAACCGCAATTCGCCAAGTCGAACTACTGGTACATGTGGAAACTGCCGATGTTCGGCGAAACCGACGTGGACGCGATCCTGGCCGAACTGTCCGCCTGCCACGACGCGAACCCCGGCCATCACGTCCGCCTGATCGGCTACGACAACGTCACCCAAGGCCAGGGCGCCAACATGGTCGTCTATCGCGGCACCCCGGTCTGAGACAGCAGCCGGCCTGCCGCGTCCCCTCGGCGGGCCGGGTCACATCGGAGGCTTCCCCATGAAGGACACGACCCAGGATCACCGCGTCACAGCCGAACCCTGGTACCGGCCCGTCGGCGACGAGATCGCGCTATTCGAGGCGGCATGGGGCGCGCGCATGCCGGTGATGCTGAAAGGCCCGACGGGCTGCGGCAAGACCCGGTTCGTCGAACACATGGCCTGGCGCCTTGGCCGCCCGCTGGTCACCGTCGCCTGCAACGAGGACATGACCGCCTCGGACCTGGTCGGCCGCTTCCTGCTGGATGCCGACGGCACGCGCTGGCAGGACGGCCCGCTGACCTTTGCCGCCCGCCACGGCGCGATCTGCTATCTCGACGAGGTGGTCGAGGCGCGACAGGACACGACCGTGGTCATCCACCCGCTGACCGACAACCGCCGCGTCCTTCCGCTTGAAAAGAAGGGCGAACTCCTGCGCGCCCACCCCGATTTCTTCCTCGTCATCAGCTATAACCCCGGCTACCAGTCGTTGCTGAAGGATCTGAAGCAATCGACCAAGCAGCGCTTCGGCGCGCTCGACTTCACCTGGCCGGAGGCGGGCATCGAGACCGAGATCGTGGCGCACGAGGCCGGCGTGGACCCTGCGACGGCGAAAAAGCTGGTCGAGGTCGGCGCCCGCGCCCGCAACCTGAAGGGCCACGGCCTTGACGAAGGCGTGTCGACCCGGATGCTCATTCACGCGGGCAAGCTGATCGCGCAGGGGGTGGCGCCGGTTCCCGCCTGCACCATGGCGATCACCCGCCCGATCACAGATGACCCGGACATGCGCGATGCGCTCGATGCCGCCGTCGCCACCTACTTCTGACCCGGACGGGCTTCCGCCCGACCACGCGGGCCTTTCCGCCCGGATGCCGCCCGCCGCGCGTGCCGCGCTCGCCGCAGCCTTGCCAGACACCCGCCGCAAGCTATCCCCGCGCGGGCTGGACACCTGGCTTCGGGGGATCGACGCGCTGATGCAGATGGGCCGCGGCGATGGCGCGGTCCGCGCCTGGATCGACGCGATGCCCGAAGTCGCCCGCGAGCTTGGCGAAGATGTGCTTGCCGACACCGCGACCGCCTGCCTGGGGTTTGCCTCGCGCACATCGGGCGCGGTGATCGAACGCATCCTGGACACCGCGCCGCTGGCCGCGCGGCGGCTTGGCGACGCGGCGCTTTTCCTGTCCTACCTGCGTTTTCTGGAACATGTGCTGGCGCGCGCGCCCCGCGCCATGCGCCCGATGCTGGACCAGCTCGGCGCGCTTCTTGACGTGCTGACCCTTGGCGGGCTGCGCCGCTGGGCCGACTGGGGGATCGCCGCCCACCGCACCGACTATCCCGGCCTGGATGCCTATTTCTCTCTTTCGTCAGAAGCTTCGCGGGCGATCCTGAAGTCCGAACGCAAGGGCGTCCTGCTGGTCGATGTGCAGCGGCGACTGACCATGTACCTTCGTGCGCTCTGGGGGCGCGATTTCATGCTGGTGCCGACCGCCGGCGACTACGAGACCCGCGCAGGCCTGCGCCCCTTCGCCGAAAGCCACATGCTGCATCTGCCCGACGCGCTGGACGACTGGCGGGGCATCCCCGCGCTTGATCTTTACCGCGCGCAGGCGGCGCATCTGGCCGCCCATCTTTCGGCGCTGGCCGGCCCCGTCCCGGCCGAGGGTCTTGGCGCGCTTGAGCTTCAGTGCATCGGCCTGATCGAGGACGCCCGCGCCGAGGCGCTGGCCATCGACCGTTTCCCCAACCTGCGCGGCCTTTGGGCCGGCTTCCACGGCGCCACCGCCCCGGGCACGGCGGGCATCTTCGACCGGATCGCCCGCGCCCTGATCTCGGGCCGCGCCGAAGACGCGCTTGGCGAACAGACGCTCGCGGACTTCGCCGCGCTTGACCTGGCCGATCCCCTGGCGGCGCGGCGTGCGGGCCTCGATCTGGCTCGGCGCCTTGGCACCCTTCCCTATTCACCCCACGGCGACCTGCCTTCCTGCCCCTATCGCTGCGACAACCGCGTGCTTTGGGAGTACGAGGAAATCGACTGGTCGCTCTCCGCCGCGGCAGTGCCCGCGCAGACACGCCGATACGTCTCGGTCAGCGAGATGGTGAACGAGGTGGAAGTGGAGACGGCGGGCGAGGACGCCGCGGAAATCTGGGTGCAGGCGTCGGAACTATTCGATGACGACGGCACAAGCTTCAATGACCGGGAGGGCAAGCCCCCCCTCGGCCCGCCCGTCCCCTACGAGGAATTCGACCATACGATCCAGATGGTCCGCCCCGCCTGGGCCACCATCCGCGAAGTTCGCGCGCGGCGCGGCGACGTCGCGCGCGCCGATGCGATCCTGGCGGGAAACCGCAAGGTTACCGACCGCCTGCGCCACCTGCTTGACGCGATGCGCCCGCAAGGCGCCGTGCGCATCCGCAAGCTGGAGGACGGAGACGACCTTGACCTGAACGCCGCGGTGATGGCCGCGGTCGACACCCGGCTTCGCCGTCAACCCGATCCGCGGGTGATGATGCGGGTCTTGCGCAAGACCCGGGACACCGCCGTCATGGTGCTTCTCGACCTGTCGGAATCGACCAACGACACCGTGGCGGGCGGGCAGACCGTCCTGGACCTGACGCGTTCGGCCACGCTGCTTCTGTCCGAGGCGATCCACGGGGTCGGCGACAGCTTTGCCATCCACGGCTTCTGTTCGGACGGGCGCGCGAACGTGTTCTACAGCCGCTTCAAGGACTTCGACCAGCCGTGGGGCGATCAGCCCAAGGCGCGGATCATGGGGGCCGAAGGGCGCCTTTCGACCCGCATGGGCGCGGCGATCCGCCATGCGACCGCGCATCTGGCGCAGGTCAAGGCAGCGCGAAAGCTGATGCTGGTCCTGACCGACGGCGCGCCCGCCGACATCGACGTGCGCGACCCATTCTATCTGCGCCACGACGCCCGCCATGCCGTCGACGCCGCCGCAAGGGCCGGGATCACGCCCTTCTGCCTGACGCTCGATCCGCGCGCCGACAGCTATGCACAGCGCATCTTCGGCGGCCGCAACGTGCAGGTTCTGGACCGGGTAGAGCGCCTGCCCGAACGCCTGCCCCAGCTTTACGCCAGCCTCACGCGGTAAGCGGCCGGGGCAGGAAAGACCCGCTCAGCGCCCCGATCTCGGTCGCGATGCGGGCGGCGGCAGGACCGGGCGGCAGGGCCATCGGCGAGACCAGATACCAGTGCCGCATCACCGGCAGGTGCGGCCCGCTGAGAAGGGCAAGCCGGCCCGTGCGCAATTCGTCATCGACCGTGTGCAGAGACAGGAACGCGATCCCGAGCCCGGCCAGAACCGCCTGCTTGATCGTTTCGTTCGAATCCATCTCGATGATCCGCGCGGGTTGGCCCGCCTCAAGCCGGTCAAGGAACCGCTGCATCAGAACCCGCGTGCCTGATCCCGGTTCGCGCGACAGGAACGTCTCGCGCAGAAGGGCGTCGGGGTCGTGGCCGTCGGCGCCCGCAAGCGGATGGTCCGGGGGCAGCACCACCCCGTGCGGATGCGGGCCAAGCGGCACCGCATCGACCGACGGTTCGCGCGGCGGGCGGCCCATGATCGCCAGTTCACAGCGCCCCCGATCCAGGTCGGCGATCACCGCCTCGCGGTTGCCCACGCGCAGCGACACCTCGATCTCGGGGCAGCGTTCGGCGAGGATACGGACGAGGCGCGGCGCGAAATACTTGGCGGTCGAGACGACCGACAGCGCGACATGGCCGGCGCGGCCCGCCGAACGCGCCCGGATCTGCGCCGCCGCCTGCGACAGAATGCCCTCGACCCGATCGGCCGCCCGCAAAAGCTCCTCCCCCTCGCCGGTCAGTTGCATCCGGCCGCCTTCACCCGAACGGTGAAGGACGGGCACACCAAGAGCGGTCTCCAGGTTCTTGATCTGACTGTGAATCGCCGGGGTGGTCTGACCCATCGCCGCCGCGGCGGCGGTCAGCGAACCGCCCGAAGCGACGGCCTTGAGGGCGCGCAGTTGTTTGAGCGTGATGGCATCAAGACGGATCATCTTAGATTTTTCTGAATGCTTCTATTGCATTTTTATATTTCTCAAAACCCAGTCGGAACGCAAGCTTTGCGCGACGGTTGCAGATGAAGGAGGAGCATCGTGCCAACCCTGCGTGACGTGTTGCCCGAAGGAACCGATCCGGCGGTGGCCGACACCGTGGCGCGGCTGGCCGGCGTCTTTGCCGAGATCGCCCACCGCATCGCACGCGGCGGCATCGCCGAGAACCTGGCCGACGCGCGCGGCACGAATTCCGACGGCGACGGGCAGAAGGCGCTCGATGTCATCGCCGACGATGCCTTCCGCGCCGCGCTGCAGGGATCGGCGGTGCGCCACTACGCCTCCGAGGAGCAGGAGGAGGTCATCACCCTCGATCCCGCCGGAACGCTGGCACTGGCGATCGACCCGCTGGACGGGTCGTCGAACATCGACACCAACGTGTCGATCGGCACGATCTTTGCCATCCATGACGCGGCCGAAACCGGCGCGGCAAGCTTTCTTCGCCCCGGGCGCGGGCTCAGGGCGGCGGGCTATGCGATCTATGGCCCGCAATGTTGCCTGATGCTGACCTTTGGCGAGGGCGTGCTGAAATTCGTCCTCGACCCGGAGACCGGTGGCTTCGTCGGCCTGGGCAGGATCGCGGCGATCCCCTCTGAATCGTCGGAATATGCGATCAACGCCTCCAACTACCGTCACTGGCCGGCGCCGATCCGCGCCTATGTCGACGACAAGGTGGCGGGCGCCGACGGCCCGGCGGGGCGCAACTTCAACATGCGCTGGATCGCAAGCCTCGTGGCGGAGACCCACCGCATCCTGACACGCGGGGGCATCTTCCTTTACCCCGCCGACGGGCGGAAGGGATACGAGGCCGGGCGGCTGCGTCTTGTCTACGAATGCGCGCCGATCGCCTTTCTGATCGAACAGGCGGGCGGGGCGGCCACCGACGGCATCGACCCGGTGCTGGACGCGACGCCCGACCGGCTCCATGCCCGCGTCCCCTTCGTCTTCGGCAGCGCCAACAAGGTCGCCCGTGTCGCCACCTATTTCGACCTGCCAGAACAGGAAACCTCGGCGCTGTTTTCCAAGCGCGGCCTTTTCAGGGTTTGAACCATGAGCAAGAAGTACCCCATCATCAGCGTCACCGGATCGTCCGGCGCGGGCACATCGACCGTCAAGGCGACGTTCGACCAGATCTTCCGGCGCGAGGGCATCACCGCCGTCTCGATCGAGGGCGACGCCTTTCACCGCTTCAACCGGGCAGAGATGCGCGCCGAACTGGCCAAGCGTTACGCCGGGGGTGACACCACCTTCTCGCATTTTTCCTACGAGGCCAACGAACTGCCCGAACTTGGCCGGATCTTCCACGAATTCGGCCAGTCGGGAACCGGCCGCACCCGCCACTATGTCCATGACGCGAGCGAGGCCGAACGCTTCGGCGTGCCGCCCGGCGAATTCACCGCCTGGGCCCCTTTCGACGCGGGTGCCGACCTTCTGTTCTACGAAGGGCTGCATGGCGCCGTCGTCAACGACGAGGTCAACCTTGCCGCGCTGGCCGACCTCAAGATCGGGGTGGTGCCGGTCATCAACCTCGAATGGACGCAGAAGATCCACCGCGACCGCGCCGCGCGCGGCTATTCGACCGAGGCGGTGACCGACACCATCCTGCGCCGGATGCATGCCTATGTCCATTGCATCTGCCCGCAGTTCACCGAGACCGACATCAATTTCCAGCGCGTGCCGGTCGTCGACACATCGAACCCCTTCGTCGCGCGCTGGATCCCGACGCCCGACGAAAGCCTGGTCGTCATCCGCTTCAAGAACCCGCGCGGGATCGACTTTCCCTATCTCACCTCGATGATCTCGGGCTCGTGGATGAGCCGGGCGAATTCCATCGTCATTCCCGGCAACAAGCAGGATCTGGCGATGCAGCTGATCCTGACGCCGCTGATCGAACGCCTGGTCTCGACCGCCCGCAAGCTGCGCTGAAAGGTTCGCCGATGAACGCCCCGACGCCCCCCGCCGACGAACGGACCATGGCCAATGCCCTGCGCGCGCTTGCGATGGATGCGGTGCAGGCCGCGAATTCCGGCCACCCCGGAATGCCGATGGGCATGGCCGACGTGGCGACCGTCCTTTTCAACCGTTTCGTGACGCTCGATCCCGCCGCGCCCGGCTGGGCGAACCGCGACCGTTTCGTCCTGTCGGCGGGGCACGGGTCGATGCTGCTTTACGCGATCCATCACCTTCTGGGCTATGACGACATGGGCATGGATCAGATCCGGGCCTTCCGGCAGTTGGGCAGCCGCACCGCCGGCCACCCCGAATACGGGCACGCCAGGGGCATCGAGGTCACGACCGGCCCCCTTGGCCAGGGCATCGCCACCGCCGTCGGCATGGCGCTGGCCGAACGGCTCGCCAACGCCCGCTTTCCCGACCTGATCGACCACATGACCTGGGTGATCGCCGGTGACGGCTGCCTGATGGAGGGGATAAGCCACGAGGCGATCGACCTTGCCGGGCACCTCAGCCTTGGCCGGCTTGTGGTGCTTTGGGACGACAACCGCATCACCATCGACGGCGATACCGACCTGGCGACATCGACCGACCAGATGGCGCGCTTCGCCGCCTCGGGCTGGCATGTCCTGCGCTGTGACGGGCACACGCCCGCCGAAATCGCCGATGCGATCGCCGCCGCCCGCGCCGACCCGCGCCCCAGCCTGATCGCCTGCCGCACCGTCATCGGCTTTGGCGCGCCCAACAAGCAGGGCGGACACGACGTTCACGGCGCGCCCCTTGGCGCCGAGGAGATCGCGGCGGCACGGGCGAACCTTGGCTGGCCCCATCCGCCCTTCGAGATCCCGCAGGCGGTCCGTGCCGCCTGGTCGCGGATCGCCGCCCGCGGCGCCGGGACCCGCGCGGCCTGGGAAAACCGGCTTGCCGCGCATCCGCAGGCGACGCGGCTGCGCGACCACATGGCGCGCGACACCGGCCCGCTCACAGGTGCGATGGCCGCCTGGAAGGCGCAACTGCTGGCCGACCGGCCCAAGGTCGCCACCCGCAAGGCCAGCGAAATGGCGCTTGGCGTCGTCAACGCGGCGCTGCCCTTCACGATCGGCGGATCGGCCGACCTGACCGGATCGAACCTGACGCGGTCCAGGGGCCAGGCATCGGTGAAGCCAGATGATTTCTCGGGCTCTTACGTCCATTACGGGGTGCGCGAACACGGGATGGCGGCGGCGATGAACGGGATCGCGCTGCACGGGCTGTTCCGGCCCTACGGCGGCACCTTCCTCGCTTTCGCGGACTACTGCCGCCCGGCGATCCGGCTTGCCGCGCTGATGGGGGTGCCGACGGTTTTCGTGATGACCCACGATTCCATCGGCCTGGGCGAGGACGGCCCGACCCACCAGCCGGTCGAGACGCTGGCCGCGCTGCGGGCGATCCCGAACCTGACCGTCCTGCGGCCCTGCGACGCGATCGAGACCGCCGAGGCCTGGGAAATCGCCCTGGCCACCACCGACCGGCCCGTCCTTCTGGCGCTGTCGCGCCAGAACCTGCCTCTGTTGCGCGGCGACGCGGACGAAAACCGCGCCGCCCGGGGCGCCTATCTTCTGCACGGCACGGCGGACCGGCAGGTGACGCTGATCGCCACCGGGTCCGAGGTCGAGATCGCGATGGAAGCGGCGGGCCTTCTGGACCGCGACGGCATCCGCGCCGCCGTCGTCTCGGCCCCCTCGTTCGAACTGTTCGCCCGCCAGGATGCCGGCTACCGCGCCGGGGTTCTGGGGGAAGCCCCCCGTGTGGGGGTGGAGGCCGCGATCCGCCAGGGCTGGGACGGGCTGCTGCGCCACACCGACAGCTTCGTCGGAATGACCGGCTTTGGCGCCTCCGCGCCCGCGCCGGCCCTGTACGACCACTTCGGGATCACCGCGCAAGCGGTTGCCGAAAAAGCGAAATCCATGATCTGAGGAAAGCATATGGCAGTCAAGGTAGCGATCAACGGTTTTGGGCGGATCGGACGCAACGTGCTGCGGGCGATCGTCGAATCCGGCCGGAGCGACATCGAGGTGGTGGCGATCAACGATCTTGGCCCGGTCGAGACGAACGCCCATCTCTTGCGCTTCGACAGCGTCCATGGCCGCTTTCCGGCCGAGGTCACGACAAGCGAAACCACCATCGACGTCGGCCGCGGCCCGATCGAGGTCAGCGCGATCCGCAATCCCGCCGACCTGCCCTGGGGCCATGTCGATGTCGTGCTGGAATGCACCGGCATCTTCACCTCGAAGGAAAAATGCGCCGCCCACCTGGAAAACGGCTCCAGGCGCGTCCTGATCTCCGCCCCCGGCGAGGGCGCCGACAAGACCATCGTCTACGGCGTCAACCACGGCACGCTGACGAAGGACGACATCGTCGTCTCGAACGCCTCCTGCACGACCAACTGCCTTTCCCCGGTCGCCAAGGTGCTCAACGACGCCATCGGCATCGCCAAGGGCTTCATGACCACCATCCACAGCTACACCGGCGACCAGCCGACGCTCGACACGATGCACAAGGACCTGTACCGCGCCCGCGCGGCGGCCCTGTCCATGATCCCGACCTCGACCGGGGCGGCCAAGGCGGTGGGCCTCGTGCTGCCGGAGCTGAAGGGGCGGCTCGACGGCGTCGCGATCCGCGTGCCGACGCCCAATGTCTCGGTCGTCGACCTCGTGTTCGAAGCCGCCCGGGACACCACCGTCGAGGAGATCAACGCCGCCATCCGCGCCGCCGCAGACGGGCCGCTGAACGGCATCCTCGGATATACCGAGTTCAAGAACGTCTCGATGGACTTCAACCACGACCCCCGCTCGTCGATCTTCCACATGGACCAGACAAAGGTCATGGAAGGGCGCATGTGCCGCATCCTCAGCTGGTACGACAACGAATGGGGCTTCTCAAACCGTATGGCAGACACCGCCGTCCAGATGGGACGGTTGATGTGAACCGCGGGATCGGCGACATCGACGTCGCGGGCCGCCGCCTCGTGATGCGCGCGGACCTGAACGTCCCGACCGAGGGGGGGCGGGTCACCGACGCGACCCGCATCACCCGCTTTGCCGAAGGAATGCGGCCACTTCTGGCCCGGGGCGCGGCGCTGGTTATCCTGTCGCATTTCGGCCGCCCGAAGGGACGCCCGGACCCGTCGATGAGCCTTGCGCCCCTGGTGCCCGACCTGTCGCGCGCCCTTGGCACCCCGGTCGGCTTCGCCCCCCTCGATACGGCCGAAAGGGCCGCACGCGACCTTGCCCCGGGTGCCGCCCTATTGGTCGAGAACCTGCGCTTCGATCCGGGGGAAGAGGCGAACGACCCGGCGCTGGCCCGCCGCCTTGCGGCCCTTGGCGACATCTATGTGAACGACGCCTTTTCCTGCGCCCACCGCGCCCATGCCTCGACCGAGGCGATCGCCCATCTCATGCCCGCCGTGGCGGGCCCGCTGATGGCGGGCGAGTTGGCCGCGCTGGACCGCGCGCTTGGCGCCCCGGCCCGGCCCTCGGTCGCCATTGTCGGCGGCTCCAAGGTATCGACCAAGATCGCGGTTCTGAGGAACCTTGTCGGCAAGGTCGATCACCTCATCGTGGGCGGCGGCATGGCGAACACCTTCCTCTATGCGGCGGGCGCGCCGATGGGACGTTCGCTTCACGAGGCCGACCAGATCGACACGGTCAGGGCCATCCGGGCGCGGGCGGCAGGATCGGGCTGCACCATCCACCTGCCCGCCGACGTGGTCACCGCCCGCGCGTTCCGGGCCGGGGCCGCGACCGAAACCGTAGCCGCGGACGCCTGCCCCGATGACGCGATGATCCTGGACGCAGGGCCCGCAGCGGTCGCGGCCTTTGCCAAGGTGCTGGGGGCGGCCCGCACGATCCTGTGGAACGGGCCCCTTGGCGCGTTCGAGATCCCGCCTTTCGACGCCGCCACCGTGGCGCTGGCACGGATCGCCGCCGGGCAGACCGCCGCGGGCGCCTGCGTGTCGGTCGCGGGCGGGGGCGATACCGTCGCGGCCCTGAACGCCGCCGGCGTCGCGGACCGTTTCACCTATGTCTCCACCGCCGGTGGGGCCTTTCTCGAATGGCTCGAAGGGCGCGACCTGCCCGGCGTTGCCGCCCTTTCCCTGCATGAAAAGGTTTGATCCATGGCGCTCATCACCCTTCGCCAGCTTCTCGACCACGCCGCCGAACACGGCTACGGCGTACCCGCCTTCAACATCAACAACATGGAACAGGGCCTGGCGATCATGGAGGCCGCGCGCGCCGTCGATGCGCCCGTGATCATCCAGGCCAGCCGTGGCGCGCGATCCTATGCCAACGACATCATGCTGGCCAAGATGATCGAGGCGCTGGCCGCGATCTACCCCGACATCCCGCTGTGCATGCACCAGGACCACGGCAACAACGAGGCGACCTGCATGTCGGCGATCCGCCACGGCTTCACCAGCGTGATGATGGACGGCAGCCTTGAGGCCGACGCCAAGACACCGGCAAGCTACGACTACAACGTCGCGATCACCGCCCGCGTGGCGGAGATGGCGCATTGGGTCGGTGCCTCTGTCGAGGGGGAGCTGGGCGTTCTGGGCAGCCTTGAGACCGGCGAGGGCGAGGCCGAGGACGGCCACGGCGCGACCGGAAAACTGGACCATTCGCAGCTTCTGACCGACCCTGACCAGGCGGTCGATTTCGTCACCCGCACCGGGGTGGACGCGCTCGCCATCGCCTGCGGTACCTCTCATGGTGCCTACAAGTTCTCGCGCAGGCCCGATGGCGACATCCTCGCGATGGGCGTGATCGAGGCGATCCACAAGCGCCTGCCGGACACGCATCTGGTGATGCACGGTTCCTCCTCGGTTCCGCAGGAGCTTCAGGATATCATCAACGAGTTCGGCGGCGAGATGCCGCAGACCTTCGGCGTCCCGGTCGAGGAGATCGTGCGCGGCATCCGGATGGGCGTGCGCAAGGTCAACATCGACACCGATTGCCGGATGGCGATGACCGGCCAGTTCCGCCGGATCGCGATGCAAGGCCCGCGGGAATTCGACCCGCGCAAGTTCCTCAAGCCCGCGATGGACGCGATGCGCGACCTGTGCCGCGACCGGCTGGAGGCTTTCGGCACGGCGGGCCAGGCCAGCCGGATCAAGGTCGTCGCGATGGACGAGATGGCGCGCCGCTACGCCGCCCGCACGGTCTGAGGGAGCCCGCCCGCCATGACCTTTTCCCGCACGATCAAGATTGCGCCCTCGATCCTTTCTGCCGATTTCGCCAACTTCGGCGCCGAGATCCGCGCGATCGAGGCCGAGGGCGCCGACTGGGTCCATGTCGACGTGATGGACGGCCATTTCGTGCCGAACCTGACCTTCGGGCCGGCAATGTGCAAGGCGATCCGCCCGCATGTCGGCACCGTCATGGACGTGCACCTGATGATCGCGCCGGTCGATCCCTGGATCGAGGCCTTCGCCGCGGCCGGCGCCGATGTCATCACCGCCCATCTGGAGGCCGGACCCCACATTCACCGCACGCTCCAAGCCATTCGGGCGACAGGGAAAATGGCCGGCCTCGCGCTTAACCCCGGAACCCCGGCCGAGGCCGCGGCAGAGCTCATCGACATGGTCGACCTGATCTGCGTGATGACCGTGAACCCGGGCTTCGGCGGCCAGCGGTTCATCGACATGACCGCCAAGATCCGCGCCCTGCGCAAGATGATCGGCGACCGGCCCGTCCATATCGAGATCGACGGCGGCGTCACCCCCGAGACCGCCCCCCTCGTCGCCGCAGCCGGCGCCGACGTGCTGGTCGCGGGATCGGCCGTCTTCACCGGCGGATCGGTCGAAAACCCCGCCCCCTACGGCGCCAACATCGCCGCCATCCGCACCGCCGCCGAAACCGCCAGAGGCTGAGGGGCGGGGATCGGCATTCGCCCGCGCCCTTGCCGCCGCCGTCGAATTCGTCGATCTTTCCGGCCCGGCATACCGCAACCGCAGGAGGAAACCATGGCCGCCACCCCGCCCGTCTGTGACTTCGGATGGAAAGCCCCCGGCTTCGACCTGCCCGCGACCGACGGCCGGAGGCTGTCGCTGGCCGACGTGGCGGGGCCAAAGGGCACGCTGGTCATGTTCATCTGCAACCACTGCCCCTATGTGCTTGCCGTCCTCGACCGGATCATCCGCGACGCGACAGAGCTTCAGGCGCTTGGCGTCGGGGTCGCGGCGATCTGCGCCAACGACGCCACGACCCACCCCGACGACAGCTATGAGAACATGCAGCGGATGGCCGTGGAAAAGGGCTTTCCGTTCCCCTATCTGCACGATGAAAGCCAGGCGGTCGCCCGCGCCTGGGATGCGGCCTGCACGCCCGACTTCTTCGGCCTGAACGCGGCGGGCGAACTTCAGTATCGCGGGCGGCTTGATGCATCGGGCCGCACCGCCGGCCCCGCCGATGCCCGGCGCGAGTTGTTCGAGGCGATGAAGCTGATCGCCGAAACCGGGCACGGACCGGCCGAACAGGTCGCCTCGATGGGCTGTTCGATCAAGTGGAAAGCGGCATGAAGGGCGCCATCGTCTTCGACCTTGACGGGACGCTGATCGACAGCGCGCCCGACATCCATGTCGCGCTGAACAAGACGCTGGCGGATGAGGGCGCGCCCGCCGTGACGCTCGCCCAGACGATCGGCTTCATCGGCCACGGCATTCCCAACCTCGTGCGGCAGGCGCGCGAGGCGCTGGCGATCGACCCTGCCCGGCAGGAGCCGATGACCGCGGCGATGTTCGCGCATTACCTTGCCGCGCCCTCGGTCCTGACGCGCCCCTACGAGGGCGTGGTGGACTGCCTTGACGCCCTGACGGCGGCGGGGCATCCGCTGGGGCTATGCACCAACAAGGCGCTGGAACCGACGCTCGAGATCCTCGACGCGCTGGACCTGCGCCGGTTCTTCGGCGCGGTGATCGGCGGCGACAGCCTGCCCCAGAAAAAGCCGGACCCTGCCCCCCTGAAGGCGACCTTCGCGCAGATTGGTGCCCCGCTTCTCTACGTCGGCGACAGCGAGGTCGATGCGGCGACCGCCAGGGCCGCGGGCGTGGCCTTCGCCTTGTTCACCGAAGGCTATCGCAAGACCGCCGTCGGCGAGCTTTGCCACAGCTTCGCCTTCGACCGTTTCCGCGATCTGGCCGGCCGCCTCGCCGAGCTTGCCGTTCCCGTCTCGCCGCGGGTCTGAGGGGGCTGCGGGTCGCCCCGGCCCGGTGCGTCAGGCCGCCGACGGTCTACCAGACATCGGGGTCGACGCCTTGCGCCTGCAGTTCGGCGAACTTGTCCTGCAGGTAGCGCTGGAACGGCTGGTCGCGCCAGGCACCTTCCGCGACGTATTCAAGCGCGGACAGGTGATGGAAGGGCTTGAAATACCCCGGCAGGCGGAACGCCTCGGCGGTGCGGGCGTCTGCGGACCCGGCCGCGTCGGCGGGAAAGATCACCTGCGTCGGCGTGAAATTGACGTACCACTTGCGCGCAAGGTCGCGTTCCTCAAGCTCTTCGCCGTCAAGATCCAGAACCGCGCGCGACCCCCAGAGGTCAAGCTGCACGACCTGGAAATGCGCCTGCAGGTAGTCGGTGATCTCGGGGCGCGCGAAGTTCACCAGATGCATTTCGCGGCAATAGGGGCAACCGCGCTGTTCGAACAGGACGACAAGCCCCTTGCCCTCGCTGGCGGCCTGCTGCAGGTCGTCGCCAAGCTCCAGGAAACTGTCGAGAAAGAACGGCTGCTTGTAGAGCCCGTCGTCAGAGGGCTCGATCTGCGCCCGCCCCCGCAGCGGCCAGCCGGAGGCCAGCAAGACCGCCCCCCAGGTCATGAGTTGACGACGGTCCATCGCGCACCTCCTTGCCGCCCCGGGCGATCGCCCGGGTTTCTGGACGACAATGCTAGCACAGTGGCCGCCACCGCCGAACACCCCTGGCCTTCACGATCCTGTGGGCGGCGCGGCGGCGCGCGCTAACCCCGGCGCCGCAGGTGCTCGTGCCAGAGCCTGCGCAACTGATCGAGCCGGCCTGAGCCCGCCGCGATGCCGCGCGCCGTATCGCGCAGCCCTGTCGTCGCCCGGTGGATCGCATGGGCCGCCCCGGCAACGGCGCCCGGCCCGTAGAGGGCAAGGTCGACCTCTGTCCTTTCGGTGTTCGACAAGAGCCGCTTGTAGGCGGCCTCGCCATGGCCGAAGTCGAAACAGTGCGCCCCTTCGGCGGTCAGATCGTCGAAGACCTGGTTCAACAGCACGATCCCCGGCGAATACTTTCCCCAATCGGGCAGGAACGAGGTCGCCCAAAGCTGAAACGTGCCGCATTCCAGATCGCCTACGACATAGGCGATCGGCCGCCCGCCACCGCGGATCAGATAGCCGCGAAACGTCCTGTCCGCCGCCAGTTCCCGGGCGAAGGCGCGCATCCCGCCGGTATCCCGGATCCCCACATCGATCGCCGCCTGATATGTCTGGGCGGAAATCCCGGCCGCAGCGGCAATAAAGGCATCCGTCATCTCCGGCTGGTCGATGCGTTCAAATTCCAGTCGCCCATCGAACTGGTCGGCAAGCTTGCGCTGCTTGCGGCGCAGGCCCTGTCGGGTCTTGGCAGAGTTCTGGTGGAGCGATCCGGCATCGCCCAGTTCCCCCAGCAGGCGGCGGTAGCGGACCTGATCCCGCGCCAGGATGCGAAAGCGCCCGCCGAGATCGCGCAGGATCGCGGCGTGAACCGGACCGTCCCGGACGAGGTTGCGCAGTTCGATCCGGCGCACCCCGCCTTCCGCCAGAAGGGCGCGCAGATGCCGGGTCACCCCGAAAAGCGCGGCGTCGCTGCCATCGGTGACGATCCCGGTTTCAGGAATTGTCAGGCAATCCAGCGCGGGCAGAACCGGGGTGGCGCGCCGCGCGCCGCGCCAGGTGCCGCGCGCTTCGGCATCGGCCACGATCAGCGCCCGCAGGTCATCGTCGGCAAAGACCGCCACCGTCGTGACCGTCGATGTGCGGACACGGGCGCGGGCCGCAAGGCGCCGCACGCCGTTATAGCGGGTGGATTGCTGGGTGCGTTCAAGAAACCCCGCCCAAATCCGCAAGACCCGCGCGGCCTCGTCTTCGTTCGCCGCTTCGGTCTCGTCTGGCGCGATCCCTTGGTGCGATCCCGGCCAGGCCAGTGCGCGGGCCCCTGTCGCCGTGGCCTGGCGATGCGTGGTTTCCCCGCCGCCCATGCCGAAAAGGATTCTGGTCTCAATCGGGTCAAGTGGTGTCATGAGCCCGATGGTGCCGAAGAACATGATTCCAAGCCACCGGCGCGTTCGAACGGACGCACATCTGGCGACAATGTGAACACGATTGGATGATCGGGCGGACATTTGCATGAAACAGCCGGGGGCAAGATCACAACTTCGGACCCCTCTCGTCCGAGGCGGTATTTCCAAAGTATTTTTATCAGGTTTACAATTCCGATAATTTCTGTTGGTTATAGAGGCGCGAGGACAGATTCGGGAGAAAACAGATCATGCGCATCCAGGGAATGCTTGGCGCCCCGGCTTCACTATTGGCGTTGACGGTGCCGGCTATGGCCGCCGACCGCGCAGCCATCGTCGACACCTATGCCGATATCGCGCAGGCCGGCTACGAAGACAGCCTTGTCCTTGCGCGCGACCTTCAGCTTGCCATCGATACCCTGATTGCCGCCCCTTCGCAGGACACGCTGGACGCCGCCCGCGCCGCCTGGCGCAAGGCGCGCGACCCCTACATGCAGACCGAGGTGTTCCGCTTCGGCAATCCGGTCGTCGATGACTGGGAGGGCAAGGTGAACGCATGGCCCCTGGACGAGGGGTTGATCGATTATGTCGACGCCTCCTATTTCGGCGCCGAGGAAAACGCCCAGGCGCAGCTGAACGTCATCGCGAACCCGACTTTCACGCTGTCGGGCGAAACGGTGGACGCCACGACGATCACCCCCGCACTTCTGTCGGACGTGCTGCAGGAGGCGGGCGAGAACGAGGCGAACGTGGCGACCGGCTATCACGCGATCGAATTCCTGCTCTGGGGGCAGGATCTTGTCAGCGACGCGCCCGGGGCGGGAAACCGGCCCTGGACCGACTATGCCCAGGGCGCCGGTTGCACCGGCGGCAATTGCGACCGGAGGGCCGAATACCTGAAGGTCGCGACCGACCTTCTCGTCTCGGACCTGGCGTGGATGACGGCGCAATGGGCCGAGGGCGGCGCGGCGCGGACGGCGGTTTCGGCCAGCGCGGATGCGGGCATCGCCGCGATCCTGACCGGGATGGGGAACCTGTCCTACGGCGAGATGGCCGGCCAGCGCGTCAAGCTCGGGCTGATCCTCAATGACCCCGAGGAAGAACACGACTGCTTTTCCGACAACACGCCGCAAAGCCATTACTTCGACCTCAAGGGGGTGGAAAACGTCTACCTCGGGCGCTACACCCGCACCGACGGAACCGAAATCTCCGGGCCGTCCCTGAAGGACGCGCTGGCCGAGGCGGACGGGGCGCTGGCGCAGACGCTGGCCGACGAGATCGGCCAAAGCCTTGCCGCCGCCGACGCCCTTCGCACGCTGGCCAGCGAAGGAAAAAGCTACGACATGCTGCTGCAGGTCGGCAACGCCGAGGGCGAGACGGCGATCAACGCGGTCGTCGATGCGCTGGTGACGCAGTCGCGGTCGATCGAACGGGCATCGACCGCGCTTGGCCTTGCGGGCGTCGTCGTGGAAGGCGACGAGACGCTGGAAGGAACGGGAGAAGTCTTCCAATGACGCGAACCCTCAGGTTTCCGGCGGCCGCCCTGGCGCTGCTGTGCGCCGCACCGCCCCTGGCCAGGGCCGATGCCGGCGACCTGAGGGATCTGCACCTGCCGCTCTTGCCCCGCACCGCCGCAGAGGCGGCCCGCATCGCAGCGGTCACCGCGCCCGCGCGGGATTTTTCCGCCCCCGAGAGGTTCGAGGCGAAGCCCGCGGGCGCGGCGACGGTGCGCGCACGGCCCACGGCAGACGCCTTTTCCGACCCCTCGGCCAATATCGGGCTTGAGGGCCGGATGACCTTCAACCTCGGCAACGGGCTTTTCACCAAGGCCTGGGTGTCCGCGCCGTCCTCCACCAAGGCCTCCGACGGGCTCGGCCCGCTTTTCAATGCGCGGGCCTGCCAGCTTTGCCACCTGAAGGACGGGCGCGGGCTGCCCCCGGCGACGCCGGACGAAGACGCCATCGGCCTTTTCCTGCGCCTGTCGGTGCCGGGCGGGCCCGCACCCGAAACCGCGCTGATCCCGGACTGGATCGCGACAAACCCCGACCCGGTCTATGGCGGGCAGTTGCAGAACTTCAGCCTGGCCGGGATCCCCGCCGAGGGCCGGATGCGGATCGAGACGACCGAGATCCCCCTGACCTTCCCGGACGGCGAGGCGATCATCCTTCACGCCCCGTCCTATGCGCTGGCCGATCCGGGCTACGGGATGCCCGCGCCCGATCTGATGCTGTCGCCCCGGGTGGCGCAGCAGATGATCGGCCTTGGCCTTCTTGAGGCGATCCCGGCGGCCGAGATCCTTGCCCATGCCGACCCCGACGACGCGGATGGCGACGGCGTTTCCGGCCGCGCGAACATCGTTGTCTCGGCCCGCTACGGGGCGCCGATGCTGGGCCGCTTCGGCCACAAGGCCGGTCAGCCCACCATCGAGGAACAGTCCGCGGGCGCATTTTCGGGCGACATGGGGCTGTCGACGCCGCTCCATCCTTCGGGTCACGGCGATTGTACCGCCGGTCAGTCCGCCTGCATCGTCGCGGAAACCGGCGCGGACCCTTCCGACGGGCTTGAGGTGTCGCAGGCGAACCTGGACCTTGTCACCTTCTATGCCCGCAACCTTGGCGTGCCCGAACGGCGTGGCGCGGGCGACCCGGAGGTCCTGCGCGGCAAGGAGGTCTTCTATTCCGCGGGCTGCATTTCCTGCCATGTGCCGAAATACGTGACCGGCCGGATCGAGGGCAAGGTCGCGCAATCCTTCCAGCTGATCTGGCCCTATACCGACCTTCTCCTGCACGACATGGGCGAGGGTCTGGCCGACCATCGCCCCGAGGGCCGTGCCACCGGCGCCGAATGGCGCACCGCACCGCTTTGGGGCATCGGGCTGACCGCGCAGGTATCGGGGCGCGAAAGCTATCTGCACGACGGGCGGGCGACATCCCTGATCGAGGCCGTCATGTGGCACGGGGGCGAGGCGCAGGCCGCGCGCGACGCCGTCTATCACCTGCCGAAAGAGGATCGCGACGCGCTGGTCCGTTTCCTGGGGAGCCTTTGACATGCGCCTTCTGATCGCTGCCCTTTGCCTGCTGCCCCTGCCCCTGCGCGCCGATCCGGCGATCGACCGGGTTCTGGACGATGTGGTCACGCCCGGTTTCACGTCCTTCGTCGCCGCGACGGACGCGCTGGAGCGCGCGGCGCAGGCCGATTGCCGTGCCAGTTCGGACGGCCTGCGCGGGGCCTGGAACGCGGCGATGGACGCCTGGCTTTCGGTCGCCGACCTGCGCTTCGGCCCGCTTGAGGATGACGCACGCCGGCAGATCATCGCCTACTGGCCCGACAAGAGCGGCCACCGCACCAAGGCGCTGGCGCGGCTGCTGACGCCGGGCAACCCCGGCCTGGCCGATGCAGGGCTTTTCCGCCAGCAGCCGGTTTCGGTGCGCGGGCTCTACGGGATCGAGGCGATGATCTACGATCCGCGCTTCAACGGCTATGGGCCGGATGACCCCGGCTGCGCGCTGGTGCGCATGGCCGCGGCCGACCTCGACGAAACCGCCCGCGCCGCCGCCGAAGCCTGGGACACCGATTTCGCCGCGACGCTCCGCACTGCCGGCGACGGCGCAAACGCCCGTTTCCTTGACGAGATCGAGGCCCGGCAGGTGGTCTTCACCGCGCTTCTCGCCTCCATCCAGTTCGACATCAACGAACGCATCGGCCTGCCGATCGGCACGGTCGAGACGCCGCGCCCGCTGCGCGCCGAGGGCCGCCTTTCGGGGCGGGCCCAGCGCAACCTGGAACTGGCGCTCGCCGCGCATGAAAGGCTGGCGATGGCGCTGGCGCCCGATGACGCGCTGATGACGGCAGAAGATTTCGAACGGGTCCGCTTCATGGCGGGCAAGCTGGACGACCCCGACTTTTCGGGGGTCGAGACGCCGACGGGCCGCTTCCGGCTTGAGGCGGTGCAGACCGCGCTGACCCTTCTGCGCACCGTCGCGAACGAGGAACTGTCGGCGGCGCTTGGCGTCACCATGGGGCTGAACGCCCTGGACGGGGACTGAAGCGGGACGGGGACTGAAGCGGGACGGGGACTGAAGTGGGACGGGGGCGACGATGACAAGCCGCAGACAATTCCTTGGCACCGCCCTGGCCGCAGCGGCCCTGCCGCGCCTTGGCTGGGCGGATGCGGGCGACCCGGCCTTTCTGGCGGCGGCGCAAGACCCTGACGGCAGCTACAGCCTCTTCGGGCTGAGCGCGTCGGGCGCGGATCTGTTCCGCGTGCCCCTGCCCGCCCGCGGCCATGCCGCCACCGCCCACCCCGAAGTGCCCGAGGCGGTGGCCTTTGCCCGCCGGCCCGGCACCTATGCGCTGGTCCTGAACTGCGCGACGGGCCGGGTGATCGCCCGCCTGACCGCCGCGCCGGGGCGCGAATTCAACGGCCACGGCGCCTATTCGATGGATGGCGACACGCTTTACACATCCGAGGTGGTGGCTCTGACCGGCGAAGGACGCATCGCCCTTTGGTCGCGTTCCGATGGATACCGCCGCATCGGTGAAGTCGCCTCGGGCGGGATCGGCCCGCACGAGATCCGCCGCCTGCCGGGGACCGAGATGCTGGTTGTCGCGAACGGCGGCATCCGCACCGGCCCCGGCGACCGGGAAAAGCTGAACCTCGACACGATGGCGCCGAACCTGACCTATCTGATGCCCGACGGCACGGTCGAGGATCAGGCGCGGCTGGCGCCGGAATGGCACCGCGCCTCGATCCGTCATCTGGCGCTGGACGCCTTCGGCAACGTCGCCTTCGCGATGCAATGGGAAGGCCCGGTGGAAGAGGCCCCTGCACTTCTGGGCTTTCATGGCCTGCACGGCGGCGCGCCACGGCTGGCCCGCGCGCCGGATGACCTGCACCGGGCCATGCAGGGCTATGCCGGGTCGATCGCGGCGTTCGAGGCGGGCGGAAAGGTCGCCATATCCTCGCCCAAGGGCGGGCGGGTGCAGGTTTTCGACAGCGACGGCACCTTCGCCCATGAAATCCTGCGCGCCGATGTCTGCGGCCTTGCGCCGCTGGGCGACCGGCTGGTCATGACCGACGGGCACGGGGCCTTTGTCGTGACCGAAGGCGGGGTGCCGGTTGGCCACACCCGCGCGCCCCGCGCCTGGGACAACCACATCGTCGCGCTCTGAGACCGCGGCGCCCCTTCTGGCCAAGCCCGCGCCCCTGCCCTAACAATGGTCGCATCACCCCGGCCTGGCCGGACCGACCGACCGACCGACCGACCGACGGGATCGCGCCCCATGAACATCGTCTTTGTCCAGACTTTCCTGGAGGTCGTGAAGACCCGGAACCTGAACCGCGCGGCCGAACGGCTGAACGTGACGGAATCGACCGTCACCACACGGCTCAACGGTCTTGAGGACGCGCTTGGCCAGAAGCTTCTGATCCGCAGCCGCGCGGGCGCGGAGCTGACCTCCGCCGGGTTCCAGTTCCTGCGCTACGCCGAGGTGATGACCCGCGCCTGGGGACAGGCCCGCCAGTCGCTTTCGCTCAGCGCGAATTTCGACAGCGTGTGCAATGTCGGCTGCCAGTTCGACCTTTGGCACGGGGTGGCAAAGACCTGGGCCGACGCGCTGCGGCGCGACCACCCCGAAGTGGCGCTGTCTTTCTGGCCGGGCAGCACCGACGATATCGAAAACTGGCTTTCGACCGGGCTGATCGACGTGGCGCTGATGTTCGACGCGGCGGTGTCGGGGGAACTGGATGTGCTGCCGCTGTTTCAGGACCGGCTGATCCAGGTCGCCACGGTGCGGCGCGGCTACATGGACTGGGATCCCGACTACGTCTATGTCGATCTGGGCCGCGAATTCCGCCGCCTGCACGCCGAGGCCTTCCCGGTCGCGCGCACTCCGGTCGTCACCCTCGGGTCAAGCGACTGGGCCCGCGACTACCTGATGACCTGGGGCGGCTCTGCGTTTCTGCCCGAACGGATGGCCGCCGCCGATATCGCCGCCGGACGGCTGCATCCGGTCGAGGGCACGCCGGTGTTCCGGCGCACGGCCTATCTGGTATCCCGTCCGAACCTGAACGCAGGCTGGGCCTGGTTCCGCCCCTCGGTCGAGGCGCTGAAAGCGGCGGTCAACCCGCCTGCCTGACCAGGAAGTCGCGCACATGCGGCAGGACGCGGTCCGTCGCCTCGATGAAGATCGCGTGCTTGAGGTCGTCAAGGATCACCAGTTCGGACTTCGGCAGCGCATCCGCGATCAGCCGGTTGAGCCGCGGGTTGCAGCCGCCGTCGTTTTCGCCGGTCAGAACCTGGCAGGGCGCCGTCACCTCGTGCAGCCATGGGGCCATCTCGGTCTCGGCGTAGATGTCGAAGACATTGAGGAAGACGTCCGGCGGGGTGTCCATGACCTGCCGCTTGCGCCGTTCGATCACCTCAGGGTGGGCGGCGGCGAAAGCGTCGGTGAACCAGCGCGCGGTCAGCGTATCAAGCACCTGGCCGATCCCCTTTTCCCGCATCGCCGCGACGACCGCCTTGACCTTGGCGCTGTCATCCTGGGTGCGGAAGGCCGCGGTGGACCAAAGGCCCAGCGACAGCACCCGATCGGGGTGGCGGCGCGCATAGGCCGGGCCGATCATGCCGCCCAGCGAATGACCCGCGAAATGCGCGCGGTCGATCCCGAGCCGCGAACGCAACGCCTCGAGGTCGTCGACCAGATCGTCAAGCCCGAAGCGCCCGTCGGGCAGCGGGCTTTCGCCGTGCCCCCGCAGATCGTAGCTGATGCAGGTGAAGCGGTCCTTCAGCCCTTCGACCAGACCGGCGAAGGTGGCGCGCCGCGCCCCGATCCCGTGGATCAGGAACAGGGCCGGGCCGCTGCCCTCGACCGAATGGGCGCAATCGATCGCCATGGCTCACTCCGGCTTGGGGTCGGACGCAAGGCGACCGGCAACGGCCCAGTCGTGCCTGGCCACATCCTGAAAGACGACATGCACCGATTGCGGCGTTCCCCCGCAGGTGTCGATGAAGGCCTGGGTCACGGCGGCAGCGCAGGCGCGCTTCTGTTCGACGGTGCGGCCCTCGAACATCTCGATCTTTATGACAGGCATTCCTGTTCCTTTCGTGGTCTTGATGACTTCAGGCGGGCTGGTGCGCGGCCACCCGCACATGGGGCAGGACTTCTTCCCCGAACCGGCTCATCATGTCGAGCGTTTCGGACTGGTCCTGGCCGAAATTGGACGAGGCGATCACCTCGTCTATGCCCAGTTCCGCATAGGCCGAAAGCCGGTCGATCATTTCGGACGCGCCGCAGACCAGAACGTTCTGCCCCAGTTCCTCCACCGTCTGCTTGCGCGGCAGCGGGCGGATGATGCCGCGATCGACGATGCCGGGGCCGCCAAAGACGTTGTCGAAGCTTTCGTAGTAGCGATGCGCCCGGGCGATCTTGTCGCGCCGGTCCGCTTCGTCGCGGGCAAGGTATAGCCCGCGCTGCAACGACAGGCGCGACGCATGGCCCGGCCCCGCCGCCGCCTTGCCGCGATGGAAGGCGTTCACCTGTTCCTCAAGGACGCCGTGACTGGCGCCAAGCGGCGTCGTCTGGATGTGATAACCCCGCGCGGCCATTGCCTCGATCCCCGGGGGCGCCATGATCGCCAGCGCGATGGGGATGGGATCTTCGGGGCGCGGCATCACTGTCAGCGGCCCAAAGCGGTACCAGTCGCCGTCCCAGGACACCTCTTCCCGCGCCAGCAGCGCCTCAAGCACGCGCAGGCTTTCCTCGAACCTCGGTTTCGTTTCCTCGAACGGGACGCCAAGGCTTTGCGTCTCGCAGCCGAAGGCACCCTTGCCGACGCCGAGGATCAGGCGCCCGTCGCACAGCGCCTGCGCCTGAACGACCTCCCCCGCGAAGACGCGCATGTCGCGCAGCGGCAGCTGGCAGATGGATGTCGCGATCTCGACCCGGCGGGTGTGCGCGGCCACCTTCACCGCAAGCTGCAGCGGCGAAGGCACGAGCAGGATGTTGATCAGGTGGTGTTCGGGGATCGAGACGCCGCGATAGCCGACGGCTTCGGCATGGACAGCCTGTTCGACCATCTCGCGATAAAGCCGCTTGCCGCCCCGGGCAGGGTCAAGAAGGTGGCTGTTCAGGAAGTGCGAAAACTGCATGGCGCCTTTGTCGTCCTCTGTGTCGTCCGGGTGCCTGGCCGACCGGTGGCGCCGGTGGGGGCCTCCGACCGGGGAAGGTCGCCCGGGTGCAATCGGGGTGCGGTTTGGCCGGAAATGCCCGGCCTGCCTGTTCACCGCGCAGTCTTGCAAATTCGCACAGCAAGAGAAATTGAATTTAGATGCCCATGATCTTCGAAAAACTCGAACCAAGGACGCCAAAGCCCACGATTTCGTTTGCCTACCAACATTTTGTCCGCAGCCCCGGCAGAACACGCTTGCCCGGACGGTTGGTCGTGACTAGCCTGTCAAAAAACCGTTACAAAAACTTAACACTGGGAGGAAACCATGCGGACTATTCTTGTGGGCGCATCGCTGCTTGCGCTTTCGGCAGGCGCGGCCAGCGCCGCCGGCAAACTGAACCTTTACTGCGCCGCGCAGGAAGAATGGTGCCAGGTCATGGCACGCGGCTTCGAGGACGCGACCGGCATCGACGTCGACATGACGCGCAAGTCCTCGGGCGAGACCTTCGCCCAGATCAAGGCCGAGGAATCGAACCCGAAGGGCGACGTCTGGTGGGGCGGCACCGGCGACCCGCACCTTCAGGCCGCAGAGGAAGGGTTGACCGAACCCTATGTCTCGCCCATGCGCGAACAGCTTCATCCCTGGGCCATCGCCCAGGCGACCAGCGCCGGCGACCGCACCATCGGCATCTATTCCGGTGCGCTTGGCTTTGGCTACAATTCCGACCTGCTGGCCGCGAACGGACTGCCCGAACCGAAGTGCTGGGAGGATCTGACCAAGCCCGAGTTCAAGGGCCATATCCAGATCGCCAACCCCAATTCGTCGGGCACTGCCTATACGACGCTGGCCACGATGATGCAGCTTTTCGGCGAGGATGGCGGCTTTGACTACATGAAGCGGCTCCATGCCAACGTGAACCAGTACACCAAGTCGGGCTCCGCCCCGATCAAGGCGGCGGGCCAGGGCGAAACCACGGTCGGCATCGTCTTCATGCACGACGCCGTGGCGCAGACCGTCGCGGGCTTCCCGATCGTCACCGTCGCCCCCTGCGAGGGCACCGGCTACGAGATCGGATCCATGTCGATCATCGCGGGCGCGCGCAACATGGACGAGGCCAAGCAGTTCTACGACTGGGCGCTGTCGGCCGAGGCGCAGAATCTGGCACTGCAGGTCAACGCCTTCCAGGTGCCGTCGAACATGGGCGCGCAGACATCTGACAAGGCGCCCGACCTCGCCTCGATCAAGCTGATCGACTACGACTTCAAGAAGTACGGGTCGAGCGACGAGCGCAAACGCCTGCTTGCGAAGTGGGACAACGACGTTTCCACCCTGCCGCAATAAGTCTTGTGCGTCAGACAACGACCGAAAAGACCACTCACCCGGCGCTGATCTTCTGGATCGTCGCCGGGTGGGTCGGGTTCGTCCTTCTGCCCTGGTACGGGGTGGAGGATTTCTGGTTCATGGAATGGCTGACCGACGGCTGGCCCCTGGACACGGACTACGCACCGGCCCTTTTCCTTCTGTTGCAGGGTGAAAAGCCCTGGCTCTGGCCGGTGCTGCCGGCGCTGGCCGCGCCCCTCCTGGTGATGCGCCGGCCCAAGACGGACCCGCTTTACGCCCAGATCCTGCTGGCGGCGGGCGGTTTCGGCTTTGCCTGGCTGATCGCGCAGGGCCTTGGCATCGGCATCCGGGGCTGGAACGCCGGCTGGCTCGAGGCGCTTTTCGGCCCCCTGGGCGACCGGCAATACGGCATGGGCTACGGTGCGCTGATCGTCGCCTCCGCGTTTCTGTTCCTTTTCACGCAAGGCATCGCCGCGCGCGGCGCGATCAACGGCGACGTGTTCGTGACCGGCGCCATCGGCGGCGTCATCGCCGTGGTGACGATCTTCGTCTTCTTCCCGATCGCCAAGATGCTGCTGGCCGCCTTCGTCACCGAAGAGGGCGGGCATTCCGTCGTGGTCTTCCTGTCGAAGTTCTTCGACGACCGCATCTGGGGTCTTGGCTGCCTGTCGGGCGCGCGTTGTGGCGTGGCCTGGAATTCCCTGTTCCTGGCGGTACTTGTCGGCGTGCTTTCGACCGCGCTTGGCCTTGTCTTCGCGCTTGTGCTGACGCGGTCGGGCTTCCGGTTCAAGCGCAGCCTGAGGGCGATCACCGTCTTGCCGATCATCACCCCGCCCTTTGTCATCGGCCTTGCGATCATCCTTCTGTTCGGGCTTTCGGGCACGGTCACGACCTGGGTCGCGGACCTGGTCGGCATGCGCCCGACCCGCTGGGTCTACGGCCTGCCGGGCGTCCTGATCGCGCAGCTTCTGGCCTTCACGCCCATCGCCTTCCTCGTCCTGATCGGCGTGGTCGAGGGTGTCAGCCCCTCGATGGAGGAAGCGGCCCAGACGCTTCGGGCAAGCCGTTGGCAGACCTTCCGCACCGTATCGCTGCCCTTGATGCGCCCCGGGCTGGCGAACGCCTTCCTTTTGGGTTTCATCGAAAGCATGGCCGATTTCGGCAACCCGCTGGTCCTTGGCGGCAACTTCGACGTGCTGTCGACCGAGATCTTCTTTGCCATCGTCGGCGCGCAGTACGACCAGGGGCGCGCGGCGATCCTCGCGATCGTGCTTCTGGCCTTCACGCTCGCGGCCTTTTACCTGCAGCGTTTCTGGCTTGGCCGCAAAAGCTATACGACCGTGACCGGCAAGGGCGACGCGGGCGTGCATCCCGAGATGCCGCGCGGGCTTGCGATCCCGGTCTATGCGGTCGCCGCGATCTGGGGCGCCTTCACCATCGTGATCTACGGCATGATCCTTTACGGTTCGGTCGTGCAGCTTTGGGGCGTCGACAACACGCTGACCTTCAAGCACTACATCACCGCATTCGCGGTCAGGATCGAGGACGGCGGCATCCGCTGGACCGGGTCCGCGTGGGACAGCTTCTGGACGACGATGATGATCGCCACGGTCGCCGCGCCACTGACAGCGGCGATCGGCCTGATCACCGCCTATCTGCTGACGCGGCAGGACTTCGCCGGCAAGCGCAGCTTCGAGTTCGGCACGATGCTGTCTTTCGCGATCCCCGGCACGGTGATCGGGGTCAGCTACATCCTGGCCTTCAACATACCCCCGATCGAGATCACCGGGACCGGCCTGATCCTCGTCATCAGCTTCATCTTCCGCAACATGCCGGTCGGCGTGCGCGCGGGCATCGCCTCGATGAGCCAGCTTGACCGCTCGCTCGACGAAAGCTCCCTGACCCTTGGCGCAAACAGCTGGCAGACCTTCCGGCGGGTGATCCTGCCGCTTCTCAGACCCGCGATCCTGGCCGCGCTGGTCTACAGCTTCGTGCGGGCGATGACGGCGATTTCGGCGGTGATCTTCCTTGTCTCCGCCCGCTACGACATGGCGACAAGCTACATCATCGGCCGGGTCGAGAACAACGACTACGGGCTGGCGATCGCCTATTCGACGGCGCTGATCTTCGTGATGCTGGCAGCGGTGGGGCTGTTGCAGCTGATGGTGGGGCGCACCCGGATCGGGCGCAGGATGTCCCACGAACAGGGAGGCGGCTGATGGCCGGGGTAAATTCAAGGGCGGCCTCGGTCGTGTTCGAGAACGTGACCAAGATCTACGGGCGCGACGTCGTCGCCGTGAACGACGTGAGCCTGAGGATCGAGCCGGGCAAGCTGGTCACGCTCCTGGGCCCCTCGGGCTGCGGCAAGACGACGACGCTCAGGATGATCGCCGGGCTGGAAATGGCCTCGAAAGGGCGCATCCTGATCGGCGACAAGGACGTGACCACCCTGCCCGCGACCGACCGCGACGTGTCGATGGTGTTTCAGTCCTACGCGCTGTTCCCGCATATGACGGTTCTGGAAAACGTCAGCTACGGGCTGAAGTTTTCCGGCTATTCCAAGTCCGAGACGCGCGACCGCGCGATGGCGGGGCTGTCGCTTGTCGGGCTCGACGGCTACGGCGGGCGGCTGCCGTCAGAGCTTTCCGGCGGCCAGCAGCAGCGGGTCGCCGTGGCGCGCGCGCTGGTCCTTGAACCCGAGGTGCTGCTTTTCGACGAACCCTTGTCGAACCTCGACGCCAAGCTGCGCCGGCATGTCCGCGAGGAGATACGGGAAATCCAGCAGAATCTGGGCCTGACCGTCGTCTACGTCACCCACGACCAGGAAGAGGCGCTGGCCGTATCGGACGAGATCGTCGTCATGAAGAACGCGGCCATCGCGCAGATCGGCCCGCCGCGCGCCCTGTACGATGCGCCCGCCGACACCTTCGTCGCCGATTTCATCGGCGAGGCGAACCTGATCGCCTGCGAGATCGTTTCGGTCACGGGCGATGTGGCCGAGGTCGCGGTGACGGGCGTGCGCCACAGCCTTCCGGCGCGCGGCCTGAAACCCGGCCCCGCGACGCTGGCGCTGCGCCCCTCGCGCATCCGCATCGTCGAGGCGGGCGGGCTGGCCGCGACGGTCGAAAAGGTGACCTATGTCGGACCGCGCATGGAATACACCTTCGCCGGCGATTTCGGGCAGGTCTTCGCGGTCAGCGACAATGTCGACACGCCCTATCGCGCGGGCGACGGCGTGATGATCGGGTTGGCGGCGTCCGGGCCGGTCCTCGTGCCCGATGCCTGAGAAGGGCGCGCCCTGCCCGTCAGCCCTGCCCCGGCGCGTAGGCCGCTTCGGAGATTGCCAGAACCTCGTCCCAGGCCTCGGGCGTGGCGACGATGACGCGGCCGCCCCGCGCGACCATGTCGCTGGCGTCCTGATCCTCGACCACGCCGCCGGCCTCGGCCACCAGCAGCTGCCCGGCCAGGCAGTCCCAGGCGTTCATGTGTTCCTCGACATAGCCAAGCAGCTTGCCCGCCGCGACATAGGCCAGCGACAGCGCACCGGAGGCGTTGCGGTAGAAGATCCCGCCCGCGTCGATGATCGCGGGCACAAGCCGCTTGATCCCGCCCGCGCTGGTGCGCCCCGAAAAACCGACGCCAAGCGACCCGCGCCTGAGGTCGCGCCCGCGCAGCACCGACAGGCGCCTGTCGTTGCAAAATGCGCCCCGGCCCCTGCGGGCGTGATACATCTCGTCGTGGTTGGGATCGTGGATGACGCCGAATTCCGTGTTCGCCCCGGCGACACCCGCCAGCACGACCGTCCAGCCGGGGATGCCGTGGATGAAATTCGTCGTGCCGTCGATCGGGTCGATGACCCAGACAAGGCCGCTGGTGCCGGGTTTCGGCGCCTCTTCCTCGCCGACGATGCCGTCTTCGGGGAAGGCGGCGGCGATCTGGGCGCGCACGAAGCTCTCGACATTCTTGTCGGCTTCGGACACGAAGTCCTGATGACCCTTCACCTCCACGTCCAGCCCGTCGAACCGGCGGAAGTAGTCCAGCGCAAGCGCCCCCGCCTCGGCCGCGATGCGGCGTGCCTCGGCGTATCGCCGGTCGATCTCGCTGTCGTGCATGTGTTGTCCCCTTCGGGCGAATTTGCCCGTTCCGGCGCGAGGTTAGCAGCATGACAGGCGGCAGGCGAGAGACGATCTTCGACCCGACGCGGTTCCGCGCGGCGATCTTCGATCTGGACGGGACGCTGGTACACAGCGAACACGTCTGGGAACGCGCCAAGGTCGAGGTGACGGCACGTTATGGCCGGCGCCCGTCGCAGGCGCTTCTGGACGCGCATGTCGGACGCGGGCTCAAGGATTTCCTGGACGAGTTGTTCGAAATGCCGCTGACCCCGGACATGCGCCGCGCCATCGGCGACCAGATCGGCGCCGAGGCCGACCTGTGGCTCGACAAGCTGCGCGAACCGGTGCCGGGGGCACGCGAATGGCTGGTGTCGCTGGCCGAGGCGGGGCTGCGCATCGCCATCTGTTCTTCCTCCCCGCGCCGCCATATCGAGGGCGCGCTGGAGATGCTGGATGTCACCGATGTCGTGGAACTCGCGGTGTCGGGGGCGGAACTGCCGGTGGGCAAGCCCGATCCGCTGCCGTTCCTGACCACGCTTGACCGGCTGGGGCTGGCCGCGCGCGACGCCTTCGCGATCGAGGATTCGGTGCCCGGCGCGCGTGCGGCGACCGGCGCGGGCCTTTTCACCCTGGCGATCGGCGCGGGCTGCACCGCGCCCGCCTATGATTTCTGCCACCATCAGGCCGAAAACTACGCCGGGCTGATCCACCCCGCGCCACGAACGGCGAGCCGGACGGACTGAGCAGAACCGGCTGACCCGGAAGGACGGACCCGGCCTAGCCCTCTAGCGCGATCGTGTCGTCCGCGTCCCAGGTCAGCCAGACCTCGCCCTCACCCGGCAGGTCGGCGAAATCGCGGTCGCGTCCGACAGCCTTCAGCGCCTCCCCCCTCCAGTCGAGCACGCAGGTACCCATGGCGCCCGCGAAGATGCGCTGGCGCAGCCGCGCGCGCAGCCGGACCGGCCCCTGCGGTTCGCAAAGCGAGATGCGGAGGTTCTCGGGCCGCACCGCCACTGTCGCGGTGCGCGCCCCCGCGATCAGGCCCCCGTCGGGCAGGCGCAGGCCGCCCGCCTCCGGCACCCCTGAAATCAGGTTCGCCTCGCCCAGGAAGCGGGCGGTGAAGGCGTCGCGCGGGTCGTCGTAGACCTCGCGCGGGGGGCCATGGCGGACAAGCCGTCCGTCCTTCAGGATACCGATCCGGTCGGAAAGCGTCAGCGCTTCTTCCTGGTCGTGGGTGACGAAGATGGTGGTGATGCCGACCTCGCGCTGGATGCGCTTGAGCTCTATCTGCATGTCCACCCGCAGCGCCTTGTCGAGCGCGGAAAGCGGTTCATCCAGCAAAAGGACGCGCGGGCGGGTGACAATGGCGCGGGCCATCGCGACGCGCTGGCGCTGGCCGCCGGAAAGCTCGTTGGTCTTGCGCGCGCCGAAGGGGCCAAGCTGGACCAGTTCCAGCGCCTCGGCGACGCGGCGCGCGCGCTCGGCGGCGGCGACCTTGCGCACCTCCAGCCCGAAGGCGACGTTCTGGGCGACAGTCATGTTGGGGAAAAGCGCGTAGTTCTGGAAGACCATCCCGATCTCGCGCGCCTCGACCGGGACGTTCTCGACCGGTGCATCGCCGATGAAGACGCGCCCCGCATCTGGCACCACAAAGCCCGCGATCGCCCGCAGAAGCGTTGTCTTGCCCGACCCGGACGGGCCGAGAAGCCCGAAGAACCCGCCATCGGGAAAGGACAGCGACACCGCGTCGAGCGCCCGCGCCCCGCCGTAGGTCTTCGTCAGCCCCTCGACCCGAACCTGCGCCATCAGCGTTCCCCCCCGAAGTTCGAATAGCGTGCCGCCAGCACCATGATCCCCATCGACACCGCGATGATGATCGTCGAGATGGCGTTGATCTCGGGCGTGAAGCCCTTGCGGATCGACGTGTAGATGAGAACCGGCAGCGTCGTGTCGCCCGGTTCGGACAGGAAGTAGGACACGACGAACTGGTCGAAACTGACCGCGAAGGCGAAAAGGCCGCCGGCGACGATCCCGGGCAGGATCCAGGGCACGGTCACGCGCATCGTCACGGTCCAGGCCCCAGCCCCCAGCGACCGGGCCGCCTCCTCAAGCGTTGCGTCGAAGGTGGCCAGCCGCGCGGTGACGACGACGATGACGTAGGGCAGCGCCAGCGCGACATGGCCGATGATGACCGCGGGCGTGCCCCGGCCGATCCCGATTCCGAAGAAGAAGATCAGCATCGCGGTGCCGGTGATCAGCCACGGAATCGCGATCGGCGGAAACAGGAGCACCTGCAGCACCCGCTTGCCGGGCACGTCGTAGCGGAACAGCGCGATCGACGCCGCCGTGCCCGCCGCCGTCGCCAGCACGGTCACCACGCAAGCGATCCAGACCGACCGCCCCGCTGCCGACAGGATTTCGCGGTTGGACCAGAGCTTTGCATACCATTCGGTCGAGAAGCTGAAGGGCAGCTGGTAGAAGGCCGAGGCATTGAACGACATCGCCGCCATCACAAGGATCGGCGCGTAAAGGAAGAACAGGATCAGGCCAAGATAGCCGCGCCCCAGGAGGGCAAGCGTCCGGTTCGTCATCGCTGCGACCTCCTGAGGGCGGGGCTGGCAAGCGCGAGGATCGTCAGGATCACCGCCAGCAGGACAAAGGAAAGCGCCGCACCGAGGGGCCAGTTGAAGACCGCGACGAACTGATCCTCGATCACTGTCCCGTAGTAGGTGCCCAGCCGGCCGCCCAGAAGCCGCGGCTCCATGAAGGAGCCGACCACCGGGACGAAGATCAGGACCGCGCCCGCGATGATGCCGGGCGCGGCAAGCGGCAGGATCAGTCGCAAGAGGATCGTCCGGCGCCTGGCGCCCAGCGACCGCGCCGCCTCGATCAGGCTGTCGTCGATGGCCTGCAGCGCGAGGTAGGAGGTCAGGATGACATAGGGCAGGTAGGAATGGACAAGGCCGATGACGATGGCCGTGGGGCTGAACATCAGGTTGATGCGCACGTCCCAGGGCAGGATCGCGTCGATCAGGCCCGACAAGACGCCGTTGCCGCGCAACACGATGGCCCAGGAAAAGATCCGCACCAGCGAATTCGACCAGAACGGCAGGATCACCAGAAGGAACATCGCCTCGCGCGCGCGGCCCCGGATCACCTTGGCCAGGACGAAGGCACAGGGAAAACCGATCAGGACCGACAGTGCGGTGACGGTCATGCCAAGCTTCAGCGACTTCCACAGAAGCGTCGCGTAGGTGCCGGATTCGAAGACCGCGCGGTAGTTGTCCAGCGTGACGTGCCAGTCGCGGTCGCCGAAGGGTACGTCAGACAGGAAGCTGAAGAAGGCCATGGCCGACAGGGGCAGGAAGACCGCCAGCGTCAGCCAAAGATATGCGGGGGCAAGCAGCAGCGCCGCGCGCGTCCGATCCTTGCGGGCCAGATTGCCGCTCATGCCGCTTGCCCCCCTGTCCTCCCGCGCGCTTATTGCGCCGCTTTCAGATCCTGCCAGAGCTTCAGATAGGCCTCGCGGTCAGCGTCGGAGACAGGCTTCATGAACTGCACCTTGGCGACCACCGCGGGATCGCCGAGAACGGCGCGGTTGAAGCTTGTCTCGGGCAGTGCCGCGGCGGCCTTGGTGTTGGAGGTCGCGGGCGCCCCGTCGGGTTCCCATTTCACATAGAACTCCGGATCCACCATCCAGTCGATGAACGCATGCGCGGCGTCCTTGTGGGTCGAGGAAGCCGGGATCGACAGCCCGTCGAGCCAGCCGATCGCCCCTTCGTCGGGCACCACGAAGGCGACCGGCAGGCCCGCCGCCTGCGACCGCGCCGCCGAACCCGACCAATAGGTCGCCACTGCGAAATCGCCGGCCGACATGAACTGGTTCCAGTCGTTCTCGGAACTCCAGAAGGTCGTGATCTGCGGCATCAACTCGGTCAGCTTGGCCTTGACGGCTTCCATGTCGGTGATCGCGTTGATGTTCTGGCCGGTCGCCATGGCGGCGAATTGCACCGCCTCGAGCCCGTCGTCGCGGATCGACACGCGGCCCTTCAGCGCCGGATCCCAAAGGACCGAAAGCGATGTCGGAAGCTCGGCGAAGTCGCCCGTGTTGACCGCGATCGAGGTCAGGCCCCAGGTCCAGGGCACACCGTGAAGCGCCCCGGCGGGGTTCAGATCCTCGTTCCCGGTGAGCCCCGGATCGAGGTCGGCGAAGTGGGTGATCTTCGCGGTGTCGATCGGGTCGATCAGCCCCTCAGCCTGGGCCTGTGCGGTATAGGCGGAGTTGATCAGCACCACGTCATAGGCGCCGGGGTTGGTGCGCAGCTTCGTCAGCATCTCCTGTTCGGAGGTGAAGTATTCATGCACGACGGTGTTGCCGGTCTTCTCGGCAAAGGCGGCGACGGCCCAGTCAAGGTCGGTACCGTAGCCCTGCCAGTTCAGGACGCGGATTTCATCGGCGCTGGCGCCTTGCGCGATCATCGCCAGGGCGGATGTCAAAAGCAGTCTTTTCATCGTTTCCTCCGTTGTTTGTCCGGCGTCAGGCCGGGCTGGTGTCGCCTTGCCTGTCCCGGGTTCCGGGCGTTTCGCCCATCGCCACAAGGACGGTGTTCAGATCCGGGGCCGTGGACGGCCCTTCTTTCGTTGTTGAAAGCGCGGCGCAGACATTGGCGATGCGCGCGGCGCGTTCGGCATCCGCGCCCTGCGCCAGCATCGCAATGAAGGCACCGGTATGGGCGTCGCCCGCGCCGTTGGTGTCGACCGCGCGGACGGCGAAACCCGGCAAATGGACGGGCGCCTGCCCCGGCAGGGCCAGATGGCAGCCCCGGGCACCGTCGCGCAGGATCGCGCCGCCTTCGGCCGGGCGACCTTCGGCCAGCGCCGCCGCGATGGCGGCCGGATCGGATAGCCCGGTCAGTACCGCGCCCTCCGCCCGGTTGGCGCTCACCCAAAGGGCGGCCGACAGGGCCGCCTGACGCGCCCCCTCGGGGATCGCCGCGATCACCGGACTTGGGTCAAAGACCAGCCGGGGCGGGCGGGCACGAAGCCAGCGGACCAGCGCGGCCCGGCTTTGCGGGTAGTGAAGCGCGTAACCCGAAAGCAGGTGCCAGTCTTGCGCCCCCGGATCGAGCCGCGCGAGATCTGCGTCGGTCACGACCCCGTCCGCCCCCTCGGCGGCGATGAAACTGCGTTCCCCGCCCGCGTCGGTCAGAACCGTGCAAAGCCCCTGGTCGCGCCCGGCAAGCCGGACGCCGATCCAGTCGATGCCTTCCCGCACCATCGCCGCGTGCGCGATATCGGCGAAGGGGCCGGTGCCCAGCGTGCCGGCGTGGGCGACCGCGATCCCCATGCGCCGTGCCGCGACCATCGCGTTGAAGCCGCCGCCCGCCGCGACGGAAAAGCCTTGCACGATGGCCTCGGTCCCCGGTTCGGGCACCGCCTCGACCCGGTAGATCAGGTCGACGATGACGCCGGACATCTGGATCAGCCGCGCGGTCATGGCCGCCCCCCGTCCGCCTGCCCGCCCTGCCCGCCCTGCCGCGCGCGCAGTGCCAGAAGACCGTCGGCGACCGGGCCAAGATCCAGCCGGCTTGCCGACAGCACGCGGGCCAGGCCGTCCGCCGGAAAGGCGCGTTCGCCCGCGCAGGCACCGGCCATCGCGCAGGCGATGGCGCCGATCGTGTCGGTGTCGTCGCCGATGTTGGCCGCGATCAGCGCCGCCCGCCAGGGATCGCCGCCCGCCAGCCGCACCACGCCGAACGCCGCCGCCACCGAATCCCGGCTGGCGACGGAGGTGCCGATCCTTTCGGCAAGCGCCGCCTCGTCCCCGGCCTCGGCGATGCGCAGGGCAAGGGTGATGCGTCCGGCCATGTCCGCCTCTCCCTCCGGTGCGCCGCGGGTGGCGCCCAGGCGCGCTGCCGCCAGCGCCGCGGGCAGCGCGGCGTCGAAATCCGCGCCCTCCACCCCCCGGCTGACGACCATCGCGACGGCCGCCGCCGCCGCGATCGCCTCGCGCGTGTTGTGGGTCACGCGGCTGGCGCGGACGACCTGATCGACCAGTCGCCTGGGGTCGCCTGCAGGGGTCGCGATCCCGACCGGGGCGATCCGCATTGCCGCGCCGTTGGTCGTGCCCTTGCGGCCCGTCTCGGACGCCGGGACCCCTGCCAGAAGCGCGTCGAGCGCGCGTTTCGACGACGGCCCCAGAAGATCGCGCAGCCCCCGTGCGCGCACCCCCGCCTCCCAGTCCAGAAGCGCCGCGGCCCAGGACCGGTCATCAAACGCCGCATCCCCCCGCAACAGGCGTTCGGCCAAAAGCAGCGTCTGTTCGGTATCGTCCGTCACCATCGCGGCCGAAAGCCCGTGCGATACCGGATGATCGGCACAAGGCGCCACGAAATCCGTTATCCTGCCATAGGTTGCCGCGATCTCTTCGCGTGTGAGGGTCTGCGACGGCATGCCCAGCGCATCGCCCAGCGCCACCCCCGACAGGGCGCCAAGCGCGCGGTCCCGCCTGTCCACCGCCCCCGCCATCAGAAGTCGATCCTGAGGCCGAAGCGCGCCGGGTCGAGGATGCTTTCGACGTATTCGAGCGTTTCGCCCTCGGCCGTCAGGGTCACCCGCTCAAGCCGCAGCATCGGCACCCCGGCCGGGCGGCCCATGATGTCGGCGTCCACCGCCGACAGGGCGGGGATGACGCCGACGACCTCCTGCCCGCTTGCGGCGGCAAGGCCCGCGGCCCCAAGCGTGGCGTTCAGCGACCCGCCTTCCAGCCCACCGGTCAGGATCGGTTCGAACGCATCGCGCCAGGGCAGGCGGCTGCGTTCCAGAGAAATCCCCCACCCGGCCTTGCGGCAGACCCGCAGGCGGTCGATCCGCAGATAGCTTTCGGTGGCGCCAAGCCGCGCGTCGGCGCGCTGGCTGCTGCCGCGCGCCACGCCCAGAAGGCGGGTTTCCACCGCGCCCTCGCCGTGCGACAGCGCGATCGTCCAGCCGAGGTTGGAATCGATCGTGGTGCCGTCATAGGTGACAAAGGATCCGATCCCGGTTCGGGTCGTTATCAACCCCTGCCGCGCCAGGATCTCGAGCCCGCGGCGCACCGTGTTGCGGCTGACCGAGAAGCGGCGCATCAGCCCGCCCTCGCTGTCCAGCTGGTCCCCGTGCAAGAGCCGCCCGTCGCGGATCTCGCGTTCCAGCGTGCGCGCCACAAGTTCTGACTTCGGCAATCCGATTCGGGTGGACACGGGGGGCATCCTGGTACCTGTTCCTACCTGTACCATATCCACGCTCCGCCAGTTGTCAAACCCGACCTGGGGGTCAGGCGCGGCGGTCAGGCGGCAAGTCAGGCGTGGCGCAGGGCCGATCCCGCGCGGCGGAGCGCGCCGATGATGGCGGCCGCGGTCGGATGGCTGGCGCCGGGGTCTCCGGTGAATTCGGCCACCGACCGGAAGGTCGCGAAACCGGTCACCAGCCGCGCCTCGATCCGGTGCGCGCCGCCCGGGCCGCTGTCGGACATCTCGACGGTCGTCGCGGCGATCCCCGGCCCGCAAAGCGCGGCGGCGACGGCGCTGTTCAGATCGTCCGGGAACTGCAGGACCGCGTCTGCAAGCGCGCCAGACCAGGGCGCGCCGATCCCCGGTCTTTCGGCGCGGATGTGAAGGCCGCGCACCTCGTGCGGCAGGCCGTGGCCGATCCCGGCGAACCAGGGCGTGAACAGCGTCAGCGCATGCCCCGCCCGCACTGCCGCGGCCTCCATCCCGGCGCGCAGGGCGTCGTCGGCCAGCGCCGCCGCGCCGACCGTCCACAGGTCTGTGCAGCCAAGGGCGCGCGGCCCGAAGGCGCGAAGCGCCCCCGGGCCGGCGGTGTCGATGATCAGGTCGGCGGGGGCGGTGAAGAAGGCATCGGCATCGGCGGTGTCGGGCAGGCCCGACCGGCTGAGCACGCGCCCGAGCCGGAGCCCGGGCGCCCTGCCGACAAAGTCGATGACCGCGCGGCCGATCCGCCCTGCCCCGATGACGCTGACGGTGCGTGCCCCGTCCGTCATCCGTGTCACGGGCTCAGTTGCCCGCGCCGGTCAGCGCGTCCACCTCTTCCAGCGTGATGTAGCTGTCTTCCTTGGTCCCGCTTTCGGTGAAGCTCCAGATCACCGCCGGGGCCGACACATCGCCGTTGGCGTCGAAGCGCACGTTGCCGGTCGCGCCCTGGTAAAGGACAGACCCGCCCCCCGCGAGGACATCGCGCGCGGCGGCGAAGCCCGCGGCATCGGCGGTCACGGGCGTACCGGCCGGGTCCGTCACGCGGGCGACGGCGGCCGCGATGTCGGCGCCCTTGGCGTCCTTGCCTGCCGCTTCCATCGCCAGCAGGGCGACCATCGTGGCGTCATAGCTGTTGGACAGGCCCGGCCCGTTCGGTTCGGAGTTGAAACGTTCCTTGTAGCGCGCGACGAAGGCATCGGCGGACTCTACCCGCGGCGACGAGGTGTCGGTGCCATGCGCAGACCCCAGGTACTGAAGTCCGACCGCGTCGCGGAACTCGTCCGATTTCAGAGAGTTGGCGAGGATCATGTTCTGCGTCCCGCCCAGCGAAAGCCATTCGCGCACGACCGAGATGCCTTCGGTCGGATAAAGCGCGAGGTAGATCGCCTCGGGCTGGCCCGCGACCGCCTCGGTCACTTCGGCGCGGTAGGAAGGCTGGCCGTCGTTGATCGCGATGGTGGCGGTTACGGTGACACCCTGCGCCGCGAGATGTTCGGCGACCAGCTTGCCGATGTCCTGGCCCCAGTCGTCGTTCTTGTAAAGGACGGCGACGGACTTGTAGCCCTGATCCACCGCCACCTTGGCGCCGACCACCGCCTGCACGTTCGACGTGGCGAAGGTGCGGAACCACAGGCCGTTGGTCTTGCCTTCCTTGGCCAGCGTCGTGAACGCGCCCGAAGACGAGCAGCAGGAAAACTGCGCGACGCCCGCAGGCACCGTGACCGAGGTCAGGATCGGCATGGAAACGCCGCTCGACACCGCGCCGATCAGCACCTGAACGCCGTCCAGATCGACCAGCGCCTTGGCCGCGTCGACGCCGACCTTGGGGTCGACCTGGGTGTCGCGCAGGACCATCTCGATCTTGCAGCCCTGGACGCCGCCCGCCTCGTTCACCTGGTCGACGACGAACTGCGCCGTTTCGGCGATGGGCTTGCCCCAGTCGACCGAGGTGGGCAGCACCGCGCCGATCTTCGTCGTGCAGTCCTGCGCGAAGGCCGCGCCGGTCAGCGCCGTGGTGGCCAGCGCCAGCGCCAGCGAAAGGCGCCCGGCGCGTCTGAAGGTTTGGTCTGTCATTGTCATGCTCCCTGTTGTCGTGGTTTCACGGGTTGCCCCGATTGCGATAGCACCAGCCGTTCCGGCAGAAGACCCTGGGGGCGCCAGAGCAGCATGGCGACGATGATCGACCCGATCAGGATGTACTGGATCGAGCCGGTGTAAAGCTGCGCCTCGACCGGGGCGAAACGCGACAGCGCCCAGCCGCTTGCCGTCCAGGCCCCCCAGATCAGGAAGGCCCCGAAAACCGCGCCCCGGTTGTTGCCGGCGCCGCCGACGATCAGCATGGCCCAGATCTGGAAGGTCAGCGTGGGCAGCACGTCCTGCGGGCTGACGAAGGCGTAGAAGGTGGCGTAAAGGCCGCCCGCGATCCCGATGATGGCGGACCCGGTGATGAAGGACACAAGGCGCACCCGCGCGGGCGCCTTGCCAAGCGAGCGCGCGGCGTCCTCGTCCTCGCGGATGGCGCGCAGGAGCCGCCCGAAGGGGGACCGCACGAGCCGTTCGAGGAACAGGTATACCGCCACCAGAAGCAGAAGCACGAGGCAGAAGAAGAAGAGGTTATAGGCAAAGCCGTCGCCGAAAAGACCGCGCAGCGGGCGTTCGAAGCCGCGAAATCCCTTGGCGCCGCCCGACAGAGCCTCGGCGTTGCGCATGACGTTCTCGAAGGTGACGGCGATGCCGAAGGTGGCGATGGCAAGGTAGTCCTGCCTGAGCCGCAGCGTCAGCACGCCCACGACCCAGGCCAGTAGCCCCGCCGCGACGGCCCCGCCCGCAAGCGCCAGCGGATAGATCAGCCCGAAACCGCCCAGATGGTCGGCCTGCGGCGTGCCGCCAAGGATCAGCGTGCCATAGGCGCCGGCGCCGAAGAAGGCGACGACACCGCCGTTGAAAAGCCCGGTGAAGCCCCATTGCAGGTTCAGCCCGAGGACCGCGATCGCGAGGATCGAGGCCACGGTGGAAAAGAAGACCGCGTAGGAGAGGAGACCGATCATGCCCGCGCCTCGCCGAAAAGACCGTTGGGACGCACCAGCAGAACGGCCAGGATGATCAGGAACGGGACCGAGGGGCTGTAGCCCGAGGGCAGGACCGCCAGCGCCACGTTGGCCGCGATGCCGACGATGAAGCCGCCCAGTGCCGCGCCATAGACGCTGCCGATGCCGCCGACGATGGTCGCGGCAAAGACCGGCAGCACAAGGTCGCGCCCGATCATCGGGCTGATCTGGTTGGTCAGGCCGTAGAAGACCCCCGCGATGGCCGCAAGCCCGCCGCCCACCACCCAGACAAGCGCGATCATCCGCGCGAGGTTGACGCCGTTGACCTGCGCCAGGACCGGGTTCTCGGCCACCGCGCGCAGGGCAAAACCCAGCGTCGTGCGCGACAGCACAAGATGCAGCGCGACCATGACCAGAAGCGTTGCCACCAGGACGAAGACCTGGTCGGGCTTGATCAGCAGCATCGGGTCGCGGCTGACGACGACGGCAAAGACGATGTCCTTGGAATAAAGCTGCGTGCCAAGGCCGAAGACAAGCCCGGTAACGTTGCGCACGATCATCGCCACTCCGAAGGACGCGAAGACCATCGACAGTTCGGACCCCTTGGCGCGCACCCGGCGGAACACCAGCCGGTCGATCACCAGCGCCGAGGCGCCGGTGACCGCCACCGCCACGACCAGCGCCAGGACCAGCGCCCAGGTCATCGACAGCGGCCCGATCCTGTCCGCCAGGGGCGGCAGGATCGCCGCGAAGACCCCGTCGAACACCAGCGCGGCATAGGCCCCGATCGACAGAAGCTCCGCATGGCTGAAATTGGCGAAGCGCAGCATGTGCATCACCAGCGTCAACCCGATCGCGCCCAGCGACAGGACCGAGCCCACGAGGATGCCGTCGGCAAGGTTCTGGATCATGCCGCCCCCTTGCGCCGCGCGCCCAGATAGATCTCTCCGACCACCGGGTCGCTCAGAAGATCGGCGGCGGAGCCGTCAAGCTGGTTCCTGCCCTCGGCCAGGATGTAGCAGTGGTCGGCAAGCCGCAGCGCCTGCTTGACGTTCTGTTCGACCAGCAGGATCGTCACCCCCTGCGCGGTCAGGCCGCGGGCGCATTCCAGAACCTCCTGCGCGGCCTTGGGCGACAGTCCGGCGGAAGGTTCGTCCATCAGGATCAGGCTGGGCCGCGTCGCCAGCGCCATCGCCACCGCCAGAAACTGCCGCTGGCCGCCCGACAATGCGCCGGCCCTGTCGTTGCGCTTTTCGGCAAGCGGCGGAAAGCGTGTGTAAAGCTCCTCCAGACGCGCAGCGGCATCGGCGCCGGCATGGCGCAGCGCCAGATCCAGGTTCTGCCGGATCGTCAGCGTGCGGAAGATGTTGTCCATCTGCGGGACATAGGCGATGCCCTGCGCGGCCAGCCGGTCGGGCCGGATGCCGCCGATTTCGACGCCGTCATGGGCGATGTGCCCGGCGGACAGGGGAACAAGCCCCGCGATGGTCTTGACAAGCGTCGACTTCCCCGCCCCGTTCGGCCCGATGATGACGGTCACCGACGCGCGGCGCACCGCCATGTCCACCCCCTTCAGGATCGGCAGGTCGGGGACATAGCCCGACACCACGCCCTCGGCGCGCAGAACGATGTCATCCATCGGCCATCGCCCCCAGATAGGCGTCCAGAAGGACGGGATTCGCCTGCGCCTCGGCGGCGGTGCCCTGAAACACCACCCGCCCCTCGGCCAGCGCGATCACCGGATCGCAATGGCTCATCACGAAGTCCATGTCGTGTTCGATGATGACAAAGGTCTTGCCGCCCCGGTTCAGCTCCTCGATCTTGTCGATCAGGATGCGCGTCAGCGAGGGGTTCACCCCCGCGGCGGGTTCATCCAGAAGGATGACCGCCGGGTCGCCCATCAGGACGCGCGCGAGTTCCAGAAGCTTCATCTGCCCGCCGGAAATCTTGCCCGCCGGATGATCGGCCAGGGGGCCGAGCGTGACGAAATCCAGCACCTCGAGCGCGCGGCGGCGGATGCGCGCCTCGTCCTCGCGTACGCGGGCGGCGGACAGGAAGGGGCCAAGGATGCGTTCGCCGGTCTGGCCGGGCGGCGACAGCATGACGTTTTCCAGAACGCTCATCCGCGCGAAGGGCCGGGGGATCTGGAAGGTCCGGCCAAGGCCAAGCGCGAAAAGCCGGTCGGGCGAAAGGCCCGTCACGTCCCGGCCGTTCAGGCTGACGGTGCCGGAGGTGGGTTTAAGCATTCCGGTCAACAGGTTGAAAAGCGTGGACTTTCCCGCCCCGTTCGGACCGATGAGCCCGGTGATCGACCCCGCGCGAATGTCCAGCGTCACCCCGTCCACCGCCCGGAACGGGCCGAAGTCGCGGGTCAGGCCGCGGATGGACAGGATCGGCTCAGCCATTGGCGGCCCCAAGGATCTGGTCGTCCGGGCGCGCGTTCAGATTGTATTTCATGATCCGTCCGTGGCGCCCGCCCCGGTCGGATTCCAGCCCGTAGACCGGCCCGCCCGGGCCCGCCGCCCGGTCCAGCACCGCCGCGATCAGGGCCCGGTCCGCGTCATCGAGCGCGAAGTCGAAGACCTGCAGCGTCTTCGGCAGGTGGCGCGCATAGCGCGCACCCACGATGGCCGCCGCGACCTGCGGCTGATCGAGGACCCAGCGCGTCGCGACCGCGCTCAGCGATACACCGTGGCGGTCGCCGACGGACCCGAGCGCGGCCAGCAGTTCCTGAAACAGGGACCAGGGGCCGAACTCGTCTATGATCAGCCGATATTTCACAAGGGACCGGTTTTCGAAGGCAAAACCCGGGTCCGGCGCGCCCAGCCAGCTTTCGGTCAGGAACCCGCCCGCCAGCGTGCCGTAGCACAGAAGGTGCATGTCATGCCCCCGCGCCCAGTCGGCAAGCCCGTTCGCCGGGCGGCGGTCCAGGACCGAATACTGCACCTGCGCCGAAACGATGTCATTGCCCGCCTCGACGAAGGGCGCGATGGCGGCGATGTCCCAGTTGGTGACGCCAAGATGGGCGATCTTGCCCTTTTCCTGGCAGCGCCGCAGAACCTCGAGCGCGGCAAGCGGGCTTCCGGCCGAAAGATCCCACCAGAAGAACTGCACGAGGTGCAGCCGTTCGACCCCGAGCCGCGCAAGCGAACGGTCGACGATCGCCTCGACCTCGTCCGCGCGCAGGTCGGCAAGGCGCCCGAGGTCGGGCACGAGCTTGGTATGGACGCGCACCCGGTCGGCGACCGAAGCGCCGCGGCGGCGGCGGGTGTCGGCGATGAAGGCCCCGATCATCTCCTCGACGCCCTTGTAGATGTCGGCGCAGTCAAAGGTGGTGATCCCGGCGTCCAGAAACGCCTCCATGTCGGCGATGGCCGCATCGCGGTCGACGGCGCCGTGATCGCCCGCCAGTTGCCAGCCGCCCTTGATGACGCGGGAAATCCCGTAGCCCGGGCGCAACCCCGTCGTTTCGACCACGGTCATTGGCCGCCCTCCTTCTGCCAATAGGGCGTTTCGCGCGCATCCGGCAGGCCCGTCGTCTCGGCATGGCCGAACCAGCGCCTGCCCTGGCGTGTCACCCGGAAACGGCCGCCGCAATGGGGATCGGGGCAGGCGATTTCCGCATCGGTGGTCATCCAGTCATGGGCAGAGGTCTCCCGCTGCTTGGCGGGCAGAAGCGGCAGAAGGGCGGCCAGCGCGTACATCGACACCCTTTGCCCCGCCTCGAACACCAGCGCCTCGCCCTCGACGCGAAAGCTTTCGCCCTCGATGTGGCGGCAGACGGGCGCACGGCCGTCAAGGACAGTCTCGACCTTCAGATCGTATAGCCAGAAACCGTCCTTCCCCGAAGATGCCACGTTCCGCCCCTTGCTGTTATCTGTGATATTTGATCGTAGGTATGTGATCATTGACTTGTCAATTACCTTGTTGCGGCTAGACTAGGGAACGCCACCACGACCCAGGGAAAGCCATGACAGCGCCCCGCATCGCCAAGATCGACCAGTCGAAACTGCGCGAAAACGTCTACTATGCCCTGCGCGACGCCTTTACCCGGGGCGAATTCGCGCCGGGTGACATCGTCAGCCTGCGGGCCCTTGCCGATCAGCTTGGCACTTCGATGACCCCGGTGCGCGAGGCCGTGCGCCGTCTGGTCGCCGAAGGCGCGCTGATCGACACGCCCAGCCGCACGCTGATGGTGCCGCCGTTCGATTCGGCGCGGATGGAGGATCTGAAAAAGGCGCGGCTCGCGCTCGAGGCGCTGGTCCTGGACCAGGCCATGGACCGGATGACCGCCGCGAATCTCGCCGAGATGGAGGCGATCCTGGCGGTTGAGCCACGCGGCGGCGACACCACGCCCGACCTTCAGCAGAACTACGATTTCCACTTCGCGCTATACCGGCAAAGCGGGTCGGAGGTCCTTCTGCCGCTGGTCGAGGCGCTCTGGCTTCAGTACGGGGCCTATCTGAACCTGATCATCCATCACCAGGATGCGGGCAAGATCGACCAGCACAAGCACCATCACGAAATCATCGGCGCGCTTGCGCGGGGCGACCGGCAGGCCGCGCACAGGGCGCTTGCCGCCGATATCGAACGCAGCTTCCAGGTGATCGCCTCGGACGCAAGCACCGGGGGGGTGAAATGAACGACATGACCGACATCGCGGGGCCCGAACGTTACCGGTTGGCTGAGGGGCTCGAAATCAGCCGTGTCCTGACCGGGCTGTGGCAGGTGGCCGACATCGAGAAGGACGGACGCATCATCGACCCCGAAAGGGGCGCGGACGCACTTGCCGCCTATGCGAACGCCGGATTTTCCACCTTCGACATGGCGGATCACTACGGCACGTCCGAGATCATCGCCGGGCGGCTCCTGTCGCGCTATGCGCCCGGGCAGGACCGGCCGCTGGCCTTCACCAAATGGTGCCCCGCCCCCGGTCCGATGACCGCCGATGTGGTGCGCGCGGGCGTTCGCGAACGGCTGGACCGTCTGGGGGTGGCGCGGATCGACCTGCTGCAGTTCCACTGGTGGGCCTATGAACATCCCGGCTGGCTGGACGCGCTGCACGAACTGGCCGCCCTGCGCGCCGAGGGCCTGATCGGGGAAATCGGGGTGACGAATTTCGACGCCGCGCACCTGCACCTCGCGCTGGCCGACGGCGTGCCGGTCCGTACCAACCAGGTGTCCTTCTCGCTTGTGGACCGGCGCGCGGCCGGACCGCTGGCTGATCTGTGCGACACAAGCGGGCCGAGGCTTCTGGCCTATGGCACGCTTTGCGGGGGCTTCCTGTCCGAACGCTGGCTGGGCAGACCCGAACCGCAGGACATCGCGGACTGGTCCAAGATGAAGTACAAGCGCTTCATCGACGCGGCGGGCGGCTGGGAGCCCTTTCAGGGCATCCTGTCCGCCGCCGCCGGAATCGCCCGCAAGCACGGTGTATCGGTATCAAACGTGGCGACGCGCTGGGTGCTGGAACAGCGGGGCGTCGCGGGCACGATCGTCGGCGCACGGCTGGGTGAAAGCGAACACATGGCCGACAACCTGCGCCCCTTCGCCTTCACGCTTGATGCCGAAGATCACGGACAACTTGAGGCGGCCTTTGCCCGCACACGGCCGATCCCCGGCGATTGCGGCGATGAATACCGCAAGCCGCCGTTCCTGACCGCCTCGGGCGACCTCAGCCATCACCTCGACGCGATGCCGCTGGCCTGCGAAACCGCCCCGGTTCCCCACCGCGATGGCGCGATGCGCGTGACCTCCGGGTCGGAGTGGGAAGACATCGCGGGCTATTGCCGCGCCCAGCGCATCGGCGACCGGATCGTGGTGTCGGGCACCACCGCGACGGCGGGCACAAGCCGCCCGGTCGCACCCGGCGACGCGGCGGCGCAGACGACCTTCGTCCTCGACAAGATCCTTGCCGCGCTGATGGCGCTTGGCGCCGGGGCCGAGGACGTGATCCGCACCCGCATCTTCATCACCGACGAGGCCGACGCGCTGGCGGTGTCGCGGGCGCATGGCCGCGTCTTCGGCAGCATCAGGCCCGCCAATACGCTGGTCGTCGTCGCCGCGCTGATCGGCGACTACCGCGTGGAGATCGAGGCCGAGGCGCTGGTGCGGCCATAGGGATAGCCCGCGCGGGCATTGCAGGGACCGTGCGACACGGCTATCGCTTGGCATGTCATCCAGCCAGGGTTCCAACATGCAGCGCATCGCCCGCGTCGAGACCTTCCACAACGAATTCGTCTGCTTCGTCCGCGTGACCGCCGAGGATGGCGCCTTTGGCTGGGGCCAGACCTCCACCTACAATGCCGACATCACCGCGCAGGTCCTGCACCGGCAGGTCGTGCCCTGGGCGCTTGGCGCGGATGCGGGCGACATCGCCGGGCTCATCGCGCTGATCGAGCGGCGCGAACACAAGTATCCGGGCAGCTACCGCTGCCGCGCGCTGGCGGGCCTTGATACCGCGCTTTGGGACATGGCGGGGCGCAGGGCGGAAAAGCCGGTCGCCAGCCTGATCGGCGGCGGGCCGGGCCGGGTGCGCGCCTATGCCAGTTCGATGAAGCGCGACATCACGCCGAAGGACGAGGCCGAACGGCTGACCCGGCTTTGCGCCGAACGGGGCTTTACCGCCGCGAAATGGCGCATCGGCGCGGAATGCGGCGAAGACGTGGACGAATGGCCGGGCCGCACCGAGGAAATCATCCCCACCCTCGCCCGCGCGCTCGGCGACGGGATCGACAAGCTGGTGGACGCGAATTCCGGCTTCTCGGTGCCCCGCGCGATCGCGGTGGGGCGGATGCTGGCCGACAACGGGATCGGCCATTACGAGGAACCCGTGCCCTACTGGGATCTCGACGCCACGCGCGCGGTGACCGAGGCCGTCGAAATCGACGTGACCGGCGGCGAACAGGACTGGGACATGGGCACATGGAAGCGGATGATCGCCCTGCGCGCGGTCGATGTCGTCCAGCCAGACGTGATGTACATGGGCGGGCTCGCGCGGACCTTGCAGGTCGCGCGGTTGGCCGCCGAGGCCGGCCTGCCCTGCACCCCGCACGCGGCCAACCTGTCGCTGGTGACGATGTGCACCATGCACCTTCTGGCCGCGCTGCCGAACGCCGGCAAGTATCTGGAGCTTTCGATCGAGGGGGACGACTACTACCCCTGGCAACGCGACCTGTTCCTGGGCCAGCCCTTCAAGGTTGAGGATGGCGCCGTCACCGTGCCCGACGCGCCGGGATGGGGGGTGGAGGTGAACCCCGCCTGGCTTGACCGCGCAACCTACACGGATGCCGCTCTCGAGACGTTCCGGCCAAGCGCATATGGTGCGCTTTATCACAAGGGCCCGGCCACCTGATCGCGTGAAAGCAAACTGAACGACCGGGTCATTCGCCCTGCCCCTTGCCGGACAGGGTCTCGATGAAGCGCGAAAAAAGCTCCCCCTGCGACCGGATGCCAAGCTTGGTGTAGATGTTGCGACGGTGGATACGCACGGTTCCCGGCGATATGCCAAGGATCCGGCCCACCGCATCGGCCGAATGCCCCTTGAGCGTGTATTCCGACACTGCCCGTTCGCGCGGCGTCAGCTTGCCCTCGCCGAAGTTGTGGAATGCCGCTTCGACACTGTCCTGAAGCCTTGGGTCGGGGACTGCGCCGGCAAAGGATTCGGCCAACGGCTGAAGTTCGTTCCAATGCTGCCGGCATGCAGCGCTGATCACTGGCCAGTAGTCTCTGAAATCGCGAATCTCGCGCGCCGAGAACGCCTTGCTCGCCCGCATCAGCGAAAGGACCACCGTCGCCCCGCCCGCGACATCGACGAAATAGCCCGCCTCTTCCGCAAGGCCGGTCTGGATGTAGTAGCTGCGAAAGTACTCCCCCTGGTAGAAGCGGTCCGGCGCGAGGTCGCGCATGCGGTAGAACCCCGCACCGACGGGCTGTGTGCAGGCCAGGTAGAACGGATCGAGAAGATAGGGGCCCTCCTGATAGTCCTCGACGAAGACCTTGCGCTTTCCCTTTGGAAAATCGTCAAAAAGATCGATCGGCCGGGCGGCGCCGCGATAGCCGAAGATCACGGTGTAGTCGAAGGGCGCGATGGCGCGCAGTGCCTGTGACACGCGCTGCGGGAAATCGCCCTGCCCGATGGCCGCGATCATGTTTCCCGTGGGTTCGATCCAGTCCTTCACATCGCCTCCGCGGGTGGTGAATGCCGTTCTACCCAATTCGGGATATATACATTGAATCGGGTATTTCTTACAGTTTTCCGGAATAGGGGTGTATGTACCGGACAGGGAAAAGAAGTCAAATAATGAGCGAAGCGGGATACACACCGCCATCCGCCACCGCCACCGCCAGCCCGATCGCAGAGCTTCGGGGCGTGACAAAACGCTTTGGCGAGGTCCTCGCGGCGGATGACCTGAACCTGTCGATCCGGGCGGGCGAATTCCTGTCCTTCCTTGGACCTTCGGGCTGCGGCAAGACGACCGCGCTTCGCATGCTTGCCGGGTTCGAGACCCCGACATCGGGCGAGGTGCGCCTGGACGGTGCCGTGGTCAACACGCTTGAACCCTACCGCCGCCCGGTCAACATGGTCTTTCAGCACTATGCGCTGTTTCCTCATCTGACCGTGGCACAGAACATCGGCTACGGGTTGCGCCAGCGTCGTCCGAAACCGCCGCGCGCCGAGATCGACCGCAAGGTCAGGTCCGCGCTCGAAATCGTCCGCCTCGACGGGTTTGAAGGCCGCCGCATCTGGGAAATGTCCGGCGGCCAACAACAGCGTGTCGCGCTGGCCCGCGCCATCGTGAACGAGCCGAAGCTCTTGCTTCTGGACGAGCCGATGGCGGCGCTGGACCGAAAGCTGCGCAAGGAAATGCAGATCGAGCTTCAGAACATCCAGCGCCGGCTCGGGATCACCTTCATCCTCGTGACCCACGACCAGGAAGAAGCCCTGTCGATGAGCGATCGCATCTGCATCATGCGCGACGGCCGCATCGTCCAGACAGGCGCCCCGCGTGAGCTCTACGACCAGCCCCGCAACCGCTATGTCGCAGGCTTCGTCGGCACATCGAACTTCTTCGACGGTGCCGTGACCGGCCTCGACGGCGGAACGGCACGCGTGGCCATCAGGGACGGCATCGTCCTTGCCGGCCGTGCGCTCGCCCCGGTCGCGGCGGGACAGGCGGTTTCGGTCAGCATAAGACCGGAGCAGATCCGCCTGGTCCGTGCCGCGACCGGTGGCGAGACCGGCTGGCCGGTGTCGATCCTGAACAGGATCTTTCTGGGTGAACATACCGAGTATCTTGTGAAGCATGAAAGTCTTGGCGAATTCATGGTGCTGACGCCAAGGCAGGCGGAACTGAGCGACGGACCGTTCAACGCCGGCGAGCAACTGACGGCAGTCTGGGATGCCGGCAGCGCGCTCGTCCTCGACAAGGACTAGGCACCAGGAAAGCCAACCGACGGGGAAAGCCATGACCAAGGACAACGACTACATCTCGAAGCGGAAGTTCATGGAAGAACTTGATCGCTACAGACGCGGATCGGTCACACGCCGGCACTTTCTGGGCGTGACCGGACTGGGCACCGCGACGGCCGTGCTGGGCGCCGCCGTACCCGCGCTGCGTCCGCGCCAGGCCTGGGGACAGGGCAGCATCGGCGACCGCGTGGTGCTGGCGACCTGGCCGAACTACCATGACCCGGCCAACTTCGACGCCTTCACCGAGGCGACCGGCGCCGCCGTCGACGTGAACGTCTTCGGCTCCAACGAAGAGATGTTGGCAAAGCTGCAGGCGGGGGGATCTGGCTGGGACGTGTTCGTGCCGACGAACTACACCATCACCACCTATGTCGGCGAAAACCTGATCGAACCGCTGGACGCGGCGCGGATGCCGAACTTTGACCCGGCCGCCTTCGACCAGCGTTTCGCCGGGCCCGGGATCGTGGACGGCACGCTGTATGCCGTGTCGAAGAACTGGGGGACGACCGGCTATGCGGTGAACATCAGCAAGAACAACGATGTCACCCCGACCACCTGGAAGGAATTCTGGGACATGACGATGGACAGCTTCTCGGGGCGGACCATGGTTCATGACTACCAGCTCACGACGATCGGCAATGCGCTGAAATATTTCGGTTATTCCTTCAACTCGGTCGATCCGAAGGAACTGGCCGACGCCGAAAAGCTGCTTTTGGACGCCAAGCCGCACCTCTTTGCCATCAACTCCGACTATCAGCCTTCGATGCGGTCGGGGGATGCCTGGATGACGATGTGCTGGACCGGCGACGGCAAGCAGATGAACCGCGACATGCCTGAAATCGTCTACGTCCTCGGCAAGGAAGGCGGCGAGCTCTGGAGCGACTTCTACGCCATTCCCAAGGGGGCGCCGCATCTGGATGCCGCCTATGCGCTGATCGACTTCCTGCTGACGCCCGACGTCAACGCGAAGGAGGCGGCGTTCCACGGCTACCCGGTCGCAGACAGCCGGGTGAATGCGCTTTTGCCGCCCGAGGTCCTGAACGACCCGATCCTCTATCCTGCGGCCGAGCTTCTCGACGCGCTGGAATTCGGCGCCGCGGCGACATTGACCGACCCCAACCGGGCCGAGCTCCTGGCCCGCTTCAAGTCGGCCTGACGGACAGGCGGGGGCGGAATGACCGAGCGCGGCCGGAACATCTTTCTTCTCGCGCCTGCGGGGGCGTGGTTTCTGGTCATGCTTGTCATTCCGCTTGCCGTCGTCCTCATCTTCAGCTTCGGGGAAAGGGGACCGGCCGGCGGCTATGTCCCCGCCTTCACGCTTGAGCAGTATGCGAACCTTCCGGCGCGGTGGGCGGCGTTCAAGAATACGCTGATCCTTGCGCCGGCGGGCACGCTGGCATCGCTTCTGATCGCCTATCCGCTGGCCTATTACCTGGCGGTCAGGGCCGATGCGCGGTGGAAGACGGTGCTGCTTGTCCTTGTGATCGTACCCTTCTGGACGTCGATCCTGATCCGCAGCTACGCCTGGATCTTCCTGTTGGGCGGGCGCGGCATCCCTGCCCTGCTGGCCATGATCGGGATAGAGGACGTGCGCCTTATCAACACGCCCTTTGCGGTCCTGATCGGTATCGTCTACGGATACCTGCCGCTGATGGTGTTTCCGATCTTCGTCAACCTCGACCGGCTGGACAAGCGGCTTCTGGAGGCTTCGTCGGACCTCGGCGCCTCGCCCTGGCGGACCTTCCTGCAGGTTACGCTGCCGATGTCGCTTCCGGGCATCGCGACCGGCTGTCTTCTGGTCTTCATCCTCCTGATGGGCGAATTCCTGATCCCCGCGATCCTCGGCGGCGGCAAGGTTTTCTTCGTCGGCAACGCGCTGGTCGATCTGTTCCTGCAATCGCGCAACTGGGCCTTCGGATCGGCGGTGGCCGCGACGCTGGTCGTCCTGATGCTGGGGTCGGTCACGGCCTACATGCGGCTGATCCGCCGGCTTGGCGCGCAGCGCGAAGACGTCGCGCTGATGTGAGGGGAAGATGAGGATCTACGCCGCCTTCGTCTACCTCTTCCTTTACATCCCGATCGGGGTGATCGCGCTGTTCAGCTTCAACGCCGGGCGACATGCAAGCCAGCTTCAGGGCTTTTCGGTGCAATGGTACGGCAAGGCGCTGAAGAACCCCTTCGTCATGGATGCGTTGCAGACCAGCCTGACCGTCGCGCTGGTGTCGGCCACCTGTGCCAGCGTCTTCGGCACAATGGCGGCGGTCGCGCTTCAGGGGATGAAGGGGCCGGTCCGCGTGGGCTTCGACCTGCTGATCTATGTCGCGGTGATGATCCCCGGGATCGTCATCGGGATTGCCACGCTGATCGGGCTTGTCACGCTCTTCGACCAGTTGAACCCGGCCCTTGCGGCGATCTGGCCCGGTGGCGCGCCACCGCAGCTTTCCATGGGCTACGGTTCGCTGATCGCGGCCCACACGCTTTTCACCATGGCGCTGGTCATCATCATCATCCGCGCCCGCCTTGCCGGCATGGACCGCGCCCTCGCCGAGGCGTCATCGGACCTATACGCGACGCCCATGGGCACGTTCCGGCAGGTGACGCTGCCCCTGATCTTTCCCGCCGTGCTGGCGGGATTCCTGCTGAGCTTCACCTTCAGCTTCGACGATTTCATCATCGCCTTCTTCGTCGCCGGATCGGAAACGACGCTGCCGATCTACGTCTTCTCGTCGATCCGGCGGGGGGTAACGCCAGAGATCAACGCCATCGGCACGATGGTCCTTGCCGCATCTCTCGTCCTGCTGATCACTTCGCAGGTTCTCCTGCGAACGGGCCGGAGGCGCGGATGACCCGGGCTGCCGCGACCGCATCCGACCTGCGACCGCTTGCCGGACGGGTCGCCCTTGTCACCGGGGCCGGGTCCGGGATTGGCCGCGCCGGTGCGATCGCGCTTGCCCGGGCGGGGGCGCATGTGGTGGTGACGGATCGCGACGGCGCAGCTGCCGCCGATACCTGCGCGGCGGCTTCGGCGGCCGGAGGAAGCGCGCAATCGCACGCGCTTGACGTGACCGATGACCGCGCGGTCGAGGCAGCGATCGGCGCGGCAAGTGCCGCGCACGGGCGGCTTGACATCCTGCATTCCCACGCGGGCGTCCAGATCCAGGGCACGCTGGAGGAGGTGACGGTCCGCGACATGGACCTGTCCTGGGCCTTGAACGTGCGATCGCATTTCGTCGCGGCCCGTGCGGCGGTGGCCCTCATGCGCGCGCAGGGTGGCGGCAGCATCATCATCACGGCATCGAACTCCGGCGTGCAGTTCGACCGGGAAATGATCGCCTATGCGACGACGAAACATGCCGCCGTGGCCATGACACGCCAGATGGCGGCGGACTACGCGCGGTTCAACATCCGCATCAACGCGCTTTGCCCGGGCTTTGTCGACACGCCCTTCAACGCCGGCTTCGAGGTTCAGATGGGCGGGCGGCAGGCGCTGGAACGCTACGTTGCCACGGCAATCCCGATGGGCCGCTGGGGCGATGCCCGCGAGGTGGCGGAGGCCATCGTCTTCCTGGCCTCCGATGCGTCGTCCTTCATGACCGGGCACGCGCTGGTCATCGACGGCGGCGAATCGATCTGAGCGGCTACTTCAGTTCGACCTCGACAAAGCTCATTGGCACGTCCGCCGCATTGATGACGTTGTGTTCGACCCCTTCGGGACGCTTGTAGGCCTGCCCGGCACCCACCGTCACCTCCCGGCGCGTGCCGCCGGGTTCTTCCAGCAGCATCCGGCATTCGGTGATCGCGGTGATGACATAGTCGTGGCCGTGGCGGTGCCAGCCGGTTTCGGCGCCAGGCGCGAAGTCGAACCGGGTGACGCGGACCGCGTCATCCTCGACCAGCTTCGTCGCCTGCGCCGCCGGCCGGCTCATGCGTTCACATCCACGACGACGCGTCCGCGCACCTGCCCCTTCAGGATGTCGCGGCCAAGGCCCGGCAGATCGGTCAGCGTGGCGGGCTGCACCATCGCCTCAAGCCTGTCCATCGGCAGGTCGCGCGCGATCCGTTCCCAGGCGCGCAGGCGGTTCGCATAGGGCTGCATCACGCTGTCGATGCCCAGAAGGTTGACGCCGCGCAGGATGAAGGGGGTAATGAGCGCCCCGTCGATCGCGGCCCCGCCCGCAAGGCCCACCGCCGCGACCGAGGTTCCGTACTTCATCTGCTTCAGCACGCGGCCCAGCATGACGCCTGCCACCGCATCGACACAGCCCGCCCAGTTCTCGCTTTCCAGGGGTTTGCGCGTCACCTCGGCGAAGTCCTCGCGCGGGACGATCCGGCTGGCGCCAAGGCCGGTCAGGTAGTCGGCCGTCTCGGGCCGGCCGGTGACGGCGGCGACCTCGTGGCCCAGATTGGCAAGGATCGCGGTGGCGACGGACCCCACGCCCCCCGCCGCACCGGTCACGAGGACCGGTCCGTGGCCGGTTTGCAGCCCGTGATCCTCAAGCGCCATGACGGCCAGCATTGCGGTCAGCCCCGCCGTACCCACCGCCATCGCTTGCCGCGTTGTGATCCCCGCAGGAAGGGGGACGAGCCAGTCGGCGCGGACGCACGCCTTTTGCGCATAACCGCCCCAATGGGCCTCGCCGACGCGCCAGCCGGTCAGCACGACCTTGTCGCCCGGCTTGTAGCGCGCATCCGTCGACGCCTCGACCGTGCCCGCAAAGTCGATGCCGGGGATGTGGGGATAGTTCCGCACCAGCCCGCCGCCCGGCCCGATGCACAGCCCGTCCTTGTAGTTCACCGTCGAATAGTCGACCGCGACCGTGACCTCGCTTTCGGGCAGGCGGCTTTCCTCGATCGTCTCGACCGACGCGGCGGTCTTGCCGGTTTCCTCGTCCTTCGTGACAACAAGCGCCCTGATCATCGCCTTCTCCCTCATATCCAGAATTTCGCCTGCACGACGGCATCGCGCATGCCGTCCTGCGTCTCGACCTCGACCTTCGCGCCGGCGTCCCAGTGACTGTCCCCGATCATGCCGATCGCCACGTTGATGCCGAAGTCGGGGCTATGCACCGCACTGGTCACCTGCCCGACCTGCCTTCCCCCGGCAAGGACCGGCCAGAGCCTGTCGCAAGGCGGCAGGTCACCCGCGATCGCCAGCGGGCGGATCATCCGCCGCGCCGGCCGCGCCAGAAGCGCCGCCTTTCCAAGATAGTTGGCGGGCGAATTCACGAACTTGCCCAGCCCCGCCTCGAACGGGGTATTTTCGCGCGTCATGTCGTTGCCGAAGCTCAAGAGCCCGCCTTCGACCCGTTCGATCAGATTGGGGCAGCCGGCGCGCACTTCCAGATCCTCCCCCGCCTCGAAAAGCCGGTTCCAGAGCGGCATGCCAAGATCGAAATCGTCGACATAGATCTCGAACCCGCCCTGTTTCGACCAGCCTGACCGCGCCACCACCATCTCGTGTCCCTCGAAGGGCAGCCTGCGGTAGCGGAAGAACCGGATGTCGCGGACCGCGTCGCCGAAGACCCGCGCCATCAGGTCGTCGGCGCGCGGCCCCTGCACGGCCAGCGGCGACACATCGGGTTCGTCAATTTCAACGTTGAAGCCCAGGGCGTCGGCCACGCCAAGAAGATACTGAAGCAAATCGCCATCGGCGATCGACAGCCAGAAGTGGTCCCGAGAATGCTTGACCGCGACGGGGTCGTTCAGCATCCCGCCAGCCCGGTCGATGATGGGGATGTAGTAGCACTGGTCATCGGCCATACGGCCGAGGTCGCGCGGACTGATCAATTGCATCAGATGGCCCGCGTCCGGGCCCCGCACGCTGACCTGGCGTTCGCAGGCCACGTCCCAGACCTGAACGTGGCGCTTCAGGTGATGGTAGTCGTCCACGAAATCATGCCCGAAACGGGTCGCCAGCAGCGTGTGGTTGTAGACGGTATAGCCCCGGACGCCCGCGGCCTCGACGCCGGGGGTAAAGGGTGTGCGGCGCACGCGCCGCGATGCGGTGATGTCGGCCATGGTCCGTCCTCAGTTCGGTCCGTGCCAGTCGATCTGGCAGATCTCGGCCGAGCGTCCGTCGAAATCCCAGACCCGCCCAAAGGCGCGCACCCGGCCCTTCGTGGCCTTGGCGACGGTGATGTCCGGCCCCATCCAGTATTCGGTATTGGTAACAACGACATCCTGCCCTCCGTGACCGACGACGGGGGCGATCTCGCCCTTGATCGCGCGGCCGACGGTCAGGCGGCGGGTCTTGCCCTCGGTCTCGAAGGTGACCGGCGCGCGTTCGGCGCCAAGAAATTCGCTGACCAGAACCTTGAAAAGACCCGTCGTGCCGCGCGCCTGCCCCGTGAAGACCTTCAAGAGCCCGTCGTAGGCGCGGTCACTGGCGCGTTCGTCGATATAGGCCGCCGCCTTCCAGTTGCCGCGCCCCATCTTGCCGGGAATTTCGAGCAAGAGCCCGACGTTGAGCCCGGCCAGGCTTTCACCGTCGAAATGCCCCTCGTCGATGCGGATGCCGGCCCAGCCCATGCAGTAACCCTCGGTCGGCGGGTGATCGCCAAGCGAGATGACGCAGGGGCAAAAGACGGTGCAGTTGCAGTTCAGGATCAGTTCACCCTTGATGGACCATTCGGGCAAGGTGTCGGCCATGGCGTTTCTCCGTCAGACAAGGTTAAGGGCGCGAAGGGTCATCGCGCCCCCGGCAAGGATCAGGCCCCACCCGGCGGGGCGGGTCGCAAGGCGCCCGATGTCGGGCAGTTTCTCAAGCGTCATGAAAAGCGTTGCGGCCCCCATCCAGGCCAGGCTCATCGTCCCGCCGACAAAGCCCAGCGCCATCAGCGCCCAGCAGCAGCCAAGGCAAAGGACGCCAAGACGCGCACCCATCGCGGCGGCGGCCGACGGGCCGGGCCGCCAGTGTTGCAGGAAGAAGGTCAGCGGCATCCGGCACTTCGACAGGCACGATGCCTTGAGGGCGGAAAACTGATAGGCCCCTGCCGCCAGAAGAAGGGCCGCCGACAGCCAGGGCGACAGGCTTTGCCCGGCGGGCGTCAAGAGGCCCCAGCGCGCGAGCGCCCACTGCGCCGCCGCCCCCGCCACGGATGCGGCCAGCCAGACCGCCAGGTAGCCGCCGACCAGCGCGACCGCCCCGGCGGCGGTCGTGGCGCCGGTCGCGGAGAGGTCGACGAAGGTCCGCAGCGCCGGGGCGAAGGTGGGCAGCATCATCGCTGCGGCCATCAAGGCCCACATCGCCCAAAGCGCCAGCGGACGCGCCTCTGCCGCCGAGGCGCAGAGGGAGGTCCAGAAAGCCGCAGGGATCGCATCGCCCCCTGCCCCCGGAACGCCCTGCGCCATCAGCGCCACACCGGCCCAGGCCGCCAGGATCGCCGCGTAAAAGGCAAGCCACCCCGCCGCACGCGGCGTCAGCCGCACCAAAGCGCGCGCCTTGCCCTGGACGATCGGTGCGGACATTGGTGCCCCCGGGATGAAAAGGATGGACGGGATGCCCCGCCGAGCCTAGGGTCGTCGTGTTCGGGGCAAATGTCAAACATTTAATGTCTGACAATTGAAATCGGGGAAAGAATGCAGAAACTGACGCTTGGAACCGAGGGTGAACTGCCGGTTCGCATCGCCCAGGCGATTCGCGATGCCATCGTCGAAGGCCGCCTGATCGTCGACCAGCGCCTGCCCTCGGAACAGGAACTGGCCGAACAGTTCGGCGTCTCCCGCCCCACCGTGCGCGAGGCGCTGAAACGGCTGGCCGCGCAAAGCCTGATCCGCACCCAGCGCGGTGCCACGGGCGGCGCCTTCGTCAACCGGCTGTCGTTCGAGGAGGCGGCGCCGCAGCAGATCACCACCTCCACCCTGCTTCTGTCGATGAACGCCGTCGATTTCGAAACCGCCTGCGAAGCGCGCTATGCGCTGGAACGCGCCTGCGTGCCCTTCGCAGCCGCCCGGCGCAAGCCCGACCACCTGGCCGCGATGCGGACAGAGATCTTCCGGCAGGGGCAGCCGGGCCTGTCGGACGAAGGGTTCTGCGCCTCGGACGTGGCCTTTCATCGCGCGCTGGTCGATGCGGCGGGCAATCCCGTCCTGTCCTACCAGCTGGCCGGCGCGGTCGAGGCGATGCAACCCCTGATGAACATGATCACCTTTCCCGCGCGGTCGCGCGCACGCATCGTCGCGCTGCACGGCGCCATCGCGGACGCGATCGAGGCCGGCGATGCGGGGGCGGCCGAAGTCGCGCTGGCCGCCCTGGCCGACTACACCGCCGCGCTGGCGGAAGACGTGCGCCGCACCCGGCGCGAACGCGCGGCCCCTAGTCCCACAGCGGCAGGCTGACAAGCGCCGACAGGCTGATCGCGCCATAGGCGATGAACCGGTAGGCCCGGGCGTGTTCGGGGCGGAAAAGCCGCCCGCCGGCGATGTTGGCCAGCATGTAGAGGGGTGCGAGAAGCACCGCGATGGCGACCGGAACCGCCTCCAGCCGGCCCGAAAGGGCAAGCGTCGCAAGGACCAGAAGGTCGACGGCCAGGAAGAAGACCAGAAGGTTCGCCCGCATGACGACCGGCGCGTGGCCGGCGGCCATGTAGAAGACGATGACGGGCGGCCCCGCCATCCCCGTCAGCCCGCCCAGAAATCCGCCGACGACCCCGATCGCCGCGACAAGCGCGTCGCCCACCCTGCCGCGATAGCGCCAGCCCAGCATCATCAGACCCAGAAGCAGGATCACAAAAGCCGACAGCCCCCATCGAAACGGTTCCGCCGGAAGCCGCGACAGAGTCCAGACACCAAGGGGCAGCGCAAGGACCGCGCCCGCCAGCAGCACCGCGACCTCGCGCCGGCGGGCGTTCGCCCAGGCGCCGGGCAGGTTGGGGACCGGGCCGGCAATGTCGATCAGCGTCAGCGTGATCAGCGCCCAGACGGGCGGCAGGACGGTGGCCGCCGCGGGCATGTAGATCAGCGCGCCGCCAAACCCCGCGAAGCCCCGCACAAGGCCGCCCAGAAGGACCGCCGCGAATAGCCGCCACAGCCCTTCGGTGGCCAGCGCCTCGGCCAGCGCGGCGGTCATCGGACTGCCTCAGGCGTCGATATCGGCGAACTGCGTCCCGCCGGGGCCGCCCTCGGGCTTCTTGCCCCAGTCGCGCTTGACGCCCAGCATCAGCACCACGTTCTTGGCCACATAGACCGACGAATAGGTGCCGACGATCACGCCCCAGGTCATCGCGAAGACAAAGCCGCGGATCACGTCGCCGCCAAAGACCAGAAGCGCGATCAGCGCGATCAGCGTTGTGCCCGAGGTCAGGACCGTTCGGCTCAGCGTTTCGTTGACCGACAGGTTGCAGACATCGCGCAGCGGCATCGACTTGAACTTGATCAGGTTCTCGCGCAGCCGGTCGAACACGACCACGGTATCGTTGATCGAATAGCCGAGAATCGTCAGCAGCGCCGCGATGATCGTCAGGTCGAACTTGAGCTGGAAAAGCGAGAATATCCCGACCGTCAGCGCGATGTCATGGACCAGCGCCACCACCGCGCCGACCGAAAACTGCCATTCGAAGCGCAGCCAGATATAGGCGCAGATTGCCACCGTCGCGGTCAGGACCGAATAGATTGCGGTCTTGATCAGTTCGCCCGACACCTTGGGCCCGACGGATTCCACGGACGGAAAGGTGATCGCGGGGTCGATCGTCTGCAATGCCGCCTCGACCGCGGCAATGGTGTCGGGGGTGATCGCCTCGTCCCCTTCCTGCGCCTGGATGCGGATCTGCGCGACGTGCTGATCATCGCGGAAGGTCGGGTCGAAGACCTCGGTGATGGTCACGTCGCCCAGATTCAGCGGCGACAGCGCCTGGCGATATGCGCCGACATCCACCGCCTGGGTGGAATCGGTGCGGATCGTCGTGCCGCCACGGAAATCGATGCCGAAGTTCAGCCCCATGAAGAAGGTCAGAACGATCGCCGCGACGACCAGCGCGACAGAGCCGCCGAAAGTGACCGGCGCCCAGCGGAAGAAGTCGATGTTGGTCTTTTCGGGGACCAGTCGAAGACGGAATGCCATGGCCGGGCCCTCAGACAATCAGTGTTTTGGGGCGCTTGCGCGCGAACCAGGTGACGACGAACAGCCGGGTGACGAAGATCGCCGTGAAGACGGAGGTGATCAGGCCGATCATCAGCGTGACGGCAAAGCCCTTGACCGGGCCGGAGCCGAGGAAGAACAGGATCAGCGCCGCGATGACGGTGGTCAGGTTGGCGTCGATGATCGCCGACATGGCCTTTTCATAGCCAAGCTCGATCGCCCGCGCCGGCCCCCGCGCCGTCTTCAGTTCTTCCTTGATGCGTTCGAACACCAGCACGTTGGCATCGACCGCCATGCCGACGGTCAGGACGATGCCCGCGATGCCCGGCAGCGTCAGCGTCGCCCCCATGGCGGAGAGGATGGCAAAAAGCATCGACAGGTTCAGCCCCAGCGCGACCGAGGCGAAGACGCCGAAAAGACCGTAGGACGCGATCATCAGGACGACGACCGCCACGGTGCCGACGATGGCGGCGACGCGGCCCGCGTCGATGCTGTCCTGGCCAAGTTCCGGCCCGACCGTGCGTTCCTCGAGAAACTCCATCTTCGCGGGCAGCGCGCCGGCGCGCAGCAGCACGGCGAGGTTGTTGGTTTCCTCGGGCGTGAAAGTGCCGGTGATGATGCCCGACCCGCCGCCGATATGGGTGCGGATCTGCGGCGCCGAGATCACCTTGCCGTCCAGGACGATGGCGAAAAGCTCGCCCACATGTTCGGCCGTGTAGTCGCCGAACTTGCGTGCCCCCGAGGTGTTGAAACGGAACGCGACCGCAGGGCGACCGTTCTGGTCGAAGTCGGGGCGCGCATCCACCAGTTCCTCGCCCGTCACCACGGGCAGTTCGTCAAGGATGTAATAGGCGCCCTCCTCTTCGGCAGAGGGGTAGTTCACGTTGCCGATCCCGGCGGGTTCTTCAGGGTTCGACGTCCTGCGGATCACCTGGTTGAAGGTCAGCTGCGCGGTCGTCCCGATCAGTTCCTTCAGTTCCGCCGCCGACCCGATGCCCGGCACCTCGATCAGGATGCGGTCCTGGCCCTGGCGCTGGATCGTCGGTTCGCGCGTGCCGGCCGCATCGACGCGGCGGCGCACGATTTCCAGCGATTGCTGCATTGTGCGGTCGTCGGTGGCGACCTGTTCGGCCTCCGACAGGGTGACGATGATCTGGTTCCCTTCTGTCCGGATATCCAGGTCGTTCTGGCCCACCCCGGTCAGCGTCACGACGGGGCTGGCGAAGCCGCGCACGACCTCCACCGCCTTTTCCATCGCCTCGGGCTTGTCGATCTCCACCCGAAGTTCGCTGTCGGCGCCCTTGATCCGGCGCACCGCGACCTTCGCCTCGCTGACCAGCGCGCGGCGCACCTCCGGCCACATCGCGTCCATCCGCTGCTTGTAGACATCCTCCACCTGGACCTCGGCCAGAAGATGCGCGCCGCCGCGCAGGTCGAGGCCAAGGTTCACGATGGCCGAGGGCAGCCAGGACGGCCAGTCGGCGATCGCGGCCGTCTGTTCGGCGGTTTCCACGCCGGTACGTTCGACAGCGGCCACGGCATCGTTGTGACGCTCCACCCGGTCATAGAACAGGTTCGGCGCCGCACCGATCAGCCCCAGGGCGCAAAGCCCCAGAATGACGATGCGCTTCCAGAGGGGGATCTGCAGCATGTCGGCTCAGTTCGTGTTGGCGACCGGTTCGGTCTTGGAGACGACCTGGGCGATCGTCGCGCGCATGACGCGGACCTTCACGCCATCGGCGATCTCGACCTCGACCTCGCCTTCGCCGTCCTTCACCTTCGAAATCTTGCCGATGATCCCGCCCTGGGTGATCACCTGGTCGCCCCGGCGCAGCGCCTCGACCATCGCGCGGTGTTCCTTCATCTTCTTCTGCTGCGGACGGATCAGGAAGAAATACATGATCCCGAACAAGAGAAGCAGGAAGGGAAGCTGCGACAGCAGCGCCCCGGCACCCGGATTTGCGCCGGCGGCCTGGGCATAGGCGGGAGAAATGAGCATGGAGGCGTCCTCTCGTCAGATCGGGCGCATCCGCCCGTTGGGTCGGGCAGGAACCTATAGTCGCCACGGGGGCTTTGCAAGGCGGGGCGGCATGCTTCGCCCCCGCCGGTGCCCGGCAATCCCGGGCGCCGCCCGCCTCGTGGCCGGGCTTCACGCGCAAGCGGACGACATTCACGGCTGCCATGGCTTTTCCCCACCGGACGCCGAGGGCTGGGCAATACCGCTCGCCGCGCGCGCCGGCCGGCGCGATCCTGGCCCCTGTGGGGCAGGCGCATGCGCGCGCGGCCTCGGCCCTGCCCGCGCTCGGCGCCTGAAATTCCGTGTTTTCCTTCGGGGCGTCATGCGGCATATGTGGGCCCGACCAAACCACGGGGTAAGACCATGCACGACATCCGCGCCATCCGCGAAAATCCCGCCGCTTTCGACGCGGCCCTCGCGCGTCGGGGGCTTTCGGGAATGTCGTCCGAGATCCTCGCCATCGACGAGGGCCGCCGTGCAAGGATCCTGGCCGCCGAAACCGCGCAGGCGGCGCAGAACGCCGCCTCGAAGGAGGTCGGAGCCGCCAAGGCGCGCGGCGACGAGGCGGAATTTGAACGGCTGCGCGCACTGGTGGCCGAAAAGAAAGCCGAGATCGCGAAACTGAACGCCGAGGCAGGGGAAGAAGACGCGCGGCTGCGCGACATCCTCATGGGGATCCCCAACCTGCCGCATGACGACGTGCCCGAGGGCGCCGACGAAAGCGACAACGTGGAGATTCGTCGCTGGGGCAGCCCGCGCGGCTTCGATTTCAAGCCGGTCGAACATTACGAGATCGCCGGTGTGAAGCCGGGGATGGATTTCGAGACGGCCGCAAAGCTTTCGGGGGCGCGCTTTGTCCTCTTGCGCGGCGCCGTCGCCCGCATCCACCGGGCGCTGGCGCAGTTCATGCTGGACCTGCACACCACCGAACACGGGCTGACCGAGACGATGACGCCGGTCCTCGTCAAGGACGAGGCGATGTACGGGACCAACCAGCTGCCGAAGTTCGCCGAGGACAGCTATCAGACCACCAACGGCTGGTGGCTGATCCCGACCTCGGAAGTGACGCTGACCAACACGGTCGCGGGCGACATCGTCGAAGAAGCGGCGCTGCCCCTGCGCATGACCGCCCATACCCAGTGTTTCCGTTCGGAGGCGGGGTCGGCGGGCAAGGACACCTCGGGGATGCTGCGCCAGCACCAGTTCGAGAAGGTCGAGATGGTGTCGATCACCACGCCCGAGACCAGCCTTGCCGAACACGAACGGATGACCGGCTGCGCCGAGGCGGTCCTGCAACGGCTGGGCCTGCCCTATCGGACCGTCGTCCTGTGCACCGGCGACATGGGGTTCGGTGCGCGCAAGACCCATGACATCGAGGTCTGGCTGCCCGGCCAGGACAAGTACCGCGAAATCTCCTCGGTCTCGGTCTGCGGCGATTTCCAGGCGCGGCGGATGAATGCGCGATACCGTCCGGCGGGCGGCGGCAAGCCGGATTTCGTCCACACGCTGAACGGATCGGGCCTGGCCGTCGGGCGCTGTCTGATCGCGGTTCTGGAAAACGGCCAGGAAGCCGACGGATCGGTCACGATGCCTGCCGCGCTGGTGCCGTATCTTGGCGGCAAGACGCGGCTGACGGCCGAGGGCGCGCTGGCGTAACGGGCGCAGCGGGGCCAGCCCCGGCGCCCATCGGTGCCCGGACCGATGGCGCACGAGCGGGGTGCCCTGAACATCTGGGCCCGGCCGAAAGGAGAACGAGGTCAGCCCTTGCGGCCGGTCTCGCCCTTTTCGACGTGCTTCCTGAGCCGCGACGGGATGGACTTCTTCTTGTCCTTGTAGGGGTTCTTTGCCCCCTGATCGCGGAAGGTCAGCCGGATCGGCGTGCCGGGCATGTCGAAGCTTTCGCGCAACCCGTTGGTCAGGTAGCGCCCGTAGCTTTCGGGAAGCTGGTCGGCATGGGTGCACATGACGACGAACGCCGGGGGCCGGGTCTTGACCTGTGTCATGTAGCGTAGACGGATCCGGCGGCCGCCCGGCGCGGGGGGCGGGTGCGCCTCGGTCATGGCGCCAAGCCACTGGTTCAGCTTCGCGGTGGTGACGCGGCGATTCCAGACGTCATAGGCCTTGAGGATGGCGGCGTGGAGCCGGTCGAGCCCCTTGCCGGTCTTGGCCGACACGGTGACGAGCGGCGCGCCCTTGAGCTGCGGCAGGAGCCGTTCGAAGGCCTCGCGCAGTTCCTTCAGCTTTTCGGCCTTGTCCTCTTCCAGATCCCACTTGTTCGCGGCGACGACGACCGCCCGACCCTCGGTTTCGGCAAAGTCCGCGATCCGCAGATCCTGCTGTTCGAAGGGGATGTCCACGTCCAGAAGGACCACGACGACCTCGGCGAAGCGGACCGCGCGAAGTCCGTCGGCGACGGAGAGTTTTTCAAGCTTGTCCGTGACTTTCGCGCGTTTCCTCATGCCCGCAGTGTCGAAGATGCGCATCGGCGTGCCCATGAAGTCGGCCGAGACGGAGATCGCATCGCGGGTGATCCCGGCCTCGGGGCCGGTCAGGAGCCTGTCTTCGCCGATGATCTTGTTGATGAGCGTCGACTTGCCTGCGTTCGGCCGGCCGATGACGGCCAGTTGCAGCGGCTTTTCCCGGGTGGGCTTGCGCGGCCCCTCGTCCTCGCCCTCGTCGCCCGAGACATCGACATCGGTGTCGGGCACCTGTAGCTTGTTGCGCGCGGCAAAGCCCTCGGCCAGCGGTTCGAGCACCCGGTACAGATCGTCGAGCCCCTCGCCGTGTTCGGCGGAGATGCGCAGGGGTTCGCCGAGGCCCAGGGCATAGGCCTCGAGCGCGCCAGCCTCGCCCGCGCGGCCCTCGGCCTTGTTGGCGGCGAGGATCACATGGGCGTTCTTGCGGCGCAGGATTTCCGCGAAGACCTGATCGGTGGGCGTGATCCCGGCGCGGGCGTCCACCACGAAAAGGCAGATGTCGGCCATCTCGACCGCGCGTTCGGTCAGGCGGCGCATCCGGCCCTGCAGGCTGTCGTCGCGCGCGTCTTCTAGCCCCGCCGTGTCGATCGCTATGAACCGCAGCGGCCCGAGCCGCGCGTCGCCCTCGCGCAGGTCTCTGGTCACGCCGGGCTGGTCATCCACCAGCGCCAGCCGCTTGCCGACCAGCCGGTTGAACAGCGTCGACTTGCCGACATTGGGGCGGCCGACGATGGCAAGGGTGAAGCTCATGGGTCTTGGTCCTGCGAAAGGGGCAAGGCGCCCCCTTACACGGGTTTTGACCTATCGGAAAGCCAGAAGCTTGCCGTTCTTCGAGACGACGTAAAGCGTTCCACCCGCGACGACGGGGGCCGAGGCCGCGCCGCCCGGCAGTTCGATCTGCGCGACAACCGCACCCGAAGCCGGGTCGAAGGCCTTCAGGCTGTCGTCGGTCGAGGCGACCCAAAGCCGCCCGCCGGCCAGCACAGGCCCGTAGTGGGCGTAGATGGACTTGCGCTTCTTGTCCTTGGCCTTGGTGAAATAGGGCATGTCGGCGCGCCAGACGACCTCTCCGGTCGCCGCGTCGAGCCGGACAAGCTGCGCCTCGTCGTTGACAAGGAAGATCGCGCCGCCCGTCACGGTAAAAAGCCCCGCCGCGCCTTCCGAGGCGATCCAGCCCGGCTGGCCGGTTTCGGCGCTGAAGGCGGCAAGCCGGCCCGAGGCGGTGCCGGCATAGACCGCACTGCCGTCGATCACCGGATCGCCGGACAGGTCGCTGATCATCGCATAGGCGCGCCCGAGCCGCCGGCCCGATACCTGCCCCGCCCAAAGTCCGGTCCCCGAGGTCTTCTCGACCGAGATCATCTGGCCGCTGGCGAAGGGGAAGATCACCTGCCGCGCGTCGAAGGCCGGCGCGGCCACGCCGACGACACCGGATTGACCGGCGGCGCCGGGAAGTTGCCAGGCGACGCGGCCGGTCGTGGCCGAAAGCGCCGTCGCGGTCCCGTCGCGGGAGGCGACAAAGACAAGCCCGTCCGAAATCGAGGGGCCACCCGCCGCCGCGCCGTCGAGCCGGTGGCGCCAGACCACCGCACCGGTATCGGCATCCAGGGCGATGACCTCGCCGAAGCCTGTCGTCGCGAAGACACGCCCGCCCTCGGCGGCGAGGCCGCCGCCCGAGGCATCGCCGTCGCGGTCGGTCGGGGGGGTCAGATCCGCCTGCCAGAGCGCGGCGCCGTTCGTGCCGGTCGCCGCGACGGTCGCCCGCGCGTCGAGTGTGAAGACCCGCCCGCCCGCGACGATGGGCATGGCGGTGATCCGGTTCTTGCGGCTGTCGCCGGCGCCGATCGCCGCGCTCCACACCAGCGCGGGCGCGGCGGACAGGGCCGCGTGGGGCGCCTTGTGGGTGCCGCCGCCGCCACGTTGCGGCCAGTCGGCGTTCGCCACCATCGCCGGCAGGGAAATCGGGACCGACTGCGGCGCGACCGTCGCCGGGCCAGAGGCGTTCGAGGTGGCCGAAACCAGTGTTCCGGCCTCGCCCTCGGGCAGGTTCACGTCGCGGGGCGCCAGCCTTTCGCCCGGCAGGATCAGTTCGCCATCCGAACATCCGGCGAGAAGCGCCAGAACCGCCACGGTGCAAAAGCCTTGGGAAATCTTCACGGTCCCTGCCCTTTCCTGTTTGCCCCTGCCCCTTGCGGGCATGGTCACTGCCCGGCGGGTTCGCCGCCAAGCACCACAATCATCTGCGTCGCCCTCTGGCGCAGCCCGGAGGGCACGCCGGCCTCTTCGGTGATCTGCGTGAAGAGCGCGATCGCCTCGTCCGTCTTGCCGGCATCGGCCAGCGCCTGCGCCTGCTGTTCCATCGCAAGCGGCCGGAAAGCCGCGCCCGGGGCCGCCAGTTCGGCAAGGCCACGATCGCGCTCTGCCGCATCCATGGACGGCCCCCGAAGGATCAGGAGCTTCAGCTTCGCAAGCTGGCGAAAGACATCCGGCGCGGCGGCATCTGACGCCACCGCAGCCAGCGCGTCCTGGGCGGCCGCGTCCTGACCTGCGGCCAGCGCCTCGTCCGCGGCGAGCAAGGACAGGAGCGCGGACTGCCCGTCTGCCGCCACGGGCACGCCGGCGAGTGCCGCCGCGCGCGCGCCGGAATCATCGGCGGCCATCGCGGCCAGGATGGCGTCGCCAAACGCCTCCGCCTCGGCCCGAGCCGAGGCCTTGCGCCATTCGTTCCAGGCCGCACCGCCGACAATCAGCACGACGGCAAGGATACCGATCCAGCCATATTTGCGCATCAGCTTGAACAGGCGGTCGCGGCGGACCTCTTCGGTCACTTCCTCGATGAAGCTGTCGGTTTCGCTCACGCCCGTCTCCGCCGTTTCGCGCCCCTTCGCGGGCGTCGTTCGCCGACCGTCTTACACGCAAGCGCTTGGCCTTGCCAAGTCTCCGCCCGGTGGTGCAGGCCACTTGCGCAGGCAATGTCGCCCGCGTAATTTGAACCGAACGGTTCAGAAATGGTGGGAAGGCCGGGGCCGGCGCTTGCCAAATCGGGTGCAGGCCCTATCCTCGCCCGGATCAAGCGCCGCCCGGCCGCGCAAGGATGTAGATGCGAATTCTTTCGATCATAACGGCGACGCTGGTCTGTGTTGCGCTCTACTTTCTGATATTCGACCGCGAACGGCTCTTCGGGATTGCTGGCCGCGACCTGCCCCCCGATGCGGCGGCGGTCGTCGCCGAACGCCCCGAGGCAGAGACTGCGGCGGGGGTGATCCGTGTCGTGGCGATCCATTCCGCCGCGCGCCCGGTCGAAACCGGCGTCCGCCTGCGCGGCCAGACCGAAGCCTCGCGCCAGGTCGAGGTGCGGGCCGAAACATCGGCGCCCGTCGTGTCCCAGCCCCTGCGCCGCGGCGCCCTTGTCGAGGAAGGGACACTTCTGTGCGAACTTGATGCGGGCACGCGCCCCGCCACGCTGGCCGAGGCGGAGGCCCGCCTTGCCGAGGCGCAGATCAGCGCCAATGCTGCCGCCAAGCTGCAGGAAGGGGGCTATGCTTCCGAAACCGCGGCGGCAGGTGCTGCGGCGGCCCTGCAGGCCGCGCAGGCCGGGGTCGAGGCCGCGCGGAAGGAGATCGCGCGAACCCGGGTCACCGCCCCGTTCGCCGGCCTTCTGGAAACCGACGCGGCGGAAACCGGATCGTTCCTCGCGGCGGGCGGCCTTTGCGCGACGGTCATCGCGCTTGACCCGGTCAAGCTGGTCGGTTTCGTCCCCGAAACCGAGGTCGACAAGGTGCGGGTCGGCGCGCTGGCCGGAGCGCGCCTTGTCACCGGGCGCGAGGTTGTCGGCAGCGTCACCTTCCTGTCGCGCTCTGCCGATCCGGACACCCGGACCTTCCGCGTCGAGGTCGAGGTGCCGAATGCCGACCTGTCCATCCGCGACGGCCAGACGGCCGAGATCCTGATCGCCGCCGCCGGGACCGAGGGGCACCTTGTTCCCGCCTCGGCGCTGACGCTTGACGATGACGGCCGGCTGGGCCTGCGCACGATCGACGCGGCCTCGAGCGTGGTCTTCGTCCCGGTCGAGATCATCCGGGATTCGTCTGAAGGCGTCTTTGTGTCGGGGCTGCCCGCCAGCGCCGATGTCATCGTGCTGGGACAGGAATATGTGACCGACGGCGTGACCGTCGCCCCGACCTTCCGCGAGGCCGCCGAATGACCGGCATCGTCGACTGGGCCGCCCAACGGGCAAGGATGGTCCTTGCCTTCATCGCCATGTCGATCATGGCGGGGCTGGTGGCCTATCTCGGCCTGCCCAAGGAGGGCGAGCCGGATATCGAGATCCCGGCGCTTTTCATCTCGGTCCCGTTCCCCGGCATCTCGGCCTCCGACAGCGAGAAGCTGCTGGTCAAGGTGATGGAGACGGAGCTTTCCGACATCGACGGGCTGAAGAAGATCAGCGGCACCGCCGCCGAGGGCTACGGTGGCGTCGCGCTGGAATTCGACTTCGGCTGGGACAAGACCAAGACCATCGCCGACGTGCGCGACGCGATGAACACGGCGGAAGCCAAGTTCCCAGCGGGCGCTGACAAGTACACGCTGACCGAGATCAACTTTTCGCAGTTTCCAATCATCATCGTGAACCTGTCGGGCAAGGTGCCGGAACGCACGCTGATCCGGCTGGCGAAGGATCTTCAGGACCGCCTCGAATCCCTTGAGCCAGTGCTGGAGGCCGGGCTGGCCGGTCAGCGCGACGAGATGCTGGAGGTGGTGATCGATCCTCTGCGGCTGGAGGCCTACAACGTCACGGCCGGCGAACTGATATCGGTCGTGCGCAACAACAACCAGCTGATCGCCGCGGGCGAGGTGGACAGTGCCACCGGCACCTTCGCGGTCAAGATCCCGTCGTCCTTCGAGACGCCGCAGGATGTCTACGACCTGCCGGTGAAGAAGAACGGCGAAAGGGTGGTGACGCTGGGCGACCTGGCCGACATCCGCCTGACCTTCGAGGACCGGACCGGGACCGCGCGCTTCAACGGCGAACCGACGCTGGCGCTGCAGGTCGTCAAACGCAAGGGCTACAACGTCATCGACACCGCCAACCTCGTGCGCGAAACGGTGGAAAAGGCGCGCGAGGGCTGGCCGGAGGAACTGCAAAGCGCGGTCAACCTTGGCACCTCTCTCGACCAGTCGGTGACGGTCGGCGCGATGGTCAGCCAGCTCGAAGGATCGGTCCTGACCGCCATCGCACTGGTGATGATCGTGGTGCTCGCCACGCTCGGGTCGCGGTCGGCGCTTCTGGTCGGGTTCTCGATCCCGACCTCCTTCCTGCTGACCTTCGCGCTTCTGGCGGTGTTCGGGATCTCCATTTCCAATATCGTGATGTTCGGCCTGATCCTGGCCGTGGGGATGCTGGTCGACGGGGCGATCATCATCGTCGAATACGCCGACAAGCGCATCACCGAGGGACAGGGACCGATGCGCGCCTATACCGAGGCGGCGCAGCGCATGTTCTGGCCGGTCGTATCGTCGACCGCGACGACGCTGTGTGCCTTCCTGCCGATGCTGTTCTGGCCGGGTATTCCCGGCGAATTCATGGGGATGCTGCCGGTCACACTGATCTTCGTGCTGTCGGCATCGCTTGTCGTCGCGCTGATTTACCTGCCGGTGATGGGCGGCGTCGCGGGCCGCGCGACGCGCAAGTTCGAACGAATCGCCGGGCTGCTGAAACCGCTGCCCTGGGCCTTGCGCGCCGCGCTGGTCGTGCCAGCGATGGCCACGATCTTCGTCGGCGCGATGCTGATGCTGAACCCCGGCTATCTGTCCGGCACACGCCCCGCCGATGCGGGCATCCTTGCCTCAGTCCCCGGGGCGGCTGTCTTCATGCTGGGCGCGATCCTCGGCTCGATCACGCTTGAGGCCGCGAAACCCGCCTCACGGCTTCGCCCGATCCGCGCGGGATACCGGCGGTCGCCCTTTGGCCACCTGATCAACTTCATCGCCGGCAATCCGGTCATGCCGCTTGTGACCATCGCCGGGGTGGTTTTCGTCGTGATCTCGGTCTTCGGCTACTACGGCCAGCATTCGAAGGGCGTCGAGTTCTTTGTCGAGAGCGAGACGGAACAGGCGATCATCTATCTGCGCGCCCGCGGCAACCTGTCGCTTGAGGAAAAGGACGCCATCCTGCGTGAGGCGGAATCGATCGTGCTGGATACGCCTGGCATCCATTCGGTCTTCGCCTTCGCCGGACAGGGCGGGATCGACCAGAACAACGGCGGCGCACAGGCACCGCTGGACACCGTCGCCCAGGTCCAGGTGGAGATGCAGCGCTGGGAGACGCGCAAGGACAACCCCGAGCTTGACGGCGACCTTGTCCTGGACCGGCTGGTCGCGCGGCTTGAACAGATCCCGGGCATCCGTGTCGAATCCCTCAGCCAGTCGCGCGGGCCCGCATCGGGAAAACCCCTTCACCTGCGCCTGACCGGCGACGACTTCGCGGCCCTGGATGCTGCGGTCAGGACGGTTGAGACCAAGTTCGCCGCGCTTGAAGGGGTAAAGGCGATCGAGGATACGCGCCCCCTGCCCGGGATCGACTGGCAGATCGACGTGGATGTCGAAAAGGCGGGCCGCTATGGCGCCGACGTGGCAACCGTGGGCGGCATGGTCCAGCTTGTCACCCGCGGCATCCTTCTGGACACGATGCGGGTGGACAGTTCCGACGAGGAGATCGAGATCCGCGTCCGACTGCCCGAACAGGACCGGTTCCTGTCGACGCTCGACACGCTGAAGGTGCGGACGGGCGAAGGGCTGGTACCGCTTGCGAATTTCGTCACCCGCCACCCGGTCCCGAAGCTTGGCCGCATCGACCGGTTCGGACAGAAACGCTACTTCGACGTCAAGGCGGATGTGGAAACCGGAATCACCACTGCCGATGGCCAGCCGGTGAACGCGAACGAACGCATCGCTGTCGTCACGAAATGGCTGGAGGAAGAAAACCCCCTTCCCGCGGGAGTCGACTGGCAATGGACTGGCGACCAGGAGGAGCAGGCCGAAAGCCAGGCCTTCCTGATGAAGGCCTTCGCGGGGGCGCTTGGCTTGATGTTCGTCATCCTGCTGGCGCAGTTCAATTCCTTCTACAACACCGCACTTGTGTTGATTGCGGTGGTGCTGTCGACAACGGGCGTGCTGATCGGGATGCTGGTCATGGACCAGACCTTTTCCATCATCATGACCGGGACGGGGATCGTCGCGCTGGCGGGGATCGTGGTGAACAACAACATCGTGCTGATCGACACCTATCAGGAATTCAGCCAGTACATGCCCCGGATCGAGGCGATCACCCGCACCGCAGAGGCGCGCATCCGCCCGGTCCTTCTGACCACGATCACCACCATGGCGGGGCTTGCGCCGATGATGTTCGGCCTCAGCCTGGATTTCTTCGGCGGCGGCTATTCGGTCGACAGCCCGACCGCGCTCTGGTGGAAGCAGTTGGCCACCGCCGTGGTCTTTGGCCTTGGCATCGCGACGGTCCTGACCCTGGTGCTGACCCCCTCGCTTCTGGCGCTCAGGGTCTGGATCGAGACGGGGGCCTTCCGGTCGGTCCGCCGGCTGCAGGCGCTGTCGATGGGCGCGGGCAGCCGCGCCGCCCGCGACCTTGCCCTGGCGGGCGCCGCGCGCAAGCTGGGCAGCCCCGAGATCCTGTGGGACGAAGAACCGCAGGCCCCGGTGCCGGCCGGAACGGGGGAGGACAAGCCGGTGGAACCGTCCCCGCTCAGAGCGGCGGAATAGGCCCGGGCGGCCTCAGCCGCCCGAGGGGAGCCGCTGATACTTCTTGTAGAAGACGCGTTCATCCGAGCCTTCGAATTCGTCCCGCACCGAACGGCGGGGTTCGGAGGCGTCGTCGCTTTCGGCCGACTGGCGCGCCCACATCGCGGCATAGCGCCCGCCGTGCGCCAGAAGCGCCTCGTGCCGGCCCTCTTCGACGATCTCGCCCTTTTCCAGAACGACGATCCGGTCGGCGTCGGCGATGGTCGAAAGCCGGTGTGCGATGGTGATGACGGTGCGCCCCTGCCCCATTTCCTTCAGGCTTTCCTGGATGTCGCGTTCGGTCTGGGTGTCGAGCGCCGATGTCGCCTCGTCCAGAAGCAGGATCGGCGGGTTTTTCAGGATCGTGCGGGCGATGCCCACCCGCTGCTTTTCGCCACCTGACAGTTTCAGCCCGCGTTCGCCCACCTTCGTCTCGTAGCCCTCGGGCAGCGACATGATGAAATCGTGGATCTTGGCGGCTCTGGCGGCAGCGATCAGTTCCTCCCTCGGGGCCTCGGGGCGGCCGTAGGCGATGTTGTAGTAGACCGTGTCGTTGAATAGCACCGTGTCCTGCGGCACCACGCCGATCAGTCGGTGGACACTGTCCTGCGTCACGTCGCGCAGATCCTGCCCGTCGATCCTGAGCGCACCGCCGGTCACGTCGTAGAACCGGAACAGGAGCCGCCCGATGGTCGACTTGCCGGACCCCGACGGCCCCACGATCGCCACGGTTTCGCCCGCACCCACCCTGAGGCTGACGCCCTTGAGGATCGGGCGGGCAGGATCGTAGGCGAAGGACACGTCGTCCAGCATCACTTCGCCGCCTGAAACCTTCAGATCCGGCGCGCCGGGCTTGTCCACGATCTCGGCCGGCTGGCCCAGAAGATCGAACATCTCGCCCATATCCACCAGCGCCTGGCGGATTTCCCGGTAGACGGTGCCAAGGAAATTCAGCGGCATGGTGATCTGGATCATATAGGCGTTGACCATGACGAAATCGCCCACCGTCAGTATCCCCTGCTGAACGCCGATCGCCGCCATCACCATCACGATCACCAGCCCGGTGGTGATGATCAGCGACTGGCCGAAGTTCAGCGCCGACAACGACTGCCCGGTCTTGACCGCCGCCTTTTCATAGCCCGCCATCGCAACGTCATAGCGGTCCGCCTCGCGCCCCTCGGCGCCGAAATACTTGACCGTCTCGAAGTTCAGAAGGCTGTCGATGGCCTTCTGGTTCGCGTCGGTGTCCTGTTCGTTCATCTGGCGGCGGATCTTTACCCGCCACTCGGTGATCTTGAACGTATAGGTGACGTAGAGCGCGATGGTGATCATCACCACGACCGCGTAGCGCCAGTCGAAGACCACCGCGAAGATGATCGTGACAAGCGACAGTTCAAGGATCAGCGGCCCGACGGACAGAAGCATGAAGCGCAAGAGGAAATCGACGCCCTTCACCCCGCGTTCGATGATCCGCGACAGCCCGCCGGTCTTGCGGGTGATGTGATAGCGCATCGACAGCCGGTGGATGTGGCGGAACGTCTCAAGCGCGAGCTTGCGCAGGGCCCTTTGGCCGACCCGTACGAAAATCGCGTCACGCAATTCGTTGAAGCCGACCGCGCTCAGCCTTGCGACGCCGTAGGCCACCGTCAACCCGATCGCGCCGATCGCCAGAAGCCAGGCCTCCCCCCGGGTTTCGCCCCCGAGCGAATCGACCGCCGCCTTGTAGAAGAACGGCGTCGAGACCGAGACGAGCCGCGCGATCAAAAGCGCCGTCAGCGACAGCACCACGCGCCGCTTCACCCAGCCCTCGCCCTTCGGCCAAAGATAGGGCGCGACCCTGCGCAGGGTCCGGATGTTACTGCTCCGCTCGGTCGTCTTGTCGCTCATGCTGAGATCCACGCATTTCCCGCCGCTTGATCGCAGGGCGGGCTTCGCCTATCAAGGGGCTATCGTTTCAACGATTCATGAGTAGTTGAAATATGGAACAGAGTCGAGTCCTTGCCGCGCTGGCGGCGCTGGCCAACGGCACGCGGCTGGAACTGGTACGGGCGCTGATCGGACGCGGGCCCGCCGGAATGCCCGCCGGCGAGATCGCGCGCCATCTGGATGTGTCGGCCTCGCGCCTTTCGTTCCACCTCGCGCAGCTTGAACAGGCGGGGCTGATTTCGGGCCGGCGGGAATCGCGCAACGTGATCTACACCGTCGACACGGCCCGGATGGGCCATGTCATCGGTTATCTGCTGAACGATTGCTGCCGGTCAGACCCGGAGGTCTGCGCCTGCTGCGCCCCTGACGCTAGTTCGACGCCGAAGGCACCGTAAAGATCTGGCCGGGGTAGATCAGGTCCGGATTGCGGATCTGTTCTCGGTTCGCCTCGAACACGCGGACGTAAAGGAAACCGTCGCCGTAGTTTTCCGTCGCGATTCCCCAAAGCGTCGATCCCGGTTGGACGGTGACGATCCTGGCGCCGGTCACCTTGCCGGGGGCGGCCGGGGTGGGGGCTGTCGGCTCAGTCGGAAGAGCTTCGGCCAATGCCACTGCCTCGGCAGCCTCGTTCGTCGAAGTGGCGGGCGCGCCGGCGGAAGGTTCCGACGCGGCCGATGATGCGTCCAGGGACGCTTCCGGGGCCACCGTTGCGGCCATCGCCGTCTCGGGCGTGGCGGTTTCAGCCATGTCGGTTTCGGGTGCAGGCGTTTCGGGCGTCGATGTCTCAGGCGCGACGGGTTGCGCAACGGTCTTGTCGAGAACCGCGGCGACGGTTTCCGGTGCCTCCCGCTGGAAGGGCGTTTCGGCACGCGACAGGACCTTGCCATTGGCATCGATCTGATCGACACGCAGGCGGTAGACCGCCGCGGCGATGCCGGACAAGCCGGCGCTCCAGCTTCCGGTGCCGCCGACCTGCACGATGGCCACCGGCTTGTCATCAAGATAGAGCCGCACGAAGCTTCCTGCGGTGCCACGGCCCGCGACGATCACGTTGCCTTCGGTATCGTAACTGATGGTATCGATTGTCACTTCGGTGGCCGGAGCATTGTCGTTGAGCTTCCGCACACCGTTTTCGTCCACCACCAGGACTTCAGGCGCCGCCGCAGGCGTGCCTGCCGCAACCTGCGCCGTCTCATCGGCGGCAGCGGGATCGGCCGTCGTTTCCTTTGTCGCCGCTTCGTCTGCGACCGTTGCGCTTGCCGCCGGTTCAGTCGCCTCGGAAGTGGTTGCGGCATCTTCCGCCGCCGCGGTTTGTACAGTTTCCGGCGCGGCAAAGGGGGCGACAATGACGCTTTCGGCCGACGCGACCGCCGCGCCCTCGGGTCCCGAAGACAGGGTCAGCACGCGCGGCTGATCCGAGGGTGGCAGGCTGAAGAACGCCGCGAACTTTCCCGCCCCGTCGGCCACGGCCCTTGCGACGGCCACCCCGTCCGCCAGGATCGATACTTCTGCCCCGGGTGCCGCCCGGCCTGCGACAAGCGCTGCGCCATCCGCATCGACCCGCATGGTGTCGAAGGCCGGCATGTCCGCTTCGGAACCGGCGCTTGTCGTCGCCGGGGCGGCGGGTTCCGTCGTCGCAGCTTCGGTAGTGGCGGCATCGGCTGTCGTGGGGTCGGGCTGTTCGGACGGGCCGGGTTCTGCCGCCTGCTCTCCCGCGGCGGGGGCTGTAACCTCGGGGGATGCTGTCTCGGGGGATGCTGTCTCGGGGGATGCTGTCTCGGGCGCGCTCGCAAGCGGCACGGGCAGTTGCGCATCCGGGCGCAGCCCCAGGAACCAGATCAGCGCCAGCACGACGGCCGACCCGACGCCCCCGGCAGCCCACAACATCCGGTTGCCGGCGGGCGTGCCCCTGCTTTCTTCACTCATGCTTTCCATCCCCTTCGCCGCCTTCCCTCGGGCGGTTGCTTGAGCGACCTTAGCAACGCCGCTATCACCGGTCAAAAGAACCTTGAGGACCATGCCATGAGCCCGACCGTCAAATCCGTCTGCGTCTATTGCGGTTCCCGTCACGGGGCCCGGCCCGCCTATGCCCGCGCCGCGCGCGACACCGGCACGATGCTGGCCGCGATGGGCTGGCGCCTTGTCTACGGCGCCGGCGACGTGGGGCTGATGGGCGAGGTCGCCCGCGCCACGCAAGTGGCCGGCGGGCAGACCTTTGGCGTCATTCCCGAACACCTGTTCCGCCGCGAGGTCGGCAAGCGCGACCTGACCGCCTTTGTCGTGACCGAGACGATGCACGAACGCAAGAAGGTCATGTTCATGAACTGCGACGCGATCGTCGTGTTGCCCGGCGGCGGCGGATCGCTGGACGAATTTTTCGAGGTGCTGACCTGGCGCCAGCTTGGCCTGCACGCAAAGCCGATCATCGTGCTGAACACCGAAGGCTACTGGGATCCGCTGATCGCCACGGTGGACCGGATCGTCGAAGAGGGTTTCGCCGACCCGTCGCTGCGCGATTTCGTGACGGTTGCCCCCGATGTGGATGCCGTCCGGGCGCGGTTGTCCGAGGCTTTCGGATAGGGTCCACATCGGCCCCCCCACTTCAGGCCGCCGTCACTTCAGGCCGCCGTGAGCTCCACCACCGTGATCTCTGGCACAACACCGAAGCGGACGGGCAGGATCGAACAGCCGATCCCGCCCGACACCACGATGTCACGCGCGCCTTCGCGCACCGGGCCATAGGCATAGCGGTTGCCATAGGCCGAGGGCACCATCGGTGACCAGCCGAAGATCCGCACCTGCCCGCCATGCGTATGTCCCGACAGCGTCAGCGCGAAGCGGTCCGGCACGCGGGGAAAGATGTCGGGTTCATGGGCCAGAAGGATCGCCGGCGCGTCGTCGGTGATCTGCGCCAGCGTTCCTTGCAGGTCGTCAAGGCCACGGTAGCCGCCGCCCCGGCGCAGCAGGGCCACCTGATCGTCGAGCCCCGCCAGCCAGAACGGTCCCGGCGCGGCGCCGCCGCCGATCTTCAGCGCCTTGTTCTGCAGGACCGGGACGCCCGCGTCGCGCAAGAGCCCGGCGATGCGGTTCGGCCCGCCGCCGCGCGCCTGCGCCGCGCGGTCGTGCCACCAGTCGTGGTTGCCAAGGATCGCATAGCGCCCGAGCGGGGCGGAAAGACCCGCCGCGACACGGGCGAAATCCGCCATTGGCACGCTGTCCGAGACAAAGCGATGCCCGGCCTCGTAGTCGCCCAGAAGAAGGATCAGGTCCGCGCCCAGCGCGTTGGTCCGCGCCACGATGCGTTCGAACCGCGCCAGGCTGACCCAGGGTTCGCCCATGTGCAGATCGGCAAGGATCGCGATCTTCAGCGGTCCGCCCCGCCAACCGGGCGATGCGAGCCGCCAGCGCCGCACCCTGAGCCTGAGCGCGGGTTCGACGAAGAAGCCGTAGGCGGAAACGAAAAGGCCCGCCAGGAACGTTCCCAGCAGGCCCTTCAGGATTGCGCGTCGGGTCAGCACCCGGCGTCCCGGGGCGTCAGAGCCGGGAGGCGACGTTTTCCCAGTTCACGAGCTTTTCGAGGAAGTTCGTGAGGTAGGCGGGGCGCTTGTTGCGGAAATCGATGTAGTAGGAGTGTTCCCACACGTCGCAGCCCAGAAGCGCGGTCTGCCCGAAGCACAGCGGGTTGACGCCGTTTTCGGTCTTGGTGACCTTCAGGCTGCCGTCCTTGTCCTTGACCAGCCAGCACCAGCCGGACCCGAACTGACCGGCACCGGCGGCGGCGAAGTCGTCCTTGAACTTCTGGACCGAGCCGAAGCTTTCGGTGATCGCACGCTCCAGTTCGCCCGGCATCGCCTTGCCGCCCGGGCCCATCATTTCCCAGAACTGGTTGTGGTTCCAGTGCTGGCTGGCGTTGTTGAAGATGCCGTTCTGGGCGACGGCGCCGGCCTGATAGGTGCCGCGCACGATGTCTTCCAGCGACTTGCCTTCCCATTCGGTCCCGGCGATCAGCTTGTTGCCGTTGTCGACATAGGCCTTGTGGTGAAGGTCGTGGTGATATTCGAGCGTCTCCTTCGACATGCCAAGCGAGGCAAGCGCATCGTGTGCATAGGGAAGGTCGGGAAGGGTAAAGGCCATGATCGTGCTCCTTTCGCGCGGAAAACTGTCCGTCCCCCTTAAAGCGCGCGCGCCGGGGCGAGGTCAAGGCGGCGTCGCACCCGGCACGCGCTATCGGCAGACGTCGCGGATCGCGCGCATGGCCGCCAGCGCGTCGGCGGTGAAGGCGGGGATCAGGTAGTCGGGCCAGGTCGAAAGCTTGACGGCGACGAAATCGGCCTTGCGATCGACATAGATCATCTGCCCGAAGATGCCGCGCGCGCAGAAATCGCCATGTTCGGCGTCCATCACCCACCATTTGCGGCGGTAGGCCCCGCGCGGCGCCAGCGCCCGGTAGTCGCCCAGGAACTTGCCGGGTTCGCAGCGCCCGATGTCGTCGATCCAGGCCTCGGGCACGATCTGCCGCCCGTCCCAGCGCCCGCCCGCGGCGACCATCAGCGCAAAGCGCGCGTAGTCGCGCAAGGTGGCGTTGAAGCCGCCGTCGGCCAGGGCGGTGCCTGCCCGGTCCACCGTGAAGGAAGCGTCGCGTTCGGCGCCGATCGGGCCCCAGATCCGGGTGCCCAGAAGGTCGGCGAGGGTCTGCCCCGCCGCGCGTTCCATCGCCCAGGCCAGCACGTCGGTTTCGATCGAACGGTATTCGAACACCTCGCCGTGCGGACGGGCCTGCCTGAGCCCGAGGATCTGGTCGCGCAGCGTCATCGGCCCGGAATAATGCGGCGGCGCGGGTTTCCAGCCGCAAGCGATGTCAAGCTGGCCGATGTCCGACTCGGGGTCTGCATATTCCTCTACGAAGCGCACGCCCGACTGCATGTCGAGCACATGTCCCACCGTCGCGCCCGCGTAGCCGCAGCCGGCCAGTTCGGGAACGTAGTCGGTCAGGGGCGCATCGGGGTCCAGAAGCCCCTCGCCCCACAGGACGCCGGCCAGGATGCCGACGACGGACTTCGCCACCGATTGCGACAGGTGGAGCGTCGCGGGGGTCATCTCGTTGAAGTAGTGTTCCGCCACCACGCGGCCGCCGGACAGCGCGATGAAGCCGTCGGTATAGGTTTCCGCCAGCATCTGCGCCACGGTCTTCACGCTGCCGTCGTGGGCGGCGAAGGTCAGCGCATCCACCGCCGCGTCGGCGCGCGGCAAGGGGCGGCTTCGCGCGGCATCCGCCCGCACCTCGACCGTCGGCACGAAGCTGCGCACGTTGAGGAAGGTGTGCCGGTTGAACGGTGCCAGGTCCCAGTTCCAGGGGGTCGGGATCTTTTCGGGGGGCGGCGGGAAACCCTTCATGATCCCCAGTTCGCGCGCCGTGCGCGGCCTGGGACCGGGGCCCGGTCCGTGATCTGTCATGGCGCGGCTCTGTCTGGGCGGGATCCGGGGGGCGCAGCCGCCCCCCGGCGGTTCGGGCCTGTCGCGGCCCGCACCATCACTTCTGGAGTTCGGTCCAGATCGCGGTGTAGTATTCCTGCGCCTTGGGCGAACAGGTGGGCAGGAAATGCCCGGCCGCCGCGAATTCCGCCGGCACGTTGATTTCCGGCGCGTCCTTCATGTCCTCGGGCATGAAGGCCTCGGACCCGGTGATGCCGTTCGCATAACGCGCGAAAGACGAGATCAGGGCGGCGTTTTCGGGCACCATGATGAAGTCGAGGAACTTGTAGGCTTCCTCGGTGTTGTTGGCGTCCGACAACAGCATCACCTGGTCCATCCACAGCGGATAACCTTCCTTCGGATAGCCGTAGACCACATCGGGGTTCTGGAGACGCGCGCGGAAGATCGCGCCGTTCCAGTAGACCGAGGCCATGACGTCGTTGGCCGCCATCTTCTCGGTCATGCCGTAGTCCATCGACTGCCACTTGGGCTTCGCCTCGAGCAGCGCATCGCGGACCTTCTTCAGAATCTCGGTATCCTCGGTGCAGGGCTCGCCGCCCTCGTACATGATGGCCAGCGACAGAACGTCGTTCATCTCGGGCGTGACGTTGACCTTGCCGACCAGTTCTTCCGGCGGGTCCATGAAGATGGCCGAGGTGTTGATGTCGCCCGAATAGGCGGTCTTGTTCACCGCAACGCCGGTAGACCCCCACTGCCACGGAACCGAGAACTTGCGGCCCGGATCGTAGGACGATTCCATCCACTGCGGCGCGATGTTGCCGTGATTGGAGAGCTTGGACAGGTCAAGTTCCTGCACCAGGCCCTTTTCGACGTAGATCTGGACGTAGTTGGCCGAGGGCACGACCAGGTCGAAGCCGTGTCCACCGGCCTCGATCTTGGCAAGGGCGGCGTCGTTGCTGTCGTAATCGGTGATCGTGACCTTGATGCCGGTCTCGTCCTCGAACTTCTTGATCAGTTCGGGGTTGGTGTAGTCGCCCCAGTTGAAAAGCTGCAGTTCGCCCTCGGCAAGGGCCATGCCAGCAGAGCCAAGAAGAACGGCGATGGCGGTGAGGTGTTTTTTCATTCTGAACTCCCTGTTTTCGGTCCCGTTACGACCGCTTCCGCGTCAGCAGGAAAAAGGTCGTAAGCAGTATGACAGTGAGTGCCAGCAGGACCGTGGAAATGGCATTCACCTCGCCGGTCACCTGCCGCCGAATCTGGGCAAGCAGGTAAGTCGGAAGCGTATCTTGGCCGGCCGATTTCACAAAGAGCGTGATCACCACGTCGTCCAGCGACGTGACGAAGGCCAGCATCATCCCGGCGACGATGCCGGGGGCAAGAAGGGGCAGCGTGACACGGCGGAACGTCCACCATGGCGTCGCGTAAAGATCGGCGGCGGCGGTCTCCAGCGTCAGGTCCATCCCCTCAAGCCGCGCCCGGATCGGCAGGTAGGCAAAGGGAATGCAGAAGGCGGAATGCGCCAGAATCAGGTAGCCAAGGCCCTGGTAGCCGGTCGCCACCTTGATCGCCGCGAAGAATATCAGCAGCGCCACGGCGGTCACGATCTCGGGCACCATCAGCGGCTGGTTGATCGCCACATAGATCCCGGTCTGGCCGCGGAACGGCTTTTTCCGTGTCGTGGCGAGCGCCGCCATCGTCGCGGCCACGGTCGAGATGGTCGCCGCCGAACCGGCGATGACCAGCGACCGGATCGTGACTTCCTTGACCTTCTCGTTTTCCCAGGCCCGTTCGTACCACTGGAAGGAAAACCCGTCCCAGATCGCGATCGAATCGCCCGCGTTGAAGGAATAGATCATCAGCATCGCGATCGGCATGTAGAGCGCGATGAACACGACGATGGCGACGGTCGCGAAGCCTGGCAGGCGGCTGGCGGTGAAGGTTCTGCTAGCCATGTCCGCGATCCCGGTTCGCAAAGCGCACATAGATCAGGAGGGCGGCGGTGACGACGACCAGGAGCATCACCGAAAGCGATGCGCCCAGCGGCCAGTTGCGGCCCTGCCCGAACTGAAGGTCGATGAAGTTGCCGATCATCATGTTGCGCCCGCCCCCCAGGATGCGCGGCGTCACATAGGCGCCAAGCGAGGGGATGAAGACCAGGATCGACCCCGCGATGATCCCCGGCTTGACGGTCGGAAAGATGATCCGGCGCAGGACCGCAAGGCGGCTTGCGTAAAGGTCGTAGCCGGCTTCCAGCAGGCGGTGATCGAAACGCTCTATCGCGGCGTAAAGCGGCAGGACCATCAGCGGCAGGTAGACATAGGTCATCCCCAGAAAGACCGCGAGGTCGGTGTAAAGCAGGTTCAAGGGTTCCGAGATCACGCCGATCTTGATCAGGAAGGTGTTGAGGAACCCTTCGTTGCGGATGATCTGGTTGATCGCGAAAGTGCGGATCAGCAGGTTGGTCCAGAAGGGAATCGTGATCAGGAACAGCCAGAACGCGCGCCAGCGCGGCGGGCGCGTCGCGATGAACCAGGCGGTCGGAAAACCCACGACAAAGGTGAAGACCGTCGTCAGGAAGGACAGCCGGACGGAGCGCCAGAAGATCGTCAGATGCGCGTCGGCAAGCTTCAGCGTCTCGTCGAAGATGTCGCGCGTGAACAGGATGCCGCGCCAGGCATCGAGCGAGAAGATCCATTCGACATTGCCGTATTTGCCCGGCGTCAGGAACGAATAGATCAACATGATGAATAGCGGACCGATCGCGCCGGCCGCCAGCAGAAGAAGCGCCGGAAGGCTCAGGAGCCAGTTGCGCCGAACCTGGGCCGCCTCGCGCGTGGCTTCCGTCTCCCGCATCGTCAGTCCTCCAGAACCTGCACGGCGGCGGGCGGGAAGCTGACGCCAAGGACCGAACCCGGCGCCGGCCCCTCGCGGCCGTCCGGGTCCGTCTGCTGGCGCACGACGATGCCGGTGCCGTCGCCAAGCGTCAGATGGACATGGCTGTCGGTCCCGAAATAGACGGCGTCGCCCACCGTCGCGGTCAGCGCCCCCGCCGTGCCTTTGGCGACAAGGCGCAGGTGTTCTGGCCGGATCGCCAGCGTGACCTCCCCCTGCGCCGGGGCGGCGGGCAGCGGCACCTCCACCTCGCCGCCGACGATGGCCTTGCCGCCCTGAACCCTGGCGCGGATGAAATTCGTCTCGCCGATGAAATCGGCGACGAAACGGTTCGTCGGATGCGCGTAGATTTCCCGTGGCGTGCCGATCTGCAGGATCTTGCCGCCGGACATCACCGCGATCCGGTCGGACATCGTCAGCGCCTCTTCCTGGTCGTGGGTGACGAAGATGAAGGTGATGCCGGTCTCAAGCTGGATGCGTTTCAGCTCGACCTGCATTTCCTTGCGCAGCTTCAGGTCAAGCGCCGAAAGCGGTTCGTCCAGTAGCAGGACCTTGGGCTGCGGCGCCAGCGCGCGCGCCAGCGCCACGCGCTGCTGCTGGCCGCCCGAAAGCTGGTCGGTGCGTCGCCCGGCCAGATCGGTCATCTTCACCAGCGCCAGCATCCGTTCGACCGTCGCCGCGATATCCGCTTTGGGCTTGCCCAGCATCTCGAGCCCGAAGCCGATGTTCTGCGCCACCGTCATGTGCGGGAAAAGCGCGTAGTTCTGGAAGACCGTGTTGACCGGGCGCCTGAAGGGGGGAAGGTGGCCGATTTCCTGCCCGTCCAGCCGTATCTCGCCCGAGGTGGGAAGCTCGAACCCGGCGATAAGCCGCAAAAGCGTGGTCTTGCCGCAGCCCGAAGGGCCCAGAAGGGTGAAGAACTCCCCCCGCCGGATCGTCGCGGCAACCCCGCCAAGGGCATAGACGCGCCGGTCGGCGGGGCCGAAAGCCTTGGTTACATCGATGATTTCGATAAAGCCGTCGTCCGAGCCCAAGTCCCGTCCTCCGCTGTTCTTTCCCTGTCGTGCCTGGCGCGGTCGTGCCGCCGCCGGCTTGTTGATTTCCAGACTGAGGGCTGCACGTGCGGGTGTAAATACCCCTCTTGGGATATATTGGAGGGGTGGGGGGATACGGCGGAAACCGGTCAGGCCCGCGCGATTTCGGACAACAGCAGGTTGAACAGTTCGCCCTGCGACGAAATTCCAAGCTTGCGGTAGATGTTCTTGCGGTGCAGCTTGACCGTCCCGCCCGAAATGCCGATCAGCCGCGCGATGGCTTCGGTCGAATGCCCCTTGAGGATGAGCGCGGCGATCTGGCCTTCGCGCGGCGACAGGCACGATCCGGCGCCCTGGGTCAGCACTTCCTCGACATTGACCGAATTCGCACCGCTATCGCCCGGTTCATACCGGTCGAAGTGACGCCGGCACAGCGCCGCGAGAACCGGCAGCACCCGGCGCAGCCCGCGCGCGTCGCCCTGCGTGAATTCGCGCCGCTCATCAACCGGGGCGATCGAGAAGAAAAGCGTCTTGCCGTTGGCCAGCCCCACGAAGATGCCGATCTCGTCCCTGAGCCGGATATGGCTATAGTAGCTTTGGTAGTAGGTCGAGTTCCGGAACCGGTCGGGCGCAACCTCGCGGAGGCGGGCGACCGCATCGCCACGGCTGTTCAGGAAATACTCCCGGAACGGGTCCAGCAGATAGGCGCCGTCCAGATAGCGGTCGATGACCACCGCGCGGCGCTCCGCGCGGATGTTGTCATAGACATGGACCGGCCGCTTGTCGCTTTCGAACAGAAGCGCGAGGCACCCGTGGAAGGGCGCGACAAGGCGCAGATAATCCAGCGTGGCGGGCACGAACTCCGGCCGCCCGATGGCGTCGATCGCGGTGGCCAACGCCTCTTCGGCGGTGCCGGACGGAAAGGTGGAGCGAAGATACACGCGCGGCCCCCCAGTTTTGCCACAGGGCCTATCCTAGTCGCCCGGTGGCCGCCAGCGCCACCGCCTTCAGCGCAGCTTCAGTGTCGCAAGACCGATGAGCGCAAGGATGAGCGAGATGATCCAGAAGCGGATGACGATCTGCGGCTCTGCCCAGCCCTTCTTTTCGAAGTGATGGTGGATCGGTGCCATCAGGAAGACACGCCGCCCGGTGCGCTTGAAATAGGCGACCTGGATGATCACCGACAGCGCCTCGACCACGAAAAGGCCGCCGACGATCGCCAGCACGATCTCGTGCTTTGTCACGACCGCGATGGCGCCCAGCGCGCCGCCCAGCGCAAGCGACCCGGTATCGCCCATGAAAACGGCGGCGGGCGGGGCGTTGTACCAAAGGAACCCGAGCCCGCCCCCGATCAGCGCGGCGCAGAAGATCAGGATCTCGCTGGTGCCCGGGACATAGTGGACCTCCAGGTACTGGGTGAAGTCCACGCGGCCGACGGCATAGGCGATGACGCCCAGAGTGCCCGCGGCGATCATCACCGGCATGACCGCCAGCCCGTCGAGCCCGTCGGTCAGGTTCACCGCATTGGCCGCGCCGACAATGACGATCATCGCGAAGGGGACGAAGAAGATCCCAAGGTTGATCAGCAGGTTCTTGAAGACCGGAACGGCAAGCTGATTGGTCAGATCCGCCGGATGCACCCAGGCTGCCGCAGCACCCGCGAGCGCCGCGATCAGCAGCCCGATGGCAAAGCGGACCCGCGACGAGACCCCCTTGGTGTTCTGCTTGGTGACCTTGGCGTAGTCGTCGGCAAAGCCGATCAGGCCGAAGGCGAAGGTCACGAACAGCACGATCCAGACATAGGGATTGTCGAGCCGCGCCCACAGAAGCGTCGCCACCAGCATCGCCGACAGGATCAGGAGCCCCCCCATCGTCGGTGTGCCCGCCTTGGCGAAATGGGTCTGCGGGCCGTCGTCGCGGATCGGCTGGCCCTTTTTCTGCTTGCGGCGCAGAAGGTTGATCAGCGGCTGGCCGAAGATGAAGCCGAAGATCAGCGCGGTGAAGAAGGCGCCCCCCGCGCGGAAGGTGATGTAGCGGAAGAGGTTGAAGATGTCGCCGCCGTCCGAAAGGCGTTCAAGCCAGTAAAGCATCTAGTCCCTTCCCCGCGTTTCGCCCGCGCCCGGTTGCCCCAGTTTCCGCAGTCCGTCAACCACGATGCTGACCTTGGACCCCTTGGAACCCTTGACCAGCACCACATCGCCTGCATCGGCCAGAAGATGCGCGCGCGGCGTCAGCGCTGCCGCCGTCTCGTGCCATTCGCCGCGCCGCGCCTCTGGCAGTGCCTGCCAGAGGTGGCGCATCCGCGGGCCGACGCAATGCACAAGGTGAATGCGCGCCATCGCCGGATGGCGGGCAAGGCCCGCATGCAGCGCCGCCTCGGTCGGGCCAAGTTCCAGCATGTCGCCCAGAATGGCGATCCGCCGCCCCTCGTGCCGCCGCCCGACGCCGTCGCGCGGCGCGGCCGCCGCCAGCACGTCCAGCGCGGCACCGACCGAGGCCGGATTGGCGTTGAACGCATCGTCGATCAGGTCAAAGCTTTGCGCCTCGTCCACGATATCGAGGTAGATGCGCTCGCGGGTGCCGCGCCCGGCGGGCGGGGTCCACCGGCCAAGGTCGCAGGCCGCGACCGCAGGATCGGCGCCAAGCGCCGCCGAGGCGGCCAGGACGCCCAGCGCGTTGGCGGCGAAATGGCGTCCCGCCGTGGCAAGCTTGAAAAGGATCGTCTGCCCCGCATGCGCGGCCTTCATCACCGTCGCGTCCTGCGACAGCGTCACCGACAGAAGGCGCCAGTCGTCGCCCGCATCCGCGCCGAAGCGAAGGGTGCGCATGCCGGGCCCGACCGCGCCCAGAAGGATCGGCGTCACCTCAAGCCCCGAAGGCACGATCGCGACGCCACCGGGTTCCAGCCCCTCGAAGATCGCGGCCTTTTCGGCCGCGATCCCCGCGATGCCGTCGGCGAAGGCCTCCAGATGCACGGGCGCCACGGTGGTGATCATCGCCACATGAGGGCGCGCAAGCCGAGCCAGGGGCGCGATTTCGCCCGGATGGTTCATGCCGATCTCGATCACCGCGAAATCGGCATCGCGGGGCAGACGCGCCAGCGTCAGCGGCACGCCCCAGTGATTGTTGTAGCTTGCCTCGGCGGCATGGACGCTGCCCTGCCCCTCCAGGACCACGCGCAGCATCTCCTTGGTGGAGGTCTTGCCGACGGAACCGGTGACGGCCACCACCCGCGCCTTCGCCCGCGCCCTGCCCGCCCGGCCAAGGTCGCAAAGTGCTACCAGCACATCGGGAACGACGAGAAGTGGCGCATCGGCCCCGCACCCTTCCGGGACGCGCGACACAAGCGCCGCCGCGGCACCCCTGCGCAAGGCCTCGGCGACAAAGTCGTGACCGTCGCGCACATCCTTGAGCGCGACGAACAGATCGCCGGAGCAAAGCGTGCGGGTGTCGATCGACACACCGGTCGCCGCGAAGGGACGCGTCGCGCGTCCGCCCGTCGCGGCCTCGGCTTCGGCAGAGGTCCAAAGGGCCGCCATCAGATCTTCCCGTCCAGCGCGGCGACCGCCACGCTTGCCTGTTCTGCGTCGTCGAAAGGATAGATGTCGTTGCCGATGATCTGTCCCGTCTCGTGCCCCTTGCCCGCGATCAAGAGCGCGTCGCCCGGTTGCAGGGCATCGACCCCGCGCAGGATCGCCTCTGCCCGGTCGGCGATCTCGGCCGCCTCGGGGCAACCCTTCATCACCTCGGCGCGGATCGCGGCGGGGTCTTCGCTGCGCGGATTGTCGTCGGTGACGATCACCACATCGGCATATTGCGCCGCCGCCTGCCCCATCAGCGGACGCTTCAGCCGGTCGCGGTCGCCGCCCGCGCCGAAGACGCAGACGATGCGGCCCATCACATGCGGGCGCAACGACTGCAGCGCCGAGGCGAGCGCGCCGGGCTTGTGCGAATAATCGACGAAGACCGTCGCGCCGTTCTCGCGCTTGGCGGCAAGCTCCATCCGGCCGCGCACCGTCGTCAGATCGTGAAGCGTCTTGAAGACCGCCTCCGGTTCCTCTCCGCCCGCGATGGCAAGACCGGCCGCCGCCAGTACGTTTTCCGCCTGGAACCCGCCGATCAGCGCCAGCCGCACCAGATGCGCCTCGCCCTTCCAGGTGAAGCGCAGATCCTGCCCGGTCGCGTCGAAGCGCTGCGCCCCGATGCACAGATCGGCCAGCGGCGCGCGTCCGACCGTAATCAGGTCAAGCCCGCGGGTGCCCGCGATCTTCGCCATCTCGCGGCCGCGCACCTCGTCGATGTTGACGACGGCGGTCGCGTCTTCGGGAAGGACGCGGTTGAAAAGCCCGGCCTTTGCAGCGAAATATTCTTCGAAATCAGCGTGATAGTCCAGGTGATCCTGGCTGAAGTTGGTGAAGGCCCCGGCCTTCAGGTGCACCCCGTCAAGCCGCCCCTGATCCAGCCCGTGCGACGATGCCTCCATCGCGGCGTGGGTGATGCCGGCCCCGGCCATCTCGGCCAGCAGGCGGTGCAGCGTGATCGGTTCGGGCGTCGTATGCGCGAGCGGCGCGGTAAAGTCGCCCAGAACCCCCATCGTGCCAAGGTTGGCCGCGTGCAGCCCCAGCGCCTGCCAGATCTGCCGCGTGAAGGTCGCGACGGATGTCTTGCCCGAGGTGCCCGTCACCGCCACCACGGTTTCCGGCTGGCGCCCGAACCAAAGCGCGGCGGCGAAGGCCAGCGCCTGGCGCGGATCTTCGGTCACCACCAGCGCCGCGTCCGATGCGGAAAGTTCGGCCGACGCGATCTCGGCGCCTGCGCGGTCGGTCAGGATCGCTGCGGCGCCCATGCGCAGGGCGAACTGGATGAATTCGCCGCCGTGGATGCGGCTTCCGGGCAGCGCGGCAAAAAGGTTGCCGAGCTTCACCTGCCGGCTGTCCACCGCTAGCCCCGTCACCCGCGCCTCGCGCCCCCCCTGCGCCGTGAGCCCAAGTTCGGCCAGCGATTTCGTCGCGCTCGTCATCGTCCAAGGGCCCCCGTGCCCGGTTCAGTTGCTGACGAGTGTTACTCCGCCCTCGGTGGAAGGTTCAACCTCGGGCCTGAGCCCCATCAGCGGCGCGACACGGCGGATGATCTCTGCCGCCACGGGAACCGCCGTCCAGCCCGCGGTGCGGCGCGGTTCGCTGCCCGAGGTTTCGACCGGCTCGTCCAGCGACACCACCAGCACATATTGCGGATCATGCGCCGGGAAGACCGAGGCGAAGGTCGCGATGACCTTGTCCTTGTAGTATCCGCCCTTGGGCATCGGCTTGTCGGCGGTGCCGGTCTTGCCGCCCACCTCGTAGCCCGGCACCTCTGCAAAGGTCGCGGTGCCCTTGCGGACCACGTCGCGCAACATCGTGCGCACGCGGGCCGAGGTGTCTTCGGACACGATCCGCGCGCCTGTCATCTGCGATTTCGCCCGCAAGAGCGTCGGCGTCACACGGGTGCCGCCGTTGACCATGCTGGCATAGGCCGCGGCAAGGTGCAACGGGCTGGCCGAAAGCCCGTGCCCGTAGGACACGGTCATCGTCGTGATCTCCGGCCATTTCCTCGGGACGATCGGACGGGCCGATGCGGCCTCGGCCAGCTCGACCGCCGTCGGCTCGAAAAAGCCCAGCGATTTCAGGAATGTCTGCTGGCGTTCGGCGCCGATGGTCTGCGCGATGTGGGCGGTCCCGATGTTGGAGGACTTGATGATGACGTCGCGCACCGAAAGTGCCGGGCCGTAGTTGTGGAAGTCGCGGATCTTGAACTTGCCCCAGACCATGGGCCCCTTGGTGTCGATCATCGTCTCGGGACCGACAAGGCCCAGATCAAGGGCCTGCCCGACCGCGAAGATCTTGAAGGTGGAGCCGAGTTCGTAAACGCCCTGCACCGCACGGTTGAAAAGCGGGCTGTCGCCGGCATCGCCCTTGGTCAGCGGCGCCGGCCGGTCATTGGGGTCGAAGTCCGGCAACGACACCATGGAAACGATTTCCCCGCTGTCGACCTTCATCAGCACCGCCGCCGCGCCCTTGGCGTTCATCAGCTTCATGCCGCCGTCCAGCACCTCCTCGACCGTGGATTGCACGGTCAGGTCCAGCGACAGCTGCAGCGGCGCGCCATTGTTCGCCGGATCGCGCAGCCAGGCGTCGAAGGTGCGCTCCACCCCCGCGGTGCCGATCACCTCGGCCGAGGCGACGCCCTCGCGGCCGAAGCTGGCGCCGCCAAGGATATGGGCGGCCAGCGCCCCGTTGGGATAAAGCCGCATCTCGCGCGGGCCGAAAAGCAGCCCCGGATCGCCGATCTCGTGGACAAGCTGCATCTGTTCGGGCGAAATCTTCTTCTTGATCCACAGGAACTTGCGCGCGCCGGTGAAGTCCTTCAGCAGCTGCTTTTCGTCAAGGTCGGGAAAGACGATCGCCAGCCCCTTGGCCGCCCGCGCCGGATCGACCATCAACTGCGGCTGGGCGTAAAGCGCATGCGTCACGAGGTTCGTCGCCAGAACCCGGCCACGGCGGTCCACGATGTCGGCGCGCTGCGCGAGGATCGACGCGCCGGAGGCGACCGCCTGCGGCTCCTCGGGCTCTGTCGTGGCCAGAACGCCCATCCGCATGCCAACGACCGCGAAGGCGGCGAAGAACGCCGCCCCCAGAAGCAGAAGCCGGCCTTCGGCCCGCGCGCGCGCCTTGTCGCGCATCGCCTCGTGCCGGTCGCGCAGGTTGGCGCGTTCGATCGTGTCGGGGTTTTCCCCGCTGGCGCGGGCAGAAAGGATACGGGCCAGCGGGCGAAGCGGCGTTCGGATCATTGGTTTGCCCCCTCGATCGCGATGGCATCGACCGCGTCGCTGACCGGCAGAAGGCTCAGCCCGGGATAGGGTACCTCCCGCACGTCGCCGAACTGGCGCGGTTCCATCGGCAAGAGCCCCAGACGGCCGAAGTTGATCTCTGCCAGCGCCCTGAGCCGGTCGGGACGGTTCAGATAGGCCCATTCCGCCTTCAGGACGCCCAGCCGTTCCCGCAGATCCGCGATCTCGGCCTGAAGCCGGCGCGCCTCGGCCACCTCGGCCTGGGTGTGGTAGTTTTCCCGGTAGGCCCAGAAGGCAAGCCCCATGACGGCGAAGGCGGTGAGGACGTAAAGCAGGCTGCGCATCGTCAAAGCCCCATCAGCGCGGGTTTCGGAAGGCCAAGCGCGGCGCGGTCGGCGGATTCGGCGGGGGCATCGGTGCGGATGCCGACGCGCAGAAGGGCGGACCTGGCGCGCGGGTTCGCGGCCAGTTCGTCGTCGTCCGGGCCGATGGCGCGGCGCGTCAGAAGGGTGAAGGCCGGCGCGCGGGTCGCGCGGGCCGGCGCATGGCGGCTGCCCTGCCCCTCGCTGCCCGACCGCTGCTGGAAGAACCGCTTGACGATCCTGTCCTCAAGCGAATGAAAGCTGACGACCGCGAGCTTTCCGCCGGGTTTCAATACCCGTTCCGCCGCCTCCAACCCTTTGACAAGTTGTCCGAATTCGTCGTTCACCGCGATGCGGATCGCCTGGAAGCTGCGGGTCGCGGGGTGGCTTTGGCCGGGCTTGGACCGCGGCAGGCAGCGTTCGATCACCGCCGCAAGTTCCAGCGTCCGCGCGAAGGGGCGGCCCGCGACGATCGCCCGCGCGATCCGGCGCGAGGCGCGTTCCTCGCCGTAGTGGTAAAGGATGTCGGCGATCTCCGCCTCGGTCGCGGTGTTCACCAGATCGGCGGCGGTCGGCCCGCTGTCGGCCATCCGCATGTCGAGCGGGCCGTCCTTCTGGAAGGAAAAGCCGCGTTCCGCCTGATCGAGCTGCATGGACGACACGCCAAGATCAAGGACGACGCCGTCGACAGGCCCGCCCGCGATGGCGTCAAGCTCGGAAAACGTGCCCTCGACCAGTTCCAGCCGGTCGCCCCGGGCGGCGGCCCAGTCCCTTGCCATTTCAAAGACCGTCGGATCGCGGTCGATGCCGATGACTTTTTCCGCCCCTGCCTCAAGAAGCCCGCGCGCATAGCCGCCCGCGCCGAAGGTTCCATCGACCCAGATCCCGAAGACAGGTGCGACCGCCTTTAACAGCGGCCGCAACAGAACGGGAATGTGGGGGGCCTGGTCCGGCTTCGGGATCTCGGTCGCCGCCATCGCTCAGCCCCTCGGCGGCAAGGGCGGCAGCAGGCTCCGCGGATCGAAGTCTTCGGGGTACTGGTCGGCAAGCCGCTGGCTGCGCCGCGCCGCCTTCGCCTCGTAGGTGGCCGGGTTCCAGATGCGGAAATAGTCGCCCGCCGAGATGAAGAAGGCTTCGCCCGACAGCCCCACCTTCTCGCGCAGTTTCTGCGGGATGGTCAGGCGGCCGTCGTCGTCGATCACGCTTTCGATCGACTGGCCATACATGCGTTCCTCGATCATCAGCCGCTCGGGCGAGCCGCGCTGCATGAGGGAAATCTGTTCGTCCATCTCGTGAACGGCTTCCATCGAATAGACTTCGAGCCAGTCCTGGCTTTCGGGGCCGTAGACGATGACGATGTTGGGGCGCAGGCCCTCTTTCCAGTCGGGGTCGGAGGCCTCGATCACGCGGCGGAAGGGTGCGGGGATGGAAACGCGACCCTTCGCGTCCACCTTGAACGTATCCGACCCTCTGAACCTGCGTGCCACCGGCCCGCGCTCCTGCTACTGTCCCCGTCCCCAGGATCGTTCCACCAGCGCCCGGGCCGGTTTCCGGCCCCTGGAACGACAACGGCGGATCGGGCTGCTGCCACTGCCCGATCCGCCGCCCTCGTTCCCATCACTGGGTTTGTCCGGCTGCCCTGCCACCTGGGGGATGTCTGCTCGCATGAGCGCCGGATCTCTTGGTTCGATGAAAGCGGGTGCCTGTATGAAACCTGACTTTTGCCGTTTGGGTCTTTTCGCCCTGAGAGCCCGTCTTCATCTGTAGACAAGGGATGACATGGGAATTTACGGGAAGCAAGAGAAAACTTGCCGATGCAACAACGCCCGTCAGGCCAAAAATGGCCAACAAAGCTTGGATATTCTGAGAATCTTGTCAGTTCTTGGCACAAATTGGTGACACTTAAGAACGCGGCACAATATATGGGAATGAAAAATGAAACCTGATGTCCCGTGATTTCCCAAGATTTCTCAGAGAAGTCACAGGGGCACGCCCCCAGAAGCACGAGGAAAGCCCGAAAATCACCGAATCCTCGGCGTGCTGATTGATTCGAGTCAGCCCCGCGCGTCGGTAGACCGCGCGTTCCCACCCTTTCCCGTGCCCGTCACCTTTGGGACGGATGCGTTCCCGTGATTTCCCGGATCAGGCCATGCCGCCGGCGATCAGCCGCCGCGCGAGCTGGGCATAGGATGCGGCCACCGGCCCCTCGCCCGCCGCGATGGGGGTTCCAGCATCGCCCGCCAGCCGGACGTCCAGGCTTAGCGGAATCTCCCCCAGGAAGGGCAGGCCAAGCTTTGCGGCCTCTGCCGCGACCCCGCCGTGACCGAACAGATGCGCCTCGTGCCCGCAGTTGGGGCAGACATAGGTCGACATGTTCTCGACCAGCCCGAGGATCGGGGTCTTGAGCTTGCCGAACATGTCGATGGCGCGCCGCGCATCCAGAAGCGCCACATCCTGCGGGGTCGATACCACGATTGCCCCGGTCATGTGCGTACGTTGGCACAGTGTCAGCTGTACATCCCCCGTCCCCGGCGGCAGATCGACGATCAGGACATCAAGCTCGCCCCACTGGACCTGCCCCAGCATCTGCTGCAACGCCCCCATCAGCATCGGCCCCCGCCAGACGACGGCCTCGTCCTCCTTCAGCATCAGCCCGATCGACATCATGGTGACGCCATGGGCGGTCAGCGGAATGATCGTCTTGCCGTCGGGCGATGCGGGGCGCTTCGAAACACCCATCATCCGGGGCTGCGACGGCCCGTAGATATCGGCGTCAAGCAGGCCGACGCGCCGCCCCTGCCGGGCCAACGCCACCGCAAGGTTCGATGACAGCGTGGACTTGCCGACGCCCCCCTTGCCGGAGGCGATGGCGATGATCCGGTTCACCCCCGCCACCGGCTGCGGCCCGGCCTGCGGTGTCGGGTGGCCACCGATCTTGAGACTGGGCGCCGGCGCCTTGGGGGCCGGGCCATGCGCGGTCAGCACAGCCGACACGGAAGAAACCCCGTCCATCGCCCTGACCGCGCCCTCTGCGGCCTGCCTTACCGGTTCCATGCGCCGGGCGGCATCGGGATCAGGGGCCTCCAGGACAAATCTTACGCTGCCACCCTCGACGGTCAGCGCCCGAACCAGATCTCGGCTCACGATATCCCCTCCGTCGGGCAAAGCGACGCGGGCAAGGGCGTTCAGGACGGCATCACGTGTCAGGCTCATGGCGGGCTCCTCCGGTTTGACGACAGACTTGTGACGGATGCATGGCAAGGGCAAGGGGCAGGTACACGGTGCGCACAAAAAATGAACCGAAACAGGGCAGATGCACGGAAATACGTCAGCAATTGTTATGCATTTTCTGCATGGCGGCATTGATCGAGTGACCTATTGTGCAACCGCAGCATCGGCCTCATGTTAGCCCCAACAGCGCTGCAACTGGCGCTCGACGCGGGACGCCACGAACGGCGTCGACAAGGAAACGAAGGTGTGAAAATGGCGAATGTATCTGTTCTTAGCGGTGTCGAACTTGGGCTGTCCGACCGGATCGGCGCGTTCCTCCGCAACCTGCAGGATGCGCGTGGCCGGTACAGGGTCTACCGTCAGACCGTGCGTGAACTCAACGCCCTGACGGATCGGGACCTGTCCGATCTGGGCATCAACCGCACGATGATCGACTCGATCGCGGTGGAAGCGGCCTACGGCAAGTAAGGAATTCTCCGCGCCTTCCTCCTCCCTGGCGCGGGAACAGCGGCGGCATCCTCCTCCTCCCTGATGTCGTCGCGGAAACCTCGGTCCCCCCTCCTCCTCCCTCGGGGGTCCGAACCGAAGCGCGGCGGTGGCGTCCTCCTCCCTGCCACCGCCGCGGCTTCCCTCCCCGGCAGGCAGCCGGACCGGTTTCGGGCCGATCGGGCCCAGCAAGATGCGATCGCGCCCCTCCTCCTCCCTGGGTGCGACGCAGTGAAGACGGTGGCGGCTCATCCTCCTCCCAGAGTCGCCACCGGACCTTCACGACAAAACGAAAGCCCCTCCTCCTCCCTGGGGCTTGCGTCATGACGGCGGCCCCTCCTCCCCGGGGCCGCCGTTTTCATTTCCATGGCATTCCTGCGCACCCACGATCGCCGAAACGATCGATGCTGCGGCGGGGGGGCTTTTCCGTCACTGATTCCTGCGGATGCCCGCGTTCAGAAAGGAACGTCGTCCGCGCTTTCGGCCGCGACGACGAAGCTTGCCACAAGGTGCTTGACCCCCGCCTTGTCGAAACTCACCTCCAGCTTGTCGCCCTCGATTCCCTCGACCGTGCCGTAGCCGAACTTCCGGTGGAACACCCGATCGCCCTCGGCAAAGGCGGACACGGCGTCAAGGTCGATGATCTGGTGACGCGATTCCCGCGGTTGCGCGACCGGCCGGCCTTGCGCGTTCGCCTGCATCCGCTTCCAGCCGGGGGAATTGTAGACATCCGCACGGGTGGCGCGTTCCTCGATCCCGCCCGCAAGGCCAGGCGCGCGCGGCGCCGCCGCGCCATAGCCGCCGCCGTAAAGGCCGGGCGGCGTCAGAACCTCCACGTCGGCGGCAGGAAGCTCGTCGATGAAGCGCGAGGGAAGCTGGCTTTGCCACTGGCCATAGACCCGCCGGTTTCCCGCGAAGGAGATCGTGCACAATTCTTCCGCCCGGGTGATGCCGACATAGGCGAGCCGCCGTTCCTCCTCCAGCCCGCGCAGGCCGCTTTCGTCCATCGACCGCTGCGAGGGAAAGAGCCCGTCCTCCCAGCCCGGCAGGAACACCACGGGAAACTCCAGTCCCTTGGCGGCGTGCAGCGTCATGATGGTGATCTTTTCTTCCGCGTCCTCGCTGTCGTTGTCCATGATAAGCGAGACGTGTTCGAGGAATCCCTGCAAATTCTCGAAGTTTTCCAGCGCCTTGACCAGTTCCTTCAGGTTCTCCAGCCGCCCCGGCGCCTCGGGCGTCTTGTCGTTTTGCCACATCGCCGTATAGCCGGATTCATCGAGGATCGTTTCGGCCAGGCGGACATGGTCGTAGCCTGCGGCCAGCGTCTGGCGGTGCCAGCGGTCCACCCCCTCGACAAGCTGGCGAAGCTGCGCGCCGCCCTTGCCGCCGATCTGGCCGGACGCCACGCAGTAACGCGCGCCTTCCAGAAGGCTGACGCCGTCCTCGCGCGCCTGGCGCTGGATGACCTGCTGCGCCTTGTCGCCAAGACCGCGCTTTGGCGTGTTGACGATCCGTTCGAAGGCAAGGCTGTCCTCGGGCGACACCGCCAGCCGGAAATAGGCCATCGCGTCGCGGATCTCGAGCCGTTCGTAGAACCGCGGGCCTCCGATCACGCGGTAGGGAAGGCCGATGGTCAGGAACCGGTCCTCGAAGGCGCGCATCTGGTGGGAGGCCCGGACAAGGATGGCGATTTCATTAAGACTAAAGCGATCAAGTGGGCTTTGGAGTACACTCTGATACAAGCGAGAAGAGTTGGCATCCTTGCTGAGAAGCCATTTGACGAGCATCTCGACTCGTTGATTGTTGTAGGCGCTTTTCGTCTTGAATGCGTTAAGAACAAATTGGCGGCGTGTTGGACGCCCCAATCCTGCTCTGGCAAGTTGCGCAAGCTCCTCATGAATACCCATTGAGCGCAGATTCAATCTCTCTCGCGCAGCACGATGTGTGCCAGATTGCAGCCCTTCAATCTCCTCGCCGATCCAGCGCGCCTCTTCCTCGCCGTCCCAGTGGCCGATCAGGCGCACCTTCTCGCCGCCCTTCGCCTCGGTCCAGAGCGTCTTGCCCAGCCGCCCGGCATTCGCCGCGATCAGCCCCGAGGCGGCGGACAGGATGTGTTCGGTCGACCGGTAGTTCTGTTCCAGCCGGATCACCTTGGCGCCGGGGAAGTCCTTTTCGAAGCGCAGGATGTTGCCGACCTCGGCGCCGCGCCAGCCGTAGATCGACTGATCGTCGTCGCCGACGCAGCAGATGTTCTTGTGCCCCGCCGCCAGCAGCCTGAGCCAGAGATACTGCGCGATGTTCGTATCCTGATATTCATCGACCAGAATGAAGCGAAGCCACCGCTGATATTGTTGCAAAACGTCAACGTGCTTCTGGAAGATCGTCACCACATGCAAAAGCAGATCGCCGAAGTCGCAGGCGTTCAGCGTCAGCAGGCGGGCCTGGTAGGCGGCGTAAAGCTCCGTCCCCATGTGGTTGAACGCGCCGGCTTCGGCGCTTGGCACCTGCTCGGGGCCCCAGGCGCGGTTCTTCCAGTTGTCGATCAATCCGGCAAGCTGGCGCGCCGGCCAGCGTTTCTCGTCGATGTTCGCCGCCGCGATCACCTGCTTCAGAAGCCGGATCTGGTCGTCGGTGTCGAGGATCGTGAAATTCGACTTCAGCCCCACAAGTTCGGCGTGGCGGCGCAGGATCTTCACGCTGATCGAATGGAAGGTGCCCATCCAGGGCATGCCCTCGACCACCCCACCGGTCAGCCGGCCCACGCGTTCCTTCATCTCCCGCGCGGCCTTGTTGGTGAAGGTCACCGCCAGGATCTCGTTCGGCCGCGCCATGGCGCGCGCCAGCAGATGCGCGATCCGCGCCGTCAGCGCGCGGGTCTTGCCGGTTCCCGCCCCTGCCAGCATCAGGACCGGCCCCTCCAGCGCCTCGACCGCGGCGCGTTGCGCGGGGTTCAGCCCCTCAAGATAGGGCGCGGGGCGCGCAGCCATGGCGCGGGCCGAGAGCGACAGGCTCCCGGACGGGGCACCAGACGGGTCGTGTGGATCAGAACTGTTCATGCCGGCAATCTAACCGGCACCGCATGGAAATTAAAGATACGTTCACATTCCGTTCCACTTCTCGCACTGGACATTCCGGCACCGATCGCGATGGATTGCGGCATGGACCTGCACCAGCGTTACCCTGCCGTTTCCGACCTGAAATCCCGCGCCCGTGCGCGCATTCCCCATTTTGTCTGGGAATATCTCGACAGCGCGACCGGGACCGAGGCGACGCAGCGGCGCAACCGCACAGACCTTGACCGGGTGCTGTTTCGCCCTTCGATCCTGCACGGAGAGATGACCGCCGACCTGTCCACGCGCCTGATGGGCAAGGACTTTCCCCTGCCTTTCGGGGTGGCGCCGGTGGGCATGTCGGGGTTGATCTGGCCCGACGCGGAACGCCGCCTGGCGCGGGCCGCCGCCGCCGCGGGCCTGCCCTACTGCCTGTCCACCGTGGCAAGCCGAACGCCCGAGGATCTCGCCCCCGTACTGGGCGATCACGGCTGGTTCCAGCTTTACCCCCCGCGCGACCCCGAGATTCGCAAGGACATGCTGAACCGCGCCCGCGCGGCCGGATTCGGCGCGCTGATCCTGACCGTCGACGTGCCGGTCGCAAGCCGGCGCGAACGCCAGACCCGGTCGGGCCTGACCCAGCCGCCGCGCCTGACGCCGCGGCTTCTGGCGCAGGTCGCGCGGCGCCCGGCCTGGGCCCTTGGCACGCTGAAGCACGGCATGCCGCGGATGCGGCTGATGGACGGCTACGCCGAGAACAAGGTCAGCCTGTCCTCGACCGCCCATATCGGCTATCTCTTGCGGACTTCGCCCGACTGGGACTACCTGCGGGCACTGCGCGATGCCTGGGACGGCCCGCTGATCGTCAAGGGCGTCCTGAATGCCGACGACGCGGCACGGCTGCAGGATGAAGGAGCCGACGCGATCTGGGTCTCGAACCACGCGGGCCGGCAGTTCGACGCGGCGCCATCGACGATCGCGGCCCTGCCCGCCCTGCGCGCGGCCACCACCCTGCCTTTGATCCTGGACGGCGGGATCGAAGGCGGGCTCGACATCCTGCGCGCGCTTGCCCTTGGCGCCGACTTCGTGATGCTGGGCCGCGCCTGGCACTACGCCCTTGGCGCGCTTGGCGATGCGGGACCGGCCCATCTGGTCGAAATCCTGGCCCGGGACATGGCCGCCAACATGGGCCAGCTTGGCGCGGGCCGTCTGTCGGACCTGCCCGGCCGTCTTCTTTCGCGCTGAGGTCGCGTTTCGCCAACTTTGCTTCGTTTGCGCATCAGATCGCCGCGCTGCGGGGAATATGCAGAACGAAATGTTACCGAATCCTGACGGAATGCCGATTTCGGGGCTTGCGCCGCACCGCAGCATCCCTAAGGTTCGCGCCGTCAGCAGGGAGGGCCGCCGATGACCGAGTTCCGCAAGATCCTTGTCGCCAACCGTGGGGAAATCGCGATCCGCGTGATGCGGGCGGCGACGGAACTCGGCAAGAAGACCGTGGCGGTCTATGCCGAGGAAGACAAGCTTTCGCTTCACCGTTTCAAGGCAGACGAGGCCTACCGGATCGGCGCGGGACTTGGGCCGGTGGCGGCCTATCTGTCGATCCCGGAAATCATCCGGGTGGCAAAGGAATGCGGCGCCGACGCGATCCATCCGGGCTATGGCCTGTTGTCCGAGAACCCGGACTTCGTGGAAGCCTGCGCCGCCGCGGGCATCACCTTCATCGGGCCCAAGGCCGAAACCATGCGCGCACTGGGCGACAAGGCGTCGGCGCGGCGCGTGGCGATCGCGGCGGGCGTTCCGGTGATCCCGGCGACCGAGGTGCTGGGCGACGACTTCGACGCGATCAAGCGCGAGGCGGCCGAAATCGGCTATCCGCTGATGCTGAAGGCCAGCTGGGGCGGCGGCGGGCGCGGGATGCGCCCGATCAACGGGCCTGAGGAATTGGTCGAGAAGGTCCGCGAGGGCCGGCGCGAGGCGGAAGCCGCCTTCGGCAACGGCGAAGGCTATCTTGAAAAGATGATCCTGCGCGCCCGCCATGTCGAGGTGCAGATCCTTGGCGACAGCCACGGCTCGATCTACCACCTTTACGAACGCGACTGCACCGTCCAGCGGCGCAACCAGAAGGTCGTCGAACGCGCGCCTGCGCCCTACCTGAGCGACGAACAGCGCGCCGAGATCTGCGAACTGGGCCGCCGGATCTGCGCCCATGTGAGCTACGAATGCGCAGGCACCGTCGAATTCCTGATGGATATGGACAGCGGCCAGTTCTACTTCATCGAGGTGAACCCCCGCGTCCAGGTCGAACACACCGTCACCGAGGAGGTGACCGGCATCGACATCGTTCAGGCCCAGATCAAGATTGCCGAAGGCAAGACCCTGGCCGAGGCGACCGGCGTGTCGCGGCAGGAAGATGTCGTGCTGAAGGGCCACGCGCTCCAGTGCCGGGTCACCACCGAAGACCCGCAGAACAACTTCATCCCCGACTACGGCCGGATCACCGCCTATCGGTCCGCGACCGGCATGGGCATCCGGCTCGACGGGGGCACCGCCTATTCGGGCGGGGTCATCACGCGCTACTACGACTCGCTTCTGGTGAAGGTCACCGCCTGGGCGCCGACGCCCGGACAGGCGATCGCGCGGATGGACCGGGCGCTGCGCGAGTTTCGCATCCGCGGCGTGTCCACCAACATCGCCTTCGTCGAAAACCTGCTGAAGCACCCGACTTTCCTCGACAATACCTATACGACGAAATTCATCGACACGACGGCCGAGCTTTTCCAGTTCAAGAAACGCCGCGACCGGGCGACGAAGATCCTGACCTACATCGCCGACATCACGGTCAACGGGCATCCAGAAACCGCCGGCCGGGCCAAGCCCGCCGCCGAGGCGCGCGCGCCGAAGGTGCCGGTGCTGCGGGCAGAGCCCGCCAGGGGCACCCGCAACCTTCTGGAAGAACAGGGCCCGCAGGCCGTCGCCGACTGGATGGCCGGCCAGAAGAAGCTTCTTCTGACGGACACCACCATGCGCGACGGGCACCAGAGCCTTCTGGCGACCCGGATGCGGTCGATCGACATGATCAAGGTCGCGCCCGCCTATGCCGCGCACCTGCCGCAGCTTTTCTCCGTCGAATGCTGGGGCGGCGCCACCTTCGACGTGGCCTACCGGTTCTTGCAGGAATGCCCCTGGCAGCGACTGCGCGACCTCAGGAAGGCGATGCCGAACCTGATGACGCAGATGCTGCTGCGCGCCTCCAACGGGGTGGGCTACACCAACTATCCCGACAACGTCGTGCAGGAATTCGTCCGTCAGGCGGCGACGACCGGGATCGACGTGTTCCGCGTCTTCGACAGCCTGAACTGGGTCGAGAACATGCGCGTCGCCATTGACGCGGTGGTCGAACAGAACAAGGTCTGCGAAGCGGCGATCTGCTATACCGGCGACATCCTGAATCCCGACCGGGCGAAATACGACCTTGGCTATTATGTCTCGATGGGCAAGGCGCTGCGCGATGCCGGCGCCCATGTCCTTGGCCTGAAGGACATGGCGGGGCTCTTGAAACCCGCCGCCGCGCGCGTCCTTTTCAAGGCGCTGAAGGAAGAAGTCGGCCTGCCGATCCACTTCCACACCCATGACACTTCCGGCATCGCCGGGGCCACCATCCTTGCCGCCGCCGACGCGGGCGTTGCCGCCGTCGACGCGGCGATGGACGCGTTCTCTGGCGGCACCTCGCAGCCCTGCCTCGGCTCCATCGTCGAGGCGATGGCCCATACGGACCGAGACACCGGAATCGACATCGCCGCGATCCGCGAGATTTCCAACTACTGGGAAGCGGTCCGCCATCAGTACCGCGCCTTCGAAAGCGGGTTGGAGGCCCCCGCCTCGGAAGTCTACCTGCACGAGATGCCGGGCGGCCAGTTCACCAACCTGAAGGCGCAGGCACGTTCTCTGGGGCTGGAGGAGCGCTGGCACGAGGTCGCACAGGCCTATGCCGACGCCAACCGCATGTTCGGCGACATCGTCAAGGTCACTCCGTCGTCCAAGGTCGTGGGCGACATGGCGCTGATGATGGTCGCCCAGGGCCTGACCCGGGCCGAGGTCGAAGATCCGGCGGTCGACATGGCCTTCCCCGAGTCGGTCGCCGACATGCTGCGCGGCAACCTCGGCCAGCCGCCGGGCGGCTTTCCGGCAGGCATCGTGAAGAAGGTCCTGAAGGGCGAGGCGCCCAATACCGAACGGCCGGGCAAGCACCTGCCCCCCGTCGATCTCGAGGCGACGCGCGCATCGGTCACGAAGGAACTGCTGGGCTTCGCCGTCGATGACGAGGATCTGAACGGCTATCTCATGTATCCAAAGGTCTTCCTGGACTACATGGGGCGCCACCGCATCTATGGGCCCGTCCGCACGCTGCCGACCAGGACCTTCTTCTACGGCATGCAGCCGGGGGAAGAGATCACCGCCGAGATCGACCCCGGCAAGACGCTGGAGATCCGCCTTCAGGCCGTCGGCGAAACCGACGACATGGGCGAGGTGAAGGTGTTCTTCGAACTGAACGGCCAGCCGCGTGTCATTCGCGTCCCGAACCGGCTGGTCAAATCGAAGACCACCGCCAAGCCCAAGGCCCAGGACGGCAACGCCAGCCACATCGGGGCGCCGATGCCGGGGTCGGTCGCTTCGGTCGCGGTGGGCCCCGGCCAGAAGGTCAGCGCGGGCGATCTGCTTCTGACGATCGAGGCGATGAAGATGGAAACCGGCATCCATGCCGAACGCGCGGCGACGGTGAAGGCGGTGCTGGTCCATTCCGGCAGCCAGATCGAGGCGAAAGACCTGCTGATCGAGCTGGAATGACGCCGCGCGGACAGCCCGCCCCGGGCTGCCTGCCATACGTTTTGCCGACACTTTGCCGCCCCCGGGCGGACCACGGGGCGGGCGCTGGCCCGCCCCTTTCGCCTTCTGCAGCGTCCTTGCGCATTTTCTGGGGTGCGGGGGCGTTTTCCCCCTTGCACCCCCCGGGCGAAGTTTATAAATCGCCCTTCACGGAGCGCGGGCGTAGCTCAGGGGTAGAGCATAACCTTGCCAAGGTTAGGGTCGTGAGTTCGAATCTCATCGCCCGCTCCAACAGACAAGGCACCTTCGGGTGCCTTTTGTTTTTTCCGCAAGACTTTGAAACAGCCCACGAATTCACCTTGCAACCGGCATGGCGCGGCGCTATCAGACGATCACGGAGCGCGGGCGTAGCTCAGGGGTAGAGCATAACCTTGCCAAGGTTAGGGTCGTGAGTTCGAATCTCATCGCCCGCTCCAACAGACAAGGCACCTTCGGGTGCCTTTTGTTTTTTCCGCAAGACTTTGAAACAGCCCACGAATTCACCTTGCAACCGGCATGGCGCGGCGCTATCAGACGATCACGGAGCGCGGGCGTAGCTCAGGGGTAGAGCATAACCTTGCCAAGGTTAGGGTCGTGAGTTCGAATCTCATCGCCCGCTCCAGTCTTCCCTCCCCGACATGGTGATTCTGCCTTCGGCAGCGGCCCGATCGCCGTGGCGTGCACTTTTTCCGATCTCTCCACTTTGCGGATGTGTTGCCCCATTGTTGCCACATTCGGCAAAGCGCACGGGGCGACCTGCCTTTTTCTTGACAACTTTCGCGCGTGGCGGCGTGGTGCGAGGATAGCGTTTCGTACGATCCGGGTCGCTACAGCGCAGGAGTCGTGATCATGATGACATTTGAGAGAAACATCCCTTTGGCCAGCGCCGTTGCCCTGGCCTCGGCCGTCCTTGCAAGCCCAGCAGCCGCGTCGGTGCGCGATCAGTCTGTCACCGACGAAAGCCTTGAGCTGCTTTGCCAGCAAAGCACCCTGACCCAGGCAGAGATCGACAGCATCCAGAAATCGGAATTGTTCGTTGATTTGCTTGAGTTTACACTCGAATACTGCCCAGAGATCGCGGCCCTCTTGACCGACGGCGCAACCGCCGTGACGACCGGCACGGAAACGGCCCCCGCCGGGAACTGAACTTCAGAAGATCTGACCGCAAGGCACAACCGCAAGGCACGGCCGCGCGCGAGGCATCGCGACGCGGCTTCTTTGTGTCGCGAATTTCCCGTTATGGTTGATTTGATATACACTATTTATCGTTTTGGTTGTTTTCGGCCCCCACCGTCACTTCTTGGACATATTTCTGCCGCAATATTGACAGAATGGCCAATCCTGGCGCCAAATTGATCCATTGCGCGGACCTCGCACCGGGTGAAGTCCGCCTTGTGGGGAGTAATGTGATGAGGAGCAAGTCTGGTGCCGTCCTGCTTGTGGCAGGGGTGTTGTCTGCTGCGATGTCGGTTTCGCTTTATGCGACGGGCAGCGCCGCCGCGATCCGCAACGTTTCCATGTCAGAGGATTTCCTTCGCGAACTTTGCGCGCGAACGGAATTCAAACGCAGCGAATTGACGCGTATTCAGCAAAGCAAGTACTTCGCCGACCTTCTTGAATACTCGCTCGAAAACTGTCCGGCGGTGGCGGCGGTCCTGACCAATGGCGCGACGGCCTCGGTTCTCCCGGCGACGGCCGATGGTGACGGCAGCACTCCGCCGGCCGATGGAACGGATGACGGAACCGATGATGGAACCGATGATGGAACCGGCGGTGACACCGGTGGCGATACTGGCGGTGACACCGGGGGTGATACCGGGGGTGATACCGGCGGCGACACTGGTGGCAACGGAAACGGCAACAACGGCCTTGGCAACGGAGACGAGGGCGACTGCAAGGGCGGTGGCTGTTCGGATTCGGGCAACCCCGGTCACAACAAGTAATCAGGCCGGTCGCAGTCACGCCGAATGAAGACAACCCCGGCTTTCACAGGCCGGGGCTGGACTGGGCTTGCGCTGCGTCTTGGAACGCGGCGATTGCCCTCAAGCCCGCTTCAGGTCCTGGCCCTGTCGAACATGCCGCCCTTGAAGACCGCGTTCCAGCGATGCGGCGCATCGGGGTTTTGCATGCGCAGGAAGGAATACCCCGTCTCTTGCCACCCCTTCACACGGTTGTTGAGGTTATCGAGGACAAAATCCCCCTCTTCGGTGCGCAGGACCAGCACGGCGTGTAGCGCCCGGCGGCGATCCAGCACCGTCGCGATCAGAAGCCGCCCGGGGGCGACGCCCGCCTCGATCAGCGAATGTTTCTTCGCCAGGACGAAATCCTCGCAATCGCCGCCACGCGACGACGTCGGCAGCGCCCAGACCTCTTCGGTGCCGTACTGGCTGCGGTCCGTGACCTGACGATATTGGTGGTTGATCGCGTTGTTGACCTCGCGCGCCAGCGACAGAAGCGCCTTGCCGCGCACCTGCCCTTTGCTTCCGGCCGCGCAGGCCCAGTCATAACGGTTGCACACATCGGCAAAGCCGTCGGGCGCGGCGATCGCCTTGCGCAGGGACAGGGTCGCATTTTCAGCTGCCATCGCGGGCGAACCCGCAACCAACCCCAGGGCCAGCCCCGTCGAAAGCAAGGCGGAAGCGACGGTCATCCGCATCCGGGAACGCCCCGGCCATACACCCAAAGGTCTTTCACGCATCGGCAGCCTCGTCGCATTCCCCCGGGGGAATGAAGCCCTTCCGGCGTGGCGAAAATTGGCCGTCTCTGTGGCTTTTCCGCGAAGTGAGAACAGTCGCGGCGACCAATTTCACTTCTGGAAACGCCGAAGCCGGCCCATCCCGAGTAACCAAGCCTTGGCGCTGGCGGAAGTCCTGCCTATAAGGCGCCGAACAGCACCAGCGGGGGTTCGCCATGCGCAAGGCAACGATCACGCGGAATACCGCCGAAACAGAGATCAGCGTGACGCTGAACCTCGACGGAACGGGGGTCTATTCGAATGAAACCGGGGTCGGGTTCTTCGACCACATGCTTGACCAGTTGTCGCGCCACTCGCTGATCGACCTGACGGTGCGCGCCAAGGGCGACCTGCATATCGACGACCATCACACCGTCGAGGACACCGGCATCGCCATCGGCCAGGCGCTGACCCGGGCCCTTGGCGACAAGCGCGGAATCCGACGCTACGGGCATTTCGTGCTGGCGATGGACGACGCGCAGGTGGCTTGCGCGCTTGACCTTTCGGCGCGGCCCTTCCTTGTCTGGAACCTCGATTTCCCGGCAGCCAGGATCGGCGCCTTCGACACCGAACTGGTGCGGGAATTCTTCCAGGCACTTGCGACGCATGGCGGCATCACGCTCCATGTCGACAAGGTGCACGGGCTGAACGGCCACCACATCGCCGAGGCCGCGTTCAAGGCCGTCGCCCGCGCGCTGCGCATGGCGGTCGAACCCGATCCCCGCATGGCTGGCGCGCTTCCCTCCACGAAAGGTGCGTTGTGAGCCTGACGGTCCTTGTCGATTACGACAGCGGCAACCTGCATTCGGCCGAGAAGGCGTTTCAGCGGATGGCTGCGGAAACCGGCGCGGGGTCCGTCATCGTGTCCTCCGACCCGGCCGACGTGGCGCGCGCGGACCGGATCGTCCTGCCCGGCGACGGCGCCTTTCCGTCCTGCCGGGCGGCGCTGACCCGGTTCACCGGCCTTTTCGAGGCGATCGAGGAGGCGGTGACGGTGCGTGCGCGCCCCTTCATGGGGATTTGCATCGGCATGCAGATGCTGGCGAGCTGGGGGCGCGAATATCGCGATACGCCCGGCTTCGGCTGGATCGCGGGCGAAGTGGTTCGGATTGCACCTTCCGATCCGGCGATGAAGGTGCCGCACATGGGCTGGAACGATCTGGTGATCGACCATCCGCATCCGGTCCTTGACGGGATCGCTACCGGCGATCATGCCTATTTCGTCCATTCCTATCATTTCCGCGTTGACGATCCGGCGCACCGGCTCGCGCATGTCGACTACGGCGGCGACATCACCGCCATCGTCGGCCGCGACAATGTGGTGGGCACCCAGTTCCACCCGGAAAAAAGCCAGGCGGTCGGGCTCAGGATCATTTCCAACTTCCTGACCTGGCGGCCATGACCGAAGACCTTTCCACCGTCCTGGAGGAGATCCTCGCCACGGCGCGGGCCTCGCAGGATCGGGGCAAGGTGGCGGACTACATCCCCGAACTTGCCCGCGTGGACCCTTCGCGGTTCGCGCTGTCGGTGGTGCTGGCCGACGGCAGCCAGCATTCCGTGGGCGACACGGATGTCGCCTTCTCGATCCAGTCGGTGTCGAAGGTCTTTGCACTGGCCATCGCGCTTGGCCGCCACGGCGACCGGCTCTGGGCGCGGGTCGGGCGCGAACCCTCGGGGCTGGCGTTCAACTCCATCCTGCAGCTGGAACACGAAAGGGGCATCCCCCGCAATCCGTTCATCAACGCGGGCGCCATCGTGGTGACGGACGCGGCGCTGGCCGGTCACGCGCCGCGCGAATACCTGGGCGAGCTATTGCGCTTCATCCGCGCGGCGGCCGAGGACGACGGCATCCACATCAACGACGCGGTCGCGCGGTCGGAAACCGAAACCGGGCACCGCAACGTCGCGCTGGCGCATTACCTGCGGTCCTATGGCAACCTGCTCAATGCGCCGGAAATGACGCTGGGCGCCTATTTCCACCAATGCGCGGTCGAGATGACCTGCGCACAACTGGCCCGCGCCGGGCGTTTCCTGACGGCGGCGCCGGGCATGCCGCGGATGGTCGCGCCGGGGCGGGTCCGCCGGATCAACGCGCTGATGCTGACCTGCGGGCACTACGACGGGTCGGGCGACTTCGCCTATCGCGTCGGCCTGCCCGGCAAGTCGGGCGTCGGCGGCGGGATCCTCGTGATCGCGCCGGGCCGGGCCTCCATCGCGGTATGGTCGCCTGGCCTGAACGCGCAGGGCAATTCCAAGCTCGGCACCGAGGCGGTCGAGCATTTGGCGCGGCGCATGGGCTGGTCGGTCTTCGGCTGAGCCTACTTGACCCGACGCCATTCCGACGACCGGCAGATCATCCCGCCCAGAACGCATCCCGAGACCGACAGCACATCCCCCGACAGCGCCATCTTCGACCTGTAGGTCTTGTCGCGGTCGGGCGACCAGATCTTGCCGTCGCCATAGGCGCCGCCGCCCTCGGCCTTCATGTCCCAGACAATCCGCTTGCCGATGTTCGGCGACGACGATTTTTCCGTCCCCGATCCGTCGAACGCGCGGACAAGAACGCCGCAAAGATCCGCCCCGCAGGCCGAAATCTTCACATGGCCGTAGTCGCCGTTGTCGTCGGGCTTCGTCTGCCAGACGCCTTCGGCCGGGTCTGCCATTGCCACCCCGCCCGCACCAATGAAAACAAGTGCCAGTAGTGCCGCCCGCATCGTCTCCTCCCTGCCGGTTGCCTGGCGATCATCGGCCCGCTCGCCCCTATCGTGCAAGCATGACGTGGCGGCGCGTGCCCCTTTCCATCCCGCGTCCCCTGTGGCAAGAGCCCCCCACGGCCCGGCACCGCGCCCCGAAGGAGGACGTCATGATCCTGTATCCCGCCATCGACCTGAAGGACGGTCAATGCGTGCGGCTTCTCCACGGCGAGATGGACAAGGCCACCGTCTTCGGCGACGACCCTGCCGCGCAGGCGATGAAATTCCAGGCGGCGGGCTGCGAATGGATCCACCTTGTCGACCTGAACGGCGCCTTCGCCGGCCAGCCGGTCAATGCCGCGGCGGTCGAGGCGATCCTGGCGCGCGTCACCGTCCCCTGCCAGCTTGGCGGCGGCATCCGCGACATGGCGACAATCTCCATGTGGCTCGAAAAGGGACTGGCGCGGGTGATCCTCGGCACCGTGGCGGTCGAAAACCCCGGCCTTGTCCGCGCGGCGGCCCGTGCCTTCCCCGGCAAGGTCGCGGTCGGGATCGACGCGCGCGGCGGCCGCGTGGCGACCAAGGGCTGGGCCGAGGAAACCGACGTCCTGGTCACCGATCTTGCGAAAAGCTTCGAGGATGCCGGCGTCGCGGCGATCATCTATACCGACATCCTGCGCGACGGCGCGATGAAGGGCCCCAACATCGCCGCGACCGAGGCGCTGGCCCGCGCCGTCACGATCCCGGTCATCGCCTCGGGCGGGGTGTCGTCGCTCGATGACCTTGTCGCGCTACGCGATACCGGTGTGATCGCCGGTGCGATCTCGGGCCGCGCGCTTTACGACGGGGCGATCGACCTTGGCCGGGCAATCGCCGCGCTCGCCTAGGGCAGCACACCCGTCTTCCACAGCCTGACCTTGATCCCGCCATGCGGAATCTCCGGCCCCGGCGCGGCAAAGGGCAGGCCCGTCGCCTTCGCCAGCCCCGCGTCCGAGGTGACCAGGCCGACGCGCCAGCCGCCGAAGCGTTCCTTCAAGACGCCGCCCAGCGCCGCGTAAAGCCCGAAGAGAAGGTTCCGGTTGCCGCCGATCCGCGCGCCATAGGGCGGGTTGACCATGACAAGGCCGGGCGGACCCTCGGGGCGGGCCAGGTCGCTGACCGGGTGGCAGGAAAAGGTGCAGAAATCCCCAACCCCTGCCCTTTCGGCATTGTCCTTCGACATCCGCACGGCGCCCGCGTCACGATCCGACCCGAAAAAGCGCGCCGCAGGAACGCGGGGGCGGGCTGCGGCCTTCATCGCCGCCCATGCAGGGGCGTCGAACCCCGCGAAATCCTCGAATGCGAAGGCGCGGCTGCGGCCCGGCATCAGGCCCGCCGCGATCTCCGCCGCCTCGATCACGAAGGTGCCCGATCCGCACATCGGGTCAAGGACCGGCCCGGTTCCGTCATAGCCGCAATCGCCCAGGAACATCGCCGCCATGGTCTCGCGCAAGGGCGCCTTGTTCACCGCCACCTTGTGCCCGCGCCGGTGCAGGGGTTCGCCCGAAGTGTCGAGCGAGAAGGTGACAAGGTCGTCCTCGATCCGCGCCATCAGCCGGATCGCCGCCTCCCCCTCGCCCGCCTCGCGCGCGCCAAGGGTCTCGACAAGTGCCCGCACGATGCGCTGGGTGGCCGCGCCCGCGTGATAGATCTTCGACCGCCGGCAGGTCGCCTCGACCCGTACCGTGACACCCGGGCGCAGGAAATCGCCCCAGGGAAACCGCCGCGCCCGCTTGTCGAGCTGGGCCAGGTGAAAGGCCCGGAAACCGCCGATCCGGACCAGCACCCGGCTCGCCCCGCGCAGGGCAAGGTTCGCCCGCCAGACATCGGGCCAGCCGCCCCGGCAGGTCACGCCGCCGGGGCACTCCGCGACCCCCGCGAAGCCGGCCGCCCGCGCCTCCCCGGCCAGAAGGGGTTCGAAGCCCGGCAGGGCGGCAAGGAAGATCTCGAATGGGGCGACGGCAGGTTCCATCCGGGCGCCATAGCGCGATTTCGGCGCGGGCGCGAGGGGGGAACCCTTGGCGCGTCCCCCGATCCGGTCTAGACAGGGGCGCCGAAAGGATCGCCCATGCTCAAGACCCGCATCATCCCCTGCCTCGACGTGGCCGATGGCCGCGTGGTCAAGGGCGTCAACTTCGTCGACCTGATCGACGCGGGCGACCCGGTGGAGGCCGCCAAGGCCTATGACGCGGCCGGCGCCGACGAGCTTTGCTTTCTCGACATCCACGCGACCCACGAAAACCGCGGCACGATGTTCGACCTCGTCACCCGCACCGCCGAACAGTGCTACATCCCCCTGACCGTGGGCGGCGGCGTGCGCAGCCACGAAGACGTGCGCGCGCTTCTTCTGGCGGGCGCCGACAAGGTCAGCTTCAACTCCGCCGCCGTGGCGAACCCCGATGTGGTGGCCGAGGCCGCCGACAGGTTCGGGTCGCAATGCATCGTCGTCGCCATCGACGCCAAGACCGTTGAGCCCGGCCGGTGGGAAATCTTCACCCATGGCGGGCGCAGATCCACCGGCATCGACGCGGTCGAATTCGCCCGCACCGTCGCCGCCAAAGGCGCGGGAGAGATCCTTCTGACCTCGATGGACCGCGACGGCACAAAGCAGGGCTTCAACCTTCCCCTGACCCGCGCCATCGCCGATGCGGTGGACCTTCCGGTCATCGCCTCGGGGGGCGTGGGCACGCTCGACCACCTGGTCGAGGGCGTGACCGAAGGCCACGCCAGCGCCGTCCTCGCCGCCTCCATCTTCCACTTCGGCACCTTCACCATCCGCGAGGCCAAGGAACACATGGCCGCCGCCGGCATCCCGATGAGGCTGACATGACCGCGCTCGAACGCCTCGCCGCCACCATCGCCACCCGCAAGGGCGCGGACCCCGATGGCTCCTGGACGGCCAAACTCCTCGCCAAGGGGCCGGAGAAATGCGCCGAGAAATTCGGCGAGGAGGCCGTCGAGGCGGTGATCGAGGCGGTGAAGGGCGACCGCGCGCGCCTGACGGCCGAGGCGGCGGACGTCCTTTACCACCTTCTCGTCATGCTTGCGGCGCGCGAGGTGACCCTGGCCGATGTGCTGGCGGAACTGGAACGCCGCGAAGGCACCTCTGGCATCGCCGAAAAGGCAGCGCGGGGCTGAACTCCCGCCCCTTCAGTCTGGCGCAAATACTCCTGCCGGAGGCGCGGCCGGCACGGCCGTCCGGCCAAGGGGGGTCGATCCCCCCGCGGGCCGGCGCCCCCCCAGCGGCTTCTCAGAGCTTCGAGGAAATGACCCCGGTCGAAAATCCGCCCATCCGCAGTTCCCCGTAGAGCCGCTGATATTCGATCTTGGGGCAGCGGTCCTGGACCACCCTCAGCCCCCGCGCATCGGCCAGTGCGGCGGCCTCGGCGTTTTCCACACCGATCTGCATCCAGACGACCTTCAGGCGCGGCAGCGCCGCGATCGCCTCCTCCACGATCGGCAGCACGGCGTCCGACCGGCGAAAGATGTCGACCATGTCGACCGGGATATCCTTCGGAATGTCCGAAAGGCTCGCGCGGACCGTCTCGCCCAGCGCCACCTCGCCCGCGTGGCCGGGGTTGACCGGGATCACCCGGTAGCCCTTCAGCCCCAGGTAGCGGGCGACGAAATAGGACGGCCGCACCGGGTTGGGGGAAAACCCCACCACCGCGACCGTGCGCACCATCTTCAGGGTCTGGGCCAGGAAGGCATCGGAATAGTCGTGCATGTCGAAGCCCTGACAGAAAAAGGCGCCCGATCCAAGGGGTCGGGCGCCAGTCGCGGAACGAGGGACAGTGAATTGAAGCCCGGCAGTTCCGGTGCCGCGCTTCCATTACCCTATATTGGCACGATGAAGTCTTTATGAAAGGCCCATCGCTGGAATGTGATCGTCAGCGTCCGATCACCGAGGGCCACCGCGAATCCGCCCGCGCGATATTTCCCGCCACGTCGGTCTCCCACAGCGCCATCACTTCGCGGTTGTGGTTGAGATAAAGCTTGCCGTCGCGGACGACGAAAGCCTCTGGCGAGGAAGAGGCGACGGTCCCGCGCGACACCGCATAGGCGCAGTAGCCGCCGTATTGTGGCGCGTAGGCCGCGGGGTTCATCTCGAACTCCATCAGCGCCTCGGGGGTCGCAAATCGCCAGACGGCACCGTGCCACATGATCTCGTGCGTCTCCGAGCCCATGACGGCATGGCCTTCGGTGAAATAGGCGACGACATCGTAACCGCCCAGCGCCACCCCGCCCGGGGCGTAGACGACCGGTTCCTGCGCCAGCGCCGGGCGCAGGATCGTTCCCGCGACCGGTATCGCGATTGCGGCGGCCAGGATGGCACGACGGCTCATTCGCATCGGTGTCTCTGCCTCCACAGGGCCGGCGCATGTCCCGGCCGTCTCATCACGCAGCTTTCGCCTGCAACATGCCACCCCGGATGCGGCTTGAAAACCTCTCTCCCGAAAGCGTGAACGAGGGTGCGGGGGCGTTACCGGTTGCGCACCGCATAAAGCGACACCGCCGCGGCGTTCGAGACGTTGAGCGAACCGAAAGCACCGGCGAAGGGGATCCTGACCAGAACGTCGCAGGTGTCGCGCGTCTTGTCGCGCAGTCCCGGCCCCTCGGCGCCAAGGACCAGCCCGACAGGCCGGTCGCCGATCCCCGCCAGCGTCTGGGCCAGGGTTTCCCCCGCCTCGCCGTCCAGGCCCACAAGCGCGTAGCCCATGTCCTTCAGCGCCTCCATCGCGTCGGCAAGGTTCTGGACGCGCAGATAGGGCTGGCGTTCCAGCGCGCCGCTCGCCGTCTTGGCCAGCGCCCCGGTTTCCGGCGCCGAATGGCGGTGGGGCGCAATGACCGCGCGGGCGCCGAAGACCTCGGCTGACCGCAGGATCGCCCCGACGTTGTGGGGGTCCGTCACCCGGTCCAGAAGCACGACGACCGGCGCATCCCGCCCCGGCGCACAGACATCGGCCACCTTGCCCCAGTCGAGCGGCCGGACCTCAAGCGCGGCACCCTGGTGAACGCTGTCCGCGTCGATCGGCACATGGCTGTCGAAGCTGCGGGCATCGACGATTTCCGGCGCGAGGCCGCCGTCCGCCACGGCCGCGCCCAGGCGGTCGGCGGCGTTCTTCGTCAGGACCAGCCGCAGTTTTTCGCGCATCGGATTTTGGAGCGCGTCGCGCACCGCATGGAGACCGAAAAGCCAGACGGTCTCGGCGGCCGAGGCGCGGCGCGCGCGCTCCTTCTCGATGACCCATTTCGGTTTCTTGATCTTCTGTCCGGCCATGACGGGCTCCTTTCGTCCCGCTCTGACATGCCCCGCGCCGGGTGGCAAGGCTTCGCGCGTCAAGTCCCCATTTTGCGGTTGACGCCTCGCGGGCGGGGCGCTATCCACCGCCTCGCACCGGACCTTCGGGTCCGTGCAAGGGCGACGGGCTGCAAGGTGCGGCAGCGGACTGTAACTCCGCCGGGGAGACCCACGCCTGGTTCGATTCCAGGGTCGCCCACCATCAACCCCCTTTCTCACAGTCAGATCTTGCCGCGCCTGGCAATGTGTCGTCGCAGGGTCACCGCCGAGCAGTCACGTCTGACAGGCCTGGCCGACCCCGCAATGCGCGCGCCCGCCACCGACGGAGTGGCGCGTCTGCCAGCGCCACGCCTGGGTGCAGGCACCGGTGCCGAAGGTTTTCGGGGGTGCATCACGGGATGCGCACGAAGACCGGCCCGCGCTGGACGGGCCGGTCGAAGCGCCGGTGCGGTCCGCCTCAGCTGAGGTGATGCACCTGCTGCAAGCCGTAGACAGGTGTCGCAATCCCCTCCATCCGCGCCTTGAGCTGCAGCGCGAGAAACTGGGAGTAGTGGCGCGACTGGTGCAGGTTGCCGCCATGCATCCAGAGGCCCTCGACCTGGGTTGGCTTCCACATGTTGCGCTGTTCGCCTTCCCAGGGGCCGGGGTCCTTCGTGGTGTCCGACCCAAGACCCCAGCACTTGCCCAGCTTGTCCGCGGCCGCCTGCCCCATGAGGTCGGCGACCCAGCCGTTCATCGAGTTGTAGCCCGTGGCATAGACGACAAGGTCGGCATCCAGATGCGTCCCGTCATCGAGATTGACGCCGGTTTCGTCCAGGCTGACCACCTGGCCCCGCTTCAGCTTTATCTCTCCATCGATGATCAGCTGGCTCGCGCCGATATCGATGTAGTAGCCAGAGCCACGGCGGAGATACTTCATGAACAGGCCCGAGTCGTCATCGCCCCAGTCAAGCCAGAAGCCCGCCTTCTCCAGGCCTTCGTAGAACTTTGCATCGCGCTTCTTCATTTCGGCATAGGCCGGGATCTGGAACTCGTGCAGGATGCGATAGGGCAAGGAAGCAAAGATGAGGTCGGCTTTTTCCGTCGTCATCCCGTTGCGCACCGCCTCTTCGGAATAAAGCGCCCCCAACCCGACATCCATCAGCGTTTCGGATCGCACGATGTGGGTCGAGGACCGCTGGACCATGGTGACATCCGCATCGTGTTCCCACAGCGCTGCCGCGATATCATGGGCAGAGTTGTTGGACCCGATGATCACGCATTTCTTGCCGGCGTATCTGTCGGGACCGGGATGCCGGGATGAATGGTGCTGGTCGCCCTTGAACTTGTCCATGCCGGGGAAGCTTGGCATCCGCGCCTTGCCGGACATGCCGGTGGCCATGACAAGCTGCCTGGGCTTCAACACCACCTCGGAGCCATCGCGGTCCACCACGACGGTCCATTCCTTCTTCGTCTCGTCATAGGTCGCGGACTTGGCGGTCGTCCTGGTCCAGTAGTTCAGCTCCATTACCTTGGTATACATCTCGAGCCAGTCGCCGATCTTGTCCTTGGGCGAGAAGACCGGCCAGTTCTCTGGAAACTTGATGTAGGGAAGATGGTCGTACCAGACCGGGTCGTGCAGGCACAGGGACTTGTAGCGCTTGCGCCAGCTGTCGCCGGGGCGCTCGTTCCTTTCGACGATGATCGTCGGCACGCCAAGTTGCCTCAGCCGCGCGCCAAGTGCGATGCCGCCCTGCCCGCCACCGATGATCAGGACATAGGGTTGCCTCGTGTACCCCAGTTCGGCGGCCTCCTTCTCGCGCTCCTCCTTCCAGGTGGTGCGATTCTTGCCTGCGCCATGCTTGGCACCGAGCGGTCGGGCAAAGCCCTTGGGTTCCTCATGGCCCTTCAATTCGACCATCGTTGTCAGAAGCGTCCAGATCTTGCCTTCCTTCAGCCGGATCAGCCCGTAGCCCCGCGCCACGTCGGTTTCGAAACTGATCCAAGCCGTTGTCACCCCGCCCTCCTCGGTCGGGGTTTCGCCCTGGGCGATCTGCCAGTTGCGCGGCTTTGTTGTGGCAAGTTGATGCTTCAGCAGATCCTCTGCGCCCTGCGGGCCCTCCACCGTCTTGATGTTCCAGGTGAAGGTGACAAGGTCGCGCCAGTAGCTGTCGTCAAGGAACATCGCCTTTGCCGCAGCGATGTCGCCTGCCTCCAGCGCGGCGCCGAACTTGTCCAGAAAGGCCTGTGTCTCAGTGGTCGGTGTTGAATCGAGCATCGTGTTCCTCCCTCATGCCCAGGTTCGCTGACAGGCTGGCAGAGCGAAGGCGACGACGAAACGATTTCGCGGACTGCGTGGGCGGAATTCGCCCCGGAGGTCGCACGACGTTGCGCGCGCAACGGCAACGCAACGCCCTGCCCTATTGTGGCGGCGCCAGCCCGGCTTTCCGGACCCTGCGCAAGATCGTCGACCGGTTGACGCCAAGCCGCCGCGCGGCCTGCGCCATGTTCCAGCCGGTGGCGATCAGGACCGTCTCCAACTGGTCCCTTGCGTCGGGGTCATCGTCTGGGCGGATCACCGGCGGCGGAAGGTCCGGCAGGTCGACGACCTGTGTTTCCGCAAGCGCCGTCGCGACCTGAAGCGCGCGTTCCAGTTCGCGAAGATTGCCCGGCCATTCGCGCACCTGAAGCTCGGCCCGCGCGGCAGGGGTAAGCGTATGATCGGGATGCAACCGCATGAACCGGTCGATAAGCCAGCCGAAATCAGCCCTGAGCCTGAGCGGCGGCAGGTCGAAGGTCGCGCCTGCGAGGCGGAAGAAAAGATCGTGACGCAGCCTGTCGGCAAGAACGGAAGAGGCGACATGGGTCGATGAAATCACCCGCAGGTCTGGCCGCCGGTCCATCAGGTCGAGCAGCGCGGACTGTGCATCGGCCGTCAGGTCCTCGACCCCGCGCAGGAACAACGTACCAGCGGCCACGCCATCCAGACCCTCGAACGTCGAGACTGATGCGCACCTCAGGGAATGGAACGCCCGCCCCGACGGGCCGCTGACATGGATCGCCCGCGCGAACCTTTCCTTGCCGGTTCCCGTCTCTCCGATCAGAAGCAGGGGAACCGGCGCGGTCACGAGCCGCGCAAGCTGGCCGAGAAGGCGTTGCAGCGCCGGGTCGGGACCTGCGAGCCCTGCCAGGGGCGCAGGCACGGCATTGGGTCTTGCCCTCGGCAGGACCGGCCGGGTCTGGGGGGCGATCGCATGACCGAAGAGCTTGCGTCCATCGCGCAAGTGTACGACCCGGTCCTCCGTTGGCTGCCCCCGCATCAGGTTGGGAAGATCGTCGATGGACAGATCCAGAACCTCTTCGATGTGGCGCCCCACCAATTCGCCCTCCCCCCCGGGCAACAGCGCCCTGAGCGCGCCGCGCGTCGTGCCGATGATGTTGCCAGATCCATCCAGGGCCACCGCCGCGTCGGGGTCGACTTCCAGAAACTCAGGCGAGGCCGAAACCCTGAGCACCCAGTCACGCCGTGTCATCGCCATGAGGTTCGCCATCTCGACACGCCGGGCCGAGGCGGAAACGAGGCTCATCGCCAGGTTCTGCGACGCCTTGGGAGAGGGAGAGCGCAGGAGCGAGACATCGAGAACGGCCGCGAGCTTGCCGCGCGTATCGAAGATCGGGGCGGCTGTGCAGGAAAGCGGCGTATGGGCAAGGCCGAAATGATCGGATTGGTGGATCGTGATCGACTCCCCGGTCACGATGCAGGATCCGACGCCACAGGTTCCTGCAAGGTCCTCGGTCCAGTCAGAACCGAGGTAGAGCCCCGCCTGTCGCAGTTCGTCCTCGAACCGCGGATCGCCGAAGAAATCGACACATACCCCCTGTGCGTCGGCCAGCAAGAGAACATAGTTCTGGCCTGCGACCTGCCGGAACAGGGCCTGAAGTCCGGAACGGGCGGTAGCGATCAGCCGTTCGGCCTGTTCCCGGTGCTCGCGCAGCTTGGCATCCGTTACGATATGGGCGGGATCGGGACGGGACGGGTCCATTCCGTAGATCTCGACACAGCGGCGCCAGCTTTCGGCAACCGTCGCATCACGCCCCGTCGGATGACCAAGAAGCACCCGCTCGATTTCGGTGACGTGGTCCCGATCGCCCACACTGTCCTCCCGCGATAATGCCCGCAGACGTTAGCATGCGTGCCACCCCGGAGGCGAGTACGACAAAATGACGACCCGACCTCACAGGATTTGTCAGCCGTCGATCTCCAGACCCGAGGGCACCGCATCAGGGATGCCCATGCGCCCGCCAGCGACCGCGACCGGATCTTCAAGCGATTTCAGAAAGGCAAGGATGTCCTCGATTTCGGCAGCGACCAGAAGGTGACGCGGGGCGGCGGCCGCGGCGGCGGCGATTGCGTTGAAATCTGCGCCCCCATCCCCGGGGGCGAAGTCGGGTTTGCCAAGCTCAAGGCCCGGCAGGATCGCATCCGAAACGCTGTAGGTGTTCAGTGCACTGCCCGGATCGCTGTGCTGCATCAGATAGGCGCGAAGATCACGGTATGCGCCCGCGTGGCCGTAGGGCGGTGTCAGCGTGACGTTGCGCAGCGAGGGCGTCCTGAAGGCGAAGGCTTCCGAAGGGTTGTTCGAGACCTTCATGCGACCGGTGTCGCGTTGATGGTTCTCGAAGCGCTCTGCCTTTCCCGGGCCGATCTGCGGATCGCCCATGGCGTGAAACTTCATGTCGGTCAGAAGCGGGCCGGAGTGACAGGCTGAACACCCGGCCTTGCCATAGAACAGGCTCATCCCCGCTTCGGCCTGCGGGCTCAGCCGCCGCTCGCCACGCAGCCGCGCGTCGAACGGGGCACTGTCGGAGCGGAAGTCGAAGGTCATGTAGGCGGCGATCGCGTTCGAGATGTCGGCAAAGTCGATCTCGCGCCCTGCCGCAATGTCCCGATAAGCCGCGCTGAACATCTGCCGGTAGACGGGAATGGCGGCAACCCTCGCGGCAATCGCGGCCCAGGCCCCGCCCGGCCCTGTCAGCCGCCCCTGACGAACAAGGGTAGAGATATCGTTCTCTTCATAATGCCCGGCCATTTCGTCGCTCGAAAGCACCGGAAACATCGTCTGCGCGGACAGAAGCGACGCGAAGCCCGACACCATCTCGTCTTCCAGAGGTGTCCGGAAACCGGTTGGCCGACCGGGATCGACCTCGATCCTGCCGTCGGCGAACAGAACGGTGAAGCCCCTGGCGCCGACGTTCCAGAGACCCGGTGCATTGCGCGGAATTCGCTGTTCCGGATAGTCGGCCGGATCCGGCTTCCGGTCCGGGCCGATGCCCCGCCCGCCTTCCCCGATCCCGAGTGAAAGCCCGTCCGACGTCCCCAGGCGCGGGTGGTGACAGGTGGCACAGGATATGTTGCGGTTGCCCGAAAGAACCGGGTCCCAGAACAGAAGCCGCCCGAGGTCGATCTCTGCCTGCGGATGGCTGGGAAAGTCGGCGTCCGTCAAGGGTTCAGGCAGTGTCACCGCAGGCTGGGCACGAACGCCGGACGAAACCGCACAGAGCAGGGCGAGCGGCACCGTCACACCGGCCAGAATCCTTCGCAGGCCCGTCATGGCGCACCACCCAGCCGCGATATGGTCAGGCCCTCGCCCTCGCCGGGGGCGACCCGAAACACCCCGTCGGCATGGACAGGTGCCCAATCCGATACGCTGCCCTTCGGCCAGGTGACGCGGACCTCGGCGGTATCGTAAGCGCCAAGTCCGAAGTGCAGCGGTACGGCGGCCCCCGAGGCATGCCCTCCGCCGATCGTGTTTTCCCGCGTCAGGACCCTTCCATCCGGCAGTCGAAGCTCCACGATCGCGCCCACGGCACGACGGTTCGAACCGGGGAGGGACAGGTCAAGCGCCAGCCAGTGGCCTGCGCCTGCGGTGGCATTCTGCCAGACCTCCATCGGGGCGCGGCGGTTGTTGACCAGGATATCCAGGAGCCCGTCGCCGTTCAGGTCCACAAGGGCGGCGCCGCGCGCGCGGTCCATCGTGCCGACCCCCGCGGCATCGCCCCTTTCCACGAAGGTTCCATCGGGCTGCTGGATCAGAAGATTGTTCGGATCGTGGATGGCGTTCGACGGCATCTGGTCGACATTTCCCTTCGCGATGAACAGATCGTCGCGACCGTCGTTGTCGACATCGCCGAACTCGGCGTGCCAGCCGGTCGAGGGGCGGCCATCGTCGCCCTTGTAGGGAACCGTGGAATAGGTGCCGACCGACCAGGGCGCGTTCCTCATCACGCCGCCACCCTCGTTGAACTGGAGCACCTGGTCGCCCATGGAGGTCAGCACCACCTCGGGCAGCCCGTCTCCGGTGATGTCGCGGCTAGCAATGCCCATCCCCCAAAGCTTCAGTTCCGGCCAGCCTTCGGCCTCGGTGTACTCGGCCAGCGGTTCGAGATGCCACATCTGTTCCCGCCCGTTGCGGACATAATATTGCCGATCGTTCGAGATGCGCAGGTCCGGTACCCCGTTGCGCTTCCAATCCGAGACAAGCATCGACAGCGCGCAAAAGCCAGGTTCAAGCGCAATCCGCGGACCAAAGGCCCGCCCCTGGGGACGGATCAGGTAGTTGCGGTCGCAGGCTTCGAACGGGCCCTGCGGATCGGTCTTGTCGACGTAGTTTCCGAACGCGAGCGTGGGCCAGTCCTGGCCCCTCTCGAACGTCGCGCTGAAGGAAGTCGTCCACTCCCTGCCGCCATCGAACGTCCACTCCGGCGGGGCGGAGGAAAAACGACACGCCCCCTCGCCGCGCAGGATCATGTTGGGGCCATCGCGCAGGACAACCAGATCCAGATGGCCGTCGCCGTCCACATCCAGCGGATAGGCGCCCGTCACGGCGCCAAGCGGTTGGATCGGGCGTTCCGCAAAGGCGATTTCGCCACCTTTGGCAGAGGCGTTGACAAAAAGGCGGGACGGCGCCGCACCGCCCGCAGCATAGACATCCGGGCGGCCATCATCATTGCAGTCCAGCACCGCCAGGCCGCCGCCCACGAAGTGGTTCCACTCTCCCTCGTAGCTCTGGCGCACCGGCAGCGCCGAGGCACGGTCGACGAACAACACGCCTGTCTCGTTCCCGGCCCGCACAGGTTCCGGTGCCAGGAAAGACAAGACGGCCACAGACAGCAACCTGTGGCCCCGGTTCACGTCGCCTCCGGAACCGGACCGGCGTCGTGCGGTTCCCCTGGCTGAGGCGACCGCAATCACAGCACCAGCCGCCTTTGTGTCACAGGCAAAGATCGTCTCATGTCAGGGGTGATCGCCGGACCGAAGTCGCGCGGCTGCAGAACGACCGTCTCGCCCGTGCGCGCCGCCCTTTCGATCGCCAGCAGGGCGCGCATGTCGGAAAGCCCCTCCTCGCCGTCCGCTTCGGGCTGCCTTCCCTGTGCGATGCAGTCAGAAAAGTAGGCGATCTGCCCTGCAAAGTGATCGACATGCGGGAAGTTCTGGACGCTTTGCGTGCCGCCTGAGCGAAGCGTCAAGGTCATTGCGGATTCAAAGCGGAACGCCGGGTCCATGATGAGTTCTCCGGCTGTCCCCACGACTCGCAGGCTTTCGGAAAGGGCCGATCCGAAAGAGCAGAAGAACTGCGCCAGTCGTTCGCCGGGAAACCTGAGGGTCACCGCAAGGCTGGCTTCGATCTCGCCAAAGCGCGCATCGCCTTCCGGCCGGCTCGCCATGGCCTGCACGGCAAGGGGTTCGGCACCGAAGACATGTCGTGCCGCGTTCAGGCAATAGACCCCGACATCGGGCAAGGGGCCGCCCCAGTGCCCGGCTTCTAGACGATGGTTGCCTGACTGTGCCTGAAAGCCGAACGTCGCCGCGACATAAAGCGGATCGCCGATGCGCCCGGCACGCACCGCCTCTAGCATCGCATGGGTTCCCGGTTCGTTGTGAAGGCGATAGGCCGTCATGAGCAACGCACCGCTTTCACGCGCTGCGGCAATCATGTCCCGGCTTTGCGCCAGCGTCGTCGCAAGCGGCTTCTCGACCATGACATGCTTGCCGGACCTCAGGGCCCGGATCGCGAAATCCGCATGCATGGAGTTCGGCAGCGCGACATAGACCGCATCGATCCGGTCGCTTGCGCAAAGCGCATCGTAGTCGGCGTAGCCCACGACCTCGGGCACACCATGAAATTCGGCCAGTCTTCGCGCGCTGTCGGCGCTACCGGAGACGATCGCCTGCATCCGCGAATTCCCGGTCGCAGCGACCGCCGGCATGAACGCCTCTTGCGAGATCCAGCCAGCCCCCACGACGGCGTATCTGATCACCTTGTTGCCCCTTCCCCGTACCGGTTGCATGGAGGGCGCCGCCTGGCAGGCCGGTCAGGCCGCCAGATGAGAAGGCTTCTTGCCGAGGATGATCATGCCAAGGATATCGTCATCCGTGACATCCCTGACGTTCACGGTGCCCACCAGCTGACCATTCTTCATCACCGAAGCCCGATCGCAAAGCTTCATCACGTTGTGGATGTCATGCTCGATCAGGAATATCCCGAGCCCCTGCGCCTTCAGTTCCTCGATCAGTTCGGCCACCATCTGCGTCTCGTGCGGGCCGAGCGCGGCGGTAGGTTCGTCCATGATCAGTATCTTGGCATTGAAGTATACCGCACGCGCAATCGCGACGGACTGCCTTTGTCCGCCTGACAGCGCGCTGACGGGCACGTTGAACTTGCGGAAGTTGGGGTTCAGGCGCCCCATGATCTTGCGGGCCTCGGCCTCCATCCTGGCGTCATCGACAAAGCCGTTGCGGATCAGTTCGCGGCCAAGAAACAGGTTCGACGCCGCGTCCAGATTGTCGGCAAGGGCCAGCGTCTGGTAGATCGTCTCGATGTTGAGGTCGCGCGCATCGCGCGGGTTCTCGATCTCGACCTTCTTGCCGTTCACCCGGATTTCTCCGTGGTCGGCCTGGTAGGCGCCGGAAAGGATCTTTATCAGCGTCGACTTGCCGGCACCGTTGTGACCCAGAAGGCCAACGACCTCGCCGGGGTAGAGATCGATCGAAACGTGATCTACGGCCTTGATGCCGCCAAAAGCGATGGAAATGTCGCGCATCTCGACAAGTGGCGTGCGGGTATCGTTCATTTCGTAATCCCCATGCGCTTGCGATAGATGATGTCGACCCAGACGGCGATCACCAGAACAAGACCGACGACGATGTTCTGGAACGGCGTGTCCACCCCGACCATCGCCATTCCCGATTGCAGCGACTGCATGATAAGCGCGCCGAGCACAGCGCCATAGATCGTCCCGACACCGCCGGCGAGCGCCGTGCCGCCGATCACGGCGGCGGCGATCACGCGCAATTCCTCAAGCATGCCGATGTCGTTGCCATGGCTTTGCAGACGGGCCTGGGCGATCAACGCCGCCAGGCCGCAAAGAAATCCCATCAGCGCGAAGATCTTGACGGTCAGGAAACGCGTATTGATACCCGACAGTTCGGCCGCGTCGGGATTTCCCCCCATGGCGAAGATGTAGCGGCCGAACCGCAGCTTCCGTGCCGTGAGCGTCATGGCAACGACGACGATCACAAGGATCAGCACCGAAATCGGCAGGCCATGCATCGCCGTGTAACCCTCTGGAACGGTCTCGCCGCGGGCTTCGAACATCCGTCGGATCTTGCTTGGCGGGATCGGGTAACGCGACAGCCAGCCGACGAACAGCATGATGACACCGACGATCAGCGCCATCATCAGCCCTTCCGCCCACATCGGCTTGACGACGAACCCGTGGCCCAGCTTGTTCCGGCGCGACGCGAGGATCGCGAACACCGCGAAGATCGAGGCAGCGATACCAAGTGCGATACTGGCCGGAGCGCCAAGAACACCCTCGGTGCCGCCGAACATCAGCAGGTTCGGATCGGTCAGGGAAACCGACTGTCCCTTCGTGGTGAACCAGTTGAGGTTCCGCCAGACGAACAGTCCGCCAAGCGTGACGATGAAGGACGGGATGCGCTGATAACCGATCAGCCAGCCGGAAAGCGCGCCCATCGCGGTGCCGGTCGCGAAGCCGATCAGGATTGTCAGGATAAGTACGAACGGATTGCCGTATTCCAGGTTGAAAAGCGACGGCAGCCAGTAGGCCTGACTCATCGCCATGACGGCCGAACACATCGCCAGCATGGACCCGACCGAAAGATCGATGTTGCGCGCGACGATGACGAAAACCATGCCGCAGGCCATGATCGCGACGGGCACCGCCTGGACCGAGATGTTGAAGACATTGCGCGGGCTCAGGAACGTCCCGCCCGTCCACACGGTGAACACAGCCGCGATGACCGCGAAAGCGACCAGCATTCCAAGAAGCCTGACATCAAGCTCCAGCGTCTCGATGATGCTTCGCCTGGGCGCCGGGTCCGTCTGCTCAAATCCCGTGTCAGCCATGGTCCTGTCCCTCCCCAGAGCGCCCCGTACGCTCTTTGCCGATAGCCTGCGGCGCCCTCTCTCCCTGGCGCCGCAGACCTGTTTCAGCCGCTTATTCGCAGACGGCCACGCCGGTGACACCCGCGCAGAGCGTATCCTTGCTGATCCAGCCCGCATCAAGAACGACATCGAGGTTGTCCTTGGTGACCGGGACCGGCTTCAGCAGAACCGAATTCAGCTCCTTGCCGCTGGGCGAGCTGAACTTGGCCGAACCTTCAACCGCATCCATCGCGGTTCCGTTCGCAAGCGCCACGGCAATCTCGCCGGCTGCCTTGCCAAGCGCGCGGCTGTCTTTCCAGACGGACACCGTCTGCGTGCCAAGCGCGACGCGGTTCAGGGCCGCCATGTCACCGTCCTGACCGGAAACCGGAATACCCGCCATGCCTTGCGCGCTCAGCGCCGCGACGACGCCGCCTGCGGTGCCGTCGTTCGACGCCACGACCGCATCGACCCCGTTGTCGGTCTGGGTCAGGATCTGTTCCATGTTCTTCTGCGCATTGGCCGGCTGCCAGTCGTCAGTATAGGCCTCTCCGACGATGGTGATGTCGCCCGCGTCGATCGCCGCCTGAAGAACTTCCTGCTGACCTCCGCGCAGGAAGTCCGCGTTCGGGTCGACGGGCGAGCCCTTGATCATGACATAGCGACCCTTCGGCATGACGTTCAGGACCTCGCGGGCCTGCATCCGTCCCACCTCGACGTTGTCGAAGGTCAGGTAGAAGGCGCGCGGATCGTCGATCATGCGGTCGTAGCCGACAACCGGGATGCCCGCGTCTTCGGCCGCATCCAGCGCCGGCCCGATCGAAGCGGAATCCTGCGCGAGGATGATGAGCGCGCTGCAACCCTGGGTGATCATGCCCTCCACGTCGGCCAGCTGCTTGGTCGCCGAGGTTTGCGCGTCAGCGGAGATGTATTCTGCGCCGGCTGCGTCCAGCGCGCCCTTGATTGCGGCCTCGTCGGTCTTCCAACGCTCTTCGCGGAAGTTCGACCAGGATACACAGACCTTTAGATCGGCGGCCGCGGCTGCCGACGCCAGGCTCGCCGCCGCGACGGATGCGAGCAGAAGGGTCTTCCTCATACGTTTTCCTCCCATGGAATCACCGGCCTCCGCCGGCTTGGCGATTGTCGCCCAGCCCGATTTGATTTACTTTCGCGCAAGTTGTCAATTATTCATTTCTGCAATTTTTCTTGCAAGAATTGGGTGCTTGCCAAAGAACCGATCGGCGATGGACCGGGGTTTCGGCGCGACGCAGAGGCGGCGGTGCAGACCGCCGCGTTTCGCCTATGCAACAAGCAGCGACCCAACATAGTCCAGACTGGCCCGCAAACGGCCTGGCAGTTCGGGGTCGTTCTGGACGGCCGGGCTGAATGGCTCCATCGACACGAACCCATCGTAGCCCGCGTTCTGCAGCGCCTTGATCTGGGCGACATTGCCGACCCGGTCATCGACAAAGACCAGGCCGCGATCCGGCTCAAGCAGGTCTTTGGGGGCAAGGTCCCTACGCGCGATGCCGGACATGTGCATCAGGCCGATCCGCTCCGGGAACAGGTGTTTGTCACCACATCGGAAGAACTGGAACGTATCATGGCAAAGAGCGTAGGCGTCCCAGCCGTCAATGTCCGTCACCGCCGCGACCGCCATCCCCTGACGCTTCATCGTCGAGCCTTTCATGCCCAGCGGTTCGACATAGCCGGTGACACCGTGGTTCAGGAGGATCGGCCGAAGATGGCGCAGCCCGGCGCGAAGGTTGCGTTCCTTGTCCGCCTCGGACCAGCCGTGACCTTCGTCGTGAACCGGACAAAGCACCACGCCCGGCGCGCCAAGCGCGGCGGCGTAGGAGACGATCGCTTCGGCCTCGTCCGCGCGCTCTGCCGTCCAGTCGTTGAAGCGTTGCAATGCATTGACCGAGGCAACCGACAGGCCGGCCGCGTCAAGCCGGGCGCGAACGTCGGCCGCGGGCGTTCCGTCGGCGAATTCGCGACCCTCGATATCGTTGCGGATCTCGATCGCCTCGACACCGACGGCGGTGGCGAGGGCGATGAATTCCTTCAACGGCAGTTGTGGCGCGCAGGTGCGGTTCAAGGCAAGTCGAAGTGGCATGTCACGAATCCTGTGAAAATCGCGTGTCAGGTGAAGCGCGTGGAACGCGGAACGATGGAAGGCGACACTCCATCGCCGTGTGGCACCGATGCGACCTTTGGTCCGGAAGTCGCCGTCGCCACATAGCCGTCACCGGCGGGGGCGCCAGCGGCGCCCGGTGGTTCAGGATCAGTGCCGTCGGACCGGTATGGACCAATGCATTCCCCAAGAGCGCTTCGACACAGGAGATCACCCGTGTCGCGGTTCGCCGCGAGGGGGGCATCCGCTGTTTCCGTCCGCGGGATGCGAACATGCCCGGCACCCGTTGCGCCGGTACCGATGATGCCGGCGGCGATGCTCATGTCACGTCAAGCCAGTGCTTTTCGCGGCTCGACGCCTGAATCGTCTCGACCAGCGTCTGGATGCGAAGCCCCTTGCGGAAGTTGAAGGGTTCCGGCGACTTTCCGGCGATGGCGTTGACGTATCCCGCGACCTCGATCGCCTTGAGATCGTTGAAGCCAAGCTGATGGCCGGGCGCAACGCAGAACAGCCCGTAGGGGGCGTGGTCGGGGCCTGCCTCGATACGGCGAAACCCCTGTCGCCCCCTGGCGTCGTCTGTGTTGAAGAAATTGAGGACGTTGAAGTGCTCCTGGCTGAAGGCCAGCGCTCCCTTGGTCCCGTAGACCTCGAAGTCGTGCTGCATCTTGCGGCCGGTCGCAATCCAGTTGCCCTCGATACTGCCCGTGGCGCCGCTTTCGAACCGCAGGAAGGCGCGACCTATGTCATCGACCTCTACCTTGCGGGTTGCGCCCTTTCCGTCCGGACGCTCTTGGATCACCGTCACGCAGTCGCCCATGACGCTGGCAATCGGGCCGCACAGATATTCAGCGGTCGCCAGCGCGTGGCTGCCGATATCGGCCAGCGCCCCGCCGCCCGCGGGATCGTGGCGGAAGGTGAATGCGCCCGATGCATCGGCCATGTAGTCTTCGCAATGGATGCCGCGATAGCCTCGGATCTCCCCCAGTTCGCCCGCGGCGATCATCTCTCTCGCAAGGCCCAACATGGGATTGCACAGATAGTTGAAACCGACCTGTGTCCTGACCCCGGCTGCTTCGGCCGCGTCGCTCATCTCCAGAGCGTCCTGCGCCAGAGGTGCCAATGGCTTCTCGCAGTAGACGTGCTTGCCCGCGCGGATTGCGGCCAGCGACATCTCCTTGTGGAGCGCGTTCGGGGCGGTGACGGAGATGACGTCAATATCGGGGTCTTCGACAAGATCCTGCCAGCGCGCGGTGCCCCGCGCAAAGCCCAGCCGACGCGCCGCCTCATCGGCGGCTTGCGGCGTGATGTCGGCGACGGTGCGCAGTTCAAGCTCGTAGGGAAGGTCGAAGACACGCGGTGCGGAGGTGAATCCGAAGACATGGGCCTTGCCCATGAAGCCGGTGCCGATAAGTCCTATGCGAAGCCTGGGTTTGGTCATTTCACGGTATCCCTTGTGCCACTCAGGGCGGCTGCATTCACGACAAGCGCCGGGTCAAGCCGGCCTGCAAAGAAATCGAGCACGTTCTGGACCGAGGCAACGGCCATCCGCTCTGCCGCCTCTGCCGTCAGTCCTGCGACATGCGGCGTCAGGATGACCTGATCGAAGGCAAGAAGCGGGTGATCGGGGCCCGGCGGCTCGGTGTCAAACACGTCGATCCCCGCTGCGCCGATCTGGCCGCTTGCCAGGGCGGCGGCAAGCGCTGCCTCGTCCACGATACCGCCCCTCGCGGTATTGATGACGATGGAACCCCGTTTCATCGCAGACAGTTCCGCCGCCCCAAGGATCGGGCGGTCAGCCTTGGGCAGATTGACCGACACGACATCGGCCCAGGCCAGCCCGTCGATCAGGCTCGCCGCTGGCCCTGCCTCGCATTCCGGCCAGCCCTGCGACAGAAGAAAAGGGTCGTGGGCGCGAACGTCCATTCCGAAGAGCGCAGCCATTCGCGCCAGGTTCCGGCCGATCCGGCCGAAGCCGATGACAAGCAGACGCTTTCCTGAGACTTCACCTGCCTCAAGCATGTTGCGCCAGCCCCAGTGGCCTGTTCGCACTGCGGCATCCGCCCGATGAAGGCGCTTCACCGAGGCAAGGATCAGCATCATCGCATGTTCCGCGACCGACACGCTGTTCACGTCCCCGACGACGCAAAGCGGGATCCCCCGCGCGTTCAGCGCATGGACATCCACAGCGTCATATCCGACGCCATGCCGCGAGACGATCTTCAATCGCCCGCCCGTGGCGATCGTGGGCCCGGTCATGGGTTGGGTACGGATCACCACGGCGTCGGCCGCCCGCAAATGGGGGGCGTAGCTTTCCTCGCTGATCTCCTCGATGTGGGTGTAGGTCACGCCGGGTGTCCGCTCCAGAAGCGCCAGGCCAGCCGGGTGCAGCTTTCCCGCGATCAGGATATGCCGCATCAGTAGGCCCCCTTTTCCGTGCTGCCCGCGGCCGTGTCCGTCAGCTTGCGAAAGCCCGCCACGGCTGCCCCGGCGGCGGCGGCAAGAAACCGGCTGTCACCGCCGACCGTGGTCATGTCGAAGCCCCAGCCGATCGCGCGGGCGGCATAGTCGGGCGTCCCGCAATGCAGCGCGGCCCGGATGCCGTTGTGCCTGCAGGCCGCGACGATCATCTGCAACGCTCCGATCATCTCGGGTTCTTCACGATCGAAGCCGGGGGCAAGCCGGCCCTCGGTCAGCGACAGGGTCAGATCCGCAGGCCCGACATAGATGCCGTCCAGACCCGGCGTCGCGGCGATGGCATCGAGATTGGACATGCCCTCCGCCGTCTCGATCATGGCGAAGGCAAGGATGTTGTCGTTCGCCTCGCCGGCGTAGTTTGGCCCTGCCGCGAAGGAGACCCGGGTCGGACCGAAACTGCGCTGGCCGCGCGGCGGATAGCGCATGTAGCTGACAAAGCGCGCGGCCTCCTCGGCCGTGTTCACCATCGGGCAAATGATCCCGTAGGCACCCGCGTCAAGCGCCTTCATGATCACACCGGGTTCCAGCCAGGGTACACGGGCCATCAGTGTTGCGCCGCTTGCCCTCATCGCCTGGAACATCGGCAGCAGGGCGGCATAGTCCAGCGCCCCGTGCTGCATGTCGATGGTGATGCTGTCGAAACCCTGCGCCGCCATGATTTCCGCGGTGAAGGGATTGCCGATGGAGCACCAGCCGTTGATCGTGGGCCGGCCTTCGGACCAAAGCTGTTTCAGTCGGTTCGCAATCATGCCCACACCATCTGGCTGGATTTGACGTCAAGGTAGTCGCGGATGCCCTCGACCCCGCCCTCCCGGCCCATGCCGGAATGGTTGGTGCCGCCGAACGGCGCCTCGCTGGCCGCCATCGCGAAGGAGTTGATGCCGACCATTCCCGCCTTCAGCGCCGCGACGGTCCGGCGCGCCCGTGCAGGATCACGCGTGAAGGCATAGGCAGAAAGGCCCATGTCGCAGGCGTTGGCACGGGCAAGCACTTCGTCCTCTGACCTGAACCGGGCGACGGCGGCAATCGGCCCGAAGTTCTCCTCCGCCATGACGGGCATGCCGTCCGTGCAGTCGGTCAGCACCGTCGGCTGGAAGAAGTGCCCCGCATTGAAGCCGGGCGCCCGGTTGCCGCCGGTGGCTATCGTCGCGCCGGCCGCAACCGCGCCCGCCACGATCCTTTCCATCCCGGCGAGCCGGCCCGCATTGATCAACGGCCCCATCCCGACCGCCGGATCAAGGCCGTCGCCGAGCCTGATCGCCTGCGCCCGCGCGACAAAGCCCTCGACGAAGGCATCGTGCAGGCTTTCATGGACATAGAAGCGGTCGCCGGTCACGCAGACCTGTCCCGCATTGGCGTACTTTGTCGGCACAGCAGCATTCAGCGCTGCATCAAGGTCGGCATCGTCATAGACGATCACCGGGGCGTTGCCGCCCAGTTCCATCGACACCTTCTTCAGCGTGTCTGCCGCGTCACGGATCATCTGCTGGCCGACCCGGGTCGAACCCGTCAGCGAAACCTTGCGGACCGCTTGGGAGGCCATCAGCGGCGCATAGGTCGCGTCGGTCGGCCCGATCACAAGATTGACCGCGCCGGCAGGCAACCCTCCTGCCCGGCAGCAATCGACCAGCACCATCGCGACACCAGGCGTTTGCGATGATGGGCGGACGACGACCGAACAACCCGCGGCAAGGGCCGGGGCGACCTTGCGCGCGACAAGGGCCGCCGGAAAGTTCCACGCGGTGAAGGCCGCGACGATGCCGACAGGTTCATGATGGATTTCGAACCGCCCGCCCGGCACCCGGGATTCGACGATCCGACCATAGATGCGCCGCGCCTCTTCGGCATACCAGCGGAACTGATCGATGCTCAGGCCCCACTCTCGCTGCGACTGCGCGATCGGCTTGCCGGTCTCAAGGCTGATCATGCGTGCGGCCTCGTCCGTGCGGCGCAGCATTTCATCCGCGATCCGGTGCAGGGCGTCGGCGCGGGAAAAGGCCGATGCGGCGGCCCAGGCGGCAAGCCCGTCTGCGGCCGAGGCCAACGCCATCTCTGTATCCGCGACAGAGGCAACAGGGCAGTCGCCAAGCGATCGCTCGCTCACCGGGCTGAGGACCGGGGATGTCGCCCCTGTCGCGCCGGGTTGCCACGCGCCGCCAATGAAAAGTCCGAAACGTCCATACATCAGGCGATCTCCCTCACAGCCACAAGGCGCCCCTCGGCGACCGACTTCAACGCCGCCTCGGCCAGGACAAGCGCCATGCGCCCATCTTCGAACCCGACCGAAGGGGCGCGCGCGCCTTCGATCGCGTCGACGAATTCGGTGATCTCGGCATCGAACGCTTCCCGATAGCGCTCGATGAAGAAATTCAGCAGCGGCTCCGCCCGATTGGTGAAGCGCGCGGAGTGCAGCGTCATCTCGTGCGGTCGACGATTGCCTGAAATCGCCATGCCCCCGCTGCCCAGCGCCTCGACGCGCTGGTCGTAACCGTAGGTCGCCCGGCGCGAGTTCGTGATGATGGCCTGCTTGCCGCCTGACGTGGTCAGCACCACCGTGACCGTATCGTGGTCGTCAAGACGTTCCATCAGCGCAGGATCGACCAGACGCGAACCGGTGGCAAAGACATGGGTCACTTCCTCGTTCAGGATGAACCGCGCCATGTCGAGATCGTGGATGGTCATGTCCCGAAGGATCCCGCCGGAAACCTTCAGATAAGCCTCCGGCGCCAACCCCGGATCGCGCGACGTGATGACGACCTGATGCAGTTCACCGATCTCCCCCGCCTCGATGGCGCGACGCACCGCGCGATGGCCGGGATCGAAACGGCGAACGAAGCCAAGCTGGACAGGAACCGTCGTTCCCGCGATCGTCGCGGCGCAGCGATTGACCCGCTCCAGCGAAAGATCGACGGGCTTTTCGCAAAGTACCGGCTTTCCCGAGGCCACGGCCATTTCCAGAAGGTCGGCATGGGTGTCCGTCGCGGTCGCGATCAGCACCGCATCCACCTCCGCAGAGGCGAACACAGCTTCCGCCGAGGGGAAGACGGGCGCGCCGGTTCCCGCCGAGACGGCGGCGGCGGCAGGTGCATGAATGTCCTGCACGCCGGCCAGGGCGGCGCGCGGATGCGCGGCGATGTTCGCGGCATGCATCGCGCCAATTCGCCCGCAGCCAAGCACAGCAATCCGGATCATCATTCCCCCTCCGATTCACTTTTGCAATATTCATTGCGTCAAACGACTATTGTCAACATACAATGCATGAGACTATGCTCTCGGCGCAATCCGACGGGAGGAGACAGTATGGAACGCTCGACGATTCGCCTGACGATGGCGCAGGCGCTGGTGCGCTGGCTCACGGCACAGTGGACCGAGATCGATGGCCAGAAAGTGCCGCTTTTCGGTGGCGTTTTCGCGATCTTCGGCCATGGCAACGTGACCTGCCTTTCCGAAGCGCTGGAGAGCGTGCAGGGCCAGCTTCCGACATGGCGCGGACAGAACGAGCAATCGATGGCGCTTGCCGCCATCGGCTATGCGAAGGCCAAGCGACGCAGGCAGATCATGATCGCGACATCGTCCATCGGGCCCGGCGCGCTGAACATGGTCACGGCGGCGGGCACGGCACACGCGAACCGCCTGCCGGTCCTGCTGATCGCGGGCGACACCTTCACCAACCGCCTGCCCGATCCGGTGCTGCAGCAGGTTGAGCATTTCAACAACCCGGCCGTCACCGCAAACGACGCCTTCAAGGCCGTCACCCGCTACTGGGACCGGATCACCCACCCGGCGCAGATCATCCCGTCGCTGCCGCAGGCGGTGGGCGCGATGCTCGACCCCGCCGATTGTGGCCCGGCCTTTCTGGCCCTGCCACAGGACACGCAGGAGATCGCCTTCGACTACCCGGCCGAGTTCTTCGAGGAGAGGGTCTGGTCGATCCCCCGCCCGCGCCCCGACCGAAAGGCCGTCGCCGACGCCGCCGCCTTGCTAAAGACCGCGAAGAAGCCGCTGATCATCGCGGGCGGCGGCGTGCGATATTCCGGCGCCGAAGGCACGGTGGCCCGTTTCGCCGCCGACCACGGCATCCCGGTGGTCGAAACCATCGCCGGCAAGGGCGGCCTTACCCATCACCATCCGGTGCATGCCGGCCCCATCGGCATCATCGGATCGACTTCGGCGAACGCGCTTGCGGCAGAGGCGGACGTGATCCTGGCCATCGGCACCCGGCTGCAGGACTTCACGACCGGGTCGTGGACGGCCTTTGCCCGCGATGCCCGCTTCATCAGCATCAACGCCGCGCGGTTCGATGCGCTGAAGCACCGGTCGCTGGCCGTGGTCGGCGACGCACTGGAAGCGGTCGAGGAATTGCAGTCGCATCTTGGGGCCTGGAAGGCACCGGCGGGCCACCTGCCACGTGCCAAGGCGTTGTTTGACGAATGGGACAAGCTTCTGGACGAACACCAGACCCCGACCAACGCCCCGATCCCGACCTATGCCCAGGTGGTCAACGTCGTGAACCGGGCCGCGGGCGAAAAGGACACGCTGATCGCCGCCGCCGGGGGCATCCCGGGCGAGGTCGCGAAGGGCTGGAGGGTCAAGGCCCCGAACTCCTTCGACTGTGAATTCGGCTTCAGCTGCATGGGGTACGAGATCGCAGCCGGCTGGGGCTGTGCCATGGCGCAGGAGGGCCCCGGCGCGGTGGGCGGAACCCCGATCGTCATGCTGGGCGACGGCACCTACATGATGATGAACTCCGACATCTATTCGGCGGCCCTGACCGGCCACAGGATGATCGTTGTGGTCTGTGACAACGGCGGCTTTGCGGTGATCAACCGTCTTCAGCAGTTCAAGGGCGTGCCGGGCTTCAACAACCTGCTTGCCGATTGCAGGATCAAGGACCCCGCAAATCCGTTGCATGTCGATTTCGCGGCCCACGCCCGGGCGATGGGTGCGCACGCCCGCCATGTCGAAAGCCTCGCCGACCTTGAAGAGGCCATGAAATGGGCGCAGGGCAACGATGGACCGACCGTCATCTCCATCGTTTCGGATGCCTATGCATGGGTTCCCGGCGATGCCGATTGGGACGTAGGGGTCCCCGAAGTGTCGGATCGCGACCGCGTACAGGCCGCACGCAGGCATCAGGATGAAATCCGCGCCAGGCAGCGCGTTGGAGTGTGAGAGAAAATGAAGGCAAGACTTGGCATCGCCCCGATCGCGTGGTGGAACGACGATCTGGCGGAACTGTCCGATGACGTGAGCCTGGAGGAATGCTTGCGGCAGGCCTCTGTCGCGGGCTTCACGGGGATGGAAACCGGACGCCGCTTCCCGATGGACATGGCCGAACTCGGTCCGATCCTGGCGAAGTACGGGATTTCAGTCTGTGGCGGCTGGTTCTCGGGCCTGCTGCTCGATGGCGACATCGAAATCGAAAAGGAACGGATCGCGCGGCAGATGGCCTTCTTCAAGGCCGCCGGCGCGCCCTGTATCGTCTACGGCGAAACGGCGCGATCCATCCAGGGCGTCAAGTCCGCGCCGCTGGCGACGAAACCGAAGCTGACCGAAGCGGAGGTCGCCGCCTACGGCCGCAAGATGAGCGATTTCGCCGATTGGTGCGCGGCCCAGGGCATGCCGATCAGCTATCACCACCACATGGCCGCCGCGATCGAGACGGAGGCAGAGCTTGACCTGCTGATGAAGCATTCCTCGGTTCCGCTCCTCTTCGATGCCGGCCACATGGCCTTTGCGGGTGGCGACAACCTGCGCGTCATCGAGAACCACTGGGCCCGCATCACGCACGTCCACACCAAGGACATTCGCCGTACCGTCGTGGACGGCCTTGACCGGAGCCGGGAATCCTTTCTCGATGCTGTCGTGAAGGGCGCCTTTACCGTGCCCGGCGACGGCTCTCTCGACTTCGAGGCAATCGTCAGGGCCCTGGCCGGGAAAGGCTACGAGGGATGGTTCGTCGTGGAGGCGGAACAGGATCCCAAGGTCTCGCCCCCCCTCGACATGGCAATCAAGGGTCACAAGGAACTGATGCGGGTGATGGCCGCCGCCGGATACGAGGTCGTGCAATGAGCAGCTTTTCGGGAAACCGGATGGACGGCAAGGTCTGTGTCGTCACCGGCGCAACCCAGGGCCTTGGCGCGGCGATCGCCCGCCGCCTTGCGGCGGCCGGCGCCGAGGGCGTGATCGTCACCGGTCGCAACCTTGAACGCGGGTCTCTGGTCGCGCGCGGGATCGCGGAGACGCATGGGATCTGGGCGCATTTCCTTCAGGCGGACCTTGCCAGGGTCGAGGACTGCCAAATGGTGATCGCGGAATGCGAGCGGCTGTTCGGGCGCATCGACGTCCTGGTGAACGCCGGGGCTTCCACCGCGCGCGGCACCATCATCGACACGACGCCCGAAACCTTCGATGCGCTCTTCTCGACCAACGTTCGCGGCCCCTACTTCCTGATGCAGGCGGCGATCAGGTTGATGATCGCGAAGGGAACCGAGGGGGCGATCTGCAACATCGGCTCCATTTCGGCGCTGGCGGGGCAACCTTTCATCAACGCCTACTGCGCCAGCAAGGGCGCGTTGACGACCCTGACCGCGAACACCGCCTTCTCGGTGATGGCCAACCGGATCCGCGTGAACCAGTTGAACGTCGGCTGGATGGCTTCGGACCACGAACGCGAGCTTCAGGCCAAGGAAGGCGATCCCGACTGGGAGGAAAAGGCCGCCGCAAAGCTGCCTTTCGGCCGCCTTGTCGATCCAGAGGAGGCCGCGCGGGCCGTAAACTTCCTGGTCTCGGACGATGCAGGGCTGATGACAGGCGCGATCGTCAACTTCGACCAGTCAGTCTGGGGCGCGGTTGCCGAAGGCATGCCGGTTCCAAGCGGCCCCCTGCACCTGCGCGGCTGATCGGGCGCCTCCTGCAGGGCCCGCGACTGTCGATCAGGGCCGGGCGATCAGGGCCGGGTCGCGACCGGGATACGGGGATCGTCGGTATCCTTCTGCAACCGCGCAGCCAGCGCCACACACAGGGCTTGCGCAAGGCACATCGGCGCGGCAAGAGACCGCGAAAAGGTGTATTCGTGTTCCGGGACCGCCATCAGGACCTTTGCCAGCTTGGCGAAGGGCGACAAGGTGCTGTCGGTGATGGCAACGATCGGAATTCCGCGAGCGGCCGCCTCTTCGGCGACATTCACGACCTCCGTCGCATAGAAACGGAACGAGACAAGAAACAGCAGATCTGACTTGCGCGCGACCGTCGCCATGTGCGTCGCAAGACCGCCGGCGGAATCAAGCAGGACTGTCCGCTTGCCCAGCATCGTCAGGACGTAGCGCAAGAGATCGACCACCGGAGCCGAACGCAGTTGCCCGATCAGATAGATCGTGTCGGCCCCTTCCATCATGTCGGCGGCAAGCGCGATGCTTGCCGGTTCGATGTTTGTCAAAAGGTCCTGCAGGGATGCGACATCTCGTGCCACGAGGTCGCGCAGGAACCCTACATCCCCTTCCCGCGCCCCTCCCAATTCGCTTTCCAAGGCCTTGACCCGTGCGTCGAAGCCTGGCGCAGCGGTGGACAGGCGGCGCTGAAACACGACCTGAAGATCCTTGAAGCCCTTGTAACCCAGCGACTGGGCATAGCGGACAAAGCTGGAAGCGTGCACGCCGCACTTCTGGCTGATGCTGTTGACCGAAAGGACCGCGACATCATTGGGGTTTTGCGTCAGGAACAGCGCGATCTTCTGGTACGACTTGCTCATGTCGTCATACCGATCATGGATCAACCGGATCAGTTCTTCGTAGGTTTCCGGGGGACGGTAGGCCATGAATCCACTTTCATCAGGGGACGACGCGCAGTCGTCCTGGTCCACATGGAGCACCGTGCAGCGAACTTTGTCAATTGCCGCGCAATGCATTGAATGATGCAAGCGCAGTGCGCCGGGTATGTCTTGCGACGGCAACGCCCTGCCCGGGCGGCTTCAGTGTCTGAGACGTCATGCCCGCAAGGGTCCGCCAAACCCCTCCCCCAGGAGAGACCTCAACTCGGGTCGCGGGCCTGCCGCCCCCGCCCGGGCTTTCAGGTGCCAGCATTTATTGTAGACAATATGTATTTTGATAGAATACAACCGGCACACACCCCGAGTCGATGCGGAAAAGCCCGGATCAGGCAGGAGAAACCCCGTGGAAACCGAAACCCGCAGCAAGAAGACCCGGTGCATCGAAGACCTGCGCCGCAAGGTTCTGACCGAAGCGCTGGAGCCGGGCATGTACCTCGACGAGACGGAGCTGGCGGATACCTACGGGATTTCCCGTCCGCCGCTGCGCGAGGTGCTGCGCCAGCTTGCCGGCGAAGGCTATGTCGTCCTGCACGAGAACCGCGGTGCCCAGGTGGCGCCGATGACCCACAAGACCTTGCGCAACTTCTTCGTGGTTGCCCCGATGATCTATGCGGCGACGACGCGGCTCGCCGCCGAACACGCCACGCCCGACCAGATCGCGCGTCTCAAGGAATGCCAGCGGGCCTTCCGGCAGGCCATCAAGAACGGCGACGCGGCCGAGCGGGCGCTTGGGAACGAACGCTTCCATTCGATCATCGGAGAGATGGCCGACAACGAATACCTCATGCCCAGCCTGCGTCGCCTGCTGATCGACCACACGAGGATCAGCATGACCTTCTACAACCCGCGCAAGCCCTCCTTTGCCGAACAGCGCGAAATTGCCGCCGACCAGCACGACCAGTTCATCGCCCTGATCGAAGCGGGGGAGGCCGACGCCGCCGCCGCCCTCGCGGTGGCGCATTGGGAACTGTCGCGCGCCCAGATCGAAAGCTTCGTCACCCCCGAAGGTATCAACATCCCCCTGGGCCGCGCGCCCGGGGTCGCCGGAACAAGAGGAGCCTCATGAAGTTCGAAGGCATCTATACCCCCGCCATCACGCCCCACCGCGAGGACGGGTCGATCGACCGCGACGCCTTTGTCGCGCAACTGGAGTACCTGATCGCATCGGGGGTCCATGGCATCATCAATGGCGGCTCGACGGGGGAATACTACGCCCAGTCGATGGACGAACGCCGCGAGATGGCATCGCTCGCCCGCGAGGTCACCAAGGGCCGTGTGCATCTGATGGTCGGGACGGTCGCGATCCGGCTGGAGGACAGCATCGCGATGGCCGAACACGCCGCCACGATCGGGGCCGACAGCGTCCTGATCGGCTCGCCGCCCTATTCGGTCCCGACCGAGCGGGAAAACGCGCTGAACGCGCTGGCGATCGACCGGGCGGCGGACCTGCCGGTGATGCTTTACAACTACCCCGGCCGCATGGGCATCAACATGGGGGAGGAGTTCCTGGACCGCGTCGGTCGCAGCCGGAACTTCTGCGCCATCAAGGAAAGCTCTGGCGACATCAATCGCGTTCACCTTCTGGCCCGCGACTACCCGCATATCCAGATGTCCTGCGGGATGGACGACCAGGCGCTGGAGTTCTTCGCCTGGGGCGGGCGCAGCTGGGTTTGCGGCGGGTCGAACTTCCTGCCCGCCGAGCACATCGCGCTTTACCAGGCCTGCGCGGTCGAGGGCAATTTCGACAAGGGCCGCCGGATCATGTCGGCGCTGCTGCCCTTGATGCGGGTGCTGGAACAGGGTGGCAAGTTCGTGCAGTGCATCAAGCACGGCTGCGAGATGATGGGCAACCACGCAGGCCCGCCGCGCCCGCCGCTGAAGCCCCTGAACAAGGACGACAAGCGCCAGCTGGAACAGACCGTGCGCGTGTTGAAAACCACCATCGCCCAGATCGTTGCGGAGTAAGCCCATGTCGCTTCTGACCACCGATGAATACAAGGCCATCGCCGCCTCGCTCACCTTCCCCACCACTGCCTTCATCGACGGCCACTTCCGCCCGGCGATCGGCGGCAAGACCTTTGACACGCTGAACCCGGCCACCGGCGAAGTGCTGGCCAAGGTCGCCGCCTGCGGAGCCGAGGACGTGGACGTTGCCGTCGCAAAGGCCCGCGACGCCTTCGAGGACGGCCGCTGGTCGCGGCTGCATCCGAAGGAGCGGAAGGAAGTCCTGATCAAGCTCGCGAAGCTCGTCAGGCGCAACGCGCGGGAACTGGCGGTGCTGGAAAGCCTCGACAGCGGCAAGACGATCTACGACTGCGAACAGGTCGACGTGCCGGAGACGATCAACTGTCTGACCTGGCACGCGGAACTGATCGACAAGATCTACGACCAGATGGCCCCGGCCTCCGACAACCACATCGCCATGGTGGTGCGCGAACCGGTCGGCGTCGTGGGCCTTGTCCTGCCCTGGAACTTCCCGCTCCTCATGCTCGCGTGGAAGATCGGCCCGGCGCTGGCCGCGGGCTGTTCGGTCATCGTCAAGCCGGCCGAGGAAACACCGCTGACCACACTGCGCATGGCCGAACTGGCGATGGAGGCCGGGGTTCCGGCGGGCGTCTTCAACGTGGTTCCCGGCACCGGCCCCGAGGTCGGCGAACCCATCGGGCGGCACATGGACATCGACGCGGTCTCCTTCACCGGCTCGACCGAGACCGGGCGCCGGTTCCTGCGCTACGCGGCGGAGAGCAACCTGAAGGAAGTCACCCTGGAGATGGGCGGCAAGAACCCGGCCGTGGTTCTGGACGACGCCGAGAACCTCGACCGCGTGGCTGCCCATATCGTCAACGGCGCCTTCTGGAACATGGGGGAGAACTGCTCGGCCTCGTCGCGGCTGATCGTGCAGAAGGGGGTCAAGGACGCGCTCCTGTCGCGCATCCTGGCCCATGCCCGGGAATGGCCGATGGGCGATCCGCTCGACCCGGTCAACCGCGTCGGTGCGCTGGTGTCCACGGCGCATTACGACAAGGTCTGCAGCTACCTTGAGAAGGGCCCCAAGGTCATCCTCGGCGGCAAGGCCGACAAGGGTTTTGTGGAGCCCACGATCCTCGACGTCTCCCGCGATGCGAAACAGGCGAAGGAGGAAATCTTCGGCCCCGTCCTGTCCGTCCTGACGGTGGACAGCTTCGACGAAGCGATCGCGCTGGCGAACGATACCGAATACGGGCTGGCGGCAAGTGTCTTTACCGGAAACGTCAAGCGGGCGATCCGGGGCGCCCGCGCCCTTCGCGCCGGGACGGTGACGGTCAACAGCTTCGGCGAGGGCGACATCTCCACCCCCTTCGGCGGCTTCAGGCAGTCGGGCTTCGGCGGCCGCGACAACGGCATCCACGCGCACGACCAGTACACCCAGGTCAAGACGATCTGGGTCGACCTCGCCGACGACGCCGACGAAGCGGTCGACTGATGCGCGTCGGCTTCATCGGCACCGGCGAGATCACGACCGCGATGGTCCGCGGGCTGGCCGGATGCGGGCATCAGATCCTGGTGTCGCCGCGTAACGCCAAGCGGGCGGCGGCCCTTGCCGCCGAGGTCCCCGAAGTCACCGTGGCCCCGAACGATCGGATCGTCGCAGGATCGGACATCGTGTTCCTGTGTCTTCTGGCCAGGGTCGCGGAAGATGTTCTGACCGGCTTGCCGTTCCGGGCCGGGCAGACGGTGATCTCTGTCATGGTGGACGCGCCGCTGGACAAGCTGCGTTCGATCTGCGCACCGGCCACCGACATCGCCATCACCATCCCGCTGCCGCCCATCGCGCACGGGGGCTGCCCGCTGCCGGTCTATCCGGCCTCACCCGCGCTTCAGTCGCTGTTCGGCGACCGCAATCTGGTGATCCCGCTGAAGGATGAGGCCGCGCTTGCCGCCCATTTCGGTGCTTCGGCGCTGTGCGCGACACAGCTTGACCAGATCATCACGGTTGCCGACTGGCTTGCGGGTTTCACCGGCGACAGGGACGCGGCGGAATCCTATGTCGCCGCGATGATCCGTGCATACCTGCCGCAACACCCAAGGGGCGGGGAACTGCCCGAAGCCCTGAGGATGCTTTCTACCGAAGGGGGGTTCAACGCCACGATGCACGCGGCGATGGCCCCGTCACGAGGTATCCTGCGCAGTGCGCTTGACGGCTTTCGCAAGCGGTTGGGTCTGCCGGAAAAGGACGAGGCATCGGAATGAAGCAATTCACAGCGCGCCGGACCCCGGTGCACAAGGGCCCCGCCGCCTGGTCCGCCATCCTGCCCGGCCAGCCCGCCCCCGTGCCCCTGGCGGGCAACCACTCCGTCGACGTCGCCATCGTCGGCGGCGGCTTCGCGGGGCTTTCGGCCGCTCGTCGGTTGCGCCAACTGGACCCCTCCCTGAAGGTCGCCGTCCTCGAAGCTTCCCGCCTCGCCGAAGGCGCATCGGGCCGCAACTCGGGCTTCATGATCGATCTGCCGCATGATCTGACCTCGGACGATTACGCCGGTCACGGCGACGACCGCGGCATGATCGCGCTGAACCGTCACGCCATCGCATTCGCGCGCGGGGCAGTGGAGGACTACGGGATCATCCGGGACTATTTCGATCCCGTCGGCAAGGTAAACGGCGCGGCCTCCGACACCGCCGATGCGCTCAACCGCAGCTATGCCGACCACCTGACGCGCCTTGGGGAACCGAACGAACGGCTCGACGCGCAGGGCATGTTCGACCTGACCGGCAGCCGTCACTATGTCTCGGGTCTCTACACCCCCGGCACGGTGATGCTGCAACCCGCAGGCTTCGTGCGCGGCTTTGGCGAGGGGCTGCGGGCCTCGGGCGTGGGCGTCTGGGAAAACAGCGCCGTAACCGCCATCCACGGCGGCGCGGCGGGCTGGACACTGACCACGCCGAAGGGCCGCATCAGCGCCGCCAAGGTCATCCTCGCCAACAACGGTCACATCGAAAGCTTCGGCTTCGCGGCAAACCGGCTGATGCATGTCTTTCTTTTTGCTTCAATGACCGCAGACTTGCCGGCCGAAGCCTTGAAGGCCCTCGGCGGCAAGGCCCGCTGGGGCGTCACGCCCTCCGACCCGATGGGCACCACCATGCGCCGGATCGACACCGCGCTTGGCGGCAATCGCATCATCACCCGTACCTGCGCAAGTTTCCTTCCGGGAATGGAGGCATCGGATGCTGCCCTGAGACGCACCGCAGCCGTCCACCGCCGGAAATTCGCCGACCGCTTCCCGCCGCTCGCCGGGGTGAAACAGGAATACACCTGGGCCGGTCACCTGTGTCTGACCCGCAACGGCGTCTCCGTCGCGCGCGAAGTCGAACCCGGCCTTTTCGCCGCGACGGTCTGCAACGGCCTTGGCACCGCGCGCAGCACCCTTACCGGTATCGCCGCCGCCGAGCTTGCAATGGGCCATGAGACCGACACAACCCGTCACTTCGCCGCCGAGGCAGAGCCCGCGAAGCTGCCGCCAAGACCGTTCTCGACAATCGGCGCGAACGTCTTTCTTCGCTACAAGGAAGCCCGGACCGGCAGGGAATGATACCCTGCGGTTCCGGTTCCGCATGACCGTCCGCGCGGGGCGCGGCTGGCGGTCTGCCGCCTGGGTGGGTCATGCCCCTGCAAAGGCAATGTGCCTTGCAGAAGCAAATCCGTTGCGAGAAGCACCGGGACAGTGAAGTATCGCGATCACAACGCCCGCACCATCCTGCGGGCCCGCGCATTGGTTTCAGGCGATCGCCATGATCTACGATGATCCGCGTCAAGTCGGGGCCGCCGTTCAGGGGTTTCTGGCTGCATGGGCCACGCGCCAAGTCCACTGTCTTTCCTGTCCCGGAGATCCGTGAATGACGAAAAGCCATCTCTTCTACCAGACCAACAGCAGCCGCCCGGTCCTTGCCGAGGCGCGCGGGATCTACATGTGGGACGTTCACGGCAAGCGCTATATCGACGGCTCGTCCGGCTCGATGGTGTCAAACATCGGCCATTCCAACCCGCGCGTGCTGGACGCCATGCGCCGCCAGATGGAAAAATCGACCTTTGGCTACCGGCTGCACTTTGAGACCGAACCGGGCGAGAAGCTCGCCAGCAAGGTCGCCGGGCTGACACCCGAGGGGCTGGAAAAGGTCTTCTTCGTCTCCGGCGGTTCCGAGGCAGTTGAAAGCGCCATAAAGATCGCCCGTCAATATTCTGTTGCCGTTGGACAATCCTCGCGATGGAAAGTCATTTCGCGGGCGCCGTCCTACCATGGCTCCACGCTCGGGGCGCTGGCGTTGACCAGCTACACGCCGCTGACCCGGCCATTCGAACCGATGATGCAGGCGATGCCCAAGATCCCCGCACCGCGTGCCTATCTCGACGGGCTTGATCCCGACGATCCCGCGACCGGCGCCCATTATGCCGCGATGCTGGAGGCGAAGATCATCGAGGAGGGGCCGGAAACCGTCCTGGCCTTCATCCACGAACCGGTGGGCGGGGCGTCGACGGGGGCGCTTGTGCCGCCGGCGGGCTACATGCAGGCGGTGCGCGACATCTGCGACCGCCACGGCGTCCTTCTCATCCATGACGAGGTGATGTCGGGCGGCGGGCGGACCGGCCTTTTCCTTGGCGCCGATCACTGGGGCGTCGCCCCGGACATCATTGCCATCTCGAAAGGGTTCGGCGCGGGTTACGCGCCGCTTGGCGCGATGATCGCCCACGACCGGATCGTCGACCCGGTGCTGAAGGCCGGTGGCTTCATGCACGGCCATACCTATGCCGGCAATCCGCTGGCCTGCGCGGCCGGGCTGGCCGTCCTCGAGGAGATCGAGGCGGGTGGGATGATGCAGAACGCCGCCGCGACCGGCGCGATCCTCAAGTCGCGGCTTGGCGACCTGATGCAGCGCTACGGCATCATTGGCGACGTGCGCGGCAAGGGGCTGCTTCTGGCGTTCGAACTGGTGGCCGACCGCCAGAGCATGCGGCCCCTGCCCAGGGAACTGAACGCACATGCCGAACTTGTCGATCTGGCCTACGAGGAGGGGTTGATCATCTATTCCCGCCGCACCCGCGACGGGCTTGAGGGCGACCATTTCCTGGTCTGCCCGCCGATGATCACCACCCCCGACCAGGTCGAGGAGATCATGACGATGCTGACGGCGGCGCTGGACCGCTTCGTGCACCGCATCCAACCGGCGCTGGAGAGGAGCGCCTGACCCCGCATGTCGAAGATCATCATCACCTGCGCCGTCACCGGGTCGATCCACACGCCGTCGATGTCGCCCTATCTGCCGGTGACGGCCAAGGACATCGCCGCGCAGGCGATCGGCGCGGCGAAGGCCGGCGCGGCGATCCTGCACCTGCACGCCCGCGACCCGCAGACCGGCCGCCCCTCGGCGTCGGTGGACCACTACCGCGCCTTCCTTCCGGCGATCGGCGCCGGTTGCGACGCGGTCGTCAACCTGACGACCGGCGGCAGCGCGGTGATGACGCTGGAGGATCGGCTTGCCGCCCCGCTGGCCCTGCGGCCGGAGATGTGTTCGCTCAACATGGGGTCGATGAACTTCGCGCTTTACCCGATGCTCGGTCGGCGGACCGAATGGCTCCACGACTGGGAAGAACCCTTCCTGCGCAATTCCGACGATCTCGTCTTCAAGAACACCCCGCGTGACATCGAAGGCGTCCTGCGCCGGATGGGCCAGGAACGCGGCGCGCGGTTCGAATTCGAATGCTACGACGTGAGCCATCTCTACATGCTCAGGCATTTCGTGGATCGCGGCCTTGTCGAGGGGCGTGTTTTCATCCAGTTCGTGATGGGCGTTCTGGGCGGCATCGCCGCCGAACCGGAGCATCTCGATCACCTCAAGGCGACCGCCGACCGGCTTTTCGGCGCGGGCTACAGCTTTTCGGTCCTGGCCGCCGGGCGCCAGCAGATGCCCCTTGCCGAACGGTCGGCCGCGATGGGCGGACATGTGCGCGTCGGCCTTGAGGACAACCTCTACCTGTCCAGGGGCGTCCTTGCCCGGTCGAATGCCGAACAGGTAGAAAAGGTGCGCACGCTGGTCGAGGGGCTGGGACGGACAGTCGCGACCCCCGACGAGGCGCGGGCGATGCTTGACCTCAAGGGCGCCGGGGCGGTGGGGTTCTGAATGGCCGATGACATCACGTTCCGCCTGGCCGGGGCTGAAGATGCCGCGCGGCTGAACGCGGCGCTGAGGGCGCTGTCGGACGATCTGGGCGACACCCACAAGGCCACCGACGACGACATCCTGCGCGCGGGCTTCGGCAAAGACCCGGCCTTCCGCGCGATCCTTGCACTTCGCGGGGACGCGGTGGTCGGCGTTGCCGTCTTCTCCGCGCTTTATTCGACAACGCGGGCGCGGGCGGGGGCCTATGTCTCGGACCTTTGGGTGGCCGAGGCGGCGCGCGGCGCGCGCATCGGGCCGAGGCTTCTGGCCTTTGTGCGCGACGACATCGCGGCGCGCTGGGGGGGCGGGTTCATCCGCCTTGCGGTCTACACCGACAATTCGCGCGCAGTCGACTTCTACCGGCGGATGGGATTTTCCGCGCAATCGGGCGAGGTCGGGATGATCCTTGAGGGCGCGGCACTCGCCGCGATCGGCGCCCCAGACTGAGCCGGACCATAAGGCCGCGGCCGCGTCCGGCCCCGCCTGTCAGGGTGTGATCGGGTCGTGGGGCAAAAGTTCCGCGATCTCGCGCCGGAAGCTCAGCTCGTCGCCACGGTCCGGCGTGTCCAGTTCCTCCGCCCAGCGCCGGCCCGCATAGGTCGCCCAGGCGATCGGCCCCGGCGCCTCTGCATCGCCGATCAGCTTCAGCGACCGGATGCCTGCCCCTTGCCAGTCAAGCGCCCGGACCGACCGGAAAAGCGCGTCGTCGGGGATGCGCGACGTGACCAGCACCACGGCGTCGGCAGCAACTGCGGACTGGCGGCCCGTCCAGGTGCAGCCAAGCACGACCTCCCGCGCGGCGATCGCCTCGGGCGCCTTGCTCAGGTGCATCTCGACCCCGATCTCCAGGAGCCGCCGCATGATCGTGCCCTGTTCCAGCGTGTTGTCCGTCCATTCCGCCACCTTCACGGCGGGGGTGACGAAATCGACCGTGCAGCCCCGCGAAACCAGAAGTTCCGCAAGAACCGATCCCATGTAGAAATGGTCGTCGTCGTAAAGGACGACGCGCCCCCCTTCCGGCAGGTTCCCAGCCATCAGGTCGTCGGGCGTGAAAAGGGGCATCGCCGGGTCGGTCGGGATCGGATGCAGGTGCAGCCGCGCGACAGCATCGCGGCGCCAATGGCTCCCGGTGGCGATGGCGACGTGATCGGCCCCCATCGACAGGATGTCTTCAGCCGTCAGGCGGCTGTCGCGATAGATCTCCACATTGGTCATGGGCGCCATCTGGCCGGTCCGGTAGTCGGCCACCCGCCCCCAGGCGGACAGGCCGGGCAGCGCGCGTTCCCGCGCCACGCGCCCGCCAAGCGTGGTCGTCGCCTCCGCCAGGGTGACCTGGTAGCCGCGCCGGGCGGCCTGCAACGCGGCCTCGAGCCCGGCAGGTCCCGCGCCCACGATCAGCACGCTTTCCGACACCCCCTTCGGGCGGGCGCGGTCCGGGTGCCAGCCCTTGCGCCATTCCTCCATGAAGGCGGTGTTCTGGGTGCAGCGGGAAATCCCTTGCGTCAGGTCGCCGGAGACGCAGATGTTGCAGCCGATGCATTCGCGGATGTCTTCGTAGCGCCCTTCCTGAACCTTTACGGGCAGGAATGGATCGGCGATCGACGGGCGCGCCGCGCCGATGAAATCCAGAACGCCGGACTTGATCTGGCGGACCATGGCATCTGGGCTGGTGAAGCGGCCGACACCCACCACGGGCTTCGAGGTCAGATCGCGGATCCCACTGACCAGATCCTCCTGCGCGCCCTCGGGCTTGAAACGCGAGGTGCCGGAGCAGTTTTCCCAGGTGCCATGCGCCAGATCCCAGATGTCGGGCAGGTCGCCGTGCATTTCGATGAAGTCGCGCAACTCGGCGTTGGAAAAGCCGAACGCGCCGCCCTCGTGCAGCGACATGCGCAGGGATACGGCCATCTCGCCCCGGGTTTCCTCGCGCGCCTCCTCGACCACCTCGCGCAGGAAGCGGCCGCGGTTTTCCAGCGAACCGCCGTATTCGTCGGTCCGCTGGTTCGTCGCGCGCGACAGGAAATGCTGCAAGATGCCGAAGCCATGCGCACCGTAAAGGCAGACCAAGTCGAAACCGGCCTGCTGGCTGCGGCGAAAGGCGTTGCGGAACCAACGGCGCAGGTCGCGGATGTCTTCCCTGTCCATCGTCCGGGCCTGCACCGGATCGGAGGTGAAGGTGAGGATCGGTCCGCCGGTGACGGCCAGCGGCACCTCGCGCGAATAGAGGTTCGGGCCGTTGATGCCGGAATAGGCAAGCTGGATGCCCGCCAGCGCCCCGTGCGACTTCATCGCCTCGGCCATACGCGCAAGCGCGGGGATGTCGCGGTCGTCCCAGAGATGCTGTTCGATGAAGGGGGTGATTTCCGAACTGGGGTGGATCTCGGTCTGTTCGGTGAAGATCACGCCCCAGCCGCCCTCGGCCTTGGTGCGGCGCATCTCGACCACGGCAGAGGGGTCGCGATAACCGCCGCCATTGCAGTGCGGCACCTGGTAGAAGCGATTCTTCGCCATCTTCGGGCCGATCTGCATCGGCGTGAACAGGATGTCGTGGCGGGGATCGCGGGTCATTTCACATGCCTCAGGTCAGCGGTCTGGGTCGAAAGCCGGGCCGGGTCGCGGGGTGGAACCTCGGCAACCAGGAGGGCGGGATGGTCGCCCGCAAGGGCCAGAACCTCGCCGTGCGGGCCGACGATCTGGGAACCGCCGACATAGGTCAGGTCGCCCTCGCTGCCGCAATAGTTGGCATAGGCGATGGTGACGGCGTGGTTGGCGGCCATGGCGGGGACGGTGTAGCGGACCACATGGGTAAATGGCATCATGTTTGCCGTCGGGTTCAGGATGACGGTCGCCCCCCGGTCCGCCAGCGCCTTCACATGGGGGGCGAATTCCACGTCGTAGCAGATCAGGAGCGCGGCGGTTTCGCCCGCCAGCGGGAAAAGCGCATAGGCATCCCCCGGCGCATAGATCGCGCGCTCGCGGGGGCCATAAAGCTGGACCTTGCGGTAGTTGGCCAGAAGCCCGCCATCAGGTCCGAAACAGGCCGCCGCGTTATAGACGCTGTCACCGTCGCGCTGCGCATAGCCAACGACCAGCGCGCAGCCCGTCTTGCGGGCTGAATCGGCCAGCCGGCGCATCGGCGCGCTGTCGATCTCCAGCGCCCGCGCCGGAATGTCGTCCTGGTTGTAGCCGGGAAGCCAGACCTCGGGCAGGACCAGCGCCGCGGCCCCCATCGCGGCGGCCGCCGCCAGCGCCCGTTCGGCTTCGGCCAGGCCGGTTTCCAGATCCGATGCGGGCGAAGCGCCCTGCCAGGTTGCCAATCGCATGCGTCACCTTTCCAGGGCGTCAGGTTCCCGGGTCTTGCGAAGACGGGAGGGGGTCAGGGGGCGGACGGTGCCCGCCCCCGCTGCCGGACTATTTCTTGAGGTTGGTCCAGACGGCATCGTAAAGCTTCTGGGTTTCCTCGTCGCAGGCTTCGATGAAGAAGCCCTTCTGATCCGCCGGCGGGTTGTTTTCGGGGCTGTTCCTGATCTCGTCGTCCAGGAACGGCTCCACCCCGGTCACGCCCGCGCTGTAGGCGGCGTAGTTCGTGACGGCGGCGGCGTTTTCGGGATCAAGCAGGAAGTTCATGAACTTCAGCGCGTTGTCGCGGTTCGGCGCATCCTTGAGCAGGACGACGTTGTCCATCCAGACGACGTAACCTTCCTTCGGGAAGGCGTATTCGACGTTCGCGCCCTCGGCCCGCGCCTTCGACGAGAAGCCGTTGTAGATCATCCCCGCCGCCGCGTCGCCGCTGACCAGAACGTCCTTCGCGGTGTCAGACCCGAAGGAGGCCCAGTGGGTCTTGGCGTTGACCAGCATCTCGTTCAGCGCCTTCAGCTGTTCGCGATCCTGCGTGCACTGGGGGATGCCAAGATAGATGGACCCGAGCGTCAGCACCTCGCCCTGGCTGTCGAGGACGTTGATCTTGCCTTGAAGCTCTGCCGGGGGATTGAAGATGATGCCAAGGCTGCCGATGTCGTCCTTGTAGACATCGCGGTTCACGCTGAACGCGGTGGATCCCCACTGATAGGGGATCGACGAATGGCGGCCCGGATCGAAGGGCACGTCAAGCCACTGCGGCGCGATATTGCCGAAGTTCGGCAGATCTTCGGGCGCGAAGTTGTCCAAGAGCCCTTCGTCGCCCATGATCTTGACCATGTAGTCGCCGGGCACGGCCACGTCATACTGGCCCATCTTGCCGGCCTTGAGCGCGGCAAGCATCGCCTCGTTGCTGTCATATGTGTCGATGGTGACGTCGATGCCGGTTTCGGCCTCGAACTTCTGGACCAGTTCCTCGGGGATGTATTCGAACCAGTGATAGACCTTCAGCTCCCCTTCCGCGAAGGCGGGGCTGGCCAGAAGGCAAGTGCCGAGCAACAGTTTCTTCATCGTGGTCTCCTTGTCGGATTACGGGGTCTTTTGCCCCTTGCGGTTGATCAGGTAGGCGGCGGTGACGAACAGGACGCTGACACCCAGCATCAGCGTTGAAATGGCCATGATGTTGGGCTTGATGCCCTGCTTGACACTGCCGAAGATCGCGGTGGGAAGCGTCTCCATCCCCGCGCCCTTGACGAAGTTGGTGATGATGAAATCGTCAAGCGAGATGATGAAGGCCAGAAGCCAGCCCGACACGATCCCCGGCATCATCAGCGGCAAGAGGATCAGCCGGAATGCCTGGGCGCGGGTGGCGTAAAGATCGCGGGCGGCCTGTTCGTAGTGCCCCTCGATCCCTTCCAGCCGGGCCGCGATGGGCAGGTAGGCGAAGGGAATGCAGAAGGTCAGATGCGCCAGCAGGATCGTCAGGTACCCCGTCGTCAGCCCGATGGTCGAGAAGAAGATCAGCGTCGAAACCGCGATGACGATTTCCGGCACCATCAGCGGCAGGTTGATCAGCGCGAAGCTTGCCTGGCGACCCCGGAAGACACCGCCCCGGATCATCGCGAGCGCTGCCGCGGTGGCGATGGCGGTGGCGGCGGTGGAGGCGATCAGCGCGATGGTCAGCGAGTTCCAGGCGGCCTGGCCGAAACGCCCGGCCTCGGGCCCGGTGAAGACATCGCCGTACCAGCGCAGCGAGACGCCCCCCCACTGGGTGATCGAGGTCGAGCCGTTGAAGCTGTAGACCGCAACGACCGCAAGCGGCGCGTAAAGCACGACAAGGCAGATGATCGTCATGGCCAGAAAGCCCGGATAGTGGCGCACCCCCTTCATCTGCGCGCCCCCCGTGCCTGCGCCCGCGCGTAAAGGATCAGCACCGTCATGACCAAGGTCATCAGGATCATCGCAACCGCCGCACCGAAGGGCCAGTTGCCCTGGCTGCCCTTGAACTGTTCGTCGATCAGGCTGCCCAGCATGAAGGTCTTGGCCCCACCCAGAAGGTCCGGCGCCAGGAACGCCCCGAGCGAGGGGACGAAGACAAGGATGCAGCCCGCGACGATGCCCGGCTTGACCACCGGCAGGACGACCTCGCGCAGCGTCGCGAGGCGGCTGGCGTAAAGATCCGCCGCGGCTTCGGAAAGCGCGAAGTTGTAGCGTTCGACGGCGGCGTAGATCGGCAGGACCATGAAGGGCAGGTAGCTGTAGAACAGCCCCAGCTGCACCGCGAGGTTGGTGTTGACGAGCGGAAGCGGCGTGTCGATCAGCCCGATCGCCATCAGGCTTTCGTTCAGGGGGCCGGTCTCGCGGATCAGGAACTTCAGCGACACGGTGCGGATCAGCAGGTTTACCCAGTAGGGGATGGTTATCAGGAAAAGCCACACGCCGCGCGACCGCGCCGGCCGGGTGGCGATGAACCAGGCCGTGGGAAAGCCGATGAAAAGGCACAGAAGCGTCGCCAGACCCGCCTGCCAGATCGACCTCCAGAAGATCCCGATATAGGTCCATTCGATGCGCGCCGGTTCGTCGCCGAAAAGCCCGCGCGTGATGAAGAACTGGTCATAGGCCGCCAGCGTGAAATCCCAGATCACGCCGCCGCGAAACTCCTTGGTCAGGAAGGAATAGACCGCCATCAGGCAGACCGGCAGCACCATCAGGATGCCGACGACCGCCCAGGTCGGCAACAGAAGCGGCCGCACCAGCCCCGCATAGGTCGCGTCACCCGACGCGCCGGAAGGCCCCGGCCCCGCCATCAGTCGGCCAGAAGGCGCGCCGCGCCTTCCTCCAGGTGAAGGCCCACGGTCGCGCCGGGTTCGGGCGGGCTGACGCGGGCGGCATTCTGCATCCGCAGACTGAAGGGGGTGCCGCCTTCCAGCCGCACCATGACCTGAAGGTCGGTGCCCAGGTAGACGACCCGATCGACGGTGGCGGTCAGGTCGGCCTCGGCAGACAGGCTGATCCGTTCGGGCCGGATCGACAGGTGATGGCGCCCCGGCGCCGTCGTGGCCGAGGGACAGGTGATGCGGTGGCCGCCGGGCAGGACCACCTCGGCGGTGCCACCCTCGACCCGGGCCACGTCGACCTCAAGAAGGTTCGTCTCGCCGATGAAATCCGCGACGAAGCGGTTCACCGGCGCCTCGTAGATGTCGCGCGCCGTTCCGACCTGCTGCACCCGCCCCTCGGACATGACCGCGATCCGGTCGGACATGGTCAGCGCCTCTTCCTGGTCGTGGGTCACGAAGATGAAGGTGATGCCGGTGTCCTGCTGCAACTGCTTCAGTTCCACCCGCATCGCCTGGCGCAGCTTCAGGTCCAGCGCCGACAGCGGTTCGTCCAGAAGCAGGACCTTGGGTTCGGGCGCAAGCGCGCGGGCCAGCGCCACGCGCTGCTGCTGGCCGCCCGAAAGCTGGTCGGGCATGCGGTCGGCGAAGGCCGAAAGATGCACCATATCCAGCATCCGGCCCGCGCGGCCGCGCCGCGTGGCCGCGTCGACGCCCTTCATCTTCAGCCCGAAGGCCACGTTTTCGATCACGGTCATGTGGGGAAACAGCGCGTAGTGCTGAAAGACCGTGTTCACCGGGCGGCGGTTCGGCTCCAGCCGGGCGATGTTCTCGCCGAAAAGCCGCACCTCGCCCTCGGTCACGTCCTCAAACCCCGCGATCATCCGCAGAAGGGTGGTCTTGCCGCAGCCCGAGGGGCCGAGAAGCGTGAAGAACTCGTTGTCCGAGATCGACAGGTCGACCCGGTGCAACGCCGTCACGCTGCCGTAGCGCTTGACGGCCTCGTGGATGTCGACGGCTGCTGTCATTGTTGCATCCATACCCCCGTTTGACCCATACAAGGCTAGATGCAAGCGTTCCGGGGGGTATATACCCCCAGAGAGGTATCATGGCGGGGCTGCCCAATATGGCCGAACAGCAACTGGCCGAAGCGATCCGCAAGCTGGGCAAGCCGGGGTTCGAAAGCGCGCTTCTGGCGTTCTTCCGCAGGATCGTCGCGCCCGACAACCTGATCGTCCTGGCCTATCGCGACGCCGGCCCCCCGCAGGTTCTGTTCCGCCAGACGGAACTGCCGCAGGTCTTTTCGCAGCTGGACGCGACCTATCTGGGCGGGGCCTATCTTCTGGACCCCTACCATGACCTGCATGTCAGCCGGGTCGCCGCCGGCGTCTACCGGCTGACCGACATCGCGCCGGACGCGTTCCAGCGCAGCCGCTATTTCATCGAATACTACCGGCAGACGACGCTGATCGACGAACTGACCTTTGTCGCCTATCCGGTCGCGGGCGTGTCGCTGAACATCTGCCTGGGCCGCGATGCCGCGTCGGGCCGGGCCTTCAGCGCGGCCGAGGTCGCCACCTGCCAGCGCGTCGCCCCGCTTGTCGCGGCGCTGGCGGAACATCACTGGGCGGGGCTGACCGCAGATACCGGCCCCGCCGACGACGTGTCGGGCGACCTGATCGGGGCGCTGGCGGCGCAGGACATCCACATCACCGCACGCCAGGCAGAGGTCGCGCTCCTGATCCTGCGGGGGCATTCCACGACCTCTATCAGCCTGCGGCTGGGGCTTTCGCCGCAGACGGTCAAGGTCTTCCGCCGCCAGCTTTACGCCCGCTGCGGCCTGTCATCGCAGGCGGAGCTGTTCGCGCTGATGCTGCCGTTGCTGCGCGCGTCGTGACGTCGCGGCGAACAAAAGCCTCACCCGCTTGTGAACTGGACATCGCGCGGCGTCCGGCTAGTCTTGGCGGCATGACCCGGCGCATCCTGACATTGATCCTGCTGCTTGCCTTCACCGTTTCGGTCGTGGGCGCGGCGGGCCATGCCGCCGCCATGACCGGCGCAAGTGGCTTGCAGCGAGTGGACCGTGTCGCCGCAATCCCCACTGCCGACCACTCTGGCACCGCCCATACCGCAGGCGGGCACCACGACTGCTGCCCGGGACATGGCGGCGCAACGGACCATGACCTGTCATGCACGCTTGCCTGCGCGGGCGTCCTCGCCTGCCTGCCGGAAGACCGGGCGACGGCGCGGCGCGTGCCTTCGCCCCTTGATCAGCGGCCGGACGCGGCGCGGCTTTCGGCGGGTGGCATACCCTCCCTTGGCGAACGGCCGCCCGAGGATCGTCTTTCCTGATCCGAGCGGGGCAGGACCTGCCCCATTTCCCTGATCGAACGGGACGACCCGTCCCGAGGAGACGACGATGACCCCCTTTTCCCGACGCGGCTTTCTGGCCGCAGGCGCCTCGGCGCTGAGCCTTGCGCATCTTCCCCTTCCCGCACGGGCTGAAGACCCCTCCCCCCTTGCCCTCGGGGCGGCAAGCCGGGTCCTGGACATCGACGGCCGCGCGGCGACCGTCTACGGGCTGGCCGGCCCGTCCGGCCAGGGCCTGATCCTTGACCCCGGCCAGCGCTTCCGCGTCGATCTGACCAACACGCTCGACGTGGCGACGATCGTCCACTGGCACGGCCAGATTCCCCCGAATGTGCAGGACGGGGTGCCGGACATGCCGATGCCCGCGCTGGCCCCGGGCGAAACGCGCGCCTACGACTTCGCCCCGCGCCCCGGGACGCACTGGATGCATTCGCACATTCCGGTCCAGGAGATGCAGCTTCTGGCCGCGCCGCTGATCGTGCGCACCCCTGCGGAGGCGGCCGAGGACCGGCAGGAGGTCGTGATGTTCCTGCACGACTTTTCCTTCCGCCCGCCCGAGGAGGTTCTGGCGGAAATCACCGGAGGACACGCAGGCGGACACGGGAACGGGCACGGGAACGGGCACGGGGCTGAAAACGGCGGGATGACCGGTATGGATGGCATGGCGGGGATGGATCACGGCGCGATGGGCGGCATGGCGATGGGCGGCATGGCGATGGATCTCAACGACCACGACTGGGACGCCTATCTTGCCAACGACCGGACCCTGTCGGACCCCGAGGTGATCAGGGTGGAGCGCGGCGGGCGGCTCAGGCTGCGGGTCATCAACGCCGCCGCCGCGACCGTGTTCTGGATCGACACCGGCGCGGTCGAGGCGCGGCTGGCGGCGGTGGACGGGCATGCGGTCGACCCCATGCCGGGCCGCCGCTTCGGGCTTGCCATGGGGCAGCGGATGGACCTGCTGATCGACCTGCCGGCCACGGCGGGTACCTGGCCCGTCCTTGCCCTGCGCGAAGGCGCGCGCGAACGCACGGGCATCGTCCTAGCGACGGCGGGCGCGCAAGTCGCACGGCTTGCCCCGCTGGCCGATGCCGAGGCGCCCCCGTTTGACCTTGACCTGGCGCAGGAGGCGCGACTGGTCACCCGCGATCCCCTGCCGGCCCGCCCCGCGGACCGCCGGCGGATGCTGATGCTTGGCGGATCGATGGAGCCCTATGTCTGGACGATCGACGGCGCGACCTGGGGCAACCACGCGCCTGTCGAGGCACGGTCGGGCGAAAGGCTGGAGCTGACCTTTCACAACATGTCGATGATGGGCCATCCGATGCATCTGCACGGCCACGCCTTCCAGGTCGTCGCGATCAACGGAACGCCCGTCGCGGGGGCTCGGCGCGACACCGTCTATGTGCCGCCGATGGCGATGGTGACGGTCGCCGTCGATGCGGGCGAAGCCGCGCGCTGGATGCTGCACTGCCACCACATGCCGCATCTCGCCACCGGCATGATGACCGAATTCGCCGTTTCGGCCTGATCCCGGCCCACGACGCCCAAACCAGAAAGGAAGATCCGATGAACCCGTCCGACCTGACCCGCCGCAAGGCGATTTTCGCCCTGTCCGCCACTGCCCTGTCCGCCACTGCCCTGTCCGCCGCCCTTTGTCCGCTTGCCCTTCCCGCCCGGGCCGCACAGACGGAAGGGGCGATTCACATCCTCAAGGATCCCGGCTGCGGCTGTTGCACCGCATGGGCCACGATCCTTGATCGCGCAGGATTTCAGGTGACGACCGAACCGGTCGCGGGGACGGCGCTGATGCGGATGAAGGCAGATCACGGCATTCCCGCCGCCCTTGCGTCCTGCCACACCGCGTTGATCGATGGCTACGCGATCGAGGGCCATGTGCCGGTGGCCGATATCCGAAGACTGCTCGCCGCGCGCCCCGACGCGATCGGCCTTGCAGTTCCCGGCATGCCCTACGGCTCCCCCGGGATGGGCCCGGAGGAGGACCGCGAAGCCTTTGACGTCCACCTGATCCGGCGGGACGGCAGCACCGGGATCTTCGCCAGCTATCCTGCCGCCTGAATCCGCCGCCTGATCCGGGCATGGAGGGACGCGGCGCGGGGCCGTCTTCGCTTGACAGGCGGCGGCCCTGCGGAATACTTGATCCGATGGTTCCCGAAGCAAGGGATTAATAGGGAACACGGTGAGGATTACCCATCAGGGGCCGAATCCGTGGCTGCCCCCGCAACTGTGAGCGGTAAGAAGACGGTCGATATGCCACTGGCTGCCCCTGTTTCCACCGGGGGACACATGCCGGGAAGGTGACCAGCCTTCGACGACCCGCGAGTCAGGAGACCTGCCATCCTTTTGTGCGCGTGAGCCGGTCCGGGCGGGGTGTCCGGGTTTGCAGTGTCACGCCACGTTGCAAGTGGAAGGAAAGACCAATGCATATCATGGAAGGCTATCTTCCTGCCTCCCAGAGCCTGGCCTGGTACGCGGCCTCGGCCCCCTTTGTCGTCGCGGGCGCGGTGCGCATCCGCAAGATCGTCCGCGAAAGGCCCGAGGCGCGCATGACGCTGGCCGCCTCCGGCGCCTTTGCCTTTGTCCTTTCGGCGCTGAAGATCCCCTCGGTGACGGGATCGTGTTCGCACCCGACCGGCACCGGGCTCGGCGCGGTGATCTTCGGGCCGTCGGTCATGGCCGTCCTTGGCCTGATCGTCCTGCTGTTTCAGGCTCTGCTTCTGGCGCATGGCGGGTTGACGACGCTCGGCGCCAACACGTTCTCGATGGCCATCGTCGGGCCCTGGGTCGCCTGGGGCATCTGGCGGCTGGGCCGCGGGGCGGGCCTGTCGATGGCGCTGACGGTCTTCCTGGCTGCCGCGCTTGGCGATCTGGCGACCTATCTCTTCACGTCATTCCAGCTGGCGCTGGCCTATCCCGACCCGGTTTCCGGCGTTGCCGGCGCGATGATCAAGTTCGGCGGCATCTTCGCCTTTACCCAGATCCCGCTCGCCATTGCCGAGGGGCTCTTGACCGTCGTCGTCATCGACGCGCTGTCGGGCAGGGTCCGCGACGCTGACAAGATCGGCGTTCTGGCGGGGGAGGCACGCTGATGCGGATGTCCCGACCCGTCTGGATGCTTCTTGCCGTTGCGGCACTCGTCGTCATCCCCCTGCTGATCGGCGGCGAATTCGCCGGCGCCGACGGCCAGGCCGCCGCCGCCATCGAAGCGGCCAATCCCGATTTCGCGCCGTGGTTCACGCCGCTCTGGCAGCCGCCCAGCGGCGAGGTCGAGGGACTTTTCTTCGCGCTGCAGGCAGCCCTTGGGGCGCTGGTTGTCGGCTATGTGATCGGCCGCCGCCACGGACGCGCCAAGGCCGAGGCGGAGCGTCACGGCACCACCGGACCCGCCGCCCGGAACGCCTGAAACATGGCGATTTCCTCGATCGACTGCGCGGCGGCCCTGAACCGCTGGCGCGGGCGGCCCCTTGCCGAAAAGACCCTGATCACAGCGGGGTTCCTGATCCTCGCGCTGGCGCTGCCTCCCTGGCCGGGGGCGGCGCTTGTCGGCGCGGTCATGCTGGCCGTCACCTTCGGGGGGGCGCGTGTGCCGCCCCGCCACTGGCTGTCGGTCGCGGTCTTGCCGCTTGGCTTCCTCGCGACCGGCGCGCTGACGCTTCTGGTGCAGCTTGGCCCCGACGGCTTCGCGCTTGCGCCGGGCGGTGCCGCGGCGGCGGCGGGGCTCGCTTTGCGGTCCTTCGCGGCGGTGATCTGCCTTCTGTTCCTGTCCTTCACCACGCCCGCGGCCGACCTCCTGTCCGGTCTCAGACGTCTTGGCGTTCCTTCCGAGATCGTCGAAATCGCGCTCCTGACCTATCGGTTCGTCTTCCTTCTGGGGGACGAGGCCGTGGCGATGACCCACGCGCAGCGCGCGCGGCTGGGCCATTCGACCCGGCGCCGCTGGCTGCGGTCCACCGCAATGGTGATCGCAAACCTGCTTCCACGCGCCATGGACCGCGCGCGGCGGATGGAGACGGGGCTGGCCGCACGCGGCTGGCAAGGCGAGATGCGGGTGATCGACGACCGGCCCGCCGCGTCGGGCGCGGTCCTGGCGCTGATCCTTGTGGCCCAGGCCGCGGTCGCCGCTCTGGGGGTGTTGCTGTGACCCCGATCCTGTCGGCCGAAGATGTCCATTTCTCCTTCCCCGGAGAGGTGGCGGCGCTGCGCGGGCTCGACCTTGAGGTCGCGGCGGGCCGCAGCCTTGCGATCCTCGGCCCCAACGGAGCGGGGAAATCGACGTTGCTTCTGCACCTGAACGGCACCCTGCGCCCCGGTGCAGGACACATCCGCCTGGATGGGGAAACGGCGGATTACTCGCGCAAGGGCCTGAACCGCTGGCGCCAGCGCGTCGCGCTTGTCCTTCAGGACGCCGACGACCAGCTTTTCGCCGCGACCGTCTTCGAGGACGTGTCCTTCGGCCCGCTCAACCTTGGCCTGGGCGAGGCCGAGACCCGCGCCCGGGTCGAGGAAGCGCTGGCCGCCCTTGGCATCGCCGACTTGCACGACCGGGCGACCCACATGCTGTCGGGCGGTCAGAAGAAGCGCGCAGCCATCGCGGGGGCACTTGCCATGCATCCGGACGTTCTCTTGCTGGACGAACCGACAGCGGGGCTGGACGCGGAAGGCGCCGCGCAGCTTGTGGCGACGCTGAGGGGGCTGGCGGCGAAGGGCGTGACGCTTGTCTTCACGACACACGATGTCGAACTGGCCTGGACGCTTGCCGACGACGTGGCGCTGTTTCGCGGCGGGCGCGCGGTGGCGGCGTCCGGGGCCGGAACGATCCTGACGGACCGCGCGCTTCTGGAAGGGGTGGGCCTGCGCCCGCCGCTGCTTCTGGACCTGGCGCTTCATGCCCGCGACCGCGGCCTGATCGCCGAGGGCGCCCCCCTGCCCCGCACCCCCGACGACCTGAAACGGGCCATGGCCGGCTGGCGGAGCGGTGGCTGACGGCCGGTCGGGCACAGTATAGGGATTGCGCGGCGCGCCGCGGTGTCGGACCTAAAGGGGTGGGGCCCGAGGGCAAGGTGACGGACAAGGGGGGAAGGCAGATGACGGAGATCTTGGTCATTCACACGGGCGGCACGATCGGGATGGTACCCGGTCCGGGCGGGCTCCACCCCGCCCCAGGCGTGGTCGAGACGGCCCTGGGGGCACTGGCCCCCGCCGGCACCACCCTGACGGTCATCGCCTTTGACCCGCTTGTCGACAGCGCCGAGATGGGCCCGGACCACTGGAACCGGATCATCGACGCGGTGGCGTCTTTCGGCGGCCAGGGGGTAGTCGTGACCCACGGCACCGACACCATGGCCTTTACCGGCGCGGCGCTGAGCCAGGCGCTGGCCGGGGTGGCGATCCCGGTCGTCCTGTGCGGGTCCATGCAGCCCCTGAACACCGGCGGCGACGCCGAAGGCAACCTTGCGCTTGCGCTCGGCACCGCGGCGGCGGGCGCGGCGGGGGTCTGGCTTGCCTTTGCTGGGCGGCTCATGCCGGCCGCGGGTCTGGTGAAGCATCATGCGCAGGATGCCGACGCCTTTCGCGCCGTTGCACAGGAACCGCTGCCCGGCCCCTTTCGTCCGCGCCGTTTCGCCCAGGCCAGGCTGGCGATCCTGACTCTTTCGCCGGGTCTGCCCGCCGACGCGCTTGGCGCCATGCTGGGCCGGCTTGACGCGGCGGTGCTGCGGGTATTCGGGGCCGGGACGGCGATGTCGGACCCGGCCTTGCACGCCGTGCTGGCGGCGGCGGTCGCGCGCGGCTGCCGCATCCGCGCGGTCAGCCAGTGCGAAGCCGGCGGACTTGCCCCCGGCGCCTACGCCGCCGGGGCGGCGCTTTGGCGCGCGGGGGTGGAAAACGGCGGCACCGACACGCCCGAAGCCGCGCTGATCCGGCTTTGGCTATCCGTGCTCGATTGACCGCGCAGACCCGCCGCGCGACAACACCGCCAGATCAACAGACGCAGGCCGCCCGGCCCGCCCCGACAGGAGGCACAGGATGCCCACAGAAAAACGCACCGAGGAAGACAGCCTGGGCACGATGGCGCTGCCGCGCGATTGCCTGTGGGGCATCCACACCCAGCGCGCGATCGAGAATTTTCCGATCTCGGGCATCCGGCTGTCGCATTTCCCCGAATTCGTCCGCACCCTTGCATGGGTCAAGAAGGCCGCCGCGGGCGCGAACCTTGCGCTTGGCGCGCTTGACCCGGCCAAGGCCGAAACCATCGCCGCTGTCTGCGACGAGATCGCCGGAGGCGCCCATCACCGGCATTTCCGCGTCGACATGATCCAGGGCGGCGCGGGCACATCGACCAACATGAATGCCAACGAGGTGATCGCCAACCTCGGCCTGATCCGCATGGGGCATCGCCCCGGCGACTACGCGCAACTGCACCCCAACGACGACGTGAACCGGTCCCAATCGACCAACGACGTCTATCCGACCGCTATGCGGCTGGCGATCGTCAGCCAGTGCGCGCCCTTCCAGGCAGCGCAGCGGCGGCTTTCGGACGCCTTCAGCGAACGCGCAAGCGCCTTCGCGCAGGTCCGCAAGATCGGGCGCACGCAGTTGCAGGACGCGGTACCGATGACGCTTGGCCAGGAATTCGCGGGCTTCTCGGCCACGATCGACGAGGATGTGGAGATCATCGGGCGCCTGTCGCAACTGCTTTTGGAGGTGAACCTCGGCGGCACGGCGATCGGCACGCGGGTGAACACGCCCGAGGGCTATCCCGAACGCGCGGTGGCGGAGCTTTCGAAGGTTTCCGGGTTCGAGGTGAAGCTGGCCGCCAACCTGATCGAGGCGTCATCGGACGCGGGCGCCTATGTCACCTTCTCGGGCGTTCTCAAACGCATCGCCGTCAAGCTGTCGAAGATCTGCAACGACCTGCGGCTCCTGTCGTCGGGGCCGCGATCGGGCTTCAACGAAATCAACCTGCCACCGGTCCAGGCGGGATCGTCGATCATGCCGGGCAAGATCAACCCGGTGATCCCGGAAGTGGTCAACCAGGTCGCCTTCCAGGTGATCGGCAACGACCTGACCGTGACCATGGCGGCCGAGGCGGGCCAGCTTCAGCTGAACGCGATGGAGCCGATCATCGTGCTGAACGTCCTGCAGTCCATGCGCATCCTGATGCAGGCGATGGACACGCTCGCCGAACGCTGCGTGAAGGGGATCGAGGCGAATGTCGCGCAATGCGAGGGGATGCTGGAAAACAGCCTTGTCCTCGCGACGATGCTGGTGCCGCATATCGGCTACGCCAGGGCCGCGAAGGTCGCCAAGACCGCGCTGGCCAAGGGGCAAAGCGTCACCGATACGGCGGTGGAACTGGGCTTTGGCACGCGTGAGGAAATCGCGGCGATGATCGCGGGATAGCATGTGCCGGCGGGCGGGCGCCCCGCCCCCGTCCCTAGCCTTCCGCCTCGTCGATCAGGTGGCGCACCCAGCGCGCGGCGGCCCAGGTCGCGGGCATGCCAAGCGGCAGCGCGGCCAGAAGCGCCAGATGGGGCGACAGCGCGGTCAGGCCCACCGCCTGCCCCATCAGCCCCAGAAGGAACAGGTTGATCGCCACCGCCGCGGCGGTGAAGGGGTAAAGCAGGACACCGAGCTTCCACAGCGGCCAGCGGCCGTCAGTGTGATGTGCCTTCCTCGAAGCGGGTCTTGTTCCAGACATTGTATTTCCCCGAAGGCTTGCGCATCGGCAGCCGCCTGACCTCTTGCAGCGTGTGCGCGTCGTAGACGATCACCGCGCCGTCGTCTTCCCAGACCGAAACCAGCGCATGCGATCCGTCGCGGGTGAATTCCACATGCGCGACGGTCTTGCCCGGCGCTGGGTCGAGCGTCTTGACGATCTGCAGCGTCTCCTTGTCGATGACATGCATCTTGTCCTTGTTCGGGCCGAAGAAGACATCGGCCCAGACATAGGGCGAATTTTCGTGGCTGCGCAGAAAGAACCCCGGGCCCGCCGTGGGAATGGTCGCGATGACCTTCCAGTCGGCCACGTCGATGACGCTCAGCATCCCCTCGCGCAGGTGGGGCGTCGCCATGACCCGACGACCGTCGCGCATCCAGCTGATGCCTGACCCAAGATGCGGCATGCCGGGCAACGGCAGTTCGGCGATCTCGCGCCCGACATCGAGGTTGACGACAACGCCCTTGTCGCCCTCGCGGTTGGTGCCGATCAGGTTGCGGTAGGCGGGGCCGAAGAAGAAATCGTCGATCGGCGCACCGACCATGATCCGGCGGCGGGCGAACAGGCCCTTTTCCGCCGCCAGGCTTTCCTCCATCCCGGCCTCGTGGCTGTGCACGAAGCCGTCGTGATAGGGCCCGGCATCGGGGTCGGTCGCGACCTCCCAGATCTCGGGCACGTCCTTGAGGGCAAGGACAAAGCTCTTGCGATCGGGGGCCTGATAGACGGCAGAGACGCGGCTTGGCGTGCCATCCCGGCCGGTCACGTCGATGACCCTTGCCACGCTCAGGTCGGTGGTTGACAGGATCGTCAGCGTCCGCGGCAGGTAGTTCGCGACCGCCAGCCACTTTCCGTCATGGCTCATCGCGATGTTGCGGCTGTTCAGGCCGGCACGGACGCGGCCGACCTGGTGCAGCGACCAGATATCGTATTTCTGCACCCAACCGTCGCGCGACATGATGAAGACGAAGCGCCCGTCGGGCGAGAACTTCGGCCCGCCATGGACGGCGAAGGGCGTCGGAAAGCGGTCGAGGACGTCGAAGGTGTCGCCATCGAGAACGCTGACATGGTGATCGCCGGTTTCCACGACCAGCGTGATGTTCAGTGGATCGGCGGTGAAGACGGGCGCATCGGCGGGGACATAGCCCGCGTCGAATTCCCGCGTCGCCGCGATGTCGTCCGCCGTCCAGACCGGCGGCTCTGCCAGGGGTTCGGCGATATAGGCCGCCAGCGCCGCGATATCCTCGGGCGTCAGGGTTTCGGCGAAGGCCGGCATCTGGGTCGCCACACGCCCGCCCGCGATGATCGCCGACAGGTCTTCGCCCTTGATCCGGCCCAGCGCCTCTGGGATCAGGGCGGGGCCGGTGCCGCCAAGCCGGGTGTCGCCATGGCAGGCGGCGCAGTGTTCGGCGAAGAGCGAGGCGCCGTCCGGTTGGGCAAGCGCCGGGGCGGCCAGGACGGGCCCGGCAAGGCCGAAGGCCACCGCAAGCAGGTTAGAAGAAACGATGTGCCGGATCATGGCTCTTGCCCCGGAAGGGGGTGACGGTCAGCCGGTCGGCCTCCTCCACCCCGATTTCCTCGTTGGAAAGATAGCAGGCGGGGTCTTCCGCCCAGGGATCGCCGGTGACCTGCAACGCCCGGATCCGGGTGTTGCCGCCGCAGACCGACTGGAAGGCGCAGGCCCCGCAGCGCCCTCTCAGCGGACGCGGGCGCTGGCGCAGCATTGCCAGCATCGGGTCGTTCCCCGTCCAGAGATCCGAGAACCGGTGTTCCTTGACGCTGCCGATCATGTAGTCGGACCAGTAGGTATCGGGATGGACCTTGCCCTGCGGGTCGATGTTGGCGACGCCGAGACCCGAGGAATTGCCACCCCAGGCCTCAAGATGGGCGCGCAGATGCGCGACCCGGGCGGCATCGAACCGGTCTTCCGCCCAGCGCAGGAACCAGACCGCGTCCGCGTCGTTGTTGCCGGTGACGATCTCGAGAGGGCGGCCGTTCGCGACGGCATCCCAGGCGCGGTGGATCAGCAGGTCAATCGCGCCGCGTGTGCGGGCATGGGCGGTATCCTCGCCCCGGTGCTTGTCGCCGCGCCCGGCATAGACAAGGTGGGAAAGATAGAACTTGTCCACCCCCTCGCCCTCGCACAGGTCCAGCATCTCTGGCAGGGTGTGGGCGTTGTCCTCGGTGATGGTGAAACGCAGGCCTACCTTGACGCCGCGGGCCTTGCAGGCCCGGACCCCCGAAAGCGCATCCGCGAAGGCCCCGTCCACGCCCCGAAACCAGTCGTTCACCGCGCCGATCCCGTCGAGCGAGATGCCGACATAGTCGAACCCGAGCGCGGCGATCCGGTCGGCGCATTCGGCCACCTTGGTGCCGTTGGTCGACAGGCTGAGGTGGCGGAAGTTCAGCGCACGCGCCCGTTCCGCAAGATCGAAGAAATCGAAGCGCGACAGCGGTTCCCCGCCCGAAAGGATCAGCGCCGGTATGCCAAAGGCCGACAGGTCTTCCAGCACGCCCATCGCCTGCTGGTGGGACAACTCGCCCGGAAAGTGCACATCGGCCGAGGTCGTGTAGCAGTGCCGGCAGCGCAGGTTGCAGCGCCGCGTCAGATTCCAGATGACGACCGGCCGCACCGGGCCGGACCGCAGGCGCACCGGCGTCGGACGCACGAGTTCGTTCATGTATTGCGTAAGCCGGAACATAGCCTAACCCTCTTTCAGTCGCAGCCCGGTCTTCTTCAGGATCCGGGTCGAATACAGGATGTCCCGGGCGCGGCAGGCATCGCCCAGAAGCGCTGCGATCTCCTCCCGCTTGGCCTCCACCTCGGCCCGGTCGCGGCCGTGGACCATGGCGAACAGGTTGTAGGGCCAGTCTGGCAAGGCGCGCGGGCGCAGATAGCAATGGCTGACGAAATCAAGCGCGCCGACCCGTTCGCCCAGCGCCGCGGCCCTGTCGTCGGCGACATCCCAGACGCTCATCCCGTTGGCCGTGACGCCCAGCGCATAGTGGTTTGGGGCCAGCGCGATGCGCCGGATCACGCCCCTGTCCTGCATGGCGGCCAGACGCGCGATCACCTCTTGCTCGCTCAGGCCCAGCCAGCCCGCGATCTCGGCATAGGGTGCCGGGGTCAATGGCAGCCCGCCCTGCGTGGCGGCGATGATCCGGCGATCGATGGTGTCCACTTTCATGCCTGCACCCGGAACCCGATGAAGAATTCCCTCTGTTTCGGAAAGCGCAGAACCCTGAGGCCGGTTTCGCCCTCGATCGCCCGCGCGGTCGTCTCGATGCCCTCCGGTGTGTCGGTCGCCAGAACGAACCACATGTTAAGCCGGTGGGCGCGTTCATAGTTGTGCGCCACCTCGGGATGCGCATTGACCAAAGTCACGACTTCCTCGAAACGCACGCCGGGCACGGCCATCGCGCAAAGGCAGAACGCGCCCCCCATCGCCTCGGCGTCGAAGAACGGACCGAAACGTGTGATGATGCCTTCCTCGCGCAGGTTGCGGATGCGCGCGATCAGCGCGGCTTCGTCGATGCCAAGCCGCGCGGCGGTGTCGCGGAACGGAAAGGGCGTCAGCGGAAAACCGTCCTGCAGGAGATTCAGGATCTGCCGGTCGGTCGCGTCGATCGCATCGGGTGGGAGGGGCGCGCGTCTCATGCCGCGGCCGCCTGCAAGAGCGCGCCCTGCTGCTTGAAGCAGCGGGTGGAGAAAAGCACGCGGTGCGTTGCGCCGGCAAGTTCGGGCAGCGCCGCCGCACCCCCCAGGATCCCCAGCGCCTCGGAACGGCTGCGGGCGTGGATCATCGAATAAAGCGGAAAGTCCCAGATGCCGGGCACGGTCTGGCGCCGGTAGCACAGCGTGACACCCCTGTGCCGCGCCAGCGCCCGGCCCGCGGCCTCGATCAGGTCGTCGGGCAGCGACCAGACGACCATCGCGTTCGAGGTCCAGCCGACGGCCCGGTGGCGCACGATGACGCCGACGCGCGTCAGAAGCCCGGCGTCCGCCAGAGCGGCGATTCTTGCGATCACCTCGTCCTCGCTGTGGCCGGTCGCGGTGCCGGTGGCCTGGAACGGGCGCGGGACAAGCGGCAGGCCGGTGGTCAGCGCCTGAAGGATCGGGCGGTCCTCTTCCAGCAACGCGGCCGCGCGCACCCCGCGCGCGCCGGGCATCGGGTCACGCCCTGTCCCGCCAAGCCGGAAGCCGAGGTCGATGTTGAAGGGCTGCACGAGCCGAAGATCCAGAACCCGAAGGCCGGTCCGCGCCGCGATCCGGCCCAGCATGTCGGCCAGTGCCGCGCGATCGGGCGCGGTCGCGACGAACCACAGGTTCCAGTCATCCTCGCGCAGGTAGGAATGGTTCACCCCCGGCTCGGCGCCGACGATGGCGGCGACATCCTCGATGCGCGCCTCGGGCACCGCGATGGCGGCCAGCGTCGAGGCGCCCGCCGTATTGGGCCGCACCGTCGCGCCGACGCGAGACACCTTGCCCTGGGCATGAAGTGCCTGAAGCCGGGCGATCACCTCGTCCTCGTCCGTTCCAAGCGTGCGGGCGATGGCGGCGAAGGGACGCGGCACCAGCGGCAGGTCGCGCTGGAATTCGTCCATCAGCCGCCGGTCGACAGGATCGAGACGTTCGAACATGGTCAAAGCCCCGTCCGGTGCGCGCGCGCGGTAAAGAAGATGCCCGACGGGCTATCGGCCACGATTTCACCCACCCTTTCGAAGGTGCGGGTGTCGTAGATCGCGACCTTGTTGTCATCGCGCGCCGAGATCCAGACCTCGGCCCCGCGCGGCGCGAACTCCATGTGCAGGACAGCCGCGCCGGGTGACAGGGTCTTGACCACCGCGTGCGTTCGGCTGTCGACGACTTGCACGGTGTCGTTCAAGGGCGTGGCGAAGTTGACCCAGACATAAGGCGATCCGGGCTGTTCGACGACAAAGACGGGCTGGCCATGGACGGGGGTGCGGGCGATCTCGGCAAGGGACTTGCTGTCGACCCAGAGAAGTTCGTGCTGACCCACGGCGGGCAGGACGTACTGGCCCTCGGTGAAGGCCCATCCCTGGAGATGCGGCATCTTGTAGACCGGCAGGTCATCCTCGGTCTTGCCGTAGTCCTTCAGGAAACGGACGGGTTCCGGCGTGTCGGCCCAGAGGTCGATGGCGGTCACGCCCTTTTCGCCGAAAAGGCCGATCAGATAGGTATGCGCATCGGCTGTCAGGACCGCGTCAAACGGGTTCTTGCCGACATCGCCCAGCTTGGTCACCACCATTTCAGGGCCAGAGAAATCGGCCATGAACGCCTCGCCGGTTTCCCAGGTGGTCCAGGCAAAGCGGCGGCCGGGCACGTCGACCAGTCCGATGGTCTTCGCGCCCGCCGGGATGTCGGCGATCTGCTCAAGCGTCTCCGCGTCGAAGACCTTGACGCCGCCCGGTTCGTAGTTCGAGACCGCGACCAGCCTGCCATCGTCCGAGATCGCCCCGCCGATGGAATTCCCGCCCTGGACGATCCGCCTGGCGATCCGCTGCGTCAGGAGATCGACCTTGGTCAGGCCGCCGTCGCGCCCGAAGACATAGGCATAGCGTTCGTCCGGGCTGTAGGTCAGCGTCGCGTGCGACAGGTCGCCCAGCCCCTCGATCCGGCCGATCGCGGCGCGGTCCGAGCGGTCCACGATCAGGACCGATCCGGTGGCCCGTTCGATGACGATCCCCAGATCGCCCGTCGCCCGCAGGCTGTCGAGCGCGAGGGCGGGGCTTGCCGCGCAGAGCGCCAGAGAAAGCATGAGCGCCTTCATTTCGCACCTTCCTTCAGATAGTTCGCGATCCAGAGCGCGTCCTCTTCGCTCAGCACGGGACGCCAGCGCGGCATCGCCGTGCCCGGAACCCCGTCAAGGATGATGAGCGCGAGGCCATCGGCTTCGGCATGGGCCAGCGCCTCGGGCGTGAGCGGCGACCCAAGGCCGCCCTTCATCGTCAGCCCGTGGCAGGAACCGCAATCCTGGATGACCATGTGTTCAAGCTTGCCGGCCCGTTCCGCGCCCACCTCTGCCGTCGCGGGCAGCGAAAGAGCCAGAAGGACAAGAAGGCTACGCATAGGCCGCCATCCCCGCGCCGTCGCAGGCCAGCGCGTCGGCCAGGGCGACGCTGCCGTAAAGCGACACCACCTGCCCGATGACGAAAAGGACCGGGGCATCGGGTTCGGTCGCGGCGATGTCGGCCGCAATGCTGCCCAGCGTGCCGGTGATGCGCTGTTCGCGCGGGGTCGTCGCGGCGGCGACGGCCATCACCGGATGGCCCGCCGGCAGGCCGTGGCGCATGAGCTGAAAGGCGATCTCGGCGATGTTGGCCGCGCCCATGTAGACGACAAGCGTGGTGTCGGCGCTGGCCAGCGACGCCCAGTCGAGGTCAAGCCGCGCGTCCTTCGCGCGATGGCCTGTGACATAGCGCACGCCGGTCGCTAGGCCGCGGTGGGTCAGCGGCACCCCGGTCGAGGACGCCGCGCCCTGCGCGGCCGTGATCCCCGGTACATAGGTCACGGCAATACCCGCCGCGCGCAGCACCTCTGCCTCTTCCGAGCCGCGCCCGAAGATCAGGGGATCGCCCCCCTTCAGCCGCACGACGCACAGCCCCTCGCGTGCGAGGTCTACGAGGATCCGGTTGATCCCGTCCTGCGAGACGCGGTGGCATCCGGGCATCTTGCCCACGTCGATGCGGCGGATGGCGGCGGGCACCAGCGCCATGATCTCGTCCGAGACGAGCCGGTCAAAGACCACCACGTCGGCCCCCTGGAGGAGTTTCAGCGCCCTGAGGGTCAGAAGCTCCGGGTCGCCCGGGCCCGCGCCGACGAGGAAGACTTTGCCTGGAATGAGGTCTTTCATGGCCATCGTCCTGTGTGAAATGGGCGGGCGAGGGTTCGAAGGGACGCGAACACCCCGCCCGCCCGGTCGTCGTCAATAAACGTCGTTGCGCGTGTTGTAGACGTTGAACTTGCCCGTGGGCGTGATCAGGCGCGGATCCTTGATCACCGACTTCAGCTCAAGCGTCTTGTCGTCCACCACGACGATGGCCGATTCCTTGTCCTTGCCGTTCCAGACAGAGAACCAGATCTCGGACCCGTCCTTGTTGAACTCGCCCTGGACCACGCGCGGCTGGCCTTCGGCGATGCCCGCCCACTCGCCGATCGGCAGCGTGGTGAACTCCGGCTCGCCATCCGCCGGCAACGCCGAGATGGTGAACACCGCGATCGAGGACGACAGTTCGGCATCCGGGTTCAGCGGCGCATCCACATAAAGGTGGTCGCTTTCGGGATGGGTCTTGATGAACAGCGACCCGCCCCCCAGCGCCGAGAAGGTCTGCACGATCTTCCAGGCATTGTCCGCATGACCCTCGGGGTCGGTGCCGATCAGCGCCACGCTTTCGTCGCCAAGGTGCGATGTCGCCCAGACCGGCCCGTAGACCGGGTGGGTGAAGTTCGCACCGCGGCCCGGGTGCGGGGTCTGGCCGCCGGTTTCGATCAGGGCGGTCAGCTTGTCTTCCTTGGTATCGACGACCGCGATCTTGCCGCGGGCGTTGGCAGCGACCATGAAGTAGCGGTGGGTGCTGTCCAGCCCGCCGTCATGCAGGAAGCGTTCCGCCTCGATCTCGATGGTCTTGAGGTTCTTGATGTCCGAATAGTCGACCATCAGGATCTTGCCGGTTTCCTTCACGTTGACGATGAATTCCGGCTTGTAGTGCGAGGCAAGGATCGAGGCCACGCGCGGTTCTGGGTGATAGGTCTGTTCGTCGTAGATGTTGCCGCGCGTCGAGACGATCTTGAGCGGCTCAAGCGTCTCGCCGTCCATGATGACATATTGCGGCGGCCAGTAGGCCCCGGCGATGGCATACTTGTCTTCCCAGCCCTCGAATTTCGAGGTCTCGACAGACCGCGCCTCGGAACCGATGCGGATCTCGGCGACGGCGGCCGGGGTTTCCATCCAGAGGTCGATCATCACGACCTTGGCGTCCCGCCCGATGACGAAGAGATAGCGGCCCGACGCCGAAATGCGGCTGATGTGCACCGCATAGCCGGTGTCGATCACGGCGCGAATCTCGTAGGTGCCGCCGTCGATCAGCGCGATCTGCCCGGCGTCACGCAAGGTGACCGACATCAGGTTGTCGATGTCGATGTCGTTCATCTTCTCGGTCGGGCGGTCTGCGGGCGCGACCAGAACCTTCCAGCTGTTGCGCATCTCGGGCATGCCGAATTCCGGCGGTGCCGGCGGCTCCAGCAGCAGGTAGCGCGCCATCAGGTCCACGTCGGCCTCGGACAATTCACCCGAGGTGCCCCAGTTGGGCATCCCCGCGGGCGAGCCGTAGGTGATGAAGCTGTGCAGGTAGTCATAGCCGTTCTCGCGCGTGATGTCGGTCGTCAGCGGCTTGCCGGTGGCGCCTTTGCGCAGAACCCCGTGGCAGCCGGCGCAGCGTTCGAAGTAGATCTGCGTGGCTTTCTGGAATTCGTCCTGCGTCATCACGGGATCGTCGGCCTTGCGGCCGGGTATCTCGACCTGGATCTGCGACAGCGTGGTCATCGACGGCTCATAGGCCGCAGCCGGACCGTCGGCATGTTCCTTCGGTTTTTCCTGGGCGAGCGCGGGGCCCGCGATCAAGGCAAGCGCCAGCGCGGCGCTGCTGAACAGCGCGGGTCTGGCCCGGTTGGCTCGGAATGTCATGGGTGTTCTCCGTTCCGCTGGTGAGGCTGAGCCGGACCCTGCCGCAAAGCCGACCGGCGTTCCTTGACTTTCGTTAAGGCAGCCGGGGGAAGGCCGTCGCAGTCTCGCCGGCATGATGCGGACCTCCTGACCATGCGCCTTCTCTCGCTTCTTTTCTGCCTGCTCGCCGCCGCCCTGGCGCCCACTGCCCCCGGCCGGGCGGAGGTTGCGGCCATCCCCGCCACCGCGATCGACCCGGCCACCCCGGACCCCGCGCTGGCGGAAATGCTTTTCTCGACACCGGGCCTTGCGCTTCAGCGCGAGGCCGGCGGGGTGCCCGGCTGGACGGCGCGCAAGGACGGCGTCGTTGTCGGACATATCGGATCGACCTGGGAAATCGCCGGTTCGGTTGGGTATTCCGGCCGGCCGCTCGACGTGCTGGTCGCCATCACGCCCGACGGCCATATCGCCGGCGCGCGGCTGATGGCCCATAACGAACCGGTGCTGACGCTTGGCATTTCCGACAGCGACATCGCTGCCTATGTCGACGGCTTCGCCGGCTACGACCTGACCCGGCCGCGCGACGAGGCGCTGGCGGACGCGCCGGGCCTGCCCGACGTGATATCGCGCGCGACCGTTTCCACCGGCGTCATCCGCGACGGCATCCTGCGCACCGCGCGCACGCTTGCCATCGGGCGCGGCATCCTTGCCTCGGGCGGGGGGATCGACCGGCTGGGCTTCGCCCCCGCCGACTGGCCCGCGCTGATCGCCGCCGGGGCGCTTTCGGAAGTGCGCCTGAGCATGGACGAGGCCGCCACGGGCCTTGCCGGCGCCAAGGTGCCGGTTCCGCCCGGCCCGGGCGATTTCCTGCATCTCTGGACCGGCCTGATCGACCCGCCCTCGGTCGGCCAGAACCTTCTGGGCCAGCAGGGCTACACCGCTGCCATCGGCGCGCTGGGCCCGGGCGAGGCGGCGCTCGCCGTCATGACATCGGGGCTCCAGTCCCACCGCGGCACCGACTGGCGCAAGACCGGCGTCTTCGACAGGCTCGCGGTGATCCAGGGCGACACCCGGATCAATCCGGCGGCTGAGAACTACAGCATGGTCAAGCGGCTTGCCATCGCGGGCGCGCCGGAGATGAAGGAAATCAGCATCTTCCGCCTGCCGCCCGCGATCGATCCGCTGGCCCCCTTCCAGGTGGAGGTGCGCGCCACCCGGCCGACCGAAACCGGCAGCGTCGCCCTGACCGTCGCCGCCGATTACCGCCTTCCGGATGCCTACCGCATCGCCCCACCGCCCGAACCCGCGCCGCTCTGGCGCGAGATATGGGCGGAGAAGCGGGTACAGACCGGCATCGTCGCGGCGATGCTGGCGATCCTGACGCTTGTCCTTTTCGCGCAGGAATGGATCACCCGCCGCCCGCGCCTGTGGTTCATCAGCCGGGCGGGATTCCTGACCACGACACTGGTCGTCCTTGGCTGGGGGCTGAACGGCCAGCTTTCGGTGGTGCAGGTCGTGGCCTTCGTCCATTCCCTTCTGACCGGGTTTCGCTGGGAAACCTTCCTGATCGAACCGGTGATCTTCCTTCTGTGGTCCTTTACCGCGCTTGGCATGCTGTTCTGGGGTCGCGGCGTCTATTGCGGATGGCTTTGCCCCTTCGGTGCCGCCCAGGAACTCGCCAACCTGGCCGCGCGGCGGCTGGGGGTGCGCCAGATCGCCGTGCCGCAGGCGCTGCACGAACGGCTCTGGGTCATGAAGTACACCGCTTTCATGGCGATCCTCGCGCTGTCGTTCTATTCGATGCACGACGCGCTGATCCTGGCGGAGGCAGAACCCTTCAAGACCGCGATATCGCTTCGGATGTTCCGCGCCTGGCCCTTCGTCGCCTATGTTCTGGCGCTGATCGGGGCGGGGCTTTTCATCGAGCGTTTCTACTGCCGCTATCTTTGCCCCCTGGGCGCAGGCATCGCGATCCCGGCAAAGCTGAAGATCTTCGACTGGCTGAAACGGCGGCCCCAGTGCGGGCGCGAATGCCGGCTGTGCGAGACGAAGTGTACTGTCGGTGCCATCGATCCCCTGGGCCGGATCAACGCCAACGAATGCGTCCTGTGCCTGCGCTGCCAGGTGATCATGAACGACGCCGCGACCTGCCCGGTGCTGAAGCGCCGCGCGCGCGGCGCCGCGGCCGAGGGGGCGCAGCCATGACTGCGTTCTTCCGGCTTCTTGGCGAAGGTTTCCGGGTGTTCTTCCTGTCTGCGGGACTGTTCGCGGTTCTGGCGATCGGCCTTTGGACCTGGTGGCTGGCCCGGCCCTTCGACCTGCCGGCATCGTCGCCGGTAGACTGGCACGCGCACGAGATGATCTTTGGCTATGCGACCGCGGCACTCGGCGGGTTCTTCCTGACGGCGGTCCCGAACTGGACGGGCGCCAGGGCCGCACGGCATGTCTTCATCGGCACGGCGGCGGCGCTTTGGCTGGCCGGGCGGATCGCCATCTTCTGGTCGGGTCTTGTCCCGCCGGTCGTGGTCGCGGTCGTGGATCTGGCCTTCCTGCCGGTGCTGGCGGCGAAGATCGCGACCCAGTTGATCCGCCGTCCGAAACCGCAAAACGTGATGTTCCTGGCGCTTCTCGCGATCCTGTGGACCGCGAACCTCTTCGTTCATCTCGAATGGACCGGGGTGACCGGGGACACGGCGCAGCGCGGCCTGCATGCCGGGCTATACCTGCTGGTCGCGCTGATCGCGGTTCTTGGCGGACGGATCACGCCGGCCTTCACGAGGAACGCGATGACCCGGACCGGGCGGGAAAGCGGCCTGCCGCGATCCTTCGCAGGGCTCGACGCGCCTGCCATCGCCGCGGCCATCGCCTTGCCCCTCGCGACGCTGGCCGCGCTGCCCGGCGCGGTGACGGGAACCCTGGCGCTGGTCGCGGGAACCGGCCAGATCGCACGCCTTGCCTTCTGGCGGCCGGGCTTCACGCGCGCCCGGCCGATCCTGTGGTCGATGCATCTCGCCTTCGCGCTTCTGGGCCTTGGACTGATCCTGACCGGCCTCGCGCAGTTCGGCCTCGGCGACCCGGTCGCGGCGCTGCACGTCCTGGCCATCGGCGGTGTCGGCGGCATGACGCTTGCGGTGATGTCACGCGCGAGCCTTGGCCACGGCGGCCGTCCGCTTGTCGCCCCGCGCCCGGTGGCGGCGGCCTACGCGCTTGTTCCCGCCGCGGCGGCGCTGCGCTGGATGGCCCCCGCCCTTTCCGACCTTTACCTTCCCGCCCTTCTTGGCGCCGGCACGCTCTGGGTCGCGGCCTTCGCGCTATATCTTCTCGCGCTTTGGCCGGTGTTCTGGACACCGCGCCTTGCCCCGGATCGGACCATGCCATGAATCGCCGCCGTTTCCTGACGATCGCCGCCGCCTTCGCCGCCAGCCCCGTGGCGGCTGGGCCCGACGTCGCCGCACCCACCCCCGCGATCTGGACCGGGCGCGCGCTTGGCGCCGATGCGCGCGTCGTCCTTCTGGGTGCCTCCGCCGCGGACGCGCGGCGCATCTTCGCCGGGATCGAGGCCGAGGTGCGCGGTGTCGAGGGCCATTTCTCGCTCCATGCGGACTCCGCACTGGTGCGGCTGAACCGCGACGGGCGCCTTGCCCATCCCGCCCCCGAGATCGTGGAGATCTTCGCGCTCGCCGGCGCCATCCACGACGCGACCGGCGGTGCCTTCGACCCGACGGTGCAGCCGCTTTGGACAGCCACGGCCCTTGGCCGGGGACAAGACGCGGCGCGCAAGCTGATCGGCTGGCACCGCGTCCGCGTGACGCCGGACGAAATCCGTCTGGACCCCGGCATGGCGCTCACGTTCAACGGCATCGCTCAGGGCCATGCCGCCGACCGGGTCGCCGCGCACTTGCGGCGCGCGGGCTGCAGCGACGTGCTGATCGACATGGGCGAGGTGATGGCGCTTGGCCGCAACGGTGCAGCGCTCTGGCAGGCCGGAATCGCCGCGCCGGATGGCACGACGATTGCCCGCATCGCGCTGAGCGACCGGGCGCTGGCAACTTCTTCGCCCATGGGCACGCGAATCGGCGCGGGCGCGGGGCATATCATCGACCCCAGTGGCGGCGCGGCACGATGGTCGACCGTTTCGGTCTCGGCCAAGGATGCGGCGACGGCGGATGCCCTGTCGACGGCCTTTTGCGTGATGGACGCCGGGGCCATCGCCCGCACGCTGGCGCATCTTCCCGCCGCCCGGATCGAGGCCATCGCCTGACTTTTCCGGCGCGTTTGACTTTCGTTAAGGACCACCGCGCGCAACCCCGCCAATGTCCGGCCACGATCAACCGCTCCGCGAAGGAGAATGCGCAATGCGCGAAGTCATGACCAAGAGCATGGCCCGCAATATCTTTTATGGCGGCTCCCTGTTCTTCATCATCATCTTCGTCGGATTGACGGCGCAAAGCCACCGTTACATCACGACGACATCGACCGACGCGGCCGGGCTGACCGACAGCGTCGCCGCAGGCAAGCACATCTGGGAAAAGCACGCCTGCATCAACTGCCACACCATCCTTGGCGAGGGTGCCTATTTCGCCCCCGAACTTGGCAACGTGATGACCCGCTGGGGCGTCGCGGACGACCCCGAGGCCGCCTTTGACACGCTGAAGGGCTGGATGGATTCGATGCCCACGGGCATCGAGGGCCGCCGCCAGATGCCGCAGTTCAACCTGAGCGACACCGAATACCGCCAGCTGGCCGACTTCCTGCTGTGGACGAACAAGATCCGCGCGCAGGACTGGCCGCCGAACGACGCGGGCTGAGGAGATACGCCCATGAAATATCAGACACAAAAGATCGCGCTTGCCTATTTTCTTGTGGCGATGGCGCTTTTCGCGGTGCAGGTCTCGCTGGGGCTCGTCCTTGGCTGGATCTATGTAGACGGCAACTTCCTGTCGGAGATCCTGCCCTTCAACATCGGCCGGATGCTCCATACCAACAGCCTGATCGTCTGGCTGCTGCTGGGCTTCTTCGGCGCGGCCTACTATCTGCTGCCCGAGGAAAGCGAACGCGAGATCTATTCGCCGATGCTGGCCTGGATCCAGCTTGCGATCTTCGTCCTTGGCACGGCGGGCGTCGTCGTGACCTATTTCTTCAACCTGTTCGAGGGCAACTTCCTGCTTGGCAAACAGGGGCGGGAATTCCTTGAACAACCCCTTTGGGTCAAGGGCGGAATCGTCGTCGCGGCGCTGATCTTCCTCTTCAACGTCTCCATGACGGTGCTGTCGGGGCGCAAGACCGCGATCACCAACATCCTGCTGCTGGGTCTTTGGGGGCTGGCGCTGCTGTTTCTCTTCGCCTTCGTGAACCCGTCGAACCTCGCGCTCGACAAGATGTACTGGTGGTACGTCGTTCACCTCTGGGTCGAGGGCACCTGGGAACTGATCATGGCCTCGATCCTAGCCTACCTGATGCTGAAGCTGACGGGCGTGGACCGCGAGGTGGTGGAGAAGTGGCTTTACGTCATCGTCGCCGCCGCGCTCTTCTCGGGCATCCTCGGGACCGGGCACCACTACTACTGGATCGGCACGCCCGGTTACTGGCAGTGGATCGGGTCGATCTTCTCCAGCCTCGAAGTCGTGCCCTTCTTCGCGATGATGGCCTTTGCCTTCGTAATGGTCTGGAAGGGCCGCCGCGACCACCCGAACAAGGCGGCACTCCTGTGGTCGCTGGGTTGCGCCACGCTGGCCTTCTTCGGCGCGGGCGTCTGGGGGTTCCTCCATACGCTCCACGGGGTGAACTTCTACACCCACGGCACGCAGATCACCGCCGCGCACGGCCACCTTGCCTTCTTTGGCGCCTATGTCTCGCTCAACCTCGCGATCATCTCCTATGCGATGCCGCACCTTAAGGGACGCGACCCCTACAACCAGGTGCTGAACATGGCCTCCTTCTGGCTGATGTCGGGCGGCATGGTCTTCATGACCTTCACGCTGACCTTCGCGGGCACGGTGCAGACGCACCTCCAGCGCGTGATGGGCGAGGCCTACATGGACGTGCAGGACCAGCTATGGATCTTCTTCGCCATGCGTTTCGGTTCGGGCGTGGCCGTGGTTCTTGGCGCGGTGCTGTTCATCTACGCCATCCTCGTGCCGCGCCGCGAGATCATCGAGCCCGGCCCGGCCGAAAAGGCCCGGATCGAGGCTGACCACATGGCCGCGGAGTGAGGACGATGGACGGAAGCATCAACGTGAAGGGGGCGGCGGACGCCCCCTTCTACCTGCCCCAGGGCGACGAATGCGAGGTTTTCGCCGCCGCCCACCGCAACCGCCTGCCGCTTTTGCTGAAAGGGCCGACGGGTTGCGGGAAGACCCGGTTCGTCACTCATATGGCGGCGCGGCTGGGCCGGCCCCTTTACACCGTCGCCTGCCACGACGACCTTTCCGCCGCCGACCTGATCGGGCGCTACCTCTTGAAGGGGGGCGAGACGGTCTGGGTTGACGGGCCCTTGACCCGCGCGGTCCGCGAGGGCGCGATCTGCTACCTCGACGAGGTTGTCGAGGCGAGGAAGGACGTCACCGTCGTCCTTCACCCATTGACCGACGACCGGCGCATCCTGCCCATCGACCGGACCGGAGAGGAACTGGAGGCCGCGCCGGGCTTCATGCTCGTCGCCTCCTACAACCCCGGCTACCAGAACATCCTCAAGACGCTGAAACCCTCCACCCGCCAGCGTTTCATCAGCCTTGACTTCGCCTTCCCCGCCCCAACGCACGAAATCCCCGTCGTGGTCCGCGAAAGCGGGCTGGCCGAGGATCGCGTCAAGTCGCTCGTGCGGCTTGCCAACAAGTTCCGCGCGCTGAAGGGCCAGGATCTTGAGGAAGGCACATCGACCCGCCTTGTCGTCTATGCGGCAACGCTTATCGCCGAAGGCATGGCGCCCGACCGCGCCATCCGCACCGCGATGATCGAACCCTTGACCGACGACGAAGACACCAAACGCGGGCTCCTCGATCTCGTCACCGCCGTTTTCGGGTGAGGCCGGCAGATGTCCGGGATCGATTTCGAGCCATGGGAACCCGAGGAAACCATCGGGAAACTGTGGCACGCCTATGCCAGCCGTCTTGACGCACCAAGCGTCCACGACGGAGCCCGTGTCGGCCTTTCCGAGGTCGGCGGACGGCTGGCAGTTCTTTTTCGCGGCCTCGGCGGCAGCCCGGCGGTGGAGATCAGGCCGGTGGCGCCGGAACGATCGCGCCACCGGCTGTCGTTGCGCCGCCGCCTCGGGACCGAGGCGGAGGTGACGCCACGCGCCAGTTTCGACGGCGAGGCGCTGCGCCTTCCCGAAAGCCTTGCGGTCTTTCCCGCGCCGGCGGCCAACGCGGCGCTTTATGTCTGGCTGACCGCCGCCGCCGCCCACGCGGGCGCGCCCGGCGATGACGAAGACGCCCTGCGTGCCGATCTTGGCGCGCTGATCGCGGCACGGGCGATGATCCGTGCCACGCTGGCCGATGCCCCGGGCTTCGCGGCCCTTCACGCCGATCTTTGCGCCGCGCATCTGACGCTGCGCCGCGTGCCGCACCTGCCCGAAGCAGAACGCACGGTCGAGGCGCTGATCCGCCACCTGCTTGGCGATCCCGCGCCGCTGGGGCCGAAGGCCCGGCGGATGCTGCAAGCCATCGATGCGGGCGACCTGTCGCGCTGGCGCGCGCCGCGCGGCTACCGCCCCTTCCGGCCCGTCCCCCTTTGGCCGGACCTGCGGCCGCTGGTCCATTCGGCGGCGACCGCGGTCGAAACGCGCGCGACGGACGGCACGCCCGAACAGGGCGAGGGCCGCACCCATCGCGCCCGCCGCCGCAAGGCCGATCAGATCGAGCGGTCCGACAGCTTCATCCTTCACAAGTTCGAGGCGATCCTGAGCTGGGCGGAGTTCATCAACCTCAACCGCCGGGTCGAGGAGGATGACAACGACGATGCCAGGAAGGCCGCCGACGACATGGACGAGATCGGGCTTGGCCAGATATCCAAGGCCCCGGCGACGCGGCTGAAGCTGCACCTCGACCTCGCGCCGGAGGACGTGGACCGCGAGGCCTTGTCGGGAACGGCGACCTATCCCGAATGGGACGCGCGCGCGGGCGCCTACCTGCCCGCCCATGCCCGCGTCCTGACCTCGCCGGTGGAACCCGGCACCGAGGAACCCGCCTTTCGCAGCGATCCCAGGGCCGCCCGCCGCATCGACGCCGTCAAGCGCCAGTTCGAGGCGCTGCGACCGGCCCGCATCCTGACCGCCGGGCACCGCGACGGGGACGAGCTTGACACCGACCGGGCGATCCGGGCACGCGTGGACCTTCTGGCCACCGGCGAGGGCGACGACCGGGTCTGGCTGCAAAACCGCAGCGAAAAGCGCGACCTTGCGGTGTCGATCCTTCTGGACGTGTCCCGTTCGACCGAGGCGGCGGTGCCGGGCCACGGGCACGAGGGCCGCGCGGTGATCGACATCGAGCGGGAGGCGCTGGCGGCACTCTCCTGGGGGCTCGATGCCTGCGGCGACGATTTTGCCATCCATGCCTTTTCCTCGCTGAAGCGCGACCGGGTCTATGTCCAGACCGCCAAGCGGTTCGGCGAACCGATGTCGGCGGCGGTGGAATCGCGCATCGCGGGGCTGAAACCCGGCTTCTACACCCGACTTGGCGCGGCGATCCGCCATGCCTCCGCCGGGCTGACCCGCGAGGCGCGGCGGCGCAGGCTCCTCCTCGTCATCACCGACGGCAAGCCCAATGACCTTGACCACTACGAAGGACGCCACGGCATCGAGGACAGCCGAAAGGCCATCGAAGAAGCGCGCCGGCAGGGCCACGCGGTCTTTGGCATCACCGTGGACCGCGACGGCAAGGCCTGGTTCCCGCGGCTTTTCGGCCAGGGCGGCTATGCGGTGATCGCACATCCCGAAAAGCTGACCCAGGCGCTTCCGCAGATCTACCGGCAACTCGTGGGCGCGTGATGCCCGAAGCCGAAAGCCCCCTCGACGACCTGCCAGGCGATCTGATGATCTGGGTCCTGATCGTCTCCGAACTCCTGGTCTTCGGCGCGGCGCTGGCGGCTTTCCTGGGGGTGCGCCTGACCGATCCCTCGGGCTTTGCCGCCGCGCAGGATCACCTTCACCGCGCCACCGCCGGGGTCAACACGATCATCCTTGTCACCTCAGGATGGCTTGCCGCGCTTGGCGCCCGGGGGATGGAACACGGGCGGATCGCCCGCGCCCGCTGGCAGCTTGTCGCGGCGGCGGCGCTTGGCGTCTTGTTCCTGGTCATCAAGGGTTCGGAATATGCCGATAAGGCTGCCCACGGCATCGGGATCGAAACCCATCCGTTCTTCACCTTCTACTATCTTGTCACCGGCTTTCATGCCGCCCATGTCGTCGCGGGCGTCCTCGTCCTTCTGCTTGTCGCCGCCCGCGCCCGCCCGCACGAGGTTGAGGCCGGCGCCGCGTTCTGGCACATGGTCGACCTGGTCTGGGTGCTGGTATTTCCCGTGATCTATCTGCTCAGATGACCCGCGACCCGATCACCCGCGCCTGGGCGGCGCTGATCGCCCTTTCCGCCGCCTCGACCGTTCTGGCAAGGGGGGTGTCGGGCGGTGCACTGGCCGGCCCGGCGCTGACAGCCGCCGGCGCGGCGATCCTGATCCTCGCCTGGGCCAAGGCGCGCACGATCCTGAACGTCTACCTCGGGCTTGGGCGGGCTGCCGCCCTGCGCAGGGGCTTCGGCCTTGCGCTGGCGCTTTACGCGGGGCTTCTTCTTGCTCTTTATGTCATGGGCTGAGGCAGGGCGGCACGGTGCCCTTACTGCCCCTTGTTCCAGGCCAGCGCCGGGTCTTCCTCCGCATAGTCCCTGAGCCGGGAGAGATCTGCGATTTTCGCGTGGTTCTGGTGCACACTGACCCCGAAGCTGCGCAGCTTGGCAAAGGCGCGGCTCAGGCTTTCGGGCTTCATCCCGAGGCGCCCTGCGATCAGAACCTTGTCGTAGGGCAAGGTCACCGTGCAGGCGCCATCGCTGCAATCGGACAGTTCCAGCAGGAACTCCGCCACCCGCTGCGCCCCGGTTTGCGCCTTGAGCTGTTCGATCTGTTCGACCAGCCCGTGCAGATGCGCGAAGGTCGCGGCAAGGATCGACACCGCGACCCCGGGGTTGTCTTGCAGCAGACGCAGCACATGATCGGCCTCTACGCGCAGCACCTCGCAGTCGGTCACCGCCTCGGCGGAGACGGGATAGACATCGTGGCGGAAGGCCACCGCCTCGCCGATGCTGCGGCCGCGTGTAAAGACGCCGACGACCGCCTCGGTCCCGTTCGGCGCGATCCGGTAAAGCTTCACCCAGCCGTCCAGCACGATGTAGATCGCCGTCGCGCGTTCGCCTTGCAGGAAAAGCGTCGCGCCGCGTTCGACGGTTCGGGTGCGCGCATTCGACAGCACCTGTGTCAGGACATCTTCGGACATGCCGCGAAAGATCGTCGCTCGTCGCGCGGCTTCAAGCACCTCCGGCTTCATCCGTCCATCCTTCTGCCATGCAGCCCTTCGTCCTGAATGCCACAGATCCCGGCCCGGCGCCACCTTGCACCGCGGCCGCCCGCCGGCGCATGCGGTCGCGGCGGGCTGCGTCAGATCAGTTCGATCAGCATGACGGCCGCGTTCAGAAGCACATAGCCCACGCCGATGATCAGAAGCGACCAATTGTCGAGCGACACGGACGCCTCGTCACGACCGGCGTAGCGCAGGCGCAGCGACCAGATCGAGATGAAGACGGTCAGGAAGATCGCGCCGACAGCGATCAGGTTGATCTGTTCGGCCAGCGTGATGTTCGTCGTCTCGGGCAGGCTGTCGGAGATGACAAAGGCATTGGCCGATGCCGCGAAGATCGACCCAACGCCCATCCCGAACCGAGCGTCCAGATCGTCGGATTTCACCTTGAACGCCAGAAGGCCAAGAATCACCGACAGGAATGAGATCCAGAAAAGCTTGAAGAGCGGCGCGAAGCTTGTGCGTTCCAGCGTGATCGGCACGACAAAGCGGGAATACCGCGCCTCGGCCTCGCCCGAACTCTGATAGCCGTAGTTGGTCGGATAGACATGTGTTTCGGTCACGGGGCGCCCCAGCCCGACCTGCCAGCCTGCCACCTGCACCTTCGGATCAAGCTCGGTCTCGCTGTCGGGAACGTAGACGAGGTTCGCCGCCTCGTATTGCGCATCCTCGATGTCGATGGTCAGGACATGATCGTCCAGCGGGAATTTCTGCACATCGAACTGCTGGTAGATCGTCCCCTGCACCCTGACCGTGGCGTAGTTGAAGCCATTGTCGTTGATGACCTCGGTATCCGACCGGTTGGCGATCACCCCATTGGCCAGTTCGAAGGTCTGGTCGGGCCGGACATCGCTGCCCTGCCAGCGGAACCAGATCCAGAAATCCGCGTCGAAGCTGCCGTCGCGCGGCGACACGTTGGTCAGGCGCAGGACGTAGATCCCGGTCTGCACCTCGGTCAGCGTGTCGGCGATCGTCACCGCGCCGTCGATCAGGCTGCCGGCCAGACCGTCGGACTGCGCGCGGCCTGGAACCGCCTGCACAAGGCACAGCCCCATGGTCAGGCACAACGCCAAGATGCGGTTGAGCAAAATGAAATCCCCCCTGTACCGCCGAACCGGCGGCGTCCCTTCGCGCTGGCCACTATGATCGGCGGCGCGGCTTTTTCAAGCGGGCTCGTTGCGGGAAAAGCATCTTCGTAAACCGTGACGCGACAGGGTGCTGCCGCCGCAGTCAACTTGCGTAGCTGCTGCCCTCACTGTCCAGGATGGACTTGATCTCACGCAGGTGCGCCTCTGCCTGGCCAGGATAGTCCTCAAGTTCCTGCGCGGTCTTCTCGGCGATCTCATGGCTGAGAACCCGTAGCGGCCGGCCGGTCTGAAGCGCACGAATGTAGGTCTCTGCCGCGCGTTCGAAATAGTAAAGCCGGTTGAAGGCGTCGGCCGGATCGCGCCCGATGACGAGAACGCCGTGATTGCCCATGATCATCACCTTGATCCGGGGATCGGACAGCATCTTCGCGCAGCGCGTCCCCTCCTCCTCGAACGCAAGGCCACCGTAGCTGTCGTCGATGACATAGCGCCCGTAGAAGGTCGCGGTGTTCTGGTCGATGGGCGGCAGGGTGCTGTCGGCAAGGCTGGCCAGAACCGTCGCGTGGATCGAATGGACATGCATGACGCAGCGCGCATGCGGGCAGGCGCGGTGGATCGAACCGTGAAGGCCCCAGGCGGTCGGATCGGGCGCATCCGGACCTTCGAGCGTGGAAGGGTCGTTCGCGTCGAGAAGAAGAAGGTTCGACGCGGTGATCCGCGCGAAATGCATCTGGTTGGCGTTCATCAGGAACTGCGTGCCGTCGTCGTTCACCGCCAGGCTGAAGTGGTTCGCCACGCCTTCGTGCATGTTCAGCCGTTCCGTCCAGCGGAAGGTCGCGGCAAGGTCGACCCGGTCCTGCCAGTGGCCAATGTTGGCTTTCAGCTGCGTCACGCTCATCTTTGGTCCCCCCGATTGACTGGCAAAGTGTGGGGGCAAAGCGGCCCGGACGCCAAGCCGAAAGCGACGCCTTCGTGTCGCGCTAGGGCAGGACCGACAGCCAGAACCAGACTGTCACCATCGCCAGCCCGGTTCCGATCAAGACCGACGAAGCCGCGACACGGCGCGCCGCGCCGTACATCGAGGAAAAGAGAAAGGCGTTCACCCCCGGCGCGGCCGAGGCGGTGACGACCGCCGAGCGCAGCTGTTCGATCGAAAGGCCAAAGACGTGCCGACCAAGACCCCAGGTAATCGCGGGATGCACCAGAAGCGACAGCACGCAAACCATCAGGATCGTCTTCATGTCGCCTTCCGGGCGATAGCGGACCAGCACCCCGCCCAGCCCGAAAAGCGCCGCCGGAAGCGCCGCACGCGCCATCATGCCGACCGCGGCCATCGCCGGTTCGGGCATCGGGACCCGCGCGAGGTTGACCACAAGGCCAAGCGCGATGCCGATGACCAGGGGGTTGCGCGCCAGCGATCCGCCGATCTGCCCGGCCAGCCGGCGCGCAGGCAGGCCGGTCCCGCGGCTGCGCGCGAGTTCCATGGCGGTGACGCCGATCGCATAGAGCACCGGCGCATGGATCGAGATGATGGCGAAGTTGCCCGACAGCGCATCGGTCCCGTAGGCGCGTTCCATGATCGGAAGGCCAAGCAGCAGCGTATTGGAAAAAAGGCAGACGAAGCCGATCGCGACCGCGTCCACCGGATTGCGCCCGAAGATCCGCCGCGCGCCGGCATAGCCCAGCGCGAAACTCGCCAGCGCCCCGGCATAGAAGGAAACAAGAAGGCCAGGATCGAAATTCGCCCCCAGATCCAGCCGGGCGATCGACTGGAACAGCAGGCAAGGCACCGCGAAGCTTTGCGCAAAGCGCATCAGACCGTCGATGGCGTCGTCGCCGATCCACTTGCGCCAGGTCGCGAGGTATCCGAAGCCGACCAGCAGGAACACGGGCACGATGACCTCGAAAAGCGCCTGCACCCGCTCAGACCTCGTAGTCGATCGTCATGCCGTCATGGGCCACGTCCACATGGCCGGGCGTTTCGGCGACAAGCGTCGCATGATCCATGTCGATATGCATGTTGGTCAGGATGGCCCGGCGCGGCCGGGCGCGTTCGATCCACTCAAGCGCCCGTGCAAGATGGATATGGGTCGGGTGCGGCTTGCGGCGCAGCGCGTCAAGCACCCAGCAATCCAGGCCTTGCACGGCGGCCCAGGCGGCTTCGTCCATGTCCGACACGTCCGGCAGATAGGCAAGACCCGCTATCCGGAAGCCCAGCGCCTCGATCATGCCGTGTTCGACGCGAAAGGGCGTAAGGGCGATGTCCCCCCCTGCCCCGGCGATCGTGAACGAACCGTGGATCGTGTGCATGTCGCAAATCGGCGGATAGGACGATCCTTCGGGCTGCACGAAGGCGTAGCCGAAGCGCGACACCAGCGCATCCTGCGTCGGGCCATCGGCCCAGACCGGCATCCTGCGGCGGGTGTTGAACACGATCTGGCGGATGTCGTCGATCCCGTGGACATGGTCGGCATGGGCATGGGTGAAGACGACGGCGTCAAGTTCGCCCACACCGGCCGACAGAAGCTGTTCGCGCATGTCGGGCGAGGTGTCGATCAGGACACGGGTGGTCCCGCCCGCGTCTGTCCGTTCGACCAGCATCGAACAGCGCGTGCGGCGGTTCTTCGGATTGGCGGGGTCGCAGTCGCCCCAAAGCCCGCCCAGGCGCGGCACGCCGCCCGACGATCCACAGCCGAGGATGGTGAAGCGAAGCCGCGCCATGTCAGGCCGCCCCGGCCAGCGACGAGGGACGCGCCGCCCTGGTGAAAAGCCGTTCGAAATTCCGCTCGGTCTGCGCGGCGAACTCTGCAAGGCTCAGCCCGAAGACCCCTGCCCCGACCTTCGCGGTATGCGCGGTATAGGCGGGTTCGTTGCGCCGGCCGCGGTGCGGGGGCGGCGCAAGATAGGGCGCGTCGGTTTCCAGAAGGATGCGGTCCACCGGCGCTGCGGCGAAGATGTCGCGCAGATCGCCGCTTTTCGGGAAGGCGGCGATGCCCGACATCGAAAGGTAAAAGCCAAGGTCCAGCGCGGCGCGCGCCAGGCCCGCGCCCGAAGAAAAGCAATGCATGACGCAGGAATAAGCCCCTGCCCGGTGTTCCTCCGTCAGGATCGCGGCCATGTCCTCGTCCGCGTCGCGGGCGTGGATGATCAGCGGCAGGCCGGTTTCGCGCGCCGCCGCGATATGGACGCGTAGCGATGTTTTCTGCACCTCGGCGCTGTCGGCGGTGTAGTGATAGTCAAGACCGGTTTCCCCGATCCCCACGAACTTCGGATGCCGTGCCAGCGCCACCAGCCCGTCCACGGTTGCCAACGGTTCGTCGGCCGCGCTCATCGGATGGGTCCCGGCGGCGTAGAAGACGCCCGGGTGCGCCTCTGCGATTGCGCGCACCTTCGGTTCGTTCCGAAGCCGCGTGCAGATCGTGACCATCCGGTGCACCCCCGCCGCGCGCGCCCGGTCGATGACAGTTTCCAGCTCCCCCTCGAAGTCCGGGAAATCGAGGTGACAGTGGCTGTCGGTGATGCGCGGTGCGTGCTCGGGGGGCTGGGGTTCGGTCATGGCTGCCTCATCGCGCGGCAAGCCTGCCTGCCGTCTCGTCGATCTTGAGGATCATATCGAGGAGAAGCGCGCCGGGGTCAAGGTTCACCGCCTTGCCATGACGCGCCCGCGCGCCCAGGCTTTGATGGAGGTCGGCCCAGACCCGGCCCGCCGCGGCGTCGGGGGACGCCCGCGCCAGCAACGCGGCCTCGCCCGTCGCGGCCTCGGGCAAGGGTGGCCCGTCGATGCCCGACCGCGCAAGCCGCGCGATGAACAGATCCATCAGGGTCAGAAGCAGATCGAACCGCGCCTCGGCGGCCCGCCCCCCGGCGCTGTCGGCAAGGCGTGCCGCCGCGATGCGATCGAGCCGCGGCGAGGCGCCGAAAAGATCGACGATGGCGGCGTAGGCCTCGATCCCGCCAAGGTTGATCAGGCGCACCGCCTCCCCCACCGATCCGCCCGAAAGCGCCGCCAGCGCCTCTGCCGACGCTGCCTCGGCGCCCGCGGCCGACAAAGCGGCCGCAAGGTCGTCCGGTGCCAGGGGCGCAAGACGCAATTCCCGACAGCGCGACCGGATCGTCGGCAGAAGACCGGACGGCTGATGCGCCACCAGAAGGATCGTCACCCCGGCGGGGGGTTCCTCAAGCAGTTTCAGGAGGGCGTTCGCGGCGCTTGTGTTCAATTCATCGGCCGGGTCGACGATGACCACCCGCCGCCCGCCATCGGCGGCCGACAGGCTGAGGAACGACTTCAGCTTGCGGACCTCCTCGACCGTGATGACGGTCTTGAGTTGCTTGGTCTTGTCGTCCAAGCCCCGGCGCAGCAGGAAAAGCCGGCCCTCCGACCCGGCCAGAAGCCGGCGGGCGACCGGGTGGTCGGGGGCGATGTCCAGCGTTTCGGGCGCGGCGGGCGCATCCCCGAAAAGGCCGCCGCCGGACTCCTGTGGCGTAGCCAGGAGGAACCGGGCAATCCGCCAGGCCAGCGTCGCCTTGCCGACCCCGCGCGGACCGGTCAACAGCCAGCCATGGTGGAGCCGTCCGCTGTTGTAGACATCGAGAAACGCGCGTTCCGCCGCGCCCTGCCCATGGATCTGCGCGGTTTCGCGCGGATGCGGGGCGCCTTCGACCTTGTCGGGTTCGGGGATGTCGGGATCGGTCATGCCCGCGCGGTCCAGGCAAGCGACTTGCGCGCGATCACCGCCACATCTTCCGCCACTGCCCCGGGGGCACGGTCGCCATCGATCACCCGGCAACGGCCCGGAAATTCCTTCGCGAGCGCAAGAAACCCCTCGCGCATCCGCGCCTGCAGGGCCTCGCCGAAATCCTCGAACCGTTCCTCGTGGCCGCCCCGCCCCTTCGCCCGCAAGAGCCCCTTGGCCGGGTCCATGTCGATGATGAAGGTCAGGTCGGGGTCGCGCCCGATCATCAGCGTGTGAAGCTGGTCCACGATGCCCCGCAGATCGCCACGCGACAGACCCTGATACATCCGCGTCGAATCCGCGAAACGGTCGGTGATGACGACCTTGCCGGCATCGAGCGCGGGCTGGATCGTTCGTTCCATGTGGTCGCGCCGTGCCGCGGTGAACAGCAGGATCTCCGTCTCCGCCGACCAACGGTCCGGGTCGCCCTCGAGCACGAGGCGCCGGATCTCCTCGGCGCCCGGGCTGCCGCCGGGCTCGCGCGTCAGGACGACATCGCGCCCGTCGGCGCGCAGCGCATCGGCCAGAAGCCGCGCCTGGGTGGACTTGCCCGAACCGTCGATCCCTTCGAAGCTGATGAACATCGGCCGGTCAGTTGGCGAATTCGGACATGGCACGGGTGGACAGGATGCCGAAGGCGGTCTTGATCCGCGTCGCGAAACCGCCTTTCGCCACCGCCTCTTCCGCGACCAGCGGAACGATCACGGGTTCATGGCCGGGGATCTCGATCGTCATTCGCGCCACCTCGCTGCCTGCCGCCACCGGCGCCTCGATCGGCGAGGCATAGCTGACCTCCGCCTTCAGGTTGTCCTGGGCGAGCGAGGGCAGAAGCAGCGTCAGGTCATCCTGCACGACCAGCCCGACCTGCGACTTCGCCCCCATCCAGACCGGCGCGTCGGCGATCCGCGTGCCCGCCTTGGCGACGGTCTTCTGGACGAATTCGCGAAAGGCCCAGGACACGATCCGCTCTGCCTCCTCGGCGCGCTGGCGGTCGCTTTCCAGCCCGGAGACCGCGAAGACGATCCGGCGCCCGCCCTGCATCGCGGACCCGACAAGGCCAAAACCCGCCTCCTCGGTATGGCCGGTCTTGAGCCCGTCCGCCCCGATCCCGAGCTTGAGCAGCGGGTTGCGGTTGTGCCTGTTGTCAGGCGCACGGTTGTCGAAGGGGAACTCCTGAATCGCGAAATAGCCGTAGTATTCGGGGAATTCGGTGATCAGCCGCACCGCCAGATGGCCAAGGTCGCTCATGCTCATCCGCTGGTTCGGGTGCGGCCAGCCAGAGGCGTTGGCAAAGGTGGAATGATCCATGCCCAGCGCCTTGGCGCGTTCGTTCATCTTGCGGGCGAAATCCTCCTCGGTGCCCGCCAGGCCCTCGGCGACCACGACGCAGGCGTCGTTGCCGGACAGGACGACGATACCCTTGATCAGGTCTTCGACCGTCGGGCGGTCCGTCTCGTTCAGGAACATGGTCGAACCGCCCATGTCCTTGGCGCGGGTGGAGACCGCGAACCGATCCTCTAGCGACACCCGGCCGTCGCGCAGCGCCTCGAACAGCATGTTGACGGTCATCAGCTTGGACATCGACGCGGGCGGCACCGGTTCGTCCCCGCCCTTGTCCAGAAGAACGGTGCCGGTGGTGATGTCGTAGACCCAGGCATTGCGCGCGCGCGTTTCGAATGCATCGGCCCGGCCGGCAAGAACCGCCGCCGCAAGGGCGAACGCCATGAATAGCAGGCTGCGCAACAACGTCATGCCTCGTCCCTTCCCTCTCAGCCGCCAACGACGAAGGCATCGGGATAGCCCGAAGCCCTGACCCGTTCCAACAGGGCATCCCGTTCGGCCGCGCTGAGTGCGGGACCGACGATCACCCGCCAGATCGCGCCATCGCCCGACTTGCGCACGACTGCGGACATGCCCGCCTTCGACAATTCCAGCGCGGCGCGCTTGGCGTTTTCCTCGCTGCTGAAGGTTCCGATCTGGACATAGGGCTGCTTGAGCACTCCGGATACCGGCTCACCGACCTGGGCTGGCTCCGTCGTCACCGCCGCTTCGGGCTCCTGCGCGGCCGGCTTCTTGTCGGCGGGTTTTTCGGGAACCGGCGTCTGGCTTGATGGCGCTGCTGCCGGCTCGGAAGCCGGGGCTTCCGTCTTGGGTGCCTCGGCTTTCGCAGCGGGCTTTGCCGCCGCCTTTTCGGGGCGCGCGACAGGGCGGGACTTGGCGTCGGCCTTGTCGATCGCTGCGGATGCCGCCGCGGCGATGGGATCGATCGCCTTCGTTTCGATCTTGCCGTCAGCCTCGGCCGGCTCGGCTGCCGGCGGTTCCTCGATCGTCACGGTGCGCAATGCGACGACGCTTACCTTGACCGGCTGCCCCGCAAGCGCCCCCAGCGCCGCCGCCGCATCCGAAGACATCTGGATCGAGGGCCCCGGGAAATCGCGTTCGCGCCGGAACAGCGCCGCCTTGATCGTCTTGCCGTTCTCGGTGTTTCGGACGATCACCTTCTCGGGGGTGGTGACCGAGGCGTGGGCAACCCAGATGCCGCCCAGCGACGGCCGGCCGTCCCAAAGTGCGGTGTCGGTCAGGCTGAAAGCCTCCGGTGCCTCGCGCTCCTCGGTCTTGGCGGGGCGCGACGGCGCCTTGACGATCGCCGGTTCCTCGTTTCCGTCGCCGCCAAAAGGTAGCGTGCCCCCCATGCAGCCCGACAGCATGACGGTCATCGCCGTCAGGGCGCCCGCAATCCTAATAAACTCCGGCATCCTTGCCCCCATGTCGCGGGCACTTTGCGCCACGCCGCCTGTTGTGTGTCCGACGGATGCTTCCTGCCATTCCGGTCCCGGTGCGCCCGCTTCGTTCTGCCTCGCGCGCATTCTAGCGACAGGGGGGCATCAAGAAAAGAGCACGACGGCCCGCGGGCGGATTTCGGCCTTTCAGAATCGGCCGACGCCCACTAATCCCCGGCAAGGCAAGGCGTATCCCGGTTCGGGACGCGCTTGATCGCCGCCAGGAAGCGTGGCCGAGTGGTTTAAGGCACTGGTCTTGAAAACCAGCGAACCGAAAGGTTCCGTGGGTTCGAATCCCACCGCTTCCGCCATCACATAACCAATTAATCTCAAAAGACTTTTGCCCTCATGGTTTGCGGAGCGTTTTCCCTGAGATACGCAGCGTTCTGCCCCTTCGAGATCTGAAATCACAGGCGAAATAGTCGCCCAGGATGACCCGAGGCTCTGTTTGGCACTTGGCGCGATACGGTTCCCGGCCGCGGCTTCAGGCGCTGGACTTGACTTTGGGTCATTTCGAAGCTGACGAGTGGGCTCTGCCGAATGAACTTGGCTAGAACCGGGGCAGGTCGGTGGTCAAACAACCGCGGCGAGAATTCGCATCAGCCATTCCGACGACGGGAGCGGGCGAAGCTCTGTTTCCGGCAAGTGCGAAGTGTGCAGAAATTCGCCGCACCTCAAGCGCATCAACCTACCGCAGCTTCTGAACGATTTCTTCGGGCTTGTGCAGCTTGTTCGCCATCGTCTGTCGTCCGTTTCCTGAAGATCACGGTGAACCAATTCAGAAGGGACATTCCAGCACCTGCGCTGACATTCCTGAGCAGGACAATGCGGCGTTACGGCAGACTCTGACTTGAAATCAACAGGATGCAAGAACTGCTTTGCACAACCGACAGGCGTGCCATAGCCTGTCTTCCGATCGGCGCCGTCAAGCCGCCGCAGAGTTCAGGAGTGTCAGAATGGTCGATGCGACAGACCGCGCGGTGTTTGGAAACCCCGGCGACGGAATCGGTTATGAGCCGACATACAGCGGCGTCACGAGCCTGTTCCGGCGACCGTATTCGCGCGACTTGACCGGGGTCGACATCACCGCCTGGGGCATTCCTTACGACCTGTCGGTCACCAACCGCCCCGGTTGCCGGCTTGGTCCCCGTGCGATCCGCGCCGCCTCGACCAACCTGGCGTGGGATGGCGGACCTTGGCCCTGGGGCTTTGATCCGTTCGAGAGGCTGCGCATGGTCGACTACGGTGATTGCAGCTTCGATCCCGGTTTTCCGATGCAGGTGATGGACCGGATCGAAGCCGAGGCCCGCGCAATCCTGTCATCGGGTACCTTCCTCTTGACCATGGGAGGCGATCATTCCGTTACCTACCCGGTGCTCAAGGCGCAGGCCGACCGGCATGGGCCGTTGTCGTTGATCCAGATCGACGCCCATTGCGACACCTGGTCCGAAAGCCCAAGGCGGCTTGACCACGGATCGATGTTCTACCACGCGGTGCAGGACGGTATCCTGGCTCCAGAACGCTCGATCCAGGTGGGGCTGCGGACGATGAACACATCCACGCACGGCTTCACCCAGCTTGATGCCGAATGGGTGCATGAAAATGGCATAGCCGCGACCGTTTCGCGCATCCAGGCGGTGGTGGGCGCGGCGCCTGCCTATCTGACGTTCGACATCGACGCGCTCGACCCGGCCTTTGCACCGGGAACCGGCACGCCGGTGTGCGGGGGGCTGGCCACCTGGCAGGCTCAGGCGCTGATCCGGCGACTTGGGGGGCTGTCCCTTGTCGGGGCCGACCTCGTCGAGGTGTCGCCGCCCTTCGACCATGCCGAAATCACCGCGCTGGCGGGAGCCAGTCTTTTGATGGACATGGTTTGCCTTCTGGCCAGCAAAGACTCTACCGCCCGGTAGCGATGCGGGCGCTGTCAGGGAGAACCGGGGCGAGACGTGGGAAGATGCCAGGTAGCGTCCGCGCCTGACGTAACCCGGCCCGTTCAAGGGGTTCAAGACGCGCCCCGAAGTCATCCGCCGGGCAGTGATGCTCTACGTTCGCGTTCCTCTGTCGCCACGCAATGTTGAGAATCTGCTGCACGAGCGCGGTATCGAACCAGATCGGAGCCCAAGCTGCCAAGCTCGTCCCCCACGAGAGATCGCATCTGGGCAAGAACGGTTTCCATCAGCCCAGATCCCCGGCCTCGGTAGATCGACAGCCCGGATCAAGAATTGCTATGCTGGTTCTGATCGGAAGCTTCCTTCAAATCGCGCGACTGGAGAGCCTGCATGACATATGTGAAGGGAAGCTGCCTTTGTCGATCGGTCCAATACGAAGCCGCGGTTTCGAACGAACAGGTGCTCGCTTGCCATTGCGAAAAATGCGCGCGCACAAGCGGTCATCACGCGGTCATGGTTGCTTGTTCCAGCGAAGGGCCGGACATTTCGGATCGAAACCATCGACTGCGCTGGTACCGCTCTTCGTTTCAAGTCGACAGGGGCTTCTGTTCGGAGTGTGGCGGAAACGTCTTCTGGCGCGATTTGGCGAGTGGAACGACCTATGTGACGCTGGGCACGGTTGACGGTCCAACAGGGCTGTCAGTCACGCGTCATATCTTCGTCGGGTCGAAGTCTGACTATTATGACATCACCGACGGGTTGCCCCAAGCGCCCGAATGGTAGCGTGGCGGCGCCATTCAGGGCGCATCGTCCGGCCGCTGGTCAGTGCCAACCGCACCGCTTCACGCTGAAACTCCGGCGTCGGCCCGCTTCCGTTTCCCATAGAACACCTCCTGGTTCCTCAGTTGGTGCTCTCCACAAGACCCGGGCAAGTCCAAGGAGCCTTGCCAAGCGCAAGGCTCCTCGCTCTATACCTCGCCCGAGCATCAGGCTGTCCGCCAGGGTCGTCTTTTTCCGCGTCACACGCACCGACCCCGAGTGGTCCATGCAGCGCAAGGCATGATCGAAGTGATGCTTCCAGGTGGAATTCATCAGATCGCGGCGGCGGCTTTCAATCCCTCAAAAACCGCCTCCTCGGCCGTCCTCGGCGCCATGGCGTCACCAATCGTAACCACCTGGGCGAGATCGGCCAGCTGGGCGCGCAACGCGTCGACCGGGCGGTGACCAAGGCAGAGGACCACCGTATCGGCTTCGACCTCGATGGCGGCGGCACTGGACGTGTGTTGCAAATAGACTGTCCCGCCCGCCGCGCCATAAAGTCTGGCGTAGGGCGTCACCGTGACCCCCAAGGCATGCAGCCGGGCGGCAAGGTCGTCGCGGACGTAAAGCGGCAGCTGGCCGCCTAGCATCGGGGCGGTCAGGGCCAGAGTCACGCTGCAACCCTGCTGCACCAGGGCCTCGGCAATCCCCGGTCCGATCCAGTCAGCGCGCCAATCGGAGACGAGCACGCGGCGCCCGGTCTTGGTGCCCTGCAGAACCTGCCAGGCGGTCACGATCTGAACCGAGCCATCCTCAGGCAGGTCCGGGACATAGGGCACGGCGCCGGTGGCGAGGATCACGACGTCGGGGGCTTCTTCCTCGACCAAAGCGCGAGTCACGCGGGTGCCGCGGATCACCCTGACTTGGGATAGTTCCATCTCGCGGGCGAGGTTGGTGACGATGCCGCCGAACTCGGCGCGGCGCGGGAGGAGTTGCGCCAGCCTGGCCTGACCACCTAACTGCAACTCTGCCTCGTAAAGCGTGACATCGTGGCCACGAGCGGCAGCCACAGCGGCGGCCTTCATGCCGGCCGGGCCTCCGCCGACCACCATGACTTTACGGGGGACCGCTCGGGCCAGGGAGCCGAACCGCAGTTCGCGCCCAGTTTCAGGGTGCTGGATGCAAGAGATCGGCAATCCGCGGTGGAAATGGCCTATGCAGGCCTGGTTGCAGCCGATGCAGGCGCGGATGTCGTCGAAGCGGCCTGCTTCGGCCTTCACCGGCATCTCGGGATCGGCAATCAGTGCCCGGGTCATACCACACATGTCAGCGTGGCCCGCCGCAAGGATCGCCTCTGCTACCTGCGGCTGGTTGATACGCCCCGCCACAAAGACCGGCACCCCCACCGCTCGCTTGATCCGCCCAGCCTCCTCGGCCAGGTAGCCCGCTGCATAGGCCATAGGCGGCACGATATGGACCGCGCCACCCAAAGTGGCGGAGGTACCAACCGTGACGTTGAGGTAGTCGACCAACGGGGAGAGGGAACGGGCGGCCTGCTCCACTTCAGAGGCCTGCAAGCCGGCCTCCTCGCGCTCGTCGGCCGAAATCCGCATACCGATGATGAAGTCGTCCGGGACCGCCGCACGCATTGCCGAAAGGCAATCGCGCAGGAAAAGCGTCCGATCCTGGCCCCATGCATCACGACGCAGGTTCACCCGCGGATTAAGGAATTGCGCCGGGAGGTAGCCATGGCTGGCCACATATTCCACCCCGTCAAAGCCTGCCGCCGCCAGACGCGCGGCAGATGCCGCATAGCCCGCCACGATTTCGGCGATCATGTCCGCATCCAGCTCCCGCGGCATGACGTGGAAGCGCTCATTCGGCACGACCGAGGGCGCCCAGGCCACCGCCAGGAGCCCGTCCGCGCTTTCCATGATTTCACGCCCCGGATGGAAAAGCTGGCTGACGATCACCGCCCCCTCGGCATGGACCGCTTGCGCCAATGCGCGGAACCCTGGAATGCAGGCGTCCTCGGTTGCCATCAGAAGATGCGAGGTATAGCGCGCGGTCTCGTGCACCCCCGCCACCTGCGTGACGATAAGCCCCACGCCGCCCTTGGCACGAGCGCGATGATATTCGATCAAGGCATCATTGACCGTGCCATCCGTGGGTAGTGTCGTGTCATGCCCGGTCGAAAGAATCCGGTTGCGGATTTCACGGCCGCGGATCGTCAGTGGCGAGAACAAGTGAGGGAACATCCGAGATTCTTCCTTTAGGCCGCCGATCGGTTGGCAAGAGCGCATTGTCTTCAGTCGATTGCATGCCGTCTAGTTACAGGGCGGGATTGGCCAAGGGCCGCAAGAGTCGCATTGAGTGAAGCGCTTGAGGGCATCAACAGGCCGAGGCCGCAAGCGGCGTTGCAGGGTTGACAGCAGCATGTCTTGAAACCTCGTCCATGCGCCCGAATGCAGATCGAACCGAGCCATGTGCGTCCTCCTCGGGGAGATGCCGCATGCCCCTGGAAAGAGCCATGCCGAAGTGTTGCCGGCATCTGGCCATCGAAGTCTCAAGCTCAGAGATACGGCCACGAAATGAAAGAATCGGGCCATGCTTACCCCTGTTGCCTCTGTCTCGAAGATGCAGAATCCCGAGGCGAGAAATCAATACATGTCGCCACCCAAGAGCATCCTTTCCAGCCCGTATCTACAAGCAAGGTCAGCTTGCTTCCCCTGAAGTGTCCCTGGCATGCAACAGCGAGGAGCATCCTTCTGGATCAACACGAAGACGATACCAACGAACGCGCGATCGCATGCGGGCGAAGCCGCGGCCTGACACCCTCGCAACCTGCACCGGATCAGGCACCCCGGTTCGTGGCCACCGTATTGCCGACAGGCTTCAAGCGGGGCATATCTGGCTCAATACGCCGCAGATCGTCTGTCCGGATGCCGGCTGGGGCGGCTACAAGGCCAGCGACGTCGGCTATTGTCTGGAACCATGAGGCCTGGCCGGTTCGCATGGTCTCAGGCACGTCACCGCGGCGCATCCGAAGGAGAAGTCATGTCTGTCACTGCCGATCTCATCATCCATAACGGCCGGCTACGCACGATGGATGCCAAGCGACCGATAGCGCAAGCCCTTGCGGTGCTGGCCAACCGCATCATCCGCGTCGGTTCGGACGCCGCGTGCGAGGCATTGCGCGGCCCCGATACACAAGTGATTGACGCTGGCGGCGCCACCGTGCTGCCAGGCTTCAACGAAGCACACCTGCACATCTTCGGCGGCGGCGTGTCGCTGGGACAGCTTTCGCTGGCCGATGTGAAGGGTGCGGAGCAGCTTGCCGCCCGCATTGCCGAATGGCGGGCCGAGAACCCGGAGGCCGAATTCGTCGCCTGTCATTCCGCTGCCTACAACATCATCTCGGACGACCGGCTGCCTCTTCGGCAGGACCTCGACCTGATCTGCCCCGACCTTCCGCTTGAGGTGGTTGCGAGCGATCATCACACGTCATGGGTCAACACCGCCGCGCTGAGGCTTGCCGGGATCGAGCGGGGGTTCGCGCTGGCACCAGGAAGCGAGGTGGTCGTTGGTGACGACGGGCTTGCCACCGGCGAACTGCGTGAGGCCCCGGCAATGAACCTGGTCGCAGCCCGTTCCCCATCGGGCGGCCGTGCCTCGCTTGGTGCCGTGAGTTCGGCCGAGGAGTCCGGCATCACTGCCGACCAGCGCGCCGCCGATATCGAGGCGATCCGCGCCGGACTCGCCTATTGCGCCAGCTACGGCATCACCTCGATCCAGAACATGGACGGCAATTACTACCAGCTCGACATCCTTCGCGAACTGGAAGCGGACGGTGCGCTGCCGATCCGGGTGCGCGTGCCCTATCTGTTGACCCCTGACACCGACCCGCGCCATGTGCGGATCGCCGCGGATTGGCGCCAGGAGTTCCAAAGCGATTTCATTACATGTGATTTCGTAAAGCTTTTCGCCGATGGCGTGGTTGAATCCGGCACAGCGGTGATGGTCGAGGGCTACAGCGACGCGCCCGGCAAGAACGGCACCCCCCTGTTTTCTCCTGACAGCATGAACGCTGCGGTCGAACTGGCCGACAGCCTCGGACTGCAGGTCGCGGTTCATGCCATAGGCGACGGCGCGGTGCGCCAGGTGCTCGACGCCTACGAGGCTGCCCGCAAGGCGAATGGTGCGCGCGATAGCCGCCACCGGATCGAACATGTCGAACTGCTGCATGATGACGACTTCCCGCGGTTTCGGGAACTCGGCGCCGTCGCCTCCATGCAGCCGCCGCATCCGCCCGGGGCGATGGATTTTCCCGTATCCACCTATCTGCCGCGCATCGGCGAGGCCCGCGAGGACACCGCGTTTCGTTCGCGCGAACTGCTGGAAGCGGGCGTGCCGGTCGTCTTCTCCTCCGACTGGCCGGTGGCGCGACTGTCGCCGATGGCCGGCATCCAGGCGGCGGTGACCCGCAAGCCCTGGCGGCAGGGTGGCAAGGATCAGTCGGTTACGCTGGATCAGGCGCTGAACGCCTACACTGCCGCCGGGGCATGGGTCGAATTTCGGGAGGGCACCAAGGGCCGTCTGGCCCCCGGCTATCTCGCGGATATCGCCATTCTCGATGCCGATCTCGATGCCGTGCCGGCTGAGCGACTGGGAAATGTCGCGGCTGCTGTGACCATCTGCAACGGCAGGATCGTCTACCGTAGCGATGCAGCAGAACATTCTTGACCGCGAGGCGCAGAGGGGAGTTATGCGCCCGCAGTTTCTGGCCGACGATCCTCGCCAACTGACCGTCCCGGGGCGGCCACGGCGTTGGCACCGGCAGCGCCCGTCGTGCGACGGAATTCTTGATAGAGTGTGCCGATGCCCAAACGCGCCTCCAGACGGCTCCGGCAGGGGAACTTGGCCTGAGGAGTGGCATGGCGCCGCGTAGCGTCCGCGCCTGACGGAACCCGGCCCGTTCACATGGTTCAGGACGCGCCCCGAAGTCATCCGCCGGGCGGTGATGCTCTACCGTATCCCGCACTCGCTCCACAACGTCGAGGGGCTTCTGCGTCAGCGGGGCGTCGATATCAGCCACGAGACGGTTCGGTTCTGGCGGCTTTGGCAGGTCCTCTTCGCTCGGGTGGCGAGCCAGTCATTGCTGACATGACCAGAACGCCCCGGAACCCATGTCCAGGCGACCGCCGCTGCGCACCGGCTTGGTCGGGGCGCGGGTCCGTGTCAGTATCGCCGCACCTTTCCGCATGGCCCGCCTGGGTTCGCAAGGTCGGTCTACATGGGGCCTTGTGCGCCGGGTGTCAGGGTATGAGGACAGTTGACCCCGCGGTGCGTCGGCCGGCCAGGTCGGCATGGGCGGCGGCGGCCTCAGACAGGGGGCGGCTTTGCACCGCGTCCAGGCGCACGACGCCCGAGGTGATGCGCGCAAAAAGGTCGGCCGCGCGGGCTTCAAGTTCGGTCCGGGCCGCGATGAAGTCGAACAGCACTGGCCGGCAGGCCGACAGCGACCCCTTGGCAAGGTCGGACAGCTGGAAGCCCTCTATCATCCCCGACGACTGGCCGAAATTCACGAACATGCCGCGCGGGCGCAGGCAGGCAAGCGAGCCGCGCCAGGTATCGCGCCCGACGCTGTCGTAGACCGCTGCGCAGCCCGCACCCCCGGTCAGGTCGGCGACCGCGGCGGCAAAGTCGGTTTCGCGGTAGTTGATGACGTGGTCGTATCCGTGCGCCAACGCCAGTTCGACCTTTTCGGCGCTGCCGGCGGTGCCGATGGCGCGCGCGCCGAGCGCCTTCAACCAAGGACCAATCAGGAGCCCGACCCCACCCGCCGCAGCGTGGACAAGGACCGTATCGCCCGGCCGCACCGGGTAGGAGGCCGTGACGAGGTATTGCGCCGTCAGCCCCTTCAACAACGCCCCGGCGATGCGGACGGTATCGATCCCGTCGGGCAGTTTCACCAAACGATCAGCCGGGACAAGCCGCGCAGAGCGATAGGCACCGGTGGGGATGACATAGGCCACACGATCGCCGGGCAGGATGCCGCTGACGTCCTTCCCCACTTCAACGACCACGCCGGCCGCCTCGGCGCCCGGCACCAAGGGCGTGTCCGGCCAAGGATAAAGGCCAGAGCGGAAGTAGATGTCGATGAAGTTCACGCCGATCGCGTCGTGACGCACCAACGCCTCACCCGGGCCTGGTCGACCCGCTGGCCTCTCGACCAGTTCCAGAACCTCGGGCCCGCCGGGCGCGCGGGCTATGATCGCGCGCTCCACCGCTCACTCCACCAGGAAGACGTCGTCGACCGGCAACTGCATGGCGGTGACGAGGTGGTTGGTCTGTGCCGCGAGCCCGATGATGGCCAGAAGTTCGGCATGCATTTCTGGCGTCATGCCCTTGGCGCGGGCGGCGGCGGTGTGGGAATGGACGCAGTAGCTGCAGGCATTGGCCGTGGACACGGCAATATAGATCATCTCCTGCACCACCGGACTGAGCGCCGTGTCGCCGGTCATCACCGCCCTGAGGCTGTCCCAGGTGCGTTTCAGCGTCACGGGATCGTTCGCAAGCCCGCGCCAGAAGTTGTTGATGAAGTCTGTCTTGCGGGTCGCACGGATGTCGTCGAAGACCGCCTTGACCGCGGGATCAGCCTCGGCCTCGGCATCAGTGATAAGCTTGACGGTCGCCATGAGTTGCTCCTTCTCGGTTCAGGCGTGAGCCCAGTCCCAGTACAGTTGCCGCGCCTTGCGGGTGATGGGGCCATAGGGCAGCGATCGATCGTCGAAACCGATCACCGGCACGACCTTGGATATGTTTCCGGTCGAGAAGATTTCGTCCGCGCTGCGGAAATCCTCGATCGTCAGGGTCACCTCGTGCACCGCCACCCCCGCCCCGCGCAGCAGCGAAATCACGCGTTGCCGGGTGATCCCGTTCAGGAACGTACCGTTGGGCTGCGGCGTGAATACCTCGTTGTCGCGGACCATGAAGACATTCGACGTGGCCAGTTCCGCCACGTTGCCATTGGCATCGCAACACAGTGCATTGCCGTGGCCCTTGGCCTGCGCCTCGCGCACCATGCGCGCGTTGTTTGCGTAAAGACAGGCGGCTTTTGCGTTGACCGGCATCACGTCCAGCGTCGGGCGGCGGAACCTTGTCGTGGTTATGGTGAAGCCCTTCGGAGCCACCATCGGCATCTCCTCCAGGCACAGCGCGAAGTCCGTCGAGGCGGGTTTCGGGGGCAGCACACCGGCATCGCTTTCCTCGGCCCAGTACATCGGGCGGATGTAGACATCGGTTCCAGGTGCGAACTTCCCTAGCCCCTCGCGGGTCAGGGCCTCGATCTCCGCCCCGGCAAGGCGGGGGTCCAGCCCCAAGGCGCGCGCGGAGTCGTTCACGCGCGCACAATGCCGGTCAAGATCAGGCGCGACGCCTTCAAACTGCCGCGCGCCGTCAAAGACGAGACTGCCAAGCCAGGTGGCGTGGCTGTCGGCCCCCAGGATGCGCAGATCGCCTTGGTGCCAATCGCCGCGCCACCAGGTCCAGATGGTCTTGGTCATGCTTTTCCTCCGTTCCGGCCGCCGGTCAGTGGACCGCCGCGTACATGATCTTTTCCTCGGTCGCCTCCAGCGGCGAAAGTTCCTCTACGATGCGGCCCTGGCGGCATACCAGGATACGATCCGACAGGTTCAGGATCTCGGGCAGATAGGACGAGATCATCACGACCGCGAGGCCCTGGTCGGCCAGATCGTTGATGAGCTGGTGAATTTCGGAAATCGCGGCCACATCGACGCCACGCGTCGGTTCATCGAAGATGACGATCCGGGGCTTCTGGATCAGGCCCTTGCCGATCACCACCTTCTGCTGGTTGCCGCCCGACAATTCGACGACCCGAGCGTCGGGATTGATCGCCTTGATGTTCAATCGCGATGTCCACTCTTCCGCCAGATCCCTTAGCGTGCGCTTGCGGATCACCACGCCATCCTCGCGCCCTGCCGCCAGCATGCCTGCGAAAAGGTTCTCGCCAATGCTCATCGTCTCGAAGAAGCCTTCGGATTTCCGGTCCTCCGTGATGTAGCAGATGCCATCGCTCACCGCCTGGGCGGGTGTGTAGTATCGCACCGGCCGATCATCCAGCGTGATCTGCCCGCCGCGCAGGAAGTCTCGCTTGTAGATGCCCGATATGATCTTGAACGTTTCGGTGCGGCCCGATCCGATCAGGCCGAAGACGCCGGTGATCTGCCCCTCGAAGATCGAGAAGGAGGTGTTGCGAACCATCGCTCCCATCGAAATGTCCTGCACCGACAGGACCTTCCGGCCGGGCTTGCGAAGGTGGCTGGCGTCGCGCTTGCGATAAAGCTCGCCCGAAAGGGTCCGACCAACCATCGCCGCAATGATCTTGTCGCGGTCGAAATCGGCGGTCGGCCCGGTCGTGACAAGTTCGCCGTCGCGCAGGATCGTAATGCGGTCGGCGATCATCAGAGCCTCTTCCAGCGCGTGACTAATGAACACGATCGACACGCCACGCTCCCTGAGCCGGCGAAGAAGGGCGAAGAAATGCCGTTTCTCCTCGGGCGTCAGCGTCGCGGTCGGTTCGTCGAAGATGATCACCTCGGACTTGTGGTGAACGGCGCGGGCGATTTCCACCATTTGCCGCTTGGCGGCGCCAAGGCTTTCGACCATCGCGCCGGGATCAACCGGAAAGTTCAGAGATTGCAGGAACTGCTGGGCGGAAATGAAGGTACCGCGCAACCGGTTCAGAAAGCGTTCGGACCCAAGGTACAGGTTCTGCGCCACCGTCATCGACGGCACCAGGCTGGTTTCCTGGAACACCATCGCGACGCCCGAGTGCAGCGCCTCGTTGGGGTTGGCGAAGGTGGTTTCCCTACCCTTGTAGATCATCCGCCCCGACGTCGGTTCCACCACCCCCGCCATGACCTTGGTCAAGGTGGACTTGCCGGCGCCGTTCTCGCCCAGAAGGGCGTGGATTTCGCCCTTTCTCAGGTCGAAATCCACGTCCTGGATCGCGGGGACACTTCGATAGGCCTTGGTGACCTTCTCCAACCGAAGGATCGGTTCCATCACGCGCCCTCCCCGGCGTTCGGCGCCAGCACCATCCCGCCCCCGCGCGAGGCGACCAACAGCCCGTCCTCGGTCTCGATGGCGGCACAGGTGCCGTGGCGCTTGCCATTGGCGCGGCTGTGCAGGCTGATCTCGGGCGCCATGTCGGCGTCCAACCGGACGGCAAGACCATAGGAGCGTGATGGGGCCCAGGGTTTGTGCACCCCCATCACGCGGATGCCACCACATTGCAGGGGCTCCAGAAAGCTTTGCCCCGAAGACATCGCCGGCGCGATCCAGAATGCGCGCGGCACTTTGGCCATCATGTCGAACCGGTAGTGGTTTTCGCGCAAGACGAACTCGATCAACCGGTTGCGCGGCGCGAAAAGGGTCAGCCAGGCACCTCCGCCCGGGCGTGACGACAGCCGCGCCGGATAACCCGGCAGGTGGCGCAGCACCGGCGTGATCCGCCCTCCCCCGACCCGCACCAACCGGTGCCGCCAGCTTTCGCTGACCACCGCGCCTTTGGTGTCGGGCAGCACCCCGAACGGCCAGCCAAGGCCGCCCGCCACCCGTTGCCAGCCGCCACCCGGCGCCCGGCACCAAACCGACCCGGCGGAATTCCTTTCCATCAGGTCATTGGCCCAGTCGGCCGGGCCATGGCGATCCGACCCGTTCGTCAGCCAAAGCGCGCCGTCCGGCCCGTAGGCCAGCGCGGTGATACAGCTGACGCCATCGGGCCGCGCCACGGCGGCGCCGTTTTCGATCAGCGTGCCATCTTCCAGCGCCACGGCCAGCGTCGCGCCGGACGCTGCGATGGCGCTGATCGGCGCGGGATGTGTCTCCACCTGTTCCGGCGCCGCGCCGGTCCGCAACCGGAAAAGACCCCTGCCAGCACTGGCCAATACCCCGCTGGCATGCCGGCACAGGTCGTCTGCGCCCGGCAACGTGGCGAAGACAGCCGCATCATCCAGCCCCGTATTGGCGCGGAACGCGCCGTCGAGAGGCGGGATCGTGATGGCACGGCCGCGAAAGACGTCAAGGATCGGATCAAGGATCATGACCGTTTCCCCCAATAGGCGTCATTGGCGTCCCAGGCGGGATTCGCCCCCTCGATACGGAACCGGCCGATCCGGTTGTTGAGGATGCCACCGATGAACAGGTGGCCCTTGTGTTCGCGCATCGAGGTAACCATCGGGTGCGAAAGCCCCGACAGATCGCCCATCGTCTGGATGATGTTGTAGTTCTCGTCGAACTTCACGACACCGCCGGTGTTGATATTGGGAAAGAGCCAGTCATCTTGCGGCAGCCGTCGGGTCATCCGCTTGCGCATCGCCGGATGGCGCAAGCTCAGGTCGAAGGACGGTGTGCGCATTCCAAGCCAGGCCATCCAATAGGTACCATCCGAAGCGCGGTTGATGTTGTCGGTATAGCCGGGCATGTCCTTGATCACACATTCGGCAGTGCCCGCCTTGGGCCCTTCCAGCCAGTAGCGGTGAATGCGGCACCGCCAGCTTTCGGCGAAGAAAAGCGACTTGTTGTCATGCGCCATGCAGACACCGTTGGTATAGCGGTAGCCGTCCAGCAGGGTCCGGGTTGACCCGTCGGCGGGATCGTAGACCAACAACCGCCCGGTACCTCGGTTCTCGATCGAGTCTACCGCCCAGTCGTGCGCATCGTAGCGTTTGGTCGAGTCTGTGAAATAGATCTTCCCATCCGGCGCGATGTCGAGGTCGTTGGGGTCACGCAAACGTGCGTCGTCCTGGATAGAGGTCAGCGACCGTCGCGTTTCGGCCGAAAGGCGGATCACCTCCCGCTCGGGCGTGATCTTGTAAAGACCCATCGCGCCGACGCAGGAAATCAGATTCTGGTCGCGATCGAAGGCAAGTCCCAAGGGGAAGCCGCCGACATGGGCGAAGACTTCGGATCGGGTGTAGTCGGGCGCGAAGAAGCGCACGATCTCGCCATGCCGCGTGCCGCAGTAAAGGTGGTCGTCACGGTCAAGGATCACATCCTCGGGGCCCTCGAGCTCGCCCAGCCCGATATGGTCGGCCACCGACAGGCGGTTGTTCAATTCATAGGGCGTACCGGAACCGGGCACAGCCGAAAGGGGTTCGCCCATCTTCAGGTAGACGGGCGCAACATAGACTTCGTTCAGCACCTTGTGGCGGTTCTTCAGCCAACGGATGTCGACCGTCACGGCGACAGCCAGCAACATGCCAAGCACCATCTGGTTGGTACCGGTGCCATAGCCCAGCCGGATCAGGCCGTTGGTCATCACCAGGACGATCACCGCACCCATCAGCCCCTTGGCGACCGAGCCGCGACCGCCACCCAGCGAATTGCCACCGACGACCGCGGCCGTCAGCGCCAGGATTTCCAGTCCGTGGCCTGTTCCGGGGCCCGCCCCCGACAACCGCGTGGCGAACAGGAACCCCGCAGCACCCGAACACAGGCCCGAAAAGACATAGGTCAGGAATACGGTCTGGCGCACGCGGATGCCGGCATTGTGCGCCGACCTGCGTGACCCGCCCACCGCCTGCACATGCCACCCCGGGCGAGACCGTGTCAGCGCGACATGGCTGACAATCGCCAGGATCAGCGCCGTCAGCACCGGCACCGACATGCCCCACAAGGTGCCGTCTCCGATAAAATCCCAAAGGTCGGAGGATGCCATCGACATCTGCACTCTGGAGCCGAAGTTGACGACAAGGATGTCATAGCCCGCGCGCCCGATGATCAGCGTCACCAGCGTGGTGATGAAGGCTCGCAGCCGCATGAAGCCGATCAGGTAGCCGTTGATGGCCCCGAACAGGAAACCCGTTGCAAGCGCCGCGGCAAGCGCAAGCCAGGTCGGCAGTTCGAAGATGAAGAACACCGACACGGCGGCAAAGGCCGAGAGCGCAAAGATCGACCCGACGGCCAGGTCGATCCCGCCACCCAGCATCACCACCGTGACACCGATCACGACCAGAGACAATTCGCCCAGCTGCCGGGTCGATTCCTGCAACGAATACAGCTTGAAGAACCCCGGGATCGCGCTGCCGAAACCGGCGACCGTGATGACCAGCGCAAGAAACGGAATGGCGTTGTCGGTCCAACGCTTTGACAGGATCTCGCCGATCGCGTGGTCAGGGACCAGGTTGTAGCGCCAAGCTAGAAGCCGCTCGCGAAAGCTCATCTGTCGTCCTCGGGTCGATGGGGCACAGTAAAGCAGGTGGCCGGTCATGCCGGCCACCGCCCGTGTAGCGCGGTGGCGCGTCTATTCGATGCCCGCGGCCACCTGCAGGGCCTTCAGGCTCCAGCAGCTGCGCGCGTGCATGTTGTCCTTGGTGATGGTGGACAGCAGCGTGTAGAGGTAGGCTGGCTGCGATCCGGGTTCGACCCCTGTTTGCAGCAAGTACTTGATCATCGCGACCATCGCTTCGCTTTCGTTGACCAGTTCGGTCGAGACCACCGCGTCGAAGGTTCCGTCTTGCAGCAGCTTGCAATCGGTCGTCTCCTCGCCGCCGCCCGTGGTCACCAGATAGACCTGATCGGTCATCCCGGCATCGCGGATCGCCGCGGCCGCACCGGTGGCGTCACCATCCCAGAAGTCGATGATGCCGCAGATCTCCGGGTGCTGTTGCAGCATCGTCGTGGTGACGTTGCGCGACGTTGTGGCATCCCAGTTCGAATCCGGCTGTGCGACCACCTCGAAGTCGGGGTTCTTGGCCAGAACCTCCATGATGCCGGCGTATTGGAACAGGCTGGTCGCGTTCACCTGGTCGCCCTGCACAAGTCCGATCTTCTTCGACGAGTCGGGACCACAACCCTTGATCACCGCCTCGGCCTCCAGCCGACCAAGCTCGGTCCAGTCGCTGCCGACATATGCGTCGGCCTGGAAGTTGGCGGGATTGTCGACAAGGATCACGTAGATACCCGCCTGCTGCGCCCGCTTCATCAGCTTGGAATAGGAGTTGAGATCGGGAGACATCACGATCAGCACGTCGGGTTTGCTGTCAGAGGATATCGCTTCGGTGATCGCCTGGGCGCCGGCCTCGACGCTCCAGTTCGGGTCGCGGGTCTCGAACGTTCCGCCAAAGCCTTCGACCTCCCGCTTGAGGATCGCCGACCAGCCCTGCGCCAGGTCAAAGCCCATCGCCATTGGCACGAGGAGCACGCGCTTGCCGGCCATCGCCTTGGCATATATTTCCGGTCCACTGTCCTGGGCCGCGGCCGGATGCACGGCGGCGGTTGCAAGGGCGAGGCTTGCGGCGATCGCCGCGGTCTTGAACATATTCATCACGTCATCCCTTTCCTGTCGGTTGTCTTTGGTGGGCCGGGCTCTTTCTGGCCCGGTCTGCTTGGTGCGGGGGGGGTCAGATGTCCCCCTGTTGCGCGGTCTGCTCGTCACGCGGGTTGATCAGTCCGTCGACGATGATCGCGAACAACAGGATCGTCGACTTGATGAGGTTTTGATAGATCAGCGGGATGTCCAGGATCGTCATTGCATTCAGCATGATCCCGATCAGTGCCGCGCCGACCAGCACGTTGCGTACCCCGCCCTTGCCGCCCGAAAGACCGATCCCGCCGATCACCGCGACAAGCACGATGTCGTAAAGCAGGTTGGAGTTCACGACGCGGGTGTTGATTGATTGCAGGCTGGCCGCAGTCAGCAGCCCGGCCGCAAAGGCGGTCAGCGCCGACAGGACGTAGCGCAGCACCAGCATCGGGCGCACCGGGATGCCGGTGTTGCGCGCCGCTGCCGGGTTGTCGCCGGCAAAGAAGATATAGCGGCCCCACTTGGTGAACCTCAGGAACAGGAAGACCACGACGGACAGAACCGCGAAGATGTAGACCTCGATCGGGACCTCGGCGATCCGCAACCCGCCAAGCCCCAAAAGCCAATGTCCCGCCGGCACCGTCACCGCATCGGTATCGATCAGTTGCGACCGGACATAGCCGAAGACGAAGGAGCCGCTGGCCAGCGTGACGAAGATCGCCGGCACATCGGCATAAGCCACGAGGAAACCGTTCAACAGCCCGATCGCCAGAACGAACCCCAGCGCCAGTGCCAGCGCGATTCCTTCGGACTGGCCGCCGTTCAGCAACTGCAGGTAGAGGGCGACCGACATTGCCATCACCGCGACCATCGAAAGATCGATTCCACGGCCTATGATGACCAGCGACATACCCAGCGCCAGGATGCCCAGGACCGACACCGAGCGCACAATTGCCACAAGGTTGTCGGCTGCGACGAAACCGGGCAGGAAGATCGACGATGTTGCGAAGATCAGAAGCGTGACAACCAGAACGATGCGCTCCTGGTTGAAGTTCCGCAAATCGCCAAAGACCTTGGCCGCCATTCGGACCTCGCTCACGACACACCCCGACCGGGCGCTTTCGCGTTGCAGCCTAGCGCCGCGCCGATGAATGCGTCCAATGATTAATTTCGGGAAAAATCCATTCCAAAAAGGAATGAATCAAACGATCTGCAGGTAGCCGCGCAACGGCGCCGGACGCCGAGGATTGCCGTCTTCCTCAGACAGGATATAGGCGCGCAGATCATCGATGAACCGCCGCCCATAGGCCGGCAGGGGCACACGGCTGTCGTGCATGGCACAGATGTCGAAGACCACCGGCTCCCCCCTGAGCGCGATCGGCCGGCCAACCAGCGCCTCGCTGCCGGGTTGGACCGACGACGGCACGACGGCTACCCCGTTGCCCCCCTCGGCCATGGAGAACAGCGTGTGCGGCGAAGAGCTTTCAAGTACGATCCGCGGCACCGCACCGGACAAGCGGCATGCGGCGTCGAACACCTCGCGCGAGGCATGGCGGCAATTCAGCGTGAGGATCGGGTGGCGCAGAACCTCTCCGATCTCGACCGGCGTGTCGGCAGCGGCAAGGAAGTCACGGGTCGCGACCGCGATGAAGGCAAGTTCGCCCAGGCGAACCGTCTCGAACATCTCGATCGGCGCCGATGGCATGGCCGAGAGCGTGATCTGCACCGTGCCGGCGTGAAGCTTCTCGACCAGTTCCGGGCCGCCACCATCCTCAAGCCTTATGTCGACGCCCGGATTGGCGGCACGCCAGTCATGCAGAAATCTCGGAAGGTATCGTTCGATCAATTGCGAACACGACCCGATCTTGAGCACGCCGGACTGATTCTGCGCCAGGTCTCCGGCCACGGCACGCAGGTCGCGCTCGGCGACCAGCACGTCGTTTACGCGGGCGTACAAGACCTCGCCTGCCGCAGTCAGACGCACGTTTCGCCCCGCCTTCTCGAACAGCCGAAGACCAAGCGAGTCCTCCAGCGCACGGATCTGGCGCGACAGCGCCGGCTGGGTGATGTTCAGGCGTTGTGCCGCAAGCGTTATGCTGGACAACTCGGCTGCGGCGACGAAGCCCGAATAAATGCGTATGTCCATCGGCCCCTCTGCGGTCTGCCTTCACCAAGCCTAGGGGCCGATCGCGACCGGTGTCAATCGGCGCCAAGGGGCTCCGCTGCCCGCCCGCTGTCAGGCCTTTGCGGCAATCTCGGCGATCAGTGCATCCGTGGTGACCTGCCGGCAGTAGCCCTTGATCGTGCGCAGACTGCCATCGTGCCGCGCCTGCGAATAGGTCGCGCAGGCATCGGACACCAGCGTCACGAGGTAACCCAGATCGCAGGCGTCGCGCACCGCTGACTCGACGCATTGATCGGTGACGAGACCGGAAATCACCAATTGCCGCACGCCAAGATTGCGCAACAGGTAGTCGATATGCGTAGAGACGAAGACGCTGGACGACGACTTGGGCAACACGATTTCGTCGTCGGCCGGTGCGATTTCGTCTATCACCTTTCCGTCCCATGACCCCTTCGGCACATGAAAGCCGGTAATCTTGTAATCCAGGCTTCGATCGCGGCCATCCTTTGTCAGGCTTTCGATCGTCGTGTAAAGAACCTCGATACCGGCGGAACGGAACGCAGCCTGTAGGCGCTGCATGTTGGGAATCGCAACGTCGCGAAGGCGGTCAAAGTAGTAGCCGTACGTTCCGGCCAGTTCGGCGTCGCTTACATCACGAAACTCGCCACCCTCTCGTCGAACAGAGAAGTTCTGCACATCGATGAACAACAGCGCCGAGGCCGTCGGGTCGAGCGGGATTTCGCGGGTTTGCGGGTGAGGTACGGTCATTTCGTCAGTTCCATCCTGGTCATTGCTTCGGTTAGCGCCCTCGCGATCAGCCCCGCCCAGCGCGCCTGTCCTGAGGCTTCGGCGATCCCGTCATGGCGAATCTCTACCAGCACATGCGGCAGGCCGCGCCTTTCACCGTGCACCGGGATCGTGTAGTCGCCCAGGTCGTCCACCTCATAGGGTTGGTTGTGCGCTGCAACCAGGTCCGGGTTGCCAACCCGAAATGCATCAAGAAAGGCCAGCGCCAGCCGCCCGTCGCGGTTCGACAGCGCGCCCAGATGCCAGGGCCGCGGCGCGCCGCCTGTCAGTTGCGGGACGAAACTGTGTATTGCGACCAGGACCGACTGACGCCCCTGGGCCATCCGTCGGTCCAGAAGCCCGCCGAGCGCTTCGTGAAACGGCGCATGGATCGCGTCGAAACGTGCGCGTCTTTCGACCTCGTCGAGGTTCGCGTTGCCCGGCACCGGCGTGCCGTCGCTGACCTCCGGGATCGCATCCGGCGCGGCAAACGGGCGGTTGCAATCGACGACAAGCCGCGAATAGCGCTGCAGCACCAAAGGTGCATCCAAGATGCCGGACAGCACCCGCGCCACGCCCTCGGCCCCGATATCCCAACCGATGTGACGGTCCCGCTCGGTCATTGGCAAGCCCAGATCGCCCAGCTCGGCGGGGATGGCGCGCCCGGCATGTTCACAACACAGCACGACGTTCGAAAGACCGTCGCCATTCACCAGCATGACGGGTGCCGGGTCGTTGCGGCGCAGCACTCCGCCCGTCCTGCGATCTGCCTGCACCCCGCCCCCTGTTCGCGACTGCCCTGGCGCAGAGCATTTGCCTTTCCGGTCAATGTCAATCCCCTTGCGCTTCCGGCGCGATCTTTCATGATGCCGCAGGGTCAAGGCAACGCCACCGACAGGGAGATAGAATGCCGCGCGAAGAGATGATCGTAGCCTGCTGCACCGACCTGGCCGGCAAGGTGCGGGGCAAGGCCTTTCCGGTCGACCAGTTCGACAAGCGTCAACGCCGCGGCATCGGGTGGACGCCAACCAATGCCCTGATCACCTGCTTCGACACAATCGCCGAAAGCCCGTTCGGCGCGCTTGGCGACCTGGTGCTGATCCCCGATCCGGCAACGCGCACCCGTGTGGTTCTGGACGATGCCGCAACGGCAGAGAACTTCGCCCTGGGTGACATCTGCCACACAGACGGCCGGCCGTGGGAACTCTGCACCAGGTCGATCCTGCGTGCGGCACTCGACCGGCTGGACCGGGTCTCGGGCCTGACGCTGAAAGGCGCGTTCGAACACGAATTCCAGTTGCTCGGCCTGCCAGCCGTGCCCGGCGATGCCTACAGCCTGGCCGGATTCCGGGCCGAACGGGCGCTTGCCGAAACTCTGACAGGCGCGATGCGCAGCGCAGGGATCGCGCCTGATACCTTCATGAAGGAATACGGGCCCGGGCAGTACGAGGTCACGATGGGCCCCGCTCTGGGCACTGCGATCGCCGACCAGGCCACGATCCTGAAGGAACTGGTGCGCGCCAGCGCACGCGCGACGGGGCACACCGCCACCTTCACCCCGATCCGCGATCCCGAAAGCGTTGGGAATGGCGTGCACATCCACCTGAGCTTCCTGTCGGGCGGCCGGCCCGCAACCTGGGACGCCGGCGGCAGATACGAGCTTTCACGCCAGGCCGGGCAGTTCATCGCCGGTGTGCTGAAGTATATCGACTCGATCCTTGCTCTGACCGCGCCCAGCGTCATTTCCTACCTGCGCCTGACCCCCCATCGCTGGAGCGCGGCGTTCAATAACCTGGGGCTGCAGGACCGCGAGGCCGCAGTGCGCCTGTGCCCGGTCAACGATCTGAGCGACATCGACCGCGCAGCGCAATTCAACTTCGAGATCCGGGCCGCCGACGCCGCTGCAAGCCCGCATCTGCAACTTGCCGCGCTGGTCAATGCCGGCTGCCAGGGGATCGAAGACGGCTTGGATCTGCCGGCGGCAACGGCCGAGGATCTGTCGCTGCTCGATCCGGCGTCCCTGGCCGCGCGGGGGCTGGTGCGGCTCCCCCGGTCTTTGCCCGAAGCGCTGGATCGCTTCGCCTCCAACCCCACGGTCACGGGCTGGTTTCCCCAGGGGTTCGCCGATGTCTACACCAGCCACAAACGGGGCGAGATTGCAGCCCTGGATGGCATGAGCGAGACAGAGGTCTGTGCACTTTACGAACGGGTCTACTAGGCACTTGGCACATGCGTGGCGAAGGCCGTTGACCTGATCGCCACACCCCGGAAACAGCCGAGGCGGCTTTCTTGCCCCGTGCCTTCGTGGCAAGGCTTGCTGCAACTCGCCTTCTTGGCCGCCGGCCCGCCAGTCGCGATGCCAGTCTCCGTCGATCTTTGCGAACATCCGGTCCAGGTGCCGACGCCAGCGGCGGAAGGTCCGTCTCGCCACCTGCGATCAACAGGTCATTGGTCACGATCGTGACGTCGTGCCCGCAAGTCCGACCAGGGGCACGACAGCTGAGACTACCGGTTGCGGCGGGCAATCTCTTGCATGAAGCGGTGGCGGATGACGCCGGGGTCCAGTTCGATCACCGAGACCGGGACATTGCCGCTCCTACACTTCGACACGATCACCGTCATGCGCCCTGCATCCAGCGCGGCTTTCAGCACGTCGGCCGTATCCTGTGCGGCACATTCCACCACGTTCTCGCAGCCGCAGGCGCGCGCCACTTCGGCAAGCGAGGTCTTCTTGCCGGCATAGGTCGGCTGGTCACCGGTCGAACCATAGCTGCCGTTGTCGATGATCAGCAGGACGAAATTGTCCGCCACGTTGTTGGCGATCGTGGGCAGGGTGCCGAGATTGGTCAGGATCGAACCGTCGCCGTCGATCGCGACGACCTTCGCCTTCTGGGCGAGCGCCAGCCCGAGACCGATCGACGAAGCAAGCCCCATCGTGCCGAGCATGTAGAAATTCGAGGGCCGGTCGTCGTGCATGAACAGTTCCTGGCTCGGCAGGCCGATATTGCAGACGACCAGATGGTCGGCGATGACCGGAACGATGGACTTGATGACTTCGCTGCGGATCATTTCGCACCCCCCCAGAAGCTGGCATCCATCAGGATTGCGACCGGCTTCTTCGCCATGAAGCAATGGGCGAGGATACCGTCGAGGTCCCCGACATCGCCGGCCCGGTGAAAATGATAGGTCGGAATGGCGAGCTGGGCGAGCAGCGCCTTCGTGTGCACGGCCATCTCCACCTGGCAGGCGACCTTCTCGCCGACCTCGCCGCGATAGCTGATCAGCATCGGAAGCGGGATGTTGTAGTACTGGATCAGTGTCGCGAGCGCGTTGATGGTCACACCGATCGCGGTGTTCTGCATGATGATCGCCGCCCGCTTGCCCCCCATGAAGGCACCGGCGCAAAGGCCCATGCCTTCGTCTTCCTTGTTCGAGGGAACGTGCAGGAACCGGTCATCGTGTTCAAGCAGGCCGATGACCCCGGCAAGTTGCTTGCAGGGAACCGTGGTGACGAAGCCCACGCGGTTTCGCGCCAGGCTTTCGACGATGTCTTCATGGATGGTCATGGATCAATCTTGCCTCGCAAGGTGCTGGATGATGTTGGCCGCGGTCAGGGCGCTGACGCGTCGGTTGGACTCTTCCGTCACGCCGGCGATGTGCGGCGTGAGGATCAGGTTGGGGGTATCGGCAAAGGCCGACGCCCTGTCCTGCGTCAGGGGTTCGTTTTCGAAGGTGTCAAGCGCGGCGGCGCCAAGATGTCCGGCCCGCAGCGCGACCGCCACTGCCGTTTCGTCGACGACGCCCCCGCGCGCGGCGTTGATCAGGATCGCCCCCGGCTTCATGTTCGCCAAGGCGGCACTGTCGATCAGATGGCGGGTGCCTTGCGTCAACGGAACGTGCAAGCTGACCACATCCGCCATGCCAAGAAGATCCGCAAGCGGCAGGCTGCGGGTCGCGCCCCAGGCCGGATCGTCCCCGGGCAGGAAAGGATCATGGCCCACAACATCCATCCCCAGCCCGCGCGCCAGCCGGGCCGTTTCACGGGCAATGGCACCGTATCCGACCAACCCCAGGATCTTGCCCGCCACCTCCTGCCCTTCGCCCGCGGCCCCGCGCGGCCATTTCCCGGCCAGCATGTCCGCTGTGCAGAACCACGCCCGGCGCAGGAGGACGAGCGCGGCGGTGACAACATATTCGGCGACCGAAAGGGTGTTGGCCCCGGTCGCTGGATAGACCGTGACATCCTGCGCAGCGCATGCGTTCAGGTCGATATTGTCGAGCCCCACGCCAAGACGCCCGATGCACCGAAGTCTTGGGGCGGCAGCCAGAAGCGCGCCGGTCACAAGCGTCCGGTTTCGAACGACCAGTGCCGCCGCATCCCTCAGGAGCGGCGGGATCGCCTCCTGCCGGTCAGCGAGGCCGGGATCGTAGTGGACCGCCCCTGCCGCACGCAGCGTGTCGATGGCTTCCGCGTCCATGAATTCGGTGATGACGATCATGCGGCACCCTTCGCGAAGACGAACTGGGTGTGCTGGCTGTAGGTCTCGCCCGGACGAAGCACGGGTTGCGCCCAGTCGAGGTTGTGGATTGCGTCCGGCCAGACCTGCGGCTCAAGCGCTATTCCGGCATGGGCGCCCAAGCGGCGCCCGTCGAGCCCCGGCACCGGAACGTCAAGCGGGGCGCCGTCGAAGACCTGCAATCCCGGTTCGGTCGTCCGGATCGTCATGCTCACATCTCCGCCCGTCAACTCGGCCACATCGCGGATCGTCACGCGCGCCTGCGAAAGACACAGGTTGTGGTCGATCCGCGCCGCACCGCAGGCATCGCCCAGCCTTCTACCGGATCGGAAGTCAAATGCCGTCAGGCCAACAGGTGCGACCTCTCCTGTCGGGATCAGTTCCGCATCGACCGGCAGGTAGTGATCGGCCGCTACGCGCAAACGGTGGTCCAGGATGTCCGCCGCGCCCGAAAGGTTCCAGTAGCTGTGGTGGGCAAGGTTGCACAGCGTCGGCCGGTCGGCCGTCGCGTCGATACGGATATCCAGCACCCCGCCTGGCAAGAGCGCAAAGCGCATCTGCACCGCCATCGCGCCGGGATAGCCCATCTCGCCATCCGCCAGGTCAATGCGCAGGGTGGCACTGTCCGGCCCCACACCTTCGAAGCTCCAAAGGCGCTTGCCGATACCGGCGCTGCCGCCATGAAGCTGGTGCTTGCCCAGGAAGTTCGCGTCAAGCCGGTAGTCTTGTCCGTCCAGCGTGAACGCCGCCCCGGCGATGCGGTTGGCGCAGCGCCCTGCCGTGGCGCCGAAATAGCGCGAATGGGCAAGGTAGTCGTCGAACCGTTCGAAGCCCAAGACCAGCGGCGGCGCGTGACCATCAAGCCGCAGGTCCTGCAAGACCGCGCCGTAGTTCAAGAGCCGTGCGGTCAGTCCGCCGCCGCTCAGGGTGACCCGCTCGACCCGTTCGCCGTCCGGCATGGTGCCGAAATCCTCGCGCATCATGGCTCTCCGATCCTGACTGTCTCGCCCGTACGCGCCGACCTCTCTGCCGCTTCGCCGACCATGACCGACCACAGACCGTCCTTTGCCGTCACATCCGGCTGCCCCCGCCCGGCGCGGACGAGATCGAGAAACCGCTGATGCTGGAAGAAAGTCGATCCGTGATGATCGCCCGCAGCAAGGATTGCCGGGTCGACATGGATGTCCTCGGCCGTCTCGGTCCGCGTGGCGCGGTCGGCGATTGCGATCTGCGCCGCGCGTTCTTGCCTGTCAGGGGCAAAGCGCGCGGGCCCGGGTACCTTTGCCTCGACCCGGGCCTTCGGGCCGGTGACGGCGATGACCTCCTGCCAGTAGGAGCCTTCGGCAAACATCGCGAGGTCGAGCATCCCCCGCGCGCCGCTGGCGAAATCGACGGTCACGAAGGCGTTGTCGATGATATCCGGCATCCGGCCGTCATAGCGTTCGTCGCGGTGGTTCACATCCATCGCACCGGAGGCATGCACCCGGATCGGATCGCTTTGCAGGACAAGCCGCATCAGGTCCCAGAAGTGACAGCATTTCTCGACCAGCGTGCCGCCCGTGCGGGCGGAAAACCGGTTCCAGTCGCCGACCTTCTCGAGGAACGGAAAGCGGTGTTCGCGGATCGACATCATCACCGGCGGTCCAGCGGTACCTGCGCGCACTTCCGCCATCAACCGCTGAACCGGCGGCATGTAGCGGTATTCCATCGCGATCCATAGCGGCGCTGCGCGCCTTGCCGACGCCGCGACGACCTCGCGGCAACCTGCGACGGTCGTGCACATCGGCTTTTCGCACAGGATCGGCTTGTTCGCGGGCAGAAGCTCCAGAAGCGTCGCGTGGTGGGCATCGTTCGGCGAGGCAACCACATAGACATCGCATGAATCGGTTGAAACCATCTCCCGCCAGTCGGCAAAGGCGCGCGCCGTGCCGCCCTGCTGGGCAAGCGCGGCCCTTCGCATGCCTTCGTCGGGATCGGCCAGCGCCGCCAGCTCTGCCCCGTCAAGCAGCGCGATGTTGCGGATATGCTCCTGCCCCATCATACCTGCGCCGATCAGGCCGTAACGGATCATCGTCAAAGCTCCAGAACCGGCAGGCCCAATGCCGCCGCGACGTCGTTCAGAATTGCACGGTGGTCACCGTAGGCAATGGCCATGTGATGTTCGAGCCCGCTGGCGATCACGTCCTCCAGAACCTTTTCGGCGGGCCGGTCGAAACGCAGCGTACCCGAGGTGCCGGTGAAGGCCATCGGTCGCGCCAGCATCTGTGCCCCGGCAATGACCATCTTCGCCGTGCCGAAAGCCTGCGAAATCCGCATCAGGGTCACACGGCCGGGTTTCAGTGCGAACTGGTAGAGAAGCGGCATCTTTCGGTTGGTGTGGATCGTCGCCGTTGCCGGCGCCCCCGGGTCGCGCATCGACACCGGCGCCTGCCCGCAGTGCCAGATGACCGCGGTGTCGTCCGCCGTATCCACATCGACAAGATCGGTCAGAAAGACCGGCCCGCCCGAGGCTTTCTGCAGTATCATCTGCGTCAGCGCTCCGTAGACATCCGCCTCGCAGGCGCAGGGCACGCGGGCCTCGCCCATCATCGAGACCGGTCCGCAGACCGCACCGCCGTACTCGGTGAAGGTTTCGGGCCAGCAACGGATGGCGAAGGCATCGTAACCAGCCCGCTCTCGGATGTTCTCGAGCCCGACCTTGAGCCGGAGCGACCGGTCAAGCTGCACCGGGTCGACCTCGGCAAGGCCGGTCAGTTCCGTTTCCGCCTGCGCGCGAAGCCTTGCGACGTCTTCCGGATCGGCTTTCCGTGCCGCGTCGAAAAGCCGGTCCAGCGGAATAGGATCGACGTCCACCCCGGCCAGTTCCTTCAGCGCGCGTGCGTCGTAGTCGCAGGTGTCGAAGCCCACGGGATGCTCACCGATCCGGGCGATCCGCTTACCGGCAAGGGATGCGGCAATGCGCCTGCCCGCATCGGTAGGCGCGCCGACGGGCCCTGCGTCAAGCCGATCCGAAGCGGGGCTTGCGTCAAGAAGCCCCGACAATTCGCCTTCGCCCAGCGCATCGGCATCGCCATAGGCCCATGCGAAGGGGATGCCATTCAGTCCAAGGGCATGGCTGGACAGGTTCAGACCGCAAAAGGCGTTCAGACGGAGCCGTCCGCCGTTGCGCGGCTCCGGTACCGCCCAGATCGAGAGCGGCAGGCCGGACCGCGCCGCCTCGACCGTCATCGCGGCATCGGTGAACGTGACCTGAAGGATCAGGAGCCGCGTTGCCCCCGCAGCGACGATTTCCGCCAGCGCCGCCCGCGCGGCCTCGGCGTCGAAAAGCAGCGATCGGGGGCCGACAAAGTTCCGTCCGGTCGCATCGAGCCGCGCCAGCATCGCGGCCAGCTTTTCCTCGGCGAACGGGACATCGAAGGTGGCGCGTCCAAGGGGCAGAAGGCCGATCGCCACGTCAGCCCCCCATCGTCGCATAGGCATGCCGGAAGCTCGCATCTGCCGGAGCGAAGGCTGCCCCCCGATGTCCATAGACGGGATGGCGGCGCCAGTCGGCGGCCTCGGCATCGGCCAGCGCGGAAATCTCGGTCATGTAGGAGGCCGAGGCGCCAGCCAGTTCGGTCCTGATCCGATCCCAGTCGGGATAGTGATGGAACGCATCGAGCCAGATTGCCCGGCCGGCAAGGAAGCCCGAGGCCCCGGCACGGAACGCATGAGCCAGCACATTGCGAAACTCCGCCTTGCCCGCCCCGGCCGAAAGCATGACCCATGGCCGGCCGGCAAGACGCCCCAATTCGTCGAACAGGGCCTGCACGCCCTTCGATCCGTCCGCCTCGGCCGCGTTGACCGGGCTTTCCAGCTTGAAGACATCGACGCCGTAATCCGCCTTGGCGAATTCCGAAACCGAACCAAGGACATGATCGGCGCGCTTTGCCTTCATCTCCACATAGTCCTTGGTCTGGTGGGCGTCGGCCGCCAGCGGATACACCAGAAGCTCGAAAAGGAACGGGATATCGTAGCGACTGCATGCCTCGCCGATCCGCTTGACGTAATCCTGCTGGGCGGTGCAGACGGCCGGATCGGCATCAGGGCGATACCATGCAAGCACCTTCACTGCGTCGCCCCCCATCCGCTTGATCTTTTCGACCGACCAGTCATCGATGTCCGTCGAAAGTCGTCCGCCGGGTGTCTCTTGATAAACCGAGTCTTCAAGCGTCACGATCAGCCCCTTCTCCGGCGACAGACCGTCGATTCCATGGGGAATGGCGTAGTGCGGATCGAGCAGCATTGCGGTGCTTTGTGCCTGCAACTCCTCGATCAGCATTCGCTTGAACCGTGCGACTTCCCCCCACGGCGCCTCGGCCAGGCCCAGATGCCTGGCGATCGGACCCTTGATCGGCGGGCGCTGGTCGACGGCGGTCATCTTGAAGATACCCCTCGCGTCTGCCATGCGGCGCAGCCCCCAGAGTTTGCCCGGTGTCAGGTTCATGGCGCGACCTCCTTCAGAAATTCCTCTGTCGCCTTGCGGTCGGGGCAGGCAGCAGCCCCGCCGAAGGCCCGGCACTTGAGCGCGGCGGCTGCATTGGCGAAACAGATGGCATCGGCCTCCTCCGCGCCCTCGGCGATGCGCAACGTGAAGGCGCCGTGCCAGATGTCACCGGCCCCGAGTGTATCGACGACCGCGACGGCAAAGGCGGGGACATGGCCGATCCCGGCGTCGCCGGAATACCAGACGCCATTTGCCCCGTCGGTCACGGCAACCCAGGCCCCGTATTCCGCGCGGGCGCGGGCCAGCGCGTTCACAGCCGAAAGCCCGGGCGCATAGGCGGAAAGGCCCTGCATCGAAAAGGCGATGTGGGTGGCGCCCCGCAGGGCATCCCCTTCGAACGGCGCCTCGGCATCGACGATGCCCGGCACACCCCAGCGCCTTGCCGCGGCAAGTGCGGCCTGCGTCAGCGCTGGCCAGCGGTTGTCGGCAAGGACGGCATCGGGGCGCGGGACGGTCGAAAGGTCGAGCGTCTCGGCCAGACCCGCGCCTCGGTAGTTCATGATCTGCCGTTCCCCCGCCGCATCGACATAGATCGAGGAAAAGGACGACCGTGCGCCTTCGCGGCGATCCGAAAGCGACAGGTCCACACCCTCGCCCTCAAGCGCAGCTGCGATCAGGTCGCCCATCGGGTCACGACCCAGACGGGCCGCCAGCCGCGCCGTGCCACCGTGTCGCGCCACCGCCACCGCCGCGTTCGCCGCGCAGCCGCCGACGGTGATCACCGCATCGGTCGCCCTGTATTTCTCGGCCCGGCGCGGCAACTGTGCCACCTGCATCACGATATCTGCCACCGCCACGCCAGCGATGAGAACCTCGGTCATTCGTTCTGCCCCTGGGATGAAACCGGGGCGCGCGCTTGCGCCCCGGCCTGTCGCCTATTGGTTTGCCGATGCGAATTCCGCGTCGGTCGAAGCCGAACAGGCGGCGACGGCCGCGTCGACCTTGTCGAGCCACTCGGCGCCGAACTTGTCCGTGTACCACTTGCGCATTCCCGAAGATGCCTCCTGGAACGCGGCCTTCTCCTCGGCCGTCGGCACATAGATCGTGCCGCCTTCGGCCCTGAACGCCTCGTAGGCCTCGATCTGGCGCCGCATCGGGAAGGCGCGGGTCACGGTCTTGAGATGGTTCATCCCATCGAACACGATCCGCTTCGTCTCGTCGTCCAGCGTCTGCCAGGCCACGTCCGAATACCACCAGAGCGCGCCCATATAGGCATGGCCATCCAGTGTCAGGTTCTTCAGCCCGGCCTCGGGGAACTTCATGTTCATGATGTCGGTGATGCCGTTCTTGGTTCCCTCGACGACGCCGGTCGAGAGCGAGGTATAGACCTCGGGCCAGGCGATTGGCGTCGGGTTGCCGCCAAGCTGGCGAACCAGTTCCTGCTGGATCTCGGCCGGGATGGTGCGGATCTTCAACCCCTTCACATCCTCCGGCGTCTTGATAAGCTTTGTCGTTGTGCCGAAGTTTCGCCAGCCCCCGGTGTTCGAAATGACCATCAGCCGCATCGGAATGCCCTCGGCCAGGACGCCCGCGCGCAGTTCGTTGACGAAGGGCCCGTCAAAGACGCATTCCGCGATGCGGTCATTGGCGAACATGTAGGGCAGATCCAGAACCTGACCGGGCCCAAAGACGTTGCCGAACCCGCCGATCGTGGTGATATAGACCTCCAGAATGCCGGCCTGAAGATTCTCAAGGCATTCCTTCTCGTTGCCGCAGAACTGGCCCGACGGATAGATCTCGACCGCCGCGCGGCCGTTCGAGCGGCTTTCGACGTAGTCCTTGAAGACCATCGAACCGTCATAGTCCTCGTCTTCGGGCGAGCCCAGAAACGCGATCTTGATCGTGTAGTCCGCAGCCAGCGCCGCGCTCGCCGAGGACAGTGCGGCCGACGCGGTGAGCGCCGTTGCTGCCAGAAGGCTGGTAAGCTTTTTCTTCATGACTTCCTCCCTTGTGATCTCGTTTTCATGCGGACTATCCGCCCGTCAAACCCACCAGCGCTTCGCAAAGGATCGCGCCGGAAGGGCATCTCGCAAATCCCGCCAATGCGGGAAGGGTCATGGTCAGGCTCGGGAAATAGGTGATCAGGAAGATCACCGCGAACTCGACCAGAAGAAACGGCCAGATCGCCTGAACGATGCGCTCGATCTTCTCGCCCGAAACCGAGGAGGCGACGAAGAGCACCAATCCCATCGGCGGCGTCGCCAGACCGACAGTGACGTTGACGCACATCACGATGGCGAAGTGCAGCGGGTCGACGCCGACCTGCGTCATGATCGGCCCAAGCACCGGACCAAGGATCAGGATTGCTGGGCCGGCATCCAGGAACATGCCGACAACGAAGAGGAGGATATTGACGAGCAACAGCAGCAGGTAGGGATTGTCGGTCGTGTTCTTGATCAGCGCCGCCGCCTCTCGTGCGAGGCCCGTGACGGTGACCATCCAGCCAAAGGTCACGGCGGCGCCGACCAGAAGCAGGATGACACCCGACTGGATCGCCGTCTGGCGCAGAACCTCGGGCAGACGATGGGCGGTCTGGCGGGCCGCCTTCCCGATGTCTTGCGACAGGGAGATGCGCGGGGCGGGCGCGGAGACACTCGCCCTTGGCATCGTCCGCCAGATCAACTCGGCCAGGCCGACCCAGCCAAGGCCGAGCGCGACGAAAAGACGAAAACCGACCGCATCGGTGAAACCCGCGAACAGAAGCACCGTCAGCGGCGCGATATGCAGGTAGGCGTGCGCCGGATTGGCAATGAACCGGGCCCAGATATCCAGCCGGATGAGCGCGGAGGCAAAGAGCGCATAGACCGCCGCGACCGCCGCCGCCTCGGTTGGCGTGTAGATGCCCGAAAGGATTCCCCCCAGAAGCAACACGGGCGTCAGAAGCGCCGGATAGGTCTCCAGGAACGACACCGACCGTTCGCCCCATGTTGCCCTGCGGCTTGCCACGGGATAGTTCCGCACCCGGCTGAAGTAGGCCGTCAGGATCATCAGCCCCAGACCAACGGCAAGACCGGGCACGAACCCGGCAAGGAAGAGCCCAGCGACCGAGACATTCATCACGAAGGCGTAAAGCACCATGATGCCGGATGGGGGGATGATCGGCCCGATGACCGAGGACGCCGCCGTGATCGCGGCCGCGAAACGGCGCGAGTAGCCGTTCTGCTCCATCGCAGGGATCAGCATCTTGCCAAGAGCAGAGGTGTCGGCCACCGCCGACCCCGACAGCCCGGCAAAGAGGATCGACGACAGAATGTTCACCTGCGCCAGCCCGCCCCGGACATGGCCGATCATCGATTCAGAGAACTTGACGATGGATCGTGTAATGCCGCCCGAGTTCATCAGTTCGCCGGCAAGGATGAAGAACGGCACCGCCATGAGGGGAAAGGAATAGATGCCTGTGTAGACGGTCGACAGGAGCTTGGCGAAGAAACGTTCGTCGGTACCGTCGATGACCAGCGACAGGCCCGGCCCGATCAGGAGCGCGAAGACCACAGGCATTCCGATCGCCATCAGGAGGAAGAAGAGCCAGAAGAATGCCAGACCCATCACCGCCCCCCTATTCCGGTTCTTGCGGCATGTCGTGTGGCAGATCGGCGGCCTTCGACCGCATGAGCAGCGCCCAGATATCGCGGCCGATCAGTTCGACCGCGACCAGCGCCATCGCGGCGAAAGCCACCGGGACGATCATGTAGGGCCAGGCCCAGGCGATCGGCACGGTGTTGACCCTGATCCCCCAGCCGCGGTTCACCAGGGCAAGGCTTTCGAAGAAATACCGATAGACGATCCAGAGGATCAGCATGTTGATGACCAGCCTGAGCACCCGCACCGCCGCCGCCGGCAGGGGTGCCGTGAAAAGCTCGATCGCCACGTTCGCGCCAGAGCGGAAGGCATGCGGCGCGACGATGAAGGCTGTCGTGACCATCAGGATCAGGGCCACATCCTCGACCCAGGTCAGGGAATCGTTCAAGACATAGCGAAAGAAGACCCCGAGGATGACGAAGACCGTCATCAGGGCGATGAGGGCCGAGGCGGCAAAGACGCCGGCTGCACCGATCCCGCGATTGAATGCGCCAAGCGTATCGAGTGCGGCCAGCGTCCTCTGTCCCCGGTCAGCCATTGATGATGCCCCCGTCGACATTGATGCACTGGCCCGTGATGTAGCTCGCGCCCGCGCCCATCAGGAAGGCGATGACGGATGCCACCTCATCGGGTTCACCCTGCCGGCCAAGCGGGATCTCGGCGACGACCCGATCAAGCCCCCTTTCAGCCACGAGCTTTGCCGGCATCGCGGTGTTGATCGATCCGGGCGAGATCGCATTGACCCGCCAACGTGGTGCATGCCGGCGCGACAGGGCGCGCGTCATCCCGACAAGCCCACCCTTGGCGGCCGCGTAGGGGACGTGTTCCCACGAACCGCGCCGGAAGGCGAGCGACGAGGTGAAGACCATCGCACCCGCTCCCTCTGGTCCGGCCGCTTCGACAACCGCCGCCGCCATCAGGTAACCGTTGGTAAGGTTGTTCGCGATCGCGCGATGAAAAATGTCCGGGTCGGAAAGCGGGCGCGGATCCGGTTCGAAGACACCGGCCAGGTGCACCAGCCCCGCCAGATCCGTCCCGGCAAGCGCCGCCAGGCTGCGACACTCCTCGACTCCGGAAAGCGCGCCGCAATGAAGGCTGACCCGGGCGCGCAGGCCAAGATCCTCGATCCGGTCAAGCGCGACGCGTGAAACATCCGCGCAGACCAGGTGACGGCCGGGTGAGTCGATCGCCCTGAGAACCGCCAGGCCGATGCCGCCACCGGCACCTGTGACGATTATGGCTGAATCCACACCTTTCCTCCCATCGGCATGGAGATTCGCGCGAATTGATGCGCGATATATTCGAAAGACTGTTTCAAACGAAAGTTTATGTCAAGAATTCCATCCGCGATGCCGCCCTATCGGGGCATCGCCTCGACCAGATCGATTTCTGCCCTGGCGAAGATATGGCGAAACTCGGGGTTGGCACACCGATCGGTCACGATCGTGTCCACCCTGTCCAAAGACCCGATCACGACCGGAGCCGATCGCCCGAATTTGCCGCTGTCCACCGCAAGGATCACATGCTTGGCGTGCGCCATCATCTCTCGGGTCACGGCTGCCTCCGCCAGGTCGAAGTCAAGCAAGGCACCGCTTGCTTCAAGCGCCGCAGCGCCGACCACTGCCACATCGGCCCGGAACCCCCGAATGAACTCAAGCGCGGCCTCGCCGGTCACTGCGCCATCGGACCGGCGCACCATACCGCCCGGAACCAGCACATCGACCCCCGGAAATCTCCTCAAGTCATTGGCAATGTTTACATTATCAACAATGACGCGCAGGCCGGAATGTCCTTTCAGGGAACGCGCGACCGCAGCCGTCGTCGTGCCGCCGTTCAGCATCAGCATCACATTCGGCGGAATGCGCTGTGCCACCGCGACGCCAATCGCTTCCTTCTCTTCGACTGCGATCGTGCGGCGGACGTCGAAGCCCGTGTACTCCACGCCCGGAAGCAGCGACGCCCCACCGTGAAACCGCATGACCTCGCCGGTGTCTTCGAGCACCTGCAGGTCGCGCCGGATCGTTTGCGGCGTCGTCCCGAACGCGCCGGAAAGCGCTTCGACAAGCACGCGTCCCTCCTGCCGGATCTGGTTCAGGATGGCTTTCTGCCGGGCATTGAAGTCGATGCTCATATCAGGCTCGGGATAGAACACGTCAGCTTTCATTTCTATCCTGAAAATGAAAGTATCGCCACTGCATTTGCAACTGGGCCCGCCGCCGGATCGTCAGCCGCGCCCGGCGCCTTGCAAGCGCGCCAGCACCCGCCAGGGACGCGATCGACTTGGCATCGGATCACGGCCTCAGCCGTGCCCGGCCATGCCCTCGCCCGCTGACTTCGAGATCAGACAACCGAAAACCGAACCAGGCAGTTGTCCATGAAACCACGGGCACCTCACCTGCGAAACAGAAAGAGCGGCGCACACGGGCGCACCGAGGCGCAAATCAAAGAGAACCTGCCGCGACCCCGCCACGCGCGTCTTGTGATCCATGCGGCGCACACGGTTGCGGCCTGTGTGATCGCGTGTCTCCTAACCCCGCGAACCGCGCATGGATCGACTGCCCGAGGTTTACTGGCGCGCTGGGCGGGCCTACATGAATTGAGCAACAGGCCCTATTGCGTCATTCAGGAAACCGCCCCTTTACCCGCGCGCCATCCACTCGGGGTCTGGCCGACAACGCGCTGGAACTCGCGGTTGAAATTGGACTTCGAGGCAAAGCCCACGGCCAGCGCAATCTGAAGGATGCTCTGATCGGTGTCCCGCAACAGGACGCAGGCATCGCGGATACGGTGTTCGTTGACGAACTGGGACAGATTCACGCCGCGCAGGCGGTTGACCGCCTCGGAGATTCTGCGGTCGGGCAGCCCGAGGCGCCGCGACAGGCGGCGCAGGGTCAGATCCTCGGACCGGTGCAGGCCCTCGCTGGCGAACAGATCCTCGATGCGCGTCAAAACCTGCGCGTGGTCACTCTGGTCAGAAGGTTCGGCACGCGGCGGGGCTGCGGCTTCTTCGGATGAGGAGCGTCCAAACGCGGCTGCAAGACCCATGATGATCACGAAGCCGGTCTGGACGATCGAGATCAGATGCCCGCTGGTCTGCCCCGCGTTGTGGACAAAATCGTAGAGGATGAAGGCATCGGTAGCTGCCGAGGCGATCAGGGTCGCCCCGATGACGCCCATGGCCCGCCGCGTCTGGCGCGCATCGCCGAGCGGGGTCAGCGCAGGCGCCTCTTGATCGCGCAGGACGGGGACCAGGATCAACAGCCCAAACCCCAGATACAAGAGCGGGATCAACAGATCGACCGCGTCCTGCCATCCAAGCAGCGCCGCCCATGTCACCGCGACCGGCCCGAAGACCCATGCCGCCCTGCGGCCTGACAGCGAACGATAAGCAACAAAGGCGCAGGCCGGGATGATTGTAGCCATCAGTCCGATCGGCAGGCGCAGCGACTCGATCCGGTAGCCCCATCGCAGCGAAACAAGCAAGGACTGCACGAAATAGAGCGCGACGAGCGCTACGAACAGGCGGTCCGCGGTCGCGCCAGTATCCCGCTGCGTCAGCAAGCGGAACAGGACGGCGCCAAGAGCGGCCGTGGCGAACAAGGTGACGGGGACAAGCAGCATCGTGACATCCGGCAGCGTTTCGACAGGCCACATATCCTGAAAAGCGATCCGGGACGACCTCAAACGCGATCGAGGACGCCCGGGGCCGCGCGAGTTGCGATCTTGGAGATGGATCACCGACAGGAGGATTTCCCCATGAACCGCATCGTTAAGCTCGCTATAGCTGCCGTTGTTGCAGGCAGTGCCACTTGGGCCGGCGTCGAACTGACCCGCCCGCCCTATGCAGGCCAGGTCGGCATAGCCTTTGCCAGCGCCCCGGCACCGATACGGCAAACCGAGATCGACTTTCATATCTGGTATCCCGCGGAACCGGGCGGCCGCACGGTTACAGTCGGCGGCAACGGCGTCTTCAACGGCGCCGAAGCGGGACGGGGCGCACCCCATCGGGGCGGCTCTTATCCCGTCATAGTCATTTCTCATGGCGCGGGGGGGAACGCCGGGCAGTTCGGCTGGATCGCCTCCCGGCTTGCCCAGTCGGGCTATGTCGTCGTGCTTCCCAATCATCCCGGCAGCACGTCAGGAAATGCCTCGGCGCTGGAGGCGGTGCGCATCTGGGAACGGCCGCAGGACATCTCGGCCGTTCTTGATGCGATCACCGCCAACCCGCAGGACTATCCCTACATGGATCTCGACCGCATCGGCGTGCTGGGCTTCTCGGCGGGAGGCTATACTGCGCTGGCGGTCGCAGGCGCGCGGGTCGATCCGGCACGACTGGCGGCCTTTTGCGACGAAGGCGGGCGGGGCATGTCGGATTGCGGCTTCTTTGCCCGGTTCGGGGTTGATCTGCACGCACTCGACCTTGGCCCCGCCGCCCAGGACTTGCGCGATCCGCGCATCCGCTTCGCCGTCGTCGTAGACCCCGGCATCGTGGAGACGCTGACGCCCAACAGCCTTTCACAGATCGACATTCCAATGCTGGTTCTGAACCTTGGCGACGAGGAACGCGTGCCCTCGCCTGTCCACGCACGCGCCTTGTCAGAAACGGTGCCAGGGGCGGAGTATCGCATCATCCCGGACGCGATCCACTTCAGCTTTCTGGCCGAATGCAAGCCCAGTGGCGCAAGCATCCTCGCGGCCGAGGGCGAGCCCGACCCGCTCTGCGACGACGCAGGCGGACGATCACGCGCCGAAATCCACGCCGAACTGACCCAGGTCATCGGCAGGTTTCTGGATGGCGAGCACAACTAAGGGCCGTTCGGTTGGGATCTCGACCGCGGCGCATTGCCCGGCCCGGTTGATGGATTCACGCAGTCAACGAGTGGCAGGGATTACGTCGGGCTAGATCTGTCTGATATGTTTGATATTTTTTGTTGCGGGGACAGGATTTGAACCTGCGACCTTCAGGTTATGAGCCTGAAGGCGAGGGCCTTAACGATTCCGGTTATTTCAAGTTCACTTTGGGGGACATTTGGGGGGTTTGCGGACTGCACAGAAGAAAATACAGTAGGGTTTTCAATTGAGTATCGGAATAAACTGGTGGAGCAGAGGGGGATCGAACCCCTGACCTCGTCATTGCGAACGACGCGCTCTCCCAACTGAGCTACTGCCCCTCACCGGGGGCGTATTTCGGGCATTCCTGACGGAGTGTCAAGAAGCCACGTGTACCCTGCCGCGCTTTTTGACCGGAGCACCGGCGCGTTTCCTTTCGGTCTTCTTCGCGAGACGGGCACGCGAGGGCGACCTGCGGGCGTCCTGACGGTCAGGCACCGGCTACCGCCGGCGGCGCGCCCCACTTCTGCGCTGCGCCCGGCAGGCCTAGCCGTGCGCGCGGACAAAGCCCTCGATCTCGGCGGCGGGGCGCGCACCGGCAAGGCGGGCGACCTCCCGACCGTTCTGCCAAAGGACCAGAAGCGGAATGCCCCGGATGCCCAGCCTTTGGGAGATGCGGGGGTGGTCCTCGGTGTTGATCTTGACAAGCCGCGCCCGCCCCTTCAACGCGGTCGCCGCCTGTGCGAATTGCGGCGCCATCATCCGGCAGGGGCCGCACCACGGCGCCCAATAGTCGACCAGCACCGGCAGGCTGTCATTCTGCACCATCTTGTCGTGCGTCCGAGAGTCGAGCTCTGCCACCTTGCCCGACACGAGAGGATCGCCGCAGGTACCGCATTTCGGTCCAAGGCCCAGCTTGTCGGCAGGGACACGGTTCATCTGGCCGCAGGTGGCGCAGGTCAGTTTCAGGGCCTCGTTCATCGCAACCTCACATTCATTTCATGGAATATATTGGTTCGCGCCGGGCCCCGTGCAAGGCGGGCTAAAGCAGATCTTCCTCCTCGCCGGTCACATCGACGCCCAGCGCATCAAGCCCCGCCTCCAGGTTCTCGGCGAGATGGGGCATGCCCATGAGGTAGTCTTCTGTCGGCGTCGTCGCCTCGGCCGCGGCGGTGCGGACGGCCTCGGCGAATTCCTCGGCCTCGAATGTGCCGCGCCCGATCCAGGCGATGGCGGTCAGTTCGGCCTTTTCATCTTCGGCCATCGCGGCGATGAATTCCCGCAACTGGCTGGCGGCAAGGTCGCCCTCGCGCGCCAGGAAGATGACCTGCACGACGGCGGCGGGCGTGATTTCCAGCATGGGCGCGTCCTTTTCTGTTTCCGGCCTTGACCAGATCATGCCACCGGGCCGCACGCCTTGTCCAAGATCAAATCGCCGCCAGCCAGAACGCGACACCAGCCAGAAGAACGCCGAAGAAGGTATTGAGCCGCCGCGCCGATCCCGTGTCACGGAAGTGCGCGGCCAGCCTGTCCCCGGCCAGGGACCAGACCGTGAAGGCGACGAGGTTGTTCAGCGTGAAGACCGTCGTGATCCAGAGAACCGCCGCCCCATGCCCCGCCTCCTGTCCGACGGGCAGGAACTGCGAAAACATCAGCGCGATGATGACATAGGCCTTTGGGTTCAAGAGCAGCAGCAACGCGCCACTGCCGAACCCCGCGGGACGTGCATCGCCGCCCTGCCCCTCCGGGCCGGCCCCGGCCCCGGCCAGGAGAAAGCCAAGCGCCAGCCAAAGGACATAGGCCACACCGGCCCAGCGCAGGGCGGTGAAGAGGCCAGGCGCCGCACCGGCCGCGGCGGCAAGGCCAAGCCCCGCCGCCAGCGTCACGACCCAGGTCGCGACATGATACCCCGCCAAGGCCGGCAGCGTGGCGCCAAGCCCGAACCGCGCCCCCGCCGCCGCGAAGAACAGGTTGCCCGGCCCCGGGCTGTAGGCCAGCGGGATCAGGAAGGCGATCAGGGACGGGGTTGTTTCGATCATCGCGCGGTCTCCTTCGGACCGCGTCACGATGGCCGGGGCGGTTCCGGGCCGCGACCCGGAACCTGCGCAATGTCTGACCGCCCGCCCGACAAAAGTCCGACACCTTGCCGACAGTCCGCCGACGGGCGTGCAGTCGGGCGTGCAGACGGGCGCGCCGACGGGCGGGCGGGCTATTCTGCCGCGTCCATGTAGCTTTCGACGGGCGGGCAGATACAGACAAGATGACGGTCGCCATAGACGTTGTCGACCCGCCCGACCGGCGGCCAGTATTTGTCCACCCGGAAGGCACCCGGCGGGAAGCAGCCCTGTTCGCGGCTGTAGGGCCGGTCCCATTCGCCGATCAGCGCAGCCACCGTGTGGGGGGCGTGTTTCAGCGGGTTGTTCTCCGCGTCGATCTCGCCCTTTTCCACCGCCGCGATCTCGTCGCGGATCGACAGCATCGCGGTGACAAAGCGGTCCAGCTCTGCCTTGGTCTCCGATTCGGTCGGCTCCACCATCAGCGTCCCGGCGACCGGCCAGCTCATCGTCGGCGCGTGGAAGCCGTTGTCGATCAGGCGCTTGGCGATGTCGTCCACGGTCACATGGGCGCTGTCCGCGAAGGGCCGGGTGTCCAGGATGCATTCATGCGCGACCCGCCCCCCCTTGCCCTTGAATAGCACGTCATAGGCGCCTTCCAGCCGCTTGGCGATGTAGTTGGCGTTCAGGATCGCGACCTTGGTGGCCTGCGTCAGCCCCTGGCCGCCCATCATCAGGATATAGGCCCAGCTGATCGGCAGGATCGAGGCAGACCCCCAGGGCGCCGCGGAAACCGGCCCCTCGGCGCCGCCGGTCATCGGGTGGCCGGGCAGATGCGGCGCAAGATGCGCCTTGACCCCGATCGGCCCCATGCCCGGACCGCCCCCGCCATGGGGGATGCAGAAGGTCTTGTGCAGGTTCAGGTGGCTCACGTCGCCGCCCAGGTCGCCCGGTCGCACCAACCCGACCATCGCGTTCATGTTGGCCCCGTCGATATAGACCTGGCCGCCGAATTCATGCGTGATCTTGCAGACTTCGCGCACCGTCTCCTCGAAGACGCCGTGGGTGGATGGATAGGTGATCATGCAGGCGGCCAGATCGCCCCCTGCCGCTTCGGCCTTGGCGCGGAAATCGGCAACGTCGATGTCACCGTTCTCGGCCGATCTCACGACCACCACCTTCATCCCCGCCATCTGGGCGGAGGCCGGGTTGGTCCCGTGCGCCGAAGTCGGGATCAGGCAGATGTTGCGGTGCCCGTCCCCGCGCGCCTTGTGATAGGCCTGGATGGTCAGAAGCCCCGCATATTCGCCCTGCGCGCCCGAATTGGGTTGAAGGCTCATCGCGTCGTAACCGGTAATGGTGCAAAGCTTTTCCGAAAGATCGTGGAAGAGTTCCGCATAGCCCTGCGCCTGTTCGGACGGCGCGAACGGGTGCAGGTTCGAAAACTCCGGCCAGGTGATCGGCATCATCTCGGCCGCTGCGTTCAGCTTCATCGTGCAAGACCCGAGCGGGATCATCGCCCGGTCCAGCGCCAGATCGCGGTCGGCGAGCCGGCGCATGTAGCGCATCATCTCGGTCTCGGCCCGGTTCATGTGAAAGACCGGATGCGCCAGATAGTCGCTGTCGCGCAGAAGATCGTCCGGGATGCGGTAGCCCGGTGTCACACGGTCGTCCTTCCGGTCGATCCCGAAGGCACGCCAAAGCCGTTCGACCGTTTCCGGCCGGGTGGTTTCATCCAGCGAAATGCCGACCTTTGTCTCGCCGACCTTGCGCAGGTTGATCCGTTCCTTCCGGGCCGCCTTGAGGATGATGCCCTGCATCGCACCGACCTCGACCGTGAAGGTATCGAAGAAGGTCCTGGGTTCGACGCAATAGCCCGCCTTTTCGAGCCCCGCGACGGTGCGCACCGCCTTGCGGTGGATACGCTGGCCGATGGCCTTCAGCCCCTCCGGTCCGTGATAGACGGCGTAGAAGGACGCCATGTTGGCCAGAAGCGCCTGCGCGGTGCAGACGTTGGACGTGGCCTTCTCGCGGCGGATATGCTGTTCGCGGGTTTGCAGTGACAGCCGGTAGGCCTTGCCCCCCTGCGCGTCGATGGAAACGCCGACGATGCGCCCCGGCATCTGCCGCTTGTGCGCGTCCTTGCAGGCCATGTAGGCCGCCGACGGCCCGCCGTAGCCCATCGGCACCCCAAAGCGCTGGGTGGACCCGACGGCGATGTCGGCCCCCATGGCGCCGGGTTCCTTCAGGATCGTCAGCGCCATGATGTCGGCGATCACGATCCCCACCGCGCCGGTTTCGTGCAGCGCCGCAATATGGGGGGCAAAGTCGGTCAGGTGGCCGTAGGTGCCCGGATACTGGAAGATGGCGCCAAAGACCTTGCCGGCCTCGATCTTCGCAGGATCGCCCACGATGACCTCGATCCCCATCGGTTCGGCGCGAACCTTCATCACCTCGATGTTCTGCGGATGGCAGTTCTCGTCGATGAAGAACGCGGTCGCCTTCGACTTCGCCACGCGCTGCGCCATCGTCATCGCCTCGGCCGCCGCCGTCGCCTCGTCCAGCAGGGACGCATTGGCAATCTCGAGCCCGGTCATGTCGCAGACCATCGTCTGATAGTTCAGGAGCGCCTCAAGCCGGCCTTGCGAAATCTCCGGCTGGTAGGGCGTGTAGGCGGTATACCAGGCCGGGTTTTCAAGGATATTGCGCTGGATCGCCGGCGGGCAGACGGTGCCGTAGAACCCCTGCCCGATCATCGAGGTGAAGACCTTGTTCTTCTTTGCGACCTGCCGCATGAACCACAGAAGCTCACGTTCGGACTTGGGCTTGCCGAAATCGAGAGGCTTTTCCTGACGCAGCGATTGCGGCACGGTCTGGTCGATCAGCTCCTCCAGATCCTTCACCCCCAGAACCTTGAACATCTCCTCCATCTCTGCCGGAGAGGGGCCGATGTGGCGGCGGTTGGCAAAGTCATAGGGCCTGTAGTCGGTGGGGGTGAAGGTCATTTCCCGCAATCCTTATCCGATCATCTCGTTATAGGCGGCCTCGTCCATCATCGCGTCCAGCGCGGAAAGGTCGGCCACCTTCATCTTGAAGAACCACGCCTTGCCGGTCGGATCCTCGTTCACCATGCCGGGGTTGTCGGCCAGATCGCCGTTCACCTCGACAATTTCGCCGTCCAAGGGCGCGCGGATATCGGACGCGGCCTTGACGCTTTCGATCACGCAGATTTCGTCGCCGGTCGAAACGGCGGTGCCCGGTTCGGGCAGTTCGACGAAGACGACATCGCCCAGCTGTTCGGAGGCGTGGGCGGTGATCCCCACCACGACCACATCGCCATCGACGCGCAGCCATTCATGATCTTCGGTATATTTCATCGGGTTTCTCCTGTTGGTCAGCGTTTGAAACGGTTGGGAAGGAAAGGCATCGGCACGATCGTTGCGGGCAGGCGCTTGCCGCGCACGTCGCCGTAGACGGTCGCGCCCTCGGCGAGGGTCGCGGGCAGGTAGGCCATCGCCATCGGCCCCTCGATCGACGGGCCGAAGCCGCCCGAGGTGATGGCACCGATCGGCGCCCCGCCCTCGGCCGCGGCAAAGACCTGCGTGCCCTCTCGCATCGGCGCGCGTCCCTCGGGCTTCAGGCCGACGCGGCGGCGGGCCGGGCCTTCGGCCAGTTCACGCAAGATCCGCGCCGCGCCGGGGAAACCGCCCTCGCGCGCGCCGCCGGCGCGCCGCGCCTTCTGGATCGCCCAGCCCAGATTGCCCTCGACCGGAGAGGTCGTGGTATCGATATCGTGCCCGTACAGGCACATCCCCGCCTCCAGCCGCAGGGAATCGCGCGCGCCAAGACCGATGGGCGCGACCTCCTCCATCGCCAGAAGCGCCTCGCAGAAGGCCCGTGCCTGCGCATCGGGGACCGAGATTTCATAGCCGTCCTCGCCGGTATAGCCCGACCGGGAAATCCACAGGTCCACCCCCTGCCAGTCGAGGATCGCAACCTGCATGAAGGTCATCTCCGCCGCGCCCGGCACCAGCCGCGCCAGCGCCGCCTCGGCCGCCGGCCCCTGAAGGGCGACGAGCGCGCGGTCGGTGATCTCCTCCACCACGCAGGCGTCCGACAGATGCGCCCGCATATGGGCGATGTCCTGGTCCTGGCAGCCGGCGTTCACGACCACGAAGAGGTGATCGCCCCGGTTGGCGAACATCAGGTCGTCAAGGATGCCGCCCGCCTCGTTGGTGAAAAGCCCGTAGCGCTGCCTGCCCTCGGCCAGGCCCAGGACATCGACCGGCATCAGCGCCTCGAAGGCGCGCGCGGCGTCGGCGGCATCGCCCGATTTCGGCCTGAGGATCACCTGGCCCATGTGGCTGACGTCGAAAAGCCCCGCCTGCGCGCGTGTGTGCAGGTGTTCCTTCAGCACACCCATCGGGTATTGCACCGGCATCTCGTAGCCCGCGAAGGGCACCATCTTGCCGCCAAGGGCGATGTGCAGATCGTAAAGAACCGTGCGCTTCAGGTCGGCCATGCCGTCCCTCCTCTCCCGCCGGTTCGCATGATCCGGCACCGTCCAGGGCGGACCCATTCCACCCTTCCGATGCCCCCTCTGTCCTTCCGCCTGAGATCGTTATCCCTTCGGCGCCCCGGTGGCCCGGGGTCTCTCCAGAGTCTTTGGTCATCAGGACGGTCCTGGCGCCTGAGAGTTTACCGGGGCGGTTGCTCCTTCGGCACCGGCCGGGGCCAAGGCCCTGCCGGATTCTCCCGATCCTGACGGTCTAGCAATAGCCGGGCCGGGGGGGCTCTGGCAATAGTGTATGCAACGGGATACATTCTTGCGCGACCCGGCTCGGCTTCGCAATTAGCTTGCGCGCCGGCCACCCGGTCGCTTTTATCCCCCCCATGGCTACCTCGCGCCACCCCGCCTTCTTCGGCTACGGATCGCTCGTGAACCGGGCGACGCACGACCACGCGCCCGCCCGGCCCGCGACACTTGCCGGCTGGCGGCGCGTCTGGCGCCAGACCCGGCTGCGCCCCTTTGCCTTCCTCTCCGCCGAAGCCGCCCCGGGCCGCATCGACGGGCTTCTCGCCGCGGTCCCCGGCAACGACTGGGCCGCCCTCGACCGGCGCGAGGCCGCCTATCTCCGCCGCCCGCTGGCCACCGGCGATTTCGCCGCGCCACCGGGATGGTCCGCGCGGGTGGAAATCTACACGATCGACCCGGCACACCAGACCGCGGACCGCCACCCGATCCTGCTCAGCTATCTCGATGTGGTGGTGCAGGGCTTCCTGCGCGAATTCGGCGAGGATGGCGTCGGGCGCTTCTTCGCAACCACCGCCGGCTGGACGGCGATCCATGACGACCGCGCCGCGCCCCTCTATCCCCGCCACCAGCCCCTCACAAAGGCCGAACGCGCGCTGACCGAGGCCCATCTCTCCGCCCTCGGCCTTCCTGTCATTCGCCCCTGATTTCAGTCTGGCCAAAATACTCTCCGGGGGTGCGGGGGTGGAAAACCCCCGCTCCCGCCCTCAGCCCCGGCCGCGCACCTTCGACATGAGCGGCATCAGTTCGGCCATCTCCGGCCCCTGCGCCTGTCCGGTCAGGGCAAGGCGCAGCGGCATGAAAAGCCCCTTGCCCTTGCGCCCGGTCCTTTCCTTCACCGCGCCGGTCCATTCGGCCCAGGTCGCCTCGGTGAAGGGCGGTTCGGGCAAAAGCGCCATCGCCTGTGCGACAAACTCTGCATCCTCCGGCGCGACGACCGGATCGGCCCCGTCGCGGCACAGGTCCCACCAGGGGCCAAGATCATCCAGACGGGTGATGTTCTTCGACGCAACCGCCCAGAACCGTTCGGCCTTGTCCGCCGGCACGCCAAGGGCCGCGATCCTGTCCCTGACCGCCTCGAAGGGCAGCGCCTGGTTGCGGGCGCGGGTCAGGGGCCACAGATCCTCCGCGTCGAACTTGGTCGGCGCGGCGCCGAATTGCGACAGCTCGAAGCCCTCTGCGATCTCGTCGAGCGACATCTTCAGCTCGACCGGTTGCGAAGACCCAAGTCGCGCCATCAGGCTCAGGAGCGCCTCCTTCGCCACGCCCTGCGCGCGCAGGTCGCGCAGCGAAAGCGTGCCGAGGCGCTTGGACAGCCCTTCGCCCTGCGGTCCGGTCAGAAGCGAATGATGCGCGAAGGCGGGCGGCGTGCCGCCGATCGCCTGCATGATCTGGACCTGCGTCGCGGTGTTGGTCACATGGTCGGCCCCGCGCACGATATGGGTGATGCCCATGTCCACGTCATCGACCGAGGAGGCGAAGGTGTAAAGGACCTGCCCGTCGGCGCGGATCAGCACCGGGTCGGAGACCGAGGCGGTGTCGATCGAAACCGCCCCGAGGATCCCGTCTTCCCATTCGGTCCGCTTCTGGTCCAGCAGGAACCGCCAGTAGCCCTCGCGTTCGGCCCTCAGGCGCGCGCGGTCGTCGTCCGACAGCTTCAGCGCCGCACGGTCGTAGACCGGAGGCTTGCCCATGTTCAGAAGCTTCTTGCGCTTCAGGTCCAGTTCGGTCGGGGTTTCGAAGCATTCGTAGAAGACCCCCTTGCCGCGCAGGTCCTCGGCCACCGCCGCGTACCGGTCCAGCCGGTCCGACTGCCGCTCGACCCGGTCCCAGTGCAGACCGAGCCAGTCGAGATCCTGCTTGATCCCGTCGGCATATTCCTGCTTCGACCGTTCCCGGTCGGTATCGTCGAGCCGCAGGATGAACTTGCCCCCCGTCTTGCGGGCGATCAGGTAGTTCATCAGCGCGGTGCGCAGGTTGCCCACATGGATATAGCCGGTGGGCGAGGGCGCGAAACGGGTGACGGTCATCGGAAGCCTCCTGTTGCCGCCCCCTCTTTCACAGGCCGCGCATTTTGTCCATATGAGGGCGGTTGAAGGAGAGGCGCATGAACGACTGGCTGGGGCGCGCCGCGCCCGATCTTGAAGCGATCGAAACGCTTGCCCGCGCGACGCTCGCGGACCTGCCGGCCCGGTTCGCCGGCCCGGCGCACAGCGTCCTGATCCGGGTAGAGGACTTCGCGCCCGAGGACATCCTCGAGGACATGGATGTCGAGAACCCGTTCGAACTGACCGGGCTTTACGAAGGCATCCCGATGACCGAGAAGTCGGTGATGGATGTCGTGGACCGGCCCGACACGATCTGGCTGTTCCGCCGCCCGATCCTGGACGAATGGGCCGAGCGCGGCGACGTGACGCTGGGCCAGCTGGTTGCCCATGTGCTGATCCACGAGCTAGCCCACCACTTCGGCTGGTCGGACGAGGAGATCGCCGAAATCGACCGCTGGTGGGAATGAGGCGGGACTGGATGATGATCTTTCAGTGGAAGATCATCCGCGCCGAACGCCCGCAGCGCAAGCGCAGCGCCAGGGCAGCCGGAGCCAGGGCCCTGGGACCGGGGCTTTGGCGGAACCGGACGCTTGGCGGGCCGGACGCTTCGGCCTAGTCTCCGCCTCGACCCGACCGGAGAGCGCGCCCATGATCCCCGCCCTGCTTGCCCTGCTGTCCTGCCAGCTTGCCGGAGAGGCGATCGCGCGCGTCCTGCCCATCCCGCTGCCGGGGCCGGTCTTCGGCATGCTGATCCTCTTGTGCCTGTTCATTGCCTGGCGCCCTTTCGCAGAGGTGTTGCGGCCGGTGGCGCAGGGGATACTTGCGAACCTGTCGCTTCTTTTCGTTCCGGCCGGCGTCGGCGTCGTCGGCCACATGTCCACTCTTGGCACGCAGGCCGTGGCGCTTGTCGCGGCGGTCGTGATCTCCACCGTTCTTGCCATTGCCGTGGCAGCAGCGACCTTTGTCGCGGTCGCGAAGCTGACGGGGGCCGGCGATGAATGACCTGGCGTCCTTCTGGAGCTATCTGTCCGAGGGCCCGCTTCTGTGGCTGGCCCTGACGCTGGCGGCCTATTTCATCGGCGACGCCTGTTTTCGCTGGTCGGGGCGCAGACCCTGGGTCAACGCGGTGCTGATCGCCGTGGCGATCCTTGCGACGATCCTTTGGGCGACCGGCACCGCCTATGGCACCTACTTCGAGGGCGCGCAGTTCGTCCACTTCCTCCTCGGCCCCGCGACGGTGTCGCTGGCACTGCCCTTGTTCGACAACCTTGCCCGGCTGAAGCGGGCGGCGGTGCCGGCGATCGCGGCGCTGATCGCGGGGTCGGCCACCGCGGCGGGCTCGGCGGTGGGCATCGCGGCCCTGCTTGGCGTCGGCCCGAGCGAGCTTGCATCCCTTGCGCCGAAGTCGGCCACCGCCCCCGTCGCCATCGGCATCGCCGAAAGGGTGGGCGGCGCGCCCACGCTGACCGCCGTCCTGGTGATCCTGACCGGAATCGTCGGGGCCGTCGCCGCCACCCCCCTTCTGAACGCGATGGGCATCAGGGACTGGCGGGCGCGCGGGCTGGCGGTCGGCATCGCCAGCCACGGGATCGGCACCGCGCGCGCCTTTCAGGTGAACACGACGGCGGGCGCCTTTGCCGGGCTTGGCATGGCGCTGAACGCCGTCGCGACCGCCTTCGTCGCGCCGGTCGTCCTTTGGTTGTTTCTCTGACCCCGCGCGCCACACGGGATTGTGAAGAGGCCCAACCCGCCCGACACCCTAGATTCCTGCGATCACATGAACAGGGAGAGAGACACATGACCACCAGAATGGGACTGTCCCGCCGACAGGCGCTTCTTTCCGCCGCCGCCCTTCCCCTTGCTGCCACCTTGCCCCGCGCGGCCCGCGCCAAGGCCGAGAAGCAGGGGATGAGCGTGCCCAGCTTCAGCCGCTTCGCCCTTGGGGATTTCGAGGTGACGACGCTGCTTGCCGGAACCCGCCCGGTCGAGAACCCGCACGACATCTTCGGCCTCAACGTCAGCGCCGAGGAGTTTGCCGCCGCATCCGACGCGGCCTTCCTGCCCACCGACGTCGCGCAGTTCTTCTTCACGCCGACGCTCGTCAACACCGGTGCGGCGCTGATCCTGTTCGACACCGGCCTGAATCCCGAAGGAATCACCGCCGCCCTTGCCGCGGCCGGCCATACGCCTGACGAGGTCGACACCGTCGTCATCACCCACATGCATGGCGATCACATCGGCGGCCTGATGGGCGAAGCCGGCGCGACCTTTGCCAATGCCGCCTATGTCACCGGGGCGGTTGAACACAACCACTGGATGGGCGCCGGGAACGAGACATTCGACGCGAAGGTCCGGCCGCTGAACGACCGCTTCAGCTTTCTTGACGATGGCGGCGCGGTCGCCCCGGGTATCTCGGCGAACCTCGCCCCCGGCCACACGCCGGGCCACATGGCCTACCGGATCGAAAGCGGCGGCAAGTCGCTGATGCTGATCGCCGACGCGGCAAACCATCCGGTCTGGTCGCTGGCCCACCCCGACTGGGAGGTGAAGTTCGACGCCGACAAGGCACAGGCTGCCGCCACACGCAGGAGCCTTCTGGGGATGATCGCCGCCGACCGGCTGCCCTTCATCGGCTATCACATGCCCTTCCCCGCGACCGGCTTCATCGAGACGGCGGGCGACGGTTTCCGCTATGTCCCGACGGCCTATCAGCTGATGCTCGGCTGACGGCGGGGCGCCCGGCCGTTCTTGGCCGGGCCGCCTTTTTGCGGCACTCTGAATAAGACCCCAAGGAGTGCCGACCGTGCTGCCCGTCCTGACCCTGACGCTTAACCCCGCGCTCGACATCTCGGTCGAGACGCCCCATGTGATCGCGGGTCCGAAGCTGCGATGCACTTCGCCGGCCCGACATCCCGGCGGCGGCGGGGTAAACGTGTCGCGGGTGATCCGGCGGCTTGGAGGTCAGACGCTGGCGCTTCTGGCACTCGGGGGGGCGACCGGGGAACGGCTGGCGGATCTACTCCGGCAGGAAGGGGTTGCGACGTCACGACTTCCCGCCCCGGGCGAGACGCGCGAGAACCTGACCGTGAACGATGCCACGACCGGCGCACAGTACCGCTTCATGCTTCCCGGTCCCTGCTGGCGCAAACGCGATGCCGACATCGCGTTGCGCACCGCTGCGGCCATGACGGCGCCGGGGCAGTTCATCGTGCTTTCGGGAAGCCTGCCACCCGGCATCGCTGCGGATTTTCCGATCAGGCTGCAGCGCCGCGTGGCGCGATCAGGTGCGCGGCTTGTCGTCGACACGTCGGGGGCGCCGTTGACCGCGGCAATCGGACAGGCGGCAGGTCTGGCGCTTCTGCGCCTTGACGCCGCCGAGGCCGAGGCGGAAGCCGGCCGGCCACTTGCAAACGCGCGTGAAAGTGCGGCTTTCGCGATGTCGCTCGTTCAACGCGGTGTCGCATTCCGCGTCGTGATCGCGCGCGGCGCCGAGGGGTCTGTCATGGCCGGGCCCGAAGGATGCACATACGTCCGGGCGCCGGCTGTTTCTGTCGTCAGCCGCGTCGGTGCCGGCGACAGCTTCGTTGCGGCGATGGTTCTTGCCTTGGCGCGCGGCCGGACGCCCGAACGCGCGCTGAGCGAAGGCATGGCCGCCGCCAGCGCCGCCGTCATGACACCTGGAACCGAACTGTGCCGGGCGCAGGACGCCCGGCGCCTTGTCCGCGACTGCCCCGTCACGCGGCTCTAGCCCTTTGCCGTGCGGGGTCAGCCGCGCAGCTTCGCGGTCATCTCGACAAGCCGTTTGGCCTGATGTGCCACCGCCGCCTTGCCCTTGTCATCGAACCCGCCCGCGTTCGCGGAATAGCCATAAGGGTTTCCGCCCGCCTCGAACACCGACGGATCCGTGTAACCCGGCGCCACGATGATCGCGCCCCAGTGGATCGCGGTCGTGTAAAGCGACAGGATCGTCGCCTCCTGCCCGCCGTGGATGTTCTGCGCGCTGGTGGTCGCGGTGAAGGTCTTGTTGGCGAGGCTGCCCTTCATCCAGAGCGGCCCGAGCGTGTCGATGAACGCGCGCAGCTGGCTTGCCGAAACGCCATAGCGGGTCGGCGCGGCGAAGAAGTAACCATCGGCCCATTCCATGTCGGCATGGCTGACGGGTTCGATCCCGGCGGTCTTTTCGGCCTGGGCCTTCCAGGCGTCCTGGCCATTCACAACGGCTTCGGGCGCGGTCTCGGGGACGCGCCGCAGGCGCACATCGGCCCCCGCCGCTTCGGCCGCCGAGGCGGCGGCAAGGGCGACGGCGTGGTTGGTGCCATAAGTGGAATAGAAGGCGACGAGGATTTTCGGCTTGCTCATGTCAGTCTCCAATGCGGTACTTGCGCCAATCTATTGCGTGCAAATTGTTTGTAATCTGGATATGAACGAACCGGTTCTGTTCGCCTGCGCACCAATCTTTGCCGTCACATCGCGCGTTCACCACAATATGAAAAGGCAAAGGGCCCGGATGCACCTAGTCTGTCCAAATCATCCCGGGCGCTCTTTCTTGCCCCCCTTCCTGGCGAACCTCATGCGCCCCTGCCTTCGCACGTTCCTGATCCTCGTTGCGGCGGGCTTCGCCCTGCCTGCCCTGGCCGCACCCCTGTCCTACCGGCTTGAGGCCGATGGGTCGCGCGTGGGGTTCGAGGTCGGTTTCAACGCGGGGTCGATCCAGGGAACCTTCCCGGTCACCGCGGCGGATCTGACGCTTGATTTCGAACGGGCGGCCAACAGCCGGGCGCATGTCGTCCTTGATGCTTCGGGCGCGTCGGCGAACATCCCCTTCGCCACCCAGGCGATGAAAAGCGACGGCGTCCTTGCCACGCATAGCTTTCCCGCCATCACCTTCGAAGGCCGCGACTTCCGCCGCGACGGCGACGCCGCGACTGTCAGCGGCATGATCACCATCCGCGGACAGACCCGGCCCCTGACCCTCACCGCCAGGGTCTTTCGGCCGCAGGGGACGGACCCGGGCTACCGCGACCGGCTGGCGGTCCAGCTGACGGGCACCGTGCGGCGGTCGGATTTCGGGGCAACCGGCTTTGCCGACATGGTGGGCGACGAGGTGCACCTGAAGATCCTGGCCCGCCTGGTCCGCACGCCCTGACCCCGGCGCGCGATTTCTGAGCGCGCTTGCGTTTTCGCTCTGGGCATTCGCGGGCGGAGGGGACAAGGTGGCACCACCTTCCAGAGCCGTCCCATGCGCCTTCTCGTCTCTTTCGCCGCCCTGTTCCTGTCGGTCGTCTTCCTGCAACTCGGCACCGGGTCGGTCGCCCCCCTCGACGCGCTGTCGGGGGTGGAGCTTGGCTTTACCAAGGCCGAGATCGGGACGATGGGGTCGGCGCATTTCTTCGGCTTCTTCATCGGCTGCTGGTGGGCGCCCCGGCTGATGGGCGCGGTCGGCCATTCGCGCGCCTTCGCCGCCTTCACCGCCGCCGGCACGATCGGCGTGATCGCCCACATGATGATTGTCGATCCCCTGGCCTGGGCGGGCCTCAGGATGCTGTCGGGCCTGTGCGTCGCGGGCGCCTACACGGTGATCGAGGCCTGGCTTCAGGCCAAGGTCACGAACGAGACGCGCGGCCGCGCAATGGGCATCTACCGGATTGTCGATACCGGCGGGTCGCTGGCGGCGCAGCTGGTGATCGGGGTCCTGACGCCCGCCGTCTATTTTTCCTACAACCTTCTGGCGCTCCTGTGCTGTGCGGCGCTTCTGCCGATGCTGGTATCAAAGGCCGAGGAACCGGGCATGAATGCCGCGCCGCGCCTGCGGCCCGCGCTGGCCTGGAAGCGTTCGCCGCTGGCGGCCATGGGCGTCGTGGTGTCGGGCGTGACCAGCGCGGCCTTTCGCATGGTCGGCCCGATCTACGGGCTCGAGGTCGGGCTGACGCAGGACATGATCGCGCTGTTCCTGGCTGCTTTCGTGCTTGGCGGCGCACTTGTGCAGTTCCCGCTGGGTTGGCTTGCCGACCGCCACGACCGGCGCCATGTGCTGATCTGGATCTCGGTCGCCGCCATCCTGGCCTGTTCGGTGACCATCGCGGTGTCGGGTCTTGGCACCGTCGCGGTCTTCGCCGCCGCCGCCTTTTTCGGCGCGACGACCATGCCGATCTATTCGCTGTCGACCGCGCATGCCCATGATTTCGCGCAGGACGACGAAAGGGTGGAGCTGTCGGCGGCGCTGATGTTCCTTTACGCGGTCGGCGCCATCGCGTCGCCGACCGTCGCCTCGACGCTGATCGAGGCCTTCGGCCCTTCGGCGATGTTCGTCTTCATTTCGGGCATCCATGTCCTGCTGATCGTCTTCGGCGTCTTCAGGATGCGCGCACGCCCCTCGGTCGGGCCGCGCACCCCCTATATCTACACGCCGCGCACCTCCTTCATCGCCGGGCGCCTGTTCCGGCGGACACCGCGCGACGGCTGAGGGCGGACCCCGGGGGGCTTTCCGCCCCCCGCCGCCCGAGGATATTTGCGAAAAAGAAGAAGAGCACGGGGGCTCCGTCCCCCCTGTCCCCTCTGGCCCTTCGTGCGCTCAGGCGCTAAAGGGGCCGGGACATAAGGGAAAGGCGCGCGCATGGCCCGGATTCTGATCACCTCGGCGATCCCGTATATCAACGGGATCAAGCACCTTGGCAATCTTGTCGGCTCGCAATTGCCGGCCGATCTTTTTGCCCGTTACAACCGGATGCGCGGGCATGAGGTCATGTTCATCTGCGCGACCGACGAACACGGCACGCCGGCCGAACTCGCCGCCGCCAAGGCGGGAAAGCCCGTGGCGGAGTACTGCGCCGAGATGCACGAGACGCAGGCCGCGATCGCAGAGGGTTTCCGCCTGTCCTTCGATCATTTCGGGCGCTCCTCCTCTGATCGCAACCACCGGCTGACGCAGCATTTCGCCCGCCGGCTGGGCGAGGCGGGGCTGATCTCGGAGGTGACGGAGAAGCAGATCTTCTCGAAGGCGGACAACCGGTTCCTGCCCGACCGCTATATCGAGGGCACCTGCCCCAACTGCGGCTACGACAAGGCGCGCGGCGACCAGTGCGAGAACTGCACCAAGCAGTTGGATCCGACCGACCTGATCAACCCGCGCTCCGCGGTATCGGGGTCGACCGACCTGGAGGTCCGGGAGACCAAGCACCTGTACCTTCGCCAGCGCGCGCTGAAGGAAAAGCTGGGCGAGTGGATCGACGGCAAGACCGACTGGCCGGTCCTGACCACCTCCATCGCGAAGAAATGGCTGAACGACGGCGAGGGGCTTCAGGACCGGGGCATCACCCGCGACCTCGCCTGGGGCGTGCCCGCCCAGTTCGAGGGCGCGCCCTGGGCGGGCATGGAGGGCAAGGTCTTCTACGTCTGGTTCGACGCGCCGATCGAATACATCGCCGGGACCGCCGAATGGGCCGACGCCAACGGGCTGGACGATGCGGCCTGGGAACGCTGGTGGCGCACCGACAAGGGCGCGGCGGACGTCACCTATGTGCAATTCATGGGCAAGGACAACGTGCCCTTCCACACGCTGTCTTTCCCCGCGACGATCATCGGATCGGGCGAGCCGTGGAAGCTGGTCGACTACATCAAGTCGTTCAACTACCTGAATTATGACGGTGGACAGTTCTCGACCAGCCAGGGGCGTGGTGTCTTCATGGACCAGGCGCTGTCGATTCTGCCGGCGGATTACTGGCGCTGGTGGCTCTTGTCGCACGCGCCGGAAAACTCCGACAGCGAATTCACCTGGGAGAACTTCCAGGCCAGCGTGAACAAGGATCTGGCCGATGTGCTGGGCAACTTCGTCAGCCGCGTGACCAAGTTCTGCCGGTCGAAGTTCGGCGAGGTCGTGCCAGAGGGCGGACAGACCGGCGAACGCGCCGCGGCGCTGATCGCCGAGCTTGAGACCCGGGTGCGCGCCTACGAGGGCCACATGGAAGCGATGGAGGTCCGCAAGGCCGCGGGCGAACTGCGCGCCATCTGGGTCGCGGGCAACGAATATCTGCAATCGGCCGCCCCCTGGGCCGTCTTCAAGGAAGACCCCGAACGCGCCGCGGCGATGACGCGGCTGGGGCTGAACCTCGTGCGGCTCTATGCTGTCTTGTCCGAACCCTTCATCCCCGACGCCTCGGCGCGGATGCTGGCGGCGATGAAGACCGATGACCGCAGCTGGCCGGGCGACATCGCCGGGGCGCTGGGCGCGCTGGCGCCGGGCCATGCCTTCGAGACGCCCGAGGTGCTTTTCCGCAAGATCGCCGACGAAGAACGCGAGGACTGGCAGAAGCGTTTCGCAGGCGTCCGGACCTGAGCCGCGCGGGGGCGCTTTGCCCCCCGCGCGCCTTGCCTGCCGCCAGCCCGCCCCCATATCGGGAGGGCAGGAACGCGAGGGAGGTGACGCGATGCGGTGTCCGGTTGACGGGGCGGAGTTGACGATGGCCGAACGGCAGGGCGTGGAGATCGACTATTGCCCGAAATGCCGCGGGGTCTGGCTTGACCGTGGAGAGCTTGACAAGATCATCGACCGTTCCACCCCGTCGCTTGCCTTGCCGGAACCCGGGCGCGGCCTTCAGGCCGGTGCCCGCCCTGATCCGGACCGGCGCGAAGCAAGGCGCGAGCGGCGCGATGACGACCGCGACGACCGAGACGACCGGCGCAAGCGGCGCAAGAAGAGCTTCTTGAGCGAGCTGTTCGATTTCGACTGAAGGGCCGCCGCCGTGTCCGGCGCCCGCCCGGTCATTCGGGCGCGGCGCAGGGATAGGGCATGCCGTCGGGAAGCCTGCAAAGCGGCGTGAAATAATCCTCGGGCAGGAGCGCGTAGCTTCTGATCCGCTTGCTGTCGTCCAGCCGGTCGAGATAGGCGGTGCAGCTTGACATCCGGTAGGTCTCGACCCGCCAGGGGGATGTGAACCAGGCGTCGAAGGCGGCCCCGACAGCCACGACGGGCGCGTCGCCACGGGCAATGCTATCGGCAAAGACATCGCCGATATCGGCGTATTCCTTCAGCCGCGCGATGGCGTCCCAGGCTTCGGTCCGGCCCGCCTGCCGCAGCATCCATGCGTAATAGGTGGCGATGGCCTGGGCGTCGGCCTCGACCATGAAGGTGAAGCGCTGGATCTCCCTCAGGTCGAAGTCGGTCGAGGGGCAGAACCCGTGATCGTACTGGTCCAGATGGCGCAGTTCGTGAATGAGGATCAACAGCCGTTCCCCGAAATCGAGGTCCGCGCGCAGCTCGATCAGGTTGCTGTCGACGTTGTAGGCGCCACGGACGGTCGTCGGCCGGTCCTCGACGCAGATCGCGGCACCGGTCCGGCGCAAAACGGCCAGAAGGGGGTCCGGCGCCGGGTCAAGCGCCTCGATCGCCGCGAGGAGGGCCACCAGGTCGGCCTGCGCCTGATGCCCGGCCTGGTCGTAGGGGGCGACAAGGCACAGGCTTTCGGCATCTGGGTGCCAGTCGCCCAAAGGCCCTGCCCGGGCAGCGGCGGCGCAAAGGGCCAGGACGGCGAGGCAGGGAACGAAGCGGAACATGAGGCGCAAGACTAAGGACGCGCGCGCGGTCAGGGAAGCCCCCGCCCCATGTCCCAGAGGTCGCTTTAGCTGCGCCGGGAGAACGCGCGATCCAGGCCCTCGGCCACCTGGTCCACGTCGGCCAGCGACAGACAGAGCGGCGGCACCATGCGCAGCGTCGAACGGGTCGGGCCGGATTTCGACAGGATCAGCCCGCTATCGCGGCAGGCCTCGAAGACGGCGGCAGTGGTGTCGGGGTCGGGTTCCTTCGACTTGCGGTCCCTGACCATCTCGATCGCCAGCATCAGGCCGCGCCCGCGCACGTCGCCGATGGCGGGGTGCCGCCCTTTGAGGTCGTTCAACCGGTCGAGAAGCGCGCCGCCGACATCCCTGGCATTTTGCTGAAGCCCTTCGTCGCGCAGGACCTGCAGCACCGCCCGGCCCGCCGCGCAGCTTGTCGGATTGGCGCCATAGGTATGGAACATGAACTTCTCGGCCATCGGCGCGGCGATGTGCCTTTGCGCGACGACGGCGCCGAGGGGAAAGCCGTTGCCGATCCCCTTGGCCATGACCACGATGTCGGGGATCACGTCGTCGGCCTGAAAGCCCCACATGTGGTCGCCGGTGCGGCCGAAGCCCGACTGCACCTCATCGGCGATGTAAAGCCCGCCCGCGGCGCGCACCCGTTCGGCGGCGCCCGACATATAGCCCTTGGGCATCTCGATGATGCCGCCGTAGCCTTGCACGGATTCGACGAAGATGCCGGCGACGCGGCCCGTCGTGGCCACCGCGATGGTGCGCTCGATCTCGTCCAGATAGGGGTCCACGCCGGCGCCGAAGATGCCGCGATACTGGTTCGGCTCGGCGACGAAGGCGACGTTGCCGGGCATGCCCGCGTGGCGGAACCCGGCGATGCCGGTTAGGGACTGCGCCGCCGAGGTCGGCCCGTGATAGGCGTTACGAAGCGCCAGAAGGTCGAGGTTGCCGGTATAGCCCCGCGCCATCACCATGGCGAGGTCGATGGCCTCGGACCCCGAATTGGTGAAATGCACCACCCATTCGATGTCGCCCTTCGGCCCTTTCGGCATCGTCGCCGCCAGTTCCTCGGCCAGATGCGCCGGGACGGGGTGGTAGAACATCGTCGTGCAGTGGGTGAGTTCCGCCGCCTGTTCCATCGCGGCCCTGACCACCACGGGGTGCGAATGCCCGACCGAGATGCAGACGTTCATGCCCAGAAGATCGGTGTATTTCCGGCCCGCCTCGTCCCACAGATATTGCATGGACCCCTTGCGGAAGATCATCGGATCGACAAACGGCACGAACTTTCGCTGGCTGGCCGCATAATAGGTGTCGCGGCGGCGGGCGGTGCCCTCAAGGCTCCAGTCGACGGGCAGGGTCATGCGGTCTCTCCCATGATTTCGCGTGTCCGGCGGGCGACGAAATCGTCAAGGCTGTCGCGGATCGCCACATCCATCTGCGGCGGCTCGTGATCCGCGATCAGCTTCCTGACCCGAAGTGCCGCCCTTTCGTGTTCCCAAAGCGCGCCTTCGGCCATCCATTGTTCATAGGTGCCGTTGTCGGACATCTCGCCCATCCAGAAGGCGGTCTCGAAATTCGCGCGGGTGTGGGCGGCGCCAAGGAAATGGCCGCCCGGCGGCACCTCGTGGAAGGCGTCCATCGCCTGCGCGGCTTCGGAAAAATCGACCCCCTGGACAAAGCGCATCATGGCCGAACAGCGATCGGCATCCATGACGATCTTCTCGTAGCCGGTGGTCAGAAGCCCTTCGAGGCAGCCGGTCGCGTGGATGATGAAATTCACCCCCGCCATCGCCGCCCCCATCAGCTGCGCCTGGCTTTCGTAGCCGGCTTGCGCATCCGGCACCTTGGAGGCCGTCAGCGCGCCGACGGAATGGAACGGCAGTCCCAGCCGGTCCGCCAGGGTCTTGGCGCACATCTGGAACTGCGTGCCCTCGGGCGTGCCGAAGGTGGGCGCGCCGGTCTTGAGCGAAAGCGGCGAAAAGAACGTCCCAAAGGCCGCGGGCGCACCCGGCCGGATCAGCTGGATCAGCGCGACGGATGCCAGAACCTCGGCCAGAACCTGCGAAAGCGTCGCCGCGATGGTGACGGGTGACATCGCACCGCCAAGGACGAAGGGCGAAACGACGGTGCATTGCCCCGCGCGGGCATATTCCTTCAGCGCCCAGATCATCGTCTCGTCCAGCACGAGGGGCGCGTTGGTGTTGACCACCGAATAGAGCACGCAGTTGCGGTCGACGAAGTCGGCGCCCATCGCGAGCCTGCACATCTCGATCGTGTCGCGGGCGCGTTCGGGCGCGGTCACGGCACCCATGAAGGGCTTGTCGTTCAGCGTCAGATGCGCGTGCGCCATGTGCAGGTGGCGGATCGGCACCGGCAGATCGACGGGTTCCACCACCACGCCGCCGGAATGGTTCACCGCCCCAAGCTGGTGGTGGATCTTCGTGATGTTGCGAAAATCCTCGATCGTCGCATAGCGGCGGCCCCTTTCGACGTCGTGGACGAAAGGCGGGCCGAAGCTTGGGCAATAGACCTGGGCGTTCCCGCCGATCTGGACCGAACGGGCAGGGTTGCGGGCGTGCTGGGTGAAGACGGGCGGCGCGGTCCTGATCCTGTCGCGGCACCAGCCGGGATCGAAGCGCACACGCGGGCCGTCCACCCGCGCGCCCGCATTGCGAAAGATCTCCAGCGTTTCGGCATCGCCGCGAAACTCCATCCCGATCTCGTCAAGGATCCGGTCGGCGTTCGCCTCGATCGTGGCGATCGCCTCGTCGTCGATCAGGCTGACGATGGCGGTGCGCCGCAGGGTATAGGGGGCGGCCAGGGCCGTGCGCGCGGCACGGGCCTTCATCCGTTCGCTGCGACCTTCCCGCCGGCTGGTGCGCGTCGCCTGTTCGTCGTCGCTGTGCATGACGTCCCGTGTGCTGAGGATCTGGGCCAAGACTACCCACCGCATTCGCGTTCCGGCCAGAGGCGGAATGAAGCATCGAATTTACTAATGATACCGATTAGCCGCCTGCCCGTCACGCCGCCGGAAGGCTGTGATATTCCACCTCGCCCGCCAGCGCGGGGAAGCGCAGGGCGAAATGCGTCTTCAGGATCCGCGCGCATTGCCCGGCCAGCGCATCGGCGATGGCGTCATGTTCGCCGGTCCGCGTCACCACCTGGATGCGGCGGCGAAAGCCCGGAAACGGCAAGGGTTCGATCCTCAGGCGCATGCCTTCGGCCACCGCGTCGATCAGGAGCGATGGCGACAGGATTGCGAAACACTTGCCGGTCACGACGCCCGCGACGACCATCGAGGCGCGGTCCGCCTCCATCGCCCGCGGGAAGTGCAGGCGGCAGCGTTGCAGATGCTGGTCGGTCCGCCGGCCGACCGGGGTCGCAACGCCGAAACGCACCAGCGACAGGCGCGCGGAAATCTCGTCCATATCCGCCGGATCGCCGTCATAATCCTCTGGCAGAACGAGATAAAAAGGCTCGTCCAGAACGGGGATCGCGTGATGGTCGTCATCGCTGCGCACCAGTTCGGATGTCACCGCGAGGTCGATCTGGCGGGCATAAAGCGCCGACCGGTGGTCGGTGGCAAGACCTGCCGACAGGATCAGTTCCGGCACGCCGAGATCTTCCACCACGAAGTCGAAAAGACCCGGCGTCAGCGTCGTGGCGATCGACGCCAGAAGCCCCATCCGCAGGACCGGCAGGGTCGAGGCGTTGAGCCGCCGGATGTTTGCCTTCAGATCCTCGATCTCGTTCAGGAGCCGGAAGCCGTGCCGTTGCAGCACGCCCCCCGCATGGGTCAGCGCAATCGGCCGCTGCGAGCGGTCGATGAACTTGACCCCGAAAGCCGTTTCAAGGTTCTTGAGATGCTGCGAGGCGGCGGATTGCGTCATGCCAAGGGCATGGGCGGCCGTCGTCACCTGCTGCATTTCCGCGACGGCCATGAAGACCTCGACCGCGCGGAACAGGTTCAGGTCGGGGGAACTGCCTGTTTTTCTTGGAAAACGATCCGAACTGGACACGTCATTGTTCCCTTTGCGCCCGGGCGGCCAGCATCGCCGCTCTGGCGGGACGGCCCTTGAAGGTTCTAACTGTCATTAGAAACTTTAATACTGCGCGCGCGGGCTTGATCAATGCCCTTCTCGCGGGATCAGTGGTTCGGACGGTTTACTGGGGTTGGGGATGGCACGGACCCTCATCATCGGCGGCGGCGCGATCGGGCTCAGCCTTGCCTATCATCTGACGCGACGGGGCGAAGGCGACGTCGTTCTTCTGGAACGCAACCAGTTGACTTCGGGCACAAGCTGGCACGCGGCGGGCATCGTCGGGCCCCTGCGCGCCACGCCGAACGGCACCCGCCTTGCCATGTACGCGGGCGAGCTTTTCCCCAGGCTTGAGGCCGAAACCGGGCTTTCGACCGGCTACCGCAGGACCGGGGGCTACTGGCTGGCGCGCAACGAGGCGCGCATGGACGAACTGCGCCGCATCGCCGCCCTTGGCCGCCATTTCGCGCTGACCCCGACCCTCCTTGACGGAACCGCGCTGGCCATCCCCGGGGTCGATAGCAGCGGGATCGTCGGCGCGCTGCGGGTCGAGGAGGACGCGAACGTCAACCCGGTCGATCTGTGCATGGCCTATGCCAGGGCCGCCCGTGCCGGCGGCGCCGACATCCGCGAAGGGGTGAACGTTGCCGCGCTGGTCGTCGAAAACGGCCGTGCCCGTGGCGTGCGGCTTGCCGACGGCAGCCTGATCGCGGCGGATCGTGTGGCGCTTTGCGCAGGCGCGTGGTCGAAGAAGCTTGCCGATGCGGCGGGTGTGGCGCTGCCGTTGCAGGCGGTCGAACACATGTATGTCGTGACCGAACCGATGCCGCATCTGCCCCATCCCTATCCGGTGCTGCGCGACCTGGATCGCGGCATCTATGTGAAGGGCGATGCGGGCAAGCTGGTGATCGGCGGGTTCGAGCCGCATGCCAAATGCTGGGATCCGCATGGCCCGGAGGGCGACCGCCCCTTCCTAGAGTTTTCTCAGGACTGGGACCAGTTCGCCCCCTTCATGGAGGCGGCGCTTGCGCTGATCCCCTCGCTTGAAAAGGCCGGCATCCAGCACTTCATGAACGGGCCGGAAAGCTTTGCGGTGGATTCGCGGCCGCTGATCGGCCAGACGAACGAGGTCGATGGCCTTTTCGTCGCGGCGGGGATGAATTCGGTCGGCGTCATGTCCTCCGCCGGTGTCGGGCGCGTTCTTGCCGACTGGATGATCGAGGGCGCGGCGCCCATCGACCTGTGGGAGGCCGACATCGCGCGCGTCGATCCGCTGACCGCCGCCGCCGCCCATGTCGAGGCGCGCATGGCAGAGGCGGTGGCCGACGTCTTCGGCCTGCACTGGCCCTTCAAGCAGCCAAAGGCGGGGCGCGGCCTGCGCAGATCGGCGCTGCACGATCGCTGGGCGGCCGCCGGCGCGGTCTTCGGCCTGACCGCGGGCTGGGAACGCGGGATCTGGTATGCGACGGGGGAAGACGATCGCGCCCTGCCTTATTCGGTGGGCGAACAGCCTTGGCAGGACCACGTCCACCGGGAGGCGGCGGCGATGGAACACGGCACCGCGCTGATCGACCTGTCGCCCTTCGGAAAGTTCGATTTGTCCGGTCCGGATGCACTTTCAGCCCTCGGATACCTGGCGGCTGGCAATGTTGATGTCGCAGAAGGTCAAGCCGTCTACACACCACTCCTGAACGCCAAGGGCGGGATAGAGGCGGATGTGACCGTTACCCGGATTGGTCCGGAGCTGTTTCGCGTCACCTCGGGTGCGGCGACGCGCTGGCGCGACCTTGCCTGGCTGCGGCGCAATGCGCGCGGGCGCGTCGTCATCGCCGACAGGACCGAAGACGAGGTCGTGATCGGCGTCATGGGGGCTGGATCGCGCGATCTGCTGGCGGCAATTTCCCCCGACGACTGGCGGGATTTCCCCTTTGCCAGCGCGCGCGACGTGACGGTGGCAGGCGTGCCCGCGCGCGCCACGCGGGTCAGTTTCGTCGGCGAACTTGGCTGGGAACTTTCGATCCCCGCCGAACTGGGTTGCGCCGTCTTCGATGCGCTTCACGGCCGGGGCGCACGGCCCCTTGGCCACTATGCGCTTGACGGCTGCCGGATCGAAAAGGGCTTCCGCCACTGGGGTCACGACCTTGGCCCCGAGATCACGCCGCTCGAGGCGGGGCTGGGCTTTACCCTGGACTGGAGCAAGGACTTCCTTGGCAAGCCCGCGCTGGAACGCCAGCGAACCGAGGGGCTGCGGCGGCGGCTCCATCTGTTCGAGATCGACGGGCGCCCGCTTGTCCTTCATGACGAACCGATCCGCGAAGGCGGCGCGGTCGTCGGGCTGACAACTTCGGGGGCGCGGGGCGCGCGGACGCACAAGGGTCTGGCGCTGGGCATGATCGCCATCGCGCCGGGGGAAAGGCCGCCGCAGACGGCGGCGCGCAGGTTTGAAATCGAGATCGCGGGGCAGCACTACCCGGCAAGGGTACTGGAACGCCCGCCCTTCGATCCCACTGGCGAACGGATGAAAGCATGACGATGGACGCGCAGGTCCTTATCATCGGCGGCGGCGCGATGGGCGTGTCGCTGTTGTACCACCTGACGAAGGCGGGCTGGAAAGACGTCGTTCTGACCGAAAAGAACGATCTGACACACGGTTCGACCTGGCACGCGGCGGGGCTTTGCACGCATTTCGCGCACAACCCGACGATTCAGGAACTTCGCGCCACCTCCGTCCGGCTTTACCGCGACATCCTGCCGGAAGAAACCGGGGGCACCTGCGGCTTTCACCGCTCCGGCGCGATGCGCATCACCTCGAACCCCGACCGGATGGACGAATTTGCCCATGTCGCGGGCCTGTCGAAGTTCACCGGCTACGACCTTCGCCTTCTGACCAGCCCCGAGGCGGTGGCCGAACTGCATCCGCTGGCGCGGACCGAAGGCATCCTTGGCGGCATCTACGAACCCGACGACGGCCATGTGGACCCGACGCTTGCCACCAACGCCATGGCTCAGGTCGCGCGCGGGAACGGCGCGACGATCCTGCGCCAGAACCCGGTGACGGCGATCCGGCGCGAGGGCGATCGCTGGCGGGTCGAAACCGCGAGGGAGGTGATCCGCGCCCGCCACATCGTCAACGCCGCCGGCACCTGGGGCTGGGAAATCGGTCACATGATGGGGCTGAACGTCCCCTCTGTCCCCGTCCTGCACCAATACCTTGTCACCGACACGGTGCCGGCCGTGGCCGAGCGCATCGCCAAGGGCCTTCCCGAACTGCCGATGATCCGCGACCCGGAGGAAAGCTGGTATGTCCGGCAGGAACGCGACGGGCTGATCCTCGGGCCATACGAAAAGGACGCGCAGCCCTGGTCGATCGACGGCGTTCCGCCCGAATTCGGGGCGGAACTGATGGCGCCCGATCTTGACCGGGTGGAACATATCATCATGGCCGCGATGGCACGGATCCCGGCGCTCGAGACCGGCGGGATCAAGTCCGTCGTCAACGGGCCGATCACCTTCACCCCCGACGCGAACCCGCTGATCGGCCCGGCGCACGGGCTCCCGGACGCCTGGCTTCTGACCGGATCGTCGATGGGGGTCATGGAAGGTGGCGGCGCGGGCTGGTTCCTGGCACACTGGATGACCCACGGCGCGCCGCCGATGGATGCCCTGGCCGTCGACAGCCGCCGCTTCGGATCCTGGGCCGACCGCGACTACCGCGTCAGGAAGGCGGTGGAATGCTTCGGCCTGCAGTTCGGCGTCCACTACCCCTACGAGGAACGCCCCGCCGCCCGCGGCAAGCGCCTGTCTGCGCTGCATGACAGGATGATCGCACGGGGCGCGGTGATGGGCGCGGCCTATGGCTGGGAACGTCCGAACTGGTTTTCCGATCGCCCCGGCGACGCGGCGGTCCCGACGTTCCGCCGTGCGAACTGGTTTGCCCCCGTCGCGCGAGAGGTCGCGTTGGTGACGACGGCGGCGGGGCTGGCCGATCTGTCCGTCTTTTCCAAGTTCGAGGTGGCTGGCCCCGACGCGCACGCCTTCATGGACAGCCTTGGCGCGAACAAGGCACCCCGGTTGGGCCGCATCGGTCTGATCCACGCGCTGACGCCCGCTGGGGGGACACAATCGGAATTCACCGTGTCCGCCCTGGCCAAGGACCGTTTCTACCTGACATCGGCCGCCGCCGCCGAGGAGATGGACGAAGACCTGCTGCGCGCCCGCGCCGCGGGATTCGATCTGACCATAGACCGGGTGACGGATATCTGGGGCATCATCGCGCTGATGGGTCCAAAGTCGCGCGCCATCCTTGCCGGGGTGACGGATGCGGACCTTGGCGCCGGCTTCCCCTGGCTGAGCGTTCGTGAAATCGCCGTCGCGGGCATCCCGGTCCGGGCTCTGCGGGTGTCCTACATCGGCGAACTCGGCTGGGAACTGCACGCCCGGCGCGACGACCTGCCGGCGCTTTTCGACGCGCTTGAGGCGGCGGGCAAGCAGCATGGGATGGGCTTTTTCGGCGCCCATGCGATGAACTCCATGCGGCTGGAGAAGGGCTACCGCGCCTGGGGTGCCGACTTCACCACCGAACGCACCCCGGCCGAGACGGGCGCGGGGCAGCTTGTCCGGCCCGAGGGGCGCGAGTTCGCAGGGCGCGCCTCGCTGACCCGGCGGATGGCGGCTGAGGACCGTTGGGAAATGGTTCTTCTGGCAGTCGATACGGACGAGGTCGACCCGTTCTACAGTCATCCCCTCTTCCACGACGGCAGGCCGGTCGGCATCGTCACCTCGGGCGGATGGGGGCATCGCTGCGGACAGGCGCTGGCCCTTGCCTATCTGCGCCAGCGCGGGTTGCGCGACGGCCTGACGGTCGAGATCCTCGGCCGCACGGTCCCGGCGCGGGTTCTTGACGCACCCCCCTTTGACCCGACGAACGAAAGGATGAAGGCATGAGCCCACACCCGATCATCGCGATGTGGTCGCATCCGCGATCCATGTCCACGGCCATCGAACGCATCATGCGCGAACGCGGCGATCTGGACTGCCTGCACGAACCCTTCATGTACGACTATTATGTGCACCGCCAGGTTCGCCGGATGCCGCATTTCGACGTGCAGAAGGACCATCCGACCAGCTACGGCGCAATACGCGACATGATCCTCGAACGGGCGGAAAAGGGACCGGTCTTCTTCAAGGACATGTCCTACTACGTCATGCCGCATCTTCTGGACGACAGGGACTTTGCCGGGCGGCTGACCAATGTCTTCCTGGTCCGCGACCCCATCGCCTCGATCCCGTCCTACCACAAGCTCGACCCCGACCTGACCCTGGAAGAAATCGGGCTTGAGGCGCAGGCCGTGCATTTCGACGCGCTGGAGGCTGGGGGCGACATACCGCCCGTTATCTCCGCCGAAGACGTGCGCGCCGACACCGAGGGCGTGATCGGCGCCTTGTGGCAAAGGATCGGCCTGCCGCACGTCGCCCGCGCTTTCGAATGGCAGCGCGAGGCGCCCAAGGACTGGGCGCAGGTCGGCGGCTGGCATGGCGACGTGAGCAGTGCCAAGGGCATCCGTCCGATCAGCGGGGAAGAGATCGCGGCCCAGCAACGGAAGTTCGACGCGCTGGCGGAAAAGGCGCCCCACCTGCGCGGCTACCTTGACCATCACCGCCCGTTCCACCGGCACCTCGCGGCACGGGCCCTGAGGCCGCGAGAGGTGATGTGACCAGTTGTGATACCGGCACCAGAGACCCTGGCGAGGGTCGATGGCATCCGGCCGCGATGCTGTTGTCAGCGGGTCTGCGCGTGCGCTCTGGTGACGGCAGGGCCCGCAGCGGCCAATGCGCCGCGTCACGACGCAGATCGTCACCGCTCTGCCCGAACAGTAGGGCAAAGAGCCCTGGGGCGTTATCGCCCTCGGGCCCGAAGACGAGAACGTAGGAAGCGCCATCAAGGCCAAGCGCCGCGCGGACGCTCGCATCGTCCGCCACGCTCAGGATCGCCGCCTGTTCGCCGATTTAGGACGTGGCCTTGCTGGCCCGCGCGTTGAAGGCCGTCTCGCCAGCTACCGACAGGTCAGCAACCGCCGCGATGCCCGCATTCATCATCCATGGCTTTCCCGGATCGTCCCGGCCTGGCTGCCATCCCGGGCGGTCTTGCCCGACATCGTCTGGGACCGCGACACATGCAAGCGCCCGCCCCGCTAGAGGCCGCGCCAGCCCCGGGCTCGCGCGACGGCCTCGGCAAAGCGGGCTTGGTCGTCGCCGGACACCATCGCCTCCGGCTCGAAGACGGCGGCCTGACCGCGAATTTCGCGCACCTCCGCCCCGGCCAGTTCCGCAAGGCCAAGCGCGGTCAGTTCATGCATCCGGGGAACCACGATCCGGCGGCCGGACGCCGCCGCAAGGAACCGGGCGAAATAGGGGCTTGCCGACAGACCGCCGTCGATCGACACCGGGTGCCCCGCCGGAACGACCGGCGCGGCGGCATCGAGTAGACCGACGGTCAGCATGGCAATCCCCTCCAGCACCGCGCGCACAAGGTCGCGACGGTCGGTGGCGTGGTCCATGCCGATGAAAAGGGGCGCCGCGTCACGGTCCCAGTAGGGCGCGGCAAGCCCCGAAAGGGCGGGTACGAAGACGATCCCCCGCGCCAGCGCCGAAGGGCCGTCGAAACCGGCCAGTTCGTCATGGCTGGAATAAAGACCGATGCCGCGCGCCCATTCCAGTGCGGCCCCCGCGTCATAGACCCCGCCCTCGACTGCGAAAGTGGTGCCCGAGCCCGTCCGGCTCCAGCCCACGGTGGGAAGGAGCCCGTCGGTTTCCGGCCGCGCCGCACCCGTGACGGCCAGCATGAAAGCCCCGGTCCCGAAGGTGATCTTGCAATCGCCCGGTGCCCGGCAGCCATGCCCGAATAGCGCCGCCTGCTGGTCGACGATCGACACCCGGACGGGCACGCCGTCGATGGTGCCGAACCCCGCGTCCACATCGACCACGGGGGGCAGGCAGTCGATCGGCACCCCGTGAAGCGCGCAAAGCTCGGCGCTCCAGCCGCCGGTGGCCAGGTCCAGAAGCCCGGTGCGCGAGGCCGTCGCGCGGTCGGTCAGGAACGCGCCGCACAACCGGTCAAGGAAGAACGCATCGGTGGTTCCCAGCCGAAGCCGCCCTTCGCGCCGCGCCTTGGCCACCGCCGGAAGTTCGCGAAGCGTCCACGCCAGCTTGCTGGCGGAGAAATAGGGGTCGAGCGGCAGGCCGCAGATCCGCCGCGAAAGATCCTCCGACCCTTCGGGAAGGGCGGCAAGCCGGTCGGCGGTGCGCGCGTCCTGCCAGACGATCACCGGCGAAAGCGGGGCGCCGGTAACCGCATCCCAGGCCAGGCAGCTTTCGCCCTGGTTGGCGATGGCGATGGCATCGACGGGACCGGCCGCCTCCAGAACCGCGCGGATGTTGGCCAGCAGTTCTTCGGGGTCATGTTCGACCCATCCCGCGTGGGGATGATGCTGCCCATGTCTGCGGCTTGCCGCGACGCGCCATGCCCCGCCGTCCCCGATGACAAGGCAGCGGGTCGATGTCGTGCCCTGGTCAATGGCCGCAACCCGCATCAGCGGTCCTCCCGGAATTCGAAACGGATGCTGTCGGCTTGGCAGACCGCCGTCGGCATGGGCATCAGTACCCGCCGCTCCGGCAGCCACGATCCGCTCAGACGATGTGCCGGGCGCCCGTCGATCACCAGCGCGAGGGTGCCCTTGCAGGGGCGCAGGAAGCGCAGCTGGAACCGGTCGAACCCCGCAGCGGGGCGTTCACCCCTGCGGATGATGTTGGGCACGACAAGCTTGACCGGCCCTTCGACCGCGACCGGCACTGTCGTGGCGGCACTTGGCGCACGGCGCAGGTCGGCGGCCAGCGCCCGGCCGATGGCGCGCCCTTCGCGAAAGGCCCAGCCGCCGGTTTCCACCGGACGCAGGAGATTGCCGGCGGCAAAATAGCGCGGGTTCGCCGTGCGGCCGGTCTGGTCGATCAGGGGGCCGCCGCTGCCGCGGTCGACGCCATGCCCCGCCTGCCACAGAAGCGCGGCTTCCGGGGTAAAACGCCCGGTCAGCAGAAGCCCGTCGCAGTCCAGAACCTCCTCCTGCCCGCCCCGGCGGATCCTGACCGCCTCGACCCGGTCACGGCCGATGATGTCGACGATCCCGACGCCGGTCCTGAAGGGCACCCCCATCACGCCCGGAAACCAGCGGAGGGGGGCACGCGCGAGGGGGACCGGCCCGGTTTCAAGAACGGCAACCGGCCGGGCACCGTGGGTCAGGCAGGTCAGGACCGCGGAAAGCGTCACAAGTTCGGACCCGAGGATCACCGGCCGGCGGAACGGCATCAGGCCGTGAAAGGCGACATAGGATTGCAGTGCGCCCGTCGTCAGGATGCCGACCGGACGGTCGCCCGGCAGCATCCTCGCGGAGCGCGGCATCTCGCGCGCACCGGTCGCCAGGACGACCCGGTCGGCGGACAGCGTGCCCACGCCGCCGGGATGGGCGACCGAAAGGGTGCCGTCATCGCCCAGCCCGGTCACCGAATGCCCGGTCAGGACCGTGATGCCCGCGGCGCGGGCGTCCCGTTCAAGCCGGCGGCCATAGGCAGCGCCAAGGTAGACCCGCCCGAATTCCCGCATCCCGAACGGCGAATGCGCGCAATGCCGGGTGGCGCCGCCCAACACGGGTTCCCGGTCGACAATCGCCACGCGCCCGACCCCTTCGGCGCGCAGCGCAAGGGCCGCGGCCACGCCCGCCGGTCCGCCGCCGACGACGATGACATCGTGATCGCTCATCCCTCGGGCTCCACGGCCAGGGGAACGCGGAAGCGCCCGCGCGTCATCTCGGCCAGGCGGGCGTTGCAGTAGAACCCCTGGCACCGGCCCATGCCCGCCCGGGTCCGCCGCCGGAGGCCGCCGAAATCGCCCGGTGGCAGCGGGCCTGCCAGCGCCGCCTCGATTTCCCGGCGGGTGACCATTTCGCAGTGACAGACGATTTCGCCGTGATCCGGGCGCTGCCAGTCGCGCGGTTCGGCTTCCGTCAGGTTGGGGACCGTGACCGGAGGGATTGCGGCGGGCGGCCCAAGGGGCATCCCGAAAGCTTCGAACAGCCGCAGCGCGTGTTGCGCAAGACCCAGCGCGGCGCTGAGGCCGGTCGACCGGATCCCCCCCAGCGTGATCGCCCGGCTTTCGGTACGGGCGGTCACCCGGTAGTGCTTCTTCTCGGTCCCCGGCCGCAGCCCCGCATAGACGGCGGTGACCGGGATGTCGCGCAGCGCGGGAACCAGGCGGCCGCCATGATCGCGCAGCATCTCCAGCGTCGCGGTCTCCACGGTGGCGCGGGTCCGGTCGTCCTGTTCTTCCGCGGTCGGGCCGACAAGCACGTTTCCGAAGGCCGTCGGACAGATCACCACACCCTTGGTGATCTCGTTCGGCACCGGCAGCACGATCTTCGGCACATGGCGCGCCGCGGCCTTGTCCAGAACAATGAACTGGCCCTTGCGCGGCCGGATGGTGAAATCCGGGGCCAGGCCCAGCCTGCGGTCGACATCGTCCCCGAAAAGGCCGGCGGCGTTGATGACGGCGCCCGCCCGGAGGCCCCCGCGCGAAGTGTCAAGCAGCCAGTCGCCGTCGAAACGGCCCGACAAAAGCTCGCACCCGCGCCAGACCTTTGCGCCAAGCGCGAGCGCCTGCGTGACATAGGCAAGCGGCGCAGACCAGGGGTCGATCACATGTTCGCCGCGCACCTCGACCGCCGCGCGCACCTCTGGCGCGAGGCCGGGCATCAGCGCGCGCACCGCGGTGGCGTCGATCACGTCCAGATCGGCGATGCCGTTTTCCCGCCCCTGCCCCGCGATGGCCGCAAGGCCGTCCGCCTCCGCGTCGGTCCAGGCGCAGACCAGCGCGCCGGTCTTCACGATCGACAGGCCAAGGTCGCGGTGGATCGACAGGTATTCCTCCCGCCCCGCCTTCACGAGGTCGAGTTCCAGCGACCCCGGCGGCGCATCGAAGCCGGTATGCAGGATCGCGCTGTTGGCCTTGGAGGCCCCCGACAGGATATCGGCCCCGCGCTCGACCACGACAACGCTGGCCCCCGCAAGCGCGAAGCGGCGCGCGACCGCGCAGCCCACGACCCCCGCCCCGATGACGGCGACATCGCAGGAATGCGGCGCAGAGGTTCGCGTGGTCCGGGTCATGTTCCGCCATTGCCGGTGCCGAATCCGGCACTGACCGAATTATGTGCATCCAGTGATCGATTTGAAGCATCTTGCGACCGTTCAGTCAACATTTTGCGTGGAAACAGGCACACCTCGATCAGGTTCGAGGTCGGGAAGGAGCCCATGAATCTCCGATATCTTCGCCATTTACCTGATAAATATGAATTTAATCGGAAAACACCCTGTCGCCTGCGGTTTGACCGTTTTCGACAATAATAGTTGACTATCAGGTCAAAAGCATGGTTGCCTCGGGTACGGCCCCGCCGAGGCACGGACCAAGCGCCCGGCCCGGTGGCGCAATGGGCTGAATGCGGGTCCAGAAGCCGCGCGCCCGGAGGGAGAGGTGGAATGCAGCGTCTGATGGCGGGTTACGTCCGGTTTGTCGACCGAATCTCGGATCTGGTCGGTTATCTGGCCGCTTCGCTGATCTTCGTGATGGCGGCGACGCTCATCCTTGATGCCTTTACCCGCAACGTCATCAAGATGCCCGTCCACTGGGCGATCGAGTTCACCCAGTTCACGCTGGCGGCCTATTACTTCATGGGCGGGTCGATCACGCTGAAGAACAACGACCATGTGCGCATGGACCTGATCTACAGCCACCTGACCGACAGGGGCCGCGCGATCGTCGAGGTGGTGACAAGCGTCTGCCTGCTGTTCTTCCTCGTGACGCTCCTCATGGGCGGAATCTCCAGCCTCGAATACGCGATCGCGACGGGCGAACGCCGGTTTTCCGTGTGGAACCCCTCGGTCATACCGATCAAGTCGCTGATGGTCGCCTGCACCGTTCTGATGCTTCTTCAGGGCGTTTCGATCCTGTTCAAGAATATCGCCGTGCTGCGCGGAAAGACGCTCTGATGACCTATGAAATGATCGCCCTCGCCATGTTCGGCGCCATGCTGTTCCTGCTGGCGACGGGGCAACGCGTCTTTGCCGTCATCGGGTTCGTCGCCGCGGCCTCCGCGCTCTTGCTGTACGGCAACGGCGCGATCGAACTGCCGTTCAACCAGGTGTTCAAGCTGTTCAACTGGTACGCGATGCTGACCCTGCCGATGTTCATCTACATGGGCTACATCCTGTCGGAGGCCGGCATCGCCGAGGATCTCTACCGGATGCTGCATGTCTGGTTCGGCCGCGTGCGTGGCGGGCTTGCCATCGGCACGATCTTCCTGATGGTCATCATCTCGGCGATGAACGGTCTTTCGGTCGCGGGCATGGCCATCGGCGCCACCATCGCCCTGCCCGAGATGCTGCGCAGGGGTTACGACAAGGTTCTGATCTCTGGCGTGGTGCAGGGCGGATCGTCGCTGGGCATCCTGATCCCGCCCTCGGTCGTTCTGGTCCTTTACGGGATGATCGCGCGGCAGCCGGTCTCGAAGCTCTGGTTCGCGGGGCTTGTCCCGGGCCTCATCATGGCGGCGCTTTTCGTGATCTACATCGCGGTGCGCGCCCGCATGAACCCCTCTCTTGCGCCGGTCGTCCCGGACGAAGACCTGAACATGCCGCTTTCGGAAAAGCTGGCCCTGGCACGGGCGGGGATCATTCCCTTCGTCATCTTCTTCCTGATGACCGGGCTTTTCGTCTTCGGCTTCACCAGCCTTGTTGAAAGTTCGGCCGTCGGCGCCTTCAGCGCGACGCTGGCGGCGGTGGTCAAGGGGCGCTTCACCTGGCGGCTCGTGCGCGAAACCTCGATGAAGACGCTGTCGATCAGCTGCATGTTCCTCTGGCTGATCCTGGCCGCATTGGCCTTCGGGGCGGTGTTCGACGGGCTGGGCGCGGTCAAGGCGATCGAGAACCTGTTCATCACCCAGTGGAACCTGTCGCCCTGGACCGTGATCATCATGATGCAGCTCAGCTTCCTGGTGATGGGCACGTTCCTTGACGACACCGCGATGCTTGTCATCGTGGCGCCGCTTTACATCCCGCTTGTGAAGACGCTGGACCTGGGCTTTGACGGGCAGCTCATCTGGTTCGGCATCCTCTACACGATCACCTGCCAGATCGCCTATATCACCCCCCCCTTCGGCTATAACCTGTTCCTCATGCGCTCGCTCGCGCCGAAGGAGATCACGCTGATCGACATCTACCGGTCGATCTGGCCCTTCGCCGCGATCATGGTGCTGACGATCGTGCTTCTCATGTTCTTCCCGCAACTGGCGCTCTGGCTGCCCGAGCACATGAACGTCAAGGGCTAAGACCACCAAGAAAGAACGACAAACGACCAACCAAGGAGGTTCCCATGAGTGAAGACATCAAGAAGACCAGTCCGTCCGAGAAGATCCTTTCCTCCCGCCGCGACTTCCTGCGCCGTGCCGGGATCGGCGCCGGCGCCGTCGCCGGATCGACCCTTGCCGCACCCTATGTGAGCGCCCAGACCGGCCCGATCAAATGGCGCCTGCAGACCTATTCGGGCGCCCCCCTTGGCGCGCATGTGATCAAGCCGCAGATCGAGGCCTTCAACATCGCCGCCAACGGCGAGATGGAGATCGAGCTTTTCTACGCCGACCAGCTTGTCCCGACGGCAGACCTTTTCCGCGCCATGCAGTCCGGCGTTCTCGATGCGGTGCAGTCCGACGAGGCGACGATGGCCTCCCCCGTCGATATCTCGGTCTTCGGCGGCTACTTCCCCTTTGCCACCCGCTATCCGCTCGATGTGACGGCGCTCTTCCGTTACTACGGGCTGAAGGAGATCTGGGAAGAAGCCTATTCCGAGGTCGAAAACGTCACCTGGCTTTCGACCGGGTCCTGGGATCCGCTTCACATCTTCACCGTCGACAAGCCGATCCGCAGCCTGGCCGACATGAACGGCCTGCGCGTCTTCGGCGTTCCGACCGCCGGCAAGTTCCTGTCCAAGTACGGCCTGATCCCGGTGACGATCCCGTGGGACAACGTCGAGGTCGCGATGCAGACCGGCGAGATCGACGGGGTGGCCTGGTGCGGCTTCACCGAAGCCTATGAGGTGGGCTGGGCCGATGTGTGCAACTACGCGCTCAACAACGCCGTCACCGGCGCCTGGTTCGGCAGCTACTTTGCCAACACGGAAAGCTGGAACAAGGTTCCGGCCGATCTTCAGGAACTTTTCCGCATGTCGATCGACCAGTCGCACTACTACCGCCTTGGCTGGTACTGGGGCGGCGAGGCGAAGCTGCGCGTCGAGGGCGAGAAGATGGAACTGACCCAGCTTCCGGCAGAGGAATGGGCCCAGGTCGTGAAGGATGCCGAAGGCTTCTGGGACGAGGTTTCGGCCTCCAGCCCGCGCTCGGCCAAGGTGGTCGATGCGTTCAAGGCCTATGCCACGAACATGGAAAAGGCCGGTTATCCCTATCGGTGACAGAAACGTGGCTGCTGCCCGCCCGGTCCTCGGGCGGGCAGCGACCGGACGGGCACAGATGGACCCCAAAGCCAGAAGAGATGAGATCGTCGCCTTCGTGAGCCTCAGGAAAGAGGTCAGCGTCGAGGAATTGGCAAGCCGCCTTGATGTATCGCGCGAGACCGTCCGCCGTGATCTGGCGCTTCTGGACGATGCCGGGCGTTTGCGCAAATACCACGGCAGCGCGCGCGCGCTGTCGCCCGAGGCGGACCCCGATGCCACCGAAAGCCCCTATGCGCAGCGGCTTGGCCACAACCGGGACGCCAAGAAGGCAATCGCCCTTGCCGCCGCGCGCTGCTTCCAGCCGGGCGATACGCTGTTCATCGATACCGGAAGCACGACCGTCGCGGTGGCCGAGGCTCTGGCCGCCGTGCCGCACCTGACGGTCATCACCAATTCGCCGCGGATCGCCGCGCTTGTCGCGGCCAACCGCACCAGCAAGGTCTTCATGGTCGGCGGGGCCTTCAACGTCGAGGTCGGCGAAAACCTCGGGCCGCTCGCGGTCGAGCAGATCCGCAACTTCCGCGCCCAGCACGCCATCCTGACGGTCGGCGCGCTGGACGGCGCGTCGATCATGGATTTCGACCTGCAGGAGGCGGAAATCGCGCGCGCCATGATCGAAAGGTCCGAACGGGTCACCATCGTCGCCGATCACAGCAAGCTTGGCCGGAAGGCTGTCTTCGACGTGGCAACGCTCGGGCGCATCGCCAGGCTGATAACGGATGCCCCCCCGCCGCCCGCCCTGTCCGGCGTGCTGGCCCAGGCGGGCGTCGAGGTGATCGTCGCAAGCGCCTGACGATGGCGCGGTGCGGCCTTTTCCACCGGGCCGCGCCGCAGCGCGTGCGGTTTGCCGGTCCCGCGTCGGGGCCGCTAGAACGTCATGCGGAATTCGGTGAAGCTTTGCCCATCGCTGTCACAAGCCACCACGCCGCCTTCCGATCGCACCAGATCCGAGATGAATCGCAGCCCGTTGCCTGTTGATGTCGCATCCTGATCGAAGATCCGTTCGATCTGCTGCTTCGCGATGCCTGAACCGTTATCCCTGTAGACCAGGTTCGGCGCGCCGCACGCGGGGTCCGCATGAATCTCGATCCGCAGCGCCGCATCGGAATGATACTTGATCGAGTTGTCGATCAGGTTCAGCAGGATGTTTCGCATCGAGAAGATGGAAACGGGAAGATCCCCGAGCGGCCCGACCTCTATGATGCCACCGGCCTGTTGAAGGCGTATCGCGTGAAGTATCCTCATCTGGTCGATGATCTCGAGCAGCATTTCCGCGCGCGTCAGAACCTCTCCGGTACTGCTGACATCCAGCTGGATTTCCTCAAGCTTCCTTTGGATGATCGACAAGGCCTCCTGTGACGCCCTGTGGACAAGCTGAAGCTTGCGGCTCGTTGGCTCGGACAAGCCGGTATCGTCGTTCAGGATATCCTCGGCAGCCCAGCGGATCGCGGAAATGGGGTTCCTCATGTCGTGCGCGAGCATGCGGGAAAGCCTTAGCTGCTGTTCGGCCTGCCTTTGCGTCGTCAGTCTCCTGCGCCAGGCCTTCATGGCCTTGGCGATCGCGACATGAAAGGTGTCTTCCTTCAGCTTGCGCCGGATCACGATCTCGTCCACTCCGGCGGCGATCGCGCGCAGGGCGGCTTCCTTTTCAAGGTCGTTCGACAGCATGACGACGGGGCAATTCGCGTTGCATTCGCTGTGTGACCTGAACGCCGCGACGCTTTCTGCGGCACCGCGTTCGCTGATCTCGTTGCTGACGAACAGGAATATGACGGCATCCCGACCGGTCGCGCTGTCCGGGTAGGGTTTCAAGGAACGCACGCTTTCTATCTGGACGGCCGGGAAGAAGGCCTGGGCGAACCTGCGGACCGCACGCGCATCGCGTACACCCTCTTCGAGCACGACGACTCTTGAGATCAGCTCGGCCTTCTCGGCGGACGGAGTGGCCGCGTATTTCCAGAGCGCGGAACCGGACATGGCCTGAACCGTTTAGCACAAAATCCGCAAGATCGCCACCCTGCCCGGCTTCAGCAGCGCGATCACGGGGCCTCGTTTGCAGGGGCTTGGCGTCTCTTCGGGCGCCCCCACGCGGTGGTCAGCGGCGCCCGTCCTTCGGACCGGCCGCCACACTTTCCACGGCACGGCGAACGGCACGCGCAACCGCCGCGGCTCCGTTGTTCCTGCGGACGAACTCCGCGGCGGCGGCAACCATGGCTTCGGCGCGCCCCCGATCGCGGATCAAGCCGGCAAGTGCATTGGCGAAGCCGTCCGGGCTTTCGGCTGCAAGATAGTGCATGCCCGGGGTCAGGCCCAACCCCTCGACCGCCTTGGCGCTGGCAACCACCGGGCAGCCGATCGCCATCGCTTCCAGTATCTTGATGCGCGTCCCGCCGCCTTCGCGCAAGGGCACGGCAAGCGCGGTCGCCTGCCGGTAGATCGGCGCCAGATCGTCGGGATTGGCGGTCAGGCGGTGCCCGCGCGCGTGCACTTGCGACACCAGTCCGGGGTGTGGCGCGCGCCCGCAGACATGAAGCTGCGCCGCGGGCTCAAGGCGGCGCAGCCGCGGCATGACCCGGCGGCACAGATCCTCCACGGCCCGAATGTTCGGCGCATAGGACAGGTGACCGACGAACAGCACCTCATTGCCGCCCGCCAGGGCGGCGTGTCCTTCGGCGCACCAGGACGGGACAGGGTTGGGGACCACCGTGACCGGTCCCGAGAAGCCAAGTGCAAGCAACGCATCGCGATCCCGCGCGCTGCAGGTCCAGACCTCCCCCGCGATCCGCGCCGCATCGATATCCGCGGCAACTGCGGATCGGTAGTGCCGGCGCTGCAACATCTTCGCCACGGGGCGCAAGGCGGCGGGCACGGTGCCAAGCCGGATATCGAGATCCAGTCTGCTTTCGATGTTGTGGAAGTCGACGATGATCCGCAGCGAAGGGAACGCTCCGCGCAGGGCCGTGATCGCCTGCAGCAGATGCTGGCCCTCGACGACGGCCAGTGACGGGCGCAGCGCGCCGATGGTCCGTACAAGCCCGGCAACCGACCCAGCATCGAGCCCCACGACCGTTGGTGCGGGCGCCGTCGATCCATCCTGCGCCGGATGGGGCGCCACCGTCAGCCTTTGGCAGGGCGCAACCAGCGAAAGCGCCTGTTGAATCGCGTTGTCCCTGATTTCGGCGCCCGATTGGACCTTGCCGTTTCGCGCCAAGACAACCTGAACGAATGTCAAAGTGTTCTCCCTCCGGGGCGATGCGGATGGCCCGGCAACCATCGCCTAGCACGATCATCGGACGGAACAAGGGCGATCCCGAGGCAAGCACGGATCGGCGTGGTAGGGGTGTCCGCTTTCCCGAGGCGCGCCGGAACGCTGCCGGCGTCACCCGCGATCGGCGGCCGCCCTTCAGGCAGCCTGACGCAGGGGTAACGCGATGTCCCTGAGGGTCGACCGGTTCAAGTCCTCGATGAACCTCGCCTCCGCGCGATGCAGGCGCAGCTTGAGCCGGCAGCGGGCGTCGATCGTGCAGTCACCGCCGCCGGGTCGGAAGCATTCCACAAGCGCCTGCCCTTCTTCAAGCAGCCGGACAACATCGCCCAGCCGTACCTCTGCCGGGTCCTTGCACAAGACCGCACCGCCGCCGGAACCGCGCCGCGTCGTCACGATCCCGCCTTGCGCCAGGCGCTGCACTATCTTGGCAAGATGATTGCGCGACAGCCCGAACTCCTTTGCCATTTCGGCGGTAGAGAAGGCGGAATCCGGCGCGCTGGCCATGCGCATCAGCATACGAAGCCCGAAATCGGTGAAGGACGTAAGATGCATGGATGGAGGGCTCCGTATAATAGGTATTTACAGTACCTATTATGTGGCTTACTCAGGATTGCAAGTCAAACCGCAGGAGAAGCGAGATGCAGACCTGCGCGTCCGAGCGCCGGAATACCCCCTGCCAGCGGGCAAGGGTGAAGTCGTCCCGTGGCTGGCGTCTTGCGGGGGTGCTGGCGGGCACATCCACCATGCCAAGCGCGCGCCACCGGTCAACCGGCCGCCATTGTTCTGCGCGCAACGCGGCTGGCGATCACGCGGCGGCACGATCTGACGGTTCACCCGGATGTTTCGGGGCGGAGCAAGGCCGAAATGGGTGATCAAGGACGCTGGCCAGCACTGCGGACGCCGCTTTGCGACCTTCTGGGCTGCGATGTGCCGATCCTTCTGGCGGGAATGGGGGGCGTTTCGCGCTGGGAACTGGCGGCAGCGGTCGCCAATGCCGGCGGCTTCGGAATGCTTGGCATGGTCCGGGAGGCCCCGTCGCTGATCATCGAAGAGGTCAGGGCGCTGCGGCGGGCGACGGACCGGCCGTTCGCGGTGAACGTGATCCCCGCCGCAACCGAACCCCGGCTTCTGGAGGCGCAGATTGCGACCTGCCTTGACCTCGGCGTACCGGCCTTTGCGTTCTTCTGGGACGTAATGCCCGAAGTCGTGGCGCGCGTGAAACACGCCGGATGCCTTGTCCTGCATCAGGTCGGCACGCTGGCAGCTGCCCGGCAGGCCGAGAAGGCGGGCGTTGACGTGATTATCGCGCAAGGCGTCGGAGCGGGCGGCCATGTCCACGGGCGCGTGCCGGTCTTCGATCTGACCCGGCAAGTCCTGGACAGCGTATCGGTTCCGGTTGTCGCAACGGGCGGGCTTGCGGATGGCCGCGACCTTGCCGCCGCACTGTCGATGGGCGCGGCGGGCCTCCAGTACGGGACGGCGTTCCTTGCGACCGAGGAATCCTTTGCGCATCCCTACCACAAGGCGCGGGTCGTCGCGGCAGGCGCGGCCGACACGGTCCTGACCGATGTCTTCGTTCTGAACTGGCCGAAAGGGGCGGCGGTCCGGGTGATCGGAAACAGCGTGACCGATGCGCTTGGCGGTAACCTTCTGGGCCACGACCCCGACACCTTGCCGCGCATCCCGATCGCCCGGGACGGCGACCAGCCACGCCTCCGGTTCAGCACGGATTCGCCGCTCAGGACCACGACGGGGGAGCTTGAAGAAATGGCGCTTTATGCCGGGACCGGCGCGGGACAGATCGACGGGGTCGTTCCCGCGGCCGATCGTCTGGGCGCAATCGCGGACATGGCAGCCGCAATTCTGTCGTGCGGCCGTCGCGATACCGGAGGGGGCGGATCATGAACGGCGAAGACGACACATTCCGTTGTCGCGGCGGCCTGTCGTCGCCGCCCTGCTACGCGGCAGAGATCGCGCCTGAGTATTTCGATCCGCTAGCGGTCGATCCCGGACAGGCCCGCGATGTCGCGCGGTGGCGAAAGGCGGAAAGGGAACGGCTGCGCGCCGAGCGACAGGCGCTGTCCGTCACCGAGAGGCAGGCGGTCGGCGCGGCGCTGATGGTGCATTTGCGACGGGTACTGGACGAACGCTTCGACGGCGGGCGCGGGCGCGTCTTTTCCGCCTACTGGCCGATCAAGGGCGAACCCGATCTTCGGCCCCTCATGACCGAGCTGCACCGGCGCGGCGTCGTCGTCGCTCTCCCCATCGTCGAGACAAGGGCCGCGCCCCTCGTTTTCCGCCGCTGGACACCGGAAACCAAGATGGTGCGCGGCGACTGGAACATCCCCGTCCCGCCTCCGGACGCGCCCATGGAAACGCCGGCGATCGCGCTTGCGCCACTTGTCGGCTGGTCGGCGGACGGGTACCGGCTTGGCTACGGCGGCGGCTATTTCGACCGCACGCTTGCCGCGTTGAGGCCCCGCCCCTTCGTGATCGGCGTCGGGTTCGAGACGGCGCGTCTCAGGACGATCTTTCCTCAGCCCCACGATATCGCGCTGGACCTCGTCCTGACCGAAGCAGGTGTCCGATCCGATCCCGAAGGGACCGGGTCCGGTCGCGTGTCCGGCCCGCCGGCGTCCGGCACCGGACCCCGGTGACCAACCGGCGAACGCCCCCGGAACAAGGGGGACCGGCGCCGATCCGGCCCATCGCGGCATGACCTGCACCTCGGTCCAGGCATGGGTGCGCGCCTTCGCCAGATCACAGGATGCCTGCCACCCTGATGTCTTCGACGGCAAAGTCGATCAGCGCGCGCACCTTGCGCGGCAGGACGCGACCTTCGAGGTAGACCGCGCTCAGCGTACCGGCCTCACCGGCGTGGTCCGCCAATAGGGGAACGAGCGCCCCGGAGGTGAGCGCCTTGGTCAGCGCAAAGCGCGGGACATAGGCGATGCCAAGGCCCTTTGTCGCCAAGTCCACTGCCGCGCGCGCGGAATTCACCTGAAACCGGCCTTGCACCGCCACGGCATCTGCTGCGTCTTCAGGACCGAGCCGCCAACGCCGTGGCGTGCGCCGGTTGGTATCGATGATGCAATCATGCCCGGCAAGGTCCGCCGGCACCCCGGGCGCACCGCAGCGCGCAAGATACGCCGGGCTGGCGACCAGCACAGACCTGAAGCTTCCCAACTTGCGCGCCTTCAGCGATTGCGTGTCGATGCGTCCCAGCCGAAAGGCCACGTCAATTCCCTCGGTCGCCAGATCGACATGCCGGTCGCTCAGCCGCAGATCGAAGGACAACGCCGGATTCGCGCGCCCGAAGCGCTCCAGCATCCCGGCCACCCAGATTTCGCCGAAGGTGACCGAAGCAGACACGCGAATGACACCGGTGAAGCCGCGACTGCGTTCTGTCACTTCGCCGATAAGCGCGTCCAGATCGTCCAGAATCGCCGGGGCGCGGGCCAGAAGATCCTCGCCCGCCGGGGTCAGTCCAACCTTTCGTGTCGTCCGCTGCAAGAGACGCACGCCCAGCCGCGCCTCAAGTTCAGCCACGTATTTCGACGTCAGCCGGTTCGACACACCCATCTGCCCGGCTGCAGCCGTGAAGGACCCTGTCTGCGCCGTGGCGACAAAGGCCTTGAGTTCGTCGATCAGGTCCATCGGGGTATTTAGAACATTTTATGGATATTCATTCTCAAAAATCTTCATTTCACGTGGTAACGTCAAGCCCTAAGTGAACGGCATCGAAACCCGCCGTGACGCTGCGGCCCAGAATGGACAACCTGACATGACATCCAGATCCGACTACGCCGCGCTGATCCTCCGCGTCCTCAGCGGCGCGCTTTTCATCGCCCATGGCCTGATGAAGGTCTTCGTCTTCACGATTCCGGGCACCGTCGGCTATTTCGAAAGCCTCGGCCTGCCCGGCGCGCTTGCCTACCTTACCATACTTGCCGAGGTGGGCGGCGGTCTTGCCTTGATCCTTGGTATCGCCACCCGCACTGTGTCGCTGGTCCTCATACCGGTATTGCTGGGGGCGACATGGGCGCATTCGGCCAACGGCTGGGTCTTTTCCAGCCAGGGCGGCGGCTGGGAGTTCCCGCTTTTCTGGGCGATTGTTCAGGTTGCGATTGCGCTTCTGGGCAGCGGTGCCTGGGCGCTGAAGACATCGGCCCGCGGCCACGCAGCCGCCTGATCCATCGCAGGATGCCCGTCAGCGGGCAGAGACCCGACAGGAGACAACGTCATGAGCGCGATCACCGAACTCCAATCCCTGCACGACCGGCTGACCCCATCGGCCCGGATGCCGGTCGTGTTCCTTGGCCACGGCAGCCCGATGAACGCGCTTGAGGATACCGCCTACAGCCGGTCATGGACCGAGCTCGGCAAGAGCCTGCCCGAGCCCGCGGCGATCCTCGTGGTCTCCGCCCATTGGATGACGCGCGGCACCACCTTGATAGATGTCTCTGCCATGCCAAGGACGATCCACGATTTCTACGGCTTTCCCGATGCGCTTTATGCGATGGAATATCCGGCCCCCGGTGATCCCGCCCTTGCACGCGAGGTGGTCAGCCTGCTTGCCAGCCACAATGCGGCCGAGGATGATACCTGGGGCCTCGACCACGGCGCCTGGACCGTCCTGCGTTTCCTCTACCCGCAAGCCAAGGTGCCGGTGTTTCAGGTCTCCATCGACATGGGGCGCGGCCTGGATCACCAGCTGGAGGTCGGGCGCACCCTCTCGCAACTGCGCGACCGTGGGGTCTTGATCCTTGGCTCAGGCAACGTCGTCCACAACCTGCGCACCGTACAGTTCGGTGGCGCGCCACAGGACTTCGCGGTGGAGTTCGACCAGATGTTTGCGGACCGGCTGGCAGAGCGCGATCTGAAATCGCTTGCCGATCCCGCGCGGCTGGGGAACCTTCTTCGCATGGCGCACCCGACCCCGGATCACTACATGCCGGCGCTGACCATCGCCGGTGCCTCGGACGCGCGTGACGGGCTGACCTTCATGAACGATGCCATCGACCTTGGGTCGGTCTCGATGCGCTCCTTCGTATTCACCGCCTGAGACTTCACCGCACGAGACCGGGCAAGCGCATGCGATCCGATGCTGGCACCCGACCGCCGGCCGACCTGTGACGTTCTCAGCGCCGAACCTTCCGCCTCGATCCCCTGGTCAGGCCTGATGGCGGCCCTGACCAGGGGCGCGGGCGGACCGGCGACGGACGCCGGAAGATGACGACCGCGAGGCGGGCCATGCCGCCGCACCCGATGCCGGGGCAAACGTCAACCAAGAGCCACGAATTCGCCGAGATCCCCCATCGCAAGAGGGCATGTCGCCCAGCGATCCGCGAAAGGCGGTCGCCGATCGCTGCGGCAAAGGTGCCGAAAGGGCCGCGAACCGGTTGCATTTGACCATTTGGTCGGTCTTACTGGGCCAATCGGGGCGCAGACATTCGGCGCCCGCGACTGAAGGAGATGTTGCAATGGGTTATCAGAAAGTACTGGCAGGGCTGGCCTTGTCGGCAAGCCTGATCGCGGGCACAGCCTCGGCACAGGACATGGCGTTCTTCCGGATCGGGACCGGCGGCACGGGGGGCACCTACTACCCGATCGGCGGGCTTCTGGCCAACGCCATCTCGAACCCGCCGGGGTCGCGCGCCTGCGACGAAGGTGGCTCCTGCGGCGTGCCCGGGCTCATCGCCTCGGCGCTGTCGGCAAACGGATCGGTCGCCAATATCAACGCAATCGCCGGCGGGACGCTGGAATCCGGCTTTTCGCAGTCCGACGTGGCGACATGGGCCTATACCGGCACCGGTATCTGGGAAGGCAAACCCCCGGTCGAGAAACTGCGCGCCATCGCCAACCTCTATCCCGAGAGCATCCACCTCGTGAGCAGCGCGGAGTCGGGGATCAACAGCGTCGCTGACCTGAAGGGCAAGACCGTATCGCTGGACGAGCCGGGTTCGGGCACGCTGGTCGACGCGCGCATCATTCTCGAAGGCTACGGCCTTTCGGAAGCAGATATCTCGGCTGAATACCTCAAGCCCGACCAGGCGGCAGACCGGATGCGCGACGGCGCCATGGACGCGTTCTTCTTCGTGGGCGGCTATCCGGCGGGCGCGATCGCCGAACTGGCCAGCCAGCATGCGGTGAAACTCGTTCCGATCTCCTGCGAGGAAGCGCCGAAGATCTGCGAAACATACGGCTTCTTCGCCTCTGACAAGATCCCGGCCGGCACCTACGAGGGCAATGCCGACGACACGATGACCTTGTCGGTGGGCGCCCAGTGGGTGACAAGCGCCGACCAGCCCGAAGATCTGATCTACGAGGTCACCAAGGCGCTTTGGAACGACAACACCCGCAAACTCCTGGATTCCGGCCATGCCAAGGGCAAGGCGATCACCAAGGAAACGGCGCTGAACGGCGTTGGCATCCCGCTGCATCCGGGCGCGGAGCGCTTCTACAAGGAAGCCGGCCTTCTGAAGTAAACGGGCCGGCAGAAGACCGGCAGCATCAGGGGGCCGCGCCGCGAGGGGCGCGGCCCCCTTACGCTTTGAATGGCCAGATCAGGGGGATGTGAGGCATGGCGAAGATCGAGCAGGACGGCATCCCGCGGCATCTGAGCGCAGACGAACTTCAGGCGCTTGAGGAAAAATTCGATCCCGAGATGCGGTTTCGCGAGGTGGCCAGGCCTCTGGCGATCCTGACCGGCATCATCCTGTTCCAGCTGTCGTGCTATCATTACTACACCGCCGGTTTCGGCATTCCGCAGGCCACCGTGCACCGCGGCCTGCACATGGGCGTCACGCTGGCGCTGGTATTCTTCAGCTTTTCAGCCTTCGGCGCCAGGCGCACCGAACCCGGGCCGCTTGCCCCCCTTGGCCTGCCGCTGATCGACTGGGCCATGGCCATCGCCGGGACCGCCGCGGCGCTTTACGTTCCGTGGATCTACTCCGAACTTGCCTTCCGCGTCGGCAATCCCCTGCCCATCGACATCCTCATGGGCACGATCCTGATCGTCGTCCTGCTTGAGGCGGTGCGCCGCTCGATGGGGTGGCCGCTGCCGGTCATCGCGATCCTGTTCATCGCCTATGCCTATTTCGGCCAGTCGATGCCCGGCATCCTTGTGCATCCGGGGGCAAGCTGGTCGAACATCGTCAACCACCTCTACCTCACCTCGCAGGGCATCTACGGCACCGCCCTGGGCGTGATCGCCACCTATGTGTTCCACTTCGTCCTCTTCGGCGTGATGGCGACAAGGATCGGGCTGGGGCAGTTGTTCATCGACCTGGCCTCCGCGCTGGCCGGACGATACGCCGGCGGGCCGGCCAAGGTGTCGGTCCTGTCCTCGGCGCTTCTGGGCTCGATCTCCGGCTCGTCGATCGCCAACACCGTGACCACGGGCGCGCTGACCATTCCGGCGATGATCCGCATCGGCTATCCCCGCCACTTCGCGGCGGCAGTCGAGGCGGCATCTTCGACCGGCGGCCAGATCACCCCGCCGGTCATGGGCGCGGTGGCGTTCCTGATGATCGAATACCTGGGCGTGCCGCTGACGACGATCCTGACCGCCGCGCTGGTTCCGGCCTTCATGCATTTCTTCGGCGTCCTCGTGCAGGTGCACCTGGAGGCGCGGCGTCTTGGCCTGCGCGGCCTGTCGGCGGAAGAGCTGCCGAACGCCTGGAAGGTGCTGAGGGAAGGCTGGCTGTCGGTCGTGCCGCTGATCCTGCTGGTGGCCGTGCTGCTGTCCGGCCGCACCCCCTTTGCCGCCGCCTTCTGGTCGATCAGCGCCTGTATCGCGGTGCTGGCGATCCAGGAATTCATGAAAGGCGGCATCCTGCAGGCGCTGCGCGGCACCTGGCACGGGCTTTGGGAAGGCTTCTGCCTGGGCGCGCGCCAGTCGCTATCGGTTACCGCCGCCGCTGCACTGGTCGGTGTCGTGATCGGCGTCGTCACCCTGACCGGCGTCGGTTTCAAGATCGCCTACATGGTCGCGGGCGTGGCTGCGGGCTGGGCCGAAGGCGTTTCGGGCCTCTTGTCCGTCCTGCCGTTCGAGGTGATGACGGTGCCGACCTTGACGCTGCTTTTCACGCTGCTCTTGACCGCGATCGTCTGCATCCTGATGGGCTGCGGCATCCCGACGACCGCCAACTACATCATCATGGTAGCAGTGGCCGCGCCGATCCTCGGGCTTCTGGGGATGCAGCAGATCGTGGCGCATTTCTTCGTCTTTTACTACGGGGTTCTGGCCGATATCACGCCACCCGTGGCTATGGCGGCCTATGCGGCGGCCGGGATCGCGGGGGCCAACGCCTTCAAGGCGGGCAACACCGCCTTCCGGCTTGGCATGGGCAAGGTGCTGGTACCCTTCGTCTTCGCCTTCCAGCCGGCGCTGCTTCTGGTGACCGACGGCTTTACCTGGGGGGCGTTCTTCCTTGCCTTCTTCGGGGCTGTTACCGGCATATATGTTCTGGCGGCGGCCGTGACCGGCTGGCTTTTCGCGCCACTGCGCGGATGGGAACGCCTTGCGCTCGTTGTTGCCGCGCTCCTCCTCGTTGCGCCGTCGCTGACGCCAACCCTCATCGGCGTCGTTCTGATCCTGCCCGTCGCGCTACGGCAACTGACCGGGCGCGGCGGCCCTGGCAACACCACGGCTTCGGCCGGCTGAAACGAAGCCAGCGCGGGCAGTCCGCCGCGCGCCGGCACGGCCCGCGCCTCGAGCGCCCTATGGGTGATCGAGCAGGAAATCCGGTCGGATGCCTGACCGGTCCATCCAGCGTTCTACCGCGCCGCCGGCGAAGAAACCGTGGCTGGTGACAAGGGCCGAGGCGATGCCCGCCGTCTGCGCCCCGAGAACATCGGTGTGCAGGCTGTCGCCGACCATCAGGACGCGGGCCTTGTCGATCCCCGGACCGCAGCGCCGGAACGCCAGGTCGTAGATATTGCCGAAAGGCTTTCCGAAGAACTCTGGCGCCGCGCCCGACCGGTCGGCCAGCCGATGCGCGAAATACCCCGGCTCGATCGAGAAGCCGTTCTCGCGCGGGGCGACGATATCGGGATTGGCGACCAGAACCGGGCGCGGCCGGTCCCGCAGCGCGTCCTCAAGAAGCCGCTGGCGGGTCTCGGACCACTCCGCGCTGCCCAGAAAGACGAACCTGTCCGCGCGGGCATAGTCCTCGGGCGCCTCGGCAAGGCGCAGGGTCCGGAGCGACGCGAAGTCCCCGATCCCGGTCGCGCGGCTGACCATCAGGCCGCAAAGCCCAAGCTCATGGCCGCCGATCGCGTCGGACAGCGTGGCGCGGCTCGACACCACGTCGGCGGGATCGAAGCTGTAGCCAAGCCGGTCGTAGCGCGCCATCAAAAGGTCGTGCGGATAGCCTGCGGCATTGGTCACGACAAGCACCCGCTTGCCCCGGGCGCGCAGCCGTTCGATCCGCGCCGCCACCCCCGGTATCGCGGTTTCACCGATGTTCAGAACCCCGAAGGCATCCAGAAGGAAGACATCGAACCGGTCGGCCACATCCTCGATCGACCCGATGCGCCGTGCCGCCCCGGGCGGGCCCGCCGGCGGCAGGCGGCCGCGTACCGCCTCGTAGGCGGCGAAGGCCTCTTCTGTGGTCAGGGTCTTCAAATGATCGCGCTCCGCACCTTGGCCGAGATCCACTCGGACAGGACGACCGCGAACAGGATCACCAGAAGGATCAGCGACACCTGCGGCCATGCCAGAGTATTGAGAGAGCCCGACAGCTGCAGCCCGATGCCGCCCGCCCCCACCAGCCCCAGCACCGTGGATTCGCGGATATTGATGTCCCAGCGAAAGACCGAGATGCCCGCGAAGGCCGGCATGATCTGCGGCACGATACCAAAGGCCATCACCTGCCAGCGGCTCGCCCCCGTGGCGGTGACGGCTTCGACCTGCTTGCGGTCGATCTCTTCTATCGCCTCGTAAAGAAGCTTCGCGCAGAACCCGATGGAACGGATCGCGATGGCAAGAATCCCGGCCAGGATCCCCGGCCCGATGATCGCGATCAGCAGAAGCGCCCAGATCAGCGAATTGATCGACCGGGTCGACACGATGACCAGAAGCGCGGCGGGCCGGATGAACCGGGTGGAGGGCGTGGTGTTGCGGGCGGCAAGGAACGCCACCGGCACCGCCATCAGAAGCGCGAGGATCGTGCCCAGCGTGGCGATGTTCAGCGTGTCCCAGATCGGCACCCAGAGCTTTTCGATGTAGGACCAGCGCGGCGGCGTCGCCCGGTCGAAGATGTCGCCGGCGATGCGCGGCGCGTCCCAGACAAAGAACCATGTCGTCGTCGCGGAGATGCGGTTCCAGCACCAGACGAAGACGGCCACACCCGCCAGCCAGGCCAGCCAGCGCACCATCGCCTCGCCGGTCGTGCGGCGGCGCCAGATCTTTTCGCCCGAATTTCCTTCACTTACCGGCATCACTGAACCCTCGCACGGACGACACCCGACAGGTATTCGAGGAACATCACGATCCCGATGATCAAAAGCAGGACCGCCGCCGCCGTATCGAATTCATAGCGGTCGAAGGCGGTGTTCAGCGTCGCGCCGATGCCGCCGGCGCCGACAAGGCCAAGGATTGCGCTTTCGCGGAAGTTGATGTCGACGCGGTACATCGACAACCCGATGAGACGCGGCATCACCTGTGGCTGCACCCCGTAGTTGATCCACTGGGTCCAGCCCGCGCCGGTCGCCCGGATCGCCTCTGCCTGGGTGCGGTCCATCGCCTCGATATCCTCGGCTAACAGCTTGGACAGAAAGCCGATGGTCGCGAAGCTGAGCGTCAGGAACCCGGCCAGGGGCCCGAAGCCGAAGATCGCGACCAGAAGGATCGCGACGATCACTTCCTGCAGCGCGCGCGACAGCGCGATGATCGACCGGCAGATCAGGTAGACCGGCAGCGGCGCGATGTTGCGCGCGGCCCCGAGCCCGATCGGGATCGAGATGGCGATGCCCACGACCGATGCCGCGACCGTCATGATCAGGCTTTCCGAAAGCCCTTCCCAGATGTCGCTGCCGCGGGTCAGGAAATCCGGCCGGGTAAAGGACAGGATGAAGGCCGCGCCGCGGTCCAGCCCTTCGTAGACGCGCGACCAGTTCACCTCCACCGTCGAAACGGCGGCGGCAAGATAGACGACCGCGCCCAGCGACAGCGCGATGCGCAGCCAGGCCTGGCGGATCAGCGGAGGCTTCTTCCAGGGCTGGCCAAGGCGGGCGGTCAGTTCCGGCGACGCGGCGGTCATGCGACTGCCTCGGCGGTTGCGGACGCCTCGGCCTCGTCCTCATCCACCTTGCGGATCGTCGCCTGCCAGTCCTCCTCGCCATAGATGCGGGTCAGGACGTCGGGGGTCAGCGCCTCTGGCGCGCCGTCGAATTCGATCGCGCCGAAACGCAGCCCGATGACGCGCGCGACGAACATCTGCGCCAGCGCCACGTCGTGAATGTTGATGATCGCGGCCAGCCCCCGTTCGGCGCAAAGTTCGCAGATCAGCCGCATGATCTGGCGGCTGGTCTTGGGATCGAGCGAGGCGGTGGGTTCGTCCACCAGCAACAGCGCGGGGTTCTGGATCAGCGCCCGGCAGATGCCGACGCGCTGGCGCTGCCCGCCCGAAAGTTCGTCGGCGCGCTTGTCGGCCATGCCAAGCAGGCCGACGCGGTCCAGAAGCCGGAATGCCTCGTCGACATCGGACTGCGGGAAACGGCGGGCGAAGCTGCGCCAGAAGCCGACATAGCCAAGCCGGCCCGACAGCACGTTTTCCATCACCGTCAACCGTTCGACCAGCGCGTATTCCTGAAAGATCATGCCCATCCGGCGCCGTTCGCGCCGAAGCGCGCCCGCCCCCAGATGCGTCAGTTCGGTGTCACCCAGCCAGACCTTGCCGCTGGTCGGCTCGACCAGCCGGTTGATGCAGCGGATCAAGGTCGACTTGCCGGCCCCGGAAGGACCGATCAGCGCCACGACCTGCCCCTTGGGAACATTCAGATCGACCGACTTCAAAGCCTGGTCGCCCGTCCTGTAGGTCTTGACGAGCTTCTCGAGCCTCAGCATTGCACCTCCCCCGGTGTCTTTTCTGGATTGGTCGCGGCGGCCCGCCCCGGGGCCGCCGCAAACCTTGTCATTCGCAGGCGTAAGAAACGCCGTTGGCCGCGTCGATCTTGCGGATCACGTCCCAGAAGTCCTTGTAGTTCATCTCGATGAACTGTTCTTCGCCGGACTTCGAGAACTCTTCCTGAAGCGAGGTTCCGTCCCACTGGAACTCGAAGAAGGCCTGCCGGATCTGTTCCTGAAGCTCGGGCTTGAGGTTGTAGACCACGCCGAAGCCGGTCGTCGGGAAGGTCTGCGACTTGTAGATCGACACGACCTGTTCGGGCTTGATCACATCGCGTTCGATCATTCGCTGCATGACGGAATTGGCGATCGCGCCGGCCGGATAGTCCTTGTTGGCGACGCCGAGGATCGTGTTGTCGTGCTTGCCCGAGAACACGGGTTCGAAATCGCGCCCGGCGACCATGTCATAGTCGGACTTGAGGATCGCCGACGGCGCCTTGTAGCCCGAATTCGACGTCTCGGACGAGAAGGCAAGCTGATGCCCCTTGATGTCCTCGACCTTCTCGATGCCGGAACCGGGATAGGTGATGATCTCCATCTCATAGCCGAAATGGCCATCGTTCGACGCCATGATGGTGAACGGGTGGAAGCCCGCGCAGTTCACCGCCAGCGGGTTCGACCCGGTGTTGAAGCCCGAGATGTGCAACCGGCCGGACCGCATCGCCTCGATCTGGGCGGCGTTGTTCTGGACCGGGAAGAAGACGATCTCCTTGCCGGTCTTTTCCGCCAGGAAGTCGAGGAAGTCCGACCATGCGGTCTTGTAGACGGCCGGATCCTCGACCGGAGTATAGGCAAAGATCAGCGGATCGGGGTCAAGCCACTGGGACGCATCGGTCGGCGTGTCGGCCACCAGGTCGCCATCGCGGTCGCAGAAGCGCTGGTCCAGATCGCCGCGCGGGCAATCCTCCTGCGCGGCGGCCGGTCCTGCGGCGGCAAGAAGCGCCAAAGCGGCGGCGCCGGATGCCAGGATGTGTTTCAGTTTGGTCATGTCTTTCCTCCGTTGGGTTCGCCCTTGGCCTTGTTCCGGAACGTCGCGGGCGGCGCGCGTTCCGGATTGTCCTTTCATGTCGCCACCTGGACCTCGACGCGCGCGGCAGCAAGCGCTGCGGCAAGCTCGCCCTCGGGCGTGCTGTCGGTCACCAAGGTCGCAAGCGCCGAAAGCGCGCTGACATGGGCCAGCCCGGTGCGGTCGAACTTGGACCGGTCGGCCAGCAGATGCGCGCAGCCGCTGCGCGACAGCATCGCCCGCTTGATCGCGGCAAAGCCGCGCACCGATTCCGTGACACCCGCCGCCGACACCGCCGACGCGCCGATGAAGCAGCGCACGACGTTGAAGCGTTCGATATATTCGATCGTATCCGCGCCGATCACCGCCGCCTCCTGCGGCAGGTAGTCGCCCGGGCACAGGATCGCCTCGACCGCGCCGCCCTGCCCCACCGCCGTCGCGATCGGAAGGCTGTTGGTCAGGACCGTGCAGGCGGTACCCGCATAGGCCAGGAACCGCGCGAGTTCGAGCGTCGTCGAGCCGGAATCGATCATGATCGTATCGCCCGGCGCGACAAGTCCGGCCGCCCGGCGCCCGATGGCGGCGCGCTCGGCCCGGCGATCAAGGCTTCGTTCTGCGAAACCCGGATATTGCCGGTGCGTCGGGGCGGAGGCGCCGCCATGCGCGCGCGCCAGAAGGCCCTGTTCGCTCAGCGCCTCGAAGTCGCGGCGGACGGTTTCGGTCGAAACGCGGAAGCGTTCGGCAAGATCGGCGATTCGGACATGGGGGCTGAGCTTTAGCTCAAGAAGAATCCTGTCGCGCCGCTCTTCCTTGCGCATCCGGGGCGCTGCGTCCTTTTCGGGCGCATCAAGCAGCACGATCATCCCCCCTCCCAAGGGCGCCCGAAGGCGCGGCCCTGCAACGCTGTGGGTTTTCACAACGGTTTGCAAGAAAAAATGTTGGTGTGGACACAATGCTGCGGCGCAACCTGCCGTCTTGACCTCGCGTCCTGTCCACGCGTTCAGGTGCACGCGGCCCCGCCCGCCCCCTTGCGCGACGGGCCGACGCGTCGGAGGGGTGTTGCGAGAGATTATATTTCTGTTATTCATGAAATATGGAAACACTGATTCCCTCCCGCCTTTCCACCCTTGGCCACCCCGAGCGGCTTGCGATCTTCCGGCTGCTCATGCGCCGCTACCCAGACCGTGTCCCCGCCGGGGAACTGGCCGGGGCGCTTGGCCACAAGCCCTCGACCCTTTCCGCCTATCTGGCGGCGCTGATGCAGGCGGGGCTGGTGACGCAGGAACGCACCGGAACCTCGCTACGCTACTCCGTCTCGATGACAGAGGTGCGACGGACCTTCGACTATCTGCTGCTGGACTGCTGCCGGGGTCGACCGGGGCTTTGCGGCCCGGTGTCGCTGCCCGCGCCGGGTAACGGCGGCGCCGCGCCGGGCCGGCGCCACCGGGTGCTTTTCCTTTGCACCGGCAATTCCGCCCGGTCGATCTTCGCCGAAGCGATCCTGCGCAAGGAGGCGGGCGACCGGTTCGAGGCGTTTTCCGCCGGAACCCACCCGCGCGCCGCGCCGCATCCTTTCGCGCTCGACCTGCTGCGGCAGACAGGGCACGACATCGCGGGCCTCCGCTCCAAGCCCCTGTCCGAGTTTCAGGTGCCGGAAGCACCGGCGTTCGACTTCGTCTTTACCGTCTGCAACCAGGCCGCGAACGAGGATTGCCCCGCCTGGCCCGGGCATCCCGTCAGCGCACACTGGGGCGTGCCCGACCCCGCCCTCGCACAGGGGGGGGAGGCGGAGCGGCGGCTGGCGTTCCACCAGGCCTACGGCGCGCTTGCCAACCGGATCAAGGCCTTTGCCGCGCTGCCGGTCGCCACGCTGGACCGCACCGCGATCCAGCGCGGCCTGGACGACCTTGCACATGACGAAAGCGGGAACACCCCATGACGACCTATGCAGTGAACGGCCTTGGCCGCATCGGAAAGCTGGCGCTGCGGGCGCTTCTGGAACGCGGCGCCCGGATCGCCTGGATCAACGACGCCGTCGGCGATCCGGCGATGCATGCGCATCTTCTGGAATTCGACACCGTTCATGGGCGCTGGAATGCGGCGATCTCCTTTGACCCGCGGGGTGTGACCATCGACGGCACCCGCCTGCCCTTCATCGGGTCGAAAGACCCCGGCGCGCTGCCGCTTGAGGGTGTCGATGTGGTGATCGACTGCACCGGCGCCTTCAAGACCGCCGCGAAGCTCGCGCCCTATTTCGCCGGCGGGGTCCGGAAGGTTGTCGTCTCCGCCCCCGTCAAGGACGACGCGGCGGCCAACATCGTCTATGGCGTCAACCACGACATCTACGATCCCGGCATACACCGCGTCGTCACCGCCGCAAGCTGCACGACGAACTGCCTTGCCCCGGTGGTCAAGGTGATCCACGACTCCCTCGGCATCCGCCACGGCGCGATCACCACGATCCACGATGTCACCAACACCCAGACCATCGCCGACCGCCCGGCCAAGGATCTGCGGCGCGCCCGGTCGGCGCTGAATTCGCTGATCCCCACCACGACCGGCAGCGCCACGGCCATCGCCCTGATCTATCCCGAGCTCAAGGGCCGCCTGAACGGCCATGCGGTGCGCGTCCCGCTTCTGAACGCGTCGCTGACCGACTGCGTCTTCGAGGTCGGGCGGCCAACCACCGCCGAAGAGGTGAACCATCTGTTCAAGGCCGCCGCCGCGGGGCCGCTGAACGGCATCCTGGGCTTTGAGGAACGGCCATTGGTGTCGGCCGACTACACCAACGATCGGCGGTCCTGCATCATCGACGCGCCCTCGACCATGGTGGTGAACGGGACGCAGGTGAAGGTCTTCGCCTGGTATGACAACGAGATGGGCTATGCCCACCGGCTTGCCGACGTCGCGCTGATGGTGGGGCGGTCGCTTTGACCGGCGCGCGCCCCGACGGGCTGGGCGCCTATGCGGCGGTGACCGCCGCGTACTGGGCCTTCATGCTGACGGATGGGGCGCTCAGGATGCTGGTGCTGCTTCATTTCCATACCCTGGGCTTCAGCCCGGTCCAGCTTGCCAACCTTTTCGTTCTTTACGAGGTGGCGGGAATGGTCACCAACCTTGGCGCCGGCTGGATCGCCGCGCGCTTCGGGCTGACGCGGACGCTTTACGCAGGACTGGCGTTGCAGGTGCTGGCGCTCGCGGCGCTGGCGCGGCTTGATCCCGGCTGGGCGATCGGGACGTCGGTCGCCTATGTGATGGCGGTGCAGGGGGCCAGCGGCGTCGCCAAGGACCTGGCCAAGATGTCGTCGAAATCGGCGGTGAAGTTCCTGGCCCCCGCGCAGGACGGAAGCCTTTTTCGCTGGGTGGCGATCCTGACGGGATCGAAGAACGCGGTGAAGGGGGCGGGCTTCCTGGCGGGCGCGGCCCTTCTGGCGACGCTCGGCTTCGCCGGGGCGCTGGTGGCGATGGCCGCCACGCTTGCGGCGATCCTGACCGCCGTGGTGATCGCCATGCCGCCCGGCCTGCCGGGTGGCCGGCGCGGCGCCGGATTTGCCGAGGTGTTTTCGCGTTCGGCCAACGTCAACCGGCTCAGCGCCGCGCGGCTGTTCCTGTTCGGCGCCCGCGATGTCTGGTTCGTCGTCGGCGTCCCGGTCTATTTCCACGCCGTCCTTTCGGACGGGAGCGCGGCCGGCGACCGCGCCGCCTTTTTCGCCGTCGGCACGTTCATGGCGGTCTGGGTCATCCTTTACGGCGCGGTGCAGGCCGGCGCCCCGCGCCTGCTGGCCGCCGCGCGGCGACCTGAGGCGAGGCTGATCGGTATGGCCCGCGCCTGGGCCTGGGCACTTGCCGCGATCCCGTCCTGCCTGGCGCTTGCCGCCCTCGTGTCACCTGGCCCGCAGCCCTGGCTGACCCTGACGCTGATCCTTGGCCTTCTGGCCTTCGGCGCGGTCTTCGCCGTGAACTCCGCGCTCCATTCCTATCTGATCCTCGCGTTTTCGCAGGCCGAGAGGGTCACGATGGATGTCGGCTTCTACTACATGGCGAATGCCGGCGGGCGGCTTCTGGGCACGATCCTGTCGGGACTGAGCTATCAGGCCGGCGGGCTGGCGCTGATGCTGGGCGTCGCGGCGGCGATGGTCGCGCTGTCTGCGCTGGCGGCGGGGCGGCTTGCCCCGGATGGAGATCCCGGCCCCGCGGGCTGACCGCCGCACGCGGCCCCCGGCCGTGCCGAAATACCGTCCGCGGGGCCTTTCGGAAGGCGGACAAACCCGACTATGCTGCCGAAAGGCGGCCGCGCACCAAGGCCCGGGCCGACGCCGACGCCGACCGGGAGACTGGACATGACCGATTTCGTCTGCACGCTGCCGTTGATCTCGGCCCTCTTTTCCACCTGCCTGCCCGCGCCCCCCCTGGCGACGGGCTATGTCGAGGGCGAATTCGTGCTTATCGCGCCCGTCGCCACCGCCCAGGTCGAGGAGATGCACCTGCGCCGTGGCGATCCCGTCCAGGCGGGCGACACCCTTGTCCGGCTCGAACAGCGCGACGCCGCGATCGCCCTTGCAGAGGCGCGGGCGGCGCTTGATGCCGCCAAGGCGCAGATGGCCAATCTTGGCGAAGGCCGGCGCGAGGAGGAAATTCGCGTGATCGAGGCGAACCTCGCATCTGCCCGCGCCCAGGCCGACGAAATCGAGCGCGAGGCGGCCCGCGTCGGAAGTCTGGTGGAACGCAACGTCGCCCCCCAGGCGCAGCTTGACGAGATCATGAGCCGGCTGGAGGTCGCGCGGGCCCATGTCGCCGAGGTCGAGGCGAACCTGGCCGTCGCGCGCCTGCCCGCCCGCCCGCAGGAAATCGCGGCGGCCGAGGCCCAGGTGGCGCAGGCCGGCGCGCGCGTGGAAGCCGCCGCATGGCAGCTTGACCGGCGCACCCTGACCGCACCCGCCGACGGCCGCATCCACGAGATCCTGCGCAACACCGGCGAGATCGCCGGGCCGCAGGCGCCGGTCCTGTCGATGCTGCCCGAACATGCGGTATTCATTCGTCTCTTCGTGCCCGAGAACGCCGTCGCCGCGGTCGCCATCGGCACCGAGTTGCGCATCAATTGCGACGGTTGCGGCGACGGGGCCCGCGCCACCGTCACCTATGTCGCCAGCGAGCCCGAATTCACCCCGCCCGTCATCTATTCGCTCGAGAACCGCCAGAAGCTTGTCTACACGGTCGAGGCCCGGCCCTCCGGCGCCACCGCGGCGCTGAAGCCCGGACAGATCGTCGATGCGGTCCTGACCGGTCCCGCGCAATGAGCGAACCCGCGATCGAGGTGGAAGGCCTGGTCAAGCGCTACGGCGGGCGGACCGTCGTCGACCGGGTGTCGATGCGTGTCGAAAAGGGCGAGATCGCCGGCTTCCTTGGTCCGAACGGATCGGGCAAGACGACCACGATCCGGGTGATGTGCGGGTTGCTGACCCCCGACGAGGGCGGCGGCAAGGTCCTTGGCCACGACCTGCGCCAGCGCGCCCGCATCAAGCGCGAAATCGGCTACATGACGCAGCGCTTTTCGCTTTACGAAGATCTGACCATCGCCGAAAACCTTGCGTTCGTCGCCGGGCTCTACGGCCTTCGCCCGATCGACCGTCATGTCCGCGACACGCTGGCCGATCTTGGCCTGACGGCGCGGCGCGATCAGCTGGCCGGGGCCTTGTCGGGCGGTTGGAAACAGCGTCTGGCGCTGGCGGCCTGCGTCATGCATTCCCCAAGGCTTCTGATGCTGGACGAACCCACCGCCGGGGTGGACCCGAAGGCGCGGCGCGAATTCTGGGACGAGATTCACGAACGCGCGCAAGCCGGCCTGACCGTCCTCGTATCGACGCATTACATGGACGAGGCCGAACGCTGCCACAGGATCAACTACATCTCGCTTGGCAGGCTGGTCGCCAGCGGGACAGTGGCCGAGGTCATCGCCAGCGCCGGGCTGACGACATTCCTTCTGCGCGAGGGTGACATCACGGCGGCGCAAAGGCTGCTGGCAGGGATGCCCGGGATCGACGAGATCACCCATTTCGGCAAGACGCTGCATGTCGTCGGCCGCGATGCGCAGGCGCTGCGCCAAAGCGTTGGCACCGTCGCCGGCCAGACCGGCACCCGCGCCGAACCGATCGAGACAAGCCTTGAGGATGCCTTCATCCGGTTCATGGCCGACACCGGTGCCAAAGGCAGTAACGGGGCCAACGGCACGGCAGGGGTCAACGGGACATGAACCGCTTCTTTTCGCTGCGCAGGCTGGCCGCGATGTGGCGCAAGGAAATCATCCAGATGCGCCGCGACCGGCTGACCTTCGCGATGATGCTGGGGGTGCCGCTGATGCAGCTGGTATTGTTCGGCTACGCGATCAACAACGACCCCAAGGCCTTGCCCGCCGCGCTGGTCGCGACGACGCAGGACCGCTACACCCGCGCCATCGTCACGGCGCTTGAACTGACCGGCTACTACCGGTTCGATCATGTCGCGACCAGCGCCGCCGAGGCCGAGGCGCTGATCGAACGGGGTACTGTGGCCTTCGTCGTCACCATCCCTTCCGACTTCGGGCGCCGGGTCGACCGCGGCGACGAGCCGGTCCTGCTGATCGAAGCCGACGCGACGGACCCCGCCGTCGCCTCAGGCGCGATCTCGACCCTCGGGACGGTCGCGGCGCAGGCGCTCTTGCACGAAAAGGGCACCGACGCGGAGGCCGAGGAAGCCGCGCGGTCGCAACTGAACGTCGTCGTCCACCGCCGCTACAACCCGGAAGGCATTACCCAGTACAACATCGTCCCGGGGCTTCTGGGCGTCATCCTGCAGATGACGATGGTCATGATGACTTCGATGGCGCTGACGCGTGAAAGCGAACGCGGCACGATGGAAAACCTGCTCGCGATGCCCGCGACGGCGCTCGAGATCATGCTGGGCAAGGTTCTGCCCTATCTGGCCGTGGGCGCGGTGCAGGTCGCGGTCGTCCTGGCCGCGGCGAAGGCGCTGTTCGCGGTGCCCTTTGTCGGGGACATGTCGCTTCTGATGCTGGGCGTGCTGCTTTTCGTGCTGGTGCTGGTGCTGCTTGGCTATGCGATATCGACCGTGGCGCGCACGCAGATGCAGGCGATGCAGTTGACCGTCTTCTACTTCCTGCCCTCGATCCTTCTGTCGGGCTTCATGTTCCCGTTTCGCGGCATGCCGGTCTGGGCTCAGGCCCTGGGGGAAATCCTGCCGCTGACGCATTTCCTGCGCATGATCCGCGCGGTGATGCTGAAGGGCGCGGGCATCGACAATGTCCGGGCGCCGCTTGCCGCGCTCGTTCTGTTCGTTCTGGCCTTTACCCTGCTTGCGCTGACCCGCTTTCGCCGCACGCTCGACTGAAGCGGCCCCTTGCGGCACATCACGTCGCCCACTCAGGTACCTAGCGCCCTTCGCCGGCGGGCAGACCAGCGCATGATGATATGGTCGAATGCCAAGGCCATCAGCGCAACGCATATCCCCAGAACGAAGTTCTTTCCCAACTGGTTGCCCGCAAGTGTCCGCTGCAGTTCCTGACCCAGGTCCTGCGTTCCGATGAACGCGGCGATGATCACCATGAAGAACGCGAACATGATCGCCTGGTTGAACCCGACCGCCATCGTCGGCAGCGCCATCGGAATCTGAACCTTCCAAAGCTTCTGGCTTCGCGTCGCGCCCGACATGTCCGCAGCCTCCATCAACTCTTCGGGGACGGAGCGGATACCCTCGATCGTGTAGCGCATGAGGGGAACAGTGGCGAAGATGAAGATAGCGAAGACGACCGACACATCATTGACCCCGAAAAGCATGATTGCCGGGATGAGGTAGATGAAACTGGGGAAGGTCTGCGCAGTGTCGCAGATCAGGAGAACGGGTTGCGACCAGGCCTTGTGCCGGGCTGCAAGCACGCCGAGGGGAAGCCCGATGGCAGCCGCGATGACGACGGCCGAAATGACGGTGTAAAGCGTGATCATTGCCCGGTCCCACCAACCGGTGAGAGCGACGATCATGAAGAAACCCCCGGTCAGGAGGGCCGACCGGACGCCACCCACGGCATGGCCCGCTGCGGCGAGTGCAAGCACCACGGACGCGGTCGGCAGCCACAGGATCGCATCACGAAACGGGATGAGGACGGTCGTGGTCAAGACCCCGCGCATCCAGCCGGTGACGGCGTCGATCGTGTCATTGGCAAGGATTGCCCGGATCACGGCGTCAATCTGCGACCCCATCGACAGCTCGTGTTCACGGTCGATCTGGTCAAGCAATGGAATGCCCCTGGCAAGAAGGCTCAGGCCGACGAAGAGCGCGACCCCGATCACGAGGTACCTGTGGCACTCCCACCAAGGCGTCCCACGCTCGTAGTGTTCCGGTTGCTTGATCACCCAGGCCTTGGAAATCCTGTCCAGCGTGACGGCCAGCAGCACGATCGTCACGCCAATCTCGAAACTGCGCCCCAGCTTGAGCGAGTTCATGAGCGAGAGAAGCTTCGCGCCAAGACCGGGCATGCCGATGAACGCAGTAAGAACGACCATCGCCAGCGAGAGCATGATGACCTGGTTGACACCAACGAGGATCTCGGTCCGGGCCGAAGGCAGGTACACGTGGCGCAGCATCTGCCAGCGGGTCGAACCATTCATCTGCCCCGCCTCGACGACTTCGGGGGGGACTTTCTTCAAACCAAGCACAGTCATCAGAACCATGGGCGGGATGGCATAGACAATCGTCGCGACGCATCCCGCCGTCGGCCCGACCTTGAAGAAGATCACCGCGGGCAGCAGGTAGGTGAAGAACGGCAATGTCTGCAGCACGGCCAGTACCGGCAGAAGAAACGCCTCGAAGCGGGGAGACTTCCACGCGAGGATTCCAAGGACCAGGCCCAACGAAAAGGCAAGTGGCGCCGCCACGATAAGCACCGAAAGCGTCTGCATCGCCAGTTCCCATTGTCCGACCAACGCGATCCAGACGAAGGTCGCGCCGGCAAGCAACGCAAGCCGCCACTGTCCGGCGGAATATCCCAATCTTCAGCGCCAGATCGAACAGATCGAAAGCTGCGTGGCGACAGGCGCCGACGGACTGATCGTCGGCTCCGTTTCCTTCGATGGCCTGAGCGATGTGCTGGAGCGCATTTCACACGCCATGCCCGTCATCGCCAGCGTCAATGACGTTTCCGATCGTGGGGTGACGGCAAAGGTCGGTGTCTCATGGTATGATATGGGCGCGGCAGCCGCCAGGGCGGTGGCCGAAGCCCATCCGGCAGGAAGCACGCCGGTCCGCGTCGCATGGTTCCCCGGCCCCGTTGGGGCGGGTTGGGTGAAATTCGTGGACGCGGGGTTTCGCGATGTCCTCCGGAACAGTTCCGCTCAGATCGTCGATACGCTTTATGGTGACACGGGTCTGGAAATACAGGTCAGGCTGGTTGAATCGGCCCTCGGCGCGCATCCGGATCTCGACTACATCGTCGGGAGTGCGCCGACGGCCGAGGCCGCCGTCTCGATCCTGCGTGCAAAAGGGCTGGAGGGTCGGATCAAGATCGTCTCCGACTACATGACACATGCGGTCATGCGCGGATTGCGACGTGGCAAGGTCGTCGCGGCACCGACCGATTACCCGGTCTTTCAGGGTCGTCTTTCGATCGAAATGGCTGTACGAGCAGTCGAGGGAAGGCTGCTGTTCCGACACATCGGCCCGAAGATCTCGATTGTCACCAGCGAAGCCGAAACATCCCTGCCGGCACATGAATCATTGGCCCCCGCGAGCTTCGTGCCTGTCTTCAATCTCGACCAGTGAACAGGCGTCAGCGTCATGGTCGCGTTTCACGACCCATGGCATCGATCCCACGCGGGGCAGGCATGCCGGTTCGAAAACCTGCCGCACAGCTGGAACAGTATCCCGGCCCGTTCGCTCCAACAGGGCATCGCCGCTGCCGTGCGACACACGACCGATGGATCCGTTTCGTGCGACCATATCTGTTTCGCTGCGCGCCCCTGCCCTGCGTCAGAACTTTTCCCCATCGCGAGACACCCGGGGCGTTTCGGCGGGAAGCCCCCATTCCCGCAGGTCATTGACCAGCATCATGCAGATCCTGCGGAACGTCGTCCTGAGCCGGTCGATCTGCGGGCCTGAAAGCTGGTTCTTTTCAAGCGCCCTGTCCATGCAGGTCAACCAGTCCTCTGCATCCTGGGCCGAGATCGGAACATGGGCATGCATGCGGCGCAGGTCCATGTGGCCGTGCTTCTCCTGATAGTAGCGCCGCCCTCCGAGGAAGCCGCTGAGAAAGTTGAACTGCTCCTCGCGGACATGTGCCAGGCCGTGACCGCGAAGGTGGAGCTTTCTGAGCGTCTCACCCTCTGGCAGCAGCTCGACGAAATCGTAGAAGTCTTCGACGAGCCGCCTTACCGCGTTCTCTCCGCCGATCGCATCAATCATCAGTTGGGACATCGTCGCTCTCCCGGTGCCGTTTCTCTCAGGCTGTGAGGCCCTGTGGCTCCATGAGGCCGTTTGCTCTGCAGCAGGCGGTAAGGGTGTTGGCGAGGAGGCAGGCGATGGTCATCGGACCGACGCCGCCCGGGACCGGGGTGATGGCGCCGGCGGCCTTCACGGCGCTGTCGAAGTCGACATCGCCCACCAGCACGGTCTTGCCGTCGCGCTCGATGCGGTTGATGCCCACGTCGATCACCGTCGCGCCGGGCTTCACCCAGTCGCCCGGGATCATCTCCGGCCGGCCCACGGCCGCGACCAGGATGTCGGCGCGGCGGCAGACCTCGCCCAGATCCTTCGTCCGGCTGTGCGCGATCGTCACCGTGCAGCTGTCGCCCAGGAGAAGCTGCGCCATCGGCTTGCCGACGATGTTCGATCGCCCGACCACGACCGCGTCCATCCCGGCCAGTGACCCGTGGTGGTCGCGCAGCATCATCAGGCAGCCCAAGGGCGTGCAGGGCACCATGCTTTTCTGCCCCGTCCCCAGCAACCCGACGTTCGATATGTGGAACCCGTCAACGTCCTTCGCCGGATCGATCGCATTGATCACAAGATCCGAATCCAGATGCTTCGGCAAGGGCAGCTGCACCAGGATGCCATGCACCGCCGGATCCGCGTTCAGCCTGCCGATCAGCGCCAGAAGCTCCGCCTCCGACGTGTCCGCGTCAAGCTTGTGCTCGTAGGAGTTCATCCCCGCCTCGACGGTCTGCTTGCCCTTCGAGCGGACATAGACCTGGCTGGCCGGATCCTCGCCCACCAGAACCACCGCAAGCCCCGGGGTGATCCCGTGGCCGGCCTTCAGCCGCGCGACATGCTCGGCCACCTGGCCCCGTACCCTGGCCGCAAAGGCCTTGCCGTCGATGATCTTCGCCGTCATCCGCCTATTTCCTTCCCAGTGCCCGCTCCTCGCGGTCGATCGACCACTCGATCAGCCCGCGCCACAGTTTCTCCACCAGCACGGGATCAAGGCCCAGGGCCTCGGCCCGTGCAGTCACCTTCGCCACGACCTCTTCCACCCGCGCGTCGATCCGGGCGGGCAGGCCATTGCCCCTCTTCAGTTCCGCCGCACGGTCGATGTAACCCGCGCGTTCGGCCAGCCTGGCGACGATCTCCGCGTCCAGGCGGTCGATCTCGGCACGAAGCTCGCACATCGTCGCGCAGTCGCCGGGCGCGTGCATGCCGTCACCCGTCATGCGCCCCCACGCTCCTGCAACACACTGCGCACCCCTTCATTCTGGCCCAAATACTCCACGGGGGGTCCGGGGGGCGTGAAGCCCCCCGGCGTCCTCGATCAGAACAGGCCCTCGACGTTGCCCTCGGCGTTGATGCGGATCACTTCCGCCGCCGGCGTCCGCGGCAGCCCGGGCATCGTCATGATCTCGCCGCAGATCACAACGATGAAGCCCGCGCCAGCCGAAAGCCGCACCTCGCGCACCGGAACCGAATGGCCGGTCGGCGCGCCGCGGCGGTTCGGGTCGGTGGTGAAGCTGTATTGCGTCTTCGCCATGCAGACCGGCAGATGCCCGTAGCCCGCGTCTTCCCAGGTCTTCAGCTGGTCACGGATCGACTTGTCGGCCAGAACCTCGTCGGCGTGGTAGATCCGCTTGGCGATGGTCTCGATCTTCTGGAACAGCGGCATCTCGTCGGGATAGAGCGGGGCGAAGTTCGCGCTGCCGCTTTCAGCAAGCTCGACGACCTTGTGGGCCAGATCCTCGATCCCCGCAGACCCGTTCGCCCAGTGCTTGCACAGGATCGCCTCGGCGCCCTGTTCGGCGACATAGGCCTTGACCGCCGCCACTTCCGCATCCGTGTCGGAATAGAAGTGGTTGATCGCCACGACCACCGGCACCCCGAAGCTCTTCACGTTGGCGATGTGGCGGCCAAGGTTCGGGCAGCCCTTCTTCACCGCATCGACGTTCTCCGCCCCCAGGTCGGCCTTGGCAACGCCCCCGTTCATCTTCATCGCGCGCACCGTGGCCACGATCACCGCCGCCGCGGGCTTCAGCCCCGCCTTGCGGCACTTGATGTCGAAGAACTTCTCGGCGCCAAGGTCAGCCCCGAAGCCCGCTTCGGTCACGACATACTCGCCCAGTTTCAGCGCCGTCTTCGTCGCGATGACCGAGTTGCAGCCATGCGCGATGTTCGCAAACGGCCCGCCGTGGACAAAGGCCGGGTTGTTTTCCAGCGTCTGCACAAGGTTCGGCTGCATCGCGTCCTTCAGAAGGACGGTCATCGCCCCGTCGGCCTTGATGTCGCGGCAATAGATCGGCGACTTGTCGCGGCGATAGGCGACGACGATGTCGCCCAGACGCTTCTGCAGATCCTCGAGATCCTTCGAAAGGCACAGGATCGCCATGACTTCGGAGGCCACGGTGATGTCAAAACCGGTCTGCCGCGGGAAGCCGTTCGACACCCCGCCCAGCGACACCACGATATCGCGCAGCGCGCGGTCGTTCATGTCCATCACCCGGCGCCACGACACGCGGCGCTCGTCGATCTGAAGCTCGTTGCCCCAGTAGATGTGGTTGTCGATCATCGCCGACAAAAGGTTGTGGGCGCTGGTGATCGCGTGGAAGTCGCCGGTGAAGTGAAGGTTCATCTCCTCCATCGGCACGACCTGCGCGTAGCCGCCGCCCGCCGCCCCGCCCTTCATCCCGAAGTTCGGCCCGAGCGAGGCTTCGCGGATGCAGATCACCGCCTTCTTGCCGATCCGGTTCAGCCCGTCGCCAAGGCCAACCGTCGTCGTCGTCTTGCCCTCGCCCGCAGGCGTCGGGTTGATCGCGGTCACAAGGATCAGCTTGCCATCCCGGCGACCTTCAAGCGAACGGATGAAGTCCTGGCTCACCTTCGCCTTGTCGTGGCCATAGGGCAGCAGGTGCTCCGTCGGGATGCCAAGCTTGTCGCCAATCTCCTGGATCGGCCGCTTCTTCGCTTCCCGCGCAATCTCAATATCCGTCTTGAACGCCATGTCTTTCGCTTCCTTCCTGAACACTCGGCCGGTCGCCCCACCAGGGTTTTCTTTGCCGAACCCTTTCAAAGGGCCCCCAATCATTCACAAGGATAAAATATTATTATCGACAGTCAAATATCAGCTTGTACTGGCAGCCCCGAGATTTTGACGGCCCAAGCGGCAGAAACCGGAGGCACATTCCGACCGGCGGCCCGCTTGAAAAATCTGGTCCCGGCAGGGATTGCAGCCTGCCGGGACCGGGTCTTGGTCAGTTCATTGCACCCGCCAGACCGTTCAAGCCTACTGGCCTGCGGGTTCGTTCCGAAGATAGGACTCCATCGAGTCGTCGAGCGCATCCTTCCAGGGCGTGTGGTGAACAGGCGCCATGGTGCCGGTGATGACCGAGCGGTAGCGGTTGTTGCGGAAAGCCATGATGTCTTGCTTCTTGTGGTCCTTCCACTCGAAGAAGGCCTCGCAGGCGCCGTCGACGTCGAAGGACGGGTAGTCAGTTTCCGAGATCAGTTCCTTGACGTAGTCACCCTGGTAGTGGATCGCGTCATGTGCGTCCTCTCCGGCATCCTCGCCTGCCACCCGGTCCTCGACATCCTTCATCAGAACCGCCTTGTCAGACGGGATTGCAATCTTGCCCATGATCGCATCGCGGACCCACCATGCCTGCGCGTCGAACATGTTGAAGGTGAACCACTGATCCTGCATCCCGAGGTAGAAGAGCTTGGGGTTGTGGACCCAGGCGACGCCCTTGTAGAGATCGGCGGTCGCAAGGCGGTTCGCCGTCTTGAGACGCAGGTCGTCGGGCAGAAACGGGAAGTGGTGCTTGTAGCCGGTGCAGAGGATCACCGCATCGACCTTCTTCGATGTGCCGTCCGAAAAGTAGGCCGTGTCTTCGTCCATGCGCTCAAGACGCTGCACTTCCCTCCAGTTGTCCGGCCACTTGAAGCCCATCGGCGCATGGCGATAGGCCGTGGTGATCGACTTCGCGCCGTATTTCCAGCACTGTGAACCGATGTCCTCGGCCGAGTAGCTGGAGCCGAGCAGAAGCAGATCCTTGCCCGCGAATTCGCGCGCGTCACGGAAGTCATGGGCATGCAGGACGCGCCCGTTGAACTTGTCGAAGCCCGGATACTCCGGGACGTTCGGGACAGAGAAGTGACCCGAGGCGACGATGACGTTGTCAAACTCCTCATCATACATGCGGTCATTGACGAGGTCATGGGCGGTGACAGTGAAGTTGCCCTTGTCCTCGTTGTACTTCACCATGCGGATGGTGGTGGAGAAGCGGATCCAGTCGCGGACGCCCGCCTTCTTCACCCGGCCCTCGATATAGTCGAAAAGCACGGCGCGCGGCGGATAGCTCGCGATCTGCTTGCCGAAATGCTCCTCGAACGAATAGTCCGCGAACTCAAGACCCTCCTTCGGGCCATTGGACCAAAGGTAGCGATACATTGAGCAATGGACAGGCTCGCCGTATTCATCGAGGCCGGTCCGCCAAGTGTAGTTCCACAGGCCGCCCCAGTTAGACTGCTTTTCGAAACAGACAATTTCGGGAATGTCAGCGCCGTTTTTCTTGGCGGACTGGAAGGCTCTGAGTTGCGCCAGCCCAGAGGGACCGGCACCGATGATGGCTACGCGTTTCTTCAAGTTGCTTTCCTCCGGTATGGACCAGTTTCTCTTCTTTGGTTCTTTTGGTTCAGACCGGAGTGTTGGACTGGTTCGCCCCCCTGTCAATAAAATTATTTGCCTGAAGGTGATGTTTTCGAAAGGATGCTGCGTGCCGGCGGAAAAGCCCCTAGGTTGGCAGGATGAGCACTGGAAGTCTCGCCCAAGGAATAGCCGTTCGCGGCGCGCTACCGCGTCTGACCGCAGGTATCGCGGACACGATCGGCATCGGTTTTCTGGCGCCTCTGAGCGGACCGGTCCAGTCCTGGGGCCTGCCGGGATTGAACGGCAGCCAGATCTGGACCGACAGTGTGAACCGTGCCGGAGGGCTTGCGATCGGCGGCCGGCGCCGTCCGATACGTCTTGTGCCTTTCGATTGCCAATATGACGCCGCCCTGGCGCGCGAGGGGGTGCGAAAGCTTGTTCAGGACAGCAACGTTCAGTTCCTGCTGACGCTCGGCGGCGATATCCTGCCGCCGGTCATCGACTACCTGACCGATCGCAAGCTGCTTACCGCCACGCTGCTGCCAAGCGACTTGTCGCCCGACACCCCCTATCTGATCGCGCCAAGTGAATCGCATCCGATCTACAATGTCACCGGGATCGACTGGCTGGCGCGGCAAAGACCGAACCTGAAACGCATCGCCCTTTGCGCACAGACCGACGCTCTCGGCCTGCCGTCACTGGCCACCTATCGCGCCGCCTGTGAGGCGGCCGGGATAGAAGTCGTGCGCGAGATTCGATACGACCCCGACTGTCGCGATGCGGGGGCGATCGTCACCGCGATGATGGCAGAGGCGCCCGACATCCTGTGCTGGTGCACCAGCACCACGCCGATGGTTCATGCACTGACCGAGGCCGCCCATGCGGCAGGGTTTCGCGGGCAACTCGTCTCCTGCACTCTGGATGATTATCCCCGGCTCGTCGGCAGGACGTCACATGCGTTCTTGGAGGGATTCGTCTTCCAGTTTCCGGATTTCGACGATCCGGCGCTGGCTGAGAAGGCGTTCTTCTTCAACCGCCCGAAGGATTTCTATCTGGAGTATCAGCGCCGTTTTCCAGGAACCTGGTCGGCCGTGTCATGGGAATATGCGGCCATACTCGATATCTGGCGAACGGCGGTTGAACATGCCGGCAACGTTACCCCCCTCTCGGTGCTGGCCGCGATGAAGCAGTCCGGCGCGGTGATGCATGCCTTCGGCCCGGCCTCGTGGTGGGGGTCGGATATCTTCGGGATCGACAATGCGCTGATCGGCGACTGGCCGGTCGTGCAGATCCGGAACGCCAAGGCCAGGATCGTCGAATTCGGCTCCATACCGGACTGGCTCGACAGGCACGGCGCGCTGTTGCGATCTCACATGGTCGAACTGGGGCAGATGTGGGATCAGCGGCAAGTGCGTCACCTGCGCGACCGCGCCTCGCACGGGTTCGCCTGAGATCAGGCTTCCTGCAGAAGGAGTCGCTGCTCCTCGACAAGATGCAACTTGATGAACTCGACCGCCGCTTCTATGTCGCGCGCGGCGATCGCGTTGAACAGCGTATTGTACCGCTGCTGGTAGTCGCTGATGCGCTTCGGCGTAAGATAGCGGCGCAGCAGGGCAGAGCGGAAATTCTGGCGGCAGGCATCGATCGTCAGTTCATAGCAGGCGGCAAGCAAGGGGTTTCCGGTCCCGTGCGCGATCTGACGGTAAAGTTCTTCCTCCTGACTGGCGAAGGCGGTGGCGTCGGTACGGATCTGTTCCATCTGCGACAGCGTCTCACCCAACAAGTCGATCTGGCGCGGCGTCATGTTGATGATCGCGAGGCGAACGATCTCTGGCTCCAGGATGCCACGAACGACCAGGTGATGGAGTGGACTTGTGTTCGAGGCCAGCGCGGAGGGTGCGCTGTTGCGGCCAACCTCGCTCTGGTAGGTTACGAAGCTGCCGCTGCCGGCGCGGCGACGAATGACGCGTCGTGTTTCGAGCACATCGAGCGCCTCTCTCACGGTGTTTCGGGCGACCCCCAGTTCCGCGGCCAGCGTCCGCTCAGACGGCAGACGTTCGTCAACCTCGTATTCCTTCGCCTCGATGCGGGCGAAAAGCGTGTCAATCACCGTCTGGACGGTGGCCCCGATGGGGGCTTCGGGCGGTTCGGCAGACTGATAGGGGACTAGGCGCGTGGTCACTGGTCTCTCCCGACTGGGGTTTCCCTAGATAATCCCAGTTCTACGCACGGCTCAACGCCAATGGGCCTGAAATGCGATGGGCGGCCCCGTCGAGGGCCGCCCCGCAGTGTCGATAGCCGCGCGATCAGCCCGGCAGGACGAAGAACCAGTTCGCCCAGAGCACGATGGCCGCCCCGGCGATCAGTGCCAGGTACGGCAGGAAGCCCGCCTTGCGTTCGCCCAGATCGCCGTTTGAAAGGCCCAGATCCTCAAGCGCTTCAGGCGGGAACTTGCCACCGTCTTGCATGTAGTGGCGGAACCAGAAGACCGGCAGGATGAGTGCCGCGAACACAACGCCCGACCAGAGCGCGCCGGAATAACCCCAGACCTTCGCTCCGGCGCCCAGCAGCAGCGCGTTGACGAACGCAAGAAGGGTGTTCACCCCGATCAGCCAAGTCGGCGCTTTCCACGGACGGTGGACATGACCCGAATCGATGCGGTGAATCCAGCCGGCGTTCAGGTTGAGGAAGTTGAAAGTCAGGTACCCCACGTTAGAGATTGCGAGAACGTAGAAGTATCCGCCAGCATCCGAAGCGAGCGCCAGAAGGAAGAGATTGAAGCCAAGGTCTGTCCACATCGCATTGGTCGGCGCGCCGTGGTCATTGACATGGCTCAGGTAGCGAGGAAGCCACCCGTCGCGCGAACCCTGGTAGAGCGTACGCGACGACCCTGCCATCGCGGTCATGATCGCCAGGAACAACGCCATGATCATCAGGATGACCAGGATCTGCGTCACGAAGTTCGAGTTGCTGACCATCGAGCCGAGGGCTGCAGCGATCCCGGTCCCGTCCACGATACCCGGTTCAAGCATCCCGGCCGCGCCAAACACGCCCTGGAACGAGAACGGAATGAGGAAGTAGAAGATCATGCACAGCAGGCCCGAGAAGAAGATGGCCTTGAACGTGTCGCGAGCCGGATCCTTCATCTCGGCTGTGTAGCAAACGGCTGTCTCGAAGCCGTAGGTCGACCAGGCCGCGATATAGAGCGCGCCAAGAAACAGCGTCCAACCGCCGATGTTCCAGGAACCAGCATCGCCGCCATATGCCACCGTCGGCGGCACGATCTGCGTGACGTTCATGTAGTCGATCGATCCGGTCAAGATCGGAACGACACCAACGAGCAGCAGAGGCACGAGAACGATAACTGCAAGGATCTTCTGAGCCCGCGCGGTCGAGGCGATCCCGCGATGCTGGATCGCGAAGATGATCAGCATCAGGATCGCACCGATGACGAAGGTCGAGTTGAAGTGCAGCGTGCCCAGGCCGGGGATCGTGATGGCAAACGCTTCCCAGACACGCACCGCCGGGGTCAGCGCCTCGACGGCGGCAGCGCTTTGGACTGCCGAAATGGCGTCGGCAACGGACGTTCCGGCATTGGCAGCGACAAAGTCGACCACCGCCTGGCTTTCCGCCGTGAACTGGGCGCCGTTGGCCGCGATCCAGTCCAGCACAAGCTGGCTGTCCGCCGCCGGGATAGCGAATAGCGCGTTCAGGATGTAGCCTGCCGCGATGGCGCACCCGAGCGAGAGCACCGGCGACCATGCGAACCAGTTACACCAGACCGAAAGCGGCGCGATCATCTTCGAATAGCGCAGCCAAGCGGTCGCGCCATAGACCGAGGCGCCACCGGACTTGTTGCCGAACATCCCGGCGATTTCTGCGTAGGTGAAGGACTGTGAGAAGCCCATGATCATCGAGACGATCCACACAACGAACGCTGCCTGGCCGGCCACGCCCGCGATGCCACCGATCGAGAAGAGGACGAGTGGTGGCACCCCGGCCGCGACCCAAAATGCGCCACGCCAATCGAGCGCCCGTTGCAGCTTCGACGAATCGTCCGAAGCCCCCTTGAACAATGCAGCGTCAGTATCGCTGGGCATACTTGCTTCCTTTTCCCTGTTGCTATCGCGCCTTTTCCGAACCAGCGGCGCAGCGCTTGTTTCCTTATGCGACCAGCTTCTTTTGTTGTGCCTGATCGACAATCACAGTCTGCAGCGGCAGACATCGCGGGCCAAAGGAAATCTTGCACCAAATGAATATATCTTTCCTGATGAGGCCATAAATTTGATGTGCTGAGCAATCAATTGCTGCAGGCCAGTGCCGGTCTCTGCGCCACGGGCGCCTGGCTGTCGCCCATGGCGCAACACCAGACGACTTGCCTGATCTGCGAAGCATTATCGAGAAATGAGGGAATTCTCCTAGAGCCCCAGGTTCGGCACGATCGGGCGAGAAGAACGGCCAGTCACACTCGGGATCGGTCTGTTCCTGCAGACAGAGCGCGCAGATCCGGCCAGGTCCAACCCGCGCACAACAGCCGGTTCCTCGCCGCGATCTGCCACCCTAGCGTTCAGCGCGCTCCACGCGCTGCTTCGTGGATCATGACAGACCAGTGCCTGGTTTCAGAAGGCGGCGGCTCATCCGTCACTCGGGTTCTGGTCACGCGCTGATCCCGTAGTTGCCCTTGACCCTCTCCTTGGTCGGATCGAAATGCGGGAAGGGCACGACAACGGCCTTCAGGCGCTTTTGATCCCCGTCGAGACGCCCGACCTCAAGCTCTGTTCCCTTTTCGGCATGAGTGACATCCACGCGCGCCAGTGCGATGACCTTTCCAAGGATCGGGGATTTCACCGCAGAGGTGACGACGCCGACCTGCGGCTTTCCAAAATGCACGCAATCGCCCGGAGACGGCACGATGCCGCCCGCCAGGTCAAGACCCACAAGGATTCTTTGAGGGCTCGCCTTTCGCGCCTCAAGCGCGGCACGCCCGATGAAGTCATCGGTCTTCGACTTCAGCGGCACGGCGAACCCGATCCCGGCCTCCATAGGATCGGTCTGGTCGTCGAATTCGGACCCCGCGAAGATCAGGCCGGATTCGATCCGGAGCATATCCAGAGCTTTGAGCCCCAGCGGGATCATCCCGAGCGGTTCACCGACCGCGCAGATCGCGTTGAATATCTGTTCGGCATCCTTTGGATGGCAGAAGACTTCGTACCCCAGTTCGCCGGAATAGCCCGTGCGGCTAACGACAACCGCGGGGCCGTCGAAGCCATGGAGGCGCCCGATGGTCAGGCGGAACCAACCAAGCTCCTCAACCGTCGGCTGGGCAGGTGGCGTCCAGATGACCTGCTTGAGGATGTCGCGTGACAGGGGCCCCTGGACGGCCACGTTGCAATGGTGATCGGTCGAGGTGCGGACCCAGGCGTTCAGGCCCCTCTCCTCGGCCTGTTTCCTGAGCCAGAGACCGGACTGGTCGTTACCGCCGATCCAGCGGAAGTTGGTCTCGCCAAGCCGAAACACCGTCCCGTCGTCGATCATGCCACCATGATCGTAACACATTGCGGTATAGACGATGCCACCGATCGGTAGCTTCTTCATGTCGCGCGTCACGCAAAGCTGCATCAGCGTCTCGGCATCCGGCCCCGTCACCTCGTACTTGCGCAGGGGGGAAAGATCCATGATGACGGCCTTTTCACGCGCGGCCCAGTATTCGGCGAGCGCGCCGTGGTTCGTCATTTCGTTCGCCAGCCAGTAGCCGTTGTATTCGACGAAGTTCCTCGTGTGGCGCGCGAAACAGTCGTGGAACCCGGTTTTCTTAGTCTCTTCCAAGTCAGCCCCCGGTGTTTTGCGCCAGCCAATGGAGCGCTTGAAGTCTTCGGTCTTGTCGTAAAGCCGCACCTGGATGTCGGTCGGGTTCCAGCCATTGGCCGGGTCAATATCGCAAGGGCAAGCCGTCGAAACGCAAAGAACGTCTGTCAGCGCCCTGAGCAGGACATAGTCGCCCGGACGCGACCATGGATCGTCCAAACCGATGGCGTGGTTGTCATCCAAGAGCGTGTTGAAGAAGTAGTTGATCGCCGGCCAGCCCCCCCGTGGCCGGATACCGTAGGCCGCCAGTTCGCGGTTGATGTTGTCCGAGCAGTTGATGTGGCCTGGATAACCCATGTCCTCGTAGTAGCGCGCCGTACAAGCCAGCCCGAACGTGTCGTGCCGCCCGACCGTGTCCTGCACGATCTCGATGAGCGGCTCGTGATCGACGGTAAAGTACTTTGAGTGAAGCCCCGGCATCGGATAGAGCGAGCCCATCAGGGAGCGGGTCGTCGTAGGGTCGATCTCACGCTCCAGACCTTTGTCGAGCGCTCGCAAGGAAAACGCCTGAAAGTCGGTGCATTCCCGTCCCTGAACGTCGAGGATCTGTATGAATTGCCCGGCCTTGACAAGGTAGGGCAGCGCCTGGCCCGGCTGGATGTTCGCATCCAGCAGCGGATCAGCCAGCGGGTCGGGCGGGGAACGCTTGTCCTTGACGTTCATCGGCACGGCTCGGCGGACATAAAGAACGACCTCCGTCGGCGCCCAGTGGTCCTGCGGTTCCATCGGACCGCCGGCGGCGCAGACGATCAGCAGGCCATCGACAGACGCGGTGAAGCTCGCTACATCCCCTGGCTTTGAACCGTCCTCGAACACCTTGGCGGCGTCTGCCTTGCCGAGATCGAAACCGGACTTCTCCAGCGCACGAACCACCTTGCGGCCGGAAGGATCCGACACAAGCGCGGCCTTCAGCCCCATCGGATCACGCCCGCCACGGGCGCCGATCATACCTGCATCCGACCGCCCGTCATGCGAGAAAAAGACAAGTTCGACGGGCTGTAGCCCCTCGCGGTCCTGGATAGTGACCTCGTCTCCGCGGAAGATCTGCACCGCGCGGCTACCGCCGCCCGGCACTGGATGACGCTCCACGCCCGGCGGCAAGACTGGCAGTCCGGCGACCACGACGCCGGCCTGTTCGAAGGGTCTTTCCAGAAAGGCTCGCATGTCGATCTCGTGCTGTCTCCTGCCCCGTTCCGCGGCCGCGCGAACAGGTTGACGGCATCTTGCCAAAAGCGGCCCCGGCGCGCGCGCAGAATTATTGCGGTCTTTGCCTCTAATTAGTGGTGGCAAATCACGCCTGTATCTTTAGGATCGACCCGGTCTGGCGGCGTCGCCGGACCCGATGATTTTCCTGCGAAGGCCCCGCGCAGATGAGCCCGAACACCCGCCGCACTTCCGAACGCCGCAAGCCTCTGCCCCCGCTCGACTACCTACTCGCCTTCGAGGCGGCGGCGGAGCATGAAAGCTTCGCCAGCGCCGCGCGCCAGATCAACATCAGCGAAACCGCGATCAGCCGAAAGGTACGGCTGCTCGAACAGCACTTCGGGCTGCCCTTCTTCGCGCGCGGCCATCGCTCGATCGAACTGACACCCCACGGGCGCGAATTCCTTGGGCGCATAGCCCCGGCGCTCGAAATGCTCCGGGACGCCGCCGACGATGCACTGAAGACAAGCAAGAAGCGGCCCGTGATCCTGGCCGCGACGAATTCCGTCGCCTCACTCTGGCTGACGCCGCGGCTGCATGAATTCCGCCAGGCGAACAAGCATCTCAGCATCATGCTTGTCGCTTCGGACAATGACGAGGAATGCCTTGCCGACACCGTCGATCTGGCGATTCTGCGCGGTGACGGGAACTGGAAGGGATACGATTCCCACCTCGTTTTCGGCGAGACGATCTTTCCGGTCTGCTCACCCGAATTTCTCGAACAGAACCCGGAGGTTGCGCAGATCGACAACCTCGCGCAGGCACCCCTCATCGAGGTGTCGAGCAGTCACACGGAATGGATGAACTGGCAGGCGTGGCTCGAGCGGATGGGAGCGAAGGCGCGACGGCTGGAGCGTGCGACCTTGTTCAACACATACCCTCTGTCGATATATGCCGCGGTCGACAGCGTCGGCGTCGCGCTTGGCTGGGGCCATCTGGTCGACCGGTTCCTTGGCAGCGGCCAACTTGTCCGTCCTCTTGGCTCGGCACAAGTCCGCACCGAGTTCGGATACTACCTTCTGACCCCGCAGAACCATCCGGCCTTCCCCAGCCGCAGCGAGGTTTCCGACTGGCTTGTCGCGGTCAGTGCCGCACGGATACGCTACGCTGATTGAACCGGCAGAACCGGCAAGACCTTCATCAGCTCCGTCCAGCCCCGCGCTCTCGGGCCGTTGCATCCACAAGACCACGCGAAGACGCCGCTGGTCTTCTCGTCAGCCACCATGCCACGCCAGGACACCGGACGGAACCGCTGCATGTGAATGGTGAGGCAAGTCCCTTGCGCCTCGCGCCGGCAACGCGCTGTGCGTCGATCCCGTTTCGCAAGACGGGCCGCAAGCCCTTGTCGGACTTCCGGCGCGCTACCTGTCGAAGATTGCCTGTGTAGGGCAAACTATCCCTAGTCTGGCCAGATACCCGGCGAGGTTTCGGCGCCGTCGTCGAATTGCGACAGGTACCCGACGATCATCGGCCGATTGCGAATGAACCCCTTGTAGGTCGCCAGTTCCTCAGGCAGGTCGCGCAACACGCGGTGCAGGCGCCGCCCCCATTTCGGCACGGTCACCAGATCCTCGAGCCGGATAAGGTAGCAACGGATCGGGAAGGCCAGCGCATTGGACCGCGGGAGGCGGAAAAGCGTCTGCAACTCCACCCGCAAGTGGTACTTGCTGCCGACGTTCTCGGATGTGACGCTCGTCTTCTGGACGCCCCATTTGTGATAGTTCTCGGGGCTGGTATCCAGAAGCGGGTTGACCGTCATCGTCCAGTTCAACCGACGGACGGGGGCACCCTGCTGAAGGTTAAGAAGAAACTTCAGGGCGCGCTGGAAAACGCCCAGCTCATGCGCCTTCGGCACCGGGGCATGCCATTCGTAGAAGTTCATGCCGATGTCGAAGTCGAGGCTCCAGTCTGCCTGCGTCGTCACCATGCCGGCATCCATCCACAGATTGTCATCGCGATGATCAAGCAGCGCGAAATCGCCCTGCGCCTGCCGGGTGATGTATTCCATCGGCCCGCAGGGCAGCGTCGTTTCATCAAGGAAGGTGAATTTCTGCTCGATGCCCAGCGGCTTGTTGATCCAGTGCCAGCGATCGCCGGCGCGGTGAAGTTCGAAAAGGTCGGGATAGTCCTTCGCCTTCTCCACCATGATGAGTTCCAGAAGGTCCCAGCCCGCCAAGGTCATGTGCGGCAGCGACTGGCAGCGCAGAGGATCGTCAGACAGAACCCGCGCCCTGTCCCGCATCTCCGAGACATAGTGTTCATCCACGTCAAAGGTCTTTTCGTAGACCGACCCGGGCCGCAGCGACAGGTGCGGCTCCAGGTTGACGGAATACATGTAGCTGTCTTCGTGGAACGGGAAGGGAAAGCGCCGAATTGCCCGTTCCGAATTGCGGAATGTGAAATCGTCGTAGAACGTCTCGTCGTTGAACTGGATCGTCATCTCGCCTCTCCTAGCGATCGATCACGAGGGAGCGCCCCTCGAACCGGGATACGCATGGCATGATCTTCTTGCCACAGGCCTTCTGGTCTTCCGTCAGCCAGTGGTCGCGGTGAACGAATGTGCCGTCATGACTGACGACATCGGTTTCGCACTGGCCGCACGCCCCGCCGCGGCAGAGATACGGCGCATCGACACCGGCCGCCTCGAGAGCTTCGAGCATGCTTTGATGTTCACCAACCTCGATCGTCCTGCCGGACGAAGCGAGCGTCACGGTGAACGGCTTGCCGGATTGCGGGGCAAGGAATTCCTCGTAGTGCACGGCCTCGGCCGGCCAGCCATGTTCCTCAGCGGTCCGGCAGACCCAGTCGATCATCCCTTTGGGCCCGCAGACATAAAGATGCGTGCCAAGCGGCTGACCGTCTAGCAGCGCGGCCAGGTCGATCATCTCCTTCCGGTCGTCATGGTAGACGTGCACCCGGTCGGAGTGGTGCGCCTTCAGCTCTTCGGCATATGACCCCAAAGAGGCCGTGCGCACGGCATAGTGCAACTCGAAATGCCCGTTCGTCGCATCCAGTTGCTTGATCTGCGCAAGGAACGGGGTAATCCCGATCCCGCCCGCGATCATCAGGTGTTTCCTCGCCCTGAGGTCCAGCGAAAACAGGTTCACCGGATAGCTGAGCACCATGCGGTCGCCCGGCTTGACATTGCGGTGCATGAAAAGCGAACCGCCCCGCCCCTCTTCGTCGCGCCTGACAGAGATCGTGTAGGACCCGCGGTCACGCGGATCGGACATCAGCGAATAGGGATTCAATCGGGTGACGTCACCGTCCTTCATCTCGACCACGGTATGCGCGCCGCCCGAGAAGGTCGGCATCTCGCCGCCGTCGCTGCGTTCGAAGCGGAAGCGTTTGACAAGGTCGTTGACCTCGACGACTTCGGTGACAGTTACCTCTAGCTTTCGCGTTCCAGCGCTCATTGATAAAGGCCCTCCGAGACCGGTACTTCACCGGGATCTTCCGCGTCGACGCGAACTCCCTGGAATGCCGCCAGACGGCGCGAATAGTGATCGCGTACGAACAGGTTAAGTCCGCAATGCGAACAGACGAAAGGCGTGGTCTCGACGTCTTCGGTAATTCCCTTGCAGTGCACGCATTGCACCCTACGCGCAACCGAGCCGCGGTGTTCCGTCTGAATGGCGCTTGCGGGATACCCCGCAGCGATGGCTTCCTGCATCGCCTGACCGATCAGTCCCTCCGTTCCAGCGAGATAGATCTGCAGACCCATATGCGCATCGGCCAGCGCCTTCCGCAGGCGCGGCAGCGCCGCATCCAGGCTCGGACCGACGTAGAGTTGTGCCGGCTTCAGCGCGCGGAGCCGTTCGGTGTAAGTTGCGCCGGTCGCCTTCGGAATGTAGATGACATGTGCTCTTGCCATCAGTTCGGTCGCTGATGCTGCAAGATCGACGAGCGCATCGGCGCCCTCGGCATCAGCCAGCATGAGATGGGATGTTCCCGCACGGGCGGTCAGCGTACCGTAGACCGGGCGGCTCTGGATGGACTTGGGGAACTGGAATCTTGGCATACCCCGGTGATTTCCTTGTCTTGATCGATGGTCGGGGACGGCGGCCGATGTTGGCCGCCGACCTCCGGGTTCAGCCCTTGACGGTGCGGCGTTTCTTCTCGACATCGTAGAAGGGCATCGAATGAGTCGTCGCGGCGATCTCGCCATGAGTGTCGCAGCGCACGGTCAGCTTGGTTCCGTTGTTGGCGCAGTCCACCGGCAGTCGCGCGATCGCGATGTTGTGCTTGTTCAGCGACGAATACATCGCCTGCGTCACGACGCCGACCTGCTTGCCGTCCCTGAAGACCGGCGCGCCGTTGCCCGGAGGGTTCGTCCCGTCAAGCTTCAGACCCCAGATCTTGAAGCGTTCCTTGCCTTTGAGCCGATAGTGCTCCTCCGCACCGCGGAACCCCGTCTTGCCCGGCGAAACCGTGAAATCCAGCCCAAGTTCCCACAGCGTATCGCCCGGGCCCTCATTCTCGAACGGATACATCTCGGAGTTGTCGTAGGGGAAGAAGAGCAGATAGCTTTCCGTCCGCAAGAGGTCGAGCGTCGTGAACCGGCAGGGAATGATCCCCATGGATGCGCCTTCCTCCAGGATGCGGTCCCAGATCGTCGGCGCGTCCTGGCCGCGGCAGAAGAGCTCGTACCCGCGTTCGCCAGTATAGCCGGTGCGCGAGATCATCACCGGAAGACCGAAAAGCGATGTCTGCATGTGGCTGAAGTAGTTGAGATCGCGGATGCCCTCGACATGCTTCTGAAGATAATCCACCGCAAGCGGCCCCTGCAGGGACAGGTCGTGCAAATTATCGTCGAAACGGATCGACACATCGCGGCCCGTCGCCGCCATCGTCAGTTGCTCGTGCGCCTGACCGGAGCCGTGCACGACCATCCAGCTGTTCGGACCCATCCGGTAGATCACGCAGTCATCGACGAACTTGCCCGCATCGTTCAGCATGGTCGCATAGACAGAGCGGCCCGGCATGATCTTTTCGACATTGCGCGTCGTGGCGCGGTCGATCACATGGCTGGCCGCCGGACCGGTTATGTGAACCTTCTTCAGGCCGGATACGTCCATCAACCCGGCTTTGGTGCGGATCGCGAGGTATTCCTTTTCAGGATCGCCCTTGCTGTAGGACCAGGCCGTGCCCATCCCGCTCCAGTCTTCCAGATCAGACCCCAGCGCGCGGTGGCGGTCGCCAAGTGCGGAGAACCTCCAGGATGCCGTCATCGAATACTCCCTTGATTTGCGTTTCTCGCTGTTCCGGGTGGCCTCCACACAAGGAGAACGTGCCCGGCTTTTCCGGTGCCATAGTCGTAGGGAACGCCCGCAGAGCAGCGAAGAATCTTCGTAGCCCAAGCCCAAAGAAATTAGCGGCAGCACCCGTTTGTCTCTGACTATGCGGGCCGCATCCGCCGTTCGCAAGAATAAATGTTTACTGTGGGTGCAATTCCGGACTGCAACAGGGCGCAGTACATGGACCCGCTTCGCAATCGCAAGTTCAGGTGGATGCCGCGAAATGCAAATCAGCCTCAGGCCCCCGCCCCGCAGCGGAGGTGCGTTTCGCGAGCGAGGGCGCCCAGGCGCCCGCCCCGCGCTTCGAAGACACGAAAAGGAACCGGCCGCCTGACCACGCGATGGTTCGAAGTGGAACAGGACGGCATCGGGAATCCCGCGCCGCCCGTCCTCCTCATTGCGGCCCGTGTCAGGGCCTCGCTATTCGAGCGGGGTCTCTGCCGAGGGTATGTGGACGGCGAGAACACATCCCGTGGGCGTCCAGGAATTGTGTTCGCTGCCATCACGGTAGAACACGAGGTCACCAGCGCGAAGGATTGTCCCGTCGCTTTCGTGCAATTCGCCCTCAAGGATCAGAAACTGCTCATGACCGTTGTGGCGGTGGCTGCGCGTGCGCATACCGGCAGGCATGCGATAGACATGGAACCCCTCGCCCAATGGTCGATCATCATCGAGCTGCAGGATGCTGTCGCCCATTGCCACCCCATCAGGATAGACGAAGGGCGTGAAGCTGGCATCGTGAATATTGGCGACCCGGCGTTCGCCGGCCTCAATCGATTTCAAAGCGTATCTCCAGGGCAAGTGCTCCGCGTGCCGCTCATTTTGAACGCGAAGTCAATCCAGCGTCAATCGTAACTGCAACAGCAAGAACGCTACCAATGAAACCGACCGACATGCGTCGGGCAGGGACCGGGCAACCTACCCCCTCGCACGCCCGTCGACGCCCCCAGAGCCATCATGGCCCCCAACGCACGGTGGACACGGTCACCCGCCATACGGCAGAGGGACACGGCGGTCGTGATCTTATCCTACGTCTTGCCCGGAAGACGCCGGCCTTGTCCTAGCCGTCCGGGTCAAAAACAGTGTATGTCTTTCAGGGATTTAAGTGGTGCCCAGAGCCGGAATCGAACCAGCGACACGCGGATTTTCAATCCGCTGCTCTACCAACTGAGCTATCTGGGCACCGGGGGCGTTTCCGCCCGGGTGGCGCGTTCTTAGGCGAGTGTGCGAGGGCTGTCCAGAGGGAAATGGCGGAATCTGCGCTTCAGTGGAGCGGCTCTTCGTCCGGCCTTCGCGGTGCGCGATCTTCCTCCTCGCCCGCGTCGCCGGGGATGACATAGGCGCCCGTCAACCAGCGGCCAAGGTCGATGTCGGCGCAGCGCCTGGAACAGAAGGGGCGATACTTCGGGTCGCTGTCCTTGCGGCAGATCGGGCAGGTCATGGCGCGGTGCCCCGCAAGAGCTCGGCAAGCGGAAGACGATCGCGCTTGCGCTGGATCTCGAACATGCCAAGGGGCGTCCAGCCCGCCAGGCTGGTTTCGGCGGCCTCGCCACGGAAAGCCGCGCGCAGCTGCTGTTCCACCGCCGCGCGGTCGCGTTTCGGCATCGGCGCAAAATCGACAACGATCTGGCCGCCAAGGCCGCGCAGCCGCAACTGCCGGGGCAGGTCGCGGGCGGCGGCAATATTGGCCTTGAGGCCCGCGGCCGGGCTTGTGTCCGCGCCGGTGTTCACGTCGACCGCCACCAGCGCGCGGGTCGGCTCGACGACCATCGTCCAGCCGCCATGCAGCGTGACCTCGGGCACAAGTGCTGCCTCGATCATCTCGTCAAGCCCATGGCGGGCAAAGGCGCCCTCGTCCTCGTCGATCTCGTCGGGGGCGGGTTCGGCCCAATCGCGCCAGGCCTCCTCGTGCGGCATCGGTGCATCGACCAGAAGCTCCGGCTTGCCGGCGCAGTCCGCGGCGACGGCCTCGGCCAGTTCGCGCATTGCGGCGATGTCGCCGGTGACCGCGGCATCACCCTCGGCCTCGGCGGCGGAACGCAGGATCAGGCCGAATTCGCAGCCCTTCATCGCCTCGGCCGCCAGCGCGCCAAGGTGGGCGCGCGCGTCTTCGTCCCGAATCCGGCGGGAAATGTTCAGCCCCGGCGCGTCGGGTGTGACGATGGCAAGGCGGCTCTTGAAAAGAAGCCGGGTCGAAACCGGAAGCGCCTTGCCCCCTTCGGCATGGCCGGACACCTGCACGACGATCGGCTGGCCCGGCGTCAGGCCCCGGGTTTCCCTGAGAAAGCCCCTGCGCCCCTCGGGCAGCTTGACGAAGACGCCGCCCTGCCCCTTCACGAAGCGGTCGAGCGTGCCGCGCAGGATCGCGCCGGGCGCGGGGGGCGCATCGTCTGCGGGCGCGACCAGAAGATCCTCTAGCCGCCCGTCGACGACCAGCGCCGCCGCCTCGCGTTCGCGATATTCGCCCAGAACGACCAGCCGCCCCTTCATGCGCATTCTCCGAAAATGGTGATGCCGGCGGCCTGCAACAGCGTCGCAGTTTCCGCGACGGGCAGGCCGACGACGCCGGTGAACGACCCCTGTATCCACGGGATGAGTGCCCCGAAACGGCCCTGGATGCCATAGGCCCCGGCCTTGCCCTGCCACTCGCCGCTGGCGAGATAGCCGTTCACCTCGGCGTCCGACAGCGTCTTGACCTTGACGACGGTCTCGACGACGCGTTCCCACAGCCGGTCGCCGCTGCGCACCGCGACAGCGGTCACCACGCGGTGCCGGCGCCCTGAAAGCGCCCAAAGGAACGCCGCCGCCTCGCCCGCGTCGGCGGGCTTGCCGAGAATACGGCGGCCGAGTGCGACGGTCGTGTCGGCGCAAAGCACGACCTCGCCATCGCCGCAAGCGACCGCCAGCGCCTTTTCGCGCGCCATGCGGGCGCAATAGGGACGCGGCAGTTCACCCCTTGCGGGGGTCTCGTCGATGTCGGGGGCACGGATGTCGTCGGGCACAAGCCCGATCTGCGCCAGAAGCTCCCTCCGGCGCGGGCTGGCCGATCCCAGGATCAGCCGCACGTTACTTGAAGCGGTAGTTGATACGGCCCTTCGTCAGATCGTAGGGCGTCATTTCCACCTGAACCCGGTCGCCGGCCAGAACACGGATGCGGTTCTTGCGCATCTTTCCTGCCGTATGTGCGATGATCTCATGGCCGTTTTCCAGCTCGACCCTGAACGTCGCGTTCGGCAGGAGTTCCTTCACGACACCAGGAAATTCGAGCATTTCTTCCTTGGCCATGTTCACTCCTTGACAGTTCGCCCGCCAAAGTCCGCGGGCGCGCTCTAAATGCGCCCCCAAGGGGGACTTTTCAAGCGCATTGTCAAGCCTTGTTGATGATAATGACGGTCTCGGAGGGTGCGATCTGTTCCGGCCAGTGGCTGAGGTTCAGCACGCCGCCGTCCGCGCGCACCGCCCGGATCGCGTCAAGCGATACCTCAGCGAAGACCCAGCCGGGTTCGCCAAGCGGCCCTTCAGCCAGGATGCCCTCGGGCGGAAAGCCGCGGTCGGGCGGTCCGTAGACCGACGCGCGGCCGGTGTTCGCCTCCATCCCCGCGCACCAGGATGCCTGGCCGACGACCGGGGCATGGACCGCGACCATCTGGTTCTCAAGCGCCCGCGCCATCGCGCCCACGCGCACCCGCGTGAAACCTGCCAGCGCCTCGGTCGCAGAGGGAACAAGGAGGATCTCCGCCCCGGCCTCGGCCAGGCGGCGCGCAAGCAGCGGGAATTCGCAGTCGTAGCAGATCGAAACGCCGATCTTGCCCAGCGGCGTGTCGAAAAGCTTCACGTCGCGGCCCGGCGCGATGTCCCAGTCCTCGCGTTCCCAGCGCGTCATCATCGCCTTGTCCTGATGGCCAAGGATGCCGTCCGGCCCATAGAAGGTCGCGCGGTTCAGCGGTCTCACGGCATCGATCGCGGGGTCGATCACCGGGCCCGATCCGCCCAGGATATAGACCCCGTGTTCGGCGGCCAGCCGTAGATGAAGCGCATCCGACGCCGCCTTGTGGCGCGCGACCTCGCGCAGGCAGTCATCCTGATCCGCGGCAACCTCGCGTCCGCCAAGGCTGGCCAGTTCCATCGCCCCGTATTCCGGAAAGACAAGGATCCGCGCGCCCTCTGCCGCTGCCTCCGCGACCCAGCGGGAAAGCTTCGCTTCGTAGTCGGACCAGGTGTCGAACCAGTCCAGAGGGTAGGCGGCAGCGGCGATCTTCATGTCATGTCCTTTCCCGGATACGCGGATGCGTCAAAGTGCGCGCATCCAGAACTGCAGCTGTTTCAGGGTCTCGCGGGGCTGGCCGCGATCCTTCCAGGCATATTCGGCGACCATGCCCGGCTGCGGTTCGTAGCCGCGTTTGCGCCAGAACGCGTCAAGCGGCCGGTAGTCGGCGGGGCGCTCGGGATGATCGGCGGGCCGGATCACCGAACAGAAGGCGGCATGGCCGCGACCCAGTTTCCGGGCCTGCGCCTCGCGCGCGTCGAAGAAGGCGTGACCAAGCCCGCGCCCCCGGTAGTCGGGCAAGAGCACCGATTCCGCGCAGTAGAACACATCGCGCAGATCCATGCCGCGCGCGGCAAAGGGGGCGCCGAAATCGTCCGAATGTTCTTCCATCGGCGCGCCGGTCGAGGCACCGATCAACCGCGCGCCGTCGAAGGCGCCGACCAGAACCGCGCCGCCGCTGCCGCAATAGCGCGACAGGTAGCGGCGTTCGTAGTCCATGTCGCCGTCGTAAAGATACGGCCAGTGCCGGAAGACCTCGATCCTGAGCCGCGCGACATCGTCAAGCGCGGCTTCAAAGGCCGCGCCCGTCAGCGTCAGGACCTCGATCGTCATTTGCTGACCTGCGCGATCCAGTCGTTAAGGTTGTAATAGGTGGTCACGCGGGTGATCTTGCCATCCTTGAGCGTGAAGAACCCGCCGGCCGGCAGAACGTACTTCTGCCCCTTTGCCTCGGGCAGGCCGGGATCGGTCTTCAGATAGGTTCCGTTCACCGTGAACTCCGCCGCGCCGCGTGTGCCTTCGTCATTGGCAAAGACCACCATGTCGGTCAGCACTTCCTTGTAGGTCTCGCTCATGTGGCGGCAGAATTCCACGAAGGCTTCCTTGCCAAGCCGCGTCGCGCCCTCGTTCACATGATGGGCGAAGTCGTCGTGCAGCGTCGCAATCATTCCTTCGATGTCGCCCTGGTTGAAGGCGTCGTAATAGGCCTGGATGGTGGCACGGCTCATGGGCGTTTTCCTTGGCGGCTGTTGCTGGGTCTTCCGGTGGCTAGCCCGCAAGCCCCCTTGGCCGCAAGACCGCCGGAGACGAAAATGCGCATGTTTGCGACAGCACCGGGCGGCCCGGCCTGGCGGTGCGCGACCTGCGCGGCGTAATCCTCGGCGTCGAACCAGCCACGGGACGACTGGATCAGCCCATCGGCGGAAGGATCCAATTCCTCCCCCCTGCATGTCAAGCGGGTGGCCGGTCCCCGAATGGTCGGGCGATCCGCAGGTCGTCGAGGATGACCCGCATCCGGTTCACATCGGCATGGATCCCCGCGGCCATTTCCGCGATCTTCGTGCAGCCCTGCCAGGGCGTCACCGATTGATCACGATCGACCCCGCCGGCACATGGCAGGCCGCGACACGCCGGGGGTCGCCCGAGGTCCGGGCACCCTCATATGAGGCTGCAATTTCCCTGGTCGCCCTGTGCCGGGACATCGTCGCCCCCCTCATGCCGCTGCCCGGTCGGGATGAGCAAACGGGGAGGAGCTGTCAAACCGGTGCGTTCCCCGCCGTCTCCGGGTCTTCGTGCGGCGGGCCGAAGCGCTGGATCATCCGCTGGGCGATCTGGTCCCGGGTCTGGCGATAGGCGGCCAGCTTCGTCTCCCGCGTCTCGCCGATGCCGGTGGGGTCCATGATCGGCCAGTACTCCACATCCAGATGGAAATAGCGTGTCAGTTCCAGCGCCTGCCGCTGGCTTGCCGGAGACAGCGCGACGACAAGGTCGAACCCCGAAAGGTCGTCACCCCACTGCTGCATCTCCTCGAAACTGCGCGACCGGTGCCGCGCCAGCGCCACCCCGATCTCCTCGCAGACCGCGACCGCGAAGCCGTCAACCTCAAGGTCGTTCTTGACCCCGGCGGACTGGACATAGGTGTTGCGCCCGTAAAGCTTTTTCATCAGCCCCTCTGCCATCGGCGAGCGGACGGCATTGTGGTCGCAGCAGAAGAGCACCGAATGCGGCAGCCCGTTGCCCAAGGTCACCCCCCGAAATGCAGGACGCAGATGAGGGTGAAGAGGCGTCGCGCGGTGTCGATGTCCAGCTCTGCCTTCCCGTCGAGCCGTTCCACCAGGATCCGAGCGCCTTCGTTGTGAATGCCCCTGCGCGCCATGTCGATCGCCTCGATCTGGCTGGGCGGCAGGCGTTTCACCGCCTCGAAATAGCTTTCGCAGATCTGGAAATAGTCCTTCACGACCTGCCGGAACGGCCCCAGCGACAGGTGGATTTCGCCCACCTTATCGCCGTCCTCGGACTGGATGTCGAACACCAGCCGCTTTTCGCGGATCGCAAGCGCAAGGCGGAACGGGCCTTCGGGGGCGGGGCCCTCGCCTCGGGCGGGCAGGGCAAAGCTGTTGTCTTCGAGAAGGTCGAATACCGCGACCTTGCGTTCCTGTTCCACCTCGGCGGTGGGGGCGGGCAGGCCGCTGTCGTCGATGTCGATCTGGCAGATGCGGCTCATCACGCGCCTCCTTGGTTCAGACGGTCAAGCCGGGCGCGGACCGACAGGCCATGCGCCTCCAGGCTTTCCGAATTGGCAAGCCGTTCCGCCGCCGGCCCGATGGCGGCAAGCGCGGCCGGCGTCATCCGGGCAAGGGTCGTACGCTTGAGGAAATCCATCACCGAAAGCCCGCTTGAAAACCGCGCCGATCGCGCCGTGGGCAGCACATGGTTCGGCCCGCCAACGTAGTCACCGATCGCCTCGGGTGTCCAGTGGCCAAGGAAGATCGCGCCGGCGTGGGTGGTCAGCCTTGCCAGCGCGTCGGGATCGGCCACGCAGAGTTCCAGATGCTCGGGCGCGACACGGTTCGACAGCGCCGCCGCCTCGGCCAGGTCGCGCACCACGATCACCGCGCCGTAGTCGCGCCAGGAGGCACCCGCGATCGCCCGGCGTTCCAGCGTATCCAGCCGCCTGTCCACCGCGCCGGCCACGGCGCGGCCAAACTCCGCGTTGTCCGTGACCAGGATCGACTGCGCGCTTTCGTCGTGTTCGGCCTGGCTCAGCAGATCCAGCGCGATCCAGTCGGGATCGTTGTCGCTGTCGGCAATGACAAGGATCTCCGACGGCCCGGCGATCATGTCGATGCCGACGCGGCCGAAGACCCGCCGCTTGGCGGCCGCGACATAGGCATTGCCGGGCCCGGTGATCTTGTCGACCGGCCGGATCGTTTCGGTCCCGTAGGCCAGCGCGGCGATCGCCTGCGCGCCTCCGATCCGGTAGACGGTGTCGACGCCCGAAATCCGCGCCGCCAGCAGGACCAGCGGATTGACCACCCCCCCCGGCGTCGGACAGGCGATGACCAGCCGCTCCACCCCCGCCACCTTGGCCGGGATCGCGTTCATCAGGACCGATGAGGGATAGGAGGCAAGCCCCCCGGGCACATACAGCCCCGCCGCCGAAACCGGCCCCCAACGCCAGCCAAGCTCTGCCCCCGCCGCGTCGGTCCAGCGGGCATCCTCGGGCATCTGGCGTTCGTGATAGGCGCGGATGCGGCTTGCCGCCAACTCCAGCGCCGCCCGGTCCTCGGCCGAAACCTTCGCGCATTCCGCCGCGATCTCGGCGTCCGAAAAGGCCAGCGTCCCGGGGGTCAGCGCCAGCTTGTCGAACCTTGCGGTCAGCTCGATCACCGCCGCGTCGCCCCGTGCGCGCACATCCGCGATGATCGCGGCCACGGCGGCGTCCACGTCGGGAGCATCTTCGCGCTTCATCGACAAGAGCGCCGCAAAGGCCGCCTCGAAATCGTCGGCACTTGTGTTCAGGAACTGGGGCATGGGCGCTCTCCTCGACTGTGCCCCCCTTACCGAACCAGGCGCCACGCCTCAAGCGTCAGGGTGACACCGGCGGCCCCATGACGCGTTGCGCTCTTTGGGTCTGGCGGAAGTACTCTGGCGGGTGCGGTGGGGGTGCGGGGGGGGTGCGGGGGGCCAGGCCCCCGGCGGGTCGGCCGGGCGCAAGCCCGGGCGAAACCTCAACCCGGATGCGACGGCGCCTTGCGCGACGGCGCCGCATAGGGCCGGGTGACGTCCTTCAGCGTTACATCCAGGCATTCGGCGGTCGCGGCGATGGCCCCGTCGCCAGCCAGCGTGACAAGAAGCCGCCCCCCGCCGTCCGCACCGGGTTCCCAGCCAAGCGACAGGATCGAAAGCACCGTGTCGCGTTCGCCCCGGTCGATCCCCTGCGACTGCACCGCCAGCACGCCGCGCAACAGCAAGACGGCCCGGACCCGTTCAAAGGCGCGGCCGCGCGCCTCGGCCGCCGCCCGGTCTTCCCAGCGGAACCGGTTGACCAGAAGCGCCAGTTCGCGCCGCCGCCGGTCATAGCGGATCTCGGTGATGGGCAGGACCGCGTCCTGCACCAGCGCCGATATCACCGCCAGATCCTCGGCCGTCTCCGCCCCAAGCGACAGCGGCCGTTCGGCCCCTTCCTCGAAGGTCGCGTCCGTCATGGTCACTCGCCCCTGATGCGTTCGATATCGGCCCCGCAGGCCGACAGCTTGTCCTCCACCCGCTCGTAACCGCGGTCAAGGTGGTAGACGCGGCTGACGACCGTCTCCCCCTCGGCGGCAAGGCCGGCAAGGATCAGGCTGACCGAGGCGCGCAGGTCGGTCGCCATCACCGGCGCGCCCTTCAGCCGCTCGACCCCGGTGACGGTGGCGTGGCCGCCATGCACCTCGATCCGCGCACCCATGCGCATGAGTTCCGGCGCATGCATGAAACGGTTCTCGAAGATCGTCTCCTCCAGCACGCTCACGCCCTCGGCGGTGCACATCAGGGCCATCATCTGTGCCTGAAGATCGGTCGGAAAGCCGGGGAAGACCTCGGTCTTCACGTCGACCGCCCGGATGCGGCCGTTCCGGCGCGCGACCCGCAGCCCCGTGTCCGTCTCGGTGATCGACACGCCCGCGGCCGCGAGCTTTTCGCAAAAGGCCGGCAGAAGGTCGATCCGCCCGCCGATCAGGTCCACCTCGCCGCCCGCGATCGCCGGGGCGATCATGTAGGTGCCAAGCTCGATCCGGTCGGCGACGACGGGATGGGTCGCCCCGTGCAGCCGGTCGACGCCCTCGATGGTGATCGTCGCGGTCCCCTCGCCCTCGATCGCTGCCCCCATCGCACGCAGGCAGCGCACCAGATCGACGATTTCCGGCTCCCGCGCGGCGTTCTTCAGGACCGTGGTGCCCTTGGCCAAGGTCGCCGCCATCACGATGTTTTCGGTCGCGCCGACGCTGGCGAAACGTTGCTCGATCACCGCGCCCTTCAGCCCGCCCGGCGCCTCGGCATGCAGATAGCCGTCCTTCAGCTCGATCCGCGCGCCCAGCGCCTCCAGCCCAGAGATATGGATATCCATCGGCCGCGCCCCGATCGCGCAGCCCCCCGGCAGCGACACCACCGCATGCCCCGCGCGCGCCAGCAGCGGGCCAAGCACAAGGTTCGAGGCGCGCATCTTGCGCACGATGTCGTAATCGGCGGTCAGGTTCGTCAAGTCATGGCTCGACATCGCCAGAACCCGCCCGTCCTGCATCGATGTGACCTCCGCGCCCAGCGATTGCAGAAGCGTCGTCATGGTGCGGATGTCCGAAAGCCGGGGCGCATTGGTCAGCGTCAGCGGTTCATCTGACAAAAGCGTGGCCGGCATCAGCGCGAGACAGGCGTTCTTCGCCCCCGCGATGGGTATGCTGCCCTTGAGGGGGCCCTTGCCCCGAACGAGAATCGAATCCACTGCCTCAGCCTTCTTTCTTGTGCCCTGCCCCGTCCGAAGTGCCGGATTTCTCGCCACGCGCACGTGCCTGCGCCTTGCGCTTGGCGATATTGGCCTTGAGCGCCGACTTGAGCCGCGCCTCACGCGTCTCGACGCCCTTGCCAGTGGGTGAACTCTGGGGTTTTCTGTCCATGCCCTTTCCTACAGCGGATGACAAAAAGGGTCCAGATTGCCCTTGCGCGCCGTCCCGATTGCGTCTAACACGCGCCCCACGAAATCGGCTGCGGTAGCTCAGTGGTAGAGCACTCCCTTGGTAAGGGAGAGGTCGAGAGTTCAATCCTCTCTCGCAGCACCATCTTTTTCCCTTTCGGATCAAAAAGATAGGCGCTATCAAGGGCTTGGATCGACTTCGGTGCTACACCGGAGTGCTACACCATGGCATTGCAGATGGCGCGCGCCTATCCGACGTTTCTTGCGACCAAGACGCCGGACCAGGCTGCAAAGCCGGTGACAAGCCCGCCCCACAGCGTGTCAACCATGACCTGTTCCAGCGACCAATCGCGCAGTGTCGCGTAGTTCGTGAATTCATACGTCCCGTAGGCGAGCAGACCAAGGATGGCGCCACCGAAAAGCGCCGCGGCCGGTGCGTCGGCGCGCAGGGCCGGCACCGACACGAACCACAAGAGCCCCGCGACATATCCGAGATAGAAGATCGCCGCGGGGACGATCCGCACCGGATTTGCCAGAAGATGGGAAACGTGTCGATCGAACACGGGTTTCACGATCAGCTTCAGCCCGATCGCATCCGCGACAAGAAACACGACCACCGTCACGACATAGAGCAGGAAGATCTTCATGTGGCAGCCTTTCATGCTGATTGGCGTCTGAGGCGTGGTCGCACGGCGCCGGAATCGCAAGCCAACCGGGGGCGAGGACGTTTGGTGACGGGCTTCGCACCGGTGTCGATCATCTTGCGAGCCTTTCCGTAATGGCCAGCGCCGCCCAGTTGGGCATGGTCGCGAGAAGCTTCATCAAGAGCGTGAAACGACGAGGGAAATGCACCTCGAAGCGCCGCCCGCCGAGGCCCGAGATGATCGCGGCTGCGGCAGCCTCGGCGGTAATCATCGCAGGCATCCAGAACTCGTTGCGTCGGGTCAGTCGGGTGTCGACGAATCCCGGACTGATGAGACGAACGTCCAGGCGTCCGGCCAGCTCCGCCCGAAGCGACTGGGCAAGGTTCATCACGCCCGCCTTGGTTGCCGAATAGACCTGTCCCCTGGGCAGCCCGAAGTATCCGGCGACCGATCCGCAAAGCGCAAGTTGTCCGCCGGGCCGCAGAAGCGCGGGGGCAATCTGTGCCACATAAAGACTTCCGATGAGGTTGACCGAAACGATCCGTTCCGTGCGCTCGGGGTCCAGGTCGGCGATGCACCCGGGATCGTAGAGGGCGGCAAGATGCACGACCCGGTCAAGCGGACCGGTTGCGGCGATCGCGCTTGCGGCGGACACGAGCGTTTTGCGGTCGCCGACGTCCAGCGGCAGGGTGATGTGTCCGGGTCCAAGGCTTCCGGCCAGATCGGCCAACCGGCTCGCAGATCGTGCCGACAGGATCAGCTGCGCGCCCGACGCCGCCCATTGCCTTGCCAGCGCCGCCCCGATGCCTTCGCTCGCCCCGATGATCCAGATCCGCTCGCCTTTAGCCATGGGCAAGTTCCACCTGCACCACATCGGTGTGGCCCACCGCGAACGATGCGGCGCAGACGCCAAGGTAGTAGCGCCAGTTTCGCAAGAACCGTTCGTCATGGCCCAGCCGGCGCACCCGCCCGGCGACCGATTCAAGGCGGGAGGCCCATTCGCGACAGGTCCGGGCATAGTCCGGTCCGAATGCGAAATGGTCCGTCACGGCAAGCCCGGCACGCGTTGCCTGGTCCCTGATCACCGAATCGCACAGAAGCATGCCGCCAGGGAAGGTGTATTGCCGGATATAGTCGGAGCTTCTTCTGTAGGTTTCGAAATAGCTGTCCGAAACCGTGATCGCCTGTATGACCGCACGGCCGCCGTCGGAAAGCCGGGCCTTCAGCGTGGCGAAATAGGCAGGCCAGTATCGCTGGCCTACCGCCTCTATCATCTCGATCGAGACGATGCTGTCGAAGGTCCCGCCAGTGGCGCGATAGTCCTGCAGCCTGATCTCTGCCCGACCGTCGAGGCGCGCATCGGCGTATCCCTTTTGGCTTGGCGAGATCGTCAGACCGGTGACATGCTGGCCCCGTCCCGCAGCGCGTTCGGCAAAGCCGCCCCAACCGCAGCCGATCTCAAGAATGCGTTCGGCGTCGCGGACCCGGTCGAGAATACGGTCGTACTTGCGGTTCTGTGCATGTTCCAGATCGTCGTCACCGGCCGCATAGAGGGCGGAGGAATAGGTCATCCCCTCGTCAAGCCAGAGTTGGTAGAATTCGTTTCCGACATCGTAGTGGGCGCGAATGTTGCGTGACGCCCCGCGAAGCGAATTCGCCCGCATCAGCCTGTCAACAAAGCGAAACTTGAGCCCGACCCAGAACCCGGCATAGGCATAGCCGGCAAACCTGTCATAGTTCCTGAGCGCAACTTCGGCGAGGCTTTCGATCGAATGCGTATCCCATAGCCCCGCGACATAGGTCTCTCCGAGCCCGACATCCCCGCGCGACGCAATCGCAGTCACGACGGACCAGTCACGGATCAGCATCTCTGCGGCAGGGTGGCCGCTGCCGAAGTCATAGACCTCGCCTTCAGGCGTGCGCAGGCGCAACGTACCATGTTCAATACGCGCGCAGGTTTCCAGGAAGTCACGCTTCACGCGATTGGTCAGGAAAGACATCATGTCACCTCGGTTTTCGGTGGCTCGGGACGGGTGCGGTACCTTGCGCCCTTCAGACGCAGGCGCAGGGCTTGCCAGTAGATGAGGAATATCGTGCGCAAGGCTCCGAGCGGGCGTCGCAGCGCTGCCCTGACAAGGCCTGCGTTCGACATCGGCGCACGTGGCCCGAAGAGCGCCGCCGCGACCCCCTCGCTGCCGTTACGATGCAGAATCTGGATCGCGATCCGGTCTGGTTGGATGTCAAATCGGAATTCGTACCCGCCGGCTACGTCCTGAAAGGGCGAGACGTGCAGTGACTTTGGCGTCTCGATACGCGCCTCGGGCGTGATAGGCACAAATCCCGGCAGGTGACAAAGGTAGGAATGGCGATCGCCAAAGGGGGTCGATACCTCGGCGATCACGGCAAGCAGCGCCTCTTGGTCAAGCACCAGCCAGAAACTGACAGGGTTGAACACATAGCCGAAAAATCGCGGTTGGGTCAGCAGAAGGACGCGGAGGCGCGCATCGGCAAGGCCATGATCGGCCATGACCCTTCGCACCCAACCCGCGCCGCATCCTGCCCGCAGGGGGCCGCCGTGGTCGCGATCGTGAACCGATGCAAGGTTGAAGCGATTGCGCGAGAAGAGCAACGGCGTGCGGACCGAAACCTCAGGGTCGATCAGGACATAGTCGACACCGTATCGGAAGCTGTGCCGAATGCTGCCGCGCCGCCGGTGCGTGGTGACTGCGGCAACCTGTTCGGGCCGATGCGTCATGCCGGCTGGCCGTCCATCAGGCGCGCGATGCGCACGGCACTGGCAAACCCGTCCTCATGAAAGCCGTGCCGGGTATAGGCACCTGCGAACCAGGTGTGGTTCTGGCCCTGGATGCCGGCCAAGGACCGTTGCGCCCTGAGCGCGGCTGAGTCGAAGACGGGATGCCGGAATGTCGTTTCGTCGTAGACCATGTGGCACGGCACAGGGCGGGACGGATTGAGCGAGACGAACAGCGGGTCGCTTTCCGGTATGTTCTGGAGGCGGTTCATCCAGTAGGTGATGCCGATCTTGCTTTCCCTCTGCGCCGCGTCCGCCTTGTAGACCCAACTTGACCAGACAATCCGCCTTCGGGGCATCTGGCTTGTGTCGCGATGCAGGACTGCCCGATTGTCCTGAAACCGGATCGCGGACAGCGCGGCGTTCTCTTCCCGGGTCGGGCGTTCAAGAAGGCGCAGCGCCTGATCGGCATGGCAGGCGAAAACGACCTGGTCGAACGGCGCTTCTGTGCCACCGAAACGGACCTGGCACCCCAGATCGCCCCTTCGGACCGAAACGACGGGAACGCCGGTGCGGATCGCGACACCGCGCCCGCGAAGATGATGTTCCAGCCGGCGGACATACTCGATGCTGCCGCCATCGATGGTCCACCACTGATGCTGGCCGGAAGCGCCAAGCAGGGCGTGATTTCTGAAGAACTGGATGATGGCGCGCGCAGGAAATGCGCGTATCTCGTCAGGGGGCGTTGACCAGATCGCCCCGCAAAGCGGCATGAGGTAATAGCGCCGGAACCAGTCGCCCAGGCGCATCTCGTCCATCAACTCTCCGATCGTCGTGGTTTCGTCGCTCGCAAGGGCTTCGGATCTCTCGTTGAAGTGGACGATATCACGCAGCATTCGAAGGAATCCCGGCCGCAGAAGATTCCTTTTCTGCGCCGTAAGCGACCTGAGTGTACGCAAGGCGTATTCGATACGTCCGCCGTCTATCGATGCCCCGAAACTCATGTCGCTTTTCGCAACCGGCACGTCCAGATCGCGGAGCATCCGCGCAAGATGCGGGTAGTTGGCGTAGTTGAAGACGATGAACCCGGTGTCTACCGGCTGATCGCCCCGGTGCCCGGCCATGATCGTCCGTGCATGACCGCCAAGCCGTGATTCGGCTTCGAAGATCGTCACGGCATGGTGCGGCGACAGAAGATAGGCAGCCGCCAGCCCGGAAATCCCGCCGCCGATGATGGCGACGCGCTGTGCGCGGATAGGTCGGGAATCGAGTGACATGGTATCTCCGTCGCGTACTGCTCAAGTGCTTTACGGAGAGAAAGAAGAAACGGATCAAAAATGATCCGGATTTCATATCCGGACGTAATGGGCATATGCTGATCGAAACCACAGATGCCGACCTTGCGGAACGAAGCCGTCCTTCGGCGCTGCGAAAGGAATTTCGACAGTTGACGCCGACGCCGACGAAGATGACACCGGCGACCGCCTGGATGCTGGCGGTTCGCGACCGACGCGATCGTGCAGCCTTTGCGGCGCTTTTCGATGAATACGCGCCCAAGCTGAAGGGCTTCGCCATGCGTGGCGGCAGCAGCGCGACCGAGGCAGAGGAAATCGTTCAGGAAGTCATGCTGACGGTGTGGAGAAAGGCTGCCCAGTTCGATCCAGAGAGGGCACCGGTATCCGCGTGGATTTACCATATCGCCCGCAACAGACAGATCGACGTTTTCCGAAAGGAACGGCGCCCCCTGCCCGAAGACCCTGGCCTGCCTTCAACTGTCGATCTGGACGGTGGGGCGGTTCTTGCCGTCGAACAGGAGGCGAACGCCTTGAAAGAGGCGCTGGCCCGGCTGAACCCCGACCAGCGCGAGATGATCGAGAGAGCCTATCTGGGCGAGCTTTCCCATCAGGAGATCAGCAGCCAGACCGGCCTTCCGCTTGGCACGATCAAGTCCCGGATCCGATTGGGTCTGGAACGATTGCGCCATGAACTAAGGGAACTACGCTGAGATGACCGAAATCACCCATCATGCCCCCGACGCCTTGCTGGCCGCCTATGCCGCTGGCAGCTTGCCGCAGCCCTTTGCGATTGTCGTCGCAGCGCACATCTCGCTTTGCAACGATTGCCGCGCCGCCTGCGCGGCCCACGAGGCCGCCGGAGGCGCAGTGCTTGAAACGGTTGGCGAAGAAGCCGTCTCGGACGCGTTGCGCGGCCGGGTGCTTGGGCTGCTTGACGCGCCATCTGTGCCGGAACCGCAGTTCGAGCGCGTCGGTATCTTTCCCGGCCCCGTCGTCGAGGCAATGCGGGGAAGACCACCGAGATGGACCCCGCTTGGCATGGGGATTCGCCAGTGCATCCTTGCCTCGGGCCGGCAGGGTTCGGCACGGCTGCTGTCGATCCCGCCCGGACGTGCGGTACCGGACCACAGTCACAACGGACTTGAGCTAACGCTTGTCCTGCAGGGCGCTTTCAGCGATGAAACGGGGTGTTTCGGCGTCGGCGACCTGGAGCTCGCGGATCAGTCCCTGGAGCATACACCGGTCGCCGATGACGGCGCAGAATGCATCTGTCTCGCCGCGACAGACGCGCCGCTCCGCTTCTCGTCCCTGATACCGAGTCTACTGCAACCGATCTTCCGGATCTGACCCGCCGAACCGAAGCCGTCGTCTATCGATCCATGACAGGGCAAGGGCGGTCCTTGTCGGCGTCATCCATGCCGTGCCCCGACAGGGCGCTGTCACAGGCTGCGAACACCCTCAACGACCGCGGCATCGAGACCGGCGCCTCCGGCCTCGACATGGGCGCGCAGTTGCGCACGCATCCGGGGCTCCCAGAAATCACGGATGTGCCCGGCAATACGCGCCGCGGCGTCTTCCCCCGGCTGGGTCTTGAAGAACGTGGCGATCTGGTTGGCCATGTAGACCATCTTCTCAGGCGACATCTGAAACCTCGTCAACTATGCGATGCGGGTGGCTGTAAAGGTCGAACCCTTCGCCGCGGGCGAAGGCGACCAGGGTGATGCCCGCGGCTTCGGCCGTTCGCAGCGCGAAGGCCGTAGGGGCGGAGACGGCGATGATCATCGCGCAGCCGGCCATCGCGGCCTTCTGCACCAGTTCGACCGAGAGGCGCGAGGTCATGACGAAGGCGCCGGTTGCAGGGTCGATCCCACCGCGCAAGAGGGCACCGATCAGCTTGTCGAGCGCGTTGTGACGGCCAACGTCCTCGCGCACCATCACGATGCCCTTCCCGGGCACAAGAAAGCCGGCGGCATGGGTGGCGTGCGTGCGGGCGTAGAGCGGCTGGCGAACGCGCAATTCCTCGGTCGCGCGATCCACCTCGGCCCGCGTCACGCGCAATCCTGGCGCGCCGACATGCGGCACCGCGCGATTGGCCTCGGTCAGGCTGTCGATACCGCACAGGCCGCAGCCGACGGGGCCCGCCATGCTGCGACGGCGCGCGGCCAACGCCTTTGCCCTGTCCGCCCGCAGCCAGATCCGCGCCTCGATCCCCTCGGCGTGATCGTGGTGCTCGACCTCCTCGATCGCGTCCAGGCTGGTGATGATCCCTTCACTCAGCGCGAAGCCGCAGGCGAAGTCCAGAACATCGGCAGGCGTCGCCATCATCACCGCAAGCGTCGACCCATCGAAAGTGACCGCAATCGGCACCTCCTCGGGCAGGGAGCGGCGTACCGCAACGGCGTCCCCGTTGCGGTACGACCAGCCCGCAAAGCTTGAGGCGCCGTCGCGGGACATTGCCTTACTCCGCCGCCGGCAGGATGCGGCGCGAAAGCGCTGCCTGCGCGGCATAGTCTTCCTGCCACTCGGTCGGGCCGTTAGACAGGCTGACCTGCACCGCCGTCACCTTGTATTCCGGGCAGTTGGTCGCCCAGTCGGAGAAGTCGGTGGTGATCACGTTGGCCTGGGTGTCCGGGTGGTGGAAGGTGGTGTAGACCACACCCGGGCTGACCCGGTCCGTGATCTTCGCACGCAGCGTCGTTTCCCCCGACCGCGAGGCAAGTCTGATCCAGGCGCCATCCTCGATCCCCCTGTTCTCGGCGTCGTGCGGGTGAATCTCCAGCACGTCCTGATCGTGCCAGACGACGTTCTCGGTCCGACGGGTCTGTGCGCCCACATTGTACTGGCTGAGGATACGCCCCGTCGTCAGCAAGAGCGGGAAGCGCGGGCCGGTCTTTTCGTCGGTCGCAACGTATTCGGTCACGATGAACCGACCCTTGCCGCGTACGAAGCCGTCCACATGCATCAGGGGCGTGCCATCGGGCGACTTTTCATTGCAGGGCCACTGGACCGACCCCATTTCCTCGAGCAGGTCATAGGTCACACCCGCGAAGGACGGCGTTGTCGCAGCGATCTCGGCCATGATCTGCGCGGGATGGGTATAGGTCCAGCCCGCGTCCCCGGATCGCTTCAACATCGCATTGGCAAGCATCTGGGTGATTTCCCAGTCGGCATAGCCGTTGCGCGGCGCCATCACCTTGCGCACGCGGTTGATGCGGCGTTCGGCATTGGTGAAGGTGCCGTCCTTCTCGAGGAACGTCGAGCCCGGAAGGAAGACATGGGCGTAGTTCGCCGTCTCGTTCAGGAACAGGTCGTGGACGATGACGCAGTCCATCGCCGCAAGGCCGGCCGCGACATGCTTGGTATCGGGGTCGGATTGCAGGATGTCCTCGCCCTGGCAGTAAAGCCCCTTGAAGGACCCCTCGACGGCGGCATCCAGCATGTTGGGGATACGCAGCCCCGGCTCCGCGTCGATCTCGACCCCCCAGAGGCTTTCGAAGATCGCACGAACCTCGGGGTTCTTCACATGACGATAGCCCGGCAGCTCGTGCGGGAAGGATCCCATGTCGCACGATCCCTGCACGTTGTTCTGACCGCGCAGCGGGTTCACGCCAACGCCCTTGCGGCCGACATTGCCGGTCAGCATGGCCAGGTTGGCGATACCCATGACCGTGGTCGACCCCTGGCTGTGTTCGGTGACGCCGAGGCCGTAGTAGATGGCCCCGTTTCCGCCGGTCGCGAAAAGCCGGGCGGCCTTGCGCAACTCTTCGGCAGGAACGCCGGTCAGAAGCTCGGTCGCCTCGGGGCTGTGGCGCGGGTCGCGGATGAATTCGGCATAGGCAAGGAACTCATCCCAGTCGCAGCGCTCGCGGACGAAGGATTCGTCGAAGATACCTTCGGTCACGATGACATGGGCAAGCGCGGTGACGACGGCGACGTTGGTGCCGGGGCGAAGCTGCAGATGGTGCGACGCCGCGATGTGCGCCGACTTCACCAGGTTGATCCGGCGCGGGTCGATGACGATCAGCTTCGCCCCCGCCCTCAGCCGCTTCTTCAGGCGGCTGGCGAAGACCGGATGGCCGTCGGTCGGGTTTGCACCGATGACGATGACCACATCGGTATGTTCGACAGAATCGAAATCCTGTGTCCCGGCCGAGGTGCCGAAGGTCTGGCCAAGGCCATAGCCGGTGGGCGAGTGGCAGACGCGGGCGCAGGTGTCAGTGTTGTTGTTGCCGAAGACCGCGCGGGTCAGTTTCTGGACAAGATAGGTTTCCTCGTTCGTGCAGCGCGACGAGGTGATGACACCGATCGACTTCTTGCCGTACGCTTCCTGAATCCCCCGCATCCGGGTCGCGGCAAAGTCCAGCGCCTCGTCCCAGGTGACTTCGCGCCAAGGATCCTCGATCCGGTCGCGGATCATCGGGTTCAGGATGCGGTCCTTGTGGGTGGCGTAGCCATAGGCGAAACGCCCTTTGACGCAGGAATGGCCCCGGTTCGCCTTGCCGTGCTTGTGGGGCACCATGCGGACCAGTTCGTCACCGTTCAGTTCCGCCTTGAACGAACATCCGACCCCGCAATAGGCGCAAGTGGTGACGACCGACCGTTCAGGCGTGCCAAGTTCGATGACCGATTTTTCCTGAAGCGTACCGGTCGGGCAGGCCTGCACACAGGCGCCGCAGCTTACGCAGTCGGACGACAGGAAATCATCGCCTGCCATACCGGCCGAGACCCGGCTTTCGAAGCCGCGCCCCTCGATCGTCAGCGCAAAGGTGCCCTGCACTTCCTCGCAGGCGCGTACGCAGCGGGAACAGACGATGCACTTGGACGGATCGTAGGCAAAATAGGGGTTTGAAAGGTCCTTGGCGATGTATTCCGGGTTCGGCCCGACAGCGGCGCGCTGTTCGAAATGGTTGCGGCCCGGTTCGTAGCGCACATCGCGCAGGCCGACCATTCCCGCCATGTCCTGGAGTTCGCAGTCGCCATTGGCCGCGCAGGTCAGACAGTCGAGCGGGTGGTCGGAGATGTAAAGCTCCATCACCCCCTTGCGGATCTTCTTGACCTTGGAGGACTGGGTATGGACGACCATCCCCGGCGCCACCGGCGTGGTGCACGAAGCGGGCGTCCCGCGCCGTCCCTCGATTTCCACAACGCACAGGCGGCAGGAGCCGAAGGCGTCCAGCATGTCGGTCGCACAAAGCTTCGGCACCTGGATGCCCGCCTCGGCGGCCGCCCGCATGACCGACGTGCCCTCGGGCACCGTCACCTCGAAACCGTCGATCGTCAGCGTGACCGGCGCGCCCTCCTTGGCGGGGGTGCCCATGTCGCGGTCGTCCCAGGGAATGATGAAATCTTTCATTCCGCGGCCTCCTTCTGGCAGGCGAAATCATCGGGGAAGTGTGTCAGAGCGCTCATCACCGGGAAGGGCGTGAAGCCGCCAAGCGCGCAAAGCGATCCGTCCTTCATCGTCTCGCAAAGGTCGGTCAGGATCGGCAGCGCAGAGGCATCGCCACGACCGATCCTGTCGATGGTCTCGACACCGCGCACCGCGCCGATCCGGCAGGGCGTGCACTTGCCGCAGCTCTCCACGGCGCAGAACTCCATCGCGAAGCGGGCCATCTTCAGCATGTCGGCCGTATCGTCGAAGACGACGACGCCCGCATGGCCTATCAACCCGCCCTGGCCGTCGAATTCCTCGTAGCCGAAGGGCGTGTCGAACTTCGACACCGGCATGTAGGCCCCCAGCGGGCCGCCCACCTGCACCGCCTTGACCGGCCGGCCACTGGCCGTGCCGCCGGCAATGTCGCTGATCAGTTCACCCAGCGGCATCCCGAAGGCGGTTTCGAAGAGACCACCGTGCTTGACATTGCCGGCAATCTGGATGGGCATGGTGCCCCTGGACCGGCCAAGGCCGAAGCCCGCGTAGTGGGCCGCGCCCTTCTCGAAGATCACCGGAACGGTCGCCAGCGACAGGACGTTGTTCACAACCGTGGGTCTGCCGAAAAGCCCCTCCAGCGCCGGAAGCGGCGGCTTGGCGCGTACAATCCCGCGCTTGCCCTCCAGGCTGTTCAGAAGCGAGGTTTCCTCGCCGCAGACATAGGCCCCTGCCCCGACACGGATTTCCATATCGAAGGCACGGCCGGAGCCAAGGACATCGGCCCCAAGCAACCCGGCTTCGCGGGCGATGCGAACCGCCTGCTGCATCACCTCGATCGCGTCGGGATATTCCGAGCGGATGTAGACATAGCCCTTCGTAGCGCCGGTCCCGATCCCGGCGATCGCCATGCCTTCGATCAGCGTGAAGGGATCGCCCTCCATGATCATCCGGTCGGCGAAGGTGCCGCTGTCGCCCTCGTCGGCGTTGCAGACGATGTATTTTTGCGGGGCGGCGGCGTCATGAACGGTCTGCCACTTGATCCCGGTGGGAAACCCTGCCCCGCCGCGACCGCGCAGGCCGGAGGTCTTGACCTCGTCGACGATCTGCTGCCCCGACATCGCCAGCGCGCGACGCAGACCGGTCAGGCCGCCATGCGCGCCGTAGTCGGCCAGGCTCAGCGGGTCGATCACGCCGCAGCGCGCGAAGGTCAGCCGCGTCTGGCGCTTCATCCAGTCCAGGTCCTCGACCGGTCCAAGCGCCTTCGCGCTGCTGCCGTCCAGGATACCCGCCGCATCACCCGGCTCAACCGCGCCAAATCCGCGACGGATGCCGCCGTCCTCGACCTCGACCAGAGGTTCGAGCCAGATCATGCCGCGCGTGCCGTTGCGGACGATCTCGATGGTCTGGCCGCGGCGCGCGGCCTCTTCGGCGATGGCACGGGCCACATCGTCTGCGCCAAGAGCCTTGGCGGCGCTGTCGCGCGGAACGTAGATCCTCATGCGCCCGCCTCCTCAAGCAGCTTCGTCATCTTCGCGGCGTCAACCCGGCCCACCACCTTGCCATCGACCATCGCGGCCGGCGCACAGGCGCACAGACCCAGGCAGTAGACCGGCTCCACCGTCACCGCGCCGTTCTTCGTCGTGCCGTGCCACTCAACGCCAAGCTTTGCCAGCGTCGCCTCTGCCAGCGCCGCCCCGCCCACCGCCTGACAGGCTTCCGCGCGACAGATCTTCACGACATGCCGGCCGGCCGGAACCTCGCGGTAGTCGTGATAGAAGGATACCACGCCATGTACCTCGGCCTTGGAAATGTTCAGAGCATCCGCAATCAACGGCAAAGCCCCCTGCGGGACATGGCCGAACTCTTCCTGGATGGCGTGAAGGATCGGCAAGAGCGGGCCTTCCAGCCCAAGCTTCTCCGAGATCAGAACCGATATCCGGTCTGAGATGGGTTCTGATTGCGGTTGCGGCATTGGTGATCTCCCGTAAATCGGACAGATCATCCCATGATCGATAATCTGAAATCAATAATGATTTTACGTTGTGTGATTTGGAAATGTGATCGATTGGGCGCGCGGCGCACCTCGCGCGCGATTTCAGGCTTCCGAATTGCGTCGCCCCCGGCGCGGGCTGTGACGATGCCTTACTGGCACGCGGGCATTCATGCGATCCGCGCGGTCGGCGTCATCGCGAGGTCGAAACGCTTCAGGTCCTGCAGGAAGTCGAAATCAGACTTGCGGCGCTGGACTGCCGCGGTGTCGATCGTCGCCAAGACCAGGTCTTCGGGGCCTGTCGCACGGCAAAGGTGCTGCCCGTCGGGGGCGCAAATCGAACTGGTTCCGCTGAATCCCGAATTGGATTGGTCGGCCGCAAAATCGCAATACCCGATGAACATTGCGTTTTCGTAGGAACGCGAAGGAACGATTGTATCCGAGACAAAGCGCCACTTGGCCCGAAGAGCTGTTGGCACCAGCAACAGTTCCGTTCCCAACAGCGCAGCCCGACGCGCCAGTTCAGGGAACTCGATGTCATAGCAGATAAGGACCGAACAACGGACGCCTTCGAACTCGAAGACCGCGGGTCCCGGTCCCGGGGCGAAGCACTCGCGCTCGAAGTCGTTCGGCAACGCAACCTTGCGATAATTGCAGACAAGATGCCCGTCACGATCGAAAACGATGGCGCTGTTGTGCATCACGCCGCCGCTTCTCTCCGGGTATCCCATGACCAGCCCGACACCATGGCGAGCCGCAAGCTGACCGGCCGCCCGGAGCGAAGGCGACCCCTGATCCTGGGCCGCCGCGCGCACTGCGTCGGCGCGGCCATAGCCGGAGAAGTACAACTCTGGCGTGACAAGCATCTTGGCGCCCGCGTCGGCGGCACGCGACATCGCGACATCCAGATCCGAAAGAGCTTCGTCAGCGGAACGAAACGCCGGGCAAACCTGAAAAAGAGCTAGATCAAACAGTGGCACCTGGATCCCCGTTCTCAGTGCAGGCCCAGCAGACGCGGGACGAATAGCGACAACTCCGGGAAGAAGGTAACCAGCAACATCACAGGAAGCGCAACGTAGAAAATGATCTGCAAGGCAGGCTTTATCGCTTCATGGATAGAGACCTTGCCGATCCGGCACGCCATGTAGAGGATCGGAGCGACAGGCGGGCTGTTGGCGCCGATGACGACCGAACAGGCCACGATCGAGGCATAGTGGACGGGGTCTACCCCATGATGCGCCATCAAGGGCATCATCAGAGGTGCGATGACAACGGTCACTGAAAGGTCGTCCATGATCATGCCGACAAAGATCAGGAACACGTTGACCAGCAAGAGGATCAGGAACGTGTTCTCCGTCAGGTGCGTCACCGCTTCCGTCAGTTCCTGGGGCACGCTCTCGGCCACCATGATGCGCCCGATCATGAAGGAAAACAGCAGGATCAGGATGATCGTACCCGTCGTTTCCCCCGCTTCGATCAGGCTTTGGCGAAACCGCGCCAAGGTAAGGTCGCGGTAGATGAAGAAGCCGATCAGGATCGCCATGAAAAGGGCGACGGCGGCGGCCTCGGTCGGGGTGAATACGCCACCATAGATGCCCCCCAGGATTACCACCGGCATCATCAGCGCCGGAAGGGCCTGAAGCGTCGCGCGCAGCGGGCCATGGGGGGACTTCTGCGCCGAAATCGCGGCCATGCGTTCAGGGGTATCGACAAGCATTCTAGCGGTCACGATCTTGTTGAAGATCATCAGGCCGACCATCAGCAGAAGGCCAGGCACGATTGTTGCCGCGAAGAGGGCCGTGATGGACTGGCGGGTGACGACACCGAAAAGGATCAGCGTGATCGAAGGGGGGATCAGGATGCCAAGCAGCGAAGACACCCCCAGCAGGGCGCTCGTATAGCCGCGGGGATAGCCGCGGGCGGCCAGCGGATCGCCCATGATGGTACCGATCGAGGCCACGGCAGCGGTCGCCGTTCCCGAAATCGCGCCGAATACACCTGAGGACCCGATCAGGGCTGCGCCAAGGCCGCCTTTTCGTCCCCGCATCGCCATGGACATGAAGCTGATCAGCCGGGCAGCGACCCCGCCGCTTTGCATCAGATAGCCCGCCAGGACAAACAGCGGCAAGGCCAGCAGGATGACCGAGTCGAGCGACCTGAACCCCTGCAACAGCAATGTCGAGGTGCTGACATCGTACGCCCAGACCAGAAACATCAGGACGCCGGCGAAAGACCAGGCTACCGGCACCCCGAAGATCATCAGGGCCATCAGGAGCAAGATGCCGAAAAGAGCTTCCATGGATCAAACCCTCCCTGCAGTCCGATCTGTTTTGCCAAACAGGTTTGCGGCGGCAACGATGGCGTCCCGAATTGCATAGACAGCACATAGAAAGGCCGCCAGGACGACCGCCGATTGCGGAACGATGAGGGGGATGCTGAGAGCGGCAGTCGTTTGCGGTCGCTTGATAGACCAAGCGACCATGTCGTTGGCCAGGCTCAGGAAGAACAGGCTCAGCACGACCATTATCGCGGACACCGCAAAGCTGTGCAGTGCCTTGTGCGTCGGGTTCTTCAACGACAAGGCAAGGAAATCGACGACCAGGTGTTCGTGATTGCGTGCCGCAACGACGGCCCCGCACATATAGAGCCACATGGCCGACAGCGTGGCGAGTTCCAGCACGCCGACGACCGACCAGCCAAGCACGAAACGGGCCAGAACCAGAAACATGATCAGCCCGGTGATCGCGAGACTTGTCATGATCACGACTACGTTGAGAATGCCGATCAGCCCGGCATCGAGCTTTCTGAGAAGGTCGGCCATGTCGCGCTACTCCCGGTTCGCAGCATGTTGGTGTACGGCCGGAACCCGAAAGCTCCGGCCGTGGCGCAGCCTATTTCACCTGAGCGCGGATCAGATCCATGATGTCCTTGCCGACATCGGGCTCCATCTGCGGCCAGACTTCGGCGCGGACCTTCTCGGCGATCGGAGCAAGCTGTTCGTCCGTGAGCTCGAAATATTCCATGCCCGACTGCACGGCCAGATCGACGTAGTGCTGGTCTTCGTCACGGGCAGCCTTGAAGCGCTCCTCCATGACCGCGACCGCGGCATCTTCGATCAGCTTCTTGTGGTCGTCCGATAGGCCCTCATAGGTCTCGAGGTTGACCAGCAGGTTTCCGGTCACGAAGGTATGCTTCGTGCGGACATAGTAGTCCAGCACATCGCGGAAGTATTCGTAGTCCCAGTAGATCACGTTGCCCGCATCACCATCCACGACACCAGTCTGGATCGAGGTGTAGACCTCGCCCCAGTCGATCGCGGCGGTCTGGTATCCCATCGACTCAAGGATCTGCGGGAACGGAAACAGCGGCGGCGTCCGGACTTTGATATTCGCTGCGCCGGTGACGTCGGTGGCATAGGCGCCACGGGTTGCAACGCCGCTGAAGCCCTCCGGCCAGGCGCCGAAGTACTTCAGTCCGATGTCGTTGAACACCGTATTCAGCACGCCATTGGCCCATCCGCCAGGCTTGTAGGCCTCAAGCGCCTCTTCCCAGGAGGTGACCATGTAGGGGGCGTTCAGGATCCCGATCCGCTTGTCGTAGGAGGTCGAGGGCCATGAAATCATCGCATCGACTTCGCCGGCGACGAACAGGTCGAACACCTCGAGCTGACCGCCGAGTTCGTTCTGGTAGAAGATCTTGACGTCGATCTCACCGTTCGAACCTTCCTTCACCGCGTTCGCCCAGGCAGCGAGAGCGATGCCCGAGGGCGATTCACGGTCCCCGGAATCGGTGGCAAATTTCAGTTCGATTTCCGCCGAGGCGGCCGTTGCGGCAAGTGCCGTTCCGAACACGACAGCCGAAAAAAGGCTTCGAAACATCTCCATCCTCCTTGTTTGGTTGTTCTGCAGGGCTTTGACATAACAGTCGTTACGCGTGTTGCGTAACATGCGTTATGTCCTATAGTTGAGTCAAGAATTTTTCCGGACGCCCCCTGGGTCCGGCAACAGGAGCTGGCATGGCGGAGCGCAAACCCAGGAAAGATCGAAACCTGGACAAGGCAAGCTGGATCGCTGCCGCGCGCAAGACGCTGATCGAGAAAGGCATCGCCGGTATCAGCCTGCGCCAGCTGTCCGAGGAACTGGGCGCAACGACAGGGGCCTTCTACTGGCAATTTGCCAACCTCGAAGAACTACTGGAGGAGGTGCGCCAGGACTGGGCGGTGCGCAATACGGCACCGTTCACCAAGGCGATCGCGGCCGCAGGAGATAGCGGGTGGGACCAATACCTCGCCTACGTCGGCGTACTGCTGAAAGAGGATGAATACATACCCCAATATGACAATGCGATCCGTGACTGGGCGCATAGCTCGAAGCGGACAGCCGAAGTCTTGAAGGAAATCGAGTCTTTCAGGATACGACAACTCCTTCAGGTGTTCCTGGCATTGGGATTCACGGGCCGGGCTGCGCAGGTACGAGCCTATGTCACCTACTTCCATCAGACCGGCTACAACGCGATGCAGGTGTCAGAGCCTCGCGAGGAACGGTTGCTGAACATTCCCTTTTATGCCGAAGTCCTTACCAACAGGACCGATCTTCTTGGCTTGAAAACCCCACAGGCGATTTCCGATCACATCATTGCCAGAAGCTCCGAAACCTGAGGGCCGTTGCGCATCACGTCGCGGTCCCGCCTGGCCGTCAGTGAACCGCCATGATGTCAGGATCCCCGCTTGTTGGGGGGCAAGGCCGGAAGATGACGGCAACTGAGAGGGCGGCGAAGAAGACCTTGGCATCTGGCGCGACTGCACCGCTACCGCGCGAGCGACTCAGTTGCCGGGCCCGCACGCCGACCACATTCGACCAGACACTGCGGTCCCAGGCATGCGCAGCAGAGCGATCGCTGCGCAGTTCATGGACGCACAGATTGTCGCGCTTTTCGAGTTGACCCTTCAGGACGACGAGGTCAAGGTTGTGGAGGAGCGTCACTGTCGGCTCGTTCCTGCGGACAAGCTCGATCAAAAGGCAATCAGAGACTATCGAGATTGAGCGGTACGATGTACGTCTGGTTGGGACGGGTGAAGTGTACGGCGTCAACTGGAGATCAACTGGTGTTGGTTTGGCGCGGAGGACGGCATCGAACATGGCAGGGGTAACAGAGATAGAGGCGGAAAATATCTTTTTCGGTCAAGACTTTAATTAGTTTTTGATCTGATCTCAACTCAAGGAGTGGCCGTGCTAATTAATGTTAGAAGCATTACTCGCAATGTCCTGAAAATTCTTATTTCAGCATCCTTCGTTTTTTTGTGCTCGATATCTTCTGTCGGCGCTGAGACATTCAGAGAATGGCAAGCTGGGAAGACCAATAAGGAAATCTGGGATTCTCGATCATCACTACTTACATTCGCCAATGCCGGGGACCCAGAAGCGCAATTTTTAGCATCAATTTTTTTGGCAGGTTACGGAGACTGGTACTCGGTAGATAAAAAACGAGCCTTCGCCTACCTTGAGGCATCCGCCGCGGCCGGGTATCGACCAGCGCTTTCTAAGCTCAGCCTAGTTTACTTTTGGGGGGGGGCGGGTTGGCACGACGGAGTTGAGATAGATTTTTTCCGTGCTCAAGAATATGCGGAAATGGCCGGCAAGGCAAAAGTTGTTCGGCCATTTGACTACGGAATGACTACACTTCTGCCGCCAACGTACCAAGATTACCAATTCCCATTCGGTCAGCGGACGATCAGTCTGCTTAAGTCAGAAAGCGAATTTATGAACCTGGTGACGGCTGCCACAAAGCCTGGCGGAGCTGAGGCCGCCTACCAAGCGGGAATTTACCTTCTCGACAATTGGTCGGAGGCGCGACAACCAGCAGATTATCTGTTCATGATTGCTGCTTCTCAGGACCATGTCGGCGGAATAGTTGAACACGCGAAATTTCTCTATTTTGGCCCTTGGGTAGCCGGCCCTTCGCCGACAACGGATTCGCTAGAGGCCAGAACATGGTTTACAATCGCTGCTGAGAAAGGGTCTGATGAAGCAAAAAAATTTCTTCAGATATACAAATCCAGAGAGGAGAATGCGGCAAAGCGGCAGCAAGCCGTTGCCGCACTGGCGGGTGCATTCGCGGCCTTTGTTACTCTTTCCCAACAACCATCTGTTCAGGATCAAAGACAACGTCAGTACGAAGCCGATCAACGCCGCATCCAACACGGAATTGAGACCGATCTCGCGCTGGGTTGGCTGGCCGCGCCTTAAAACGAGAGTCCTTTGGGTTGTGCTCAAGCAAGCAAATGTCCGCTCTACGAGCCTCGCGGCTTCGATCTCGCATCCGCCGCAAACGACCACTTCCCGCCGATCCGGCTGCCTCCCGTGTTCAGAAGTGCGTAGCTAGAACCCCTCCACCCAGGGCCGGACGCTGACCTCGTTCGTCCAGGCGCTGCGGTCCTGTTCGATCAGGTGGCGGTAGGTGCGGGCGATGGCCTGCGGCCGGAGCATGGACCCGGGCCGGTCCTCGGGTTCGCTCCGGCCCGGGTTCAGGATCATGCCGTCGATGTTGATCCAGGCGACGTGGATGCCCTTCGGATGCAACTCGCGCGCCATGCTTTCGGCAAGGCCGCGTTGCGCGAACTTGCCCATCGCGAAGGGCGCCGATTGCGGATAGCCCTTCACCCCCGCGGACGCGCCGGTGAAGAGGATCGTACCGCGGCAGCCGGCGACGGGTTCGGCCCCGAGCATGCGCCGCGCGGCATGTTTGCCCGCCAGGAAGGCGCCGATCGCGGTGACCTCGACCGCACGCCGCACATCCTCGGCCGCAAGGTCCGCCACCGGGCCACGCACACGCATCGAGGGGTTGTAGATGACGACCCGCGGCGGCGTTGGCAAGGCGTCGAACAGCGCCTTGACGGCGGCCTCGTCGGTCGCGTCAAGGAGCACCGTGTCCGCCCCGGTTTCCTCGGCCACCGCCTTCATCCTCTCGCCGCTGCGCGCTGCGAGCGTCAGGCTGTGATCGCGGGCAAGTTCCCGCGCGAGGGACGCCGAAAGCCCGTCCCCGGCCCCGATGATGACAGCACGCGGTTTGTCCATGATCCCCTCCCTTGCCGCATTGGAGGCCCACTTGACCTCGCAAGTTACTTCGCTTACCTCATAGCGCGCCGAGCGGGCGTTGTGTAATGGTAAGACCCCTGCCTTCCAAGCAGGAGACGCGGGTTCGATTCCCGCCGCCCGCTCCATCCCTGCCGATGCTGCACCCCTTGCCTCTGCGCCACCTCGCGCATCGTCGTTCGTGCGCCTGTTCAGGCACCTGCGGCCCGTCCCGACGGAAAGGCGATCTCACGCGGTCAAACGTCCCGGAATGGTCCGAGGCGACGTAGACCGCCCCGATGAAACTCGGGGCGGCCTTGCTCAGGCACCGGACGGGAAGTCAGGTGAACTTCCTGATCTCTCCGGACTTCAACCGGCTCAGATAGCTTTCGACCTCGCGCTTGACGATCGGCATAAGGACATAGAGCCCGATGATGTTCACGACCGCCATGGCAAAGATTGCTGCATCGGAGAAATCGATGACGGGGCCAAGGCTTGCCGCGGCGCCGACGATCACGAAGCAACAGAACAGAAGCTTGAAGATCAGCTCCTGCGCCTTGCCCTCGCCGAAGAGATAGGTCCAGGCCTTGAGCCCATAGTAGGACCACGAGATCATCGTGGAGAAGGCAAAAAGCACCACCGCCACGACAAGCAGGTACGGGAACCAGGAGAAAGCCGAACCGAAGGCCGCCGAGGTCAACCCGACGCCGGAGGTGTCGCCGACGGTGGCGATGCGGCCGGTGGCTTCATTCATCACATAAAGGCCGGTCTCTGGGTCAATGACGAGTTGCTGGGTGAAGATGATCACCAATGCCGTCATGGTGCAGATCACGACGGTGTCGATGAAGGGTTCCAGCAGCGATACGAAGCCTTCGGTGATCGGTTCCTTCGTGCGCACGGCCGAATGGGCGATCGCAGCCGACCCGACGCCCGCCTCGTTCGAGAAGGCCGCCCGGCGGAAACCCTGGATAAGCGCACCGACAGCGCCGCCTGCGATTCCCATTTCGGTGAAGGCGCCGGCGAAGATCTGTCCGAAGGCCCAGCCGATGTTGCCGATGTTCATCACGATGATGACAAGCGCCGCGCCGCAGTAAAGGACCGCCATGAAAGGCACGACCTTTTCGGTCACCCGAGCGATCGACTTGATGCCGCCGACGATGACGATGAAGACGATCGCCGCAAAGATGACGCCGGTGATCCAGCCAGGGTACTCTCCCAGCACGCCCGACAATTGTTGATGCGCCTGGTTGGCCTGGAACATGTTGCCCCCGCCGAACGATCCCAGGATGCAGAAGACGGCAAACAGGACCGCGAGGACCTTGCCGCCCGGCATGCCGCGTTCCGCGAAGCCCTTGGTCAGGTAATACATCGGCCCGCCCGACACGGTGCCATCGGGATATTCGTTCCGGTATTTGACGCCAAGAGTGCATTCGGTGAACTTCGAAGCCATCCCCAGAAGCCCCGCGAGGATCATCCAGAACGTGGCACCCGGCCCGCCGATGCTGACGGCGACAGCGACCCCGGCGATATTGCCCAGGCCGACGGTTCCTGAAAGCGCGGTGGCCAGTGCCTGGAAATGGCTGACTTCGCCAGCGTCCTTAGGGTCGGAATAGTCGCCCTTTACCAGCGCTATCGAATGGCCAAGCACCCGGAACTGGATGAAACCGAAATAGACCGTGAACACGGAGGCCGCGATCACCAGCCAGCCGACGATCCAGGGGAAGGACGTCCCCGGGAAGTTCGAGAAGATGAACGTGACAAACCAGCCCGTCGATGTGGCGAAGGCCGAGTTGATTGTCTCATCCAAAGTCTGCGCTTGTGCCGCGCCCGCAAGAAAAGTCGCCGCGGCGGCGCCCGCAAGGGCGCGCGTTTCAAATCTTCTTTTCATTTGATTTTCCCTGTTTGCGTCAAGGCACGATGGTGCAGGGCACCGGTGCCATCTGAGCGAGCGATCCAGCGACCGAACCGAAGATGCGCGAGGCAAGCGTTGAATGCCCGGTCCGCCCGATCACGATCTGACCCGCGCCGTGTTCGCTGGCGATCTCGCACAGCGTTTCCGCAACATGGCCATAGCGGATGACGGTTTCCACCTCGATCCCTCGCCCGGACAGTTCGGCCACGAGCGGCGCGAGCACCGCGCTTTGCGCCCGGGTGATTTCCTCGCTCCGGCGCTTGTGACGCTCGGCGATTTCCTCGGGCGTCAGGAAGGAATAGGGCGACCATTCCAGAACATGCGCGACGACAAGCGGCGCGCCGCGGGCCTTGGCCAGGGCGAGTGCATGATCCACTGCGCGCCGGGCCGCAGCGCTGCCGTCATAGGCGGCAACGATAGCTTCTGCCATTGAGTGCTCCTCCATCTGTTACGGATCGTTCCGTAAGAACAGGATCCCCCGAAGCGCATGCAATTGTGTCCCGAACTTCGCGGATTTCGAACAAAATTCGCAAAATATGCCCGCGATATGCACTCATTACGAATAAATCTTCACTTTTCCTATATTTCATGGAATTTTCTTGCGCCTCGCTCCACCTGACACGGACCGGATGGGGAACGCCAGTTCTGGCGGCATATTTTCGTCCTTGTTCCACTTCGACCCATTGCCTAAACCCTTGCCCAGCAGGGAGACGCGCCATGGCAAAGAGAAACGACCCCCTTCAGGCCGACCGGCAATCCTCGCGGCGCGTCGGATCGCTTGCCGCGCTCTGGCCCTTTCTGCGGCCTTACCGCGGCATCGCTGCACTGGCCGTCTGCGCGCTGGTCCTGACCGCGTCCGTTTCGCTGATCCTGCCGCTGGCGGTGCGCCGGGTCGTCGACCAGTTCAACGGCGCGACGGAGCTTCTGGACAGTTACTTCCTTGTCGCGCTCGGGTTTGCGGGGCTTCTCGCACTCGGAACCGGTGCGCGCTACTACCTTGTCACCCGGCTTGGCGAACGGGTCGTCGCCGACATCCGCCGCGCCGTCTTCGACCGCGTGATAGGGATGAGCCCGGCCTTTTTCGAGCGCATCATGACCGGCGAGGTGCTGAGCCGGATCACCACCGATACCACGCTCATCCTGTCGGTGATCGGTTCATCGGTTTCCATCGCGCTGCGCAATTTCCTGATCCTGATCGGGGGCGCGGCGCTGATGATGCTGACCTCCGCCAAGCTGACGGCCTACGCGCTTTTGATCGTCCCGGTGGTGATCGTGCCGATCATCCTTCTGGGGCGACGCCTGCGCGCGCTCAGCCGTGAGAACCAGGACTGGATCGCGGAAAGCTCCGGCAACGCGTCCGAGGCGCTCTTGTCCGTCCAGACCGTCCAGGCCTTCACGCACGAGGCCGAAAACCGCGCGGCCTTCGCCGATGTCACGGAACGCGCCTTCCGGTCGGCAAAGACCCGGATCGGCACCCGTGCGGTCATGACCGTGATTGTCATCTTCCTGATATTCGCGGGCGTGGTCGTCGTCCTCTGGTCCGGCGCGCGCGATGTGCGGGCCGGCGCGATGACGGTGGGTGAGCTTGTCCAGTTCGTCATCTACTCGGTGATGGTCGCCGGCGCCGCCGGGGCCCTGTCGGAGATCTGGGGCGAATTGCAGCGCGCCGCCGGCGCGACCGAACGGCTGGGCGAACTGATGGCGGCCGAGGACAGCGTCAGGGATCCGGCGCAACCGGTGGCGCTGCCGCGCCCGGCGACCGGGAAGGTGGCGTTCGAGGGCGTGACCTTCCGCTATCCGGCGCGCCCCGAAGTCTCGGCGCTGGACGGGGTGGACCTGGCCGTCAGCCCCGGCGAAACCGTGGCGCTGGTCGGACCCTCGGGCGCGGGCAAGACGACGGTGATCCAGCTTCTGCAACGCTTCTACGACCCCGACCGGGGCCGCGTGACCATCGACGGCATCGACTTGCGCGACATGGCGCGGGCGGATTTCCGGCGCGCCATCGCGCTGGTGCCGCAAGACCCGGTGGTCTTCGCCGCAAGCGCGCGTGAAAACATCCGTTTCGGCCGCCCCGACGCCACCGACGCCGAGGTCGAGGCCGCCGCCCGGGCCGCCGCCGCCCACGATTTCCTGAGCGCCCTGCCAGAGGGCTACGACAGCTATGTCGGCGAACGCGGCGTCATGCTGTCGGGCGGCCAGAAGCAGCGCATCGCCATCGCCCGCGCCATCCTGCGCGACGCGCCGATCCTGCTCCTGGACGAGGCGACATCGGCGCTGGACGCCGAAAGCGAGGTCGCGGTGCAAAAGGCGGTCGAGGCGATGGCGCAGGGCCGTACGACCCTGATCGTCGCGCACCGGCTGGCGACGGTGAAGAAGGCCGACAGGATCGTCGTCTTCGACCAGGGGCGGATCGTCGCGCAAGGCACCCATGACAGCCTTGTCGCCGAGGGCGGCCTTTACGCCCGCCTCGCCCGGCTTCAGTTCACCGAGGGCCTGTCGGCCCCCTGACGCCGCCGCGGCGGCACGCGGTCTGTCGTAGCGTCGCGCTTGCCCAATGCCGCGTTTGCCCGCATCCTTTCCGCGAGGGCCCGCCAAGGGCCGGGGAGGAGACATGGCGAATTTCGTGACCCGCGCGGACCGGGACGCTATCGAACGGGAAATGCCCTGGGAGGCACGCGGCCTGCCGCAGACGCTTCATGGCATGATAAGCCGGACACGCGACCTTTACGGGAACCGCAACGCCATCAGCTTCCAGCTTCTTTCCGATCCGAAATCGGGGGCCGAGACCCTGACATGGGCGGACCTGCACGGGCGGGCGACACAGGCCGCGAACCTGTTTCGCAGTCTTGGCGTCGGCGAGAAGGACGTGGTCGCCTATCTTCTGCCCAATGCGACCGAAACGGTGGTCACGCTGTTGGGCGGGGCGATCGCAGGGGTGGTGAATCCGATCAACCCGCTTCTCGAACCCGAACAGATCGCGGGCATCCTGCGGGAAACCGGTGCCAAGGTGCTTGTCACGCTGAAGCCCTTCCCCAAGACCGACCTGCCGCAGAAGGCGGCCGAGGCGGTCCGGCTTGCCCCGAACATCCAGACCGTGCTGGAGGTTGACCTGAACCGCTACCTGCCGGTGCCAAAGCGGTGGATCGTGCCGCTGATCCGGCCCAGGGCCGGCGTCGCGCACCATGCCACTGTCAGGGACTTCAACGCCGAATGCGCGAGGATGCCGTCCGACAGGCTGACCTTCGCCGACAGCGCCGGCGACCGGGTAGCCGCCTATTTCCACACCGGCGGCACGACCGGCCTGCCCAAGGTTGCCCAGCACAAGTATTCGGGGATGATCTACAACGGCTGGCTCGGCGGGACGCTCCTTTTCGACGAAACCGACGTGCTGATCTGCCCGCTGCCGCTTTTCCATGTCTTCGCGGCCTATCCGGTCTTCATGTCGGCGATCTGGTCGGGGGCGCATACCGTCTTTCCGACCCCGGCGGGATATCGTGGCGACGGGGTCTTCGACAATTTCTGGAAGCTGATCGCGCGCTGGCGCGTGACCTTCCTGATCACCGTTCCCACCGCGATCGCCGCGCTGATGCAGCGCCCGGTCGATGCCGATGTGTCGACGCTCAAGACCGCGATATCGGGATCCGCGCCGCTGCCGGTCGAGCTTTACAACCGCTTCAAGACCGCGACCGGGGTCGAGATCGCCGAAGGCTATGGCCTGACCGAGGCCACCTGCCTGGTGTCCTGCAACCCGCCCGAAGGCGGCAAGAAGGTCGGTTCTGTCGGGCTTGTCCTTCCCTATTGCGAGGTCCGCATCCTGCATTGCGAAAAGGACGGGACGGTCAGCTACGAATGCGCGACCGACGAAGTCGGAGAGATCTGCGTTTCAAGCCCGGGTGTATTCGCCGGATCGACCTATACCGAAGCCTCGAAGAACGAGGGGCTTTTTGCCGGCGGCCGGTTCCTCAGGACCGGCGATCTGGGGCGCGTCGATGCGGACGGCTACTTGTGGATCACCGGGCGGGCGAAGGATCTGATCATCCGGGGCGGTCACAACATCGACCCCGCCATGATCGAGGAGGCGCTGGCCGGTCATCCCGCGGTCGCCACCGCAGGCGCGATCGGCCAGCCCGACGCCTTCGCGGGCGAACTGCCTTGCGTCTATGTCGAACTGGTCGCGGGCGCATCTGCCACCGCCGAGGAACTGATGGCCTACGCGGCCGACCATATCGCCGAACGCGCCGCGGTGCCGAAACATCTGGAGATCCTCGCCGAAATTCCCAAGACCGCCGTCGGCAAGGTGTTCAAACCCGACCTGCGCAAGCTGGCGATCCGGCGTGTGTATGACGCCGCGCTGAAGGATGCGGGGATCGCCGCCTCGGTCACGGACGTGATCGAGGACAAGCGCCGCGGCCTTGTCGCGAAACTGCGCCGCGACGGTGCGGTAGACGAGGAACAGCTGCGTCACCTGCTGGGCGGGTTCACCCGGCCCTGGGATTGGGCGGACTAGCGCAGGACCGGTCCGGTCCTACAGGTCGTCTTCGATCGGCAGCATGCCACCCAGGATCGCGATGAACCTCGCCATGATGCCCGCCTCGGGATTGGGCAGGAAGGTGGCGCGTCCGGCACCCTTGCGTTTGAGCCAGCGCGGTAGGCCGCTTTTTCCCAGATCGACGTGATAGGCGGCGTTCTGGGCGATGTGCCACCAGTCCGCGGCCAGCGCCCGGGCCAGCGCGGGACTGTCGATGCGGTAGATGTGTTCGGTGTTCAGTTTCATCGATCGCGGATCAAGGTTCGGAGACCCGATCAGGACAAAGTGGTCATCGATGATGACGAGCTTCGAATGCATGACGGTCTGGCTGACGGGGTGCATTGCCCCTGGCTCAAGCAGGGCGCCGGCACCGGCCCGAACTTCGTAGAAATCGACGCCCCTTGCGGCCAGCCGGTCGCGGTATCGCGAATAGCTGCCATGGACGATCACATGGTTCGTGGACGCCAGCGAATTGGTGATCACCGTCACTTCGACGCCGCGTGCCTCCAGCCCTTCCAGAAGCGCCGATCCGTCCGACTGCGGAACAAAGTACGGGGTCACGATCAACACCTGCCTGCGCGCCTGCGACAGGCTGCGGTAGAACGCATCGGCCACGTATTGTGGCGCGGCATCGGGCTGCGAAAGCTTGGCCGGCGTATCGGTGATGAACTCGGCCTTTCCCGAAAAGGCCTGTGCCCTTCCTGCCGCCAGCCTGCGCGTCGCCGGTTCCGGCAACGGCCCGATGTCGCCTGGGGCGTCGCGCACCGCGGCAAAAGCACCGGCACGCCCAGACCGCGGCTTCAGCCGCTGATAGGGAACGGCCAGCCGGTCGTTCCAGTACAGATCGAACCCCGCCGAAAGGGGGGCGACCGCCGCGCCCTGCACCAGCAGGTCGAGATCGGCGAAGTGCATGGCGCGATCCTGGCCGAAATATTCGTCGCCGACATTGCGCCCGCCGACGATCGCCGTGCGTCCGTCGACGATCAGCGCCTTGTTGTGCATGCGCCGGTTGACCCGGGTGTGGTCCAGCACATAGCCCAGAAGCGCCGGCGCATTGCGCGAAAACGGATTGAAGGCGCGAATCTCGATGTTGGGGTGGCTGGTCAGCCCGCCTACCCGATCATCCTTCATCGCCATGAAGACATCGTCGATCAGCAGGCGCACATGCACCCCCCGGTCCGCCGCGTCCAGCAGCGCGCGCGAAACCGCCCGCCCGGACCGGTCGGCCCGCATGATGTAGGTCATCACGTCGATCCGGTCCCGGGCGGCCCCGATCAGGTCAAGCCAGGTGGCCAGCGTCTCGTCGCCCAGTGCAAGCGGGAGGAAAGTGCCCGGCCTCGGGCTCGGGTCGGGGCGCGGCACCGGCATCGGCAGTCCATGCCCCGCCGCCGTGAAGGACGCCGAACGATGCGGCCCATCGAACGGAACCGAGGTGCAGGCGGCAAGCACCATGAGACCGGCAAATGCCAGGCCCCGCCAAAGGCGCAAGGCTGCGACCCCCTGAATCTGTCGCCCAAAGTTGCCCATCATCCGACCTTCATGCCCGAATTCAGGGCCGGAACCAAGCGGAAGGGTGTCGCTGGGTACCCACATCCCGCCGGCAGATGAAAAGGGCCCCCGCGGGGGCCCTTTCGATCCGGAGGCCGTCAGGCTACGGGGCCAAGCGGCTATTCGCCCAGCTTCTTGATCCGCCCCTCGACGCCGACATTCGCGCCGCCCTTGGCCTCGATATAGGCCATCACGTCATTGGCGACGAGCTTGCCTTCGCCGACATTGGTCAGGATGCGGCCCCCGCCAAGCGCGGCATATCCGTCGCCGCCGCCCAGCACATAGTCGTTCGTCGCCAGCGAATAGAGCTTGTCCATATCCAGCGGCGCGCCACCCACGGTAACAGAGGATACCCGGCTGCCCGGTTCGGCCGAGGGGTCATAGACGACCTCCATCCCCGACACCTGCGGGAAGCGGCCCGCGCCCTTCTCGACCTGGCTGAACCCGTTTTCCAGCGCCGCCAGGACCTGCGACCCCGGAAGTTCGGTCACCTGCGTGATGTTGCCGAAGGGAAGCTCGGTCAGGATATCGCGGCGGGTCAGGACGGTCCCGGCATCATAGGTCCGGTCCGCGCGGATGCCGCCGCCGTTCATGATCGCAAGATCGGCGCCGGTCGCGGCGCGCATCGCATCGGCGATCAGGTTGCCCATCGCCGATTCCTCGCCCCGCACCACGTTGCGCCGGCTGTCGAGCGCGCCTTCGGTCTTGCCGATCTCCACGTTCAGCGCCGCGTCCAGATCGGCCGTCAGCTTGTCGACCACCGCCTGCGTCTCGGGATCGGGCTCCACGTTCGCAGTATCGATGAAGCGAAAGTTCGGTGTCCACTTCACCGTCTTCTTGCCGTCCTTCTCGCCGATCTCGACCGTCAGGTCGAGCGGCGCGATGATGCGGGCATCGACCGAGGTGTCGATATAGGCGGTGATCCCGTCGTAGGACGTGGCATAGAAGTGATCGTCGCCCGACAGGACCACATCGAAGGCCTTCGAGGTAACGAGCTTGCGGTCGTTGTTCAGGTCGGTCTGCACGACCCCGATCACCAGGTCCGCGCCCCCCTCGCGCGCCGCGCGCGCCGCCGCCACGGCCGTTTCCACCGTCGGCAGGAACTTCAGATCGCCGGTCGATGCGACCTCGGGCGAGGTGTCCTGCGCCACCGGGATCAATGCGATGTTCAGACCGGCCATCTCCTTCATGGTCACGCCGCCCAGCCCCTCGATGGGCGAGCCGTCCGCATTGGTGACGTTGATCGCGGCCCAGGGATAGTTCGACGCCTTCATCTTCTCGATGAAGTTTTCCGGCCCGAAGTCGAATTCGTGGTTGCCCGGCACCGCCAGGTCGAAGGGCGCGAGGGCGGTCAGGTCGATCGTGTTCTGTCCCTTGTCGAACCCCGAGATCAGCGACGGCGAAAGCATGTCGCCGTCAAACAGGTAAAGCGTGTTCGGATTGGCCGCGCGTTCGGCCTTGACCACCGCGTTCAGCCGCGCAAAGCCGCCCCGGGTGCCGTCGCCGTCATATTCATAGATGTCGCCAATTCCGATGATCGTCAGCTTGACGGTTTCCGCGCCGGCGCCGGCCGCAGCCATCATGGCCATCGCGGCCGCCCCGATCAGTGTACCGATTCCCTTTTTGGTCGATGCCATTATTATTCACTCCCCGTCAGACAATACCCCGGGACTCTGCGCCGGTGCAGTGCCGGAGTCAAAGCCCTTTGCGGTCTCTTTGCCACTTCGAGGTATCAGCGATATGACGTCGGGGCATTGACCCGGGCGAATGCAAAGGGCATCTCTTTGCCATGCTGATCCTGAAGATCTTCCGCCGTCACGAATGGGATGCCTTCCGCCGGGCGGGCGAAACGGTCGGCGCGCCGGTGGATCTCGCGGATGGTTTCATCCATTTCTCCACGGCCGCGCAGGTCGTCGAAACCGCCGCCCGACACTTTGCTCGCGAAAGCGATCTTGTGCTTGTCGCGGTCCGGGCCGACCGGCTTGGCCCCATGCTGAAGTGGGAACCCTCGCGCGGGGGCGCACTTTTTCCGCATCTCTACAGACCTCTTCGGATCGACGAAGTCGTGTGGGACAAGTCGCTGCCCCTTGGCAAGACCGGACATATCTTTCCCGAAGGTGTGCTTTGAACATCATTGAATGCGCGGGGCTGGCCGCGCTGCACCGCCTTGACCCCGAACGGGCGCACGGGCTGGCGATCCGCGCGCTCGCGTCGGGCCTCGTGCCGCTGCCGGGCACCGCGACCTCGTCGCGCCTTGCGACCCGCCTCGCGGGCCTCTCGCTGCCCAATCCCGTCGGCCTTGCCGCCGGCTTCGACAAGAACGCAGAGGCGGCGGGGCCGCTGACCCGCGCCGGCTTCGGCTTTGTCGAGGTCGGGGCCGCGACCCCTCGCCCCCAGCCCGGAAACCCCCGCCCCCGCCTCTTCCGGCTCAGCGAGGATCGCGGCGTCATCAACCGGTTCGGCTTCAACAACGACGGCGCCGCCGCCATCGCCGCACGGCTTGCCCGGGTCGACCGCCGTGTGCCGCTGGGCATCAACCTCGGCGCCAACAAGGACAGCGCCGACCGCGCCGCCGACTTCTCGACCGTCCTTGCCGCGATCGGCCCGCATGTCGATTTCGCGACCGTCAACGTCTCCTCCCCGAATACCGAGAAGCTCCGCGACCTGCAGGGCAAGGCCGCGCTCTCCGCGCTCCTGTCCGGCGTCATTGCGACACGCGACGCGCTGGCCCGCCCGATCCCGGTCTTTCTCAAGATCGCGCCCGACCTGACCGCGCCGGAACTTGCCGACGTGGCCGAGGCGGCGATGACCGCCGGTATCGACGCGATCATCGCGACCAATACGACGCTTGCGCGCGACGGGCTTGCAAGCCGCCACGCGGCCGAGGCGGGCGGACTTTCCGGCGCGCCGCTTTTCGACCGCTCGACCCGTGTCCTCGCACGGCTTTCGGCCCTGACCGAGGGCAAGCTGCCGCTGATCGGTGTCGGCGGCATCGCCACCGCCGAAGACGCCCGGCAAAAGATCCTTGCCGGGGCCAGCGCGGTGCAGCTTTATTCGGCCCTCGTCTACCGGGGGCTCTCGCTGGCCGCGCGGATCGCGCGCGATCTCGACGCGATGCTGGCGCGCGACGGCGTTCACAATGTCGCGGACCTCGTCGGCCAGGGACGGGACAGATGGCTGTGACGGTGATCTGGCACAACCCGCGCTGTTCGAAGTCGCGCGAGACGCTGAAGCTTCTCGAAGCGCGCGGCATCGCGCCCGGGGTTCGCCTCTACCTTCAGGATCCGCCCAGCGCCGCCGAACTGCATGCCGCGCTGGCCGCGCTCGGCCGCCCGGCGGCAGACCTGATCCGCTGGGGTGAGCCCGCCGCACGCGCGCTCGGCAGAGCCGCCCCCGAGGCGGATCTCGTCGCCGCGATGGCCGCCACTCCCGCCCTGATCGAGCGTCCGCTGGTGATCCATGGCTCACGCGCCGCGCTTGGCCGCCCGCCCGAAGCCGTCCTGGCGCTTTTCTGACCCTTTCAGTCTGGCCCGACATACTCCGGGGTCCGGGGCAGCGCCCCGGCCCTCAGGCCGCCGCCCGCTCCACCCGGCCGTAGACCGCGCCCAGCGTCACCGCCCGCGTCACGTTCAGCACCATCAGCGCCGCCCAAAGCCCGTGATTGCCCCAGCCCGCGAAGGCGATGACCGCAGCGGCGTAGATCACGACCGAGATCGCCGAGGAATTGCGCATCTCGCGCGACCGGGTGGCACCGATGAAGATGCCGTCGAACATCCAGCTGGCGATGCCAAGGACCGGGGCGACCGCCACCCAGGCCAGGTAGCTGCGCGCCTCGATCCGCACGGCGGGATCGGTCGCCATCAGGTCGATGATCGCCGGCCCCGCGACCCAGAAGAAGACCCCCAGCACCAGCGCGCCCCCCACGCCCCACTGGCTTGTCAGGATCGAGGCGCGGCGCACCTCGCGCACCGAACGCGCGCCCACCGCCTGCCCGACCAGCGATTCCGCCGCAAAGGCGAAGCCATCAAGGCCGTAGGCGGTGATCTCAAGGAACTGCAACAGCACCTGGTTGGCGGCGAGCGTCACGTCGCCTTTCCCGGCCGACAGGAAGATGAACCCGGTGAAGGCCCCCTGCAGCAGGATCGACCGCAGCATGATGTCGCCGTTGACCTGCATCATCCGCCTGACCCGCGCCCGGTCGAAGACCCGCGCCCAGTCGCGCCACTGCCCGCCCGCGAAGGCCGGTCGGCACAGCCAGAGCCCAAGCCCCAGCCCGGACCATTCCGCGATCAGCGACGCGCTTGCCACGCCCTCGATGCCCCAGCCCTGGCCCAGCACGAACCACAGGTCGAGCCCGACGTTCAACCCGTTGATCCAAAGCTGCAGCACAAGGACCGCGCGCGTCCGCTCCACCGCGATCAGCCAGCCGGTGACGGCGTATAGGGCAATCGTCGCGGGCGCCCCCCAGACGCGGATCGACAGATAGCGGGTGGCCAGCGCCTCGACCTCCTCCGAGGCGGGCGCGATGGCAAAGCCCAGCGCGAAAAGCATCCGGTGCAGGATGACAAAGACGGTTCCCGCCGCAAGACCGATCAGAAGCGCGCGCATCAGGATGGCGCCGGTCTCGGCCGGGTCGCGGGCGCCGTGCGACTGCGCGACAAGCCCCGAGGTGCCCATCCTGAGGAACCCGAAGATCCAGTAGATCGCCGCCAGGATCACCGCGCCCACGCCGACCGCGCCGATCGGCGCCGCCTGCCCCATCTGGCCCACCACGCCGGTATCGACGGCGCCGATCAGCGGCACCGTGGCGTTCGACAGGACGATGGGCAGCGCGATCTTCAGGACGCGCGCATGGGTGATCCTATCCATCGCGCCCCGGCATCAGGAAATGGCCGGTCGCCTGCGCGAACAGGCGGCTGCGGTTGTCCTGCCAGGCTTCGACATGCACACTGGCGTAGCGCCGGCCCGACCGGTTGATGCGTGCCCGCGCATAGGCGTCGCGCGGCAGGCCGGAGCGCAGGTAATCCACGGTGAAGTCGATCGTCTTCGGCAGCCGCGGCACGGGCGCGCCCTCCAACGACGCCGGATCGAGCCGCCCGCTTTCCATCTCTTCCCAGATCGTCGACCAGGAAAGCTCGATGATGGCCGTCACCTCAAGGAATGCCGCCGTCACGCCGCCATGAAGCGCAGGCAGGAACGGGTTGCCGATCAACCGTTCGTCGAAGGGCAGGACAGCGGTCAGCTCGTCGCCGCGCCGGTCGAACTCGATCCCCAGGAACTGGATATAGGGCACGCCATGCACCAGCGACCTGAGCGCCGCATCGCGCCGCTGCTTGACCACCTGCACGGGCTCGGGGCGCTTGCGGCTCATGCCGAAGGCTCGCGTTCGACGGTGAAGGCGCCGGTCGCGGTCGCCACCGGGCGGTCGGGGTCGGCATCATGGGCGGTGGCACGGACGAAAGCGACCGAACGGGTCACGTTATAGCATTCCGCCCGCGCGGTGATCCGTTGCCCGGGCGTCGCGGGCCGCATGTAGTCGATCCGCAGATCCAGCGTCGCCGTCGAGGCCACGCCAGGATGGCTCATCACCGCCGCCCCGCCGCATGTATCCATGAGCGCGGAGACCGCGCCACCGTGGATCACGCCCGTTTCCGGGTCACCCACGAAGCGCGGGTCATAGTCCATCGCGATCACCGCCCGGCCCTCGCCGATCTCCTCAAGCTGCATGCCAAGCGCCCGCGAATGCGGAATGGCCTCGATGAACTGCCGCGCCATCTGTTGCTTGCGATCTTCCACGCCGACCTTCCCCCCGCCCCCGGGGACGGGGACCACGGGCGGATAAAAGGCGCTTGCGAAACCCACCGCAAGTGCTATCTTTCGCAAATGAGAATTATTCGCAGGTAGACATGCACAGCCCCTCGCCCGCCCGGCACGGCGCGCTCGCGGTCCCGGCCGCGCCCATGACGATCCGGCCCCGGCGCCTGGTCCTTGCCGCCGTCCTGGCCGCGCTGGCCGCCGCCCCCGGCGACCTCGGCGCACTGACCCGCGGCCTGATGCAGGACGCCTTCGTCCAGGTGTCGGTCTTCGTCGCCGCGACGCTCCTGATCTTTTACGGGCTGGAACGGCTGTTCCGGTTCGACCTCGGTCTTGCGATGGGCAACGCCCGGGCGATGCAGGTGCCGATCGCGGCCTTCCTCGGCGCGACGCCGGGCTGCGGCGGGGCGGTCGTGGTGGTGGCGGCCTATGCCTCGGGCAAGGTCAGTTTCGGCGCCGTCGTGGCGACATTGACCGCGACCATGGGCGACGCCGCCTTCCTGCTGATCGCCACGCGCCCCGATGCGGCACTGGTCCTGTTGCCGGCCCAGTTCGCCGTGGGCATCCTGACCGGCTGGCTGATCGACCGTTTCGTGCGCACCGACTACCGGCCCAGGGGCGGCAGTTGCGACATCGTTCCGGCGATCGGTCGGCTCAGGGCGCGCGACCTTGCCTATCTTGCGCCGGTCGTGCCCGGGCTTGTCATCGGCGCGGCGCAGATCGGCGGCATCCAGATCGACGCGATCCTTGGCCTGCCCGCAGGCTGGATCGGCCTTGCCGGGGCTTTCGCGGGCCTTGCGATCTGGACGGCATCGCCGGTCACGGCGATGACCAACCCCGCCGATCATCCCGTGACCCGCATGGCCGAGGAGACGTCCTTCATCTCGGTCTGGGTGATCCTCGCCTATCTCGCCTATGACTATACCGCGGCCTACGCGGGGCTCGACCTCAAGGCGATGTTTGGCGCGATATCGCCGGTCCTGCCGCTTGTCGGCGCCGCCATCGGCTTCATCCCCGGCTGCGGCCCGCAGGTCCTGGTCGCGACGCTTTACGTCAACGGCGCGATCCCCTTTTCCGCGCTTGCGGCCAACGCCATCTCGAATGACGGGGATGCGCTTTTCCCTGCCATCGCGCTGGCGCCGCGCGCCGCGGTGATGGCCACCGTCTTCTCGACCCTGCCGGCGCTTGTCGTCGCCTACGGCCTTCACATCTTCGCGCCGGGCTTCCTGAACTGAGTTGTGCCTGCCGGGCCGAGGAATTAGGCTGCGACGCGGAGGCCCAGATGACCGAACCGCGCCTGTCGTTCAAGGAAATGTGCGCACGTTTCGACGTGACCCCGCGCACCTTGCGATACTACGAATACATTGAACTTCTGGCCCCCGAAAAGGAAGGACGCGCGCGTTTCTACGGCCCGCGCGAGATTGCCCGGATGACGCTGATCCTGCGCGGCCGACGCTTCGGCTTCGGGCTTGAGGAGATCCGGCAATGGCTGGAGATCTATCAAAAGCAGGGCACGCGCGAACAGAACCTGATTTGGGTCGAGATGGCCGAGCGTCAGCTTGGCGTCCTCGCCCGGCAACAGGCCGAACTGGCCGCCACCATCGCCGACCTGAAGGCGCTGCGCGACCAGGTCGCCGACCTCCTCTGAACCCCGATTCAACCTGACTTCGGGCCATCCCGGCCTTATTTTACTGGCGTTCTGTCGCGTAATGAAATTGCGCGCGACGGGGCGGCGGTTTCATGACGTTTCGTCAATCCGGTTCTGACGTGACGTAACGGGTGACGTTAACGTAAACCTTTCTTGTATGGTTGACCCAGATCATCCCATGTCCCCGGTCAGAACATCATGCAACCCGTCTTGAGGACCATATGACCGACGACCTGATGACGATCCGCGCGATGTGCGAGGCGTTCGACGTAACGCCGCGCACCCTGCGCTTCTACGAGGCGAAGGAGCTGCTGTTTCCGTTCCGGGACGGCCAGAAGCGCCTTTTCACCCGGCGCGACCGCGCCCGGCTGAAGCTGATCCTGCGCGGCAAGCGCTTTGGCTTCAGCCTCGAGGAGATCCGCCAGCTCCTCAACCTCTACGATGCGGGCGACGGGCAGCGGACCCAGCTCGCGAAGACGATCGAACTGGCCGAACGGCACCTCGACCGGATGCTGCGCCAGCGCGACGAACTGGAAACGGCCATCGGCGAGTTGCGCGACCAGATCGGCTCCGTCGCCGGGATGCTGAAGGACAAATCGGCGCAAACCGCCGCCTGAGGAAAGGGAAGACAGACCATGCCGAGCTACGCAGCGCCGACACAGGACATGCAGTTCGTCCTGCATGAGGTTCTGAACGTCAGCCAGAGCGAGACGCCGGGCTACGCCGATCTTGACCGCGACTTCACCGCCGCGATCCTCGACGAGGCCGGAAAGATCGCCCGCGACGTGCTTGCGCCGCTCAACGCATCCGGCGACGCCGAGGGTTGCCGGCTCGAAAACGGCGTGGTCCGCACTCCCGCCGGCTTCCACGAGGCCTTTGCCGCGGTGAAGGACGGCGGCTGGCCCGCGATAGACTGCGACCCTGCCTATGGCGGCCAGGGCCTGCCCTACATCATGAGCTGCGCCACCGGAGAGATGTTCGTTTCCGCCAACATGGCCTTCAACATGTATCAGGGCCTGACCCACGGTGCCTATTCGGCGATCCACGCCCACGGGACGGAAGCGCAGAGGATGGCCTATCTGCCGAAACTCGTGACCTGCGACTGGACCGGCACGATGAACCTGACCGAACCGCATTGCGGCACCGATCTGGGCATGATGCGCACCAGGGCCGAACCGCAGGCCGATGGCAGCTACCGCATCACCGGCCAGAAGATCTTCATCTCGGCCGGCGATCACGACCTGGCCGAAAACGTCATCCACCTCGTCCTCGCCAAGGCCCCCGGCGGCGGCGAGGGGACAAGGGGCGTGTCGCTTTTCATCGTGCCGAAGATCCTCGTGAACGACGACGGCAGCCTTGGCGCGCGTAACGCCGTCTCGGTCGGCAACATCGAGGAAAAGATGGGCATTCACGGCAATGCCACCTGCGTGATGAACTACGACGGCGCGACCGGCTGGCTTCTGGGTGACCTGCACAAGGGCATGCGCGCGATGTTCACGATGATGAACGAGGCGCGGCTTTCGGTCGGCCTTCAGGGCTACGCGGTGGCCGAAGCCGCCTATCAATCGGCGCGCAGCTACGCGCAAGACCGGCTTCAGGGGCGCGCCGTGACCGGCGCGAAGAACCCCGACGGGCCGGCCGACCCGCTGATCGTCCATCCCGACATCCGCCGCAACCTCCTGTCGCAAAAGGCTTTCGTGGAAGGCGCGCGGATGCTGACCTTCTGGGGCGCATCGCTTGTCGACCGGTCGAACCGCGCCGGCGACGCGGCGGCGGAAGGGTTGATCTCGCTCCTGACGCCGGTCTTGAAGGGGTTCCTGACCGACAAGGGATTCGAGGCGGCGGTCAACGCCCAGCAAGTCTTCGGCGGGCACGGCTATATCGAGGAACAGGGCATGTCCCAGTTCGTCCGCGACGCCCGGATCACGATGATCTACGAGGGCGCGAACGGGGTGCAGGCGCTCGATCTCGTGGGCCGCAAGCTCGCGGCGGAGGGCGGCAAGCCGATGATGGCCTTCTTCGAGATGGTCAAGGCCTTCATCAAGGAAAACGAAAGTGACGAGGCGCTTGCGAAGGACTTCCTCGAACCGCTCAAGGCCGCGTCCAGGGATCTGCAGGCGGCCGCGATGGTCTTTGCCTCGGAAGGCATGAAGAACCCAGATGCAGCGCTGGCCGGATCCTACGATTTCATGCACCTCTTCGGGCATGTCTGCATGGGGCTGATGTGGGCGCGCGCCGCCAGGGCCGCCGGCGCGGCGCTGACCGGTGGCGCGGGGGACGCCGATTTCTACCGGGCCAAGATCGCGACCGGGCGCTACTACATGGCGCGCGAACTTCCCGCGACGGCGCTTCACCTCGCGCGGATCAGGACAGGCGCCGCCCCGGTGATGGATCTCGCCGAAGCGGGGTTCTGAGCGCGATGGGAAGGGCCGCAGGCAAGCGGCCCCCGATGGCCGCCCCCGATGGCCGCCCCGTTGCCCTTGCCGTTGCCCCTGCCCTTCGCGCAGGGGGTGAGCGCCTTCGAAAAAAGACCCTGGCGCGTGCCGGGTGGAAAGGACGGAATGAGTATTTGTGCAATGAAGAAGCACAAGGCACGCCCCGGACACGACGCCGGCCCTCAAACCTGGGGTGCTTCTCGTCACGACCGGGGCGGCTTCTCCATTGGCGGTCATCGGCTCTCCAGCCTGTACCGCGCCGTCAGGCTCGCCCGATTCTGGTTAACAAATCCTTCTTCTTCATTGTCAAAATACTCCACGGGGGCGCGGGGGTGTGAAACCCCCGCCCGCCCGGCCAGCCACGGGAGAGCGGCATGACGGCAAGACTCCACTGCTTCGGCGAAAGCGGCAACGCCTACAAGGCCGCGCTGACCCTTGCCCTTTCGGGCTACGACTGGGAACCGGTCTTCGTCGACTTCTTCAACGGCGCCACCCGCACCGAGGCGTTCCGCAAGCTCAATGTCATGGGCGAGGTGCCGGTCCTCGAAGACGCGGGCCGGATCCTGAGCCAGTCCGGCGCGATCATGTACCATGTGGTCGGGCGCACCGGCAGGCTCGGCGGCGGCGAGGGCGAGGCGGAGGAGATCCTGCGCTGGATCCTGTGGGACAATCACAAGATGTCCTCGCAGGCGGGGATGACGCGGTTCCTGATGAACTTCCTGCCCGAAGACAAGCGCCCGAAGGATGTCATCGCCTTCATGCAGGCGCGGCTCAGGAACGCCTATGCCACGCTCGACACCCATCTGGCGGGGCGCGGCTGGGTCGTGGGCAGTGGACCGACCATCGCCGACCTCTCCTGCTGCGGCTATCTCTACTACCCCGAACCCTTCGGCTTCGACCGCAAGGACTGGCCCAACATAGACCGCTGGCTGGCCGACATCGCCGCCCTGCCCGGCTGGCAACATCCCTACGACCTGATGCCGGGCAATCCGTCCGACCGGGCCTCGAACTGATCGGGAGGACAAGATGACCGAAGCCTATATATACGACGCCGCCCGCACCCCCCGCGGGCGCGGCCGCCCCGACGGCGCCCTGCACGAAGTCACCTCCGTCGCGCTCTCCGCCCGGCTTCTCGACGCGGTGGCCGAACGCAACGGCCTGCAGGGCCACGCGGTCGAGGACGTGATCTGGGGCAACGTCACCCAGGTCGGCGAACAGGGCGGCTGCCTTGCCCGCTCTGCCGTCCTCCTGTCCGGCCTCGACGAAAGCATCCCCGGCCTTTCCATCAACCGTTTCTGCGCCTCCGGGATGGAGGCGGTGAACCTCGCCGCGAACCAGGTGAAGGGCGGCGCGGGCGCGGCCTATATCGCCGGCGGGGTGGAGATGATGGGCCGGGTCGCGATGGGATCGGACGGGGCCGCCATCGCGGTGGACCCGAGCCTGGCGATGAAGACCTATTTCGTGCCTCAAGGCATCTCGGCAGACATCATCGCCACCGAATACGGGTTCTCGCGCGACGACGCCGACGCGCTGGCCGTCGAAAGCCAGCGCCGCGCGGCCGAGGCCTGGGCCGAAAACCGCTTTGCCCGCTCCATCGTGCCGGTCAAGGACCAGAACGGCCTGACGATCCTCGACCGCGACGAATACATGCGCCCGGGTACCGACATGCAGGCGCTCGGCCGGCTCGACGCCTCCTTCAGGGCGATGGGGGAGGTGATGCCCGGCTTCGACAAGCTCGCCTTGATGAAATACCCCCATCTCGAACGCATCACCCACATCCACCACGCCGGCAACTCCTCCGGCATCGTCGACGGCGCGGCGGCGGTCCTGATCGGCAACGCCGAATTCGGACGCGCCCACGGGCTGAAACCGCGCGCCCGCATCCGCGCCACGGCGAAGATCGGCACCGATCCCACGATCATGCTGACCGGCCCGGTGCCGGTAACCGAAAAGATCCTGCGCGAGGCGGGCATGACCATCGCCGACATCGACCTTTTCGAGGTGAACGAGGCCTTCGCGGCGGTCGTCCTGCGCTTCCTCCAGGCCTTCGACGCCGACCCCGCGAAGGTCAACGTCAACGGCGGCGCGATCGCGATGGGCCATCCCCTCGGCGCGACCGGCGCCATCATCATCGGCACGCTTCTGGACGAGTTGGAGCGCACCGGCAAGGGCACCGGCCTTGCCACGCTCTGCATCGCGTCGGGCATGGGCGCGGCCACCATCATCGAGAGGATATGATGCCGAAGATCGATCTCGCCGCGGTTCCGGTCAAGACCGGCTCGATCTATCCCGAACCCTACGCCACGATGATGAAGGGGCGTTCGTCCCTGCGTCTTGCCGATGCCGGCGGGCTGACCCAGTACGGGGTGAACCTCGTCACGCTGGAACCCGGCGCACTGTCGTCGCTGCGCCACTGGCACCTGAACGAGGACGAATTCGTCATGGTCACCGCGGGCGAATGCGTGCTGGTCGACGATGCCGGCGAACACCCGATGCTGCCCGGCGACTGCGCGGCCTTTCCGGCCGGCGACGGCAACGGACACCACTTCGTCAACCGGTCCGACCGGATCGCGCAGTTCCTCGTCGTCGGCAGCCGGGCCCCGCGCGAGGTCGCGACCTACAGCGATGTCGACATGAAGGTCGAGATGGCCGGCGGCAAGGCGACCTTCACCTACCGCGACGGCACGCCCTGGGACGGCCCGCGATGATCATCCGCAAGGGAACCGCCCGACGCGACGCCGCCACCCCCGAACAGATCGCCCATCTGGGGCCGTTCACCGCCGAGCTTCTGTCCGATACCGGCGGGCTGACACAGTTCGGCGCCTTCGTGGAAACGCTGCCCCCCGGCAGCGCCTCCTCCGACCGGCACTGGCACGAGGGCGAGGATGAATTCCTCCTGGTCCTCTCCGGCACCCCGACGGTGATCGAGGAGGACGGCCCCCACGACCTTGCCCCCGGCGATGCCGCCTGCTGGCCCGCCGGGGTTGCCAACGGGCATCATGTGCTGAACCGCTCGGACGCCGATTGCACCTACCTCGTGGTCGGCACCCGCGCCGCCTCCGACCGGGTGCACTACAGCGACATCGACAAGCTCTACACCCGCCGCGACGGGCAGGTCACGCGCACCCGGCGCGATGGAAGCCCGCTGCCATGACCCGACCCGCCCCCTTCATTCTGGCCGAAATACTCCGCGGGGGTCCGGGGGCGCGAAGCCCCCGGCCCGCGACGCCTGCCACGGGAGACCGCAGATGACCGACTTCACCTCCGCCACCGACGCCGACGGCATCGCCACGATCACCTGGGACGTCCCGGGAAAGTCGATGAACGTCCTCAGCCTGACCGGCATGGCCGAGCTTGACGCGCTGATCGACGCCGCGCTGGCCGACCCCGCCGTCAGGGGCGTGATCCTGACCTCGGGCAAGAAGGACTTTGCCGGCGGCATGGACCTCAATGTCATCGCGAAGATGAAGGAAAGCGCGGGCGCCGAACCGGCGCGCGGGCTCTTCGACGGGATCATGCGGTTCCACGGTCTGGAACGGAAGATCGAGCTTGCGGGCATGGACCCCAAGACCAAAAAGGGGGGCAAGCCCATCGTCGCCGCCCTGCCCGGGACCGCGCTCGGCATCGGGCTGGAGATTCCGCTGTCGTGCCACCGGATCATCGCCGCCGACAACCCGACGGCCAGGATCGGCCTGCCGGAAATCCTGGTGGGCATCTTCCCCGGCGCTGGCGGCACCACCCGTCTGGTGCGCAAGCTTGGCCCGATGGCGGCCTCGCCCTTCCTTCTGGAAGGCAAGCTTTCGGACCCGAAAAAGGCGCAGGCCGCCGGGATCATCGACGAGGTCGTGGCACCCGACCAGCTTCTCGCACGGGCAAGGGAATGGGTGCTGGGCGCGACCGACGCCGACCTTGTCAAGCCCTGGGACGCCAAGGGCTACAAGATGCCCGGCGGCGCGCCCTATCATCCGGCGGGCTTCATGACCTTCGTCGGCGCCTCGGCCATGGTCATGGGCAAGACGATGGGCGTCTACCCGGCGGCCAGGGCGCTTCTGTCAGCGGTCTACGAAGGCGCGCTGGTGCCCTTCGACACCGCGCTCAGGATCGAGGCGCGCTGGTTCACCCATGTGCTGATGAACCCCTCGTCCGCGGCGATGATCCGGTCGCTTTTCATCAACAAGGAGGCGCTGGAAAAGGGCGCGAACCGGCCCGGGGTCGCCGACCAGACGGTCCGCAGGCTGGGCGTTCTGGGCGCCGGCATGATGGGCGCGGGCATCGCCCATGTCGCGGCCAGCGCCGGCATCGAGGTCGTCCTGATCGACGCCACGCAGGAGGCGGCGGATCGCGGCAAGGCGCATTCCGAAGGCCTGCTCGACAAGGGGATGAAACGCGGGAAGGTGACAGCGGCGAAGAAGGCCGAGGTTCTGGCCCGGATCACCGCGACGGCCGACTACGCGGCCCTCTCCGGCGCCGACCTGGTGGTGGAGGCGGTGTTCGAGGATCCCAGGGTCAAGGCCGAGGTGACCGCCCGGGCGGAGGCCGTCCTTCCGGCGGATGCGATCTTTGCAACCAACACCTCCACCCTTCCGATCACCGGCCTCGCGAAGGCTTCGACGCGGCCCGACCGGTTCATCGGCATCCATTTCTTCTCGCCCGTCGACAAGATGATGCTGGTCGAGATCATCAAGGGCGTCGAGACCGGCGATCTGGCCGTCGCCAAGGCGCTCGACTTCGTGCGCCAGATCAGGAAGACCCCGATCGTGGTGAACGACGCCCGCTTCTTCTACGCCAACCGCTGCATCATTCCCTATATCAACGAAGGCATCCGCATGGTCGCCGAGGGGGTGGAACCGGCGCTGGTCGAGAACGCGGCAAAACTTGTCGGCCTGCCGCTTGGCCCCCTGCAACTGGTGGATGAAACCTCCATAGACCTGGGGGTGAAGATCGCCAGGGCGACGAAGGCGGCGATGGGCGATGCCTATCCGGACAGCGCGGTGGACCAGGTGCTCTTCGCGATGGCCGATGCCGGGCGGCTTGGCCGAAAGGCCCATGCCGGTTTCTATGCCTATGATGACAAGGGCCAGCGCACGGGGCTTTGGGAAGGCATCGCGGATCACTGGCCGGTCGCGGCCGATCAGCCCGACCTGGCCGAGGTGCAGCACCGGATGCTTTTCGTGCAGGCTCTGGAGGCCGTCCGCGCGCTGGAAGAAGGGGTTCTGACCGACATCCGCGAAGGCGATGTCGGCGCGATCCTCGGCTGGGGCTTCTGCCCCTGGTCGGGTGGGCCGTTTTCCTGGCTCGACATGCTGGGCGCCCCCCGGGCGGTCGAGATCGCCGACCGCCTGGCGGCGGCCCATGGCGCCCGCTTTGCCGCGCCGCGGCTTCTGCGCGAGATGGCCGAGCGCGGAGAAAGCTTCTATGGCCGCTTTGCGCCCGATGCGCGCGCGGCCTGACGCCGGGGCGGTGGAAGGGCCGGGCAGCGGGGGTTTCGCACCCCCGCACCCCCGCGGAGTATTTTCGCCAGAATGAAGAGGGACCGGGGCTACCTGCCCCGAACCGCGATGATGAGACCGGCCGCGAAGATCAGCACCATGCCCGCCATCGCCCGCATCGACAGAACCTCGCCCCAGAGCGCCCAGGTCCAGAAGGCCGAGGCGGGCAGGATGACATATTCGAAGACCGCGACACGGCTGGCCTCGGCCATCTGATAGGCCTTGACCATCATGCCCACCCCGACCAGCGATCCCGCCGCCTGCACGAAGGTCCAGAGCAGGAAGGACGGCGTCGGCCAGACCGCGCCGCGCAGGATGAAGCCCTCGGCGCCGGCGGGAGCCTCGGGCTGCCAGAGGGCCAGGACGGCAAGCCCCAGGAGCCCGTAGGCGCCGAGCGCGGCGAAGAAACCCGCCAGCATCGTCTCGGCGCTTTCGCCCGCGCACCACTGGCGCGTCGCGATGTTGCCAAGCGCATAAAGCGCCCCTGCGACGACCGGCAGTACCGTGGCGGGACCGACCGCCATGCCGCTGTCCGGCCCCAGAACCAGCATTGCGCCAAGGAACCCGACGGCCACCGCCAGAATGCGGTACGGCCCGATGTGCATTCCGAAGGCGAAGCGGGAGATCAGCAGGACAAAGATCGGCGCGGTGAAAAGGCCTGCCGCCACGACCGCGACCGGCAGGAAGGCGAGGCATCCGAAATAGACGACCATGCCCGATCCGTGGACAAGGCTGCGAAACGCGACCGCGCGCCAGTTTCGCGGGCGCAGCCGCAGCCTGAGGGGCGCCGCCGCCAGCCCCAGAAGCGCAAGGGCCATGGCCGTTCGCGTGGCATGGAACTGCCAAAGCCCCCCATCCCGCGCGATGGTCTGCACGAAGTTGTCGGTGAAGCCGATCATCATCGCGTAGATCAGGATCGCGCCCGCCGCCGCAAGGGTGCGGTTCGCCGGTGCCGGTGCGGCCAGTGTCGTCATGTTCCTACCCGGTGTCGTTTTCCGCTTCCCTTCAAGCCGGTGGCGCGGCCATATTCGCGTCTGATAGCGACATGATCGGTCGGGGAGGCATTTCGTGGGCTGGCTGGCAGATGAAACGGGGCTTGGCAAGACCCCGGCGAACTTCGTGGCACTGACGCCGCTTTCCTTCCTTGACCGCGCAGCCGACGTTCACGCCGACCGGACAGCGGTCGTCTATCGCGGAACGCGGCGCAGCTATCGCGACTATCATGCCAGGGTCAGCCGGCTTGCCTCGGCGCTGGCGCGGGCGGGCGTCGAACCGGGCGACGTGGTCGCGACACTTCTGCCCAACGTCCCGGCCCAGGCCGAGGCGCATTTCGGCATACCGGCCGCGGGCGCGATCCTCAACACGATCAACACCCGGCTGGACGCCGATACGGTCGGCTACATCTTCGACCACGGCGGCGCAAAAGTGGTTCTGGCCGACACCGCCCTTCTGCCCCTGGTCACCGAGGCCGTCGCGCTCATGCAAGGTCCGGCCCCGCTGATCATCGAGGTCGCGGACCGCGAGGCGGGCATCGCCGCGTCGGGCGCCCATCCGGAATACGAGGATTTCCTGGCCACCGGCGACCCCGAGGCGCCCTGGCACATGCCGCAGGACGAATGGGAAAGCCTCGCGCTCAACTATACTTCCGGCACGACGGGGCGCCCCAAGGGGGTCGTCTACCACCATCGCGGCGCCTATCTTCTGGCGATGGGCACGGCGGTCACCTGGGCCGTGGGGATACGCCCGGTCTACCTGACCATCGTACCGCTTTTCCACTGCAACGGCTGGTGCCACACCTGGATGATGCCGGCGGTCGGCGGCACGCTGGTCTGTTGCCGGGACGTGACCGCGAAGAACATCTACGACGCCATCGCCGACGAGGGCGTGACCCATTTCGGCGGCGCGCCGATCGTGCTGAACTCCATCATCAACGCCAAGCCGGGCGACCGCCGCGCCTTCGACCATGTGGTCGAGGTCTATACCGCCGGCGCCCCGCCCCCGGCCGCGACGCTGGCCGCGATCGAACCGCTCGGCTTTCGGGTCACGCAGGTCTATGGCCTGACGGAAACCTATGGCCATGTCACCGAATGCCTGTGGCACGACCGCTGGGACGGCCTGCCGCAAGAGGAACGCGCTGCGATCAAGGCGCGCACCGGCGTCCTGATGCCCTTCATGGAGGACATCAGCGTCCATGACGAAAAGGGCAACCCGGTCCCGCGCGACGGCCAGACGCTGGGTGAGATCGCGATCCGGGGCAATTCGGTCATGAAGGGGTACCTGAAGAACCCCAAGGCCACGGAAGAGGCGTTCAGGGGCGGGTTCTTCCGTTCCGGCGACATCGCGTTCCAGCATCCGGACGGCTACATCAAGATCACCGACCGCGCGAAGGACATCATCATCTCCGGCGGCGAAAACGTGTCCTCGGTCGAGGTCGAGGGCGCGCTGATGCACCACCCTGCGGTCTCGCTTTGCGCCGTGGTGGCCAAGCCCGACGACAAGTGGGGCGAAGTGCCCTGCGCCTTCGTCGAGCTGAAGGAAGGCGCCAGCGCCGATGCGGCCGAGCTGATCGCCTTTGCCCGGTCGCGGCTTGCCGGCTTCAAGACCCCCAAGCACATCGTCTTTTGCGACCTTCCCAAGACCTCGACCGGCAAGGTCCAGAAGTTCGAACTTCGGGTCCGCGCGAAGGAGGTCTGAGCGCGCGGCGTCCCGACCTACCCCGCGAAGGCGCGAATGCCGTAGAAGATCGCGGCCGACATCAGCGCCGCGGCCGGAACGGTGATGACCCAGGCCGCGATGATGGTCATGAAATGCGCGCGCCGGACCAGCTTGCGGCGTCCCCGTTCCTCGGGCGCCAGCACCGGCTGGTCGGGCACCGCGACACGGTTCTTCTTCAGCCGCCGTTCGGTGTCCCATTCGCGGAAGAAGCCGACGCCGAAGACCGCGCCGACGGCGATATGGGTGGAACTGACCGGCAGGCCCAGCCAGCTTGCCACGATGACCGTCAGTGCCGCCGACAACGCCACGCAATAGGCGCGCATCGGGTTCAGCTTGGTGATCTGGCTGCCGACCATGCGGATCAGCTTGGGCCCGAACAGGAAGAGGCCAAAGGAGATGCCGAAGGCGCCGATCACCATTACCCAGTGGGGGATGCTGACTTCCCCGCCGATCGCGCCGGTGCCGGATGCCTGCACGATCGCCGCAAGCGGGCCGACCGCGTTGGCCACGTCGTTGGCGCCATGCGCGAAGCTCAGAAGTGCTGCGGAAACGACAAGGGGGATGCCGAAGAGAACCTTCAGCGACTTGTTGCGGTTCTCCAGCCCGGCGGACTGGCGGCGGATCACCGGGATCATCGCCGCCCAGGTGGCGACACCGCCCGCGAGCCCGATCAGAAGCGCCGTCTGCAGCGATATCTTGACCAGGTGTTTCAGACCCTTCAGCGACAGGTAGGCGGCAAAGGCCCCGGCCATGATCCCTACCAGCACCGGCACCCAGACGCGCGCGGCGGCGATCTTGTCGTCGCGGTAGATGACCCGAGCCTTGATGAACCACAGGAAGGCCGCGGCGATCAGACCGCCCAGCACGGGCGAGATCACCCAGCTTGCCGCGATCGTGCCCATCGTCGACCAGTTCACCGCGCCGAACCCGGCCGAAGCGACCCCCGCCCCGACGACGCCGCCGACCACCGAATGCGTGGTCGACACCGGCGCCCCGATCCAGGTGGCAAGGTTCACCCACAGCGCCGAGGACAGAAGCGCGGCCATCATCGCCCAGACGAAGACCGCCGAGGTTTCGATGCTTTCTGGCGCCACGATCCCCTTGGAAATGGTCTTGACCACATCGCCCCCGGCCAGAAGCGCGCCGGCGCTTTCGAAGACCGCCGCGATGACGATCGCGCCGCCCATGGTCAGCGCATTGGCGCCCACGGCGGGGCCCATGTTGTTGGCCACGTCGTTGGCGCCGATGTTCAGCGCCATGTAGGCGCCGAAGACGGCGGCGACGACGACGACCAGCGTGTTGCTGGTCTGGCCGAAGGACAGCGCCGCCGCGAGCCCGGCAAGGACGATGAAGACGAGCGCGATGCCCGGGCCGACCAGCGGGCGGGCAACATAGGCCGTCGCCGCCTCCAGGTTGGAGAGCCGCCCGAGATCGCGGTCGAGCGTCTCAAGATGGCGGGCTTCGAGGTCGTTCTGGGCCATTGCGGTCTCCCCGGGGGTGGAACTTGTTGGCGTCTGCCGCCGCTGGTTAGGCGGCTTTCGGGCGCAAATCAACCGCAAGACTGCGGGCAAGCCGCGTGGCTTGCGATTGTTCCCCTGGCCGCGATGGTTTATCCTTCGGGCAAACGAGGCAAAGAGCAGGCCCGCCCCGCCATGACGGCGCTACCCGAATATCAGCGGCTGGAATCCACCGGTCTTTGGCGCGCGTCGCCCGACGGGCAGCGGCGCGAGGTTCTGGTGGTTTTCGGCGACGCGACGCTGGTCATTTCCGATACGCGGACCGCGGCGGCGCTGGCGCACTGGTCGCTGCCCGCGGTCATTCGCCTGAACCCCGGCAAGCGGCCCGCGCTATTCGCGCCGGGCGCCGAGGCGGGTGAAGAGCTTGAGATCGAGGACGCGACGATGATCGCGGCGATCGGCAAGGTCCATCGCCTGATCGAGGCGCGCCGCCCCCACCCGGGGCGGCTGCGCCAGATCGTCCTTGGCGCGGTGCTGGCGCTTCTGGCCGCATTCGCGCTTTTCTGGCTTCCGGGCGCGCTGATCCGCCATACGGCGGCGATCCTGCCCGCGCCCAAGCGCGACGACATCGGCGCGCTGGTGCTTGGCGACCTTGCGCGGCTGACCGGCGCGCCCTGTTCGACGCCCGAGGGCGACGCGGCGCTGGCCCGACTTTCCGCCCGCGTCCTTGGCCCGGGGCAGGCGGCGATCCTTGTCCTGCCGACGGGCCTTGATTCAGCGCGGGTGCTGCCGGGCGGGCGCATCGTGCTCCCGCGCGTCATGGCCGAAAGCGACGCCCCGCCCGAGGTTCTTGCCGGACATATCCTGACGGCCCGACTGCGCGCCGACCGCGAGGATCCGACCCGTGCGCTTCTCGACTGGGCGGGCCTTGGCACCGCCTTCGCCCTCCTGACCACCGGAGAGATGTCCGCGGACGCCGTTCACGGCTATGCCGAAACCTTCCTGACCCAGCCGTTTGCACCGGTGCCCGCCGATCCGCTGATCGCGGCCTTCCGGCAGGCCGGTGTGCCCTCGTCGCCCTATGCCTATGCGCTGGACCAGACGGGCGAGGCAACACTCGACCTGATCGAAACCGACCCCTTCCGCAGTGGCCCCGCAGCCGCACCCGTCCTTGTTGACGGCGACTGGGTCGCGCTTCAGGGCATCTGTTCGGGCCGACCCTAGCGGTAGTAGGCGTCGCCAAGCCCGGCGGTGTGGAACGCCCGCCAGGCCGCCCGCAGGTCCGACGGTGCCGCGAACGGCCCGGCCATGACCTGCGTGACCGCGACCGTCCCGATCCTGCCAGGCTGAAGTTCGACCGCGTACCCAAGCCGCATCGCAAGCGCCGCGATGCGCGCGGCGTTGCCGGCCTTCGCGAAAGCGCCCAGTTGCAGATAGCGCGCGCCCGATGGCGGTTCCGGTGCGGCGCCCGCCGCCGTCAGGTAGCCCCCCGCCACCAGCACCGCCAGCGGGTCTGCCGCCGGGCCGGCACAGTTCACCGGGCGGCGCCCGTCGGACAGGACATAGACCTCCGCTTCGGCGGAGGCGCCCCCCGCGCAGTCCGTCATCGATGACGACACGGTCGCGATCGCCAGGAGCCGCACCGGCTGGCGGCTGGCGGTCGCCCCCGGCGCGGGCGTCCGGGGTTGGGGCGCGGCTGGTGCAGCCAACGCCCCTGCGGGCTCAGGCGCCGCCGCCGGTTCGCCGGCAGGTTCGGGTGCAGTCTCGGACGAAGGTTCGGGCGCGGTCGCCGCCGGCTCCGGCAAAGGTTCCGGGGTGGCTTCGGCGGATGGGGCGGTTTCGGCAGGCGCGGGCGGCTCCGCTTGTGGCGCCCCCACATGCAGGTTCATCGTGATCGAAGGCTTGTGCCCGCACAGCAGTTCCCCTTCGGGCGTGGCGACCGGGGCCCAGGCCAGAAGCCCCTCCGCCCCCGTCACCCGCACGAAGATGCAACCCTGGCTGTCAACATACTGACGTTCGGCATAGCCTTCGGGCGGCGCCTCGGCGGGTCCGTCCACCTCGGTCACGGGAACGCCCCACCCGGCCGAGGCCACCGCCCCCGCCAGGATCATCCCTGTCCAACAGATCAACCAAAATCGCATTTGCCCGCTCCGGCCCGATGCCAGACCATGGCGCGGGACCGGGCCGCCGTAAAGCCCCGGCCTATTTGGTCCCGAACATCCGGTCGCCCGCATCGCCCAGCCCGGGCACGATGTAGCCGTGTTCGTTCAGCCGTTCGTCCACCGCGGCGGTGACGATCGGCACATCGGGGTGCGCCTCGCGCATCCGCGCCACGCCTTCGGGGGCCGCCAGCAGGCACATGAACCGGATGTTGCGCGCGCCCGACTTCTTCAGAAGGTCGATCGCGGCGACCGATGAATTGCCCGTCGCCAGCATCGGGTCCAGCGTGATCACCAGGCGTTCGTCCAGTTCCGACGGCACCTTGTAGTAGTACTGCACCGGCTGCAGCGTCTGTTCGTCGCGGTAAAGCCCGACGAACCCGACACGCGCCGCCGGCATCAGTTCCAGCACCCCGTCCAGAAGCCCGTTGCCCGCCCGCAGGATCGAGATCAGCGCCGGCTTCTTGCCCGCAAGGGTCGGCGCCTCCATCGGGCAGATCGGCGTCTCGATCGTCTTCGTCGTCATCTCCATCTCGCGCGTGATCTCGTAGGCGAGAAGCTGGCTGATCTCGCGCAGGAGCCGGCGGAAGGAATTGGTCGATGTCGTCTGGTCGCGCATGATGGTCAGCTTGTGTTGAACAAGCGGGTGGCGGACGACGTTCAGGTGCTCAAGCATGCGCGCTCTCCAGTTTCTTCAGAATCTTGTCTTTGGTGGCCGTGTCGCAGAATGCCGCCTCGGCGGCGGTTCTGGCAATGGTGGCGAACACGCCCGCGTCCCAGTCGAAGGCATCGGCCAGCCGGTCGTATTCACGCACCATGGTGGTATGGAAGAACGGCGGGTCGTCGGTCGAGACGGTGACCTTCACCCCCCGGTCGAACAGCTGGCCGATCGGATGCTGGCGCCAGCCGGGGTAAAGGCCCAGCGCGATGTTCGACCCCGGGCAGACCTCAAGAACGGTGCCGCGTTCGGCAAGTTCGTCGACCAGCGCCAGATCCTCGATCGCGCGGACGCCGTGGCCGATCCGTTCCACCCCAAGGTCGCGGATCGCGTCGCGCACGCTGTCCGGCCCGCCCCATTCCCCCGCGTGGCATGTCAGCCGCAGCCCCGCCTCGCGCGCGGCGTCGAAAGCCCAGGCGAAGTCGCGCGGCTTGCCGGCCTTTTCATCCCCCGCAAGGCCGAAGCCGACGATCCAGTCCCCCGCCGTCTCTGCCGCGCAGATCGCCGTTTCCTTCGCCTTCTCGGGCCCGAAGTGGCGGATCGGCGTGACGATGCCGCGCAACGTGATGCCGTCCTGCCGCTCGGCCTCCTCCGCCGCCTCGCGGATCGCGTGCAGGTATTCCCGCCAGGCGCCCAGGTCGCGACCGCCGCAGAAATCGGGCGACAGGAAGGTTTCGGAATAGATGACCCCGGACGCCGCGCTTTCCTCAAGGACCGCGCGGGTCAGCCGGTAATAGTCGCGCGGCGTGCGCAGCGTTTCGGTCGCGGCCTCGTAGACCTTCAGGAAGTGCCAGAAATCGGTATAGCTGTAGTCGCCCCGCGCATCGAAGACGCCCGATATGTCCATCTTCTTCTCGGCCGCGAGCCCGCGGATGAAGGCCGGCGGGGCCGCCCCTTCCAGGTGCAGGTGAAGCTCGATCTTCGGAAGGGTGTCCGTCATCCGCCTTGTCCTTGCGCCGACGCTTGCCATACGTTTTGCCGACAGTTTGCCGACCTCTGTCCGCCAGGGGTTTCCTGCACGGGTGGCACGCCCCTGGCCAGCCTCACAGAAAGCTCTTTCCAGGTCCGCGCGACGGGACGCCGAGATGCGCCGCAACCGAAGCCGCGACATCCACGAAGGCCACCTGCCCGACCGGCCGGGCGCCCAGCCCGTAGCCAAGGACCGGCACCCGTTCGCGGGTGTGATCGGTCCCCGGCCAGGTCGGGTCGTTGCCATGATCGGCGGTGAAGATGGCAAGATCGCCCGGCCGCAACCGCCCCAGGAACGTCCCTGCCATGCCGTCGAACCATTCCAGTGCCCGCGCGTAGCCCGACACATCGCGCCGGTGGCCGAAAAGGCTGTCGAATTCCACGAAGTTCGCAAAAGTCAAGGATCCATCTTCCGCCTCGTCGGCAAGGGCCAGAAGATGTTCGAATAGTGCCGCATCGCTGCCCTTGCGCACATCCGAAATTCCGCGTCGGGAAAAGATGTCGCCGATCTTGCCGATGCCATGCACCCGGCCGCCGGCCTCCGATATCCAGTCGCACAGCGTCGGCGCGGGCGGTTCTATCGCGTAGTCGTGGCGGTTGGCGGTGCGGCGGAAACTGCCGCAATCTCCCGTAAATGGCCGCGCGATCACCCGCCCCACCCTCATCGCGTGCAGCGTCGGGGCGATATCCTCGCAAAGCTTCAGCAGCCGGTCGAGCCCGAAGGTCTCCTCGTGCGCGGCGATCTGGAAGACGCTGTCGGCCGAGGTGTAGCAGATCGGCCAGCCGGTCCGCATGTGTTCGGCACAATGTTCCTCGATGATCGGCACCCCCGAGGCATGGCAGTTGCCCAATGTTCCGCCGGTCCCGGCCAGGCGGGCGACCCTGTCCATCAGTTCCCGCGGGAACGCGGGATGGGTGTCGGGGAAATAGTGCCAGTCCCAGGGAACCGGCACCCCGGCCAGTTCCCAGTGCCCCGATGGCGTGTCCTTGCCCTTCGACACTTCTGTCGCTGCCCCCCAGAGCCCGCGCGGCGCGGCGCCAAGGCCGGGCGCGGCCAGGCCAGAGGCAAGCCCGATCGCGGCCCCTAGGCCCAGCGCATCGAGGTTGGGCATGCAAAGCGGTCCGCTGCGCCCCTCTTCGGCACGGCCGGCGGCGCAGGCCTCGGCGATATGGCCAAGCGTGTTGGCGCCTGTGTCGGGCAGGCTGCCGTTGAAGAAGGCCCCCGCATCCGGGGCGCCGCCGCAGCCGGCGCTGTCCATGACGATCAGGAAGGCGCGGGCCATCACGCCACCCTTTCGTGAATGAGCGGCGGTTCCTCGGGCACACCCGCTGAGATGCGGAACGCCGCCTGCACCGCCGCGACGGCGCGGTCGGCATCGGCGTCGCTGGCCGCATGGACCCGCGCGAGCGCCTCGCCACGGGCAAGCGGTTCGCCGATCGGCTGCAGGTCGGAAAGCCCGACCGAAGGATTGATCCGGTCACCGCCGCGCAGCCGACCGCCGCCCAGATGAACGACCGCGTGGCCCAGCGCCTCCGTGTCGATTTGCGCAATGAAACCGGCAGCTTGCGCGGGAACGTCGCGGACAACGGCGGCGGCGGGAAGACGGTCGGGATAACGGTCGACGAAATCGGCCGGGCCGCCCAGTGCCGTGACCATGCGGCCGAAGACCTCGGCGGCGCGCCCGGATTCGAGCGCCTCCTCGATCTGGTCCTCGCCGTCCACCGCGTCGCCGGCAAGCCCCGCCAACACCAGCGCCTCGCCGCCAAGCGCGACGGTCACGTCCCACAACGCCTGGTTCACCGAGGCGCCGGTCAGCGTTTCCATCACCTCGAGCACTTCAAGCGCATTGCCGGCGGTCGAGGCGAGCGGCTGGCTCATGTCGGTGATCAGCGCTGCGGTCCGGCACCCGGCGCCGTTCGCCGTCGTCACCAGCGACCGCGCGAGGCCGCGCGCATCCTCCATCGTCTTCATGAAGGCGCCAGAACCGACCTTGACGTCAAGGACCAGCGCCTCGAGCCCCGCCGCCAGCTTCTTTGACAGGATCGACGCAGTGATGAGGTCGATGCTTTCGACCGTGCCGGTCACGTCGCGGACCGCGTAAAGACGCCGGTCGGCGGGCGCGATGTCGGCGGATGCGGCGACGATGGCGCAGCCCACCTCGGCGACGATCCGGTGCAGGTCCGCGGTCGCGACATCCGTGCGGTAGCCCGGGATGGATTCGAGCTTGTCGACGGTTCCGCCGGTGTGGCCAAGGCCCCGGCCCGAGATCATCGGCACATAGGCCCCGCAGGCGGCAAGCGCGGGCGCCAGAAGAAGCGAGGTCGAATCCCCGATGCCACCGGTCGAATGCTTGTCGACGACCGGACCCGGCAGCGACCATTCCAGAACCTGCCCCGAATCGCGCATCGCAAGGGTCAGCCCGACACGGTCGTCGGCCGAAAGCCCCCGGATCAGCACCGCCATCGCGAAGGCGCCGGCCTGCGCATCGGTCACCTGACCCGAGGCGAGCCCCGACGCGAACCACTGCGCGGCCTCGGCCGGCAGGCCGCGGCTGTCGCGCAGGGCGGCGATGATGCCGCGGGCCTCCATCAGGTGCGGTCCATGTGGCTTGCGTCAAAGCGGCCGGGCAAGAGATCGCCCACCGTGGTGCGCAGGCTTGCCCCTTCGGTGGTGGCCAGGGTGACGGGCGTGTCGTGGCGCGCGAATTCGGCCAGCTTCTGGCGGCAGCCGCCGCAGGGCGGCACCGGTGCCGCGCTGTCGGCGATCACCGCGACCGCCGTGACCTCGGTCTCGCCCGACGCGATCATCAGGGCGATGGCGCCCGCCTCGGCGCAGGTGCCTTCGGGATAGGCGACGTTTTCGACGTTGCAGCCGGGATAGATGCGGCCGGAGGCGCCGCGCACCGCCGCCCCCACCTTGAAGCGCGAATAGGGCGCGTAGGCGTTTTCGCGCACTGCGCGCGCGGCAGAGAGAAGTTCGTCGAGTGGTTCGTCATCAGCGGACATGGGCGGCCCCGTTCCTGACCATCCGGTCATGTATCGCGCCATTCCGCCGCCGGGGCAAGCGGCGAGGCCGGGGAGGCGCCGCCTCCCCGGACCCCACCGGAGTATTTTCGCCAGACTGAAAAGTCAGACGGGTGTGGTGGCGAAATGGCCGGGCAACGCGACCTCGAGCAGTTCGAAGTCATCGGTGGGGTCAGCCCAGGTCGTCACCATCCCGGGCGGAATGACGAAGGCGTCGCCGCGCGACAGGCGGAAGGGATCCTTGCCCTCGCCGCTGAGCGTCATGGCGCCGGCCATCACGAAACCGAAGAGGATGTCGCTGTCGTGGCGGGCGGGCTGCGGATCGCCCTGCCCCCGGCGGACGACCTGCACACCCGCGACACCCCTGGTATTGTCTGCGATGGTGGTGTCGCGGCAGATATAGCCCTTCAGGCGGAAATCCTGCCAGACGCCGTCGCGCGCCAGGCTGTGAACGAACCTCTGGCCGTCCCACTCGCGGTCGGGACGAAAGTCCGGGGTTGGCAGGTCCATGTCGTGGTCGATCTCGGTAATATGTTCGGCGGGGACGCCGATTTCGACCACCTCGATGTCGTCGCCCGCCTCGACCACGCGGTGACGGATGCGCGGCGGCTGGATGAAGCAGTCGCCCGCGTGGATCCTGCGCAGGCCGCCCTGGTCCTCGTAAAGCACGTCGACCCAGCCGTTGACGCAGAAGATGAGCTGGAAACCGACCTTGTGGAAATGCACCATGTCCGGCACCTTGCCGTCGGGCACGCGGATATGGCTGGCGATGATCGCGCCGCCAAGCCGCGTCGGCACGAGGTCGCGGTAGGACATGCCGGCGCGGCCGATGACCCAGGGCGCCTGGTCGGCCAGCCGGCGCACGACGAAGGCGTGTTCGGTCGGCGGCAGGACGAGGGGCGGGTTCAGTTCGTCGATCTCGACCGTCGTGCCACCCGGCGCGGTCAGCCGGCGTTCGCCGCCCGCCACCGCGTCGGGCGCGTCAGTCAGGATGCGCAGATGGGCAGGCGCGGCCTTCGCTCCCTGGTCGAGCCTGACCCGCAGTCCGTGCCCTGAGAAGACCGCGACGGCGGGATCGTCGGCCGGATAGATCATGTCCATCCGCATGCCCAGGACCCGGGTGAAAAAGGGGAGATCCTTGCGCAGATCGGAGGTTGGCAAAAGGACTTCGGCGCGGGTCTCTGTCATCGTATGCTCCTTGCCGGGGCCGGCAGGCTGACGGCGCCCCGTTTCGGCCAGTGTTTCCGCCGGAGCGGCGAATTCAAGCAGATTCTTGTAGGCGCGGCCTGCGTGGCATGGTAGATGCGGGTCATGTCGAGAAACTAGTTTAACGCTAAACTAGATGGGAGGGATCATGGAGGAGACGCGGCAGGACAACGCCCGGCAGGCGGCACTGGACTATCACGAATTTCCCAAGCCCGGAAAACTCGAGATCCGCGCGACCAAGCCGATGGCGAACGGCCGCGACCTTTCGCGCGCCTATTCGCCCGGCGTCGCCGAAGCCTGCCTGGAGATCAAGGCCGATCCCGCCACGGCGCGCCGCTATACCGCGCGTGGCAACCTGGTTGCCGTGGTGTCGAACGGGACCGCCGTCCTTGGCCTTGGCAATATCGGCGCGCTGGCGTCGAAGCCGGTGATGGAAGGCAAGGCCGTCCTTTTCAAGAAGTTCGCCAACATCGACTGTTTCGACATCGAGGTGAACGAACCCGATCCGCACAAGCTGGCCGATATCGTCTGCGCGCTGGAACCGACCTTCGGTGCGATCAACCTCGAGGACATCAAGGCGCCGGATTGTTTTATCGTTGAACGACTTTGCCGCGAACGGATGAACATTCCGGTCTTCCACGACGACCAGCACGGCACCGCGATCGTCGTCGGGGCGGCGGCGACCAATGCGCTGCATGTCGCGGGAAAGGCCTTCGACCGGATCAAGGTGGTGTCGACCGGCGGCGGCGCTGCGGGAATCGCCTGTCTCGACATGCTCCTGAAGCTGGGGGTGAAGCGGGAAAACGTCTGGCTTTGCGACCTTGCCGGCCTTGTCTACGAGGGGCGCGAGGACCAGATGACCCCGCAAAAGGCCGCCTATGCGCAGGGCACCAGTCCGGCCGCGCTGGAGGAGGTGATCGCCGGCGCGGACCTGTTCCTTGGCCTTTCGGGCCCCGGCGTCCTGACGCCAGAGATGGTGCGGAAGATGGCGCCGCGCCCCATCGTCTTCGCGCTGGCGAACCCTACGCCCGAGATCCTGCCCGACGCGGTCCGCGCCGTAGCACCGGACGCGATCATCGCCACGGGGCGCAGCGATTTTCCGAACCAGGTCAACAACGTCCTGTGCTTCCCCTTCATCTTCCGCGGCGCGCTGGATGTCGGCGCGACCACGATCAACGACGACATGGAACTGGCTTGCGTGGCCGGCATCGCGGCGCTGGCGCGTGCCACCACCAGCGCCGAGGCGGCGGCGGCCTACCGCGGCGAAAAGCTGTCTTTCGGGGCCGACTACCTGATCCCCAAGCCCTTCGATCCGCGGCTGATCGGCGTCGTCGCCTCGGCGGTGGCGCGGGCGGCGATGGAAACCGGCGTGGCGTCGCGCCCGATCGACGACCTTGAGGCCTACAAGCAGAAGCTGGACGGGTCGGTCTTCCGTTCGGCGCTGATCATGCGGCCGGTCTTCGAGGCGGCGCGATCGGCCACCCGCAAGATCATCTTCTCCGAGGGCGAGGACGAACGCGTCCTGCGCTGCGCCAATGCGATGCTGGAGGAGATGACCGACAGCCCGATCCTGATCGGCCGGCCCGAGGTGATCGAGCGGCGCTGCGAACGCGCCGGGCTGCCGATCCGGCCCGGCCGCGATTTCGAGATCATCAACCCCGAGAACGACCCCCGCTACCGGGATTACTGGGGCACCTATCATCAGTTGATGGAACGGCGCGGGGTCACGCCCGATATCGCGCGGGCGGTGGTTCGGACCAACACGACGGCGATCGCGGCCATCGCGGTGCACCGGGGCGATGCCGACAGCATGATCTGCGGCACCTTCGGCCAGTATCTGTGGCACCTGAACTATGTCAGCCAGCTTCTCGCGCGCGACAGCCTGTCGGCGCATGGCGCGCTGTCGCTGATGATCCAGGAAGACGGGCCGCTGTTCATCGCCGACACCCATGTGAACGCGGTGCCGACGCCCGAGCAGATCGCGACGACGATCTGCGGCGCCGCGCGCCATGCCCGACGCTTCGGGGTGACGCCCAAGGTGGCGCTGTGTTCGCATTCGAACTTCGGCAACCTCGAAACCGACTCGGGCCGCAGGATGCGCGCGGCGATGGAGATTCTGGACGCCAAGGGGGCGGATTTCGCCTACGAGGGGGAGATGTCGGCCGATGCGGCGCTTGACCCGGACCTGCGGGCGCGCATCTTCCCGAATTCGCGGCTTGAAGGTGCTGCGAACATCCTGGTCTTTGCCTATACCGATGCCGCGAACACGGCGCGCAACATGCTGAAGCTGCGCGCGGGCGGGCTTGAGGTCGGGCCGATTCTGATGGGGATGGGCAACAAGGCCCATATTGTCACGCCGTCGATCACGGCGCGGGGCCTTCTGAACATGTCCGCCATCGCGGGCACGCCGGTCTCTCACTACGGATGAGGGAGGGCGCCGGCCCTCCCTCCCCTTCGTTCCGGCCTCAGGCCAGGACGATGTTGATCGCGCTTTCGCGGCCGTCACGGCCGGCCTGCACGTCGTAGGTGACCTTCTGGCCATCCTTGAGTTCGCGGATACCCGCACGTTCCAGCGCGGTGATGTGCACGAACACGTCCTTGCTTCCGCCTTCGGGGGCGATGAAGCCGTAGCCCTTGGTGGCGTTGAACCATTTCACGGAGCCGTTAGCCATCGTGAATACTCCTGTCATGTGCCGCCCGCGGTATGCGGCGGCCCGGCGCAGTCAGTGCAAGATCGAGACTGGGCCGAAGTCGGAGACAGTAGTCGATAGAGGTAACGTCGCGGCGGCTATATAGCTCATTCGGCGACAAAATGCAATGTGATCGAAAGGGCCGCCCACCGGTGACGGTGGTACCCGCGGCCGGACTCGAACCGGCATGGCCTTTCGGCCTAGGGATTTTAAGTCCCCTGTGTCTACCATTCCACCACGCGGGCCGATCCCGGCGACCATAGCCAAATCCACGCAGCGGGCAAGGGTCAGAGCCCGCGTTCCTTCACCGCCTCCATCACCACGAAGGTCGAGGTGGAGGCGACATGCGGCAAGGACGAAATCCGTTCGCCCAGAACCCGGCGATACTCCGCGATATCGCCGGTCCGAACCTTGAGCAGATAGTCGAAGCTTGACGCCATCATGTGACATTCCTCGATCTCTGGCACGCCCTGGACGGCGCGGTTGAACGCCTGCAGGGCGCTTTCGCGTGTGTCGGACAAGCGCACCTCGACGAAGGCGACATGCGCAAGCCCCATGCGGATCGGATTCAGGACGGCGCGATACCCGGCGATCACGCCGGTTTCCTCAAGCCGTTTCACCCGCGCCTGGGTGGGCGTCTTCGACAGGCCGATCCGGCGCGCAAGTTCGGTGACCGGCATGCGCCCGTCCGCCGCAAGTTCGCGCAGAATCGCGGTGTCGAAGCGGTCCATGTCCGGAAGGTCGTTTGGCATACCATAGTCCAACAATTCAGGCATCTTGCCTCTATCCAGGCATTCTTTGGGAAGAATGCCCTTCAATCAAGCGATATCATGGGACAATTGTCAGGAGGACATCATGGACGCGCTCTGGACCCGCATCGAAACCGGCTCGCTTGAGCCAGAAGGCCCGCTTTTGGCGCGGCTGATTGCCGACGCGGCGCTGTCGGATGGCGACCGTGCGCGGATCGTCGCGCGTGGGGCCGATCTTGTCGGTCGAATCCGCGCCGATGTGCGGCCCGGCCTGATGGAGGTCTTTCTGGCCGAATACGGTCTTTCCACCGAAGAGGGCATCGCGCTGATGTGCCTGGCCGAGGCATTGCTGCGCGTGCCGGACGCCGAAACCATGGACGCGCTGATCGAGGACAAGATCGCCCCGTCGGACTGGGGCAAGCACCTTGGCAATTCCGCCTCGCCGCTGGTCAACGCATCGACCTGGGCGCTGATGCTGACCGGCAAGGTCCTGGAGGAGAAGGAGCCGGGCGTCGTCGGCCACCTGCGCAACGCCGTCCGCCGTCTTGGCGAACCGGTGATCCGCACGGCGGTGTCGCGCGCGATGAAGGAAATGGGCAAGCAGTTCGTTCTGGGCGAGACGATCGCCGGCGCGATGGACCGCGCGGCGGGGATGGAGGCGCAGGGCTATACCTATTCCTACGACATGCTGGGCGAGGCGGCGAAGACCGCCGGCGATGCGCGGCGCTACGCCACCGCCTATGCGCGCGCGATCTCTGCCATAGCCTCGGCCTGCCGGTCGGACGATATCGGGGTCAACCCCGGCATCTCGGTCAAGCTGTCGGCACTGCACCCGCGCTACGAGGTTGCGCAGGAAGCCCGCGTCATGGCCGAGCTTGTGCCCGTTGTCCGCGACCTGGCCCGGCAGGCGGCAAAGGCGCGGATGGGTTTCAACATCGACGCAGAGGAGGCCGACCGCCTGACCCTGTCGCTGAAGGTGATCGAGGCGGTCCTGTCGGACCCCGAACTTGCCGGCTGGCACGGTTTCGGCGTGGTCGTCCAGGGCTACGGGCGGCGCGCGGGCCATGTCATCGACTGGCTGCACGCGCTGGCCGTGAAGCTTGACCGCAAGATCATGATCCGCCTTGTCAAGGGCGCCTACTGGGATGCAGAGGTGAAGCGCGCGCAGGTTCTGGGGCTGGACGACTTCCCGGTCTTTACCCGCAAGGAAGCGACCGACGTGTCCTACATCGCGAATGCGCGCAAGCTTCTGGGGATGACGGACCGGATCTATCCGCAATTCGCCACCCACAACGCCCATACCGTCGCCGCGATCCTCGACATGGCGGGCGACAAGTCGGCGTTCGAATTTCAGCGCCTTCACGGGATGGGCGAACGTCTGCACGACATCGTCCACCGGGACGAAGCCACGCGCTGCCGAATCTACGCCCCCGTCGGCGCGCACCGCGACCTTCTGGCATATCTGGTGCGGCGGCTGCTGGAAAACGGCGCCAACTCCTCCTTCGTGCACCAGATCGTCGACCTGGAGGTCGCGCCGGAAACCGTCGCCGCCGATCCTTTCGCGGCGGTCGAAGCGATGCTGCCCGATGTCGCGAACCGGGTGATCCGCAAGGGGCCCGCCCTTTTCGCGCCCGAACGGCGAAACTCCGAAGGGTTCGACCTGACGGACGCGCCGACGCTGGCGCGCATCGACGCGGCGCGCGACGACGGTGCCGCGACCGATTTCGCCGGCCAGCCGCTGATCGCCGGCAAGGTCAAGGGCCTGACGCCGCGCCTCGTGGCGAACCCCGCCACCGGCGCCCGGGTGGGGCGCGTCACCGACGCGGCGCGCGAGGATGTCGAAACCGCCCTTGCCGCTGCCCGCCCCTGGGGCGCGCCGGTGGCGGAACGGGCAAGGATCCTGAACCGTGCCGCCGATCTTTACGAGGAGAACTTCGGCCCCATCTTTGCGCTTCTGGCGCGCGAGGCGGGCAAGACGCTGGCCGATGCGGTGTCCGAACTGCGCGAGGCGGTCGATTTCCTGCGCTACTACGCGGCGCGCGCGCAATCGATCACTGCGGCCCCCGCCGGAACCTTCGCCTGCATCAGCCCCTGGAACTTCCCGCTGGCGATCTTCACCGGCCAGATCGCGGCCGCGCTTGCGACCGGCAACGCCGTTCTGGCCAAGCCCGCCGAACAGACCCCGCTGATCGCGACCCTGGCCGCGGGCCTCTTGCTGAAGGCGGGCGTACCCGCGGCCGCGCTGCAGCTCCTTCCCGGCGACGGCGCGACCGTCGGGGCGCGGCTGACCTCCGATCCGCGGGTGAACGGCGTGTGCTTTACCGGTTCGACCGAAACCGCGCTGATCATCCGCCGCGCGATGGCCGCGCATCTGGCCCCCGGCGCGGCCCTGATCGCCGAGACGGGCGGGCTGAACGCGATGATCGTCGATTCCACCGCGCTGCCGGAACAGGCGGTGCGCGATGTCGTCGCGTCGTCGTTCCAGTCCGCCGGACAGCGCTGTTCGGCGCTGCGCTGCCTGTACGTCCAGGAAGACATCGCCCCCCATTTCACCGAGATGCTTTTCGGCGCGATGGAGGAGCTTGCGCTTGGCGATCCCTGGGCGCTGTCGACCGATGTCGGCCCCGTCATCGACGCCGAGGCGGAGGCAGGCATCCGCGCCCATGTCGAGACCGCGCGCAAGGAAGGCCGGCTTCTGCGGCAACTTTCGACCCCGCGCGGCGGCCATTTCATCGCGCCCACGGTGATCCGGGTGAACGGCATCGGCGACCTTGGCCGCGAGATCTTCGGCCCCGTCCTGCATCTTGCGACCTACCGGGCCGAGGATCTGGCAAAGATCATCGCCGATATCAACGCGACCGGCTACGGGCTTACCTTTGGCCTGCACACCCGCATCGACAACCGCGTGCAGGAAGTGTGCGAGGCGCTTCACGTTGGCAACATCTATGTCAACCGCAACCAGATCGGCGCGGTGGTGGGCAGCCAGCCCTTCGGCGGTGAGGGTCTTTCTGGTACCGGGCCGAAGGCGGGCGGGCCGGAGTACCTGGCCCGCTTCACCCGGCCCGAACCCGCGCCGCAGGCCGCCGCCGCGAAGGGCGCGGCCGACCCGAAACCGGTGCAGGCGGCGCTTGCCAAGGCCCGCACCCCGGCCGAGATCGCGCGGATCGATCTGCCCGGCCCCACCGGCGAATCGAACCGCCTGACGATGACGGCCCGCGCGCCCTTCCTGTGCCTTGGGCCGGGCGACGCTGCGCGAGCGCAGGCTGACGCAATCCGCGCGCTTGGCGGCAGTGCCGTACCGGTCGAAGGCACCCTCGCGCCTCAGGCGCTCACATCGCTTTCGGGCTTTGCGGGCGCGCTTTGGTGGGGCGACGAGGATCAGGCGCGCGCCTATGCGACGGCCCTGGCCGCGCGGCAAGGCCCGATCCTGCCCCTGATCACCGCGATGCCGGATCTGGGCCATGTGGTCCTCGAACGCCATGTCTGCGTCGACACCACCGCATCGGGGGGCAACGCCGCCCTTCTGGCCGAGGCGGGCGCGGCCTGAAGGCCGCCCGCCTGCCCTGCTGGCCTGCCCCCTTGACGGCGGCACGCGGATCGGAAAGCGTCAGGCGATGTTTCCGATCCGCGACCACAATCCATCCGGTTCGACGCCCTGGGTCACCTGGGCGCTGATCCTGTCGAATGCCCTGGTTTTCCTGATCGAACTTGGCGTTGCCGGCAACCCCGGCGCCGAGGCGCAGTTCCTGCGCGACTGGGCGCTGTTTCCAGCCGCGGTGACGCAGGGCGGCGAATTCGGCGGCATCCTTTCGTCGATGTTCCTGCACGCCGGCTTCATGCATCTGGCGGGCAACATGCTTTTCCTGTGGATCTTCGGCGACAACCTTGAAGACGCGCTGGGGCATGCGGGGTTCTTGTTCGTCTACCTCGCCTCGGGCGTAGCGGCGGCGCTGGCCCAGATCGCGGCCGATCCGATGTCGATGATCCCGACGGTCGGGGCCTCGGGGGCGATCGGCGGCGTCATGGGCGGCTATGTGCTGCTATATCCACGCGCGCGGGTCGATGTCCTTTTGATCTTCATCGTGTTCTTCCGCGTCATCGCGGTGCCCGCCTGGCTCATGCTGGGGCTCTGGTTCGCCATGCAGGTCTTCGCCGGGCTTGGCACGCCAAGTGATGGGGGCGGCGTCGCCTACTGGGCCCATGTGGGCGGATTCGCGGCAGGGCTGGTGATGACCTTGCCCGCCTGGCTCAGGCGCGGGGCGGCCGGCTACTGGGTGCAGACGCGGGGCCACCCGCCGCACCCGGCCTCGGAATACACGCCGACGCGCATTCCGCGCGTCAAGCGCCACAAGTGGTAGCGTGCGTTTCCTGAGGCTCAGGCAGGTTCGCGCAGAAGCGCCGCAAGCGGTTCGTGAAGCTGCGCGTTTGCCGCGATGATCGACCCGCTGGCCAGGATTTCCTGGCCGTCGCGCACGCCGGACACGAAACCGCCGGCCTCGCGCACCAGCAAGATGCCCGCCGCGATGTCCCAGGCGCCAAGTTCGCGTTCCCAGTAGCCGTCGTAGCGACCCGCCGCGACATAGGCGAGGTCGAGCGCCGCCGCACCCCAGCGCCGCACACCGGCGCAGGCCGGCATCAGCCGCGCAAGGTCGCGCAGGGTCGCGGGCAGGGTCTTCTTGGTGCCGAATGGCACGCCGGTCGCAAAGACCGCCTCGGTCATCGCCTTGCGGCCCGACACGCGGATCCGGCTGTCGTTCATCCAGGCGCCAGCGCCCTTCTCCGCCCAGAAAAGCTCGTCCTTGGCCGGATCGAAGACGACCGCCGAAACGATTTCACCCTTGTGTTCCAGGCCGATCGAGACCGCCCAGTGCGGCAGGCCGTGAAGGAAGTTCGTGGTCCCGTCGAGAGGATCGACGATCCAGCGGCGGGTCGGATCCTGACCTGGCGCTTCGCCGGATTCCTCGCCCAGCCAGCCATAGCTCGGCCGCGCCGCCATCAGTTCGTCCCGGATGATCTTTTCCGCGGCGATGTCGGCGCGGCTGACGAAATCGCCCGCGCCCTTGGAGGACACCTGAAGGTTCTCGACCTCCCGGAAATCCTTCACGAGGCTGCGGCCCGCCTTGCGCGCGGCCTTGATCATCACGTTGAGATTGGCACTGCCCTGCATCGCTGGCTTCTCCTGGATCAGCGCCTGCCTATACGCGCCCCCCGCGCCCTTGTGAAGGGCGCGAGGGGTGAAAAGTTTGCCCTGCCCTTCCCGGGCCGGTCGCGGTCCGTCGCAGCGTCAGGCCGCCCCGGCTTCGGCCAGGCGGAAGAAATCCTCGGGCGTTTCAACCTCTTCGAGCCGCCGGCCGGCGATCTGCCAGAACCGCGTCCCCACCGCGCGAACGAAGGCCCGGTCATGCGACACGACAAGTGCGGCGGCGCTGTCGCCCGCGATCTCGTCCTCAAGCGCCTCCTGCCCCTCGATGTCGAGATGGTTGGTCGGTTCGTCGAGAAGGTAAAGGTTCGGCTGTTCGAGCCGCAGAAGCAGCATCGCCAGACGCGACCTTTGCCCGCCCGACAGCCTGCGCGCGGGGGTCGTCTGGCGGTCGATCGCGACGCCCGCCCCCGCCAGTGCCGCACGGATCGACTGATCCCCCAGCCGGAACCGGTCGGCGAGGATCGCGTGGGGGCTGCGGTCAAGGTCTATCTGGCCAAGATCCTGATCGGCCACACCCGCACGAGCCGAGGTCGCGGCGCGGATCGCCCCGCCCCCGCCTTCCAGCGCCGCGCGGACCGCCGCCATCAGACGGCTCTTGCCCGCACCGTTCGCCCCCAGAAGGACGACCCGGTCCCCCGGCACGATCCATTTGCGCCCGGTCCGGAACAGAAGACGCCCGTCCGGGGTCGCGATTTCGGCATCCTCGAAGGTCAGGAGCGCACGGGCATGGCTGGCGCTGCCGTCAAGCCGGATCGCCCCGGCGGATCGTTCGCGGTGCGCGGGCCGCGCGGCGGCCTCGATCCTGTCGGCGCGCTCGCTCAGTTGCCGGGTCTTGACCGTCAAGAGGTCGCTGCCCGAGTTGATGCCGATGTTCTTCAGCTTCGCCGCCTGCCGGCGCAGTTGCTGCGCCTCCTTCATGCGGTTGCCGAAGACACGGGCATCGGCTGCGTCCGCCTCGGCAAGAGCCGCGCGCGCGGCCGAGAAGGGCAGCGCAAAGTCCCGGCTGTCGGCCTGGCGCAGGAACAGCGTTCGCGTCGTCGCGCCGTCCAGAAAGGCGCGGTCATGGCTGACGGTCAGCACGCCGGTCGCGCGCGGCAGCGCCGCCAGCCACCGCGTCAGCACCCCGATCCGCGCGAGATCCAGGTGGTTCGTCGGTTCGTCGAGAAGATAAAGGTCGGGCTCCCCGACCGCGGCGCGGGCCAGAAGCGCCGTTCGCTGCCAGCCGCCGGACAGGGCACGCAGCGGGCGGTCGCGCAGATCCCCGGGCACAGACAGGTCGTCCAGCGCGACATCGACGCGCCAGCCGTCGTAGTCGCGCGCCTCTTGCGGCAGGCCCTCAAGAACCGCATCGCGGAGCGAAAGATCCAGTAGCGCCGCCGGCGGATCCTGTTCCACCAGCGCCACACGGGCGCCGCGCGCGCGTGTCACGCTGCCTTGCGTGGCGTCCGAAAGCCCCGCGATCACCCGAAGGAGCGAGGATTTGCCGCGCCCGTTGGCCGCGACCAGGCCAACGCGGTCGCCGGGATGAAGGGTGAAGGCAAGGCCGGTGAACAACGGTTCTGCCAGCGTCAGTCCAAGGTCGGAAACGGAAAGAAGGCTCATGATCGTCTCGTCTGCCGGGGGATGCGGTCGCATCCGGGTAAGGGCCGGGTGGTGGCTGTGCACCGCCCTGGGGCAGACGAAGTTCGTTCAGGCCTTCGCACCGCCCCGCATCACGCCATGCGGGGCTTCGACAGGGCCGTGGGTCAGTCGCCGCGTCATGCGGTATGTCATCGCGGCCTCCCCTCGCTTGAACCGTCGCGGCAAGCCTAACCCGGGACCGGGCACCGGTCAAACCCTGCGCGTGCCGCCGAACGACACGAAGCGCAGCATCGCGCCCCAGCCCAGCAACGCAATTGGCAGGCTGCCAAGGAAGATCGCCCGCGCAACCAGGCCCGCCTCCGCCGCGCTGGACGAGGCGTCGAAACCCGCGCGATTGGCGAAGATCCCCATGGTGGAGGCGCCCAGCGCATAACCCAGCCGACCGATGGTCGGCAGCGCCGCACTGAGCCGTTCGCCGTCCCCCTCCTCCGCAAGCCGCCCACCCCGGCGCAGGATGAAGGACCAGGCCATGCCATAGCCCAGCCCCTCGAACGAGGCGAAAAGCGCGATGAGCCACAGGGGCCCTGCCGGAACCGCATAGGCAAGCCCCGCGACACTTGCGACCGCGAGGCTCATGCCAAGCACGATGAAGAACCGGTCGCGCCCTTCCGGCTGGCCCGATACGGCGACGGCGGCAAGCGTCCAGGCGATCGAGATGCCGGCGACGATATAGCCCGCGACCAGGGGTTCGGTCCCGTGGATGCGGTCCATCAGAAGCGGGCCGTAGGTCGCAAGGCCCATCATCGCGATGTTCATCGCCAGCACCATGACAAGGGCTGCGCCCGTCGGCCGGCGCAGGTTGAGCGCGCCGCGCGGCCAAAGCCGGTCGGCCCCGCTTTGCCCGTCCAGCCTGACAAAAAGCAAAAGCGCGGCAATCCCGCCCACCAGCGACAGGATCGTCCAGCCCGCCGATCCCGCGTTGCCGGCATAGGCCACGCCCAGAACCGCCAGGCTGAGAAGGCCAAGTCGGCGCACCGGCAGGCGGGCCGTCGCGGCATCGCCTGCCGGTGCCGCCGCCGCCGACAGGCCGAACCGGAACCACACGGCCAAGAGGACCGCCTGCAGCGCAAAGGCCAGGAACCCCGCGCGCCAGCTGCCCCAGGTCACGAAAACGCCGCCCACCAGCGGGCCGGCAAAGGCCGAGGCGCCCCAGGCCACCGACATGGCCGCCATGGCACGCGGCATCATCCGGCGCGGAAAGAGAAGCGTCACCGCGACGAAGGAGAGCGAGGTCAGCCCCCCGCCGCCCAGACCCTGCGCGACGCGCCCCGCCAGGAGCACCGGCATCGACGGCGCGGCGGCGCTGATGACGCAGCCAAGCCCGACAAGGGTCGCCGCCGCGATCATCGGCCCGCGCAGGCCGAAGCGCAGCGCCACAAGGCCCGACGCGGCCCCCGCGACGATCGACCCGGTGTCGTAGATCGCGAAGTTCCAGGCGACGATCCGGTGACCGCCGATATCGGCCACGATCGCGGGCAGCATCGTCGTGACGACCAGCGCGTCCGCCGCATGGAGCCAGACGCCCAGGCAACACAGAAGCACGGCCGCGGCATGCCGCCCGCGAAGCAATTCACCCCATCCGATGCCTTCGTTTTCCACCGCTTCCATCGACAGAACCTGACCTAGATCGCCCGGATATCGACCAGCGAAGTCTGCGCCGTGGGGCCCTGTGCGATACGCGAAGTCCCGATGTCGCGGGTCAGCACGTTGGGGTTACCCTGCGTGTCGCGCCCCTGCCCGTCCGGCCGATACCAGGCCCCGGTCGGCAGGATCAGCACGCCGGGCACGACATCCGCGGTCAACCGCGCCCGCGCAAGGCAGACGCCCCGATCATTGAAGACCTCGACCAGGGCACCGTCGGCGATGCCGCGCGCGGCGCCCTCGTCGGGATGGATCGCAACCTGCATCGGCCGTGCGCCGGGTTCGTCGGCCAGCGCCGCCTCAAGCTGCGAATGCAGCTTGTCGCCCGGTTGCGGGGACAGAAGGTGCAGCGGGTAGCGGCCGCGCGTGCCCAGCCATTCGGTCGGCGCGATCCAGACCGCGTGACCGGGGCAATGGTCGTAACCCATCGCCGCGATGGTCCGGGAAAAGACCTCGATCCGGCCAGAGGGCGTGGGCAGGGGGTGGGCGTCAGGGTCGCGGCGAAAGGCGGCAAGGACGCTTTCGGCCGCCTGTGGCGCGGCGTCGATCAGCACCCAGTTTCTGGCCTTCAGTTCGTCGAACCCCGGCACGGCGACACCTTGTTCCGCGCTTTTCTCGCGGAAATCCTCGTAAAGCCGGGCGATCCAGCCTTCGGTGTCCAGCCCTTCGGTAAAGGCCTCCTCGGCACCGAGCCTCGCGGCGAGACCGCGGAATATCTCGTGGTCGTCGCGCGCCTCGCCCTGCGGGTCGATCAGCCGTGGCATGTGGAAAAGATAGGGGTCGCTTGGCTCTCTGGCGAAATCCTCCCGCTCGTAGGGGGTGGTCGCGGGAAAGACGATATCGGCGCGCCGCGCGGTCGCCGTCCACCAGGGGTCGTTGACGATGATGCAGTCAGGCTTGTCCCAGGCCCTTTCCAGCCGGCGCAGATCCTGGTGGTGGTGATAGGGATTGCCCCCCGCCCACATGACCAGCCGGATATCCGGATAGGTCCGGTCCTCGCCGTTGTACTGGTAGGGCATGCCGGGGTTCAGCAGCATGTCCGCGACGCGCGCCACAGGGATCGTCGTGCGGACCGGGTTGGTGCCCTGCGGCAGCGCGCCGCCACCCAGCCTTCGCATTGGGCCGGTGCCGCCCGCGTCGGTCGTCCCGTAACCTTCGCCGAACCCTCCACCCGGCAAGCCGATCTGGCCAAGCATCGCCGCCAGCGTGGCCGCAGCCCATATGGGCTGCTCTCCGTTTTCGGCGCGTTGAACCGACCAGGCCATGGCGATCATGGTTCTTGTGGTGGCCATGCGCTCGGCCAGCCCTGCTATCGTCGCGGCGGGAACCCCCGATATCGCGGCGGCCCAATCCGCGTCCTTTGCCACACCGTCGGCATGCCCCAGAAGATAGCCGCGGAAACGGTCGTATCCGACGGTGCATCGCGCGAGAAAGCGGTGGTCTACCCGGCCCGTCCGTTCAAGTTCATGCGCCAGGCCCAGAATCAGCGCGGTATCGCTGCCCGGGACCACGGGCACCCACTGGGAGAAAGCCGGACTGTCCTCGCGCTGCGGGCTGACATTCACGAGGGTCCCGCCCTTTGCCTCGAATGCACGCAGGTGCCGGGCCGTTCGATGGGCCCCGGTTCCACCGGCTATCGTCTGGGCGTTCTTGGTGTTGATGCCCCCGAACGCGACCAGCGTCTCCGTATGGGCGACAATTTCGGACCAGCGTTCCTGGGTGCAATGGCGAAAAGCAATCTCTCCGAGGCCGAAGATATGAGGCAGCATGATCTCCATCGCGCTCAGCGAATAGGTACCCTGATGCGCGACATAGCCGCCGATGCAGTTGAGAAACCGGTGAAGCTGGCCCTGCGCGTGATGGAACCGCCCGGCGCTGGACCAGCCGTAGGAGCCGCCGTAGATCGCCCCGTTTCCATGAACCCGGCGGATGCGGCCGATTTCCTCGGCTGCGATGTCCAGGGCCTCGTCCCAGGGCATTTCGACGAAGTCGTCGCGCCCCGCCCCGCGCGCGCGGTCGCCCCTGAGCCAGCCGCGGCGCACCGAGGGCCGCGCCACGCGGTCGGCATGATGCACCGCCTGCGGCAGGATACGCGCGATGGACGAGGGGTCGGGATCTTCCTCGAACGGGTCGGCGCGGACGATGCGCCCGTCTTCGGTGAAGACCCGCGCCGCGCCCCAATGGGCCGAAGTCACCCTGCCCCGATCGTCCGACATGCCACCCTCCGCGCGGGGCCCTGCCCGCATCCGGCGACAGGTTCCACCGGCGGGCGGGCGCGGTCAAGCGTCAGCCGCGTTGCAGCTTCACCGCCTCGCCCCGTGCCAGCCTGAGGAAATGCGCCACGAAGGGCCGGGTCGCGTCTTCGTCCCGCGTCGCGGCATACATGCGCTTGACCACGCCCTTTTCGGTCAATCGCCGCGTGACGTAGTCGGCCTGCCCCTGAACGTCCCGCAAGACCCAGTCGGGCAGTACAGATACGCCGCGATCCGAGGCGACCAGCATCAGGATCACCGCCGTCAGTTCGACCTGCCGGATGCCGCGCGGCTCGACCCGCGCGGGGGTCAGCAGGGTTGAAAAGACGTCAAGGCGGCTCCGGTCAACCGGATAGGTGATAAGAACCTGGTCGCGCAGATCCTCCGCCTCGATCCAGGGCCTTTCCGCCAGGGGATTGGCGGCCGCCGCGACCAGGGTCGGCGAATAGTCGAACAGCGGATGGAAGACCGCCCCGGCCGGCCCGTCGGGGTCGGACGAGATCACAAGATCCACGTCCTCGCGCATCAGGGCGGGAAGCGCGTCGAAGGCAAGCCCGGCGCGGATGTCGACATCCACATCGGGCCAGGCATGCCGGAACTGTTCCAGCACCGGGAAAAGCCAATCGAAACAGGCATGGCATTCCATGGCGATGAAAAGCCGCCCTGACCGGCCGGACCGGAGGGCACGAAACTCGTCCGACAGCGCCTCGAGTTCGGGCAGGATGCGTTCGGCCGCGCGCAACATCCTGAGGCCCGCCGCCGAAAGCCGCATCGGCCGCGTGCGCCGTACGAAAAGCTCCACCCCCGCCTGATCCTCAAGCCCCTTGATCTGGTGCGACAGCGCGGACTGCGTGATGTTGAGGATATCGGCCGCCCGCGCGAGCCCGCCCGTGTCATGGATCGCCTTGATCGTGCGCAGGTGGCGCAGTTCCAGATGCATTATGCGACAAACCTCATATTGATGATGAGTATTATGAATTTGTCTCACATCACCAAAACCGGCACAAGGGGCCCAAGCAATGAGGTTCCCATGACACCCCGCATCTCCTTCGAATTCTTCCCTCCGCAGACGCTCGATGCCTCCTTCCGGCTGTGGGAGGCCGCGCAGGTTCTTGCGCCGCTCCGCCCCGGTTTCGTCTCCGTCACCTATGGCGCCGGCGGCACGACGCGGAAACTGACGCACGAGGCGGTCGGCGCGATCGGCCAGAACTTCGGGTTGAACGTCGCCGCGCACCTGACCTGCGTCGAGGCGTCGAGGGCCGAGACACTGGAAATCGCCGATGCCTACGCCGCCGCCGGCGTGACCGAGATCGTGGCGCTGCGGGGCGACCCGCCGAAGGGCGCCGGCGCCTTCCGCCCCCACCCCGAGGGGTTCCGCGATACCGTGGAACTGGTCGAGGCGCTGGCCGGGACCGGCAAGTTCAAGGTCCGCGTCGGCGCCTATCCCGAACCCCATCCCGAGGCGGCCGGCACCGCCGGCGACATCGCCTGGCTGAAACGCAAGATCGACGCCGGCGCGACCTCGGCGATCACCCAGTTCTTCTTCGAGGCGGAAACCTTCTTCCGCTTCCGCGACGCCTGCGAAAAGGCGGGAATCGACGCCCCGATCATCCCGGGCATCCTGCCGATCCAGTCCTGGGACGGCGCCAAGCGCTTTGCCGCGCGCTGCGGCACCACCGTTCCCGGCTGGCTGGACGAGGCCTATGCCCATGCCATCCGCGACGGGCATGAAACGCTCTTGTCCACGGCGCTTGCGAGCGAACTTTGCGACGACCTCATCCAGGGCGGTGTCACCGACCTGCATTTCTACACGCTCAACCGCCCCCAGATGACCCGCGACGTCTGTTTCGCGCTGGGGATCGTTCCCGAGGTCTCCCTGCAGAACGTGGCCTGAGCCGCTGTTGCTGCGATGGCCCCGAAGCATGGTCTTCGGGGCCTTTTCTTTCCTCGCCTATCCGCCGACGACAGGGACGCGCCGCCTGACCGCGCGGCGCGCGGCCCGCGACCGGTCCCGCGCGGTCGGGTGGATCGCCTCGGACCGGTCCTGGCCAATCACCCGCCGGGCGCGGAACAGGAACGCCCGCCCCCAGCCGCGCCATGACCCGACCGAGGGGGCGGCGGGGTCGGTCGGGAAATCGCCGCGCCAGTCGGCCGGCAGCGCCAGCCCGCAGCGTTCCGCCCGTTCCAGCATCCAGACCAGCGGAATGTTGGCCAGCGGTCGCGCGGCAGCAAAATCGCCGAGCTGGCCGCCAATGTCGCCATGCGTGCCGCGAAACCAGACCTGTTCGACATGGCTGTCCCCGGCCGCCGCGCCGGTGTCCCACAGGATCGGCCAGTAGGCCGCCCGCGTCTCGTCCAGCGCCAGCGCCTGATAGCCGTGGCGGATGTGGGGGCCAAGCGCGTGGCTGTGAAAATCGTGCTGCGGTTCGGTCCACATCCACAGGAACGGAAGCCGCAGGCCCAGCGCCTTGACGGTGTCGAAGGCCCCGACCATTTCGATCTGCACCTGCGGATGGCAGTGCCGCCGCACGAAGATGTCGCGGATCCGCGAGGGTTCCGCCCGGCGGTAGTAGCGATAGGCAAGCTGCACGTTGCGTTCGGTCGCGCAGTCGGCCCGCAAGAGCCCCACCTGGTCGATGATCCCGGCGAGCGACCGGACGGCGTAGGCGCCGCGCGAAAAGCCGAACAGGAACACCCGGTCGCCGGGGCGATAGCGCGTCGCCAGCCAGCCGTAGGCGCGCTGGATCTGCCGGTTGATCCCCTTGCCCATCGCCACGTCACGGGCATCGCGCCAGCTGCGCCACTGGACACCGGGTTCATAATAGATCGACATCCGCGCCGATTGCGGCACGGCGCGCAGGGTGCGGTAGATCCGGCCGATATTGGTTTCCTGCCCTTCCTCGAGCGAGGACATGGTGCCATCGATCAGGATGACATGATCGGTCGGGCCGCGCCCGCGCGCCGGGGCCCGCACCTCCACGGGGGCGCGGCGACCAAGCCCGAGCAACCCCCACAACCTGCGCGCGATGTCGCGCATCCTACCGCCGTCTCCTTTCCGGGCCGCCGCCTGCCCGCAGCCCATCTTCGCGCCACGCGCCGGACACGTCCAGCCAAGATGCCGTGACATCCTGCACCCGATTTACGAACAAAGGATGGCACGGAACCAAGCAAAAGCCCCGCGCGCCGGGGCACGCGGGGCCGGGGATCGCGTTTTCCGCTACAGTCAGAGGCCGAGCGACATCACCGTTGCGACCGAGAGATCGCCGAAACCATTGAACCGCGTGTTGGTGGCCGTCGAATAGGCGCCCATCCCCGCGAACACGAGGTAGTCGCCTTCTTCCATGTCGGCGGGCAGCGGCAGTTCACCCGGCAGGCGGTCGACCGAATCGCAGGTCGGGCCAAAGACGATGTGATCGCGGCCCGCGCCGGTGCGCACCTCGCCACGTTCGGACAGCACAGTCACGCGGTCGATCGTGCCCATCAGCGGCAGTTCGTCCATCGCGCCATAGGCGCCGTCGTTCAGGAACACATGTTCGTCGTCGCGGATGCCCTTGACGCGCGCGGCCAGCGTGAAGCTTTCCGCCACCAGCCCGCGACCGGGTTCGCAGACAAGCGCGGGGGGCGCGCCGTCGAACGCCTCCTTGGCGACGCGCCCGATCAGCTCGAAGATTGCGTCCAGATGCGGCACCTCGGTTGTCAGCCGGTGCGAGGGGAAGCCGCCGCCCACGTTCAGCCGGCGCGCCTGCACGCCCGACACACGGCAGATCTCGGCCGCGGCGCGCAGATAGGCGTCCCAGGCCATCGGATCGGTGCACTGGGTGCCCGGATGGAAAGTGAGCGAGGGGATGAAGCCCGCCGCCTCGACCTTCTTCAGAAGCTCGACCGCCTTTTCCACCGTCGCCCCGAACTTGGCGCCAAAGTTGTAGGCCGCGCCGGCGACCGGCAGCTTGAAGCGCACGGCGATCTCGGTGCCTTTCGCCGGAACCAGTTCCACCAGCTTGGCCAGTTCCGAATGGCTGTCGACGGAATAGGAACAGACGCCCATGCCGACGGCATAGGTGATTTCATGGCGCGCGCGCACCGGGTTGTTGTAGTGCATGGCCGCGCCCGGGGCGAGCCGCGCGATCATCTCGATCTCGGCGGGGGAGGCCACGTCGAAGCCCTTTACCCCGGCGGCGACGAGGTTCTGGATCACCATTTCCTCGGGGTTCGACTTCACCGCGTAGGTGACAAGGCCGGGAAACCCGTCAAGGAACCGCCGCGCCGTCGCCTGCAGGACGGTGGGCGAAAAGAACATCACCGGCGTGTCAGGCCGTTGCGTGCGAAGGAATTCGGACGGATTCGTCCAGATCGTCTTGGAAAGCCCCATCGGCGTGCTCCTGCCAACAAGGCGCAGCCACCTTATGCCCCGGCACTACCGGTTGGAAAGCGCTTACGCATTTGACCAAACCAGGTAAGGTGCGTATGAGCCGCCCTTTTTCCTGAACGTGCGGCGCGATATGGGGCACATTCCGACCGATCGGAAGAGTGGATTTGCCGAAAAATACTGTTAAATTGACGAAACTGACAATCACAACGCCGGTGTTGCAACATGGACGACCTTGACAAGGCCATTCTGGCCCAACTGGGCACCGATGCCCGCACATCCGTGGCCACATTGGCGCGGCGACTGAAGGTGGCGCGGTCGACCGTTCAGGCCCGTCTGGAGCGCCTTGAGGGCACCGGCGTCATTGCCGGATACACCGTGAAACTGGGCGAGGCGGCGCGTCAGGGCCGCATCCGCGCGACGATCCTTCTGAACATCGAACCGCGCGCGCAGGCAGCGGTCCTTGCCCGGCTCAAGACCATCCCCGAGGTCGAGCGCGTCTACACGACTTCGGGGCGGGTGGACCTTCTGCTGCATGTCGCGGCGGCATCGACCACGATCCTCGATGGCGTGCTCGATCAACTTGGCGCGCTGACGGGGGTGAAAAGCTCTGAAAGCCTGATTCACCTTTCCACCAAGATCGATCGCGCCGCCTGAACCGGAAACTGCGAGACCCGCGCGCGCGGCGGCTATCCGGCGCGAACCCGTTGCGCCTCGAGCGGTGCCGTGCGGTCCAGAAGCCAGGTGCGGAACGCCCGTGCGGGACGGCGCAGGGTGCCGCCTTCGGGATAGACGAGGTGGTAGAACTCCAGCCCCGGCACCGCGACCCCAGGCAGGCAGGGCACAAGCCCCTGGGCTTCCATGATCGGATCGCTGGCGGGGGCCCGGGCCAGGGCGATCCCGGCACCCTGCCCCGCAAGGGCAGCGGCCATCACCGTCGAATCCACCATCAGGAACCGCGCGCCCGCCCCCAGAAGACGCAACCCGTCGAAGACATGCGGCCAGCCCGCGCGATGGGTCGCGACCTCAAGCAGCGGATAGGCCAGAAGGTCGGCGGGCGTGGCGATCGCGCGGGCGATTTCCGGGCGCGCGACCGGATACAGGGTTTCCCCCAACAAAAGGTCGTGCGACCGCCCGAAAGCAGAGGGCGCGCCGAAGATGATCTTCAGGTCGCTGAAGGCGTGGGCGAAATCGCCGATGGCGTTGCCGGTCGTCAGCATCAGCGCGATATCGGGATGTTGGGCGGTGAAATCGGTATAAAGCGGCGCCAGCACACCCTGGGCGAAGATATGCACCGCCTGGACGTACAGCCGTTCTTCCCGCGCGCGTCCGAAAAGCCCCGCCGTCGAGGTTTCGAGCGAGACGAGCGAGGTCTGCACCGAAGGCAGATAGGCGCGGCCCGCCTCGGTGAGGCGGACGGCATGCGGATGGCGGGTGAAAAGCGTCGCGCCAAGATGCGTTTCAAGCGCCTTGACCTGCTGGCTGACCGCAGGCGCCGACATGTTCAGTTCCGCCGCCGCGCGGGCAAAGCTTTCGGTCCGCGCCGCCGCCTCGAACACGCGCAGCCAGTTGAGCGAGGGGATGCGGATACGGTCCATGCCCGCAGGATAAGCTCAGCTTTCCCTGACCGGCAAGAGATACCGTTCTGAAGCGCGCCCGGTCCGCACTAGCTTCATGCAAACGCGACGAAGGGGAGGCACCCATGAACATTCCGCTTGCAAACGGCCGGCTGGGCAGGGCCGCCGTCGAACGCTACTGGGAAGACGGATACCTGCATCCGATCCGGGCGATTTCCCCGGCGCAGGCCGCCGAATGGAGGGCCGAGCTGGAAGCGATCGAGCGCGACTGGCTGGACGCGGGGCTGCCGCTGCCGCTGAACACCTACAAGCGGGTGAATGCCAACTGCGTCATGCCGCTTGCGCACCGGATCGCCACCCACCCCGCGATCCTCGACGTGGTCGAGGGCGTGCTTGGCCCCGACCTGCTGATCTACGGCGTCGAATTCTTCATCAAGGAACCGCGCACGAAGCACAGGGTGTCGATGCACCAGGATCTGACCTACTGGGGCCTTGGGGCGATCGACGGCATGGTGACGATGTGGCTGGCACTGTCGCCCGCGACGCGCGCCTCGGGCTGCATGGATTTCGTGGCCGGATCGCACCGCAACCCGATCCTGCCGCACGAGGATACCTTTGCCGAGGACAACCTGCTGAGTCGCGGGCAGGAGGTCAGGGTCGAGGTCGCCCCCGAGGACCGGGTGGCGATCGAGCTGATGCCGGGCGAGATCAGCCTGCATCATGGGCTCACGATCCACGGGTCCGGCCCCAACACGACGGACGACCGCCGCATCGGCGCGGTCGTGCGCTACCTCAGGCCCGAGGTCGCGCAGGAGGTGGGGGAGCAGGACTATGCGATGCTGGCGCGCGGCGCCGACCGTGCGCGCAACTTCATCCTGTTTGCCCCGCCGGAGGGGAATTTCACACCCGAAAGCCTTGCGCTTTACGACGAAATCCGCACCACTCAGGGCAAGTTCCTGATGAAGGGCACCAAGAACGACAAGGGGCTATACGCAAAGGTCAACGCATGAAAACGGTCAGCTTTACCCAGATGAAGGACGGCACGAAGGAAGACTACGAATTCCTGACTGCCCACGAGATCGACCACACGAAACACACCGCCGACCGGCTTCTGACGGCGCTGGTGGAACTGGACAAGAGCCTGTCGGGCTACCAGATCACCCGGCTTGGCCATTCGGTACAGTCCGCGACGCGCGCCTGGCGCGACGGGGCCGACATCGACTGGGTCGTCTCGGCGCTCCTGCACGATATCGGGGATATCTACGCACCCTACAATCACGACGAATACGCCGCGACGATCCTGAAGCCCTTCGTGCGCGAACAATGCACCTGGTGCGTGCAGACCCACGGCGATTTCCAGATGCTGTACTACGGGCACCACCTGGACGGGTTCGACCAGAACAAGCGCGAACGCCACCGGGGGAACCCCTATTTCGACGACTGCGCCGAATTCTGCGAACGCTGGGACCAGGCAAGCTTCGACCCGGACTACGACGACCTGCCGATCGCGTTCTTCGCGCCGATGGTGCGCGAGGTCTTCGACCGCAAGCCTTATGACCCGGCGGTGATACGGCGCGGCGAACGTGTCGCGCTGACGGATGCGAAGGTGGCGGCGGGGCGCTGATGCCGCCTGACCCTTGCCTTTCGCCCTGCAATCGGCTTCGACTGCCGGGCGAAAGCGAGGGCCGATGCTGATTGACGCGATCATCCTTGCCTGCGGCCTTGCCGCCGCCGGACTTCTGCTTTGGCCCCGCCTGGCGGGGGCGCGGCTCTGGCGTGCGACGGTCACGCCCCTGGCCTCGATCATCGGATCGGGATTTCTGGTTCTCGGCCCGGTTCTCGAACACAGCTACGGCCTTTATGCACCCCTGGTGATGGCGCTTCTGTGTCTGGCCGCCTACGCGTTCGGGGATTCGATCCGCTTCAACATCACCCGCCGGATGGACGGCGCCGGCCAACGCAGCCCGGCCGAGGACCGGCTTGAAACCCTCGCCTCGTGGTCGCTTGCCTTCGCCTATGTGATCTCGGTCGCGTATTACCTGAACCTTTTCGGCGCCTTCGCGGTCAACCTCACGCCTTATGCCGGCGACTTCGCCGGACGCGTGGTCACGACGGCGGTCTTCGGCGTGATACTCGCGACCGGCTGGACCAAGGGGTTTCACGCGCTTGAGCGGATGGAACAGGTGTCGGTCGGGATCAAGCTGGCGATCATCGCCGCGATGCTTGCGGGGCTTGCGTTCTATTTCGCGCAAAAGCTGGGCGACGGCGGGCTGGTCATCGACCCGCCCACACTGACCGGCTGGCCGGCGGTGCAACTGGCCTTCGGCCTGATCGTCACCGTCCAGGGGTTTGAAACCGCGCGCTATCTCGGCGCGGAATACGATGCCCCGACGCGCCGTGCGGCGATGCGGATCGCACAGCTCCTGTCGACGGCGATCTACCTCGTCTATATCGGGCTGATCGCCTATCTCTTCGCGCCGGGCGAAGCGCAGCTTTCGGAAACCGCGATCATCGACATGATGCGGATCGTGGCGCCGGTGCTGCCCGGTCTTCTGGTCGCGGCGGCGCTGGCCGCGCAGTTCTCGGCCGCCGTTGCCGACACCGGCGGGGCGGGCGGGCTGATCACCGAACTGACGCGCGGGCGCATTCCGATTCGCAGCGCCTATGCCGTTCTTGTGGGTGCCGGGGTCGCGCTGACCTGGGCGTCTGACATCTTTTCGATCATCGCCTATGCCAGCCGCGCCTTCGCGCTTTACTATGCGGTTCAGGCCGCCATTGCGGCCTTCGGCGCCCAGGCGCAGCGATCCCGTGCGCGCGCCGCCGCCTATGCGGGCCTGGCGGTTCTGGGGCTTGTCATGGCCATTTTCGGAACGCCGGCCGAATAGCTACCCAAGGAGCTTTAGCTTGCGGAAAAGCCATATCTGAAGCCCGCAGATCGCCAGCAACAGGACGCAGACCGCCCAGAAGGCCCATGGCGTGCCCGACCCGGGCACCCCGCCCACGTTGATGCCCAAGAGCCCCGTCAGCAGCCCCAGCGGCAGGAAGATCGCGGCCACGACCGACAAGACAAGCATCTGCCGGTTCATCACCTCGGCGCGCAGGTCGGCCACCTGGTCGCGCACCACCTGCGCGCGGTCGCGGATCGCCTCAAGCTCTTCTGCAAGGCGCGTCACACGTTCGGTCGCTTCCCTGAGCCGCGACCGGTCGCGCTGGCTGAGCCAGCCAAGTTCCTCGATCTCAAGCGTCGACAGCGCGTCGCGCTGGGGAAACATGAAGCGCCTGAGGACCGAGGACATGCGCCGCACATCGGCCAGTTCGGCCCTGAGGCTGGGGTCGATGTCTGCGCCCACCGCATCCTCCAGATCGTCGAGACGTTCGTTCAGCGTTGCCACCACCGGCTCGGCCCGGTCCGCAAGGCGCAGCGCGATGCGGGCGATCAGGTCGCCCTGGGTCTGCGGCGCATGTCCCGCCTTCAGCCCCTCGACGACATCGCCGACCGCCAGAAGACGGCGATAGCGGCAGGCGATGATCGCGCCCCCCATCACGCAGATCCTGAGCGACACCATGTCCTCCGGCTCTGCCCCTGGGTTCAGGTTCACCCCCCGCAGGTTCATCAGCACCATGTCGCCATGCAGGGTGCAGCGTGGCCGCGTCTCTTCCGCCGTCAGCGCGGAGACAGCGATGGGATCAAGCCCCGATGCCTCCAGCCAGGACTTTCCCGCATGGGCCGACAGATCCACGATGACCCAGACGAAGCCCGCCCCCGGCATCAGATCGGCAAGCGGCCTTCCGCCCGGCTCGATCCGGTCGGCCCCGCCGGCCCCGTCCAGCACGAATGCCGCAAGCTCTTCCATCGCCGCCCTCTTTCCCCGTTCCGCACAGACTGCCCCGCCCGCGCGCCCTTGTCACCTCCCCGCCCCTTCCCCTCGCGCCGCCCTTTCGCTAAGGGAACGAGAAGAAAAACGGGATGTGACGACCGATGCCAATGGAAAAGACCTTCAACGCCGCCGAGGCCGAAACCCGCCTCTACGAGGCCTGGGAAAACTCCGGCGCCTTCAAGGCCGGGGCCAATGCCTCGCGCGAGGATACGTTCTGCATCATGATCCCGCCGCCGAACGTGACCGGATCGCTCCACATGGGGCACGCGTTCAACAACACGCTGCAGGACATCCTCGTGCGCTGGCACCGGATGCGCGGCTTTGACACGCTCTGGCAGCCCGGCCAGGACCATGCGGGCATCGCGACCCAGATGGTCGTCGAACGCGAACTGGCGAAAACCAACCGCCGCCGCACGGACATGAGCCGCGATGACTTCACCGCGCTGGTGTGGGAGCAGAAGCAGAAATCCGGCAACACGATCATCGACCAGTTGAAGCGCCTCGGCGCTTCCTGCGACTGGTCGAGGAACGCCTTTACCATGTCCGGCGCCCCGAACGCGCCGAAGGGGGAAGAGGGCAACTTCCACGACGCCGTCATCAAGGTCTTCGTGGACATGTACCGGAAGGGGCTGATCTATCGCGGCAAGCGCCTTGTGAACTGGGACCCGCATTTCGAAACCGCGATCTCCGACCTTGAGGTCGAGCAGGTCGAGGTGCAGGGCCAGATGTGGCACTTCAAATACCCGCTCGCGGGCGGTGAGACCTATGAATATGTCGAGAAGGACGAGGACGGAAACGTCTCCCTCCGCGAGACGCGCGACTACATTTCCATCGCCACGACCCGGCCCGAGACAATGCTGGGCGACGGCGCGGTCGCGGTGCATCCGTCGGACGAACGCTACGCCCCCATCGTGGGCAAGCTTTGCGAAATTCCGGTCGGGCCGAAGGAACACCGCCGCCTCATTCCGATCATCACCGACGAATACCCCGATCCGACCTTCGGCTCGGGCGCGGTGAAGATCACCGGTGCGCATGACTTCAACGACTACGGCGTCGCCAAGCGCGGCAACATCCCCTGTTACCGGCTGATGGACACCAAGGCCCACATGCGCGCGGACGGTGCCGCTTACGCCGAGGCTGCTGCCACCGCGATGGCGGTGGCCAAGGGCGAAAAGACCCTGACCGAGGCCGAGGTGGACGCGGTCAACCTCGTCCCCGACGACCTGCGCGGGCTCGACCGCTACGAAGCCCGCAAGCGCGTGATCGCCCAGATCAACGCCGAAGGGCTGGCCGTCACCGTTCTGAAGAAAAGCATCGACGAAGAAACCGGGGCCGAACACCTCGAACGCATTCCCTTGGTCGAGCAGAACAAGATGATGCAGCCGCATGGCGACCGGTCGAAGGTCGTCATCGAGCCGATGCTGACCGACCAGTGGTTCGTCGATACCGCGAAGATCGTCGAACCCGCGCTGAAAGCCGTCCGCGACGGCATGGCCGCGCAAGAGGCCGGAACCTTTGACGAGAAAGCCGGCTACACCCGCATCCTGCCCGAACGCGACGCCAAGACCTATTTCCACTGGCTCGAAAACATCGAGCCCTGGTGCATCTCCCGCCAGCTTTGGTGGGGGCACCAGATTCCGGTGTGGTATGGGCCGGGCGTCACGAAATGGGATGAGCCGAAATACTACGAGCACGGATATTTGACTGACTGGGTATTCGACGACGCAAATCCGGTTGCGTTTTGCGCGCCAGATTTCGAGACGGCAAAAACTCAAGCTCTCGCCTATTACCGAGCATTTGAAAACCACCCGAAATCCGTCACCGTGCTAAAGAAAGCGACAATCCATGAAGGCGCGGATTTTCGCGAGTCGATCGACTATAAGGCGCGCATTATCCTCTCCCGCGACCCCGACGTCCTCGACACCTGGTTCTCCTCCGGCCTCTGGCCCATCGGCACGCTCGGCTGGCCCGAGGAGACGGAGGAACTGAAGAAATACTTCCCGACCGATGTCCTCGTCACCGGCTTCGACATCATCTTCTTCTGGGTCGCCCGGATGATGATGATGCAGCTTGCCGTCGTGGATCAGGTCCCCTTCCACACCGTCTATGTCCACGCCCTCGTGCGCGACGAGAAGGGCAAGAAGATGTCGAAGTCCTTGGGCAACGTCCTCGACCCGCTCGACCTCATCGCCGAATACGGCGCCGATGCGGTGCGCTTCACGCTCAGCGCCATGGCCGCGATGGGGCGTGACCTCAAGCTCTCGAAGGACCGCATCGCGGGCTACCGGAACTTCACCACGAAGCTCTGGAACGCCACCCGCTTCGCCGAAATGAACGGCGCGCTGCGCCGCGACGTGGGGGCGGCGGACCTGCCGCAGGCCACGCACACCGTCAACCGCTGGATCATCGGCGAAACCGCGCGGGCCCGCCTTGCCGTGGACGAGGCGCTGACGGCCTTCCGCTTCAACGACGCCGCCAATACGCTTTACGCCTTCGTCTGGGGCAAGGTCTGCGACTGGTACGTCGAGTTTGCCAAGCCCCTGATGGACGGCGACCAGGCGGGCGAAACCCGCGCCACCATGGCCTGGGTGCTCGACCAGTGCTACATCCTGATGCACCCCTTCATGCCCTTCATCACCGAAGAGCTCTGGGGCCAGACCGGCACGCGGCCGAAGATGCTCGTCCATGCCGACTGGCCGGCCTACGGCGCGGAGCTGATCGATGCCGACGCCGACCGCGAGATGAACTGGGTCATCGCTCTGATCGAGGATATCCGCTCCGCCCGGATGCAGATGCACGTCCCGGCGGGCCTCAAGCTGCCGATCGTGATGACCGCGATGGACGACCGCGGCCGCAAGGCCTTTGCCGACAACCAGCCGATGATCGAACGCCTCGCGCGGCTTGACGGCATGACCGAGGGCGCAGCCCCCAGGGGCTCGGTCACCGTCGCGGTCGAGGGGGGCGGCTTCGCCATCCCGCTCGAGGGCGTGATCGACATCGCCGAGGAAAAGGCGCGCCTGTCGAAAACGCTGGAAAAGCTCGAAAAGGACATGAACGGCCTGCGCGGACGCTTGTCGAACCCCAAGTTCGTCGATAGCGCCCCGGAGGAAATCGTCGAGGAGACCCGCGAAAAGCTTTCCCTCGCCGAGGAAGAGGCGGCCAAACTGAAAGCCGCGCTGGCCCGCCTGTCCGAGATCGGCTGACGCCTTCTTCTTTTCTCAAATATCCCGGGGGTCCGGGGGCAGCGCCCCCGGCCTTGCCCCGCCCGCCCCGGCTTCCCATATCGAAAGCCGGAGGTATCCCATGTCCAACTGGCTGAACCCCATCGCCGAACGCCGGATGCTGATCGCCCGCGCGGAAGGCAAGCTCGATCACCTGACCGGAGAGGGCCGCCCGCTTGCCAGGCGCCCGGGCGATGCCCCGGCCGATGCCGGCCTTGCCACAGGCTTTCGCCTGATGGCCGAAGCGGGCGCCCTGCCGCAGGAACTGCTGCTCAAGCGCGACCTTGCCGCCGCCAGGGCCGCCTATGGCGACGCCACGACCGAGGATGAACGCCACGTCGCAATGCGCCGGATCGCGACGATCGAACTCAAGGTCGCCGTCGCCGAAGAGGCGCGCAGGAAGTTCATGCGCGATTGAACGCTTGCCGCGGGGCGCGAATTCGGCTTTCACTCGCCCCATGACCGGCCCACGCTATACCCCTGTCGTGGCGGCGCTGCCCGCGACCGTCCCCTTCGTCGGCCCCGAAACGCAAGAGCGTGTCCGGGGCCGCCCCTTCGCCGCGCGCCTCGGCGCGAACGAAAGCGTCTTCGGCCCCTCGCCCCGCGCGATCGAGGCTATGGCGCGCGCGGCGCGCGATGTCTGGATGTACGGCGACCCGGAAAATCACGACCTGCGCCAGGCGCTTGCCGCCCACCACGGCGTCCAGCCGGGCAATATCGCCGTTGGCGAAGGGATCGACGGGCTTCTGGGCTACCTCGTGCGGATGCTGGTCGAACCCGGCGATGCGGTCGTGACCTCCGACGGCGCCTACCCGACCTTCAACTTCCACGTCACCGGCTTCGGCGGCACCCTGCACAAGGTGCCCTACCGGGGCGGCCACGAAGACCCCGAGGCGCTGGTTGCGCGGGCCGCCGAAACCGGGGCGAAGCTGGTCTACATCGCCAATCCCGACAATCCGATGGGGTCATGGCACGGGGCCGAAACCATTGCACGGATGATCGACGCGGTGCCGGAAGGGACGCTTCTGGTGCTGGACGAGGCCTATATCGAGCTGGCACCGCCCGGCCTTGCCCCACGCCTCGACGCCGATGATGCCCGCGTGATCCGGATGCGGACCTTCTCCAAGGGCTACGGGATGGCGGGCGCACGGGTCGGCTACGCCATCGGCGCGGCGCCCCTGATCGCCTCCTTCGACAAGATCCGCAACCACTTCGGCATGGGCCGTATCGCCCAGGCCGGCGCACTGGCCGCGCTGGCCGATCAGGACTGGCTGCGGCAAGTCCAGGAAAAGGTCGCCGCCGCCCGCGACCGGCTGGCCGGGATCGCCCGGACCAACGGGCTTGTGCCGCTCCCGTCGGCCACCAATTTCGTGACGATGGATTGCGGCGGCGACGGCGCCCTTGCGCGGCGGGTGCTTGCGGAACTGGTCGCCCGCGACATCTTCGTGCGCATGCCCTTCGTCGCGCCGCATGACCGCTGCATCCGGGTCAGCGCCGGCCTCGAACCGGATCTGGCGGCCTTCGCCGCTGCGCTTCCCGCGGCCCTGGCGATGGCCCGGGCCTGACCCCCTTCAGTCTGGCGAAAATACTCCGGGGTCCGGGGCGGCGCCCCGGCCCTGCGGGATCAGGAACAGCCCGCCGGTGCCCCAAGGCTCGCCGGCCCCCGATAGGGGCCAAGTTCGCGCGACACCAGCCGCCCCTTCACCAGTTCGGTCGCCATCGCGTGGTTCCAGTGCGCATCGGCGGTGACCATCACCATGCGTCCGCCACAGCGGTAGACGCCGCCATGGATCGCGGGTTCGCCGTAGCGGTGATTGGTCAGCCCGGACTTCCTGGCGACCGGCTCCAGCCGGCCGTCGACCAGGCGCACGACCTTGAGGATCTTCGCCAGGTGCGGGGTTTCGACATAGGCGATCTCTACCCGGCCGTCGCCGTCCAGATCGCCCGCCCCGACGGGCGCCAGCCAGCGGTGGGTCTGCCCGATATAGGGCGTTGCCGCCACAAGGCCGTCTTCGTCATAAACCGACAGCCGCGCGCCCCGCGCCATGTCGGTTTCCACCACGATCACCTCGGGCGCGCCGTCCCCGTCCACATCCGCCAGCCGGGGTTCGGTATCCTCGAACACCCGCGTCTGCGGCAGTTTCAGGCGCACACGCCCCTTGGTGGTGGAAATCACCAGGGTTCCGTATTCGACCTCGTCGCCAAGAATGCCGTGATCGTAGCGCCGGGTCGGATCGGCATAGCGTGCACCGGTGATGTCGGCAAAGGCGGCCGTGGCCCCGATCGTCAGACAGACCGCCAGCGCAGCGCCGCGCATCAGATCTGCTTTTCGGGCATGTAGACCCGAAGCCCGTCGAGCGCATCGCTCACCTTGATCTGGCAGGTCAGGCGCGACCGGACCGGATCGGGTTCATAGGCGAAATCCAGCATGTCCTCTTCCATCGAATCCTTCGCCGGGATCCGGTCGACCCACCCGGCGTCGACATAGACATGACAGGTGGAACAGGCGCAGGCGCCGCCGCAATCGGCCTCGATCCCGGGGATGCCGTTGTCGCGCGCGCCTTCCATGACGGTCATGCCGTTGGCGACATCCACGACATGTTCCTTGCCGCCGAATTCCACATAGGTGATCTTTGCCATCTCTTGTCCCCGAAGTCTGAGTCTCTGGCTATCTAGTCCGGGACGGCGGCGGGTTCCAGCCCCAGCGCGACACCTGCCTGCCCCGCCACGACGCCATGGCCACGGGCGCCCCGCCTGGATTGAAACGGGCGCCCCGGGGGGCGCCCGCGATGCTGGGGCAGTGGCGAAGGATCATTCCACCGACAGCGCGACGAACCGCGGATCGCCACCCCGCCGGATCAGAAGAAGAAGCGACTTGCGCCCGGCATCCTTCGCCTCTGAAATCCGCGCCTCGAGGTCGCCAACGGTCGCGACCGCCTGCTGCCCGGCCTCGGTGATCACATCGCCCGACCTCAGACCCTTGCCATAGGCCTCGCTCGTCTCGTCGATGCCGGTCACGACAAGGCCGGTGCTGCCAGCCGGCAGCCCCAGCCCGGATGCGAGGTCGTCGGTCATCTCGGACAGCGTCAGGCCCAGCAGCTCCTTTTCGACCGGCGCGGCGGGCGGCGTCGCGCTGTCTCCGGTGTCCTCGGCCTCGGCGGCCTCGCGCCGGCCCAGCGTGACAAGCAGCGTCTCGCTCTTGCCTTCGCGCAGGACGACGACGCGCACCGCGCGACCCACGTCAGCCTCTGCGACACGGCGGACAAGTTCACGGGTATCCGAAACCTCTGCCCCGTCGAAACTGGTGATCAGGTCGCCCGGCAGGATGCCCGCATCCTTGGCCGGCCCGTCCGGCACGTCGCTGACCAGCGCGCCCTTGGCGGCGGCCAGGCCCATCGCCTCGGCCACGTCAGGGGTCACGTCCTGGATGCGCACGCCGAGCCAGCCGCGGCGCGTTTCACCGAACTGGCGCAACTGGTCGACGACGCGCGACACGACGTTGGAGGCCATCGAAAAGCCGATCCCGATGGAGCCGCCATTGGGCGACAGGATCGCGGTGTTCACCCCGATCACCTCGCCGTCCATGTTGAACAGCGGCCCGCCGGAGTTGCCCCGGTTGATCGCCGCGTCGGTCTGGATGAAATCGTCATAGGTGCCGCTAAGCTCGCGGTTTCGGGCCGAAACGATCCCGGCCGAGACGGAAAACCCCTGACCAAGCGGGTTGCCCATGGCCATCACCCAGTCGCCGACCCGCATCAGGTTGGAATCGCCGAAATTCACGAACGGCAGCGGCGTGTCGCTTTCCACCTTCAGAAGCGCGATGTCGGTCTTCGGGTCGGTCCCGACCAGCTTGGCGTCCAGACGGTCGCCCGAAAAGAACTCCACCTCTATCTCGTCGGCGCCCTCGATGACGTGGTTGTTGGTAACGATATAGCCGTCCTCGGAAATCACGAAGCCCGAGCCGAGCGCATTCGACCGGCGGGGGCCGTTCGGGCCCGGTGCGCCGAAATCCTTGAAGAAATCCTCGAACGGCGATCCTTCGGGCACGATCGGATTGCCATCGGCCGGCGCGGCGACCACGGTCGAGGTCGTGATGTTCACGACCGAGGGGCTTACCTTGTCGGCAAGATCCGCGAAGCTTTCGGGCGCCGCGCGCGCGCTTGCCTGCATGGCCAGGGCCAGCGCGAGGGCAAGCCCGACGAACAGGGCCCAGAAATATCGCAGGTTCGCGACCGGAACGGCCCGCGCCGCCACAACACCTTTGGCCTGAGGTTTCACTCCACTTTCCCCTTGTCGCTTGGGGCGGCGCGTGGGGCCGCCCGTCATTCCGTCATACTAGGTAGGGATGCCCCTTGGGGAATCAAACCCGCACCCGTTGGGTCACACAAGCGTGAACGCCCCACTGTCTCAGGCCGACAGGAGCCGGGCAAGCCAAATGAGAGCAAGGCCCAGCGCCGCGGCGGCGATGCCCATGTTGCGCCGCGTCTCGGCGGGCAGCCTGCGCAGCAGGTCCAGCACGTCCTCTATGCGCGAAGGGGCCAGCGCAAAGGCCAGCCCCTCCAGCGTCAGAACAAGTCCGATCCCCAAGACAAGGAGAGCAAGACCGCCCACCGGGCTACTGCCTCTGGTCGGACTTGAGGTAGTTGAAGAACTCGCTGTCCGGCGCCATCACCATGGTGGAATTCCCCTCAAGGAGAGAGGAGCGATAGGCCGCGAGCGAGCGGTAGAAGTCGAAGAACTCCGGGTCGGCGCCATAGGCTTCGGCAAAGACGGCGTTGCGCCGTGCGTCCGCTTCGCCGCGAATGATTTCGGACTGGCGCTGCGCGTCCGATACAAGTTCGACCCGTGTCCGGTCGGCCTGCGCCCGTACCCGCTGGGCTGCTTCCTTGCCGCGCGCCACCTCGTCGGCGGCCTCGCGTTCCCGTTCGGCCCGCATCCGGGCGAAGGTCGCGTCAAGGTTCTGCACCGGAAGGTCAGTGCGCTTGAGCCGCACGTCGATGATCTCGATCCCGAGGGTCGCTGCCTCGGAACGCGATGCATCGCGGACGCGCAGCGCCAGTGACGCGCGATCGGCCGACAGGATCGCCGATGACGTGACCGACCCCAGGACTTCGCGGGTCTGGGCACGCAGGATCGTGTCGATGCGGCTTTCGGCCAGCGAAACACCCGATGCGCCGACCGCCTGGCGGAAACGCTGCACATCGTCGATGCGGTAGCGGGCGAACGCGTCGACCACGAGACGGCGGTCATCAAGCGGAGTGACCTCCAGGGGTTCGACATCAAGGCCAAGGATCCGGTCGTCGTAGCGGACGACTTCCTGAATCATCGGGATCTTGAAATACAGCCCCGGATCCTCGCGTACGGCCTTGATCTGTCCGAACTGAAGGACAAGCGCCTTTTCCTTTTCATCGACGATGAAGACAGAGGACAGGGCACCAGCGATGACCAGAACGAGGGCTGGGATCAGAAGTGAAACGCGGTTCATCAGTTGCCCTCCGCAGCCGGCTTGCGGCCAAGTTCATTCAGGGGAAGGTAGGGAACCACGCCCTGACCAGACTGGCTCTCGTCGATGATCACCTTGTCGACGCGGCCCATCACCTCTTCCATCGTTTCCAGATAAAGGCGCTTGCGTGTCACCTCTGGCGCCTTCTGATATTCGGCGAGAACCGCAGAGAAGCGGCTTGCCTCACCTTCGGCCTGGTTCACAACCTGGGCGCGATAGGCCTCTGCCTCTTCCAGGATCTGGGCGGCCTGGCCGCGCGCGCCCGCGACCACGGTGTTGGCATAGGCGTCGGCCTCCTTCTGAAGGCGGTCGCGTTCCTGTTCGGCCGACTGGACGTTCTTGAACGCCTCGATCACCTCGCGCGGGGGGTCCGCACGGTCGAAGTTCACGCGCACGACGTTCAGACCGGAATTGTAGCTGTCGAGCGTGGTCTGGATCAGATCCTTCAGCCGTTCGGCAATGGCACCACGATCCCGGTTCAGGATCGGTGCAAGCTGCGACTGCGCGATGATCTCGCGCATGGACGCTTCGGCCACGGCATTGATCGTCAGCTCCGGGTCGCGCAGGTTGAACAGGAACTTCTCCGGGTCGGAGACGTTCCAGACGACCTGGAAGTCGATGTCCACGATGTTTTCGTCGCCGGTCAGCATCAGGCCGCTGTCATCGGCCCCGCCGCGTCCGACGCCGATATCCTCGGTCCGTTCGGTGGTAAGCTGAACCTTTTCGGGGATCACCACCGGCCAGGGCGCGAAGTTCAGGCCCGGTTCGCCGATGCAGGGCGAATTGCACTTACCCAGGAAAAGCTCGACCGAGCGTTCTTCCGGGCGGACGGTGTAGAAGCTTTCGTAGGACCAGAGCGCCAGCGCGGCGAGCGCGGCGAAGGCGAAGGTGCCGCGCGGAAGGCCCGGCTGTTCGCCGCCGGCGCCGCGACCGCCGCCGCCCCTGCCGCCCATCAGGACCTTGAGCCGCTCGGACCCCTTTCGCATGATGTCGTCGATTTCGGGAATCTGTGCGCCGCCAGAGGGACGACGCGGGCCACGCACCGGCCGGTCGTCGTCATCGCCGCCGCCGGCACCACCACCGCCCCAGGGGCCTCCGCTTCCACTCATCTATGCCTATCCTCTTTCTCGTAACTTCGTTCATCCTGCATTCCAACTGGGGGGTTGGACAGGAAAATCAAGCGGTCCTGACCGGTTTGCGCAGCGTGACCAGTTCTTCGGCCATGACCGGATGCACTGCGACGGTACGGTCGAAATCTTCTTTCGTTGCGCCCATCTTGATGGCGATTGCCGCCAGCTGGATCATCTCGCCCGCGCCGGGCGCGACGATGTGGCAGCCCAGGACGCGGCGGGTGTCGGCGCAGACGATCAGCTTCATCATCACCCGGTCGGGACGGCCCGCGAAGGCTGACTGCATCGGCCGGAAGGCGGTTGCGTAGACCTCGATCGGGCCCTTTTCGCGCGCCGCCTCTTCGGTCAGGCCGACGGTGCCGAACTCGGGCTGGGTGAAGACCGCCGAGGCGACAAGCTCGTGATCGGCCTGCGTGGGTTTCGCGCCGAAGACGGTATCGGCAAAGGCATGGCCTTCGCGGATCGCCACCGGCGTCAGGTTGATCCGGTCGGTCACATCGCCCACCGCGTAGATCGAGGGGACGGAGGTCTGGCTCCAGCCATCAACGATCACCTCGCCGCGGCGGCCAAGGCGGACCCCGGCAGCCTCAAGCCCGAGCCCGGCGGTGTTGGGGCTGCGCCCGGTCGCGTAGATCACCTTTTCGAACACCCGTTCCCGGCCGTCTGTCGACATGACCCAGGTGCCGCCCGCCGCCGCCCGCATTTCCATCACGTCGGTGCCGAGGTGAAGGTTCACCCCGGCTTCTCGCATGTGTTCCGCGATATGGCCACGCGCCTCGCCGTCAAAGCCGCGCAGGATCTGTTCGCCGCGATAGAATTGCGTGACCTCCACCCCCATCCCGTTCAGCACGCAGGCGAATTCGCAGGCGATGAAGCCGCCGCCGACGATCAGCACCGAGCCGGGCAGCGCGTCGAGCTTGAAGATGTCGTTCGACGTCATGACGCCGGCGGCCGCCGCGGCCTCGGGCACCGACGGATGGCCGCCCGTCGCGATCAGGATGTGCCTGGCGCTGTGGCGGGTGCCGTCGGCCAGGCGCACCGTATGGGCGTCCTCGACCACCGCGCGGTCGTCGTGGATCGTCACCCCCGCCTTCAAGAGGCCCGACCGGTAAACGCCTTCCAGACGGTCAAGTTCCGCATCAAGCCTGGCACGGAAGACCGGCCAGTCGAAGTCGCCCGCGGATACGTTCCAGCCGTAGGCGCGCGCGTCGTCTATCTGCGCCCCGTAGGAGGAAGCGAAGACCATCAGCTTTTTCGGCACGCAGCCCCGGATGACACAGGTTCCGCCCATCCGGTATTCTTCCGCGATCGCGACCTTGGCGCCGTATTCGCTTGCAGCTATGCGCGCGGCACGCACACCGCCCGAACCGCCACCGATGACGTAAAGGTCGAAGTCGAAGCTCATCGGTGGGTCAGTCTCCGATACCCGAGAAGATGTTTCCCGTCTCCGCGATCAGGGTCTCGGAAACGTCGATCGAAAGGTCGTGGATGTCGCGCACCTCGACCCGCCCGTCGGCATGCCCGATCACCACCCTGTCGCAGATATCCACGAATAGCCCGTTTTCAACCACACCGGGCACCTGATTGAGCATCAGCGCAAGCTGACGCGGGTTGCCGATACGCCCCAGATGAAGGTCGATGATGAAATTGCCCTCGTCGGTGCGGAAGGGCTGGTCGCCGCTCATCCGGATCGTGGTGTTGCGGCCCATCACGTCGAAGGCGCCCAGCAGTTCCTCGACCAGGCCCCGCGTGACCTCGGCTCCGAAGGGGATGACCTCGATCGGCAGGGGAAAGGCGCCAAGGTGGGCGACTTCCTTGGCGGCGTCGGCGATCACGATCATCTTGTCCGAGGCCGTCGCGACGATCTTTTCCTGAAGAAGCGCGCCGCCGCCGCCCTTGATAAGGTTCATCTCGGCGTCAAACTCGTCGGCGCCGTCGATCGTCAGGTCAAGCCATTTCGCCTCGTCGAGCGTGATGATCCTGATGCCCACATCGCGCGCCAGCGCGGCCGTCCGGCTGGACGTCGGGACGGCAACGATCTTCAATCCTTCGTCGCGCACACGCTCGCCAAGCCGGCGCACCATCCAGGCCGCTGTCGATCCGGTGCCCAGGCCGACCTTCATGCCGTCTTCGACAAACTCGACCGCCTTGCGGCCCGCATTGGCCTTGGCCTCGTCGATAGGGGACAGGTTCTCGGACATGGCTCTCTCCTCGGGCGTATCGCGCGCGCGTTATAGGAAATGTCTGCGGCCGGCGCGAGTGGCATTTGTCGCTCTGGGGGGACACGAAGGCGATTTCGGCGCCCTCGGCCCCGATTGCGTCAGGATGTCATGTCACGGTCGCAGACCGCCGACAGCTTGTTGCCGTCCGGATCACGGACGTAGCAGGCGTAGAAATGCGGGCCATAGGGCCGCAGGCCCGGCGCCCCTTCATCGGTTCCCCCGTTCGCCAGCGCCGCGCGATGAAAGGCGTCCACGGCGGCGCGGTCCGCCGCCGCGAAGGCCGCCATCGACCCGTTCCCGACGCTGGCAGGCTTTCCATCGAACGGTTCGGTGACCCAAAGGCGGATGCGTTCACCCGGTGCGCGAATGCCGATCTCCGTCGCCTCTTCGGCGGCAAGTTCCAGGCCAAGCGCGGGCATCGCCGCCGCATAGAACGCGCGGGCGCGCGCAAGATCGTTTGTCCCGATGGTGTGATAGAGAAACATGGCGATCCGCCGCCCCCCGCGGCCATTTTGCTGTTCCGTCCCGCGGACGTCACCGCTATAGGACGCGGGGTTTGTCTCAGATGCAAGGACCGGATCATGGCCAACGTGGTTGTCGTGGGTGCCCAGTGGGGCGACGAGGGCAAGGGCAAGATCGTCGACTGGCTGTCCGAACGCGCCGACGTGATCGCGCGGTTCCAGGGCGGGCACAACGCCGGCCATACGCTCGTCATCGACGGCAAGGTCTACAAGCTGAATGCGCTGCCTTCGGGCGTGGTGCGCGGCGGCAAGCTTTCGGTCATCGGCAACGGTGTGGTGCTGGACCCCTGGCATCTGGTCGGCGAGATCGCGAAGATCCGCGAACAGGGCGTCGACATCAGCCCCGAGACGCTGATGATCGCCGAAAACACGCCGCTGATCATGCCTTACCACGGCGAACTGGATCGCGCGCGCGAGGCGTCGGCGGCCGACAGCAAGGCCAAGATCGGCACCACCGGGCGCGGCATCGGACCCGCCTATGAAGACAAGGTCGGCCGCCGGGTGATCCGGGTGGCGGACCTGGCCGACCCGGCGACCCTGGAATTGCGCGTCGACCGCGCGCTGATGCACCACAACCCCCTGCGTGCGGGCCTGGGGCTTCAACCGATCGACCGCGACGCGACGGTCGCCATGCTGAACGAGATCGCGCCGCAGATCCTGCAATATGCCGCCCCCGTCTGGAAAGTGATGAACGAGATGCGCCGCGCGGGCAAGCGCATCCTTTTCGAGGGCGCGCAGGGATCGCTTCTGGATATCGACTTCGGCACCTATCCCTATGTCACCTCGTCGAACGTCATCGCCGGCCAGGCCGCGACCGGGGTGGGCATGGGCCCGAACGCCATCGACTTTGTTCTGGGTATCGTCAAGGCCTACACGACGCGCGTTGGCGAAGGCCCATTCCCGACCGAACTGCACGACGCCGACGGCGAACGGCTTGGCACGCGCGGCCACGAATTCGGCACCGTCACGGGGCGCAAGCGCCGCTGCGGCTGGTTCGATGCGGCACTGGTGCGCCAGACCTGTGCGATCTCCGGGATCAACGGCATCGCCCTGACCAAGCTTGACGTGCTGGACGGGTTCGAGACGCTGAAGATCTGCGTCGGCTACGACCTGGACGGCCAGCGCCTTGACTACCTGCCCACCGCCGCCGATCAGCAGGCCCGCTGCAAACCCGTCTACGAGGAAATAGAGGGCTGGTCGCAATCGACCGAAGGCGCCCGATCCTGGGCTGACCTTCCGGGCGCCGCGATCAAGTATGTCCGCCGCATCGAGGAACTGATCCAGTGTCCGGTCGCGCTCTTGTCCACCAGCCCCGAGCGCGACGACACAATCCTTGTCACCGATCCGTTCGCGGACTGAGCCGATGCTGTCCTATCGCGCACGCCGCAGGTTGTCGCTGCTGATCCTGCTGGTCGGGCTGCCGATCTACATCGTTGTCGCGGTCACGCTTGCGGGCTGGCTGGGCGAGCGTTTCGGGCGGCTGCCGATCTGGGCCGAAGTCGCGCTTTACCTGGCGCTTGGCTTCCTTTGGGCACTGCCGTTCAGGTCGGTCTTCCGTGGCGTCGGCAAGGACGACACCGGCCAGGGGCCGGACGAGCCCAAGGGCTGATCGCGCGCTGACGCCGCTCAGTTCGATCCGCGTTTCGCATCGCTGAGAAACCGCGAGGCTTCGGTGATCGTGAACTGGCCGCGGCGGACCTTCTGGATCTTGCCCTGCCGCAGAAGCATCCCGAAGGAACGCAGGCCATCCTCGCGGCTGAAGTCGGGCGTATCCGCGACCGTCGCCACCTTGCGCAGCAACTGCGGGCGCGAGAAATGCGGCGTGCCTTCGATCGTGGCGGTATAGGCGGCCGCCGCTTCCAGCAGCTCGGACAGGTCCGTCGCGCCAAGCATGTCGGCAAATGCCGCGAAGCTTTCGAAATCCTCGGGCTTCACGCGCCGTCGCGGCACGACCAATTCATCATCGGGCAGGATGCGCGTCGGGATCGCCGACCGGCGCCGACCGGCACCGCCGGGCGTCTCCGGCCGATCGGATGCGACCTTCTGGTCGGAAACCAGAACCAGCGGCGGTGTCTGGGGCGCGGGTTTCGGACGCGCCTTTGTATCGGGCACGGCCTCAGGCTCCGGCGCGGCCTCAGGCTCCGGCGCGGGCTTCGCCTTGACCGCGGGCTCTTCCTGCGGCGCGGGCGCTGCCGCTTCCTCGGGCTCGGGTGCCGAGGGGGAGGAGGGCGCCGAAATCGCGGTGGACGGACCGGAGGCCTGGCCCTGCGTTTCCGCCGAGGTTTCGGAGCCGGAGGGCCCCTGTGCCGATGACCGCGACCGCGGCCGCACGACCCGCGACAGATCCTCGCGGTAGCGGTCCATGTGGGTGTCGTCGTCGCCCTCGGGGGCCGTGCCTTCCGCATCGGCCTTGAAGCGCCGGTCGGCGACCGTTGCAGCGACCGCCGCCTTCATGTGCGAGATCGCCGCGATGCGCCGTTTGCTTTCCGGCCCTTCCAGCTTGGTCCGTGCCTCGTGCATCAGGCGTGCCACCGACGCCTCGTCTCCGGCCGATGTCTTTTCGAGAATCGAGCGGCCGGGAACGGAATCGGCGGCCGTTTCCTCCACCTCTGCCGTGCGGCTTTCCTCGGCCACGCGGCGCAGCAGATCCTCGTCCACCTTCGGCGTCGGGCGGGGGGACGCGGGCGGGCGCTGGCCACCGCGGAGATAGGGCGCCTCGGCCTCGTAAGCGCGAAGACGCGCCGCCAGGTTCGGAAGCGTCCCCGGTGCTGCGGGCTTCACGGCAGGCTGCGGCGGCCGCGGGTTGGCAGAAATGTCTTCTGCCCCTTCGTCTTCGTAATACTCGTCTTCGAAGATGGCCGCGTCTTCGGTCCCGGCGGCCTCGGCGGGCGCATCCTCGCCCGGGTCCAGCGAAAAACCGAAGTCCGCGGCCGGTGCCTCGGCAGCGAAAGCGGGGGCTGCCGCTGTCTCACTCGCCGGTGTTTCCGATACGACGGCAGCTTCGGCTTCCGCGACGGCAGCCCGCAGGCGCTTGAGCTTTTCTGCGGCAGTCTCGGTTGCCGTCGCGGGTTCCCCCGCGGCGCCAGAGGGGGCCGAAGGGGCCGACGGCCCAGGCACGACTTGCGGCTCCGATGCCAGGGGTGACTCCGCGCGCAGGACGATTCCATCCTCGTCCACCCGCGCCTCGACCCGGCGGCGGACCTCGCGCTCGGCGATACGATGAAGCATCTCGGTATCGGGCGTGGGCGGCTCTGCCCCGAAGTAGCGATCCTGTGCGGCAAGGTCGCGGAAATATTCCGCGATGGCCCGCATGGTGCCGAACGGTTCGTCAAACCCCTCCAGCGTGCAGGAGAAGGTCCCGTAGGAGACCGTCAATATCTTGTTTGCACCGACCATCGTCATTCTCGTCCGACACCCACCATGCCTTGTGAAGGCCTACCTGATACTGACCCCTTTGAATGATGACATATAGGAAAAAGGAAGGATTCTTTCAGGCTCGATTTGCCTTTCTTCGCCTCAATCGTCATCAATGCCGCCATGACACCTGTATTGCCCCCTTTCTCGGAACCGATCACGCTCTTGGGCGGTGGCGAAACCGATCTCGAGACCCTGACGGAGGCTTTGTTGCTCGCTCCGAGGATCGTAGCGGCAGATGGTGGCGCGAATGTGGCGCGCAGCTTCGGGCAACGGCCTGAGTGGGTGATCGGCGACCTGGACAGCGCCGACCGGCAAAACCTGGCCGATCTGGACCCGTCGCGCGTGCTTTTTGTCGCCGAACAAGAAACCACGGACTTCGAAAAATGCCTGATGCGGCTGTCCGCGCCGTTCATACTGGGCCTTGGGTTCACCGGACTGCGATTCGATCACTCGCTTTCGGCATGCAATGCGCTGGTGCGTCATTCGGGCAGTGCCTGCCTGCTGCTGGGGCGCGACGACGTGATCTTTCATGCGCCGCCGCGCCTTGCGCTTGATCTGGCCCCCGGCACGCGCGTGTCGCTTTTCCCGATGGCCGAGGTCACGGGCCGGTCGCTGGGCCTGCGCTGGCCGATCGAGGGGCTCACCCTCGCGCCGGGCGGGCGCATCGGCACCTCGAACGAGGCGACGGGGCGGGTGGAGATGGAGTTCGACCGGGCCGGGATGCTGGTGATCTTGCCGCGCCCCGCGCTCAGAGCGGCGATTGCGGCGCTGCGACCGGCGTGAGGCGCGCGATTCGCGCCTGTCGTTCAAGCTGGCGTTCGCGGAAGATCACATAAAGGCCCGACCCGACGATCACCGTGATCCCCGCCCAGGTCAGCCCGCCGGGGAAGTCACCGAAAACCATGTAGCCGAAAAGGGTTGCCGTCACGATCTCAAGATAGTGGAGCGGCGCGAGGGTCGAAGAGGGGGCGAACTTCAGCGCATAGGTCATCGCCATGTGGCTGACGGTCGCCGCAAGCCCGACGCAGATGACCCAGACCCAGAAGATCCCCCGCGGCGGGGTGATCGCCAACGACGGCTCGCCCAGATGGTGTCCGATCGCCAGAAGCGGCACGCAGATCAGCGCCGAGACGACGGCGGTGTGGAACTGCATCGGCACCGGATGCACCAGCTGCGCAAGCCGCCGCGTGACAAGGATGTAAAGCGCGAAGGTGACGGCGGTGCCAAGCGGGAACAGCGCCACTGCACCGAACGCGGCAAACGACGGCTGAATCACCATGAGCGACCCGCCGAACCCGGCGGCGCAGGCCATCAGACGGCGCACCCCGACCTGTTCGCCGAAGGCCAGCCGCCCGATCAGCAGGATCACGAAAGGTTCGACAAATGCGATCGCCAGCGCGTCGGCGATCGGCATGACCCTGACCGCGGCTACGAAACAATAGCTGGAAACGATCACCATGACCGCGCGCAGCACGGTCAGCCCCAGCGCCCTTGGCGGAAGCCGCAGCGGCAGCCCCAGAAGGACGACAAGCGGCCCCATGCAGGCGGCCTGCACGACGAAGCGGACCAGCGTGATCACACCGACCGAAACCGCGACGGCCGCCAGTTTCGAGGATACGTCGATCAGCGGCGCGATGACGCAAAAGGCGATCATCAGCATCACGCCGGTCAGGATGCGGTCGTTCGGGTTCATGCGCCCTGCGCTATCAACAGCCCGGGGCAGGCGCCATCCCGAAAACGACCTTGCGCGGCGAAACCCAGGGCCCGGGGAGGCTTGCGGAAACCTCAGGCGCCAGTGCCGCCGGCGTCGCGCGCAAATGAGGCCCGCCACCGGGCGCGAAGCGCCTCGCCCCGGCCGGCGAACCCACCGCCGGGCAGCACGCAATCCTCGATCCGATCCAGCCGGAAATGGCGGAAATCCTCCCGCAGTTCGCACCACGCCCCAAGGACCACCGCGTCGACATAGTAGATCAGCGCGACCGGCAGGACGGACCGGTGGGTCACCTGCCCGACGGCATCGCGGTAGGCGATGGCCAGACGCCGTTCCTCCCGTATCGCGCGGCGCAGGAGTGCCGGTTCGGTGCCGGCGGACGGCATGTCGTGCCAGCCCGACGCGCCAAGACCCGCGCGCTTGCGGGCCGGTTGCGCCGCCTCGATCTTGGCCGCGACGGATTGCGCCGCCGCGACCAGCCCCCTGTCTCCGGTCCGCGGCAGCAACGCCAGACCGACGATGATCGCCTCGATCTCGTCCGGGGTGAAGTTCAGCGGCGGCAGGTCGAAGCCCGGGCGCAGCACATAGCCAAGACCTGCCGCCCCGTCGATCGGCACACCCATCGCCTGAAGGCTGGCGATGTCGCGATAGATCGTGCGCCGCGATGCGCCCAGCCGTTCGGCGATCTCGGCGGCCGTCATGGCGCGCCGTCGGGCGCGGAAAAGCGCAATGAGTTCAAGCATGCGGATGGGCTTCATGAGGTGACTTCCGCGATTCCCTGCTGACAGCTGGATGGCAGCAGGTTTCCGCCATGACCCCGGCATGACAAGGCGGAAATATCCATGACAGCGAAGTCCCGCGCACCCTGCCCCCACCCGCAGCCGCCGCACCCGGTCCACAGGACCGGGGTGATCCTCGTCCTCGCCTCGACCCTGCCCCTCGCGCTGTCGGGCATCTTCACCCGTGCGATATCGGCGGATATCTGGAGCGTCCTTGCCTAGCGCGGGCTGATCGGCGGCGGGTTCATCCTGGCCTATGCGCTCTGGCGTGAAGGGGCGCGTCCGATGGGCGCGCGCGGCTGGCTCTTGGCTTGCGTTTCCGGCGCGGCGAGCGTTGCCTTCCTGTCGGCATTCCGGGCGACCCATGTCGCCAATGTCACGCTGATCTACACGACCGCCCCTTTCGCGGCGGCCGCGCTTGACCGGGCGATCAGGTCCGAGCCGGCCAGCCGGCGGGTGATGCGGGCCGCGATCCTTTCCTGAATCGGGGTTGCGCTTGTCGTTGGCGGCGGGCTGGGCAGCGGGCGGCTGGCACGCCCGGCGCGACATGGCGGAGGAACGACGGGCGCGCCGGATCAGCAGTTCGGGACGTTGACGGCCAGCCCGCCGAGCGACGTTTCCTTGTACTTCTCGTGCATGTCGCGCCCGGTCTGCCACATCGTCTCGATCGCGGCATCAAGGGGGACAAGGTGCTGGCCATCCCCGCGCAGCGCGAGGCTGGCGGCCGAAACCGCCTTGATCGCGCCAAGGCCGTTCCTTTCGATGCAGGGCACCTGCACCAGCCCCTTCACCGGATCGCAGGTCATGCCAAGGTGGTGTTCAAGCGCGATCTCGGCGGCGTTTTCCACCTGTTCGGGCGTACCGCCCATCACCGCGCAAAGCCCGGCAGCGGCCATCGCCGCGGCCGACCCGACCTCGGCCTGGCAGCCGCATTCCGCACCGGAGATCGACGCGTTGTGCTTGCACAGGCCGCCGATGGCGGCGGCGGTCAGAAGGAAATCGCCGATCTTCGAGGGAACCGCCCCCGGCACATGATCCAGCCAGTAGCGGATCACCGCCGGCAAGACGCCCGCCGCCCCGTTGGTGGGCGCGGTCACGACCTGCCCGCCGGCGGCGTTTTCCTCGTTCACCGCCATGGCATAGACACTCATCCAGTCGTTGATCGTGTGCGGCGCGGTCAGGTTCATCCCGCGTTCGGCCAGAAGCGCCTCGTGAATACCCTTGGCGCGGCGGCGCACCTTCAGCCCGCCGGGCAGGATGCCATCGGTCGCAAGACCACGGTCGATGCAATCGTTCATCACCTGCCAGAGCCGCTCCATCCCCGCCTCGACCTCGCGCGCGGAGCGGAAGTGCAATTCGTTCGCGCGCTTCATCTGGGCTATGGACTTGCCCGAAGCCTTCGCCATCTCAAGCATTTCCGCCGCGTTCTGGAAGGGATAAGGGCAGCCCGAGGGTTTCGCGGCGACCGCGTCGGCCCCGGCGCTTTCGGCCTCGGTCAGGACGAAGCCGCCACCGATGGAATAGTAGGTTTCCTGAAGGATCACGTCGCCTTGCGCATCGGTCGCCATAAGGATCATGCCGTTGGCATGGCCGGGCAAGGACGGGCCGTAGTCGAAGACCAGATCGTTCACCGGATCGAAGCGCAGCACCGGCAGGCCGGGCGGCGTCACCGTTCCGGTCTGCGCAATGGCGGCCAGCGCCGCTTCGGCCTTTTCGTGGTCGTAGCTTTCGGGGACGAACCCGGCCAGCCCCAGGATCGTCGCACGGTCGGTCGCGTGGCCCTTGCCGGTAAAGGCAAGCGATCCATGCAGCGACGCCTTCAGCCCCGCGGGATGAAAGGGCGAGGCGCGCAACAGTTCCAGAAACCGCGCGCCCGCCACCATCGGCCCCATCGTGTGCGAGGACGAAGGCCCCACACCCACCTTGAACATGTCGAAGACGGAAAGAAACATCGGCGGTCCTTTCAGGTCGCGCTGCCCTCGGGCGGGCGCGCATGAGACGGTTGGGTAAAGATCGTGTCGCCAAGCCCTTCGGCCAACGCGGCCTTCCGGGCGGCGGGGCGGCATTCCATCGCCGCCGCGACAGCGCGCAGCGACGGGTAGCCGGCAAGGTCGAGCCAGCCGGCGATCTCGACCGGGTAAAGGGCAAGCCAGCGCAGAAGGCCGCAGACATAAAGCGTCAGGACCGAAGGCGCGTCGGGCTTGAACCAGGCGGGCTGACCGGCGGCCATTGCCTCGACCAGGTCAAGATGGGACGCGATACGGCCGCGGGTGGCGTCGCGGAAGGCGGCCACATCGGCATCCCTGCCCGCGTGGCGTTCGCCGTAGAACAAAAGCCGTGCATCGGCGTGAAGCGTGTTCGACACGAAGAAGAGCCACTTGAGGAAATCGCCGCGCGCCGGATCGCCAGGCTGCGGGGCCAGTGCGCCGTGACGTTCCGAAAGCCACAACAGGATCGCCCCGGTTTCGAAGATCGCCCCCCCGGGTGTTTCCAGCGCCGGGATCAGCCCGTTGGGGTTGAGCGCACGATAGGCCGCGCCATCCTGCGCGCGCACGCGCCGGTCGACCAGCGCCGTCTCGAACGGCTGGTTCAGTTCCGTCAACACCAGCCGCACGATCAGCGAGGCGTTGTCGGGGGCATAGTGCAGGACATACATCGCGGCCTCCTCTGGCAGCGTTATCGCCGGGGCCGCGCCGGGGGTGAAGCGCGAAAGCGACACTTCTTGCGGCGAAGGCGCTCGGCGGCGCGCCGCTTCCGGGCTTGCGCCCCGGACTTCATGCGCCTAGATAGGCGCGTCAGCCCGAAACAGAACCCGGTCCCGATGGAAAACGTCATTCTTACCGTCCACCTGATCCTTGCGCTCATGCTTATCGGCGTGGTGCTGCTTCAGCGGTCGGAGGGCGGCGGGCTTCTGTCCGGCGGCGGCGCGATGAGCGCGCGCGGCGCGGCAAACGCGCTGACCAAGGTGACCTGGGGTCTGGCGATCGCCTTCATCGCGACGTCGATCACGCTGACCATGATCGCGGCCCGGAAATCCGAAGGGACGTCCGTCGTCGATCTGCCCGCGGCCGAGGCGCCCGTGGATGCGCCGGCGGCCCCGGCCGCACCGAGCGGCGATCTTCTGCCGCCGGCCAGCGCCGATGGCGGGCAGGCCCCCGCGGCCGGCGATGCGCCACTGACGCCGCCGTCGCTCGACTGACCACAACCCTTTGACGCGGCCGCCGATAACGGCCACTAGACCTTGCGGTGCTGTTGCGGGCAGCCTGCGAATCTGTTAAGGCTTGAATCCCGTGATGCTGAGGCTGCGCGCTTTGGCGAATCCAAGAATCTTGAGGCATTCACGGGGGCATCCGAACCATGGCGCGTTACGTTTTCATCACCGGCGGTGTGGTGTCCTCGCTTGGCAAGGGGCTTGCCTCGGCGGCACTGGGCGCGCTGTTGCAGGCACGCGGCTATTCGGTCCGCCTGCGCAAGCTTGACCCCTATCTGAACGTCGACCCCGGCACGATGTCGCCCTTCGAACATGGCGAGGTCTTCGTGACCGACGACGGGGCCGAAACCGACCTGGACCTGGGCCACTACGAACGCTTCACCGGGGTTCATGCCCGCAAGACCGATTCCATCTCCTCAGGCAGGATCTATTCCAACGTGCTCGAGAAGGAACGCCGGGGCGACTACCTTGGCAAGACGATCCAGGTCATTCCGCACGTCACCAACGAAATCAAGAAGTTCCTTGAGATCGGGGACGAGGAAGTCGACTTCATGCTGTGCGAGATCGGCGGCACGGTCGGCGACATCGAGGGCCTGCCCTTCTTCGAGGCGATCCGCCAGTTCATACACGAACGCCCGCGCGGCCAGTCGATCCTGATGCATCTGACGCTTCTGCCCTACCTCGCGGCCTCGGGCGAGTTGAAGACGAAACCCACCCAGCATTCGGTGAAGGAACTGCAATCCATCGGACTTGCGCCCGATGTGCTGGTCTGCCGGTCCGAACATCCGATCCCGGAAAAGGAACGCGCCAAGATCGCCCTTTTCTGCAACGTGCGCCCCGACGCGGTGATCCCGGCCTATGACCTGAAGACGATCTACGAAGCGCCCCTGGCCTATCACCGCGAGGGGCTCGACCAGGCGGTTCTGGATGCGTTCGGCATCGCCCCGGCGCCGCGCCCGAACCTGTCGCGCTGGGAAGACGTGATGGACCGGCTGACCCATGCCGAGGGCGAGGTGCGGGTGGCCATCGTCGGCAAGTACACCCAGCTTGAAGACGCCTACAAGTCGATCGCCGAGGCGCTGACCCACGGCGGCATGGCCAACCGCGTGCGGGTGAAATCCGAATGGATCGACGCCGAGATCTTCGAACGCGAGGACCCCGCGCCCTGGCTGGAACGGTTCCACGCGATCCTGGTGCCCGGCGGCTTCGGCGAACGGGGGACCGAGGGCAAGATCAAGGCCGCCCAGTTCGCCCGCGAAAAGGGTGTGCCCTATCTTGGCATCTGTCTTGGCATGCAGATGGCGGTGATCGAGGCAGCCCGGAACATGGCCGGCCTGACCCGCGCCGGGTCGGAGGAGTTCGATCACGAAAAGGGCGAAAAGCGCTTCGAGCCGGTGGTCTATCACCTGAAGGAGTGGGTTCAGGGCAACCATACCGTTGCGCGCAAGGTCGATGACGACAAGGGCGGCACGATGCGGCTTGGCGCCTATACCGCCCACCTGAAGGAAGGGTCCAGGGTCGCCGAGGTCTACGGTGCGACCGAGATCGAGGAACGCCACCGCCACCGCTACGAGGTGGACGTGAAATACCGCGACAAGCTGGAAAGCTGCGGGCTGATCTTTTCTGGGATGAGCCCCGACGGCCGCCTGCCGGAGATCGTCGAATGGAAGGACCATCCCTGGTTCATCGGCGTCCAGTTCCACCCGGAACTGAAGTCCAAGCCCTTTGCGCCCCATCCGCTGTTCGCAGACTTCATCCGCGCCGCGAAAGAGGTGGAGCGTCTGGTCTGACGCCCGGTCACTGCGGCGACGACCGCGACCGGCGTTGACCGGCTGGCGCGCCTGCCGCATCCTTGGCCCGCAACCGTCCGGAGCCGGGTCATGCGCGCGCAGATCACAACAGGACTGATCGTGATGGGTCTGGCCGCGCCTGCCCCGCCGGCCGCGGCTGACACGTTGCGCGGCAAGTCCTACATCATCGAGCTGTCATCGTCGCAATACGCCTCGGGCTACGGCGAATACCTGTTGCCGCCGCTCCTTTCGGTGCTTGACCGTTCGGGGATGCGGGCGAAGAACGGGCCGGGGGCGGATGTCGTGGTGAACATCGTCACCGACAGCGATGTCGGACGTTGGACCGGCGCCGGGGCCGGCCGCGAATGGATCTACACCATTTCCGCAACGGTCGGGCTTTCGCCGGAATCCCATGTCATCCCGCCGGACGGCACCCCGGCCTTCGGCATCCGCGCGGTCCTTGAGACCCCGAACCCCGACCGTCAGGACGAATGGGATTGCCTGATCGCGCTGGCGGCGCGTACCGCCATCGCCAATGCCGATCCCGGCAAGACCGGCGTGCGCAGGACGGACGGTCAGTCATGCCTGCGCGGCGGCGGCTGAACCGGGCGATTCGCAGCCAGACGCCCCCTGCCCGGTCAGGTGTCAGCCTAGCAAAGGCCGCGAACGGGTCCGCGAAGAACCCCGAGCCCCCTGAATCTGGGGGAATCTGACGGTGTCCGGGGCTGCTTTAGGCCGCATTTCGCCGATGTGGCACGATGCGGGGCGCGCTTTTTCGCGCGTTAACAAAATTTCGCCCTAATTCTGAAACAACCTGTTCTAGGATCACGAACTGACGCGGGGGCGCAGGATGTATCTTGGAATGCTGATCTTTGGATGGATGACCGGACTGGCCGCAGGGCTGGTGGTATCCTTCGTATACGGTGCGCCCCTTTGGCTGGGATTCATCGTCTGGTCGCTTGGCGGTTCGATGATCGCACTGGCCGGGCTTGTCAGCATCCACCTTCTTTCCGCCTCGCACGAGAAAGACAGCCGCCACGCCGCGCGCGTAAGCTGAGCGCCTTTTCCTGCGACTGCAGGATCGCTATATCCCGGACATGTTCGGAAAACTGCTTGCAGCGCTGATGGCGCCGTCCCCTTCGCTTCCTGTCGCAGATGCCCGGCTTGCCCTGGCCGCCCTTCTTGTTCGGATTGCGCGCGCCGATGGCAGCTACGCCCCGGAGGAAGCGTTCCGGATCGACAGGGTTCTGGCGCACCGGCATGCCCTATCGCCGTTCGCGGCGTCGGATCTGCGCCTTCGGGCCGAGGCGCTTGAAGCAGAGGCCCCGGACACCGTTCGTTTCACCCGCGCGCTGAAGGACGCCGTCCCGCACGAGGACCGCATCGACCTGATAGAGGCGCTGTGGTCCGTCGCGCTTGCCGATGGCCAGCGCGACGCGGAAGAGGACGCCGTCATCCGCCTGGCCGCGGGGCTTCTTGGTGTCAGCGATGCCGAAAGCGGAATGGCCCGTCAAAGAATGGAGCGCAAGGGATGATCGCAATCCTGCCGATGTACGACTGGGAAGAGGTGCGCGAAGCGACCGATCGTCTCTGGGGGCTGATCCACGACGCGCTGGATGCCCGCGCCATCGCCGCGCCGCGCACGCTCACCCGCGGGGTCGACATGTGGCAGGCATGGCAGAGCCCGGACCTTGTTCTTGGACAGACCTGCGGCTTTCCCTTCCGCACACGGCTTCACGGCAAGGTCCGTCTGGTCGGCACGCCTGACTATCAACTGCCGGGTGCGGCACCGGGTTACTACTATTCGCAGCTTGTCGGACGCGCCGACGAGACGCGGGACATGGCCGAGTTGTTCGGCCTGCGTCTTGCGGCGAACGGCACCGACAGCCAGTCAGGCTGGGCGGCACCGCTGAACCACGCTGCAGGCAAGGGCTGGCCCGTCGGCAAGACGGTCCTGACCGGCGCGCATGTCGAAAGCGCGCGGGCGGTCGCCGAAGGCCGCGCCGACATCGCCGCGCTCGATGCGGTGACCTGGCGCCTGATCACGGCGCACCGCCCGGAGCTTGCCGGCCGCCTGCGCGTCCTGGGGCGGACCGAACCGGCGACGCCCGGCCTGCCCTACATCACCGCGACCGGCCGTGATGCGGGCGCAATCGCGGCGGCGGTGGATGACGCGGTGCGCGCCCTTTCACCCGCCGACAGGGATGAACTGGGTCTTGCGGGCCATGTCCGTATCCCCGAGGCGGAATACCTTGCCGTTCCGGTGCCGCAACGTCACTGACATTTTGCGCAGGGTCTTTTGCCGATTTGCGCGGGATTGCGCGAAACGCTCCATATCGGGCGTTGCATGACGCCGTTTTTTACGCACACTTGGGCGCCACATCAGGGGGCTGGCGACAGTGACGGAACGCGAAACACCGGTCATCGAAATTCGGGATCTGCACAAGGCCTATGGCGCGCTGGAAGTGCTCAAGGGCGTATCGATTGCCGCGCACAAGGGCGAGGTCATTTCCCTGATCGGGTCTTCGGGGTCCGGAAAGTCAACGCTTCTGCGCTGCTGCAACCTGCTTGAGGACAGCCAGCAGGGCGACGTGATCTTCCAGGGCGAGGCGGTGCGCTGGCGCGGGCATGGGCTGGGTCGTCATCCCGCCGACAGGGCGCAGGTGATCCGTATTCGCACGAACCTGTCCATGGTCTTCCAGCAGTTCAACCTGTGGTCCCACATGACGATCCTGCAAAACGTCATGGAGGCGCCGCTGACCGTGCTGAACCGCGACCGTGCAGAGGTCGAACAGGCTGCGCGCGCCTACCTCGCCAAGGTGGGTATCGGCGACAAGTGCGACGCCTACCCGGCCCAGCTTTCCGGCGGCCAGCAACAACGCGCGGCGATCGCCCGCGCGCTGTGCATGGAACCGACGGCGCTTCTGTTCGACGAACCGACCTCGGCGCTGGATCCGGAACTTGAGCAGGAAGTGGTCAAGGTCATCAAGGCGCTGGCAGAGGAAGGCCGCACCATGCTGATCGTCACCCACGACATGCGGCTGGCCGCCGATGTGTCCGACCACGTCGTCTTCCTTCACCAGGGACGGATCGAGGAAGAAGGCGCGCCCGACGCGCTTTTCGGCGCGCCACGGACAGAACGGCTCCGGCAATTCCTGAGCGCAACCGCACCGGCCTGATTTCAACGGCGCCAAAGCCGAACCCGTTCCTGCCGGATGCCAAGAAAAACGACAACACCACCAAGGAGAAGACTATGAAAAATCTGATGATTGCCACCGCCCTTGTCGCGCTCAGCGCCGGGGCTGGCCTTGCCCAGACCGTGCGCATGGGCACCGAGGGCGCCTATCCTCCGTACAACTACATCGACGACAACGGCCAGGTCGCGGGCTTCGAACGTGAACTGGGCGACGAACTTTGCAAGCGCGCCGAACTGACCTGCGAATGGGTCACCAACGATTGGGATTCGATCATTCCGAACCTCGTCTCTGGCAACTACGACACGATCATCGCGGGCATGTCGATCACCGACGAACGTGACGAGGTCATCGACTTTACCCAGAACTACACCCAGCCGGACCCCTCGGCCTATCTTGCCAAGGCGGGCACCGAGGTCGATCTGACCGGCGGCGTCATCGCGGCGCAGACCGGCACCATCCAGGCTTCCTACATCGCACAGTCGGGCGCTACGCTTCTTGAATTCGCGACGCCCGAGGAAACCATCGGTGCCGTTCGCAACGGCGAGGCGGACGCGGTTCTTGCCGACCGCGCCTACCTTGAACCGATCGCGGCAGAGGACGCGGACCTCGACTTCACCGGCGACAGCGTCCTGATCGGCGGCGGCGTGGGCATGGGCCTGCGCGAATCCGACGCAGAGCTGAAGGAAAAGTTCAACGCAGCCATCCAGTCGATGAAGGATGACGGGTCGCTGAACGCGCTCATCACCAAGTGGGAAATCGGCGAAACCTTCTGACCGGAAAAGGGGGGCGGGGGCGCAAGCGCCCGCCCCGGACCCCGCATGTTTCCATACTGTTCGGCCCCTGACACGCTTTCCGGCCTGAGCTGGCTGTCGTGTTACCTGACCACGGGAAAGCATACCTCGCTTTACCTGTCGTTCTTGACCGTCCTTGTCCTTCTGGCGGTCACCGCGCCCGTCGCGCTGGTCTTCGGCTTTGGCGGCGCCAGCGCCGCGCGGTCGCGATTTGCCCCGTTGGCGTGGCTGGGCAAGGCCTATATCGGCATCGTGCGCGGGGTTCCCGACATCGCCTTCTTCCTTTTCTTCGTGATCGCGCTGGACCAGGCGTTCGAATATGCGCGCCACAAGATCAAGTGCCCCGACTGGGATCAGCCGATCCGGCAGGGCAACGATTTCGTCGTCTGCGCCGCGGCCAAACTGCCCCTCGGAGATGCGCCGCAATGGGTGCATGAGACCTACGGCTTCTTCCTTGCCGTGCTGACTTTTTCCATCATCTTCGGCGCTTTCGCCGCGAACGTTCTTTACGGCGCGATGCAGGCCGTCCCCCAAGCCCAGATCGAAACCGCCGAGGCCTACGGGATGTCCCACCGCCAGAGCTTCTGGCGCATCCTTGTTCCGCAGATGTGGGTCTATGCCCTGCCGGGGCTGTCGAACCTCTGGATGGTCCTCATCAAGGCGACGCCCTTGCTGTTCCTTCTGGGGGTGGAAGACATCGTCTACTGGGCGCGCGAACTGGGCGGCACCAAGACGCCCAAGTTCACCGACTATCCGCATGGCGACTGGCGCATGTGGTATTTCGGCGCGCTTCTCGTCTTCTATCTCGCATTCACCAAGGTGTCCGAGGTCGTCCTTGACCGGATCATGCGCCGCCTGACGCGCGGCCAGGCCACGATGGGTGGCGAAGCACAGCGAAAGGCCGCCGCATGAGCTGCTGGGACACCGTCGCGGACTATGCGCTGCGCAGCGTCGGCATCGGCGAACGCCTGTTGCCGCGCGCCGATTTCACCATCTGCCAGCAGGTGACGCTGATCGGGTCGGGGATGATCTGGAACATATACTTCGGCACGCTGGCGCTTTTGTCGGGGTTCTTCCTGGCGACCGCGCTTGCGATGGCCAAGGCCGCGCATTCCCCCCTGCTGCGCAAGCCCGCGGAATGGTTCATCTTCGTCTTCCGCGGCTCGCCGCTTTTCATACAGTTCTTCTTTGCCTACTTCCTGTTTCTTGGCCTGAAGGGCGTGTTCCCGGTCTTCTCGCCGCTGACATCGGCCTGGGCCGGGGCGCTTGTCGTCCTTTTCCTCAACACCTCGGCCTATTCCGCCGAAATCTTCTACGGGGCGATGCAGTCGATCCCCAAGGGCGACATCGAGGCCGCCGACGCCTATGGCATGTCCGGCTGGCCGCGGTTTCGCCGGATCATCTGGCCGACGATGCTGCGCCTTGCCTGGCCCGCCTACACGAACGAGGCGATCTTTCTGTTCCATGCCACGGCGCTCGTCTTCTTCTCGGGCTTTCCGGCGACGCAACAGATGGGCGACGCGCTGTATTATGCGAACTATTTCGCCGACAAGACCTTCAACCCGTTCATCCCCTACCCGATCCTTGCCTGCTACTTCATCATGCTGACCCTCACCGTCATCGGCCTTTTCGGGATCGTGAACCGGCAATTGAACCGTCACCTGCCCCAGGATCGTCGCGCGAAAATTCGCTTGCGTCCGATGCTGGTCCGATAGTATCAATTATTTGATCAAATTCTCCGGGCGCGGATCCGAAGGCCGAACATGGGTCTTGGACGCCATGTCGGCCACCGGATCGCGATTTGATCAGAAAACGGATGGAGAAAGGCCGGACCCTTCCGCCCCCTGCCAAGACGGGCAGAGCGAGGCACGCACTGGGTCTGGCTTCCGGATGAGATGATGAAGGACTGGCTTAGAAAACACCCGCAGGTGCGCACGATCCGTGTGGCCGCGGCAGACCTGAACGGACAGCCCCGCGGCAAGCGCATTCCGACGCGCTTCGCCGACAAGATCACCAGTGACGGAACCCGCTTTCCCTTCTCTGTCCTCAATCTCGACATCTGGGGCGAGGATATCGAGGACAGCCCGCTCGTCTTCGATACCGGCGATGCCGACGGTGTCCTGCGCCCGACCGAACGTGGCTACATGCCGATGCCCTGGCTGGAGGCGCCGACCGCGCTGTTGCCGATCTGGATGTTCCGCGAGAACGGAAAGCCCTATGAAGGCGACCCGCGCCACGCCCTTGCCCGTGTCGTCGAACGCTACAAGGCGCATGGCCTGACCCCGGTCGCGGCGATGGAGCTTGAGTTCTTCCTGATCGACGACAGCGGCAAGTCCCTTCAGGTGCCGCCCAGCCCGCGTTCGGGCAAGCGACGCAAGGCGGCCGAGATCATGTCGATCCGTGCGCTTGACGCGTTCGACACATTCTTCACCGACCTCTACGACGCCTGCGAGGAGATGGACATTCCCGCCGACACGGCGATTTCGGAATCGGGTCTTGGCCAGTTCGAAATCAACCTGATGCATCAGGAAGATGCGCTTCGCGCGGCCGACGACGCCTGGCTTTTCAAGATGCTGGTGAAGGGCCTGGCCCGACGCCACGGCTTTGCCGCCAGCTTCATGGCGAAACCCTACCCGGAATATTCGGGCAACGGGTTGCACACGCATTTCTCGGTCATCGACCGCGACGGGCGCAACATCTTTTCGAATGGCGGGCCGGAAGGGTCGTTGAAGCTGCGTCAGGCGATCGCCGGGTGCCTTCAGGCCATGCCGGACTCAACGCTCATCTTTGCACCGCACGCCAACAGCTTTGACAGGCTCGTGCCCGAGGCCCATGCGCCAAATCAGGTTTGCTGGGCCTATGAGAACCGGACGGCGGCGATCCGCGTGCCCTCGGGGAACCCGGCCGCGCGGCGGATCGAACACCGCGTCGCGGGCGGGGATGTGAACCCCTACCTGATGCTGGCCGCGATCCTCGGCGCGGGCCTTCTGGGCATTGAGAAGGAACTGACTCCGCCGCCGCCGATCACCGGCAACGCCTATTCGATGGATCTGCCGTTGATCCATACCAACTGGGCCGACGCGATCGACGCCTTCGAGAAAAGCACGATCATGCCGGAAATCCTTCCGGCAGAACTGATCCGCAACCTTGTGATGACGAAGCGGCAGGAACTGCACTACATTTCGGAACTGACGCCGACCGAACAGATCGAGATCTACCTCGACACCGTGTAATGCCGTCCCCCTTGCCAGGTGGCGGGGGGCGGTCTATTTTGATCAAAAGCAGCCAAGAGACAGCCATGCTGATCGGCATCCTTCAGACCGGCCAGGCGCCCGAGGTCCTTCGGACCGAGATGGGCGACTACCCCGACATGTTCGTCCGCCTTCTTGCCAACCGGGGCCTGACCTTCAAGAGCTTCCATGTCGAGGGGATGGAATTTCCCAAGGACGTGCACGAATGCGACGGCTGGCTCATCACCGGATCGCGGCACGGCGCATACGAGGATCATCCCTTCATCAGGCCGCTTGAGGATTTCATCCGCAAGGCCTTTGCCGAACGGGTGCCCGTCGTCGGGATCTGCTTTGGACACCAGATCATCGCCCAGGCCCTTGGCGGCAAGGTCGAAAAGTTCAGGGGCGGCTGGGCGGTCGGCCCGCAGGACTACGACTTCGGGACCGAGAAGGTGAACCTGAACGCCTGGCATCAGGATCAGGTGGTCGAACGCCCCGCCGCGGCCGAGGTCGTCGGCAGCAACGCCTTTTGCGAGAACGCGGCGCTTCTTTACGGCGACCGTGCCTTCACCGTCCAGGCCCATCCCGAATACGGCAACGATTTCATCGACGGGTTGATGCGCACGCGCGGCAAGGGCCTTGTGCCCGATGCGCTGATGGAAGACGCGCGCGCCCGTTTCTCCGACCGGAATTCCTCTGCCGCGATCGCCGACCGGATCGCGGATTTCTTCAAGCAAACCCGTAACTGAAAAAGCGTGATCCCATGTCCGACTGGACCGAAAAACTGCCCGAAGCAGCGCGGGAATATATTGCCGGCCGCCGCCTTGACGAAGTCGAGTGCCTCGTGTCCGACCTGGCCGGCGTGGCAAAGGGCAAGGCCATGCCTGCCTCCAAGTTCGCCAAGCAGAAATTCTTTCACCTGCCGAACTCGATCTTCGCCCAGACCATCACGGGCGACTATGCCGACATGCCCGATGAAAGCGAATTCACCGAACCCGACATGGTTCTGGTGCCCGATTTCACGACGGCGACTGCCGTTCCCTGGACCGCGGACATCACACTTCAGGTGATCCACGACGTCCTGGACCAGCAGGGGCAGCCGGTGCCGCTGGCGCCGCGCAACGTGCTCAAGCGCGTGATCGCGCTTTACGCCGCGCAGGGCTGGAAACCCATCGTCGCACCGGAGATGGAGTTCTACATCGTCGCCCGCAACATCGACCCGAACCAGCCGGTGATCCCGCCGGTCGGGCGTTCGGGCCGCCGGGTGATGGCCAACCAGGCCTATTCGATGTCGGCCGTCGACGAATACGGCAAGGTCATCGACGACATCTACGATTTCGCCGAGGCGCAAGGGCTGGAGATTGACGGGATCGTACAGGAAGGCGGCGCCGGTCAGGTCGAACTGAACCTGTCGCACGGCGACCCGGTGGTTCTGGCCGACGAGGTCTTCTACTTCAAGCGCCTGATCCGCGAAGCAGCCCTGCGCCACGACAGCTTCGCCACCTTCATGGCCAAGCCCATCGAGGGCGAACCCGGATCGGCGATGCACATCCACCAGTCGGTGGTCGATGCGAAGACCGGCGAGAACATCTTCTGTGATGCCAATGGGCAGGAAACGCCGGAGTTCATGTATTTCATCGCCGGGATGCAGAACTATCTGCCGGCGGTGGTCGCGCTGATGGCGCCCTATGTGAACTCCTACCGCCGCTACGTTCCGGACTTCGCCGCGCCCATCAACCTTGAATGGGGTCGCGACAACCGGACCACCGGCCTGCGTGTTCCGATTTCCGAACCGCGGGCGCGGCGGATCGAGAACCGCCTGCCCGGAATGGACTGCAATCCCTATCTCGGGATGGTCGCGACCATGGTCTGCGGATATCTCGGGCTCATGGAAAAGAAGATGCCCCGCCCCGAGAAGGTCGGAAACGCCTATATCGATTCCGACGAACTGCCGACGACGCTGGGCGATGCGCTTGACCTCTTCTCCGAATGCGCGCCCGTGCGCGAGGCGCTTTCGCCGGAGTTCTGCGACATCTACGAGGCGGTGAAGCGCAACGAGTACAAGGAATTCCTCCAGGTCATCAGCCCGTGGGAACGCGAACACCTGCTTTTGAACGTATGAACCTGCTCTTCGCGAACGACCGCCGGGGGGAATACCCCCGAAGCTACTATGCCGCAACGGCTGCACCGATCGACCGGTTCGCCGCGCTGAGGGGTGCGGCTCAGGCCGATGTCTGCGTGATCGGCGCGGGCTTCACGGGGCTTTCGGCGGCGCTGCATCTGGCCGAGGCGGGGCACTCCGTCATCGTGCTGGAGGCGCACAGGGTGGGCTTTGGCGCATCGGGGCGCAACGGTGGTCAGGTCGGCAGCGGGCAGCGCCTGGAACAGGACGCGCTGGAACGGATGTACGGGCTTGATACCGCCCGCAGGCTCTGGTCCTTCGCAGAGGAATCCAAGCAGCTCCTGCGCGACCTGATCGTCGCGCACGACATGCCCTGCACCTTCAAGCCCGGCATCGCGCATGCCTGCTGGCACGAAAGCGAGGTGCGCCATTCGCACGACTACGCCGAAAAACTGTCGCGCGATTACGGCTATGACCAGGTCGAACCCCTGGACGCGGAGGCGCTTGCGGCCATCATCCCCTCGGGCGTCTACAAGGGCGGCGACATCGACCGCGGCGCAGGCCATGTCCATCCTCTGAATTTCGCCATCGGCCTGGCGCGGGCGGCGGTCGCGAAGGGCGCCCGCATCCACGAGGACAGCCTTGTCACCCGCGTCATCCCCGGCCCTCGCCCCGTGGTCGAGACAGAGACCGGCAGCGTCACCTGCGGCCATGTTGTTCTGGCCTGCAACGGCTATCTTGGCGGGCTGGACGGCAAGGTTGCCGCGCGCGTCATGCCGATCAACAACTTCGTCATCGCGACCGAACCCCTTGGCGATCGCGCGGCAAAGGTACTGGCGCAGGACGTCGCCGCCTGCGACACGAAATTCGTCGTGAACTACTGGCGCCTCTCGGACGACAGGCGGCTTCTGTTCGGCGGTGGCGAAAGCTATGGCTACCGCTTTCCCGACGTGATCAAGACGGTGCGCGCACCGATGCTGAAGGTCTATCCGGAGCTCGCGGATGTGAAGATCGACCATGCCTGGGGCGGTACGCTGGCGATCACGATGAACCGGATGCCCTGTTTCCTCAGGCCCGCCGAAAACGTGCTGTCGGCGTCGGGGTATTCTGGCCACGGCGTCGCGCTGGCGACCTTTGCCGGCAAGATCATGGCCGAGGCGATCGGGGGCCAAAGCGGGCGTTTCGACGTGCTGTCGGGCCTGAACCTGCCACGCTTCCCCGGCGGACCGGCGATGCGCTGGCCGCTTCTGGTGCTTGCGATGACATGGTTTTCCCTGCGCGACCGGCTCGGGATATGAAAAGGGCCCCCTGAGGGGGCCTTTCCTAAAGCTTCGACAGCTTGTCCTGCAGCTCCGCCAGCTGCTTCTTGATGGCCGCCAGGTCTTCGTCCTCGCGCGCCTTCGGCTTTGCCTTGGCTGGCTTTTCCTCGGCCTCGGTCGCCTCGCCGCCGCCCCAACCGCCCATGACGGACTTCAGGAAGGCCTGCTGCTGGCGCTGCAAGGCATCGAACCCCGGCATGGAGGCCATGGGATTCGGAAACTGGCTCATGTTCTCCATCATCTTGGACTGGCCTTCGCGCAGCATCTCGAAAGAGGCGGCCAGAAATTGCGGGACGACACTTTGCGCGCTGGTCGCATAGCTGCGCACCAGATCCGTCAGCACGTCGATCGGAAGGACGTTCTCGCCACGGCTTTCATGTTCGGCGATGATCTGCAGCAGATACTGCCGCGTCAGGTCGTCCCCGGTCTTCAGATCGATGATCTGCACCTCGCGCCCCTCGCGGATGAACGCGGCAATGTCTTCCAGCGTGACGTAGTCGCTGGTCTCGGTGTTGTAGAGCCGCCGGCTGGCATAGCGCTTGATCAACAGCGGCTTGGCGTCTTCGGCCATCTCGTCCTCCCAACGGGTCGTTATGTCGCGCTGCGGCGAGATTAAGGCGCGGTGCAGAAAAAACAACAACAACCGATACGGAAGCGCGATGCTGCAGGTGCGAAAGAAAAAAGGCGGGTCCCTTCGGACCCGCCCATCGACCAACGATCAGGGAGGAGATGGATCGTCAGATTACTTCGCAGCGGCGGTCGCGGCAGTCGCGGCCTTCTTCGCGGCGGTCTGCACGTCGGCGGTCGCCTTCTTGACGGCAGCGGTGGCTTCTTCGGAGAAGTCCTTGCCGGCGGCGAGCATCAGTTCGACGGTTTCGGTCTGGGCTTTCTTCGCGACTTCGGCGAAGGCGGCCAGGTTTTCCGCGGCCAGTTCAGCCGAAGCAGAGGCGAAATCGCTCAGCGCTTTGGAATAGTCGGTCGGTTCGGCTTTCGCTTTCGACAGTTCGCCGAACTTCGCGATCGCTTCCTTGGCCCACTTGGAGGAGATGTCGTTCGACTTCTCGGCGGCCTCAAGGGCGACCTTCGTCATCTTCTCGCTCAGAACGGTGGAGTTCTTGTAGGCGTCTTTCATGGCGGCGGTGTCAACCGGGAACGCGGCGACCATGTCCTGGAGGACTTTCGAAAAATCTTGCGGCTTCGTCATGGCGGATACTCCATATGCGACGGGGTTTCATTCGCTTCTGGAGCCTAGATACATGCTGCGTCGCAGCATTTCAAGTCTTTTTGCTGCACCGCAGAAAAAATATTGCAAGGGCGTTACGGTGCGGGCGTCTCGGCGACATAGGTGCCCGGCGCCGGCGCCAACACCTTGTGACGCGAATCGCCCAGCGGCCGCGCCGGAACCATTCGGCCCGACTTGCCCGACAGCCAGTCTCGCCAGCGCGGCCACCAGCTACCCTTGTGATAGCCCGCGCCCTCCTTCCATTCCTCGGCGCTGCGCATCGGGCCCTCGTTGGTGTAGTGCCCGTACTTGTCCTTGCCTGGCGGGTTCACGATCCCGGCGATGTGGCCGCTTTCGGACAGGATAAAGGTCTTCTGCCGCGACCCGAACTGCCGGAACCCGTTGAAGGACGACTTCCAGGGCGCGATGTGGTCGGTCTCGCAGGCGATGGCACAGACAGGCACCCTTACGTCCTTCACGCTGACCCTTTCGCCGCAAATGTCGAAACCCGGCTCGATCAGACGGTTCTGCTGGCAAAGCTGGCGCAGGTATTCCACGCACATCCGCCCCGGAAGGTTCGTGCCGTCGCCGTTCCAGTAGAGAAGATCGAAGGCAGGCGGCGCCTCGCCCAGCATGTAGCTGCGGATCGCAGGCGAATAGACAAGGTCGTTCGCCCGCAGGAACGAGAAGGTCCGCGACATGAAGAACTTGTCGAGATAACCGTCACGCTTCACCGTTTCCTCGATTCCGTCGACGAAGTCGTCGTCCAGGAACACGCCGATCTCCCCCGGATCGGAGAAATCGGTAAGCGTGGTGAAGAAGGTCGCCGCATTGACCGACTTGTCGCCACGCTTCTGCATCAGCCCCAGGGTCGCCGTCAGTGTGGTTCCCGCGATGCAATAGCCGACCGCATTCACCTTGTCGGTTCCGGCGATCTGTTTCACCTGCTCGATCGCCGCCAGATACCCGTCCTCGACATAGTCATCCATGCCAACCGCCGCATAGGATGCATCGGGATTCTTCCAGCTCACGACAAAGAGCGTGAAACCCTGGTCGACGATCCACTTGATCAGGCTGTTGGCGGGCTTCAGGTCAAGGATGTAGAACTTGTTGATCCACGGTGGGAAGATCAGAAGCGGGATATTGTGGACCGTTTCCGTCGTCGGCTTGTACTGGATCAGTTCCAGCATCCGGTTGCGGTAGACCACAGCGCCTTCGGTCGTTCCGATATTCACCCCAAGCGTAAAGGCCTCGCGGTCCGCCAGCGTGACCAGCAGGTCGCCCCGATTCGCCTCAACGTCGCGGACCAGGTTCTCAAGCCCTTTCACGAGGCTTTCGCCCTCGGTCGCGACGGCGCGTTCCAGCGCATCGGGGTTTGTCGCCAGAAAGTTGGTCGGCGCCAGCATGTCGATGATCTGCCGGGTGAAGTAGCCGACGCGGCGCTTGTCGCCCGGCTCAAGCCCTTCGAGACCCTCTACGGCCTGCTCCATCGCCGCGACATTGGTCTGGTACTGGCGCTTGATGAAATTGAAGTAGGGATTGCTGTCCCAAAGCGGGTTCGAGAAACGCCGGTCCTTCGGCCCAGGGTCGGCCTCGGTCTCGACCGGCTGGCCCGCCAGGGCCTTCTGCATCTCGACATAGTGTTCCAGCGACTTGCCCCAGAACGCCACCTGCTGTTCCAGAAGCCGCGCGGGATTTGTCATCGCCTCGGACAGGAAGGCGGTCATCGCCTTGCCGTAAAGTTCCTGTCCAGGGGCATCCAGCGCCGGCGTATGACCCTTCTTCTGCTGCAGCGCCGCAATCAACCGTTGCGTCAATTCCTCGATTCTCGCAAGATTTGCGCTGAACCGTTCCAGGTTGCGGGAAGAATCAGTAACGTCTGTTGTCATCCCGATCATTCCCTCCTAATCTTTCCTGCACTGCAGCATAGCCGCGCCCGCTGGGTGGTGAAAGCAATGATTTCTGTCGGGGGCACCCCGCCGAAGGAGACACGATGAAGGGCATGGCCACCTACGACCTGATGGAAAGCATCCGCAACACGAACGAATGGCTTGGCGCCAGCGCGCGGGCCATGGCGTCCTATCCGGTCTGGGGCCTGGTGCCGCACCCGATGTTCAAGGTGATGTCGGCCTGGGGTCGCATCACCGAACGCAGCTTCGCGCGGATGGTCATCAAGCCGGACTGGGGCATTCGCACCATCGTGGGCGAGGATGGCCGCGACCACATCGTCGAGGTCGACACCCTCGTCACCCGCGCCTTTGGCGACCTCATCCATTTCCGCGTCCAGGGCCGCGCGCCGATGGCCCGCCGTGTGCTTCTGGTCGCGCCGATGTCGGGGCATTACTCCACGCTCCTCCGCTCCACCGTCCTGAGCCTCCTTCCCGATTGCGAAGTCTATGTGACGGATTGGAAAAACGCCCGTGACATCCCGGTTTCCGAAGGCAAGTTCGATGTCGAGGATTATACGCTCTACCTCGTGGATTTCATCCGTTTCCTGGGGCCCGACATCAACATCGTGTCGGTCTGCCAGCCGGTTCCGCTGACCCTCGCCGCCACCGCCTACCTGGCTGACGAAGATCCCGCCGCCCAGCCCAGGACGCTGACGCTGATCGGCGGCCCGATCGATCCGGACGCGGCCCCGACCGAGGTGACGGACTTCGGCCGGCGCGTGACCATGGGCCAGCTTGAACACATGGTCATCCAGCGCGTCGGGTTCAAATACGGCGGCGCCGGGCGCCTCGTCTACCCGGGGTTGATGCAGCTTGCGTCCTTCATCTCGATGAACCTGGACCGCCACAGCACCGCGTTTTCCGAACAGATCCTGCGCGCCGCCAAGGGCGAGGCATCCGAACGCGATGCCCACAACCGATTCTACGACGAATACCTTTCGGTGATGGACATGACGGCGGAATTCTACCTTTCGACGGTCGAGCGCATCTTCAAGAACCGCGAAATCGCCCGCAACGAATTCACCGTCGCCGGCAAGCGTGTCGATTTCGGCAAGATCACCCAGGTCGCGGTCAAGATCGTCGAGGGCGAAAAGGATGACATCTCCGCCCCCGGCCAGTGCCTCGCGGCGCTCGACCTGCTGACAAGCCTGCCGGCATCGAAGAAGGCGCAGCACCTCGAACCCGACGCCGGTCACTACGGGATCTTCGCCGGCAAGTCCTGGCGCAACAACATCCGCCCGCTGGTGCTCGATTTCATCGACGCCAACCCTGCCCAGCGCAAGGTGCCGGTCCGCGCGGTCTAGCCCGCGCGGTTCCCGACCTTCAGAACCGATGCCTCGATCAGCCGAAGGCAATCGGGCGTGGAAAAGCGGTGATCTGCGCCCTTGACCAGCGTCAGCCGGACATCGGGGCCGCGAAGATGCTCGAAAAGCCGCAGCGCGACGGCTTGCGGCACATCGGCATCGGCACTTCCCTGCAGGAGGCGCACGGGCATCGCAAGCTCCAGCGGCCTGTCGAAGATCAGCCTGCCGCGCGCCTCCTCGATCAGGCGGCGCGTAAAGACATAGGGTTCCGGCGCATAGTCCGAAGGCCGCTCGACCCGCCCCCTCGCGGTCAGGTCGCCACGCTCCTCCTCCGTCATCTCCGCCCACAGGCTTTCGGTGAAATCCGGCGCGGCGGCGATCGTCACCAGCCCCGCGACCTTTTCCGGATGATCCCGCGCCAGCAGAAGCGACAGCCACCCCCCCATCGACGATCCGACAAGGATCTGAGGGCCTTCCGCAAGCGCCAGGATCGCCGCCCGTGCATCCTCGAACCAGTCGCCGATCGCGCCGTCCTCGAACCGGCCCGATGATGCGCCGTGCCCCGAATAGTCGAACCGCAGGAAGGCGCGGCCCTGCGCGCGCGCCCATTCCTCCAGCGCCAGCGCCTTGGTGCCTTCCTTGTCGGATCTGAAGCCCCCCAGGAAGACGACCCCCGGGCCGGTCCCTTGCAGCCGGTCGTAGGCGATCTGCCGTCCCTCCGGCGTCGACAGGAAATTGCTCATGGCGGTGCCTCCCTTTCTTCTTTTCCCAAATATCCCCGGGGGCCCGGGGGTGGAACCCCCGGCGATTGACTTCCGCCGCGCGATGCCCGAAATAGACGCCGACATAACCCGCAACCGGGCGTTCCGTGGGCGCCAAACCGACGAGGAGCATGGGCCATGACCCAGATTTCCCTGACTTTCCCCGATGGCAACTCGCGTGATTACGCGCGCGGCGTGACCGCCCTGGAGGTCGCGCAGTCCATCGCACCTTCGCTTGCCAAGGCCGCGATCTCGGCAAGTATCGACGGCAAGCACTGGGATCTCCAGTGGCCGATCGAATCCGACGCAGAGATCGCCATCCACACGATGAAGGACGACGCGCAGGCGCTCGAGCTCATCCGCCACGACTTTGCGCATGTGATGGCCCGCGCCGTCCAGAAGCTCTGGCCCGAGGTCAAGGTCACCATCGGCCCGGTGATCGAGAACGGCTGGTTCTACGATTTCGACCGCGACGACCCATTCACGCCCGAGGATCTGGGCGCGATCGAAAAGGAAATGAAGGCGATCATCAACGAACGCGACCTTGTCAAGACCGAGGTCTGGGACCGTTCGCGCGCGATCGAGCACTACATCCGCAAGAACGAACCCTTCAAGGTCGAACTGATCGAGGCGATCCCCGGCGACGAACCGCTGCGCATGTACTGGCACGGCCACTGGCAGGATCTTTGCCGCGGCCCGCATCTCCAGCACACCGGCCAGTTGCCCGCCGACGCCTTCAAGCTGATGTCGGTCGCGGGCGCCTACTGGCGCGGGGACCACACGAAAAAGCAGCTTCAGCGCATCTACGGCGTCGCCTTCAAGAACCGCGACGACCTCAAGGCGCATCTTACGATGCTGGAAGAGGCGGCGAAGCGCGATCACCGCAAGCTGGGTCGCGAGATGGAGCTTTTCCATCTTCAGGAAGAAGCCCCCGGCATGGTCTTCTGGCATCCGAACGGCTGGACCATCTACCGAGAGCTTGAGGACTACATGCGCCGCCGGCTGCGCAAGGCCGGCTACAAGGAAATCAAGACGCCGCAAGTGGTCGACCGTATCCTGTGGGAACGGTCGGGCCATTGGGAGGCGTATCGCGAGAACATGTTCATCGTCGAGGTGGACGAGGAAGGCGCCAAGGAAAAGCGTATCAACGCGCTGAAACCGATGAACTGCCCCTGCCATGTGCAGGTCTACAACCAGGGTCTCAAGTCCTACCGCGACCTGCCGCTGCGCCTGGCCGAATTCGGATCGTGCCACCGGTATGAAAGCTCCGGCTCCATGCACGGGCTGATGCGGGTGCGCGGCTTTGTGCAGGACGACGCGCATATCTTCTGCACCGAGGACCAGATCGAGGAGGAATGCGCAAACTTCATCGGGCTTCTGTCCTCGATCTACAAGGATCTCGGGTTCACCAAGTTCGACGTGAAGCTTTCGACCCGCCCCGACGTGCGCGTGGGCAGCGACGAGATCTGGGACAAGGCCGAAGCGGCGCTGGAAAACGCCGTCCGAAAGGTCACGAACGACTACGAGGTCGACCCCGGCGAAGGCGCCTTCTACGGCCCGAAGCTCGACTTCAAGCTGACCGACGCGATCGGGCGGGAATGGCAGTGCGGCACCTTCCAGGCCGATTTCAACCTGCCTGTGCGCCTTGGCGCGGAATATGTGGGCGAGGACGGGGCGAAACACCGTCCCGTCATGCTGCACCGCGCAATCCTCGGGTCGTTCGAACGCTTCATCGGCATCCTGATCGAGAACTACGCAGGCAAGATGCCCTTTTGGCTCGCGCCGCGGCAGGTTGTCGTCGCCTCCATCGTCTCGGACGCCGATCCCTATGTGAACGAAGTGGTGGCCAGACTGCGCGATGCGGGCATCCGCGCCGAGGCCGACACACGCAACGAAAAGATCAACTACAAGGTGCGCGAACATTCGGTCGGCAAGGTTCCCGTGATCCTGGCGATCGGAATGAAGGAAGTGACCGAACGAAGTGTTTCAGTCCGCCGCCTTGGCGAGACCCGGACTGAAACGGAAACGCTGGAAGACATCGTCGCGCAACTTACCCGTGAATCCAGCCCACCGGACATCTCAACCAACTGAAACAAAACTAAAAAAGCGCCCTTTCCCGGGCGCTTTTTTCATGCCGCTGGCCAGCTTGGCCGGTGACGTGCGAAATGACGGATGCTCACACGGACGTGGGCCACGGGTTCGTGACTGGCCCGTGACGAGGCCCGCTGGCTAGAACGGTCCCGTCGAACAGAAAACGACGCAAACCATTCGCAAAAGGATTGACCATGTCGCACTCGATCAAGACCCTCGCCGTCGCAAGCTCCCTCGCCGCCGCGCTGACCGCACATTTCGCCGCCCCTGCCGCTGCCCAGGAAAAGGAAAAGTGCTTCGGTGTCGCACTGGCCAAGCAGAACGACTGTGCCGCCGGCCCCGGCACGACCTGCGCGGGCACCTCGAAGGTGGACTACCAGGGCAACGCCTGGAAGCTTGTCCCGGCCGGCACCTGCACCACGATGGAACTGCCCGACGGCCGCATGGGCTCCCTCGAGGCGCTCGACCGCGACCTGCCGCAGGGCTGATACGCTGCCGGTTCCCCCGCCTCCCCGGGGGAACCCCTTTCGAAAGGACGCCCGATGCTAGACCGCGCCGCCGAAAACATCCTTCCGCCGAAGCCGGGCGTCGGCTACAAGCCCCAGCACTTTTCCAACATCCTTGCCGATCCCGATCCGGTTTCCTGGCTTGAGATCCATGCAGAAAACTACATGGGCGACGGCGGCAGGCCGCTGGCCCAGCTGCGCCACCTTGCCGAACGCTTCCCGGTTTCGGTGCATGGCGTCGGCCTGTCGATCGGCGGCGAGGGGCCGCTTGACCGCGATCATCTGGACCGGTTGCGCAACCTGGTTTCCTGGCTGGACCCCGCCAGTTTTTCGGAACATCTGGCCTGGTCCACCCACGATGCCGAATTCCTCAACGACCTCTTGCCGCTGCCCTATACCGAACGCACCCTTGCGCGGGTCGTGTCCCATATCGACCAGGTGCAGGAAACGCTCGGGCGCAGGATGCTGCTGGAAAACCCCTCGGTCTATGTAGAGTTCGCGCAGTCCAGCCTGGACGAGATCGCGTTCCTGACCGAAATCGCCCGGCGGACCGGCTGCGGGCTCCTGCTGGATGTCAACAATGTCTACGTCTCCTGCGTCAACCGCCGTCAGGACCCACAAGACTACATCCGCCGCTTTCCCCACGCGCTTGTCGGCGAGATTCACCTTGGCGGCCATGACGAGGATCGCGACGACACCGGCCAGCCGCTCCTGATCGACGCCCACGGCAGCGAGGTCGTCGACCCCGTCTGGCAGCTCTACGCCCGCACGATCGACTTCGGCGGCGCCAAGCCCACGTTGATCGAATGGGACAACGACGTGCCCGACTGGCCGATTCTGGCGGCCGAAGCTGCCCGCGCGGCGGGTATCCTCGCCCCCGTGATTCCGGCCGGCGCGCCCGCATGAACCAGTCCGATTTCCGCGCCGCGCTGCTTGACCCGGATCTTCCGGTGCCAACGGGCGTTACCGACCCGGAGGGGCGCCCTGCCCCGCGCCGCTTCAACGTCTATCGCAACAACGTCACCGCCTCGCTGACCGAGGCGTTGCGTCAGGCCTTTCCGGTCGTCCGCGCCCTTGTCGGCGAGGAATTCTTTACCGCCATGGCCCAGGTCCATCTGCGCGCCTACCCGCCACGCTCGCCGCTTCTGATGTTCTATGGCGAGGACATGCCGCAATTCCTTCGGGACTTTGCGCCGGTCAGCCATCTTGGCTACCTGCCCGATGTGGCGCGGCTGGAGCTTTGCCTGCGCCGGGCCTATCACGCGGCCGATGCCGCACCGGTCGCGGTCGATGTCCTGCAGGCGCTGCCGCCCGACCGGCTGATGGCCGCGCGGCTGGTCCTTGCCCCCGCTGTCAGGTTGCTGCGATCGGACTGGCCGGTCCATGCAATCTGGGCGGCCAACACAAGAGCCGCGCCGCCGCCGCGCGAGATGCGCGGCGAAGACGTACTGGTCGCCCGCCCGGCCTACGACCCGCTGCCGATTGTTCTGCCAGAGGGGGCGGGTGCCTTCGTCGACGCGCTTGCCAAAGGCGAGACATTGGCAGAAGCCATTGACATATCGCCGGAATTCGACCTGACCGCGACGCTCGGGATCCTGCTTTCAGCCAACGCCATTACCCGCATTCAAGAGGAAGCCGCCCCGTGAAATCGCTGCTTTGTGCCCATGACAAGATCGCCGGCCACCTTTCGCGGATGGCCCCCGCCGCCCTGCCGACGCTGGCGCGTCTGGGCTTTGCGGGCGTCCTTCTGGTCTATTTCTGGAACTCCGCCCGCACCAAGCTTGGCGACGGCCCGTTCGGCTTCCTGTTCCCCTCGGACGGTGCCTACATCCAGATCTTCCCCAAGGCGGTCGAGGCCGCGGGCTACGATGTCGGCCAGCTCGGGCTTGTTCATTACGCCGTGGTTCTTGCCGGAACGCTGGCCGAATTCGTCCTTCCCGCCCTGCTGATCTCGGGTCTCTTCACCCGGCTTGCGGCACTTGGCATGCTTGGTTTCATCACGGTCCAGAGCCTGACAGACATCTATGGTCATGGTGTGGGCGGCGAGGCCCTCGGGCGCTGGTTCGATGTTGCACCCGATGCACTGATCCTTGACCAGCGGGCGCTTTGGGCGCTTCTGCTGACAGTGCTTGTCTTCCTTGGCGCGGGGCCTCTGTCGATTGACCGTCTGGTCTCCGGACGGCGGGGCTGAGACAGCATGTCGCAACCTTTTCTTCAAAAACCTTGATTTTTTGCGGAAATCGCTCATCCTCTCAGGCGCGTGACTGCAGACTTTCTACCGCTCCCTCGTCTCGGGGCAGCCGGACTGACTGAAAGACCTGGCTGCACGATCCGGACCGCAATATCGCGGACGGAGAACACAACAGGGAGTAAACGGATGGCCACCGGCACCGTGAAATGGTTCAACACGACCAAGGGCTATGGCTTCATCGCCCCCGACGATGGCGGGAAGGACATCTTCGTCCATATCTCCGCGGTCGAACGGGCGGGGCTGAAGTCGCTGAACGACAACCAGAAGGTTTCCTACGAACTTCAGTCGGGCCGTGACGGTCGGTCCTCGGCCAGCGACCTCAAGCTGATCTGAGGCGCATCAAATCGCTTGCGACGGCCCGCACTGCGGGCCGTTTTCATTTCAGGATCAAGGGCTTGACCTCGGCCGTCCAGCCAAGTGTCAGCACGCCGTCGCGGTCGATCACCGGGCGCTTCATCAGCGTCGGATGCGCGGCAAGAAGGGCCGCCGGACCGGCGGCGCGCGCGGCGTCGTCAAGCCCCCGCCAGGTGGTCGAGGCGCGGTTCACCAGGCGGTCCCCGAAGGCGGCGAGGAAGCGCGAAACCTCTGCCGGTTCAAGGGGTTCGGCGCGGATATCGCGGAAGGTCACGTCCTGTCCGGCCGCCGAAATCTCGCGCAGGGCCTTGCGGCAGGTGTCGCAGGTGGGGATGCCGTAAAGGATCATGACCGGGCCTTTCCGTCGCCGTTGCCGGGACGGACCTACCAGCCGGAAACCCGCCGGGCAAGCGTCGGCCCGGCGTCTGCACACTGTCGGCAAAACGTATGGCAAGGCGCCGAGGCGCCCCGGCAAGCCTAGTACATTCCGCCGCCGCCGCCGCCCGACTGCCCGCCTCCGCCGCTTGGATTCTCGGCCGGCGCGACGGCACAGGCCCCGAGCAGCAGGGCGGCAAGCAGGACGAGGACGGGGAAGAACACCCAGGGCGCGCGGGCGGCGAGAAGCACGGCCGAAATTCGTTTCATCGAATAACCTCCTGTCTCTGAGGGGGCCGAGGATAGCACGGGGGGGCGAGTCGGACCAAAGCCCGGGTCGCGCGGTCCGGGGCCCCGGACATGGGGGGCGGCGCGGGGCGGTCCGGGGTGTGCGTCAGAACTCCGCCTCGACAAGGCGGTATTCGCCGTCGTGCAAGATCTTCACCAGACCGCGATCCTTTCGGGCGTCATCGGCCAGACGCTCGCAGCCCGACAGAACGAGGGCGGCGAGGGAAAGACGGGCCAGCCATAGCCGTGATCGCACCACCTGTCGCCGCATGTCCAGACCCTCCCGGCTGCTTGCCCGATCTGGGGCAAGGCGCGACCGGCGTCAAGCGGCGGTTGAAGGGGTGTTTGAAAAGTGGAGGCCGAGGTGAAAACGAGGAAACTGGCGCCCGCTAGCACAATTTCTGGCGCTAACTTGGCTTCGGCTTACCATCATCATTCATGCCACTCCGTCGTGTAGGCACACCTGAGGGTGGAGGCGGCGGTGCCGGTTTATCATCTGCCATGTTGTGTCCTCTAGGTAAGCAAAGCCACCCAAGGAACAATTTGAGCCCAAGCAAAGATCAAACTGTTAGTCAGGTAGCATTTCGCATCATCAATGACTCCTTCGTTGTCTTCAAAGTATTTCTTAGAGTCGGAAGCAAGCTGTGTGAACACCTCATCTTCAGCGCGATTGTGATCCTTGGCGTGGATGAATACATCCGAATTCAGATCAAAAATACAGTTTTTCCAGCCAATTACGACAAACGCTGCAAACATTACTGAAAGAGAAAAAAGCAAGATTGCGAGCATCCCTAGAATTGAAAAACCGAAGAATCCCCCACCATCATCCACAAAGACGGTCCTATTAGCCCCGTTTGCGATATTCACGAAAACGCTTGCGACCAAACCAGAAACGGCCGCGCAAAATGACGCTTGGTTGCGTAGAGACTTGAGGTCTTCTTTCTGCGACCTCAGCTGCGAATAGGACAATTCGAAGGCTCTCTCCGCAAGGCTTTTGCTCACCCCCAAACCCCCTCGAACTCCCGCCACTCGCCCTTGCTCATGCCCGAGGTTTCCTGCGTCACCGCCTCCCCCGCGAGCCGTCGCTTCAATACCTCGATCGCCTTGCCCGACAGGCTCACCCCGCCCAGCCGGTAATCCTCGAACGCGCCGTAGGCGAGCGGCACCCAGTCCCTGACGATCTGGCACATCACCTCGGCGTAGGTGCGGATCTCGTATTGTGCGTGGGCGTCGGCGCGCAGGCGCAGGAAGTGGAAGAGGTTGTGCAGGTCCACCTTCCAGTACCATTGCGTGTAGACGTTGGCGGGCAGGTTCATGCGGGCCAGTTCGCGGGCAAGGCCCTTCTGGCCGTCCTGGCTCAGCATGTCCTCGTAATGGTCGTAGCTGCGCATCGCATCCTCGCGCAGGATGTCGAGGACGCGGGCGGCCTCCTCCCCCTCCAGAAGCTCGCCCCGGCCCTGGTTGTTCACGGTGGACTGGGCGGCCAGATGTTCCGGCGCGGGGATGTAGAATTCGCGGTCGAGGATCGAGTAGCGGGCGGAATATTCGTTCACGTTGGCGGTGCGGTGGCGGATCCACTGGCGGGCGACGAAGACCGGCAGCTTGACGTGGAACTTGACCTCGCACATCTCGAACGGGGTCGAATGCCAGTGGCGCATCAGGTAGCGGATCAGCCCCTCGTCGTTCTGCACGGCCTTGGTGCCGCGCCCGTAGGAGACGCGGGCGGCCTGGGTGATGGCGGCGTCGTCGCCCATGTAGTCGATGACCCGGACAAGCCCGTGGTCGAGCACCTGATGCGCGGTGTAAAGGCGGCGTTCCATCCCTTCGGACACGGCGCGCAGCGTGGGCCGGGCGGTGGCGCGGGCCTCGGCGATCTCGGCCTGCTGTTCGGGGGTGAGGGTCATCGGGGTATCCTCCGCGTGGTCGAATCGCGATCCACCTTATCTTGTTGCCGCCGCGCGGGACACCGCAACAAGATGTGCGCGACGATTTTTCCGGGTGGCTTGGAAATCGGGCGCGCGGTGCTAGTCTGGGGGCTGCGAAAGGCAGGTAACGATGACGATCCGATATCTTCACACGATGGTCCGCGTGGCGGACCTTGAAACGTCGATGGCGTTCTACGCGCTGCTGGGTCTGAAGGAGACGCGGCGCTGGGACAACGAGGGCGGGCGCTTCACGCTGGTGTTCATGGCGCCGCCGGGGCAGGAGGACTGCCCGGTCGAGCTGACCTGGAACTGGGACGGCGATCCGGGGTTGCCGTCGGACAGCCGGCATTTCGGGCACCTGGCCTACGAGGTGGACGACATCTACGCGACCTGCGCCCATCTTCAGGCCAATGGCGTGACGATCAACCGGCCGCCGCGCGACGGGCGAATGGCCTTTGTGCGGTCGCCCGACAACATCTCGGTCGAACTTCTGCAGAAGGGAGAGGCGAAGGCGCCGGCGGAACCTTGGTCCAGCATGGGAAATACCGGGCACTGGTAGCGGCGGCGGCGCTGGCGCTTGGGGCGGGGCCCGCGGCGGGCGCCTGCCGGCTGGCGCTGGCGATGGGCTTCGACATCTCGCGGTCGGTCGATGCGACCGACTACGCGATCCAGCGCGACGGGATTCTTGCCGCGCTGGCCGCGCCAGAGGTGGTCAGGGCGCTTCTGGGGTCGGATGACCATGTGCTTCTGGCGCTTTACGAATGGTCGGGCCAGGGGTCGCAAAGCATCGTCGTGGCCTGGACGGCGGTCCGCAGCCAGGCCGATATCGACAGGATCGCCGCAAGCATCGCCGCCCACACCCGCGGCGAGGACAAGCTGCCCACCGCCCTGGGGGAGGCGCTGGATTTCGGCGCCGACCTTTTGAACCGGGCGGGGGACTGCGCGGCCCGCACGCTTGATATTTCGGGCGACGGGCGCAACAACATCGGCGAGGAACCCGAAAAGGTCCGAAAAAGGCGCGGGCTTGAGGGCATCCTTGTCAACGGGCTCGCGATCGGCGGGCACGAATCCGGCATCGCCATCTACTACCGCCAGCGGCTGATCAGCGGGCGCGGCGCCTTTGTCGAGGTCGCGCGGGTTCACGCCGATTTTCCGCGCGCCTTCCGGCGCAAGCTGGAACGCGAACTGACCGAGCAGCTTCTGGGCACGATCGAAACCGGGGGGAATGCGGGATGAGAGCGCTGGCTATGGCCTTCGCACTTCTTGCAAGCCCCGCGGCGGCGCAGTGCCGGCTGGCCCTGGCGCTGGGGCTTGACGTGTCATCCTCGGTCGATGCCGGGGAATACCAGTTGCAGCGCGACGGGCTGGCGGCGGCGCTTCTGTCGGACGAGGTGAAGCGGGCGCTTTTTTCGGCGCCCGGGCAATGGGTGACGCTGGCGGTCTATGAATGGAGCGGACGCTGGCAACAGGGGCTTGTCCTTGACTGGATCGCGCTGACTGGCGAAGGGGCGCTGACGGAGGCGGCCGAAAGGATCGCAGGGGCGACCCGCAGCTTCGACGAATATCCGACCGCGCTTGGCGCCGCCCTTGGCTACGGCGCCACGCTTCTGGGCCGGGCGCCGGACTGCGAACGCCGGACGCTTGACGTCTCCGGCGACGGCGTCAACAACGAAGCCTTCGGCCCGGCACAGGCATATCGCGCCTTCCCCTTCGGCGACACGATCGTCAACGGGCTGGTCATCACCGGGTCGGACCCGAATGTCGCCGCCTTCTACCTGGCCCATGTCCTGCGGGGCCCGGGGGCCTTTCTGGAACGCGCCGGCGATTTCCGCGACTTCGAGGCGGCGATGCGCCGCAAGCTGGAACGCGAGATCGGATTTGCAGTGATCGGCACGGCGGACGCGACCGACACGGACGGAGGCTGAGCGAATGACGCGAAAACGTTGGACGGCCATGGCGGCTTTCGTGGTGGTCATCTCCGCGCTCGCCGGTGCGGTCGCGCTTCATCCGCAAGAGGCGCGGATCGTCGCGCAAGCGGTTGCGGTGCAATTCGTCGCGCCGGGCCTTCCGCAAACGCCGCTTCGTCCTGCCGCGGCACAGGCAGAACCGCTGATCGCCGCCGCTGAGTCGCAAGTCGGCGTGACCCTGCACTACGACCCGTCCTATGTCAGGCTGGCCTTTCCCGGTGGCGATGTCGCAAGGGATGTCGGGGTGTGCACCGATGTCGTGATCCGTGCCGTTCGCGCGGCATTCGGGATAGACCTCCAGGTTGCGGTCAATCGGGACATGGCGCAGAACTTCGGCGCCTATCCCGCGCTTTGGGGGTTGACGCGACCGGATGCCAACATCGACCATCGCCGCGTGCCCAATCTTGAAACGCTCTTGCGCCGCGCCGGGGCGGAACTGGCGCCCGCGTCGGTACCCGAAGACTTCGCTCCGGGGGATATCGTGACATCACGGCTGCCGGGCAATCGCCCCCACATCATGATCGTCAGCGCCCGCGTTGCGCGGGACGGCACGCCCCTTGTCGTTCACAACATCGGCGCCGGGGTGCGTGTGGAAGACGCATTGTACGACTTTCCACATGTGGCCCGGTTCCGTCTGACACCGGAGGTGCTGGCCGCCTTGTCCGCGATATCCGCTCAATAGATATAGCGGATCTGGTCGGTCCAGTAGCGTTCGAGCCGCCTGAGTGTGGTGTTGGTTTCTTCTGCCGTGAGGCATCCGATCAGTCCGCGCATCTCAATCGCCTCGGCGTGGCGGGCGAATAGCGTCGCGACGATGTCGCGCACCTCGCGCCCCTGGCTGGTCAGCCGCACCCGGACCGACCGGCGGTCGATGGTGGAGCGTTCGTGGTGCATGTAACCGCCATCGACCAGCTTGCGCAGGTTGTAGCTGACGTTTGAGCCCTGGTAGTAGCCACGGGTCTTCAGTTCGCCCGCCGTAACCTCCGCTTCGCCGATGTTGAAAAGAAGAAGCGCCTGGACGGCGTTGACCTCGGGGATGCCGAGCCGTTCGAATTCGTCCTTGATCACGTCAAGAAGCAGGCGGTGAAGGCGTTCAAGCAGTCCGAGCGTATCAAGATAGCATGCGAGGAAGGCCGGTTGCGGTGCTTCCTGCACGGCTGCGTGAATCGTCATCTCTGCCTCCGCCGTCGTCGTGTCAGCGGGCAGACTGGCCGCAAAAGCCGAAGTTTCTGTTAAAAGCCTGAAGCCTCAGCGCGCCTTTCCGTGGCGGGTGCGGGCAAAGGCGGCGATTTCGGCCACAAGGACGGCATGCGCCTCGGGCGCTGCGGCCGCTCCGGTCATCCAAGGATAGATGTCCTGGTCGTTTTCGGCCAGAAGCGCCTCGTAGCGATCCAGGACCTCCGGCGTCATCGCCGCAAGGCGCGCGTCCGCGTAAGGCCCCAGAATGAGGTCCATTTCCTTGGTGCCCCGGCGCCAGGATCGCATGGCAAGGCGTTTCAGCCGGGACACTTCCGTTTCGCTCATGCGGCTTCCTGCGCGATCAGGCGTTCGACCCGCGTCTCCAGCGCGGCGATGCGTCCGGCGATGTCGGAGGCGTCGCGGCGCAGACCGCGCAGGTCGCCCAGAAGCCGGGGCAGTTCGCCGCCATCGTTCGTCTCGGGCGAAGAAACCCCCGGGCCCTGTCCGGTCAGCAGCCACATGATCGACACGCCGAACATCCCGGCAATCATCTGGAGCCGGTTCGCGCGCGGCTCCTTTGCGTCCTCTTCCCAGTGCCGGACGGTCCTGAGCTTGACGCCAAGGCGCTGGGCGAATTCTTCCTGACTGAGGCCCTGAGCCTCGCGCGCTGCCGCCAGACGATCGCCAAAGGTGGCGATATCGTCCGAAAACCAGCTGTCATCGGTTACGTCGGGCATGGTGACTCCTCTCGTTGCCGCTTGAACAGGTTCGGGGGGCACCCTAAGACATGGGCCCGGCAATTACAAACCGGAGAACCCCCGATGGCCTTCCTGTCCGACACCCTGGCCCGCGTCAAACCGTCACCCACCATCGCGGTGACGACCAAGGCGCAACAGCTGAAAGCCGAAGGCAAGGACGTCATCGGCCTTGGCGCGGGCGAGCCCGATTTCGACACCCCGCAAAACATCAAGGACGCGGCCAAGCGCGCGATCGACGCGGGAAAGACGAAATACACCGCCGTCGACGGCATTCCGGAGCTGAAGGCCGCGATCTGCCGCAAGTTCGAGCGGGAGAACGGGCTGAAGTACACACCCGCCCAGATCACCGTTGGCACCGGCGGCAAGCAGATCCTCTACAACGCGCTTATGGCGACCTGCAATCCGGGCGACGAGGTGATCATTCCCGCGCCCTACTGGGTCAGCTACCCGGACATGGTCCTCCTGGCGGGCGGAACGCCGGTCACCATCGAATGCGGGATCGAGACGGATTTCAAGCTGACCGCGGAAAAGCTTGAAGCCGCGATCACGCCGAAGACGAAGTGGTTCATCTTCAACAGCCCGTCGAACCCCACCGGCGCAGGCTATACTGCGGCCGAGCTGAAGGCGCTGACCGATGTGCTGATGCGCCATCCGCAAGTCTGGGTGATGTCGGACGACATGTACGAACACCTTGTCTTCGACGACTTCAGGTTCGCGACCCCGGCAGAGGTGGAGCCGGGGCTTTACGACCGGACACTGACCTGCAACGGCGTGTCCAAGGCCTATGCGATGACCGGCTGGCGGATCGGCTACGCGGGCGGGCCGGTCCAGCTGATCAAGGCGATGGGCACGATCCAGTCGCAGTCGACATCGAACCCCTGTTCGGTATCGCAATACGCGGCGGTCGAGGCGCTGGACGGCCCGCAGGGGTTCCTTGCGGACAACAAGAAACTGTTCCAGCGCCGCCGCGATCTGGTCGTGTCGATGTTGAACCAGGCCAGGGGCATCACCTGCCCTCGGCCCGAAGGCGCGTTCTATGTCTACCCCGACATCTCGGGCTGCATCGGCAAGACCTCGACCGGGGGGGCCGTGATCGCGGACGACGAAGCCTTCGCGACGGCGCTTCTTGAAGAAACCGGGGTTGCGGTCGTCTTTGGCGCGGCCTTCGGCGTTTCGCCCAACTTCCGCGTCAGCTACGCGACCTCGGACGCGGCGCTTGAGGAGGCCTGCCGGCGCATCCAGACCTTCTGCGCGGGCCTGCGCTGACCCTTGAGCCTCGGGCGCGCGTGCGGCTTTTGACAGCCGTGCGCGCCCGGCCTAGTGTTCGCGAAAAGCGGAACGGATCCGATGAGCGACTTGCCCGAATACTACTTCCGCGTCCGCGAAAGCGGGGCTGCCGTATTTCGTGTCGACGCTGAAAACCGTCAGCGCCGGATCGAGATGGATCAGATTGCCACCGTCAACGTCAAGAACGGGGAGATCCGGCCCAATGGCGGCCGGAACCTTTCGGCCGATGATCTGGCGGCGATACGCGGCTGGCTGGCGGATCGGCGTGTGCTTCTTGCCGAACGCGAAACCGATGATCTGTGGCGGACGGTCGATCAGCTGAACCAGGTCGCGCACTGGGCGCAATCCAGGGCGACGGATCAGCAACTGGAGGCGGCAAGCGATGCGCTGCTCATGGCGATGCATGATCTTCGCAGCGTCCTGATCCGCCGCAAATCCGAACGCCCCGCGGCTTCGGCGACCGACTGACCGCGCCATGTGCGCTTCAGTCGCAAGCGGGTGCGGTTGACTCGGGCCTGATCGAAGATACATTCACGTTTTCGAATATCAGGTGACTGCCATGCCAGAGATCGCCATCATAGGATCGGGTTTTGCCGCGCTGACCACGGTTCGCGAACTTCGCCGTCGCGGCGTCGACGCGCCGGTCACGGTGATTTCGCCCCGCGACGAACTGCACTATGTGCCCTCTTCCATCTGGATACCGGCGGGCCTGCGCAGCGCAGACGGGCTGCGCCTGCCGCTGACGCGGTTCCTTGCCCGCCACAAGGTCCGATTCGTCAAGGCATCGGTCACCGCGCTGGATGCGGCCCGGCACGAGATCACGACCGACACCGGAGCGGTGTTGCGCGCGGACCATATCGTCATCGCGGCCGGCGCGCGGTTCCTGAAGAAACTGCCCGGCATCGAAAACGCGATCATCCCCTGCGAGGGGATCGCCGCCGCCGAGGCGATCGCCGCGCGCCTGCCATCGATCCGCAAGGGGACGATCGCCATCGGCATGGCGACCAACCCGAACGAACCGGGCGCGATACGCGGCGGGCCAATGTTCGAATATGCCTTCATCCTTGACCGGATGCTGCGCAAGGACGGGCGACGGGACGACGTGCGCATGGTTTTCTTTTCCCCCTCCGCGCGGCCTGGGCAGCGGCTGGGCGAACGGGCGGTGGACCGGATCCTGGCGGAAATGGCGCGGCGCGGGATCGAAACGCATCTGGGTCACAAGATGGTGCGGATCGACCCCGACCGGGTGGTGACCGAAGGCGGAGAGATCGCCGCCGACCTGATCCTGTTCCAGCCCGGCATGACCGGCCCCGCCTGGCTTGCGGACACCGACCTTCCGCTATCGCCGGGCGGCATGGTGCGCGCCGATGAATTCTGCCGGGTCGAGGGGCTCGAAGGGCTTTGGGTCGCGGGCGATTCAGGGTCCTATCCGGGGCCGGACTGGCTGCCGAAGCAGGCCCATCAGGCCGATCTTCAGGCAAAGGCGGTCGCCGCGAACATCGCAGCCCAACTGAAGGGAAAGGCCCCCGCTACCCGGTTCACCCCCGAACTCGTCTGCATCATGGACAGCCTGGACCGGGGGATGCTGGTGTTCCGCAGGGGGCGGATCAACCTGACGCTGCCGGCGTTGCGCCCGCTTCACTGGCTCAAGCGGGCGTTCGAACATCACTATCTGCGGGCCTACCGCTGAACCATCGACCACGCCAAAAGCGCACCATCAGCAAGACCGCCGCAACGACAAGCCCGACCACCAGCCCCAGCCAAAGCCCGACACCACCCATCCCCGCCTTGAAGGCAAGGACATAGCTGACCGGAATGCCGATCAGCCAGTAGCTGACCGAAGCGATGATCATCGGCGCGCGCGTGTCGTGGACCCCGCGCAACAGGCCCAGGCCCATCACCTGCGTCGCATCCGCGATCTGGAAAAGCGCCGCGACCGCCAGGAGAGCAGAGCCGTAGGCGATGATCTGCGGCCCCTGCGGGTTCGCCGGATCAAGGAACAGGCCGATCAGCGGGGCGGGGAACAGCACGAAGACCACGACGACGACCGCACCGAAGATCAGCGACATCGCCATCGCCACAAGCGCGCCGTCGCGCAGACCACGCATGTCGTCCTGTCCAAAGGCGCGCCCCGCGCGCACCGTCGCCGCGTTCGACAGGCCAAGGTGGACCATGAAGGCGATGGCCGCCAGTTCCAGCGCGATCCCGTGCGAGGCAAGCTCCACCGCGCCGATCCAGCCCATCATGATTGCCGTCGCCTCGAAAAGACCGCTTTCGAACAGGCCGGTCAGACCGATCGGCCAGCCCAGCCGGAACACCTGCGCAAGCGCGGGCGGATCGGGCCGCCAGAAACGGCGGAACAGTTGATAGGGCGCCAGCACGGGATGGCGCGCGGAGTAAAGGACAAGGACGGCCAGCGTCAGCATCTGCGTCGCGACAGAGGCCACGGCCGCGCCGCGCACGCCGAGTTCCGGCGCGCCCCAGTTGCCGAAGATCAGCATCCAGTTCAGCAAGACGTTCAGAACGACCCCCGCAAGCGTCGCCCAAAGCACGATGCCCGCGCGTTCAAACGCCGACAGGAAGGACTTCAGCACCATGACAAGAAGTGCGGGGATCATGCCGAAACCGGCGATGCGAAGGTAATCCTGCCCCAGCCGGACGACATCGGGTTCCTGCCCGGCGGCCGCGAAGATCGGGCCCGACCACCAGGTCAGCGGCAGGACGCAAAGGCCGAAAAGGACCGACAGCCACATCCCCATCCGTGTATCGCGGCGCACGCGGGTTTCATCCCCCCGCCCGAGGGCGGAGGCGACAAGCGGCGTCACCGCCAGCGCGAAGCCCGATCCGAGGATGAAGATGATGAAGAAGGTCGATGCGCCAAGGACCGCAGAGGCCAGTTCGACCGTCCCGTACCAGCCCAGCATGACCGTATCGGTCACATGCAGCGCCATCTGCGCGAGGTTGGACCCGATCAGCGGCAGGCCAAGCACAAGCAGGGCCCGGGCAAGGGCTGGATATGATTGACGATCGTTCATCCCCGAGGATTACAGCCCCGCCTGCCCGGGGTCCAGTGCCGCGATACGCCGCGCAGGCGCATGCGGCCCCGTCGCAATTCCTGTGGCCAGCCCCGCGCAAGCAGGGCTGGCATGTGCCGGCATCGCCGCCCCGAGGGGGCGCCGGAAGTCAGCCTTGCGTGCGGCGCAGGTCGGGATGAAGCGAGGCGCCCAGTATGTGTTCGGCGGAATGAACCACATGGCTTGCCCGCCCGACGATCAGCGGGTCCGGCTGGCCGACCACATCGGTGTCCTTGCCGGGGTAGTCGAGCGAGGCGAGGAAGTGTTTCATGCAGTTCAGCCGGGCACGCTTCTTGTCGTTCGATTTCACGATGACCCAGGGCGCATCGGCAGTGTCGGTGTAGAAGAACATCGCCTCCTTCGCCTCGGTATAATCGCTCCACTTGTCGAGGGACGCCTTGTCGATGGGGCTGAGCTTCCACATTTTCAGCGGATCGGTCTCGCGTGCCTTGAAACGGCGGCGCTGTTCATCGCGGGTGACGGAGAACCAGTATTTGTAAAGCCGGATGCCCGAGCGGACCAGCATCTGCTCGACCACCGGTGCCTGGCGCATGAATTCGAGATAGTCGGTCGGCGTACAGAACCCCATCACCCGCTCGACGCCCGCGCGGTTGTACCAGCTGCGGTCATAGAAAACCATCTCGCCGCTTGTCGGCAGGTGTTCAATGTAGCGCTGGAAGAACCACTGGCCCTTCTCGACCTCGGTCGGCTTGTTTAGCGCGACGACTCGGGCGAAACGGGGATTGAGATGTTCCATGTAGCGCTTGATCGTGCCGCCCTTGCCGGCGGCGTCGCGGCCCTCGAACAGGATGACGAACTTCTGCCCGGTTTCCTGAGCCCAGATCTGGACCTTCAGAAGTTCGGTCTGAAGCCGGGCTTTTTCTTCCTCGTAGGCCTTGGTTGCAAGGCGGTGCGCATAGGGATACTTGCCGCTTTCGAAAGCGTGGCGGATCGCGTCGGCGTTCAGCACCGGAAAGCTGCGCAGGGCGGGGGCCGAAGGCGCCTCGGCGACGGGATCAGGCACGGGTTCGGAAATCACTTTGGTGGCAATGACGGCGGTCTTCGTCTTTTCGGCTGCGGTTTCGGCCATGGATCCTCCCTCCGGTTTTCACTGGCAGGGTGAGTCTTTCGTGGATCGCGCGGGCGCGCCATGATGCGTGTCAAATGACATTGCCGCGCGGCGGAAAAATTTGCTGCTTTCGCGCCTGGGGAACTGCGGCTAGCGATGGCGGGGACCAATCGGAGGGTTTCCATGCTTCGTCTTCACGGCGTCTACAGATCGCGCGCGGCGCGCAACATCTGGCTTCTCGAAGAAATCGGCCTGCCTTTCGACCATGTGCCGGTGATCCAGCGCTACCGACTTGACGACGACAAGGCCGCCGGGCGGCTACACACCCAGACAGATGCGTTCAAGGCGCTGTCGCCCGCCGCCGCGATCCCGGTGCTGGAGGATGGCGATCTGGTCCTGTCGGAATCGATGGCGATCAACCTGCATCTCGCGAGGGCTTACGGCGGCGATCTTGGCCCGCGCGACGAACGGGAGCTGGCGCTGATGGAACAGTGGTCGTTTCACGCCATCGCCGGGGTGGAGCCGCTGACGCTTGATGTGCTTTACGCCGACCAGGCGACCGAGGCCGGGCGGGCACAGGTGGCGGCCGGCGCCGAAAAGCTGCGCCGGCCGCTGGCCGTGGTGAACGAGGGCCTGGCCGGAACCGGCTGGCTGGTTGGCGGCCGATTTACCGTGGCCGACATCAACATGGCCGAGGTCGTACGCTACGCGATGCCCGCGCCCGGGCTGATAGCGGAGTTCCCGGCGGTCGAGGACTGGATCACCCGCTTGCACAGGCGGCCAGCCTTCGCGCGGATGTGGGCCGCGCGCGAGGCGGAACCATCCTGACCGGCGCGGCGCGTGCCTGACCCGTGCGGCGGCTGCAAGACCGGCGGCTGCAAGGGATCAAAGCGGCTTGCGCGCGACGAAGTCGATCAGGGCGGAGCGGCCCGAATGGCCCCGCCCCTCGTCGACATCGGCATCGAAATCCTCGGCCCTGAGCACCTGCCATCCCGCGAAGGCATCGTGCAACAGGTCGAGTGTGTACATGTTTTCCCGCCGCGATGGGCCGCCGGTGCCGTAGTCCACCTGACGCGGCGCATAGCCATGCAGGAGAAGAAGCCCGCCGGGCCTGAGCGCCGCCTTGATACGATCGAACAGGCGCGGGCGTTCGGCCGGGGCGACGAACTGGATGAAGATGGCGGCGACGATGTCGAACTGCCGCGTCCAGTCCCAGCCATCAAGGTCGGTCAGGTGGAACTCCACCGCCGTGCCCTTCGCCTCCGCCAGGCGCCGCGCCTTGGCGACCGCGTTGGGCGCGGGGTCGAAGGCCGTGACGGCAAGCCCCTGCCCGGCCAGCCAGACCGAATTGCGCCCCTCGCCATCGGCGATCGCAAGGGCGCTTTCACCGGGGGTCAGCCAGGGCGCCGCGCGCAGCAGGAAATCGGCTGGCGCGGTGCCGAACAGATACTCGTCCCCGGCATAGCGATCATTCCACATCGTCGCCTCCCTAGTGCGTGTGGCGCATCCTTGCCCCATATTTCGGGCAGCGACACCGCGATATCAACCCCGACCGCTTGCCCCTGCCCCCCTTGCATGGTCTAATCCGCGGCCAACCAGAACGAAGAGCAGTGCCATGCCGAACGATCTTCTGTCCGCGCGGGCGGACGACTACAACGCCCATTCGATCGAGGTTCTCGAAGGGCTTGAACCGGTCCGCAAGCGGCCGGGCATGTATATCGGCGGCACCGACGAACGCGCGCTGCACCATCTGGTCGCCGAGATCCTCGACAACTCGATGGACGAGGCCGTTGCGGGCCATGCCAGCCGGATCGAGGTGGAACTGCACGAGGATTACGCGGTCACGATCCGCGACAACGGGCGTGGTATTCCGATCGACCCGCATCCGAAGTTCCCCGGCAAGTCCGCGCTCGAGGTGATCCTCTGCACGCTCCATGCGGGGGGCAAGTTCTCCGGCAAGGCCTACGAGACCTCGGGCGGGCTTCACGGGGTCGGCGCCTCGGTCGTCAACGCGCTGTCGGATTCGCTTGTGGTCGAGGTGGCGCGCAACAAGGAGCTGTTCGAGCAGCGGTTTTCGCGGGGCATCCCCCTTGGCCCCGTCCGCAAGGTCGGTCCCGCGCCGAACCGTCGCGGCACCGCCACCACCTTCCACGCGGACGAGGAGATCTTTGGCCACCACCGCTTCAAGCCCGCGCGGCTGATGAAGATGGTGCGGTCCAAGGCCTATCTCTTCTCCGGGGTCGAGATCCGCTGGAAATCGGCGATCGAGGATGGCGAGACCCCGCGCGAGGCGGTCTTTCACTTTCCCGGGGGCCTGGCCGACTATCTGGGCGAAAGCCTGAACGGATCGACGACCTATGCCGACCGGCCCTTCGCCGGCAAGGTCGGCTTTCAGGACAAGTACGGCGAACCGGGCAGCGTCGAATGGGCGATCAACTGGACGCCGTCGCGCGACGGGTTCATCCAGTCCTACTGCAACACCGTGCCCACGCCCGAGGGCGGCACGCACGAGGCGGGGTTCTGGGCGGCGATCCTCAAGGGCATCCGCGCCTATGGCGATCTGGTGAAGAACCGCAAGGCCGAGCTGATCACCCGCGACGACCTGATGACCGGGGGCTGCGCGCTGGTTTCCTGCTTCATCCGCGAACCGCAGTTCGTCGGCCAGACCAAGGACCGGCTGTCGACCGAGGCCGCCGCGCGGATGACCGAAGGCGCGGTGAGGGACCATTTCGACAACTGGCTGGCATCGGACACCAAGTCGGCGGGCGCGATCCTCGACTTCCTCGTGCTGCGGGCCGAGGAACGCCTGCGCCGCCGGCAGGAAAAGGAAACCGCCCGCAAGTCGGCGACCAAGAAGCTGCGGCTGCCCGGCAAGCTGGTCGATTGTTCCGCCACCAACCGCGAGGGGACGGAGCTTTTCATCGTGGAGGGCGACAGCGCGGGCGGCAGCGCCAAGATGGCGCGCGACCGGGCGACGCAGGCGCTTTTGCCCCTGCGCGGCAAGATCCTGAACGTCCTTGGCGCGGCCTCTGGCAAGATCGGCACCAACCAGGAGATCAGCGACCTGACGCAGGCGCTTGGCGTCGGGCTGGGCACGCGGTTCAACGTCGATGACCTGCGCTACGACAAGGTCATCATCATGACCGATGCCGACGTGGACGGGGCGCATATCGCCAGCCTTCTGATGACGTTCTTCTTCACCCAGATGCGGCCGATGATCGACAAGGGGCACCTCTACCTCGCCTGCCCGCCGCTATACCGGCTGACGCAGGGAGCCAGGCGCATCTACGTCGCGGATGATGCGGAGAAGGAGCGGATGCTGGCCACCGGCCTTGGCGGCAAGGGCAAGATCGACGTGCAACGCTTCAAGGGCCTGGGGGAGATGGACGCCAAGGACCTGAAGGACACCACCATGAACCCCGCGACCCGCAAGCTGATCCGGGTCTCGATCGACGAGGACGCGCCGGGCGAAACCTCCGACCTTGTCGAGCGGCTGATGGGGAAGAAACCCGAACTGCGGTTCCAGTATATTTCCGAGAACGCAAGATTTGTGGAGGAGTTGGATGTTTGAGGGGGGGATGTATTATAAAGAAACCCAAGGCACGGCCCTTGTTCCATCTTCCGCTTATTGCATGCTTGAATTGAAGTAAGCAAGTCGACAATCACTGGTATGGAAAGCAGATGGACGAAGATAGAAAGTCCTATAGCAGCTTCGAGATTGGAACCGCCGCGCTGTTCTCGAAGGCGAATTCAATTGCCGCTATATTCTTTATATCTCTAGTTTTCCATGCCGGGTATCTTGCCGGAATGAGCAATTCTCTTGCTGGCTTCCTATCATTCAAACACATTATCTATAATTCTGGAATTTTGGCACCATTTGGAGGCCTTGCGGTTGCATCTATCAGATATATATCAAAGACGTACTTGGATACGCTGGACGCAGGCCGTGGCATCTCGGATGCACCGCTCGTTGGGCGGGTGTTTTCCAAGTTATGGTTTATCCTTACGGGATTTCTCATCGTTTTCATGGGCTTTGCAGCACTTGCGATGATTGGAGGGGTGGCTTTTGATTTTGTAAGGCCGTATGGTATTGTTATTCCAATCTTCGTAGGGGTTTTCTTTATCCTCGTTGCATGGCTGATCACTTTTTGGGAGCTATCTGTTTTAATATGGATGCATCGAAACTATCAATCGGCGTACCTTGATCAGATAATGAGTTTTTCGTTCTGGATGCTTACGACATCACTTCTAAGCGGACTATTATTTGGATCCCTTTCGAAGGGGAGAGATTGTACCATTTTCACTCCTCAAGAGAAACTCTCGGGGAGGCTAATGATTGTGCTGGATGAGTACGCGGTATTTAAAGAGAAAGGGATATTGAATCTAATAAGTAAGTCGCAGATCATGAAGATTACCTGTGATACCCAAGTAGGAGACCTATCGGGAACAATCTCATCAGATGAGGCCGATTAAGCCTTGTCACAAAAGTTTTTGACGTCCATATCGTGAAAGCTTCATAGTTTTTTATTGGTTAGCATGCGTCGGTGATTTGGAGCAATTGCTCAGATTTTTTGCGCCGCTTCTCTACTACCGCGCGCGTCCCGATTACGGGCGAATGGCGCTAGCGGATAGCCCCTTGCCCTTCGGCTTGCGCCGCCGGGCAATCGGACCGGGCAAAGGTCCACTGGACCTTTGCCTTTCGGTCCTCCGGCGCAGGCGCCCCCGTAGTCCGGACCTCTGCCCGGCATCCGGCATCCAGCAAAAGGCGGGCTGAAGCCCGCCCTACCTCACCCGCCAGGCCTGGGTGCGGCTCAGGATCCGGCGCGAGGCGAACGCGTGCAGGATCCTCGCGGTCGCGTTGGTGTAGAAGATCATCATGCCCATCGCGGCCGCCGGCGCGATGTCGCCCGCGTCGTCCATGTTGAGGACGGCGACGGAGGCGAGCGCGGTGTGGGTCGAATAAAGGAACACCACCGCCGACACCGTCGTCATCGCGTTGACGAACATGTAGATCGAGATATCGAGGATCGCGGGCAGGCAGACCGGCACGGTGACGCGGGCAAAAAGCCTCCAGAACGGCTGGCGGAGCGAGGTGGCGACCGGCTCGAACTCCGCGTCGATCTGCTTGAGCGCGGTCAGCGCGGTCAGGTGGCCCACGGTGTAGAAGTGCGTCACCGTCGACACGACCAGGATCGCCATGGTGCCGTAGATGAAGTGGAACGGGTTCGCCGGGTTGTTGAAGAAGAAGATGTAGGCAAGGCCCAGCACCATCCCCGGAATGGCCATCGGCAGCATGGCAAGGAACTGGAACACCGCCCGGCCGGTTTTGAAGCCGTCGATCTTTTCCACCATATAGGCGCCGGTGAAGATGATCGCGGTGCCGATCACGGCGGTCAGCGCGGCGAGTTCGAGCGAATTCCAGTAGGCAGCCCAGCCGCCGCCATCCATCCGGTTGAAGTCGTAGTTGCGCAAGGAGAAGCTCAGGTCATAGGGCCAGTAGTTGATCAGCGCCGCGAACTGGCAGACCGCGATGATCCCGGCGATGAAGACGCCCATCGTCGCGCACCACGCCAGCATCGTCATGTCGAAGCGGCGGTTGGGCTTGGGCTGATAGGGCACCGAACGGGCGGAAAGGAGCGAGACCTGTTTCTTCTGCACCTGCCGGTCGACGATGAAGGCGACGATGGCGGGGATCAGCAGGACGACCGAGACGACCGCCCCCATCTCGAAGTTCTGCTGGCCGATGACCTGCTTGTAGATGTCGATGGCGAGCACGTTGTATTGCCCGCCGATCACCTTGGGCAGGCCGAAATCGGTGATGACCAGCGTGAAGGTCACGAAGGCCGCCGAGATCAGGCCGTAACGCGCGCCGGGGATCGTCACCGTCCAGAAGGTCCGCCATTTCGAGGCCCGCAAGCTCTCGGCCGCCTCGTATTGCCGCTGGTCGGAAATCGAAAGCGCCGTCGAGATGATGATGAGCGCATGCGGGAAGGTGAAGAAGACCGAACCGATGACGATGCCCAGCGGGCCATAGATCGTCTGGCCGAAAAGAAGACCCTTCAGGAACCCCTGGTTGCCGAACATGTAGATAAGCGCGATTCCGGGCAGCAGCGACGGCACCAGGATGGGCATCATCGCGATCAGGCGGAAGGCGCCCTTGAAGGGCATGCAGGACCGGTTGATCGCATAGGCGAAGCCGAAGGCGAAAAGCACCGTCAGCACGGTCGAGACGGAGGCGATGAAAAGCGAATTCTCGATCGAGGAGAACAGCACGGGGTTGGAGAAATATTCCTGGTAGTTCTGCAATCCCGTGGTGGTGACGGGGCGCAGGTTCACGCGCCGGAAGGTGTTGCTGTCCAGCTCGCGCCATTCGGTCGAATTCTGGAGGTCGAGCCCGACCAGATAGGGCGCGTTGTCGGAGGTGCCGCGGATGCGGTATTTCACCGGGCTGCGGAAACTGAAATCGGGGAAAAGATCGGGCGCCGAAAGGCGGCCGTCGGAACTTGACCGAAGATCCTCGGGCGCGAACTTGCCAAGCGCTTCGTTCAGCGCCGCCGCCGTGACCGGGTCGCCCCAGACGGTGCCGCTTTCGTCGCTGACCTGGAATTCGTAGCGCGAAAGGTCGAAACCGTAGGTCACGAAGCTTTTCGACAGCATCGCATAAAGCGGCAGCGCAAGCGCCGCGACAAGGTAAAGCGCGATCACGCCCATGAAGGCGCGCTTGATCCAGCCGTCGCTGTCGATCTTCAGCCGCGTCGTGCGGCCCGCGGGAAGGGCGGCCGCCTCAGCCATGGGCGCCCCCCCGGGTGTCCCCTTGCGGAAAGACCAGCACACGCTCGGCGGGCAATTCCACCGTCATCTCCGCACCGGCGGAAAGGCCAAGCCTGCGCACGGCGTTCATCGAGAAATTCGCGACAAGCGGCGTGCCGCCCAGTGCGGCGCTGGCCAGATGCGTCCGCCAGTAGGAGCCCAGGAATTCCATGTCGACGATGCGGACCGGAAGGTGGTTGGGCTTCGTACCGGCCTCGTGCCCGATGGCATGGGGAAGCACGTCTTCGGGCCGGACCGCGACCGTAACGGCCGCGCCGTCGGCCAGACCGGTCTCGCGCGTTTGCAGTGTGGCATCGCCCAGCTTGACCGCGCCGCCGGAATAGGTCGTCGCGATGCGGTTCGTCTCGCCGATGAAGTCGGCGACGAAAAGCGTCGCGGGATGGCGGTAGATCTCGGTCGGGGTGCCGATCTGTTCGATCACGCCGTGGTTCATGACGACGATCCGGTCGGCCATCGACAGCGCCTCTTCCTGGTCATGGGTCACCATGATGGTGGTCACACCAAGCTTGCGCTGAAGTTCCTTGATCTCGTGCCTGAGATGGACGCGCACCTTGGCATCGAGCGCCGAGAGCGGCTCGTCCAGAAGCAGCAGGCCGGGGTTGATCGCGATCGCGCGGGCAAGCGCGATGCGCTGCTGCTGGCCGCCAGAAAGCTGCGCGGGGTACTTCTTTGCCTGATCCGGCAAACCGACCAGCGCCAGAAGCTCCCTCACGCGGGCGGCAATCTCGGCCTTGGGGCGCTTCGTGTTCTCCAGCCCGAAGGCGATGTTGCGTTCCACCGTCAGGTTCGGAAAGAGAGCGTAGGACTGGAACACGATCCCGTAGTCGCGTTGCGAGGCGGGCAGTTCGGAGATGTCGCGACCGCCCTGCCGGATCGTGCCCCGCGATTGCGGGTCAAGCCCCGCGATCGCACGCAAGAGCGTGGTCTTGCCGCAGCCGGACGGCCCCAGAAAGCAGATGAATTCGCCACGCGCAATGTCGAGCGAGACCTCGCGCAGCGCGATGAAATCCCCGAAGGCTTTCCAAAGCCCCTCGATCTTCAAATAGGACGGTTCGGCAGGGGTGGCCACGGCCCCCTCCGCTTGCAGTTCGCTCATGCTTGTCATCCGGTCGGGTATGCGCGGAAACAGGGGCGCCGACCGTCGGCGCCCCCTTTTCTGCCGGGGATCTGGTTCAGCCTTTCGGCTCCGACTTGGCGTCGTAGCGCTTGGACCATTCCTCCAGAATGGCGGCACGGTTGTTCGCCGCCCATTCAAAGTCGTTGTCGATCATCTTCTCCGGGATGTTCGCGGGGAAATGCTCCACAGGCTTGGCGATGCCGGGGATCCCGACAACGGCGTAGCCCACGTTGTACATCTCCATCGCCTTGGGCGTGACCGACCAGTCGACCAGCACCTTGGCCGCGTCTTCCTTGGCGGTACCGGCGACGATCGCGGTCGCCTCCATGTCCCAGCCGATGCCTTCCTCGGGGATGATGATCTCGACCGGCGCGCCGTTGGCCTTTTCCTTGGCGCCCCGGAAGGCAAAGGAAACGCCCATCACGGTTTCGCCCGCCGCCGCCATCTTGCAGGGCTTGGAACCGGAATGGGTATAGGCCGCGATGTTGTTGTGCAGCGCGTCCATATAGGCCCAGCCGCCCTCTTCGCCCATCAGCTGGAGCCAGCTGGACACATCAAGGAAGCCGGTCCCGGAGGAAGCCGGGTTCGGCATGACGACATGGCCGGCATATTCGGGCTTGGTCAGGTCGGCCCAGCTGGCCGGCGGAGTCAGGCCCAGCTTTTCGCCTTCGACGGTGTTGTAGCAGATCGCGGCCACCCAGGCGTCCATCCCGACCCAGGAGGGCGGATTGTCGCTGTCGCGGAACTTCGGATCCATCGCGTCCAGCCCGGCCGGCGCATAGGGTTCGAGCATCCCTTCGGTCTTGAGAACGAGAAGCGAGGTCGCGGCCAGGCCCCAGATCACGTCAGCCTGCGGATTGTTCTTTTCCGCCAGAAGCTTGGCGGTGATGACGCCAGTCGAATCGCGCACCCAGTTCACCTTGATGTCCGGGTGGTCCTCGTTGAAGGTCGCGGCATAGCGTTCCAGGTCTTCCGCCTCGACCGCGGTATAGACGGTCAGCTCGGTTTCAGCCCAGAGTGCGGTGGTGCTCAGGGCGAGTGCGAGAGCGCCGAGTGCCAGAGTTGTCGATTTGGTCATTTTTACCCTCAGTGTTGGGCGATGCCGTGGCACCGCGAACGAACCTGTTAGCGATTGCCCGCCTCAGGCTTCCTTGTGTTCGGTAGCGTCCGAACATGACAACCGGATGAAACCGGCCCATCTTCGGCACTTTCCTTGACGGAGTTTGCGGACGCGCAATCAATAAGTAAAATCTATTTATCTTATAGATACGCAAAAATTGTCGATGATTGGTGATGGCTCGACCGTCAGAACCGCCGGTGCGGGGCCGGTGGCTTCAACGGAACCGTACCCGGGCAGATTCGGTCGGGCAGACGCGGGCTGTCAGGCGCCTTCGGCCAGGATCGCGGCAGTGACGATGGCAAGCGCGCGGTCAAGATCCCCGGCCGCGATAGTCAGCGGCGGTGACAATGTCAGCACGCATCCCGCGCTGATCTTGAAGCTGAGCCCCGCCTCGAGACAACGGTAGTAGATCCGTTCCGCCGCGGCCTTGCCGGGTCTGCGCGTCTCCCGGTCCTCGACGATCTCGACCCCGAACATGAGGCCCCGGCCCCTGATCTCGCCAACGATCGGGCTGGCGCCGACCATGTCGCCCAGCCGGTCGATCGCGTGCCGCCCGAGCGTCGCCGCGCGGTCGACCAGCCCCTCCTCGCGGATCACTGCAAGCGTCTCCAGCGCGGCGCGCGCCGTCACCGGGTTCTTCTCGTGCGTGTAGTGGCCGATCGCGAAATCGCCGCAGACATCCAGATCCCGTCGAGCGATCACTGCCGCGACGGGCAGGATACCCCCACCCAGCGCCTTGCCGATCGTCACGATGTCGGGAACGATGTCATCGTGTTCGAATGCGAACATCCGGCCGGTCTTGCCAAGGCCCGTCGGAATCTCGTCCATGATCAGAAGCGCGCCGTGGCGCGTGCACGCCTCGCGCACCGCCTTCCAGAAGCCCGGCGGCGGCACCGTCGGCACCGCACGCATCGGCTCCGCGATCACCGCGGCGACGTCGCCCTCGCGCTCAAGCACGAACTCGACCATCTTCGCGCAGGCAAGGCCGCAGCTTTCCGGCCCCTTGTGCCCATAGGCGCAGCGGTAGCAGTTGAAAGGCGCGACATGTTCCGCCCCGGGCAGCAGGGGCCCCGCGATATGGCTGCGAAACGTCGCCTCGCCGCCGACGCTCGACGCCCCGAACCCAGCGCCGTGGAAGGCATCCCAGAAGCTGACGGTCTTGAACCGCCCCGTTACGGCCCGCGCGATCCTCAGCGCCACCTCGTTCGCGTCCGAGCCCCCGGTGGTGAAAAGCACCTTGCCCAGATCGCCCGGGGCAAGCGCGCCAAGCGTCTCGGCCAGGTCCACGGAAACCGCATTGGTGAACCGGCGCGGCGAAAAGCTCAGATCATCCAGCTGCGCCTTGATCGCGGCGACCACGCGCGGATGGGCATAGCCGATATGGTGGACGGAATTGCCATGGAAATCCATGTAGCGCCGCCCGGCGGTATCCTCGATCCATATGCCCTCGGCCTTCGCGATGGTCGAGACGCAGGGCGAAGACAAGGACTGGTGCAGGAAGGCCCCGGCATCGCGCGCCAGAAGTTCCCGCGTCGCCGCGTCGGGGTGGCGCGCCGCCCAGGCCCGGCGCGCTTCGGATGTGTTCGATTCGCCTTCGGTATGGGTGATCACGTCCTGCCCCTTCATCTTGCCCCAAATACCTCCGCCGGAGGCTCCCGCCCCCGCCTCAGGCTCAACGTGGCCAGGGCAGCGAATAGGTCTTCACATTGGTGAAGAACTTCATCGCCTCTGTGACGCCTTCCTTGACGCCATTGCCGCTGTCCTTGATGCCGCCAAAGGGCGAGGTCTCGATCCGGTAGCCGGGCTGTTCCCAGATGTTCACCGTGCCGACGTTCAGCCCCTCGATATAGGCCTGCATCCGGCGGAAGTCGTTGGTGCAGACGCCCGACGACAGGCCGAATTCGGTGGAGTTCGAGATGCGCATGACCTCTTCGTCATTGTCCGGCACGCGGACAATCGGAATGACCGGGCCGAAGGTTTCCTCCATCACCAGCTCGCTGTCATGGGGAACGTGATCCACCACGATCGGCGGCAAGAGCGCGCCCTTGCGGCCGGGATCGTAAAGCACCTTTGCGCCCTGATCGGCGGCCATGTAGACCCGCTTCTCGAAAAGCTCGGCGGCTTTGGAATGGATCACGCAGCCCAGTTCGGTCGCGGGGTCCATCGGATCGCCGAACCTGATCTTCTTCGCCTTCTCCAGCACCAGCGGCACGAATTTGTCCGCCACGCTTTCCTGCACGAGGATGCGCTTGACCGCCGTGCAGCGCTGGCCGGAATTGCCGGTCGCCCCCGCCACCGCAATCGTCGCCGCCTTGTCGAGGTCCGCGTCATCCAGGTCGTTGAGCACAATCAGGGGATCGTTCCCGCCAAGCTCCAGCGCCTGCCGCTTGTAGACCGCCTTCGCGGCAATCATCTTGCCCACCGGCACCCCGCCGGTGAAGGTGATGATGTCGATATTGGGATTGGTGATCATCTCGTCGCCGATGTCCTGCGGCAGACCGGTCACCACCTGGAACATTTCAGGCGGCAATCCGGCCTCATAGAGGATATCGGCAAGGGTCAGTGCCGTGAGCGGCGTCAGTTCCGTCGGCTTGCAGACCATGCAGTTGTTTGTGGCAATCGAGGGCGCGATCTTGTGGCTGACCATGTTCAGGGGATGGTTGAAAGGCGTGATCGCCGAAATCGCCCGGACCGGCTCGCGCTTGGTGTAGATCTTGCGGTCCTTGCCGTTGTGCGTCAGATCGCAGGAGAAGATCTGCCCGTCGTCCTGCAGGGCCTGGGCCGCGGCGAAGGTATAGACATCCTGCGCGCGCTTCGTCTCATAGACCGCATGTTGCCAGCAGATGCCCAGTTCCAGCACCAGCCATCTGGCCAGATAGTCCCGCCGCTCGCCGATGATCTCGCCCGCGCGCTTCAGGATCTGGCTGCGCTCGTAGCGCGTCAGTTTCGAACGGTAGTTCGCCGCGATCTCGAAGGCGCGGCGGGCATGTTCCGCCGTGCCCGCCGGAACGGTTCCCACCACCTCGCCGGTGTAGGGATAGCGGACCTCGATCACCTTGTCGGTGAAGACCGTCTGCCCCCCGATCCGCATGCCTTCGTGCCGGACCTCGATCGTCGTCATGTCCTGATCCTTCATGGTCAAAGCGCCGCCGCCGTGCAGGCATAGAGGAAGGCGTCGAAGTTGCGCAGCACTGGCGCGTTCGGCAGATCGACCTTGCGGTTGACGATGAACGGCACCTCCTGCTCGGTCAAGCCGCCGTGGCTGCGCAGGGGCTCCTTCAGCGCGGCAAGGTCGTGGCGGTGGGCCGAGGTGCCGATGGTCATGTTCTCGCCCGAGATCATGACGATATCGCCGATCCGGTCGGCGGGCAGTTCGAACCGCGTCACCGCATCCTCGCGCGTCACGACCAGCGTGATGCCATCCACGTCGCGCAGGCGGCGCATGATGTCATCCCGGTCCGCGCCCTGCGGAAGGTAGGCCGTCGCGAAGGACCCCAGCGCGCCGTGATGGACGACATAGGGGTCGGTGATCGGAAGGATCACCCGCGCCGCGTCCTTGCCCAGCCAGGCATCCATCAGATCCTGCACATAGATCACCGCGGGCGTGCCGTCGGCGTTGTGCTTGGGCTTCATCCCGTGGTCCGCCGTCACCACGACGGCCGCGCCCAGCGCGTCAAGCTCGGCCAGGTAGCGGTCGAACATCGCGTAGAAGTCCTTGGCGCCCTTCTCGTCCGGGGCAAACTTGTGCTGGATGTAGTCGGTCGTCGACAGATACATCACGTCGGGCTTCCATTCCTTCAAAAGCTTCACGCCCGCCGCGAAGACGAATTCGGACAGCTCCGCCGAATAGACCTCGGGCACCGGCATTCCAAGCCAGGCGCTGGCGTTGTCGATGCCATGATCGGCCTTGGTCGTGGTGCCCGACTTTTCCGACGAGAAGGCGATGGCGCGGTCCTCGTCGAACTGCAGCCCGGCACCCAGGAGCGCGCGCAACTTGTCCTTGGCGGTGACGACGGCGACGCGGGCGCCGGCATCGTAGAACTGCTTGAAGACCGTCGGCGCGCGCAGGAACCGCACGTCGTTCATCATCACTTCCTGCCCGGTCTCCGGCTCGTAAAGATAGTTGCCGCAGATGCCGTGAACGCTGGGCGGACGGCCCGTGGCGATGGAAAGGTTGTTGGGGTTGGTGAAGGACGGAATGACCGAATGCGCCAGCCGGTCGGTCCCGGTCTCTCGCATCCGCTTCAGCGTGGGCATCAGCCCCTCGGCGATGGCCACGTCCAGGTATTCGGGTTCGCACCCATCCAGGCAGATCGCCACGGCGGGCACTTTCGGCCAGGGATAGACGCGGTCGTTCGCCGTCACGGGGGCGCGGTTGATCATGTTCATCTGAATTCCTTCCGTCAGTATCTTCGGACCGCCTCAGGCGGCAAGCTTGGCGCGTTCGGCGATGGCGGCTTCGGGCGGGGCGGCAGAGGTCACGCCCATCACTGCCAGGGCCTCCTTCGCGGCCTCGACCACCTTGCGCATCACATGTTCGTCCATCCGCCCGATGCAGCCGACGCGGAAGCTGTCCACCACCGTCAGCTTGCCGGGATAGATGATGAAACCCCTGTCCTTCATCAGTTCATAGAAGCGCGAAAAGACAAAGTTCGGATCCGCGGGGCAGAAGAAGGTCACGATGATCGGTGACAGCCAGCGATCCTTCAAGAGCGTTTCGAAGCCAAGCCCGCGCATCCCCTCGACCATCACGTCGCGGTTGCGGATGTAGCGCGCGCCACGGGCCGGGACGCCGCCTTCCTGCGCATGCAGGCGCAGCGCCTCGAGAAACGCCGCGACGACATGGGTGGGCGGGGTATAGCGCCACTGGCCGGTCTTTTCCATGTAGGCCCATTGCGCATGCAGATCGAGCGCGAGCGAATGGCAGTTACCCTTGCAGCCTTCAAGCTCGGTCCGGCGCGCGACGACGAAGCCGAAGCCCGGCACGCCCTCGATGCACTTGTTGGCCGAAGACACCATCGCCTCGTAGCGGATGCGATTCACGTCAAGGTCGATGGCCCCGAAGGCGGACATCGAGTCGATCAAGAGCTTGCGGCCCCGCGCATAGACGGCCTCCGAAATCTCGGCCACCGGGTTCAGGATGCCCGACGAGGTTTCGCAGTGGATCGCGATGACATGAGTGATCGCCGGATCAGCGTCGAGGGCCGCGCCCACCTCGTCGCCCCGGGGGGGCATGTAGTCGCCCTTGTCGATCAGCGTGTAGGCGCGGCCAAGGTAGCGCATCGTTTCGGCAGCCCTCAGCCCGTAGGCCCCGTTCGCAAGCACCAGAACCTTGCCGTCGCGCGGCACGAAGGTGCCCAGCATCGCCTCGACCGAAAAAGACCCGGACCCTTGCATCGGCACGCAGACGAAATCGCCGCCGCTGCCCCCGGCCAGCGCGACCAGCTGATCGCAAAGCGACTTGGTCATCGCCCGGAAATCGGCATCCCACGACCCCCAGTCCCTCAGCATCGCCTCCTTCGTCGAATAGGCGGTGGTCAGCGGACCCGGCGTCAGAAGATAGGGTTCACCCAGGCGGGGGGCGGGAAGCGGATCGGAGATAGCAGGCATCGGGGATTCCTGGATCGAGTTACGGCCTGCGCGGTATCTCTCACGCCATTTGATATATGTAAAATCGTTAATTTGTATTGTCATATAAGCTGGGCTTACCGATACTCCGCCAACACCCGGGCGTCGGCCCGGCGCGGACCTGACGGAATCGACAATGCGGTATGTTCAGCTTCGAGCTTTTCACTATGTCGCCATCAGCGGCGGCTTTTCCCGCGCGGCGGAAGAGCTGCACCTGACCCAGCCCGCGATTTCCGATCAGGTCCGCAAACTAGAGGAGGAATACGATGTCCTTCTCTTCAGCCGCAACAAGAAGCAGGTCGCGCTGACGCCGGCGGGCGACCGGCTGCTGGAGATCACGCGCAGGCTTTTCGACAACGAACAGCAGGCGCTGGAACTTCTGTCTGAATCGCGCGCTTTGCGGGCCGGAACGCTCAGGATCGTCGCGGACAGCGCCCACCACCTGACCCAGATCCTGACGCGGTTCCGCGAACGCTATCCGGGGGTGCGCATTTCAATGCGCGCCGGCAATACCGACACCGTGATCGAAAGCCTGCACCGCTACGAAGCCGACATCGGCGTCCTGGGCGAGATCCCGCAAAGCCGGGATTTCGAGTTCATCCGGCTGAATTCCACGCCGATCATCGCCTTCGTGGCGCGCGGCCATCCTTTGTCTTCGCAGCGTTCGGTATCGCTGGGCGAGCTGACCCGCCATCCGCTCGTGATGCGCGAAAGCGGATCGCGCACCCGCCAGAAGCTAGAGGCCGCGGCCCGGGCGCAGGGCCTTGCGCTTGAACCCGTGATCGAGGCCGAGGGACGGGAAGCCGTGCGCGAGATCGTCGCCTCGGGCGCGGGGGTCGGGTTCGTGTCCGCCGCCGAATTCGGAGCCGACCAGCGCCTTGTGCCCCTGTCGATCGAAGGCGCCGATGCGATGCCGATGGACGAGGCGCTGATCTGCCTGCGGGAGCGGCGCGGCAGCACCCGCGTCGCCGCCTTCTTCGACATCGCCCGGGACTTCATGGAAAGCCATTAGGCTGATGCAGCGCGGGGCGGCGGGGCGGTTCAGCTCTCTGCGCGCCGGAGCGACGCCGCGTCAAGCTTCAGCCGCGTTTCAAACGCCTTGGAGATATGGGCCCTGAGCGCGTTCTGGGCGGCGGCCTCATCCCCGCGTGCGATCGCCGTGACGATGGCCTCGTGTTCGGCCAGCGCCGTCTCGCCCCGACCCTCGGCGGCAAGCGAGGTGGTCGCCAGAAGCGCCATGGACCGGTGCACAAGGCCAAGCTGCTGCACGAGATAGCGGTTGTGGGACGCAAGATGGATCTGCTTGTGGAAGCGCCGGTTGGCACGCGACAGGGCATCGGGATCGCCCAGATGCGCGCGGTCTTCCTCGATCATGTCCTGCAGGACGCGAATTTCCTCTTCGGTCGCGTGCTTGGCCGCCAGCCGCGCCGCCAGCCCCTCAAGCTCCGCCCGCACGACGTAAAGCTCCGCCAGCTGGTTGTGATCCAGCGAGGCGACGATCAGCGACCTGCCGTCGCGCGTCAGCATCGACTGCGTCTCGAGCCGTTGCAAAGCCTCGCGCACCGGGGTGCGCGACACGCCAAGGCGTTCGGCCAGTTCGGATTCCACCAGCCGGTCCCCGGGGCGGTAGGTTCCCCCCTCGATGGCTTCGAGGATGAGCGAATAGGCGTCTTTCTGCATCGGCTTTCCTGGCCCCACTGGACGGGGCGCAAACCTAGGCCGCACGGGGGCACCGAGGCAAGAGGCTTTGCCGTCGCGCCCCTTGCCCGCCGCGCCGCATCGTGAGACAACCGCCCGCGCCAAGCCGAGGGGACTAACATGCCCGCCGCCCGTTTTGCTCATGTCACCTGCTGGATCTTCGACCTGGACAACACGCTTTATCCGCCCGAGGCGCGGCTTTTCGACCAGATTGAAGTGCGCATGACGCACTATGTGATGCAATCGCTTGGTGTCGCCCGCGACGAGGCGGATCGCCTGCGCCGCCACTACTGGGCGCGCTACGGCACGACGCTTGCCGGGCTCATGCACGAACACGGTGTCGATCCCGGCCCATATCTGACCGAGGTACACGAAATATCGCTTGATGCGCTCAGCCCCGACGCGGGGCTCCGCGCCGCGATCGCCGCTCTGCCGGGCCGCCGGATCGTCTATACGAACGGTTGCGGACCCTATGCCGAAAGGGTCATCGCGGCACGCGGGCTGCACGGGCTGTTCGATGCGGTCTATGGGGTTGAGCATGCGGATTTCCGCCCCAAGCCGGAACGCGCCGCCTTTGAAACCATCCTGTCGCGCGACGGTACCGACCCCGCCCGCGCGGCGATGTTCGAGGATGACGCGCGCAACCTTGCCGAACCGCACGCGATGGGCATGCGCACCGTCCATGTCGCGCCGGAACCCGACCCGGCCCCGCATATCCACCACCACACCCGCGACCTTGAGGGCTTCCTGCGACAACTCGCCTGACCCCTGCGGCGAAACGCCCCCTCCTGCCGCGCGCCGCGCGCACCTAACTAGGCGCTGCGAACAGGAGCTTTCCATGACCGACATGCCGATTTCCCTCCAGCGACCCGCGCGGTCCTGGTTCCACCACATTCCCGTCATCGGCTGGATCGCCTATGACATCGCGAACGGCGATGCCGACACGATCTGGTATGCGCTGGTGATCCTTCTTACCGTGATGGTCCTTGCGGTGAAGACCTGGGGCCTTGTCGCGCTGGCGATGACGGCGCTTGCGATGGTGCCGGTCATCTTCGCCACCCTGATCCTGATTACCGTCGGGAAGTAGCGGGCGGGAAGTAGCGGGCGGGAAATCGCGGGCTGCGAATGGCCGGCGGGACGGAATGCCGCTTGGCCCCGGCGCGCGGAACGGACTATCTTCCGCGCGAAGGAGCCAGGCCATGCATCCCCAGACCACAGACATCCTCATCTCCGGCGGCGGCGTCGCAGGACTGACCGCCGCGGCGGCCTTCGGGGCGGCGGGCTTTTCCGTCGTCTGCGTCGATCCGGCCCCCCCGGTCACCGAAGCCGCGGCCGAGGGCGCGGACATGCGCACGACCGCCTTCCTGCAACCGGCGCGCGGCGTTCTGGCGGAGGCGGGGCTGTGGCAGCGGCTGGAACCGCATGCGGCGGCGCTGCGGGTCATGCGCATCGTCGACGCGGGCGGCGACACGCCCGAACCAAGGATCGTGAAGGATTTCGACGCGGCCGAGATCGGCGAGGAACCCTTCGGCTGGAACTTCCCGAACTGGCTCTTGCGGCGCGAACTGGTGGCGCGCATCGCCGAATTGCCGAACGTGGATTTCCGCCCCGGCACCGCGACCCGAAGCGTGCTGACCCGCGAAAGCGAGGCGCGGGTGACGCTGTCGGACGGAACGCTTGTCGTGGCGCGGCTTCTGATCGCCGCCGATGGCCGTGCAAGCCCGGTCCGCGCAGGGGCGGGCATCGGCGTGAAGACGCTGCGCTACGGCCAGAAGGCACTGGCCTTCGCGGTCACGCATCCGATCCCGCATCACAACGTGTCGACCGAAATTCACCGGACCGGCGGGCCCTTCACGCTGGTCCCGCTGCCCGACCGCGACACAAGACCCTCTTCCGCCGTCGTCTGGATGGACCGCGGCCCCGAGGCGGAACGGCTGGCCGCCCTGCCCGTCCCCGAATTCGAGGCAGAGATGTTTACCCGGTCCGCCGGTCTTTTCGGTCCGCTGACGCTTGTCACCCGCCGGTCCGTCTGGCCGATGATCGCCCAGATCGCCGACCGGTTCGAGGCCGAGCGCACCGCCCTGATCGCCGAGGCCGCCCATGTGGTGCCGCCGATCGGCGCACAGGGGCTGAACATGTCGCTGGCCGATCTGGCCTGCCTTCTCGATCTTGCCAGGGCCGCGCCCGACCGGCTGGGGGACCGCGCGATGCTGGGCGCCTATCACCGCCGCCGCTGGCCCGAGGTCAAGGCACGGGTCATGGGCATCGACCTTCTCAACCGCACCTCGATGCTGTCCGCGCCGCCGTTGCGCGACCTCCGGGCCGGGGCGCTCAATGCACTTTATTCGCTGGCGCCGGTACGCAAGACGCTGATGAAGGCCGGGCTTGGAATGCGCTAGGACCGTCCGCGCCCGGCCGATCGTCAGGCCATCGCCGCGTCAAGGGCGCGGCGCACGCGGTCGACCGTGGCATCGACATCGTATAGCTTGTCGAGCCCGAAAAGCCCGATGCGGAAACTGCGATAGCCCTCGCCCTCGCCGACCTGCAGGGGCACGCCTGCCGCGATCTGCACGCCCTGGGCCGCGAACTTCTTGCCGTTCTGGATCTCGGGGTCGTCGGTGTAGCTGACCACCACGCCCGGCGCGCCGAAACCTTCGGCCGCGACCGACCGGATGCCGCGCGCCGCAAGCTCTGCCCTGACGGCATTGCCGAGCGCCCATTGCGCGGCGCGCAGACGTTCGAACCCGTAGTCCTTCGTTTCCGCCATCGTGTCGCGGAACGCCTTCAGCGCATCTGTCGGCATGGTCGCGTGATAGGCATGCCCGCCGCCCTCGTAGGCCGCCATGATCGCCCGCCACTTCTTCAGATCAAGCGCGAAGCTGTCCGATGCCGTCGCCTCAAGCCGTTTCTCGGCCTCGGCGGACATCATCACAAGGCCCGCCGAAGGCGAGGCCGACCACCCCTTTTGCGGCGCGGAAATCAGCACATCGACCCCCACATCCTTCATGTCGACCCAGATGCAGCCCGAGGCGATGCAATCCAGCACGAAAAGCGCGCCCGCGTCGTGCGCTGCGCGCGCCAGCGCCTTGAGATAGCCCTCGGGCAGGATCATGCCGCTGGCCGTCTCCACATGCGGGGCGAAGACCACGTCGGGCTTCACCTCGGCGATGCGCGCGGCAACGTCCTCGATCGCGGCGGGGGCAAAGGGCGCCTGCAGGTCGTTGCCGGCCCGGCGCGCCATGGCGACATGGGTTTCCGCGGCGAAGCCGCCCGCCTCGAAGATCTGCGTCCAGCGGTAGGAAAACCATCCGTTGCGCACGATCAGTGCGCGCCTGCCCCTGGCGAACTGCCGCGCCACCGATTCCATCGCATAGGTTCCGCCCCCCGGCACCAGCGCGACGGCATCGGCGTTGTAGACCTCTTTCAGCATGGTCGAGATGTCGCGCATCACGCCCTGGAACTGCTTGCTCATGTGGTTGAGCGACCGGTCGGTGAAGACGACCGAAAACTCCTCAAGGCCTTCGGGATCGATGGTTTGCAAGAGTGCGGGCATGATATCCTCCAAGGTGACGCGCCCCGGCCTAGCGGCCCCGCGCATGAAAAAACCAGACGCCAGCGACATCGCGCAACAAAATTGCGCCTTCGAGGCGGGGTGCCGGTCGCGGCCGGACCTAGCCGAGCGGCCCGGGCCGGCGTTCCTCCGACAGAAGCACATTCGCCTCGACATTGCCAACGCCGGGCAGCGTCATGATCCGGCGGCGCAGCACGCGTTCGAAATCGGCAAGGTCGCGGGCCGTCACCCGCAAACGGTAATCGTACATGCCAAGGACATGCTGGACAGTCTGCACCTCAGGGATCGCCGTCGCCGCACGTTCGAAATCCTCAAGACTGACCCGGCCCTTGGTCGCGAGCTTCACGCCCAGAAAGACCGTGACCCCGAAACCAAGCGCGGCCGTGTCCAGGTCGATCCGGCGCCCCGCGATCACGCCCGCCTCCTCCATCCGGCGGATGCGGCGCCAGGCGGCTGGCTGTGACAGGCCAAGCGATCGGCCTATGGCGCCCGCGCTTTGGGTGGCATCGGCGACCAGCACCCTGAGGATGGCGCGGTCGGTGTCGTCAAGCGCGATCACAGCGGCAGGCTCCCGCTGTCCTTGATGGTGGACACAAGCATCAGGCTTTCGATATCGGCGATATGCGGCAGGGTCAGGATGCGGTCGCGGTAGACTTCCTGATAATGGCCCATGTCACGGGCGATGACGTTCAGCCGCACATCGACGCGGCCAAGAAAGGTCTGGATCTCGATCACCTCTGGCACGTTTCGGGCGGCGTCAAGAAACTCGTCGAAGGCGCGCGGGTTGGTCTTGTCCAGCGTGAAGCGCAAGCTGACCTCGACCGCCCAGCCGAGCGCGCGCCAATCCACGACGGCGTGCTGCCCGCGCAGGATCCCCCCTTCGACCAACCTTTCAAGCCGCCGCCAGCAGGTCGCGGCCGTCACGCCCGCGCGTTCCGCCAGGTCGGCGGTCGCCAGCCCGGGTTCAGACAGAAGATGCCGGAGGATCCTGCGGTCCGTATCGTCTATGAGCATGATTCATTCATGTTCTGAACTTTTTAAGAATGGTTTTTTACACATTTGCCGTTTTCTGTCAAATTTTGAACGGGAATTCCGGCGCGCATCGCTATGCTCGCCGCCAGAAACGAAGAAAGGAACGCATCATGCGCGTCTATTACGATCGCGACTGCGATATCAACCTCATCAAGGACAAGAAGGTCGCCATCCTCGGCTACGGTTCGCAAGGCCACGCCCATGCACTGAACCTGCGCGATTCCGGCGCCAAGAACGTGGTCATCGCGCTGCGTGAAGGCTCCCCCTCCGCCGCGAAGTGCGAAAAGGAAGGCCTGAAGGTCATGGGCATCGCCGAGGCCGCCGCCTGGTGCGACGTCATCATGTTCACCATGCCGGACGAACTGCAGGCCGCGACCTACAAGAAATATGTTCACGACAACCTGCGCGAAGGCGCGGCCATCGCCTTCGCCCACGGCCTGAACGTGCATTTCGGCCTGATCGAGCCGAAGCCCGGCGTCGACGTCATCATGATGGCGCCGAAGGGCCCCGGCCACACGGTGCGCGGCGAATATGTCAAGGGCGGCGGCGTGCCCTGCCTTGTCGCCGTCCATCAGGACGCCACCGGCAAGGCAATGGAAATCGGCCTTTCGTACTGCTCCGCCATCGGTGGCGGCCGCTCGGGCATCATCGAGACCAACTTCCGCCAGGAATGCGAAACCGACCTTTTCGGTGAACAGGCCGTGCTGTGCGGCGGCCTGGTCGAGCTGATCCGCATGGGCTTCGAAACCCTGGTCGAAGCTGGCTACGAGCCGGAAATGGCCTATTTCGAATGCCTGCACGAAGTGAAGCTGATCGTGGACCTGATCTACGAGGGCGGCATCGCGAACATGAACTACTCGATCTCGAACACCGCCGAATACGGCGAATACGTCTCGGGCCCGCGCATACTGCCTTACGACGAGACCAAGGCGCGGATGAAGGCGGTTCTGACCGACATCCAGACCGGCAAGTTCGTCCGCGACTTCATGCAGGAAAACGCCGTCGGCCAGCCCTTCTTCAAGGCGACCCGCCGCATCAACGACGAACACCAGATCGAGAAGGTCGGTGAGAAGCTGCGCGCCATGATGCCCTGGATTTCCAAGGGCAAGATGGTCGACAAGTCGCGGAACTAGGGTTTCGCACTTCGTTCCGGAAGGGCGCCCTCCGGGCGCCCTTTCTCATTGGCGGCGGATGGTCCAGAATGGACACTCAGTCCCGACGGGAGGATCGCATGGCCGGTTCCGAATATGACGACCTGACGCGCAGCATCGCGGAGCGGCGGCGGATCTTCACGCCGCACTGGTTCGGCGATCTTCTTTCCGGCCGGCTGGGACTGGGCGATACGTTCTGGATCGGCAATTACGGGGTCGCGCTGATCATCGTGCCGATTCTGGTGCTGGTGCCGCTGCTGACCGCGATCTTCCTTGGCCCCGGCGCGCACCGGATCGTATCGTTGGTGCTTTACGGCGCGCTGACTGTCTACCTCGTCCTTCTGACGCGGGCGGTCCTGCGCACGGCGCGGCGTGTGCCCGAGGTCGGCGGCTGGCGCTTTGCCGGTATCGCGATCACCGTCATTCAGGCGGCGCTCGCCGCGCTCCTTACCTGGGCCTTTCTGACCGAAGGCGGCTGAGCTAAACCACCGCCGCCACCGCGCCCACGATCTCGTCAACCACATCGGCCAGAAGCGCTTCGTCCTCGCACTCGGCCATGACCCGGATCAGCGGTTCGGTTCCCGACTTGCGGATCAGGATGCGGCCCTTGCCCTTGATGCGGGCGGCATTGGCCTCGATCACCGCCTTGACGCTTTCGGTCTCAAGCGGCTTCTTGCCATCGGCATAGCGGACGTTCTTCAGCATCTGCGGCACGGTCTCGAACTGGCGCACCAGTTCGGACGCCTTCTGCCCCGTCTCGACCATCGCAGCCAGGAACTGCAGCCCGGCGATCAGGCCGTCACCGGTGGTGGCGTAGTCCGTCATCACGATGTGGCCGGACTGTTCGCCGCCAAGGTTGAAGCCGCCCTCGCGCATCCGTTCGACGACATATCGGTCGCCCACCGCGGTGCGCTCCAGCCTGAGCCCGCGCCCCTGCAGGAACCTTTCGAGCCCAAGGTTCGACATCACCGTCGCGACAAGCGCCCCGCCCCGCAGGCGACCCGCCTCGGCCCAGCGCCCGGCCAGCAGCGCCATGATCTGATCGCCGTCGGCGACTTGGCCGGTTTCGTCCAGGATCATCACCCGGTCCGCATCGCCATCCAGGCTGATCCCCAGATCGGCGCCATGGGCCACCACCGCCTCGGCGGCCGTGCGGATATGCGTCGAACCGCATTTGTCGTTGATGTTCAGACCGTTCGGCGCGACGCCGACGGGGATCACCTCGGCGCCCAGTTCCCAAAGAACCTGCGGGGCAGCCTTGTAGGCGGCGCCGTTGGCGCCGTCGATCACGATCTTCATGCCTGAAAGCTGACCGCGCGCGGGAAAGGTTGTCTTGGCGTATTCGACATAACGGCCAAGGCCGTCGTCGATCCGCTTGGCCCGACCGATGTTGTTGGGCTGCGCGGGGTCGATCGTTCCGGCCACCAGCCGCTCGATCTCCGCTTCGGCCTCGTCCGACAACTTGAAACCGTCGGGCCCGAAGAACTTGATCCCGTTGTCCTCGGCCGGGTTGTGGCTGGCCGAGATCATGATGCCCAGATCAGCGCGCATCGACCGGGTCAGAAAACCCACCGCCGGCGTCGGCACGGGGCCAAGCAGCAGCACGTTCATGCCGGTGGATGTCAGCCCGGCGGTCAGAGCGTTTTCCAGCATGTAGCCCGACAGCCGGGTATCCTTGCCGATCACCGCCCTGTGGCCGTTGCGACCGTCGGTGCGAAAATACCGGCCGGCCGCCGCGCCCAGGCGCAAGGCGATCTCTGCGGTCATCGGATGGGTATTCGCAGTCCCGCGGACCCCGTCTGTGCCGAACAGCTTGCGCGTCATCTGCCTTCTCCTCCCGCGACCGCCTGCCAAAGCCGGATCGCCTGCCTCGTTTCGCCGATATCATGGACACGGTGCCACTGCACGCCCTGCGCGATGCCCGCAAGCGTCAGCGCGATGGTGCCCGGGCCGCGCCGGGCCGCTTCGTCCGCCCCGCCGATCGTGCCGATGAACCGCTTGCGCGAGACGCCGAGCAGGATCGCGCAGCCCAGCCCGTGAAACAGCGACAGCCCCCGCAAGAGGGCAAGGTTGTGGTCCTGCGTCTTGCCGAAGCCGATCCCGGGGTCGACCATGATGCTGCTGCGCGGGATTCCGACCGCCTCGGCCTCGCGCACGCATTCCGCCAGATAGTCGTAGACATCCAGCAGGACATCCGCGTAGCGCGGATCATTCTGCATCGTGGCGGGCACCCCCTGCGCATGCATCAGGCAAACCGGCACACCGCGCGCCGCGACAAGGTGGCCAAGTGCGGCATCGTAGGCAAAGGCCGAAACGTCGTTGACCATGGACGCCCCGGCATCCAGCGCCGCGCAGGCGACGGGCGCCTTGCGGGTATCGATGGAAACCGGCGTCTTCAGCCCCGCCTGCCGTAACGCCGCGACAAGGGGGGCAGTGCGCTCGGTCTCTTCGGCCAGCGGCACATCGGCGGCCCCGGGGCGGGTGCTTTCACCGCCGATGTCTATGATTTCGGCCCCCTCTGCCGCCATCGCAAGGGCGCGGTCGCGGGCCCGGGCGGCTTCGGCATAAAGCCCGCCATCGGAAAAACTGTCCGGCGTCACGTTCAGGACGCCCATGATCCGCGGACGGTCCAGCGCCATGCCCAGGAAATCCGGTCGCCGTGCGCAAAGCGCGGCGCGCCGGTCTTCGGGCAGTTCGTCGGCGGCGATGACCTCGCGCCGGCCGGAGCGGTCCAGCACCTCGACCCGGTCGAACCAGCACCAGCCACCGGCCAGGGCCAGGGCGCCCTCGGGCCGGGCGGGGTCGGTCATCGCAATCGGTCTGAAGTAATCCATGGCGGCGGTTGTCCGACGAAGCGGCGGTCTTGGCAAGCCCGTGTCAGCGCCGTTGAACCGGCACGCGGCTTCCCGCCGGGATCGTGTCAGTTCCGTGAACAATCAGACACCGCGCCCCAAGAAGCTCGGCCAGCCACAGTGCCAGCGCCGCGCCGTCGGCGGCAAGGGCGACGGGCGCGCCGGGCGTATCCAGAACGATCTTGGACGGTGCCCAGACGGCCGGACGACCATGGCGCAACGCCCAGTCAAGCTCGGTGCGGGTCGCGACGACCTTCAGCCGGGTGTCGCGCGCGGCAAGCGCCCAGGCGTTCTGTTCGATCGCAAGAAGTGCGATGCGTCGCCTGGCGTCTTCGGTTCCCGCATCCGGGCGTGGTTCTTCGGGAAGCCCAAGCGTCAGCACCACCGGGTCGCCGCCTGAAAGATGGTAGCCGACCACCTTTGCAAGATCGGGCGCGCGCAGCGCATCGGGCGACAGATGGACCACAACCGGCGGCGGGGGCGCGGCGTCTTGGACCGCCTGCAAGGCGGTATCGCGAACGATCTCAACCCCCAGCGCGAAAGGGCCGCGGTCCAGCTTCTCGACCCTGAGGAAGACACGGCGCGCCTGCGGTTCCGCGAGGATTCGCGCGGCCACGCCCTCGGCGAGCGTTTCAAGCAGGTTCAGCCGTTCGCGCGACAGTTCCGCCTCCACCGCCTCGATCAGCCGGTCGTAGGACAGGATCCGGTCCACATCGTCATCAAGCCCTGATGGCAGCGGCGCGATCTCCACGACGATGTTGAAACGCAGACGCTGCACTTCGCCGCGTTCTTCCTGGAACGCACCGATATCGGCGGTCGCAATGAAATCGCGAAGCGACAGCCTGTCAGGCAAGCCGCCCGAAGCGCGGGCGCGCGCCTCCGGATGTTCGAAAGCTTCAGCGATGTTGTCGGTCATGGTCTGCCCCTCAAGATCGCGCCATCCTAAGGGAAAGTGGCGAGAAGGGGCAGACCGGACGCGACCTTGCGCGTCAGTTCAGCGCCGTCATCACAGGCTGGCGATAGAATAGGTGCGACCCGATCTGCGCCGTAAGCTCGAAACGCTTCGACCATCGTGGCGTCACATGCGGCGTGTGGAAATAGGTCGCGCCCTCGGTCAGGGTGCGCGGCGCGCCTTTCAACATGGCAGCAGCGATCTTGGCCGAACGCTTCCATGCCTCGGGTTCCGAGATGACCTCGGCGCGCCCGTCGCAGGTGTAGGAAAACTGGCAACCGCCCGATCCGCCCTGATTGACGACACCGCAGACCGTCCGCGGGAAGGCGGGGCTGTCCACGCGATTCAGGATCACCTCCGCCACAGCGGCCTGGCCCTTGATCGTCTCGCCGCGCGCCTCGAAGTAAAGCGCCTGCGCCAGGCACTCAAGCTCCTGGCTCAGCTCCGGTTTCGGCTGGGCGGCAAGCCAGGCGGCATCGTAGGACATTGCCGGCTTGGCCCGCGACTTGGCGGGTTTGGCGGGCAAGGTCGCAGCGGCGGCGATGGCCGCCGCGTCAAGCGTCTTGATGGCCGAACGCTCCTGTCCCAGAAGCGCCGTCAAATGAACACCGATCGACCCGTCCGGGTCGTTCGACTGGCTCACCGTCATCTCGGCGTGAACGCCTCCGGCAAGACCGAAGAGCAGGACGACAGGCGCCGCCCAGCGCATCAGCACTGACATTGGTAGTTTCCCGAATAGCTTCGACGAGCCACAGCCCCCAGGCAATGACCGTCGGCGGGCATAGCGCAAACCCGTCGGACTGTCTACCCTTGTTGCAAAATAGCAACAAATGGACCGGAAGAGGCCCATTTGTCGCCCGATTCAGCATAGGGCCATATTGTTGCCGCAAACGCCCGGTTCGCCGCCAACATCCTGATTTTCAGATTCTTTCCGAATCCTGCCTTGGTTCGAGCAGCGCGAAATGCGCCGCCGCCAGTCGCGCGACCGGAACCCGGAACGGCGAGCAGGAAACATAGTCGAATCCCGCCCTGCGACAAAACGCGATAGATTCGGGGTTGCCGCCGTGTTCGCCGCAGACCGAAATCGTCACCTCCGGCCGGACTTCGCGCCCCCGTTCCGACCCGATCAGCAGCAATTCGCCCACGCCGTCGCTGTCGAGGACATGGAACGGGTCTTCGGCATAGACGCCCTGCTGGACATAGGCGCCCATGAAGCGGCCCGCGTCGTCGCGCGACAGGCCGTAGGTCATCTGCGTCAGGTCGTTGGTGCCGAAGGACAGGAAAGCGGCGTGTTGCGCGATCTCACCCGCGCGAAGGGCCGCTCGCGGCGTTTCGACCATGACCCCAAGCCGGTAGTCGAAATCGGCCTTCTGTTCGGTCTTGACCGCTGCTGCGACCGCGTCGATCCGGGTCTTGACCAGTTCCACCTCGCGCTTGGCGGAGACCAGGGGGATCATCACCTCGGGCACGACCGCTGCCCCCCGGCGCGAGGCCTCGACCGTCGCCTCGAAGATCGCGCGGGCCTGCATGTCGTAGATTTCCGGCACCGTGATCCCCAGCCGGACGCCGCGCATCCCGAGCATCGGATTGAACTCGCTCAGCGCCTCGACGCGGCGGGTCACTTCGGACAGCGGCCGGTCCAGCGCCTCGGCCAGTTCGCGCAGGCCCTCGCGGTCCTGCGGCAGGAATTCGTGCAGCGGCGGATCGAAAAGGCGGATGCAGACCGGCAACCCGGCCATGATGTCGAAGAGCGCGATGAAATCCGCGCGCTGCATCGGCAAGAGCCGGTCCAGCGCAACTTTCCGGTCCTTGGCGGTGTTGGCGAAGATCATCTCCCGCATCACGGTCAGGCGATCTTCGTCGAAGAACATGTGTTCGGTCCGGCACAGGCCGATCCCCTCGGCCTCGAACATGCGGGCGGTGCGGGCGTCGTCGGGCGTGTCGGCGTTGGCGCGCACGCCGATGTCGCGCACATTGTCGGCCCAGTGCAGAAGCGTGCGGAACCATTCGTCAAGCGCGGGTTCCAACATCTCCGCCGAGCCGGCCAGAACCTCGCCGTTGGTGCCGTCGATCGTCACCACGTCGCCTTCGCGGAAGGTGCGGCCGTCGCGGGTGGTGAACCGCCTCTCGCGCAGATCCAGCGTCAGGTCCGACGCGCCCACGATGCAGGGCAGGCCAAGGCCGCGCGCGATGACTGCGGCATGGCTGGTGATGCCGCCGCGTTCGGTCAGGACGGCAACGGCGGCATGCATGCCGCGAATGTCCTCGGGCGCGGTTTCGCGGCGCACGAGAATGCAGCGTTCGTCGCGCGCGGCGGAAGCCTGGGCATCGGCGGCCGAAAAGACGATCCTGCCCGACGCCGCGCCGGGGCTGGCCGCGATGCCGCGCGCTACCCGGTCGCGCGGCACGCGCGGATCGACCTGGTAGTGCAGAAGTTCGGAAATCGCGCGGGGCTGGACACGCAGGATCGCCTCTTCCCGGGTGATGATCCGTTCCTGCGCCAGCGTCACGGCGGTGCGCACCGTCGCGCGCGCGGACCGGTTCACCCGCGTCGCGTCGATGATCTTCAGCGCCCCGCTTTCGAGCGCGAATTCGATCTGCATCTCCTCGCGCAGCTTCTCGCGGCAGCGGCGGCACTGCTCCTGCAAGGTCGCGAAGACCGCCGGCGCGGTCTCCTCGAGCGACTGGCCGCGCTTGTCCTTGACGAGGTAGAGCGTTTCCTCGGCCTTGCGGTTGGCGGGGTTGAGCCCGCGGAACCGGCCCGTCACCTGCGGGGCGCCGGTCACCGTCTCGATCAGCTGGATGGTACCCGCGCCCGAGAGGCCCGGCCCGATCGCCTGGGCCATTTCCTGCACGACAAGGCCAAGGGCGGCGTCGGCGGGCGCGCCCTTCGCCTCGCGCAGAAGGCGCGCGGTCGTGCCTTCCCAGGCGCGCGCCATCGAGCGCAGCACCTCGGAAAGCTGGCGGGCGGCGGATTGGGGGAACTCCTCGTCCATCTCGGCCTCGTAGGCGGCCAGAGCGGCGGCCAGCGCCTCGGACGAGGGTTCGGCGGTGAACATGTCGGGGTCGAGCCGCGCGACATGGATGGCATAGGACTGCACGAAGCCAAGATAGGTCGCGTCGGCAAAGGCCTGGCCCTGGGTGGCGACGAATTCGGCATGCTTGGCCGCGTTCATCCCGACGTTCAGCACCGTCCCCGGCCCGCCCCATTCGGGGTTCGCGGGGCTTGGACGGACGGAGACGAGGACACCGGCGAAGAGGCCCGCCAGGCGTTCGGTGTTCGGCAATTGCCCGGCGGCGATGGCGCGGACGGTCTCGCACGGCAGCGACACCGTCTTTGGCACCGGCATGTCGAGCCGGATGAGCCGCTGAAGGCACTTCGCCCGCCAGCCGTGGCGCGCGGTCTCGATCCCCGCGGCGGGGGTGATTTCGGTGAACTCGGCGAAGTCTGTGTGTTTCTGCACTGCGGCATACCTTTCAAGGCGTGCAGAATACGCCCTTCGCGCCACTTGTCCAGCGCGACGCACGGACCCTTCGGGGCGGGGGCGCCGCCCCCGCACCCCCGAGGTATTTCCCGCAAGATGAAGGGGATCAGCCTTCGAGTTTCGTCAGGTCCGCGACGGAAAGGCAGATCTGGCGGATGCGGGACAGAAGGTTCAGGCGGTTGCGGCGCACCACCGCGTTGTCGGTGTTGACCTGCACCGCCTCGAAGAAGGCGTCGATGGGGGCGCGCAAGGACGCCATCGCGGTCATCGCGGTGGCGAAATCCTCGGCCTTCATCGCGGGGGCGATGGCGCCCTCGGCCGCATCGAGGGCGGTGAAGAGGGTGCGTTCGGCCGGGTCTTCGGCGAATTTCGGGTCGGCGCCGAAGGAATATTCGACCCCGTCCCTTGCCTCGGCCTGGGTCAGGATGTTGTTGGCGCGCTTGAAGCCCTGGAGGAGGTTTTCGCCGTCGTCGGTCTTGAGGAACGCGGCGAGCGCCTCGGCGCGCCTGACGAGGAGGGTGAGGTCGTCGTTGCCGGGCATGGCAAGCGAGGCGTCGATCACGTCGTGGCGGATGCCCTCGTCGCGCAGGTGGACCTTGAGGCGGTCGTGGAAGAAGGCGAGGAGTTCGGCTGTTGTTCTTGCCTCAATGTCCTTGCCGGCGATGCCAAGTTTCTCCTCAAGAGCCTGAATCGCCGCTTCTCTGCCAACTCGCTCATCCATCAAATCGGCTGCTTTTTCTTCTGCAAGTTCTTTTGACAGACCAGCAACTTGCATGAGCGCTACGGCCAATTCGTCTTCTCTCTCGAAACTCTCAAAGTTGGTGGCGCGGATGATGGCGGTTCGCAAGTTGACTTCGCTCCGGACAAGCCATCTCGCCAGTCCAATCCGAACCCCATTCCCCAACACCAACCGGATCACCCCCAGCGCCGCCCGTCTCAGCGCGAAGGGGTCCTTGCTTCCGGTGGGCTTCTCGTCAATCGCCCAGAAACCGGTCAGCGTGTCGATCTTGTCGGCGAGTGCCACGGCGACGGAGACCGGGTCGGTCGGGACGTCGTCCGAGGGCCCGAGCGGCTGGTAATGTGCCTTGCAGGCCATCGCCACGGCCTCCGGCAGGCCCGCCGCCTTGGCGTAATAGACGCCCATCGTGCCCTGCAACTCGGGGAACTCGCCCACCATCGCCGATTGCAGGTCGGCCTTGGCCACCCGCGCGGCCTCGGCCGCGAGGTCGGGCTTGGCGCCGACGAGGGGCGCAATTTCGCGTGCCAGCGCCTCGATCCGGGCGATGCGGTCGGCCTGGCTCCCGAGCTTGTTGTGGAAGGTGACGTTGGCAAGGCCCGCGGCCATCCCCTCCATCCCCACGGATTTCACGGTGCGCAGGTCGTTTTCCCAGAAGAACCTGGCGTCGGAAAGCCGCGCCGACAGCACCTTCTGGTTGCCCTTCAGGATCGTCGCGCCGTGGTCGGAGGTTTCGGTATTGGCGACGGTCACGAAGCCCTCGATCCGCCCCGTCTTCGGGTTGCGGCAGGAAAAGAACTTCTGGTGTTCGCGCATCGAGGTTTGCAGCACCTCGGGCGGCAGGCCCAGGAAATCCTCGCCGATCTTGCCCATCAGGACGACAGGCCATTCTACGAGACCGGCGACCTCGGCAAGAAGGCCCTTGTCCTCCACCACCTCCAACCCGGCGGCGAAGGCCATGGTGGTGGCGTCGTGCCAGATGTGGTCGGCACGGTCGTCGGACGACAGGATCACATGGGCGCGCTTCAGCTTCGCCTGGTAGTCGTCGAAGCCCGTGACCGCGAAGGCATCGGGCGCAAGGAAGCGGTGGCCGCGCGTGGCGCTGCCCGACGCGATCCCGTCGATGTCGAGCGGCACGACCTCTGCCCCGTGGTCGTCGGTCAGGATGCACAGGATCGAATGAAGCGGGCGCACCCAGCGCAGCGTGCCGGTGCCCCAGCGCATCGACTTTGGCCAGGGGAAGCTGCGGATCGTGGTTTCCAGAACCTCCGCCACGATCTCGGCCGCCGGACGGCCGGGTTTTTCGATCACCGCGAAGTAGACCTGGCCCTTCTTGTCGTCGCGGACTTCGAGCCGGTCCATCGTCAGGCCGGTGGAGCGCAGGAACCCCTCGACCGCCTTTTCGGGCGCGCCGACGGCCGGGCCCTTGCGTTCCTCGCGCACCGCGCGGCTTTCGGCCGTCAGCGCCTCGAGGGCCAGCGTCAGGCGGCGCGGGGTCGAAAACGCCTGTGCCGCCCGGTAGGTCAGGCCGGCCTCGACCAGACCGTCGGTGACAAGCTTCTTCAGGTCATCGCGCGCCCGCGCTTGCATGCGGGCGGGGATTTCCTCGGAAAAGAGTTCGATGAGAAGGTCGGGCATTTACTTTTCCGCGCTTTCGTTCAGCTGGTGCCAGGCATAGGCCCGACCATCGGGATAGACCGCGACGACACGGTCCACGCCCGGGTGGATGTTCTTTTCGGACAGGAAGGCAAGGGCCGCGCCGGTTTCAAGATCCGCACCGATCCGTTCGGCGTCGAAGCAGCCGAACCAGGGCGGCGCGTTCAGCGGCGTCGGGTCTTCGTAGGTCTCGAAGGTTTCGCTCAGCATGGCAAGGGTCATCGGCGTGACGAAGCATCCGCGAAACCGCAGGGGAGAGCTGTCGGCGTCGATCGCCTCGAAATCGGAGGTCAGCATCGCCTCCTGCACGCCGCCCAGGGACACCAGGCGGATCGCCGCGGCGGGCGAAGACACCTCCACCGGGCGATAGAAGGCGTAGACCTGCAGGTAATACATCGCGGCCCCCGCGACGAGGGCGCTCAGCACGAGGAATCCTCCGATGATCTTGCCATTCACGCCGCGACCCCGCCGCCGGCTTCGGTCGTCACGAAGGCATCGGCGCATTTCTTGGCCAGCGCCCGCACGCGGCCGATATAGGCCTGCCGTTCGGTGACGGAGATCACGCCGCGCGCATCCAGAAGGTTGAACAGGTGGCTGGCCTTGATGCACTGATCATAGGCCGGGTGGGCCATGACGATCCTGCGGCCCGTATTGTCCTCGGCCGGGGCGGCAAGGATGCGTTCGCATTCCGCCTCGGCATCCTCGAAATGCTTGAGGAGCATCTCCGTATCGGCCTGGTCGAAGTTCCAGCGGCTGTATTCCCGTTCGGTCTGGCGGAAGATGTCGCCGTAGGTCAGCGGGATCGGCGCCTGCGGGTCGTTGAAAGGCATGTCCATGACGTGATCGATGCCAAGGACATACATGGCAAGGCGTTCCAGCCCATAGGTCAGTTCGCCCGAAACCGGCTTGCAGTCGTGCCCGCCGACCTGCTGGAAATAGGTGAACTGGCTGACTTCCATGCCGTCGCACCATACCTCCCAGCCCAGGCCCCAGGCGCCAAGGGTGGGGCTTTCCCAGTCGTCCTCGACAAAGCGGATGTCGTGAAGGCCCGCGTCGATGCCGATCGCGGCCAGCGAGCCCAGGTAAAGGTCCTGCAGGTTCGCCGGGCTCGGCTTGATCAGTACCTGGTACTGGTAATAGTGCTGCAGCCGGTTGGGGTTCTCGCCATAGCGACCGTCTGTCGGGCGGCGCGAGGGCTGCACATAGGCGGCCGCCCAGGCCCGCGACCCAAGTGCGCGCAGCGTGGTCGCCGGATGGAACGTGCCCGCACCCACCTCCATGTCGTAAGGCTGCAGGACGGCGCAGCCCTGCCGGGCCCAGTAGGACTGAAGCCGCAGGATGATCTCCTGGAAGGAACGCGGGGCGGTCGTGGTCATATCGGGCCTGCTGAGCTGCGAAAGCGCGTTCTCAATAGGCAACAGCCCGGGGGCGGTCAATCGGCGCGAGGGGTTTTTGGCGTGACCTTCCCGCCTATCCTCACTAGTTTCGGCGCCGGATTCGTCCGATCGGAAACAAAGGGAATTTGTTCGAATGCGTCATGCACTCTGGTTCTTGGTTCTGGTAATGTCTCTTCTCGGCGCGCGCGGCGCCCATGCGCAAGAGACCTGGGTGCAGATCGAGGCGCATTCGACGCTGGCAGAGGCAGAGGAACGGGCGCGCGCCTATTCCGGCGCCTTCGGCAACGTGGCGGGCTTTGCCATGTCGACAGGATGGTATGCCGTCGCGCTTGGCCCCTACAGCCCGGACGAGGCCGGGGCGGCGCTGACGCGGCTCAAGAGCGACCGGCTGATCCCTGACGACAGCTATGTGACCGACGGCACCCGGTTCCGCCAGCGCTACTGGCCCGTGGCGGGGGCACCGTCCGTCGATCCGGCAGTCGCCGTGACGGAACCCGCCCCGACGGAGGCCGTCGCGGAACCGGTGGCGCAAGCCCCCGCCCCCGAGCCCGTCGCCGAGCCGGAAGAGACGCAGGCAGAGGCGCGCGCCGCCGAAGCGCTGCTGACCCGGGAGGAACGGATGCTTCTGCAAACCGCGCTGCAATGGTCGGGCCACTACGCCGGCGCCATCGACGGGGCGATCGGCCCGGGGTCGCGTCGCAGCATGGCCGAATGGCAGACCTCGGCCGGCCACACCCCCACCGGCGTCATGACGACCCGCCAGCGCGCCGAACTGATCGGCGCCTACGAGGCCGAACAGGCGGCGTTCGGGTTTTCCGACATCCGCGAGATCGAGGCGGGCATCGAAATCAGCCTGCCGCTCGGGCTTGTTGCCTTCGACCGCTACAATCCGCCCTTCGTCCACTACGGCGAACGTGACGGCTCGGGCTTTCAGGTCTTCCTGATTTCACAGCCCGGGGACCAGAATTCGCTTTTCGCGCTTTACGACCTGATGCAGACACTGACCATCGTGCCGCTCGACGGCGAACGCGGGATCGAACGCAACCGTTTCAGCATCGCCGGCGCGAACGCCGAGATTGCATCCTATACCGAGGCGCGGCTGGACGGCGGGCTTATCAAGGGCTTCACCCTTGTCTGGAAACCCGCCGACACGCAGCGCGCCGACCGCATCCTTCAGACGCTGAAGTCCAGCTTCAAGCCGACCGGAACACAGGCGCTGGACGACAGCCTTGGACAGCCGCTGGCCGAGCCGCACGAGGATCTGATCGCCGGAATCGAGGTGCGCAGGCCGATCCTGTCGCGCAGCGGTTTCTACATCGACGCGTCGGGCACGGTGATGACAACGGTCGAGGTTCTGGACCAGTGCAGCCGCGTCACCATCGACGGCACGCACGACGCCGATGTCGCCTATCGCGACGCCGCCCTGGGGATCGCCATCCTCAAGCCGCGCGAGGCGCTGCTGCCGATGAGCCACGCTGCCTTCCGCGCCGAACTGCCCCGCCTGAGTTCAGAGGTGGCGGTGGCCGGCTATTCCTACGGCGATGCGCTGACCCAGCCGGTCATGACCTTTGGCACACTTGCCGACGGCAAGGGCCTTGACGGCGAGGAAGACATCGCCCGGCTGACGCTGCGGACGCTGGCGGGCGATGCCGGCGGTCCGGTCTTCGACATGGGCGGATCGGTGATCGGCATGCTTCTGCCGCGCAAGGAAAGCGACGGCCGCGTCCTGCCCGAGGATCTGGGCTATGCGCTGGATACCGCGACGATCATGCCCGCGCTGGCCGCACAGGGCCTGGTGCCCGCGGCGACGGATAGGTCCGGCGCGATGGCGCCCGAAGACCTGACCAAGCTCGCGCAGGGCATGACCGTCCTCGTGTCCTGCTGGAACTGACGCCGGCGCGGCCGCCGGTTCCGCATCGGGCCAACCGGCCCCGGGTCCATCGGCACCGGGGCCAGCGGCAAGGCAATCCGGTTCAGGCCATGTCCGGTGTCATGTGGATCAGCGTCGGACGGTCCGCGGCAAGCGCGGCGGTGACCGCGGCCTGAAGGGCTGCAAGCGATCCGGGGCGCACCGCGTGGGCCCCGTAGGCTTCGGCCAGGCGCAGGAAATCGGGATTGCGCGCGACCACGGCATTCGGCGCGATCTGCGACCTGACCATGGATTCCTCGATCTCCTTCAGCTTGCCGTTGTCCCAAACGAGGATCGGCAAGGGCAGGCCAAGTTCCACCGCGGTCCCAAGTTCCTGGATCGTGTACTGCAGCCCGTAGTCGCCGGCGATGGCGACGACGGGATCGCCCGGCAGCCCCACCTTGCCGCCGATCGCCGCAGGCATCGCATAGCCCAGTGTCCCGAAGCCGTAAGGATGGTGCCAAAGCCCTGGCTCCGCCATGTCCCAGACCTCTTTGGCGACATAGGCGAACTGGGTCATGTCGCTGTAGATCCGTGTCCGCGCGGGCAGGCAGTCGCGCAGCGCATCGGCGATGCGCACGATGCCCGGGCGTTCCGCGTCGGTCTCCGCGCGCCAGCGGGCGCGGGTCGCCGCAATCTCCGCCGGATCCCAACCGGAGGCATCGCGCACCGGAAGAACGTCGGCAAGGGCAGACAGGAACGCCGCCGCATCGCCAAGAACCGCGAGGTCGGCGGAGTTGTCGTCATACAGTTCCGCCGGGTCGATATCGACCCGGATGGTCGGCACCTCCGGCAAGGGGCGCGTCCGCCAGGCGTCCACCTCGGAAAGCTCGGTGCCGACGGCGACGATCAGGTCCGCGCGCGCCATGACGCGTTCGGAGTCGGGTCGGGCGAAGTAGCTGCCAAGGTAATGCGGATCGTCCGGGGCGACGATCCCGCGCCCGGCATAGGTCACGATGCTGGCCGCGCGCGTCGCCGCAAGAACCCGGCGCGCCGCCTGCCATCCGCCGCGTGCGCCACCGCCAAAGACGAAAAGCGGGCGTCTGGCCGCGCCGATCCGGTCCACCACCGCCGTCAGATCGGTGGCGACAGGCAGGGCGGGCAACGGACGCGCGGGTCCGAATTCCGGGGCAAGCGCGCCCAGAACCTCGATCGGGACCTGCATGTGCTTGGGCCGCGGGCGCCCGGCGGCAAACTCCGCGAAGGCCCGGTCGACAAGCTGATAGGCGCTGGCCGCGTCCATCGCGGTCTTCGACCAGTCGCAGACGGTGGCCGCCGCGCCCTCCTGGTCCTTCATCTCGTGCAGACGCGCGCGCCCGATGCCCAGATCGGCCCGGTTCAGACAAGACGAGATCGCCAGCACCGGCACGCTGTCGGAATGGGCCTGGCCAAGCGGGGTGAGGATGTTGGTCAGCCCCGGCCCGGTGATGACGTAGGCCACCCCCGGCCGCCCCGTCGCGCGCGCGTATCCGTCGGCCATGAACCCCGCGCCCTGTTCGTGGCGCGCCAGGACATGGTGAATGCCCGCCTCCTCGATTCCGCGGTAAAGTTCAACGTTGTGAACCCCCGGGATGCCGAAGATCACTTCGACGCCGCGCGACTTGAGCATGTGCGAGAGCTGCGCCCCCAGTGGACGTTCGACCATCAGACCCTCCAGAATCGGGGAAGAAAAAGAACCAGGACGACCAGCAGTTCAAGCCGGCCAAGAAGCATGGCGAACGTCAGAATCCATTTCGCCGTATCGTTCAAGGGGGCAAAGTTCCCGGCCGGGCCGATCGTCGCGCCAAGGCCAGGGCCGATATTGGCGATCGCCGTCGCCGCGCCCGAAACCGAAGTGACAAAATCGAGCCCCGTCATGCCCAGGAGCACCGCGGTGATGCCCAGCGTCAGGACGAAGACGCCGAAGAAGGTCGCCACCGAACTCAGAACAGCCTCGTCAAGGGGCCTGCCGTCGTAGCGCAGCGTGAAGACGCCGCTGGGCGAGTGGATGCGCCGCACTTGCTGCGCGACCGCGCCCAGCAGAACCTGATAGCGGAAGATCTTGACCGAACAACACGTCGATCCGGCGCATCCCCCGATCAGGCCGATGAAAAAGAACAGGATCACCGGAAAGCCGCCCCAAAGCTGATAGTCTACGCTGGCATAGCCCGTCCCGGTGATGATCGAGGTGACGTTGAAAAGCCCCTCACGAAGCGCATGTTCCAGATGGTCGTCATTCGCCACCACCCGGTAGATCGTCACGACCAGGACAAGAACGACTATGGTGATCAGGAAGCCCCGCACCTGCCGGTCCCGAAACATGGGCTGCGTCTGACCCGCCATCATCTGCACGAAGCGCACGAAGGGCAGGCTCGCCAGCACCATGAAGACCGAGGCGATGTATTCCGGCGCCCCCTGAAACGCGCCGAACGACGCGTCCGAGGTGGAAAACCCCCCGGTCGACAGGGTGGTGAGCGCATGGTTGAAAGCCTGGAACCCGTCCAGCCCGACGGCAAGATAGGCAAGGTGGCACAGGATCGTCAGCCCGACATAGACAACCGAGATATGGGCAGCGATCGCCGCCGCGCGCGGCAACACCTTGCCCCCGGTGTCAAAGGCTTCGGAACGGAAGATCTGCATGCCCCCGACCCGCAGTTCCGGCAGGAATACCATCGCCACGACGATGATGCCGACCCCGCCGAACCATTGCAGCATCGAACGCCACAAAAGAAGCCCCGGCGGCAGGTCCTCCAGCCGGACAAAGACGGTGGAGCCGGTCGTCGTCATGCCCGACATCGCCTCGAAGATGGCGTCGACCGTGGTCGCCTCGGTCGCCCCGATCAGGAACGGCAGCGCACCGAACAGCGGCAGGACCGACCAGACGCCGGTGGCAAGAAGGAACGTCTCCTGCGTGCTCAGGCGCGCCCGGACGCCACTTGCGCAGGCCAGCGCAAGTACGGCGCCCGTGAAGAAGGTGATCAGCGCGCTTTGGAGAAAGGCCTGCCAATGATCGCTGCCGAACCACAGATCGGTCAGCATTGGCACGACCATCGTCGCCCCGAAGATCGCGGCAAGAAGGCCGATGACATATCCGACGGGGCGAAAATCCGGCATGCGCGCTAGCTTGTCCACGCGCCGCGTCGTGTCAAGCCCGGCCCCCGCCTAGCCACGCCAGAACCGGGGCAGGATCACGACAAAGACCGACAGGAGCGACAGCCGCCCCATGACCATCGCGAGGATCATCAGTAGCTTCGCCACGTCGGGAAAGTCGATGAAGGTACCGGTCGGCGCGACCATGGGACCAAGTCCGTAGCCGATGTTCCCGATCGAGGTCCAGGAGGCGAGAACGGCGCTTTCGAAGTCGACGCCGCTTTGCAAGATCAGCACCGCGACGACGCCGAAGGTCAGGATGTAGGCGCCAAGGTAAAGGATCATGGCGTCGATCGTGTCCATGTCGACGGGGCGTCCCTGGTAGCGGATCGGCGTGATCCGGTGGGGCGCATGGATGCGCCGGATCTGCTGGTGCAGCGCCGCGAACATCAGTTGCACGCGGAAGACCGAAAGCCCCGCCGCGCTGGACCCCGAACAGGCGCCGATGATCCCCAGCCACATCGCCACGATGATGGCGAACCCGCCCCAGGCGGAAAAGGTACCCATGCCGAAGCCCGTGCTGGACATGATCGACACGAGGTTGAACAGGCTTTCGCGAAAGGCGCCTTCGGCGGCCTGGTCGGAGGTGGCGACCCGCCACAGGCTGACCGACAGGACCGCGAAGGCGATCCAGCCCAGGTAGCCACGCACCTGCGCATCGCGCCACAGCGGCCGGGCGCTGCCCTGGACGATCTGGACGTAACGGATGTAGGGAAGGCTGCCCAGCACCATGAACAGCGCCGTCGCATAGTGTATCGCGCTCGAATAATCCGCAAAGGACGACGCCCGGGGCGAGAAGCCGCCGGTCGCGATCGTCGCCAGCGCATGTTCCACTGCCTCGATCCGGCTCATGCCGAGGGCGGCGTAGGTTCCCATGCAGGCCAGCGTCAGCGCGACATAGACGAAGAAGAGCTGCCCCGCGATGTCGGTCGCCCGCGGCAGGACCTTGCCGAAGGTGTCGAAACCTTCGGTCCGGAAGAACTGCATCCCGCCGACGCGCATGATCGGCAGGAAGATCATCGCGACGAAGGCGATGCCCAGCCCGCCCAGCCAGTTCAGCATCGCCCGCCAAAGGTGCACGCTGACCGGCAGACTGTCGACATCGACAAAGACCGAGGCGCCGGTGGTGGTGATGCCCGAAGCCGCCTCGAAATAGGCGTCGATCAACCTGACCTCGGGGGCGCCGATGACCATGGGCAGGGCCCCGAAGGCGGGAACCGTGAGCCATATCCCGATGGTCAGAAGAAAGGCCTGGCGGATCGACAGGCTGCTGCCCGCCCGGTTCTGGCAGGCCAGCGTCGTGAGGAACCCGAGAATCAGCGTGATCAGGGCGGATTCGAAGAAGGCGCCCGCATTGCCGCCACGGGCAAGCGCATCAACGATACCGGGCACAAGCATCGTCGCCCCGAGGACGGACACGATGATCCCGATCACATATCCCACAGGGCGCAGGTCGATCATGATGCGAGAGGCTTGGAGCGCGGCGGCCAAGCTGTCAAGAGCGGTCGCACCGGCAGGCCCCACAACGCGACGGCCTGCGGCCCCCCGTTGCGGTCAGCCCGCCTTGTGAAGCGATGCGAACAGCCGCGGATCGATGCTTTCGGATACGAAGGTCGGCCCTTCGGTCAGGATCGACACCGCATCGTGCGAATGCAGGCTTTCCTGATGGCTGGCCACCACGCGGAAATCGCCGATCCGTTCGTCGGCCAGAAGGCGCTCGGCAAAGCTGCGCGCCGCGTCCTCGACGAAGATCGGGTTGGCGGCGTTGAGTTCGGCAAAGGCTTGTTCGTCCTCGCGCTTGACCATCACCTGCGTCTCGGTCGGCACCGCCGCCCGCGCAAGGTCGATCAGGTCTTCGTACCAAAGCCGCCGCCCGCCATTCTCCACCGCCGATATCCGCGCGACAGAGCGTTGCGAATGCGGCGTCGCCAGTTGACCGCGCGACTGCCGGGCATGCTCTGACAGTTCCAGCGAACAGGGGCAGGTCGAGGAATAGACATAGTCTAGGTGGATGATCCGGTTGCGCACGCCGTCGCGTTCCACCAGTTCCAGCGCGATATCGTAATACTGCCACCCGGTCAGGCCGGAGCGCAGCGATTCCACCCGCGCGGGGAAGGAAAACCGCATCATCAGGCGGGCGTCGATACTGTCGTGGTCGGTCTTGTAGTCCTGAAGGACCGCTTCGAGGACCGAGAAGGAAAAGGTACGTTCGGCATGGGCATAGAAGGACCGCATGATGCGGCTCATGTTGATGCCCTTCTTCTCGCCGATCAGGCTGACCGTCCCCGTCACCGAGGTCTCCAGCGTGATGTCGCCGCCGTCACGGGTGTGGAAGCGGATCGGCAGGCGGAAGTTGGATATGCCGACATGCTGGATCTGCGCCCTGGCCCCGACGATCAGGCTGGACGGCCCGTTCTGCAGATCGGGCATCGAGGCGCGATAGTCTGTGTCCGCCCGGAAGTCGTCGGGATAGACGCGCGACAGGTCGGGGTAGTTCCCGACTTCGCGCCCCGGCAAAAGCCGCGCGATGGCAGGATCGAGACGCGCGACCTCGGTCGGGTCCGCCTGCGCGGCCCAGCGGCGCAACAGCCAAAGCGCCTCCTCGGCGTCGGCACGCTCGGGTTCGCGGTCAATCTCGCCCACGAAATTCATCGGCATCTCCCAGGCCCCAGGGGGGAATGTCGCATTATGTGGGTGCGGGGCGGCTCTTGTCCAACCCTACACGAACAGTTGCGACGTTATTGCGACGTCATACCTGCGCCAGTGCCTGACCGATATCCGCCAGTAGATCTTCCGGGTCTTCAAGCCCGACCGAGAGGCGCACGAGGCCGGGCGTGATGCCCAGCATGGCCTTCTGTTCGGCCGGCAGCCGCTGATGGGTGGTCGTCGCCGGATGGGTGATGATCGATTTGGAATCACCGAGGTTGTTGGAAATCTTGACGATCTCCAGCGCGTTGAGGAACCGGAACGCCCCCGCCTGCCCGCCCGCGACCTCAAGGGTCACGACGGTGCCGCCAGCGCCCATCTGCGCCATCGCGATGGCGTGCTGAGCGTGACCCGCAAGCCCGGGGTAGATCACCCGCGCGAGCTTTTCGTGCCCCTCCAGCGCCGTTGCGATCCCAAGCGCAGAAGCCGCCTGCTGCCGCACGCGAAGATCCAGCGTCTCCATCCCCTTGAGCATCACCCAGGCGTTGAACGGGCTCAGCGCCGCGCCGGTGTGTTTCAGGTAGGGCTCAAGCACCTTGCGGATGAACTGCCGGGTGCCGCAGACGATCCCGCCAAGGCAGCGGCCGGACCCGTCGATATGCTTGGTGGCCGAATAGACGACGACATCGGCGCCCAGTTCCACCGCCTTCGAGAAGGTGGGCGTGGCAAAGACGTTGTCGACGATGACGGTGGCGCCGACCGCATGGGCGATTTCCGCCACCGACTTCACATCGATGACCTCAAGCGTCGGGTTCGACACGGATTCCAGAAAGACCGCCTTGGTGCCGACGCGCATCGCGCCCCGCCACTGGTCAAGGTCGGTGCCATCGACAAGCGTCACCTCTACCCCGAAACGTCCAAGAATCTCCAGGACGTAAAGGCAGGACCCGAACAGCGCCCGCGCCGCGACGACGTGGTCGCCCGCCTTCAGCATGGAGCTCAGCGCGCCGTTTACCGCCGCCATGCCCGATGCGGTGGCAAAGGCGTCCTCGGTTCCCTCGATCGCGGCCATGCGTTCTTCGAAGATGCGCACGGTCGGATTGCCGTAACGCGCATAGATGAATTCGTCCGGCCCGCTTTCGATGAACCGCGCCTCGGCTTGTTCGGCGCTGTCATAGACGAAGCCCTGGGTCAGAAAGATCGCCTCCGACATTTCGCCATACTGGCTGCGGCGGGCGCCGGCGTGGATCAGTTTCGTGCGCGTCTTCCAGTCGGTCATGGCCGTTCCTCCGGCAACAAAAAGCCCCCACCGGGACGGGTGGGGGCACGAATGCCACCGACCTTTTTAGCGGCATGTTTAACGTGGCCCGCAATCCGGTGAACAAATCGCCACGACCGCGCGATAGCGCGAACCGGAGGCAGGGTCAACAGCCAGCCGGGGGCTTGCCCGCGCCTGCCCGATCGGAAAGACTGCCGCGGCAACCCGAAGGAGTCCCCAATGACGCGCCGCCTTGCCCTTGCCCTGCTGCCGCTTGCCGCCTGTGCCACGGCCACGCCTGACCCGCAGGTGGGATCGGTGAGCCACGGTGGCGACACCTATGCCATTCACGCCAGCGCCGGCGATCCGTCGGTCTGGAAGTTGGTGATCGACGGCCAGACGGTGCTTTGCCGCGCCGCGACAGAGAGGGATTGCTACTGGTCGCTCAGGAACTTCCTTGCCAGCCGCGCCGCGCTGGACGATCTGCCAGGCTGAACACCGCCCGGTGTTCGCCGGGAAAAGGTCAATCGCACCCGCCCGGGCTCAATCGAGGTCGAGCCAGAGCGCCCCCTCGCGATAGCCGCCGCGGACAAGATGTCCGGGCGTAGCAACCTCCGGGTGGTCGGCCGCCCAGTCGCGATAGCGGTCGTTCGAAACGATGCGCGCGCCAAGATCGCGCGCGGCGCCAAGGATCGCCGGATCGGCGGGCGTACCCTTGCCGACGACAAGGATCCGGTCGAGGGGCAGACCCAGGATCTGGCTGAAGGCCCGTTCGTTCATGTACTTGCCCGAGATCAGGTAGCCCGCGTTGGCGTCGAAGGCGACGCCCGGCGAGTATCCCAGCGACGACAGCGTAAGGACAACCTCCCGAACAACGCCGATGTCGGCCACATTGTCGCGCCAGTGCATGACGTTCGAGCCGTCGACGACGATGTGCCGCGGCACCCGCCTTGGTCGCGCCGCCCGCGCCCGGAAAAGAAGGACAGTCGCCCCAAGGGCGCAGGGGACCGCGAGGATCGCAAGATCAGCCCAACCGGGCACGGCAAAGGCCGCGCAAAGGGCAACGAGCGAGACGAAAAGCAATCCGGCCGGCATGTTCATCGCGCGAAGCTAGCGCGCGCCGGGATCGCCCGCAATCGCGAAACCCGGGCTCAGCCGTCGGTCCCGTCCTCGATCCCGTAACGCTTCAGAAGGCCGCCTTGCGCCATGAAGAAGATGAAGATGGCGGCGGTCAGCCCGAAGGTCTTGAAATTGACCCAGGCCTGGTCGGACATGGTGCGCCAGATGACCTCGTTCAGGACCGCGAGCCCCGCGAAGAACAGCGCCAGCCGCCGCGTCAGGACCATCCAGCCCTCGTGACGGAGCGGCATCGCTTCTTCCAGCACGAGGGCGAGATAGGACTTGCCGCGCAACAGGCCGAAGCCGAGGACACCGGCGAAAAGCAGGTAGATCATCGTCGGCTTCATCTTGAAGAAGCGTTCGTCGTTGAACCAGACCGAGAGCCCGCCGAAGACGATCACCAGGACGAGCGTCGCGATCTGCATGGGCGCGATCCGCCCCGTCAACCGCCAGAGCGCGGCGGTCGTGAGGATCATCAACGGGATGAAAAGCGCGGTGGCGAGGATGAAGCCGCCGTAGGTCGCCCCGCCAAGGGTGACCTCGACACCCTTGAAACGGGTGAAGGCTACGAAGAACGCAAGCACCGGCCCCAGTTCCAGCCCCAGCTTCAGCCACGGATTGATCTTGCGCGCCGCCATCCCTTACCCCGCCAGTTTCACCACCGCGGCCCCGGCCGCGATCAGTACCATCAGGCCAAGCCTGCGCGGGCCGACCCTTTCCCCCAGCATCAGCCAGCCGATCAGCGCGGCAAAGACGGTGGAGGTTTCCCGCAATACCGCCGCCTCCCCCACCTTGTCGAGCCTTGTCGCCAGCATGAAGGCGCCGAAGCTTGCCCAGGCGACCAGCGCGCCCAGGATTCCCAGCCGCAGAAGGCCGGGCACCGCCGAAGCCGGGAGCCGGCGCCAGCGCCGGAAGGTCACGGCAGGCATGAAAAGCCCGTCGACCAGGAAGAACCAGGCGAGGAACGTGAAGGGGTCGGCCGTCGCGCGGATGCCCCAGGCGTCATAGGTCGAATAAAGCGCCACGAAGCCCCCGGTGACAAGCGCGAGCCCGAGCGCCGGAATCAGCGTCTCGCGGCCCTCGGTGAGGGTGCGGAGATTGTAGATCGCGAACCCCCAGATCCCCGCGACAAGGATCCCCACACCCGCCCATTGGCCGGGGGTGAAATGTTCGCCGAGGAAGAGCATCGCGCCGAGCACCGTGAAAAGCGGCGCGGTTCCGCGGACCACGGGATAGACGACGGTATAGGCGCCCCGCGCATAGGTGGCGGCCTGGGTCATCTTGTAGCCCGCATGGATGACGAAGGCCCCGGCGAGGATCGGCCAGAGATGCGGCTCTGGCCAGGGGACGACGAATAGCGCAAGCGGCAGCGCCATTGCCGCATAGGCCGCATCGATCGCCGCGCGGGTCAGCCAGGGGTCGTAGCGGCCCTTCTGCAAGGCGCCGAAAAGCGCATGGCTGAACGCGGCCCAGAGCGCCAGTGCCATGGCCAGCCGATGCCCCGCCCCGGTCCCTTCGAGGGAAACCAGCCAGTCGCTCAGCATGCGTCAGGCGCCGGGGGCACCGCCCCCGGACCCCCGAGGTATTTCGGGCAAGATGAAACCGGCGGGGGCATCGGGATCAGTCCTCGGACCCCACCAGCGCACGCGCGAAATCCTGCGGGTCGAAGGGTGCGAGGTCGTCGATCTGTTCTCCGACACCGATCGCGTGGATCGGCAGGCCGAAACGGTCGGCGAGCGCCACCAGCACGCCGCCCTTCGCGGTGCCGTCGAGCTTGGTCATGACGAGGCCCGAGACATCGGCGAGCTTGCGGAAGATCTCCACCTGGGAGATTGCGTTCTGGCCGGTGGTCGCGTCGAGGACAAGAAGTGTGTTGTGAGGGGCGGAAGCGTCCTTCTTGCGGATGACACGGACGATCTTGGCCAGTTCCTCCATCAGGTCCTGCCGGTTCTGCAGCCGTCCCGCGGTGTCGATCAGCAGAAGGTCCGCGCCGTCGCGTTCGGCACGGTCCATCGCATCGAAGGCAAGGCTTGCGGGGTCCGACCCCTCGGGGGCGGTCAGGACCGGCACGCCTGCGCGGGTGCCCCAGACCTGCAGCTGCTCGACGGCGGCGGCACGAAAGGTGTCGCCGGCGGCGATCACGACCTTCTTGCCGGCGGCGCGGAACTGGCTGGCAAGCTTGCCGATCGTCGTCGTCTTGCCCGATCCGTTCACGCCGACGACCAGGACGACCTGGGGCGTCTTCGCATAGATCGGCAAAGGGCGCGCCACGGGGTCCATGATCCGGGCGATCTCGGCGGCCAGCAGGCCCTTGATCTCGGCAACCGAAAGCCTGCGACCCATCCGGCCCTCGGCAAGGTTCGCCGTCACGCGAAGCGCCGTCTCGACCCCCATGTCGGCCTGGATCAGGAGTTCCTCCAGGCTTTCGAGCATCGCGTCGTCCAGCACCCGGCGCGGCGCGGCGCTTTCGCCGCGACCGAACAGGCGGCCCAGGAAACCCGGCCGTTCGGCAAGCGGCGCCGAGGCCGGGACGCCGGGCGCGGGGGTGTCGGCAGCGGGGGTGTCGGGCGCCTCTTGAGGGACTTCGGTCGGCGCCCCGTCCGGTGCCTCGGCGGGGGGCGGCGGAACCTCGGCGGGCGCCGGGACCGGCGTTTCGGCGGGCGGTTCGGGCAGTTCGCGCGGGGCGGGTTCGGGCGCAGGTTCGGGCAAAGCTTGCGACGCGGCTTCGGGGGCCGGTTCGGGCGCTTCGGCGACGATCGCCTCCAGCCCCTCTTCCAGCTTCGAGGAAGATTTGAAGAGCCGTTCCTTCAGTTTCGTGAAAAACGCCATTGCGCACCCCGTCCGTGATCTTCCCCACCTAGTCTTTTTGCCCCGGGGATGGAAGAGTGACGCCAGTCCCGCGCGAGATCGCGCGCGGTTGCCAGTTCCGAGGACCGCCGATACATGCCCCCGACCGCGAAGGCCCTGTTCTCTGCGCCGCTGACCCGCTTCTGGTTCGCTTGCGCCATGCCGCCGGTCCTTCTGCTGCTGGCCGCGGTCTTCGGGGGCTGGTTCAGCCTGGCGGCATTTCTCTGGATCACCGGGGTCGCCTTCGTGCTGGACGAGGCGGGCCTGGTGCCCGTGGGGGCGATGGGCGGCGCGGAGGATCGGCGTCTGACGCTTTGGCTGCCGGTCGCGCTTGCGGTGACGCATTTCGCGATGATCCCGCTGGCGCTCTGGTCGCTGACCGCGCCCGGTCACGGGCTTGCGGGCTGGTGCCTGACCTTCCTGTCCTTCGGCCTCTGGTTCGGGCAGGTGTCGAACGCCAATGCGCACGAACTGATCCACCGCGGCGACCGGCGGCTGTTCCGGCTGGGCATGTGGGTCTATGTCTCGATGCTTTTTGGCCACCACACCTCGGCCCACCGCAAGGTGCATCACCGCTTCGTCGCGACCGAGGACGACCCCAGCACTGCACGCAGGGGCGAAAGCTTTTACGCCTTCGCCGCGCGCGCCTGGCCCGGCGCCTTCCGCGCCGGTTACGAGATGGAAGCCTTCCTGATGCGCCCGCGCCTGGGGCGGCGGCGCGGGCGCGTCCACCCTTATGTGGTCTACCTGGGCGGGGCCGTTGCGGTGCTTGTCGCGGTGGCGGCGGTCTTCGGCCTGGCCGGCTTTCTGGTCTGGGTCGTGCTTTGCGCCCATGCTCAGACGCAGATCCTGCTTTCGGACTACGTCCAGCACTACGGTCTGACCCGGGCGATCAGGGCGGATGGCACCCCCGAACCGGTGGGGCCGGAACACAGCTGGGATGCGCCGCAGGGGTTCAGCGGGCTTTCGCTTCTGAACGCCAACCGCCATGCGCGTCATCATCTTCGCCCCGATCTGACCTTCGCGGAACTGGACCTATCGCCGGAGGGGAAAGCGCCGCTTCTGCCGCATTCCTTGCCGGTCATGGCGACCGTCGCACTTTCCCCCCGGATCTGGCGGCGCATGATGGACCGGCGGCTGCCGCCCGAGGCGCCGGGCCGACCCTAGGGGCTTTCCCGCCGGCGCCGGCCATGCCATTCTTGGCGCACCGGTCAGGAGGTTTCGATGCGCATTGCCGCCCTCATCGCACTGGTTGCCAGCCCGGCGCTTGGCGCGGACGACCGGCCCCTGTCGGCCGAGGCGTTCGCGGCGCTGACCACGGGCCGCACGATCACCTATTCGAGCGGCGGCATCTACTACGGGACCGAACAGTACCTGCCGGGTCGTCGCGTCATCTGGACTTTCGGCGATTACTGCCAGGAAGGGCGGTGGGACGCGCGCGACGACATGATCTGCTTCACCTACGAGGACGACGAGGCGCCTTCATGCTGGATCTTCCGGCGCCGCGCCGACGGCCTTGCGGCATGGGACGACGACGACCCCGAGGGGGAGCCGCTGGTCTCCACCTACCAAAGCCGCGCGCCAATGGCCTGCGGCCCCGAGGTCGGTGTCTGACGGCCGAAGGCGCTGCCCTCAGAAAAGGCTGCCCTGGAATGGCGGCGGCGGATCGCCCTTCGGCTTGCGCGGTCGTGCGACCGGTCCGGCGGTTGCGGGCAGACGGCCATCCTGGAACTCGATCTCGAAGGTGCCCGCGGCCTCGGCGGCGGCTTTCGTGGTCAGGAGCCCGTCTTCGCCCCGCACGACGGCGTAGCCGCGCCTGAGCGTTTCGGTATAGCCAAGGGTCAGCCGCATGCGGTCAAGCACAGAGAGCCGTTCGCAAAGCTTGTCGAACCGCTGGCGCATGGCGGTCGACTGGCGGGCGGCAAGCTGGCCGACCTCGCCCCTTTGGCGCGCGCAATCGCGGGCCGTATCGCGGGCCAGACGCGCCAGCGCGGGCATCAGCCGGCCGGCCCGGTCCGCAAGAAGGCGTCTTTCGCGACCGATGAAGCCGGTCAGAAGGCCCGGCTGCATCCGCGCCGCCGTGGCGTTGAACCCCGCACGCTTGCGCGTCGCTGCCGCCAGCAGCGCGGGGCCAAGCCGGTCGGTCCAGTTGTCGAAACGCTGGCGCGCCGGGTCCAGAAGCGTCTCGGGCCGCCCCAGCGCGCGTGACAGGTCGGCAAGCCGCTGCGCCCGAAGATCCTGGCGCTGGCGCATGGCGCGGGTCAGCCGTGCGCCCTGTTCGCCGGCCCAGGCCAGCAACTCCATCCTGACCGGCACCGCCATTTCCGCCGCCGCGGTGGGCGTCGGCGCGCGGCGGTCTGCGGCGTGGTCGATCAGCGTCGTGTCGGTTTCGTGCCCGACGGCGGAAATCAGCGGAATGCGCGATGCCGCCGCCGCGCGCACCACGATTTCCTCGTTGAAGCCCCAGAGATCCTCGATCGAACCGCCGCCGCGCGCGACGATGATAAGGTCGGGCCGCGGCACCGGCCCGCCGGGTACAAGCGCGTTGAAGCCTGCGATGGCGGCGGCAACCTCGGGCGCGCATCTTTCACCCTGCACGGCCACCGGCCAGATCACCACCCGGCGCGGAAAGCGGTCGCGCAGCCGGTGCAGGATATCGCGGATCACCGCGCCCGAGGGCGAGGTGACGACCCCGATCACTTCGGGCAGGAAGGGAATGGGCTTCTTGCGGGCGGCATCGAAAAGCCCCTCGGCCGCCAGCGCCGCCTTGCGCTTTTCCAGCATGACCATCAACGCGCCGGCACCCGCGGGCACGATATCCTCGACGATCAGCTGGTATTTCGACTGGCCGGGAAAGGTGGTCAGACGGCCGATGGCGATGACCTCCATCCCCTCTTCGGGCCGCACGCTCATCCGCGCGGCCTGCCCTTTCCAGCTGACCGCGGCGATCACCGCGCGGTCGTCCTTCAGGTCGAAGTAGAGATGCCCCGACGAGGGACGCGAGACGCGCGAAATCTCGCCACGTACGCGGACATGGCCGAATTCGCCCTCGATCACGCGCTTCACCGCGCCCGAGATTTCCGAGACGCTGTATTCGGGCTGATTGCCCCGCGGGGCGTCGTCGTCAAGAAGGTCCATGGGGCGCTTGTATCCTTTGCACCCCCACCTTAGAACGCGCGTGATCGAAGGCCAAGGGAGCGGGCGCATGAACATTCTGATCCTCGGCGGCGGCGGGCGGGAACACGCGCTGGCCTGGGCGGTCAAGCAGAACCCCAAGTGCGACCGGCTGATCGTCGCGCCGGGCAATGCGGGGATCGCGGCGATCGCCGAATGCGCCGATATCGACGTCCTGGACGGCACGACCGTCGTCACCTTCGCCGAGGAAAACGCCATCGACTTCGTGATCGTCGGGCCGGAGGCGCCGCTGGCCGCCGGTGTCGCCGACGCGCTGCGCGGCGCGGGGATCCTGACCTTCGGCCCCTCTGCCGCGGCGGCGCGGCTCGAGGCATCGAAGGGCTTCACCAAGGAGATCTGCGATGCCGCCGGGGCGCCCACCGCCGGCTATGCGCGCTTTGACGAGAAGGCGGCTGCGGTGGACCATGTCCTGCGCACGGGCGCGCCCATCGTTGTGAAGGCCGACGGGCTTGCCGCGGGCAAGGGCGTGGTCGTTGCCATGACGGTCGAAGAGGCGCTGGCGGCGCTTGACGACATGTTCGGCGGCAGCCTTGGCGCGGCCGGCGCCGAAGTGGTGATCGAAGAATTCATGGAGGGCGAAGAGGCTTCGTTCTTCGTCCTGTGCGACGGCAGAGATGTGCTGGCGGTCGGCACCGCGCAGGATCACAAGCGGGTGGGCGACGGCGACACCGGGCCCAACACCGGTGGCATGGGCGCCTATTCCCCCGCCCCGGTCCTGTCCGACGATATCGCGCAGCGCGCGCTGGACGAGATCGTGCGGCCGACGGTGGCGGAAATGGCCCGGCGCGGAACACCGTTCCAGGGCGTCCTTTACGCCGGGCTGATGATCAAGGACGGCGCGCCGCGGCTTGTCGAATACAACGTCCGGTTCGGCGATCCGGAATGCCAGGTGCTGATGATGCGGATGGGGGCGCAGGCGCTGGATCTGATGCTTGCCTGTGCCGAGGGGCGGCTGGCCGAGGCCCGCGTCACCTGGGCGGAGGACCATGCGCTGACCGTGGTGATGGCGGCCGAGGGCTATCCGGGAACCTATCGCAAGGGCACGGTGATCGGTGGCCTCGATGCCCTGCCCGAAGACAGTTTCCGCATGGTCTTTCACGCAGGCACCGCCGAACGCGACGGCGCGACCGTCGCGACCGGCGGGCGGGTGCTGAACGTCACCGGGCGCGGCGCGACGCTGGCGGAGGCGCGCGAGCGCGCCTATGCGATGGTCGATGCGATCGACTGGCCCGAAGGCTTCTGCCGCCGCGACATCGGCTGGCGCGCGCTCTGAGGCATCGGCCCGGCGCGGGCCGCGACGGGCGGGGGGCCGGCCCCCCGCACCCCCCGGAGTATTTTCACAGAGTGAAGAGGGCCGCCGCCGCGGGCCCCGGTCGCCATCCGCGCCGCTTTTGCGGGTAGACAAGGGGGCGGCGCGGACCTAGCAGTTGCGGATGCAGACCCGCCCGACCGCTCGTTTCCTCGACCGGGGCACCCCGCCCCATATCTCGACGCTGATCCTGATTGCCGGGATATCGGCGCTGTCGATGAACATCTTCCTGCCCTCGCTGCCGGCGATGGCGGAAACCTTCTCCACCGATGCCCATGTCATGAACCTCGCGATCGCGGGCTATCTGGGGGTGAACGCGCTTTTGCAGGTGCTGATCGGTCCGGTCGCGGACCGGATCGGCCGCCGTCCGGTCATCCTTGCGGGGCTGGCGCTGTTTGTCCTGGCGACGATCGGCTGCGTCTTTGCCCCGACGGTCGAGCTTTTCCTGCTGTGCCGCATGGTTCAGGCGGTGGTCGCGGTCTGCTTTGCCGTGTCGCGGGCGATGATCCGCGACATGGTCCCGCCCGAGGAGGCGGCGTCGATGATCGGCTATGTGACCATGGGAATGGCCATCGTGCCGATGATCGGGCCGGCCATCGGCGGCGAACTGGACCGCGCCTTCGGCTGGCAGTCGAGCTTCTGGGCGCTGGCGATTGCCGGGGCCGTCATCGCCGTCGTCGCCTGGACCGATCTTGGCGAGACGCAGGCGCGGCGCAGCACCGGCCTTGGCAGCCAGATCCGGGAATACCCCGAGCTTCTGGCCTCGCCGCGGTTCTGGGGTTACTGCATGGCCTCGGCGCTTTGTTCCGGGGCATTCTTCGCCTATCTGGGCGGCGCGCCCTTTGTCGGAACCGAGGTCTTCGGGCTGGCGAGCGACCGGCTTGGCTATTTCATCGGCGCGCCGGCCCTTGGCTATGCGCTTGGCAACTTTCTGTCCGGCCGCTTTTCGCGGCGCGCCGGAATCGACCGGATGGTGCTCTGGGGGGCGGCGATCACGCTGGCAGGAACCGGCCTGTCGCTGGTCCTGACCTATGCCGGCGTGACGACCGAATGGACGTTCTTCGGGCTCATGACCTTTGTCGGCCTTGGCAACGGCATGGTCATCCCCAATGCCACCTCGGGCATGCTTTCGGTGCGGCCGCATCTGGCGGCGACGGCCTCCGGGCTCGGGGGCGCGATGATGCTGGGCGGCGGCGCGGTCCTGTCGGCGCTTGCGGGGGCGGTGCTTGCGCCGGGGACGGGGGCGGCGCCGCTTCAGTGGATCATGGCGCTGACCTCCGCCGCGGCGGTTCTGTCCGCGCTTCTGGTGATTGCGCGCAGGCGGGCGATCGATCGCTGACGGGCGCCTTGCGCCGGAGGTTTGCAAAAACTAGCGTGGCGTTTGCGAAACCCATGCGGAGCGGCTCATGGCCACGCGGAAACTCTATGCCGGCGTCAAGCTGCGCGAGACGCGCACGCGCCTTGGCCTGACGCAAAAGGCCTTTGCGCAGAAGCTGGGCGTGTCGCTGCCCTATCTCAACCAGATGGAGAACAACCATCGCCCGGTCTCGGCGGCGGTCGTGCTGGCGCTGGCGGGGGAATTCGGACTGGACGTGACCGAGCTTTCCACGGGCGACGCCGAACGGATCGTCACCGACATGCGCGAGGTCCTGGCCGATCCGGTCTTCGCCGAAATCGCGCCGCCGCTGGCCGACCTCAGGCTGACGGCCTCCAACGCCCCGGCCTTTGCGCGGGCCTTTCTGGAACTGCATCGCGCCTACCGGCAAACGCACGAGCGGCTTGCCTCGCTGGACGAGGCGCTGGGGCGGGAGGACGCCTCCACCCTCGCCTCGCCCTGGGAAGAGGTGCGGGATTTCTTCCACTACTGCGACAACTACATCGACGCGGTCGATCATGCCGCCGAACGCTTCGCCACGCCTGACGGCAAGCCCTCCGATCCGGTGGCGCGAGCGGTCGATCTGCTGCGGGCACGGGGCATCGCCGTGGATTTCGCCGACAGCGCGGCGCTTCGCGAGGCGACGGAGGGGCGGCTGACCCTGTCCACCCGGGCCGCCGCGCCGACGCAAAGGTTCCAGATCCTGCACCAGCTCGCGCTGGTGACCCAGGACGACCTGCTTGAAGCGACGCTGGACCTCGCGCGGTTCCAGACCGAGGCGGCACGATCCATCGCCAAGATCGGGCTGGCGAACTATTTCGCGGGGGCGGCCCTTCTGCCCTATCGAACGTTTCTGGAGGCCGCGGGCGAGACGCGCCACGACCTGGAACGGCTGGCGGATCGTTTCGGGGCATCGATCGAACAGGTCGCGCACCGGCTGTCGACGCTGCAGAGGCCGGGGCTGAAGGGAATTCCGTTCTTTTTCGTCCGCGTCGATCAGGCTGGCACGATCACCAAGCGGCACTCTGCCACGCGCCTGCAATTTGCACGTTTCGGCGGGGCCTGTCCGCTTTGGAACGTGCACCAGGCATTCGAGACGCCGGGCCGGTTCCTGCGCCAGCTGGCCGAAACGCCCGATGGCGTCCGCTACCTTTGCCTTGCGCGCGACATCTCGAAGCCCGGCGGTTCGTTCAACGCGCCGGTCCGGCGCTTCGCCATCGGGCTGGGTTGCGAAATCAGCCATGCCCGCGATCTGGTCTATGCCGACGATCTCGATCTTTCGAACGCACGCGCCTACGAACCGATCGGCATATCGTGCCGGATCTGCGAACGGCGCGGCTGCCACCAAAGATCGGTCCCGCCGCTGGAACGACGGCTACGCGTCGACCCGTCGCGGCGGGGCCTTCTGCCCTACGAGGTGGAGTGACTCAGGCCTCCGCCAGCATCTTGGCGATTTCGTCCTTCAATGCCGCGCGCTTCTTGCGCATCAGCGTTTCGGTCAATCCGTCCACCGGTTCCACGTTGGTCTCGGCGCGGTGAACCTGCCGGTTGACCTCGTGATACTCGTCCGCAAGCCGGGCAAAGTGGGCATTGCCGGTCTTGAGGCCGTGAATCTTCTCGGCAAGCCCCGGAAATTCCTCGGACAATTCATGCGGGGTATTCGACATCGCGCGCTCCTTCTGTTCGTGTCTTGACGCGATCCTAGGCGCGCCGGATCGGTCCGACATTGACACGGGTCAAATCGCCACGCCGCGAATGCACGCAAAAGCGGCGGGCGCGCACTTGCGAAGAACCTGCCCAAGGGCGAGTGTGAAGCGCGAAACCGCCTGGCCCCCAAGGCGCACGGACAACGACAGATGCTGCTTCTTGAAAACGGACCCGGAGGCAAACCGGCCCACTTCGCCCGTCCCAGGCGTATGATCCGCGCCGATGCCGCGCACGAGGTCGAGCCCGCCCTCGCCGCCATCGACATCGAGCGTGCGGGCGGCGCGTGGCTGGCAGGGTATGCCAGCTATGAACTGGGCTATGCGCTGGAACCGAAACTGGCGCCGCTGAACGTGGCTCCTCGGGGCGAACCGCTTATCCATTTCGGGGTGTTCGATGGACCCCAGGACGCCGCGGCGATACTGGCGCAAGCCGAGGAGGAAGCCAAAGGCGCTGCCCTCAGCCGCCCTGCTGCGCTTTGGTCGCAGTCCGATCATGCCCGGGGGGTCCGCGCAATACAGGAATACATCGCGGCCGGTGACGTCTACCAGGTCAACTTGACGATGCAGATGGCATCGCGCGTGACCGGCACGCCGCTTGGGATATATGGCGCGCTGCGCCGCCGACAGACGGTAGCCCACGGCGCGTTCGTCGCACTTCCCGACGCGCCGGTCGTCCTGTCGCGCTCGCCCGAGCTTTTCTTTGCCTGCGACGGCGCAGGGCGGATCGAGACACGGCCGATGAAAGGCACCGCGCCCCGTGCGACGAACCCGGCGCAGGATGCCGCGCTTCGGATGGACCTTCAGAACAGCGCGAAGAACCGCGCCGAGAACCTGATGATCGTCGACCTGTTGCGCAACGACATTTCCCGCATCGCGCGAATGGGATCGGTAAGAGTGCCAGAGCTTTTTGCCGTGGAAAGCTATGCGACCGTGCACCAGATGGTCAGCCATGTGGCGGGCGAATTGCGTTCGGACATAGCGCCTTCCGACATCTTCCGGGCGCTCTTTCCCTGCGGCTCGATCACCGGCGCGCCGAAGATCCGCGCCATGCAGATCATCCACGAGCTTGAGGCAGGCCCGCGCGGCGTCTATTGCGGCGCGATCGGCTGGATCGGGCCGGATGGGTCGGCCGCGTTCAACGTTGCCATACGGACCCTGACGCTTCGCGGCGATCACGCAACCTTTGGCGTCGGCGGCGGCATCGTCATCGATTCGACGGCCGAGGGAGAATGGGAGGAAGCGCTTTGGAAAGCCCGGTTTGCCGACCTGACACCCGCCTGATCGAAACGTTTCGCTGGGACGGCGCCGCGTTTTCCCGGCTCGATTCACATCTTGCGCGCGCGCGCGCATCCGCCGCCACGCTTGGCTGGTACTGGGATGCGGCGGCGGTTTCCGCCGCCCTTGCGCCGGTCCGCGAAAGGGCGCCGCTGCGTGTGCGCCTGACCGTCGGTCCTGCAGGCGATGCCGAGGCGACGACGACCCCGCTTTCGCCTACGCCCGAGCACTGGATTGCAGGACTTGCGCGCGACCGGCTGCGTTCAGACGATCCGCTTTTGCGTCACAAGACGACGGAACGCGCGGTCTATGACCGGGCGCGCGCAGCCTTGCCACAAGGCATGGACGAAGTCGTCTTCCTGAACGAACGCGACGAGGTCTGCGAAGGGACGATCACCAATGTCTTCGTCGAGCGGGGCGGTACGCTCCTTACACCCCCGCTGTGCAGCGGCCTTCTGCCCGGCATACTGCGGGCCGAACTGCTGGCGATGGGTCGGGCAGAAGAGGCGATCCTGCGGCACGATGACCTGTTCGGTGCGCCGGTCTTTCTCGGCAATGCGCTCAGGGGGTTGATCCCGGCAAGGATCCTGCCCTGATGCCGCCCTGCAAGAGCTCGGCGATCCGCGTCTCGACACGGGCGAAGTGGTCCACCAACTCTCTCTGGCGCAGCGAATCGAGCTTCTCATGCAGGCTCATGATCTCCAGCTCCGCCTTCAGGTTCACCTCGTAGTCGTGGCCCGCCGCGACACGATCCTTTGCGGCCTGGCGGTTTTGCGACATCATGATGACCGGCGCCTGAATCGCCGCCAGCATCGACAGGATCAGGTTCAGGAATACGAACGGATAGGGGTCAGGCGGCACAGCGATCAGCCAGATATTCAAGGCGACCCAGCCCAGTATGACCGCGCCGAATAGGAAGATGAACCGCCAAGATCCGCCGAAGGCGGCGACCCGATCCGCCACCCGCTGCCCGAAGGTCAGCCTTTCGTGAAACGCCTCGTTGATGTTGCGTGAGATCGCGGCACGTGCCGCGATCCGCCGCAGCACCCTTTTTTCCCGCTCCGGCAGATCGTCGTAGCCCCGGCTCAGCAGCCGTTCCGCCAGATCCCGCACTTCCTTGTCCATGCCACACCTCCGCACCGAGATGCGAAGATGATAGCACGGCGTGCCGGTCGCTCCAGCAACTGCCGGTGTCGGGCTAGCGCTGCGCAGTGGCCCAGCGCGGGTTCAGCCAGGGCTCGGAATTTGCGGGCGAAAGCGATTCCTTGCCAAGGATGTGGTCGGATGCCTTTTCGCCGACCATGATCGACGGACCGTTCAGGTTGCCATTGGTGATGCGCGGAAAGATCGAACTGTCGGCGACACGAAGCCCTTCGACACCGATCACCCGGCACGCGGGATCGACGACCGCCATCGGATCGTCCCGCCGCCCCATCCGCGCCGTACCGCAGGGGTGATAGGCGCTTTCGGCATGATCGCGGATGAAGGCGTCGATCTGGTCGTCGGTTGCGACTGCGGCGCCCGGCTGGATTTCGTGTTTCACGAACGGGGCGAAAGCTTCCTGACCGAAGATCTCTCGCGTAAGGCGAACGCATTTGCGGAAATCGTTCCAGTCGTCAGGATCGGACATGTAGTTGAAGAAGATCCGAGGGGCGACTTTCGGGTCGGCGGATTTCAGCGTTATCGCCCCCCGTGACTTCGACCGCATGGGGCCGACATGGGCCTGGAAACCGTGCCCTTCCGCGGCGGCCTTGCCGTCATAGCGCACGGCGATCGGCAGGAAGTGATACTGGATGTCGGGGTAATCCACGCCCTTGTCGGATCGTATGAAGGCACAGCTTTCGAACTGGTTCGAGGCGCCGATGCCGCCGCCGGTCAGCAGCCACTGCGCGCCAACCCACGCTTTTCCCAGCAGGTTCCAGTACTTGTAAAGCGTGATCGGCTGTCGCGAGGCGAATTGCATGTAGACTTCAAGGTGATCCTGCAGGTTCGCGCCCACGCCGGGACGGTCGGCAACGACCGCGATACCGTGTTCGGCCAGATGAGAGGCCGCGCCAATGCCCGACAGCATCAGGATCTTCGGCGTGTTGATCGAGGACGCGGCAAGAATGACTTCGGACCTTGCGCGGATTACCTCGATGGTGCCGCCCCGATCGACCTCGACCCCGGTTGCGCGGCCCTCCTCGATCACCACGCGGCGGGCGAAGGCGCGCGTCAGGGTGACATTCGCGCGTTTCAGCGCGGGTCTGAGATAGGCGTTCGCCGCCGACCAGCGGCGCCCCTTGTAGATCGTCGCCTCCATCGGGCCAAAGCCTTCCTGCTTTTGCCCGTTGTAGTCCGCGGTTACCTCGTAGCCCGCCTGGCGCCCGGCCTCCACGAACGCGTGGAACAGCGGGTTGGTACGCGGCCCGCGCGAAACGTGCAGCGGCCCGGAGGTGCCGCGAAACTCGCCGGGTTCGCCGCCGTGCCAGGTCTCCATCCGGCGGAAATACGGCAGCACGTCCGCATAGGACCAGCCGGTCGCGCCGCTTTCGGCCCAATGGTCGAAGTCGCGCGCATGACCCCGCACGAAAACCATTCCATTGATCGAGGACGATCCACCGATGACCTTCCCCCGCGGCGTGGCCAGCATCCGACCGCCCAGATGCGGCTCCGGCTCCGAGCGGAAGCCCCAATCGTAAAGCGGCATGTTCATCGGATAGGACAGCGCGCCGGGCATCTGGATGAAAGGCCCCGCGTCCGATCCGCCGTGTTCGATCACGATCACCGACCGCCCCGCCTCTCCCAGCCGGTAGGCCATGGCGCATCCCGCCGAACCCGCGCCCACGATCACATAGTCCGCTTCCATCTCTTCGTCCCTAATCCGCCCTGCCCAGAAAGGCCGCGAAACTGTCAAATGCCACGTTTCCACCGGTCGCGAAGACAAGCAGTGTCTTACCGACAACCGGCAAACGGCCCGAAAGAGCCGCCGCCAGCGCCACCGCGCCCGAAGGTTCAAGCACGATCTTCAGTCGCTCGAATGCGAACCGCAGCGCGGCGCGCACCTCATCGTCGGTGACGGACACCCCGGTCACGCCCGCCAAGCGCGCGGCCGCGAAGGGCGCCACCCCCGGCTCTGTCGCCTGAAGCGCATCGCAAACCGTCGTCTCCCCCGACGCGACGCGCCGCCGTTCACCCGCCGCAAGCGACTGGCCCATGCCGTCGTAGCCTTCGGGTTCAACGGCGATCACCCGCACATCGGAATCGGCGTTGCGGAATGCCAGTGAGACCCCGCCGATCAGCCCGCCGCCACCAACGGGGCAAGCGACGACATCGGCATGCGCGTCTTCCGCTGCAAGCTGCTCCATCGCCTCAAGCGCGGCGCCCGCCTGCCCCGCGACAATCGCGGGATCGTCGAACGGATGCAGAAGCGTCAGCCCCTTGGTCGCCGCAATCTCGCGCGCCAGCGCCGAGGCCGCTTCTTCGCGAGGACGGTCGCCGTGATGCGAAAGAACGACGCGCGCGCCCAGCGCCTCGGTCGCGCGCCGCTTCATCTGAGGCGCGTCGGCGGGCATCACGATGGTGACAGGAACGCCTTGCGCGCGCCCTGCGGCAGCCAGCCCCTGCGCAAAGTTGCCCGAGGAATAGGCGACCACGCCGTTATTGCGCGCGGCGTCGGACAAGCGGGTCAGGCGCCAGGTCGCACCGCGGATCTTGAATGAACCCGCTGTCTGAAGGCTTTCGGCCTTGACGAAAGCCCGCGCGGCGCCCGTCGCCTGCGCCAGCGCTTCTGATTCAAGAAGCGGCGTCCGAACGGTCACCAGGCGCGTTGCCGCGAAGGCTTCGGCCAGTTCTTCTGCCGCCGGGATGACCGGCTGCTGCGGTGCAAGGCCATCGGTCATGTGCAATCCCGCAGTTCCAGCTTGATATAGGCCAGGACCTCGTCGGCGGCTGCGGCGGCATCTGGCGAAGTCGACCGCAGCGCCTCGCGGATGTAGACACCGTCGATCAGTGCCCCGACATGGCGGGCCACCGCCTCGGCGCGCGCGCCAAGCAGCGGACGCAGGTCATGGCACAAGTTGGAGTGAAGACGTCGATGGTAGATCGACAGGAGCCGCCGCGCCTCGGGGACGGTCTGGGCGAGGACATAGAAATTGAGCCAGGCGCCGATCACTTCGCGACGAAAATTCGCGGTCGAGAAACTGGCGCGGACGATCGCCGCGGTTCGCGCCTTTGCCCCCTCAGCAGCGAGAAGCGCGCCGCGAACCTCGGCCCCGTATAGCGTCAGGACATGCCGCATCGCGGCCAGGAAGATCTGTTCCTTCGATCCGAAATAGTGATGCGCCAGCGCCGACGACATGCCGGCGCGCTTGGCGATCTGGCTGACCGTCACGTCAAGCGAACCGGTGCGGCCGATCTCGACGATCGTCGCCTTCACCAGCGCTTCCTTGCGAATCGGCTCCATCCCGATCTTGGGCATCTCTTGCTCCCGTCCCGTCCTGTCTGGCTACAAAAGCGTTCGTTGACTCGTCAATCAAGAAAAATCGGATGCCACTGCACCTTTGCCACCCGCGCCGCGATGGCTTAGGCTTCGCTGGCGGCCCGCCGCGCCAGAAGATTCCGCTTGCCAGACTCGGGCCGGGTGCGGTTAATTGACGCGCCAATCAAAAAACAGGGAGTGCCAGATGACCCTTCGTTCGATCCTTCTCGCCGGTGCGGCCCTCACGGTTGCCGCGCCTGCCTTCGCCGCAGGCTGCGACAAGGTAGTATTCTCCGATGTCGGCTGGACCGACATCACGTCCACGACCGCGCTTGCCACCACCGTCCTCGACGCGCTCGGCTATGAGACCGAGGTCAAGGTGCTGTCGATTCCGGTAACGCTGACCGGTCTTGCCGAAGGCGACGTCGATGTCTTCCTCGGCAACTGGATGCCGACGATGGAGGCGGATATCGCGCCCTACCGCGAGGCTGGCACAGTCGACACCGTGACACGCAACCTTGAGGGCGCAAAGTATACGCTCGCGACGAACAAGGCCGGCGCCGACCTCGGAATCACCGACTTTGCGGCCATCGCCGCGCAGAAGGACGCGCTCGACGGCAAGATCTACGGGATCGAGCCCGGCAATGACGGCAACCGCCTGATCATCGACATGATCGCGGCGAACCAGTTCGGGCTCGAGGGTTTCGAGGTCATCGAAAGCTCCGAGCAGGGGATGCTGGCGCAGGTGGCCAATGCCGACGGCGACGGCAAGCCGATTGTCTTCCTCGGCTGGGAACCGCATCCGATGAACGCCAATTTCGAGCTGACCTACCTTTCCGGCGGCGACGACATCTTCGGCCCGAATTACGGGGGGGCCGAGGTCTTTACCAACACCCGCGCCGGCTACGTTGCAGAATGCCCGAACACCGGCAAGTTCCTGACAAACCTTACCTTCACCTTGGCCATGGAAAACGAGATCATGGGCGCGATCCTCAACGACGGAGAGGATCCGAATGATGCCGCCAAGGCCTGGCTTGCCGGCCACAAGGACGTGCTCGGACCCTGGCTCGATGGGGTGACGACCAAGGACGGCGGCGACGCGATGGCCGCGGTCGAGGCCGCGCTGAACTGAACCGGAAGGCGCGGCGGCCCTGACCGCCGCGCCTCGTCCTGACCGGCGGCCAAATGGCAACCGCAGCGGGCAAGACCCAACGGGGAACGAGGGATGGACTGGCTCGAATACCTTTGGCTCGAGAACTACAAGCTTCCGGTCGGCAAGATCGCAAAGACCGTCTTCGACTGGATGAAGGACAACCTGAAACCGGCCTTCCGCCTCATCTCGGATGTGATGGACGGGATGATCAACGGCATCCTGTGGCTTCTTGAGACGCCGCACCCGCTGATCATCGTGGCGGTCTTCGTTGCCATGACCTGGATCGTGCAGCGGAGCTGGAAGACCTGCATTCTCGTTCTTTGCGGGTTCCTCTTCATCCTCAACCAGGGCTACTGGGACGAGACGATGCAAAGCATGACGCTGATCTTGTCATCCTGCATCGTTTGCATGTCGCTCGGCGTCCCGATCGGCATTGCCGCGGCGCATCGCCCCAGGCTCTATACCGCGATGCAGCCGATCCTCGACCTGATGCAGACGCTGCCGACCTTCGTATACCTGATCCCGGCAATCATCTTCTTCGGCCTTGGCATGGTGCCGGGCCTTCTGGCCACTGTCGTCTTCGTGCTTCCCGCACCGATCCGCCTGACCCAGCTTGGCGTGTCTTCGACACCCAAGGCCTTGACCGAAGCACTCACGGCCTTCGGCGCGACCAAACGCCAGGTTCTGTTCAAGGCAGAGCTGCCTTACGCCTTTCCCCAGATCATGGCGGGGCTGAACCAGACGATCATGCTGTCGCTGTCAATGGTCGTCATCGCGGCGCTTGTCGGCGCAAGCGGCCTTGGCGTGCCGGTCATGCGGGCCCTGCAATCGGTCAACACCGCACTGGGTTTCGAAAGCGGCTTCGTCATCGTTGTCGTCGCGATCGTGCTTGACCGGATGCTGCGGCGGGGTGATCTGAAATGAGCATCGAAGCAAACGAGAGCGCCGGGATCGCTGTCGAATTCGACAAGGTCAACATCGTCTTCGGCGACCAGCCAGAAAAGGCCCTGCCGATGATGGACGCCGGCCAGAGCCGGGCCGACATCCAGAAGGCCACCGGGCAGGTCCTGGGCGTCCACGACTGTTCCCTGACGGTCGAGAAGGGCGAGATCCTCGTCCTCATGGGCCTGTCCGGGTCAGGAAAGTCCACGCTTCTGCGCGCGGTCAACGGGCTGAACCCGGTCTGCCGGGGGCGCGTCGTCGTTCACGACAACGGATGGACCTGCGAGGTCGGCTCCGCATCGGTGGCCGATCTGTTGCGGGTCCGGCGCGAATGCGTGGCGATGGTCTTCCAGCAGTTCGGGCTCCTGCCATGGCGGACGGTGCGCGAAAACGTCGGTCTTGGCCTCGAACTTGGCGGCCAGTCAGAGCCCGAACGGCGTGCGAAAGTGGACGAACAGCTGGCCCTTGTCGGCCTGTCGGACTGGGCGGACCGCAAGGTCGGCGAATTGTCGGGCGGGATGCAGCAGCGCGTCGGCCTTGCCCGCGCCTTCGCGACCGAAGCGCCGATCCTTCTGATGGACGAACCCTTCAGCGCGCTGGACCCGCTGATCCGCACCCGCCTTCAGGACGAACTTCTGGAACTTCAGGCCAAGCTCAAGCGCACCATCATCTTCGTCAGCCATGACCTTGACGAGGCGTTCAAGATCGGCAACCGGATCGCCCTGATGGAGGGCGGTCGGATCGTCCAGTGCGGCACCGCGCGCGAGATCATCGCCAATCCGGTGTCCGACTACGTCGCCGATTTCGTCAACCACATGAACCCGCTGTCGGTCCTGACCGCGCGCGACGCGGTAGAACCGACGCCGAACGCCATCCCCACCGACGGTCAGACCGACGTGGACACGCCGATCAAGGACGTGATGGCGCGGCTGAAGGATGAAACCCGCGCACTTGAGGTCACGGATCACGGGCAGGTTGTCGGCCAGGTCTCGCGCAGGACGGTGATCGCGCGGCTTCTGGACCCGCGCGGCTGACCGGGTCACAGGTTTGCCGCCTCGGGCGCCGGTGCGGTCACCCGCCGGCGCAGCCGGGCCTCGCGGAAGGTGATGTAGGTGATCGCCCCGATGATCATGCCGCCGCCAAGCAGGACGAAGGGGTCCACTGCCTCGCCGAAGGCCAGCGCGCCAAGGATGGTGGCCCAGACAAGCTGGAGGAAGATGACCGGCTGCGTCACCGTGACCGGCGCCGCCGCGAAGGCCCGGCCCATCGAGTAATGACCAAAGGTGGCGAAGAGGGCGACGACGGCCAGCCAGAACATCTGCGCGGTGGTCGGCGTGACCCAGACCGCGGCGGCAAAGGGCACGAGGCCCAACGACACCGTCAGCGACAGTAGCGCCACCATCGCCGAGGCGGAAAACATCGCGGAAAGACGCTTGGCAATGATGTAGGACAGGCCAAAGCAGGTCGCAGCGCCAAGCTGCGCGAAATGGCCGGGCACGATCTCCCGCAAGCCGGGGCGCAGCACCACGAGCGCGCCGATCAGCGCGACCGCGATGGCAAGGACGCGCCGCAGCGCGATCCGTTCGCCCAGGAACAGCGCCGCGCCAACGGTGACGACGATCGGGTTCAGATAGCCGATGGCCGTCACCTCGGCCAGCGGGATGCGCGCCATGGCGAAGAACCACAGGATGACCGCCATCGTGTGCAGCGCGCCGCGCCCAAGGACCAGCCGCACCGCAGCCCTCGGAACGCCGTTTCGCAAGACGGCGACAAGCGAGGGCAGAAGGAACAGCAGGCCATAGGCGAACCGGATGAACGCGCTTTCGGCGGCGGGCAGATCGGTTCCCAGATGGCGGACGGTCGCGTTCACCGCAACAAAGCTCAGCCCAGAAAGGAACATCCAGGCGATGCCTTCAAGCGGGCGGTCTTGATCGGGTGGCGACATGGCGCGACATGACCCGAAATGCCCGCCGCCCGCAAGTCATCCCGCCACAAGGCGCCAGGCGATCGACCACATGATTACCGCGATCGCGCCGTCCAGCACCCGCCAGGCAAGCGGGCGGGCAAAGACCGGCTGCAAGAGCCCCGCGCCATAGGCCAGCGCGAAAAAGAAGACGAAGGATGCGCTGGCCGCGCCAAGGCCGAAGGCGCGCGATTGCCCAGGGTACTGGGCAGAGATCGAGCCGAGGAAGACCACCGTATCCAGCCAGACATGCGGGTTCAGCCAGGTCATGGCGGCCAGCGCGAGAAGCGTTGGAACAAGTGCGGTCCCTGCGCCGCCGCTGGCGCGAAGCGCATCGCCGCCCCGCCAGGCCATCAGGGCAGCGCGCCCGCCGTAGACGGTCAGGAAGGCCACGCCACCCCAGCGCAGGACCGGCCCGATCCAGGGCGCAGCCTGACTGGCAAGGGCGAATCCCGACACGCCCAGCGCGATCAGCACCGCATCCGAAACCGCGCAGAACAGGGCGACGGCAAGGACATGCTCGCGCCGCAACCCCTGCCTGAGCACGAACGCATTCTGCGCCCCGATCGCCACGATCAGGCCAAGGCCAAGCTGGAACCCCGAAAGATATGCTGCGTTCATCCGTCCCTCCGGCGCTTGGCCTAGCGCGAGGATCGGGTTAAATCCAGTTCATCTTTCTTATCCGAGTTAAGGACTGCTAATGTTTGATCCCGCCCGCCTGCAGGCGCTTGCCGCCATCCTTCGCCACGGTTCGTTCGAGGGCGCAGCGCAAGCGCTGGGGGTGACGCCCTCTGCGGTCTCGCAGCGCATCCGCGCGCTGGAGGATCAGGTGGGCGCCCCGCTCATCCGGCGCGGCCAACCTTGCGAGGCGACGCGGGCCGGGGCCCGGCTGGCCCGCCATGCCGAGGATGTCCGGCTCCTGGAACTGTCGGTGGCGGAAGATTTCGGCGCAGATGCGCCGCAGACCCGACCGATGGTGCGGATCGCAGTGAATGCCGACAGTCTTGCCACCTGGTTCCTGCCCGCGCTCGCCGCCCTGCCGGGCGTGCTTTTCGATCTGGTGATCGACGATCAGGATCATTCTGCGGACTGGTTGAAACGTGGCGAGGTGCAGGCAGCCGTCACCGGCCATGGTGCGCCGGTCCCGGGCTGCGACGCCCACCCGCTCGGACATCTGCGATATGTTGCGACGATGAGCCCTGGCTTTGCCAGCCGCTGGTTCCCGGGCGGTGTCGATGCAGACGCGCTGGCGCAGGCGCCTGCCTTGACCTTCAATCTGAAAGATCGCCTCCAGGCGCAGTGGGCGCAAGCCACGACGGGCCGGCAGATCGAACTGCAGACACATTTCCTGCCGTCAAGCCACGGCTTCGTCGAGGCCGCCCTTGCCGGTATCGGCTGGGGAATGAACCCCGAGGCGCTTGTCAGCGAGCACCTGGCGGCAGGGCGGCTGGTTCCGGTGCTGCCCGGCACACCCCTGGACGTGCCGCTGACCTGGCAGGTAGGCCGGCTTACCGCGAACGCCCTTGCACCGCTGACACGTGCCGTGCGCACTGCCGCGCGGGCCGCGCTTTGCCCCTGAAACGAAACGGGGCCGTTCCCGGCCCCGCAAGATCACGCCAGCTGCGCCGCGACCTCTTCGGACATGTCGAAATTGTGGGTGACGGTCTGAACGTCGTCATCCTCTTCCAGCATGTCGACCAGGCGCATCAGCTTCTGCGCGGTCTCAAGATCGACCTCGGTGCGGCTTTGCGGCTTCCAGATCAGCTTGGATTCGGTGGATTCGCCCAGGATCGCCTCGAGCTTGTCGGACACGTCCGAAAGATCCTCGACCTGGCAATAGATCCAGTGACCCTCTTCGTCGGATTCGACATCGTCCGCCCCGGCATCGAGCGCGGCCATCATCACCGTGTCGGCATCGCCCGCCGCAACCGGGTAGGAAATTTCGCCGACGCGGTCGAAACTGTGGCTGACCGATCCGGTCTGGCCAAGGTTGCCGCCGCATTTGGTGAAGTAGCTGCGCACGTTCGAGGCGGTGCGGTTCAGGTTGTCGGTCATCGCCTCGACGATGATCGCGATGCCGTTCACCCCGTAACCCTCATAGCGGATCTCGGTATAGTCCGCCGCGTCGCCGCCCAGCGATTTCTTGATGGCGCGTTCGATCACGTCCTTCGGACAAGACACGGCCTTGGCCGCCTTTACCGCGAGACGCAGGCGCGGGTTCTTGTCCGGGTCGGGGTCGCCCATCTTCGCGGCGACGGTGATTTCCTTCGCCAGTTTCGAAAACAGCTTTGAACGCGCCGCATCCTGCCGCCCCTTGCGGTGCTGGATGTTGGCCCATTTTGAATGGCCGGCCATGACCTTCTCCGTCGGATTTTCTCGGGCGTCTCTATATGTCAGGCGCCGGGGGGGCCGCAACCCCGCTGCGCGGGGGCTTGCCCGAACCGGCCCGGGCGGTTTCAATCAGGGGCAAAGGGGCCGCCGATGACGCAAGACCAGATCGTTCTTTTCGTGCTTTTCGCGATGGTGTTCGCCGCCCTCGTCTCGGGGCGCTGGCGTTATGATGCGGTTGCCTTCACCGCGTTGCTGGCCGCCGTCCTTCTGGGGGTCGTCCCGCCGGCATCGGCCTTCGAGGGCTTTGGCCATCCCGCCACGCTGGTGGTCGCGCTTGTTCTGGTGGTCTCGGCCGGGCTGACCAGGGCCGGCGTCGTCCTGGCGATCACCCGCCGCTTTGTCCGCCCCGGCCGCAGCCTTGGCGGCCATATCGCGATGATGGGCGCGATCGGCGGGCTTCTGTCGGCCTTCATGAACAACGTCGCAGCCCTTGCGATCCTGATGCCGGTCGACGTGTCCACGGCCCGGCAGGAAGGGCGCAGCCCCGCCCGGACGCTGATGCCCCTGTCCTTCGCGACGATCCTTGGCGGCATGGTCACGCTGATCGGCACGCCACCCAACATCATCGTCGCGACGATCCGCCAGGACACGCTTGGCGCGCCCTTTGCGATGTTCGACTACGCACCGGTGGGCGGGATCGTCGCGCTGGCGGGCCTGGTCTTCGTCGCCCTTGCGGGATGGCGCCTGATCCCTCTGCGCGAAGACGCAGACGCGCGGCCGGAGCTTGCGGCCTTTGTGGCGGAACTTGTCATTTCCGAAGACTCGGCCATCGCCGGCAAGACGGTCGGCACCCTTCAGGACGAGGCGGACAGGGCGGGCGCGACACTTGTCGCGGTCATCCGGGACGGGCGTGCCAGATCGGGGCTGCCGCCAGAGACAGAACTTTGCGCCGGGGATGTGCTGCGCTTCGAAGCCGGGTCCGAGGCGCTTGATGCGCTGCGCGCGGGACTTGGCCTCGATTTCGCCGACCAGCGCCGCAAGCATTATCTGGAGGCCGAGAGGGCCGGGCTTGTCATGGTGCAGGCCGCCGTCCCGGCCGGTGCACGCATCGTCGGCAAAAGCGCAGAGTCGGTCGGCCTGATCTGGCGGCAGGGAACCGCGCTCATGGGGATTTCGCGGCAGGGGCGCGGCATCCGGGGGCCTTTGCGCAAGGCGACGGTGCGGGCCGGCGACGTGCTCTTGCTGCTGGCGCCGCAGGAAGATGCCGCGCGCGTCATCGACTGGCTGGGATGCCTGCCCATGGCCGCGGGCAACCGCGCGCTCACACGTCCCGACCAGACCGCGGCGGCGGTGGCAATCTTTGCCTTCGCGGTCTTCGCCGCAAGTTTCGGTCTGGTGGACCTGCCGGTCGCGCTTGGCTGCGTCGTGGCGGGCTATGTGGGCTACCGCATCCTGCCGCTCGCCGATGTCTACACCCAGATCGAATGGCCGGTGATCGTCCTTCTGGGGTCGATGATCCCGCTTGGCGCGGCGCTTGAAACCTCGGGCGGGACGGAACTGATCGCCTCCGGTCTCCTGCGGCTCAGCGCGGGGGCGCCGGCCTGGGTCGCGGTCGGGCTTCTGATGATCGTCACGATGACGCTGTCGGACGTTCTGAACAACACGGCGACGGCCATCGTGGCCGCACCGGTCGGCATCGCCATGGCCCGGGCGCTTGGTGCCTCGCCCGATCCCTTCCTGATGGCGGTCGCCGTGGCGGCCTCCTGCGCCTTCCTGACGCCGATCGGGCACAAGAACAACATGCTGATCCTCGGCCCCGGGCAATACCGGTTCGGCGACTACTGGCGGATGGGCCTGCCGCTTGAAGTACTGGTCATCGCGACCGGCCTGCCCGCGATCCTGTTCTTCTGGCCGCTCTGAACGCTCAGAAATCGTAAAGCAGCGGCACAACGAGCGTGCAGACCGCCGCCGAGATCAGGTTCAGCGGCAGGCCGAAGCGAACGAAATCGGTAAAGCGGTAGCCGCCCGGCCCGTAGACCAGCGTGTTCGTCTGATACCCGATGGGCGTCGCAAAGGCCGCCGATGCCCCGATCATCACCGTCACGATCAGCGGACGCGGATCGACGCCCATGGTCTGTGCAAGGCCGATGACGACCGGGGTGACGATCACCGCGACGGCGTTGTTCGATATGATCTCGGTCAGGAACGAGGTGGCGACATAGACGCAGAAGACAAGCGCGAAGGGCGGCAGCCCCTTCAGGACCGGGGCCGCCCAGTTGACGACCATGTCCACCGCACCCGAATGTTCAAGGCCCGCGCCGACGCCGAGCATCCCGAACAACAGGCCCAGAAGACGGCCGTCCACCGATGAAAACGCCTCCTCGGCGTCGATACAGCCGGTGACCAGCACGATCGCCACGCCGACGAAGGCCAGGAGCTGGATCGGCGCGATGTCGAAGGCCGCCAGCACCACCACGCCCGCCAGGACCGAGATGACGATGGGCGCGTGACCGCGGCGGAAGGCGCGCTGCGAGGGGCGCCCCACGTCCACCAGTTCCATGTCCGAGGCGAGGCGCGAGATATCCTCGGGCGCACCTTCCAGCAGAAGCGTGTCGCCGACCTGCACGATCAGGTCGTCAAGCTGGCGGCCGATGTTCTGGTTTCGCCGGTGCACCGCAAGCGGATAGACCCCGTAGCGCCGCCTGAGCCGCATGGAACCCAGCGATCGGCCGACCATGTGGCAGCCCTGGGTGATCAGGACCTCCACCGTCTCGGTCTGGACCGACGACAGCTTGTCGACCATGCGGACCTGCTTGCTGGACTGCAGGCCGAGGATCTCTGACATCGGGGTGCGCAGCACCACGCGGTCGCCCGCCTGCAACCGGACAGAGGCGAGATCGCGGCGAAGAGAGGCATCGCCGCGCAGCACGTCCACCACCCGCACGTTGCCGCGCTTGAAGATGTCCACTTCGTCGATCGCGCGGCCCAAAAGCTCGGAATCCTCGGGCAGTGCGACCTCGGTGAAGAACTTCATCTTCGACTTGTCGGCCAATAGCGCCGACATCGAATCCCGCGTCGGCAGAAGTCGCCGGGCGAAAAGGCCGATATAGGTCAGGCCCGCGATCGCCACGACGATGCCAAGCGGCGTGATCTCGAAGATGCCGAAGGGCGTCAGGCCCTTGGCGCGCGCCACCCCGTCCACCACGAGGTTGGTCGAGGTGCCGATCATGGTGATCGTGCCGCCGAGGATCGTCATGTAGCTGAGCGGGATCAGCATCTTTGACGGCATGACCGACAGCTTTTTCGACAGCGTGATGAAGATCGGGATCATCACGACGACAAGCGGCGTGTTGTTCACGAAGGCCGAAAGCCCGGTCACCATCAGGCCCAGGCCGACCAATGTGCGCACCGGGTGCCTTTCGACATTCTGCGCCGCAATGGTGCTGAGCGTCTCGAGCGCACCGGTCCGCACCAGCGCGCCGACGATGATGAACATCGCCGCGATCGTCCAGGGCGCATTGTTCGACAGAACCGCCGTCACGTCGTCATGCGGAAGGATGCCGAGAACCAGCATCACCGACGCGCCACCGATCGCCACCACCTCGACCGGAAAGGTCTCCCGCACGAACATCGCGAGCATTGCGGCAAGGATGCCCAGCGCGATGATGGCCTCGGCGGTCTGCGAAAGGTCGAGGTCGAACATCACTCCTCCGGGGTCGGACAGGCCTGAGCCATACAGAAACGCCGCCGTCATGCAAGCGCCGCGCAGGGCGCGGGTCAGGGTGTCGACTGTTCCAGCCGCCCGCCCAGGCGGATCATGCGGATTTTCTGGGCATGTCCGGTCCGGTCGTCGGTTTCGACGAAGACGCCCGACAGCGTCGCCTCGCCCGCCGCCGGGGTGAAGCGGTCCTTCGCCATCCCGGTCACGAAGCGGCGCATGGGTTCAAGCTTCTCCATCCCGATGACGGAATTGTAGTCGCCGCACATGCCCGCATCGCTGAGATACCCGGTGCCGCCAAGCAACAGCTGGGCATCGCCGGTGGGCACATGGGTATGGGTGCCGACGACAAGGCTTGCGCGGCCGTCGCACCAGTGGCCCATCCCCATCTTCTCGCTTGTCGCCTCGGCGTGGAAATCGACGATGGCCGCCTGCACAGCCCCCCCCAGCGGATGGGCGCGCAGCACCGTGTCGATGGCGGAGAACGGGTCTTCGAAAGGGCGCTTCATGAAGACCTGGCCCAGCGCCTGCGCGACCAGGACCTTGCGCCCGCCCGCGACGGTGAAGACGCGCGCGCCCTTGCCGGGGGCAAGCTTGGCGAAGTTCAGCGGGCGCAGGATGCGCGGTTCGCTTTCGATGAAGGACAACATCCCCTTCTGGTCGAAGGCGTGGTCGCCCAGGGTCAGGCAGTCGGCCCCGGCGTCAAGCAAAAGGCGCGCGTGTTCGGGCGACAGCCCCGCGCCGGAGGTCGCGTTTTCGCCGTTCACCACGACGAAATCGAGGCCCCAGTCGGCCCGCAGCGCCTTCAGCCGCCCGGTCACCGCCGCGCGTCCCGCACGGCCCATCACATCGCCCAGAAATAGAAGTCTCATGCCACCTGCCTAAGCCGCCCGCGCGGCAAGGGCAAGCGCCCTGCGCGGCGCGGGCGGCGCCACCCCGTTCAGCGCGCGGGCACAAAGGCCCCGGCCTCGGTCACGATCAGGTCAAGCGGCTGGTCCGTCGGCTCGGTCGGCACCTCGGCGACCTCCTGCGCGGCGAAGGCAAAGCCCACCGCCGTGACCGGCCCCTTCGCGCGCAGCCCCTCCAGCGTCCGGTCGTAGAACCCGCCGCCATAGCCCAGGCGATAGCCCCGCCGGTCGAAGGCAAGAAGCGGCACGATCAGGACGGCGGGTTCGACCCAGTCGCCGGATTCGGGAATGAGCGCGCCGAAATCGCCCGCGACCATGGTTGCGCCCGGATGCCACCGGCGAAACCGCAGCGGCTGGCCCGCGGCAAGGATGACAGGCACCCCGACCGGGCCGCGATGGGCCGCCATCGCCGGCAGGCAGTCGATCTCGGTCCGCATCGGCATATAGCCCGCCAGGACCTTCCCCGCATGCGCGGCAAGCACTTCTGACAGCCGCGCGCAGTCGGCGTCGGAACGTGCGGCAAACGCCGCCTTTCGGCGCGCGAAAGCCTCGGCCCGCGCGGCGGCCTTTGTCTCTGCCAACGTCATAGAAGGATCACCGTAGCTAGCCCGAGGAAGACGAAAAAGCCCACGACATCGGTCATCGTGGTCACGAAGGTGCCCGAGGCCAGCGCGGGGTCAAGGTCGAACCGGTCAAGCGTCAGCGGCACCATGATCCCGGCCAGCGCGGCCACGACAAGGTTGATGACCATCGCCGCCCCGAGAACCCCGCCCAGAACCCAGGACCCGTAGGCAGCGTAGCCCACGACGCCCATGATGATCGCGAAGACGATCCCGTTCAGCGCACCCACCATCGCCTCCCGCCGCACGACCCGGCCCGCGTTGGACCCGGTCAGGTCTTTGGTCGCAAGCGCACGCACCGCGACGGTCAGCGACTGCGTGCCTGCGTTGCCGCCCATCGAGGCGACGATCGGCATCAGCGCGGCCAGCGCCACCACCGCCTCGATCGTATGGGCGAACTGCGCGATCACCAGTGCGGCGATATTGGCGGTGAAAAGATTGACCAGCAACCAGGGCGCGCGCTGGCGCACCGTGTCCATGACCCCGTCGGAGATGGAGCTTTCCTCGCCCACACCGGCGAGGCGCAGGACGTCTTCCTCGTGTTCCTCGTCCAGGACGGCCATCGCGTCGTCGATCGTGATGACACCCGCGAGCCGGCCGTCGCTGTCGACGACCGGAGCCGAGATCAGGTGATACTGGTTGAAGGCATAGGCCACATCGCCCTCCTCCTCCATCACGCCCATCGTGCGGAAACTGTCTTCGGTGATCTCGCGCAGCGGCATGCTGCGCTTTGACGACAGAAGCTTGCCCAGCGTCACATAGCCCACGGGGTGCCAGCGCGGATCGACCAGGATGACATGATAGAACTGGTCCGGCAGTTCCTCGGCGTTGCGCAGGTAGTCGATCGCATCGCCAACCGTCCAGTGTTCGGGCGCGGTCACGACCTCGCGCTGCATCAGGCGGCCGGCGGAATACTCCGGATAGGCCAGCGACTGTTCGACGGCGGCACGGTCGCTTTCCTCCAGCGCCCCGAGGATGCGTTCCTGCTGCGGTTCTTCAAGGTCTTCCAGAAGGTCGACGACGTCGTCGGAATCAAGCTCCCGCACGGCCTCGGTCAGAACCTCGGCGGGAAGTGCCTGGATCACCTCCTCGCGGATCGACTCGTCAAGTTCCGAAAGGATCTCCCCGTCGATCCCGCGCGACCAGAGCGCCAGAAGCGCCGCCCGCTGCCCCGATCCGATCTGTTCGAAAAGGTCGGCGATATCCGCCGCGTGCAGGGGGTCCATCAACGCGTCGATGCGGGCCGCGTCGCCTGCCTCGACCGCGTCGAGAATGGCACTCACGACCTTTTCATCGAGCGCGTATTCATCGTCGTCGCGGTCAAGGTCGTGTTCCAGCGCGTCCGTCATACCTCTCCCCTCGCGATTGGCGCGACATTATCGGAAGGACTTTCAAAGAAACAGGGGCAAAGGGCGGATTCCCCCGCACCCGACTTGGGCCTAGACTGCCCAGGCGACAGACAGATGACAGTGACGACACAACAGGGACGACACGCGACATGGCGGAACTGCTGATTGGCCAGACCCTTCGCTTCGAAGGCAACCCGACCACCGACGGACCGGGCGTGGCGCGCCATTGCACCCACGGCGGCGTCCTGATCGAGGGCGGGCAGATCGCCGCCGTCGGCGAGGCGGACGACCTGCGCCGCGCCCATCCCGACGCGAAGGTGACCGACCACGGCGCCGCGCTCATCTCTGCGGGTTTCATCGACGCGCATGTGCACTACCCCCAGACCGCGATGATCGCGAGCTGGGGCAAGCGGCTGATCGACTGGCTGAACAGCTACACCTTCCCCGAGGAGATGCGGTTTGCCGATCCCGCCTACGCGGCAGGGATCGCGAAGACCTATTTCGACCTGACGCTCGCGAACGGGACGACCACCGTCTGTTCCTACTGCACAATCCATCCCGAAAGCGTGGATGCCTTCTTTGCCGAGGCGCGGGCGCGCGGGGTGCGCGCCTTTGCCGGCAAGACCTGCATGGACCGCAACGCGCCCGACGGGCTTTGCGACACGCCGCAATCGGCCTATGACGACAGCCGACGCCTGCGCGACCGCTGGCACGGTGTGGACCGCCTGAACTACGTCGTCACCCCGCGCTTCTCCCCCACCTCGACCGAGGCGCAGCTTGAGGCGATGGGCGCGCTCTGGTCCGAAAGCCCCGGTTGCCTGATGCAGACCCACCTGAGCGAACAGACCGACGAGGTCGCCTGGGTGCGGTCGCTGTTTCCAGACGCGCGCGACTACCTCGACACCTACGAACGCTTCGGCCTTGTCGGCCCCGGCGCGCTTTTCGGCCATGCGATCTATCTGGAGCCGCGCGAACACGCCCGCCTGAAGGAGGCGGACGCCAGCCTGATCCATTGCCCGACCTCCAACACCTTCATCGGATCGGGCCTTTTCGACATGGACGGGATGACGCGCGGCGGCTACCGGGTCGGGCTTGCGACCGACACCGGCGGGGGCTCCAGCTTCTCGATGCTGCGCACGATGGCGGCAGCCTACGAGGTGGCGCAACTGCGCCATCGCGCGCTCCACCCGTCGGAGCTTTGGTGGCTTGCCACGCAAGGGTCCGCCCGCGCGCTGCGCGCCGACGACCGCATCGGCAACCTCGCCCCGGGAATGGAAGCCGACATCGTCGTGATCGACCTCGCATCGACCCCGGCCATTGCCCAGCGCTCGGCCCGCGCCCGCGACATCTGGGAGGCGATCTTCCCGACCATCATGATGGGGGATGACCGCGCGGTGAAGGCGGTCCTGGTCGGCGGCAAGCCGGCCTGAACCCTGCCTAGGCAGCGAGCCCCGCCGCGACACGCGCGGCGACATCGCGCCCGCTTTGATAGGCGCCGTGCGCCGTCGCCTGCCACCGGGGCGAAAACGCCTCGCCGGCAAAGGCGATGCGTCCGGTATCGGCGGCGATCATCCGGTCCCGGCTCTCCGCGCGCCCCGCGGCAGAATAGCTGTAGCCGCCGCGCACCAGCGGATCGCCGCCCCAGCCGGTCACGGCGGACGCGGTCACGAGGCCACGGAATTGCGCCCCGAACGCGCTGGCCAGCACCGTCAGGGCAAAATCGGTCATCGCACCGGCGCCTTCCGCCGAAAGCCCGCGCGCCAGCGCCCCGGCCATGTGCAGGATCATCTTCGGCGCGGCCCCCGGCACGATCTGGACATAGGGTGCCTTCGCGGGTTCGCCGGTATCCACCGCGATCCCGTCCATCTCGGAAAGCCCGTCCGGCAGGTGCCGCAGCGCCAGCGCGACCTTCTCGTAGGCGCCGCAGGGCACGTCGGCCATCAGCCCGACAAGATCGCGCGCCTCCCCCGCCGGCAACGCGATCGCGCCCGACAGCAGGACATTCGTCGACACCGTCACGATTGCCGCCCGCGCCTCGATCGTTCCCTGCGCGGTAGCGACGCGAACCCCGCCGGGCCGGTCCTCGATCCCTGTCACCGTCACCCCGGTGCGCGGCGCAAGCCCTTCCGCCATCCGCTCGATCAGCGCGCCGTAGCCCGTCCGCACGATCCAGTCTACCCCCGTGTCGGCATAGGCCGCATAACCCCGGGCCGAGGCACGCTCCGGCTCGTCGCAGGCCATGAGCCGCATGAGGTAGAGAAGAAAGGGATCGTCATGACCGCCCGCCGCCAGTGCCTCCGCGATGGTCGGCTCCCCGGCCGCCCCGGCCGCATAGACGGCATCGAACCCCGCGTCGGTCCGTGCATCGATACCGGCCGACTCCGCCTCCGAAAGCCTGAGACCATGGCGCCAGTACGCGCGCCGCGTCCTGTCATGCGACCGGTCGTAAAGCGTGCCCAGCCGGTCTGCCCAGGGCACCAGCGGATTGACGTCGGCGCAATGCAGCCACTGGCACCCCCGATCCCAGTACCCGGGCAGCGATGCCCGGTCGGTATGGGCCCGCCCGCCGACGCGCTGCGCCGCTTCGAGAATGGTGAAGGGGATGCCCCTGCCCTGAAGCTCCAGCCCTGCCCCGATCCCGGCGGCACCCGCCCCGACGATCACAACCCCTGCCGGCATCCTCACCTCCCGCGCCCGGACCCACCCGCAGGGGCCGCCCCCTTTTCTAGGCCGGCAGGCCGGGCGCCACAACCTGCCTCGCGCCCCGCCGCTCCCGTCTTCTTCTTTTCGGAAATATCCTCGGGGGTCCGGGGGCAGACGGCCCCCGGGGCCTATCCGGCCAGGCGCGCGGCCAGTCGGTTCTGGGTCTCGATCACGCGCGGCAGATCGATCGTCGCGACCTGCCCGCCCCGCACCACCTGGCGGCCCTCGACGAAAAGATCCCGCACCCGCGCCGGCCCGCAAAGGATCAGCGCCGCCACCGGGTCCCATGCCCCCGCGGCCTCGATCCCCGAGACGTCCCAGACCGCGACATCCGCCCGCTTGCCGGGTTCGAGCGATCCGCAGTCGCCCCGCCCCAGCACCCGCGCGCCGCCGAGCGTCGCGATCTCGAGCGCCTCGCGCGCGCTCATCGCATCCGCGCCCCGCGCCACGCGCTGCAAGAGCATTGCCTGGCGCGCCTCGCCGATCAGGTTGCCCGCGTCGTTCGAGGCGGATCCGTCCACCCCGAGACCCACCTTCACGCCACGGTCACGCATCGCGCGGACCGGCGCGATCCCGGACCCGAGACGGCAGTTCGAACAGGGGCAATGCGCCACACCAGTGCGGCTTTGGGCGAAAAGGTCGATCTCGCCCGCGTCGAGCTTGACGCAATGGGCGTGCCAGACATCGTTCCCGGTCCAGCCCAGATCTTCGGCATACTGGCCCGGGCGGCAACCAAACTGCGCCAACGAATAGGCGATATCCTCGTCGTTCTCGGCCAGGTGGGTGTGCAGCATCACGCCCTTGTCGCGCGCCAGAAGGGCGGCTTCCCGCATCAGGTCACGGCTGACCGAGAAGGGCGAACAGGGCGCCAGCCCCACCCGCACCATCGCGCCCTCGGCCGGGTCGTGGAAGGCATCGACCACCCGCGCCATGTCCTTCAGGATGTCTTCCTCCCGCTCGACCAGCGTGTCCGGCGGCAGGCCGCCCGCGCTTTCGCCGATGGACATGGCGCCGCGCGTGGGGTGAAACCGCATCCCGATCTCGCGCGCCGCGTCGATCGTGTCCTCGAGCCTCGCGCCATTGGGGTAAAGATAAAGATGATCGGAGGTCAGCGTGCAGCCCGACAGCGCCAGTTCGGCAAGGCCGGTCAGCGCCGACACCCGCATCTCCTCGGGCCCGAAGCGCGACCAGATCGGGTAAAGCGTCCTGAGCCAGCCGAACAGAAGCGCGTCCTGCCCGCCGGGCACGGCACGGGTCAGCGTCTGGTAAAGATGGTGATGCGTGTTGACGAGCCCCGGCGTCACCACGCAGCCGCGCGCCTCGACGACCGTGCCCCGCGTCGTCAGCCCCTGCCCGACCGCCGCGACGGTTCCGTCGCGGACAAGCACGTCGCCACGGGCGACTTCGGATCGGGCGGCGTCCATCGTGACGACGGCCTCGGCGTTACGGATCAGGATTTCGGTCATGCGTTCCCCCTGGTGCCACCCCTTCGGCGGATCGGGAACGGCCCGGCGACAGAAGGGGGAAGGACTCGCCCGGCCGCACAAGGATAACGGGTCGCACGCCGGCCCGCTACCGGCGCGCGGTGGAAACTGCTTCTTGCGGTTCCAGTCAATCGCTTCGGTTCAGCAGCTCCAGCGCCGCGGCGTGGACCTGCGGGTTGGCCGCGGCGATGGCCTGTCCGCCGCCGTGGGCGGGGCCGCCCTGCCAGTCGGTGACGATACCGCCCGCCGCCTCGATCACCGCGATCGGGGCCTGGATGTCGTAGGCCGACAGGCCCGCCTCGATCACCAGGTCGACCTGGCCCGCCGCGACGAGCGCGTAGGCATAGCAATCCATCCCGTAGCGCGTCAGCCGCGCTTGCGCCGCGACACGGCGGAAGGCCGCGCCTTCCTGTGGGGTTCCGACCTCGGGGAAGGTGGTGAAAAGGATCGCCTCCGACATGGGCCGGGGCGCTCGCGTGGCAAGGCCCCGTCGCCCCCGCGGCCCCACGACCTCGGCCACGCCGAAGCCGCCGACAAAGCGTTCGCCGATGTAGGGCTGATCAATCACCCCCAGCACCGGGCCGTCTTCGTCAGCCAGCGCGATCAGGACACCCCAGGTCGGCGTTCCCGACATATAGGCCCGCGTCCCGTCGATGGGGTCCAGAACCCAGGTCAGCCCCGAACGCCCGGCGCTTCGGCCCATCTCCTCGCCGAAGACGGCGTCCTCGGGGCGTTCCCGTGCCAGGATGTCGCGCATCGCGGCCTCGGCCGCGCGATCGGCCACGGTCACCGGGTCGAAGGCGGTCGCGGCCTTGCTTTCGACCGGCAGGTCGGATGTGCGGAAATGGGCCAGGGTCTCGCGGCGCGCCGCGTCGGCGATGCGATGTGCGGTCGCAATCGCCGCGCGGCGGCCATCGGGAGAAATCGTCAATCGTGTCATCGTTCCCTCGGCGTTTCATCGCCGGGGGTAGTCTTCGCGTCCGCGGCCGTCAATGCCCCTCAGGCCGCGTCGGACAGAACCTTCGCGAGGTCGAACAACCGCCGGCGCTGGGCTTCGGGAATCGCGTAGTAAGACCGCACAAGCAGAAGCGCCTCCTTGTCGGCCAGGATGTCGCCCTCCACCTCGTCGACCGGCGCGGCGCGGGAATCCAGCCCCTCGAAGAAGAACGAGATCGGGACCGAAAGCGCATCCGCGATATCCCAAAGCCGGGACGCGGAAATCCGGTTCATCCCGGTTTCATACTTCTGGATCTGCTGAAACTTGATGCCCACCTTGTCGGCAAGCTGCTGCTGGGTCATGCCCACCATCCACCGGCGATGGCGGACGCGCTTTCCGACGTGAACGTCAACGGGATGCTTCATTTCTTGCTCCATTCCCAATTTGCACCGCATGCAGCGCATGATAGTTAACAAGCAATTATCGTGCCAAACCCTGGATCCTCCGGCAAAGATTGCATATCGGCACCTCCATACAGTCAACCCCCGGAAACAGATCGCCGAAAACGCCGCTTTTGTTAACTCACAGGACTTGACGCCAATCGGGATGATTGGCCGAAGATTTCTCGCGCTAAGGGAGATTATCGTTTTGCAATTCAAATTGCGAATCTTTCCTCCAAAGAAATTGCAAAATGCGAATACCCCTGACTTGAAAACACTGCGTCGCAGCGGCTACTGTCTCGCAACCCTCGGAGGGATCATGAAAAGTCTGCAGATTTCCGCCTTCGGAACCGCCCCCGAACTGGTCCGGGCCGATGTCCCCGAACCCGGCCCCGGCGAAGTGCGCATAAGGGTCGCGGCCTGCGGATTGAACTTTGCCGATCTGCTCATGATTGAGGGCAGCTATCAGGACTGCCCCGCGCCGCCCTTTGCGCTTGGCATGGAAATCGCCGGAATCGTCGACAAGGCAGGTCCGGGGGGCGATGGGCCGCGCATCGGCACCCGGATTGCGGCCTTCGCGGGTTCGGGGGGCCTTTCGGAATACCTGTGCGTGCCCGCTGCGTCCTGCGTCGAGATCCCGGATGCGATGCCTTTCGAACATGCCGCGGGCTTTCTTGTTGCTTATGGCACAAGCCATCTTGCGCTGACGCATCGCGCGCGTCTTCAGCCCGGTGAAACGCTCCTCGTCCTGGGCGCGGCCGGCGGCGTCGGCCTGACCGCGGTCGAGGTCGGGCGGCTTCTGGGCGCCCGCGTCATCGCCGTCGCGCGCGGGCGCGACAAGCTGGCGGTGGCCGAAAAGGCCGGCGCGCAACACCTGATCGATGCCGATGCCGACCTTCGGGCAGAGGTCAAGGCGCTTGGCGGGGCCGATGTGGTCTATGACGCGGTGGGGGGCGACATGTTCCAGGCCGCGCTGCGCGCGACCCGCCCCGAGGGGCGGCTGTTGTCCATTGGCTTCGCCTCGGGCAAGGTGCCGCAGGTTCCGGCCAATCACCTGCTTGTCAAGAACCTGTCGCTGATCGGCTTCTACTGGGGCGGCTACCTGAAATTCCGCCCCGATCTGCTGGCCGCCTCACTGGGCGAATTGATGCAGTGGTATCGGGCGGGCCGCCTCAGCCCGCATGTCAGCCACATCCTGCCGCTTGACCGCGCTGAGGAGGGGCTTGCCCTTCTCAGGGACCGCAAGTCGACAGGCAAGGTCGTGATCCGCGTCGATCAGCAATAGGCCTGGCAATAGGCAAGGCGCAGTTCTTCCTTCAACGCCTCGACAACCTCGCCCTTTTCGGCGCCCGCATCGTAAAGCCCGATCCGCACGGCCCCCAGCGGCGGCAAGCCCGTGGCCGGACCGATATCGGCGACATGTTGCGGCAACGCCCCCCGCATCCGTACCGAGACCGCCAGATCTGCGGCGACCAGCGCCATCGCGGCCTCGTTCGAACGGCCGGTAAAGCTCATTTCCCAGGGGATCCCCGCCGCGTCCAGCGCGGCCTGCGCGATGGGACGGAACCGGCAGATCTCCTCGAACCCCAGTCGCACGGGGCGCCCTTGCCCGGCCGTTCCGCCCTCCACCCCGATCCAGACCAGATCGCGCGCCGCCAACTCCTCCCCCTGCGGTCCGATCGCTTCCTCGGTGGACAGCATCAGGTCCAGTTCGCCGCGCGCAAATGCGTCGCGCATGAGGTCGGTGAAGGAGGAGACCAGGTTGATCCGCACCCGCGGATAGCGGGCGGCGAACCGTGCGAGGATGCGCGGAATCGCCGGATAGACGATGTCATGCGGCACCCCGAGCCGCAGTTCCCCCTCGTAGGCGCCGTCGGTCATCCGGCTTAGCGCCTCGTCGTTCAGTTCAAGCATCCGGCGCGCATAGCCCAGAAGCTGCTCGCCCTCCGGCGTCAGGGTCAGCCTGCGTGCGGTGCGGGCAAAGAATTCCCGCCCAAGCGATTGTTCCAGACGCTTGATCTGCATCGAAACCGCCGACTGCGTGAGGTTCAGAAGCCCTGCCGCGCGGGTGACGCCGCCGGCTTCGGCGACCGTCGCGAAGGCGCGCAGCGCGGTGAGGTCCAGGTTTCTTGGCATATCACGATCCGTGATGAATCTTGGAACAAATATTCGTTTTCAAAATTAATCACGAAGCGCGATATCAATCAAGGAAATTCATGGATCACCGAAGGATCATGACAGAAGGAGAATATGATATGCCTCTCGACCTCGCTCACGCCGCCCGCAGCCATCACCGCCCCGGCCTCCTGCGCCGGATCGGCCTGATGTTCGGCCTGGTCCGCCAGCGCCACGCCCTGAAGCAGCTGGACGAACGGCTTCTCGACGACATCGGGCTCCTGCCGGACGAGGCGCGCGCCGAAGCCGCGCGTCCGGTCTGGGACGTTCCCCGGACCTGGCTGAGGTAAATCGCGCCAAAGGTCCGGAAAAACTTGAAATCCGGGGTCGGCTTCCCGATATTTCCGTGCAAGGCGCGGTCCCCGAAGGGCCGCTGCCAAAGGAAACGCAGCAGGAGGCTTTGATGGCTGAATACGACACGATCCGTGCAGGCCGGCTGGGGACCGGCGCACTTGCGATCGATGAAGGGCTTCGCGCCCATATGAACAAGGTCTACGGGCTGATGTCCGTGGGCATGGTGCTGACCGCCGCCGCGGCCTGGGCCATCGGCGGCCTGACCGTGACGGATGCGCCCACCGCCTACCAGATCGGGGCCGACCGCTATCTGACCGACGTCGGCTACGCGCTTTACGCCTCGCCGCTGAAATGGGTGGTGATGTTCCTTCCGCTGATCATGGTCTTTGCCTTCGGCGCGATGATCAACCGCATCTCGGCGGCCGGCGCGCAGCTTTTCTTCTACACCTTCGCCGCAGCGATGGGTGTCTCGATCAGCTGGATCTTCGCCGTCTTCACCGGCGTGTCGATCGTGCAGACCTTCCTCGTGACCGCGATCGCCTTCGCGGGACTGTCGCTTTGGGGCTACACGACCAAGCGCGACATTTCCGGCTGGGGATCGTTCCTGATCATGGGCGTTATCGGCCTGGTCGTCGCCTCGATCGTGAACATCTTCCTCGCCTCCTCGGCGATGCAGTTCGCGATTTCGGTGATCGGGCTTCTGATCTTCGCGGGCCTCACCGCCCATGACACGCAGAAGATCAAGACGACCTACATCGACCACGCCCAGCACGGCGACAGCGAATGGCTGGCGAAGTCGGCGATCATGGGGGCGCTGAACCTCTACCTCGACTTCATCAACATGTTCATGATCCTTCTGCAGTTCATGGGCAACCGCGAGTGATCGCGTGACACCGCAATGACGAAGGGCCGGGGAAATCCCGGCCCTTTTCATTTGGCGCGCCCGCCCGGGGGAAGGGCCCCTGCAAAGCAAAAGGCCGCGCGGTTGCGCGGCCTTGCTGTCCCACGGGACGGCAGATCTTACTTGATCTTGCCTTCCTTGTATTCGACATGCTCACGCTTGACCGGGTCGTACTTACGCACGACCATCTTCTCGGTCATGGTGCGGGCGTTCTTCTTGGTCACATAGAAGTGCCCGGTGCCCGCCGTCGAGTTCAGACGGATCTTGATCGTCGTCGGCTTCGCCATTGTCGTTCTCCTGCTTCGGACATGGCGCGATCGGCGCAGCCCGCAAATTCCTTGAAGCCCGCCTTTTACGGATGGCGGCGGCAGAGTCAACAGCAAAGCGCGGGTTTCATCCCGCTTTGCGCGGTCCCGCCGCAGTCCCGTCGCCGCCCCCGATCCGCCTTCGGGGCGAACCCCGGGGGCCAAGATGCGCGGAGGACCTGTAAGCCGGATTCTGTCCAAGGGGCGGACCCCTCTGGATGACCATTCCTCTTGGCCCGCCGTTACCGGCGCGCTCAAGCTGCCAACCCGGGCCTCTCGGGCTGAAGCGTCCCTGCGGGCGGTCTCCGTTGCCGGACCGGCCCCCGCGCGAGGCCCCTATTTGGCATTGCTCCCGGTGGGGCTTGCCGTGCCGTCCCTGTTGCCAGGTCCGCGGTGGGCTCTTACCCCACCGTTTCACCCTTACCCGCGCGGACGCGGGCGGTTTCATCTCTGTGGCGCTTTCCCTCGGGTTGCCCCGGCCGGGCGTTACCCGGCACCGTCGCCTCATGGAGTCCGGACTTTCCTCGCGGGGCTTGCGCCCCCCGCGGTCATCCGGTCCTCCGCGCGAGGCATCAGTTAGGCGCGCGCGCCCCCGCCGTCAACGGGAAAGCGGCGGGCAAGGTCGGCGATGGCCGCGCGATCCTCTGCGGTCTCGGGGCCGGCCGCCCAGGGTCGGAATCGCAGCCGAAAGGCGGACAGCACCGTCGCCGCAGGCAGATCGGGATAGCCAAAGGCCCGCGCCGACTCCATGAAGCCTGCCGCGCCGCCCGGCCCCGCCGCCCGCTGCACGGAAGGGTCCGGCCAGACCGACAACCCCTGCAACGCAAGCCTTCGCCAGTCGAAGCGCGGGCCGGGGTCGCCCTTGCGGCCGGGCGCCATGTCGGAATGGCCGATCACCCGTTCGGGCGGGATCGACCAGTGCGCCATCACCGCCGCCAGGAGCCGTTCCAGAGCCGACATCTGCGGTTCGGGAAAGGGCCGGTCGCCAGGATTGGCAAGTTCGATCCCGATCGACCGGGAATTCACATCGCGCACCGCCCCCCAGGAACCGGCGCCCGCGTGCCAGGCGCGGTGTGCCTCGTCGACAAGCTGTTCGGCGGTGCCGTCGGGGGCGATCAGCCAATGCGCCGACACCTCGGCCGCAGGGTCGCACAGGCGTGCGCGCGCCTCCTCGACCGTGGCCATGGCGGTGTAGTGAATGACGATCAGGTCGGGGCGGGCGCCCTCGCGGCGTTCGCCGCAGTTCGGCGAGGGCAGCCCCGGCACGTTCAGCCGTGGACTTTCTGGAATGGCGTCGGATCCCAGGTGCAGGCAAAGCCGTCGCCATCGGGATCAAGGTTCTTGCGGTCCTTTTCCGGTCCGCCCGCCTTGAGGAAGGCGAGTTGCGCATCCTCGGGCGACTGGTAGCGCGCGCAGGCCCGCTCGCTGTTGGACAGCGCAAGACCGCCCCGCTTGTAGTAGGGCTGGCCAAGACGGCTCGGCGCATTCAGCGCATAGGAAATCAGGTTGGGCGCCGACGTCGCCGTGCGTTCGGGCAGCGCCGTCGGCGCGATCTGCTGATACTGCGCGCGGTTCTGGGCGATGCGTTCCTTGTCGCTTTCGATCGTCTCGCGCGACGAAACGGCAGAGAAATCCTGTTCGTCGGAAATCCCGACATGGCCGGCCGCGGCCGGATCGCCGGCGGCCTCCGCAAGGGCGGCTTCCGTGGCGGTGTCGACAGGGGCGGGCCCGGCCTGATAGGTGCGCTGATAGTCGGCATAGCTCTGCCCGGTCGTCGCGGGCGACGCGCAGGCACCAAGTACGGCAAGGGCGGCAAGGGCGGCAAGGGCGGCAGGTAGACGCATTCTCATCCCCGAAAAACTGGTTCGATGCGCGATTACCACCATTTCCCCGGCTTGGAAACAAAGCCGGCGGCCTGTTCCAGCACATAGGCGTGATTCAGCAGATCGCCTTCCTCCCACGGGCGGCCGATCAACTGCAGGCCCAGCGGCAACCCCTGAGCGTTCAGACCGACGGGCACCGCCACGCCGGGCAGCCCGGCAAGGTTCAGCGTCACCGTGAACACGTCGTTGAGGTACATCGCCACCGGATCGCTGTCGGCCACATCGCCCAGCCCGAACGCCGCCGAAGGCGAGATCGGCGCAAGGATCGCATCGATCCCGTCGGCAAAGACGTTTTCGAAGTCGCGCTTGATCAGCGCGCGGACCTTGCGGGCGCGGTTGTAATAGGCGTCGTAGAAGCCCGCCGAAAGGACATAGGTGCCGATCATCACACGGCGCTGAACCTCGTGGCCGAAACCCTCGGCGCGGGTCTTTTCATACATCTCGGTGATGCCGTCGCCCTGCGACAGCTTCGCCCGGTGGCCATAGCGCACGCCGTCATAGCGCGCGAGGTTCGACGACGCCTCGGCAGGGGCGACGACGTAGTAGGCGGGCAGCGCGTATTTCGTGTGCGGCAGCGAGATGTCGACGATCTCGGCCCCCGCGTCCTTCAGCATCGCGGTGCCCCGATCCCAGATCGCGGCGATTTCCGCGGGCAGCCCCTCGATCCGGTATTCGCGCGGAATGCCGATCTTCTTGCCGCGGATGTCGCCGGTCAGCATCGCCTCGAAATCCGGCACCGGGATGTCGGCGCTGGTCGAATCCTTCGGATCGTGCCCGGCCATCGCGCCCAGCATGATCGCGGCGTCGCGCACCGATTTCGTCATCGGCCCCGCCTGATCAAGCGAGGAGGCATAGGCGATCACGCCCCAGCGCGAACAGCGTCCGTAGGTCGGCTTGATCCCGACGATGCCGGTAAAGGCCGCCGGCTGGCGGATCGACCCGCCGGTGTCGGTGCCGGTCGCCGCAAGGCAAAGGTCCGCCGCGACCGCCGCCGCCGAGCCGCCGGAAGATCCGCCCGGCGTCAGCGGCGTGTCGTCGCCGTCGCGCCGCCAGGGGTTCACCGCCGCGCCGTAGCACGAATGTTCATTGGTCGAGCCCATGGCGAACTCGTCCATGTTCAGCTTGCCCAGCATCACCGCGCCGGCATCTGCCAGGTTCTGCGTGACGGTGGATTCGTATTCGGGCCGGAATCCCTTCAGCACGTTCGACGCCGCCTGCGACAGCACGCCCTTCGTGCAGTAGACATCCTTGATCCCGACCGGAATGCCGCACATCGCGGGCGCATCGCCTGCCTTGATCCGCAAATCCGCCGCCCGCGCGCGGTCCAGCGCGATGTCGGGCGTCTTGTGGACGAAGGCGTTCAGTTCGTCGCCCGCGTCCATCGCGGTCAGGCAGGCCATGGTCAGATCGACCGCCGTCGCCTCGCCCTTGCGCAGAAGGTCGCGCGCATCGGCGATGGTAAGTTCGTTGAGGTTCGTCATTCCACCACCTTCGGCACCGCAAAGAAGCCCTCGCGCGCATCGGGCGCGTTCGACAGGATACGGTCCGCCATGCCGCCGTCCGTCACCACGTCCTGCCGCCGCTTCAGCCGCATCGGCGTGACCGATGTCATCGGCTCGACCCCCTCCACGTCGACCTCGTTCAGCTGTTCCATGAAGTTCAGGACCGCGCTCAGCTCGCCCGCGAGGGCAGGCAGGTCTTCTTCCTTCACGGCGATCCGCGCCAGATGCGCGACCTTGCGCGCGGTGTCGATGTCGATGGACATGGGGGCAACTCCGTCCTTAGATCGGGGCAGGGTTTAACCGCCGGCCGGCCCGCCCGCAAGGGACAAGGGCAGCGACGACACAGAGGGGAGAGGCACATGAACATCATCTGGCTTGGCCATTCCGGCTTCCGCATGGAGATCGAGGGGGCGGTGATCCTTGTCGATCCCTGGCTGACCGGCAATCCGATGTTCCCCCCCGCCCGGAGGGCAGAGGCGATCGGGGGGGCCACCCATGTACTGATCACCCACGGCCACGGCGACCACACCGGCGACGCAATCGCCATCGCGCAGGAACTGTCGATCCCCGTCGTCGGCATCTACGACCTGATGAGCTGGTGGGAAGGCAAGCATGGCATCGCGACCGTGGGATTCAACAAGGGCGGCACGGCGGACCTTGGCGGCGCGAAGGTCACGATGGTGAACGCCTGCCATTCCTCCTCGGTCGGCGGGGAGGACGGGCCGGTCTATGCCGGGCACGAATCCGGCTACATGATCGCGGGCGAGGGTCACACGATCTACGTCTCGGGCGATACCGACATCATGGCCGACATGGAATGGATGGGGGAACTTCACGCGCCCGACATCGGCATCCTGTGCGCCGGCGGCTTTTACACGATGGACATGAAGCGCGCGGCCTTCGCGGCGCGCAAGTACTTCGCCTTCAAGACGGTGATCCCCTGCCACTACCGCACCTTTCCCGCGCTTGAACAGGACGCAGGGGCGCTGCGGGCGGGACTGCCGGGGGTGAACGTGATCGAGCCCGAGGTGCTGGTCCCGATCACGATCTGAGCGCGCCGCGGCGGCGCCCTGCCCCGTCGCGCATCCCGCCCGATCAAAACCGCGGATCCCGGGGCCTCCGTCCCGGCGGATCGGCGGTCAGCCCGATATCGCGGCGGATATGCGCGGGCAGGTCATCCACGTCCGGGGCGCGCGGTCCGAAGAGGCGCGCGACGGCGCGCCGGGTCAGCGCCAGCATCAGCGCCACGACGACGCGCGGTGCGCCGTGGCCCTCGATCAGCGCGCCAAGATCGGCAGCGGGGAACCGGCGACGTGCGGTATGAAGTTCAACGATCATGTTCGTCTCCCTGGCCGTCGGCCGGAAGGCGGCAGACGGCACTTTGCGGTTGGATTGAAGCGCGGACGGCAGAAGGGTGCATTTGCCCGGCCGGCCGTCACATGGTTGGATTTCAGAAGGATCCGGCGATCAGGCGCCGGTGGCCGTTTGCGTCAGCAGAATCGCGTGCCGGAAACGGTCGATCGGGACAGGCGGAGGCGTCCCACGCGCTGGCGCAGTGCATTGCGGTATGAAGCCATGTTGCGCCCTCCTGTCCTCGGGGTTGCGGGATGTCGGCACAATAGCAGGGCGCCCATCGGGACAAAGCCGTGGATTGTACCTGCCCTCACAATCGGATTGTATGTGCCCGCGCCAACACAATGCAGCCCTTGGTCGGCCCCGGGTGCCCCCCTCGGGTCAATCCCTGCGCCCAGAAAAGAAGTCCCGCAAGAGCCGCCCCGCTTCCTGCGAACCGATCCCGTCATAGACTTCGGGCGCGTGATGGCACTGGGGATGGGAGAAGACCCGGGCGCCATGCGCGACTCCGCCCGACTTCGGATCCTCTGCCCCGTAGTAAAGCCGGGCGATCCGCGCGAAGGATATCGCGGCAGCGCACATCGGGCAGGGTTCCAGCGTGACGTAAAGGTCATGCCCCGGCAGCCGTTCCGACCCCGCCGCCGCGCAGGCCGCCCGCAGCGCCAGAACCTCGGCATGGGCGGTCGGGTCTGACAGTTCGCGCGTGCGGTTGCCTGCGGCGGCAACGACCCGGCCGTCGGGCGCGACGACGACGGCACCCACAGGCACCTCGCCGCGCAGGGCGGCGGCGCGCGCCTCTGCCAGCGCGCGGTCCATATGGCTGCGAAATCCCGCCATCCGCCTGTCATGCCGCGCGCCCGCCTGTCGCGCAACCGCTTTCCGTTTGACCGAATCGGCGCTAAGGGGTGCGCTTCAGATCTCTGCCGCCTGCCGAAAGGGCCAGCCCATGACCGAAGACGCGAAACAGGGCGAACGCATCGCCAAGGTGATGGCCCGTTCCGGTGTCGCCTCCCGCAGGGATGCGGAACGGATGATCATGGAGGGCCGGGTCAAGGTCAACGGCCAGCCGGTGACAAGCCCCGCGCTCGATGTTCTTTCCACCGACAAGGTGACGCTTGACGGCAAGCCCATCGACGCGCCGCAACCCGCGCGGCTCTGGCTTTACTACAAGCCCCTGGGTCTCGTGACGTCCACCCGCGACGAAAAGGGCCGCCAGACGGTCTTCGACACCCTGCCCGAGGGGATGCCCCGGGTCATGAGCGTCGGACGGCTGGACCTCAATTCCGAAGGTCTTCTGCTGCTGACCAATGACGGAGAACTGAAGCGGCGGCTCGAACTGCCCTCGACCGGTTGGCTCAGGAAGTACCGCGTGCGGGTGAACGGACGCCCCAACGACCTGACATTCGATCCCCTGCGCCGGGGCGTGACCATCGAGGGCGAGGAATTCCTGCCGATGGAGGTGACGCTCGACAAGCAACAGGGTGCCAACGCCTGGCTGACCGTCGGCCTGCGCGAGGGCCGGAACCGCGAAATCCGCCGCGCGATGAGCGAGGTGAACCTGATCGTGAACCGGCTGATCCGGGTCAGCTACGGCCCCTTCCGGCTGAACCAGATGAAGCCGGGCGAGGTGATCGAGGTAAAGCGCCGCGTGCTGCGAGAGCAGCTGGGCGAAATGTTCGATGGCCTGGCGGGATCGGAGGGTTCGGGCGACCGGCCCGACCGCAAGCCGCGTGGCGAGGGCGGACCCCGGTCCTTCGGCGACCGCCCCGACCGTGGCCCCCGCAAACCGCGCGCCGAGGGTGACGCACCCCGCAAGCCCCGCTTCGACCGCGAGGGTGGCGACAGGCCCGACCGCAAGCCGCGTGGCGAGGGCGGACCCCGGTCCTTCGGCGACCGCCCCGACCGTGGCCCCCGCAAACCGCGCGCCGAGGGTGACGCACCCCGCAAGCCCCGCTTCGACCGCGAGGGTGGCGACAGGCCCGACCGCAAGCCGCGTGGCGAGGGCGGACCCCGGTCCTTCGGCGACCGCCCCGACCGTGGCCCCCGCAAACCGCGCGCCGAGGGTGACGCACCCCGCAAGCCCCGCTTCGACCGCGAGGGTGGCGACAGGCCCGACCGCAAGCCGCGTGGCGAAGGCGGACCCCGGTCCTTCGGCGACCGCCCCGACCGTGGCCCCCGCCCCCCGCGCGCCGAGGGTGACGCACCCCGCAAGCCGCGTTCCCCCAAAGGAACCGGCCCCCGGCGCGGCCCCAAGAAGCCGTCCTGAGCCGACCCGCGACCGCCCGGTCCGCAAGGGCCTTGGCCGCGCGGCGCTGGCGTGGCACTCTTTGCTGAAAACGGGGGCGGGTTTGTACGGATCGATTGGGCAGGGTAGTTCGCGCGGCGCCGGCTTGGCCGCGCTTCTGGGCCTTGGCATGTTTCTGGCAGGCTGCGATCTGTCGCGATCGCTTGGCCCGGCGGGCAGCGCCGCGCCGGTCGGCCCGGCCTCCGAACCCGCCGCCCGACCTCTTTCCGACGACAGCATCGCGGCGCGCGCCTACTACGGACGCATCGAAACCGCCGCCCGGGCACGCGGCCAGTTGCGCACCGACGGTGGCGGGACCGACACGCCGTTCAGCGCCGACGACCTTGCCCGGAACTTCGAACGCATCGCTTTTTTCGACGAATTCCAGCCTGTCGGCGGCCAACTCGTCGCGCGGTCGACCGAAAGCACCCTGCACCGCTGGCAGGGCGCGGTGCGGGTCGATGTCGTCTTCGGCGATTCGGTGCCCCTTGACCAGCGCGCCCGCGACCGGGCAGAGATTGCCGCCTATCTTGCCCGGCTGAGCGATCTGACCGGCCTGCCGATCCGGATGACGGGTTTTGCGCCCAACTTCTCCGTCATGATCCTGAACGAAGACGAACGCCGCGGCGCGGGCCCCGGCATCCTCGACTTCGCCCCCGCGATCGCGCCCGAGGCGCTTGCCTCTGCGGTCGGGATGAAGCCGGACACCTATTGCACGGTCTTCAGCTTTTCCGCCGCGGGCAGCGCCACCTACGCGCGGGCGCTGGCGGTCATCCGTGGCGAGTTGCCCGACATCCTGAGGCTGTCCTGCATCCACGAGGAAATCGCCCAGGGGCTTGGCCTCGTAAACGACAGCCCCCGCGCGCGCCCGTCGATCTTCAACGACAACGACGAATTCGCGACGCTGACGCGACAGGACGAGTTGATGCTGCGGATGCTTTACGACCGCCGCCTGTCGCCGGGGATGGGCCTGTCGCAAGCCGCCCCGACCGTCGTCGCGATCGCCGCCGAACTGATGGGCGGAGAGATCATCGCAGCCCTCCCCTGATCCGAGACCTGCCCAGAACCGAGACCAGCCCCGGCTTCCGGCCTGCTGCGACACGGTTGATGATAGCGCAAACACCGGCTAGGAAGGGCCGAACTGACCGGAGGATTCCGATGATCCTGTGCTGCGGCGAAGCCCTGATCGACATGCTCCCACGCGAAAGCCGGGAGGGCGAGGCAGCTTTCGCCCCTTACCCCGGCGGCGCGGTCTTCAACACCGCCGTCGCGGCCGGCAGGCTTGGCGCCCCGACCGGCTTTTTCGCCGGGCTGTCGCGCGACCTCTTCGGAGAGATGCTGGCGGGGGCGCTGGCCGCCTCGGGGGTCGCGTCCGATCTCTGCCCCCGGTCGGACCGGCCGACGACGCTTGCCTTCGTGCGGCTGGTGGACGGGCAGGCCAGCTATGCGTTCTATGACGAAGGCACCGCGGGCCGGATGCTGTCGCCCCGCGAATTGCCGCCGGTGCCGCAAGGTGTCTCGGCGCTCTTCTTCGGTGGCATCAGCCTTGTGTCGGAACCCTGCGGTTCCGCCTACGAGGCGCTGATGCTCGCCGCCGCGCGCGACCGGGTGACGATGATCGACCCCAACGTGCGCCCGGGCTTCATCCGCGACGAACCCGCCTATCGCGCGCGCATCGACCGGATGCTGGCCGCCGCCGATATCGTCAAGGTCTCGGACGAGGATCTGCGCTGGATCTTCGGCGCGGGCGCGATCGGCGACCTTGCCGCCGCGCTTCTGTCGCGCGGACCGAAGCTGGTCCTTGTCACCGAAGGGGCCAGCGGCGCCCATGCCTTCACCGCGGCGGGCGCGCGGTTCCGCCCCGCGCGCAGGGTCGATGTCGCCGACACCGTCGGCGCCGGCGACACGTTCAACGCGGGCATCCTGACCGCCCTGCACGAGGCTGGCGCACTGACCAAGGGGCGCATCGCAGACGCTGATGCTGCGCTCATCGACGCGGCGCTTGAGCTTGGCATCGCGGCGGCGGCCGTCACCGTTTCCCGCCCCGGCGCGAACCCGCCCTGGCGCAGGGAAATCGCCTGATGCGCGCGCTGATCCAAAGGGTTTCGCGGGCCCGCGTCACCGTCGCGGGCCGGACCACCGGGGAAATCGGCGCGGGCCTTCTGATCCTTGTCTGCGCCATGCAGGGCGACAGCGAGGCTGAGGCGGACCGCCTTGCCCAGAAGATCGTCAAGCTGCGCATCTTCAAGGACGCGGCCGACAAGATGAACTTGTCTCTGGTCGACACCGGCGGCGCGGCGCTGGTCGTCAGCCAGTTCACGCTTGGCGCAGACACGTCACGCGGGAACCGTCCCGGGTTTTCCGCCGCCGCCGCGCCGGAAACGGGCGAAAGGCTTTACCACCACTTCTCCGACCGGTTGCGGGCAATGGGCATATCCGTCGCCAACGGGGAGTTTGGCGCAGACATGGACGTGGAGCTTGTGAATCAGGGGCCGGTGACGATCTGGCTCGATACCGCGGGCTAGCAGCCGTTGGCCACGTCGAAGACCCAGTAAAGCCGCCCGCTCGTGTCATCCCTTGCGACGGCAAGGCCGACGCGCTTGGCCTTCGACAGCAGGAGGATCGCCTTGTGCGGAGGCGAGTCCATCCAGGCCTTGACCACTTCCGGAGCGTTGCGCTGTCCCATGGCGATCGCCTCGCCGGTCAGGCGCGCCTTGCACCCCGCCTTCTTGATCCGCCGCTTCGGGCCACCGTTGCCATCGTGTGTCAGATGACTTTTCGCTGCCATGTCGCAGGCATGTCCCCGCGCCGCGGCGTCAATCGTCGCGTCGCGAGTCAACGGCCCCCGCCCCCGCGCCTTGCGGTTCGCGTTGACAGCCTGAAGGACAGCCTGCAACTCCGCCTCTCCGCCCGAAGGAATCGCGCATTGCGCGGCCGTGGCTGCGCCTGGCAGCGCAGTCATGAAGAACAGGGCGATCAGTAGGCGGTGCATGCTCTGCTCCGAATGCGGGTTTTTCCAAAGGCTAGGCCGGATTTCCGCCCTGCTCAACCCTGCGGTGTCATCGACTGGCGTTGCCGGGCGCGTTCCAGCCCAAGCTGGCGTTCGCGCCAGATGATCAGGATGCCGGCGGAAACCACGATCGCGGCGCCCGCCAGGACGACCAGCGTCGGCGCCTCGTCGAAGATGAAGTAGCCGACGAGCAACGCCAGCACCATCGAGGCATATTCGAACGGCGCGACGACAGAGGCATGCGCATAGCGGTACGACGAGGTCAGAAGCACCTGCCCCACCCCGCCCAGAAGCCCTGCGGCGATCAGCGTCGCGGCGGTTCGCGCGTCGGGCAAAACCCAGCCGAAGGGCAGCGTGATCAGCGAAATCCCCGTCGCCGTCAGCGAAAAATAGAAGACAATCGCCGTCACCTTTTCGGCAGTCACGAGCTTGCGGACGAAGACCTGGGCCAACGCAGAGAAGACCGCGCCGGTCAGGACCAGCATCGCCCCGAAGGCCTCGCCGTTGTCGATGGCCCCGTCGGACACGCCCGACAGGCGCGGCGACAGGATGATCAGCACCCCGACCAGCCCCATCGCCACCGTCGCGATGCGGAAGATCCGCACCTCTTCACCAAGGAACATCGCGGCGAAGACGACCGTCAGAAGCGGCGCGGCATAGCCGATCGCCGTGACCTCGGGCAAGGGCAGAAGCGCCAGCGCCGCAAAGCCAAGCCCCATCGCCGTGGTCCCGCATAGACCGCGCCAGACATGGCCCAGCGGGTTCCTCGTATGAAGCCCCTCGCGCAGTTGCCCCCGCAACAGGAGCCAGGCCACGATGATCGGGATCGCGAAAAGCGACCGGAAGAAGACCACCTGCCCCGCAGGCACCGTCCCGTCGGTCGCCTTGATGAGCGCGGCCATCGCCATGAAGACGACGACCGAACAGACCTTGAGCGATATGCCGAAAAGCGGGTTCATGCGGGCAACCTTTCGCCCGCCAAAAGAAGCGCGCCACCGGACAATGGCAAGAGGAAATCAGCCCATCCCCGCCAGAGATGCCCGGCGCCCGGAAGACCCTGTGCCATACGTCTTGCCGACACCTGGCCGACGCCGCGCAGACCTGCCCCTTGCCCCGGGGCCCCTATTCCGGCCGCACCCGCGCCGCGGTCTTGTTGGCAAAGGCCTCGAGCCGCCCGCGCGACGCAGGCTGGGTATTGACGATGCCGGCCACCACCGCCTCGGCATAGGCGGCATCAAGCGCCGACATGTTCTGCATGTGGCTGATCGCCGAACAGATCGCGAAGTTCGAAAGGGGCGGGTTTTCCGCAGCCGCGCGAGCCAGATCGCGGGCCTTGGCCTCGGAATCCTCGACGAGGTACTGGCAAAGACCCACCGCCACCGCTTCCTCGCCCTGGTAGACGCGGCCGGTCAGCATCATGTCGATCATCCGCGCCTTGCCGACAAGGTCGGCCACCCGGATCGTCGCGCCGCCGCCGGTGAAAAGGCCCCGCTGGCCTTCGGGCAGGGCGAAATAGGTGCTGGCGTCGGCCACCCGGACATGCGCCGCCGAGGCAAGTTCCAGCCCGCCGCCGACGACCGCGCCCTTCAGCGCGGCAATGATCGGGACACCGCCGTATTCCATCTTGTTGAACGCCTCGTGCCAGCGCAGACAGATGTGCATGAACTCCGCCGGGCTGCGGTCTTCCCGATGGTGTTCGACAAGATCAAGCCCCGCGCAGAAATGCGGCCCCTCGGCGCGCAGGATCACCGCACGGACCCCCGCGCGCGGCATCAGGCTGAAAAGCGCCACCATTTCCTCGACCGTGGCCGCGTCTAGCGCGTTGCGCTTGGCCGGGCGATTGAGGCTGACAGTGGCGATGCCCGCGTCGTCCACCTCGACCGCGAGGTTCTTCAGATCCAGGTCGTCGATCGCTTGCATGTCATCCTCCTCTGGCGTCGGCGCACCCTGCCAGAAGGCGCGGGCCGCGATCAATCGCGGCGGCGCCTGACGCTGCGTCACATGCCAGGGGACATCCGATCCAAATCCATTGCCGGATTTTGACTGCATTGTTAGCGTGCAAGGTGGCCCCATTGTCCGCAGGCAACCGACGAAGGCACCCGATGACCCGCGATCCGCGTTTCGACATCCTGTTCACGCCGGTCCGGATCGGGCCGGTCACCGCGCCGAACCGGTTCTGGCAGGTGCCGCATTGCACCGGCATGGGCTTTACCCTGCCCGCCACCCTGGCCGCGATGCGCGCCGTCAAGGCCGAAGGCGGCTGGGGCGTGGTCAACAGCGAATACTGTTCGATCCACCCGACCTCGGACGACACCCCGGCGCCCTACGCAAGCCTTTGGGATGCGGGTGATGTCCGCAACATGGCGGCGATGAGCGAGGGCATCCACCGCCACGGCGCACTGGCGGGGGTGGAGCTTTGGCATGGTGGCTGGCGGTCCGGCAACGTGCTGAGCCGGGAGGCGCCGCTCGGCCCCGAAAGCATGCTGGCCGAAACCGTGCCCTGGCAAAGCCAGCGGATGGATCGCGACGACATTCGCAACCTGCGCGACTGGCACCGGGCGGCGGCGCTTCGCGCCAGAGAGGCGGATTTCGACGTGGTCTATGTCTATGCGGCCCACACCTATCTGCTGACCCAGTTCCTTGACCCTTCGACCAACCCGCGCGCCGACGGCTATGGCGGCGACTTCGCGGCGCGGTCGCGGCTTGTGCGCGAACTGGTGGAGGATACGCGCAAGGCGGTGGGTGACCGCTGCGCCATCGCGATCCGCATCGAGGTCACCGACGAGGACGGCACCGGTGCGGAGGAACGCGCAGGCTTGCTGTCCGACCTCGCGCCCCTGATCGACGTGTTCGACGTGACCATCCCCGACTACGGAACCGAGATGGGGCCATCGCGCTTCGTCCGCGAAGCGGCGCTAGAGGCGCATGTCGCCCATGTGCGGGCGGCAACGGGCAAGCCGGTGGTCAGCGTCGGGCGCTTCACCAGCCCCGAGACGATGCTGGGGCAGGTCCGGCGCGGCGTCCTCGACTTTGTCGGCGCGGCGCGACCCTCGATCGCCGATCCGTTCCTGCCCGCGAAGATCCGCGACGGACGGATGGAGGACATCCGCGAATGCATCGGCTGCAACATCTGCTATGCGCACGACGGCCTTGGCGCGCCGATCCGCTGCACCCAGAACCCCACGATGGGGGAGGAATGGCGGCGCGGATGGCACCCCGAACGGGCGCCGGCGATCACGGGCCGGGCGGACCCGGTGCTGGTCGTCGGGGCCGGGCCGGCGGGGTTGGAAGCGGCGCTGACGCTGGGGCGCCGGGGCGTGCCGGTCCTTCTGGCCGAGGCCGGGCGCGAAGCGGGCGGGCGGGTCAACCTGGAATGCCGCCTGCCCGGCCTTGCCGAATGGGCGCGGGTGCGGGACTGGCGTCTGGACCAGATCCGGCGCCTGCCCGGGGTGGAGCTTTACCTGTCGTCCGAGATGACCGCGGATGCGGTGGCGGAGACCGGCGCGCGCCATGTCCTTGTCGCGACCGGCAGCAGCTGGCGCGCCGATGGCCGCGGCCGCAGCCACCCGGGCGGCATCGCCGGCCATGCCGACCCCCGGACCGTGACGCCCGAGGCGATCCTTGCGGGCGCGCGCCCCGCCGGGCCAGTCGTCGTCTTCGATGACGAGGGCTATCACCTTGCCGCGGGGCTGGCCGACCTGCTCGCGGGCGCGGGGGCCGCGGTGACCTATGTCACCCCGGCCGGGCGTGTCGCGGACTGGTCGGGCTACACGGTCGAACAGACGCGGCTGCAGGCGCGGCTGATCGAGCGCGGGGTGCATATCCTGACGGGGACGGTGGTAACCGGTCTTGCCCCGGGCACGGCTGACCTGGCCTGCGCCTATACCGGGCGGGTCTTTGCCATCCCCTGCGAAAGCTTCGTGCCGGTCACGTCCCGCGAACCCGAGGATGCGCTTTGGCGCGCGCTGCAGGACACGGGTCTTGCCACCCTTGCTCGGGTCGGCGACGCCCGAGCGCCCGGGCTGATCGCCCATGCGGTCCATGACGGCCACCGCGCCGGGCGGGCGCATATGGCGCCCCCCGAAGACCTGGTGGTGCGGCGCGAACGCGTAGTCCTTGGCGCGGGATAGCGCCGTCTGGCGAAGTCCCGCCAGACCTCGGGCGGCGCCTTGCCCGCGAATTCCCGCCCGCCACACACCCGGGGCTTGCCCCAGAGCCCCGGCCCGCTAGGCTTGGCCCATGTACACCGTCCCGAAACGGACCGAGTGCAAACAGTGGAGGAGGAAACCATGAGCGAACTGAAAACGTCGCGGCGCAGCTTCTGCGTCGGCGCGGCCGCAGCGGTGTCGGCGGCGGCGCTTCCGATGGCGGCCCGCGCCGAGGAATTCATCAACGTCCTGACGGGCGGGACGTCGGGCGTCTATTATCCGCTGGGCGTGGCGCTGTCGCAGCTTTACGGCGACAACATCCCTGGCGCGCGCGCCCAGGTGCAGTCCACCAAGGCCAGCGTGGAGAACCTGAACCTTCTGCAGCAGTCCAAGGGCGAACTGGCGCTGGCGCTTGGCGACAGCGTGAAGCTTGCGTGGGATGGCAACGCCGATGTCGGCTTTGCCCAGCCGCTGGACCGGCTGCGCGGTGTGGCCGCCGCCTATCCCAACTACATCCAGATCGCGGCTTCGGCCGAAAGCGGGATCAAGACGCTGGCCGACCTCAAGGGCAAGGGCATGTCTGTCGGCGCGCCGAAGTCAGGCACCGAACTGAACGCCCGCGCGATCTTCGCCGCTGCGGGGATGAGCTACGACGATCTTGGCAAGACCGAATACCTTCCCTTCGCGGAATCGGTCGAACTGATGAAGAACCGCCAGCTGGACAGCACGCTGCAATCTGCCGGCCTTGGCGTCGCCTCGATCAAGGATCTGGCGACCTCGATGCCGACGACGCTTGTGTCGATCCCGGCAGAGATCGCCGCGTCCCTCGGCGCGCCCTACGAGGCGGCGGCGATCCCGGCGGGCACCTACGAAGGCCAGACCGAAGACGTGCCGACGCTGGCGGTGCGCAACTTCTTCGTCACCCACGAGGGCGTGTCGGAGGAAACCGTCTATCTGATGACCAAGCTGATGTTCGAAAACCTGCCGGCGCTGGTCGCCGCGCACAAGGCCGCAGGCGGCATCACGCTGGAAGGGGCGCTGTCGGGCATGCCGATCCCGCTGCATCCGGGGGCGGAACGCTACTACAAGGAAGCCGGCCTGCTCTGAGGCTGGACCTAGGGCAGACGGGCGCGCCCGGCGGCGCGCCCGTCACTTTCGGTTTCGGGGAGGATACCGGATGACGCTTCAGCCAGGCGCGCAGGACGCCGCGCTGCACGATCCCCTTTCGGCAGGCTTTCCCGAGGGGGTGCAGGGGCGCATCCTTTTCTGGATCGCGGTCGCCTTTTCGGTGTTCCAGATCGCGACGGCCGCCCATTTCATCGACATGGCCAGCCAGGTTACGCGGGCGATCCATGTGGGCTTTCTTGGGCTTCTGGCCTTTCCGCTTCTCGCGCTTCTCAAGGGGCGCGGTGGGCGCGGGCGGGCGGCAAGTGTGCTTGGCTGGGCGCTTGCCGCAGCGGCGGTCGTCGTCGCGGGCTATCAGTGGTGGGAATATGTGCCGCTTCTGATGCGGGCGGGCGACCCCCTGGACCGCGACATCTTGGTGGGTGTCCTGGCGTTGGTCCTGGTCTTTGCCGCGGCCTGGTGGCTGATGGGGCCGGCCCTTCCGATCATTGCGGGGGCGTTCCTTGCCTATTGCCTTTTCGGCGAACACCTGCCGTCGCCACTGAACCACCGGGGCTACGATTTTTCGCAGGTCATCGACCACATGGCCTTCGGGACCGAAGGGATCTACGGCATCCCGATCTATGTCTCATCGACCTATATCTTCCTCTTCATCCTCTTTGGCGCCTTCCTTGAGAAGGCCGGGATGATCACGCTTTTTACCGACGTGTCGATGGGGCTTGTCGGTCACAAGACCGGCGGCCCCGCCAAGGTCGCGGTCCTGTCCTCGGGGCTGATGGGAACGATTTCCGGCTCTGGCGTCGCCAACGTCGTGACCACCGGGCAGTTCACCATCCCCCTGATGAAACGCTTCGGCTATCGCGCGGCCTTCGCGGGCGGGGTGGAAAGCACCGCATCGATGGGCGGCCAGCTGATGCCGCCGGTGATGGGGGCCGTCGCCTTCATCATGGCCGAGACGCTTGGCGTCGAATATGTGGAGGTCGTCACCGCCGCCGTCATTCCTGCGATCCTCTACTTCGGCTCGGCCTTCTGGATGGTGCATCTCGAGGCCGGGCGGGCGGGCCTGACCGGGCTTTCGCGCGAAGACCTGCCATCGCCGATTCGGGCGATCCGAAAAAGCTGGCATCTTCTCTTTCCGCTTGCCGCGCTCGTCTACCTTCTGTTCGCGGGCTACACGCCGCTTTTCGCGGGCACCACCGGCCTTGCGCTGACACTGGTGCTGATCCTCGGGGCGTCGGCCGCGCTGGGGCTTCCTCGGGGCTGGCTGCGCGTCGTCTTCTGGGTCGGCATCGGCATCCTGTCGGCATCGGCACTGGAATACGGGCTTGACCTGGTGATCTGGGGGCTTGTGGCGCTGGTCCTGTGGAACGCCTTCACGAAGGGCGGGCGCGAGACGCTGATCCTGTGTCGCGACAGCCTGGCGGACGGGGCGCGCACGGCGCTGCCGGTGGGCGTGGCCTGCGCGCTGGTCGGCGTCATCATCGGCACCATGACACTGACCGGGGCGGCGACCACCTTCGGCCAGTTCATCGTCCATGTCGGCGACACCTCGCTTTTCCTGTCGCTCGTCCTGACGATGATCACCTGCATGGTGCTTGGCATGGGGATCCCGACGATCCCGAACTACATCATCACCTCCTCCATCGCCGGGCCGGCGCTTCTGGCGCTGGGCGTACCGCTGATCGTCAGCCACATGTTCGTCTTCTATTTCGGCATCCTTGCCGACCTGACGCCGCCCGTGGCGCTGGCCTGTTTCGCGGCGGCGCCGATCGCCAAGGAAAGCGGGCTGAAGATTTCGCTCAACGCGGTCAAGATCGCGGCGGCGGGCTTCGTCATTCCCTTCATGGCGGTCTATACCCCGGCACTGATGCTTCAGCCCGGCGGTGCGCTGGCCGAGGCGATCGGCTTTGTTCCGGCCGTCGCCTATGTCGTCGCGAAGACGGCAATTTCCATCGGGCTCTGGGGCGCCGCGGTGATCGGCTGGCTTGGCAGGCCGCTCGCGCTTTGGGAACGCGGGCTGGCGATCGCGGCCGCCTTCACGCTGATTGCCGCGCTGCCCCTGACGGACGAGGCGGGGCTGGCGCTGGCGCTGGCCTTTGCCGCCCGGCTATGGCTGTCGCGGCGCAGCGCGCGCGCGGCATGAGCATCTGCCTTCTTGCGGGCGCGGTGATGCTGGCTCTGCCAGAGCCGTCCTTCACGCTCGAATGGACCCATTCGGTCGAACGGATCCGCTGGCGCGAGGAATGGCGGATCGAGGGCGATGCGCTCCGGCTCGAAAGGGCGATGGTGAAGGGATCCGGCGCGGGAATGGAGCCGGGGGACGGCGCGGTCCTCAGCGAGGGATGGTGGGTCTGGGCGCCGGGGCTTGCGCCGCAGCCGGAGCTTTTCCTTGCGGCTTCGGGGGCGACCGGCGGCGGATGGACGCTGTGTTCGGGGCAAGACTGCCATGACCTGGGCAGCGCCCCCGGCGCGGCGCTGCGGCTGGCGCCCTGCCCCGGTGGCTGAGGCACAGCTTTTCGTTGCGGTGGAAAGGGAAAACGGGTCTTTGTGCATGAATGACAGCGCCAGATCGCAGTTCCCGTTCCGCCTGCCCGCGCGGGTGCCCGACATGACGGGCCTGCGCGCGCTTGCGGTTCTGGCCGCCGTCGGGCTTGCTGCGGCGCTGCTTGTCTATGCGACGGCGGAACGGCTGCTCCTGACGGACCTGGACGGGCAGCTTGACCGGTCGCTGATCCTTTCCGCCCGCGCCGTGGACACCGAGATCGAGCGGCTCCGGTCCCTTCCCGACGTCGCGGCCGAGGATGCGCGCATCCGCGCCGCCGTTGCCGCCCCGGACGACCCGAAGATCATCGACACCGCGAACCGCTATCTTGAGGCCGTCGCGCGCCATACCGGCGCCGACCAGCTTTACCTGATGGACGCGTCGGGGCTGACCATCGCGTCCTCCAACTGGGCCAGCCCCGAAAGCTTCGTCGGCCAGCGCTACGACTTCCGCCCCTATTACAAGCAAGCGCTGACCGGCGGGCGCGGGGCCTATTACGGCATCGGGGCTACGACCCGACGGGCAGGGTACTTCCAGTCGCTGCGCATCGCTGTCCCCCAGGGCGCGGCAGGGGATGCAACCGGCGTCCTTGTGGTCAAGATCGAGCTTCAGGCCCTGCAGGACACCTGGCGCAGCGCCGAACTTGCCACGGCGGTGGCCGACCGCGACGGTGTGATCTTCCTCTCCGGGGTGGACGGATGGCTTTACCGTCCGCTGACCCCGCTGTCGCCGGCGACGATCGCCACGCTGAGCGCCGCACGCACCTATGACGGCGTCGACCTGGGGCAGGCCGAACCGCTTCTTGCCGGGGGGGCGATCGCGGATGGCAACGGTGCGCCGATGCGGCTGCGCCAAAGCGCCATCGGCCCCGACGGCTGGGTGCTGCTGGCGGCGGCACCGCTTGCGCCGGTGCGCGCCTCTGCCCGGCTCTGGGCGATCGCGGCCGCGCTTGTCGCCGCGCTCCTGACTGGGATGCTGAAGATCTGGCACCAACGCCACGAACTCGTGCAGTTGCGCCTGCGCCAGTCCGCCATGCTTGAGGCGCTGGTGGCCGAACGCACCACCGACCTTGCCCGCGAGGTCGAGGCGCGCAAGCGGACCGAGAATGACCTGCGGGCCGCACAGGAGGGGCTGATCCAGTCGGAAAAGATGGCCGCGCTCGGGCGGATGTCCACCGCCATCGTGCACGAGATCAGCCAGCCGCTGGCCGCGATGGAGGCGACGCTGGCGGCCGCGGGCCTGACCCTGACGGAACACGACACAAGGACCGGCCCCCGGATCGAAACCGCGCGCAGCCTGGTCCGGCGGATGCAGCGCACCGTGCGCAACCTCAAGTCCTTTGCCCGACGCGCGCCCCTGACGATGGAAGTGATCGACCTCAGGCGCGTGGTTTCCGGCGCGGTGGAGATCGCCGCCCCGCGTGCCCGCGCGCTTGGCATCGTGCCGGAAATCGTCACCCCCGACGCCCCGGTTCCGGCGCGCGCGGGTCCGGTGCGGATGGAACAGGTCTGCGTCAACCTGCTTCTCAATGCGTTCGATGCCGCCGCCGAAGCGGGCGGCAAGGTGCAGGTCCGGCTTGGCCCCGGCCCGGTCCTGACCGTCGCGGACACCGGCCCCGGCATCCCCGAAGACCGTCTTGCCCAGGTGTGGGAGCCGTTCTTTTCCACCAAGACCGGGGGCGAGGGGCTGGGCCTTGGCCTGTCCATTTCCCGCGCCATCGTCGAGGAATTCGGCGGCCGGGTCGATATTCGGTCCACCCCCGGGCACGGAACCGAGGTGATCGTGACGCTGCCCCCCGTTGACGAGGGACGCGAGGCCGCAGAATGACCCCACCGGCCGCCCTGATCCATGTCGTCGACGACGACACCGACCATCTGGCCGCGCTGAGCGATCTTCTAGATGCGGCCGGTCATGCCGTCATGGGCTTCACCGGCGGGGCCGAGGCGCTGTCCGCGGCGGCGCTGCGGGCGCCCGATGCGGTGGTGACCGACCTCAGGATGCCGGGCATGGACGGCATGGCACTGCTTGCGGCGCTGCGGGAAGCGGGGTTGGCGATGCCCGTGGTCATGCTGACGGGGCACGGTGACGTGCAGCACGCGGTCCGCGCCATGCGCGCCGGGGCAGAGGATTTCCTTGAGAAACCCTATGACGCCGCGCATCTTCTGGCGGTGCTGGCGCGGGGCCTGGAGACCGCCGCGACGCGCAGCGAACTTCTGCGCCTCCAGACCCTGATGCAACTGCGGGAGGCGCATCCGATCCTGGGCGAAAGCGCCGCGATGTCGGCGCTGCGCGACCGTGTCGCGGCCCTTGCGCCGCTCGACGTGAATGTCGTCGTCACCGGCGAAACCGGCACCGGCAAGGAACTTGTCGCCCGTGCCTTGCATGCTGCCAGCCCGCGCGCGGGCCGGCCCTATGTCGCGATCAACTGTGCCGCCCTGCCCGAAGCGCTGTTCGAGATCGAGATGTTCGGCCATGCGGCGGGCGCCTTTCCCGGCGCGCAGTCCGACAAGGCGGGCAAGCTTGAAGCGGCGGGCGGCGGAACCCTGGTTCTGGACGAGGTGGAGGCGCTCGCCCCCGCCCTGCAGGCGAAACTCTTGCGCGCACTGGAAGAACGCCAGGTCGAACGCCTGGGCGAGAACCGCCTGCGCCCGCTTGATCTGCGCATCGTCACCACGTCGAAGACCGACCTGCCCGCACTTGTGCGCGCCGGCGGCTTGCGCGCCGATCTTTACTGGCGGCTGGCGGGCGCGGATATCGAGACCGAACCGCTGCGCGCGATGGGGCAGGACATCATCCTGATCTTCGCCCACTACGCGGGACTGGCAGCCCGGCGCTATGGCCGCACGCTTCCGGAAACCGGGTTTCTGGAACGGCGGGCGCTTCTGGCGCATCCCTGGCCGGGCAATGTGCGCGAACTGAAGGCCGCGGCGGAATCCTTCGCGCTTGGCCTTGGCCGCGCGATCCCGACGGGTGGCGACGCTGCGCCGGCTGTCACCGGGACCGGAACCCTGCCCGAACGGCTGGCCGCCTTCGAGGCGCGCGAGATCCGCGCCGCCCTTGAACGGTTCAGCGGAAATACCGACCTGGCGGCGCGTGCGCTTGGCCTGCCGAGGCGCACGCTGAACGACAAGATGAACCGCTACGGGCTTCGTTCCTGATCCTATTGCGGCAGTTCCAGCCCCGCCGTCGCCCGTTCCAGTTCCGCCCGGCATCGCGCGATGGTGAAATCGGTAAAGACCCGGATCTTGGGGTCGCGCAGGCGCCGGTGCTGGGTCAGGCAGGTCAACTGGACCGGCAGGGGCGGCGTCGTTCGCGCCACGGGCACCAGATGGCCGGTGCGCAGGTGTTCGGCCACCTCGAAGATCGGCTTCAGGATGATCCCGCGCCCGTCAAGCGCCCAGCCCGTCAACACATCGCCGTCGTCTGTCTCGAACGGGCCGGTCACGTCGAAGCGGCGCGGACCTTCGCGGGTGATCAGCGTCCACTGAAATTCCCGCGCGCCCGGAAAGCGCAGGTTGAGGCATGCATGCCCGTCGCGGATCAGCGCCTCGCCGCTGTCGGGATTGCCGCGCCGCGCGACATAGGAAGGGGAGGCGCACAGGATGCGCGGGCAATCGGCGACAAGCCGCATCTTCAACGTGCTGTCTTCCAGGACGCCAAGGTGAAACGCCATGTCGAGCCCTTCGCCGATCACGTCGATCACCCTGTCGGACAGCCGCAGACGCACGTCGATCTGCGGATATTCGTCCTTGAAGGCAGGCACATGCGGCGCGATGAACCGCCGCCCGACCCCAAGGGGCGCCGCGACGAAGATGGTGCCCCGGAAGTTCTGGGTCGATGTCATGACCGCCGCTTCGGCATCGTCGATCGCGTCCAGCACGCGGCGGGCGCCGTCATAGAACAGCCGCCCGTTCTCGGTCGGCTTCAGCCGCCGCGTGGTGCGGTTGAAAAGCCGGATGCCCAGATGTTTCTCAAGGTCGGCGATGCGCGCCGAGGCCACGGCGGGCGATGTGCGCTGATCCCGCGCGGCCGCGCTCATGTTGCCCAGTTCGTAGACCCGGACGAACATCTTGAGATTGTTGACATAGGACATTCCACCCCTCCCCGCCGCATTCTTCGCCTATGTTTGAAAGTTTTGCGGCATTCCAAGGATTATCAGGAAGATCGGATTCGGTATAGCGTCAGATGAAACGCCGTGGAGGGACCTGGCATGTACGACTTCATCGTTCTGGGCGAGTGGCTCGAATTCGCGGTGCGCTGGCTGCATGTCATCACCGCCATCGCCTGGATCGGATCCAGCTTCTACTTCATCGCGCTTGACCTTGGCCTGCACCGTGACCGCAACCTCGCCTCCGGCGCGGACGGCGAGGAATGGCAGGTGCACGGCGGGGGCTTTTACCATATCCAGAAATACCTGGTCGCGCCCGAAACGATGCCGGGCGACCTGATCTGGTTCAAATGGGAAAGCTATGCGACCTGGCTGTCGGGCTTCGCGCTTCTTTGCCTTGTCTACTACCTGGGCGCCGATCTTTATCTGGTCGACCCGAATGTCCTTGATATCCCGGTCTGGCAGGCGATCGGCATCTCGATCCTGTCGCTTGCCGCGGGCTGGCTGCTTTACGACACGCTGTGCAGGTCGCCGCTGGGCGAAAACCCGACGACGCTGATGGTGCTTCTCTACCTCATCCTCGTGGCGCTCGCCTGGTTCTACACCCAGGTCTTCTCGGGCCGCGCGGCGCTTTTGCACCTTGGCGCGATCACCGCGACCATCATGTCGGCCAACGTCTTCATGGTCATCATCCCGAACCAGAAGATCGTGGTGGCCGACCTGATCGCCGGCCGCACGCCCGATCCCAAATACGGCAAGATCGCCAAGCTGCGGTCCACCCACAACAACTACCTGACACTGCCCGTCATCTTCATGATGCTGTCGAACCACTATCCGCTGGCCTTCGCGACGGATTACAACTGGATTCTCGCCAGCCTGGTCTTCCTGATGGGCGTCACGATCCGCCACTGGTTCAACACCCGCCATGCCCGCAAGGGCAGCCCGACCTGGACCTGGGCGGCGACGGTGGTGCTGTTTCTCATCATCGCCTGGCTGTCGACCGCCCCGATGTTCCGGGCCGAGGACTCCGAACAGGTGCGGCTGACCCCGGTGGCGGAGAAATTCGCCGCTGCCAGCGATTTCGAGGACGTTTCGGATATCGTCATGGGGCGCTGTTCGATGTGCCACGCCGCCGAACCCGCCTACGACGGCATCCACTGGGCGCCGAAGGGCGTGATTCTTGAAACGCCGGCGCAGATCGCAAACTGGGCGCGGGAAATCTACGTCCAGGCCGGGCTGAGCCATGCGATGCCACCCGCCAACGTCTCTTACATCGAACCGGAGGAACGGGCGAAGATCGTCGCCTGGTATCGCGGTGCGGCGGGCTGAAAAACCGCCACGGAAGACCGTCGAGACGACAAAGGGCCGGAGGCAAACCTCCGGCCCTTCGCACATTCAGGCTGCGGCGATCAGAACGCCGAGAGGACCGTCGACGAAAGCACCGCGTGCGACGGGTTCATGATGGAATCGGCCACGCTGTTCAGCGGCACCTTGTTCGCGTTGGCGCCGAACGGGATGGTAAAGCCGATGCGGACGGTGTCGATCGACCCGCTGCTGCCGCCAAGATCCAGATCGGTCCGCGCAAGCTCCAGCGATGCGATCCCCGGGAAGTTCGCCATCGACGACAGGTCGTAGCTGACGCCAAGGCCGATGGTCGTGATATCGAGGCTGGCAAGATCGACCGAGGCGCGGTTGATGCCGGCGAAGGCCGTCCACTGATCGGAGAACGCGTAGCTGCCCGCGACCCCGATCATGTCGAAATCGACCGAGCTGCCGCCCGACGAAAGCCGCGTTCGCATGAAGTTGCCGCCCAGTTCAAGCTGGTCGTTCATCGCGTAGCGCATCGTGATGCCGTAGTCGTTCATGTCGACGCCGGTCAGCAGGTCGCTGCTCTTGCGTCCGTAGAAGGCGCCGAAGTCCAGACCCTGGGTCTCGTAGCTTGCCTCAAGGCCGTAGGAGCGGGCCGAGATGCTGCCCGGCACCCCATCTATGCCGATCTTGGCCTTCTCGTTGTAAAGACCGACCGCAAAGCCGTTGCCGAAGGCATAGCCGAGGTCCAGGCCGATCATGTCGCCGGTCAGGTCAAGCGCCACGCCATCGACCGAGGCGTCGATCCGGTCATAGCGGGCGCCGAAGCTGAGCCCGTTGCCGAAGGCCACTTCCACGCGGCCGTCGAAGGTGCGGGTGGTGATGTCCTGCGTGACACCGGAGATGTTCGAAGACCCATAGCCAAGGGTAACCCCGCCCGAGAATTCCTGGGCTTGGGCGAACATCGGAATCGTTGCCAGCACGGCGATGCCGAGGGATGTCTTGATTGTCATTTTCCTGCCTCTTGTTCTTTTCGGGCCGGGCGGTCGAACGCCCGGGACGGCCCCTTCCCTCCAGCGGAAGGGAGCCACCCGATATCTCTAAAGTATTTGCAGCATACCACTTTTGATTAAAACCGATTCTAATTAACCATTTGTTAACCTTTTGGATATGTGACGAAAGGGCCACAAGCTTATGATGTGGCGGAAGAAATTCGATCCAGGGCAAGGGCCGCTTCGATGCCGGCGCCAGCAATGCCCCGAAAAAGATGCACATTCCCGACATTTCATCGGGAGGGCGAACACCGTGAAACCCCGCGCGAGAACGCAGGGTCGGTGCCTACAGACACCCACGCGCCAACCCGTGGCGCGGTCTGTCCTTTCACAATTGCTGCATCCTGGCCGGCGTGGCGCCGCCTAGGCTGCCCCGCGCCGGAGATAGGGGAACCAGTCCTCGCGAAGCCGTTCGCCGGGCTTCATGTCATGGCCCGGAAAGGGAGGCGAGGTGCGGCCCGGACGCTCGATGTAGTGCGCGTCCTCGCCAACGAGGCGCAGCGAGAAGGCCCGGCGACGGGTGGCGGCGGTGTTGCCGCGCGCGCCATGCAGGGTCTGGTAGTCGAAGGCCACCGCATCGCCCGGTTCCATCGCCCATTCACGAATGTCCATCCCCTCTGCATCCGGATCGGGAACCGGCATGTAGGCCTCCGGGTCGGGGTAGAAATCCGTCTCCGCCAACCAGCGTTTCGGAAGCACCTCCTTCGGCCAGCGATGCGATCCGGCGACGCAGCGCAGCGTTGCGTCGGTGACAGGATCGACGGGCGACCAGAAGCTGACCGTCTGCGCGCCCTTTACGAAGTAGTAAGGCCCGTCCTGGTGCCAGGGCGTCGGCTTCGATGTGCCGGGTTCCTTCACAAGGACATGGTCGTGGAACATCTGCACCGTCGGCGACCGCATCAAGGCGGCGGCGACACCGGCCACCGGCGAATTCTCGATCACGTCGCGGAATTCCGGGATGCGGGTCCAGTTGCAGTAGTCGTCGAAGAACCGCCCGCCCTCGCCGGGTTTCAGGTTTTCGGCCGCATAGGGCCCGGGCTCGGCCATGTTCCGCTCGATCCCCGCGCGGATCACGTCGACCCAGTCCTTCCACAACCCCTTTACCAGCACGACGCCGTCGCGCTGAAAGGTCTCGACCATCTCTTCGGTAACCAGTGCCATCGTGCCCTCCTGTCGCTTGCGCGGACCCTGCGACACAGGCATCATAGTTTCAAATAATATATCTCAATGCCAGCCATAACCCGATGCTATCCATAACCCTCCGCCAGCTTGAATATGCCGTCGCCGTGGCGCGGACCGGCGGCGTGACTGCCGCCGCAGAGGCGTTGAACGTGTCGCAGCCCGCGCTTTCGGTGGCCCTGTCGCAGCTGGAGGCGCAGATCGGGCAGCCGCTATTCCTGCGCCGCGCAGGATCGGCGGTGACGCCCACCGGCTATGGCCGTGGCTTCCTGGAAGAGGCCGAAAGGATCCTTGCCAGCCTTGCCCGCCTGACCAGCGGCGCCACCGCCCATGCGCCGGTCGCACTTGGCTGTTTCGAGGATCTCGCGCCGATGATCCTGGCGCCGCTGCTCGCGCTTGTGGCGGTGGATCTGCCGGGGCTGTCGCTGGTGCCGCGCGTCGCCGGGTTCGAGGCCCTGGCGGAGGATCTGGCGCGCGGGCGGATCGACCTTGCGCTCAGCTACGATCTGGGCTTCGACGATCGCTTTGACCGGGAGGAGGTCGCGCGCCTTGCCCCCCACGCCGTCCTTGCCCCCGACCACCCGCTTGCCGCGCGCGCCACGCTGTCGCTTGAGGATCTGACCGGGGTACCGCTGGTTCTGGCCGACCAGGGGCCAAGCCTTGGCCACATGCGAATGCTGTTCTCGCGCGCGGGCCTGATGCCAAGGATCGCCCACCGCGCGCATTCGCTTGAGACCATGCGCAGCCTGGCCGCCAACGGGCTTGGCGTCGGGCTCAGCTATACGCGCCCCGCCCCCGGGCTCAGCTATGACGGCCGCCCGGTCGTCACCCGCCCCGTCACCGGTACCGGCGCGGGCGAACCCATCGTCCTGGTACGGCTCGCCGCCGCCCCCCCGGCGGAGGCCGCGGCGCGGGTCGCGGAACTTGTCAGGACGATCGCCGCCGGGCTGGCAGCCGCGCCGGCTTAGGCCGTGCACCCGCGCGCGTGGCGGTACATACGGCGGCACATACGGCGGCACATACGGCGGCGCGCGGAAGCGGCGCTCAGTAGCGCGTCGTCATCCTGTGGCCCGGCCGGTAGGACAGGCGGACATGGGTCAGCGCGTCGCCTTCCCACCAGGTCGTGCGTTCGACGGTGAAGACCGGCTCCCCCGCCTGCGTTCCCAGCGCCGCGGCGACGTCTGGCGTGGCGGCGGCGGCCAGAAAGCTGATCTCCACCTCGGAATAGGGTACGGCCTCGACCAGCCATTCGTTCGGGCCGCGCCCGGTGAAGTCCGCGCCCTCGGCCTGCGGCAGTGCGGCCAGGCTGATCCAGCGGTCCTCGAACTGGTAGGGTGCGCCATCGGCACTGTGCAGGCAGTTCAGGTGCAGCGCGCGGTTGTCGGCACGCAGGCCCAGCCTTCCGCAAAGCCATGGCGGCGCCGCCCGCACCTCGCGCGAAAGAAGCGCGTAGCGATAGGAAGCGCCGGCGCCCTCGATCTCGGCCCGGACCATCGGGATCTCGAAACGCGCCTGCCGAAGCGGTGTCATCCGGACCCGCGTCCCGGCCTTGCGCTTGCGGTCAAGAAGCCCCTCTTCGGTCAGTTCGCGCATCGCCCGGTTCACGGTGGCACGCGCGCAGCCGAAGTCCTCGGCCAGTTCGACCTCGCCGGGGACAAGCTCCCCCGGACCCCAGACGCGCTGCTCGATGCGCCTGCGGATCTCGGCCTTCACGTCGCGAAAGGAAATCTTGTCGCCCCCTGCGGGCTCCGGTTCCGGGGCGCGGCCGGGGGAATGGGCGGCTTGGGGCGTGTCGGTCATCGCATCGCTTGGTCCTATGCTCGGCGCTGGCTTTTTGCCTGAGGTTATGTTCCATTTGTATAGGTCTATAAGAGGCCAGGGCGCAAATGCGGATATTCCACCCGGATGACTATCTGACCCAGCCGTGGAAGAACGGCGGCGGCGTGACACACGAAATCGCGCGCGAGGATCTGGACGGCGCGCTGTTCTGGCGGCTGTCCATCGCCGAGGTTGCATCGGACGGGCCGTTTTCGTCCTTCACCGGCCTCGCGCGGATTCTGACGGTGATCGACGGCGCGGGATTGCACCTTCACACGCCCGAGGGGCGCATCGACGCGCTGCCGCTGACACCGGCCGCGTTTTCCGGCGAAACGCCGGTGGATTGCCGGCTGATCGGCGGCAAGGTGCACGACTTCAACGTGATCTATGACCCCCGCCGGCTTTCGGCCCGGGTCCGACGGCCCGAGACGGGCGTGACCGACTGCGCCGCCGGGCCGGGCCGCTTCTACGCCTGTCTGGCGCTTGCGACGGGGGTGTCGGTCGATGGCGTCACCCTACCGCGCTGCGGCCTGGCCGAATTCGAACACGGCCGGGTCTTCTGCCCGGCCGGGATCGCAGCCCTTCTGGTCTCTTTCATGCCGCCGGTCTAGGCGCCGCGTCAGGCGGCAGACACAAGCGCCGCGACCGCCTGCCGATAGCGCACCGCCACGGCATCGCGCGCGACATGCCGCCCGCCGCTGACCCGGTGGCGCCCGGCCGCCCAGACATCGGTCACGACCCCGTCCGGAGCGGCAAAGCACAGCCCGTCGAGGATCTGCCCCTCCGACAGCGCGCAAAGCGTCGGGTGGCCGGTGTCGACCGCCATCAGGTCCGCCAAGCGGCCCGCCGCGATTTCCCCCGCGTCGCGGCCGAGGGCCCGCGCGCCGCCGCGCGCCGCGCCGTCATAGAGAAACGCCCCCACCGATCCGGCACCCGGCACCATCACGTTGCGCGCAAGATCGCGCAGGCGTTGCGAGTATTCGAGCGTCCTGAGTTCCTCGGTCAACGAGATGCGGACATTCGAATCCGAACCGAGGCCAAAGGCGCCGCCCGCCGCGATCCATTGCGGACCGTTGAATGGGCCGTCGCCCAAATTCGCCTCGGTGATCGGGCAAAGGCCCGCCACCGCACCGGACCGCGCCAGCGCCACGGTTTCCGTCTCGGTCATGTGGGTGGCGTGGATCGGGCACCAGCGGCCGTCCACCGGCGCGTTGTCCAGAAGCCATTCGACCGGTCGCGCCCCCAGCCAGGCAGAGATGTCGGCCACCTCCCGCGGCTGTTCGGCGACATGGATATGGACCGGCGCGTCCCCGGCAATCGGCAGCGCCGCCGCCAGATCTTCGGGGCAGGTCGCGCGCAGCGAATGCGGCGCGATGCCAACCACGGTGTCCCCGGGCAGGTCGCGCGCCGCATCGCGCGCAGCGTCGACAAGCCGGGCGAACCGCGCCACGTCGTTGCCGAACCGAAGCTGCCCGCCCTGAAGCGGCGCCTGACCCGCGCCGCCGTAGCTGTAAAGCACCGGCAGATGGGTCAGCCCGATCCCGGTCTCCGCCGCCGCCGCCATGATCCGCGACGACAGTTCCGCGATATCCCGATAGGGCGCACCGCCGGGCTGGTGGTGGACGTAATGGAACTCCCCGACCGAGGCGAAGCCCGCCTCCAGCATCTCCACCTGGACCTGCGCGGCGATCGCCTCCACCTGCTCCGGCGTCAGGCGGTCAAGAAAGCGGTACATCAGGTCGCGCCAGGTCCAGAAGCTTTCACGCCCCGCCGCGCGATATTCCGTCATCCCCGCCATGGCGCGCTGGAAGGCGTGCGAATGCAGGTTTGCCAGCGCCGGCAGCAGCGTGTCGACCCGCGCATCCCCTGCCGCCGGCGCGGCCCCCGCCGTCACCGAAGCGATCCGCCCCCCGTCCACCGTCACCCGCACGTTCCCGACCCAGCCGGAGGGCAAGAGCGCCCGTTTCGCGAAGATCATCGCTTGCTCCATTATGTCTAGACATATAATCTATAGCCACATACAAGCCGACTCGGCAACCTGATTCCGAGACTGCCCCGGGGATGACCATGCGCCAGCACAACAGCCTTCTCACGAATTGCCGCGCGGCGACGCTGACCGGGCCCGATTACGGCCTGATCGAGGACGCCGCGATCGCGATGACGCCCGAAGGCATCCTTTGGGCCGGGCACCGGCAGGACATCCCGGCCGCCGTCGCGGCCTTTCCCCACCACGACCTTGGCGGGCGGCTGGTCACGCCCGCGCTGATCGACTGCCACACCCATGTCGTTCACGGCGGCAACCGCGCCGGCGAGTTCGAGATGCGGCTGAAAGGCGCCACCTACGAAGAAGTCGCCCGGGCGGGCGGCGGCATCGTGTCGACGGTCCGCGCGACCCGCGCCGCAAGCGAAGAGGAACTGATCGCCGCCGCCCTGCCGCGCGTGGATGCGCTGATCGCCGAGGGCGTGTCGGTGATCGAGGTCAAGTCGGGCTATGGGCTGGATATAGAAACCGAACTGCGGATGCTGCGCGCCGCGCGCCGTATCGCGGACCTGCGGCCGGTGGAAATCCGCACGACCTTCCTTGGCGCCCACGCAACCCCGGCCGAGATGAAGGGCGCGGACGACGCCTATATCGACACCGTCTGCATCCCCGCCCTGCGCGCCGCACATGCCGAGGGACTGGTGGACGCGGTCGACGGGTTCTGCGAGGGCATCGCCTTTTCCCCCGCCCAGATCGCGCGGGTCTTCGACGTGGCATGCGCGCTTGGCCTGCCGGTCAAGCTGCATGCCGAACAGCTGTCGAACCTTGGCGGTGCGGCGATGGCCGCCCGCTACGGCGCGCTTTCGGCAGATCACCTGGAATACCTGGACGAGGCGGGCGTCAGGGCCATGGCCGATGCCGGCACCGTCGCCGTGATCCTGCCCGGCGCCTTCTACACGATCCGCGAAACCGTCGCCCCGCCGATCGCGCTTTTCCGGGCGCACGGGGTGCAGATGGCGCTTGCCACCGACATGAACCCCGGGTCGTCGCCCCTGTGTTCGCTTCTCCTGGCGATGAACATGGCCTGCACGCTTTTCCGCATGACCCCGGAAGAGGCGCTCTTGGGGGTGACGCGCCACGCCGCCCGCGCGCTTGGCCTTGCCGACCGGGGCACGATCGTTCCGGGCGCCCGCGCCGACCTTGCCGTCTGGAACGTCGACCACCCGGCCGAACTTGCCTACCGCATCGGCTTCAACCCTCTTCACCATCGCATCATCGGAGGCCGCGCGTGAGCGTTCTGACCCTGACCCCCGGCGCCGTCACGCTTGACGACCTCGCCCGCATCCATTTCGAGGAGCTGCCCGTCCGGCTCGACCGGTCCGCGCGCACCGACGTGGAGCGTGCCGCCGCCGCCATCGCCGCCGCTGCGGCGGGCGACGTGCCGGTCTACGGCGTCAACACCGGCTTCGGCAAGCTGGCCAGCCTGCGCATCGCGCCGAAGGACACGGCGACGCTGCAACGCAACCTGATCCTCAGCCATTGCTGCGGCGTGGGCGATCCCATCGCGCGCGGTCCTGCGCGGCTGATGATGGCGCTGAAGCTCCTGTCGCTGGGGCGCGGCGCGTCGGGCGTTCGCTGGGAACTGATCGAACTCCTGGAGAACATGCTGGAACGCGGCGTGACCCCGGTAATCCCGGCCCAGGGCTCTGTCGGCGCCTCGGGCGACCTTGCGCCCCTGGCGCATATGACCGCCGTCCTGATCGGCGCGGGCGAGGCCGAATACCAGGGCCGCGTGATGCCGGGCGACCAGGCACTTGCGGCGGCGGGCCTCGCCCCGATCCCGCTGGGCCCGAAGGAGGGGCTGGCCTTCATCAACGGCACCCAGTTTTCCACCGCCTTCGCGCTTGCGGGCCTGTTCGAGGCGTGGCGGGCCGCACAGGGCGCGCTTGTCATATCGGCCATGTCGACCGACGCGATCATGGGATCGACCGCCCCCCTTCAGCCCGAGATTCACAGCCTGCGCGGCCATGCCGGCCAGATCGAGGCCGCGGCGACGATGCGCGCCCTTCTGGACGGCTCCGAGATCCGCGAAAGCCACCGCGAGGGCGACACCCGGGTGCAGGATCCCTACTGCATCCGCTGCCAGCCTCAGGTGACGGGCGCGGCGATGGACGTCCTGCGCCAGGCCGCCCGCACGCTCGAGATCGAGGCGAATGCGGCGACCGACAACCCGCTCGTCCTGACCGAGGCCGGGATGATCGTCTCGGGCGGCAACTTCCACGCCGAACCCGTGGGCTTCGCCGCCGACATGATCGCCCTTGCAGTCAGCGAGATCGGCGCCATCGCCCAGCGCCGTATCGCGCTGATGGTCGATCCGACGCTGTCGTTCGACCTGCCGCCCTTCCTGACACCCGATCCGGGCCTCAATTCCGGCCTGATGATCGCCGAGGTGACGACCGCTGCGCTGATGAGCGAGAACAAGCACCTTGCCAATCCCTGCGTGACCGATTCCACCCCGACATCGGCCAACCAGGAAGACCACGTCTCGATGGCCGCGCACGGGGCGCGGCGGCTGACGCGCATGGTGGCCAATCTTGACCGGATCCTTGGCGTCGAGCTTCTTTGCGCCGCCCAGGGGATCGAGTTCCGCGCCCCTCTGAAGACTTCCGCCCCGCTCGCCCGCGCGCTTGCGCGCCTGCGCCGCGACGTGGCGACGCTGGGCGCGGACCGCTACCTTGCCCCCGATCTGGAGGTCGCGGGCCGGCTGGTGGCCCATGGCGACATCGCCATCGCGGCGGGCGTAAGACTGCCAGGGATCGCGCGATGAACGTCTTTTCCGTCATCTCGGGCGACAGCCCCGTCATCCTCGGGATGCCCCATGGCGGCACCTGGCTGCCAGAGGCGCTGACCGCCCGCCTCAACCCGACGGGGCAGGCGCTGGCCGATACCGACTGGCACATCGCGCGGCTCTACGAAGGGCTCTTGCCCGGCGCGACGGTCGTCGCCTCCAACGTCCACCGCTACGCGATCGACGCCAACCGCGACCCGGCGGGCGTGTCGCTTTATCCCGGGCAGAACACCACGACGCTCTGCCCGCTCACCGACTTCGACGGCAACCCGATCTGGCAGCCGGGACAGGAACCCTCGCAGGACGAAATCCTTGCCCGCCGCGACGGATTCCACGCCCCCTACCACGCCGCGCTCCGGGCCGAGGTGGAACGGGTGAAGGCCCGCCACGGAGTCGCAATCCTTTACGATTGCCATTCCATCAGGTCGCGCATCCCGTTTCTGTTCGACGGGCTCTTGCCGGTCTTCAACATCGGAACCGACGGCGGCGCCACCTGCGCCGCGCCAGTGGAATCCGCGACGGCCGCCCCCTGCAAGGCGGCTCAGGGCTACGACACCGTCCTGAACGGCCGCTTCCGGGGCGGCTGGACGACCCGCCACTACGGCCAGCCCGCGACGGGCACCCACGCCATCCAGATGGAGCTGTCGCAGCGCGCCTACCTCGCCGCCGAAGCCGCCCCCTGGGCCTATGACGCAGGCCGCGCCGACCGCCTGCGCGCCGTCCTTGGCCGCATCCTCAACGACCTCGACACGCTCGCCCGCTCGGGCGCCCTTTCCTGACGGAGTTTCCCATGCTCGACCTCGACCGCAAGAACACCCGCGACATCTTCCCCCCGACCGGCCCCACGCTGAACGCGAAAAGCTGGCAGACCGAAGCGCCGCTCAGGATGCTGATGAACAACCTGCATCCCGACGTCGCCGAGAACCCGCACGAACTGGTCGTCTACGGCGGCATCGGCCGCGCCGCCCGCAGCTGGGCCGATTTCGACCGCATCGTCGCGACGCTGAAGGATCTTGAGGCCGACGAAACCCTCGTTGTCCAGTCCGGCCGCCCGGTCGCGGTGGTCAAGACCCACGCCGACGCGCCCCGCGTGCTGATCGCCAATTCGAACCTGGTGCCGCACTGGGCCACCTGGGACCATTTCAACGAGTTGGATAAGAAGGGCCTGATGATGTACGGCCAGATGACCGCCGGGTCCTGGATCTACATCGGCACGCAAGGCATCGTGCAGGGCACCTACGAGACCTTCGCCGAAGCCGGCCGCCAGCACTACGGCGGCGACCTGACCGGCAAGTGGATCCTGACCGGCGGCCTTGGCGGCATGGGCGGCGCGCAGCCCCTTGCGGCCGTCTTCGCCGGGGCCTCTTGCCTCGCCGTCGAATGCGACGAGACGCGGATCGACTTCCGCATCCGCACGAAATACCTCGACGCCAAGGCCCGCACCCTCGACGAGGCGCTGGACCTGATCGCCGGCTGGACCGCGAAGGGAGAGGCGAAATCCGTGGGCCTTCTCGGCAACGCGGCCGATGTCTTCCCCGAACTTGTCCGCCGCATGAAGGCGGGCGGCCACGGCGTTCCGAACGGCCGGCCCGACATCGTCACCGACCAGACCTCGGCCCACGACCCGCTGCACGGTTACCTGCCGCTTGGCTGGACCGTCGCCGAATGGCGCGCGAAACAGGAAAGCGATCCCCAATCGGTCGAAAAGGCCGCCCGCGCCTCGATGAAGCAGCATGTCGCCGCGATGGTCGATTTCTGGAACGCCGGGGTGCCGACGCTCGACTACGGCAACAACATCCGCCAGGTCGCCAAGGACGAGGGGCTGGAAAACGCCTTCGCCTTCCCCGGCTTCGTGCCCGCCTATATCCGCCCCCTTTTCTGCAAGGGCATCGGCCCCTTCCGCTGGTGCGCACTTTCGGGCGACCCGGAGGATATCTACAAGACCGACGCGGCGATGAAGAAGCTCTTCCCCGAAAACCACCATCTGCACCGCTGGCTCGACATGGCGCGGGATCGCATCGCCTTCCAGGGCCTGCCCGCGCGCATCTGCTGGATCGGCCTCGGCGACCGGCACCGCGCGGGGCTGATGTTCAACGAGATGGTGGCCCGGGGCGAGTTGAAGGCCCCCGTGGTGATCGGACGCGACCACCTCGACAGCGGCTCGGTGGCCAGCCCCAACCGCGAGACGGAGGCGATGAAGGACGGATCGGACGCCGTCTCGGACTGGCCGCTCCTGAACGCGCTCGTCAACACCGCCTCGGGCGCGACCTGGGTGTCCTTGCATCACGGCGGCGGGGTCGGCATGGGTTTTTCCCAGCATTCCGGCGTCGTGATCGTGGCCGATGGCACGCCGGAGGCCGCGAAACGGCTGGAACGGGTCCTGTGGAACGACCCCGCCTCCGGTGTCTGGCGCCATGCCGACGCGGGCTATGACATTGCGGTCCGGCATGCGAAGGACATGGGCCTGCGGCTGCCCTCGATCCTCGGGAACTGACCGCTCCTTCTTCATTGCGGCAAATACTCCGGGGGTGAATGCCCCGGACCCTCGGGCCCGGGGCAGAGGGGGCAGCGCCCCCTCGCTTCTCCCTCGCGGCTTGCCGCCGGGCGCGGGGCGTGCAAGATCGGCGGGACCATGTTCCTTTACCGGCTGATCCTGACCCTGCTTGCCCCGCCCGCGCTTGTCCTGCGACAGCTCGTGCTGGCGCTCCGCGGCCGGGCCGAACCGGGCGGGATCGCCCAGCGCCTTGCGCTGTCCGTGCCCCGCGCGAACGGGCCGGTCCTTTGGCTCCACGCCGCCTCCAACGGCGAACTGGCCTCGGCCCGGGGCGCGGTCGCGGCCATCCTCGGGCGTCATCCGGACCTTGGGGTCGTCGTTACCACCAACACCCTGACCGGTCGCGCGCTGGCCGAAAGCTGGGCCCTGCCGCGCCTGACCGCGCGGCTTGCCCCCGCCGATACGCCGGGCGCGGTGCGGCGTTTCCTGGATGCCCTGCGACCCGTTGCGCTGGTCGTGGTGGAAAACGAGCTTTGGCCCGAACGCCTGGCCCGCTGCGCGTCGCGCGGCATCCCGGTCCTTGTCCTTGGGGCGCGCATGTCGGCGGGCAGTTCGCGAAACTGGGCACGCTTTCGGAAGCTGGCGGCGCGCGTCATCGGATCGCTGAGCTGGCTTTCGGCTCAGGACGCGGACAGCGCCCGCCGGTTCGTCGCCCTGGGGTTGGCGGAAACCCGACTTGGTCCGGTCATCAGCCTCAAGGCCGCCTTCGCAGCCGCACGGCAGGCCTCCGTCCTGCCCTTCCCGCGCCCGGACACGGTGCTGGCCGCTTCCACCCACCCCGGCGAGGAGGCGGTGGTGCTCGCTGCCTTCCGCGCCGCGCGGGCGCAAAACCCGGCGCTGCGGCTGATCCTTGCGCCCCGCCACCCCCGGCGCAGCGCCGAGATCGCCAGGCTGATCACGGGCGCTGGCCTTGCCTTCGCGACACGCTCGAAGGGCGAGGCGCCCGAGGCCGATACGCAGGTCTACCTTGCCGACACCATGGGCGAGATGGACCTGTGGTATGCCGCCGCCGGCATGACCTTCGTCGCCGGATCGCTGTCCGACCTTGGCGGGCACACGCCCTATGAGCCCGCCGCGCATGGGTCGGCCATCCTGCACGGGCCGGACGTGGCAAATTCCGCGCCGGCCTATGCGGCGCTTCATGCCGCAGGCGCGGCGGTCAGGGTGGCGGGCACCGAGGATCTGGCCCGCGAGATCCTTCGCCTGGCCGATCCGGCGCTGCAGGCCAGGCTTGCCGAAAAGGCGCGAACGGCCCTTGGCGGTGCCGACCCCGATGCCCTCGCCCCCTTCCTTGCCGCGCTGGACGCGGCCCTTTGCGGAAAGACCCCCGATGTTCACCCTGCCCGAACTTGAAGCCGCCGCCCGTCTTGTCCACCGTCACATGGAACCGACGCCGCAATACGCCTGGCCGACACTGGCCGACCGGCTGGGGGCCGAGGTCTGGGTCAAGCACGAAAACCATGGGCCGACCGGTGCCTTCAAGGTCCGGGGCGGGATCACCTTTCTCGACTGGCTCGCGCGTGAACATCCCGGCTATGGCGGCATCATCACCGCGACGCGCGGCAACCACGGCCAGTCCCAGGCGCGCGCCGCCACGGCGCTTGGCCTGCGCGCGGTGATCTATGTGCCGCACGGCAATTCGGCAGAAAAGAACGCGGCGATGCGCGCCTTCGGGGCGGAACTGCGCGAGTTCGGCGCGGACTTCGACGAGGCCCGGCAAGAGGCGATGCGCGTCGCCGATGCCGAGGGGCTGTTTCCGGTGCCGCCCTTCCATCCCGAACTGGTGCGCGGCGTCGCGAGCTATGCGCTGGAGTTCTTCCGCGCCGCGCCACGTCTGCACACCGTCTATGTCCCGATCGGCTGCGGGTCCGGCATCTGCGGCGTGATCGCCGCGCGCGACGCGATGCGCCTGCCGACAAAGGTCGTGGGCGTGGTGTCGGCCAACGCCCAGACCGCGAAGCTGTCGGCCGAGGCGGGCCGGCCGATCCCGACCGACAGCGCCCGCACATTCGCCGACGGCATGGCCGTCCGCGTCCCGGTGGAGGCGGCACTGGCCATCTACGGCCCCGGCGCGGCGCGCATCCTGTCGGTAAGCGAAGACCAGATCGCCGAGGCGCAGCGCGTCTATTTCACCGACATCCACAATGTCGCGGAGGGCGCCGGGGCGGCGGCCCTGGCCGCGCTGATGACAGAAGCGGACCGGATGAAGGGCCGGCGCGTCGGCGTGATCCTGTCGGGCGGCAATATCGACACCGGGCCGTTTCGCACCGTCCTGTCGGGCGGCACGCCCGCGGTGTGACGGTGGAATCACGGCGCCAGCCATGCTAGAAAGGAAGAAACCCCGCGTCCGACGGGGAACAGGACGATAGATCAGGAACGAAAGGCCGGGCGGCCGAACGCCCGGATCGCGCAGTGAAGACACTCGACCAGTCCAGCCCGGGCGCCGAAGAGGCGCTGACCCAATACGCCGCGCTTTGCCACCGCAAGACCGCGAAGGGCCGGACCGAGGTGTTGCTGATCACCAGCCGCGACACCGGGCGCTGGGTCATTCCAAAGGGCTGGCCGATGAAGGGCAAGTCCGGCGCGGAATGCGCCCTGCGCGAGGCCTATGAGGAGGCCGGCGTCGAGGGCGACCCCGACAGCCGCTGCATCGGGCTTTACGCCTATGACAAGGGGCTGAAAGGCGGCGCGGTCCAGCCCTGCGTCGTCGCGGTCTATCCGGTCAGGGTGCGGCGGCTGAAGGACGATTTCCCCGAGAAGGGACAGCGCGTCCGAAAGTGGTTTTCGCCCCGCAAGGCCGCCTCCCGGGTCGCCGAGCCCGAGCTTTCGGAATTGCTGTCGCAGTTCGACCCGGACGGGCCGCCCGCCGAAAACGGTTGAATTCAACGGACAAATCCATATTTCAGCAAGAACAGCATCTGCGACCGGCAAAATGATCCGATACGCGCTCACTTGCGACCAGAACCACGGCTTCGAAAGCTGGTTCAAATCCGCCGAAGCCTTCGATGCGCTTCTGGCGGCGGGCCATGTCGCCTGTGCCGTCTGCGGCTCGACCACCGTCACCAAGGATCTGATGGCCCCGTCGGTCCGGCCGGGCCGCAAGGCTGCGGAACGCCCGCTTTCGACCCCCCAGGGCGAGATGGAAAAGGCGATCGCCGCCATGCGCCGCCAGGTCGAGGAAAACTCGGAATATGTCGGGATGAACTTTGCCTCCGAGGCGCGCGCGATCCACGAGGGCGCGGCGCCCGACCGGTCGATCTACGGCGAGACGCGGATCGAGGAGGCAAAGAAGCTTCTGGAAGAAGGCGTGCCGGTCGCCCCCCTGCCCTTCATGCCGCCGCGCAAGACGAACTGAGCGCGGCAGGGGGGCCGTCTGCCCCCCTGACCCCCCGAGAGTATTTTCGCAATGAAGAAGGGGATGGCCGCGCCTGCGGGCGGGCCGCGCTGGCGACATGGCCACAACCGTCACCCCTTGCCCTTGCCCCCCCGCGCGCATAAGAAGCGCCCGACTTGACTCGGGCGCGATGCGCACAGGACCTGGGGGGGCCGGAATGCCGCTTCTCGTGATGAAATTCGGCGGCACCTCGGTGGCCGATCTCGACCGCATCGCCAACGCCGCCCAAAAGGTCCAGCGCGAGGTCGAACGCGGCTATGACGTGATCGTCATCGTGTCGGCCATGTCGGGCAAGACCAACGAACTTGTCGGCTGGGTCGAACAGACCTCTCACCTTTATGACGCGCGCGAATACGACGCGGTCGTCGCCTCGGGCGAAAACGTGACCGCCGGGCTGATGGCGCTGCGGCTTCAGGAAATGGGCGTGCCCGCGCGGTCCTGGCAGGGCTGGCAGGTGCCGATCAACACGACGTCGGCCCATTCCTCGGCGCGCTTCGTCTCGATCCCGCGCGACAACATCGACGCCAAGTTCACCGAGGGCTTCAAGGTCGCGGTGGTCGCGGGGTTCCAGGGCGTCTCGGAAGAGGGCCGGATCACCACGCTGGGTCGTGGCGGGTCGGACACGACCGCGGTCGCCTTCGCCGCCGCCTTCGGGGCGGAACGCTGCGACATCTACACCGACGTGGACGGCGTCTATACGACCGATCCGCGCATCTGCGGCAAGGCGCGCAAGCTTGACCGCATCGCCTTCGAGGAGATGCTGGAACTTGCCTCGCTGGGCGCCAAGGTCCTTCAGACCCGCTCGGTCGAGCTGGCGATGCGCTACAAGGTGAAGCTGCGCGTCCTGTCGAGCTTCGAAGACACCGACGAAAACTCCGGAACCCTGGTCTGCGACGAGGAGGATATCATGGAATCGAAAGCCGTCTCTGGCGTCGCCTACAGCCGCGACGAAGCCAAGATCACGCTGGTCACGGTCGAGGACCGGCCCGGCATCGCCGCCGCGATCTTCGGTCCCCTGGCCGAGGCCGGGGTGAACGTGGACATGATCGTCCAGAACATCTCGGAAAAGAACTACGAAGGTCACACCGTGGCCGTCACCGACATGACCTTTTCCTGCCCGATCAATCAGGTCGCGCGCGCCAGGAAAGCGCTGGAGGAGGCACGCGACGCAGGCTCGATCGTCTATGACGACCTTGTCGTGGATACCGATGTCGCCAAGGTGTCGGTCGTCGGCATCGGCATGCGGTCGCAGTCGGGCGTCGCGGCGCGGATGTTCGCCGCCCTTGCCGCGGAAAACGTGAACATCAAGGTGATCGCGACCTCGGAGATCAAGGTTTCGGTCCTGATCGACCGCAAGTACATGGAGCTTGCGGTGCAGGCGCTTCATGACGCCTTCGAACTCGAAAAGGCCTGAGCCACGGGTCAAGAAACCGGCTTGTGGCCCGCCCGTTGCGGCGGGCCTTTTCATGGGCGGCAATCCTGGCCCGCCCAAAGATCGGGCAGGCGGCGCGTCCTTGCCCATGCGACCGGCAGCACCTGTCTTGCCGCGCCGGGGCCTTCCATTCCCACTCCCCATTCCGCGCCGCATCGCCTATAGAGGGGCAAAGACCCGCCGGAACCCGAGATGCCAGAACGCACGGAAAGCGAAAGCCGCAAGCTTCTCAAGCGTTTGCGAGACACCCTTGCCGAGCCGGGCGCGGGCCAGGAACGGCTTGACCGCATCACGCACCTGATTGCCGATTCCATGGGCAGCGAAGTCTGCTCGATCTACCTGTTCCGCGACGACGAAACGCTTGAACTTTGTGCGACCGAAGGGCTCAAGGCGGAATCCGTCCACCAGACCCGCATGCGGCTGGGCGAGGGGCTTGTCGGCCGCGTCGCCAAGGCGTCGAGCCCGATCAACACCGCGAACGCGCCGGCGGAAAAGGGGTTCCGCTACATGCCCGAAACGGGGGAGGAGATCTATTCCTCCTTCCTTGGCGTGCCGATCCAGCGGCTTGGCGAAAAGCTGGGCGTTCTTGTCGTCCAGTCCAAGCAGGCCCGCGCGTTTTCCGACGACGAGGTCTATGCGCTTGAAGTCGTGGCCATGGTGCTGGCCGAGATGACCGAACTTGGCGCCTTCGTCGGCGAGGGCGAGGCGCTGGCGGCGTTGCACAAGCAGCCAGTGATGTTTCGCGGCGCGACCGGGCAGGAGGGCAGCGCCGAGGGTCACGTCTGGCTGCACGAACCGCGCGTCGTCGTCACCAACCCGGTGGCCGACGACCCGAAGAAGGAACTGAAGCGCCTGAACGATGCCGTGGCCGAACTGCGGCTGTCGGTCGATGCCATGCTGACCATGAACGACGGCGGCGACAAGGAACAGATGGCGATCCTCGAAGCCTACCGCATGTTCGCCAATTCGCGCGGATGGATGCGCCGGATGGAGGAAGACATCGCGCGCGGCCTGTCGGCCGAGGCGGCGGTGGAAAAGGAACAATCGGCGGCGCGCGCGCGGCTTGAAACCGTGCCGGACCCCTATCTGCGCGACCGCCTGCACGATCTGGACGACCTGTCGAACCGGCTCTTGCGGATCCTCACCGGGCAGGGCGCCGATACCGGCGCCGAAATGCCGCCCGATCCGATCCTCGTGGCCCGCAACATCGGCCCGGCCGAACTTCTGGACTACGGGCGCCGGCTGAAAGGCGTGGTGCTGGAGGAAGGCTCCGTCGGGTCGCATGCCGCCGTCGTGGCGCGGGCGCTTGCCATTCCCCTTGTCATCCACGCCGACAAGATCACGACCGAGGCGCTGAACGGCGACCGCATCCTTGTCGACGGCGATCAGGGCATCGTTCACCTGCGCCCCGAGGAAACCGTGGCCAGCGCGTTTCGCGACAAGATCGCCATGCAGGCAGCAGCCCAAAGCCGCTATGCCAGCCTGCGCGACCTGCCGGCGGAATCACGCTGCGGCACCCGCGTAGGGCTGCACATGAACGCGGGCCTGATCGCCGATCTGCCGTCGCTGGCCGGGTCGGGGGCCGAAGGCGTGGGCCTTTTCCGCACCGAACTGCAATTCCTGATCCGCGCCCATGTGCCGAAGCGCTCCGAACTGGTCGCGATCTACGCGCGCGTCCTTGAAGCCGCGCAGGGCAAGCGCGTGGCTTTCCGCACGCTCGACATCGGGTCGGACAAGGTGCTGCCCTACATGAAACGGGTCGAGGAACCGAACCCCGCGATGGGATGGCGCGCGATCCGCGTCGGCCTCGACAAGCCGGGGATCCTCAGGATGCAGCTTCAGGCGCTGATCCGCGCCGCGAACGGCCGCGCGCTGACGGTGATGTTCCCCTTCATCGCAGAGCTGGACGAATTTCGCGCCGCCCGCCGCCATCTCTTCGAGGAGATCGAACGCGAACGCCACCTTGGCCATGCCTTGCCCGCGAAGATCGAGGTCGGCGCGATGCTGGAGACGCCATCGCTTGCCTTCGCGCCCGCAGAGTTCTTCGAGACCGCCGATTTCGTCTCGATCGGCGGCAACGACCTGAAGCAGTTCTTCTTCGCGGCCGACCGAGAGAATGAAACGGTGCGCCGCCGCTACGACATGCTGAACACCAGCTACCTGACCTTCATCGAACAGATCGTTACGCGCTGCACCGAGGGCGCCACCCATCTTTCCTTCTGCGGCGAGGATGCCGGCCGCCCGATCGAGGCCGCCTGCCTGGCCGCGATGGGGTTGCGCACCTTGTCGATGCGACCGGCGTCGATCGGGCCGGTAAAGCACCTCTTGCGCCGGATCAGCCTGACCGAGCTGCGCGGGGTGATCGACGCCGCCCGCGCCGACGGTGCGGTGAACGTGCGCGCGCAGGTCATGACCTGGCTTTCCGCACAGGACATCTGACGACTTGCACAGCCACCGGGCGGGCGCAGCCCTTGCCGACCGCCGGGCAAGGGCATAGCTATCCCCCGACATCAAAGACAGGAGCAGGAAATGGGCTACACCCCCCCGAAGGTCTGGACCTGGGAAAAACCGAACGGCGGGCAGTTCGCCGCCATCAACCGCCCCATCGCGGGCCCGACCCACGACAGCGAACTTCCGGTCGGCCGTCATCCGTTCCAGCTTTATTCGCAGGGCACGCCGAACGGCCAGAAGGTCACCATCCTTTTCGAGGAATTGCTGGAAGCCGGTCACAAGGGCGCCGAATACGACGCCTGGCTGATCGAGATTTCCAAGGGCGACCAGTTCGGATCAGGCTTCGTCGCCATCAACCCGAATTCGAAGATCCCGGCGCTGGTCGACCGGTCGGGCGCCGAGCCGATCCGGCTTTTCGAAAGCGGATCGATCCTTCTGCACCTGGCGGAAAAGTTCGGGGCCTTCATCCCGGGCGACGCGGCGGGGCGCGCCGAAACGCTGAACTGGCTTTTCTGGCAGATGGGTTCGGCGCCCTACCTTGGCGGCGGGTTCGGCCATTTCTACGCCTATGCGCCCGAGAAGTTCGAATACGCCATCAACCGTTTCGCCATGGAAACCAAGCGCCAACTGGATGTCTTGAACCGGGCCCTTGCAGCCCGCCGTTTCATCGCCGGCGACACCTATACGATCGCCGACATCGCGATCTGGCCCTGGTATGGCAACCTTGTCCTCGGTCGCAGCTATGACGCGGCGGAGTTCCTGGATGTCACGTCTTACGATCACGTCCTGCGCTGGGCGCAAGACATCGACGCCCGACCGGCCGTGCAGCGCGGGCGCCGCGTGAACCGAACCTCCGACGGGTTGCGCGAACGCCACGGCGCGGAAGACTTCGCGGCCCTTCCCGCATAAGGCCGGCATGGGGGCGGGTTCCCGCCGGCCCGTCCCGTCACCCCTTGAGCAGAGGCAGGGCGCGCGCGCGCCATGCCGCAAGAACAGGGTCTTCGCCGTGGGCCGCCGCCAGCCGTTTCAGCGCGAAGCGGACCCGCGCCATTTCCTCGTAATAGCCCATGTAGGCATAATTGATCCCCGCCCCGGCCGCAGCGCCCAGGACTGGCACCGCCTGCCCCGCCAGCTTGCGGCCCAGGACCACCGCGACGCCCGGTGCGACCTGCTGGATCAGCGCCTGCAGGGTGACGCCGTTCACGCTCAGCCGGGTGCCGAGATAGGCGGTATTGACCCCGTCATCGGCCCGCCCCGGACCGCCCGACCCGAAGATGTCGAGGCACAGAAGCCGCACCTCCTGCGAGGCGGGATCGAAGCCTTCGCGAGACGCCGCGCGCTGCATCGCGCCAAAGATCAGCGTGATCGTCGCCGGCAGTTCGATCATCGCCGAGCCGATCCCGCCCATGCCGCCCAGAACACCGCCCGCCGCGGCGACGACCCTGTGCGTCCAGTCGCTTGCCGCAGGCACCTGCGGGATCGCGCCCACCGCGCCGGCGGCGCGATAGGCCCCCTCAAGAAGGCCCGCCATCCCGGCGTCAAGGGCGCCGCGCAGCTTCACCGGCAAGGCGCCCGCGCGGGATTCAAGCGATCCGCCCACGCTGTTCAGCGCACGGATGACCGGCCCGTTGGCCCGCGCGGCGCGCGCGACCAGCGCGGCGATCTCGGCCTCCGCCTCGGGCGGAAGGTCGGGCCGGACCTCTGGCGCTGCATCCATCATCGAAGCCTCCGTTCCGTGGCCCCCTGCCCGGCGACCTTACGGGAATCTGGGTATTGCGCGCACGGAATTCAAAGGGGAACCGGCCACGCCGGCTCCCCCCTTGGCCAGTGCGTCAACCCAGAACCTCGCGGATGGCCTGCAGGAAGACGGCGGCCCCGACGGGGATCAGGTCGTCGGGGAAATCGTAATCGGGGTTGTGCAGTTGTGGCCGGTCCTCCCCCGCGCCCAGAAGAAACATCGCGGCGGGCCGGTCGTGACCGAAACGCCCGAAATCCTCCGACCCGAGCATGGGCGGCACCTCCGACACCGGAACGCCCGCCGCGGTGCAGGCGCGGCGCAGGAGTGCCACCGCCTCGGGCGCGTTGCGGCAGGCCAGGAACACGTCGTCATAGCGCATCGACAGTTCAAGCCCCTCGGCCTCGGCCACATCGCGCACGAGCGCCTCCGCCTCGGCGCAAAGGGCATCCATCCCCGCATCCTCAAGGCAGCGCAGCGTCACCATCAGCCGCGCCGCCCCGGGCGCGACGCCGAAGGTCGCCTCTCCCAAAGCCGCGTGGGTGACGGTGGCCATGCGGAACCCCGTGTCAAGCGGCCCGCCCCCGCCCAGCGCCGTCAGCGCGGGCATCAGCCGCGCCAGCGCCCGCATCGGCGACAGCCCGGTATCGGGCATCGAGGCATGGGCCGTGCGCCCGCAAAGCCGGATGTCCAGCCCGCGCGAGGCACAGTTGGCAGGCCCCTCGGCAAGGCCGACATGGCCAAGCGGAAGGCCGGGCATGTTGTGCAGCGAAAGCGCGATGTCCGGCGCGATCGCGGCAAAGGCCGGATCGGCCAGAACCGCCGCCGCGCCCTGCCCGGTTTCCTCTGCCGGCTGGAACAGCAAGATCACGCGCCCGCGCGCCGGCCGCTGCCGCGCCAGCACGCGGCCCACCGCGCAGAGCATGGCCATGTGCCCGTCATGCCCGCACAGATGCCCGCGCCCGGCAATGCGGCTGCGGTAGTCCGGTGTCCCCGTCTCCTCGATCGGCAGGGCGTCAAGCTCGGCGCGGATCATCACCGACGGCCCCGCCCGACCGCTGTCGTAGACCAGCGCGACCCCGGTTCCGCCAAGCCCCGTCAGCACCTTGTCGGGCGCGCCTGCGGCCATGAAGGCGACGACGCGCCGGGCGGTTTCCTCTTCCGCCCCAGAAAGCTCCGGCCAAAGGTGAAGCTCGCGCCGGAACGCCGTCAGCTCCGCGATGTCGGAATTCGTGAACATGTGATCCCCCCTCGCGTTTTCCCTGTCAGTCCGTGAATTTCGTCACCTTCCCGGTGACACCCGCCCAGGCGCCCGGCTGAAGATCCAGCCCCAGCACGCGGTCTGGGTTGGTCGGCGGCGGCATTTCCACGCCCTCGAGCCTGCGAAACCCGAAGCGCCGGTAATAGGGCGCGTCGCCGACCAGAAGGACGCGTTCCCAACCGAGCCGCCGCGCCTCGGTCAGGCTTTCGTTGATGAGAAGCCCGCCCAGCCCCTCGCCCTGTCGCGTCGGATGGACGGCGACAGGTCCAAGAAGCAGAACCCGCGCGCCACCGACCCTCACCGGCCAGTAGCGGATGACCGCCGCCAGAATGCCGTCATGATCGCGCAGGACGTGGCAGAGGTCCTTGACCTTCTCGACGCCATCCCTGAGCCGGTAGGATGACAGCGCCGTGCGCCCCGGCGCAAAGCAAAGGTCGTAAAGCGCCTCCACCTCCCACCAGTCGGCCTCGGTCTCTTCCTCCAGCCTGTACACCGGTTTAGCGCCCTTTCCCGCGAATCCTCTGGAATCGCGCGTAACATGGCCCTAGGTCGGGGGCAAACCCATGAAAGGAAAAGCGCATGTTCTATCGCCCCGAGAACGGCCACGGCCTGCCCCATAACCCGTTCAACGCGATCGTCACGCCGCGTCCGATCGGCTGGATATCGACGCGCGGCGCGGCAGGCGACAACCTTGCCCCCTATTCCTTCTTCAACGGCGTTGCCTATACCCCGCCGCAGGTCGTCTTCTCCTCGACCGAGGAGAAGGATTCGCTTCGCAACCTGCGCGAGACTGGGGTCTTCGCCGTCAACGTCGTCGAATACGCGATGCGCGAGAAGATGAACGCCACCTCCGGCACCTATCCGCCCGGCACCGACGAATTCGACCTTGCCGGGATCGAAAAGGCCCCTTGCGAGACAATCGACTGCCCCCGTGTGGCCGGTGCGCCCGCGACGCTCGAATGCCGGGTGGTGCAGATCGTGCCGCTTCTCGGCAAGGCCAATTTCCTGACGATCGGAGAGGTCACGGGCATCCATCTGCGCGACGACTGCCTGGTGGAGGGCCGCTTCGATGTGACCCGGTTCCAGCCCATCGCCCGGCTTGGCTACCGCGACTATTCCGTCGTGACCGATGTGTTCGAGATGGTGCGTCCTGACCAAAGCTGACCACCCTTGCGCCTGCCTGCCCGCCCCCTATGATCCCCCGCGATCCCGAACCCGGAGCAAGACCATGAAAGCGCGCGTCAAATGGGCCGAGGCCCGCACCTTCGTCGGCGAGGCCACGACCGGCCACAAGATCGCCTTCGGCACCGGCTACAACGACGGGCCGAAACCGGGCCCCAGCCCGATGGAGTTGCTGCTGATCGGCACCGGCGGCTGCGCGGCCTACGATGTCGTCTCGATCCTCGAAAAGGGGCGCGAACGGATCGAGGACGTGGCGGTCGAACTTGACGCCGACCGCGCCGAAACCGAACCCAAGGTCTTTACCCGCATCCACATGCATTTCGTGGTGAAGGGCCGCGGCATCGACCCGAAAAAGGTCGAACGCGCGATCAACCTGTCGGTGGAGAAATACTGCTCCGCCTCGGCGATGATGGCGGCGACGGCCCGCATGAGCCACGATTTCGAGGTGATCGATACTTCCGTCTAGGGCGCCCGGTCAGGCGAACCCGGCGGGGCGGAACCGCACCTTGGCCTCCGGCCCGCGCGGATCAAGGTCATAAAGCGCCGGGCGCGCCGCCAGATAGGCGCGCCAGCTCCGCTCTGGCTGCAGGCTGATCCGGGTTCCGTGTGCCTTGCTCATCGCGGGGTTCAGGTCGGTGATCCGCATGCCCTGCGCCTTGGTGCTGTGCTGGCGGATCATGTCGCGTATCCGCAGGTCCAGATCGGACACGCCGTCCTTCCTTTCCACGGGTTTTTCTGCCGCCGGCACCGGCTTGGGCGCGGCAGGTGCCGCCTCAGCCGTCCGTGCGCCGACCACGTCGAACCGCGTGCAGGCGCCCCGGAACGCCTTCGGTGCCTTGTCTTCCCCCACCCCGATCACGCAAAGGCCCCTTTCGCGCAACCGTGTCGCCAGATGGGTGAAATCCCCGTCCGAACTTGCGATCACCACGGATGAAAAGGCTTGCGACATCGCCAGTTCCATCGCCTCGATGGACAGGAGAAGGTCGGCCGCGTTCTTGCCGATCCCCGCATGGATCAGCCGGAACCCGGCGGCGGCATGCCATTCGGAATTGCAGGCGGCGTTCATGTAGACCCGGACCACATCCGGCGATCCCGCCGCCGCGCCGATCGACAGGATCGCCCTGGCATGGATCGCGCTCAGGTTTTCGCCATCGACGAAGATCGCAACACGCCCTGTCATGAAATGATTTTCCCGTAATCGAAATACCTTGCGGGGATCATTCGCCAAAGCCCGCGTCAGTTCAAGGGCTGCGGTCAGTGTGCGGGAAACGCGAATTCGCCGGTGACGATCCGCTGGACAAGGGCGCAGCCGTTGCCCTTGGCCTCGAACAGGCGCCAGGCGTTGTTGGCGAAGGCGCGGGGGGCAAGCGCGTAGATGCTGGGATGCACCACGCCAAGCGCCCCGGGCGGGTCGACCGGATGCGCGGCCAGCATCTGCTCCCGCCATTCCGGTGGCAGTGACATCATCTCGAAGACATTCGCGATGAATTCCTGCTCGGCCGGGCCAATCGCGATGTCGCCCGCCGTCTGCGCGGTGAAGGCATGGGCAAGTTCGTGCACCGTCAGCGCCCGAAAAAGCACATCGACCGGCAGGGCGTCACGCGCGTCCCTGCCCGCAAGAAGCGGCAGTATCCCCTCGGGCTCGGTCACCTCAAGACAGCCCGAGCGCGCATCGTAGATCGCAAGGCAGGTGCCGAAGCTCGGGTGTTCGGCGCTTTTGACGACCGAGATTCGAATGGGCGCGGTCTGCACCAGCCCGCAGGGGGCCATCAGCGCCTTTGCGGCCGCCGCCGCCTCGCAGGTCATTTCGGCCAGCGCGGGGTCGGGGGCATCCGCCGTGATCCCGGCGGCCCTGGCGCAGTCAAGCTCGACCGCGCGGGCGGCCCCGGCAGGCGTCAGCGCAAGGCCGGCGGCGACGGTCAATGTCGCGATCTTCCAGAACACCTTCATCCCCCCCAGTCTTTCGAGGCAGGCTACAGGCAACCGCCCCGCCCTGACCAGCCCGACGCATCCCCGCGCCTTCTTGACGTCCGCCCGGCTTTCGGTCTTTTCCCCGCCCCGGCCCCGCCTTAGGCTGCCGCTGCAACCACGGAGTGTTCGGATGACAGAACCCATGATCGGCATCATCGGCGGCTCGGGCGTTTATCAGATCGAGGGGCTGGAAGACGCGGGATGGCGCAGCGTCGCGACGCCCTGGGGCCCGCCCTCCGACCAGATCCTGACCGGGCGGCTTGGCGGTGTGGCGATGGCCTTCCTGCCCCGCCACGGGCGCGGCCATGTCCATTCCCCGTCCGAAGTGCCCTTCCGCGCCAATATCGACGCGCTCAAGCGCCTGGGCGTGACCGATGTCGTCGCCGTCTCGGCCTGCGGGTCGTTCCGGGAAGGGATGGCGCCGGGCGATTTCGTGATCGTCGACCAGTATATCGACCGTACCTTCGCACGTGCAAAGTCGTTCTTCGGCACCGGCTGCGTCGCCCATGTCAGCCTGGCCCACCCGACCTGCGCGCGGCTTTCCGGGGCGGCGGCAGAGGCGGCCCGGGCGACCGGCGTCACCGTCCATGAGGGCGGCACCTACCTGGCGATGGAGGGTCCGCAGTTTTCCACCCTCGCCGAAAGCCGGATGTACCGCGAACACTGGGGTGCCGACGTGATCGGCATGACCGGCATGCCCGAGGCCAAGCTCGCCCGCGAGGCGGAGCTTTGCTATGCCTCCGTCGCCATGGTCACCGATTACGACTGCTGGCACCCGGGGCACGACGCGGTGGACGTGGCCGCGGTGATCCGGACGCTGACCGCGAACTCCGCCAATGCCCGCGCCCTGGTCGCGCGGCTGCCGGGGCTCTTGCAGGACCGCCCCGCGCCCTGTCCCTGCGGCTGCGACCGGGCACTGGAACACGCGGTGATGACCGCACCGGACAAGCGCGACCCCGCACTGGTGGCCCGCCTCGACGCGGTGGCGGGGCGGGTGCTGGGGGGCTGAGGTGCGCACCCTCGTCCTTGGTGCTGACGGGTTCATCGGCCGCCATATCGCCTATGCCCTACGGTCGGGCGGGCACGCAGTTATCGCGTCGGCCCGTCGCACTGAAGGCCTTTCGGCCATGGGGTTCGATGTCTTGCGCGCCGACCTCACCGATCCGGCGACACATGACGCGTCCTTCTGGCGGCCATATCTCGAGGGCGGCACGCATGTCATCAATGCCGCGGGATTGCTTACCGGGCCAAATGCAGCCTTCGCCGCCGTCCACCGCGATGCGCCGCGCGCGGTCTACGAAGCGATCGATGGCGGCCATGCTGTCCTGATCTCGGCCGTCGGGATCGATGCGGACACCCCATTTGCACGCTGGCGATGCGAGGGGGAGGCGATAGCGGAGAAAGCCGGCGCGACGATCCTGCGCCCAGGCCTCGTGCTTGCCGACACCTCCTATGGCGGGTCTTCGGCGCTGCGCGCCTTCGCGGCGTTCCCGTTTCTCCGCCCGCTTGTCGGTACCGGCCTAGAGCCCTTCAATCCGATCCATGCCGAGGATCTTGCCCGTGTCGTCATCGCCTGCCTGTCGGACCCGCCCGGCCCTGGACCCGCTGGCGGCGCCTGGGAAATCGGCGGACCCGAAATGACAACTCAGACCGCGTTGAGCGCGGCACTGCGACAATGGCTTGGCCTTCGTCCGGCCGGTGGCCTGCCCCTGCCCCTTCGGGTTGCCCGACTGTTGGGAAGGATCGGTGACGCGCTGCGCATCGGGCCCATCTCAGTGACCGCCGTCAACCAGCTTGCCACCGGTGTTCTGGCCAACCCCCAGCCGCTTCTGTCGCGGCTGGGCCTGACGGTCGCGCCCGTCGGACAGTTCCTCTCCAGGCGACCGGCAGGCACCCAGGACCTGTGGCAGGCGCGGCTTTACCTTCTGAAGCCGCTGGTGCGGCTGACACTTGCCGCGATGTGGCTCGTCTCCGGCTTTCTGGGACTGCTGCTACCGGCGGCGGCCTTTCCGGCAGAGCTTTCTGCGCTACCTGTCCCGGTCGCTCTGACGACCGCCAAGGTCGGCGGGCTCATCGACCTGGCGTTCGCGGCGCTCTTGCTGCGCAACATCGCCCCCCGCAAGACGGCCCTTGGACAGATCGCGCTGGTTCTGGCCTATACCATCGGCCTTACACTTCTGGCCCCCGGCCTATGGCTTGCGCCCTTCGGAGAGCTATTGAAGAACCTGCCCGTTCTGGCATTGCTTCTCGTCCATCTGGCGCTTGTGGAGGAACGATGACCGACCCCTATCTTCTGGCGAAGTGGCTTCACATCCTGTCTTCGACAGTGCTTTTCGGCACCGGGATCGGAACCGCCTTCCAGATGGTCTGGGCGATGCGGACGGGGCGGGTCGAAACAGTGCATTCGGTCGCCTCAGGCGTCGTGGTGGCTGATTGGATCTTCACCACCCCGGCCGGACTGTTCCAGCCGCTTTCCGGTCTCTGGCTAGTCCATTTGCAGGGGTGGTCCCTGACGGAACCCTGGCTGGTCCTGACCTACGCCCTTTATGTCCTTGCCTTCGCCTGCTGGGCCCCCGTCGTCCATTTGCAGATCCGGATCCGGGATCTTGCCCGCGCCGCGCTCACCGAGGGTCGGCCGCTGCCTGCCGAGGCCCGCAGGCTATACCACATCTGGTTCGCTCTGGGTTGGCCAGCGTTCGGCGCATTGACTGCGGTCTTCTGGCTGATGGTGGCAAAACCCGAGCTGCCCGGTTTCTGACGCCCCCCCGCGCTTGCCATACGTTTTGCCGACAGAAAGCCGACGCTTCGCCGACGCCTTTTCCCGTGCTAGGACGGGGCGTTCGCACCCCCGGGAGGCCCCATGAAGAAGACCGTCAAGGACTATATCCGCACCATCGCCGACTTCCCGCACGAGGGGATCATGTTCCGCGACGTGACCACGCTTTTCGCCGATGCGCGGGGGTTCCGGATGGCGGTGGACCAGCTTTTGCATCCCTATGCCGGCGAGCGGATCGACAAGGTCGTCGGGCTCGAGGCGCGGGGCTTCATCCTTGGCGGCGCGATTGCCCACCAGCTGACCAAGGGCTTCGTGCCGATCCGCAAGAAAGGCAAGCTGCCCGGCGCGGTGATCAGCCAGGCCTATACGCTCGAATATGGCGAGGCGGTGATGGAGATTCACGACGACGCCCTGCAACCGGGGGAAAAAGTGTTGATTGTCGATGACTTGCTGGCCACCGGCGGAACCTGCGAGGCGGGGATCAGGCTTGTCGAACGGCTCGGGGCCGAGGTTGTCGGCTGCGCCTTCGTCATCGACCTGCCGGAACTGGGGGGCCGGAAGCTGCTGGAAGGGCTGGGCATGAGCGTCCACGTCCTGTGCGACTTCGAGGGCGCCTGAACGCCCCGCAGGACGCGAAAAAATCGCGCGCGGATGGGCGGCGTTAACGACTCGTTCGTCAATTCCGGGGCATCTTCACGGGCACCGGTCCTGCCGACCGGTGTCCGGCACCCCGGGGCCGGGCCGCTCTCTCAAGCCCCGTCGGAAACTCCACCGGCGGGGCTGTCAGACCTGGCGCAGGACCGCGCCGGGGTTCATGATTCCAAGCGGGTCCAGCGCCGCCTTGATCGCGCGCATCGCCGCCAGCTTCGCCGGATCGCCGTAGCGTTCCAGTTCGCCCATCTTCAACCGCCCGATGCCGTGTTCGGCGCTGATCGACCCGCCGCGCGCGGTGACCATCCCGTGCACGCAGTCCATGATCGCGGGCACCAGATGGGCGAAGTCGCCCGCCCTGCCGCCCTTCGGCGGGAAGAGGTTGTAATGCAGGTTGCCATCCCCGAGATGCCCGAAGCAGTTCACCCGCAGGTCGCCGATCGCGGCGATGCGCGCCGGAGCCTCGGCAAGGAAGCCCGCGATCTCCGACAAGGGCAGCGACACGTCGTGTGACGACACCGCGCCGATACGGCGGTTCCCTTCCGGCAGCGCCTCGCGCAGGGACCAGAACGCCTCTCGCTGGGCAAGCGAAGCGGCGATGACGCCATCACCGGCCAGCCCCGCCTCGTGCGCCTGCGCGAAAAGGCCGGCCAGCGTGTCGGCGGGGTCAAGCCCCGCCGGAAGGCCGATTTCGGCCAGCACCATCCATTCGGGGCGGTCGGGGAAGGGCTGGCGCAGGTCGGGCATCGTTTCGTCAAGAAACAGGAGGCCCTGGCGGTGGATCAGTTCGAAACTTGTCACCCCGCCAAAGGTCATGGCCTGCGCCCGCGCCAGAAGGTCGAGCGCGGCGGCGGGACCGGGAACGGTGAAGATGGCGGTCCCCACCCCGGCGGGGCGCGGATAAAGCTTGAGCGCGGCGGCGGTGATGACACCGAGCGTACCTTCGGACCCGACAAGGAGATTGCGGATGTCGTAGCCGGTGTTGTCCTTGCGCAGGCGCGACAGCCCGTTCAGGACCGTCCCGTCCGGCAGGACCGCCTCGATCCCGAGGCAGAGGTCGCGCGCGTTGCCATAGCGCAGGACATTGACGCCGCCGGCATTGGTCGCAAGGTTGCCGCCGATGCGGGCCGTCCCCTCGGAGGCAAGCGACAACGGGAATAGGCGCCCTGCCGCCATTGCCGCGGCCTGCACTTCGGCCAGGGTCGCGCCCGCCTCGGCGACGATCACGTTTTCATCGTCATGAACGGCGCGGATCGCCGCCATCCGTTCCAGCGACAGGACAAGCGGCGCGGGCCCTTCGGGCATGACCTGCCCCAGCACCAGCCCGGTGCCGCCGCCCCAGGGCACGATCCCCACCCGCGCCGCCGCGCAGGCGCGCACGATCGCCGCGACCTCGGTGGCAGAACGGGGTCGGGCCAGAAGCGCGGTCGGGGTCACGCCCCTGCGGCGCGGTTCCTCAAGGTAGCGGGGGTCGGCCGGGCCGATCGTGCCCTCGGGCAGAAGGGTGGCCAACGTTTCGGCAAAGGAGGCATCGGCCGGGTTCAGCATGGAACGGGTGAAGCACGGCACCGGGCGGTTCGGCAAGCCCAAATGCGGTGTGCGGGGCCGAAGCGGCCGTCAGCCGATATCGGTGCGACCGCGCCGGTCCGTCCGCAGGTTCGCGTAAAGGACGTGGTTGCGCCAGCGCCCGTTGATCTGCAGGTAGCTTTGCGCGACGCCTTCATACTTGAAGCCGGATTTCTCCAACACGCCCCGCGACGCCGCGTTTTCTGGCAGGCAGGCGGCCTCGACACGGCTCAGGTCCAGTTCGGTGAAGGCATAGTGGACGACCGCGCGGATCGCCTCGCGCATGTAGCCCTGTCGGGCGAACGGCGCGCCGATCCAGTAACCCATGGTCCCCGCCTGCGCCGGCCCCCTGCGGATGTTGTCAAGCGTGAGCGCCCCCACCAGCGTCTGATCGTCGCGCCGGATCAGGAAGACCGGAAGCGCCGTCCCCCCCGTCGCGGCGCGGGCCGCCCAGTAGACGCGGTTGGTGAAGGCCCGCCGCGTCAAGTGATCTGACGCCCAGGTGGGTTCCCAGGGGATCAGGAAGTCGCGGCTTTCGTCCCTGAGCGCGGCCCAGGCGCGGTAGTCGGAGTGGGCGGGCAGGCGAAGCGTCAGACGCTCCGTCTCGATCCGCACCTTCCGACGCCGCATCAGCATCAGGCGGCAAGCCTTTCGCGCAAGGCCGCAAGCCCCGGCGCATCGCCGACCGGGCCATAAAGGGCAAGCGCGGCCGGCGCCCCCGCAAGGCGCCCGGCGAAGTCGCGCACGCCCGCGGTCGTCACCGCCTCGATTTTTTCCACCGCTTCGGCAAGCGGCGGGATGCGCCCCCAGATCGCCATGTAGCGCGCCAGCCGTTCGGCACGCGATGTCGGGCTTTCCAGGCCCATCACCATTCCCGCCTTCAATTGCGCCTTGGCGCGGGAAATCTCGGCCTCGCTCATGTCGTCGGCGGCGCGCTTCAGTTCGTCCATCGTCAGGTGGCACAGTTCGCCGATCTCTTCGGCGGAGGTTCCGGCATAAAGGGTGATCATGCCGGTTTCGTCATAGCTGCCCGCCTGCGCATAGATCGAATAGCACAGGCCGCGCTCCTCGCGGATCTTCTGGAAAAGACGCGAAGACATGCCGCCGCCCATTGCGGTCGCATAGACCTGCGCGGTGTAAAGATCCGGATGCCGGTAGCCGGGACCGGCGAAACCCATGGCGAAATGGACCTGTTCCAGATCCTTCTGTTCGCGCCGTTCCGCGCCGTGCCAGCGGGCAGGTTCGGGCGTGCTTTGGCCTACCGGCTTCAGCGCGCCGAAGATCGCCTCTGCCGCCGCGACGATGCGGTCGTGATCGACAGCGCCGGCGGCCGAAAGGATCATCTGGTCGGGGCCGTAATGCTGCGACACGAAACGGCGCAGATCGGCACGTCCGAAGGTCGATACCCGTTCCGCCGGGCCAAGGATGGTGCGCCCCATAGCCTGTTCGGGAAAGGCGGCTTCCTGCAGCCAGTCAAAGATGATGTCGTCGGGCGTATCCAGCGCCTGGCCGATTTCCTGCAAGATGACGTGGCGCTCGACCTCGATCTCCTTCTCCTCGAAAAGGGGGTTGAGCACGATGTCGGAAATCACATCGAGCGCCAGCGGCACGTCAGCCTCCAGGACGCGCGCGTAATAGGCCGTCATCTCGCGCGAGGTATAGGCGTTGATGTAGCCGCCCACATCCTCGATCTCCTCGGCGATCTGAAGCGCGGTGCGCCGGCCTGTGCCCTTGAACGCCATGTGTTCAAGGAAATGCGCGATGCCGTTCTGGTCTTCTTGTTCGTGGCGCCCGCCCGCGTTGATCCAAAGCCCGATGGCAGCGGACCCAAGCGACGGCATCCGTTCGGTCACGATGCGCAGGCCGTTGGAGAGGGTGGTCAGGTTGGTCTTCAACGGGCACGCCTTTCGTGAACGATGGCTTCCAGCGCGGCAAGGTCGTTCGGCACCCGCGTCACCCGTTCGGGGCGGGTGAAGAGATCGGCCATGCGCGGCGGCAGCGCGGGGCGAATGCCGGTCGCGGCCTCGACCGCGTCGGGGAACTTGGCGGGATGCGCGGTGGCCAGCGTGATCATCGGGACCGCGCCAAGATGGTCCTGCGCGACCTTTACGCCGATCGCGGAATGCGGACACAGAAGTTCGCCCGAGGCTGCCCGTTCCGCCGCGATGGCGGCGCGCGTCTCGTCCTCGGACACCCGGCCCGAGGCGAAGGTCTCACCAAGCCATTGCATCGCGCCCTGGCTGACGGCGAACCCGCCCTGAGCCTTCATCTCCGCCATAAGCTGCGCGACCGCGCCGCCGTCGCGCCCGTAGGCCTCGAAGAGCGCGCGTTCGAAGTTCGAGGAGATCTCGATATCCATCGAGGGAGAGATCGAGGGCTTGACCCCGCCCATCTCGTAGCGACCGGTCGTCATGCAGCGGTGCAGGATGTCGTTCTGGTTCGTTGCGATCACCAGCCTGTCGATCGGCAGCCCCATGCGCTTGGCGATATAGCCCGCGAAGATGTCGCCGAAGTTGCCGGTCGGCACGGTAAAGCTGACCTTGCGGTGCGGCGCACCCAGCGACACCGCCGATGTGAAGTAGTAGACGACCTGCGCCAGCACCCGCGCCCAGTTGATCGAGTTCACGCCGGCAAGCCCCACCGCATCGCGGAACTCGAAATGGTTGAACATGTCCTTGAGCCGCGACTGGCAGTCGTCGAACGTGCCGTCAAGCGCAAGCGCATGGACGTTGGCTTCGCTTGGCGTGGTCATCTGGCGGCGCTGCACCTCGCTCACGCGGCCATGCGGGAAGAGGATGAAGACATCCACGTTGTCGAGACCGCGAAACGCCTCGATCGCGGCCGATCCGGTATCGCCCGAGGTCGCGCCGACGATGGTCACCCGCCGCCCGTCGCGCTGAAGCGCGATCTGGAAGAGCTGGCCGATCAGCTGCATCGCGAAGTCCTTGAAGGCAAGCGTCGGCCCGTGGAACAGCTCCAGCAGGAAGTGGTTCGCAGCAAGCTGCACCAAGGGCGCGCGGGCCGCGTGGCCGAAACCCGCGTAGGCCTTGGAGATGGCGCTGCGAAACTCGTCATCGCTAAAGGCGCCTCCAACGAAGGGGCGCATGACGCGGAAGGCGGCATCCTCGTAGGACAGGCCGGCAAGCGCGGCGATCTCCTCCTTGCCGAGCGCGGGGATGGCCTCGGGGACATAAAGCCCGCCGTCACGGGCCAGCCCCGTCAGCATCGCTTCACCGAAGGTCAGAACCGGGGCCTGCCCCCGGGTGGAAACGTAGCGCATTCGTCCGTCCTCAGATCGTTCTCCGCCTGATACGCCAGAGCAGGTAAAGTGTCATCCCCGCCCAGACGCCCGCCAGCGAAAACCAGGTGATTGCGTATTCCAGATGGTCGTTCACGATGCCGGAGGTGTCGACCGGCCGGGGTTCGATCCCTTGCGCGGCGCCCTCGGCCGTGCGGATCACCACCATCAGGGGCTCCGTCCCGAGGGTCGCCGACATCGCGGCGACGTCGCGCGCGAACCAAAGGCCCGTCGCGGGATCCGGCGGCGGGGTGTAGGCATCGGCGTCCTGCGGCCAGTGCAGGTTGCCCGTGACGTTCAGGTCGACCGGGGGGCGCGGCGTGGCGCGGGCCTCTTCGCGAATGAAGCCGCGATCAAGAAGGATGCGGCGGCCGCCGTTGGTCTCGAAGACCGCGATCACCTCGTACCCCGCGCCGACGTTCTTCTGCCCTGAAAGGACCAGCGCCTCCTGCCCCGTGGTATGGCCAGTGAGCGTTACGGGAAGATAAACATCCCTGTCACGATCCGGCGCCGCGACATCCGCCAGCGCGACCGGCGCCGCGTCGATCCGCGCGGCGATCTCGGCCAGCATCGTCTCCTTCCACTCCAGGCGGCGCAACTGCCACAAGCCAAGCGACATCAGGATCGCGATGCCGCCAAGGCCGAGGATCAGCGGAAAGACTATGCGGCGCATCTTCACCTCAAAACGAAAGCGCGGGGTTTCCCCCGCGCTTGTCAGTGCCGTTGCGGGCCCGGTTCCTACTGGCCCCAGACGTAGACCGCTGCGAAGAGGAACAGCCAGACCACGTCGACGAAGTGCCAGTACCAGGCGGCGGCTTCGAAGCCGACGTGCTGTTCGGGGGTGAAATGCCCCTTCATCGCGCGGATCATGCACACCAGAAGGAAGATCGTCCCGATGATGACATGGGCGCCGTGGAAGCCCGTCGCCATGAAGAATGACGCGCCGTAGATGTTGCCGGCAAAGCCGAAGGCCGCGTGGCTGTATTCGTAGGCCTGCAGGAAGGTGAAGCAAACGCCAAGGAGCACCGCCAGCGCCAGGCCGTTGATCATGTCCTTGCGGTTGTTCTCATGCGCGATGGCATGGTGCGCCCAGGTCGCGGCCGCGCCCGAACACAGCAGGATCAGCGTGTTGATGAGCGGCAGGTGCCAGGGGTCGAAGGTTTCGATTCCCGCCGGCGGCCAGACACCGTCGATCGCCGGGCTCATCGGCCCCATCGGGTAAAGCGCGTGCTTGAAGAAGGTCCAGAACCAGGCCGAGAAGAACATCACCTCGGACATGATGAAAAGGATGAACCCGTAGCGCAGGCCGATCCGAACGACGGGCGTGTGATCGCCGATCTGCGCCTCGTGCACCACTTCCGACCACCAGGCGTACATGACGTAGGCGACAAGCGCGAAGCCGATCAGGAAGACGAAGGGCGTGACGGCATGCATCCAAAGGACCGCGCCGAAAAGCATGATGAAACCGCCGAGCGCGCCGAGAAACGGCAGAAGCGACGGCTGCAGAATGTGGTAGTCGTGGTTCTTCGCGTGCGCCATGTCAGTTTCCCTGCTTTGGCCTTAGTTATAGTCGGACCCCTTGGCCGGCGGAAGGGCCGCCTGCGCCTGGGGCAGTTCGGTTTCGTAGAAAGTATAGGACAGCGTGATGTCGCGGATCTGTCCGGCGTCGCGGTCCGAGACGATTTCGGGATCGACGTAGAAGATCACCGGCATCTCGACCCGTTCGCCGGGCTGCAGCACCTGTTCGGTGAAGCAGAAGCACTGGATCTTGGTAAAATAGTATCCGGCAAGATCCGGCGCGACATTGTAGCTGGCGGTTCCCGCGATGGGCCGGTCAGTCGGGTTGTAGGCCTCGTAGAAGGCCATGCCGGTTTCGCCGATGCGCAAGGTGACTTCGTTCTGCATCGGGTGGAACTGCCAGGGCATGTCCGGCGCGGTATTCGCGTCGAAACGGACCGTCACGCTTTCGTCAAGGATCTCCGCCGACTCGGTGAGGGACGTGTTGGGGGTCCCCCCGTAGCCCGTCACCCGGCAGAACCAGTTGTAGAAGGGCACCGCTGCCCAGGCGAGCGCGCCCATGGTCACGACGACGCCGACAAGCATGGCCGCGATCCGGTTGTTGCCCTGCCCGCGGGTCATTGGCTGGCCTCCGCACCCGGCGGGTTGCCGTGTTCGTCCTGCCGCGAAACCTTGACGATGGTCAGCCCGAAGACCAGCACCACGAAGGCGCCCAGCACAAGGCCAAGGCCCAGGTTGCGGCTCCAGCGGCGGCGGTGGATCTCGTGTTCCGGCTGGATCGCCATCACCACCCCCCAAGCCCAAAGGGCTTCAGGCTGGCTTCGACCAGAAGCGCGCCGAAATGCAGGAAAAGGTAGGCAAGCGACAGCTTGAAGAAGCCGCGTTCTGCCTTGTAGCGGTCCGCTTCCGCGACGGCCTCGTCCCGGCGCAGGATGCGGTAGGCGCCGCGAATGAACAGCGCGTTCAGCACGATCGCCGCCGCCAGCGTGACCGGCCCGCCGATCGAGGACAGCGCCAGCGCCAGCGCGCAGGGCACCAGGATCAGAGTGTAGACGAAGATATGCTTGCGTGTGGCCGGACGACCGTGGGTCACGGTCAGCATCGGCACGCCGGCATTGGAGTAGTCGTCCTTCATGAACAGTGCCAGCGCCCAGAAATGCGGCGGCGTCCACATGAAGACCAGAAGGAACATCAGGACGGATTCGACCGAAACGCCACCGGTCGCGACAGCCCAGCCGATCATCGGCGGAAAGGCCCCGGCGGCGCCGCCGATGACGATGTTCTGCGGCGTCGAGCGTTTCAGCCAGATGGTGTAGACGACGGCATAGAAGAAGATGGTGAAGGCCAGGAACGCGCCGGCGAACCAGTTCGCGGCGAGGCCAAGCATCAGGACGGAGATCGCCGACAACGCCAGGCCGAAGGCCAGCGCCTCGCCCTCGCTCACACGGCCCGCCGGGATCGGGCGGCCGCTGGTGCGGCGCATCACCCGGTCGATGTCGGCGTCATACCACATGTTCAGTGCGCCGGAGGCGCCGCCGCCGAGCGCGATGAACAGGATTGCGGTGAAGGCGACGAAGGGATGGACAGGCACCGGCGCGACGATCAGCCCGACCATGGCGGTAAAGACCACAAGCGACATGACGCGCGGCTTCAGGAGCTGGACGTAATCGCCAAACCCCGCCTCCTGCGTTTGATCATAGGCGCTCAGATCGCTCATCGCTTCCCCCTGGGGTCAGGCGCGCACCGGGCGCGCCCGCCCGCAAGCCCTTACTCGGACGATGCCACCTGAATGGGCGAGGACGTGCCAAGCGCGGCGGTCTTCGTCCGGGCAAGCCAGGCGGCATAGGCCTCCTCGCTGACGACCTTGACGGTGATCGGCATGTACGCGTGATCCTTGCCGCAAAGCTCGGAACACTGGCCGAAGTAGACGCCTTCCTTCTCGGCCGCGAACCAAAGCTGGGCGATCCGGCCCGGGACGCCGTCCTGCTTGACCGCGAATGCCGGCACTGCCCAGGAATGGATCACGTCGGCCGCGGTCACGTTGACCACGACGGTCTTGCCGACCGGAACGACAACGGCGTTGTCGGTGGCCAGAAGATATTCGTCCTCGCTGTAGCCGTTTTCAGCCAGCGCGTCCTCACCCAGCATGAAGCTGTCGAAGGAAATCCCTTCGTCAGGGTATTCGTAGGACCAGAACCACTGGTTGCCCGTTGCCTTGATCACCACGTCGCCATGCGGGATCTTCTGCTGCTTGAACAGGATCGGCAGCGAGTTCGCACCAAGCACCACAAGGATCAGGACCGGAACCAGCGTCCAGACGATTTCGAGCGGCGTGTTGTGGGTGAACTTGGCCGGCTTCGGGTTGGCACGGCTGTTGAAGCGCACGATCACCACCAGAAGCAGCGTCATCACCAGCACCGACACGCCGATGCACAGATAGAGCAGCATATGGTCAAGCCATTGCTGATCCCGCGCAAGCTCGGTCGCGGCCGGCTGGAAGCCGGTCCCCTCCGCCTGCGGCTTGCCGATGGATTCGAGCCCGGTAATGCCGTCCTGGGCAAGGGCTGCCCCGGCGGCGAGTGTTGCGGAAATGACGGCCCCGAGGCCGGAAAGCTTGGTCGCAAAGCGCATGTCTTTTTCCCGTTCCTTCCGCGGCTATTCATGCCGCTTGCCGGCCCGACCCTTTCCCTGGCCCGACCGGTTGTATACCGCGACTGTAAAATCATATTAGAGGCAAGGCGACAAGCGAAACCAACGTGGCACAGCGTCGCTTTTTGATCCAAATCAACGACAGGAAAGCGCCCTGACATGACCGACGCCCGTTTCGCACCCTTCGAAAGCCACCTGGACGAAGACCGGGCGCTGGCGATTCTGCGCGGGGCCGTCGCGGGTGCCGACGACGGCGAGCTATTCCTTGAACGCCGCCGGTCGGAGGCACTTGTCTTCGATGACGGACGGCTGCGCAACGCCAGCTACGACGCCTCCGAAGGCTTCGGGCTGCGCGCCGTCAACGGCGAAGTGTCGGGTTACGCCCATTCCACCGAGATATCGGAAAGCGCGCTGCGCCGGGCGGCGGAGACCGCGCGGCTCGCCGTGGGATCGGGGGGCGGCACGCTGGCCGCACCGCCGCAGGGCACCAACCGCAAGCTTTACACCGAAGCCGACCCGATGGGCGACGCAGCCTTCGGCGTAAAGGTCGAAACGTTGCGGGAAATCGACGCCTTTGCCCGCGCGCTGGACCCCAGGGTGGTGCAGGTGTCGGCCACCGTCGCCGCATCGTTGCAGGAGGTCTTCATCCTGCGCCCCGAGGGGGGGCTCGTTTCGGATATCCGGCCGATGAGCCGGCTGAACGTGTCGGTGATCGTCGAGGAGAACGGGCGGCGCGAAAGCGGCGGCCATGGCGGCGGCGGGCGCGCGGGGCTTGCCGGGCTCATGCTGCCCGAGCACTGGCAATCGGTCGCCCGCGAGGCGCTGCGCATCGCCCTGGTGAACCTGCGCGCGGTGGCCGCACCCGCGGGCGTGATGGATGTGGCACTTGGTGCCGGCTGGCCGGGCGTGCTGCTGCACGAAGCGGTCGGACACGGGCTCGAGGGAGACTTCAACCGCAAGGGAACCTCGGCCTTCGCGGGCCTGATGGGACAAAGGGTCGCAGCCCCGGGTGTCACCGTCCTTGACGACGGCACGATCCCCGACCGGCGCGGGTCGATCACCATCGACGACGAGGGAACCCCATCGGGCCGCAACGTGCTTATCGAGGACGGCATCCTTGTGGGCTACATGCAGGATCGGCAGAACGCGCGGCTGATGGGAGCAAGGCCGACCGGCAACGGACGCCGCGAAAGCTTTGCCCACATCCCGATGCCGCGGATGACCAACACCTACATGCTTGGCGGCACCGCCGAGCCGGGGGCGATCGTGGCCGATGTCCGGGACGGGATCTATGCCGTGGGCTTCGGCGGCGGCCAGGTCGACATCACCAACGGCAAGTTCGTCTTTTCCTGCACCGAGGCCTACCGGGTGAGGAACGGCGTCATCGGCGAACCGGTCAAGGGCGCGACGCTGATCGGCGACGGGGCGACGGCGTTGAAGAACATCCGCGCGATCGGCAACGACATGGCGCTTGACCCCGGAATCGGCAACTGCGGCAAGGCCGGTCAGTGGGTGCCGGTCGGCGTCGGCCAGCCGACGCTTCTGGTGGGCGGGCTGACGGTGGGCGGCTCTGCGACCTAAGGTAAGGTTTTCCTCCATTGCGGGCCGTCCCCCTTTGCGCGCTATGATTGAGTTGGCGCGCGGCTGCGTCGCCGGAGGAAGGTTATTCGGTGAACGTGTCTTGGTGCCTCCGGCCAGCCGGAGCGGCGCAAAGCGTCCGCGGGCCGCTTCCGTACAATCTGCGAGATTTCCCACGCCCCCGCGAAATTTTCTGCGACCCGCAAAAACAGCGCGAATCGTAACACTCGGTTAACCTTGCCCGGTCATCTTCGGCCTTGCGAATGAGGCGAAGGCACGAGGGAAAAAGGTTTGTTTTCTTACCCCACCCCCTTCACCCCACCCACCACGGAAGATGACAGACTGTCGTGGCTGCGCCTCATTCGCTCCCATCGCGTCGGGGTGGCGACCTTTCACCGACTGCTTGGCGAACATGGAACGGCCCGCACCGCGCTTGAGGCCTTGCCCGGCGTCGCGCGCGCGGCCGGTGTCGCGCGCTACGACCCCTGCCCGGAAAGCGCGGCCATCTCAGAGATGCGCGCAGGGCAAGCCTGCGGCGCACGACTTCTTTGTCTGGGCGACCCGGACTATCCGGCGTCCCTGGCCGAAATCCCGGATGCGCCGCCGGTCCTCTGGGCGATCGGCGACACCACGATCCTGACCCGCCCCACGGTGGCAATCGTCGGTGCCCGCGGTGCCTCTGCGCTCGGGACCCGCATGGCGCGGCGTCTGGCCGAGGGGCTGGGGGCCGGGGGGTTCGTCGTCGCCTCTGGCCTGGCGCGCGGGATCGACGCGGTCGCCCATGCGGCCGCGCTGGCCACCGGCACGGTCGCGGTGATGGCGGGCGGCGTCGATCACGTCTATCCGGCCGAAAACGCCGCCCTCGCGCGGGACATCGCCGCACGCGGCGTCCGGCTTTCGGAACAGCCCCCGGGGCTGGAGCCGATGGCACGCCACTTCCCGCAGCGAAACCGGATCATCGCGGGCCTTGCGCGCGCAGTCGTCGTGGTGGAAGCCGCGGCGCAATCGGGCAGCCTGATCACCGCGCGGATCGCGCTTGATCAGGGGCGGGAGGTCCTGGCGGTCCCCGGCCATCCGTTCGACGGGCGGGCAGCGGGGTGCAACATGCTGATCCGCGACGGTGCGACCCTTGTCCGGGGCGCAGAAGATGTCATCGCGGCGCTGGCGGGAACCCCGGCCCGGCCGGAAGCCGCGCCCGCCGAAACGCCCCCGCCCGCCGCCGTTGCCGCGTCGCCGGCCGAGGACCGGCGCGGCTGGCGCGATCAGGCAGCCCTGCACCGGCAGATCCTGGACCGGCTGGGGCCAAGCCCCGTGGCCGAGGATCAGTTGATCCGCGATCTGGCGCTGCCCGCCGCAAGGGTCACGCCCGAACTCGTCATGCTGGAGATGGAGGGGCAGATCCAGCGCGCGCCCGGCGGGCTCTTGTCGCGCGTCTAGGACAGTGACAATCCGCGCGTGGCGGGCTGGCGGGACCTGACCGCCGACGAAACCGCCCCATATCACCGTTCTCGTGGCCGGCAGTCCTATGGTGCAACGAGATGCGCCGCAGGCAGGGCCGGCGCGCATCCGGGTTCACAAGGTCGCGAACGGTCTCTCCGCCCCCGGCGTCAGGGAAGGTCGGCAGGGATGCACCGCGCGTCCCCCGGGCAAGGGCCGCCCCTTTGGCATCCCGCCTGCCCGCCACGGCGCCGTCCTTTGCAGGCGGTCGGCTTTCCCCGCCTTCGCCACCGGTCGCCACCCCCCCGGGAATCGCGCCTTTGTCGCATCACCTCCGGCGGCGGAAAGGCGCTTTGGCCGCGGTCATTGACATTCACCGCCCCGCGCCCCCATGTTCCCCCGCCAAGTCGAATGAAGAATGAACGTGAGGCAGTCATGGCCGTCGTGGTCGTCGAATCCCCAGCCAAGGCCAAGACAATCAACAAGTATCTCGGTTCGGACTACACGGTCCTGGCCTCCTACGGCCATGTCCGAGACCTGCCCCCGAAGGACGGTTCGGTCGAACCCGATGCGGGATTCGACATGAAATGGGAAGTCGCGGCGGACAGCCGCAAGCATGTCCGCGCCATCGCCGAGGCGCTGAAATCCGACGACACGCTGATCCTCGCCACCGACCCCGACCGCGAGGGGGAAGCGATTTCCTGGCACCTGAAGGAGGCGCTGGCATCGAGCCTGAAGAAGGGCAAGACGGTGCGACGCGTGACCTTCAACGCGATCACAAAATCCGCCGTGACCGAGGCGATGTCCCACCCGCGCGACGTCGACATGGAACTGGTGGAGGCCTACCTGGCGCGCCGTGCGCTTGACTACCTTGTCGGTTTCAACCTGTCGCCGGTCCTTTGGCGCAAGCTGCCGGGGGCAAAATCCGCCGGCCGCGTGCAGTCGGTCTGCCTGCGCCTGATCGTCGAGCGGGAGCTGGAGATCGAGGCGTTCAAGGCGCGCGAATACTGGACCGTCTCGGCCACCCTGGCCACGCCACGCGGGCAGGAATACCAGGCGCGACTGACGGTTCTGGGCGGCAAGAAGCTTGACCGCTACGACCTCGCCAACGAAACGGCGGCCGAACTGGCCGTGCAGGCGGTCAGGTCGCGCGACCTGACCGTGAAGTCGGTGGAGGCCAAGCCTGCCGCGCGAAACCCCTACCCCCCCTTCATGACCTCGACCCTCCAGCAGGAGGCGAGCCGCAAGCTGGGCATGGGGGCCAAGGCCTGCATGTCGGCAGCGCAGCGCCTGTACGAGGCCGGACACATCACCTACATGCGGACCGACGGGATCGACATGGCGCCCGAGGCGGTCATGGCGGCGCGCGACGCGATCAAGACGCGATTCGGCGCGGAATACGTCCCCGACAGCCCACGCATGTACAAGAACAAGGCCAAGAACGCGCAGGAAGCGCACGAATGCATCCGCCCGACCGACATGATGCTGTCGCCGGACAAGCTGAAGGCCGAGGGCGAGCAGAAGAAGCTTTACGACCTTGTCTGGAAGCGCACCATCGCCAGCCAGATGGCCGCCGCGCGGCTGGAACGTACCACCGTAGATGTCGGCAGCGCGGACGGAGAGGTCGAGTTGCGCGCCACCGGGCAGGTCGTTCTCTTCGACGGGTTCCTGAAGGTCTATGACGAGGGGCGCGACGACGACGGCGACGAGGACGGCGCGCGCCTTCCGCAGATCATGCGCGGCGAGACGGCCGACAAGCGCGCCATTGCACCCGAACAGCATTTCACCCAGCCGCCGCCGCGCTATACCGAGGCGACTCTGGTCAAGCGGATGGAAGAACTGGGGATTGGCCGGCCCTCCACCTATGCCTCGATCGTGACGACGATCCAGGACCGCGACTATGTGCGCAAGGACAAGGGGCGGCTTGTCCCGGAGGACAAGGGGCGGCTGGTGACGGCCTTCCTGACCAACTATTTCCGTCGCTATGTCGAATACGACTTCACCGCCGATCTGGAAAACGAACTGGACGAGATTTCGGCGGGCGACCGCGACTACAAGGAGGTGCTGGCGCGCTTCTGGCGGGATTTCACCGCGGCCATCGCGGAAACCGCCGATCTTCGCATCAGCGAGGTTCTGGAAAAGATCGACGAATTCCTGGCGCCGCATCTTTACCCGCCGCGCGCCGACGGATCGGACCCGCGCATCTGCCCGACCTGCGGCGAAGGGCGGCTGAACCTCAAGACGGCGCGGTCGGGCGGGGCCTTCATCGGCTGTTCCAACTATCCCAACTGCCGCTACACCCGCCCGCTGTCGGCCCCGAACGGGGAAGAGGCGGTGACACCGGACGGCAAGCCTCTGGGCGAGGATGCCGATGGCAACCCGATCACGGTGCGCGCCGGGCGGTTCGGGCCTTACGTCCAGCGTGGCGAGGCGACGGAAGACCAGCCAAAGCCCGACCGGGCAAGCCTGCCGAAGGGCTGGGCCGCGGACAGCCTGACGCTGGAACGCGCCCTGATGCTCTTGGATCTGCCGCGCCCGATCGGCCCGCATCCCGACGACGGCGCGCTGGTGGAGGCCGGGATCGGCCGCTACGGCCCATATGTGAAGCACAACAGCACCTACGCCAACCTGCCCGAGGTCGAGGAGGTCTTTACCATCGGGATGAACCGCGCCGTGGAGGTTCTGGCGCAGAAGGCCGCGCGCGGCGGCCGCGGGACCGGCGCGGCGATGGCGCCCTTGCGCGAACTTGGCGCCCATCCCGACGGCGGGCCGGTGCAGGTCATGGCCGGACGCTACGGGCCCTATGTCAAATGGGAGAAGGTCAACGCGACCCTGCCCAAGGAACTGACGCCCGAGGCCGTGACGCTGGAGGAGGCGCTGGCGCTGATCGCCGAGAAGGCGGCGAAGGGCGGCAAGGGCAAGAGCGGCAGGGCCACGGCCCGCACGACCAAGGCCAAGGCGAAGCCCAAGACGGCAAGAACGGCCAAATCGAAGAAGGCAAAGGACACCTGACGTCCTGCTGCGCCGCAGCGATTGACACCATCGCCCCGCCGCGCCACAAATCGGCGGGGAATTTTCGGGGAGAGATCCATGAACAAGGTCTACGGCTCCGCGGCAGAAGCGCTTGATGGCTTGCTGTTCGACGGGATGCTGATCGCGGCCGGGGGCTTCGGCCTTTGCGGCATTCCTGAGCTGCTGATCGCGGCGATCCGCGATGCGGGCACCAAGGGGCTGACCGTCGCGTCGAACAATGCGGGCGTCGACGGCTTCGGCCTTGGCGTCCTGCTTGAGACACGGCAGGTGAAGAAGATGATCTCCTCCTATGTGGGGGAGAACGCCGAGTTCATGCGACAGTACCTGAGCGGCGAGCTGGAGCTTGAGTTCAACCCGCAGGGCACGCTGGCGGAACGGATGCGCGCCGGCGGCGCCGGCATCCCCGGCTTTTACACCGCGACGGGTGTCGGCACGGTCATCGCCGAAGGCAAGGAACACCACGACTTCGACGGCAAGACCTATATCCTGGAACGCGGGCTGGTCGCCGACCTGGCGATCGTGAAGGCCTGGAAGGCGGACCCCTCGGGCAACCTCGTCTTCCGCAAGACCGCGCGCAACTTCAACGTGCCCGCCGCGACCTGCGGGCGCACCTGCGTGGTCGAGGTGGAAGAAGTCGTGCCGCTTGGCAGCCTTGATCCCGATACGATCCACCTGCCGGGGATCTATGTTCACCGGATCATCGCCGGCCAGCACGAAAAACGGATCGAACAGCGCACGGTGCGCAAGCGGGAGACGGTGTGATGACCGAGGCAAGGGGCTGGGACCGAAACGGCATGGCCGCCCGCGCGGCGCAGGAACTGCGCGACGGGATGTATGTGAACCTTGGCATCGGCATTCCGACGCTGGTCGCCAACTACATCCCCGAGGGCGTGCATGTGACGCTGCAATCGGAAAACGGCATGCTGGGCATGGGCCCTTTCCCCTATGAGGGGGAAGAAGACCCCGACCTGATCAATGCCGGCAAGCAGACGATCACCGAACTGCCGCAGACGGCCTATTTCGACAGCGCGCAGTCCTTCGCGATGATCCGCGGCGGCAAGATCGCCATGGCGATCCTGGGCGCGATGGAAGTGGCCGAGAACGGCGATCTCGCCAACTGGATGATCCCCGGCAAGCTCGTCAAGGGCATGGGCGGCGCGATGGACCTTGTGGCGGGTGTCGGCCGCGTCGTCGTGGTCATGGACCACGCCTCCAAGCACGGCGAATCGAAGGTGCTGCGCGCATGCACCTTGCCGCTGACCGGCAAGGGCGTGGTCGACCGGATCATCACCAACCTCGGCGTGCTGGACGTGGGCCACAAGGGCCTGCACATCGTCGAGCTTGCCCCCGGCGTGAGCGAGGAACAACTGCGCGCCGCGACCGAAGCGACGATCGTCGGCTGACCTTCAGACGGGGCTGCGCCAGACCGCGCGGCCCCGCCCGTTACTGTGACGTTTTTCGAAACAACTCCATAATCCCGCCCCATTCCGTTGCTAGACCGGCGGCAATGATGACCACGGACCCTCCCTTGTCGCGCATTCCACCGGCACCGCCACGGCGCCGACGGTCGGATTTCTTGGTGATCGGCGTCCTGCTGGCATTGTTCCTGGCGGGGATTCTCGGCCTTGCGGCCGCGACCGGCTGGCAAGAGACGGCCGCCCAGATCGCGCGCCTTTCGGCGGTGCAGATCGGTGGGCTTCTGGTCCTGTCACTTGCCAATTACCTGATGCGCGCGCTGCGCTGGCACGTCTTTGCCCGCAGGCTCGGGCTGCCGGTCGGCCCGCTGCAATCGCTGCGCCACTACCTTGGCGGCTTTGCCATGAGCGTGACGCCGGGCCGCGTCGGCGAACTGGTGCGGATGCGCTGGCTGCGCCGCGAAACGGGCTGGAGCGTGGAACGCACCGCGCCGCTGGCGCTGGTCGACCGCGCCTCGGACCTGGCGGTCATGGCACTGATCCTTGCGCTGGCGGTCTCGCTGGCGGCGGGGGGCATGGGCGGCGGGCTGGCGGTGGCGGTTGCGGCGCTGGCGGTGGCCTATGCCGCGACGCGGCCAAGGCTGATCGCCGCAGCGGTGACGCTGGCCTATCGCGCGACCGGGCGCCTGCCCCGGCTTTTTGCCCGGGCGCGGGTCGCCGCGCGGTCGCTCAGCCGGTTCAGCCATCCGCCGGTCCTTCTGGCGGCGCTGGCGCTAGGCTTCGCGGGATGGCTTGCCGAGGGTTTCGCATTTCACCTGCTCCTGGGGTGGATGGGAAGCGATATCGGCCTGTGGAAGGCGATCGGAATCTTCGTCTTCGCAACGCTTGCGGGCGGGCTGACCGGCACGCCGGGCGGTGTCGGCGGGGCCGAGGCGGCGATGATCGCGCTTCTGAGCCTCGAAGGCGTGCCGATGGAGGTTTCCGTGCCGGCGACCGCCGTGATCCGCGCGACGACGCTGTGGTTCGCGCTGGTCTTGGGGATCGCCGCCTTTCCGCTGGCGGAAAAATGTTCGACGAAGGTGCCGACAAGGGGGCGCGATGCGCTGGAAGACCGCTGATTTCGCCGGATGGGGCCGTGCGCTGAGCGCGCGGTTCGATGTGGCACGACCCGAAAGGCGCCGCGCGCTCGATGCGCTCTTGTCAGAAGGGCTGGTGCCCGCGATGGGGATGCGCCGCAGCTACGGCGACGCCGCGCTGAACGCTGGCGGGCGCGCGGTGGAGATGACGCGTCTTGACCGGATGATCGGCTTCGATCCCGCGACCGGAGAACTGGAGGCGGAGGCGGGCGTCCAGATCGGCCAGCTTGCGCAGGTCTTCGCGCCGAAGGGCTGGCTGCCGCCGGTGATGCCCGGCACCGGCTTTGCCACGCTGGGCGGCTGCATCGCGCAGGACGTTCACGGCAAGAACCACCACCACGCAGGCAGCTTCTGCCAGCATGTGACGTCGATCCGCCTGCGCACCGCCGCGGGCGAGGTCGAAGTGACGCCGGAGGGCACGCCCGATCTCTTCCGCGCGACGGCGGGCGGGCTGGGGCAGACCGGGGTGATCCTGTCGGCCAGGATCCGCATGATGCCCTGCAAGGGTGATGTGATGATCGTCACCGAACGGCGAATCGACGACTGGGACGAACACATCGCGATGCTCGATGCGTCGCGGGCCACCTATACTGTCGGCTGGATCGACGCGACAGCGACGGGCTCGGGCCTTGGCCGCGGCATCCTCGAAGAGGGCGAGACCGGATCGGGCCTCGTGCCGAGGCGGGTAAAGTTCCGCAAGGTCCCCTTTGACGCGCCGCGCTTTGCGCTTTCGGCCCCGGTGGTGCGCGCTTTCAACCAGCTTTACTGGCGGCGCGTTCCCGAATCCGGGCGCACGGTGGTGAAGCCGATCGGCGATTTCTTCTTCCCGCTCGACAAGATCCACGACTGGAACCGGCTTTACGGCAAGCGCGGATTTCACCAGTTCCAGTGCGTCGTGCCGCTTGCGGCGGCGGGCGAACTGCGCGCGATGCTGGAAAGCATCGCCGGTTCGGGCCTTGCCTCGCCCCTTGCCGTGCTCAAGCGTATGGGGCCGGGGGGCGCGGGCCATCTGTCCTTCCCGATGGAGGGCTATACGCTGGCCGTCGATTTCCCCAACCGCGCCGGCGCGCGCGACCTGATCGCGCGCCTGATCGAGCGGGCGCGCGGCGCCGGCGGGCGGATCTATTTCGCCAAGGACAGCCTGGCGCGGGCCGACGACATCCCCGCGATGTATCCCGAACTTGCCGCGTGGCGCGCCGCCTCGTCGGACGCCGATCCGCAGGGCACGCTTGCGACGGACCTCGTACGGCGCCTGAAACTTAGGGGGGCGGCATGAACCGGACCTGGATCATTCTTGGTGCCACCTCGTCGATGGCGCGGGCCTTCGCGCGGCAGGTCGCGTCGCAAGGCGCGGGCGTCCTTCTGGCGGGACGCGACGGCGAAGACCTTGCGGCGCTTGCCGCCGATTGCGCCCTGCGCGGCGCGCGGCTGGCCGAGGCGGTCGCCTTCGACGCCCGCGACCCGGCGGGCTTTGCCGCGATCGTGGACCGCGCCGGCCTTGAGGAGGGCGAGATCAACGCCGCCGTCTTTGTCGGCTCCATGCCCGCGCAGGCCGATATCGACGCCGACCCGGGCCTGATCGATGGCACCGTGACCGACAGCTTCACCGGCCCCGCGCGGTTCCTGCACCTTCTGGCCCCTGTGATCGAGGAACGGGGGATGGGCAGCATCGTCGGCGTGGGCTCTGTCGCGGGCGACCGGGGGCGGCTTGGAAACTATGTCTACGGCGCGGCCAAGGCGGGGTTCCATACCTACCTGTCGGGGCTGCGCAATCGCCTGACGCGGGCGGGCGGGCATGTGGTGACGGTCAAGCCCGGCTTTGTCGATACAGCGATGACCTGGGGCCTGCCCGGCATGTTCCTTGTCGCCTCGCCCGAAAAGGTGGCGGCCGACATCCTGCGCGCCGTCGAGCGGCGGCGCAACGTGATCTACACGCCGGTCTTCTGGACGCTGATCATGCTGATCATCCGCCACATCCCGGAACCTGTCTTCAAGAAGATGAAGATCTGAGGCTCAGCCGAACCATTGCTGCCACAAGCGCGCCGCCCAGAACATCAGGCTGAGCGTCAACATCAAAAGCCCAAGCCCAAGCGGATCGCGCAGCGCAAAGACGATGGGATCGTAGTCCTGGCGCCCGTTCCAGGCCAGCGTGACCATCCGGACCATCCAGGCGGCCATCGGGATCATCGCGACCCATAGGATCCAGGTCGTCGGATAAAGCGCGACCGCCTGGTCGGACACGGAGTAAAGCAGGAAGATCACCAGCGCGCCCACAACGCCGATCCAGGCGACGTTGCGCAAATCGCCCAGATCGCCGCGCCCGTAACCGCGCCCCGGCAGGCGTTCGTTCCCCGTCGCCCGGCTCAGCTCGGTAATGCGCTTCACGCAGCCCAGCGTCAGGAAGATCGGAAACACGAAGATCAGCATGTAGATCGACACACCGACGGCAGCGGCCGCTGCCCCGGCAACGACGCGGATCGTGTAAAGCGTGGCCAGCATCGTGATATCCACCCAGCGCATCCGCTTGAGCTTCAGCGAATAGGCCAGCGACAGGGCCATATAAAGAAGCGTCACCAGAAGGAAAGCCGGCGACAGCAGCGCAGCGATCAGGAGCGCCGCCGCCCCGATCCCGGTCATCGCGGCCATCCCCACCCCGATCGGCACCGCGCCCGAGGCGAAGGGCCTGCGGCACTTGGTCGGATGCAGCCTGTCCGCCTCGAGGTCGAGAAGGTCGTTGGCGACATAGATGGTGGAGGCCGCCAGCGAAAAGGCGGCGATGCCCCACAGGATCGGCAAGAGCGTTGCAAGATCGAACCGGTGGGAGGCAAGCAGCGGCAGCAGCAGCAGCACGTTCTTCACCCACTGGTGCGGGCGCATCGCCTTGAGAAGGGACCGCGCGGCCCAGCCGCCCGGAAGTTCCACCACATTGTGCCCGCTTGCCGAAAGCGCGCGGGCCGAGGGAACATGCCCCACGACCAGCGCATTTTCCGCGCGTTCCCAGATCGGCATGTCGACGGGCGCGTTCCCGGCGTAGTCGAAGCCGCCTTCGCCGTAGGCATCGACCAGCGCGCCGGCCTTCGCCGCACCCTTGAGGTTCGTCACCCCGTCCGAGGCGAAATACCGTTCCGACAGGCCGTAGTCGGCCGCCAGACGGGCAACCAGCGACCGGTCGCTTGCGGATGCCAGGACGACCTCGCGCCCCGCCAGGCGGCTTTGCAGCGCCAGTTCCGCCACTTCGGCGTTCACCGGCAGAAGATCGGTACGCAAGGGCGCGATCGCGGCCAGTTCCGCCTTGAGCCGCGCGGGTGTCCTGAAATGACGCAGGCAGGCGGCGATCGTCTGCACCGGGGCCACGCCAAGACCCGCCCAAAGGTTTTCCAGAAGCATGTCGGTCCGCAGGAACGTGCCATCCACGTCTAGGACCAGCGGCTTTTCAAGGGTCATTCCGTCCTCATCCGTTCGCGGCGAACACGCAGCCGTCGGACACGAGATCCGGCGGGGTGACGCACAGGCCGCGCGCCACCATCCAGGCTGCGAGGACCTTGGGAACATAGTTGCGGGTTTCCGCATAGGCCGGCACACCGCCCGCCCCACGCACCGCGTTTTCGCCCGCGTTGTAGGCCGCGAGCACCATCAACGGATCGCCCCCGAACTGGCCCATCAGCCAGTCCAGATAGGCGACACCGCCCCGAATATTGTCCGAAGGGTCCATCCGGTCGACGACGCCGAACCTTTCGGCCGTCGCGGGGATCAGCTGCATCAGCCCCGCCGCGCCCGCATGGGACACCGCATCGCTGCGCCCAGCGCTTTCGACCGAGATGACAGCCAGCGCCAGCGCCGGGGAAACCTGGGTTCCGACCGTCGCGCGCATGATCTCCCGCCCGTGCAGAAGCGCGATGTCCTGAAGCGACTGCAGGCGCGGGGCCCCCACCTGCGCACCATCCGGCCCCTGGGTCAGCGCCAGCAGCGCCTGGGAATACCGGCCGGAAGATTCAGACAGTGCCGGGGAAACCATGTCCCAATACCAGGCGTAATCGCCGCCGCCGCCGCCCGCGGGGGGCACCGGCAGCAGGCCGGGCGCCGCGCCGCCACGCGGAATCGGGTTCTCGGGCGGCGGCAGCACCCCGGCAAGGCGCCGCGCCTGCGCCGCCGGATCGATCTGCACGGTGATTCTTTTCGCCGCAGTGGTATTCGGCGCGCCGATTCGCTTGAAAGTGAATTCTTCGTAGCCCGCCGGGACATCCTGCGATGCGCCCTGAGCGGACGCGGTGGCGCAAAACACCCCAAGCGCAAGTCCCGAAAGGACAAATATCTTCATCTGCCTCGATCCGCCTGCAAGAATTTTCTCTTAATCTCACAAAATATGCGCGTCTTGGCCAGCGCCGGCATGCTCAGCGGCACCGAAAGCTTCTCGTCTTCAGCCTTTCGGCAACATTCCCAGGCGAGTTTTTGCGGCAGATTCGGAGACAAACCCCTTGCCAGCGGGCGACTACCACACCAATTCCCCTCAATTAGCGCGAAAATGTACCGGAGCCGACAAACTCTTGCCACGGTTTGAGAGCGAAATGCACCTACACCGCAAGCGACGGGCTTCAGGCAGAGCCACCCCGACAAACCGCAGCGGATGGTCAAGAGAGCGAAACCTGGAGAAGTGACATGAAGCTGTTCAAATTTGCGAAGAAATTCTGGCAGTCCGAAGACGGCGCCGTGACGGTTGACTGGGTCGTGCTGACCGCGGCCGTCGTGCTCCTCGGCATCCTCGCGCTGAACTTCGTCCGTTCGGGCGTTGGCGCTGCCTCGGAAGAAATCGACGACTACCTGTCGGCGATCACCATCGAATAATAGCGACTTCCGCAAGCCGGATGTCGAAGCCGCGCCCTACCGGGCGCGGCTTTCCTCGTTTTCGACCCGCCAGGACGAGATGTGTCACCCGACGGTCTGTCCACAATCTCTCCGGGTACTTTCATCTGGATTTCGCGCAATGGTCGCCTTTCCTCCCCATCGCCGCCTCAGAAATGCCATCCTTCTGCAAGCTAATCCGGTCTGTATCTGCTGACACGAAACGATCGACCTTGGCTAACGCGCGTGGGAGTTCATAGAAATGAGAATGCTTAAGAAATTCAGGAAATTCGCCTGCGCCGATGATGGCGCCGTCACGGTGGACTGGGTCGTTCTGACCGCGCTCGTCGTCGTGCTGGGCGTTTGGGCTCTGTCGCTTTACACCCGCGGAACGCTCAAGGCCAGCGACGAGGTCGACGATTATCTGTCGGCGATCACCATCCAGTAATCGCTCGCTCCCTTACTCTGGCCCGGTCGGCAAGCAGCCGGCCGGGCTTTCGTTTGCGGCAATGCCGCGTTTCCAAACTGGAAAAATTCCTCGTCAAGGGCACCAGCTTACCACGAATTTGCCAGAATCCGTTTCGATATTCGCAGAAAGTTCGCCGACGGAATCCGACCATGGTCCGCGGCAGAGCGCAATGCGATGAAAGGATTTATCATGCGGTTGGTATTCGGCCTGGTCTTGATCGTCGGGCTTGGTCTGGCGGGATTTGCCGTCTACATGGCCCAAGGGCTGATCGAGAAGAACCAGCGAGAGCGGGACCTGCTTCTTGCCGCGCAATCGCGTGCGACGAAGCTTGTCGATGTCGTTGTCGTAAAGCGCCATCTCGACTATGGCCAGCGTTTCACGGCAGCTGACCTCGAGACGGTGAAGTGGGAAGAGGGCAAGGTGCCCGAAGCCGCATTCGCGCTGGTCACGGCGCCTGCCGCGGAAGCGGAAGAGAAGAAACCCGTCTTCGCTGACAATGAATCCCGGCCCCGTGCGGCCTTGCGCAGCTATGAACCGTTCGAACCGTTGCTGGCGACCAAGGTCACCGCTCCTGGCATCGACGCCGGCATCATGTCGAGCCTGAGCGCCGGAATGAGCGCATTCTCGATCAACGTCGACGTCTCGACGGCGGTCGCAGGCTTTCTGCGGCCGGGCAACTATGTCGATATCTACTGGACCGGCCGGGTCGGCGACAGCGAGACGACGAAACTCATCGACAGTGGCGTCCGCTTGATCGCGATCAACCAAAGCTCCGATGCGGACCGGACGGAAGAAACGATCATCGCCCGCACCGTCACGATCGAGGGCAGCCGCCAGAGGGTGGCATCGCTTGCGCTTGCCCAGCAGACGGGAAAGCTGTCGCTGTCCCTGGTCGGCGACGGGGGCACCGCGGCTGTTGCCGGGGAGGCCCCGGTAGAGATCAATCGCGACACGCTGCTGGGCATCCAGAAGCAGGAGGTCGTGCAGGTCGAGGAAGAGAAGATTTGCACAATACGCACCAACAAGGGCGGCGAGATTGTCGAAACGGTCATCCCCTGCAAGTAGTAACCTCTGGCGATGAAACCGAAACTTCGGCCACAAGATCGGGTGGCCGAGGTTTCGAAAATCGCAATCGCTGCCTTACTGTTGCGGTATCTCCACATCAGGAAAACAACCCAAACTGTTGATTATTGCAAAAAATAGCGAGTTCCCGCATTGTGGCGGCAATGGGCAGAAGACCCACAATAAATATAGACGCGATCGAGAGGCACGAGAACATGAGCGTCAAGACAGTGATCCAGGCAGGGGTGGTGGGCTTTTCGCTTGCCGTCGTCGTTTCGCCTGCTGCACATTCTGAGACCCTGAAAGTCCTGGAGGGCTCCACGTCGGCCCCCCTTACAGTACCAATGAACCGCGCCGTGGTGGTCGAGGCGGATCAGCCATTTGCTGAACTGTCCATCGCGAACCCCGGCATAGCCGACATTTCCACGCTTTCCGACCGCACGATCTATGTGCTCGGCAAGGCGCCCGGCCGTACCACGATGACGCTGCTTGGCCCCGATGGCCAGTTGATCGCCAATGTGGACGTGCAGGTTTCGCTGGATGTGGCGGAGTTCAAGGAACGGCTCCAGCAGATCCTCCCCGGTGAGAAGATCGAGGTGCGGACCGCGAACGACGGCATCGTCCTGTCGGGCGTCGTGTCGTCAATCGCGAAGCTTGACCGTGCGCTGGACCTTGCGGATCGCTACGCGCCCGGCCGCGTGTCGAACCTGATGAGCGTCGGCGGAACCCAGCAGGTCATGCTGCACGTCCGTTTCGCTGAAATGCAGCGTTCGGTCTCGAAGAGCCTGAGCGGCTCCTTCGGCTTCCTCGGCACGGATGCGCGCGGCGGCGCGAACAACTTCGACTCTCTCAACAGCGTGATCGGCGGCGGCGCCCCGATCACCGATCAGTTCGGAACGCTCGGCGTCCGCTTCTCGGCGGGCAGCGTCCAGATGGCCGCGACGCTCGAGGCGCTTGAGGGCAAGGGCCTGATCCGGACGCTCGCGGAACCGAACCTGACGGCTCTTTCGGGCCAGGAAGCCAAGTTCCTTGCCGGCGGCGAATATCCGATCCCGGTTCGGCAGAGCGACTCCGAAGGCACGACCATCTCGATCGAATACAAACCCTTCGGGATCGAACTGGCCTTTACCCCGCGCGTGGTGGATGGCGATGTCATCAACCTTGCGCTGAATACCGCCGTGTCGGGCATCGACTCCGAGCTTGAGGCGTCGAGCGGCGCGCTGGCCTTCCGCCGGCGCGAAGCGGAAACGACGGTGGAAATGCATGATGGCGACAGCTTTGCCATCGCGGGCCTTCTGCAGGACGATTTCCGCGATAGCAACAGCCAGGTTCCCTGGCTTGGCGACATCCCGATCCTGGGCGCCCTTTTCCGTAGCGCAGAATATCAGCGCAACCAGACCGAACTTGTCGTGATCGTTACCGCCCATCTCGTTTCGCCGATCCGGGGTGAGGCCCTGGCCCTGCCGACCGACCGTGTGAAACCGCCGTCAGAGGCGCAGCTTTTCATGCTGGGTCAGACCGCATCCAATGGTCAGGCCGTGACTGGCGGTGCAGCGGAAGTCGCGCGCCAGGACTTCTCGGGCGCCTATGGCTATGTGATGGAGTAAGACGATGCGCAGCACTGTGAAACTCTTGCTTCTTTCCGCTGGCGTTCTTGCCCTTGCAGCCTGCTCGCGTGAGACCAACACCATGCGCGCCTTCTATGGCGAGGCCGGCAGCGAGATCGAAACCAGCGACTTCGGCAATGCGACGCGGAACAACTCTGCGATCCATTCCGGCTCGATCAGCCAGGTCGTGAACATGACCCGCAAATTCGCCGGCGACGTTCCGAACACGGTCAACTTCGCCTTCGACAGCGCCGTACTCGACGGCGATGCGCGGGCGGCGCTTGTCCAGCAGGCGAACTGGATCAAACAGTTCCCCGAGGTCCGGTTCCGGGTCTACGGCCATACCGACCTTGTCGGTTCGGACGCCTACAACAAGGGGCTTGGCCTGCGCCGCGCCCGTGCGGTCGTGAATTTCCTGATCAGCCAGGGCATTTCGCGCAATCGGCTTGAAGCGGTGGCCTCCTTCGGGGAAACCCAGCCGCTGGTCTTCGTGCAGACCGAAGAACGCCGCAACCGCCGCACGGTCACCGAAATCTCGGGCTTCGTTGCCACGAACCCGCTCTTGCTGAACGGCAAGTATGCCCAGGTGATCTTCCGCGAATACGTCACCAGCGCCACCCCGCCGCACCAGCAGGCGGACGCGGCGCCGGGCGCGGCAGGGGCGGGCAACGGCGGCTAGGCCACTCGAAAAATCTCTCGATCCGGTTGGCGGTCTTTGGCAACAAAGGCCGCCTTCTTTTTTCATCGTCTCCAAACACCGCATTAATTCGATAATTCGGCCCCATTCTTGCCAACTTTCTCACCGAGTTTCGAACCTGGGAAAAAGCGCGAAGAGTCGCGCCGGGCTGGCCGGTCGCATCTGACGCTCGAACGAAACAGTATCGGACGGGCCCGTTCGGGCGCTCCGGGTAAAGAGGAATGTAGGATCATGAGAAGTGCTGCGGCTGTGCAATCGGAACCTGCACCGATCATCGCATGCACGGTGTCGCGCGATGTCAGTGACTTCGACCTGCTGATCGAAGACATGGAAACCGAACTGGGCGAAAGCTGGGGGGACCTGACCTTCCACGATGCCCAGGTGTTCCTTGGTCAGCCGGAAGCAGACGCGCTTCAGTTCATCGCAATCGCGGTGGACGGTCAGGACGACGAAAGCATGAACCAGGTCGCCACCATCATCGCGGCGGCCAAGGCCAAGCACATCAAGATCATCCTGATCGCAGAAGATGTCAGCCCGATCGCCCTGCACCAGCTCCTGAAGCTTGGCGCCGACGACTTTGTCCCCTACCCGCTTCCAGAAAACGCGCTGCACGAAGCGATCGAACGCATCCGCCGTGCACCGACCTCGACCGAGCTTGCCGAGTATTCCCCCGCCGCCCGCACCAAGGGCGACCGCGACGGGATGATCCTGCCGGTACATGGACTTGCGGGGGGCACCGGCGCAACGACCTTTGCCGTGAACCTTGCCTGGGAACTGGCGGTTTCGAACAAGAAGAACCCGCCGAAGGTCTGCCTGATCGACCTGGATTTCCAGTACGGATCGGTTTCGACCTATCTGGACCTGCCGCGCCGCGAAGCCGTCTACGAAATGCTTTCGGACACGGCGAAACTTGACCGCGACATCTTCATGCAAAGCATGCTGACCTTCAACGACAGGATGCATGTCCTGACGGCGCCGGCGGACATGCTGCCGCTTGATATCGTGCAGTCCGAAGACATCACCCGAATTCTCGACATGGCCCGGTCACACTTCGATTTCGTGGTCGTCGACATGCCGAAGACGATCGTCCAGTGGACCGAGGCGGTCCTGCACCAGGCCAAGGTCTACTTCGGTGTCATCGAGCTTGACATGCGGTCGGCGCAGAACACGCTGCGGGTGATCCGCGCGCTCAAGGCAGAAGATCTGCCGTTCGAAAAGCTCCGCTACGTTCTGAACCGCGCGCCAAGCTTCACGGACCTGACCGGCAAGGGTCGCGTCAAACGTCTGGCGGAAAGCCTCGACATCGCGATCGAGGTGCAGTTGCCCGATGGTGGAAAGCCGGTGACACAGTCCAACGACCACGGACAGCCGCTTGCAGAAACCGCAAACAAGAATCCGCTCCGCAAGGAAATCGCGAAGCTTGCCGTTTCGCTGGTCAACTCGCAGCAGAAGGCCGAAGCGGCCGCGTCCTAAACCCCGGGGGTTCGCATGTTCTCGCGCTACAAGAAATCCGCACCGGTCGCAAAGGCCGATCAGGAGGCACCGAAGGCCGCCTCGGACAAGACCCCGCAACCCGCGGGAGCCCAGTCCATTCGTCGCCCCGGCGGCACCCATCTTGTCCCCGCACATCCCGGCGTCACCGACAAGGAACGCAAGCGCAAGGAACGGATGGCCGAACTGAAGGTCGAGCTGCACAAGCGGCTTCTGGACAACCTGAACCTTTCCGCGCTGGAACATGCGACCGAAAGCGACCTCAAGCAGGAAATCGCCTCGATCTCGGCCGAAGCGCTGGAGGAATTGAGTGTCGTCCTGAACAAGGACGAACGCGCGGCCCTGCATCAGGAGCTTTACGACGAGGTCATGGGCCTTGGCCCGCTTGAACCTCTCCTGAAGGACGACAGCGTCAACGATATCCTCGTCAACGGGCCCCAGCAGATCTTCATCGAACGCTCGGGCAAGCTGGAACTGACCGACATCACGTTCAAGGACGAACGCCACCTTCTGCGCATCATCGACAAGATCGTGTCGGCGGTGGGGCGGCGTGTCGATGAATCGAACCCCTATTGCGACGCACGCCTGGCCGACGGGTCGCGTTTCAACTGTATGGTTCCGCCGATCGCTGTGGACGGATCGCTCGTCTCGATCCGGAAATTCAAGAAGGACAAACTGGGCGTCGACGACCTTGTACGCTTCGGCGCCTTCACCGAAGAGATGGCCGCCTACCTTCAGGCTGCGGTCGCCACGCGCCTGAATGTCATCGTCTCGGGCGGTACGGGCTCGGGCAAGACGACCACGCTGAACGCCCTGTCGTCCTTCATCGACAACTCGGAACGCATTCTGACGATCGAGGACACGGCGGAACTCCAGCTTCAGCAGACCCATGTCGGCCGGATGGAAAGCCGCCCTGCCAACGTCGAGGGCAAGGGTGCCGTCTCGCAGCGCGACTGTCTGAGAAACGCGCTTCGTATGCGCCCCGACCGCATCATCGTCGGCGAAACGCGCGGCGAGGAAGTGATCGACATGCTTCAGGCCATGAACACCGGCCACGACGGTTCGATGACAACGATCCACGCCAACTCTGCCCGCGACAGTATCTCGCGTCTGGAAAACATGGTCTCGATGGCCGGGATCGAAATGCCGATCAAGGCGATCCGCAGCCAGATCGCCAGCGCCGTCAACCTGATCGTCCAGGCCAGCCGTCTGCAGGACGGTTCGCGCCGCATGACCTCCATCACCGAGATCACCGGGATGGAAGGCGATGTCATCTCGATGCAGGAAATCTTCCGCTACGAACGCCTCGGCCTGGCGCCGGACGGCAAGATCGTCGGGCGCTTCACCGCAACAGGTGTACGTTCGCACTATTCCGACCGGTTCCGGCAATGGGGTTATGACCTGCCCGCGTCCATCTACGATCCCATCGCCGCGGAGTAACGGCCATGATCCTAAGCCCGACCCCGATCATCTACGCCCTGATCTTCGTCGCCGTCCTGTTCCTTGTCGAAGGCATCTACCTGCTGTTCTTCGGCAAGTCGATTTCGCTCAACAACAAGGTGAACCGCCGGCTTGCCCTTCTGGAGAAAGGCGGGCAACGCGAACAGGTTCTGGAACAGCTGCGCAAGGAAGCCAGCCAACACCTGAAATCCAAGGGCATTCCCCTTTACTCCATCCTCGCGTCGAAGGCGCAGAAGGCCAACATCGCTTTCTCGCCCAAGGCGTTGGTCGTGGTCATGGTCGTGCTGTCGATCGTCGCGTTCCTCGGGCTCAAGATCGGGACACAGGCATCCACGCCGGTGCAAATCGCGCTTGGCATCGTCATGGGCGTGGGCGCGGTCTACATCTGGGTGAACGGCAAGGCCAAGAAGCGTCTGTCGATGATCGAGGAACAGCTTCCCGAGGCGATCGAACTGATGGTGCGCAGCCTGCGCGTCGGTCACCCCTTTTCCTCGGCCATCCAGATCGTCGCGAAGGAGGTCGCAGACCCGCTGGGCAGCGAATTCGGGATGATCGCCGACGAAAGCGCCTATGGCCGCGAAGTCTCCGAATCGCTCAAGGATCTGGCGGAACGGATGGACATGCAGGATCTGCGCTTCCTTGCCGTCGCCGTCACCATCCAGCAGCAATCCGGCGGCAACCTGGCCGAGATCCTTGACGGCCTGGCCAAGGTGGTCCGGGCACGTTTCCGCCTGTTCCGTCGTGTCAAGGCGATCACCGCCGAGGCGAAATGGTCAGGCAACTTCCTGTCGGCATTCCCGCTGCTTGCCCTTGTCGCGATCCAGGTGGTCAAGCCCGACTACTTCGACAAGGTCAAGGAAAGCCCCTTCTTCATCTACGCGGCGCTTGGCGTAGCCTTCATGCTGGCGCTGAACCTGATTTTCATGCGCATCATGACGAACATCAAGGTCTGAGGCCCCGAACATGGAACTGATCTACACGCTCAATGCGCTGCTGACCGACAAGCTGGGGCCGCTAGGGCCGCTGATCGCGGTCGGATTCCTTGGCTTCCTGATGATCCTCGTGACGCTTCCCACGCTCCTCAAGCGGCGCATCGACCCGCTGAGCAAACTGCGCGACACGCGCCGCGCCCAAAGCGGCGACGCTGTAAAGGCACAGGCCAAGCTGCGGATGGGCGGCCGGGGCGAAAAGCTCGACAAGTTCGCAGCCTTCCTCGAACCCAAGACGGAAGAGGAGATGAGTTCGGCCAAGCTCAAGCTGCTTCGGGCCGGCTACCGGGGCAAACACGCGGTACGGTCGTTCCACGCGATCCAGTTCGTCCTTGGCGTCTCCTTCCTTCTGCTCGGCGCGGGTTTCGTCCTTTACAAGTCCACGACCGGAGAGATCGGCAGCACCGAGCTGGCTCTTTTTGGCGTCGGCCCGGGCATCGCTGGCTATTTCCTGCCGCGCTACTGGGTGGAACGCCGCGTGCAGATGCGCCAGCAGGAGATTCAGGACGGCTTCCCCGATGCGCTGGACATGCTTCTTGTCTGCGTCGAGGCCGGCCAGTCGCTTGACCAGGGGATCGTCCGCGTCGCCCGCGAAATCGCCGTAGGCTACCCCGCGCTGGCCGAAGAGCTTTCGACCGTCTCGGCCGAGGTGAAGGCCGGCAAGGAAAAGACCTCGGTTCTGCGCGCCTTCGCCGAACGCGCCGGGGTGCAGGACGTTTCGTCCTTCGTGACCGTGATGATCCAGTCGCAGACCTTCGGCACCTCGATCGCAGAGGCCCTGCGGGTCTACGCCTCGGAGATGCGCGACAAGCGCGTCATGCGTGCCGAAGAGGCCGCGAACAAGCTTCCGACGAAAATCACCCTCGGGACGATGATGTTTACCGTCCCGCCGCTGCTGATCGTCATTGTCGGCCCGTCGGTCTACGCTATGGTGGAGACGTTCGCGAACTTCAAAGTATAGGTTCATGCAGCGTCACATACCGGCATTCGCCGCCGCCCTGGCCATTCTGGCCGCCTGTCAGTCGACGGGCGGCCTTTTCGGCAAGCAGCAATCCCCCTTCGCGCCGGATCTCGACTCATCGTCAGAGGATTCGGTTGACGGGCTGATCGTCGGTCACAGGCTGATGGCGGCGGGCGAATACGAACTTGCTCTCAAGGCCTATCACCGCGCCGCATCGGAACGGGGCGCGACGGTGGATGTCTATTCCGCGATCGGGTCGGCGAACTTGCACCTGGGCCGGCTGGGCCAGGCAGAAACCAACCTGCGCAATGCCATCGACATCGACGAAACCTTTGTGCCGGCCTGGAACAACCTTGGCGTGGTGCTGATGGAAAAGGGCGAGGTGTCCGAGGCAAGCCAGGTCTTTCAGACTGCCTTCGCGCTCGACAGTGGCCGAACGGACGCCATACGCGAAAATCTGCGCCGTGCCCTCGCCATACGCGACAATCCCGACTATGCTGCCAGCCAAGAAGAAGAATTCTCACTCGTGCGGCGCGGGGGCGGTGTCTACCTCTTGCTGACGGTGAAATGAGGCCAGAGCAGCAAGGGACGCAGAAAATGCGCCAATCCGTTGGTTTTACCATATTCATGACCGTTTCGCTTTTTCTGTCAGGCTGCGAGACGCAGAAGGAACAGAACGTCGACGAGGCGTTGGCCAGCATCAACGTCATCGACGAAAGCAATCTGAACGACCTCATGCTGACCTCGTCGGACCCGGAAGAGGCGGTGGCCTATTTCCGCCGCGCGGTCGGCGAAAAGCCCGGCCGGGTCGACCTGAAGCGCGGGCTGGCCAAGTCGCTGATCCGCGCCAAGAAACCGGTCGAGGCGGCAAAGATCCTGACCGAGATCACCCAGGGCCCCGGCGGAACCAGCGAAGACCGCGTTCTCTTGGCCGACGCGCTGATCCGGTCGAACGAATGGAAGCGCGCGGAGACCGAGTTGAACGCCGTTCCGCCAACCTACGAGACCTTCGACCGCTACCGGCTCGAGGCGATGATCGCCGACGCCAACAAGCGCTGGGACAAGGCCGACAGTTTCTACGACACCGCCGCGGGCCTGACCACGCGCCCGGCGGGCGTCCTGAACAACTGGGGTTACTCCAAGCTCACGCGCGGGGACTACCCGGGGGCGGAAAAGCTGTTCAACCAGGCCCTGACATACGACCGCAACCTTTTTGCGGCGAAGAACAACCTTGTCCTGGCCCGCGCCGCGCAGCGCAAGTACGATCTGCCGATCATCTCGATGACCCAGGTCGAACGGGCGCAACTGCTTTACACGATCGCGCTTTCGGCGATCAAGCAGGGTGACGTCATCATCGGCCGCGGGCTCTTGGAAGAGGCGATCGAAGCCCATCCGCAGCACTTCGAGGAAGCCGTGCGCGCGCTCGAAGCGCTGAGCACCCAGCAGTAACGGGAACGGGGACGCGACGATGCTTGATTTGCGCGCCGATCAGGTACACCTGATCTTTTTCCTGGCGATGCTGCCCATAGCGATCTGGGTGATGCTGTCGGACCTGCGGTCCATGCGCATTCCGAACCGCGCGGTGGCGGCGACTGTCCTGATCTTCGCCGTCGCGGGTTTCGTCGTGCTGCCGTCCGAGGTCTGGCTCTGGCGCTGGACCAATCTTGTCGTCGTCCTGCTGATCGGGATCGTTCTGCATGTCATCGCCCATGTCGGCGAAGGCGACGTGAAGTTCGCCGCCGCCGCCGCGCCCTTCTTCGCGCAGGGCCATGCGTCGGTCGTGATCTTCCTTCTGGCGGCCTGTCTTCTTGGGGCCTTCGTCGCGCATCGTGTCCTGCGGATGATCCCCGCCGTCCGCGCCCTCGCGCCGGAGTGGGAATCCTGGAAACGCAAGGAATTCCCGATGGGCGTTGCGCTTGCCGCGACGCTGATGGCCTATTTGGCGTCCCTCGCATTCCCGTCGCTGACGCTCGCGCTCATCTCCATGAGGATGTAAAGCGGGGTGCGGCGCACCTCGTGGCCTGACCATCCGGCCTTGTCCATCTCCTGCAGGAACTTGCGCCGGGCCTTGGAAGACACCGGGCACTGCGGCACAAGGACGTAGTCCGCGGACTTCAGGCCGGGCAGGCGCCCGTAGTACCAGGGCGCGGCACGCGGTACGGGGGCCAGATCGCCGTATAGCCAGAACGGCCCGTAGATGTCCGCCGCGACGACCCGCTTTCCGGCGAAGCCGCTCCGTTCCAGATCGCCGGCGGCCGCAGCCAGCCAGGTGATGAACCCGCCCTGCAGCGTGCAATCGTCAAGCACTTCGCCGCCCGGCAGCGTGGTGGGCGCATCTTCCTCTTCGGTGCCGCTGTCGGTCTCGGCAAGCGAGGCGACCCGCCATTCCGGCCCGTCCAGAGCGACATTGGCGCGCGTCGCCACCATGCGGCTGCGGCTGGCATAAAGATCGTCCTGACCGGGCAGGCCGATAAGCGGGCGCATGTCGGCGGTCGACAGCGCAAGATGGCGAAACGGGCTTGTCACCAGGCTTTGCACCGAGGCATAGCCCGCGCCCGCCAGAACCCCCGCTGCGACCAGCGCCCATTGCGCCTGACGCAGGCCGAACATCCGTTCCGCCGCGTCGGGCGGCCACAGCGCGACAAGTGACAGAAAGGCAAGGACGATCCATTGCTGGTCGTTGCCGTAGTTCTGGAAGACCACATAGGCGAACGGCACATACAGCAGAAAAAGCAACAACCCCTCGGTCATGTGGCCGGCCTTGCGCAGAAGGATCACCACCCCGATCAGCGCGAGGTTCGCGGCCAGATAGCCCGATCCGCCCAGAATGTCGGCAAAGGCATCACCGGGCCTCTCGCGCGTTGCCGACAGGACCACGACCACGAGGTCCGACAGATAGGCCCGCCAGAAGACCGTCCCCGCCAGCAGGGTGACGACCGCGACGACCGCAAGCCCGGCGAACAGCGCCACGGCCAGCGCGCGCCACCACCGCCGCGCGATCAGTCCGACAAGGACGACCGGTGCAAATGTCACGAAATAGGTCATCTTGATCAGCGCAAGCGCGGCAAGCCCGAGCCCCGTGGCCACGCCCTCTGCCGCCCCCGGAGCCCGACCGCGCGGCGCGATCAGAACCTGAAGCAACACGACATAGGCGATCGCCCAGGCCCAGCGATTGTAGTGCATCGAGATCGAGGGGCTGGCCGAATCCCCGCCATGGACCAGCGCCAGGCACAGGAGCAGGACGTAGCCGACGAACCCGTAGGCCAGCCACCCGTCAAGACGCCGCCATGCCACCGCGATCGCGAAAGGCGCCAGCAGAGCCGCGACCAACACCTGTGCCAACAGGATCGCATGGCCGATGCCGAAGCCGAGATGGACGAAAAGCGCGATCGGTGCAGCCGACAGGACACCCAGCGGGGTCATGAAATCAAGATGCGGCCACTGCCCGTCCGCCATCCGCAGGACGATCTCCGCCAGATGGATCGCGTCGCCCTCGTGCATGCCAAGGTAGAACCCGCCCTTGGCCAGCGCCACGCCGCCGAGGACGGCAATGACGATCAGCGCGAATGCCGATAGCCGCCACAGTTGCTTGTGTCTCATGTCCCCGACGCCCGCCCGTATTTCCATTTTTTAGCCACATTAACTGCTCAGGATTGCCATGGGAATCCTCGATAGGATTCTGGCCAAACAAGCAGGCAGTACCGTGGACACATCTGTTCCGGTTTCGGGCGGCAGGGGGTCAGATCGATGAACATGCAAGTAACCAACGTGATCGCGCCCACGCTTCCGCGCACGCTCGCCGAGGTCGGTATCAATACCGTGATGATGCGCGACATCTTCCTCAAGACGATGTTCCGCATGAACCTCGACCGTGCGACGGAACTGTCCAGGGCGCTTTGCCTGCCCGTGCCGATCGTTCAGGAACTGATCGATCTGGCCCGTTCGCAGCGTCTGGTGGAGGCGACAGGCACGCTTCACGCCAATTCGGGCAACGAGATGGGGTTCCAGCTGACCGATACCGGCAAGGCGCGCGCGCTCGATGCGCTGGGCCAGTCGGAATACTATGGCGCCATGCCGGTGCCGCTTGAGGTCTATCGCGAACAGGTCAAGAAACAATCGATCCGCAACATCCAGATGACGCGCCAGCAGCTGATCGGGGCCATGGGCCACCTGATCCTGCCCGAGGCGCTTCTTGATCACCTTGGTCCCGCGGTCAGCGCAGGCCGTTCGGTCCTGATGTACGGGCCGCCGGGCAACGGGAAGTCCTCGATCGCGAACGGTATCCGCGATGCACTTGGCGACAAGATCTATGTTCCGCGCGCGGTCGAATACGCGGGCCAGGTCATCACCGTCTATGACCCGATCGTCCATTCCGCCGCCGAGGAACAGCAGGAGGATCAGACCGTCCTGCGCCGTGCGGCGAACCGTTTCGACAGCCGCTATGTCCTGTGCGACCGCCCGACGGTGATCACCGGCGGTGAGCTTTCGCTCGACATGCTGGACCTGACGTTCAACCCGACGGCGCGGACCTATACCGCCTCGCTCCAGATGAAGGCGACCGGCGGCGTGTTCATCATCGACGACCTTGGTCGCCAACAGGAACCCCCGCAGAAGATCGTCAACCGCTGGATCGTCCCGCTGGAAGAACACCGCGATATCCTTGCCCTTCAGTCCGGCGAGAAGTTCGAGGTGCCTTTCGACACACTGGTGATCTTCTCGACCAACTTCCACCCCAACGAGATCTTCGACAAGGCGGCGCTGCGCCGGATCTTCTTCAAGATCAAGATCGACGGGCCGGATCAGGAAATGTACCTCAAGATCTTCGCGATGGTGGCGAAGAAAAAGAAGGTGCCGCTGGACGAAGCGTCGCTCGTTCACCTTCTCAAGGACAAGTACCCGACCATCGACAACATCTATGCAAACTACCAGCCGGTGTTCCTGATCGACCAGATCGTCGCGATCTGCAACTTCGAGGGCATCCCGAACCAGATGACACCGGAACTGATCGACCGGGCCTGGGCCAACATGTTCGTGCGCGAAGAAAGGATCGTCCATTGACCAGTATCGTCGGAATCGCGGGTTCGAGCCGCCTGTCGGTCCCTGTTCTGCGCAGGCTTCGTGATTGCGGCCTTGACGCGCGCGGCCTTCTGGCCGACGGCGGCCAGAGCCAACCATCGGTCGACGACGCGGAAAGGTTTGCCAAAGGGCTTGCAACGCTTGTCGTCCTGGCGACCGACATCGGCGAAACCGAAGACATCCTGTTCGAAACCAGCGCGCTGGCTTCCCGCGCGACGGACCTTGAACGTGTGATCATATGCGGAACCCTGACGCCCCGTTATGTACGTGCACTGCGTCACCGCATCCCGGCGCGGATCGCGATCATCGATGCGCCGGTTCTGGGCAGCCCCCGTCAGGCGGGCGAAGGTCAGCTTTCGTTCCTTGTCGGCGGCACCGCCGAGGCCGTCGCCGGTGCTCAACCGGTCCTTGCCGCCCTTTCGCGGCGGGTCGAACGCATGGGTGCCTTGGGCGCCGGAACCTCGGCCAAGGTGCTGCGCGATTTCCTGTCGGCCTCCTCGGCCGCGATGACGCGCCTCGCGCTCGACTGGGCGCAGGCCCAGGGGCTGGATGAGCCGAAACTCCTGTCGATGCTGGAGGCGACCCCCGCACGCAGCATGGTCGCGACCGAATTCGATACGGCCGAATACGCGCTCGACAATCCCGGTTCGGACGACACGGTGACGGCGCTGGTGCGTGATGTCGAAGGCGCGCTGGACTGCGCGCTTCAGGACGCCCATCTGACGCCGCCGGGCGCGCTGCGCGACGCCTTCCGGAACCTGCGCGCGCGCGCCCTGCACTAGCGCGCATCTGCCGCTTTCCCTTGGCGCCGGGGCGGCCTAAGTTCGCCCCATGCGCGCCCTGCCACCTGCCTTCGACGACTGGTTCTCGCGGCGCGGATGGCAGGTCCATCCGCATCAGCAGGCGATGCTCGACCGCGCCGGCGCCCCCGCGCTCCTGCTTGTCGCGCCGACCGGCGGCGGCAAGACGCTGGCGGGGTTCCTGCCAAGCCTGGCCGAGCTTGCCGATGGCGCGCATCGCGGGCTGCACACCCTTTACATTTCGCCACTCAAGGCGCTGGCCGCCGATATCCGCCGCAACCTGACGACCCCGGTCACCGAAATGGACCTGCCGATCCGGATCGAGGACCGGACCGGCGACACCAGCCACACCAAGCGCCAGAGGCAGCGCGCCGACCCGCCGCATATCCTCCTGACCACGCCGGAAAGCCTGGCGCTGCTTCTGTCCTACGAAGATGCCCCGCGCATCTTCGCCGGGCTTTCGCGGGTGATCGTGGATGAAATCCACGCCTTGTCGGAATCGAAGCGCGGCGATCAGCTGATGCTGTGCCTTTCCCGGCTTTCTCGGCTTTGTCCGAACCTGCGCCGCGTCGGCCTTTCGGCCACGGTCGAGGATCCGGCGGCGATCGCCCGCTTCCTGGCCCGACACCCCGACCCTTGCGAGGTTCTTCATGCCGATCCGGGGCCCGACCCCGACATCGCGATGCTGCAGACCGATGAACCGCCCCCCTGGGCCGGCGGTGGCGGTCGCTATGCCATCCCGGCGATCCTGGAGGAGGTGCGCCGCCACCGAACCACGCTGATCTTTCACAACACCCGCGCGCAGGCAGAGATCTTCTTCCATCACCTATGGCTCGCGAACGAAGACGGGCTGCCCATCGGCATCCACCACGGGTCGCTGTCGCGCGAGGCGCGCGAACGGGTCGAGGCGGCGATGGTGCAAGGTGCGTTGCGCGCGGTCGTGTGCACCGGATCGCTCGACCTCGGGATCGACTGGGGCGACGTTGACCTGGTGATCCAGGTCGGCGCGCCGAAGAACGTCAAGCGCCTTGTCCAGCGGATCGGGCGCGCGAACCATCGATACAACGCGCCCTCCAAGGCGCTTCTGGTGCCCGCGAACCGCTTCGAGGTCGTCGAATGCCAGGCGGCGTTGCGCGCCGTCCGCGACCATGATCTTGACGGGGAACCGCGCGGCCCCGGCCCGCGCGACGTTCTGTGCCAGCATATCCTGATTGCCGCCTGTGCCGCCCCCTTCGACGCCGACGACCTGTTCGCCGAGGTCACCAGTGCCGGCCCCTACAGCGGCCTTGCCCGCCCCGACTTCGACGCCTGCCTTGAGTTCTGCGCGACCGGCGGCTACGCCCTGCGCGCCTACGACCGCTGGCAGCGCCTGATGCGGCGGGGCGGCCTCTGGTCGCTGCGCGACCCGCGTTCGGCTCGGGCGATCCGCATGAACATCGGCACCATCACCGATGCCGAACTTCTCAAGGTGCGGCTTCGCAACCGCCTGGGAGGCCAGCCCCTCGGCGAGGTCGAGGAAGGTTTCGCCGCCTCACTCACCCCCGGCGACACCTTTCTGATCGGCGGCCAGATCGTACGTTACGAGGGCCTTCGCGACCTGACGGTCGAGGTCAGCCGCGACCCGGGGCGCGATCCGAAGGTCGCCGTCTTTTCGGGCACGAAATTTTCCACCTCGACCCGGCTCACCGAACGTATCCTTGCGATGTTCGGCGAAGCGACCTGGCCGGACCTGCCCGGCCACACCGCCGACTGGCTGGCGCTGCAGCGGCAGGTTTCCCGCCTGCCCGGCGCCGACCGGCTGTTGATCGAAAGCTTTCCCGCCGATGGCCGCGAACACCTGTGCATCTACGGCTTTGCCGGGCGCAACGCCCAGCAGACCCTTGGCCTTCTCGTCACCCGGCGGATGGAAGACCTGGGCCTCCATCCGCTTGGCTTCGTCGCGACCGACTATGCGACGCTGATCTGGGGTCTCGATCCGGTTCCCGACGCCCGGACGCTGCTGGACCCGGCCGCGCTGGCCGAGGGGCTGGACACCTGGCTTCAGGGCAACGCGGTGATGAAGCGCACGTTTCGCAACATCGCCCAGATCGCCGGGCTGATCGAACGCAACCATCCGGGCCAGCGCAAGTCCGGGCGCCAGGCGACCTTTTCCACCGACATCCTCTACGACACGCTGCGCCGCCACGACCCTGGCCACCTGCTTCTGGCGGTCACCCGGGAAGAGGCGATGCGCGGGCTCGTGGATTTCGCGCGGATCGCGGCGATGCTGGACCGCGTGGGCGACAGGATCGACCATTTGCACCTGACCCGGGTGACGCCGCTGGCGGCGCCGCTTTTCCTCGAACACGGCAAGGTTCCGGTCGAGGGTGCGGCGCGTGAAAGGCTGATCGCCGAAACCGCCGCGCGGCTGATGGCAGAGGCGGGCCTTGCCTGATCGCCCGGGGCTTCGCGCCGCCTTCCCCTCGGGCACGGGCGCGCATAGGATCGCCGCGATGAACGGCCACCGCTTCACCCTGTCCGGCGCGACGCTTTCCGCCCTGCCCTCCGGCGCGCTCTGGTGGGGGGACCGCGCGCTTCTGGCGGTCGGCGACCTTCACCTTGGCCGGTCGTCGCGTATCGCGCGGCTGGGCGGCACGCTTCTGCCGCCCTACGAGGTGGCAGAGACACTGGGCCGTCTCGACGCCGACATCGCCCGCACCGGGGCGCGGACGGTCCTGTGCCTTGGCGACAGTTTCGACGACCTCGCATCGGCCGACCTGGGCGAGGATCACCGGCTTTGGCTGACACGGCTGATGGCGGGGCGACGCTGGATCTGGATCGAGGGCAACCACGATCCCGGCCCCGTTGCGCTGCCGGGCGAACATCTGCGCGACCTTGCGCTTGGCCCGCTGACCTTCCGCCACATCGCGCAACCCGGCGCCCGCGGCGAGGTTTCGGGCCACTACCATCCCAAGATGCGGGTCGCCGGACCGGCGCGCCCCTGTTTCCTGATCGACGCGTCGCGGGTGATCCTGCCCGCCTATGGTGCCTATACCGGCGGCATGGACGCGACCCGGCCGCCGCTCTCGGACCTGATGGGCCCCGGTGCCATCGCCTGCCTGACCGGCCCCACCCCCTGCGCCCTGCCCCTGAAAGGACCAAGATGACCGCGCTTGCCCCGACGATCGAACGAAAGACCCGCGACAGCTTTGACCGGCAGGCACTGATGACCACCTTCGGCGCGACCATCGTCCATCTGGCCGCGGGCGCCTGCACGCTGGCCGCGCCGATCCTGCCCATCGCGCGCCAGCAGCATGGCGTCGGCCACGCGGGGCTGACCTTCGCACTGGGCGATACGGCGGCGGGCTATGCCGCGCTGACCCTCATGGCCGAAGAGGCCGAGGTGATGACGGTGGAAATGAAGATCAACCTGATGGCGCCGGCGCGCGGCGACCGGCTGGTGGCCGAGGGCCGGGTCATCCGCGCCGGCCGCCGCATCACCGTCGTCACCGCCGAGGTCTTCGCCGAGACCACGACCGCAGGCGCGGCCGAAAGGGAACTGGTCGCGATCCTGCAAGGAACGATGGTGCCCGTCACGGCGCGCAACCGAACATAGGATTTGACAGGCACCGGCCGCGGCCTCATTATTCGTATACAAACGAAAATGGAGGGAGCCCCGTGACCCTCACAAGGCCCGGGACACTTTCGGAGGCACTCGCGATCCTGGCGGACAGGCCGCTGCCGGTGATTGCCGGCGGAACCGATTTCTATCCGGCGCGCCAGGGGCGCCCGCTGCCCGGCGCGGCGCTGGACCTGACGGGGATCGCCGGGTTCAGGGGGATCGCGCGGGACAGTGCCGGCTGGCGGATCGGCGCCGCGACGACCTGGACCGACATCGCGCGGGCCAGCCTGCCCCCGGCCTTCGACGCCCTGCATGCGGCGGCGCGGGAAGTCGGTTCGGTGCAGATCCAGAATGCGGGCACCGTCGCGGGCAATCTTTGCAACGCCTCGCCGGCGGCCGACGGCGTGCCGCCGCTTCTTGTCCTTGACGCGGTTGTGGAATGCGCCTCGGTGGCGGGCACACGCCGGATCGCGCTTGCCGACTTTCTGCTGGGCCCGCGCAAGACGGCGCTATTGCCCGGCGAACTGGTGACGGCGGTGCTTGTCCCCGATCCGCCGCCGGGCGCGCGCGCCGCCTTTCGCAAGCTTGGCAGCCGCCGCTACCTGGTAATCTCCATCGCGATGGCGGCGGTCCTTGTCGCGACCGATGCGCGGGGGCGGATCGACCTGGTGCGGATCGCGGTCGGCGCCTGTTCACCGGTCGCCCGGCGCCTGCCGGCGCTGGAGGCGGCGCTGATCGGGCAGCACCTTGGCCCCGAACTGGCCGCATTCGACCTGACCGACGACATGCTTGCCCCGCTGACCCCGATCGACGACGTGCGCGCCTCTGCCCGTTACCGACGCGACGGCGCGGCGGAACTTGTCCGCCGGGCGCTTGCGGACCTTGCGGAGACCCCGGATGGCTGACATCGCCTTCATGCTGAACGGAAGACAGGTGTCCGCGACGGCGCCAGAGATCGCGCGGCTGTCGCAGGTTCTGCGCGAAACCTGCGGCGCGCGGGACGTGAAGGTCGGTTGCGACGCGGGCGACTGCGGGGCCTGCACGGTCCTGGTAGACGGTGAACCCGTCTGCGCCTGCCTGACGCCTGCGGGACGGGTCGCGGGCCGGCAGGTCGAGACGCAATCGGGCCTTGCCGCGCACGACCCTGTCACCCGGCGGCTTGCCGATGCCTTCCTTGCCCATGGCGCGGCCCAGTGCGGGATCTGCACGCCGGGCATGATGGTCGCGGCGACCGCGCTTTTGCGCGAAACGCCCGCGCCGGACGAAACGCAGGTGGCGGACGCGCTTGGCGGGGTTCTTTGCCGGTGCACCGGCTATCGCAAGATCATCGACGCGGTCGTCGCCGCGGGCCGGAACGTCATCGGTGCCGATACCGCTTCGGGCGCCGTCGGCACGTCGCCCCGGCGCCTTGACGGTGCGCCCAAGGTCGAGGGGGCCGAACGGTTCGGCGACGACGTGGCGCCCGCCGGCACGCTGGAACTCAGGGTGATCCGGTCGCCCTTCGCCCGCGCGGGGTTCACCCTTGGCGACACGGATGCCTTCGTTGCGGCGACGCCCGGCATCGTGGCCGTGCTGAGCGCGCGCGACGTACCCGGGCAGAACGCCTTTGGCGTCATCCCCGGGTTCGAGGACCAGCCCGTCTTTGCCGAGGCAGAGACGCTTTTTCGGGGCGACGCGGTGGCCGCAGTGGTTGGAACGCCCGAGGCGATGGCGTCCTTCGACCCCGACCGGTTCCCGGTCACCTGGCAGGAACGCCCCCCTGCGCCGACGCCGGCATCGGCAAAGGCCGAGGGCGCGGCACTCTTGCATGCGAACCGGGCAGGCAATGTCATGACCGGCGGGCGTGTCTTTTGCGGCGATCCGGATGCGGCGCTGGCGCGCGCCGATGTCGTGGTCGAGGGGGAGTTCCGGTCCGGCTTCGTCGAACACGCCTATATCGAACCCGAGGCCGGCTATGCCGTCGCCCGCGACGGGCGGGTGGAGGTGCACGCCTGCACCCAGGCCCCGGTGATGGATCAGGAAGCTCTGGCAAAGATCCTGGGCCTTCCCATGGACCGCGTGCGGGTCGTGCCCACGGCGGTCGGCGGCGGCTTCGGATCGAAGCTTGACCTGTCCATGCAGCCCTTCCTCGCGCTGGCGGCGCTGAAGACGGGGCGACCGGTCCGCATCGCCTACAGCCGCAGCGAATCCATGGCCTCGACTACCAAGCGTCATCCCTCAGACATCCGCCTTCGGATCGGCGCCACGAAGGACGGGCGGCTTTCGGGCTTCGACTTCTTCGGCACGTTCAACACCGGGGCCTATGCCTCCTGGGGGCCGACGGTGGCGAACCGGGTGCCGGTCCATGCCTCCGGCCCCTACCGGATCGCCGATTATCGCGCGGTGTCCGAAGGGATCTACACCAACAACCCGCCCGCCGGGGCCTTTCGCGGCTTTGGCGTTCCCCAGTCGGCGATCGCGCAAGAGGTGCTGTTCGACGAACTGGCAGACCGGCTGGGGATCGACCCGCTGGAGTTCCGGCTGCTGAACGCGCTTGGCGACGGCGTGCCGACGGTTTGCGGGCAGGTCTTTGCGCAGGGCGTCGGGATCGGCGCCTGCCTTGCGGCGCTGAAAACGGCCTGGGATCGCGAACGCGCCGATGCCAAGGCGATCAATGGCGCCGGCGCGGTCTTGCGACGGGGCGTCGGGATCGCGGCGGGCTGGTACGGCTGCGGCAACACATCGCTGCCGAACCCCTCGACGATCAAGGCGGGCATCCGCGCCGATGGCCGGCTTTTCCTGCACCAGGGCGCGATGGACATCGGTCAGGGCGCGAACACCGTCATTGCCCAGATCTTCGCCGAGGCGCTGGGGGTGCCGCTGGCGCAACTTGCCCTGGTCGGCCCCGACACCGACGTGACACCGGACGCAGGCAAGACATCTGCATCCCGCCAGACCTTCGTCAGCGGCAATGCGGCGCGGCTGTCGGGCCTTGCGCTGCGCGCCGAGATCCTGCGCCACGCGAATGCGGGCGAAGGTGCGAAACTGACCCTTGGTGATGGCTTCATCGAGGTTGCCGACGGTGCCGGAACCCGCCGCATCGACCTGTCGGCCCTCCCGCCGGATGGCGACGGCTATGTCCTGCGGTCCAGCGAAACCTACGACCCGCCGACACGGCCGCTGGACGGAAACGGGCAGGGCGAACCCTATGCCCAGTTCGGCTATGCCGCCCACCTTGTCGTCGTGGAGGTCGATACAGCGCTTGGCCTTGTCCGACCGCTGCGGTTCGTGGCGGCCCACGATGTCGGCCGCGCGATCAATCCGCTGATGGTCGAAGGGCAGGTTCACGGCGGCATCGCGCAGGGCCTTGGCATGGCGCTGATGGAGGAATACATCCCCGGCCGCACCGAGAACCTGCACGACTACCTGATCCCGACGATCGGCGACGTGCCCCCGATCAAGACCATCATCGTCGAAGTGGCGGACGGCCACGGACCCTTCGGCGCCAAGGGGCTGGGCGAACACGTCCTGATCCCGACGGCGCCGGCGATCCTGAACGCCATCCGTCACGCGACCGGGGCGCGCATCCGGCAGGTGCCCGCCACGCCCGACCGGGTGCTGGCCGCCATCAGGGAGGCCCGAACATGACCGAACGCACCGAACGCATGGCGGACAAGATCCGCTGCGATGCCTGCCCGGTCCTGTGCTACATCGCCGAGGGCCGCGCCGGGGCCTGCGACCGCTATGCCAACCATGGCGGCGCGCTTGTGCGCCTCGATCCCCTGACGGTGATCGAGGCGGGGGGCGAAACCGTCCCCTTCCTTGCGACCGAGGAAGAATGGGACGGCGACATCCTGCGCGCCAACCGCCCCTTCATCACCGCGGTGGGCGCAGGCACCACCTATCCCGACTACAAGCCCGCCCCCTTCATCGTCAGCCAGGAGGTCGAGGGGGTCGACATGGTCACGGTCGTGACCGAGGGCATCTTCAGCTATTGTGGCGTGAAGGTGAAGATCGACACTGACCGGCATATCGGCGACGAACGCGCCATCGTCCGGGCAGAGGGTGAGCCGATCGGTCATGTGATGACCTCGGAATATGGCTCGAAGATGCTGTCGCTTGGCGGCGTCGAGCACCTGACCGGCGGCACCAAGGCCGAGGGGCGTGTGACCTGCGACGCGCTCTTGCGGCTGTGCAACCGCGAGGCGGTGGAGCTGACCGTGGATGGCGGCGCGACCGTGGTGGTGCAGGCGGGCCAAGCACCCGTCATCAACGGGGTGCAGGAAAAGCTGATGCGCGTCGGCTGCGGATCGGCGGCCATCGGCATGTTCGCGACCCAGTGGGCACCCCATGTCGACGAGGTGATCGTGGTCGACGACCACATCACCGGCGTCCTGTCCGAGCATCAGGCGGGGCGGATGCTGGACATTCCACATACCGGCATACGGGTGACGGGGCGCAAGTCCACGCCGGGGCGGTATTTCCAGGTCGCCCATCCCGGCACCGGCTGGGGCGGCACCGATGTCGAAGATCCGCTGACCATCCTGAAGCCCGCCGATCCCAAGGTCGCCTGGCCGGGCCTGCGGCTTCTGATGGTGTCCACCACCGGCGAACAATGGGCCTACTACATCCTCGATGAAAACCTCGTGCCAAAACCGGCCGAAATCACGCCGCCGCTTCTGGCCTCGGTCGAGCGGGTCGCGGAAAACTGCGAACCCTCGGTCTGTTCGGTCCTTTTCATGGGCGGTGCGGGCGGCAGCCTGCGGGCGGGCGTGACCGAGAACCCGGTCAAGCTGACCCGCTCGGTGAAGGAGGCGTTGACCCATGTTTCCTGCGGCGGGGCCAGGGCCTATGTCTGGCCCGGCGGCGGCATCACCGTCATGGCCGACGTGATGGACATGCCGACGAATTCCTTCGGCTATGTCCCGACGCCGGCCCTTGTCGCCCCTATCGAGTTCACCATGCGCCGGTCCGACTACGCCGCGCTGGGCGGGCATGTCGATCGCGTGGTGTCCGCGAGCGATGTGGTCAAGCCCGGCATCCGGCGCGTCGGCCCCGCGCCGCGCCATCCCGACCCGCGCCACGCCGGGAACTTCGACTGGCCGAAGGGCGGCTAGGCGATGCCCGCCGTCGCTGCCCGCCTGCCCGGAGACCGCCTGCATCTGCAACACGGGCCGATCGATCTTGTGATCGGGGCCGACGGACCGGGGCGGGAGGCTGCCTTTGCCGCCGCCGCGCGGCGGTTCGCGCCGCTGCTTGACGAACTTGTTGCGGAACTGCCGCTCTTGCGCAGCCCGGCGGGCGGGGTACGCCCGGTCGGGCCGGTTGCCATACGCATGGCCGACGCCGTGCAGACGCATTGCCGACGCCATTTCGTGACGCCGATGGCCGCCGTCGCCGGCGCCGTCGCGGACGAGGTTCTGGCGTCGATGGTCGCTTCGGGCGGGTTGATGCGCGCCTATGTGAATGACGGCGGCGACATCGCGATCCACCTTGCGCCTGGTCAGGCCTACCGTAGCGGGGTCGCAGGTCTGGACGCCACGGCGCTTGGTGCCGTCACGATCCGCGCGGGCGACGGGATCGGCGGCATCGCGACCTCGGGCCGCGGCGGGCGCAGCCAGTCGTTCGGGATCGCCGACAGCGTCACGGTTCTGGCCGCCACGGCTGCGGCGGCCGATGCCGCGGCAACGCTTGTCGCCAATTCGGTGGACCTGCCCGGCCATCCCGCCGTGTCCCGCACCCCCGCCCGGCTCTTGCAGCCCGACAGCGATCTTGGCGACCGGCCGGTCACGGTTTCAGTCGGTCCGCTGTCATCAGATGAAACCGCCGCCGCGCTGGAGCGCGGCCTTGCCGAGGCCCGGGCGATGCAGGCGGCTGGCCTGATCGCCGGGGCTGCGCTATTCCTGAGGGGGGCCACCCGCGTGCTGGCCCCTGTCCCCAAGACGGAGGCCCTGTGCCATGCCTGAGCCCGAGATCCGCAAGCTTCTGACAGTGGTGGAGGAGATCCGCCACGAGGGCGGGCCGCGCGCGGAAAGGCCGCTTCTGCGGGCCGCCGCCGTCGCGGTGATCAAGAACCCCTTCGCGGGCCGCTATGAACCCGAAATCCAGGGCTTCATGGAAGATCTGAAGCCCCTCGGGCTGATGATGGCGCGCCGCCTCGTGGAGGCGCTTGGCGGCGATCCCGCGCGGGTCGAAGGCTATGGCAAGGGCGCCATCGTCGGCGCTGCGGGCGAACTGGAACACGGCGCCCTTTGGCATGCGCCGGGCGGCTATGCCATGCGCGAGGTGCTGGGCGGGGCGAAGGCCATCGTGCCCTCGGCCAAGAAGGTGGGCGGCGCGGGCGCGCGGCTTGACGTGCCGGTGACGCATGTGAACGCCAGCTATGTGCGCAGCCACTTCGATTCGATGGAAATCGGGTTGAACGATGCGCCGCGCGCGGACGAAATGGTTCTGGTCCTGGTGATGACCACCGGCCCGCGCGTCCATTCGCGTTCCGGCGGCCTGGAAGCCTGGGACATCAAGGGGGAGGACGGGCTGAGATGAAAGCCGACATTCGCAAGATCGCCGTCTGGGTCGAGGAGACCCACAGGGAGATGGGGCGCGATATCGCCCCGGCCACGCGCAAGGCCGTCGCGGTCGCCGTCATCGCCAACCCCTTCGCTGGCCGCTACGTCGAAGACCTGACGGACCTCATGGAGATCGGCGCCGAGCTTGGCGGGCTTCTGGGTGACCGCTGCGTCCGGGCGCTTGGCATCGAGCCGCATCAGGCCGAAAGCTACGGCAAGGCGGCGATGGTGGGAGAGAACGGCGAGCTGGAACATGCCGCAGCGATCCTTCACCCCAAGCTTGGAGCCCCCCTGCGCGCCGCCGTGGAGAAAGGCGCGGCGCTGGTCCCGTCGTCCAAGAAGATGGGCGGGCCGGGGCAGGATCTTGACGTGCCGCTTGGCCACAAGGACGCAGCCTATGTGCGGTCGCATTTCGACGGGGTGGAGGTGCGGATGAACGACGCGCCGCGCGCCAACGAGATCATGGTGGCGGTCGCCGTCACCGACAGCGGGCGCCCCCTGCCCCGCGTCGGCGGCCTGAAGGCCAGCGAGGCCGAAGGCAAGGACGGCCTTCGGTGACGGGGGGCGGGCCCTACCGGCTGGACGATCAGGTCGGCTACATCCTGCGCCTGGTCAGCCAGCGCCACGCGTCACTGTTCCTGTCGCGGCTTGGGTCCGATCTTACGCCCACGCAGTTCGCCGCCCTCGTGCGGCTGGCAGAGCTGGGCCAGTGTTCGCAGAACGAACTGGGGCGGCAGACGGCGATGGATGTCGCGACGATCAAGGGCGTGGTGGACCGGCTGCGCGGCAAGGGCATGGTTGAACAGACAGCAGACCCCGGCGACAAGCGCCGGAGCCTTCTGTCGCTGTCGGAAAAGGGCCGGTCGATGATCGCCGGCCTACACGCCACCGGTCATGCGGTGACGACGGACACGCTGGAACCCCTGGACGCGCGGGAACGGGACGTCTTTCTTTCGCTTCTGCGCAGGCTGGCCTGACGCTCAGCCCTTCATGATTTCGGGGATCTTCCAGGCGGGCGGGGTGTTGCGGCTGCGCTGGGACCGGACTTCCCCGTCGATGATGGTCATGCCGACGCCGGGCAGGTTCCCAAGTTCCACCGATTCCAGGATCGTCTTGCCGCCCGAATGCTGCGCCTGGTCCATCAGAACGAAATCGGCGGAATAGCCGCGTTCGATCAGCCCGACATCCAGTTCGCGCTGGCGCGCGGTGTTGCCGGTCGCAAAGCAGAACGCCACCTCGGCCGGAACGTTGCCCAGCGCCGAGAGCATCGCCACCATCCTGAGGATTCCGAGCGGCTGCACCCCGGACCCGGCCGGGCCGTCGGTGCCAAGGATGATCTGGTCCATCTTGCCCAGTTCCCGCGCCGTGTTGAGCGTCAAGAGCGCCGCGCGTTCGTTGCCGTTGTGCACGATCTCAAGCCCCTTTAGGCAGTTTTCGCACAGGCAGACGATCTGGTCGTCGGGCAGCGCCGAATGCCCGCCGTTGATGTGGCCGACGACATCGGTGCCGGTTTCCAGCACCATGTCCGCGTCGATCAGGCCCGAACCGGGGATCGAGGGGCCACCGGTGTGGATCGTCGACTGGATACCGTACTTGCGCGCCCATTCGACCATCTGCCGTGCGGTCTTGCCATCCTTGACCGACCCGAGCCCGATTTCCCCCAGGAACTTGACGCCGGCATCGGCCAGATCCTTGAAGTCGTGTTCTTCCATCCCGTGTTCGATGACCGGGGCCCCGGCCAGAACCTTTACCCCGGAGGGGCGGAAGTTCTCGTACCAGCGCTGTGACGCGATCGCCATGGCCTTCAGCCCGACGATGTCCTTGGGGCGACCGGGCATATGAACCTCGCCGGCCGAGATCATCGAGGTGACGCCGCCGTGCAGGGTGGAATCGATCCAGTGCAACTGCTGCTGGCGCGGCGTGTAATCACCGACGACCGGGTGGACGTGGCTGTCGATCAGGCCGGGCGCGAGCGTCGTACCCTGCGCGTCGATCAGGGTGGTAGCCCCTTCGGTATCCAGATCCTTTTCGCGGCCCCAGTCCGCGATGCGCCCGTCGATGGCGATCAGGCAATCGGCATCGTAGATCGGCTGCTCAAGCTTGCCCGACAGCAAAAGGCCGATGTTGCGGATGACGAGTTTCTTTGCCGCATGCTCCATGACCGCCTCCCGTTCAGAATGGATCATTAGCACGCTAACACATGCCGGCCCCCGATCAAGGGGCCGGCATCGCAAGGGCTACTGTTGCAGCGCCTTCTGTTCGTCCGCCCGCTGCCGCGCGATGTTGCGCTTGGAGATGAGCGAGGCGGAAATGACCCCCACGGTGACGATGGAGATGAGGATCGTCGACAGGGCGTTGATCTCGGGGCTGACGCCCAGGCGTACCGCCGAAAAGATCTTCATCGGCAGCGTGGTCGAGGATGGACCCGCCACGAACTGCGAGATCACCAGATCGTCAAGCGAAAGGGTGAAGGCCAGAAGCCAGCCGGAGATGACCGCAGGCGCGATGATCGGCAGGGTCACCGACTTGAACGCGTCGAAGGGCGTGCACCCCAGATCCAGCGCGGCTTCCTCAAGCGACCTGTCGAAGGTGACAAGACGCGACGACACCACCACCGAGACAAAGCACATCGTGAAGGTGATATGCGCGAGGATGATGGTGAAGACGCCGCGATCAAGCCCGAGCGAGATGAACAGAAGCAACATCGCAAGGCCGGTGATCACCTCGGGCATGACGATGGGTGCATAGATCATCCCTGAAAACAGCGTGCGCCCGGTGAACCGGCCCGCGCGGACCAGCACATAGGCCGCCATCGTCCCCAGCACCGTCGCCACGGTAGAGGAGATGACGGCAACCTTCAGCGTGACCCAGGCGGCGCTCAGGAACGCCTCGTTGCCGAGAAGTTCGCCATACCACTTCGTCGAGAACCCCGCCCAGACAGTGACCAGCTTCGATGCGTTGAAGCTGTAGATCACGAGGATGAGCATCGGCAGGTAGAGAAAGGCGAACCCCAGGGTAAGCGAGGTCGCGTTGAACCAGGAGAAGCGGCGGTTCATTGGTTCGCCTCCCTCTGCTTTTGTTCGTTACGCTGGAACAGCACGATCGGGATGATGAGGATGAGAAGCAGCACGACCGCCACCGCAGAGGCGACAGGCCAGTCACGGTTCGAGAAGAACTCCTCGTAAAGCACCTTGCCGATCATCAGCGTGTCGGACCCGCCCAGAAGCGAGGGGATGACGAATTCGCCGAGCGCGGGAATGAAGACAAGGAAGCAACCGGCGATGACGCCAGGGATCGACAGCGGAAAGGTGACCAGCCAGAAGGCCGACATCTTGGAACAGCCCAGATCCTCTGCCGCCTCGATCAGCGACCCGTCCAGCTTCTCAAGCGCCGCGTAGATCGGCAAGATCATGAACGGAAGGTAGGAATAGACAATGCCGACATAGACCGCCTTTTGCGTGTTCATGATCGCCAGCGGTTCGCTGATGATCCCGGTCCACAGAAGGAACTGGTTCAGGAAACCTTCGTTCGACAGGATGCCGATCCAGGAATAGACGCGGATCAGGAACGAGGTCCAGAACGGCAGGATGACAAGCATCATCAGCGTCGGGCGCCATTCCTCCGACGCCTGAGCCATACCATAGGCGATGGGATAGGCGACCAGCAGTGTCAGGACCGTGGACACCGCCGCGATCTTCAGGCTGGAGAAATAGGCGGTGTAGTAAAGCGCGTCGGACGCGAGGAAGCTGAAGTTCTCGAAATCGAGTTCCGACAGGAACGACTTGATCCCCTCCCATCCTGCCGAGAGGTCGAGCGTCGGCGTATAGGGCGGGATCGAGATGGCATAGTCCGACAGCGCGATCTTCATGACGATCACGAAGGGGATCAGGAAGAACAGCAGAAGCCAGGCATAGGGCGTGAGGATCAGGAAAAGGCGGCGCAGGTTCATGGCCGCCTCCTCAGTTCAACAAGACGACGCCGGCGGTGTCCGTAAAGGACAGCCAGACCTTGTCGTCCCAGGTGATTTCACGGCGCGCAATGCGGCGGTCGTTGGCGACCTGCGCCTTCATCATCCGCCCGCCGGGCAGTTCGACCTTGTAGGTCGAGATATTGCCCAGATAGGCGATGTCATGGACAGTGCCTTCGATCACGTTGGCCCTGTCGGCCGGTTCCTGGGTGGCGATGGCGACCTTTTCCGGGCGAATCGCGAAATGAACGCGCGTGCCCTTGGCAATATCGCTCGAAGCCGCCGCGACGATCTTGCGCTGTCCCTCGGCCCAGTCGATCCCGACCTTGCCGTCCGCTGCCTCTGCCACCGTGCCCTCGATGATGTTCACATCGCCGATGAAGTCGGCCACATAGACGGAATTCGGCGTCTCGTAGATGCGGTCAGGCGTATCGATCTGAATCATCTTGCCGTGATCCATGACTGCCACGCGGGACGCGACCGTCATCGCCTCTTCCTGGTCATGGGTCACGATGACGAAGGTCGTCCCGGTCTTTTCCTGGATGTCCATCAATTCGAACTGCGTGTCCTGGCGCAGCTTCTTGTCGAGCGCGCCCAGAGGTTCGTCCAAGAGCAGAAGCTTGGGTGCCTTGGCAAGCGACCGCGCCAGCGCGACACGCTGCCGCTGGCCACCGGAGATCTGGTGCGGCTTGCGCTTGGAGAACTTTTCGAGCCGCACGAGGCGCAGCATCTCTTCGACCCTGGCGGGGATCTGATCCTTCGGCATGTCCGAACGGCGCAGCCCGAAGGCGATGTTGTCCCAGACCGTCAGGTGCGGGAACAGCGCATAGCTTTGGAACATCATGTTGACCGGGCGCCTGTTCGGCGGGATCGGCGCGATGTCCACACCGTCGACCATGATCGTACCCGCGCTCGGCGTCTCGAACCCCGCGAGCATCCGCATCAGCGTGGTCTTGCCGCAGCCTGACGGGCCAAGCAGGGCAAAGAATTCGCGGCGGTAGATATCCAGGGTTATGTCGTCGATGGCAACGAAGTCGCCAAATCGTTTCGTCACATTCTTGAATTGAATCAAAGGTTTTTGGTCAGGGTCGTTCCAGGGCGCGAAGACGGGGCGCGTGCCGGGCTGCTGTGCCATGATATGCTTTGTCCTCATTCACGAGAAAACCCCGCGCCGGGCCGGCGCGGGGTGATGCTTCAGACGAACGGGTCAGGTACCGGACTTGATCTTGGTCCAGAGCCGGGTCACGCCCCGGTTGACCTTGGGGTCATAGGGCGAGGTCGTGTAGAGGTTCGCGGTCGTCTCTGCATCGGGATAGATCGCGTTGTCGCCGATCACATCCTCGTTCAGGAACTCCTGCGAGGCCTTGTTGCCGTTGGCGTAGTAGACATAGTTCGACGCCGCCGCGGCGTTATGCGCATCCATCATGAAGTTGATGAACTTGAGCGCGGCCGAGGGGTTCGGCGCGTCGGCCGGGATCGCGAGCTGGTCGAACCACATCAGCGCGCCTTCCTTCGGGATATGGTACTCAAGCTCGACGCCATTGCCCGCTTCGGCCGCGCGGTCGCGCGCCTGAAGCACGTCGCCCGACCAGCCGAAGGCCACGCAGATGTCGCCGTTGGCCAGCGCGTTGATGTATTCCGACGAATGGAACTTCTGCACATAGGGCGCGATCGCGGTCAGCACCGGTTCGACCTTTTCGATCGTCTCCAGATCCTGTGCATCGGGGTTCTCGCCCAGATAGCGCAGCGCCGCCGGGATGACCTCGGCCGGGGCGTCCAGCATGTGCACGCCGCAGGCCGCCAGCTTTTCCATGTTCGCCGGATCGAACACCAGCGCGAGAGAAGTGATCGGCGCATCCTCGCCCAGCACTTCCCTGACCTTGTTGACGTTCACGCCGATCCCGGTCGTACCCCACATGTAGTTGACGGAGTATTCATTGCCGGGGTCGTATTTCGAAACGCGGTCGGCGATCACGTCCCACATGTTGGTGATGTTCGGAAGCTGCGCCTTGTCAAGCTTCTGGAAGGCGCCTGCCTGGATCTGGCGCTGAAGGAAGCCCCCGGTCGGCACGACGACATCGTAGCCCGAACCACCCGCAAGCATCTTGGTTTCGAGAATCTCGTTCGAATCGAACACGTCATAGACGACGTCGATCCCGGTTTCGTCCTTGAACTTGGTCAGCAGTTCCTCGTCGATGTAGTCGGACCAGTTGTAAACATGGACCTCTTCGGCGCTGGCCGACACGACCCCCGCCACCATCAACGCCGCGACCGACACGAGTGTTTTTTTCATTTCATGCTCCCTGTTCGGTATCAGCAGGGCATCCCCACCGACAACATTTGATCAAAATACCCGCCAAAATACAATATGGTAATTTTCGGACCGAACGGATAGTCTGTTCGCCCAAATCCACCACCTCCTGGCGGGCGGCAATCATCACGAAAGGCGACGGGTCGTTGAACGCAGAATTTCATAAGCCGCCAACCCATGAACTCGTCTACCGCAAGATTCGCGAGATGATCCTGTTCGGAGAACTCGCTCCGGGTCAAGCAGTTACGATTCAAGGGCTTGTGACCGGGCTCGAGGCAGGGATGACACCTGTCCGAGAGGCGATCCGGCGACTGACAGCGGAAGGCGCCCTTCAGTTTCAGGGAAACCGCCGCGTCTGCGTGCCCGAACTGACCCTTGCGCAGCTGGATGAACTTGCCTTCGCACGGCAGTCCATTGAACCGCAACTGGCCTTCCTTGCGGCGCAAAAGGTCACGCCCGCGATGATTTCAAAGCTGGAAGCGATCGACGATTCCTTGAATGCGGCGGTCCGGCGCGGCGATGTGAAAGCCTATCTGGAGCACAACCACCGATTTCACACGACGCTTTATGAACAGGCACAGGCGGGCATTCTTTTTGCAATTGCCCAGATGCTTCTCCTGCGGGGCGGGCCCTCGCTCAGGGTCGTATGCGGGCGACTGGGTACGGATGGATTGCCCGACAAGCATCTTCAGGCGCTTGCGGCCCTTCGTGCCGGTTCGCCGGAGGCCGTCGCCGAAGCGATCCGGGACGATGTGAACCAGGGGATCGAACAGATCCGCATGACCCTGCAGGCCACGTCGGTTTGATCAAATCGGATTGACAGCGCAAATTTTGATCATATTCTGAGGTTCAGTAGACCAGCCTCGCGAATCCGGGCGGGCGGCGCCTTTGCGGCGCACGCCAGATCGGTGTTCGGGGCGGTCAGCCCCCCGGGAAGGAGAGCGCGATGACGACGATCACCAATCACATGCCGACCAAGGAATTGCAGGCGCTCGACGCCGCCCACCACATGCATCCCTTCACCGAGGATGCGGCGCTGGCCAAGAAGGGCGCGCGGATCATCACCCGCGCCAAGGGCGTGTTCCTGACCGACAGCGAGGGCAACGAAATCCTTGACGGGATGGCTGGCCTCTGGTGCGTCAACGTGGGCTATGGCCGCAAGGACCTGGCCGAGGTCGCCGCCCGCCAGATGGAGGAGCTGTGCTACTACAACACGTTCTTCCAGACCTCTCACGTCCCCGCCATCGCCCTGGCCGCCGAAGTCGCGCGTCTTGCGCCGGGCGATCTGAACCACGTCTTCTACGCCGGTTCCGGGTCCGAGGCGAACGACACCAACATCCGTCTCGTACGCCGTTACTGGGACGTGAAGGGCCAACCCGACCGCAACATCATCATCAGCCGCCAGAACGCCTACCACGGGTCCACGATGGGGGGCGCGTCGCTTGGCGGGATGTCGGGGATGCACGCCCAGGGCGGGCTGCCGATCCCGAACATCGTCCATATCGGCCAGCCGAACTGGTACGCCGAGGGCGGCGACATGACGCCCGAGGATTTCGGGCTGATGCGCGCACGCGAGCTTGAGACGAAAATCGAGGAACTGGGTGCGGACCGGGTTGCCGCCTTCATCGGCGAACCGATCCAGGGCGCCGGCGGCGTGATCGTCCCACCCGCGACCTACTGGCCCGAAATCCAGCGTATCTGCGACAAGTACGGCATCCTGCTGATCGCGGACGAGGTGATCACCGGCTTCGGGCGAACCGGCAACTGGTTCGGCAGCCAGACCATGGGCATCAAGCCGCATATCATGACGATCGCCAAGGGCCTGTCGTCGGGCTATGCGCCGATCGGCGGGTCGATCATCTGCGACGAGGTTTACGCGACGATCGCGAATTCGGGCGACGATTTCAACCACGGCTACACCTATAGCGGCCACCCGGTCGCCTCGGCCGTGGCGCTGCGCAACCTCGAGATCATGCAGGAAGAAAAGGTGCTGGATCATGTGCGCAACGTCGCCCATCCCTACCTCATGGAACGCTGGCAGGCGCTGACCGATCACCCGCTGGTGAGCGAGGCGAAGCTGGTCGGCCTGATGGGCTCCATCGCGCTTTCGCCGAACAAGGAGACGCGCGCCAAGTTCGCCTCCGACGCCGGGACGGTGGGCTACATCACGCGGGAACGCTGCTTTGCCAACAACCTGGTGATGCGCCATGTCGGCGACCGCATGATCATCTCGCCGCCGCTGGTCATCACGCCGTCGCAGATCGACATCCTGATCGAACGCGCGACGAAGTCGCTGGACGAGGCCTATGCGAAGGTCAAGGCCGAAGGGCTGCTGAAGGCAGCCTGAAAAGATACAGGCCCGTCCCCCACCGGACGGGCCTGTTGCCCCACCCTTGGGACAGAACCGTCAGCCTGCGCCCAGCGCGACGACGGCAATGGGATGCAATAGCCCCGCAAGGCCGATGGAAACCCCCATGGGGAAATGCCGGCCGGGCCGCATGGAGGCCCAGCCCGTTCTCGCAAAGACGGGAATGCGCTTCATGGTGAGCACCACGGCGATCCCCGCCAGCATCGACAACGAAAAGACATTCGCAAACAGCGCCAGCGACTCAAGCGGCACCAGCAGCATCAGAGCCGACAGGAACTTCACGTCGCCCGCCCCGAAAGCGCGGAAATAGTAGGCGACGAAGCCCAGCGCAAAGACGCCGGCCGCCACGGCCAGCCGCCAGACAAGATCGCCGGGCGGATAGGCAAGGCAGAAAAGCACGAAGGCGGCCACGACCATCAGGCTCAGCACATTGGGGATGCGCAGGAACCGCAGGTCGAACCAGCCGGCGGCCAGCATGACCGGCGCCACCGCCACCAGGGGCACGTAGGGAAGTAGCTCAGCGGAGGACATGGTTCATGCCCACCGACGCGCAGGTTTGCCACCATCCGCCGCCCGGTCGAGCAGGCGGAACACAAGCTGCGCAAGCGATCCCGTGCCGGTCTTGGCGTAGATGTTGCGCAAGTGGGACCGCACCGTCGCCTCGCTCAGCCCAAGTTCCGACGCGACGCCCTTGACGGACAGCCCTCGGCTGAGAAGCATGGTCACGCGAAATTCTGCCCGGCTGAGGCCTGCGGGGTTCTCGATGCCAAGGATCGGCGCCGCGCCGTCCAGAGAGGCGCGCACTTCTGCCTTGCGCTTCTTCTCGGCGACCTGCGCGGTGACAAGCCCGACCTGCCGGCGCGCCCAGATCCGGGCCACGGAGGGCAGAATGGTGTTCATGAGCTGCACGGTCTGATCGTTCAGGCGGCTGCGGAAATGAAGCTCGATGTGGTCGTGGAACGATGGGTCGGCGTTCAGCGTCAGAACCGCCATCTCTCGCATACGGCGCGACGATTGCCAGACGTGCAGACCGATATCTGCCGCCGCGTCGGATTCGTCGGCATGCTGCGACGCAAGCCAGAGCGTCGCTGGCCGGGCGCTTTGCAGGTAGCCACCGAAGAGGTTTGCGGCGAAGCTGCCCCGCAGCGCCCTCGAATGGCCGTCACCCGCCTTTTCGTCATGAAGCGCGACGATCTGGGGGAAGGGCCGGCCCGGACAGGTGCGCACGATCACGCCCGCCTCGGCACCCAGTCCGCGCGCGAGACAAGCAAAGGCGTCCTCCAGCGATGTGTTTCCGTGAAGCGCCTCGCTCCAGCCAGCGACGGCCTCGATCAGACCCGCAGGGTCCGCCAGCGAGAATCCGTTCACCTCTGTCGCGGGAGATTTCTTCAACACAACCAGCTTACCCTCCAAGCCCCTGGGGGCAAGTACTCACATGCGCCTACGGCCTTGCCGCAGACTCACCCCAGGACGTATCCATTACCCTTTTCAAAGGTAGGTCTGGCTCCGGAGAGGGTCAATATCGCGGGCGGATCGAAGAAGATTCAGCCCCCAGATTCAACTTTGGATTGAAATATTGGGATGTATTGAAGTGCAGTCCCGCGCCAGCGCTGCAATTGTTCCCTTAACGGTTCTTCAAGAACCGATTCTTCCCCGCCGGCGATCCCTAGCCGGCGCCCGCGACGTTCCTGAGGTAGCGAATGACAACCGGGCCGAGCACCAGCAAGACAAGCGCGGGAAGCATCAACGAAGCCAGCACCGCCGACATCTTGACGGGCAGCTTGTTCGCCATCTCCTGCGCGCGCATCTCTCGTGCGTGGCGCATTTCGGTCGCGTAGGTGGTCAGCGCGTCCGAAATGCTGGTGCCGAACTGGATCGACTGCATGACCACGCTGGCGAAGGAAAACATCTCGGGGACAGCGCAGCGTTCGGCCAGGTCCATCAGCGCCCGGTCCCGTGCCCTGCCGGCCTGGATTTCGCGCTGAGTGATCAGGAATTCTTCTGACAAGACGGGCGCGGTGGTGACAATCTCGTTCGCGACACGGGTCATCGCGGAATCGAAACTCAGCCCGCTTTCGACCGATATCTGAATAAGGTCCAATGCGTTCGGAAAGGCTTCCTCGATCTGGCGGCGGCGCTTTTCGACGCGGGCGCGCAGCCAGTAGTTTGGACCGTAAAAGCCCGTCCAGACCAACGCCGCGATCCCCGCAGTGATCTTGGTTTGCGAGAGCTGCGAGAAATTGGAGATCACGGCATCCGGCAGCGGAACGACCCCGGCGCGCGCATTGTAGACCATGAAGATGTAGATCCCGGGCAGGAGGAACCCCATCACCACGCGAAACAGGTAGTAGTTGCGCAACGCGTGAGGATTGTTGAACCCGGCCTGCGCAAGCTGGCGCTGGATCAGCGTCCGTTCCTTTTCATTCGCGGGCACGATGGCCTTCATCAGCCCGGTCGGATCACTTTGCGCGAAACGCAGGATGTCGGCATCCCGCCGGTTGACACGTCCCTTGCCGGCCGCCCCGGCCATCCTGCGCGCGACGGGGTCCTTTTGCCCCACGGTACCGAAAAGCCCATAGACGAACAGCATGACGCCAAGGCCCACGCCCAGAACGACGAGCGTCTGAAGAAGTGCCGGATCTTCCGAAAGCCTGGTCATGAAGGATTCGAACATTGCACTCTCCACTCAAATCCGGAAATCGACGAGACGACGCAGTACGAGGTAATTGGTCACGACAAGCGCCCCGATGGTGATTGCAAAGGGCTTGAACAGCGGGTCTTCCGACACGCCCATGTAGTAGTTCGGTGAGGCGAGATGGGTCGAGATCAGGATGAAGACCGGCAGCGCGGACAGAAAGACCGAGGTCAGTCGCCCTTCGGCCGATATGGCCTGGATCCGACGGCGCAGGGCCAGCCGGGCGCGGATCACCGTAGAAAGCGTGTTGAGAACCCGTGCCAGGTCGCTTCCGGTGCCGTGTTGGATGGCGATACTGATCGCCAGATAGCGGACGTCTTCCTGTTCGATCCTGTCGGCGAACTCGCCGAAGGCGTCCGGAAGGTCGTCGCCATAGCTGACCTGATCCAGGACGATGCCAAATTCGGTGCCGATCGGGTCGGACATCTCGTTCGCGACAGACGCGATGGTGGTGTTGACCGGATGACCGACCCTGAGTCCGCGCGCCATCAGATCAAGCGCATCGGGCAGTTGCCGCACCATCGCGTCCAGCCTCTTGTTCCTGAGCGCGCGGACGACGACCACGGGCGTCACGAAGCAGAAGACAAGCGAGAGAGCCGCCGCCGGCAGCGGCCCGATGAAGGATGACGCGGCGACCGCCATCACGACGGCTGCCGCCATCGAACCGGTCAGGAGCACGGCTGGACTGATCGTCAATCCTGCCTGCCGAAGCGCAACCGGAAGATCGCCTATGAACGGCAGCCGCGCCAGTGCCCAGCGATCGACCGAAGGCTTGAGCAACCGAAGGACGTCTTCGGTCGTCGCGCCCGACGCGATCAGCCGCATCCGCCGGCTGCGCGCCGCGCCGATGGTTTCGGACCGCGACAGAAGCTGACGGATTCCCTCGTAGGCGATCAGCACGCCGACGAAGATGCCGACGTAGATCAGGGCTTCGATCTCGAAACTGTCAAGTCCGCGCATCCTGCACCCCTTCCCGGCGGAACAGATCCTGGCGTAGATCGACACCTGCCTGCGCCAGAAGCTCCGAACAGCGCGGCCGGATCCCGGTCGCGACAAATTCGCCAAGGATATCGCCGTTCTCGGCCTTGCCGGAGCGCTTGAAGACGAAAATGTCCTGCATCGTGATTGTAGGACCCTCCATCCCGGTAATCTCGCTGACGCTGACGACACGGCGCTTGCCGTCGCTCATCCGGTTGAGCTGCACGACCATGTGCAGACCTGACGCGATCTGGGCGCGGATGGCCGACAGCGGAAAATCGATGCCGATCATCGTGACCATCTGTTCAAGACGCCCCAGGGCATCGCGGGCAGAGTTCGCGTGAACCGTGGTCATCGACCCGTCATGACCGGTGTTCATCGCCTGAAGCATGTCGAAGGTCTCGGCGCCGCGAACTTCGCCCACGATGATCCGGTCGGGGCGCATCCGCAGGGCGTTCCGCACCAGGTCGCGCTGGGTGACGGCACCGCTGCCCCCCGGCGTCGGCGGGCGCGTTTCCAGCCGCACGACGTGTTCCTGCTGAAGCTGAAGTTCGGCCGCATCTTCGATCGTCACGACGCGTTCGGCGTACCCGATGTAGGAGGACATCGCGTTCAGCATGGTGGTCTTGCCCGACCCGGTCCCGCCCGAGATCAGGACATTGAGCCGCGCTTCGACCAGACCGCGCAGCAGGGCGGCGGCAGGTGCGGTCACGGAACCGATGTCGATCATGCGCTGCATCGTCAGCGGATGGCGGGAAAACTTGCGGATCGACAGCGACGGCCCGTCGATGGCGCAGGGCCGGATGATCGCGTTGACGCGGCTTCCGTCCTCCAGGCGCGCATCGACCCAGGGCTGGCTTTCGTCGACCCTGCGGCCCACCCGCGACACGATCTTGTCAATGATGCGCAACAGGTGGCGTTCGTCGCGGAAGCGGACATTCGTCCGTTCAAGCTTGCCGAAGCGTTCGACATAGACGCTGCGGTGGGAATTCACGAGGATGTCGTTGATCGTCGGATCGGCCAGAAGCGGCTCAAGCGGGCCAAAACCCAGAACCTCGTCCAGAAGCTCATCTATCAGTTGGTTGAAGTCTTCCGAACGCATCGGGCGTTTCTGCTGAGACAGCACGTTCGAAACAAGCGCGGCCACCTCTCGGCGCAGTTCCTCGGGCTGGACCTTGTCGATCACCGCAAGGTTCAGGCGCTCCAGCAAGACCTCATGCAGCTGGCTCTTGAGTTCGAGCCGCTCGATCAGTTCGCTGTCCGCGACCGTCGGCTGCCAGACGGGCGCGACCGCTTCGCCCTTGTTTCCGCCAATGTCGATGACATTGCCCGCAGAAGAGGGGTTGTTCCTGCTGAAACTCTTGAACACGGTCGGACCTCCTATCTGGATGCCCCGACCCGCGCTGCGGCGGGCAGGGCTTTTGTTATGGCTTTGGCAAGATGGCCGATGGCCTTTGTCAACGGCGAACGCGAAGCGACGGCGGACAGGGGCTTGCCCTGATCGACGGCCGCGCGGGCGGCCTTCTCATCGACCGGCAGCCAGAATTCCAGCTTGCTGTTCAATGCCGCCGCCGCTTCCTTGTGAACGCCGGAGCGGATCAGCGGCCGGCTTTCCCGGTTCAACACAACGGTGGTCTGAAGCCCGATGTTCACCGTCTTGAAGAAATCCATGAGCCGGCGCGCATGGCGAACCGAGGGGACCGCGAGGTCGGTCACGATCAAGAGCTCGTCGGTCTGTTCGATCACCGGCTCGACCCAGCCGACCAGCGCCCGCGGCAGATCGACGACGACATAGTCGTTGGTCTGCCGCAGAAGATCGAGGATCGCCGCCACCTGATCGGCGCGCAGCGCATCGACCGGGGCGAACTTGGAGGGCGCCGGAAGGACCGACAGGCCGCCGGGCAGGGTTGCCATCGATTGTTCCAGGAACCGGATGTCGGGCACCGTCCCGTCCTGGGCCAGCTTCAGCAGCGTGTCCTGTTCGTCCAGGTCAAGCGCGGAGCCGATGGTGCCGAACTGAAGGTCAAAATCGACCAGCGCGACCTTGTGCTTGTCAGCCTTGTGCAGGAACCCGCCCTTGCCTGTCAGTGCATCCGCGAGGTTCAGCGCAACCGTCGTCGCGCCCGATCCACCGCGCGCCTGCGCCACCGCGATCAGCCGCCCGATGCGCGCGCCGGCCCCGCCCTTCACCACTTCGGGCGTCGCGCGGGCGCGCAGCCGGTCAAGCTGTTCGGTCAGTTCCGCCCCGGTGATCGGATAGGGCAGAACCTCGTCCACGCCGGCGCGCGTCAGCTTGCGCGCCGCCGCAAGGGAAATGTCGCTGGAGGTCAGCGCCAGAAGGATCACGCCTTCGCGCCGGTCACGGGCCAGTTCCTCGATCGCGTGCAGGTCGGCCTCGTTGCCGGGGTCGGTGTCGAAAATTATGAAATCGTGTTCCTGGGCAAACTTTACGGCCTTGCCGTTCAACTGCGTCAGGCTGGAGGCCTTCGTCTCGACCTTGAGGCCGGGATCGCCGCCAAGTGCGCTGCCGATGGCCTGCGACACCGCCGCGTCGGGGGTTATCACCAGAATGGACTTCACTGGGACTTTCATTTTCCTGCCTTTCTTCCCCGCCCGACCGGCGCCTTCCGGGTCATCCGTCTTCCCCCTGCGCCAGGTCTTCGGCCGGCAGCGAAACGTTCAGTGCCGGAAACTGGATCGCTTGCGCGAATGTGGATGTGCCGCCCATGATCGACACGAAACCGGCGATCGGCGTCACGAAATTGAAGGTCAGGCCCTCGATCTGCGCCGTCACGATCGGGACATAGGGGCCACCGAGGAAGCCGAGGCGCAGGCTCGCGTTCCCAAGGATCGCGCTGTCGTCATAGGTGATGCGGACATTCGCCGCCGTGGCGTTCGCGGGCACCAGATCGTCGATGCTGTTCCAGATCTCCTGCGCGGTGGTGCTTCCGGCGGCCATACCCTGTGCCAGGGTGCAGCTTGCCTGCACCACGGCGGCACAGATCGGGCCGCCCGCATTGCAGGCGGTGCCGAACCTGGGCGGGATCGGATCCGTGTTCGACGTATCCCGCGAGGTCGTATTCGGCACGCCGTTGCAGACCGGTGGCCGGACGATGGCGATGCGCGCGGCCTTCTGCATCGCCTTTTCCGCCGTCACCACGTCGTAGCCCAGGCGCCCGAAGTCGATGATGCCAAGGAAGATCAGCAGGAAAAGCGGCAAGACGATTGCCAGTTCCACCAGCGCCGCGCCGCGCGTGCCGCGGGCCAGCCCGCCGAGGATATCCGCCAGCCGGGTCATGTTCCGAAGACCTTTGCCGAATCGGTGATCGTCGTCGTCAGGTCCGTCATGCTTTCGCCGCCTAGCAGCGAAAAGACCGATGAGAACGGGAAGTTCAGCGTCAGCGTCGCGGTGACGCGAACCACGGCCGGTTCCACGTGATAGTCACCCGCCGGGCAGGTATAGGTCGCCTGGACGCTGTCCAGCGTGATCCCGGACGGAAACAGGGTCACGTTGCTGACGCTTTGCCCGACGATGCCCTCAAGCGTGCCGCCGTAGCTGTCAAGGTTCGCCGGCGCCACGTCACAGAGGTCGATCGGCAGGTGGCGCGACATGAACCGCGTGGCATCCCGCACGCCGGAAATCGCGGTGTGGTAGTTCTTCATCATCCGCGTGCCCTCGACGATCACCGCGAAGAAGATCAGCAGGATCGGCAGCGCGAAGGCGAACTCTACCAGGATCGCGCCATCATCGCGCCGCAGGAGGCGGCGGAGGGATCGGCAAGGGAAATTGAGAACACCCATCGCCCCGCTCACCGGTAAAGCTGCACGACTTCGTGGAAGACGCCACTGCCCGACTTGCCATTGCCGCCGGCGGTGCCGATCACCTCGACCCACATGTCCAGCGTCGGGGGCGAGGCGCTGTCGTCGCCGACGGGTTCGGTGATGAACATCTTTACATATTCCTGCACGGGTACGCCCGTGGCGGAGCCGTTGATCGGATTTGCGGTGCAGTTGACCCCGGCCGCGATCAGCACGCGCCGTTCGGGGTCGGGATAGGCGTTCGGGGCACATTGTGGCCCACCCGTTTCCGCACGGTTTTGCAAGATCGCGCCGTTGTTCGCCGCGCCAATCCCGATCTCTGCCAGGTAGTAGTCGTAGCGGGTCGGGTTGCCGGTCGTCGCCAGCGGCGGGATCGAAGTCAGCGCGGAAGGCGCGCTGTTGTAGTTGGTGCCGAGATAGACGCTGCGGCCCGTATCCGGTGTGCCGTCGGCATCGGTATCGACACTGCCGGACCAGTCGCCATCGCCATAGCGGTTGGGAACAGCGCCACCACAGGAATCGTCGTGGAAGCAGTTGTCGCGCGGCAGGGCGATGGTATTGGGCGAGGGGTCGGAATTGTTGTTGATGCAGGCGTTGGCACCACCGCCATTGCCGTTGTTTCCGCCGTTGCCGTTATTGCCACCATTGCCGTTATTGCCACCATTGCCGTTGTTTCCGCCGTTGCCGCCACCCTGAGGAACGATCCCCTTGATGACGTTCGGCGCCGGCGCATAGCGCAGGTCAGACGACGAATGGTTCATGCTGGATGAATACATGTCGAAACGCGTGTTCAGAGCTGCGTTGGTGATGCCCACCTTCTGTCCCGGTTCGGTGTCCACACCGCGCTGAATGAAACACTGCGAAATGCTGCCAACCGCGCCCAGGATGCATTTGAGTTCGTCCGACGTGCCGTGCAGGTCGGCACAGGAACCGGTCGCATCCAGCGCAACGGTCGACGGATCGAGGAACCCGAAATCGCCCGGCCCCCAGGCCGCTCCGTTTCCGCCCGACCGCAGAAGCATCATGCGGCCCCGCCAGGCGTCCCCGTCGAAGGCGGGCGGGACGCAGAACATCATCGGCGTGATGTCGCAGGCATAGGAGCTGAAGCCGGCAACTGCCTCGGCCCCGAAGGTCGCAGTTCGCTGGCCAAACCCAAGCAAGGCGAAGAACGCGCGGCCAAAGGTGAAAGGCACTGTCTTCGGCGTCACGATGACACGGGCGTAGATCGCGTCGGCATCCCCGGTCGCCAGGTTCGCGGCCGCGATGTCCGTGGTGTCGAGCGCGGGCAGCGAACGCAGGAAGGTCAGCGTGTAGTCGGCCGAATCCAGCGCCTGCCCGGTGACGTCATTCGCGAAGGTTTGGCTATCGGTAAAGAAATTCGCGGCCGCCGCCTGCGCGCGTTCGCGGGCGCCGGGAACGGCGGGGTTGGTGCCGCTGGCCGCCTGCGCGACGACGCCGTCAAGTTCACCCGCAGCGGCCAGAGCGACATGATCGGCGTAGGATTGAAGTTCGGACTGGGTCGCGGCCATGCGGCCAAGGTCATAGGACAGTGCGATCATCCCCAGGATCATCCCGAGCGAGACAGCCACGATGACAAGGATTGCCCCGTCTTCGTCCCTCGCAAATCCGGCGGCTGTCCTGCGCATCGCATTGCTCCGTTCGATGACGCCCGCAGAGGGTTCGCAAACCGGCGGGCTGCCGGGTGGCGGCACGTCTTGCGCGCCGTCAGTTGCTGATCTCGACCTCCGACACCTCGTTGGCGCGCCGCACCTTGATCCGCGTTTTCTGCACCTCTTCGTCGGTCGGCGACTTTTCCTGAAGGATGTCGGACAGACGGATGGAATCGAGCGGCTTGTCCACTACGGCGTCGAGCGTGCGCAGCGTCAGGCTCAGCGTTCCGGCATTCTGGGCCAGGGCGAGCTTCTGGCTGTTTTCCGGCGACACCTCGACCGTCACGGTGCGCGCGACGACGGGGTTGTTGGCATCCTCGTTGGCAAGCTGGTCGACCCCGATGACGCGGACGTTCTGAAGGATGGTCACGGCACGCATGTTTTCACCGCCGCCCTGGGTCAGCACGATATCGACCGTGTCCCCTGGGGTGACGAATCCGCCGACACCTGTCACGGCGTTCACGCGGATCGACATGGCGCGGCTGTTCACACCCAGCGTCTGGACGATGGTGACCTTTTCACCGAAGTTCGACACCTTCGAGGCCAGGATCAGTTCGCCCGGCGACATGGCATCCTTGGCGCGGCGCGGCTGTCCGCCGGCCTGCGGCAGGAGCGCATCAAGATCGGTGAAGGCGCCGACCGGCAGCGCCTCGCGCGGCCAGGACACGATCTGCAGCATCTGGGGTTCGATCACCTGTCCGAACTTGATTTCGCGGCCCGCGACGATGGCGGTCACCAGCCCGTTGGTCGGGTCGACCGATGCGGTCGCCGCCGTCTGCCGAAGGTATTCGCGCGCGCCATAGGCAGAACCTCCGGCGACTGCGATCCCAAGAAGCGCAACGAGGATGGATTTGACGGCCATGGCGGAAATCCTTCTGCTCTCGGTTCGGTTATTGGCGTTTCTTGTGCCTTGGGGCGGGCAGCGCACCGCCCGCCCCGTTTCATTTCGTATGAAGGGTAACGCCGGCTCAGTTGCAGGCGCCGGTGTCGCCCGTGATGTTGCCGCCGCCGGTCATCTGGTCGCAGGCAGCGTCCATCTGCAGGTTGACATCGGATGCCAGACCGCCAAGCACGGTCACGCCGACCGTCACGGCGAGGATCAGCGCGATGCCGTATTCGACAAGGGTCACACCCTCTTCATCCTTGCGGAAACGGGCGAAAAGTTTGGTCAGAGCGTCACGCATTTGTTTCTCCCTCAATTGCGTTCCGAAAAGGCCGGAAGTCCGGCGGGGGATCCGAACCGGAAGCAGTTCTCGCGGCTCCCCATCATCATCGCCGGTCGCGGGCAAGGGCGCATCGTCTGGACAGATGAAAATTACACGCAAGGATTGTATTGCTGCGGGCGCGATAAGCCCCTGGTCGCGATTGCGCGGCGAAAAGGGAAGGCTTCGCTCGAAAGTGCCGGTCTTTTCTCGAATTCCCGCTTGAAACTGCGATTCGGCAGGGGGCCGCGGCGCCAGGTCGTGGCTGAACTGGAAACAATACCCGCTCAGGAACAGGATAGGATCCAATTCAAGCGGATCACCTGCCACATCCATCGTCTTTTTTTTGGAGAAAGGGGCGTTTTCGCCCCCCAAGCCCGTGTTTGATCCTGTCGGATACCTCGGCCTAGCCAAGTATCTCTGTCACGCGAACGGCGCGGCCCGCCGAGACCGAAAGAACAGCCGCATCCGCCAGTGCCAGCGCGCGAAGTCCGTCCACCCCGGTGGTCGGGGGCGTCTTGCCGTCACGGACTGCCGCGATGAACGCCGCGATCTCGGCGGCATAGGCGGCGGTATAGCGGGTCATGAAGAAGTTCAGCAGCGGCGGGCGCACATGGCCTGCGGCCGTCGCGATCTGGGTCCGCGACTCGTGGGTATTGTCTGCACTCACCGCGCCCGCCGACCCCAGCACCTCGATCCGCTGATCGTAGCCATAGGTGGCGCGGCGCGAATTGGTGATGATCGCCTGTCGGCCACTGGCCGTGCGAAGGATGACGTTGACGCTGTCATAGTCGCCCAGCTCGCCGATCTTCGGATCGGTCAGCACCGAGGCGGAAGCCATCACCGTTTCCGGCTCCTCCCCCAGCAGCCAGCGGGCCATGTCGAAGTCGTGGATGGTCATGTCGCGGAAAATGCCGCCGGAGCGGGTGATATAGTCGTAGGGTGGCGCCCCCGGATCGCGGGAGGTGATCGTCACCATTTCCACCGCGCCGATCGCGCCCGCGTCGATCGCCGCCTTCGCTGCGACGAAGTCGGGATCGAAGCGGCGGTTGAAACCTACCATGAGCGTTGCACCGGCACCATCCGCGACCGCCAGACAGTCCTTCACCCGCTGCAGGCTGAGATCGACCGGCTTCTCGCAGAAAATCGCCTTGCCCGCCCGCGCGAAGCGTTCGATCAGATCGGCATGGGTGTCGGTCGGCGTGCAGATCACCACCGCATCGATGTCGCTTGCCGCCTCGATCTCGTCGATGGTGCGGACCTCGCAGCCATACTGCCCCGCGATGGCCTCCGCCGCCTCGGCAAGGGCGTCTGCGACGGCGATCAGGCGCGCGCCGGTGTCGCCGGTGATCGCCCTTGCATGAACCTTTCCGATGCGTCCCGCGCCCAGAAGGCCAAACCTCAGTGTCATATGAATCTCCGTTTTCCGTGGGGTGCCGCCCAGTTCCGGCCAAGATCGGCTTGCGTCCCGGTCTGTCAAGGCGACCGGCTTGTCAAGTGGCCCGACCTCGCCGGACGCAGCGGCTTTGTCGCCCCGGGCGTCGGACAGCCAGGACTCAGATGAAGAACGCCCGGCGGATCAGGTTCAGGCCGGTGACCGCCAGAATGACGAGCGTCCAGCGCCGGAAACGCTGTGCATCCAGCCTGTCCTGAATCGCGAAGCCGAACCAAAGGCCGGCAAGCGCAGGCGCGATCAGCACCGCCGACAGCATGAGCCGATCCGTGGTGATGACGCCCGAACCCGCATGTCCCGCCAGCAGCGCCACCGACCCGATCGAATAGACGACGCCCTGCACCCGGACACTTTCCTGCTTTTCGGTATCCAGGGACACGAGCAGCGCGATCGTCGGGGGCCCCCATACGCCGGAAACGCCGCCGTAGATCCCGCCGACGATCCCCGTCAGCACCTCGGCCAGGCCACGGTTGCGCGCGTCAAAGCGGATTTTCCGTCCCGCAAGCTGAACGATGGCAAAGGCGACGATCGGCACGCCAAGCGCGCCAAGTAGCACCGCCTGCGGAATGAACGGCACCGCCTGCGCGGTCAGCAGGACAAAGATCACCAGCGCCGCGATCATCCGCCAAAAGCCGACGGTCGAGTTCCAGGCCGCCTTGCCCCCCTGCCGCAGCGCCTGAACGATGTTGGTCAGAAACGTTGGCAGGATCAATGCGACCAGCGCCTGATCCGCCGGCATGAAGGACGCAAGGCCCGAGATCATGATCATCGGCATTGCGAAACCGACGGCACCCTTCACGGCACCCGCGAAGGTGGTAACGCCGATCGCCAGAAGTAGAAATGTCGGATCGAGTCCCAATGTCGCCCCTGCCTTTCCCGCCTGCTATAGCCCCCGGGCGCGGAGCCCGCACCTTGAATTTCTTGCGACACTTTCGTGCCTTCCATGCTCCCGCAGTGAATTAATATTGCGCTGCGGATGCGAAGTCGGTAGGAGAGTGCAGCCGCAGAAAAGGAGCCGACAGATGGCGCATGACGGGGCCGATATGCCGAAGACCGCGATCCTTTCCGACCTGACCGACCTGACGGCCGCAGCCCTGCCGCAGATCGAGGCCGTTCTGCGGGATGCGACCTCCGTCGTCCGGGCTTCGGTCGATCGCGATGGCAAGGTTTCCGGCGCTGCGCTCGAGGCGAACCAGTTCGCGGCCCATGCGCTGTCCTGGCTGGCCACCTATGTCGAATCGCTGCGCCAATTGAACGCCTGGGCCGCGCGCATCGCCACGGAAGGCGCGATGGGCGAGATGGAAAAGCTGATCCTGCAGATCGGTTTCGGCGAATACCTTGCGCAGATCGCCGGCGGCATCCCGATGAGCCAGGGCGAGGTCGCGCGACTTTCCGATCTGGGCGTCACCTGGACCCCGGAAGGCGCGGCCGCGACGTTGATCGCCGAAGGCAACCGACCCGCGGCGCGCGCGCGTCTAGTCGCGCTCATGCGCGACAACCACGGGCGCGCCACCTTTGGCGCCACCGGGCTTGACGACGAGCTTGAGATGATCCGCGACCAGTTCCGCCGTTATGCCGACGACCGGGTGGTGCCGAACGCGCATGACTGGCACCTCAAGGATGAACTGATCCCGATGGAGGTCATCCGGGAACTCTCCGAACTTGGCGTCTTCGGCCTGACCATCCCGGAGGAGTTCGGCGGCCTCGGCCTCTCCAAGGCCTCGATGGTCGTGGTCAGCGAGGAGCTGAGCCGGGGCTACATCGGCGTCGGTTCGCTGGGCACCCGGTCGGAAATCGCGGCAGAGCTGATCCTGTGCGGGGGCACGCCCGAACAGAAGGCGGAATGGCTGCCAAAGCTTGCCAGCGGCGAAATCCTTCCGACCGCCGTCTTCACCGAACCCAACACCGGATCGGACCTTGGCAGCCTGCGCACCCGCGCGGTTCGGACCGAGGACGGGTGGGAAATCACCGGAAACAAGACCTGGATCACCCATGCCGCGCGCACCCATGTGATGACGCTGCTGGCGCGGACCGATCCGGCGACCACCGACTATCGCGGTCTGTCGATGTTCCTGGCCGAAAAGACCCCGGGCACCGAACAGGATCCCTTCCCGACCCCCGGCATGACCGGCGGCGAGATCGAGGTGCTGGGCTACAGGGGCATGAAGGAATACGAACTGGGCTTCGACGGGTTCAAGGTGAAGGCCGGCAACCTTCTGGGCGGGCAGCCGGGCCAGGGCTTCAAGCAGTTGATGCAGACCTTCGAATCCGCCCGCATCCAGACCGCCGCGCGCGCCATCGGCGTTGCCCAGTCGGCGCTGGAGGTCGGCATGAAATACGCCGAGGACCGCAAGCAGTTCGGGCGTAGTCTGATCGAGTTTCCGCGCGTTTCCGGCAAACTTGCGATGATGGCGGTCGAGATCATGATCGCCCGCCAGCTGACCTACCATTCGGCCTGGCAGAAGGATCACGACCGGCGCTGCGACCTTGAGGCGGGCATGGCCAAGCTTCTGGGCGCGCGCGTCGCCTGGGCGGCGGCCGACAACGCGCTGCAGATCCACGGCGGCAACGGATTTGCGCTGGAATACCAGATCAGCCGGATCCTCTGCGACGCGCGCATCCTCAACATCTTCGAGGGCGCGGCGGAGATTCAGGCGCAGGTCATCGCCCGCCGTCTTCTGGACTGATCCGTCGCGGGGCGCGGTCAGCCCCGGCTGGCGCCGAGGCGTGGATGCAGGCGCGTCGCGATGGCGGCGGCGGCGGCCAGGCCCGCCCCGCAGGCGACAAAGACGCCCGGCACGGGCGCGACCAGCAGCACAAGCCAGGCGAACCCGGGCGTCAGGATGCCCGACACGTCGCGGAAACTCGCGTAGACCGCCGACATCTCGGCCCGTTCGGCCGGGCGGACCGCCATCAGGAACGGAAGTCCGCCGAATGTGTCCAGCATCACCAGGAAGAACGACGCCGCGAACAGCGTGATCAGCGACAGGGGCGGCCAGACCGGCGCCGCGCCGGCCAGGACGAAACAGGCCGCGCCGGCGGCGAAGGCTACGATCACCGCACGTCTCAGACCGCGCCGCTGCATCCACCGCAGCATCAGCGGCGACAGGAAAAGAAGCGCGTTCGACACCGAATAGACAAAGCTCGCGATCTGGTCGCCCAGCCCCGCCTCGATGCAGTAGATCGGCAGATAGACGATATAGACCCACCAGCCGACCGACCGCAGGACGGCGAACAGCCAGCCCGCCACCAGCCGCGGCTGCGCGAAGAACCGGCCCAGGAACGCAAGGGGGTTCGGCGCCGGCGCCTTGGCGCGGGTGATGGTCTTTCCGTTGCCCATCCGCATCGCCCAGAAGGTCGCGGCCAGGATGCCCGCGAAGGCCATCGCGATCACAAAGGGCAAGGGTGCCCAAAGTTTCCAGAGCCAGACCCCCAGCATCGGCCCGATGGTCCAGGAAGCGGCGCTGTAGGACAGCTTGCGCGTCTCTACCCGGCCAAGTTCCTGCCGCGCGATGAAATCCATCAGATAAGCGTTGATGCAGGTGAACGAGGTCATCGTCGCCCAGCTCATCAGCAAGAGCCCGACGGGCGTCAAGACCGGCCCGCCGATGATCGCGCAGCCCGGTCCCGCGACATAGAACGCCATGCCAAGGGAATAGAGCCATCGGCGCGCGACGAAGCGGCCGAACCAGGGCAGCAGCATCCCGTAGCTGAACGACAGGATGCCGGCATAGAAGTAAAGCTGGCTGACCCGGCCGGCATCGCCCAGCGCCTGATAGATGACAAGCGGCCAGACCGACACGAGGATGCCGCGCACAGAAGCCTCAATCCCGGCGAGGAGCGCAAAGCCCTGAACCCCCGGAACCGGGGCGTGGCGCAGAAAGGTCGGAATATATCGGCCGATCATGGGGTCTCCTGCCCCCGACAGACCGCATGCAGGCCAAGGTGTCGCAGCCGTTTTCGACACCGGCAGGTCGCATTGGGCGCAAACCGCAATCGTGCTGGCGCGGCAAGGACAGTGGCGCTAGGTTCGGGTCATGCGCAGCCTCACCCTTCCCGCCCTTGCGCTGGCCCTTGCGACCGGCGCCTGCATTGCGGATGAAACCATGACGACCGAACCGGAAACCGGATCCGCCTGGGAACTCCTGCGGCTGGACGGCGCGCCGTTCCCGGCCCGGGCGACCCTGACCTTTCCCGAACCGGGCCTCGTGGCCGGACTGGCGCCTTGCAACAGCTTCAGCGGCGATCTGCTGGCGCCACTGCCCGCCTTCCGCCTTGGCCCGGCGCGCGTTACCCGGCGCGCCTGCGCCGACCTGCCGGCCGAAGGGCGGTTCTTCGCGGCCCTGGGCGCGGTAACGATGGCCGCGGTGCAGGGCGATACCCTGACCCTCTCGGCGCCCGGCGGGCCGGAAATGATCTTTGCCCGCGTTCAGCCCTGACGGGCAAGAAGGGCGACGAAACGTCTGCGGGCCTCCGGCAACGGGCGTGTGCCAAGGTCGGGCGCCAGCCGGTGTTCCAGAAACCAGCCGGTCGTCGTCAGACCCGCCAGGACCTCTGGCCCGGTCGCGCCCCCCTGGCCAAGAAGGCAGGGCGGCAACGGCAGAAGCCGGTCAGCCCATTCGCCCGCCGCGCCCCGCGCCACCGCCCGCCCCGACCTGGGGCTGACATAGGCCAGATCCTCGCGGCTGCCAGTCACCGCACAGGCCGAAAGATCAAGCCCGTAGCCCATCTCCTCCAGAAGGAATGCCTCCCAGCGCAGATAGGCCGTGACCCAATCCGCTGTCACGCCAAGATCGTCGAGAAGCGCCACGCTCGACCGGTAGAGCTGCGGGTGCGGTTCCCGTTCCGGCAGGACAAAATGGAGGAGCGCGCAGACCGAGTTGAGACCGGCAAGCGCCAGCCGGTCCGAAAGGACGCCGCTACGGGCCCGCAGCGGTTCGACGGCAAAGGCGCCGATGTGTTCGTCAAGCCGCGCCCGCCAGGTCAGGTCTAGCTGTGCGCCCGGCTGAAGGACCGGGGCGATGCGGCGGGACACGCCGCCGCGCACGACGCCCGCGTGGCGCCCGTGTTGCGCGGTAAAGACCTCGATGATGGCGCTCGTCTCTCCGTGCGGCCGGACCGCCAGAAGCGCGCCTTCGTCCCGCCATTCCATGCGACCGCCCCCTTGCGCGCGACTATTCCAGCCCCGCGGGGCGAAGTCCATTGCACACATCACGGGTGCGGGTGCCGGCACCGGGCATCAGGTTTCGCGCGCGACATCCTTGTGCACGATCACATCGCATTGCGGATAGGTCTCGATGATCTTCCGCCTGAGGCCCGCGCCGATGGCATGGGCTTCGCGCAGGGTCTGGTCGCCGTCCAGTTCGATATGGATATGAACAAAGACCCTGCTGCCCGCCATCCGCGTCTTCAGATCGTGGAAACCGCTGACGCCGGGCCAGTCGCGCGCGATGGCGGCGATGGCGTCGACCAGGGCGGGGTCTGCGGTGCGGTCCATCAGCGCGTCCCAGGCGCCCTTGCCGATACGCACCGCCCCGACCAGCAGGACAAGCGCCGAAGCCAGCGCCACGACGCTGTCCACATGCGACAGCCCGAACCGGCTTGACACCCAAAGCGCGCCGATCGCCCCGAGCGCCGGCAAGAGGTCGGACAGATAGTGAAGCGAATCCGCCGCGACGACCTTGCTGCCGGTACGCCGCGCGACACGGCGCTGCCAAAGCACCAGCGCAAGCGTCAGCCCGATCGACAGCACCATGACGGCGATCCCCTGGCTTTCCGCCGCGATACGCGCTTCGGTCACACCAAGAAGGCGCTCGACCGCCACCCAACCGATCACGACACCCGAAACGGCGACGAACATCGACTGCGCCAGCGCCGCCAGATCCTCGACCGAGGTATGCCCGAAAGCATGATCCTCGTCGGCGGGCCGCGCGGCATAGATGATCGCGATCAGCCCACCGGTCGACATCATCAGATCCAGCGCATTGTCGGCAAGCGACGCGGCGACCGACAGCGACGCGGTCTGGCCCAGCGCCCAAAGCTTGAGCACCACAAGCGTGGCCGCCACAGCAACCGAGGCGAGCCCCGCAGAGATGTTCAGCCTGTCGAAATTCCCGTTCGTCATCGCAATCCCCCGATCGCCGACGGTGCCATAGCGCGCCGCGCGACCGCTGGCCAGCGCCGGATCAATCGCGCAATTCGCCGGGGTCCACCCCCCAAAGCGCGGTCTTGGCCACCCAGCCATCGCCGCCGTCGGCCGAAATCTCGCACCAGTCGTCGTCGCAGGCACCAAGCCGCGCGATCACACCCGCCTGCGCCTGTGCGACCACCGGGGCATCGGCCTCGGGGCGGGTGTGCAGGGCGGCCATGTCCTGTTCGACCAGGACGGTGCGAACGCCCGACAGGAGCGAATAGTGAATCCAGCCGCCCTGGCCCTCGTTGTCCTCGACCCGGCGCCAGTGTCCGAATTCCGCGGTAATGCGCAGCGGCATCGCCCGGTGGGTGAAGACCCAGTCGATCCGGTGCGACAGGCTTGGCCCGCGCCGCACGTTGCCCTCGCTCGTCTTCAAGGAGACATAGCGCGGAAGCGGCAGATTCGTGACCGCCCCCTTCGCGCCATCGCCCTGCGCGGCCCGAACCGGACCTGCAAGCGCCAACAGGATTGTCAATGCGATGCCGCCGCGGCTTGTCCGCTTCATCTGCCTGCTCTCTTGCCCTCGCGCCACGACCGGCGCCCTTTTCGGGGCTTGTGGCTTGCCCCGTTCCCCTGCACTTTGCCAACTAAGAGCGCGCCGCGAAAGAGAGGAGAAGCCGCCATGCCTTCACAGCGTCTGAGTGTTGTCGTCACGCGACGCCTGCCCGAGGCGGTAGAGACACGGATGAAGGAACTCTTCGACGTGGAGCTGCGCGATCCCGACACCAAGATGACGCGCGAGGAGCTGGCCGCCGCGATGCAGCGCGCCGATGTGCTGGTTCCCTGCGTCACCGACCAGATCGACGCGAACCTGCTGGCGCAGGCGGGCGAAAAACTCAAGCTCATCGCGAACTACGGCGCCGGCATCGACCATGTCGACGTGGCCTCGGCCCGCCAGCGCGGCATCCTGGTATCGAACACGCCCGGCGTCGTGACCGAAGACACGGCCGACATGACGATGGCGCTGATCCTTGCGGTGACGCGGCGCATCCCCGAGGGGCTGGCGGTCATGCAATCGGGCGAATGGAAAGGCTGGGCGCCGACGGCGTTCATGGGCGGGCGCGTAGGCGGGCGGCGGCTTGGCATCCTGGGGATGGGGCGCATCGGCACCGCCGTTGCGCGCCGTGCGCGCGCCTTCGGAATGCAGATCCACTATCACAACCGCAAGCGCCTGCGCCCCGAGCAGGAGGCCGAGGTCGAGGCGACTTACTGGGAAAGCCTTGATCAGATGGTCAGCCGTATGGATGTGATTTCCATCAACTGCCCGCATACCCCTGCGACCTTCCACCTGATGAACGCGCGTCGGCTGAAGCTCCTCAAACCATCTGGCGTGATCGTCAACACCTCGCGCGGCGAGGTCATCGACGAAAACGCGCTGACGCGGATGCTGCGCGCGGGTGAAATCGCCGGCGCGGGGCTGGACGTCTATGAACACGGGGTCGAAATCAACCCGCGCTTGCGGGAACTGTCCAACGTCGTCCTGTTGCCTCACATGGGGTCGGCCACGGTCGAGGGGCGAACCGAGATGGGCGAAAAGGTCATCATCAACATCAAGACCTTTGCCGACGGTCATCGCCCGCCCGACCTTGTCGTGCCGGGGATGCTTTAGCGCCATGACACAGGGAACCCTGGTTGCGGTTCTTCTGATTGTCCTTGGCGGGGCGGCGGTCGCTGTTCAGGCGCCGGTCAACGGCGCCCTTGGGCGCAGCCTGCAAAGCCCGCTTGCGGCGGCGGCGGTTTCCTTCGGTGTCGGTTTCGCCTGCCTCATGGCGTTGACGCTTGTCGGATCGGGCGGTGCGCTGGCGCGATTGGGCGGGGTGCCATTCTGGCAGTTCGCGGGCGGGTTGCTGGGGGCCTTCTACGTCTGGGCGATGGTCTCCAGCATCTCCACCCTCGGCGTGCTGACCGCGCTGGCCGCGCTGATCCTCGGCCAGTTGGGCGCGGCGATCCTGATCGACCATTTCGGCGCCTTCGGCCTAGCCGTGCAGCCGATATCGCCCAGACGGATCGCGGCTGTCGCACTGGTTGCAGCCGGTTTGTTCCTGTCGCGCGCCTGAGGCCGGGGAAGACAAGGCACTTTTCCCAATCGCGCCTTGGCCTTAAGACGGAGCGAACGCACTTTCGCGCAAAGGACCGACATGCAGATCGAACCGACCGCCCTTGACGGCGTCCTGATCCTGACGCCACGCCGCTTCGGTGACGCGCGCGGGTGGTTTTCCGAAGTCTGGAACGCAAGGGCCCTGGCCGACGCCGGCGTCGCCACCGACTTCGTCCAGGACAACCATTCCTATTCTCGCGACGCAGGCACCGTGCGCGGGCTTCACTACCAGTCGCCCCCGCATGCCCAGGCCAAGCTGGTGCGCTGCGGGCGCGGGCGGATCTTCGACGTGGCGGTGGACATCCGCGCGGGATCGCCCGCCTATGGCAAGTGGATCGGGGTGGAGCTTTCGGCGGAAAACGGTCGCCAGCTACTGATCCCGGCGGGGTTCCTGCACGGCTTCGTCACCCGCGAACCCGATTGCGAGGTTCTGTACAAGTGTTCCGATTTCTACGCTCCGGACTGTGACGGCGCCGTTCGCTTCGACGATCCCGCGATCGGCATCGACTGGGGCATGGACCCCGAAACGGCGATCCTTTCCGACAAGGACCGGGACGCGGCCCCCTTCGACAGCTTCCGGTCCCCTTTCACCCACGAGGCCCAGCCATGAAGATCCTTGTCACCGGGGGGGCCGGCTTCATCGGTTCGGCCGTCATCCGCCACGCGATCCGCGCGGGCCATTCGGTCGTGAACCTCGACAAGCTGACCTATGCCGGCAGCCTTTCGAACGTGGCCGAAGTGTCCGACAGCCCGCACTACGCCTTCGAACAGGCCGATATCTGCGACAGGCCGCGGATCGACGCGATCCTGGACCGCCATCGCCCCGACGCGATCATGCACCTGGCGGCCGAAAGCCATGTCGACCGGTCGATCGACGGCCCCGCAGCCTTCATCGAGACGAACATCACCGGCACCTACACGATGCTGGAAGCGGCCCGGGCCTACTGGACAGCGGCGGGCCGTCCGGCAGCTTTCCGCTTTCACCACATCTCGACGGACGAAGTGTTCGGATCGCTCGGCCCCACCGGCCAGTTCACCGAGGATACACCCTACGATCCCCGGTCCCCCTATTCTGCGTCCAAGGCGTCGTCGGACCACCTCGTCCGTGCCTGGCACGAAACCTATGGGCTGCCGGTCGTCCTGACGAACTGTTCCAACAACTACGGCCCCTATCACTTCCCCGAAAAGCTGATTCCCGTGGTGATCCTCAAGGCCCTCGCCGGGGCGCCGATCCCGGTCTACGGCGCGGGCGACAATGTGCGCGACTGGCTCTTTGTCGAGGATCACGCCGACGCCTTGTTGCTGGTCGTCTCGAAAGGCAAAGTCGGCCGCAGCTACAATATCGGCGGCGAGAACGAGGCGACGAACCTCGACATCGTGCGAACGATCTGCGGCATCCTTGACGAAAAGCGGCCAGGCAACCGGCCCTATGCCGAACAGATCGCCTTTGTCACCGACCGGCCCGGCCACGACAAACGCTATGCCATCGACCCGTCGCGCATCCGCACGGAACTGGGCTGGCGCCCCACCGTCACGCTTGAGCAGGGGCTGGAAAAGACCGTGCAATGGTTCCTCGACCACGAGGACTGGTGGCGCGCGCTACAAGGCCGCGACGGCGTGGGCGAAAGGCTCGGCACGGGTAAGGGTTAGGGCGCGACGTCGCCGCCGCGCCCTGCCCCGGTTCATCGGCACCGGTCGACCACCGCTCAGCCGACGTGGAAAGGCACCGCCACGAAGGACCGTTCCTGGCCCCGCGCGATCAGCAGGAGCGCGGCATCGCGGTGCTTGTTCCTGGCCTTCTCGATCGCCGTCGCAACGTCTTCGGCGCTGGCGACCGAGGCCTGGTTGACCGACAGGATCACGTCGCCCTGCTGGATGCCCTTGTCGGCCGCCTCGCCGCCCGGTTCGACGCGCGACACGATCGCGCCCTGAGTGTCTTCGGGCAGGCCAAGCGCCTGGCTGTCGGTGGGCGTCAGCGTTTGCAGCGACAGGCCGAGATCGGCCACCGCCACGCCCGCGCCGCTGTCGCCCGGCATCGCGGCCGAGGCGACCTCGTCCGCGTCCATCTTGCCCACTGTGATCGACACGTCGGTCTCATCCCCGCCGCGCAGGACCACCAGATCCGCCTTTTCGCCCGGCGCCAGATCGGCAATCGCGCGCGACAGGTCCTTGGGCGTCGCGACATCGCCGCCATTGACCTTCAGCACCACGTCGCCGACCTGGATCCCCGCCTTGAAGGCAGGCGAGGCGTCCTGGACGGCGGCAACCAGCGCACCGGCCGCCTTGTCAAGCCCGATGGCCCCGGCAATCTCTGCGTCGACGGGCTGGATCGACACGCCGATAAAGCCGTGTTCGATGGTGCCGTGCTCGATGATCTGCGCCACGACCTTTTCGGCATGCGCGGCGGGTATGGCGAAGCCGACCCCCACGTTGCCCCCGTTCGGCGAATAGATCGCGGTATTGATCCCGACGACCTGTCCCCTGGCATCGACAAGGGGCCCGCCGGAGTTGCCATGGTTGATCGCGGCATCGACCTGGATGAAATCGTCATAGGGGCCGGAATGCAGATCGCGCCCGCGCGCCGACACGATCCCCGCCGTCACCGTGGTGCCGATCCCGAACGGATCGCCGATCGCCAGGACGGGGTCGCCCGTCTGCAGCGCGTCGCTGTCGCCCCATGCGATGATCGGCAGATCGCCGCCGGCATCCACCTTGAGGACCGCGATGTCGCTTTTCGCATCGGTCCCGACCAGCGTGGCGGGCAGATCGCGCCCGTCGTCAAGCTTGACGGTGATCTTCGTCGCGCCTTCGATCACATGGTTGTTGGTCACCACATAGCCATCCGCCGACACGATGAAGCCCGACCCGAGCGCCCGACCGTGGGGCGCCTGTTCGGGCCCCTGCCCCTGGCCGCCGCCCGGCATCCCCGGAAAGCCCGGGAAGGGTCCGTTCTCGCCGAAGAAGCGGCGGAAGAATTCATCGGGCGGGACGCCCTGCTGTCCATTCTGGTCCATCTGGGAGACGGGCCGCGCGATTTCGGTCGTGACGGTGACGACCGCCGGTTTGTCGGCGGAGACGATATCCGCGTAGGAGGTCAGCGGATCGCCGACGGCGGCAAGCGCCGCACTGCCCGCGATGGGCAACGGCGCAAGCGGCGTCCCGAGTGCAACGATCACGGCCAGGGTGGACAGGCCGGCAAGCGCCATCTTGCGGCCGGCGAGGGAAACGGGTTTTCCGATCATCTTTTCTTTCCAGCGAGACGGATGGACAGTCTGAATGTCCCACACCGGGGCTCCGGTGGATTGGTGTTGCCGGTCACGGTCTCGCGGGCGCGACCGGGCGCCATCCGCGATCAACATCGCCATTCATTTCCGAAATGGTAACGATATGTCGGAAATCTCGCGCAGGCGTGATTGTCCGTGTTCAGACGCGAGCCAACAGGTCGAATCTTCTTTTCCCCCGGCATGCTTGCATGTCAAAAAGCCACGTCGGGCAACGAGGACAAGATGCACTTTCTGATTTTCGGCGAAACTGGGCAGGTCGCACGCGAACTGGCGCGCGCGGTTCCCGCGGCCGGGCACAGCGCCGAGGTCCTGGGCCGCGACCGGGCCGACCTGCGCGATCCCGCCACATGCGCCGCCGCCGTCGCAGCAACCGGGGCGGATGCCGTCATCAACGCCGCCGCCTACACCGCCGTCGATGCCGCCGAAACGGATGCGGAAACGGCCCGTCTGGTCAACGCGGAAGCGCCCGGAGCGATGGCCCGCGCCGCCGCCGCCAGGGGGCTGCCCTTCCTCCATATCTCCACGGACTACGTCTTCGACGGCTCAGCCGCCCGCCCCTGGCGCGAGGATGACGCGACCGCTCCGCTTGGGGTCTATGGTGCGACCAAGGCCGAGGGCGAACGCCAGGTGACGATGGCTGGCGGCCCTCACGCGATCCTGCGCACCGCCTGGGTCTTTTCCGCCCACGGCAAGAACTTCGTGAAGACGATGCTGCGCCTTGGCGCCGAACGTGACACGCTGTCGGTCGTGGACGACCAGCAGGGCGGCCCCACTCCCGCCGCCGACATCGCGGCCGCCCTCGTAACCCTGGCCGAGGGCATCGCGGCCGGAAAGCCCGGCGGCATCTACCATTTCGCCGGCGCGCCGACCGTCAGTTGGGCCGGCTTCGCCGAGGCGATCTTCGCCGCATGCGCGCTGCCACGAAAACCGTCGGTGCTGCGCATCCCCGGCAGCGCCTACCCGACCCCGGCCCGGCGCCCCGCGAATTCCGCGCTCGACTGCACGCGCATAAATGACCTCTACGGCATCGCCCAGCCCGACTGGAAGGCGGGGCTTGCCCGGGTACTCAAGGAACTGGAGACAGACCAATGACCGCAACGGGCCGCAAGGGCATCATTCTGGCTGGCGGTTCGGGCACGCGCCTTTACCCGATCACCCATTCAGTGTCCAAGCAGATGCTGCCGCTCTACGACAAGCCGATGATCTACTACCCGCTCTCGGCGCTGATGCTGTGCCATATCCGCGAAGTGGCGATCATCTCGACCCCGCGCGACCTGCCGCAGTTCCGCGCGCTCCTCGGGGACGGGTCCGCCTGGGGGATGCGGTTCGACTTCATCGAACAGCCCTCGCCCGACGGGCTTGCGCAGGCCTACCTCCTGGCCGAGGACTTCCTGGGCGGCGCCCCTTCGGCCATGGTTCTGGGCGACAACGTCTTTTTCGGCCCCGGCCTGTCGGACAAGCTGAAGACGGCGGATCGGCAGGCCCGCGGCGGAACCGTCTTCGGCTACCGCGTCGCCGACCCCGAACGCTATGGCGTGGTCGAATTCGACCGTGACGGCCGCGTCCTGTCGATCAGCGAAAAGCCCGAGCATCCAAAAAGCGACTACGCCGTGACCGGGATCTACTTTCTCGACGGCACCGCGCCCGAACGCGCCCGCGCCATCCGCCCCTCCGCCCGGGGCGAGCTTGAGATCACCGATCTTCTCAACCTCTACCGCGCCGAGGGGCAATTGAATGTCGAACGCATGGGGCGCGGCTATGCCTGGCTCGACACCGGGACGCACGAAAGCCTTCTGGAAGCCGCGGAATTCATCCGCACGATCGAGGCGCGACAGAACCTCAAGGTCGGCTGCCCCGAGGAGATCGCCTTCCTGAACGGCTGGATCGGCACCGACGCGCTGCGCAACCTCGCCAAGCCCTATCTCAAGACCCAATACGGAAGGTATCTGGCGCGGGTCGCCGACGAGGCGGACGGGGCCTAAGCCTCCGCGCAAACGCAAGAAGCCCCGGTCCTGCCGGGGCTTTCGGGCGCCTTACCCATTTCTCTCAGGCTGTGAGGCCCTCTGGCTCCATGAGGCCGTTTGCTCTGCAGCAGGCGGTAAGGGTGTTGGCGAGGAGGCAGGCGATGGTCATCGGACCGACGCCGCCCGGGACCGGGGTGATGGCGCCGGCGGCCTTCACGGCGCTGTCGAAGTCGACATCGCCCACCAGCACGGTCTTGCCGTCGCGCTCGATGCGGTTGATGCCCACGTCGATCACCGTCGCGCCGGGCTTCACCCAGTCGCCCGGGATCATCTCCGGCCGGCCCACGGCCGCGACCAGGATGTCGGCGCGGCGGCAGACCTCGCCCAGATCCTTCGTCCGGCTGTGCGCGATCGTCACCGTGCAGCTGTCGCCCAGGAGAAGCTGCGCCATCGGCTTGCCGACGATGTTCGATCGCCCGACCACGACCGCGTCCATCCCGGCCAGTGACCCGTGGTGGTCGCGCAGCATCATCAGGCAGCCCAAGGGCGTGCAGGGCACCATGCTTTTCTGCCCCGTCCCCAGCAACCCGACGTTCGATATGTGGAACCCGTCAACGTCCTTCGCCGGATCGATCGCATTGATCACAAGATCCGAATCCAGATGCTTCGGCAAGGGCAGCTGCACCAGGATGCCATGCACCGCCGGATCCGCGTTCAGCCTGCCGATCAGCGCCAGAAGCTCCGCCTCCGACGTGTCCGCGTCAAGCTTGTGCTCGTAGGAGTTCATCCCCGCCTCGACGGTCTGCTTGCCCTTCGAGCGGACATAGACCTGGCTGGCCGGATCCTCGCCCACCAGAACCACCGCAAGCCCCGGGGTGATCCCGTGGCCGGCCTTCAGCCGCGCGACATGCTCGGCCACCTGGCCCCGTACCCTGGCCGCAAAGGCCTTGCCGTCGATGATCTTCGCCGTCATCCGCCTATTTCCTTCCCAGTGCCCGCTCCTCGCGGTCGATCGACCACTCGATCAGCCCGCGCCACAGTTTCTCCACCAGCACGGGATCAAGGCCCAGGGCCTCGGCCCGTGCAGTCACCTTCGCCACGACCTCTTCCACCCGCGCGTCGATCCGGGCGGGCAGGCCATTGCCCCTCTTCAGTTCCGCCGCACGGTCGATGTAACCCGCGCGTTCGGCCAGCCTGGCGACGATCTCCGCGTCCAGGCGGTCGATCTCGGCACGAAGCTCGCACATCGTCGCGCAGTCGCCGGGCGCGTGCATGCCGTCACCCGTCATGCGCCCCCACGCTCCTGCAACACACTGCGCACCCCTTCATTCTGGCCCAAATACTCCACGGGGGGTCCGGGGGGCGTGAAGCCCCCCGGCGTCCTCGATCAGAACAGGCCCTCGACGTTGCCCTCGGCGTTGATGCGGATCACTTCCGCCGCCGGCGTCCGCGGCAGCCCGGGCATCGTCATGATCTCGCCGCAGATCACAACGATGAAGCCCGCGCCAGCCGAAAGCCGCACCTCGCGCACCGGAACCGAATGGCCGGTCGGCGCGCCGCGGCGGTTCGGGTCGGTGGTGAAGCTGTATTGCGTCTTCGCCATGCAGACCGGCAGATGCCCGTAGCCCGCGTCTTCCCAGGTCTTCAGCTGGTCACGGATCGACTTGTCGGCCAGAACCTCGTCGGCGTGGTAGATCCGCTTGGCGATGGTCTCGATCTTCTGGAACAGCGGCATCTCGTCGGGATAGAGCGGGGCGAAGTTCGCGCTGCCGCTTTCAGCAAGCTCGACGACCTTGTGGGCCAGATCCTCGATCCCCGCAGACCCGTTCGCCCAGTGCTTGCACAGGATCGCCTCGGCGCCCTGTTCGGCGACATAGGCCTTGACCGCCGCCACTTCCGCATCCGTGTCGGAATAGAAGTGGTTGATCGCCACGACCACCGGCACCCCGAAGCTCTTCACGTTGGCGATGTGGCGGCCAAGGTTCGGGCAGCCCTTCTTCACCGCATCGACGTTCTCCGCCCCCAGGTCGGCCTTGGCAACGCCCCCGTTCATCTTCATCGCGCGCACCGTGGCCACGATCACCGCCGCCGCGGGCTTCAGCCCCGCCTTGCGGCACTTGATGTCGAAGAACTTCTCGGCGCCAAGGTCAGCCCCGAAGCCCGCTTCGGTCACGACATACTCGCCCAGTTTCAGCGCCGTCTTCGTCGCGATGACCGAGTTGCAGCCATGCGCGATGTTCGCAAACGGCCCGCCGTGGACAAAGGCCGGGTTGTTTTCCAGCGTCTGCACAAGGTTCGGCTGCATCGCGTCCTTCAGAAGGACGGTCATCGCCCCGTCGGCCTTGATGTCGCGGCAATAGATCGGCGACTTGTCGCGGCGATAGGCGACGACGATGTCGCCCAGACGCTTCTGCAGATCCTCGAGATCCTTCGAAAGGCACAGGATCGCCATGACTTCGGAGGCCACGGTGATGTCAAAACCGGTCTGCCGCGGGAAGCCGTTCGACACCCCGCCCAGCGACACCACGATATCGCGCAGCGCGCGGTCGTTCATGTCCATCACCCGGCGCCACGACACGCGGCGCTCGTCGATCTGAAGCTCGTTGCCCCAGTAGATGTGGTTGTCGATCATCGCCGACAAAAGGTTGTGGGCGCTGGTGATCGCGTGGAAGTCGCCGGTGAAGTGAAGGTTCATCTCCTCCATCGGCACGACCTGCGCGTAGCCGCCGCCCGCCGCCCCGCCCTTCATCCCGAAGTTCGGCCCGAGCGAGGCTTCGCGGATGCAGATCACCGCCTTCTTGCCGATCCGGTTCAGCCCGTCGCCAAGGCCAACCGTCGTCGTCGTCTTGCCCTCGCCCGCAGGCGTCGGGTTGATCGCGGTCACAAGGATCAGCTTGCCATCCCGGCGACCTTCAAGCGAACGGATGAAGTCCTGGCTCACCTTCGCCTTGTCGTGGCCATAGGGCAGCAGGTGCTCCGTCGGGATGCCAAGCTTGTCGCCAATCTCCTGGATCGGCCGCTTCTTCGCTTCCCGCGCAATCTCAATATCCGTCTTGAACGCCATGTTGCCTCTGTCTCCCTGCAGTCAGCCTCGGGTCCCGCCCGTCTTAGCCGACCGAATGCCGAGGTATACGGAGATTTCCGACACTTATTTTGTCGGAATCGCCAGCAGCGACACGCATTGTCGCTACCATCCAGCAACAGGTGCAGCGCATAGGAAACCCCTTTTCCGATGCACCGCACACTAGACCGACCCAATCGAACCGCGTGTCAGCACGAAGAACAGGCGCCGGAAGGGGAAAAGCACCGATCCGTCCGCCTCGACCGGGTAGGCGGCGGCCAGTGCCGCCTCGTAGCGGGCAAGAAAGGCGCGCAGTTCGGCGGCGTCGAGCTTTTCGGCGAAAGGGCGCATCGCGGTCGATTCGGTGAAGCGGCGCACAGGATGCCCTTCGGCCACCGGGGCAAGGCGCTGGACATAATCGGTTTCCCAGACATCGGCCCGGCCAAGCGGCGACAGCAGGCGGTGATAGGCGACCGGCGCATCGACCGGCGGAACCCAGCCGGAAAAGTCGAAGCGGTCGGGGAACATCTCTGCCGCGAAGTCGCGCAGGAACCGGTGCGACGGCGCGCCGTACTGGCGCGGCATCTGCACCGCAAGAACGCCACCCTCGGGCAGAAGGGCGGCCAATCGGGCGACAAGCCCTTCGTGACCGTCAAGCCAATGGAGGGCCGCGTTGGAAAAGATCAGGGCCGGGGCGGCTTCGGGCACCCAGTCATTGATATCCGCTGCCCGGATCGCATCATATGCCCCTGACCGGTCGGCCTCGGCCAGCATGGCGGGCGAAGCATCGACGCCCACGATGGTGCGGCCCGTGAAACGGTCGCGCAGCGCCGGGCCGACCGACCCGGCCCCGCAGCCCAGATCGACGACATCGCCGGCCGGCAAGGCGCCGACACGCCCCAGAAGATCAAGCGCCGGCCTGAGCCGCAGATCGGCGAAACGGGCATATGCCGCGGGGTTCCAGTCCAGGTTTCCGGTCATCTGGCGCGGGCTCTCATCTGATCTGTGCTCCCCGGGTCGGGCCGCCGTCAGGGCGGTGTCGGACGAAACGCCAGGGGGGTTGGCACCGGTCGCGCAAGGCGCGCATCGCGGCCCGCTGCCTGGCCCATCCCGCCGTCTTCACAGGAAAGGCCCCCGAAGGGGCCTTCCGAAAGGTTCTTGTCGCCTCAGGCCGAAGGTTCGGGCTCCATCCCGCCTTTCGGCGTGCGCGGCTTCGTCTTCGGGATCGCGGTGACGCTTGGTGCGGCGCTTTCCTCGGTCTTGTCACCTTCGCCTTCGCCGTCGCCGGGTTGCGGCGGATCGCCCCGCATCACGCGCTTGATCTCTTCGCCGGTCAGCGTCTCGTATTCCAGAAGGCCCTGCGCCAGACGCTCGAATTCCTCGGCGTTCTCCTCGATGATGCGGGATGCGTTGGCGTAGCCCTCGTCGATGAAGCGCTTGACCTCTTCCTCGATCAGTTCCTTGGTATGCGCCGAAACCGAGAAACCGCCGGTATTGCCACGATAGCCCTCGTGCGCCTCGGAATAGTCGATGTTGCCGACCTTGTCGGACATGCCCCAGCGCATGACCATCGCCCGCGCAAGGCTTGACGCCTGCTGGATGTCGCCGACCGGGCCGGAGGAGACGCTGTCGGGGCCGTATTTGTAGATCTCGGCCGCCTTGCCCGCCATGGTCATGGCGATCTTTTCGCGCGCCTCATCCTTGAGCATCTGCAGCTTGTCCATCTCGGGCAGGCTGACGACCATGCCAAGGGCGCCGCCACGCGGAATGATCGTCGCCTTGTAGACCGGGTCGGTCTTCGTCAGCTTGAGGCCGACGATGGCGTGCCCCGCCTCGTGATAGGCGGTCTTTTCCTTCTGTTCCTGCGTCATGACCATCGACCGGCGTTCGGCGCCCATCATGACCTTGTCCTTGGCGCTTTCGAAATCCTCCATGGTCACGAACCGACGGCCAACGCGCGCGGCCATCAGGGCGGCCTCGTTCACCAGGTTGGCCAGGTCGGCGCCCGAAAAGCCCGGCGTGCCGCGCGCGATGATGCGCAGGTCAACATTCGGCCCCAGCGGCACCTTGCGGGCATGCACGCCCAGGATCTTTTCGCGTCCCTTGATGTCGGGGTTGGGAACGGTGATCTGGCGATCGAAGCGGCCCGGGCGCAACAGCGCGGGGTCCAGAACGTCGCGGCGGTTGGTGGCTGCGACGATGATAACACCTTCGTTGGCATCAAAGCCGTCCATCTCGACCAGAAGCTGGTTCAGCGTCTGTTCGCGTTCGTCGTTGCCGCCGCCGATACCGACGCCACGCGCCCTGCCCACCGCGTCGATTTCGTCGATGAAGACGATGCAGGGGGCGTTCTTCTTGGCCTGTTCGAACATGTCGCGCACGCGGGACGCGCCGACACCCACAAACATCTCGACGAAGTCGGAGCCGGAGATGGTGAAGAAGGGCACCCCCGCCTCACCGGCGATGGCGCGCGCCAGAAGCGTCTTGCCGGTGCCCGGAGGGCCGACCAGAAGCGCGCCCTTCGGGATCTTGCCGCCGAGGCGCGAGAATTTCTGCGGGTTCCTGAGGAACTCCACGATCTCCTCCAGCTCCTCCTTGGCCTCGTCGATGCCGGCCACGTCGTCGAAGGTCACGCGTCCCTGACGTTCGGTCAGAAGCTTGGCCCTGCTCTTGCCGAAGCCCATGGCCCCGCCCTTCCCGCCGCCCTGCATCCGGTTCATGAAGAAGATCCAGACGCCGATCAGCACAAGGAACGGAAGCCAGAACCCGAAGAGCGAAAGGAAGCCCGACTGTTCCTGCCGCTTCGCGGTCACGTCCACGTTCTTGGCGATCAACTGGTCGGCGATCGACTCGCCCGCAGGACGGACGGTGACAAGCTGCTTGCCGTCGGTCGTGCGGATCTGCACGGTCTCGCCATCGAGGACGACGCTTTCAACCTCGCCCTTGTCGACCCGATCCATGAACTGGGAATAGGAAATCGTGCTGCCGCCGACGCTGGTCGGATCGCCCTTGAAGAGCGTGAACAGCGCCAGGACCAGCAGAAAGAGCACGACCCAGAAGGCCAGGTTTCTAGCGTTACCCAAAGGGCACCTCCAACAAATCTGTTTCCCGCATGCGCGCAGCGTCCCCGCAAGCGCGCACGGCGGGCTTGCCTTCTAAAATAGAGATATGCCGGTCAGGTTCAATGCGCGAAAATCGCCGGAATGAAGCTTGTCGCGTCGAATACCGGCTCTGCGTGCCAACTATCGCCGGAACCGGCCACCGGTGCGGCGACAAGCCGCGCGCCCGACCATAGGGCGGGCGATGCGATCAGCGTCGCATGGGGCAGGCCCGAACCGCGCGGATTTTCCAGCATCCCAAGCCCGACGGGCCCGAGCGCGCGCACCTCGGCGCCCTCGGGGGCCGGGCCCAGGATGCGCCAGCGCCGGTCCCAGACCGCACCCGGCGCGGCCGTCAGCCCGGCGACGGCGCGATATTCCCGCGTCACCCGGATCGCACGCGGCCCCGCCGACAGGACCGCCCCGGCCAGCGTGCGCCGGCTGCCCCGGCCCATGGCCTCCAGCGCCTCGGACAGGGGGGCAAACCGGGGCCGGTACGCGGCCGCTGTCACCCAGCGGACCGCGTGCGACAGCAGGCGCAGACGAATTTCCTCTGGCGCGGCCTCGAAGGCCGGGCGCGCGATGATCACGTCGCCCGCCTCTATCCGGCAGGCGGACCGGGCAAGGTCGGCGGTCGCCATATCCAGCGCCGCGCGCGCCCGCGCCATATGCGCGGCGGTGCCGGCCAACCCCGCGGCGTCAAGACCAAGTGGCGCCAGCACGGCGAGCGCCTTTCGGGCCTTTACCCGGTCATAGCTGTCGTCGGCATTGGTCGGATCCTCGGACCAGCCGACGCCGCGGCGGACAAGGACATCGCGCAATTCTTCCCGCGATGCCTGCAGAAGCGGGCGCAGCCAGTCGATGCCCAGCGCGTGCCGCCGGGGCGCCATCCCGGACAGGCCGTCCACGCCCGACCCCCGCGCCAGCCGCAAGAGAACCGTCTCGGCCTGGTCGTCGCGGGTGTGGGCCAGCGCCACCGCGCCGATGCCCAGACCGCTTGCCCAGCCGGCGATCAGATTCTGCCGCGCGCGCCGCGCCTGGTCGGGCAGGTTGCCGGTCCCGTCCCAGCCGTCCCAGCGGCAGATCGTGTGGCTGACGCCAAGCCGCGCGCAAAGCGCCGCGACCGAACGCGCCTCGCCTGCCGCTTCGGGTCGCAGGCCGTGATCGACGGTCACCGCGGCCAGGTCCGGCCCGCCGGTGCCGCGCAGGTCGGCCAGCAGGCACAGTAGCGCGGTTGAATCGCTGCCGCCGGAAACGGCAACGCCCAGGCGGTCGGACCGCCCGGGCGCAAGGAAATCCCGCAGATCCGCCAGAAGACGGCTGTCGTTCCCGGTCACTGGCACCCGAGGGTTTGCATCGTCGAAGTCGCCTCGGCGGCCTCGGGGGCGTTCGGGAACCGGCGCGGCACCTCGCCCAGCGTCACGCAGGCTTCCTGCACCTGGCCCAGAAGACCGAGCGCCGCGCCAAGCCGGAAGAGCGCGGCCGGCGCCATCGGCCCGTCGGGCGCGCCGGAGAACGCGTCAAGATAAGCACGCGCCGCGCCCGATGTATCGCCCAGACCGGCCATCGCCTCGCCCCGCAGGAAATGCGCGTTGCCGGTCAGCGGGCTGCCCGGATAGGCATTGGCGAAGGCCGCGAAACCATCGGCCGCGGCCTGGTATTCGCCGCCATCCAGCGCCGCCTTCGCGCGGTCGAAATCCGCCTGTTCGCTGATCGCCAGTTCGGGCGTGCCGCCATTGGACGCCGGGGCTTCGGGGACGGACGGCGCGGCCGGCGCAACCGCAGCACCGCCACCGCCAGCGGCCCCGCCCAGCATGCCGGTGATGGGCATGTTCGACACGTCGCAGCCGTCTTCCAGCTCGCAGATGCGGAACTCCAGATCGCCGATCCGGTTCGTGCCGTCCGCGACGACGCGGTCGACCCGGTTCTGAAGCTCCTCGGTCCGCGCGGTCAGCCGGACGATCTCGGCCTCCATCGCGTTCATCCGGTCAAGCGCGCCGGTCCCGCCCGCCGCCTGCATCGCGGATTGCCCGCCCGCGACAAGTTCACCGCGCAACGACTGCAGATCCTGGGCGAGCCGCATCAGCTCTGCCCTCAGGTCAGCCAGCGTTTCGGCATTCTGCGCGGCGACGGGCAAGGCCGCCGCCGCAATGAGGGAGGAAAGGACCAGCGCCCGGATCATGTCGCCTTCCGGATCAGACGCCGCCGCCGACGGTGATCACCGTCACCGCACGCCGGTTCTGCGCATAGCACGCCTCGTCCGAACAGATGGCGAGCGGGCGTTCCTTGCCGTAGGACACCGTCCGCAGGCGCGCCGGCGAAACGCCCTGCGCGATCAGGAATTCCTGCACGGCAGCGGCGCGGCGCGCGCCCAGCGCGATGTTGTATTCGCGGGTGCCCTGTTCGTCGGCATGACCTTCGACCACGGCGCTGTATTGCGGATGCTGGTTCATCCACTGCGCCTGGCCGGCCAGGACATTCTGCGATTCCGGCGTCAGGGTCGACTGATCGACGGCAAACCGCACGGTGTCACCGATGGTCTGGTTGAAATACGCCGGAGAGTTCGGGTCGTTCGGATCGCCAAGCGATGCCGCGGTGATGCCGCCTGCCCCGCCCGCGCCACCGGCGCCGCCGCCCGCGCCGAAACGGTCGGGGTTGTTACAGGCCGACACGCCCAGCGCACCTGCCAGAAGAAGGATCATCGAGAACTTGTTCATTTCACTGCCGCCTCTTGTTTATGGCTCGATGGCCGTTACCTTATCATTCCGCCCGGCGCTTGGGAACGCCGCGCGGCAGTCTTCGTGTCAGGGCAACAGCGGCGACCACGCCGGGTCCGACGCCGCCCCCTCTGTCGGGACCGCACGCAGGTTCCGCCCGGAAATATCGACCGAGTATAGCTGCGCCGAACCGCCCGCGCCCGCGCTTTCCCGGGTGAACATGATGACGCGCCCATTGGGGGCCCAGGTCGGGCCCTCGTCCAGGAAGGACGCAGTCAAGAGCCGTTCCTCGCTGCCGTCGGCGCGCATGACGCCGATATGAAAGCGGCCAGCGTTCTGCTTGGTGAACGCGATCAGGTCGCCGCGCGGGCTCCAGACCGGGGTGCCATAGCGCCCCTCGCCGAAGCTGATGCGCGTCGGTTCCCCGCCGCTTACAGGCATGACGTAAAGCTGTTGCGTCCCCGACCGGTCGCTTTCGAAGACAACGCGCGTGCCGTCGGGCGAAAACGAAGGTGCCGTCTCGATCGAGGGTGCGTTGGTCAGCCTGACCGGCTGGTTCGACCCGAGCGCCAGGGCGTAAAGGTCCGTGTTGCCGCCCTGTTCGACCGAATAGATCACCGTTCCGCCATCGGGCGAAAAGCGCGGCGCGAAGGTCATGTTGCCCGACAGGTCCGCAAGCGGCTGGGAGGTCACCGATGCAATGTCGAGCATCTTGATCCGCGGAAAGCCGGTCTCATAGGAGGTGAACAGAACCCGGCTTCCGTCGGGCGAAAAGCGCGGCGCCAGGACGATGGCCGAACTGTCGGTCAGATATTGCACGTTGGCGCCGTCGTAGTCCATGATCGCCAGCCGCTTCAGCCGCGCGTCCTTCGGCCCGCTTTCGGACACGAAGACCACCCGGCTGTCGAAATAGCCGCTTTCGCCGGTGATCCGGGCATAGACCTGGTCGGCCACCTTGTGCGCGATCCGCCGCCAGTTCGCGGACCCGCCGCCGAACTGGAGCCCGTCGCCCATGGGCTGCCCCGAGAACACGTCGAAAAGCCGGAACTTGACGTTCAGCCGCCCGTCGGAGCCAAGCGCCACCGACCCGGTAACAAGCGCCTGCGCGTTGATCGCCTTCCAGTCCGCGTAGGACACCGGCGCGTCGAAGTTCGAGATGCGCGCGATATGCGCCGATTGCGGGATCTCCCGGAAAAGCCCAGTCCCGGCAAGATCCGCCGCCACCACGCGGGTGATCTGGTCGGCGAATTCCGCCGCCGAGGGGTTTTCGGCGATGAAGGCGGGTGCAGCGAAGGGAAGGGGTTCGATCACCCCTTCCTCGATGACGATCCGCAGCGGGCCATCCTGCGCCAGCACGGGCATCGCGTTGAAACCGATGGCGGCGAGCGCCAGGCAAAGGGTACGCAGCATCACGGACATTCTTCCTCCGGCCGGGGGTGGATCGGGTTCTGCGATGTCCTTCCGGTCATCGCAATCGGGGCCGCTTCGCGCAAGCCCGGTGTTGGTCCTTGGGCGGGGCTCCGCCAGTCGGATAACGGCGTCGTGATCATCTGAGCCTCATCTTCTCGGGGTTGAAGACGATCTCGATGACCTTCCACTGCTCGTATTTCTCGCGCGGAAGGGGATAGCCATCCCCCGCGCAGCGCAAGATCGCGCGGCGCCCGGCCTCGAACGCCTGCCGTGCCGACGCCTCGTTTCCGCCGTCGTAGCTGACCATGCGGATCGACCCGGAATCGGGGCGCCCGTCGGGTGACATCGCGACCGAAACGGTGACGATCGTACGCAGCGCGTCGGTAGAAAGCGCGCCGACGTTCCAGCACTGCTTGACCGCGACGACGAGCGCATCCTTCTCGCCGCCCGTCATCGGCGGGCCGGAGGGCGCGGTGCCGGTGCCCGGCGCTGGTTCGTCCGAAGCGGCCCCCGCCAACGCCTCTGCCAGCGCGTCAGCGACGGCATCGGACTGCGTGGGCTTTTCGGCCTCGGCCGCGGGTGCAGCGGGCCTTGCCGCTGCGGTTTCCGGCTGCGCCTCCGGTTTTTTCGGCTTCTCGGGGCGTGCCTTCGGCCGGGCCGATGTCAGCGGCGCGGCCGAGGTGATCTTCTCGGGGTCCTTGTTTTCTTCGGTTTCCAGAACCTCGCCCGCCTCTTCGGGCGCGGCGGCCTCCACAGTCTCCTGCGGCTGCGCCTCTTCGGCCGGGGCCTCGACCGTCTGCTCCACCACCTCCGGCGCGGGGGCCGCGTCGGGTTCGGGCGCCTCGGTCGGCACCGGAGCCACGCGCGGGGCTGGCCGGGGCGTGGGCTTGGGCGCAACTTCGGTCAGGAGCGTTGCGGCCGGTTCTTCCGAGGGCGGCATGATCGGGGTCGGCGGCGTATCGGTCACCTCCGCCACCGGCGGGGTCAGTTCGGCCACGTCCGGCGAAACGTCCGGTTCCGGTTCCGCCACCGGCGGCTCGGGCGTCACGGTTTCGGGTTGCGCCTCCTCGACCGGCGCGGGGGCGGGTTCCTCTGCCGCGGGCGGCTCGGGAAGCGAGGGTTGGGCGGGCGTCTCTTCCGGTGCACGGGGCGCCGCCGCGACCATCGCATCGTATTCCGCCGACGAGATCAGCGACACTTCGGTCGTCACCGATGTCGCCGGCAGGTCGTGCGAAAAGAAGATTCCGCCCACAAGCAGCCAAAGAATCGCGCCAAGGTGCATCCCGGCCGATACGATGAAACCGATGCGTTCGGATCTGCGCCGGGGCATCTGCCCTAGTTCCCGCCCTGACCGCCGAAGCGCGGCCCGCCCGCGTCCGTCACCAGCACGATATTTGCGAACCCGGCCGAATTCAGCGCCCCCATGACCTGCACCACCCGTTCATAGGGAATGGTGCCGTCGGCGCGCAGGAACAGCTTGTCGCTCGTGCGTTCCGCCGAAATCGCCATGAGCTTGGCGATCAGCTCGCCCTCGGCGATCGGTTCGTTCTGGATCGAAATGGCCCCGTCCGCCTGAACCGAGATCGTCAGCGGCTCTTCCTGTTCGGTGGGCACGGCCTGCGCGGCGGTCTTCGGGAGGTCAAGGGGAACGCCCACCACCTGCAGGGGCGACGCCACCATGAAGATCACCAGAAGCACCAGCATCACGTCCACGAAGGGCGTGACGTTGATCTCGCTCATCATGCTCGACCGGCCGCGACGGCCACGGCGGCGATGCCGCCCGCCCCCGCCGCCCTTCATGACACCCGCCCCCATGGCTCAGGCGTCCAGTTGGCGCGAAAGGATGGTCGAGAACTCGTCGGCGAAGGCCTCGTAGCCCGCGACGATGCGGTCGCCATCGGTCGACAGCTTGTTGTAGAAGATGACCGCCGGGATCGCCGCGAGAAGGCCAAGCGCGGTCGCCAGAAGCGCCTCGGCGATGCTGGGTGCCACGACCGAGAACGACGTGCTTTGCGAGATCGCGATCTGTTCGAACGCAACCTTGATGCCCCAGACGGTCCCGAAAAGCCCGATGAAGGGCGCGGTCGACCCCACCGTGGCCAGAACCGGCAGTCCGCGCATCAGGTCTTCGGTCGCCTTCAGGATCGCGACATCCATAGACCGTTCGATACGCGCCTGCGCGCCGGCGATCAGTTCCCCGTCCTGGCGGTGCGACCGGCGCCATTCGACCATGCCGCTGGCGAATATCTTCTCGGACGCGCCGTCGGGCTGGCCGCCGATCCGCTCGAACAATTCCTCAAGCGGTTCGCCCGACCAGAACGCCCGGTCAAAGACCGACGCCTCGTGGCGGGCGGTGCGGTAGGCGATGAACTTCTGAACGATGATCGCCCACGACCAGAAGGAGGCGACGATCAGCAGGATCATCACCAGCTGCACGGTCAGGGAAGCGCGCATGAAAAGCGCAAGCAAGGAGAAGTCGATCTCCTGCGCCATCGCAAGGGTTTCGGTTTCCATCGGTGTCTGCTCGCCGGTTGGGCCGCGTTTCAGGCGGCTCTGATTTGACGTGATTGTATCGCCGTTTCTTGGCCGATGCCAACAGATAGCCGTGATGGGCGGTAACATCCCGCTGCGGCAGGCGCGTTTCAGTGCAGCGAAGGTTCCATCTTTCGGCGAAGTTCCGCCGGTATGCGCGCGGGCTGGCCGGTCTCGGTCAGGCAGACAAGCGTCACGACCGAGGCGAAAAGCCGTTCGCCCCCGCGCAGGACATCCTGTTCAAGAACGATGCGTGCACCGCTTGCCGCCTGCGGGCGGGTCACGACGGTCAGCTCGTCATCGAACCTGGCGGGCCGCAGATAGTCCGCCTCGACCCGGCGCACGGCAAAGACGATGCCCACCTCGGCCTTGAGCTGGCCCTGATCGATGCCAAGGGCGCGCACCCATTCGCTGCGCGCCCTTTCGATGAACTTCAGATAGTTCGCGTAGTAGACGATCCCGGCAAGGTCGGTGTCTTCGTAGTAGACGCGCAGGCCGAATTCGTGGGTCATCGCCGTCCGGGGGTCAAAGCCCCCGCCCCTCCTCGATCCCCAGCATGATGTTCAGGTTCTGGACGGCGGCGCCCGACGCCCCCTTGCCAAGGTTGTCGAGCACGGCGACCAGCGTGGCGGCACCGGTTTCGGGGTTGCCATGCACCGAAAGCTCAAGCCGGTTGGTCCCGTTCAGGCGCTGCGGCATGACGCGGGGCTGATCCACGTCTGCGGAAACGACCCTGACGAAGTCTTCGCCGGCATAGGCCTCGCGCAGTGCGGCTTCCGCCGCGGCGATCCCGTCGGCGCCCAGCTCCAGCGCCGCCGAGACGGCCATGCCCTGCGCATAATGCCCGACCGAAGGCACGAAGACCGGCACCCGCCCGAGAAGGCCGTGCAACCGGATTTCCGGCAGGTGCTTGTGCGCCTGCCCGGCACCGTAAAGGAACGATCCCGCGACCTTGCCGCTTTCGTATTCCTCGATCATCGCCTTGCCACCGCCGGTATAGCCCGAGACGCCCGAAAGCGCGGGGGGATGGGCCGGGTCGACGATCCCGGCCGCGACCAGCGGTCTGAGCAGGGCGATGGCACAGGTCGACCAGCACCCCGGGTTCGACACACGCTGTGCCCCGGCGATCGCCGCACGCTGCCCCTTCGACATTTCCGCAAAGCCGAAGACCCAGTCGGGATCGACCCGGTGGGCGGTCGAGGCGTCGATGACCCGCGCGCCCATTTGCACAAGATCGGGCGCGATGTCGTGCACGGCAGCGTCAGGCAGGCACAGGATCGACACATCGGCCTCGGCGAAGGCGGCAAGCCGGGCGGCGCGATCCTTCCGCGACGCCTCCGACAGCGAGATCAGGCGGATGTCATCGCGGCGCTGAAGACGCTCGCGGATCTGCAGACCCGTCGTGCCGATCTCGCCGTCGATGAATACCTTCTTCGCCATTGCCTACACTCCGATCCTGGCAGCCAGCCGCAACGCATGGACCCTGTCACGCGACATGACCGGCATCACCGGATCATAGGCCGCGCGGATCACGCCCGCGACGTCGGGGCGCAATATCACATGATCCGCCGCCTGCGCGAGGGGGGAACGATCGCGAAATGCACGCTCGGACCAAAGGAGCACCACCTGCGCCGCCAGCCCGAGCGCCAGAACCTCGGCCGGAAGCTCCGACAGGGCGGCGTCCATGCGGACGAAGGCAATGCAGGCGCGGATCGCGCCGCTGTCCTCGAAGCGGAAGTGACGATACTGGCTGGCCCCTTCGGCCTCCAGCCGGGCGACCAGCGGCCCCAGCCCCTCGACCAGCCGGTCGAGGTCGGGCACCTCAAGAAGTTCCGACCAGTCGCGAAAGAAGAAGACCATCAGGTTCGCCCCCTGGTCGGGGTCGGTTTCGGCCATCCTATGGCCCGCCAGGGTCACCACTGCCTCGATCGCGCCCTTGACGGTGGCCAGCGTCGCGTCGTCGACGCCGAAGACCACCGGAACGATCGGCCGCGCCCAGCGGGCAAAGACGTAGCCGTCCGCGCTGCGGGTGAACAAAGCCTCGATGTCGTCAGCGGTCATGTCGGGTGTCCCTTGCTCCGGCTTTCCTTGCGGCAAAGGCCCGCCGCTTGCAAGCCGTTCGGCGCCGCCGGGTCACTTGCCGAAAAGGTCGGATTGCCCGGGCGCCTTCGGCTGGGGCAGCCCCAGATGCGCCCATGCCTTCTGCGCCAGCATCCGGCCGCGTGGCGTGCGCTGGATCAGGCCCTGTTGCAGCAGGTAGGGTTCGATCACCTCTTCGATCGCGTCACGGCTTTCCGAAAGCGCGGCCGATATCGTTTCGACCCCGACGGGCCCGCCGGCATAGTTCTCCGCAATCAGCGTCAGATAACGGCGGTCCGCGCCGTCAAGGCCAAGATGATCAACGCCCAGCCGGGTCAGCGCGCCATCGGCAATCTCGCGCGTCAGCCTTCCGTCGCCTTCGACCAGCACGAAATCGACGACCCGCCGCAAGAGCCGCCCGGCGATGCGCGGCGTACCGCGCGCCCGCCTTGCGATTTCCCGCGTGCCTTCCGGGTCGGCGGGCACGCCCATAAGACGCGCTCCGCGCCCGACGATCAGGTCCAGTTCCTCGACCGTGTAGAACTGCAACCGAGTCGGGATCCCGAAGCGGTCGCGCAAGGGCGTGGTCAAAAGGCCAAGCCGCGTGGTAGCCCCGACAAGGGTGAAGGGCTGAAGCTCGATCCGCACCGTCCGCGCCGCCGGCCCTTCGCCGATGACAAGGTCAAGTTCGAAATCCTCCATCGCGGGATAAAGAACCTCTTCCACGGCGGGGTTCAGTCGGTGGATCTCGTCGATGAAAAGAACGTCACGCGCCTCAAGGTTCGTGAGGATCGCCGCCAGATCGCCTGCACGCGCCAGGACCGGACCCGAGGTCATGCGGAAGTTGACGCCAAGTTCCTTGGCCATGATCTGCGCCAGGGTCGTCTTGCCAAGGCCCGGCGGCCCGTGGAACAGCGTGTGATCCATCGCCTCGCCCCGGCGCCGTGCGCTTTCGATGAAGACGCGCAGATTGGCCCGCGCCTCTTCCTGGCCGACGAAATCCGACAGCGCCTGTGGCCGCATCGGGCGGTCCAGATCTTCCGGTTGCTGGGCTGCGCGCAGGGTGGGGTCGGGTTCCATCGCCTAGCCCTTCGGCGCCAGAAGCTTCAGCGCCGCACGGATCAGCGCCGACGTCGCCGCGCCCTCGTTCTCGCCCGCGGCCTGCGCGACGGCTGCGGCCGCCTCGCCCTGGCCGTAGCCCAGGTTCACAAGCGCCGACAACGCGTCCGCCGTGGCCGCCGCCCCCGGTTCGGGCGCCGGCGCGGCACGTTGCCGACGCGGTGCGGGCGTCTCGATGACCTCGTCCGGCGGCGCCACGTCGACGCTGAGCGCACCGCCAAGCGCCATGATCGTCGGGGCCTTGTCCTTCAGCTCCATCACCACCCGCTGCGCGAGCTTCGGGCCCACGCCCGGCGCGGCCTTGACCGAAGCCGCGTCACCCAGCGCGATCGCCCGAGCCAGCCCATCGGCGCCAAGCGTGCCGAGGATCGCCATCGACGCCTTGGCGCCGACCCCCTGCACCGTCATCAGGAGACGATGCCATTCCCGTTCCAGCGGCGACGGAAAGCCGAAAAGCTGCAACAGGTCTTCGCGCACCAGAAGGTCGGTATAAAGCGCCGTCGCCTCACCCACCGGCGGCAGCGCCGCGGCGGTCCGCTGCGAGACATGGACGATATAGCCCACGCCGCGCACGTCGATCAGGACGTGATCCATGGCGCGATGCAGGATGACCCCGGCAATGCGGCCGATCATGCGACACCCCGCAGTGCGGCGGCCATGCGGCCCGCGCTTTGCAGGTGATGGGCATGGCAGATCGCGACGGCCAGCGCATCCGCGGCATCCGCACCGGCAATATCCACGCCGGGCAGCTGGAACCTGACCATGTGCTCCACCTGCCCTTTCGCCGCGTGGCCGACGCCGACCACCGCCTTCTTGACGGCGTTGGGCGCATATTCCCCGACGCTCAGCCCCGCCTGCGCCGGCACGAGAAGCGCGATGCCACGGGCCTGCCCCAGCTTCAGCGTGGCGACGGCGTCCTTGTTGACAAAGGTCTGTTCGACCGCCGCCGCATCGGGTTCGTGGCGCGCGATCACTTCGGTCAGGGCGCTGTGCAGCGACACGAGCCGCCGCGCAAGATCGCCCCCCTCGGAATGGATGATGCCGTTTGCGACATGGCTGAGTCGCGATCCCTGGACCTCGATCACCCCCCATCCGAGGTTCCTCAGCCCGGGATCGATCCCGAGAACCCGCATTTTTCACCCTGCTCGTGTTGCTTTTCGGACACGACTAGCACGAAAGGCGAACATCGCAAAGCAAGAATGGCGGGGCTGACCGTTAACGCGACCGTGAGCATCACGATCCGTTTTCGTCTTCGCAGATGCAGAAAGCGACATTTTTCGCACTTGCAGAAACCGTTTTATTGCGCGAAGTTAACACTTGTTATACCCATGCAATTGCTGCATGGCGGCACTGCAAGCGGATGGCTTGTCCAGTGCCATCCAGCCTTCTAAATCCGCTTCAGCAACGGGGACATGACCCCGCGAACGGATTTCTTGAAGGACGACACAGATGACCACCTACACCAACACCCGCACCGCTTCCGGCCTCCACACCGGTTTCTTCTCCAGCCTCGTGTCGATCGTGGCAGCATGGAACGACGCTCGCGTGACGCGCAGCGCTCTGTCGCGCCTGTCGGACCGCGAACTGGACGATATCGGCCTGTGCCGCGGTGACATCGAAGAGATCGCGCGCCGCTGATCTTCGTCACGACGCAGCCGCAAAAAGGCCGTGTCCGGTACCCCGGACACGGCCTTTCCATTGCGCGCGGCTGTCTTTGGCGGCTGTCTTTGGCCGTGGTTAGCGGATGATGCCGCGAATGGCTTCTGACAGCCAGACAGTCGTCTGACCGGCCTGCAAGACATAGGCCCCCGCCTGGTCGACGATATTGCCCTGCTGGAGCATCGCGACACGGTCATCGTAGAATTCCTGCCCGATCACCGCCAGCACGCCTGCCTTGATCAAGAGAACGGTCAACATGACCAACACGACCGGCGCAATCCATGTCGCCTTGCGGCGCCGTTTGCGAAGGGTGTTGTAGTAGAACATGCCCAGCGTGCCTGCGGCTTCAAATCCGCCCCCTGCGGCATGAATCCGCTGAATGCGGTCAACGCGGCCGTGGAAGTTTTGCAAATTGGGATCGACCATCAGCCAATCTCCTGAACTTTTCGGCGCGCCCCCGCCGAGGTTGAATGTGCGTTGAAAATAAGGCGAAAGTTGGGCGCCTGTCCCGAGGTTCCGTCTATTCGACCTTTTCCAGAACCAATGTCGTCCAGTCCGACAATTCGTCCCTGCCCACGACACTGAAACCTGTCATTTTGTAGGCTTCGGCGACGGCATCGGCCTGAGTGTTCAGGATACCGGACAGAATCGCACGGCCGCCGATGCGCACCGCCGCCGCCATTTCCGGTGCAAGTTCGATCAGCGGACCCTTCAGGATATTGGCGAAAACGAGGTCATAGGGCGCGCGCGATTTCAGTTCCGAGTGACCGAAGCCCGCCGCCTCGACACAGCGCACACGGTCGGCAAGACCGTTCGCCGCGACATTCGCCGACGCGACCTCGACCGCGACCGGATCGATGTCTGAGGCGATGACCGGATCGGGCCAGATCGCCGCGGCGGCCATCGCCAGAACCGCGGTGCCGCAGCCGATATCGGCGACGTTCCGCCCGACGAACCCTTCGCGTTCAAGCCGGTCCAGCGCCAGGAGGCATCCCTTGGTGGTCGCGTGATGGCCGGTGCCAAAGGCCATGGCCGCCTCGATCAGGAGCGGCACGCAATCTTGCGGCACCCGCGCCGCGTCATGGCTTCCGTAGACGAAGAAGCGCCCCGCCTCGACCGGCTGGAGCTCGCGCTTCACATGCGCGACCCAGTCGGTATCGGGCACCTGCGAGACGACGAAGGGTCGCGCGCCGTGGGCCATGGCCATGAGCGCCAGGGCGATCTCGTCCGGCGCTTCCTCAAAATAAGCGCCGACCTCGTACTGGCCCGAACCATCCTCGATCTCGAAGACGCCGACGCCTGTCGGCTCAGGTTCCAGGTTCTCGAGCGCCTCGGCGAGGGCCTCGGCGGGGTCGCGGGCGGGAAGCGTGGTCAGGGCGGAATAGACGGGCATGGGGCCTCCGGCTGCGGTCGGGCTGGCGCCGGCCTTAGGCCCCGGCTTGCCGAAGGTCAAGCGCGGGCCGGCCGGACGCCTGCGTCAGGCTGACGGCGCCGAAGCCCCCCCAGCAGCCGCAAGCCCGACCGGGCAGGACACCCCGGTGCCGCCGATGCCGCAATACCCTTCCGGATTCTTGGCGAGGTATTGCTGGTGGTAGTCCTCGGCGAAGTAGAACTCGGACGCAGGCTGCACCTCGGTCGTAATCGCGCCGTAGCCGGCGGCCCTGAGCCGTTCGCCATAGGCGGCGCGGCTCGCCTCTGCGGCGGCGGCCTGCGCCGGCGTATAGGTATAGATGCCGGACCGGTACTGCGTGCCCACGTCGTTGCCCTGCCGGTTGCCCTGTGTCGGATCGTGATTTTCCCAGAAGACCCGAAGCAGGTCTTCATAGCTGACAATCTGCGGATCGTAGATGACCCGCACCACCTCGGTGTGGCCGGTCAGGCCGGTGCAGGTTTCCTTGTAGGTCGGGTTCGGCGTGATCCCGGCGGAATAGCCGACCATGGTCAGCCAGACGCCTTGGACCTGCCAGAACTTGCGTTCGACACCCCAAAAGCACCCCATCGCGAACATCGCTTCCTCCATCCCCGGCGGGACGGCGGACTTGAGCGGCAGGCCGGACAGGAAATGGTTCTCTGCGGTTGGCAAGGGGTCGATGCGGCCAGGCAGCGCCTCATCCGTCGTGGGCATCCGGGCACCGCGGCCAAACAGGGTATTGAGCATGCTCGTTCCTCCTTCGATCCGTCAGCGGCAATGTAGGGCAGCGGGCGCGCCCGATCCACGTCTCACCGATCACAAGCGCGGCAATGGCACTGATGTTGTCTGCGCCGCCACGCCGTGTCATTCCGCCGGCGCGACGACCGGGCGGGCCAGCACGGTTTCCCGGCCCGGTTCGGGGTCCAGCGGGATCAGGAACGCAAGCATCAGCGATCCGGCCGCGATGCCGGCCGCGATCAGGAACACCGCCGCCGGCGCGGCCACCCAGACCAGCCCCAGCAGCACCGGCAGGACCACCGCCGAGATGTGGTTGATCGTGAAGGCGACCGCAGCGGTCGGCGCGATGTCGCCGGGTGCCGCGATCTTCTGGAAGTAGGTCTTGAGTGCGATGGCAAGCGCGAAGAACAGGTGGTCGATGACATAAAGCGACGCCGCCAGCGCCACGCCCCAACCGAACAGATAGATCCCGCCGTAGGACAGGAAGACGCAGACAAGCCCGGTGTATTCGAAGATCAGCGCACGCCGTTCGCCCCATTTCGCGACGACCCGCCCCATCAGCGGCGCGAAGATCATGTTGGCGATCAGGTTGATGAGGAACAGGCCCGTCACTTCGTCCACGGAAAAGCCGAACCGCTCGACCATCATGAACCCGGCGAAGACGATGAAGATCTGCCGCCGCGCGCCTGCGAAGAACTGAAGCAGATAGTAAAGCCAGTAGCGCCGCCGCAGGATCAGGCGTTTTTCCTGCGGGTGGGGGGCCTCGAACATCGGGTAGAGGAAAAGGCAGGCAAGCCCGACCGCGGCGGTGAATCCGCCCGACACGAGGTAGACGAAGTTGTAGGACAGATCGAACCGCCGCCAGGTCAGGACGATCAGGACATAGGCGACAAGCGTCGCCCCCGATCCTGCGGCTGCGATCCAGCCCAGCGTCTGCGGTGCGCGTTTCCGGTCGATCCACTGGAGCTGCAGGGACTGGTTGACGGTTTCGTAGTAGTGAAACCCGATGGAGGACAGGAGCGTGATGACAAGGATGCCGCCAAGCGAGGGGAACCACGCCGTCACCGCCGTCGCCACGCCCAGCAGGGTCAACGAGAGGAGCGCAAGCACCTGTTCGCGCAGGAACATCAGGACGAAGATCACGCCGATGGCAAGAAAGCCGGGGATTTCCCGCACGGTGTGCAGAAGGCCGATATGGGCCCCGTCAAACCCCGCGACCGAAATGACGAAATTGTTCAGAAGCGCCGACCAGGTGGAAAACGCCACCGGCATCGCCGCGGCCATAACGAACAGGAGTACCTGCGGACGCCGCCAGAAGGGCAGACGTGAGGTTTCGCCAAGGGGAAGCGCCGGTTTCGACATGGCCCCGGCATATCCCGCCCCACGGGAATTGGCGAGGGCGAAACGCGCTGGGCCCTACCAGAAGCTTTGCGGGTCGATGTCGATCGACACGCGCAGGTTCGCAGGCGGTCGCAGTTGCCCCACCCAGTCGGCCAATGCGGGCTGAAGGGCAACCCCCTTGGCCGCCTTGACCAGAAGCCGCACGCGGTGGCGCCCCCGGACCCTCGCGATGGGCGCGGGCGCGGGGCCGAAGACCTGCGCACCGATCCGGCGCAGGGGCGCATCGCGGCGGGCAAGTTCATTGCCGAAGTCGAAGACGCCCTGCACATCGGGGGATGACAGGACGATCCCGGCCAGCCGTCCGAAGGGCGGCATCCCCGCCGCCTGCCGCTCAGCCGCCTCGGCGCGCCAGAACGCCTCCTCCTCGCCCGACAGGATGGCGCGGATGACGGGGTGTTCGGGCTGGCAGGTCTGCAACAGCGCGACGCCCGGCCGTTCGCTGCGTCCCGCCCGGCCCGAGACCTGGCGCATCAGCTGAAAGGTGCGTTCGGCGGCGCGCAGGTCCGACCCCTGAAGCCCGAGGTCCGCATCGATCACGCCGACCAGCGTCAGCAACGGAAAGTTGTGGCCCTTCGCCACAAGCTGCGTGCCGATGATGATGTCGGCGCCGCCGCCGGCAATCTCGGCGATCTTCTCCTTCAGGGCCCGGGCCGAAGCGAAAAGATCCGAAGACAGGACCGCCACCCGCGCATCGGGGAAGCGTTCGGCCACTTCCTCGGCCAGCCGTTCGACCCCCGGTCCGACCGGGGCAAGCCGCCCCGCAGCACCGCAGGACGGGCAGGTTTCGGGCATCGGTTTCGTTTCGCCGCATTGATGGCAGACAAGGCGTTTGAGGAACCGGTGTTCGACCATGCGCGCATCGCAGTGATCGCAGCCGATCTGGTGGCCGCAGGCGCGGCAGATCGTGACGGGCGCGTAGCCGCGCCGGTTGAGGAACAAGAGCGCCTGTTCCCCGCCCTCGATCCGCGCGCGGACGGCGGCGGCAAGGGTCGGGCTGATCCAGCGGTTGGTTTCCAGCTTTTCGGCGCGCATGTCGATGGCGCGCATTTCCGGCAGTTCCGCCGTCCCGAAGCGCGATGTCAGGTCGATCCGCGCATACTTGCCCGCCTCGGCGTTCACCCAGGTTTCCAGGCAGGGCGTCGCCGAAGCCAGCACCACCTGTGCGTCGCACAGCGATGCGCGCAAGACCGCCATGTCGCGCGCGTTGTAAAGAGCGCCATCCTCCTGCTTGTAGGAGGTGTCGTGTTCCTCATCCACCACGATCAGCCCAAGATCGCGGAACGGCAGGAAAAGCGCCGACCGCGCGCCGACGACAAGGCCGACGCCGCCCTCGCCCGCCATCCGCCACAGCCGCCGCCGTTCGGTCTGCGTCACCCCGGAATGCCATTCGCCCGGACGCGCGCCAAAGCGATCCTCCACCCGCGAAAGGAACTCTGCCGTCAGCGCGATTTCGGGCAAGAGGACCAGCGCCTGCCGCCCCTGCCGCAGACATTCGGCCACCGCCTCGAGGTAGACCTCGGTCTTGCCGGACCCGGTCACCCCCTTCAGAAGCGTGGTGCCATAGCGGGCGGATGCCACGGCGGCGCGCAGCCGCTCGGCCGCCGCCGCCTGATCCTCGGCAAGCGCCTTGCCGGGCAGGCCCGGGTCAAGACGCGGATAGGGCAGGTCGCGCGGCGCGTCCTCCTCGGCCACGGCCCCCTGTTTGACAAGCCCCTTGACCACGCTTGTCGAAACCCCCGCCAGAGCGGCAAGCTCGCCCAGGTTGAAGGCCGCGCCGCCATATTCGTCCAGAACGTCCATCACCCGCGCCCGCGCATCGGTCATGCGGTCGGGTTCGCCCCGCCCCCGGCGGTAGACCCTGCGCGGTCCCGGCGGATCGGCAAGGCCCGGCGCGCGGGTCGCCAGACGCAGCATCGCGGGCATCGGGGTCAGCGTGTAGTCGGCGGCGCGCATCAGGAAGGCGCGCATCGCATCGCCCATCGGCGCTGCATCAAGGACGCGGCCGACAGGCCGGATCTTCGCCGGATCGAAGCCGCCCTCGCCCGGCCCCCAGACGACACCCATGACCCGGCGCGGACCCAGTGGCACCTCGACGAACGCGCCGACGAAGCAGCCGCCAGGCGGCGCGCGGTAGTCCAGCGCCCTGCCCAGCGGTTCGGTCGTCAGGACCGCGACCAGCATGCCTTCGTGGAAAAACGCCGTCTCAGGCACGGCGGCCCCCGATCATGGGTTCCGGCGCCCGGATGTTTGCGCTAATAGAACGCCCGACATCAGCCGCCAGCCCGGGGACCGCAGCCATGAAATTCTTCGTCGATACCGCCGACACCGCCGCCATCAAGGAACTGAACGATCTGGGCATGGTCGACGGCGTGACCACCAACCCTTCGCTCATCCTGAAATCGGGGCGCGACATCCTCGAAGTGACGAAAGAGATCTGCGACATGGTCTCGGGCCCCGTTTCCGCCGAAGTCGTGGCCACCGAGGCCAAGGAGATGATCGCCGAGGGGATGAAGCTTGCCAAGATCGCACCGAACATCGCGATCAAGGTGCCGCTGACCTGGGACGGGCTCACCGCTTGCAAGGCTTTCGCATCCGAGGGGCACAAGGTCAACGTCACGCTGTGCTTTTCCGCCGCGCAGGCGATCCTCGCGGCCAAGGCCGGCGCGTCCTTCGTTTCCCCCTTCATCGGCCGGCTTGACGACATCCATCTCGACGGGCTCGACCTGATCGAGGACATCCGCACGATCTATGACAACTATACCTACACGACGGAAATCCTCGCCGCCTCGATCCGGTCGGTCAACCATGTGATCGACTGCGCCAAGATCGGCGCCGACGTGATCACCGCACCCCCGAATGTCATCAAGTCGATGGCCAACCATGTCCTGACCGACAAGGGCCTGGACCAGTTTCTGAAGGACTGGGCGAAAACGGGGCAGAAAATCCTTTAAGACCCGTGTATAGTCCCTGAAAAACCGGTCTGATCGAGCAGATAAAGGGACGGACATGTCAGAGACCGCAGCCATTGCAGCGGAACTGCGCGCCAGGATCATGGCAGCGCCAGAGGTAATTCTTGAGGATCGCGACCTGATGCGCGCGCTCATCTCCGCCAACGAACGGGCGATGGGCGCGAACATCGTGGACCTGCGCGGCATCGCGATGGAACGGCTGGAGGCGCGCCTCGACCGGCTGGAGGACACCCATCGCAGCGTGATCGCGGCGGCCTACGAAAACCTGGCGGGAACCAACCAGATCCACCGGGCAGTGACCAAGCTGCTGGAGCCGCTTGACTTCGAAGAGTTCCTGACCTGCCTGGCGACCGACATCGCGCAGATCCTGCGCGTGGATTCCATCCGCCTTGTCCTTGAAAGCGCGCAAGCCGGAGAGGCGGCGGCGCTTGACCGCTTCGGCGACATCGTGGCGGTGACGGCGCCGGGCTTCATCGAGGCCTACATGCGCGGGGGGCGCCCGGCACCGATGCGCCCGGTCGTCCTGCGTCCGGTCCAGCCGGAACTGGCCGCGCTGCATGGTGAAAGGGCAGACTGGATCGGCTCCGAAGCGCTGATGCGGCTCGACCTGGGCGAGGGCCGCATGACCGGGATGCTGGTCCTCGGGTCGGAAGATGCCGACCAGTTCCGGCCCAGCCACGGCACCGACCTCCTGACTTTCTTCGCGGGCGTCTTCGAACGCGCGATGCGCCGCTGGCTGGGTTGAGGGCATCGCGATGGGCCTGATGCTGTCGGCGGCGCTGCGCGAGGCGCTGGCCGGCTGGCTGGCGCATCTCAAGGCGCTTGACGGGGCGTCGGCGAACACATTGCGCGCCTATGAATCCGATGTCGGCCGCTTCCTGTCCTTTCTTGCCGCCCATCACGGCGAAAGCCTTGGGGCGCGGCGGCTTGCGGAAACCTCGCTGCCGGACATGCGCGCCTTTCTGGCCGATACGCGCGGTCGCGGCGTCTCGGCCCGCTCCGCCGCGCGCATCCTGTCGTCGGTCAAGGGATTCTACCGATGGTGGGCCGAACGGGAAGGCGTGGACCCGACGGCGGTTCTTTCCGTCCGCAGCCCGCGCTATCAGCGCAAGCTTCCACGGCCGCTTTCCGAAGACGCCGCGCGCACCGTCATCGGCACGGTCGGCGACACAGCGCGCGAAGACTGGATCGCCGCCCGTGATGCCGCTGTCGTGACGCTCCTGTACGGGTGCGGCCTGCGGATATCCGAGGCGCTTTCGCTGCCCGGAACCCATGCCGCCCTGCCCGCGTTGCTGCGCATCCGCGGCAAGGGCGGCAAGGAACGGATCGTGCCGGTGCTTCCGGCGGCGCAGGCGGCCGTCGCGGCCTATGTCCGGCTTTGTCCCTTCGCCCTTGCCGAAGACCCTTCGGCCCCGCTTTTTCGTGGCGCACGCGGCGGCGCGCTCAACCCGCGCCTGATCGCGCGGGCGATGGAACAGGTGCGCGGCGCGCTCGGGCTTCCCGCCAGCGCCACGCCACATGCCCTGCGCCACAGTTTCGCGACCCATCTACTTGCCGCCGGGGGCGATCTAAGGGCGATCCAGGAACTGCTGGGCCACGCGTCGCTTTCAACGACGCAGGCCTATACGGCGGTCGATGCGGCACGCCTGATGGAGGCCTATGAAAAGGCCCATCCCCGTGCCTGAGCGGTTGCGCCATGGCCGAAATTGCGTCAAGAGGGTCCGATGACTCCTCAGATCAAAGCCCTTTGCGTTCACCTCTTTACGGCGACCGGCGCGGTCCTGTCCATGCTTGCCATGCTGGCCGCTGCGCAGGGCAAATGGAGCCTGATGTTTCTGTGGCTGGTGGTCGCGCTGGTCGTCGACGGGATCGACGGGCCCCTTGCCCGGCGCTACCACGTCAAGACCGAATGGCCGACCTATGACGGTGTCCTTCTGGACCTCATCATCGACTATCTGACCTATGTCTTCATCCCAGCCTTCGCACTCTTCCAGTCCGGCCTCTTGCCTGGATGGACCGGCTGGCTGGCGATCATCGTCATCACCTATGCCAGTGCGATCTACTTCGTCGACACGCGCATGAAGACCAAGGACAACTCCTTTGCGGGGTTTCCGGCCTGCTGGAACATGGTGGTGCTGGTCCTTTTCGCGCTTGAGCCGAACTTCTATCTGATGACCGGGATCATCGTGATCCTGGCGGCGACGATGTTCACCAATCTGAAGTTCATCCACCCGGTAAGAACCCAGCGCTGGCGCGGCCTGTCGCTGCCGATGGCGCTGGCCTGGACGGGTTTCGCGGGCTGGACCGCCTGGTTCGACTTCGTGTCGGGCAACCTGGCCCACTGGGGCCTTGCCGTCACATCGATCTATCTGCTGGTGGCCGGTGTCGCGCAGCAGATCCTGCCCGAACGGACATAGCGCGCCAACCGCGCCCGCGATCAAAGCCGGGTCACGATCACGCCCGCGGCGATCATCGCGACCGACAGCGCCTTGGCAGGCGCCATCCGTTCCCCGAAGACCAGCCAGCCTATCAGCACGGCAAAGAGGATGGAGGTTTCGCGCAGCGCCGCGACCAGCGCAATCGGTGCGAGGGTCATCGCCCAGACCGCCACGGCATAGGATCCGTACGAGGCCGCCGCCGCCACCGCCCCCCGCGCCCAGATGGCCCAGCCGTCGGGCAGCGACGCGCGGCCCTTCAGGATCAGCATCGCGGCAGCGAAGATCGCCCCGTCCACAGCGAAAAGCCAGCCGACATAGACCGACGATGCGTCGGCAAGCCGTGCGCCGATCCCGTCGACAAGCGTATAGCTCGCCGTCGCGCAGGCAGAGCCTAGCGCGAAGGGCAGCATCCGCAGGGATTCGCCCCCGGTCCAGATGCCGCGCGCCAGAATCAGGATCCCCGCGCCCAGCAACAGGATGCCTGCCGTCTCAGCGCCGCTGACCGCCTCGCCCAGCCAAAGCGCGCCGACGGCAAGCGTGATCAGCGGCGCCGTGCCGCGCGCCAGCGGATAGACACGGCTGAGGTCGCCGTGTTCATAGGCATAGGTCAGGAACAGTTTGTAGGCCGAATGGATCGCACCCGAGGCCACGATCCAGGGCCAGACATGAAGGGCGGGCAGCGGATAGGCCAGCGCGATCGCCAGGCCCAGGATGCCTTGCAGGCCCGACAGCACCATCATGGTCGCGATCCGCCCGGTGCCGAGTTTCAGGATCGCGTTCCATCCGGCGTGAAGAACCGCCGCCGCAAGAACGCTGAAGAAGATGAAAAGGCTCATGCCGTCCCTCGTTGCGCAAGCCGTAGCGCCCGCAATGGCCCGGTGCAAGCGCGCGGTCCCGCGTCAGATGAGGAGCGAGGCGGCACCCTCGTGCCGAAGAAGCGCCACCTTGGTCTCGATCCCGCCGGGGGCGGAAAAGCCGCCAAGGCCCCCGGCGCCAAGGATGCGGTGACACGGCACGATGATTGGCACCGGGTTCGCGCCGCAGGCCTGGCCGATCGCCTGCGCGGGGGCGCCAAGTTCCTTCGCCAGATCGCCATAGGTTCGCGTTTCGCCAAAGGGGATCGCGCACATCGCCCGCATGACCTGCCCGGTCAGGCCAGAGGCGAAGGACAGGGGCAGATCGAAAGCCCGCCGCGACCCGGCGAAATAGGCGGCAAGCTGGCAGGCGGCTTCGGCCAGAAGGGGCGTCGCGTCCCGCCCGTCGCCACCCCAGGCCAGGCGCGCGATACGGCCATCCTCTTCGGTCACGGTCAGGCGGCCATAGGGGGTTTCGATGCTCAGGTCCGGCATGGCGGCAGGGTGCGCCGGGACGGGCCGTGGATCAAGGGGCAAGAAGGCCCGCAAGCGCCGCGATGCGCCGGGCCACGTCCTCGGCCGTCACCCCTGCGGTGTCGATCGTCAGGTCGTAGGCGACATCGCGGTGGACAAGCGGCAGCTGGGCCCGCGCAAGGCCCAAGGCGCGGTCGTCACGGTCGCGTTCGCGATCTTCCAGCACCGCAAGCGGCGCGGTCAGTCCGACGCGCCAGACGCGGTGGCCACGTAGAAGGCCGGCATAGTCCGCCGGCTCACCTTCCAGCCAGACGTCGTCCACGACAAGATCGAACCCAGCATCCGCCAGCGCCGCGACCGAACGGCGCATCGCCGCCAGAAGCGCGCGGCCCTTCGCGCCCGTCACAACCCCGGTCTCAGTCTGCCCCCCCACCTGCCGCGTATCGAAAAGGAAGGTGTCCGCGTGGTCCTGAAACCGGTCAGGCAGCATTTCGCAGAACCGGTCCATCGACAGGTGAAGTAGCGGGCGCGGGGCGATCGCCTGCAGGGTCGCCGCCACGCTGCTTTTGCCGACGCTGCCCGGGCCGTTCAGAAGGACGATCCGGGCGGCGCGGGCCATGTCAGCCCAGAACCCCGTCGCAACGGTGGCAGGTGCCAGCATGCGCGTGGCTGCCGACATCGGGCAGGATCTTCCAGCAGCGCTGGCACTTCTCGCCCTCCGCCCGTTCGAAGACGACGCCCACGCCCGGCACCTCGGGCAGGCGGAACGATTCCTCGGGCGCGGGATCGCCGGTCACCTCGATCGCCGAGGTGATGCAGATGTCGGCGAAATCCACCGACCGCAGCGCCGCCAGGACCCCGGCATCCTCCACATGCACCACCGGCGCAGCCTCGAGCGAGGCGCCGATCACCTTGGCAGTCCGCTGGATTTCCAGCGCCGCCGTCACCACCCGGCGAACCCGGCGCAGCGCGTCCCACTTGAGGGCCAGCGGCTCGTCCAGCCAGTCGGCGGGGGTCTGAGGCATGTCGACCAGATGAACCGATGACGTCTCGCCGGGGAAACGGCAAAGCCAGACCTCCTCCATCGTGAAGACAAGGATCGGGGCAAGCCAGGTCGTCAGGCGGTGGAACAGGATGTCGAGGACGGTACGGGCCGCGCGGCGGCGCAACGCGGTCGGCGCATCGCAGTAAAGCGCGTCCTTGCGGATATCGAAGTAGATCGCCGACAGGTCCACCGTGCAGAAGGTGAACAGCGTCTGGAACACACCCTGGAAGTCGTATTTCGCATAGCCCCTGCGCACGACATGGTCCAGTTCGGCCAGCCGGTGCAGGATCCAGCGTTCGAGCTCTGGCATGTCCCCGGGCGCGACCCGTTCCTCGTCCGAAAACCCGGCAAGGTTGCCCAGAAGGAAGCGCATCGTGTTGCGCAGGCGGCGGTAGCTGTCGGCAGTGCCCTTCAGGATCTCCTTCCCGATCCGCAGGTCCACGGTATAGTCCGACTGCGCCACCCAAAGCCGCAGGATGTCCGCGCCGTATTCGCCGATGACCTCTTGCGGGGCCACCGTGTTGCCCAGCGATTTGGACATCTTCATGCCCTTTTCGTCGAGCGTGAAGCCATGCGTCAGCACGCCCCGGTAGGGCGCGCGGCCCTTGGTGCCGCAGGCCTGCAGCATCGAGGAATGGAACCATCCCCGATGCTGGTCGGTGCCTTCAAGGTAAAGGTCTGCCAGCCCGTCTTCCGTCCCGTCCGGCCGGTCGCGCAGGACGAAGGCGTGGGTCGATCCGCTGTCGAACCAGACGTCGAGGATATCGAAGACCTGATCGTAGTCGGCCGGATTCACGATACCCGACAGGAACCGCTCCTTCGCGCCCTCGACATACCAGCAGTCCGCGCCCTCAGCCTCGAATGCCTGCTTGATGCGGGCGTTCACCTCGGGGTTGCGCAGAAGGAAGTCGGCGTCGGTCGGCTGCGCGCCCTTCTTGACGAAGCAGGTCAGCGGCACGCCCCAGGCACGCTGGCGCGACAGCACCCAGTCGGGCCGCGCCTCGATCATTGAATGCAGGCGGTTGCGCCCCGAAACCGGTGTCCATTCGACCAGCTGGTTGATCGAGTTGAGCGCGCGGCCGCGGATCGTGTCGCCATAGGTCGACATCCCGTCCTCCAGCGGCTTGTCGATGGCCACGAACCATTGCGGCGTGTTGCGATAGATCAGAGGCGCCTTCGACCGCCAGGAATGCGGGTAGCTGTGCTTGATCTTGCCCTTGGCGAACAGCGCGCCGGCATAGGCCAGCTGCTTGATGACCGAGACGTTGGCAGGGCCTTCCTTGCCGTCCGCCCCGATGATCGCCTGACCGCCGAACAGGGGCAGGCTGATGCGGTAGGTTCCGTCCTCCATCACGTTGTAGGTCATTGGAAGGCCGAACTTCAGGCCAAGCTGATAGTCGTCGTCACCGTGGCTCGGCGCGGTATGGACAAAGCCCGTGCCCGCGTCGTCGGTGACATGATCGCCCGGCAGCATCGGCACGTCATAGTCCCACTCTCCCCCCGCGCCATCGACACCCCGGAAGGGATGGGCAAGGGTCAGGCCGGCCAGTTCCGCGGCCGGAACATCTCGCAGCTTCGTGAAACCCTCGACCTTGGCGGCGCCAAAGATGCCCTCGGCCAGCTTGTCCGCGACGACGATCTTTTCGCCCGTCTTGGCGGTGGCGTTTTCGGCCACCGCACCGACCTCGTAGAGGCCATAAGCGATCTCGGGGTTGAAGGCGACGGCGCGGTTCTGCGGGATGGTCCAGGGGGTCGTGGTCCAGATGAGGACGCTCTCATTCATCTTGCCCGAAATACCTCCGCCGGAGGCTTCCCCGGCCACCACCGGGAACCGCACCCAGATCGTGTGGCTGGTGTGGTCGTGATACTCGACCTCGGCCTCGGCCAGCGCGGTCTTTTCCACCGGCGACCACATGACGGGCTTGGACCCCTGATAGAGCGAGCCGTTCATCACGAACTTCATGAACTCCTCGGCGATCACCGCCTCGGCGTGGAAATTCATGGTCAGATAGGGATCGGCCCAGTTGCCGGTGACGCCCAGGCGCTTGAACTCCTCCCGCTGGATATCGATCCAGCCTTCGGCGAACTTGCGGCATTCCTGGCGGAAGGCGACGGTTTCCACCTCGTCCTTGTTCAGGCCCTTGGCGCGGTACTGCTCCTCGATCTTCCATTCGATCGGCAGGCCGTGGCAATCCCAGCCGGGGACATAGCGGGCGTCCTTGCCCATCATCTGCTGGGACCGCACCACCATGTCCTTCAAGACCTTGTTCAGCGCGTGGCCGATGTGCAGGTGGCCGTTGGCATAGGGGGGGCCGTCGTGCAGCGTGAAGGGCGCCCGTTTCTGTCCATCCGGGCCCTGCTTCTCGCGCAGGCGGTCATAGACGCCGATCCGTTCCCAGCGCGCCAGCCAGTCGGGTTCGCGCTGCGGCAGGCCCGCGCGCATCGGAAAGTCGGTTTCGGGCAGGAAGACGGTATCGCGATAGTCGGGGGCGGTTTTTTCGGGCGTGTCGGCGCACATCTGGGGCGTTCCTTGGCAACGGATCGGGATCTGGGGGCGGCGCGATGGCTCATACGCCTTGTCCCGGCGCCTGATGGGTCAGGTCGCCGGGCAGGTAATTCGAATGATGATCGCGGATATGCGCCTCATGCCCGGGGCTTATATTGGGGCCGGTTCCGATGGTAAAGGGGCGCGGCAAAGCGTCCCTTGCCCGCGCCTCCCTTTCGGCGCAGGAATGGGTCCGAAAGGAACCGCCATGCCGCCGACCAGCCCCCCGCCACCGCGCTTCGAGATCACGCCGCAGGAAATCGCGACGGTCGTGACCGAGTTCTACGCGGTGATCCGCGAACATCCCGGCCTTGGCCCGGTCTTCGCCGCCCATGTGACGGACTGGCCCGCGCACGAAGCGAAGATCATGGCCTTCTGGCGCAACGCGATCCTTTTCGAGAAGGGCTATGACGGCAATCCTCTGGCCGTTCACAAGGCGGCGGGGAATGTCCGGCCTGGCATGTTCGACCCATGGCTGGGCCTGTTCGACAGCGTCCTGCGCCGCAACCTGAAGCCCGAGACCGCCGCCGCCTGGTCGGCGCTCGCCCACCGCATCGGCCAGGGCCTCCGCTATGGCGTGGTCGAGACACAGAAGTTCGGCGACGGCGTGCCCAAGCTGCGTTAGGTGTCCGCCTGCCCCGCGCCCTGCCGCTGCGCGACCCAGCGGTTCAGCAGACCCAGTCCGATCAGCGCAAGGCCGAGTGCCAGCAGCGAAAAGACCCGCGTCAGCCCGCTCAGGCCGGATATGTCGATCAGGAAGACCTTGGCGATGGTCAGCGCGATCATCGCCATGGCCCCGCGCCTGTAGGCGACCGATCCGCGCAGCAGGGAATAGTAAAGCAGCCCCGCCCCCACGACCATCAGCGCGACGGTGTAGCTGTAAAGCTCGCCCTGAAGGACGCCGTCGACGCTCAGGTCGCGGCCCTGCCACAGCCTTCGGATCTCCAGCCCGGAATAAAGCGCAAGAAGGGCCACGCCCGCGACCGCAAGAAGCACGCGGAATGCCTTGTGAAGATGGCGAAGCCGGGTCAGCGCAAGCACGATCAGAAGCCCCGGCGCCGCATAGGCCACGAACAAGGTGTCGAGAAGGGGCGGGCCAAGGACATCGTCGCTGGTTCCGCCGATCAACCCGAGAAGCGGGTTGGCGATGGTGGTCGCGAAGGCAAGCCCCGCCGCCGCCAGCAGCCCCGACAGCGCGGCGATCCCCCAGCGCAGCCAGCGCATCGCGCCGCCAAGCTGGACGCGATGCAGTTGCGCCAGCATGGTGATCAGCCAGGGCAGCGCGTTCAGCGTGACGCCCCAGTGCGACAGAAGGTTGATGTCGCCCTGCCCCTCCCGCGTCAGCCAGCGCATGATCAGCACATTGGCGAATAGCGCCGCGTAGCCGGCAAACGCACTTTCCAGAAAGACCCGCGCGCCCCGGCGGTCCAGCCCGCGCAACAGGTGCAGGGCGGCGGCGGCGGCCGCAACCGCGCCCCCATAGGCCGCCACGACCTCCCACAGCGCGCCCCGGTTGACCGCCCAGCCAAGCCCCGGGTCGACGACCAGCCGCCACGACAAGACCAGCGCCGCCGCCTGGATGAACCAGCCCATTTCCGGCAGCCGGAACCGGCGGTCAAGCACTGCGGCGGTCACGATCAGCACGCCCAGCGCGAGGGACAGCGCGCCCTTGGTCAGCACCAGGAACAGCGCCAGCGTCACCAGCGACAGCGTCGAAAGTGTCGCATAGGCCGCCCGGCGCCTGTCCTCGCCGTCGGCCGCCGCAAACCGCAGCGCCATCGCGGCCATCAGCGCGGCAAGCGCGATGACATGCAACGCCCAGGAATAGGCGCCCAGAACCCGCGCGGGGGCCCAGAAGAGTTCAAGAGCCAGCGCGGCAAGGGGTGCGGCAAGCGCGGCGCCGGCCGCCCAGAAGGCGCGACCCCGGCGCAGGCGCCCGCTGGCGCGGGCCGCGGCAAGCGTGATCGCCGTGGCCATGCCCAGAAGCACGATCGCCGTCATCGGCGCTCCGGTTTCCGGCGCACGCAGCGCGATGGCCTGTCCGGCGTAGTCGCGGGCAAGCGGCCAGCGGTCCATCCCCTCCAGCCCGAGGCGGACAAGGAAGCCGGCGGCCGGCAGGGCGGCAAGGTCCGCCAGGGCCGGCGCGCCTTCCGCCCAGAAGATGATCGCCAGCGCCAGCACCGCGAGGCAGAGGAAGACAAGCGTGCTTTCCGCCCCGTTCTGCGTGTCGAGAAGAACAAGCCAGAGCGTCGAAACGGCGACCGCCCCGGCGGCAAGAAGCGTCGGAAAAATCGGCCATCCGCCCCGTCGCAAGAGCGCCTGCGCGACCATCGCGCCCTGATGATCGGGCAGGAAGGCGCGGGCCGGGATGCAGATGGCCAGCGCCGCCAGCATCACGAAGGTCAGCGCCGCCCACCCCGCCCCGCCGGTTCCCGCAAGGACAAGCCAGCTTCCGCCATAGCCCAGGACGACCGCCAGAACCGAAACCCAGGCCCAGCGCCGGATCGTGTCCACCGTCAGGCCGATGGCGGCAAGAACGCCGTAGTAGGCGTAAAGCCAGTAGGGCGTTTCGCTGGCACCGCCGACAACGAACGGCGCCGCCGCCGCGCCGATCAGGCCAACGGCGGCAAGGAACGGCCCGTGAAACCACCCCAGGACCACCGCAAGCGCGGCAGTGACCAGAAGCCCGGCAAACGCCGTCTCGGCGCCGATCAGGCCGTAAAGCTGGCGCGCCGCAAGCACGCCCGCGAAGATCGACACAAGCCCCGCACCCGAAAGCGTCGAGGGCACATAGGCGGTCACCGCCACCGCCCCGTCGCCCCAGCGCCGGCGCACCCATTCGCCGCCCGCAATCAGCGCAAGGCCGAAAAGGATCGCGCCGATCACCCGCGCGGGTGGCGGCAACAGGCCGTTTTCCACCCCGTACTGGACGAAAAACACCCCGGCGAGCGCAAGTGACAGGGCCGAGACCACATAGACCCAGTTCGCGACGATCCATTCGCCCAGGGGCGAGGTCCGCGCCGGGGCCGGGGCCCGCGCGGGTCGGCGGATTGGCAGCGGCGGCGCATCATCGCGCGGGGCCGCCCAGGGGCCGGAAACGGTTTCGGGAATGTCCCCCGCCGGCGCCGTCGTGGCAGCGGCAGCAACGGCCGGTTCGGGCACGCCGGGTGACGGGTCAGTTGACGGCGCTGCGGCTGTCTCGGGACTGGCAGCCGACCGGGGCGTATCGGCCACCCCGGAGTCCGCAGGAAGGGTGCGTTCGGTCAAGTCGCGGCGAATGTCCAGCAGGCGCGTTTCCAAGGTCGCGACGCGGCGTCTCAGGCCGGAAACACTGACGAACAAGATCACGACCGACACCGGTATCGCGAGCACGAGGCCGACCGCTATCAACCCCAGGGCGATCTCTATATCCATCCGCTGCCTCCCGATGCGCCGAAATCAACGCGTTTCCCTATTGATAGCGGAAACGGCCCGGCGGGGAAGTCAGGTTTTTTCCTGCCCTGCACCTCCTGCAAACAACCCGGCAAGACCACGCCGCACGAGGTTTGTCACACGCGGCTTTTGCATCGAACGAAACGGCATCGGGCGGCAAAGCTCCATCGCCGCGACCCCGACGCGCGCGGTCAGGGCACCGTTGATCACGCCTTCGCCGAAGCGGCGCGACAGTTTCGCAAGGATGCCGCCGCCGGCGACCGACTGAATGAGGTCGTCGCCGACGGCGACCGCGCCGGTCGCGACCAGATGCCCCATCACCCGGCGCAAGAGCCGCCAGCCGCCGAAGGCCCCGGTGCGGCCGCCATAGATCTCTGCGATGCGGCGGATCATCCGCAGGTTCGCGAACAGCGCCGCCGCCACGTCGGCCAGCGCCAGCGGAACGATCGCGGTCACTGCCGCGACCTGCCGGGCCGAGGCCTCGATCTCGGCCCGGGCGGCCTGGTCGAGCGGTCCGAGAAGTTCCGTTTCGGCCAGCGTCAGAAGCGTCTCGGCATCAAGGATGTCGGGGGCACGCTCGCGCAGCCGCGCAAGTCCCCAGGATGCGGCCTCCCGCCCGGCGTAAAGCTGTTCGAGCTGACCGACGGCGCGCCGCGCCGTGGCAAGATCGCCGGAGGCGGCCGCCGCATCGACGGCCCGCGACAGCCGGTCGATCCGGGCAAGCCGCAAATAGGCCGAAAGCTCTCTCAGCGCCATCAGCGCCAGCGCCAGAACGAAGGCCGAGACCAGGGCGAGGCCGATCCAGCCCAGGATCGGGTTCGCGGCCAGAAGACCCTCGACGAAGCGCCACGCCATGACCGAGACGGCGAACCCGACAAGCGCGGCCAGACTGCCCCAGAGGAACCGGCCAAGCGCCGATCCGCCCTGCCCGGCGAGTGCCGCCGCCCGAACCATCGCGCGACCCTCGGCGGGATCGCCCGGCGCCTGGTCAGGCACCGGCGGGGCGGTGACCGGATCGATCCCGGCGGGCGCTTCCCGTTCGATCAACACCGGTCGTTTCATGCCCTTTGCCCCCTGCGCGCGCGCTTTGCGGCGGCGTCCCGTCGCCATCCCCGGCCCGTCATAGCAGATCCCCGATCAGGAACTCCGCCGCCCGGTCCAGCCGGATATGCGGCGGACCTTCGCCGTCACGCAGGGTCAGCCGCGCGGGCGCAAAGGCCATGACGTCGTAGTCTGCATCAAGCCAGCGATCCGCCCCGCCATGCGCCTGGGCGAGCATGGCGGCCGGGCTCTCCGGCAGTTCGCCGGGAAAAAGCGCCGCCTCCCGCCCGTTCGCAAGAAGCCGGCCGCGCACGCAGTCGACCGTCTCGCCGCCCCTTTGATGGCTTTCCTCGATCGTGGCGCGCAGCGCGGCGATCGCCATCGCCGCGGTGTCCGCACCGGCGAAATCGGCCCGGTCGCGGGCCGTGCGCAAGAGCCCCGACAGAAATCGGACGAGCCGCGCGTGCTGCGTGTGATGCAGGTGATCGGCCTTCGTGGCGGCGAAAAGGATGCGTTCCACCCGGCGCCCGCCGGTCAGCGCGGCAAGCCAGCCGGGCCGCCCCGGCCGGAAGGCGCGCAGCACCGCCTCCATCGCGGCGCGCATGTCCTCGACCGCGCGCGGGCCGGCATGGATGGCGCCCAGGACATCAACAAGAACGATCTGGCGATCGATTCGCACGAAATGGTCGCGAAAGAAAGGGCGCACGACCTTGGCCTTGTAGGCCTCGAACCGGCGCGACATCTCGTGCCACATCGACCCGCGCGGTGCGGCGTCAGGGCGCGGCAGCGGCGCGAAGGTCAGGACCGGCGACCCCTCGAGCTCACCCGGCAGCAGGAAGCGGCCCGGCGCGCAGTCGGAATAGCCCGCAGCCTTCGCGGCGGCCAGATATTGTGCGTAGTGCCGGGCCAGATCCTTGGCCGGCGGTTCGGCGAAAGGCGCCGCCGGATCGAAGGCATCAAGCGCCGCCCGATAGCCCGCGGCCTCGGCGCGGGTCGCGGTGCGGGCCAGGACCTCCGCCGACCAGGTGGCGAAGTCCTTGTCCATCAGCCCCAGGTCCAGCAGCCATTCGCCCGGATAATCGACGATGTCGAGGTTGACACGCCGTTCGCCGCCCAGCGCCGCAAGGAGGCCCGACGGCGCCACCCTGAGCGACAGGCGCAATTCGCTGATGCCGCGCGTCCCTTCGGGCCAGCGGGGATCGGGGCCGGTCAGGGCGGCAAGATGGCTTTCGTAGTCGAACCTTGGCACCGTGTCGTCAGGCTGCGGCTGAAGAAAGGCCGCGCGGATACGCCCCTCGGCCGCGGCGCGCAGGCCGGGCATGCGCCCGCGATCCAGAAGGTTCGCGACTAGCGCAGTGATGAAGACGGTCTTGCCCGCGCGCGAAAGGCCGGTCACCCCAAGGCGAAGGGTGCGGGTGCCGCGCCCCGCCGTCAGCCCCTGGCCCAGCGCCTCGGCCCGCGCCGTGAGGTCGTCCATGAAATCGCCGATGCCCAAGACCGAACCTTTCCCCGATGGTTTCAACATAGTCGCGCCGACGGGCCAAGTGTAGGGGCGTTGCCAAGGCGATGCGGCCGGGTTAGGTCGGGCCATGCCCCGCTACGCGCTGAAAATCGAATACCACGGCGGCCCCTTCGCGGGCTGGCAGCGGCAGGCCGACCAGCCCTCGGTCCAGGGCACGGTCGAGGCCGCCCTGGCCAGGCTCGAGGCCGGCGTTCCCGCGATCGTCGCCGCCGGGCGGACCGATGCGGGCGTCCATGCCACCGGCCAGGTCGCCCATGCCGATCTTGCCCGCGACTGGGATCCCCGTCGCCTGAGCGAGGCGCTGAACCACCACCTTCGCCCCGCGCCGGTCGCGATCCTTGCCGCCGCCCGGGTGAAGGATGATTTCAGCGCCCGCTTCTCGGCGACCGGTCGGCGCTATCTCTTCCGGCTGGTCGAACGGCGGGCGCCGGTCACCCATGACGCGGGCCTGGTCTGGCAGGTGCGTGGGCCGCTCGACCTCGACGCGATGCGCGCGGGCGCCGCCCATCTGGTCGGCCTGCACGATTTCACGACCTTTCGCGCGGCCCTTTGCCAGGCGAAAAGCCCGGTGAAGACGCTCGACGACATCGCCATCGAGGCGCGCGACATCCCGCACGGGCGCGAGATCCGGTTTGTCCTGCGCGCGCGCAGCTTCCTGCACAACCAGGTCCGCTCCATCGTCGGCACGCTGGAACGCGTGGGCGCGGGCAGTTGGCACCCCGACGCGGTCAGGGACGCGCTCGAGGCGCGCGACCGCGCCCGCTGCGGCCCGGTTAGCCCGCCGCAGGGCCTCTACCTGACCGACGTGACCTATCCGCAAGACCCATTCGGCTGACCTTCTTCATTGCCGAAATACTCCGGGGGTGCGGGGGCTGGCCCCCGCCTAGGCGTTGAGGTCTCTCAATAGCCGCCCGTGCTTCTTCACCTCGGCCAGAACATCGCCGAAGGTCCGGATCCCCTGCGCCTGCAACATCGGCACCAGCTTCAGGAAGGCATCCGCCGTGGCGAGCGTATCGCCGATGGCGGTGTGGCGCGCCTCTTCGGGGATGGTGATCCCGAGGCGATGGGTCAGCGCGTCAAGGCTGTGGGTCTCGCCCTGGCCGAAGACGACCGCAGACAGAAGCACGGTGTCGAGGATCGGGTGATCGAAGCGCGCGCCGATCTCGGCCTCGTGGCGGCGCAGGAATTCCATGTCGAAGGGTGCGTTGTGCGCGATCAGGACGGCGCCTTCGGCGAAGTCGTGGAACCGGCGCCCGACTTCGGCGATGGGCGGTGCGTCGGCCACCATCGCCCCGGTGATGCCGTGAACCTCGGTCGCCCGCGGCGGGATCGGACGCCCGGGATTGACCAGAAGGTCCAGAACCTCGCGCTCGACACGGCGGCCGTTGACGATGCGCACCGCGGCAAGCTGCACGATCTCGTCGCCCTGGCTGGGCAGAAGGCCGGTCGTCTCGGTGTCGAAGACGACATAGGTCAGATCGGCGAGCGGCGCGTCCAGGACCGCGGCGCTGCGGCCCTTGGAGAGGAGATCGAAATCGTAGACCACGCTGCGCGTGATCGGCGCGGGGCGACGCGCGGCGCGGCGTGCGTCGCGCAGGGGAAGGCGGATCGCGGCCTGTCCGGCGCCCCGCCGTTCCGGCCAGCACTCGGTGGCATGGGTATCAAGAACCGCGCGGCCGGTGACGCCGGGGGCGGAAGGATCGACCGGCCGCGCAAGCCAGCCTTCAAGCTGACCGATCCCGACCGGCTCGCCCTGCCACACGAGGTCGATCACCGCGCCGGCGCCGTCCTGCGCCAGGGTCAGGTCGAAACGCCGTACACCGGAGCGTTCGGCGATGGCTTCGCCGAGGCTGCCGAGCAGCGCCACGATCTCGAACCCGTCGCAGCGCAGGATCAGGTCGGCGGCCTCGGTCGTCAGGGTCAGCCCGGCGGCCTCGGCGCGGGCCCGAAGGGAATCGGCAAGATCGGCGGCGCGCACCATCGGCAGCGGCCACCACCCGGCGCGTTCGGCGTCGTAGCGCGTTGCCAGATCGTTGATCGCGCGGACCAGCCGGGTCGCCTCGGCGACGAGGGCGGCCGAGACCTCTGGCGCGTCGCCGCCCTCGGCGATCACCCCCACCGCCGTCTGAAGGTTTGCGGCCGGTCGGCGGATGCGGTCGAAGACCTCGGCCAGAAGTCGTTCGCGGGCGGCATGGGCGGCAAGGTCGCCGGTCACATCGCGCAGGGTCAGGACATAGCCCCCCCCGGCGACAAGGCGCATCCGTCCCGCCAGGATGCGCGCCCCCGCGACCGTCGCGCACAGAAGGTCGGAAGCCGCATCGGGATCGCCGATGGCGACCAGCCGGTCATGCGCCTGCCGGATCGGACCATCGCGCAGATAGGCAAAGACCTTGCGGTCAAGCCCCGGCGCGGCCCCCGCCCCCAGAAGGTCGACAGCCTGCCCGTTGTAGAACGCCAACTGGTGATCGGCCGAACACAGCAGCACCCCCACGGGCACATCGGACAGAAGCGTTTCAAGCCGCGCCTTTTCGTCCGCCAGGCGCACCGTCTCGCGCTGCACCGCCTCGGCCAGGGCGTTGCGGGTTTCGGTCAGCGATCCGGTCACCGCCGCAGCCGCGGGGGCAAGATCGCCCAGATAACGCGCCGCACCCTCATCCAGAAGCGCGCCGCCCGCATGCGCCTCGGCGCGCATGCCGCCCGCGATGCGACCGATGGCGCGCGCTACGTTTTCATCGAAGAGATACCAGACCCAAGCGGTCAGACCCAAGAGCGCGAAGCCCGCGATCGCGCCCGCCATGACGAAGGCGGACCCGGGCCCCGAACTTTCCAGCCGCGTGTATCCGGCCCAAAGGCCAAGGCCGATCGCAGCCATGCCCGTGAGGGCCAGAAAGGCGAAGAACAGAAAGATCCTGAGCCGGAGGCCCAGTTTCTCAAGCATCGTCACCCTCCGCGATGTCCGGAACCAGGCGCCTCAGTTCCTCGCGCAGTTCCTTCAGTTCGAACGGCTTGGCGATGAACCCGTCCGCCCCAAGCGCAAGGCCCTTGCGCCGCTCCATCGCCGATCCGCGCGCGGTCATCATCAGGATCTTCACCCCGCGCAGATCGGGGTCCAGGCGGATGTCCTGGCAGATTTCGTAGCCCGAGACCTCGGGCAGCATGACGTCCAGAAGGACCACGTCGGGGCGGTCCGACCGGATGCGCGGCATGGCGTCGGCACCATTGGCGACCCGGTCGTGGGAATAGCCTTCGCGGGTCAGAAGATAGTCTAGCGCAATCGCGATGTTGTCTTCGTCCTCGACGACCAGAACCCGGGGCTTCGTCGCGCTGTCGGCCATCTCACCCTCCGTTGCAGGCTGCTGCCAGTAGTTCGTCTTCTGGCCCTGGCGTCACCCATTCGGCCCCTTCAATCTGGCCACCACCAAGAAGTTGCCCCCCCCGGAACAGGTCCGCGCGGCGCCCTCCCGCGCAGTCGAAGGCGACCGGCAGGTTCTGTGTCGGCGTCCAGCGTGCGACGACCATGACGGGGGCGACGAATTCGTTCGGGGAGGTCTCGGAATGGACAGCCGCCCCAAGGTCGAGCGCGATGAACCGCTTGGTCAGCGGAAATGCATAGCTCCATGGTTGCCAGAACGCGGATTCGACGGGCGCCGACACGATCTTGACGGTGTCAGGCAATGCGTCCCGGACGCGCGGATACCAGCTGTATTCATTCCATATCGCGAAGCTGAACATGGCAAGCCCCGCAACCGATGGCACTGCCCATTTGGGCAATCGACGTCTGGCGACCAGTGCAATCAGCAACAAGACGCCCGCTGCCCCGAAGCCCGCCGCAATCATTGCCACCAGATCCCATATCATCGCAGCTTACCCCAACATGCCCTTGCCCTGCCCCACCGCTGACTGCATCGTGCGCACCACGACGAAAGCATCCCGCAGATGACTGCGTTCGAAATCCGACAGATCGGACGGGGCAAGATAATTGTCCGGCTTCCGTCCGGCCTTGATCTGGCGCGCCTGGTTGGCAAGCCGCGTCTCGGCGATCAGGTCGTAGGCCTCGGTCAGGTCACGCGCGCCGGCGGCCGATATCACGCCCGCCTCGGCCGCCGCCAGGAGCCGCGCACGGGTGTTGGCCGCGGCCAGCCGCCCTTGCAGCGCGTAGACGCGGGCAAGGTCGGCGACCGGCACCACGCCGTTGTGCTTGAGGTCGATCTGGTTGCGGTGTTCGCCCGAGCGGATGGTCGCGAAACCGCGCAGCAGGCCCAGGGGCGGTGTATGCTTGAGCGAATTCGAGACCATATGCGCCACGAAGATCGAGTTTTTTGCGGCGGCCTCCAGCGTGGCGGCCTGAAGGTTGCCAAAAAGGCTTGCCGCGCCGCCGATCGGGCGCAGGTCGAACATGACCGAGGCCAGCATCTGCGCCTCTGGGTTCGGGGTGGCGATCCAGCCGCGGAAATAGTCGCGCCAGACGCTGACCTTCTGGCACCAGCGCGGATTGGTCGCCATCATGTCGCCAGGGCAGAAGACGTAGCCGCAGGCATCGAGCCCCTTCGAAACGCTTTCGGCAAGGGCGTGGAAATAGGCCATGTCGCCGTCGGTGGCCGCGTCGTCCAGCATCAGGCAGTTGTCCTGATCCGACACACCGGTCTGTTCCTGGCGCCCCTGCGACCCACAGGCAAGCCACAGATAGGGCACTGGCGGCGGGCCAAGTTCCGCTTCGGCCATCGCAAGCAAGCGGCGTGTGACGGCGTCGGCAATGTCGGTGATGAGCCGGGTCACGACCTCGTGGGCGTTGTTGCCGCCGACCATCTGCACCAGAAGCGACGGGATGCGGGCGGTCACCGCCGCCATCTCCGCGACCGTTCCGGCGTCGGCCAGGTCGCGGATCAGCACCGCCGAAGAAAGTGCCTGGAACCGGGTCAGGTCGGTCTGTGTCACCATGCCGGCAAAGTGACCTTTGCGCACGATGGGCAGGTGGCCGATCTTGCGTTCCAGCATCAGGTGCAGGATGTCCGATCCCAGCGCCTGCGGTGTCAGCGTGACCGGGTCGGCGGTCATGACCGCCGAAACCGGTGTCGCGCCGTCGCGCCCTTCGGCCAGGACGCGGTTCGACAGATCCCGGGTCGTGACGATGCCCAGAAGCCGCCCGTCGGCATCGACGACACCAAGGCTGGAGACATGCGTTTCGCGCATCTGCCGGGCGGCCTCTGTCACCGTCGTGTCGGGGGAACAGGCGACCGGCGCGCGGGCCATCAGATCTTCGACCTTGCGGGCGCTCAGATCGTTGGCGCGCGCCTCGCTCCCTCGGGCGCGATTGAAGAAGCGTTCGAACGCCGGAAAACCCGCCAACAGGCGGCGCAGTTCGGCAACAGGCAGCATGAGAAGCGTGCTGTCTTCGATCGTGCGGGCAGTCGTGACGGCCAGCCCGTCGCGCAAGAGGCCCCGCTCGCCAAAGGAATTGCGCGGACCGAGAAGGGAAACAAGGCCGCCGTTGCGATCCAGGATCTCGACGCCACCGGCCTCGATCAAGAAGAGCCCGGAAAGGGGTTCTCCGAAGGCATATATCTCGGTTGAAGCGGGGGGTTCCCTGCGGCTGAAGGAACCGGCGACACGCGCCAGTTCGTCCCGCGGCAGGCTGTCGTAGGGATGAACGGTTGCGAGAAACGCAGCGATCTTTTCTACACTGTCGCTCAACCGTACCTCCTGCATGAGTGAGGCGCGCCCCCGAAGGGACGCGCCGGTATTGAGTTCGGTCAGTGACCGGTCGCCGCGCCCGCACCTTTCGGGATGCGGATCGATTCGACGAGGTCCTGGATCTCCTGCGGAGTATCTTCGGTCGCGTTCGACACGACATAGGCGACGATGAAGTTGATGATCGCGCCCACCGACCCGAACGAGGTCGACTTGATCGACAGAAGCAGCGGATCGGCGTCCGTGAAGCTGTTCGTGTCGGGGATGAAGAACCAGCCCTTGTGCAGGAAGATGTAGACGACCGTCACGAGCAGACCTGCAAGCATCCCTGCCACGGCGCCCTTGTTGTTGATGCGCTTCGAGAAGATGCCCATCAGGATCGCCGGGAAGAGCGAGGCCGCCGCGAGGCCGAAGGCAAGCGCCACGGTCTGCGCCGCGAAGCCCGGCGGGTTGAGGCCGAGATACGTCGCGACCGCGATGGCGACACCCATCGAGACACGGGCCGCCATCAGTTCGCCCTTTTCCGAGATGCCCGGGTTGATCGCGCCCTTGATCAGGTCGTGGCTGATCGCGGAAGAGATCGCCAGCAGAAGGCCTGCGGCCGTCGAGAGCGCGGCAGCAAGACCGCCCGCCGCGACCAGCGCGATGACCCAGCCCGGCAGGTTGGCGATTTCCGGGTTGGCCAGAACCATGATGTCATTGTTCACGGTCAGTTCGTTGGCGTCCTTGTCGCCGACGTACTGGATCATGCCGTCGCCGTTCTTGTCGTCGAACTTCAGCAGGCCGGTTTTCGCCCAGTTGTTCACCCAGTTGATGTCCTGGCCCTTGGCATCGGTGCCAGCCTCGATCTCGGCCAGCGACAAGGTGGCCTCACCCACACCGTTCGGGTAGAAGGTGTTGATAAGGTTCAGACGCGCCATCGCCGCAACCGCCGGGGCGGTAAGGTAAAGCAGCGCGATGAAGACAAGCGCCCAACCCGCGGAAGACCGGGCGTCGGCCACTTTCGGCACCGTGAAGAAGCGGACGATGACGTGCGGCAGGCCCGCAGTCCCGATCATCAGCGACGCAGTGAAGAGCACCATGTTCAGCGTCGTGTCGGACTGGCTCAGGTAGGATTTGAAGCCAAGGTCGGTCACGAGGCCTTCGAGGGTCGCCAGAAGCGGCTGGCCGGTCGAGACGTCCGTCGAGAACAGGCCCAGACCCGGGATCGGGTTGCCCGTCAGCTGCAGCGAAATGAACACCGCCGGGATCGTGTAAGCGACGATCAGGACGACATACTGGGCGACCTGCGTGTAGGTGATGCCCTTCATGCCGCCAAGAACCGCGTACATGAACACGATGGCCGCACCGATATAGAGACCGGTTTCCTTGTCCACTTCCAGGAAGCGCGAGAAGGCGACGCCCACACCGGTCATCTGACCGATAACATAGGTCACCGAGGCGACGATCAGACAGATCACCGCCACCAGACGCGCGGTCGGCGAATAGAAGCGGTCGCCGATGAATTCCGGCACGGTGAACTTGCCGAACTTGCGCAGATAGGGCGCAAGAAGCATCGCAAGAAGCACATAGCCGCCGGTCCAGCCCATCAGATAGGCAGAGGTGTCATAACCGCCGAAGGCGATGATGCCAGCCATTGAAATGAAGGATGCTGCCGACATCCAGTCCGCGCCGGTCGCCATCCCGTTCATCACCGGATGAACGCCGCGACCTGCAGCATAGAATTCGCTCGTCGAACCCGCGCGGGCCCAGATGGCGATGCCGATGTACAGCGCGAAGGTCGCGCCGACGATCAGCAGGTTAAGGGTATACTGATCCATTGTCCCTGCTCTCCCTTATTCTTCCACGCCGTGTTCGCGGTCGAGCTTGTTCATGCGTGCGGCATAAACAAAGATCAGAACCAGGAACACGAGGATGGAGCCCTGCTGGGCAAACCAGAACCCGAGATCGGTCCCCCCGACCCCAATACCCGACAACATCGGACGCAGCAGGATGCCGCACCCGAAAGACGCGACCGCCCAGATGACCAGAAGGATCCTGATCAACCGGATGTTCGCGGCCCAATAGGCGTTGGACGATGATTTATCCGCCATCTTGTTTCTCCCTGAACTCCCTCGTTCGTATCCGGCACCCCGTCATGGGGAACCGGCCTCCCCTTATGCCGAGACGCGCCCGACGATGGTGCCCAACCCCTCGGCGATCGCCTCGATGGGACCCATCGCGTCGATTGCGTCAAGAACACCCATCGCCTGGTAATGCGCGATCAGCGGTGCCGTCTGGGCGTGGTAGGCTTCAAGCCGCGCGCGCACAGTCTCGGCATTGTCGTCGGCGCGGCGCTTGAACGCCGTGCCGCCGCATTTGTCGCAGGTCCCCGCCGTGGCGGGCTGCTTGAATTCGTCATGATAGCCTTCGCCGCAATCCGCGCAGGTGTAGCGGCCCGAAACCCGGCCAACCATCGCGGCGTCGTCAACTTCAAGGCTGATGGCGGCGGTCACACGACCGCCTGCCTCGGCCAGAAGGCGGTCAAGCGCCTCGGCCTGGCCTGCGGTGCGCGGGAAACCGTCAAGGATCACGCCGCGCGCGGTGTCGGGCTCGCCCATGCGGTCCTTCAGGATTGCCAGGACGATCTCGTCGCTGACAAGTCCGCCGGCATCCATCACCGTCTTGGCGGCAAGCCCCGCCGGCGTGCCCGCCGCGACCGCAGCGCGCAGAAGATCGCCGGTGGACAGCTGCACGAGGCCGAACTTTTCTTCCAGCATACGGGCCTGGGTGCCCTTCCCGGCCCCCGGGGGGCCAAGCAGGATCAGGACGGCGGGGGCGGTCGTCGCGCTCATGCTGTCAGCCCCGGTTCATGCGGTTGTTGATCAGATCGTCCACGACCGACGGATCGGCCAGCGTCGAGGTGTCGCCCAGCGCGCCGAAGTCGTTTTCGGCGATCTTGCGCAGGATGCGGCGCATGATCTTGCCCGAGCGGGTCTTGGGCAGGCCCGGCGCCCACTGGATCAGGTCGGGGCTGGCGATGGGGCCGATTTCCGTCCGCACCCACTTCACCAGCTCCTTGCGCAGCTCTTCGGTCGGCTCCACCCCGTTCATCAGCGTCACATAGGCATAGATGCCCTGGCCCTTGATCTCGTGCGGGTAACCGACCACGGCGGCTTCGGCGACCTGCGCGTGTGCGACCAGCGCGCTTTCGACCTCGGCGGTGCCCATCCGGTGACCGGAGACGTTGATCACGTCGTCGACGCGGCCCGTGATCCAGTAATAGCCGTCCTCGTCCCGGCGGCAGCCGTCACCGGTGAAGTAATAGCCCTTGTACTGCTGGAAGTAGGTTTCCTGGAACCGCTGATGATCACCCCAGACGGTGCGCATCTGGCCAGGCCAGCTGTCGGCGATGCAAAGCACGCCCTCGACGCCGTTGCCTTCCAGGATCTGGCCGCCTTCGGCAGTCAGAACGGCCGGCTTCACGCCGAAGAACGGCAGCGTCGCGGCGCCCGGCTTGGTCTCGATCGCGCCGGGCAGCGAGGTGATCATGTGGCCGCCCGTCTCGGTCTGCCAGAAGGTATCGACGATGGGGCATTTGCCCTTGCCGACATGCTTGTCGTACCAGACCCAGGCTTCGGGGTTGATCGGTTCGCCGACCGACCCCAGAACCCGCAGCGACGACAGGTCATGCTTTTCGACCCATTCCGGCCCCTGGCCCATCAGCGCGCGGATCGCGGTCGGCGCGGTGTAGAACTGATTGACCTTGTGCTTGGCGCAAACCTCCCAGAAGCGGCCCGCGTCGGGGAAGGTCGGCACGCCTTCGAACATCACCGTCGTCGCGCCGTTGGCCAGCGGACCGTAGACGATGTAGCTGTGACCGGTGACCCAGCCCACGTCGGCGGTGCACCAGAAGACATCGCCATCCTTGTAATCGAACGTCATCTTCTGGGTCATCGCGGCATAGACGAGATAGCCGCCGGAGCTGTGAACGACCCCCTTCGGCTTGCCTGTGGAGCCAGAGGTGTAGAGGATGAAAAGCGGGTCCTCGGCACCCATCGGGCGGGCAGGACAATCGGGTGCGGCGGTTTCCATCAGGGCCAGGACGTCGACATCGCGGCCCTGGATCCATGTCGTCTGGTCACCGGTATGCTTGACCACAAGGCAGCGCACCTTGTCCTTGCAATGCAAAAGCGCCGCGTCGGTGTTCGACTTGAGCGCCGTGCGCCGGCCGCCGCGCGGTGCGCTGTCGGCGGTGATGACCAGCTTGGCGTCGCAGTCGTTGATCCGGTTGGCCAGCGCGTCGGGCGAGAAGCCCGCAAAGACGATCGAATGGATGGCGCCGATCCGGGCGCAGGCCAGCATCGCATAGGCGGCTTCGGGGATCATCGGCAGGTAGATGACGACGCGGTCGCCGCGCATCACGCCCTGGCTGAGAAGGACGTTCGCCATGCGGCAGACCTTCTCGTGCAGTTCGTTGTAGGTGATGTGCTTGGCCGGGGTCTTGGGATCATCGGGTTCCCAGATGATCGCGACCTGATCGCCGCGCGTCGGCAGGTGGCGGTCGACGCAGTTCGCCGCGACATTCAGAACGCCGTCCTCGAACCACTTGATCGAAACGTCGCCGAAGTTGAAGTTGGTGTTCTTGACCTTGGTGTAGGGCTTGATCCAGTCGATCGTCTTGCCCTGCTCACCCCAGAAGGCATCGGGGTCTGCAATGGAAGCCGCATACATGGCCTTGTAGCTTTCAGGCGTGACCAGCGCGTTCTCGAAACCGGGCGGGATTGGGTGCATTGAAGTCGCCTCGGCTGAGCCCTGATCTTTACCGGCCATCGTCTGTTCCTCCAGTTTTCGCATTTGCCCCGTCGGACACACCGACAGGCAGCACGAGGCTGGCCAGAACCGGATGTCACTCGCCTATTGTAAACCAAATGTGAGTTTTTTCGTAACTCATTTTGTACTCATGATTTTTCTGTAAATGTATTGACAATATTTCTTGGGTTTTTGTAAATATTTTCAATACCCGGCGAAATCCCGCTGATTTTCCGGCACCATGCCTGTTGCACCCCCGACCACTTTGGACCGCCCCTTGCACAGGTTGCGTCGGCAGCGCCCAGTCGCCTTCTTTCAGCCCCGGCAGATGCCGACGGGCACCGGACATCGCCGTTAGCGTTCACGCGAATCATGTGATTCGCCCAAGGAAGGCACGTCTTGGAGGGGCGCTTGCCGAGACATGCCCCGGCATGAGATAGCAAGGACGGAGGGAGATGCAGACAATGACACGGCCGAGTTCACCCATCCGCGAAACGGACAACGAAGCGCGTAGCATCGCTTGCGGCCTGATGCGGGCCGCACGATTTGCAGCCCTCGCCGTCATCCACCCCGAGACCGGCGCCCCGCATGTCACAAGGGTCGGCTTCGGCCTTGCGCCCAGCAGGCATCCCGTCACGCTTGTATCGGACCTTTCACTTCACACCCGCGCGCTAAGGGCGCGACCGGATGCTGCGCTGCTTGTCGGCGAACCTGGTCCTCGCGGCGATCCACTAACGCATCCCCGCCTGACGCTGTCGGTGCACGCCCGTTTCGTGATGCGCGACGACCCCGACCATCCCGCGCTCCGCGCCGCCTGGCTTGCCGATCATCCCAAGGCGGGCCTCTACGTCGATTTCTCTGATTTCAGCTTCGTCCGCTTCGACCTGCAGGGCGGCGCCCTGAATGCGGGGTTCGGCAAGGCATTTCAACTTGTTCCAGAGGACTTTATGTGACCTGATTGCCGGTAGCGCCACGACACCCGGAGGGGGAACGCGGGGCCGGCAGGGTCGTTTCAGGTGGAGGGGCATGAACAACCAGGCGATCTGGCAAGATGCCGTTCTGCGCCAGAAGAACCGCGTCTTTCGCGATCTGCCTGCGCGTCAGGCAGGCATCGCCTCTGCCTGTATCCTGTTCAGTTTCTTCCTGCCTGGCCAACGGGTTCTGTGGGTCTTTGCAGCCTGCCTGCTGTCCGAAGTCGCGCAAATCTGGCTCTTCCGGATGTTCACTTCGCGTCCGCTTCGGTCGGTCCACGCCGCAATGCTTTTCAACACCTCCCTCGGTGTCTGCGCCTATTGCGCGATGCCCTACTGGACCTGGCAGGCAAACACCAGCGCAGGCAACAGCCTCGCGATCCTTGCCCTGATCGGCGCGCTGCTGAACGCAGCGACGGTGCGCACGATCGACCTTCTGCACGGGGTGGCGGCGGCATTGCCAGCTGCCGCCGTGCTTCTTTGGCTTGTGCTGCAGGACTATGGCAGAAGCGGCAACCTGGCAGCGACCGCCATCACGACAATCAGCGTCCTGGTTCTGTTGGCCTATTTCCTGCATGCGATGATCCAAAGCCACAGTTCGGAAAGAACCCTGGCCGAGGCGCGCCAGTCGGCCGAAGATGCAAGCCGCGCGAAGACCCGTTTTCTTTCCGCGATGAGCCATGAGATGCGCACACCGCTGAACACGATCCTCGGGCTCAGCCAGTTGCTGCGGGTGGAACCCTCGGCAGAAACCGCGCGCGGCCACGCCTCGAGCGTCGAGGAGGCGGCTCGGCGGCTTCACATGCTGATCAACGACGCGCTCGACCTCGCGGCAACGGCCGAGGCGGAACTGAAGTTCCGTCCGGTGACGGCATCGCTCCGCCGCGAGTTGGAGGAGGCCATGACCTTGTCGGCGGCCTTGCGGCGCAATCCAGATGCCCGAGCCAAGGTCGAGATCGACGATGACGTGCCCGAACTTGCACGGATTGACCCGGTTCTGCTGCGAAAATGCCTTGGTGGCCTGTCTGTCGTTATCGCCGGGGCCAGTCCTGCACCGCAGATGCGGCTTTCATGCCTGCCAGCACCGGGCGCGCGGCACCGGATCTTGCTGCGCCTGAGCGCGGTGGGTGGTGTGCAGGCACCGGTTTCTTCAGCGTTCGTTGATACCGTAGGCCTCGAACTCGCGCTGGCGCTTGTCCAGAAGATCGCCTTGGCCATGGGCGGAAGCGTCCGGTTTCTTGACGGACCGGGCAATCGTGCCCTGGCCGAGATCGAATTGCCTTTCGCACCGGTCGCAGAGCCGTCTGAGGGGGCCGGGGCCGGGCGCACTGCACTGGTCGTCGACGACATCTCGACCAACCGCTTCGTGATCATCCAGTTGTTGCGTCGACTTGGCATGAACGCCGTTGAAGCCGACAGCGGCCCTGCAGCCCTTTCGTTCCTGTCCGAAAAGGCGGTCGATGTCGTGTTGCTCGACATGAACATGCCGGTGATGGACGGAGAGGAAACCTTCCGGCGCATCCGGTCGGCAAGCGGATCGGTCAGCGCGGTTCCCGTCATCGCGCTGACGGCGGATTTCCTCAGCGAACAGCGCGACCGGCTGATGGAGCTGGGGCTTGACGGATACGTCCCCAAACCCATCGACCGGCGCGTGCTCTGGGCAGAGATCGCGGCCGCGATGGCGCGGCCGCAGGTCGATCAGTTCGGGTTGTCCATCCGCACCCGGACATGAACCCGCCCTTTCGAGACGTTGGCCCAGTTCAGCGTCACCTGCTGCTTCAACGCGCCCTGTTCGACATTCACATAGGGCATGTCCGACCGGCGTTCGCCGGAGTTGCCGGTGATCATGCCTTCGGCCACGATCGCGTCGACATTGCGAGCCCAGCCGCCGAACGGAAGGAAGGCGGCGGGGTCGACCGTCCAGGTAGTCGCGCTGGTGGACTGGACATGTTCGACGGTCACCGGGTTCGCGATCGGCTGCCCCACCGACCGGAAGGTGTTGCCCTCGACCAGGATGTTTTCCATCCGCGAATTGTCGAGCGCGGCATAGGTCGTGTCGACCTTGTCCACCCGGTCGACCGATCCGTTGAACACCTTGAAGCTGTTGCCGGTCAGCGTCAGGCCCTCGATGAAATGACCCGCACCATAGGGCTTGAACACGATCCAGCTGAACCAGTTCGCCACGTCCGACGCGACAAAGGTATTGCCGGTAATCGTCAGCCCCCCGAACGAGAACTGGTTGGCAAAGGCGGGATCGGCCTCGTATTCGTTGGTGATCTCGACAAAGCAGTTGTCGACATAGTTCCCGGTCATCGCCGTCGACAGGTTGCTGCCAGCCAGCACCAGCCCCGCCAGCCGCACGCCGTTCGACTGGTTGTCGCCCTGGAAGAAATGGTTTCCGATAAGCAGGTTGTTATTGCCGCCGAGAACCCCGAAATGGCGGAACCGCACAGCCCGGCATTCGCGCACCTTCACATCGTTGCCGTTGGTGTTGAACAGGATCGAGACACGGTCTTGCGCCGGCAGCGAGACCTCTGCCGACAGGAACTGGCAGCGGTCGATTTCCATTCCCTGGCAACCATCGCCGTGTGACGTGATGCCCCGGTCGCGCGGTTGGTTGATCGCGCAGTCGCGGATGAGAAAGTTCTTGCCCGACGGCGGCAGCAGGATGCCGCTCGCGTCGCCATTGCACTGGATCTCGACCTCCGCCAGCGACATCTTGTCTAGCGCCGAGAAACCCGAGAAGTCGAGAACGTACTTGAACCGCGTGAAGGTGAAGGTCTGCGTTCCCACCGCATCGTGAAGCGGCTTGCTCAGTGTCAGCGTCGCCGCGCCGACGTTGACATCGCGCACATAGACCTCGCGCCCGACACCATTGCCTTCGACCAGCGACCCGGGTGCGATGTTGGCGATGTTGGCAACCCCCGTCAGCGTCGTGTCGTTCGACGTGCTGTAGCTTGCCAGCGACGTGACGACCGTCGGGGCCCAGGCCGGCCCGTCCTCGACCTCGAACTGGCCATTGCGCACGACGCGGCGGGTGAAGAACGTGGTCTTGTTGTTGACCGCGGCCTGCATGTCGATCGGCGCGGTGACGTTGACGCGCCGTCCGCCCATGTCGAGCGAATCGTGATCGGTGAAGTTGATAAGCGCCTGGAACGCCTTGCGAAAGCCTTCCTCCTCGTCGCCGAAGGCGTCGATATAGGCATCGAGCGTATAGTTGCGGGTGATCGCCAGCCGCCGGTTGACCGGCATGGTCAGGGTGCCCTCGAATCGGACGGGGGCTTCCAGCGTCACGTCCTGATCCAGGAAATAGGTGCCCGCCGACACCAGAAGCGATCGCCCGGTCGCTGCCGCCGCCGCATCGGCCGCCTCGAAGGCCACGGCATCGTTCGTCACACCGTCCCCCGCCGCGCCGTAGTCGCGCACATCGACCCAGTCCATCAGGTTTCGCAGAAAGAAGGACGTGACGTCCTCGACCTCGATATCGTCGATGCGGATGACGCCGCCGTTGGATCCGGTCAGGTCCAGCCCGACATGTGCGTAGATCGCGGCCGCCCCCCAGGCCATGTCGACGCCTTGCCGCGCGCCGGTGCCGATGATCGCCTGCACCGTTTCGACCTTGCCATAGGCGGTCAGCGTTACGGCAGGCCCGGTTTCGGCAACGCCCGCCAGATGCGCGTTGCCCGCCGTACCCGCCCAGGCCGCGATCCGTACCGAAGGCAGGTTGCCGCTGATCGCCTTCACCCGGGCGGTCACGCGCAGATAGCACCCCGGCAGGATCGGCGTTTCGCCCATATGGCGCAGCTTTTGCGTCGACTCGGTCTTGATCATCTCCAGGCACCCGCCAAAGTCCTGGTCCGCCGTCACCAGCGCGGCATTCGCCGCCCCATCGTAGGTGGCCGACCCGGGTGTGCCATCTTCGCTCGACCACACGCCAAGCCCTTCGTCGAATGCGGGCGGCATCAGCACCAGCCCATCCGTGATCGCCTTGTTCATTCCTGGATCCCCTTGGTTGCCAGCTTCCCGACCGGAGCGGCCCGCAGGTCTCGCCCGCGCCCAGGACGGGGCGAAAAGGTAGCGGCTCATGTCGGAAAACGGGGCGCGCGGCCCTCGGCTCGAAGACCTATCACCGGAACCTTAACCCGCAGGTGAAGCGACCGTGCGCTGTCACACCCGTGTTACCGTGCCGTTGTCAGATGTGCCGGCCGTACTTCGCGGCATCACAGCATACGGACCCACAATGCCATTCGCCTTTCCGGACAGGGACGAACCCGTCTCGAAGTCCGTCCGCCGTCTCGCCCGAAACCGGATGGAGGCATCGCTCGCGCTGGTCGCGGACGCCGACCGCCCCCTGCCCGAACGCATCCGCGAACTGCGCAAGAACATCAAGAAGACGCGCGCGCTGATCCGCCTCGTGCGCCCGAACTTCAAGGGTTTCGACCGCGAGAACGACGCGCTGCGCAAGGCCGCAGCGGTCATCGCCGACCTGCGCGACAACGACGCCCTGGCCGAGGCCTTTGACGCTGTCGCCCGCCGCGTCTATGTCCCCTTCGACGCCCGCGAGGCGCTGCGCGCCAGGATCCTCAAACCGCTCCCCTCGCCCGAGGTCGAGGGCGACGCGACCGGGGCCGGAGCGACCGGAGCCGAAGGCGCCTCGCCCGTGGATGCCGCCCTTGCGGAACACGCGCGCCTGGTCCAGGGCATCGCCGAACGGGCCCGGGGCTGGAAGATCGGCGCAACGGGCTTCGACGCCCTGGCCCCCGGTCTGGAACGGACCTGGTCCGCCGCACAGAAGGCCATGCGGCAATCGCAAGCCGAACCGACCGGCCTCTCGCTCCATCAATGGCGCAAGCGCGCCAAGGACCACTGGTATCACGCCCGCCTTCTTGCCCCGGTCTGGCCCGAGATGATGGCCCACCACGTTGCCGCCGCCGATGCGCTTGGCGAACGTCTGGGCGAGGCGCGCGACCTGGCCTTTCTGATCGAGGCGTTGACCGGTGCCGAGGGCGGCGAAGATTTCATCGCCACCGCGCGCCAGGAGGAAGACCGCCTGCTGGACGCAGCCTCTACGCTTGGCACGCGCTTCTTCAGCGAACCCGCACAGGGACTTTCGCGGCGCTGGCGCGGCTGGTGGGAAATCTGGCGCGCCTAGGCAGCCAGGTCCCCCGCCAGCGCCCGGCCGATCAGCGCAATGGTTTCGTCGACGCCGTAAAGCGCGATGAAACCGCCGAACCTCGGCCCCTGCGAGGCGCCAAGAAGCACCTCGTAAAGGGCGGTGAACCAGTCGCGCAGCGGTTCGAACCCGTGGTCCTTGCCGACGGCGAAGACCATGGATTGCAGCGCCTCTGCGTCCAGCCCGCCGTCCCAGACCCCGAGACGCGCGACCAGATCCTCCATCGCCGCGCGTTCCTTGTCGGTCGGCGCGCGGAAGCTGCGCGAGGGCGCGACAAAGTCGTTGAAATAGCGCACCGCGAACTCTGCCGCCTGATCCAGCTGCGGGTTCGCCTCGGGCGTCGCGTCGGGCGCATAGCGTTTGATGAAGCCCCAAAGACCGGACTTGTCCTTGGCTCCCGCCACACTCGCAAGGTTCAGGAGCATCGCGAAGGGCACCACCATGTCCGACACCGGCGGGTTGCCGTTATGGATATGCCAGACCGGGTTCGCCAGCTTGCCGGCCTCGTCCTGATCGGGGAACGCGCGAAGTTGCTGGTGATATTCATCGACCGCCTTCGGGATCACGTCCCACCAAAGCCGCTTCGCGGTCTTCGGCTTCTGGTACATGAAATAGCCCAGGCTTTCGGTCGCGGCATAGGTCAGCCATTCATCGATGGTCAACCCGTTGCCCTTCGACTTCGAGATCTTCTGGCCGTTTTCATCCAGGAACAACTCATAGGTAAAATGCTCTGGCGCCTTCACGCCCAGAACCTCGCAGATCCCGTCATAGATCGGCGTGTTGGTGGAATGGTCCTTCCCGTACATCTCGAAATCGACGCCAAGCGCGGCCCAGCGCGCGCCGAAATCAGGCTTCCACTGCAGCTTCACCTGCCCGCCCGTGACCGGCAGCGTCCATTCGCGCCCATCCTCGTCGTCGAAGGTGATCGTGCCGTCCTTGGCGTTGACCTCCTTCATCGGGACATAAAGGACACGCCCGGTCTCTGGATGAATCGGCAGGAAGCAGGAATAGGTTTGCTGGCGTTCCTCGCGCAGGGACGCCAGCATGATCCGCATGATGTCGTCGTATTTTTCACAGCAGCGGCGCAGGATCTCGTCGAACCGGCCCGACTTGTAGAAATCGGTCGCGCTGATGAATTCGTATTCGAACCCGAACGTGTCCAGGAACCGGCGCAGCATGGCGTTGTTGTGATGGCCGAAGCTTTCGTATTCGCCGAAGGGATCGGGGACCGAGGTCAGCGGCCGTTGCAGGTTTTCCTTCAGCATCGCCTGCCCGGGCACGTTGTCGGGCACCTTGCGCATTCCGTCCAGATCATCGGAAAAACAGATGAGCCGGGTCGGAATATCCGAAATGATCTCGAACGCGCGGCGGATCATCGTCGTGCGCTGCACTTCGCCGAAGGTGCCGATATGGGGCAGACCCGAGGGGCCATAGCCGGTCTCGAACAGCACATAGCCCTTTTCGGGCGCCTTCTTCTCATAGCGTTTGAGCACGCGGCGCGCTTCCTCGAAAGGCCAGGCTTTGGAGTTCATCGCGGCGTCGCGCAAAGAAGACATGACTGTAATTCCCGAAAGGGCGGCACCCCGTGTGCCGCAAGGCCCGTCTCCTATTGAACGGGGGGCGGATCGTCAATAATTTGCCCTGCAACACAGCAAGGATGCCGAACGTGCCCCATACCCTTCCCGCTTTCACCGCCCAGGACGCGCTTGTCGCGATCATGGTCACCGTCTCGGTTTCCGATGAATCGATCCGAACCTCCGAACTTGTCGCCATCGAACGCCAGGTGAACCACCTGCCGGTCTTCGCCGACTATGACATCGACACCATCAAGGAGGTCGCCCAGACCGTCTACCGGCTGATGGAGGACGACGACGGGCTTGACACCCTCTTTGCCATGGTTCGCGACGCACTGCCCGAACGGTTGTGGGAAACCGCTTATGCACTGGCCTGCGACGTGGCCGCCGCTGACGGTTCCCTCGGCCAGGAGGAACTTCGCCTTCTGGCCGAGGTCCGCCATGAACTGAACATCGATCGGCTCCACGCGGCCGCGATCGAACGCGGCGCAAGGGCGCGGCACCTGACGCTCTGACTGGGACGCTCGGGCCAGTCCTGCCCGAACCATAGGTCCAGCCGCGACGCTCGATTGCTGCGCGTCATCTGCTATGCTAGCGGCGCGCGAAACGTGAACGGGGCAAGCACATGAAAGTCGTCGTGATGGGCGCCGGGGTGATCGGCGTCACCACCGCCTACTACCTTGCGAAGGCCGGGGCCGAGGTCACGGTCCTTGACCGCCAGCCCGGACCGGGGCTGGAGACAAGCTACGCGAACGCGGGGGAGCTTTCCTATGGCATGACCTCCCCCTGGGCGGCGCCAGGCGTCCCCACCAAGGCGCTGAAGTGGCTTTTCATGAAGCGCCGGCCACTTTTCATCTGGCCGCTCATCAGCCCGCGCATGTGGAAGTGGGGCGCGCAGATGCTGATGAACTGCAACGACGACGCCTATGCGGTCAACAAGTCGCGGATGGTCCGCATCTCCAACTATTCCCGCGATGTCCTGCCCGATCTGATCGCCGAAACGGGGATCGAATACGACGGCCGCGCGCAGGGCACGCTGCAGCTATTCCGAACCGAAAAGCAGATGAAGGCGTCTAAGGCGGACCAGGCGATCCTTGCCGAATTCGACAGCCCGTTCGAGGTGCTGGACCCCGCAGGCTGCATCGCCGTGGAACCGGCGCTGGCCCATGTTCGCGACAAGTTCGTCGGCGGCCTGCGCCTGACCGCCGACCGGACCGGCGATTGCCGGATGTTCACGATGGCGCTTGCCGAAAAGACCGCGGCGCTTGGCGCCCGCTTCCACTACGGCCAGAAGATCGAGATGATCCGGGTCGAGGGTGACAGGGTCAAGGGCGTGCGCACCGACAAGCTCGGCCTCGTGACCGCCGACGCCTATGTCTGCGCGCTGGGCAGCTACGCGCCGAACCTACTGGACCCGATCGACCTGCGCCTGCCGGTCTATCCGGTCAAGGGCTATTCCGTGACGCTGCCGGTGACGGAAGACGCCGGCGCGCCGCAATCGACGATCATGGACGAAACCCACAAGGTCGCGATCACCCGCCTTGGCGACCGCATCCGCGTGGCCGGCACGGCAGAGATCGCGGGCTATTCGAACCGGCTGGGGCCGAATGCCACGGCGACCGTTCGCCATGTGATCGGCGATCTTTTCCCGACCGGCGGCGACATCGAACGGGCCGAAGGCTGGACGGGCCTGCGCCCGATGACCCCGGACGGAACGCCGATCCTCGGTCCGACGCGCTATCCGAACCTTTTCCTGAACACCGGCCACGGCACGCTTGGCTGGACGATGGCCGCGGGCTCGGGCCGCGCCGTCGCCGACCTTGTCCTCGGCAAGGCGCCCGACATCAGCTTCGAGGGGCTGACGGCGGCGCGCTACGGGATCTGACCCCGGCTATTTGCGGACATATTTCCGGGTGCCGTCATCCTCCACGCGGTAATCCCAGGCGGTTGCATTTGCCGCCATCGCGGCGTTGACGACAGCCTTCTGCGGCAAACGCGCCCAGACCTCGGCCTCGATCGCCTCCAGATCGAAGCGCCCGCCGGTAATCACCGCGTTCAGATCTGCCTCGATCCCGGCAACGGCGGGATCGCCCGCGCGGTTGTGCCACTCTCCGGGATCGTCTTCGATATTGAACAATTGCGGCGCCGAACGGTGGCAGTAGATGTATTTCCACGGCCCCTTCCTCACCATGAAGCTTGGCCGCATGATACCCTCTCCGTGGTATTCGCCGATGACGGGCACCTCTTCCAGCGCCTCGCCCCGCAAGGCGGGCATCAGCGACCGCCCCTCCATCGGCCGCGCCGGTTCCTGCCCCGTCAGGTCCAAGAAGGTTGCAGGCAAGTCGAGCAGCGAGACCGGAGTCGATACATCGGCCCGCCTGCCCCCCGGCATCGCCACGATCAGCGGAATGCGCGCGGACCATTCGTAGAGGCTACGCTTCTGGATCAACCCCTTTTCGCCCAGCATTTCGCCATGGTCGGAGGTCAGGATGACGATGGTGTCATCCCTCAGCCCCTGCTCGTCCAGCACATCCATCAGTTCGCCCACCTTGTCGTCAACGTAGTGGGCAAGGGCGGCAAAGCCCCGCCGCATCGCGATCAGATGCTCGGGATCGCGGATCGACTTGCGGTCGAGCCCGTACCAGCGGATGAAGGCCCGGTCGAAATCGGAGTACTTCTCGTCCATGTCGTCGGGATAGTTCGGCAGCGGCAAATCTGCATCCTTGTACATTTCCCAATACTTGCGCGGCACGACATAGGGCGGATGCGGATTCGTGAAACTGACCGTCAACATCCAGGGCCGGTCCTTCGGAACATGACGCAGGTACTCCAGCGACCGAAACTGGGTTTCCTCGTCATACTGCAACTCGGCCGTCCAGCCGGGCCCGATATTCCCGGCCTGGTACTGGGGCGCGAAATCGAAGGCCATCGCACCGGGATCGTCGTCGGGCAATAGCGGATAGGACCAGAGAAAGCCCGACGGATAGATATCGGTGTTTAGCCGCCGCCGGTAACCGTGAAGCTGGTCGGCGCCGATGAAATGCATCTTTCCCGACAAGACCGTGTCATAGCCCGCATTGGTCAGATAGTGCGCGAAGGTGGGGATGAAGCTCGGATAAGGGTCGCCGTTGTCATAGCACCCCGTCGTCGAGGTCAGAAGGCCGGTCATCAGGCAGGACCTGGCTGGCACGCAGATCGGGCTTGGGGTGTAGGCGTTGGTGAAATTCACCGCACGATCCGCCAAAGCCGCGATATGATGCGTCCGGGCGCCCGGATAGCCGCAGGCCCCAAGCATGAAGGGCGTCATCTGATCGGCGATGATCAAGAGTATATTGGGCAATGAATCCCGTGTTGCCATGACGGACCTCCGTTTCCGAGGGTCAAGAAGACCCGTTCAGGTGATCCTGCAATGTCATGCGGCGCCCGGCGTTTCCGTTTGCGACGGGCATCGTTGGATCAGGCCGAATAAAGCGACGCCCATCGGCCGATCAGATCGTGCTGCAGGCCGCGCGCCCGCTTGACCCAGGCCTTGCCCCCCTTGGGTCGTTCCCGTTCGCTCATGCCCAGCGCATCGCGCCGGTCCACATCGGCCGAAAAGATCGCAAAGACCATCTGGCGCCCGCCGGGCGCGGTGAAATAGCCGGTCAGCGCAGAGACGAAGTTCAGCGTTCCCGTCTTGGCATGAACCGTCGCGGGCAAGCGGACGCCGTCCTCCTCGACGCCGATCTCTTTCATCAGCGTGGCCAGCCGCGCGCCCGGTCCCAGCCGGACCAGCGCCGACGCCATCGCCTCCGCCGAGATCCGCGACGCCCCGCCAAGCCCCGAATGGTCGACGAACCGCGCGCCCTCCACGCCCGCCCGGCCGCCCAGCCAGGCCGACATCTCCGGCCCCGAAACCGCGTGGCGCGTCACCCCCCGGCGCTGTGACGCCGCCATGCCGACCGTCTCTGCCGTCATGTTCGTGGAATAGCGCATCATCTGGCGCAGGATGTCGTCCAGATCGTCGCTGCCCCTTTCCGCCAGCACCCGCCCTTGGGGCGCACGCGATGCCACCTCGGGCGCCGGCAGCTTGAGGCCGGCCCCCGCCGCCAGCGTGCGAAAGACATCGCCCGCATAAAGGTCGGGGTGGCGCACCGGAAGCCAGCGGCTCCCCCCGCCCCCCAGGGCCTGCCGTGACACGCTCCAGTCCTCGAACCCGCCCTTCTCGTCATAGGCATAGACGGGCAGGTCGCGTTCCGACAGACTGACCCGCGCCACGTTCACCTGCGGTACGAACCTCCGATCCTCGGCGTTCATGCCGACCGCATAGTCCTTCCCCTGCCGCTTCCAGGTAAAGTTCACCCGGTTGAAGTTGAGGTTGAGCCCCCCGACGGCCGGGTTGTACCCTACCCATTCGGGCTGATCGCGGTCGATCTCGCGGATATAGGGCAACGCGCCGCCCCAGACGCGGAACCGCCCCTCGACCTCGCGCACGCCCTGCTTGGCCAGCGCCGCCGCAAGTTCGGCCAGCCCGTCCGTGGTCAGGGTCGGGTCGCCGCCCCCCGCCAGCACCAGATCGCCCGCGACCTTGCCGCCCTGAACCGGCCCGGTCGCGATCACCCTGGTCGCAAAGCGGTAGCCTGCGCCAAGATGTTCAAGCGCGTAAAGCGAGGTGATGGCCTTGGCCGTGCTTGCCGGCGGCATCGGGCGCCCGGGGTCGATCGCCTCGATCATCTCGCCGGACTTCAGGTCGAATAGCGCATAGCAGGTACGCCCGCCCAGCTTCGCCTCGGCGACCAGGTCCGCGGCGCCGCCCGCCGGCACCGCCGCACGCGCCGCGGTCGCCGGCCGCGCCACCGGCCGGACCGAGGTCAGCGGCGCATCCGCCCTTCCCCGGGTCGCCAGACCCGTCAGCAATCCGCCAAGGAACAATCGCCGATCCATGCGCAACTGCCCCTCCCCGGCCCTGCGCCACCCCGTCTTCCGCCCCGACTATCCGATTGCGCGGCGCGCGGATCAAGCCCCCTGCCGCCATTCCCCGCGCGCCCGGATCGCGGAGGAGGAGACATCGACCATCGGTATCTCGATGAAACACCACGCAGGCGGCGTCATTCGCGGCAAGAGGCGCGCGGCCTCGCCGGGCAGGCGAAAGCGCGCATATTCCTCCGCCGCGCGCGCACCACGCGCCGCAAGCCGCGCGCCCGGCCTTGCGAAGACACCGACCGGCACGTTGCGCATGATCCATTCCCAGTCCTGCCAGCGGTCGAACTGCACCAGGTTGTCCGCCCCCATCAGCCAGACGAAACGCACCCCCGGGTAGATGGCCCTCAGCCGCCCGAGCGTCTGCGCGGTGTAGCGCGTGCCCAGCCGCGCCTCCAGATCGCTGATGACCACGCGCGGATCGCCCATCACCGCACGCGCACGCGCCATACGTTCGGTCATTGGCGCGGGCTGGCGCGCCTTCAGCGGGTTGCCGGGCGACACCAGCCACCACACCCGGTCCAGCCCGAGCCGCTTGAGCGCCTCGCGGGTGATATGGGCATGGCCTTCATGCGCGGGGTCGAACGACCCGCCCAGAAGTCCCACGCTCATCCCGGCACTGGCGACGGGAAACCCCTGCACGTCCTGTTCCTTTCCCTCACCGCCGCGATCTCGGTCTGCACGCGTTCCTTGTCGCCGCCTGCCCGCGGGCTGTCAACGCGTCTAGGGCTTGACCGGACCCGCGCACGCCTGCAACCCTGACGCGATTCGACCATCAAGGGCATGAGGCGACATTGGAATTTCCGACCCGGGCTTTCGGCCGCCTCGCCTGCGCCATCCTTGCGTCCGCCTCTGCGCTGCCCGCCTCGGCGCAGACCTGGCCCGAGGTCGCCGCCATCCTGCGCGACAACTGCGTCGCCTGCCATACCGGCGACTATGCCCCCCTTGGCCTCTCGCTCGACAGTCACGCAGGGCTGGTCGCAGGCTCCTGGAACGGCCCTGTCATCGCCCCGGGCGACCCCGGAGGGAGCGAGCTCTTGCGCCGCCTGCGCGGGCAGTCCGAACCCAGGATGCCGCTCGACGGGCCACCGTTCCTCGAAGACGACCAGATCGCGCTGATCGCCGATTGGGTCGCCGCCGGGGCCCCGCATGACGAGACGACCGAGAACGCCGCGCCAGCGCCCGCCACCCCCCCCGCCGACGACGGCCGCACGACCTTTTCCGACATCGCGCCGATCCTGAAACAACGCTGCATCGTCTGCCATTCCGACAATTCGCGCTATGACGCGCCGCCCGAAGGGCTGCGCCTGACCGGCCTGCCCGAAGTGCTTGCCGGGGGCGACCGCATCGTGGTCATTCCCGGAAATCCCGAAGGGTCGGAACTCTGGCGGCGGATCACCGGGGTTGCGCATCCCCGGATGCCCTTCGACGGCCCGCCCTGGCTGCCCGACGACCAGATCGCGCGGATCCGGGCCTGGATCGCCGAAGGCGCGATGGACGACGCCGGAACCCCTGCCCCGATCCCCGCGGGCGGGCAGGTCCGCTTCCGCGGCGTCATGACGGGCGCCGCCGAAATCGATGGCGCGGCCTTCGCGATCACCGGCGACACCCGCATCGACGACCGGCCACCCCCCGGTGCAGCGGCCGAACTGCGCGGCCGCATCGCGCCCGACGGCACGATCGTTGCCACACGCCTGCGCGCACGCTGACGCCCGGTCGTCGCCTGTCCGGGGCCGCCGCTCCGCCAGGGCTTGCGCGCCGCCCCGGCGCGGCTAAGCTTACCGGCATGAGCCACCCCCCGTCGGACGAGATCGCGATTGACGAGGTCGACCCGCGCGCGACGGACGCGCTGCGCTGCCTCAACGCCTACTACGACGAACTGGCCCGCCGCTTCCCCGGTGGCTTCGACGTGGCCCGTTCGCGCGATCCCGAGGCCGCCGACATGACCCCGCCAAGGGGGGTCTTCCTTGTCGCCCGTTCCGTGGACCGCCCCGTCGCCTGCGCCGGCCTCAAGGGCCACGGACGCTGGGGCGAGGTCAAGCGCGTCTGGGTTTCGCCCTCCACCCGCGGCATGGGCCTTGCCACCCGCCTGATGGCCCGGATCGAAACCGCCGCCCGTGACCTCGGCATGACCCTCCTTCGCCTCGACACCAACTCCGCCCTGCCCGAGGCCGTAGCGATGTATCGCAAGGCCGGCTGGACCGAAATTCCGCGGTTCAACGACGATCCCTACCCCGACGTCTTCTTCGAAAAGGGGCTGTGACCGGGGGCCTCGCCCGCCCGCGCCTTCCCCCTTCCCGCGATTGCCCTTCTCCCCGCCATTGTCTAGATGGGGACCAAACCCGCATTCCAGAGGACTCGCCCCATGGCCAGCTACCAGTACGTCTACCACATGGATGGCGTCTCCAAGACCTATCCCGGCGGCAAGAAATGCTTCGAGAACATCCGCCTGAACTTCCTGCCCGGCGTCAAGATCGGCGTCGTTGGTGTGAACGGCGCGGGTAAGTCGACCCTCCTGCGCATCATGGCCGGGATCGACAAGGATTTCTCGGGCGAGGCCTGGGCGGCCAAGGGCGCGACCGTCGGCTACCTGCCGCAGGAGCCGCAGCTTGACGAAAGCCTCACCGTGCGCGGCAACGTGATGGAAGGCGTCAAGGCCAAGCAGGCCAAGCTCGACCGCTACAACGAACTGGCGATGAACTACTCCGACGAGACGGCGGACGAGATGGCCCGCCTCCAGGACGAGATCGACGCCGAAAACCTCTGGGATCTCGACAGCCAGGTCGATGTCGCGATGGAGGCGCTGCGCTGCCCGCCCGACGACGCCCAGGTCGACAGCCTGTCGGGCGGCGAAAAGCGCCGGGTCGCGCTTTGCAAGCTTTTGCTCGAAGCGCCCGACATGCTGCTTCTCGACGAACCGACCAACCACCTTGACGCCGAAACCATCGCCTGGCTGCAAAAGCACCTGATCGAATACAGCGGAACCATCCTTTGCGTCACCCACGACCGCTACTTCCTTGACGACATCACCGGCTGGATCCTCGAACTCGACCGCGGCCGGGGCATTCCCTACGAAGGCAACTATTCCGCCTGGCTCGAACAGAAGGCCAAGCGGCTGGAACAGGAAGCGCGCGAGGACAAGGCCCGCCAGAAGGTGCTGGAGAAGGAGCTTGAGTGGATCCGCGCGGGCGCCAAGGCCCGGCAGGCCAAGCAGAAGGCGCGTATCAACGCCTACGAGGAGATGGCGTCGAAATCCGAACGCGAAAAGATCACCTCCGCCCAGATCGTCATCCCCAACGGCCCCCGCCTTGGCGGCAAGGTGATCGAGGTCGAGGGGCTGAAGAAGCACATGGGCGACAAGCAGCTGATCGAGGATCTGACCTTCGCGCTGCCGCCCGGCGGCATCGTCGGCGTGATCGGTCCGAACGGCGCCGGCAAGACCACGCTCTTCCGGATGCTTACGGGTCAGGAAAAGCCCGACGCAGGCACGGTCAGCTACGGCGACACCGTCAAGCTGTCCTATGTGGACCAGTCGCGCGACGCGCTGGATGCGGGCAAGACCGTGTGGGAGGAGATCTCGGGCGGTGCCGAACAGATCGAGCTGGGCGACGTCACCGTCAACTCCCGCGCCTATTGTTCGAGCTTCAACTTCAAGGGCGGCGACCAGCAGAAGAAGGTCGGCCTCCTGTCCGGCGGCGAACGCAACCGCGTCCACATGGCCAAGCTCCTGAAATCCGGCGGCAACGTGCTTCTGCTCGACGAACCGACCAACGATCTGGACGTGGAAACCCTGCAGGCGCTCGAAGCCGCGCTCGACGATTTCGCCGGCTGCGCCGTCATCATCTCCCACGACCGCTTCTTCCTCGACCGCCTCTGCACGCATATCCTGGCTTTCGAAGGCGAAGCACATGTGGAATGGTTCGAGGGCAACTTCGAGGCCTACGAGGAAGACAAGATCCGCCGCTTGGGGCCGGACAGCGTCGAGCCGAAGCGGGTGAAGTACAAGAAGTTTACGAGGTGAGTGAGGGGCAAGCCCCTCACCCCACCGCTTGGCTCTGAGCAAAGGATTGCCGCTGAACGGTCCCTGCGACTAGTCCTCGACAATGAATGCGACAGATTGCCGCCGACGAACCGACAAGATGATGCGGCACGCGAATTAGCTTAGTTGAAACAGGCCTGCATGGCCGCAAGTTTTGGCCCTTGTACAGACGCAAAATAGGCTGGCGTAGGGTTCTTCATGAACGCGGCGACCGCTTCATTGACGAAGCAGGCTGCCAATGTGTCAAGATCCGCGCCTCTTTGAGCAGCTTGAGAGAACATGGCGTTATTCGGAGCCTCGACCCATAGCAGTTCCTTGACCTTTTCAAGATTTACGCAGTCAGCCGGCAGGTTGTCGAAACTCTCATTTAGCATCTCGTTGGCTATTCCGGCGGCATCCCGGTCCGGTGTGAAGTAACGCCCCCCTATGATCTCGTCCCTCGCCCGATCCGCGACACATTCACAATCGCTGACCTTAAACGCGGGGTTATGCGCGCAGTTTCTCAGCAAGAGAGTGCGAACCTCGTCGGCCCGTCCCTCATTCGCGCCTGCCTCTTGCGCCTTTGGTGCCGGGGCCGAAGCATTCATCGTTGTGAACGCCGCCGCCATATCGTGGAAATTGTAATCCGTCAGAAGCTTCATAGTCTGAGCGTCGGATTGAAGTGCTGCTCCTGACAATGCCGCGACAACACAGGGCCAGCCATCCTTCATCGCGGCCATGTTAAAGATGACCTCGTAGTGAGCGCCGTTAAGGGTATGAGGAGGAACCACCGCCTGCACGATCGTCCATTGATCGACGAGCGATTCAAACCCCGAATTCTGCGGTGTCCATTCATTGAAAACGCAGACCTTTATCTTCGCAGGATCTGGTTGGCTCGTATATACTTCGGGAATTGCAACATAGACCCAATCTTGTGCATAAAGCGGCTTCGACAAAAAGAGAATCCATGCGAAGGCCATTAGCCGTATCGAATTTTTCCAAGACATTTCACTCGCTCCTATGACAGAATCAAATTTCATTTCTTAGAATAGTGTGGCGCACAGGCATCGAATGCAACTCTGGCGTGAGAGGCTTCGGCCTATGTGCTTTGCTAAGATCCGCAGTCCATTATTGCTGCCCGCGACCTGGCCATACTCGCTGGCTGAGGCTTTCGGGGCTTCACCATGACCGACTTCCCCCTTCCCCCTCACCCCTCCTCCCGTCCCCTCCCGGAACCGCTCAAAGCTCAGTTTGACCGGGAACGGCGGCAGCCGGCCCTTGCAGCGGATGGTCCAGAGCTCGCAGGTCGGGGCGAACGCGTCGGGCGCGTCTAGCGGGGGGCGTCGACCACCTGACATCGACCGAACCGACACCCGGTCCATCCGCCGAAATGCGGACCTCCGGGGTGTCGTGACGCGCCCGCCTGACCGGCATCAGGACCCTGATCCTGTTTTCCGTTCTCTCCGCCTCTGCGCCCCTTGTCAGGCGATCGCCGCGGTCGCCTTTTCGATCGCGGCGTCGGTCAGGGCGAAGTCGGCCTCGGTCAGGGCGAGGCTCGGGTAGACCTTGCCGGGTGACTTGAAGACGCCGTTCTCGCGAAGGGCCGCGTTGAACTTGGCGTTCTTCGCCGCGTCCGCCGCCTGCACGTCGCGATAGGTGCGGACATCGCGGTCCGTGAAGACGACGTCGAAAAGGGTGGGATGGCCGACGACGCGATGCGCGATGCCCGCGGCAGAGAGATGGCGGTCGAACATCGCCATAAGCCGCGCGCCGTTCGCGCGAAGCGTGTCGAAGGCGCCGTCGCGCCGGAGGATCTCCATCGTCTTGAGCCCCGCCACGGCGGCGACCGGGTTGCCGGAAAGCGTGCCCAGCATCATCAGCCACCTGTCGGCGCCGACGATCGCCTTGTCGAAGTGGTCCATGATGGTCTTGCGCCCCGCCACCGCCGCAAGGGGGAACCCCCCGCCGATGATCTTGCCCAACGTGCAGAGGTCCGGCGTGACGCCATAGACCTCCTGCGCGCCGCCATAGGCAAAGCGGAATCCGGTCACGACCTCGTCGAAGATCAGGACGATCCCGTAGCGGTCGCAAAGCGCGCGCACCGACTGCAGGAAACCGGGGGCGGGGGGAATGATGCGCTGCAGCGGCTCGACGATGATGCCCGCGACCTCGTCGCCATGTTCCTTCAGAAGGCCTTCGATGTAGTCGGCGTCATTGAAGGGCGCGATCAGCATCTCTGCCCGCACCGCCTCGGGGATGCCCGCGCTGTCGGGGACGGCCTGCGGGAAGTTCACCAACCGCGCCGGCGCAAGGCTCATCTGCGCCTCGGCGGACATGCCGTGATAGCCGCCCTCGAATTTCACGATCTTGTCGCGCCCCGTAAAGGCACGGGCAAGACGCATGGCGTACATGTCTGCCTCGCCGCCCGAGGACAGAAAGCGCACCTGTTCGGCACAGGAAACGGCGCGGCAGATCTCTTCGGCCAGTTCGACGCCGGGGGCGTTGTTGGCAAAGAAGGTCATGCCCCTGGGCAGTTGTTCGGCCACCACCTCAAGCACTTCGGGGTGGCCGTGGCCAAGCAGCATCGGGCCGGAGCCGATCAGGTAGTCGACATATTCGCGTCCGTCCGCATCCCACACGCGGGAACCCTTGCCCTCGCGGATGAAGATGGAAGGGTCGAAGTTGCCGAATCCCCCGGCGGGAAGAACGGCGCGGGCACGCTCGGCAAGCTCCTGCATCGGGGTGTTTTCAGGCATCGCGTCCTCCTAGTCGATGATGGCGACGGGGTCGCCCAGCCGCTCCGGTTCTGGCGCCACGCCCAGGCCCGGCCCTTCAGGCGGTGCGATGCGGCCGTTTTTCCGGGCGGGCGCGCCAGGGTCGAGGCGCGGCGCGACATAGCCCGAAAGGTCACAGGTGTTCATCAGCATGCGCTCCGGCGTCGATGCCGCCAGATGCAGCAACGCGGCCGTCGTCACGTCCGATCCCCAGGTGTCCTCGACGCACATCTTCGCGCCGAGATGCAGGCAGAGGTCGCGCGCCCGCCGCATTGGGGAAAGCCCACCGAACTTCGAAAGCTTCAGCGCGACGGCGTCCATGCAGCCAAGCCCGTAGGCCTTGAGAAGAGAGGCGGTGTCATGCCCGTTCTCGTCGACCTTCATCGGCAGTCCGGTCGCGGCACGGACCGCGGCGCATTCCTCCAGCGTCGCGCAGGGTTGTTCCAGCATGATGTCCAGTCCCGCGACAGCCATGCCCACGCGCGTCGCATCAAGCCGGGTGGCGCCACAGTTCCAGTCGCCGTAGACCAGCGGGCCTTCGCCCACGGCCTCGCGCACCAGCCGCAGCCGCGCGACGTCAGCCTGCCAGTCGTTGTCCGCGCCCAGCTTGACCTGGAACTGCGCGATCCCCTCGGCCTGCGCCTCGCGCGCGATGCGCGCCATGTCCTCTGGGGCGATGCAGGTGATCGAATGGTATAGGGCCATGTCGGCCATCTGCCGCCCGCCGAGGAGCGCGTAGAGAGGAAGTCCCGCGACCTGCCCGGTGATGTCCCAAAGCGCAAGGTCCAGCGCCGACTTGGCGTAGCGGTGACCCTGCAGCCAGGCGTCGGCCCGGCTCATCACCGCCTCGGGCCCGACGGGGTCCGCGCCGATCACAGCGGGGGCAAGGTATTCCAACGCCGGGCGTACGCCCTCGGCATAGGCGGGAAGGTAGTGCGGGATCGGACAGACCTCACCCCAACCCGAAAGGCCCGTGTCCGTGTCGACCCGCAGGACCACCGATGTCACCGTATCGCAGGTCTTGCCGCCCGCCATGTGATAGGCAATGTGGCTCGTCAGCGGCACTTCCCAGAGCGTGAGCCGGGCAATCTGCATGATTTTACCTCGCACAGGTAACCGGATTTCCCGGTCGCAGGGGATCGGGATAGGGTGATGGCAGGGGCGGCCATTGAAAGGCACCTTTGCCGGCAAGGATCGTCGCTTTGATGGTCTTCATGCCTCTGCCGCCTCTTTCTCGTCGCTGCGGGGTTTCAGGCTTGCCGCATCGTAGGCGGGTTCGTCCAATACCGTGGCTGCGCGGGGCGTGCCCATGACCACGACCTCCAGTTCGGTTCCTGGCTTGGCATGGCCGGCCTTCACATAGGCGAAGGCCAGAAGCTTGCCGACGCCGTGACCAAAGGCGATGGAGCTGACCGTGCCGATCTGCTTGCCGCCGGCCAGAACCGCCTCGCCGCCGTTGCCGTCGGATTTGCCGTCATCGGCGACCTCAAGGTAGACGCAGACGAAGCGCAGGGGATTGGCCAGCGAGGCTTCGGTCGCCGCCTTGCCGCGGAAGTCCTTGTCGAGCTTGACGAAGCGCATGACGTCGGCCTCGGGTAGCGTCACCTCGTTCGTGAGTTCGCCCGCGCCCTTGAAGGCCTTTTCCATGCGCATCGCGTTCATCGCGAAGGAGCCATAGTTGACCAGCCCATGCGCCTTGCCCGCCGCCTTGGTTGCGCGGAAGGCGGCAAGGATCGAAACGCGGGGGCCGTGGAATTCCCATCCGAGTTCGCCCGCGTAGGACATGCGGAACGCCCAGAGCTTGTGGCCGCCCACCTCGATTTCCCGGGCAGTCATCCACTTGAAGCCTGCGTTCGACAAGTCGGCTCCGGTGCAGGCACAAAGGATGTCGCGCGCCTTCGGGCCATTCAGCGCAAAGGCGCCCCAGTCGGACGAACGGTTGGTGATCGTCACGTCCTCACCCTTCAGCGCGAAGGTGAGGTTGTCGACCAGCCGCTGCTCGAAGAAGGCCGCGCAGACGAGGTAGAAACGATCCTCGGCCAGGCCGACAACCGTGGTTTCCAGCTCGATCCGGCCTGCATCGTTCAGGATGTGGGTCAGCGCGACCCGCCCCGGCGTCGGCAGCCTGTTCGCGACCAGCCCGTCCAAGAAGGTCTTCGCGCCTGGCCCCGACACCTCCACCTTGGTGAAGGCCGAGATGTCCATGATGCCCGCCTTCTCGCGCACCGCGCGCACCTCGGCGCCGACGATGTCATGGAGCTTCGTGCGACGGAAGCCGTAGATATCCTTGGCCTCGGTCCCTTCCGGCGCGAACCAGCGCGGGCGCTCGTGGCCGTAGACCTCCTCGAAGACCGCGCCTTCGGCCTTGCAATCCTCGTAAAGCGCCGAGGGTTTCACCGGCCGGCCTTCGAGACGGTTGAAATGCGGGAAGGGGATCTCATGGCGGAGAAGGTAGTCTTCCTTTGCCTTGGTGATCTGGTAGGTCTGGTCGGCATAGGGCCCGAAGCGGCGCGGGTCGAATTCGCGCATGTTGATCTCGGGCGTGCCGGAGATGATCCAGCGGGCAAGCTCGCGGGTCAGGCCCGGGCCCCAGCCGATGCCGATCTGCGTGCCGCAGCAACACCAGTAGTTCTTCAGACCCGGCGCCGGGCCGATCAGCGGATTGCCGTCGGGCGGATGGCTGATCGCGCCGTGGACTTCGCGGGTGATCCCAAGCTCGGCCAGGATCGGCATCCGGTCCATCGCGTTTTCGAGCCAGGGCATGATGCGGTCATAGTCCGGCTCAAAGAGTTCGTTCTCAGCCTCCCACGGGCATTGGTCTTCCCACACCGTGTTCGGATTGGCCTTTTCGTAGATGCCGATCAGGCCCTTCTTCTGCTCCATGCGGATATAGCCGGACACCAGCCGGTCATCGCGCACGACCGGCAGTTCCTTGTCGAGGGACCGGAACTCCGGCACCGTGTCGGTGATGAAGTAGTGGTGCGTCATCGAGGTGGCGGGCAGATCGTAGCCCGACCAGAGCGCGACCTGCCGCGCATAGGTGCCGCCGGCGTTGACGACATGTTCGCAGGTGATGTTGCCCTGCTCGGTCTCCACCAGCCATTCGCCGCTCTCGGCCTGCGTCACGTTCGTCGCCCGGCAGCGGCGGATCACCTTCACGCCCAGTTGCCGCGCCCCCTTGGCGAGCGCAAAGGCCGCGCCCGCCGGGTCGACGTGACCGTCATCGGGCGTGTGCAGCGCCGCCTTCACCCCGTCGAGGTTGTAGAACGGGTGCAGCTCGCGGATGCGCTCGGGCCCCACGATCTCCATCGGAAAGCCAAGACCCTTGCCGACCGATATCGTCTGGTGAAGCCAGTCGAGTTCGTCATCGGTATAGGCCAGCCGCAGCGAGCCGCAGCCATGCCAGGTGACCGACTGCCCGGTCTCGGCCTCAAGCACCCTGGAATAAAGGTCGATGTTGTAGCCCACGCATTTGCCAAGCCCGTAGCTGGAGGTGGAGTGGGTGATCTGACCCGCCGCATGCCATGTGGAGCCCGAGGTCAGTTCCGCCTTTTCCAGAAGAACGACGTCCGTCCACCCCTCATGTGCGAGGTGATAGGCAAGGCCGCAGCCCATGACTCCACCACCGATGATGACGACGCGGGCAGTGGAGGGAACCATTGATCGCTTCCTTATCAAACAAATGTTTTCTGTGGACAGGGCTATTGAACATTTGTAGTTTCGTCAATCATGAATCAAACAAATGAACCAACGCCTGCGACCTCGCATGAAATCCTGGAAAGGATTCAAGTAGCGCGCGCGGAGCTTACGCCGGAACTCGCGAAACTCGCAGGTTTCCTGCTAGAGAATCCTAATGAAATCGGTGTGTGTTCGATCCGGCAGCTTGCCGCCAAGGCGGATGTGAAGCCGAACACCTTGGTACGTTTGTCCCGGGCGATCGGGATGGACAGCTACGAATCGTTCCGAGAGATCTTCCGCGACGAGATCCGCCAGGGCCGGGAGACCTATCCGGATCGGGCGCGCTGGCTGCAATCGCTGGCGCAGCGCGACGAGATGGGCGCGCTTTACGCCGCCAGCGCCGAGTCAGCCATCGACAACATCGAAGGCTTCTTTTCGTCGACGGATCACCGCGCCATTGAAGCGGCGGCGCGCGAAATCGTGGCCGCGCGGCGATGCTATGCGCTCGGCGTCGGGGTGAACAACGCCATCGCGCAGAACTTCGCCTATCTTGCCGGAATGGCGATCGACGGCGTGCGGGCCCTGCCTCAGGGCGGGACGCAGCCGGTGGACGGGCTCGCTCGCGCCAATTCGGACGACATCCTCATCGCGATGACCTTCCGCCCCTATCGCCGCGAGATCGTCGAGGCCGTGGCGGTCGCGCGTTCCCAAGGCGTTCGCGTCATCGCGGTATCGGACAGCCTCGCGAGCCCGATCATGCCGGACGCGCAGCACAGGTTCGTCATACCGACCGACACCCCGCAATTCTTCATCTCCACGGTTGCCCTGACGGCGTTCTTCGAGGTGCTGATCGCCTTTATCATCGCCGAGGCCGGAGAAGACGTCATTTCCTCGATCGAAAGCTATCACAGCCAGCGCCACGCGCTTGGCATCTATGTCGAAGACAAGGACAAGCACGAATGAGCGCCCCCGAGATCCCCGCCCTCATCCATTCGCTTGAAGCGCGCTACTACACCGACCCCGAGATCTTCGCGGACGAGATGGCGGGGCTTCTTGCCCGCACATGGCAGTTCGCCGGGCACGAAAGCCAGGTCCGCAATCCGGGCGATTACTTCGCCTTCGAGATCGCGGGCGAAAGCCTGTTCTGCATCCGCGGCCGCGACGGCGAGCTGCGCACGTTCTACAACGTCTGCCAGCATCGTGCCCACCAGATGGTCGAAGGCTCCGGCACCACCCGCGTTGTGGTCTGCCCCTACCACGCCTGGACCTACGAGCTCTCCGGGGAACTGCGCGCCGGGCCTAACATCAATTCGGTTCCCGGTTTCGACCGGAAGAAGATATGCCTGACCCCGGTCCGCACCGAAAGCTTCCACGGCTTCATCTTCGTCAACCTCGACGACAACGCGGCGCCAATGGACGAATGGTATCCCGGCGTGCGCGAGGAGCTTGGCGAATACGTCCCCAACATCGCCGAACTCGAACCCCTCGAATGGGTCGAGATCCCCGAGAAGTGCAACTGGAAGGTCTCGGTCGAGAACTATTCGGAATGCTACCACTGTTCGATCAACCATCCGACCTTCGCCACCGGGGTAATCCGGCCCGAAACCTACGATATCCAGCCGATGAGCACCGGCTTTGTCCTGCGCCACACGACCGAATGCCAGGATCTCTCCAAGATGACCTACCCGATCGACACCACCGTGCCGCATGGGGGCGAGTACCGGTCGTTCTTCCTATGGCCGATGTTCTCGTTCCAGGTCTATCCCGGCAACGTGCTGAACACCTATCACTGGCGCGCCCATGACGTGGACAGCTGCACCGTCTGGCGTGGCTGGTACACGCCCGGTGGCGAGGACAGCGAGGTCATCCGGCGGCTTGCGATCCAGGACCGCGCGACGACGGTCGAGGAGGACATCCGCCTTGTCGAAAGCGTGGCCAGGGGTTTGAAAAGCCGCGGCTACCGGCCGGGGCCGCTGGTCCTTGACCCAGCCTGCGGGCTGAACTCAGAGCACTCGATCCAGAAACTCCAGCAGTGGATGCGCGAGGCGGTCGATGGCTGACGTCGCCCCCTTTTGCGGAACCACACCGACCGGGCCCGGGTCGACGGCGCCTTCGCCCGCGACATCGACCGGGTCACGCGCAGGGTGCGGACGCGGCGGTTCTTCATCAACAGATGGTATGCCGGTGGCGTGGCAAGAGCCTTTGACGGATACGACAAGGCCGGCTGCGGGCGCGTGGCGCTCAGGAGCCCTGTGCAGACCAAGAACATCGCAATCAGGCAGGGGGCCACGGCATGAGCACTTTTGACGAAGACCTGTTCCTGAAGGGGCTTGCGCAACGCAAGGCAACCCTTGGCGCCGACTATGTGGAACGGAACCTTGCCGCCGCAGACGACTTCACGCGTCCCTTCCAGGAGGCGATGACTGCCTGGTGCTGGGGCTTCGGCTGGGGCGATGACGTCATCCCGGCCAAGACCCGGTCGATGATGAACCTCGCGATGATCGGCGCGCTCGGCAAGATGCACGAATGGGAGATCCATTGCCGTGGCGCCATCAACAATGGCGTCACGAAGGACGAAATCCGCGCCATCATCCACGTCGTCGGCATCTACTGCGGCGTGCCACAGGCGCTGGAATGCTTCCGGGCCGCCAGGAAGGTGCTTGACGAGACGTCAGACTGAGCATCCGAAAGACGGTCAGTTCAACAACAACCGGGATGCACCCGTCAGACAGCCCACCAAGACCACCCGGAAGACGACACCGAAGTTACCGGCAAGACGCTTGTCCCTTGCACATCGCCATTCCTACCCGCGGCTTTCGCGGCGGATGGTCCCAAGCCCTCAGGAAGGGGTGAGCCCGTCTGGCGTATCGAGGCCTCTCTACTTGGATTTTCGCGACCGTATGGTAGAGGTGCGCTGACTGGCACAGGACCATCGGCGGGGACCACATGGGCAAGCTTCTTCCAGCGATCGAGAAAGCGTTCACCAAGCTTCGCCGCAAACGCGTCTCGCGGATGGTCTTCGAACAGAATGGCGGCGTGGTTTGCTACGGTCCGTTCACCGGGCTCAAGCTGAACGGGAACGCGAACACCTCTTCGGGCAATCTCGGCGCCAAGACCTGCGGTCTGTACGAGAGCGAGGTGATCGAACAGATCATCAAGCTCGGGCCCTTCAAGGATGTCGTGAACTTTGGGGCCGCGGACGGCTATTTCTCGCTCGGTCTCCTGGTCGCCGGGATGGCCCAACGGTCCATATGTTTCGAGATGACGGAGAAGGGCCGTGCAGAACTCGCGGTCAACGCTAGGAACAACGGTCTTTCTGAAAAGGTCGTTGTGCGTGGGACCGCCGACGATTCGGCTGGCTCGATCCTCTCGGAACTGCAATTTGATCCGGCCTCGGGTCTTGTGCTTTGCGATATCGAGGGGGCCGAATTCTCGGTCTTGTCGGAAAAGGTTCTCTCGGATCTGAAGGGGGCAACCCTGATTGTCGAACTTCACGACCGCCTGATGCCGGAGGGCACATCGCTGCGCGAGGCGCTTGTCGCGCGGCTTCCCGACGGAGCCAAGACAACCTTCCTGAAGGGGCAGCCGCCTGACTGGACAGGCATCCCGGTCATCGAGGCTCTTTCAGACAATGATCGTGCCCTGGTCTGCTCGGATGGCCGCAAGATTCTCGGGGAATGGTTGATCGTCACCTATCCTTGATCGGCGCGGTCCGGCCCCGGGGCAGACACCCCTCCGCCTGCGCCCTCATGCCTCCTCCCGTCCCGTCCCCTCCCGGTTCCGATCATAGCTGCGACTGACCGGGAACGCCGGCAGCCAGCCCTCACGGCGAATGGTCCAGAGCTCATAGGTCGGGACGAACGCGTCGGGCGCGTCGAACGCGCCGAGGTTGACCTCCACTTCGTCGCCGCTTCGCCCGAAGACGGGCGAACCGCAGCGCGGGCAGAAGTGCCGGCCCGAGAAGGCGCGTGTCTCGCCCGTCACGGTCACCGCGTCCTCGGGGAAGATCGCCGAGGCGTGGAAGAGCGCCCCGTGATGCTTGCGGCAATCGAGGCAGTGGCAAAGGCCGACCCGCCAAGGCCGTCCCCGCGCTTCGATGCGGATATCGCCGCACAGGCATCCGCCGGTGATCCTGTCCATCCGGGCCTCCGTCGCAAGTGGTATGGCCCGGTTGTAGCGCGGCGCCCCGGCAATGCAATCGCCCGGACAGGGGCCGCCTTGATCCGGGTCATCGACAGGTGGCGCGACTCGGCCCATCCTGCCCCGGTCCCATCAAAGGAGGATCATCATGCCCGAGAGCGACAAGGACACCGAAGGCGACCGCAAGCGCAGCTGGAGCGAGGAGATGACCGAGGAGATCGAGGTCGCGGGAGAGGAACTGGTGGCGCGGGTGAAGGAACTTGCCGCCGACGCGCAGGTCAGGCGTATCCGCATCACCGAACCCGACGGCGACCTCGTTCTGGATGTGCCACTGACGCTGGGCGCGATCGCCGGTGGCGCTGTCGTACTGGCCGCCCCGCTTCTGGCGGTGATCGGCGCGCTCGCCGCCTTCGTCACCAAGGTCAAGATCGAAATCGTGCGCGACGACACAGGCACGAAGGACTGACCTGATCGCAGGCGCGCCCCGCAATCCGGCCCGGCAGATTGCGCTGGACCGGGGCGTGCAGTGCGGGCAAGAGTTGCCGGGCGGAGCCTCCGCAGGTACCGGCAATGCCGGTGCCGTCGCCGTTTGCAAAGGTCATTTCCAGATGAACAACCCGCGGCAAATTCTTCTGATCAGCCTTGCCGGAGCCCTGCTCATGGCGGGCATGATCCTCTTCGGGTCGGACGGCGTAAGCCCGACCTTGCGCCTGATGCAATATCTGTTCCTCGGCCTCAGCCTCGTCGGCGTCGTCGGCGCGATGATCCAGCTGCGGAAATAGGCGCGCCAGTCCGGGGCAATCGCCCCGGCCAGCTGCCCGACAGGCCCGATGCCTAGCGTGCCACCGTGACCGAGCAGTGCGCGCGTGCCGCGACATCCGCCGCGACGGAGCCAAGGACAAGGCGCGACACCCCGCGCTTGTCGCCGGTGCCCATGACGATGTGGTCGATGCCGTTCTGTTCGGCATAGGCGACGATCCCAGCGGCCGGTTCACGGCTGACGATATCGATCATCCGGGCGTCGGGCGCGCCGTGCCCGGCAGCCAGGGCCTTGGCCGCGTCGAGGATCGCGTTCAGTTCAGCATCCGTCCAGTGCGAGATCAGCACCCCGCGCGCACCGCCATGCGCGACGTTGACGGTGCAGATCGTCAGTTCCGACCCGAACTTCGATGCCAGTTCGGCCGCCAAGACGACTGCGACTTTCGAATGCTCCGTTCCGTCCGTGGCGCAAAGGATCTTGCGTGTCATGTTACCCTCCTGAGGTTTCATGAAACAAATTCCACCTTGATTAAAGCCTGTCCTTGACTTGAATCAAGAAACGCCATGGCGCGCGCCAGAATTCCCCAACTCGGAATTTGCCCTTCTTCGACCGCATGCCATACGTTTCGCCGACACTTCGCCGACGCCCTGCCGACGCGCTATTTGCCGCGCCGGAAGAACCTCGCACGGGCGTAAAGATCCTCCAGCCGCTTCATCCGGGCCTGCGTCTCGTCCCATGTCAGGCTTTGGACCGCCGCCATCAACGTCTCCACAAGAACCTGAATCGCAACCGTGGAATCCCAGGCCGAGGGCACCTCGATATGGGCCGAAAGCCGGTAGCGCGCCCGGTCCGCCGCGGGCGACACCCATTGATCCGTGATCAGCACCACCTCCGCCCCCTGGTCCGCCGCCATCTCGACCAGTGTCAGGACGTTGTTTTCATAACGCCTTATGTCGAAGACCAAGAGGACATCACCCGGCGCCATGTCGATCAGCGCCGGCGGCCAGGCGTTCGACATCTCCGACAATAGCGTCACGTCCTGCCGCATGACCTTCATCTGGGTGACGAAATAGTCGGCCATCGCGTGGGTGATCCGCCCCCCCATCGCAAAGATCTTGCGGTCGCGGTCCGCCATCAGCGCGGCGATTGCGTCGAACTCGGCATGGTCGATCTGCCCCAGCGTCGCCTGAAGATTGCCGACGACCGCATCGGCGAACCGGTTCAGGATATGCGTATCGGGCACCCCGACCGCCCAGCGGTCATGCTTGGCGATCGGAGAGATCAACCGCTCCTCGACCTCGGATCGCACGTCGCCCTGGAAATCCGGATAGCCCTTGTAGCCAAGCTTCTGCACAAGACGCACGACTGTGGGTGTCGACACCTCCGCTTCCCGTGCAAGCGCCGTGATCGAGCCCAGGACCGACACCGGATAGTGACGGGTGATGTGCGAGGCCAGTTGCCGTTCGCTTCGTGTCAGCGCGTCGAAACGGGCGCGGATCCGCTGTTCCACAGTCTGGGCCAAGGCTGGCATCGTCGCTTCCTTTCGAACCGGCGGCCCGCCCGGGGGAGGACCATGGAAAAGATTGTAACAGAAGAATCTCGCAAGAAAATATCTTGACAAAAACCGCCCCCGCGAAGGAGCCTCGGAGAAATGAATCGGGGGCCGGGGATGGCTGCGACAGGGAACGCCTTGCCGGTCGTGACGATCGAGAACGGGAATGGGAAAAGCCCGTTCCTGATCGTTTGCGAACACGCCTCCAACCACTTCCCGGCGGCGTTCGGCACGCTGGGCCTTTCCGAAAATGTCCGGGCGGCCCATGTCGCCTGGGATCCGGGGGCGCTGGCGCTGGCGCGCGGGCTGTCCGCCGCGCTTGACGCGCCGCTGGTCGCCGCGGGCATCTCGCGTCTGATCTACGACCTGAACCGACCGCCACACACGCCCAGCGCGATGGCCGCCAGAAGCGAGGTCTTCGACATTCCCGGCAACACGGGCCTCGACGATGAGGAACGGCGGCGCCGGACGGAACAGATATATCTGCCTTTCCATGACGCCCTTCGCGCACAGATCGCCTGCCGCCTCGCGGCCGGCGTGGTGCCGGTCATGGTGACGGTCCACAGCTTTACCCCCGTCTATTTCGGCGCCCGGCGCGACGTGGAATTCGGGATCATCCACGATACCGACCCGGCCTTTGCCCGCGCCGTCCTGGCCGAGGCGCTGGCGCGCACCCGGCTTGTCAGCCGCCTGAACGAACCCTATTCGGCCGCGGATGGCGTGACCCACACGCTCATGCTGCACGCCACGCCCTTCGGGCTGGCCCATGCCATGCTGGAAATCCGCAACGACCTGATCGCCGATGACGCGGCGGTCGCTGCCATGACCGGCCAGATCGCGCCGGTGCTTTCGGCGGCCCTGTCCGCGCTGTCGGCGGATGTCGGTGAACGGGCGGCCGGCTAGGATGTTGCGATCGCCCGATACCCATGCGCCGTCTGGCCAACGTCGATGCGCTTGCCCGGGGTCTCGGCGACATCGCCACCCCTTTCCAAGAATTTGATCAAATAATAGACTGCATCCAAAGCGGCGCGAATCCGCCCGCCCCGACGAACGAGGAGAGCCCGAATGCCCGCAAACCTGACCTTTGACGCGCTCAAGAAAGCCGTCGCCTCCGGCGAGATCGACACCGTCCTCGTCTGCATCGTGGACATGCAGGGCAGGCTCATGGGCAAACGCTTCGTCGCCAAGCATTTCGTCGATGGCGGGCACGAGGAAACCCATTGCTGCAACTACCTTCTCGCGCTCGACGTGGAGATGTTCACGGTTCCCGGCTACAAGTCCGCAAGCTGGTCGAGGGGCTATGGCGACTACATCGTCAAGCCCGATCTTTCCACGCTGCGCCGCGTGCCATGGCTACCGGGCACCGCGATGGTGATGTCAGACCTCCTGGACCACCACACCCACGAAGAGGTGGACGTGTCGCCCCGCGCGATCCTCAAGCGCCAGGTCGCGCGTGCCAAGGCGATGGGATTCGATGCGATGATGGCGACCGAGCTGGAGTTCTTCCTTTTCGCCGACAGCTACGACGCGATCAACGACCGCGATTATCGGGGCCTTCAGACGCTGGGCCGCCACAACGTCGACTACGCGATCTTCGGCACCACCAAGGAAGAAGGCGTGATGCGCGCGATCCGCAACGGGCTGTGGGACGCGGGCGTGCCGATCGAATGTTCCAAGGGCGAGGCCGAGGTCGGCCAGGAAGAGGTCAACGCCAAGTATTCCGACGCGCTCGACACCTGCGACAACCACACGATCATCAAGAACGGCGTCAAGGAAATCTGCCACCAGCACGGCCATGCCGCGACCTTCATGGCAAAATACAGCCACGAACGCGCCGGATCGTCGAGCCATGTGCACCAGTCGCTCTGGAAGGACGGCAAGCCCGCCTTCCTCGACAAGAACGCCCCGCACGGCATGTCCGACCTGATGCGCCACTACGTCGCCGGACAGCTTGCCTATGCGCGCGAGATCACGCCCCTGCTTGCCCCCTACATCAACAGCTACAAGCGCTTCGTCGTGGGCATGTTCGCGCCCACCAAGGCGGTCTGGAGCCTTGACAACCGCACCGCCGGATTCCGCGTCTGCGGCGAAGGTACCAAGGGCATCCGCGTCGAATGCCGCATCGGCGGCGCCGACCTCAACCCCTACATGGCCTGCGCGGGCCTCCTGGCCGCGGGCCTTGCCGGGATCGAACAGAAGCTGGACCTGGAACCCGCGATCTCGGGCGATATCTACAACGCCCGCCGCGTGCGCGAGATCCCGAAGACGCTGGGCGAGGCGGCGGACCTGATGTCGAAGTCGAAGATGCTCCGCGCCGCCTTCGGCGAAAGCGTCGTGGACCATTATGTTCACGCCGCACACTGGGAAATCTCCGAACACAACCGCGTCGTGACGGATTGGGAACTGAAACGGGGCTTTGAACGGCTCTGAGGATACGAGACCGCGCCAAGGGGCGCGAAGCGAGGAAGAAATGACAAAGATGATCCAGTGCATCTCGCCCGTCGACGGGCGGGTCTATGCGGAACGCCCCCCCCTGTCGCCCGATGCGGCGGCGGCTTCGGTCGCGCGCGCCAGGGCCGCGCAGCCTGCCTGGGCCGCGCGCCCGCTTGAAGACCGCATCGCGCTTGTCCAGGCCGGTGTGGCGAACCTCAATGCCGACAAGGACCGGATCGTCGAGGAACTGGCCTGGCAGATGGGCCGCCCGACCCGTTTCGGCGGCGAGTTCGGCGGGCTGAACGAACGATCGAACTTCATGGCCGGCATCGCCGCCGAGGCGCTGGCCCCCATGATGGTCGAGGAGACCGACCGCTTTGCCAGGCGGATCGAATTCGCCCCCCACGGTGTCGTCTTCGTCATCGCGCCCTGGAACTATCCCTACATGACCGCGATGAACACCGTCGTGCCCGCACTGATCGCCGGGAACGCGGTGATCCTGAAGCATGCCAGCCAGACGCTTCTGGTCGGCGAACGCATCGCCGAGGCGCTGCACAAGGCCGGCGTTCCGGCCGATGTGTTCCAGAACGTCGTCCTTGACCATGCCGGCACCGAAAAACTGATCGCAGACCGGTCGTTCGGCTTCGTCAACTTCACCGGGTCGGTCGGGGGCGGCCAGGCCATCGAACGCGCGGCGGCCGGTACCTTCACCGCGCTCGGGCTGGAACTCGGCGGCAAGGATCCGGGCTATGTGATGGAGGATGCCGACCTCGACTGGGCGGTCGATACGCTGATGGACGGCGCGATGTACAACGCCGGCCAGTGCTGCTGCGGGATCGAACGGATCTACGTCAACCACAAGCTTTTCGACGACTTCGTCGGAAAGGCAGTCGCCTGGGTCAACACGCTGAAGCTCGGCAACCCCTTCGACGCGGAAACGACACTCGGGCCCATGGCGAACCGCCGTTTCGCCGACACCGTCCGCGCCCAGACCGCCGAGGCCGTCGCCGCGGGCGCCAAGCCCCTGATCGAGCGACAGAACTTCCCCGCCGACGATGGCGGCGCCTACCTGATGCCGCAGGTCCTGGTGAACGTCGATCATTCCATGCGGGTGATGACCGAGGAAAGCTTCGGCCCCGTCGTCGGCATCATGCCGGTCAGGGACGACGCCGAGGCGCTGCGCCTCATGAACGACAGTCCCTACGGGCTGACCGCAAGTCTCTGGACGCAGGACCCAGACCGCGCCTGGGCGCTCGCGCGGCAGGTCGAGACGGGGACCGTCTTCATGAACCGCGCCGACTACCTGGACCCGGCGATCTGCTGGACCGGCTGCAAGGACACCGGCCGTGGCGTCGGCCTGTCGAAGCTCGGATACCAGTCTGTCACCCGTCCCCGTTCCTACCATTTCCGCAAGGTGAAAGCATGACCGCGCCAACTGCCAACTGGTCCTATCCGACCGCCATCAAATTCGGCCCCGGCCGCATCAGGGAACTTGCCGACCACTGCAAGGCGGTCGGCATGAAACGCCCGCTCCTTGTCACCGACAAGGCACTGGCCAGCCTTCCGATCACCGCCGGGGCTCTCGATATCCTCGATGCCGCCGGCCTTGGTCGCGCGGTCTTTTCCGAGGTCGACCCGAACCCCAACGAGATGAACATGGCGGCGGGCCTGAAGGTCTATCGCGCCGGCGGGCATGACGGCGTCGTCTGCTTCGGCGGCGGCTCCGCGCTCGATCTTGGCAAGATGATCGCGCTGATGGTCGACCAGAAGGTTTCCGTCTGGGATCTGGAGGATATCGGCGACTGGTGGACTCGCGCGAACCCGGCGACCATCGCGCCCATCGTCGCGGTACCGACCACCGCCGGGACCGGGTCGGAGGTCGGGCGCGCGGGGGTGCTGACCAACTCCGCCACCCACAAGAAGAAGATCATCTTCCATCCGAAGCTACTGCCCGCCGTCACCATCTGCGACCCGGAACTGACCGTCGGCATGCCGCGCTTCATCACCGCCGGCACCGGCATGGACGCGCTGGCCCACTGCCTCGAGGCCTATTCCAGCCCCTTTTATCACCCGATGAGCCAGGGCATCGCGCTCGAAGGCATGCGCCTCGTGTTCGAGAATCTGCCGAAGGTCTACGCCAACCCGACCGACCTTGAGGCCCGCGCCCATATGATGAGCGCGGCCGCGATGGGGGCAGTCGCCTTCCAGAAGGGCCTTGGCGCGATCCATTCGCTCAGCCACCCGGTCGGCGCCGTCTACAACACCCACCACGGCACCACGAACGCGGTTGTGATGCCCATGGTACTGGACTTCAACCGCCACGCGATCGAGGACCGGATCGGCATGGCGGCCGCCTATCTCGGCATCAAGGGCGGCTTCGACGGCTTCCGGGCACGGGTGATGGACCTGCGCGCGGAACTGGCGATCCCCGAAAACCTGACCGCCCTGGGCGTAGAGGCCGCGCGCCTCGACGAGTTGACGGAAATGGCGATGGAGGATCCGTCCTGTGGCGGCAACCCGGTCGCGATGACGCGCGAAAACACCCGCGCCCTCTACGACGCCTGCATGTAACGGGGACGAAGAAGCGGGGGGCCGCCTGCCCCCCGCACCCCCCGGGAGTATTTGGACCAGACTGAAAAGACTGCGTCTTCAGTCTGGCGAAAATACTCCGGGGTGAATTTGGCCGCAGGCCAAAGAGGGGCAGCGCCCCTTGATCCGGGGGAACAGATGAGCGAAAGCGCGGAAATCGCCGTCGTCGGCGCGGGGGTGGTGGGCCTTGCCATCGCGCACCGTCTTGCCTCGGCCGGAAGGGAGGTTGTCGTCATCGACCCCGCCCAGCCCGGTTCCGGCGCCTCCTACGGAAACGCGGGGACGGTTGCAGATTATGCCGTGCAACCTGTCGGCACGCCCGACGTGCTCAGAAACCTGCCCTCGCTGCTTCTTGACCGCAACTCTCCCCTGGCGATCCGCACGGCCGCCCTGCCGAGCCTCGCGCCCTGGCTATGGCGCTTTGCGCGCCAGTCGCTGCCGGGTGCCGCGCGGCGCAATGCGATGGCGCTGGCGGCGCTTCTGGCCGATGCCGCGCCGCGGTGGCGGTCTCTGTCCGCGGACATCGACGGCGGCGCGATCCTGCAGGATCGGGGCTGCCTTTACTGGTACCGGACCGATCGCGCGCTGGCCGCCGCCGAGGCGGACTTCCGCTTTCGCCGGTCCTGCGGGGTCGCGATGGAACGGCTGACTGCGCCGGAGCTTGCGGCGCTTGAGCCCGGACTGCCGGTCGACGGCGGCGGTGCCGCGTTCTTTCCCGGCGCACTTTTCATGACCGATCCGGGCAAGATGGTCGGCCGCCTTGCAAATGCTGCGGCGGCGCGTGGCGCGACCTTCGTCGCCGGGCGGGTGACCCTCCTGTCGCGCCGCCCGGGCGGCGTCCGCCTGGGCGGTCCGGGTGTCGCGTTGACCGCCCGTCATGCGATCATCGCCGCCGGCGCGCATTCCCGCGACCTTGCCCGGCAGGCGGGCGACCGGATCCCGCTTGAGACCGAACGGGGGTACCACCTGGAATGGGACATGGACGTACCGCCCTTGACCCGGCCGGTCTGCCCGACCGACCGCGGTTTCTACATCTGCCCGATGGCGGGACGGCTGCGCGTTGCCGGGACGGTGGAGCTTGGCGGGCTGGATGCGCCCCCATCGCCCCACCGGATCGCCCGCCTGAGAGAGGGCGCGCGAAGCGTCTTTGCCGATCTTCCGGACCCTGACCGGGACTGGATGGGCTTTCGTCCCTCGATCCCCGACAGCCTGCCGGTCATCGGCCCGTCGTCCCTTGGGGCCGATGTCCTGTTCGCCTTCGGGCACGGTCACATCGGGCTGACCCTCGCCCCGGTGACGGCCGAGATGATTGCCGCCCAGATCCTTGGCAACGCGCCCCTGCCGGGCGCGGCCGCGGTACGCGCGCAAAGGTTCTGAACCGGGTGGCGGCGCGGCAAAGGTCAGCGACGCGATGGCCCGTAGCGGTCCCAAAGCCAGATCAAGAGGATCGCACCCAGGACGGCACCGACGAACCCGGCGGCAAAGCCGGTGAGCGCGATCAGGAAGCGCAAGACAAGTCCGCCGATCAGCGCCCCGAAGATGCCGATGGCGATCGTCGTCAGGATATCGGCTTCCACCTTCATCAGGCGGGTGGCCAGGAAACCCGCCGCGGCACCGATGATGATCAGTCCGATGATGTGCATTCCGTCCTCCGATCCTGTCCAGTATGGCGCATGGTCCGCGCCCTGAAAACCGTCAGGCCAGCCGTTCGGGCAGGGAAAGCCCGCGCAGCAGATCCTCGCCGCGCATCGGGCGCTTGCCCTCGCGCTGCGCTTCGGTGATCTCGACCGCGCCGGTCCCGCAGGCGATCGTAAACCCCCCAAGGACCGCGCCGGGCCGGCCGCTGCCCTCGGCGATCCGCGACCGCAGGAGCTTGACCCTTTCGCCCGCAATCTCCGTCCAGGCGCCGGGAAAGGGCGACAGGCCGCGGATCAGGCGGTCCACCTCCCCGGCCGGAGCGGACCAATTGATCCGCGCCTCCGCCTTGTCGATCTTGGCAGCATAGGTCACGCCCTCTCCGTCCTGCGGCACCGGGACCAGGCTGTCGAGCCGGGACAGCGCCTCGACGATCAGCCTGGCGCCCATCGCCGACAGCCGGTCGTGAAGATCCGCCGTGGTTTCTTCCGCGCCGATCCGTGTCCGCGCCTCAAGAAGGACCGGCCCGGTGTCAAGCCCGGCCTCCATCCGCATGATCGCCACGCCCGTCTCGGTGTCGCCCGCCATGATCGCGCGATGAATCGGCGCGGCCCCCCGCCAGCGCGGCAGAAGCGAGGCATGGATGTTCAGGCAGCCGCGCCGCGGCGCATCCAGCACCGCCTGCGGCAGGATCAACCCGTAGGCCACAACCACCGCCACATCCGCGCCCAGCGCCGCGAACTCCGCCTGTGCATCGCCCGATCTCAGCGATACCGGATGGCGCACCGGCAGGCCAAGCGCCTCGGCCCGCGCCTGCACCGGCGAGGGCCGGTCCTTCTTGCCACGTCCGGCCGGGCGCGGCGGCTGGCAATAGACGCAGACGACCTCATGCGCCGCGTGCAGCGCCTCAAGAACGGGCACGGAAAACTCGGGTGTGCCCATGAAAACGACGCGCATGCCTGCCCCTTCTTCATTGCCCCGATAGACTGCGGGGCGTGACCATTGTCGCGCCATCGGGCCGGGCGTCAATGGGCGAAGGGGCGCAATGCCCCCGGCCGCTATCCGCGCTTCTTCAGCTTTTCGGCCTTCGCGACCAGCATCTTCCGTTTCAGGGGCGACAGATGGTCAAGATACATCCTGCCGTTCAGGTGGTCGATCTGGTGCTGCACGCTCGTCGCCCAGAGACCGACGAAATCCCGATCCTCGACCTCGCCCGCCTCGTTCAGGAAACGCACGGTCACCGCGCGCGGCCGGTCGATCGCGGCAGAGACGCCGGGCAGGTTCGGGCTCGCCTCCTCGTGCCGGCGCATCTGGACCGAGGCATGCAGCACCTCGGGGTTGGCCATCTTCACCGCCTGGCCGCGCTTGTCCGAACAATCGACCACCGCGAGGCGCATCATGATCCCGATCTGCGGCGCGGCAAGGCCATAGCCCGGCATCGCATCCATCGTCTCGACCATGTCATCCCAGATCATGCGCACCGTCTCGGTCACCGCCGCGACCGGTTCGGCCGGCGTGCGCAGCCGCTTGTCGGGCCATGGAACGAAGGGGCGAACCGTCACAGACGCGCCCGTTCACGCTTCAGCTTCTCCATCTTGCGGGTGATCAGCTGGCGCTTCAGGGGGGTCAGATAATCGATGAAAAGCTTGCCATCCAGATGGTCGATCTCGTGCTGCGCGCAGGTCGCCCAGAGGCCGCCGAACTGTTCTTCCTGCACACCGCCGTTCAGATCCAGCCAGCGCACCCTGACCTCTGCCGGCCGCGTCACCTCGGCATATTGCTCCGGGATCGACAGGCAGCCCTCCTCGTGGACGTTCAGATCCTCCGAGGTCCAGGTGATCTCGGGGTTGATGAGGACCATGGGCCGGGGGGGCGCGTCCTCTTCCTTCACGCAATCCATGACGAAGATGCGCGACATCAATCCGACCTGCGGCCCGGCCAGCCCCACGCCGGGCGCATCATACATGGTCTGCAGCATGTCGTCAGCCGCGCGCCGAACCTCGTCCGTGATCTCGGTCACGGGGTCGCAGCGCTTCTTCAGGCGCGGGTCGGGATGGATCAGGATCGGGCGAATGGTCATGGCGCTGATGTAGGGCATGGCCCCGCGCGGCGCAATGCCCCTGCGGCACCGCCCTGACCCCTTGCGCCTGCCGCCTGCATGGCTAGGGTGCCCTTGCCATTACCCTCGGGGGAAAACCCATGTCTTTCGACGACATCATCGACTTTCGCGGCACCCATTCGCAGAAATGGGACTCCATGGAAAAGACCTGGGGCATCCCGGCGGCGGACGGGCTTGCCATGTGGGTCGCGGATATGGATTTCCGCCAGCCCGAGGGTATGATCGGCGCGGTGCGCGACGCCGCCGAGCGTGGTCTTTTCACCTATTTCGGGGGGATGGACGAATACGAAGGTTCCATCGCCTGGTGGATGAAGGCCCGCCACGGCTGGGACGTGGCCCCGGCCGAGATCATGACCACCCACGGCATCGTCAATGCCGTCGCCATGGCGCTCGAGGCGTTCACCCGGCCGGGCGACGGCGTCGTGCTGATGACACCGGTCTACCACGCCTTTGCCCGCGTGATCCGCGCCAACGACCGCGATGTCGTCGAATGCCCGCTTGCACTGCGCGACGGCATGTATGCGATGGATTTCGACGCCTGGGACGCGATGATGACCGGGACCGAACGGATGCTGATCCTCTGTTCCCCCCACAACCCCGGTGGCCGGGTCTGGACCCGGGACGAGTTGCGCGGCGTCGCCGATTTCGCCCGCCGCCACGACCTGATCCTGGTCTCTGACGAGATCCACCACGACCTTGTCTATCCCGGCCACAAGCACCTGCCGATGCCCGTCGCCGCGCCCGAGGTCGCGGACCGCACCGTGATCATGTCGGCGACCTCCAAGACCTTCAACGTCGCGGGCATGCATTGCGGCAATGTCATCATCCACGACCCCGCGCTGCGCGCCGCCTACCAGAAACGGCTGTCGCAGCTTTCCATTTCGCCCAATTCCATGTCGCTGCGGATGACGCCCGCGCTCTATTCGCCCGAAGGGGCGGCCTGGGTCGACGCCCTGTGCGCCTATCTCGACGGCAACCACCGCATCTTCGTCGAGGGCATCAACGCGATTCCCGGGCTCAGCGCCCAGCCGATGCAGGGAACCTACCTGTCGTGGGTCGATTTCGCCGGCACCGGCATGACGCCCGAGGAAGTGAACCGCCGCGTCACCACGGATGCGCGCATCGCCGCGAACCCTGGGCCGAGCTTCGGAAAGGGCGGCGAAACCTTCCTGCGTTTCAACATCGGCACCCAGCGCGCCCGCGTCGAAGAGGCCGTCGCCCGCATGGCTCACGCGTTCCGCGATCTGCAGTGACGCAAGGCGCGGGCCGCTCCGCAGCGGCCCTTCCTTCTTCTTGTCTCAAGTATCCCGGGGGTCCGGGGGTGGAACCCCCGGCCTTTCGCATCCATCCCACGGGCCGGTGCGAAACCTAGTGGCGCGGCAGATAGCCCACCGGCGCGCCCTCATCGCGGACATAGTCGATCGGCGCCCGGTCCGAGGCGGCGGTAGACCGCTTCATCAGGCAGATCAGCTCTCCGGCCTCGACCTCGGAGGCGATGATCAGCGACTGCCAGAGGTGGCGCGACCCGTCATAGATATCGACAAGACCGCGAAGTTGCGCGACCTGATCGGCGTCCAGCGCGAACCCGTCATCCCAGAACCGCAAGATCGGATAGATTTCGTCCCCGACCATCACGCGCAACCGCGACCGTTTGCGCAAATCCCGTCTGCGTGCTTCCTCAAGCCCTGCACGCACTTCCCTTGGCAAGAAATCCGACATCCCGCAGCCCCCCCGTCGTATGGACAGCCTCGCCGCGAATCTCTCCTGGATCAAGTTAAGGTTCGGTGACAGCTCAGATTCCTGCAAATTTCTCTGCCGGGCGGGGCGATTGAACATGCAGGAGGAACAATGACAGTCAGGTCCGGGTGCCGTAGTGCTCAACGACAGAGGCGATGTCATCAGGCGCCGTGCCCTTGGACAGGAAGGCGCAGGCGTTCGGCGCAAGCGCAAAGATCGATCCATCCGAAAAGAAGCTGGCAGAGGTCACGAAGATCACCCGCGCCTCGGGTCGGCGGTAGCTTGCGTAATCGGCCACGGCAAGTGCGCTGCCTTCGGAAAGGACAAGGTCCAGAATGATGATGTCCGGTTCACCCTCGGCAATCGACTCGGCCGCTTCGTCCTGAGTTCTGGCGCATTCGACCAGAAACCCGCGCCGTTCCAGGTGGCGCTGCCAAAGCCAGCCCAGGTTGGCATCGCTCTCGACGATCAGCACGCGCATCGCATCCCCCTGCGGCACCGGAACGAAGGACCGGGCGGCCAGCTGCAGCAATAATTCCTCAACAATGGTTAAGCCATCGTTAACACAGTTTTGCCACAAGACCAGCCGGTTGCGTTGACGGAGCCCGGCGCTAATCTGGGCGCATCCCGAGGGAGGGTTCAATGCGTTCGATACCAGTCCTGATTGCGCTGCTCGCGGCTATGCCGCAGCCGGTTCTTGCCGATTGCGGAGGCGATTTTAATAAATTTATCAATGATTTGAAGTCAGAGGCCATCGCCTTGGGGCATGGCGCCGACACGGTGAATGCGTTCTTCGCCCCGATCCGCCAAGACCCGCGAGTGATCAAGGCAGACCGTGCGCAGGGGGTCTTCAAGAAGTCATTCATCGACTTCTCGCAAACCGTGATCAGCAAGAACCGGCTCGATCACGGGCGAAACAATGCAAAGAAATACGCGGAGATCTTTTCGCGCATCGAAAGCGAACATGGCATTTCCAAGGGCGTCCTGCTGGCCTTCTGGGCGCTTGAAACGGACTACGGTGCGGTACAGGGCGATTTCAACACCGCCAACGCGCTTGCCACGTTGGCCCACGACTGCCGCAGGCCGGATTTGTTCCGGCCCCAGATCCTGGCCGCGATCGAACTGTTCGAACGGGGCGATTTCGACCCGGCAGGCACCACGGGCGCCTGGGCCGGCGAGATCGGGCAGGTTCAGATGCTGCCCGACGACATCCTCAGGAACGGGGTCGACGGGGATGGCGACGGCCACGTCCGGCTCAAGACTTCGGCCGCCGACGCGCTGATGAGCGGCGCGAAGATGCTGCGCGGACTTGGCTGGCGGCCGGGCGAACCCTGGCTGCAGGAGATCACCGTGCCCGCCGAACTCGACTGGGCGCAGACCGGGCTCAATCACGAACTGACGACGGCAGAGTGGGAACGGCGCGGGGTGAAGGCGCGCTCGGGCGCGCTCGCGCGCGGGCTCAGGGGCTCGGTCCTGTTGCCGATGGGCCGCAAGGGGCCAGCCTTTATCGCCTACCCCAATTTCCGCGTCTATTTCGAATGGAACAAGAGCTTCGTCTATGTGACGACGGCAGCCTATTTCGCCACCCGCCTTGAGGGCGCGCCGGTCTACGACCCCGGAAACCCCGAACCGGGACTGGGCGACAAGGAGATGAAGGCACTGCAGACGAAGCTTGCGGCGCGGGGACATGATGTCGGCAAGATCGACGGCATCCTCGGCGAACGGACGCGTGAGGCGGTGCAAACGGAACAATCGCGGCTTGGCCTTCCGGCCGATGCCTGGCCGACGCGTGCACTTCTCGACCGGCTTTGACTCACGACTGAAATGACGCGGGCCGGCACGATGCCGGCCCTTTCATCGCAAGGTCAATCGAAATCAGGCAACGGCCTTTTCCGCCTTGGCGCCCAGCGGGCCCATCTTCGACCAGAGCGCCCCAGCCTCCTTCGCGGTCAGCGTGCGCCGTGCGGTCGGGCCGTAAGACAGCCAGTCACCCGCGAATTCGGGGAAAGCGCGCTCCATTTCGATGCGTGCCTCGTCCGTGAGGCTCGCAATCGCATTGTCGCCAGGGAACAGGCTTTCGGTCGCAACCCCGTTCGACATGACGATGTCATGCCGGTCAAGCATCAGGTGGAAGTATTCGACCGTTTCGGGCCTTGCGGGCGCGGAACCCGCGATCTTCAGGTGCTTGGCCGGAACCAGCACTTCGGCCTCGCCGAACAGCATCTCCGGTTCCCAGCCCTGCACCAGGACGCGGTGCTGGGGGGAAAGCCAAAGGTCCGCAACAGGAAGACCCGCGCCCATCACACCGGCGGGAATGCAGACCGGGCGCAAGTTCGGGCGGAAAAGAAGCTCCGCCTCCGACAGTTCGCGACGGGCCACGAAGCGCACTGTCGCAATCGCCCCCGAGACCGTCAGAATTTCATCTCCCGCTTCGAGGCTCTCGACCGGCACCTCCCCCCGCGGCGTCGCGATAAGCGTGCCGCGCAGGAAGCAGACCGGGGTAGGGGGCGGAGTGGTGTCGACGTTGAGCAAGGTGACCGCGCCCTGACCGAAGTCGTCCATCCCCGCCTGATCCACGCTTCCGTCCAGCACGAAGAACAGCCGCTGGGTTTCACCTGAGGTGGGATAGTCATGGACGACGATGATCATGACCTCCTTGCCTTCGTAGGCATCGGGAATCTTCTGGTCTCCAGTTGGCAGCGTTCCGGTCAGATCGACCGTGAATTCGTAGTTCGTGCCACCGATCTGCACAACCGTATCCGGATCGGGCGATCCGCCGTTCTGCTCAAGGATCAGGTCCCCCGAACCACCGCCGATGGTCTGTTCCACAAAGGTGATCTCGGTCGTCGGTTGCTTCGTCTTCGGGTCGATATTGAGGTTGGCGTTGCCTGCATTCAACCCGTCGCCCCGTGCCCAGAAAGAAATCGGCATGATCCTATGCGTCCCTTGTTGCGTTGCCCGCTCGTGCGAAAAAAGCACGACATATGGCTACCATTTTCAGCGGCAGCAACAAAGCAACTGGGCGGCAATTCAGGCAATTGTTGGACGTGGAAGGAGAATGTGAGTGAAAAAAATCACGTCACTCAACCCTTGATTGCAAAGGGAAATTTCGGCTCCCGCTATGGGTTTACGCCACCAGCGCCTCGGCCCGTTTCAGGTCCACGCTGACCAGCTGGCTGACGCCCTGTTCCTGCATCGTGACGCCGAACAGCCTGTCCATCCGCGCCATGGTGACCGCGTGGTGGGTGATGATAAGGAACCGCGTATCGGTGCGCCGGGTCATCTCGTCCAGAAGATCGCAGAAGCGCGTGACGTTGGCATCGTCAAGCGGCGCGTCCACCTCGTCCAGAACGCAGATCGGCGCGGGGTTGGCCAGGAAGACCGCGAAGATCAGCGCCAGCGCCGTCAAGGTCTGTTCCCCCCCGGACAGAAGCGACAGCGTGGCCAGCTTCTTGCCCGGCGGCTGGCACATGATCTCTAGCCCCGCCTCAAGCGGGTCGTCGCTTTCGACGAGAACGAGGTTCGCCTCGCCGCCACCAAAAAGATGGGTAAAGAGGGTTCGGAAATTGGCGTTGACCTGTTCGAACGCGGTCAGCAGGCGTTCGCGCCCCTCGCGGTTCAGCCCCGCGATGCCCGAACGCAGCTTCTTGATCGCCTCTTCCAGATCGGCCTTTTCCTTGACCAGAGTGTCGTATTCGGTCTGGACCTCGCGCGCGTCCTCTTCGGCGCGCAGGTTCACCGCGCCCAGGGCGTCACGCTGGCGGCGCAGACGGTGCACGTCGTTGTCGAGCGCCTCGGCCGAGGGCATCGCATCGGGGTCGGCATCCAGGCCTTGCAGCAAGGTCGCGGGCGTGCTTTCGGTTTCTTCCCGGATCCGGTCGGAGGCGACCGTCACCGCCTCGCGCGCGGCATCGGCCCGCGCCTCTGCCCGCGCGCGCGCCTCGCGTGCCTCGGATGCGGCGCGCTCCGCTTCTCGTTCCTTGTCGGCCACGACCCGCATGAGGCTTTCGCCCTCGGCCAGACGGTCGGCGGCGGCGGCGCGGCGGACCTCGGCGGCCTCGATCGCCTCGTTCAGGTCTTCGCGCCGCGCGGCGATGTCTTCCGGTGCGGCCTGCGCCTCGGCAAGCTCCTCCTCACTGGCCGCCTTGCGCTCGGCCAGTTCCGCGCTGCGCTTTTCGGCGGTGTCCAGGCGGTGACGCCAGCCGGACAGTTCCTTGGTAATCTCCTGCCGGCGGCGCAGCCGCGCCTCGCCCTCGCGGCGGATCTCGTCGTGCTGGGCTCGGCGCGCCAGCATGGTGACGCGCGCTGCCTCGACCGTCAGCTTCACGTCCTCGACCTCGGCGCGCGCCGCGTCCAGGTCCGGCAGCGCGGCAACGGCGGCCTCGGCCTCCTTCAGCCGGGTTCGGGCCCCCAGGGCCTCCTCCTCGTGTCGCGAGACGGCCAGACGCGCGCTTTCCAGCTTGCCGCCCGCGATGGACCGTTCGGCCTCGGCCCGCGACAGCGCGCGCGACGCCTCGGCCATGCGCCGGTCCGCCTCGCGCCGGGCCTCGCGCGCCGCCCGGTCGGCCTCGGTCGCCGCCGCAAGCTGGCGGGTCAGAAGTTCGTGCGCCTGCCGCGCGCCCTCGGCCCGCGCGCTGACCTCCTCAAGGTCGCGCTTCAGTTCGACCAGGCGGTTCAACTGCTGCAGCCGCAGGGCCGAGGCCTGGGGCGCATCCTCCGCTGCGGCGCGGAACCCGTCCCATCGCCATAGGTCGCCCTCGACCGAAACCAGCCGCTGACCGGGACGCAAAAGCGGCTGCAACCGCGCGCCGTCGCGCCGGTCCACCAGCCCGATCTGACCGATGCGCCGGCGCAGCACTTCGGGCACGGCAACCACGTCGCCCAGGCTGCGGGCGCCGTCCGGCAGGCCCTGCGCGGCGTCGTAATCGGGAAGCGGCGCCCAGCCCGACCCGGCGTCACCCGGCACCTCTGGCGCGCGCAGATCATCGGCCAGCGCCGCCCCCAGCGCCTTTTCGAACCCCTTGTCGACCCGCACACGATCCAGAAGCTGCTTGCCCGTCGCCGCCTCGCGCTCGACAAGCTTCGCCAGCGCCGCCACCTCGGCGCGAAGCGCGCCGGCCTCTCCGTCGGCCTCCGACCGCGCCGCGCGGGCCTCGGCCTCGCGCGCCTGCGCCTCGGTGCGCGCGTCGTCGGCCTCGACCAGACGTTCCTCCGCCTCTTCGGCCGCGCCGGTCGCCTCCTCCTGCGCCGCGTTCGCCGCCGCGTAATCCTCGCGCGACCGGTCAAGCGCGGTCTGCGCCTCGGCCGCGCCGGCGCGCGCGCGCGCGGCTTCCGCATCGTTCTTGTCCAGAGTCGAGCGGCTGTCGGCCAGAAGCCGGTGTGCCGACTGGTGCCGCGCCGCAAGCCGCGCCACGTCCTCGTTCAGTTCCGAAAGGGCGGCCTCGCGTTCCGACAGGACCGCCGCCGCCGCCTGCGCGGCCTCCATCGCGTCGGCAAGCCGCGCGTCGTGCCCCTCGGAGGCCTTGGCGATCTGGTCCTGCTCCCAGTCCAGCCGCGATATCATTTCGCCCGCGTCGCGGTTAAGCCCGGCCTCGCGCTCGATGTCGCGGGCCATCTGACCGATCCGCGCGGCCAGCGCGTCGATCGTCTGGCGCGCACGGGCTTCCTCGTCGCTCAGCGCGTCACGCTGCACCGCCAGCCGCTGCAGGATGGCGCTGGCGATCGCCTCTTCCTCGCGCAGGGGGGGAAGCAGGCTTTCGGCCTCCGCCCGGCCCTTTGCCGCCGCCAGGGCCGCCGCCTCGGCCGCGCCCGCAGCCTTGGTACGCTCGGTCAGTTCGGCCTCGGCACGGGCGCGGGCCTCGTCCGCCTCCCGCCAGCGGCGGTAAAGCAACATGCCCTCGGCGCGCCGCAGCTCCGCCCCGATCTCGCGGTAGCGCGCGGCCTGTCGCGCCTGGCGCGCAAGCTGGGACAGCTGCTGGGCCAGCTGTTCGACCACATCGTCAACCCGAGCCAGGTTCTGTTCGGCCCCGTTGAGCTTCAGCTCCGCCTCGTGACGGCGCTGGTAAAGGCCCGAGATCCCGGCCGCTTCCTCAAGGATCCGGCGGCGGTTGCGCGGGCGGGCATTGATCAGTTCCGCGATCTGCCCCTGCCGCACCAGCGCCGGCGAATGCGACCCGGTCGAGGCGTCGGCAAACAGCATCTGGATATCGCGGGCGCGGACGTCCTTGGTATTGGCCTTGTAGGCCGATCCGGCATCGCGGGTAATCCGCCGGGTGATTTCCAGAAGATCCTGATCGTTGAAACCCGAAGGCGCCAGCCGTTCGGCATTGTCGATGGTCAGCGATACTTCCGCGAAGTTGCGTGCAGGCCGGGTCGCCGCGCCCGCGAAGATCACGTCCTCCATCCCGTCGCCACGCATTGCCGTGGGGCGATTTTCGCCCATCACCCAGCGCAGCGCCTCAAGCAGGTTGGACTTGCCGCAACCGTTGGGCCCCACGACGCCGGTCAGGCCCTCGTGGATGACAAGGTCCGTGGGGTCCACGAAGCTCTTGAAGCCGTTCAGTCTGAGGCGGGTGAAGCGCAATCGGGCGCCCCTTCTTGTGATTCCCGGGGTCTGCAATCCTTGGGCGGCAGGTCATGCGAGTCAATCCGCAGCTACCCGATGTCGGCGTCCACGGACGGGTTTTCCACAAGATATGGCCATATTCAGCCGATGCCGGCACGCAATCCACACCATCTTGACCCCGTGATCGCCCCGGCGCCTAATCGCCACCCTGACAGATGGGGGTGATCATGAACGGCGGATCGGGTCGGTGTCTTTGCGCTGCGGTGCGCTTCGCGTTCGAGGGCGCGCCGAACTGGCAGGGGCATTGCCATTGCGAAAGCTGCCGGCGCGCGACGGCATCGCCCTTCACCAGCTTTCTCGGCGTCGGCCACGCGGGGTTTCGCTGGCTTGGGGCGGCACCCGCGCGCCGCGAAAGCTCGCCCGGCGTGTGGCGGTTCTACTGTGGGGCCTGCGGCACGCCGATGGCCTATCAAAGCCCCGTCCGCACGCAGGAAATAGACCTTTACGCGGCGACCCTCGACGATCCGGCCGCTTTCCGCCCCGCCTTTCACGCGCACTGGAACGAACGGCTGCCCTGGGTCGAGCTTGCCGACGGCCTGCCCAGACATCGCACGCCCCGCCGCCTTTCACCCGACGAGGATGCGGGCGCGGTGCTGGCGCTGATCCGGCGCAGCTTTGCCTTCATGGATGCGCGGATCGATCCGCCGTCGTCGATGCACCGCCTGACGACCGAGGCGATCGCCCGGCAGGCGCGGGACGGCGAGGTCTGGGTGATCGAGGAAACGGGCGCGCCGGTGGCCTGCGTCTTTCTCACGCCGAAACCCGGGCGGCTTTACATCGGCAAGCTTGCCGTGGACGAGGCGTTTCGTCGCCAGGGGTTGTCTCGGCAGCTCGTGGCCCTGGCCGAGGACCGGGCGCGGGCCTTGGGGCTGGGCCTGCTGGAGCTGGAGGTGCGGATCGAACTGACAGAAAACCACCGCATGTTCGAGGGGATGGGTTTTGCCAGATCGGCGGAAACCTCGCACGAAGGGTATGACCGGATCACCGGCATTACCTTTACCCGGCCGGTGGCGCGGCCAGGGGCGGGCTAAAGACTGTCCTCGACCCGGAAGCCGTCCGGGATACCGTCCTGACCTTCCAGGATCAGCGCCGCCATCACCTCGGCCACCTTCGGCGCCATGCCAAAGCCGATCTTGAAGCCGCCGTTGGCAACGTAGTGCCCCGGCCGGCCCGGCCAGGGGCCAAGCATCGGCGCGCGGGTTCTGGCGCGCGGCCGCACACCCGCCCAGCGTTCGATGACGCGCGCATGGCGCAGGACCGGCACCGCCGCCTCCGCCCGGGCGATCACGGCCTCCAGCGCATCGTCGGTGCCGGCGGGGTCGTCATAGGCCCGTTCCGTCGTCGATCCGATCCCGACAGTTCCGTCCGCATGCGGAACGACATGGACCCCGTCCGCGAAAATCTGCGGCAGATCGCGCACATCCAGCGCCAGAAGCGCGGACTGTCCCTTGACCCCGGCGCCCACTGGGGCGGCAAGGTCGGCGGCGAGCGCCGCAAGGCCCGCGTGCCCCGCCGCCCAGACGACCGCGCCTTTGGGTTCCGCCATGCCGGTGACGATGTCGACCCCGCGACAGCGCAGCGCCTGGGCCAGGCTTTCCACCGCGCGTCGCGGACCAAGCCGCGCGCTCAGGCTGTCGTGGACCAGATAGCCCGTGGCGCTGAGCGGCGCCCAATCGGGATGGGCGGCAGCCGGCACGACCCGCCATTCGGCCTCGCCCCGCCAAAGCTCCGCCGCCGTCGTTTCGCGCGCGCGGGCCAGCGCCAGCGCCGCGTCATCGGCAATGGGCTGCAGCCGCCCGGTCCGCCCGTAGCCGGAGGCGAGACCCGAAGCGGCCTCCACCCCGGCCCAGAAGCGTCCGGCCATCATCAGGCTTTCCAACTGGAACTGCTTCTTGGCGTTCCAGTTCTCGGGCGTATGGGGGGAGAGAGCGCCCACGGTGCCCCCGCTTGATCCCGCGCCGGGGCGGTAGGGGTCGATCACCCGGACGGCGGCGCCGCGCGCCCGGCAGGCCCAGGCCACCGAAAGCCCGAAGATGCCCGCACCCATCACCGTCACATCGACCATTGCCATCGCCGCCGCCCTTCGCCTATCTCGGCGCGTCAGGGTTAGTGCAGATGCCGCCGAAGAACCAGAGCGAACGGGTGGACTGGAAGGATGGCGGCACGCCGGTGTCGTCCTTGTTCGACGACCCCTATTTCTCCCTCGCCGACGGGCTGGCGGAGACGCGGCATGTCTTCCTGGCCGGAAACGGCCTGCCCGCAAGATTCTCGGACGGGTTCCAGATCGCAGAAACGGGCTTTGGCACCGGGCTGAACCTTCTGGCCACGCTGATCGCCTGGGAAGACGCGGACCTTCCCGGAACGCTGCGCTACACCAGCTTCGAGGCTTATCCGATGCCCGCGGACGACATGGCCCGCGCCCTTGCCGCCTTCCCCGAGGCGGCGGCACGCGCCCGGCCCCTGCTTTCGGCCTGGGGCGCCGGGCAACGCCGGTTCGCGCTTGGCCCGGTGATGGTCGAGATCGTCGAGGGCGACGCCCGCGAAACACTGCCGCGCTGGCCGGGGCAGGCCGACGCATGGTTCCTGGACGGATTTTCCCCCGCCAAGAACCCCGAGCTTTGGGATGACCGGCTGATGGCGGCGGTCGGCGCCCATACCGCGCCCGGGGGCAGCTTCGCGACCTATACCGCCGCGGGCTTCGTGCGCAGGGCCTTGCAGTCGGCGGGCTTTCAGGTAGAGCGCGTCAAGGGCTACGGCCACAAACGCCACATGAGCCGGGGCACGCTGTGCGACACGCCATGACATCGTCCAACCTGCGCGCCGGCATCCTTCTGATGACCGGGGCGGCGCTCGTCTTTTCGGCACAGGACGCGATGTCGCGTCACCTGGCGGGCACCTACAACGTCTTCATGGTGGTGATGATCCGGTACTGGTTCTTCGCCGCCTTCGTCCTTTGGATCGCGCAGCGGCAGCCGGGCGGACTGCGCGCCGCGGTGCGTTCGGGCTATCCGCTTGTCCAGATCTTCCGCGGCGTCCTTCTGGTCGCGGAAATCTGCGTGATGGTCGCGGCCTTCGTCGCCCTCGGGCTTGTCGAAAGCCACGCCATCTTCGCGGCCTATCCGCTTCTGGTGGCGGCCTTGTCCGGCCCGGTTCTGGGCGAAAAGGTGGGCTGGCGGCGCTGGGCGGCCATCGGCATCGGCTTTGTCGGCGTTCTGGTCATCCTCGAACCCGGTGTCACGGTCTTTTCCCCATTGGCGCTGATCCCGGTGGCGTCAGCCTTCATGTTCGCGCTTTACGGCCTTCTGACCCGCTTCGTCGCCCGGCGCGACAGCGCGGCGGTCAGCTTCTTCTGGACCGGCGTCAGCGGGGCGGTGGTGATGACCGCCGTCGGGATCTGGTTCTGGGAACCGATGTCGGCGGGCGACTGGGGATGGATGAGCCTTCTGTGCGTGTCGGGCGCGACGGCGCACTACCTGCTGATCCGCGCCTACGAGGCAGCGGAGGCGAGCGCGATCCAGCCCTTCGCCTATCTGCAACTTCCCTTCGCCTCGGTGCTGGGCATCCTCATCTTCGGCGAAACGCTCAGGACCAACGTGCTGATCGGCGCGGGGATCGTCGTGTGTGCCGGTCTCTTCACGCTCTGGCGCGCGCGGCTCCGGGCCAGCGAATCTGCCGCGCGATCCTGACTTGCCCGCCCCCGCTGACTTGCCCGCTCCTGGCCCGCGCGGGCACAACGTCCGTCTGCCTCGGCAGGACGACCTGTGCCCAGGCAGGCTTTCACCTCCCGGCCCCTCAGATCCCGCTTGAAACGAATCTGCCTTCCTGCGCTATTTCAGTCGCAGGAAACATTGAACGCAGACCCGCGCCACGCCCGCCATTTCCGATCGTCGGCGTGTCGCTGCAGAGATACCGGGAACCGCCAGACCAATTTCAGGGAGTTGCGGCATGGCACTGGTCTTCAGCTACAAGAAGTTGCTTGGCGGAGGCGCCATTCAAAGCGTCCGCAGACAAAGAAAGAAGGCGGAGGCCGCCCTTCTGAAGGCCGGTGTCCCGCAAAACACCGTGGACGCTTTCCTTGACGATGTCGAAAGCAACAAGCAGCTCAAGACGCTTCTGGGAACGCTTGACCAGGCGGTATTCAAGTCGAAGGGCAACGCGCTTGGCGTCGACGTCCTGAAGGACGCCGTGGAGTCGGGAAACAAGCTTCTGACCGTGGTCTTCGCGCAACTGGTCGCGAAGCAGGTCATGGTCAAGTACAAGGACGTCTTCCTGGAAGTGCACGAGAAAAAGCCCAAGATCCAGCTTTGGTTCCATGCCAAGCGGGGCAAGACCGTCATCGTGACGGAGATATAGTCCAAAGGCTTGCGGGCAACTCCGAACCCCGGCCGCCCGCAGATGGCCGGAAGCCGTTGCCGAATCCATCGATCCTTCGCCCCTGCACCCGGCCTCGACCACTGCGGCCGAAGCGCGGTCCGCTTGCCTCAGCGCCCCTTCAGCATCGCGGTGAAGTTCAGCGAACTGTCCGATAGGCCCAGCCGCATCCGGTAGACAGGCAGGCTTTCGGCGACCCGCATCACATAGTTCTGCGTCTCCCGGAAGGGGATCGCCTCGATCCAGTCGATGACATCGACGCTGTCCGACCGCGGATCGCCCAGCGCCTCGATCCACTGGCGCGGCCGTCCCGGGCCGGCGTTGTATCCGGCGGCGACCAAGACCGGCGAGGGTCCGAATTCCTTGACGAGCCCCGCCAGATACGCACTGCCGATCTGTGCGTTGTACTGCCAGTCCGAAGAGAGCTTCGCGAGGTCGTAGCCCACCCCGATCTCGCCCGCGACCTTCTTGGCCGTCGCCGGCATCACCTGCATCAGCCCGCGCGCGCCGACATGCGATACAGCGCGCGGGTTGAACTCGCTTTCGCGCCGGGCGATCGACAGGGCAAGTTCGGGCGCAACCGGCAGTTTCAGCTTCTCGATCCCGTTGGTCGGAAAGTAGGCTGTGGGCAGGATGACCCCGCGTTCTGCCGCCGCCTTTGCCAGCAAGAGCGCGGTGTTGGCGTCGCCCCATTCCAGCGCAAGCCCGGCAAGCCGCGCGATATCCTCGCCCGAAAGGCCCTCGCCCAGATGCAGAAGGAAGCGCAGCGCCAGTTCGCGGTCGCCCGCCGCCTGAAGGAGTTGCGCGGCCCGGAACACGCCCGAGGACGTAAACCCCGCACCGTGCCAGTCCGGATAGCGTTCCCCCCCGGCCATCGACGGCGGCATCGGCAAGCCGACCTTTTCAGCCGACAGAAGCCCGTAGAATGCGGTCTGATAGCGCGCGCCCTCGGCATAGGCGGCCTGCGCCTTGGCCCTGTCGCCCAGAACCTCCCAGGCGCGGCCTTCCCAGTAGTTCGCCCGCGACAGGCTGATCGGCCCGTTCACCGCCGCCTCGAACCGGGCGAAATGGTCCAGCGCGGTCTTCGCGTCGCCAAGCTTGCGCAGCGCGATGTATCCCGCCAGCCATTCCAGGTCGGCATAGTCACTGCCACCCTTCAGGTGATGCCCGGCGGCCATCTTGTAGGCGCGGCGCGGATCGCCCTCGCGCATTTCCTTGCGCGCCAGGCGTCGGCGCCAGTCGGCCCATTGTTCGGGATCGCCGAGTTCAGCGGCGCTGCCCGACCGTTCCAGAAGCAGCTCGTCCGCGCTGTCGTAAAGGTCGCGGCGTATGCGCCAGCGGAACCGGTCATAGGCCAGGCCACCGGAATTCACCGCCTTTTCGGGAAGTGCCGCGATCAGCCCGTCGACGCCGTTTTCGTCGTCCTGAAGGGCAATGCGCGCCGCCGCGACCGACCGGGTATAGGCGCTGGCCAAGGGCAGCATCCGGCGCACGTCGGCGGTCAGCCCGGCGCGCAGCATCGCGGCGACCCGGCCGTCGTGGTGATCGGCCAGAAGCGTGCCGTAGCGGTCCAGAAAGGCCGCGTGCTCCTCTGCCGTCAGCGAAAGGCCGCGCCAGGCACGCACGGCTTCCTTCGCGGCGGCCTCGCTGCGGCCCTGCGCGGCCAGCGCCGCCGCATAGGCAAGGCTTCCCTCTCCTGTCTGCGGCGGCAGGGCGGCAAAAAAGGCGACGACCGCCGCCGCCTCGGCCGCCTTCGCCTTCGCCTCGCCCTTCCGGCGCAGAAGCGGCAGGCCCGGCCAGTCGGGGTGGGTATCCAGGAACGCCCTGTATTCGGCGAACGTCCCCGCGCCGTCGCGCAGGCGCTGCCATTCGATCACCGACTGGGCAAGAGGCCCCGACCGCGCCGCCTGCCCCAGCGCCGCTGGCCAGTCGCCGTCTGCCGCCGCGCGCAGCGCAACGGCGAAGGCGCCCGGGTCGTCGGCCCGGGCCGAAAGCGTGGCGATCGCCGACAGGGCGGCGGCAAGGACAAGGCTGCGGATCATGTTTTCTTGGACTGCTTCGGTTTTTCCCAATCCTAGCTGACCGCGAGGGGGCCGCAACACACAAACTTGGCAATCCCCGCGACTGCGGCTAGGTTCCGCGCGCATTCAACCGGGCGAGTCAGCCCATATCCAAAGGAGCGTGTCATGTTCAAAGGGTCCTTCCCAGCCCTCGTCACGCCGTTCAAGGACGGCGCGCTGGATCTGGACACGCTCAAGAAACTCGTGAACTGGCATGTGGCCGAAGGCAGCCACGGCCTCGTGCCCGTCGGCACGACCGGCGAAAGCCCCACCCTGTCTCACGAAGAGCATGTCCGCGTCATCGAAGAGGTGGTAAAGGCCGCGGCGGGCCGCATTCCGGTCATTGCCGGGGCCGGCTCCAACTCGACCGAGGAAGGGATCTTCCTGATCCGGGAGGCCGAACGCGTCGGCGCCGATGCCGCGCTTGTCGTGACGCCCTATTACAACAAGCCGACCCAGCGCGGGCTCCATGCCCATTTCAAGGCGATGCACGACGCCTCGGCGCTGCCGATCATCATCTACAACATCCCCGGCCGTTCGGTCGTCGACATGACGCCCGAGACGATGGGCGAACTGGCGAAGCTGCCGCGCATCGTCGGGGTCAAGGACGCCACCGGCAAGATCGAACGGGTCAGCCAGCAGCGCGCCGCCTGCGGGGCGGACTTCGTCCAGCTTTCGGGCGAGGACGCGACCGCGCTTGGCTTCAACGCTCATGGCGGAGTTGGCTGCATCTCGGTCACCGCGAACGTGGCGCCCCGGCTTTGCGCCGAGTTCCAGGAAGCGACGCTGCGTGGCGACTACGCCAAGGCGCTGGAATACCAGGACCGGCTGATGCCGCTGCACGAGGCGATCTTTGTCGAGCCGGGCCTGTGCGGCGCCAAATACGGCCTGTCGCGCCTTGGCCTGTGCTCGGACGAAGTACGCCTGCCCCTGACCGGTCTTCTTGACACGACCAAGGCCCGGATCGACGCCGCGATGCGCCACGCCGGGTTGATCAACTGACAAGGCGCCGGCCCCCGCGCTGAACCCGCGCCATCCTTTCCGAGCCGCCGCCTTGCGCGCCGGAAGGGATGGCGACCCGCCCATCAGAGAAGAGGCCTGCGGGCGGTTCTTGGACGCCATGTCCAACGGCCCCGGCGCGCCCGGCAGTTTCGCCGCGCGATCCCCCGAAACCGTGCTAGGCTTGGCCCCAGGGGCACCCACGCCGCCTTGGGGGAGGGACGCGCGATGACCATCTTCACCAGCCCGTTCGGCGCTGTCGCGGCCAGCGACCTGACGATCACAGAGCGTGTGTTCCAGCACCTTGGCGACCGCGACCGCGATGCGATGATCGACGGGCCGTCCGGCAGGCGGCTGACCGCCGGGCAGCTGGCCGACGGGACGCGCGCGCTGGCCGGTGGCCTTAGCCAGCGAGGGTTCGGCCCGGGACGCGTGGTCGCGATCATGTTGCCGAACCTGCCGGAGTTCTTCATCTGCTTCCACGGCGCTGCCTGGGCCGGTGCGACGATCACCACCGTCAACCCGACCTATACGGCGGCCGAACTGCGCCACCAGCTGAACGATTCCGGCGCCGAGATCCTGATCACCATCCCCGCCTTCGCCGAAACCGCGATTGCCGGGGCCGAAGGGACCCGCGTGCGCGCGATCCATACGCTGGGCGAGGCCCCCGGAACCCTGCCCCTGTCAGAGCTTTTCGGGCCACCCCTTGCCGATCAGGTGGCGGTCGATGTGATGAACGACACGCTGGTGATGCCCTATTCCTCGGGCACGACGGGCTTGCCGAAGGGCGTGATGCTGACCCATCGCAACCTTGTCGCCAACCTCGATCAGGTCCAGTCGATGCGGCCCGTCGAACCAGGGGAATGGACCGTGGGCTTCCTGCCGTTCTTCCATATCTACGGCATGACGGTGATCATGAACCTTTTCCTCTCGGCGGGCGCGGGGGTCATCACCATGCCGCGCTTCGACCTGGAACTGTTCCTGAGGCTCTTGCAGGATCACCGGACAAAGCAGGCGTTCGTCGTTCCGCCGGTGGCACTGGCGCTGGCCAAGCACCCGATGGTCGATCAATACGACCTGTCGGCGCTGCGCCATGTCTTCTCCGGCGCCGCCCCCCTTGGCGCCCCCCTGTCGCAGGCGCTTGAGGCGCGGATTGGCGCGCGCAGCGAACAGGGCTACGGCATGACCGAGATGAGCCCCGCGAGCCACGCCACCGCCTTCGACCGGGGCCGCCACGGTTCGGCCGGGCAGGTCGTGCCCTCGACCGAATGCCGGATCGTCGACCCCGAAAGCGGGCGCGATCTTGGCCCGGGCGAAGAGGGCGAACTTTGGGTGCGCGGCCCGCAGGTCATGAAGGGTTACCTGAACAACCCGGAAGCGACGGCTGCCACCCTCCTGCCGGGCGGCTGGCTCAGGACCGGGGATATCGCGGCCTTCGACGAAGACGGCTATCTCTTCATCCGCGACCGCCTGAAGGAGCTGATCAAGGTCAAGGGCTTTCAGGTCGCCCCCGCCGAGGTCGAGGCAGAGCTTCTGTCATGTCCGGGGATTGCGGATGCGGCCGTCGTCGGCGTCCCCGACGAGGAGGCCGGCGAGGTACCCGTTGCCTTCCTTGTCCGCGCGCCCGGCGCCGCGACCGGCGCGGCAGAGATCGCCGATCATCTCTCGGCGCGGCTGGCCCATTACAAGTTGCCCCGCGCCGTCCATTTCATCGATGCGATCCCGAAATCCGCCTCGGGCAAGATCCTGCGCCGGATGCTTCGCCAGGGGCTGACCGCCTAGGCCGGATATCCCTTTTGGGGGATGGCAGGGGCCGCCTGAGGGCGCTAACCCTTGGTGGATCATGCCGGAGGCACAGATGACACCGCATCTCATCCTGACGAACGCCCGCGTCCTGACCATGGACCCCGCCCATCCGCGCGCCGAGGCCGTCGCCCTTGCCGGCGAACGGATCGCCGCCATCGGGACCCGGGCCGAGATCGAGGCGCTGGCGGGGCCTGGGACCGAAGTGTTTGACTGCAACGGCGCGACGCTGATGCCGGGCTTCGTGGAAAGCCACCTGCACCTGGTGCTGGGCGGGACCGAGCTTGCGCATCTGCAGCTGACCCATGTCCACGGCGAAACGGCGCTGGCGAAGGCGTTCCGCGACTTCGCGGCCAAGAACCCGGACCAGCCGCTTCTGATGGCGCAGGGCGGGGATTACGCGATCCTCGACCATCCGATGACGCGCCACGACCTTGACCGGATCATCGCCGACCGGCCCATCGCGATCACCGCGCACGACCATCACACCGTCTGGGCCAACACCGCCGCGCTGACCGCCGCCGGCATCCTTCACGGCGGCAAGACCCCGCCGGGGCACGAGATCGTCATGGGGGCGGACGGCACCGCGACAGGCGAGTTGCGGGAATTCGAGGCCTTTGCGCCGGTCGTCGCCCTTGGCGGCGAATCCAGGCTCTACCTCGGGATCGCCACGGGGGGCGAACCCTCGCCCTGGCCGACCGAGGCGGAACAGGCTGTCGACCGCGCCAAGACCGCGCGTGGCCTGGCCCATGCCGCCCGGCAGGGCATCACCTCGATGGTGAACATGGACGGCAACCGCTACACGCTCGAACTTCTGCGCGGGCTTCAGCGCGAGGGCGGGCTGACCGCCCGCGTCAAGGTGCCATTCCATTTCAAGCCGCACATGGAGCTTTCCGAGCTTGACCGGGCCGACGAGATGACGCGCGATTTCGACGACGACTGGCTGTCGTGCCGTTTCGTCAAGATGTTCATGGACGGCGTTTCGGACAGCCGCACCGCCTATATGCTGCACGACTACCCCGGATGCCCCGGCCACCGCTCCGAACCCCTGTTCCCCGCCCCCCGCTTCAACGAGATCGCGACCGAGGTCGACCGGCGCGGGATGCAGATCGCGGTTCACGCCATCGGCGATGCCGCCGTGCGCACCACCATCGACGGCTACGAGGCGGCGCGTGTGGCCAACGGCCCGCGCGACAGCCGCCACCGGATCGAACATATCGAGATGATCGACCCCGCCGACGTCCCGCGTCTGGGCGCGCTGGGCATCACCGCCTCGATCCAGCCGGTCCATGCGCCGGGCGCGATGGATTTCGCCCTGCAGCCGACGCTCGACACCGTGGGGCGGGACCGCTGGAAGGATTTCTTCCTGTGCCGGACGCTGGCAGAGGCCGGCGCGCCCATCGCGTTTGCCTCGGACTGGCCGGTGACCGACATTTCGGTCCTGCGCGGCATCGGCGCGGCGATGACCCGGCCCACCTACGAAGGCACCAAGGATCAGCGGATCCCGCTCGCCGACGTTCTGCGCGCCTACACGGCGGCCGGCGCCTGGGCCGCGCATTGGGAAGATCTGACAGGCACGCTGAAGCCCGGTTTGGCCGCAGATGTCGTCGTCCTGTCAGGCGACATCGAGGCGACGCCGCACGAGGAGATCGCCGCGATGTCGGTCGCGCTGACCATCTGCGGCGGGCGCGTCACCTGGCGGGGATAGCTGCCTAAAGCCCGCCCCAGAAGGCCCTGAGCGTCATGGCCGCCCCCATGGCGATGACAGCCGCGCGCAGGAGCCCTTGCGGCAGGCTGCGCGATGCGGTCCCGCCAAGGTAGCCGCCCAGCGACGCGCCCGCCGCGATGACGGCGGCATGGGGCCAGGACACCGCGCCGCCCAGCACATAGACCCCGGCGGCGGCAAGGCTGAGCGTGCCGATCACAGCGTTCTTCAGCGCGTTCGCCTGAAGAAAGTCGCCGTAGCCCACAAGGACCAGCGCGGCGAGGACGATCTGGCCAAGGCCCGCGCCGAAATAACCGCCGTATACCGACATCAGGAATAGCCCCGCCGCAGCGATCCAGCGCCGGCCGGGGCGCGGCTTGAGGAAGCGCAGCGCAAGCCGGCGCATCGACGGGGCAAGCGCGAAAAGCGCCGTCGCGGACATCAAAAGCCAGGGCACTGCCGTCTCGAACGCGCCCGCGCCCATCACCGTCAACAGCACCGCCCCCGCCGTCCCGCCCAGCGCGCCCAGCACGAGGGGCGGCCAAAGCCCCCGCCCGATCTGGCGCAGCTCGCTCCGGTAGGCGGGCAGTGCCGCGATGTTCGAGGGGATCAGCGCGATGAAATTGGTGGCATTGGCGGCAAGCGGCGGCAGGCCCGACAGGATCAGGACCGGAAAGGTGAAGAACGAAGCGCCGCCCGCGACCGCCGACACCGCCCCCGCCAGAAGACCCATCGCGAAAAGCGCGGCGGCACCGGCGAAAGACAGGTCCGGGCTCACGCGGCGCGGCCCCGCCCGGGAAATGTCGGGCCTGAGCAGATCCGACCCGGCGCATCGGGTCGGGCCGGATCATCCAATCCGGGCTTGCCCCTGCCGACGGCCGGTTGCCAGATCGCGCCGCAATACCGGCCATCGCCGCCGGCGATGCTGGCGAAACCAATGGAGTCCATCGCCTAGCCTCTCCTTTTCTTGCCCTCGATCTGGCCCAGCCGGATGTGCCGCAGCGTTTCGACCAGCATGGCGGTAAGAAGGCCCATGTTCAAAAGCCCGTTGGCAGCAGCCATGCCTGCAAGGAGCCGCCACTGCTTCGGTAGCAGGATGTCGCCGAAGCCGAGCGTGGTAAACGCGACAAGCGAGAAATAGACAGACGCCTCTATCGTGATGAAGATGCCCATCGCCCAAAGCGCGATGGCCCAGATCCAGACCCCGGCAGTCACCATGCCCAGAACCCAGATCGCTGCCACGGCCAGCACAAGCGCAAGCTTGGGCCGATGCGGTTCCCTGATCAGCCACGGAAGATGACGAACCAGAAGAACCTCGAAGGCCCAGAACGCCAGCCCCGACACCATGACCGAAAGAAGCATCAACGCCGTGCCCAGCGCAATCTGAACGAACATGCCACCCCTACCCGATTGCGGCCGCGATGGCCCGATCGCCACCGCGCCCTGCTGCCCGATTTGCGGTGATGTTAGCCATGGAATGGCCCGGCGCAACCGGATGCCGCACATGCGGCGCTGCCATACGTTTTGCCGACACTTCGCCGACATTTCGCCGACCCCGGTCCGCCCCTGGGCCGACCCTGCGCAGACCGGGGCCCGGCCCTGCCCGGCACGCCATCTGGACTTGTTCGCGCCGCTCGCCTATCTCGGGCGGATCATGGCCGAGAAATCCGACCCCAACTACAAGATCATCGCAGAAAACCGCCGGGCGCGGTTCGACTACTTCATCGAAAGCGATCTGGAGGTCGGCATCGTGCTGACCGGGTCGGAGGTCAAGTCACTGCGCACCGGCCAGTCGAACATCGCCGACAGCTACGCCTCGGTCGAGGGGGGCGAGCTTTGGCTGATCAACAGCTACATCGCAGCCTACAAGGAGGCGGGCGTCTTCGGGCACGAGGAACGTCAGCGGCGCAAGCTTCTGGTGTCGAAGCGCGAACTGGCGCGGCTCTGGCAGGCGGTCGGGCGCGAGGGGATGACGCTTGTACCGCTGGTGATGTACTTCAACCACAAGGGTCGGGTGAAGCTGAAGATCGGCGTCGCGAAGGGCAAGAAGGTCGCCGACAAGCGCCAGACCGAGGCCAAGCGCGACTGGAACCGCCAGAAGCAGCGGCTTTTGAAGCAGGGCGGCTAGATCCCCGTCGGGCGCGGGACAAGCGGCGGCTCGACCCCCTCCGGGATCGGACAGACATAGGGTTCGCGCGCCATCCGTGCGGCGTGTTCGGCCTGTGCCTCGGCCAGCAACGCCCTGTCACCGAACAGCTTCTCGGCGCAGCGCGCCATCGCCTTGGCGGCATGGACCATGCCCTTGTGCGCCGCCGGGGCCTTGCCCTGGGCGGTGATCTGCCAGCTATGGGCGGGGGTGCCGATGGCATGGGTCGCGGCCAGCACCTGCACCAGCGGGACCGCCCAGCTGACATCGGCCACATCGGTGGAGCCGATCATCACCTCGCCCTTGGGATAAAGCCCGACGACATAGTCGCACAGCGGCTCGTCCCGGCGCGGGGCCATGCCGACGCGGCGGTAGGGCTGGGTGAGGTCCGCCTCGCTCAGCGTGGCCTGGATGCGGGCGGCATAGGCGCGGTCGGCGGCATCGAAGGGAACGCCGCCCAGCTCGTCCAGGGCCGACTGCATCGTGCGTTCCATCGCGCCGTTGCCCAGCATGTTGGACACGGCCGAAAACACCGTCATCTCGACGCCCGTCCCGGTCATCAGCGCGGCGCCGCGCGCCACGTCCTTGACCCGCTCGACGATCGCCAGCATGTCGGCAAGACGCAGCGCGCGGATCGAATAGCGCACGCGGGCGCGGGCCTGCACCACGTTCGGGGCGGTGCCGCCCGCCTCCAGATAGGCATAGTGGATGCGGGCGTCCTGCGGGACATGTTCGCGCAGGTAGTTGACCCCGACAGACATCAGTTCGACCGCATCGAGCGCCGAGCGCCCCAGATGCGGCGAGGCCGCGGCATGGGCAGCGCGGCCGGTGAAGGCAAAGTCCATCCGCGTATTGGCAAGGCTGAGCGCGTCGTCCACCCGGGTCATGCAGTCGGGATGCCAGGTGATCGCCGCGTCCACATCGGCGAAGGCGCCGGCGCGCACCATGAAGGTCTTGGCCGCACCACCCTCCTCGGCCGGGCAGCCGTAATAGCGCACGCGGCCGGGCGTGCCGGTTTCGGCCAGCCAGTCCTTCAGCGCTGTCGCGGCCAGAAGCGCGGCGGAGCCCAGAAGGTTGTGACCGCAGCCGTGACCGTGGCCGCCCGGTTCAAGCTCCTCGGGGTAGTCGATGCCGGCGACCTGGCTCAGCCCCGGCAGCGCGTCGTATTCGCCGAGGATCGCGATGACCGGCCCGCCCGCACCGGCCTCGCCCATCACGGCGGTGGGAATGCCGGCCACGTTCTCCGTCACGCGGAACCCCTTGTCACGCAGCATCGCGGTATGTTCCGCGCAGGACCGGTATTCGTTGTAAAGCGTCTCTGGCAGCGCCCAGACCCGGTCCGACAGGCCGATGAGATCGGGGCCATGCGCCTCGACCAGTCCCCAGATCGCACTTTCGTTCCGCATCCCTGCCTCCACCGAAGGTTCGCGACAGCATTGACCTGCCCGCGCGGCGCGCGCAAGCACCCGGCGAAGCGGCTTGCGCGGTCTGGCACCGGCGCGTATTTCGGGTGTGACAGGATCAAGGGGGACCCATGGCGCAAGACGATCCCAGAACGCTCGTTTCGACCGATTGGCTCGAAGCGCATCTGAAAGACCCCGATCTGAGGGTCATCGACGCCTCCTGGTATCTGCCGGATTCCGGCCGCGACCCCAGGGCCGAGTACATGGCCGCCCATATCCCGGGCGCGCGCTTCTTCGACATCGACGACATATCGGACCAGCGCTCAGACCTTCCCCACATGGCCCCGCCGCCCGAGAAGTTCATCAGCCGCATGCGCGCGATGGGCATCGGCGACGGTCATCAGATCGTCGTCTACGACGGGTCGGGGCTCTTCTCTGCCGCGCGGGTGTGGTGGACGTTCCGCCTGATGGGCAAGACGGACATCGCGGTGCTGGATGGCGGCTTTCCCAAGTGGCAGGCCGAGGGCCGCCCGGTCGAGGATATGCCGCCGGTCTTGCGTGACCGCCACATCACCGTCAGCCGCCAGGCACATCTGGTGCGCGACGTCACCCAGGTGGCCGCCGCCGCAAAGCTGTGCGACCACGAGATCGTCGATGCGCGGTCGGCCGAACGCTTTCGCGGCGAGGCGCCAGAGCCCCGGCCCGGCCTGCGGTCAGGCCATATCCCCAATTCGAAGAACCTGCCTTATACGCGGCTTCTGAACGCCGACAAGACGATGAAATCGGTATCGGATCTGCGAACGGCCTTCGAAGAGGCGGGGGTGGATCTTCGCAAGCCCGCGATCACGACCTGCGGGTCTGGCGTGACCGCCGCGATCCTCAGCCTTGCGATGGAACGCTTGGGCAAGGTCGATCATTCGCTCTACGACGGGTCGTGGTCCGAATGGGGGATGTACGGCGACCTCAAGGTATCGAAGGGATAGGAGTTTCCCGATGTTCGGCAATCTGAAACCGCAACCGGCGGACAAGATCCTTCAGCTGATCGGCCAGTTCCGCGCCGATCCGCGCAGCGACAAGATCGACCTGGGGGTCGGCGTCTACAAGGACGCGACGGGCCTGACGCCGGTGATGCGCGCGGTCAAGACGGCGGAACGGCAGCTGTGGGAAACCGAACGGACCAAGGCCTATACCGGGCTTGCGGGCGAACCTGAATACAATGCCGCCCTGGCCGATCTGGTTCTGGGCGGCACCGTCGCGGCCGACCGGATTTCATCGGTCGCGACGCCGGGCGGGACCGGCGCCTGCCGCCAGGCCTTCGAGCTGATCCGCATGGCGTCGCCCGAGGCGACCGTGTGGGTATCGGACCCGACCTGGCCCAACCACCTGTCGATCCTGAACTACCTTGGCATGAAGATGCGCCCCTACCGCTATTTCGACGGCGAGTCGCGCGGCGTCGACTTCACCGCGATGATGGCCGATCTGGCCGGGGTGAAGGCGGGGGATGTGGTGTTGCTGCACGGCTGCTGCCACAACCCGACGGGCGCGAACCTGACCCTGCCGGAATGGCAGGCGGTCGCGGATCACCTGGAGCGGACGGGCGCCGTCCCGATGATCGACATCGCCTATCAGGGTTTCGGCGACGGGCTGGACGCCGATGCTGAAGGCGTGCGGCTTGTCGCGGGTCGCCTGCCCGAGGTCCTGATTGCCGCCTCCTGCTCGAAGAACTTCGGGATCTACCGCGAACGCACCGGGGCGCTCATTGCGCTGTCCGATCCCGCGCGGCGCGAGGTCACGCAGGGGTCGCTCGCGTTTCTCAACCGCCAGAACTTTTCCTTCCCGCCCGACCACGGCGCGCGGCTTGTCACGATGATCCTCACCGACCCCGCACTCCGCGCCGACTGGCAGGCAGAGCTTGAGGAGGTGCGTCTGGGCATGCTGGCGCTGCGCGAAGGGCTCGCGCGGGAACTGCGGGATCTGTCCGGGTCAGACCGTTTCGGTTTCATCGCGCAGCATCGCGGCATGTTTTCCCGCCTTGGCGCGACGCCCGAACAGGTGGAACGGCTGAAGACGGAGCACGGGATATACATGGTCGGGGATTCCCGGCTGAACATCGCCGGTCTGAACGCGCGGACGGTTCCGATCCTGGCCCGCGCAATCCTTGCCGTCGGGGTCTGACGCGGCGGTCTGGATCCGGGTCTGACGCAGAACCGGGATTGAATTCATAAGCACGCTTATTATATGGCGTGCTTATGAACACCTGCCCTTCCGAATCACTCGGCTTTCTCATCCATGATGCCGCGCGGCTTCTGCGGCGGCGTTTCGAGGTGCGTGCGACCGAACTGGGCCTGTCTTCCGCCCAGTGGCGGCTTCTCGTGCATCTGAACCGCGAGGGTGCCGCGACCCAGGCCCGGCTTGCCGAACTTCTGGAGGTCGAGCCCATTTCCGTGTCGCGCCTGGTCGACCGGATGCAGGAAGCGGGTTGGGTCACGCGCGAGGCGGACCCCCGTGACCGGCGGGCGAAACTGGTACTTCCGACCGCAGCCGCGCGCGAAACCTATTCCGACGCCCGCCGCCTTGCCGAGGGCATTTATGCCGAGGCGCTGCAGGGCGTCGATGCCCAGGCGCGCGAGTCGCTGGTGCAGGCGCTGCGGGCGATGATCTTCAATCTGTCCGAGACGAAAACAGGCGCCGACGTGGCGCCCGAAGGAACCCGAGATGTCCGCTGAACCTGCCGCCCGGCGCCCGCGCCGCAAGATCCTGATGATCTCGCTTCCGCTTGCACTTGCCGTCGCGGGGGCGGTCGTCTGGCTTTCGGGCGGCCGCTACGAGACAACCGACAACGCCAACCTGCACCAGGCGCGGGTTTCGGTCGCCTCCGACCTGTCCGGGCGGGTCGTTGCCGTCGGCATCGAGGAAAACCAGAACGTCACACGCGGCGAGACGCTGTTTCAGGTCGATGCGGAACCCTACCGGCTGGCACTGGCGCAGGCCGATGCGTCGCTGTCGTCGGCCCGGCTGAACGTCGAGCAGATGAAAGCCGCCTATGCGGTCGCCCGCGCGACCGAGGCCGCCGCCGAGGAACGGTCCGACTACTACGCAACCGAGCTTGTGCGACAGGAATCGCTGACTGCGAAGGGCGTCGCGGCCACCGCCTCGCTTGACGGGGCGCGCAACGACGCCCGCGCGGCGACCGCCGCCCTTGCCATCGCCCATCAGCAGGTCGAATCCGCCCGCGCCGCGCTTGGCGGCAACCCCGGGATCGAGATCGACGCCCATCCGGTCGTCGTCGCGGCACAGGTCGCGCGCGACCATGCCGCCTATGATCTGGAGCGCACGACGGTGAAGGCCCCGGCGGATGGCGTCATCTACCAGGCCGCGTCCTTCAAGCCGGGCCAGTTCGTCGCAGCCGGTGCGCCGCTTTTCGCGCTGGTCGAGACCGGCGACTACTGGATCGAGGCAAATTTCAAGGAAACCCAGCTTGCCGGCATCACGCCCGGCCAGCACGCCGAGGTCACGTTCGATGCCTTTCCCGACCGCCACCTGACCGCGACGGTCGAGACGATCGGCGCCGGGACCGGGGCGGAATTCGCGCTGCTGCCAGCCCAGAACGCGACCGGCAACTGGGTCAAGGTGACCCAGCGTATCCCGGTCCGGCTCCGGCTGGACGCCGGGAGCGAGGTCGCGGGCCTGCGTTCGGGCCTGAGTGCCGAGGTCAGCGTCGACACCGGCAAGCCGGGCCTGCTGGCAGCCCTGGCGGGTCAGCCGGGCGCCACGGAGTGACCCCCGGAACCGAAAGCGCGCCCGAGCCCCATCGCGGGCTGATCACGCTGGCGTTGATGCTGGCGACGATCATGCAGGTTCTGGACACCACTATCGCGAACGTCGCCCTGCCGTCGATGCGCGCCGACCTTGGCGCCTCGCTCGATACGATCAACTGGGTCCTGACCTCCTACATCGTCGCCTCGGCGATCGTCACGCCGATGACCGGGTGGCTGTCGGACCGGTTCGGGCGCAAGGAGGTGTTCACGGTTTCCGTCGCGGGCTTCGTCGTCACCTCGATGGCCTGCGGGCTGGCATGGAACCTGTCCTCGATGGTCGGGTTCCGGATGCTGCAGGGCGTCTTCGGCGCGGCGATCGTTCCCCTGTCGCAGACCTTCCTTCTGGACATCAACCCCCGGGAAAAGCACGGTCAGGCGATGGCGATGTGGGGCGCGGGTATCATGGTCGGTCCGATCATCGGCCCGACGCTTGGCGGCTGGCTGACCGAATCCTTCAACTGGCGCTGGGTGTTCTTCATCAACCTTCCGGTGGGCCTTCTTGCCCTTGCAGGGCTGTCGGCCTATCTGCCAAGCGTCGCCCGGCGCGCCCGGGGCTTCGACTTCTTCGGCTTCGCGATGCTGGCGCTTGGCGTCGGCGCGCTGCAACTGATGCTGGATCGCGGCGGGGAACGGGACTGGTTCGCCTCGGCCGAGATCTGGATCGAACTGGGCCTCGCGATTTCCGGCTTCTGGATCTTTGCCTTCCATATCGCGGGCGCGCGCAAGCCCTTCATCGACCCGCGCATCTTCGCCGACCGGAACTTTGCCGCGGGCCTTGTCTTCATTTTCGTGATCGGGATCGTCCTTCTGGCCAGCCTTGCGCTGCTGCCTCCGATGCTGTCGGGGATCTTCGGCTACCCGACGGTGACGACAGGGCTTGTGATGGCGCCGCGCGGGGTCGGGGTCATGGCCTCGATGATCGTGGTCGGGCGGCTGGTCCACCGGATCGACGCGCGCAAGCTTGTCGTCCTCGGGCTGCTTCTGGCGGCGCTGTCGCTTTGGATGATGACCGGTTTCACCCCGCAGATGGATGCGACGCCGGTGATCCTTTCGGGCGTGGTTCAGGGGGTGGGCCTGGGGCTGGTATTCGTGCCCTTGTCGACCGTCGCCTTCGCAACACTCGCGCCGGAGTTCCGCGCCGACGCGACAAGCCTTTTCAGCCTTGTGCGCAATATCGGATCTTCCATAGGCATCTCGATCGTCGCGCTGCTCTTCACCCGCAACGTGCAGGTCAACCATGCGGAAATGTCGGCCCTCATGACCCCCTGGAACCCCGTCCTGCGCGCGGCAATGCCGACGGCGGCGGCGGGCGATCCGACGGCGCTTGCGCGGCTGGACGGGCTGGTCAACCAGCAGGCCGCGATGGTCGCCTATGTGAACGACTTCCTGGCGATGATGCTGATCACGCTGGCGGCACTGCCGCTGGTCTTCGTGCTTCGAAAACCGAAAACGGCCCCGGTGGCCGGGGCCGTGCCTGCCGCCCACGCAGACTAGCGGGCGGCAGGATAGCTGTTGGGATCAGGAGTGGTAGGCGCTTTCGCCATGCGCCGTGAGGTCAAGCCCTCGGCGTTCGTCGTCGGCGACCACACGCAGACCGACGGTCTTGCTGACGATGAAGTACAGCACCGCCGACACCACAGCACACCAGATCACGGTGATCGCGACCGCCTCGATCTGGATCCAGGTCTGGCCGGCGATGGAGTAGTCCTCGCCGCCCGTTCCGCCCAGGCCCGGCGCGGTGAAGATGCCGGTGCCGATGGCGCCGATGATCCCGCCGACGCCGTGGATGCCGAAGACATCGAGGCTGTCGTCGTAGCCGAACTTGTTCTTCACCACCGCCACGAAGAAGTAGCAGACCGAGGATGCGAGCGCGCCAAGCACGATGGCGCCCACCGGCCCGACCGAACCCGCCGCCGGGGTCACGGCGACCAGACCGGCGATCATGCCCGAGGCCGCGCCAAGCATCGATGCCTTGCCGCGCAGGACGGCCTCAAGCAGGGCCCAGGCAAGGATCGCGCCAGCCGTCGCTGTGAAGGTGTTCATCATCGCAAGCGCCGCGCCGCCGTTGGCTTCGAGGTTGGAACCGGCGTTGAAGCCGAACCAGCCGACCCACAGAATGCCCGCACCGACGAGTGTCAGCGTCATCGAATGCGGGGCCATCATGTCCTTGCCAAGCCCGATGCGGGGGCCGACGAAGATCGCGCCGACCAGCGCCGCGATACCGGCGTTGATGTGGACAACGGTGCCACCCGCGAAGTCGAGCGCGCCCATGTTGAAGATCAGGCCCGCACCGTCCCAGACCATGTGCGCGACCGGGAAGTAGACGAAGGTCACCCACAGCGCCGAAAAGAGCATGACAGCGCTGAACTTGATCCGTTCGGCGAAGGCGCCGACGATCAGCGCGGGCGTGATCGCCGCGAAGGTCATCTGGAAGGCGATGAAGACATATTCGGGGATGACCACGCCATCGGTGAAGGTGGCAGACATGCTGTCGGGCCCGACACCCGCCAGGAACAGCTTTCCAAGGCCGCCCCAATAGGCGCCGGTACCGCCGCCGAAGGCCATCGAATAGCCGTAGACAACCCAGATCACCATCACCATCGCGGCGATCATCGTGCACTGCATCAGCACCGAAAGCATGTTCTTGGCGCGCACGAGGCCGCCATAGAACAGTGCAAGACCGGGCACGATCATGAACAGTACCAGGACCGTGGACACAAGCATCCAGGCCACGTCGCCCTTGTCCATCACGGGTTCGGCGTCCTGGGCGAAGGCGGGCGCGGCGGCCAGCATGGCGGCCGCAAGCCCGGTAAGTTTGGTCAGTTTCATCATGGTTTTCCGCTTTCGTGAAGGTTGGGGCCTAAAGCGCGTCTTCGCCGGATTCGCCGGTGCGAACGCGCTGGACCGCCTGAAGGTCGAGGACAAAGATCTTGCCGTCGCCGATCTTGTCGGTGCGGGCGGTCTTCGCGATCGTCTCGACCACCTCGTCGGCGATCGCATCGGCCACCGCGATCTCCAGCTTCATCTTGGGAACGAAGTTCACGGCATATTCGGCCCCGCGATAGATTTCGGTATGGCCGGACTGGCTGCCAAAGCCCTTGATCTCGGACACCATCATCCCGCGCACGCCGACTGCCGTCAGCGCCTCGCGCACCTCTTCGAGCTTGTACGGCTTGATCGCCGCGATGATCAGTTTCACGTCTCCCTCCTTGCCTGGGACAGGGCCCCGCGGGGGGCCGACGTGGTGATCGGAGATTCTGCGGCGCAGCATTACAAGCAACAGCGTAGAAGGATCGGGCCGCAAGACGCGGAAAAACACAAAGCTTTGGCGCTTTTTTCGACTTTTGCCTTCTTTTTGGGCGGGCGGAAAATTGCCGAAAGCTACCTGGCTCTCCACATTCCATCGGGCTGCGGCTATGGTCGCGCAAAACGCGGCAGGCATCGGAACGAAGATGAGCGGAAAAGGCGGACGGCGGACCCCATTGGTCGCCGACAAGCGATACGGCAGCGCAAAGCCGAAAGCCGCGCCGAAACCCAAGGCGGCGGCAAGCAGGCGCACGGCTGCAAGGCGGCCCCGGCGCAAGGCAAGTTGGCCCGTCCGCCTGATCGCCGGAGCCGCCGGCTTCCTGGCGCGCGGGATCTGGGGAATCGGCTGGCGCGCGGGCTTCGCCGTGGTCAGCGTCCTTTTGCTGGCCACGCTTTTCTTCTACGCCCAGCTTCAGCCGCTTGGCGCCTATGTGGATGCGCGCACGAAGGGATCGGTCACGCTTCTGGACCGCGAGGGACAGGTCTTTGCCTGGCGGGGTGAAACCTTTGGCGGGCAGATCGACGCCGCCTCTGTGTCGCCCTATCTGCGCAACGCGGTGGTCGCGACCGAGGACAAGCGGTTCTATAGCCATTTCGGCATCAGCCCGCGCGGCATCGCCGGAGCGATCCGCATCAACCTGGCCGAGGGCCGCGGCCCGCTGGAAGGGAACGGCGGTTCGACCATCACCCAGCAGGTGGCCAAGCTTCTGTGTCTTGGCGTTGCGTACGACCCTGCCGTGTGGAAGACCGAGGGCGACTATGAAGACGACTGCCGCCGCGGCGGCGTCTGGCGCAAGATCAAGGAGGTTCCCTTCGCACTCGCGCTCGAGGCGAAGTTCTCGAAGGACGAGATCCTGACGCTGTACCTGAACCGCGCCTACCTTGGCGCGGGCGCGCGCGGCTTCGAGGCGGCGGCGCAGCGTTATTTCGGCAAGTCCGCGAACGAGGTCGGCCCGGCGGAGGCCGCGATGCTGGCGGGTCTTCTGAAAGCGCCGACGCGCTATGCGCCGACAGCGAACCTGAAACGGTCGCAGGACCGGGCGGCGGTCGTTCTGGGCCTGATGCACGACCAGAGCTATCTGACCGATGCACAATATCAGGACGCGCTGGCCAATCCCGCGCGCCTGTCCAAGGCTGCCTCGGCGCGTGCGGGGGGATATTTTGCGGACTGGGTCATGGAATCCGGGCCCGCCTTCCTGACCTCGGACACGACCGAGGACGTGATCATCCGCACGACCCTGGACCAGCACCTTCAGAAGTCGGCCGAAGACGCGCTGAAGCAGATCTTCACCACGCGGCTCAAGGACGGGTCCAAGGCCCAGGCCGCCATCGTGGTGATGAGCGCGGACGGCGCGGTGCGGGCGATGGTCGGCGGACGGGATTCGCAGGTGTCGGGCGCCTTCAACCGCGCGACCCAGGCCAAGCGGCAGACCGGATCGACATTCAAGCCCTTTGTCTATGCGGCCGCTCTCGACATGGGGTGGAACCTGAACACGATCGTGGAGGACGCGCCGCTGACCATCCATGTCCCCGGGTCGGGGGACTGGTCCCCCAAGAACTACGACAAGGGATATCGCGGACCGATCACCCTGACCGAGGCGCTGACCCATTCGGTCAACACCGCGACCGTGCGCGTGTCGGAGGCCGTGGGGCGCAATGCCGTGCGCGAGGTCGCCAACAATTTCGGCTTCGAGGCGGACCTGGCCGAAGGGCCGGCGCTGGCGCTGGGCGTGTCCGAAACGACGCTTCTGGAGATGACCGGCGCCTATGCGGGCATCCTGAACGGCGGAACCTCGGTCCGGCCCTACGGGATGGTCGAACTGCGCCTGCAGGGCGAGGATAGCGCGCTTGCCGGTCAGGAGGGCGGGATGGGCGAGCGCGTCATCTCGGACGAGGCGGCGCGGGAACTGACCTACATGATGTACCAGGTCATCGAGAACGGGACCGGGCGGCGCGCACGGCTGGACGGACGGCAGGCCGCGGGCAAGACAGGCACCACCCAGGCCGCGCGGGATGCCTGGTTCATCGGGTTTACCGCCGACTACGTCACCGGCGTCTGGATGGGCTATGACGACAACACCCCGCTGACCGGAGTCACCGGCGGCGGCCTGCCGGCGGAGATCTGGCACGAGGTCATGGCACGCGTCGAAGACGGCGTTCCGCCGACGCCGCTGCCGATGGCCAATCCCGGCGATTACGTCATGCAACCGGACTACGGCGTCTATCCGGACACCCGGCCGCTTCCGCAGCCCACGCAGCCCGGCCGGCAGCGCCCTTCGGGCACAGAGGGATTCCTCGTCGATCTTCTGGGTGCGATCCTTCGCGGCGGCAACTAGGCCGCCGCGTTGCGTTCAGCCCGCCTTGCGCAAGGCGGCGGTCAGCGCCGGGATCGAACCCTTCGCCTGATCCAGCATGGCGCCGATTTCGGTGCGTTCGGTCGCCAGCATGTTGACGCCTTCGATGATGATGTTGAAGAACAAATCCTTGCCGGACTTGTCGAACACATGCCAGCGCACATCGAACGGGCTTTGCCCCTTGAGCCGCGCTGTCGAAACGACCTCGTAGAAGCTTTTCAGCGGGCGCGCGTCGGTCACCTCGATCTGGCCGCCGATGAATTCGCGGAACCGCTTGCCGTACTTGCGCGCGATATATCCCTGAAACGCTGTCGTATAGGCCGCCACGTCCGCCTTCGACGCCGCCCGGCCCGCCGGGCCAAGGGCGCTTTGCGCGATATAGCGGACATCGGCATACCGCGCGAAGACACGCTCGAAATCCTTGATCATCGCACCCTCGGACTTGCCCGATGCGATGACGGCGTTGATGTCGCCAACCAGCTTGCCGACCAGCGAACGCGCTTCTTCGACGTTCAGCGCGGCACCGGGCAGCGTGGAACCCAGGTAGAACGCGCCCGCGGCGCCCAGAACCATGACCTGGCGGCGGCTGATGCGGTTACTGGCCATAGGGATCCTCGTAGGGGTCGATGACATAGATGTCCTCGCCAAGCTGGTAGCGGCGATTCTGGAGATAGATGATCCGCGCCTGCGCATAGCTGTCGGCGCTTTCGTAAAGGATCGATTCCACCAGATCGGCGTTCACCTGGCGCGATGCGGCCGAGGACGCCGCGGCGGCGCCGAGGGCGTAGGTCGATTCAGGTCGCGGCAGCAAGGTGTTCAGCGGATCGAGCGCGAGGTCGACGACCATGCCGATGGCGTCGCGTTCGGTCGAGGGACCAAGGACCGGCAGCACGATGTAGTCGCCCTCGCCAGAGCCCCAGACGGTAAGCGTTTCGCCGAAATCGGTTTCGTCCTTCTCAAGCCCCATCGCGGTCGCCGGGTCGAAGAGGCCGCCGATCCCGACCGTCGTGTTGATCACGAAGCGGACGGTCGTTTCGATCGCCGGGCCGGGTTTACCCTGAAGGACGCGGTTCACGACGTCGCCTGGCGCGGCAAGGTTCGAGGCGAAGTTGATGAATCCTTTCGCCACGGGACGCGGGAAGGTCGGAACGATCCCCTTCTTCTTGCCGTCGCCAAAGAGCGTCGTGTCGATTTCCAGGTTGGTCGCGTGAACGGCCCGGTTCTTCGCCTCGTAGGGGTCGTTGTATTCGGCGCCTTCGGGCAAATGCGCACAGGCCGACAAGAGGCACGCGACGGAAATCGCGCCAAGGCGCACTGCAAACGGAAAGATCGAAGTCAAACGTGGCACCAAAAAAACCCTGATCCGAGGACTCGTCTACCAGACTAGGCCCAACAGGCCCGCCCCGGCAATGTCTGGGGGTGCAATATGCGGCGACCGGGCACGATTCAAGAACGACGGCCGCTTTTCGGGGCGAATTGCGGAAATTCAGACACCGCCGTTGCGCCGGTGCCGCGCTGTCCGGCGCATGCCCTCCGGGCCCGAGATGCATTTCCCCTTCCCCCCAGGGCGCCGCGCCGCTAGCTTCCGCGCCGGACAGACAGGAGGATTCCATGACCGGAAAGATCGACGCCCGCCTTGCCGAACTTGGCGTGACGCTGCCGGACGCGCCCGCGCCGGCCGCCAACTATGTGCCCTTCGTTCAGGTCGGCGACCTTGTCTTCGTCTCGGGGCAGATCAGCCAGGGGCCAGACGGGCTTATCAAGGGCAAGCTGGGTGCGGACCTTGCGGTCGATGCCGGTGCGGCGGCCGCAAAACGCTGCGGGATGAGCCTTCTGGCGCAGGCGCGCGCGGCCTGCGGCGGCGATCTTGACCGGGTGGTGCGGGTGGTGAAGCTGACCGGCTTCGTCAATTCCACCGCCGACTTCACTGATCAGCCGAAAGTCATCAACGGCTGTTCCGACTTCCTTGTGGAGGTCCTGGGCGATGCCGGGCGCCATTCCCGTTCGGCGGTTTCGGCCCCGTCCCTGCCCCTGGGAGTCGCGGTGGAGATCGAGGCGATCTTCCAGGTGAAGTGATGGCGCAGACGGTTCCGCTGCCCGCGTCGTTCCGGCGCCTGCCTATCGCGCACCGCGCCTTGCACGACCGGTCGGCAGGCCGGCCCGAAAATTCGCGCGCGGCGGTCCGGGCGGCCGTCGCGGCGGGCTACGGGATCGAGATCGACATCCAGCCATCGGGCGACGGCGTGCCGATGGTCTTTCACGACTACGACCTTCACCGGCTGACCGGGCATGGCGGGCGCATCCGCGCCCACAGCGCGCGGGATCTGGGCGCGATCCGGATCCTGGACGCGGAAGACGGCATTCCGACGCTGGCGGAGGTTCTGGAAATCGTCGCGGGCCGGGTGCCGCTGCTGATCGAGGTCAAGGACCAGGACGGCGACATGGGCCCCGGTGTCGGGCCGCTGGAGCACGCCATCGCACAGGTTCTGGCGGGCTATGCGGGCGATGTCGCGCTGATGTCGTTCAATCCCCATTCGGTCGCGGCGCTTGCGGCCCTTGCCCCCGGCGTTGCGCGCGGGATCACCACAAGCGCCTATGGCGAGGACTGGCCGCTTCTCAGCCGCGCGGCGCGCGACCGGCTGCGCGGCATCCCGGATTATGACCGGGTCGGCGCGTCCTTCATCTCGCACGAGGTGGCCGACCTTGCCGCGCCGCGCGTGGCGGAGCTGAAGGCCGCCGGCGCCGCCATCCTGTGCTGGACGGTCCGCTCGCCCGAGATCGAGGCGAAGGCACGCAGATACGCCGACAACATCACCTTCGAAGGCTACCACGCGGCCATCCCGGCTTGACGGCGGAGACCACCGCTCCATCTTGGGCAGGAAAGGAGACGGCCTTGCCCGACGGAACCGGAGCCGAAATCGAGGTTTCCCTGCTGACGGGCTTTTCCGCCGTCGCGCCTCAGGACTGGGACAGCTGTGCCTGCCCCGAGGCGGCGGCAGGTCGCCCGGTGGACCCTTTCACCACCCACCGCTTTCTCCTGGCGCTGGAACGTTCCGGTTCGGTCGGGCCGGGCACCGGCTGGGATCCGCGCCCGCTGGTCGCGCGCGCCGAGGGGCGGGTGGTGGCGGTCGCGCCGCTGTTCGTCAAGTCGCACAGCCAGGGCGAATACATCTTCGATCACGGCTGGGCGGATGCGCTGGAACGCGCGGGGGGACGTTATTACCCGAAGCTGCAGATCGCGGTCCCCTTCACCCCCGCGACCGGCCGCCGCTTCCTGACCGCGCCGGGATGGGAAACGGCGGGCCGCGCGGCGCTGGTCGAAGGGGCGGTGCAGGTCGCCGCGCAGGCGCGCCTGTCCTCGGTTCATGTGACCTTCTGCACGGAGGCGGAGGCCACGGCAGGCGAGGCGATGGGCCTCTTGCACCGCGTCACGCAGCAATATCACTGGGAAAACCGCGGCTATGCGGACTTTGGCGATTTTCTTGCCGCGCTGTCGTCGCGCAAGCGCAAGACCATCCGCAAGGAACGCGAGGTCGCGCAGGGCTTCGGCGGCACCATCCGGCGGCTGACGGGGGGTGACATCCGCCCCGAACACTGGGACGCGTTCTGGCGCTTCTACCAGGACACCGGAAGCCGCAAATGGGGCCGGCCCTATTTGACCCGCGCCTTCTTCGACGAGCTGCACGAGACGATGCGCGACGACGTGCTTCTGGTTCTGGCCGAACGCGGCGGGCGGCCCGTGGCGGGGGCACTCAACCTGATCGGCCGCGACACGCTTTTCGGCCGCTACTGGGGCGCGGTCGAGGATCACCCCTGCCTGCATTTCGAATGCTGCTATTACCAGGCGATCGATTTTGCCATCGAGCGCCGCATGGCGCGGGTGGAGGCCGGCGCGCAGGGGGAACACAAGCTTGCCCGCGGATATCTGCCGTCGAAGATCCATTCGCTCCACTGGATCGGCGAACCCTCTTTCCGCGACGCCGTCGCGCGCTACCTGCGCGCCGAGGGCGATGCGGTCGGGCAGGAGATCGCGGCACTGGCGGACTACGGCCCCTTCCGAAAGGAAAGCTGAGGCATCGGTGCCAGGGGCCGGCCACGCGGGCATTGCGTTTTGCGCCGTCCGGCAGGACAATCGGCCCGTCGAACCCGGGAGGCACGCATGGCGGATCTGATCCTTTATTCGAACCCGATGTCGCGCGGACGGGTCGCGCGCTGGATGCTCGAGGAGATCGGGCAACCCTACGAAGTCCGCTATCTCGACTACGGGCCGCAGATGAAGGCACCGGAATACCTGGCAATCAACCCGATGGGCAAGGTGCCCGCGCTTGTGCACGGCGACCGGATCGTCACGGAATACGCCGCGATCTGCGCCTATCTTGCGGATGCCTTCCCCGATGCGGGTCTGGCGCCTGCGGACCGCAGCGCCTACTACCGCTGGCTGTTCTTCGGCGCGGGGCCGCTCGAGGCGGCGATCATCGCCAAGGTGCTGGGCTTCACCGTCCCCGACGACCGGCGCGGGATGGTCGGGTTCGGCACGCTCGAAACGACCTTCGCGGCACTCGAAGGCCAGCTGGCCAAGACACCCTACCTTGCGGGAGAGGCATTTTCGGCCGCCGATGTCGCGACCGGATCGCAGATCGGCTACGGGCTTCAGTTCGGCACGGTCGAGGCGCGACCGGCCTTTACCGAATACTGGGACCGGATCAGGGAACGGCCGGCACTGATCAGGGCGACCGCCGCCGACAACACCGCGATGAAGGAAAAGGAAGTCTGAGATGGCCGCGCTGCTGACGGTGGCAGAGCGTGCGGAGTGCCTGCCGGCGCTGGATGAAACCGGCTGGCGCGCCGTGCCCGACCGCGATGCGATCCGCAAGATCTGGAAGTTCCGCAGCTTTTCGGAAGCCTGGGGCTTCATGTCGCGCGCGGCTCTGGTGGCGGAGAAGCTGAACCACCACCCGGAATGGACGAATGTCTACAACACCGTGGACGTGACGCTGACCACCCATGACTGCGGCGGCCTGTCGGCGCTTGACCTGACGCTCGCGCGGCGCATGGACAAGATCGCCGGCGCGGCAGAGGTTCAGAAGGACCATTCCGAACCCGTCGCCTGCCTGTGCGAGTTGCACGCGAAAAAGGGGGCCTGAGCCCCCTTTCCCTACAGCTTGTCCGCCCTCTTCAGAGCTTGGCCAGAAGCGCCTCGCCGACGGAAATGTCGCACACGCCGGGCTTGTCGACATTGGCCGCCGCGATCACCCCGTCATCGAGGACGACGGCATAGCGGTTCGACCGGCCATGCAGGCCGATCTGAGGCGCGGTGAAGTCCATCCCCAGCGCGCGGGTAAAGCTTCCGTCGGCATCGCCAAGGAAGGTGATCCCCGCCGCCGTCCCGCCCGTGGACTCGCCCCAGGCCTTCAGGACGAAGGGGTCGTTGACCGCCACGCAATAGATGTCTGCGATACCTTTGGCGCGGAAATCCGCCGCGGTGCGCACGAAACTTGGCACATGGATGGTCGAACAGGGTCCGGTATAGGCGCCCGGCAGCGCGAAAAGCACCACCTTGCGCCCCTTGGTCAGATCGCCAAGCTGCACCAGTTCGGGGCCTTCGGCCCCCATCTTCGAAAAAGTCGCCTCGGGCAGGCGCCCTCCAACCTCGATCGTCATCGCCAGATCCTTTGCACGTTGTCCTGTGGTGGAAAGATATGGCGCACCATCGCCCGCCACCAGTGCCGTTTCGCCTAGATCGCTTCGAGTAGCGCCTCGCCGCCGGAAATGCTGCATCCCCGGTCGGGCTCCGGATGCCAGACCTTTACCACCCCATCCTCGGCCAGAAGCGCATAGCGCCTGGACCGGTCGATCAATCCGCGTTCCGGTATGCTGAAAAGCATGCCAATGCCTTTTGCGAACGCACCTGAAGCGTCCGCCAGCATGACGATCCCTGCAGCGGTTGCCCCCGTCGCCTCGCCCCAGGCGTTCATCACGAAGGGATCGTTGACCGCCAGGCAGATCACCTCGTCCACGCCCTTGTCTGCAAAGCCCTGCCGGGTACGGATGAAGCTTGGGACATGAGAGGTCGAGCAGATGCCGGTGAATGCCCCGGGCAGCCCGAAGATCACGACCCGCCGCCCCTTCAGCCTTTCGGCCAGATCGACCGGCTTCGGCCCGTCTTCGGTCATTTCCAGGACTGTGGCGGCCGGCAGCCGGTCTCCGAATCCGATCGTCATTCCTTCCCCCGCAGTTGCGTTTTCCTGAACGAGCGATATAGGCTCCGCCCCGGCGAACACCAGAGGAGAAGCGCGGATGTCGGGAATTGTCATAGTGGGCGCCGGCCAGGCGGGCGCGTCACTGGCCGCAAAGCTTCGCGCCCTGGGATATGCCGGAAGCCTGACCTTGATCGGCGAGGAATCCGCGCCGCCTTACCAGCGCCCGCCGCTCTCCAAAGGCTACCTTCTGGGAGAGATGGAACTGGAACGGCTTTACCTGCGCGCGCCGTCGTTCTGGGAGGAGCAGAACGTGACGCTCAGGCTCGGCGCGAAGGTGACGGCGATCGACCCCGCGGCCAGGACGCTGTCCGTCGACGGCGAGACGATCGGATACGACAAGCTGGCGCTGACGACCGGGTCGGTGCCGCGCCGACTGCCTGCCGCGATCGGCGGCGCGCTGGGGGGCGTCTACACGGTCCGTACGCTGGCCGATGTGGATGCGATGGCGCCCGAGTTCCGGCAGGGCCGCCGGCTTCTGGTGATCGGCGGCGGCTATATCGGACTTGAGGCGGCGGCGGTCGCCGCCAAGCTTGGGCTGGAGGTGACGCTGGTCGAAATGGCCCCCCGCATCCTGCAGCGCGTGGCGTCGCCCGAAACCTCGGCATGGTTTCGCAATGTGCATGGCGATCACGGCGTGAAGATCCTTGAGGGCACCGGCCTTGAACGGCTTTTGGGGGAAGACCGCGTCAGCGCGGCGCGCCTGTCGGACGGAACCGAGCTTGCGGTCGATTTCGTCATCGTCGGGGTCGGCATCGCGCCCGCCACCGAACTGGCCGAAGCCGCCGGACTTGCCATCGACAACGGCATCCGGACGGACGAACAGGGCCGCACTTCGGACCCGGCGATCTGGGCGGCGGGCGATTGCGCGTCGTTTCCCTACCGCGGCGGGCGGCTGCGGCTGGAAAGCGTGGGTAACGCCATCGACCAGGCCGAAGTCGTGGCAGAGAACATGCTTGGCGCGGCGAAACCCTATGAGGCGAAACCCTGGTTCTGGTCGGACCAGTATGACGTCAAGCTGCAGATCGCCGGGCTGAACACCGGCTACGACCGCATCGTCACCCGCCGGGGCGAGGGCGATGCCGTCAGCTTCTGGTACTATCAGGGTGACAGGCTTCTGGCGCTTGACGCGATGAACGACAGCCGCGCCTACATGGTCGGCAAGCGTCTGATCGAGATGGGGAAATCCCCCGATCCGGCGGCGGTCGAAAACCCCGCGACGGATCTCAAGGCGCTTTTGAAGGCATGAGGATCATCGGGGGCGCCCGCCGCGGCCTGAAGCTGGCCGATGTCGGCGCGGGTGACGAGGCCGCGCATCTGCGCCCGACGACGGACCGGGTACGCGAGGCGATCTTCAATCTGCTGGTGAACGGGACGCATGGCGACCCGGTGTCGGGCGCGCGCGTCCTGGATCTGTTCGCGGGCACCGGCGCGCTCGGGCTTGAGGCGCTGTCGCGCGGTGCGGCGCGCGTGGCCTTTGTCGATGATGGCGCGGCGGCGCGCGCGCTGTTGCGCCGCAACATCGAGAAGATGCAGGCGATGGGCGTCACCGATGTCTGGCGGCGCGACGCGACACGGCTGGGCCCGAACCGCGGGCCGGGCTACGGTCTTGTCTTCCTTGACCCGCCCTACGGCAAGGGGCTGGGCGAGGCCGCCCTTGCCTCGGCCCTGGCTGGCGGCTGGCTTGCCCCCGGCGCCTGCATCGTGTGGGAAGAGGGTCAGGCGCCGACTTTGCCCGAGGGGTTCGAACAGCTTGACCAGCGCCGCTATGGGGACACTATGGTGACCATCCTGAGGGCCCCGGCATGAGGCCCGCAGCCGTCCTTTTCGACTGCGACGGCGTTATCGTGGACAGCGAACCCACGACAGACCGCGTCATCGCCGCAAACCTGACCCGCCACGGCCTGCCGATGGACCCCGACGGCGTTCGCAGCCTTTTTCGCGGCGGCACGATGTTCGGCGTCGCCGACGCGGCGCGCACGCGCGGCGCTAACCTGGGCGAAGGCTGGGTCGATGCCGTCTATGCCGAAGTGTTCGATGCTCTGGCCGCCGGAACGCCGCTGATCGAGGGGATCACCGGTGTCCTTGATGCGCTGGACGCGGCCGCCATCCCCTATGCCGTCGGATCGAACGGACCGCACCGGAAGATGGCGATCACGCTGGGCCAGCACCCGGCCCTTCACGACCGCCTGAGAGGGCGCATCTATTCCCGCGAGGACGTGGCACGGCCAAAGCCCGCGGCCGATCTTTATCTGTACGCGGCGAACCGGATCGGCGCGGAACCGTCGCGCTGCATCGTGATCGAGGACAGCGCAACCGGCGCCCGCGCCGCCCGCGCCGCCGGCATGCGCTGCCTTGGCTATGCACCGCACGACGACGGCGCGGCACTGGCCGCCGTGGGCGCGCGGCCGTTCCGTCACATGGACGAATTGCCCGCGCTGCTTGGGCTTTGAGCCGCAGGGCGGGCTGTGGACCTACCAGGTCGGGTGGAACCGCCCAGCCGGCGACAGGGTGAAGATGTCGCATCCGTCGGCAGTCACGCCCACGGAATGTTCGAACTGCGCCGACAGCGACTTGTCGCGCGTGACGGCCGTCCAGTCGTCCGCCAGAACCTTGGTTTCCGGCCGGCCCAGGTTCACCATCGGTTCGATCGTGAAGAACATGCCTTCTTCCAGCCGCGGACCGGTGCCGGGCCTGCCGTAGTGCAGGACGTTCGGCGGCGCGTGGAAAACCCGGCCAAGACCATGCCCGCAGAAGTCGCGCACCACGCTCATCCTCTGCGCCTCGACATAGGTCTGGATCGCATGGCCGATGTCGCCGAAGGTGGCGCCCGGGCGCACCGCGTCGATCCCCTTCATCAGCGCGTCATGGGTCACCTGGACCAGCCGCTCTGCCTTGCGGCTCAGCGATCCGGCAACATACATCCGGCTTGTATCCCCGAACCAGCCGTCGACGATCACCGTGACGTCGATGTTCAGGATGTCCCCGTCCTTGAGCAGCTTCGGCCCCGGAATGCCGTGACAGACCACATGGTTCACGCTGATGCAGGACGCGTGCTGGTACCCGCGATAACCGATGGTCGCCGACTTCGCCCCCGCAAGCTCGACCCGGGTCCGGATGAAATCGTCCAGTTCGCCGGTCGTCACGCCGGGCGCGACAAGCGGGGCGACCTCGTCCAGAATCTCCGCCGCAAGCCGTCCGGCCGCGTGCATCCCGGCGAAGTCCGCCGCTTCGTGAATCCTGATGCCGTCTTTGGTCATGCGGCCGCGCGGGTCGTCCACGGGCTATTCCTTTCGTTGTGACCGCCCCTAGATAGTGAAGAAATCCCCCCTTGGCCAGAGGCGCCCCCTTCCCCGGAACCGGCGCCGCGCCTATACCGAATCCCGCACCGGCCCATCCCCGTCGGCCCGAGGAGAACCCCATGCCAAACCCCACCGCCGCGATCCTGATCATCGGGGATGAAATCCTGTCTGGCCGCACGCGCGAGGCGAATGCCCATTATCTTGCGGGGGAACTTGTGCGCACCGGCATCGACCTGAAGGAAATACGGGTCGTCGCCGATGACATGGCCGCGATCGCGGGGGCGTTGAACGCGCTGCGCGCCGCCCATGACCATGTCTTTACCTCTGGCGGCATCGGGCCGACGCATGACGATATCACCGCCGATGCGGTCGCCCACGCCTTCGGGGTGACGCTGGACGTGCGTGAGGACGCGCGCGCCCTTCTGGCGGAGCATTACGCCGCCAGCGGGCTGGAGTTCAACGCCGCCCGCCTGCGCATGGCGCGTGTGCCGCAGGATGCGACGCTGATCGACAACCCGATTTCGGCCGCGCCCGGTTTTTCGATCGGCAACGTGCATGTCATGGCGGGGGTGCCGAACATCTTTCAGGCTATGGTCGCATCGGTTCTGCCGCGGCTGACCGGCGGGAAGCCGATGCTTAGCCAGTCGCTGCGCATCGACCGCGGCGAAGGCACGATCGCGGAGGCGCTGGCCGCGCTGGCGGCCGATTTCCCGGACCTGTCGATGGGATCCTATCCCTTCATCCAGAATGGCGCCTATGGCACCAACATCGTGATCCGCGGCACCGACTCCGCGCGCATCGATACCGCCATGACCCGGCTTGCCGCTCTTTTCCCCGGAGAACCGGCGTGACCGACATCCTGGACCTGACCGATGCCACCTGGCCCGCCGCGGCCCGTCACGAGGCGGGCGCCTTCGTGGTGCGCGAAGGTCTGGGCGGCGGGCAGCGCGTGTCGTCCGCGACCGTCCGGGCGGCATGGGCCGAAACCGACATCGACCGCGCCGAGGCGTGCCAGGCGGCGCTTGGCCAGGTGCCGCTGTTCCTGATCCGCCCGGACGAAGAGCCGCTTGACCGGGCGCTTGCGGCGCGGGGCTATGCCGTTAAGGATCCGGTGCACGCCTATGAAGCCGCCACCGCCGATCTTGTCGCCGAGGTACCGCGGCTTTCGACCTTCGCCGTCTGGCCGCCGCTGGCGATCCAGCGCGACATCTGGGCGGATGACGGCATCGGACCCGACCGGATCGCGGTGATGGATCGCGTGCGCGGCCCAAAGACCGCGATCCTTGGCCGGATCAACGATCGCGCGGCGGGCACCGCCTTTGTCGCGATCCATGGCGATGTGGCGATGCTGCATGCGCTGGTCGTGGTACCCGCGGAGCGCCGTCAGGGGCTTGCCGGCCGGATGATGCGGTCCGCCGCCGCCTGGGCGCAGGACAATGGCGCGGCGCGGCTTGCGGTTCTGGTGACTGCGGCCAATCAGCCTGCCAATACGCTCTATGCTTCCCTAGGGATGCGGATTGTGGGACAGTATCACTACCGTATCCTCAGACGCTGAACACCCCGGAAGAGCAGTTGACAAACGACGCCCATAGCCCCACCGCGCTTGACCTGCCCATGGTCGAGCCGCTTCCGGACGCCACCCGGAAGTATTTCGATATCTGCACCGAAAAGCTTGGCATGGTGCCGAACGTGCTGAGGGCCTATGCCTTCGACATCGGCAAGCTGAATGCCTTCACGTCGATGTACAACGACCTGATGCTGGCCGACAGCGGCCTTTCGAAGCTGGAACGCGAGATGATCGCCGTCGCGGTCTCTTCGCTGAACCGGTGCTGGTACTGTCAGGTCGCGCATGGCGCGGCTGTGCGCCAACTGTCCGGTGATCCGGTTCTGGGCGAGGCGCTGGTGATGAACTGGCGGGTCGCCCCGCTGACAGCCAAGCAGCGCGCGATGCTGGACTTCGCCGAAAAGCTGACGCTCTCATCCTCCAGGATCGAGGAGGCGGACCGCCAGGCGTTGCGCGACGCCGGGTTCAGCGAACGCGACATCTGGGACATCGCGTCGGTCACCGGCTTTTTCAACATGACCAACCGCGTTGCGTCGGCGACCGGGATGGAACCGAACCCGGACTATCACGGGGCGCACCGTTGAAGTCTGGCGGGCTGCTGCCGGTGTTCATTCTTGCGCCGGCAGTCGCCCTTGCCGCACCCGACCTTTCGATGCCGGCGGGCGCCGTCCAGTCGGCGGGACGCGCGACCACACTGGACAGCTATGCGCTGCCACTGGACGTCTTCCAGGGCGGCGGCGTACCGATGCGGCAGGTCGAGGGGGCGGTCAGCCGGACCGCCTGGCAGGTCGAGGGCGATGCCACGACGACTGCGCTTTATACGCCGCTGCGTGACCAGCTTATCGGCGACGGCTTCACGCCCGTTGTCGAATGCGCGACCGACGGCTGCGGCGGCTTCGATTTCCGCTATGCGATCGAAGTGCTTCCCGAACCCGACATGCATGTCGACCTTGGCGACTTCCTTTTCCTTTGCGCCGAGCGCGGTACGGGGGCCAGCCAGGAATTCGTCACCCTGCTGGTCAGCCGGTCCAGCCAGCGCGGCTTCATCCAGATCACGACCATCGGCCCCGCCACGGCCCCGCCGGTCCCGGTTGCGCCGCAAACGGCCACGGCAGTCTCTTCGGGGGATGGGTCTTCGATCGGCGCGCAGCTTGAGACGCGGGGCGCCGTCGCGCTTGACGATCTTGTGTTCCAGACCGGTTCGGCACAGCTTGGCGACGGCGATTTCGCATCGTTGCGCGGGCTGGCGGCCTATCTTGCCGGTCATCCCGCCGCGCAGGTGACGCTTGTCGGACATACCGACGCCGAGGGGTCCCTTGCCGCCAACATCTCGCTTTCGGAAAAGCGCGCGCGATCGGTAATGGAGCGGTTGATCCGGGACTTCGCGGTCAGCCCGACGCAGCTTTCTGCCGATGGCGTCGGCTTTCTTGCGCCGAGGGCGTCCAATCTGACCGAAGATGGACGAAAACAGAATCGTCGGGTCGAGGCAATGCTTGCCTCGACCCGTTGATCGCACCCAAGCAACCGCTTACCAGTTCGTGGGGCCCTTTTCCGCGAAGGCCGCGGACAGGAAATCAATGAAGGCGCGGACCTTCGGCTGGGTGAACCGTCCCGGCGGATAGACCGCGTAGATTCCCAGCGTTTCGACCGGCAGATCGGGGATCGCTTCCTCGACCAGATTGTGACGCATCGCATCGGCATAAAGGAACGAGGGCAGGTATGCGATTCCAAGCCCTGAGATGGCCGCGTTCAGAAGCGACTGGCCGTCATTCACAGTCAGCCATCCCGCGGTCCGCACCTGCCGCTTTTCGCCCGAAGGTGCGGTGATCTTCCAGACGTTGCCGGAGGCCTGGTTCGAATAGTGCAGCAGCTTGTGTTCGTTCAGATCGTCGATCTTGGTCGGCCGTCCGTATCGTTCGAAATAGGAGGGCGCGCCGATCATGCGCTTGGCGGTGTCAGTCAGCTTGCGCGCGCGAAGCGTCGAATCCTCAAGCTCTCCGACGCGGATTGCCATGTCGAACCCTTCGGAGATCAGTTCGACATAGCGGTTGTTAAGCACCATGTTCACCGTGATCTCGGGATATTCCAGAAGGAAATCCCCCAGGATCGGCGACAGGAGGTTCACCCCGAAATCCGTCGCGACAGAAATCCTCAGCAAGCCCGACGGCGCGGATTGCATCGAAGTGACAAGGGCATCCGCCTCGCCTGCGTCGTTCAGCACGCGTCGCGCACGGTCATAATAGGCCAGTCCGATTTCGGTCGGCGAAACACGCCGCGTCGTCCGGTTCAAGAGCCGCGCGCCCAGTCGCGCCTCCAGTGCGGACACATGCTTGGAAACGGCGGACTTGGAGATCCCCATCTTCTTCGCGGCGTCCGTGAACCCCCCCTGGTCTACCACCGTGGCGAAGGCTTCCATTTCGGTCAGCCGGTCCATTGTATACCCTTTATTGACATTAGCCCGCCGGTGACCGGTATCGGGTCCAATTCAGGCAAGATTTGGGAGCGACCCGGACAAGAGTTTGGTTTTGTCTTGAACCTAAGATGGCAATTCGGCCGTTCGAGCCCCATTCGGGGCGCTCAAAGCGCCACGCCGAGCCTTGTTCCCTGATCGATGGCCCGCTTCGCGTCGAGTTCCGCGGCATGGTCCGCGCCGCCGATGACATGCGGTTCGACCCCCGCAGCACGCAGCGCGTCGGCCAAGGTTTTTTCGCTTTCCTGACCAGCGCAGAGAATCACGCTTTCCGCCTTGATCAAGGTGGGGTTCTCGCGTGCCTCCCCGAAGGTCACATGAAGACCCTCTCTATCGATCCGTTCGTAGTTGACGCCGCCCAGCATCCTGACACCTTTGGCAGCCAGGGTGGCGCGATGGATCCAACCGGTTGTCTTGCCCAGATTTCGCCCAGGTTTCTCGGGTTTACGCTGCAACAGCGTCACGGTTCTGGCGGCCGGTTCGGGATGCGCGTCGGCAAGCCCGCCGCGGTGCGCAGCCGGATCGGCAACGCCCCACTCGCTGCGCCAGTCGTCGATCGAAAGGGTCGGGCTCGGCGCGTTCTGCACAAGGTATTCGGCCACGTCGAAACCGATCCCGCCCGCCCCGACGATCGCGGCCGTACGCCCGACCGTCACGCGCCCAGACAGGACGTCCGCGTATCCGTGCACCCGCGCGCCGTCGCCTTGCGGTATGGCGGGGTCGCGTGGCCGCACGCCGGTCGCAACGACAACGGCGTCGAACCCCGCAAGAATCGCCGTGTCCGCCTCCTCTCCCAGGCGCAGGTCGATGTTCTTTCGCGACAGCATCGTCGTGAACCATTCGACCAGCAGGTCGAACTCCTCCTTGCCCGGAACCCGCCGCGCGAGGTTCAGTTGTCCGCCGATCCGACCGGACTTTTCAAAGAGCGTGACGGCATGGCCCCGGTCGGCCGCCGCCAGCGCGCAGGCCATGCCGGCCGGTCCCGCCCCGACGACCGCGACACGGCGCGGGGTTTCCGTCTGCCCGATCGCCAGTTCCGTTTCGTGGGCCGCGCGCGGATTGACGAGGCAGGTGGAGATCCGGCCGCTGAACGTATGGTCGAGGCAAGCCTGGTTGCAGGCGATGCAGGGGGCGATTTCGTCGGCGCGGCCCGTGGCTGCCTTTCGCACGAAATCCGGATCGGCCAGAAAGGGGCGCGCCATCGACACCATGTCGGCGCAGCCATCGGCCAGCACGCGTTCGGCCACCTCGGGCGTGTTGATCCGGTTGGAGGTGACAAGCGGGATCGCGACCTGCCCCATCAGCTTTCGCGTCACCCACGCGAAGGCGGCGCGCGGCACCGAGGTCGCGATGGTGGGCACCCGCGCCTCATGCCAGCCGATGCCGGTGTTGATGATGCTGGCGCCCGCCGCCTCGACCGCGCGCGCAAGCGTCACCACCTCGTCCCAGGACGATCCTTCGGGGACTAGGTCGATCATCGAAAGCCGGTAGATCAGGATAAAATCCGCCCCGGCCGCGGCGCGCACGCGGCGCACGACCTCTACCGGCAGGCGCATGCGGTTTTCGTAGGCACCGCCCCAGCGGTCGGTCCGCCGGTTCGTCCGGGTCACCAGGAACTGGTTGAGGAAATAGCCCTCCGACCCCATAACCTCCACCCCGTCATAGCCCGCCTCGCGGGCGCGGGCGGCGGCGGTCGCGATGTCGGCGATCTGCTTTTCGATGCCGGCTTCGTCAAGTTCCTTGGGCGGGAAGGGGGAAATCGGCGACCTGATCGGCGATGGCGCGACGCAGTCCGGGCCGTAGGCATAGCGCCCGGCGTGAAGGATCTGCATCGCGATCCGCCCGCCCGCCTCGTGCACCCGGTCGGTCACGATCCGCTGGTTGGCGATATCCTCGGGCGTGAACAGCCCCGCTGCACCGGGAAACACCCCGCCTTCGCGGTTCGGCGCCATTCCGCCCGTGACCATCAGCCCGACACCGCCGCGTGCCCTCGTGGCATAGAACTCCGCCACGCGGTTCCAGTCACGGGTTTCTTCCAGGTTGGTGTGCATCGACCCCATCAGCACCCGGTTCGGAAGCGTGACGTGGCCAAGGTCGAGAGGACGAAGAAGATGGGGATAACGCGTCATGGGGACCTCCGGGCGAAGGGCAGCATGACGGCGCCTTGCGCCCCTGTCATCCCCTACGCCGCGTCACATCGTCCGCGCGCCGCGGCCGTCAGGGCGCCGAAGTCAGGCAATAGCGCCGAAACGCCTGCTTGAGCATATCCATCTCGGCTCGCAGTAGCGCGATTTCCGCCCGCAGATCCTCGTCGGCAGACGCGCCGGCGATCAGGTTGAAATGGCCGATCGGCAGGCGATCCGTCAGATCGCGGATGACAAAGGTCCGAACCCCGTCGGATATGCAGTCCGCCGGGATCGGCAGCGACAGGGACCAGGTTCCGGGGCCCGTCTTCGCGACCTTCAGACCCGGCAGGACACGATCGCCCAGGCAGACCTCGACCGCGGGCTCCCCTGACGGGTCGCCTTCGATAACGCCTTCCCAGACGCCGGCGGTCAGGACGGATCGCGTCAGTGTCGGCGCTGTCATCGCATCTCCTTCAGTAGGCGGCGCGGACGACGCGCGACAGTGTCAGGTCGCGCAGAGCCACACGGTTCATTGCCGGGTTCTCGAAGAACAGGTCGATCCAGGCGCGATCCAGCTGATCGGTCGCGAAATCGGCATAGGCCAGGTCAAACTCGACCTCGGCGGGTTTTCCGGACTGGTCAAGTTCCGCCGCGATCTGTTCGGTGTTGGGGCCGCAACGCAGGTTCAGCCGCGCATAGACGGTCAATGGCCTCTCCGCCTCGAGCAGCGTCTCAAGCCGCAGGACATGGCGGGTGGACAGATCCTTCATCCCAGCTTCGGGTAGATCGATGACCAACGACAGGAATGTGCCGTGAAAGCCGAGCACCTCGATCGCACAGCCGAAGGGGCTCAGGTCTTCTACCCCTTTGTTCCGGAACTGGCGTAGTGCGATCTCGCCCAGGTCGCAGTCATGGTAGACCTTGCCATGCCTGCTTAGGCTTGCGTGGCGCGGCGCCGGGGCAAGACCAGGCGGATGGACCGGGCCACTCCACAGTTCCGGTCGCCAGGCCCAATCCATGCCGGGACGCCGCATGATGCGGGCGTCCTGCCCCTTCGGATGTGCAAGCCTGCTTTCGACTGCCCCTAGCGCCACGTCGATCTCGGCGCGCAACTGCCGACCACCGTTTCGGATCAGTCGAAGCGTGGTGACATCAGCCTCCGCGGCAAGCGCGGCGGTCTGCCGCCAGCGCGCGACCGCGCGGCGGTGAAGCAACTCTCCGATCAGTCTGGCGACCCTGCCTGCCATTGCCCGCGTTCCATTCCGCGTGTCATTGCCTGGTTTCTAAGGGCGTTCGCAACCGCAATGCAACCATTGGTTTCGCGGCGGCTCACGAATTCTCGGTGACAATCCGCGACACGAAGCGGTCAAGCAGCCTGCGCTTGTCGTTTGTGTCGATCGGTGCCTCGGGCAGTCCAAGCACCGAAAGACTGATCATCCGGCCCCTGCGTGCAAAGATCGCGCGCCAGTATTCGGGCTCGACCGGATAGCCGGCAAGCGGTGCGTTATCCTGCGCGAGCACGTAAAGGATATCGCCCGAGGCAACGATCTTCGTGATCCGAACGCTGCCGGGATCACCGTCACGCGACAGCGCCGTGCGCCCCGCTTCGGTGACGAAGAAGTCTGCCATTCGACGGAACTCGACCCTGAGGTCCTCGCCCGGCGGCGCGCCCAGCAGGATAGTGGCGGTCAAAAGCGCACGCGTCCCCGGCGCCCGTCCCGATCCGTTCAGTGAAACACAACTTCCAAGAAGGACGAATGCGCCCTCTGGCGCATCGCGCGAGGACCGGGTGTCAACGCAATAGCCGGAGGGACCGGAGATCGTGATCGCCCCGTCTGAGACGGTAATCTTGCGCGGCGCGGAATCGCCGGCTGCCGCAGCCTGACCGGAAACCAGCCAGACCGCGCAGGCAACATAAGCCGTCAGCATGCGCGCCCTATCGGTCCAGGCAGACATGGCGATGCCTCATCGGAATGCTCCAAACGAATGCTTGTTCTTTGGCTTAATGAGCCCGCCCCACGGCGGCAAGGCTGTTTGCTGCGAAAAGGAACACCCAGGGGGGATGACTGCGTGCAAGCCCGCTCTGGTAAATGTGGCAGCGTCCGCGTAACTAGGGTCAGTCAATCTTCGGAACGGACGCGCGGTTCCTGGCAGCCGCCGCCGTTCGGAACAATAGGCCCAAGACGGAGTCGCACATCATGCCCAGTTACCGTTCCCGCACCACAACCCACGGCCGCAACATGGCTGGCGCGCGTGGCCTATGGCGCGCCACAGGGATGAAGGACGGCGATTTCGGCAAGCCGATCATCGCCATCGTCAACAGCTTTACCCAGTTCGTGCCGGGCCATGTCCATCTGAAGGATCTTGGCCAGCTTGTCGCCGCCGAGGTGGAGGCCGCGGGCGGGGTCGCCAAGGAATTCAACACCATCGCGGTGGACGACGGCATCGCCATGGGCCATGACGGGATGCTCTACAGCCTTCCGTCGCGCGAGCTTATTGCCGACAGCGTGGAATACATGGTCAACGCCCATTGCGCCGACGCGATGGTCTGCATCTCAAACTGCGACAAGATCACGCCCGGCATGCTGATGGCCGCGATGCGGCTGAATATCCCCGCCGTCTTCGTCTCCGGCGGCCCGATGGAGGCCGGCAAGGCCGTCATCAAGGGCAAGGAGATCGCGCTTGACCTGATCGACGCCATGGTGGTCGCGGCCGACGACAAGTATTCCGATGAAGAGGTGGCAGAGATCGAACGCGCCGCCTGCCCGACCTGCGGGTCGTGTTCGGGCATGTTCACCGCGAACTCGATGAACTGCCTGACCGAGGCGCTTGGCCTGTCGCTGCCCGGCAACGGATCGACCCTGGCCACCCATGCCGACCGCAAGCGTCTCTTCGTCGAGGCGGGCCACCTGATCGTCGACATCACCCGTCGCTACTACGAACAGGACGACACCGGCGTCCTGCCGCGCAACGTGGCGAACAAGGCGGCGTTCGAGAACGCGATGGCGCTGGATATCGCGATGGGCGGGTCCACCAACACCGTGCTCCATATCCTTGCCGCCGCGCAGGAAGGAAGCATCGACTTCACCATGGACGACATCGACAGGCTTTCCCGCAAGGTGCCCTGCCTGTGCAAGGTCGCCCCCGCCAAGCAGGACGTCCACATGGAGGACGTGCACCGGGCGGGCGGCATCATGGCGATCCTTGGGCAGCTGGACAACGCGGGTCTCCTGAACCGCGACTGCACGACCGTTCATGCCCCAACGATGGGTGCCGCACTGGACCACTGGGACGTCAGCCGCACCAACCATGAAAACGTCCGTCACTTCTTCATGGCCGCACCCGGAAATCAGCGGTCGGCGACCGCGTTCAGCCAGGCATCGCGATATCACGAACTTGACCTGGACCGCACGAATGGGGTGATCCGGTCGGCCAAGCACCCCTTCTCCAAGGATGGCGGGCTTGCGGTTCTGACGGGCAACATCGCGCTGGATGGCTGCATCGTGAAGACCGCGGGCGTCGATGAATCGATCCTTGTCTTCAGCGGCCCCGCCCGCGTTTTCGAATCGCAGGACGCAGCCGTCTCGGCGATCCTGACCAACAAGATCAGCGCTGGCGATGTCGTGGTGATCCGCTACGAAGGGCCCAAGGGCGGTCCCGGGATGCAGGAGATGCTGTATCCGACCAGCTATCTGAAGTCGAAAGGGCTGGGCAAGGCCTGCGCGCTTCTGACGGACGGGCGCTTTTCGGGCGGGACATCTGGCCTGTCGATCGGACACGTGAGCCCCGAGGCCGCAGCGGGTGGCGCCATCGGGCTGGTTCGTGAAGGCGACATGATCGACATCGACATCCCGGGCCGCAAGATCAGTCTGCGGGTTTCCGACGCCGATCTTGCCCTGCGTCGCGCCGAACAGGACGCGAAGGGCTGGAAACCGGCTGCACCGCGCCAGCGCAAGGTTTCGGCGGCGCTCAAAGCCTATGCTCTGCTTGCGACTTCTGCCGACAAGGGCGCCGTACGGCAGCTTCCGGCAGAGTGATCTGGCCGGCATGCGGTGGAACCCTGTGGCGCCCGCTGCCCGGCGGGCGCCGTCGTTGCGGTCAATGATTGAAAAGCTGGACCTTCAAAGCGCCGACCGGGGCGCCGTTGCGAAAACTTGACAGGATCTCTTCGAGCGTCATCCGATGGCTCACGATCCGCGCTGCTTCCGCTTCGTGTCTGCTCAGCAGCGGCAGGGCATCCGCGACGTTCGCATTCAGCGAATGAGTTCCGAACAACGAAAGCTGGCGTCGAAACATCTCGAACGGAGAAATCTCGATCCGATCCGACTGATCGCAGACGCCGAAGAAGAGGCCGGCACCTCCGTCGCGGATGTAGCCGGTCAGGTCTGCCGCTACTGCCGCAACACCGGTGGCATCTGCGACGAAGTCCTGAGTGTGGCGCAAGGCCACAAGGTCTGAAGAGAGAGCGGACACAGCACGCAAACCGAAGGTCCCGGCCAGTTGCAGGCGGTCCTCAGAAAGGTCCACGACCGTGACCCGGGCCGTGCCGCGCCACTTCAGGGCCAGCGCCATCAACAATCCGATCGGCCCGCCTCCGAAGACCGTGGCGGCTTCGCAGATGCGCCCGTCGAGCGTGGAGAGCCCGTTCAGGACACAGCCCAAGGGTTCGGCAAGCGCCGCGACGCCCCAGTCGAGGGCGCCGATCGGAGCGAGCTTCGAGGCCGAGACGGCACAGTAGTCGGCGAAGCCACCATTCCGGGTCACGCCGTAGGCCCCCAGGTTTTCACACAGGTTGATGCGCCCGCGCTGACAGGCATGACAGATCCCGCATCCAAGGTTCGGATCCACGACGACCCGGTCCCCCGGGTTGATGCCCGTCACATCGGCTCCGATGGCGACGACCTCGCCCGCGAACTCATGACCCGGGACGAGGGGAAACGCCGAACCACCGTAGTTTCCCTTCAGGATTTCGATGTCAGTATGGCAGATGCCACTGGCTTTCACCGCTATGATCACTTCGCCGGGCCGAGGGTCCGGGTCGGGCAGCGATTCCAACGAGACCTTGCGACCCTCACGGAAAACGATTGCCCGCATGTGATTGCCTTTCCTTGAAAGGGTGTCAGTTCTTGCCCGAGGCAGACAGTTGCCGCGCGATCGCGGCCTGATCGATGATCGACCAGACCTCCGCGATGCGGCCATTCTCGAAACGATAGAAGGCATGTTCATCGAAGCGGATGCGCCGGCCATTCACAGGCATGCCGAACAGATCCCCCACCGGAGTGCAGTCGAACGCAAGGCGGCAGGCAAGCACCGGCGGTGTGGCTGCAATCAACATCGCCTGAAAGCGCAGGTCGGGGATCGCGCGAAAATCACCTTCGAGCATCCGCCTGTAGCCCGCCAGGCCAAAAGCGCGACCATTGTGGCAAACGCCTTCGGTGACGAACCGACCAAGGTCATGCCAGTCCTGCAGGTTCAGACAGGCCAGATAGTCCTTGTAGATCTCTTCTATCCGCCGGGCGTCCGGATCCATGTCAGCTGTCAAGGTAAGCGCGCATTGCAGCATCCGCGCCATGTTCCCATACCGATCTGAGTGCTTCGGAGAATGCCGCGGCGAATGCGGTGTCGTCCACGAGATCGCCATAGATCGCCCGCTGTCGCAGCCACTCTGCCGGATGGTCTCTTGCGCTCCGGGCCGTGGCCCGAAGGTCGTCCCAGTTGGGATCGTTTGGCGCGATCTCCGCACCCGTTTCGTCGACTCCGAAGCAGTAGCGGCACCACAAAGCACTGGCGAGGATCAACCCACGCGGCAGCACCCCGCGCGACAGATTGTCCCGGATCGACGGGATAATGAACTTCGGCTGTCGGTTCGAGCCGTCGAGACACAAGCGGCGTTCCGTGTCGGCGACCTCGGGGTTTGCAAAACGGTCGATGATCAGGGTCTTGTAGTCTTCCAGATCCTGGCCTGGCACCGGCGGGACGATCGGCAGGATCTCGGTCGTCTCGACCTTGTCGAGGAAGGCACGGATCGTCGGGTCGGCCATCGCCTCGTGAACGAACTCGATGCCTTGTATGCCTCCGGGATAGGCTATGATCGCGTGACCGCCGTTCAGGATGCGGATCTTCATCGCCTCGAACGCATGGACATCTGGCGTAAAGGTCACACCCACATCTTCAAGCGCGGGGCGGCCCGCGGGAAAGTCGTCCTCCAGCACCCATTGGCGGAAGGGCTCACAGGTTACAGGGACAGGATCGTCGGCCAGATCGAACTCAGCGGCCATCTTGCGCTCGCGCGGGCCAGTGGCGGGGGTTATTCGATCCACCATTCCGTTCGGGAAAGCGACGTTCCGTGCAATCCAGTCCGCCAGGACGGGATCGGACAGTCGGGCAGTGCCAACAACGGCCGCGCGGGCGACATGGCCGTTTCCGGGCAGGTTGTCACAGGACATGACAGTGAAAGGCTTGTTGCCCGCGGACCGGCGAAGCGCGAGCGCGGCAACGATGGCCCCGAAGACCGTCGAAGGACGGGCAGGATCGCGGCCGTCCGCGACGATCTCGGCGGCAGTCGGATCAAATTCTCCGGTCGCAGGGTTAACGAAATATCCGCCTTCGGTCACCGTCAGGGACACAATGCGGATCTCCGGCCTTGCCATCGCACGGATCAATGGCCCGTTGGCCGCTTCCAAAGGAAGAAAATCGATCATCGACCCGATGCGGCGCGCGGTCTTGCCGTTCGGGTCCAACTCGATCACCGTTGACAGGCAGTCCTGTGCGAGAAGCGCATCACGCATCTTCGCATCGGCCGGGCGGACGCCCGCACCAAGGATGGCCCAGTCCAGGTCTTTGCCCTGCGCGAACAGGTCGTCCAGATAGACCGCCATGTGCGCGCGGTGAAAATTTCCCAGACCAATGTGCACGATGCCTGGTTTCAGGCGGCTGCGGTCATAGGAAGGCAAAGTCGCGGACCGGACCATTCGAGGCTCCTTAAAGCAGCGGGGCCATCAGGCCAGCCAGTTGCCGCCATCTACCCCGAAGGTCTGGGCGACGATGTAGTCGGCTTCGGGCGTGGCCAGGAAGATCGCCATTCCGGTCAGGTCTGCGGCCACGGCACCGCGCCCGATGGGCACGCTTTCGAAGACGATCTTCTTCTTCTCACCGGGTTGGCGGCCCTCGTACTTCGCAAAGTGTGCGTCGACCACATCCCAATGCTCGCCGTCTACCACGCCGGGCGCGATGGCGTTGACGTTGATCCCGTGTTTTATCAGGTTCAGCCCGGCCGACTGGGTCATGCTGATGACCGCGGCTTTCGTCGCGCAGTATACGGCTACAAGGCTTTCGCCGCGACGGCCGGCCTGACTGGCCATGTTGATGATCTTGCCGCCAGTTCCCTGGGCGATCATCTGTTTGGCGGCGGCCTGAAGGCAAAAGAAGGTGCCAGCGGTGTTCACCGAGAAGACGCGGTCATAGTCTTCGCGAGAAATCTCGACGATCGGTGCTGCCGTGAAGAGCGCCGCGTTGTTGATGAGAATGTCCAACTTGCCGAACTTCGCCACGACCTTGGCGAACCCGGCGTCGATGCTTGCCTGTTTCGTCACGTCCATCTGAACCGCCACGGCGTTCGGACCAAGGCTGGAGGCCGCCATTTCGACAGCTTCCGCATTGATGTCTGCCAGTGCGACGGTCGCGCCTTCCGCGATATAGGCCCGTGCGAACTCTAGCCCGATCCCGCGCGCAGCGCCGGTGATCAGGGCGGTCTTTCCTTGCAGTCTCATTTCATGGACCTTCCGTCTTTGTCGAAGCGATGGATCTTGTCGGTTTGCGGCGCAAGCGTGATGCGATCATTGCGATGGCGGTCGATTTCGCCGTTCGCCCGGACCGTCAAGGTGCCGATCCCATCAACCGTTACCCTGAGGAATGTGTCGGAGCCGAGGTGTTCGGCCAGACCCACGGTGCCCGTCCAGGGGCCGTCTTCCACGATTTCGATATGTTCGGGTCGAATCCCGATGGTCGAGGCGCCATGCTTCTTGGCTTCGGCGCCTTCGATGAAGTTCATCTTCGGGCTACCGATGAAGCCCGCGACGAACTGATTGACCGGCGCACGGTAGAGTTCCAGCGGGCTGCCAACCTGTTCGATGCGGCCCGCATTCAGGACGACGATCTTGTCGGCCATCGTCATTGCCTCGACCTGGTCATGGGTCACATAGACCATCGTCGTCTTGAGGCTTTGGTGCAGTTCGGTAATTTCCTGCCGCATCCCGACGCGCAGCGCTGCATCGAGGTTCGAAAGGGGTTCGTCGAAAAGGAATGCCGCTGGCTCTCGCACAATGGCGCGCCCGATCGCCACGCGCTGACGTTGCCCCCCGGAAAGCTGGCCCGGACGCCGGTCAAGATAGCTTGTCAGATTGAGCACCTTGGCCGCACGTTCGACCCTTGTGGCCTGCTCGCTTTCCGACATCCCCGCCATTTTCAGGGGAAAGGCGATATTCTTGCGCACCGACATGTGTGGGTAAAGCGCATAGGATTGAAAGACCATTGCCAGGCCACGTTTTGCCGGAGGAAGGGCCGTCGCGTCCTTGCCGTCGATCGCGATGATACCCGACGTCGTATCCTCAAGCCCTGCGATCAGGCGCAGGAGGGTGGATTTTCCGCAGCCTGACGGGCCGACGAAGACAACGAACTCTCCGTCTTCGATCGTCAGGTCGACCCCTGGTATGACATGAACTTCGCCGAACGACTTACGGACCTGGCTGAGCGTGATCTGTCCCATTATGTCCTCACTTTACCGCGCCGAATGTCAGGCCGCGGACGAGTTGCTTCTGGCTGAACCAGCCCATGATCAGGATCGGGGCGATCGCCATGATCGACGCCGCCGACAGTTTCGCGTAAAACAGGCCTTCCGGGCTGGAATAGCTGGCGATGAAGGCCGTCAACGGCGCGGCATTTGCCGCCGTCAGGTTCAGCGTCCAGAAAGCCTCGTTCCAGGCGAGAATGATGTTCAGCAGGATGGTCGATGCGATCCCCGGGACGGCCATCGGGGTCAGGACGTACAGGATCTCTTCCTTGAGGCCGGCCCCGTCCATGCGGGCCGCTTCAAGGATTTCCCCCGGAATCTCGCGGAAGTAGGTGTAGAGCATCCAGATGATGATCGGCAGGTTGATCAGCATCAGGACAACGGTCAAGCCGACGCGGCTGTCCAGAAGGCCGGTGTCGCGGAAGATCAGATAGATCGGAACCAGCACACCAACCGGCGGCATCATCTTGGTCGAAAGCATCCACATCAGCACATCCTTGGTTCGTCTTGCTGGAACGAAGGCCATCGACCAGGCGGCCGGGATTGCGACGACCAGTCCAAGAAGCGTGGAGCCAAGTGAAATGATCACCGAGTTCGAGAAGTGCCGGAAGTAATCAGACCGTGCCTGGACCGTGCTGAAATTGTCGGTCGTCCAGCCTGACTGAAACAGAACCTCAAGAGGGGCGCGAACCGCGTCCTCCTCCGTCTTGAAGGACAAGATGATGATCCAGAGGATCGGAAAGAACATCAGAACGCCAAGCGTCCCGGCAATGACCGTGTTGATGGTCTTGGTCTTGTTCGAAACTGCGCGTGCCATGAGACCGTTCCTTACGCGTCAAGGTTCTTGCCGATCATCCGCATCAGGAAGATCGCAACGATATTGGCGAGGATGACAGCAACGACGCCACCGGCACTGCCGATCCCCACGTCGTATTGCAGCAAGGATGACACGTAGACGAGGTAGGTCACCGTCGTCGACGCTGTCCCCGGACCGCCGTTGGTCGTCACAAGGATCTCGGCAAAGACCGACAGCAGGAAGATGGTCTGGATCAGGATCACAACCGTGATCGCGCGCGCCAGATGCGGCAGCATGATGTACCAGAACCGGCTGGTCCAGTTGGCGCCGTCCATCTCGGCAGCCTCAAGCTGTTCCTGATCCAGCGACTGAAGCGCTGTCAGCAAGATCAGCGTGGCGAATGGCAACCACTGCCAGGCGACAATGATGATTATGGATGCCAGCGGGATCTGGCCGAAGAAATCGACGGGCTGGAATCCGAGCCCGGTGGCAATGCGCCCGAATATCCCGTTCACCGGATTCATGAACATGTTCTTCCAGACGAGCGCCGAGACAGTGGGCATCACGAAAAATGGTGCTATCACCATGATGCGGATGACACCCTGGCCAAACATCGGGCGATCCAGAAGAAGGGCAAAGAGAATACCCCCGATGACAGTGATCAGAAGAACCCCCCCGACCAGGACCAGGGTATTTACCATCGCCGCGGAAAAGCTGGGATCGGTCAGGAACCAGTAGTAGTTTTCCCACCCGACGAACGGATTTGCACCGGGCGTCAGCAGATTGTAGCGCAGGACCGAGAAGTACAGTGTCATTCCCAGCGGCACGATCATCCATGCGAAAAGGAGGATCACGGCCGGTGAAATCATCATCCTGGCAGCGGCACGGGAAGCCTTGGTCGCCATGTTCGTCTCCCGTTTGAGATGGGGCAGCGTTGAAGGACGGGCCGAAATGGCCCTTGCCACAAGTCTATGCGAAGGATGGTCAGATGCGAAAGAAAAGGCGGGCCGATCCATCCGGATCGACCCGCCCCGGGAGGAAGCTTACTTGATGTAGCCGGCCTTGGTCATTTCGCGAACCGCGAAGTCCTGGCTGGCGGACAGCGCATCTTCGACCGACATCTGCCCCGCAAGCGCCGCGGCGACCTGCTGGCCGACGAAGTTGCCGATACCCTGGAACTCCGGGATCGCCACGAACTGGACGCCGGTGTAGGGAACCGGATCGCGGGTCGGGTCGGCCGGGTCAACCGAGAAGATCGCATTCTTGATGGTTTCGGCGAAAGGCGCAGCCTCCAGAAGCCGCGGATCCTCGTGGATCGAAGCGCGCGTGCCGCTCGGAACAGCCACCCAGCCCTTGGTTTCACCAACCATCTGGAAGTATTCCTTCGAGGTCGCCCACTTCAGGAAATCCTTTGCGGTATCGACCTTCTGCGAGCTCGCCGGAATTGCGAGCGCCCAGGACCAGAACCAGCCGGTGCCCTTGTCGGTCGCCTGCTTGGGCGCCTGGAAGAAGTCGGTGACATCGGCAACCTTCGAGTTGGCCGGGTTCTTCACGTCGTTCGCGGCCGAGGTTGCATCAACCCAGGTCGCGCACTTGCCATCCTTGAACAGCGCGCGGTTCTCGTTGTGGCCGTTGGCGGTCGCGCCCGGAGGGCCATACTTGGTCATCAGGTCGACATAGTAGTGGATCGCGGCGTTCCATTCGGGGCTGTCAAGCTGCGGTTGCCACTGCTCATCGAACCAGCGGGCACCGAAAGCGTTGGCAAGCGTACCGACGAAGGCCATGTTTTCGCCCCAGCCGGCCTTGCCGCGCTGGCAGGTACCGTAGACGCCGTTCTCGGGATCGTGAACCTTTGAGACCATTTCTGCGAATTGATCGTAGGTGATCTGCTCGGTCGGCTTGGCGATGCCGGCCTTCTCAAAAAGGTCGCTGCGGTAGTAGGTGAACGAGGTCTCTGAATACAGCGGCACGGCATAGAGGTGGCCCTCGGCGGACAAGCCGTTGCGAACCAGCTGGAAGATGTCGTTCAGATCGTAGGCAGCGTCGTCCGCAAAGTCATCGAGCGAGGCCAGCCAGCCGTTCTTCCCCCAGATCGGGGTTTCATAGGCGCCGATGAACATGATGTCGAACGAGCCGCCGTTCGTGGAAATGTCCTGGGTGGTGCGCTGACGAAGGACGTTCTCTTCCAGGACAACCCAGTTGATCTTGTTGCCGGTCGCCTCTTCCCATTTGGGGGCGAGCTCCTGCATGACGATCATGTCGTTGTTGTTCACGGTCGCGATCGTGATTTCCTCAGCCCAGGCCGAACCGGAAACGGCCATCATGGCCATGGTTCCCGCGCTGAGCAGGAGTTTCTTCAGCTTCATCGGATTTCCTCCCTTGGTTCCCTGATGAACGTACAGCGAAGCTAGCGACTCGTCGCGTCAGGAGTCAATCGAAATCTTTACGCGCGGAAAATTACTGCGCTGCACCGCGGAAAGTATCAGGCTGAAGCACGCATGATCAGCTTCCCCTCGAACAGGAGTTCCGGGCGCTCGCCAGTTTCGGTTTCAACCTCTTGCCCGTCGATGAACCTGAAAAGCATCTCCACGCTGCTTTCCGCAATCGAACGGTAGTCTTGCGAAACCGTCGTCAACGGCGGACAGGAGAAACGCGACCACGGATGGTCGTCGTGACCCGCGACTCGCAGCGCACATCCCTCGCCCCGGCCGACGCGCAGCCCCTTCTGATAGGCCGCGGAAAGAAGCCCGATGGCCAGTCGGTCATTGCTGCACAGGATGGTATTGGTCGGGAAGGCACGGTCGGCAATCAATCGCCCGCCATCCTCAAAGCCGATGCGCTCGAAATCCCATCCCATCGCCTCGACCTTGAAGATCATCGGATCATAGCCCAATCGCTCCATCGCCTGGCGATAAGCTTCGCGGCGCTTGTTGGCATTGGGGTTGATCGGGGGCATCTCGAAGAAACAGGGCGGCTCGCCAGAGCGGCACAGATAGTCGACCATCATCGGAATGCTTTGAAAATTATTAGATCCTACAAAGGCTTTTCCGACTTTCACGTTGCTGTCGAAGACAACGGTCGGCACCTCTTCGGAAAATCGCTGAACCGCCTCCAGGTCCGAACTTCGGCCAAGCGGCGCGATCAGCGCACCTGCCGGCCGAAGCGAGGCAAGCGTGCTGAGGGCGTTGTTCTCCAGCTCGACTTCGCCATGCGCGCTGAAAACGATGGGCCAATAGCCCGCATCGATGCACAGCCGTTCGATAAGTCGAACCATCTCGGCAAAGAAAGGGTCTGCAAGATAGGGAACGACGATCCCGATGGTCTTTGTCAGCTTCCGGTTCTGGTTGATCGCGAACAGGTTGGGGCGGAAGTCATACTGCCGAAGCGCTTTTTCTATCCGGTCGCGGGTTGAACGGCGCACGCTGCTCGGGTCGTTGAAGTACTTCGACACCGTTGGGCGAGAAATCCCGCTCACGGCCGAAAACTCTTCCATATTCCGGATCTTCTGATCTTCCATCCCTGCACCCTGCGCTTGCGATCCCTGTCGTGCCACAGCCCAGACGCGCAAATCAACCCGACAATGCGTCGATCGCCTTCTGGATGCAGCGATAACTTATCGCGCGTAAAGTTATTTGTTGACACTAAGCGCCCCAAGTGGCACCGGTCAAGACAAAGCATGAGAGTTGGGCGTTCTTGCCCGCCCGCAGGAAAGAGGCGTTCGTGAAAAAGATTGTCGTTGCCGGAGAAATCCTGGTCGAGATCATGGCGGACACGGTCGGGGACGGCTTTCGCGGCCCGATCGCCCTGACGGGACCGTATCCCTCGGGTGCGCCTGCCATCTTCATCGACCAGGTCGCCCGGATCGGTCAGCCATGTGGGATCATTTCCATGGTTGGAAACGATGACTTCGGTCACCTGAACATCGACCGGCTCGCCGCCGACGGAGTCGACGTGTCAGGCATCGGCATCGACAGCGATCGGCCGACAGGTAGCGCTTTCGTCCGGTACCGCGCCGACGGCTCCCGCGACTTTGTCTTCAACATAAGCCATAGTGCGTGTGGCGCGTTGCCCAAGGGCGATGCGGTGCAGGCGATGATTGGAAGTGCCGATCACCTGCACGTCATGGGATCGTCGCTTTCCAGCCCCGAGATCATCGCGTTCAACATCGAGGCGGCCCGCACCCTCAGGCAGAAAGGCGGCTCGGTTTCCTTCGATCCGAACCTGCGCAAGGAAATCCTTGATGCGCCCGGCATGGCGGATGCGATGCAGGCGATCCTGTCACTCACTGACCTTTTCCTGCCAAGCGGGGAAGAGCTAACGCTTCTGACCAGGACCAAGGATGAGACCGCGGCCGTTGCCGAACTTCTGGAGAGCGGCATCCAAGCGATTGTTCACAAGCAGGGCGCAAGAGGCGTGACCTACTTCGATGCTTCCGGCAGCCGCTTTGTTCCCGCCTTCACGGTTGAGGAAGTCGATCCCACTGGCGCTGGTGACTGTTTCGGCGGCGCCTTCACCGCGCTGTGGCTGCGCAATGAAGATATCGACCGCGCACTGACACTCGCCGCGGCTGCGGGCGCGCTGGCTGTCACCAAGCGGGGCCCGATGGAGGGCGCGGCGATGCTTGAAACCATAACCGCATTTGCCACATCGCAAGGAAGACGGATCTGATGGCCCATCCACTTCTTGGCCTTGCCCCTTCCTACCGTGCGGGCCACAAATCGGGAATCACTTCAGTCTGTTCGGCCCACCCGCTGGTGATCGAGGCGGCGCTACGCCATGGACTGGTGGTCGACCTTCCCGTTCTGATCGAGGCAACCTGCAACCAGGTCAACCAGGATGGCGGCTACACTGGCATGACCCCCGCCGACTTCCGCGACTTCGTCTTTGCGATTGCCGGGCACGTCGGCTATCCCTCAGAGCGGATCATCCTGGGCGGCGACCACCTTGGGCCGAACCCATGGAAGCACCTGCCGGCAGAAACGGCGATGACCAAGGCCGAGGCGATGATCGCAGGTTTCGCGGCGGCAGGGTTCACCAAGCTGCACCTGGACACATCCATGGGCTGCCTGGGCGAGCCGATAGCACTTCCCGACTCGGTGACGGCAGAACGCGCCGCCCGACTTGCGGCAGTGGCCGAGGCGCATCGTCGTGGCGACCACCTCCCGGTCTATGTGATCGGGACGGAGGTTCCCGTTCCCGGTGGGGCGGTCGATGGGTTGGACCATTTGCAGATCACAGCACCCGAATCTGTCTCGACGACCTACGAAGTGCACCGCGAAGCCTTCGCAGCGGCGGGGCAGATCGAAGCCTTTGGCCGCGTCATCGCCCTTGTCGTTCAGCCGGGTGTGGAGTTCGGTCATGATGCGGTCGTCCACTATTCCCCCGAGAAGGCACGCGCGCTTTCGGCCACCCTTTCGGACCTTTCGGGCGTCGTATTCGAGGCGCATTCGACCGACTATCAGACGGAAGAGGGGCTGCGGCACCTCGTCGCCGACGGCTTTTCGATTCTCAAGGTCGGCCCATGGCTCACCTTCGCCCTGCGTGAAGCGCTTTACGGGCTTGACGCGATCGCCGACGTTCTGGACGGGCACGCCCCTCGCAACAGGCTGATGGGGGCCATTGAGCAGGTCATGCAGGCCCGCCCGGACAACTGGGCGAAGTACTACCACGGTGACGCAACCGACCTTTGGCTGCAGCGTCATTTCAGCTACTCGGATCGGATCCGCTACTATTGGCCCGATCCTGCAGCAGAGGCTGCGGTGGCCGCCCTGAGGGCGCGCCTCGCCGGCCGGACAATCCCTGAGCCAGTCCTGCGTCAATATCTGCCAGCGCTGACGAGGGCCGAGGCAGCAAGTTTCGACAGCTTGGTTCTGCGGTCCATCGAGACAGTGCTAGCCACCTATCATGCCGCGGTCCACGCCTGAAACACGGCTTGGCTCTTGCCCGGCACTCCCGCCTTGCATCGACCATTCGGCACACCGGCGCGCAAGCGCGGGCCGAAGGAAACCTGCAACGATCCGCAGAGCGTAACACCAGAATGGCTGCAGCCAGGTAACGGCCCAACGCGCGCGTCACCCATCACCTCAGCACCGAAGCGTCGCATTCGCTCCGGCGTCAAAGCCATAACTTATTGAAAACAGTGGTGAGCCCGACAGGATTCGAACCTGTGACCCACTGATTAAAAGTCAGTTGCTCTACCAACTGAGCTACGGGCCCATCACAGGGCGCCTCTTTATGAACCTCGCCGGGGGCGGTCAAGTGCAAAAGCGCGGAAATCTCCGTCCACTGGCAAAATCCCTGCGCCGGGCGTATATCGCGTGGCATGAGAGACGCCCGCCCCGATAGCGGCCTGCCGTTCATGAAGATGCATGGCGCCGGAAATGACTTCGTGATCATCGATTCACGGGGCCGGCGGCCCGTGACGACGGCAGCGCTGGCGGCGGCCCTGGGCGATCGTCACCGCGGCGTGGGTTTCGACCAGCTGGCAGAGATCCGCGACGGCGAAGGGGCGGATTTCACACTGGATTTCTGGAACTCCGACGGCAGCCGAGCGGGCGCCTGCGGCAACGCCTCTCGCTGCGCCGCGGATCATGTCATGGCGGGCCTCGGGCGTGACAGCGTCACCTTCACGACCGAACGCGGGACACTGGTCGCCGTGCGCCGGTCGGATGGCCTTGTCAGCGTCAACATGGGCGCGCCGATTCTCGACTGGCGGGCCGTGCCGCTGGCCCGAGAGGTCGACACCCTGCGCCTGCCCGTCACCGGCGATCCGGCGGCGGTCGGCATGGGCAATCCGCATTGCGTCTTCTTCGTTCCCGACGCCGAGGCGGTGGACCTTGCGCGCGACGGCGCCGCGATGGAGCATCACCCGCTGTTTCCCGAAGCGACCAATGTAGAATACGCCAGCGTCACCGGCCCCGACCGCCTGCGGATGCGGGTCTGGGAACGCGGCGCGGGCATCACGCTCGCTTGCGGATCGGGCGCCTGCGCCACCGCGGTCGCCGCGCATCGGCGCGGCCTGACCGGGCGGCAGGTCACGCTCGACCTCGATGGCGGCACGCTTGAGATCGACTGGCGCGAGGATGGCGTCTGGATGACCGGCCCCACCGCCCATGTCTTCGACGGCTGGCTCTCGCCGGCCTTCCTTGCCGCCCACGCCTGAGCGCCGCGATGCGTCCCCCGGTCTTTTCCACCCTCGGCTGCCGCCTGAACGCCTATGAGACCGAGGCGATGAAGGAACTGGCCGCCGCGCACGGGGTCGAGGGCGCGGTGGTGGTCAACACCTGCGCCGTGACGGCCGAGGCCGTGCGCAAGGCCAAGCAGGAAATCCGCCGTCTGGCTCGCGAAAACCCCGGCGCGCCGGTGATCGTCACCGGTTGCGCCGCCCAGACCGAACCGGAAACCTTTGCCGCCATGCCCGAGGTCTCGCGTGTCATCGGCAACCACGAAAAGATGCAGCCCGAGACCTGGATAGGCCTTCAGGCGCCCGACCTGATCGGCGAGACAGAACGCGTCATGGTCGACGACATCATGAGCGTGAAGGAAACCGCCGGCCATCTGATCGACGGCTTCGGCCGCCACCGCGCCTATGTGCAGGTCCAGAACGGCTGCGATCACCGCTGCACTTTCTGCATCATCCCCTACGGGCGCGGCAATTCGCGTTCGGTCCCCGCGGGCGTCGTGGTCGAACAGATCAGGCGGCTCGTCGACAAGGGGTTTGCCGAGGTCGTGCTGACCGGGGTCGACCTGACATCCTGGGGGGCGGATCTTCCGGGCGAACCGCGCCTGGGCGATCTGGTCATGCGGATACTGCGGCTGGCGCCGGATCTTCGGCGGTTGCGCATTTCCTCGATCGACTCGATCGAGGCCGACGAAAACCTGATGCTGGCGATCGCCACCGAACCGCGCCTGATGCCGCACCTGCACCTGAGCCTGCAACATGGCGACGACCTGATCCTGAAACGGATGAAGCGGCGGCACCTGCGCGACGACGCCATCCGCTTTTGCGACGAGGCGCGGCGCCTGCGGCCCGACATCGTCTTTGGCGCAGACCTGATCGCGGGCTTCCCGACCGAGACCGAGGCGATGTTTGAAAACAGCCTGAAGCTGGTCGAGGAATGCGGGCTGACGTTCCTTCACGTCTTTCCCTACAGTGCCCGCAAGGGGACACCCGCCGCCCGCATGCCGCAGGTCCGCGGGCCCGCCATCCGGGACCGCGCCGCGCGGCTGAGACAGGCGGGCGATGCCGCGCTTCTGCGCCATCTCGCGGCCCAGCGCGGCAAGGTCCACCGCATCCTGACCGAAGGCCCGCGCATTGGCCGTACCGAACAGTTCACGGAGGTCGTCTTTGCCGCCGACCGTGCCGAAGGCGCAATCGTCGAGACGGCGATCACCGGCTTTGCCGACGGGCGGCTGCTTGCCTGAACCGGATCGGGCGCCCTGACACAGATCAAATCCCGAAAGCCGAATATGTGTCAGCCTGCACCCAGGAAGCGCGCTTTCCGTGGGGGGAAACTGCGATGACCAGACTGACATGCACACTTGCCTTGTCTGCAGCGGCGGCGATCGCGCCGTTTCAGGCGAATGCACAAAGCGCCGACATCGGCGCTGAGCTTTTCATGGACTACTGCGCCGCCTGTCACGGCGCGGGCGGCAAGGGCGACGGGGACATGGCCAACCTGATGACCGTGCCGGCAACCAATTTGACGATTCTGGCCAAGAACAACGACGGCATGTTCCCGATGCTGAAGGTGATCCACATCATCGACGGCCGCACCGGCGTGCGCGCCCATGGCGGACCGATGCCCGTCTTCGGCAGGGTCTTCATGTCGGCCGAACCGGGGCCGGCCAACCCCTATGGCACGATCCTAGAGTCACGGGGCCGGGTGATGTCGGTGGCCTACTATCTGGAAAGCATCCAGGAATAGGAAAGCGACAGGGCCGTGCCGGATACCGGTGCGGCCCACGGCGGACGCCCTTCGCTATTGGCGCAAGTCGACGGGACGCACGCCGTAGCGCGCCAGGAACATCTCGACAGCCCCCTTTGCGACGCGATCCTGTGCTGCCTGATCAAAGGTCTTCTGCACGCCCAGGCACACGCAGGGGAAAATGTCGGCCTTGCAAAGCTCTGCGAACTGATCTGCGGCAAGATCGATATCCTCGATCCGCAATTCGCCCCGCGAAACCGCCCCGGCAAGGTAGTTGGCAAGCCTTTCGCGCAAGAGCGCAGGACCGTTCAGATAGAATTCCTGACCCAGCTCCGGAAAGCGCACAGATTCGGCGACAGAGATGCGAAAGACGTTTCTGCCGAACTCGGACAGCGAAAAGGCGATGATCCGGCGCGCGGCCTCGGGCAGGACGACATCGGGCGGGGCGGACAGATCGACGACCTCTTCCGCCTCGTCCGCCTGCCGACGACATTCGCGTGTGGCCACTTCGACGAACAGCCGGCGCTTGTCGGGAAAGTAGCTGTAAAGCGTTGCCTTGGACACGCGCGCCTCGCGGGCGATATCGTCGACGTTCGCGCCCTCGTAGCCGTCGCGCAGGAATACGACCCGCGCGCCCTCCAACACCTGATCGAACTTCCTGCGCTTGCGGATCGCGCTTGCTGCAGCGGTCAACTGATCTACCTGCCCTGACTTTCAGTATCACGATGATAGTCGCCGCCTTCGCAACCGGGCAAGCACCGACAGTGCATTTCCGTTTCTTGACGGTGAACCTGCGACGCCGTGTCCGCAGGGAATGCCCTTGCCCCCCCTTTGACACCGTCCTAGGTTCGACCGGATCCTGACAGGAGGGCCCCATGATCCCGGGACTAGCCAACCGCCGACGCTTCTCGGAGCTCAGCGAACAGGAGATTCTTGCGCTTGCAATCTCGTCCGAGGAGGACGACGCGCGGATCTACCGGACCTATGCGGACCGTCTGCGCAAGGACTACCCCGCCTCGGCCGCGATATTCGATGCGATGGCGAAGGAAGAGGACACCCACCGCCATTGGCTGATCGAACGCCACCGCGCGCGGTTCGGCGACACGATCCCGCTGATCCGGCGCGAACATGTCGCGGGCTTCTACGCCCGTCGCCCTGTCTGGCTGGTGGAAAACCTGACGCTCGACCGCATCCGCGGCGAGGCCGAAGCGATGGAACAGGACGCCGCGGCCTTCTACACCCGCGCGGCGCAGCGGACCGAAGACGCTGCGACACGCAAGCTCCTGGGCGACCTTGCGGCCGCAGAAGCGAAGCACGAGGCGAAGGCGGGCGATCTGGCGGAGCGCCATCTGGATGACGAAGCCAAGGGGGAGGAAGACCGTGCCGCGCACCGCCAGTTCATCCTGACCTGGGTTCAGCCCGGACTTGCCGGGCTCATGGACGGGTCTGTTTCCACACTGGCGCCGATCTTCGCGACAGCCTTCGCGACGCATGATCCCTGGACGACCTTCCTTGTCGGCTTCGCGGCTTCGGTCGGCGCGGGGATTTCGATGGGCTTCACCGAGGCCGCCCACGACGACGGCGTCCTTTCGGGTCGCGGATCGCCGGTCAAGCGCGGGATCGCATCGGGCGTGATGACGGCACTTGGCGGGCTTGGCCACGCGATGCCCTATCTGATCCCCGACTTCTGGACCGCAACGACCATCGCCATCGCCATCGTCTTTGTCGAACTGTGGGCGATCGTCTGGATCCAGAACCGTTTCATGGAAACGCCGTTCTTGCGCGCCACCTTCCAGGTCGTTCTTGGCGGCGCGCTCGTCTTTGCCGCTGGCGTCCTGATCGGTGGCGGATAGACTGGCGCCGGTTCCCCCCGCAAGAAGGCGCCCGCCATGTATTTCCGCGACAAGGTCAGCTATCAGCCGCTTCCCCTACCCGACCGGGTAGGCCTGCCGGAAGACGAGGCCCGCGCGGCCGCCGAGCGGTTTCGCGACTACATGAGAAAGCGTCACACGGTGCGGGATTTCCGCCCCGATCCGGTCGCGGCCGAAATCATCGCCGCCTGCGTAGAGGCGGCCGGGACCGCGCCATCGGGCGCCAACCACCAGCCCTGGCATTTCGTCGCGATTTCCGACCCGGCCATGAAGGCGCAGATCCGCGCCGCGGCCGAGGAGGAGGAACGCGCCTTCTACGAAGGGGGTGCGGGCGACGAATGGCTCAAGGCGCTGGAACCGATCGGAACCGGCGCGTCGAAGCCGCATCTGGACATCGCGCCCTGGCTGGTCGTGGTCTTCGCCCAGCGCTACGGCGTCACCAGGGATGGCCACCGCTACAAGAACTACTACGTCCCCGAAAGCGTCGGCATCGCGACCGGCTTCCTGATCGCCGCGCTGCACCACGCGGGGCTCTCGACCCTGACCCATACGCCGAACCCGATGAAGTTCCTGAACGCGCTTTGCAGCCGGCCCGATAGCGAGAAGCCCGTGATGATCCTGGCCGTCGGCCATCCCGCAGCGGACGCGACGGTTCCCGCTGTCGCGAAGATCAAGAAAACGCTTCCCGAGATTCTCACGCTTTGCGAAGGATGAACGCTGGCCGCCCCCAGGGGCACATGCTAGTCAGCCGCAAAGGTGCACAGGACTGCGGCAGGCATGCTTGCGATGCGCCGACCCGGAATTGCATATCCGAAACACGGGACCATGCTGGCGATCTTTCTCAAGACCCTTCCGTTCTTCGCGCTGATCGGCCTTGGCTGGGGCGCGGGCCGGCTGCGCTTTTTTCCTGACGCCGCCACCGAATACCTGACACGGTTTGTCTTCTATTTCGCACTTTCGGCGATGCTGTTCCGCTTTGCCGCCAACCTGTCGCTGGCCGAAATCTTCGACGCACGGTTTGCCGCCGCCTACCTCGCCGGGTGCCTTGCCGTCTACCTTCTGGCCACGCTGGTCGCCCGCCTGCGCCGCATTCCCGCGACCGAAGCCGCGGTCGAGGCGCAATGCGCCGTCATCGGCAACACCGGCTTTCTAGGTGTGCCGCTTCTGACTGTCCTGCTTGGGCCCGAAGCCGCCGGGCCGATCCTGATGGTTCTTGCGATCGACCTGATCGTCTTTTCCAGCCTCATCACGCTGATCATCACCGGCGCGCGCGAGGGCCATCTGTCGCCGCGCATCATCAAGGTGCTGGCTTTCGGGCTGGTCAAGAACCCGATGATCGTGTCGATGGCCGCCGGGCTTGCGGTATCTTCGGCGGGGCTTTCCCTGCCCGCCCCGGTAGAGGAGTTCATGACGATCCTCGGGGCCGCCGCCACGCCTTGCGCGCTTTTCGCCATCGGTGCGTCACTGGCGTCGAAAACGGCCGAACGGCTGTCGGTTGCGCTGTGGCTGTCTTTCGCGAAACTGGTATTGCACCCCGTTGCCGTCGCGGTCGCGGCCCTTCTTGTCTTCGGGGTTGAGCCGTTCGCCGCCGGCGTCATGATCGCTGCGGCATCGCTGCCGGTTGCCGGGAACGTCTATATCCTGGCGCGCACCTACGGGGTCGCACCGCAGCGCGTATCGGCCTCGATCCTGATCTCCACGGTGTTCAGCATCGTGACCGTATCCTTGGTGGTCGCCTGGATCACCGCCGCATGATGAAAGGAAGACCCATGCAGACGATTTCCGAGAACAAGTGCTTCGGCGGAATCCAGGGCGTCTACAAGCATGCCTCGGAAGCCTGCGGCTGCGACATGACCTTCGGGCTTTTCCTGCCGGAAGAGGCGGCAGACGGTCCTGTTCCGGTGCTGTGGTATCTGTCGGGCCTGACCTGCACACATGAGAATGCGATGGTGAAGGCAGGGGCTCAGGGATGGGCGGCCGAGGCGGGCATCGCGCTCGTTTTCCCCGACACTTCGCCCCGCGGAGATGGCGTGGCCAACGACGAGGCCTATGACCTTGGGCAGGGCGCAGGCTTCTACGTCAACGCGACGGAGAAGCCGTGGGCGCCGAATTTCCGCATGTGGGACCATGTAGCCGAGGAGCTGCCAGCCATCGTCACTGCAAATTTCGCCGTGGCCGAGGACCGGCAGGCGATCACCGGTCATTCCATGGGCGGACATGGCGCGCTGACCATGGCGATGCGGCTGCCGGGACGATTCCGATCGGTGTCGGCCTTCGCGCCGATTGCCCATCCGACACAATCGGACTGGGGGAGGAAGCAGCTTGGCGCCTACCTCGGCACGGACGAAGGCACCTGGGCGCCGCACGACTCGACGCTTCTGATGCGGCGGCTCGGCTTTGACGGACCGGTCCTGATCGACCAGGGATCGAAGGACCAGTTCCTTGATCTGCTCAAGCCCGAAGCGCTGGCACAGGCCATGATCGAGCGCCGCCAGCATGGCCAGTTCCGGATGCAGCCGGGCTACGATCACAGCTACTTCTTCGTCTCCTCCTTCATGCGCGACCACATCGCCTTTCACGCCGAGGCGCTTTACGCGAGGTGAACCATGAGCCACTACGATCTGATCATCATCGGCTCGGGTCCCGCGGGCAAGGCCGCTGCGATCCAGGCGGGCAAGCTGAAGCGAAAGGTTCTGGTCATCGACCGCAAGGACCGGCTGGGCGGCGTGTCCGTTCATACCGGAACGATCCCATCGAAGACCTTGCGCGAAACGGTTCTGAACCTGTCGGGTTGGCGCGAACGGTCGTTCTATGGCAGGTCCTACCGCGCGAAGGAGGATATCAGCTCCGAAGACCTCAAGACGCGGCTGCATAAGACGCTCGACTACGAGGTCGACATCCTCGAACACCAGTTCAACCGCAACCACGTCGAGACGCTTATGGGCAGCGCCCGGTTCCTCGGCCCGAACGAGGTCGAGGTGGCAACCCATTCGGGCGAGACAACGCGACTTCGGGCCGACAAGTTCCTGATCGCCACCGGAACGCGGACCTACCGGCCAAAGGACGTGCCCTTCAACGGCAGGACCGTCGTCGATAGCGACGAATTCCTGGAACTGGGCCAGTTGCCGCGCAGCCTGTGCGTGGTGGGCGCCGGCGTCATCGGCGTCGAATACGCCACGATGTTCACGGCACTTGACGTGCATGTCACGCTGATCGAACCGCGCGAAAGTTTCCTAGATTTCATCGACCGGCATACGATCCACGAGTTCACCCACCAGATCCGCGAGAACGGGCTGGATCTTCGGCTCGGTTCCCCGATCGAGAAGATCGAGGATGCCGGCACGCATGTCGAAGTGAGCCTGAAGAACGGTCGCCATGTCCGCTCTGAAATGCTGCTTTACGCCGCCGGACGCATGGGCGCGACCGATACGCTCAACCTGGGTGCCGTCGCGCTGGAGACGGATCATCGCGGCCGGCTCGAGGTGGACCACAAGACCTATCAGACGAAGGTACCGCACATCTACGCCGCGGGCGACGTGATCGGGCACCCCTCGCTTGCGTCCACCTCGCTCCAGCAGGGGCGGGTCGCGGCCTGCCACGCGCTTGACACACCGACGCTGGCCGAAAGCCCCTGGTTCCCCTACGGCATCTATTCGGTGCCCGAGATTTCGACCTGCGGCATGTCCGAGGAGGAGGTGCAAGGCCGCGGCATTCCCTACGAGGTGGGCATCGCCAGGTTTCGCGAAACCTCTCGCGGGCACATCATGGGGATCGAACACGGGATGCTGAAGATGCTGGTCAGCCTGAAGACCCGCCGGCTGCTGGGTGTTCAGATCGTCGGCGAGGGCGCGACCGAACTGATCCACATCGCGCAGGCGGTGCTGAACCTGAAGGGAACCGTGGACTATTTCGTCCAGAACACCTTCAACTATCCCACCCTGGCCGAAGCCTACCGGATCGCCGGGCTCGATGCCTTCAATCGCATGCCGATCCCCGAGGAATACAAGGTCGCCCGCCCGAGGCCGCAGACATGACGCTTTTCGTCGACGCCGACGCCTGCCCGGTCAAGGAGGAATGCATTCGCGCCGCCGAACGCCTGAAGGTGCCGGTCAAGATGGTCTGCAACGGCGGCATCCGCCCCTACGCGCATCCCCTGGTCGAAACCGTCTTCGTCACCGAGGGCCCGGACGAGGCCGACAAGTGGATTGCAGAACGCGCAGGGCCAGGCGACGTGGTCATCACCGCCGATATCCCGCTGGCGGCACGATGCGTCGCGGCGGGCGCCCGCGTGCTCCGGCACGGCGGAGAGGTGCTGAACGCGGCCAACATCGGCAACGCCCTGGCCACGCGCGACCTGATGGCGGACCTGCGCGCTGCAGATCCGTTCCGGCAAGGCGGCGGACGGCCGTTCTCCAGACAGGATCGCGCGCGTTTTTCCGCAGCACTCGACCGCGTCCTTCGCGCGGCCGGCTAAGCCCCGGGCAGGACGCCGTTCCCGCCGAATTATCCCGCGCACGCCCGCAGTTGTCGCAGACAGGACAGACGCCCCGCGCAGGCGGCGGTTGTCTGTCTCCATGACCCTCGCACTCAGAGATACTTCGGACACCGCGCGTAACCGGCTGTCAGGCATCCTGTCCATCACCACCGGGATGGTGATGTTTTCACTGACCGACATGTCGATCAAGTTCCTGTCGGGAGGCTATGCGCTGCACCAGATCATCATGATCCGGTCGCTGATCGCGCTGACGATCCTGTGCGGCGTCATCATGCCGATGCAGGGGGGGTGGGTGCTGATGCGCACGCGCCGGCCCTTGATGCATCTTGCCCGTGGTGTCTGCGTGGTGGCGGCGAACCTCTTCTTCTTCGCCTCGCTCGCGGCCATGCAGCTGGCAGAGGCCGTCGCGATCTCATTCGTCAGCCCGCTTCTGATCACGGTCTTCTCGGTGATCTTCCTGCGCGAAAGCGTCGGCCCACGGCGATGGGCCGCTGTCGCCGTCGGCATGGCCGGCGTCATCATCATGCTGCGGCCAGGAACCGAGGCGTTCCGCTATGTCGCGCTCTTGCCGCTGGCCGGGGCGGTCGCCTATGCCGCGCTGAACACCATGACCCGCCGCATGGGCGGGACAGAAGCGGCGATCACGCTGTCCTTCTACATCCATCTCACCTTTCTTGTCGTCTCCGGACTGATGGGTCTGTCGGTGGGCGACGGGCGTTTTGCTGGCACCGGCAACGCTTCGGCCGATTTCCTGTTGCGTGCCTGGATCTGGCCTTCGCCGGGCGACTGGCTGATCCTGATCGTCATCGGGCTGACCAGCGCGGTCGGCTCGGTGATGGTCAGCCATGCCTACCGGACCTGCGCCATCGCGCTTGTCGCCCCGTTCGAATATATCGGGATGCCGATCGCGGTCTTCTGGGGGGCCACCGTCTTTGGCGAATGGCCTGATGCCGTCGCCTGGGCGGGCATCTTCCTGATCGTCGGCGGCGGCCTTTACATGGTCTGGCGCGAAACGGTGAACGCCCGGGGCTGAGCGGGGTTTCCTTTCCGCATCGAACCGCTAGTCTCGGCGCCGGAACCCAGAAAGGACTGTCATGCCCCGCCCAGAGGCCGTGATCTTCGACATCGGCAACGTTCTGATCGAATGGCAGCCCGAGCGTTTCTACGACAGCATCATGCCCCGCACCGAACGCGAGGCGATGTTCGCCGGGGCGGACCTTGCGCGCATGAACGCGCTGATCGACGGGGGGGCGGATTTCAGGGAAACGGTCTACGCCTGGGCCGAACGCCATCCACGCTGGCGCGAGGCGATCCGGCACTGGCACGACAGCTGGATCCGGATGGCGACACCGGCGATCCCCGGGGCGGTCGCCCTGTTGCGACAGCTGCGCCGGAACGGGGTGCCGGTCTTCGCGCTGACGAACTTCGGCGTCGGCAGCTTTGACTATGCGCAGACGCAATATGACTTCCTGACCGAATTCGACCGGACCTATGTTTCGGGCCGGATGCGTGTGCTCAAGCCCGATCCGCGGATCTACGAGATGGTCGAGGAAGACTGCGGCATCGCACCGGACCGGCTTCTGTTCACCGACGACCGGTCTGACAATATCACCGCCGCCGCAACGCGCGGCTGGCAGGTCCATCATTTCGACGGCCCGGAAGGCTGGGCCGCGCGTCTGGTGGCCGAAGGCTTGCTGACAACAGGGGACATCGCATCATGACCATCGACATCATCGGACCCGAGGCCGAAGCGAAGCTTGACTGGGTCGCGCTGACCGAAGCGATCGAGGCCGGCCACAGCCTTCCGCGCGCCGAGGTCGGCGACACCTTCCTGCGCCGCGGCCCCGACACGCTGCTGACGCGGTCGGCCTGGATCGACGGGATGGGGCTTGCGGTAAAGGCGGCGACGATCTTTCCCGGCAACCATCGCTACGAGGTCCCGAACCTTCACGGCGTCGTTGCGCTTTTCGACGATGTGAAGGGGATGCCGGAAGCCTATGTCGACTTCGCCCTGGTGACGAAGTGGAAGACCGCCGCGGACAGCCTGCTAGCCGCGCGTCATCTTGCCCGCAAGGGGTCGGAGCATTTCCTGCTGGTCGGCGGCGGGACCGTCGCCCTTTCGATGGTGGAGGCCTATTCGGCGGTCTTTCCCGGCGCCCGGTTCCATGTCTGGACCCGCAGCGCCGATACGGCGCGCGCTTTTGCCAAGGCGACCGGCGCCACGGTCGAGCCGGACCTTGAGGCAGCGGTGCGCAAGGCAGATGTGATCGCCACCGCGACCATGGCGACCGCGCCCCTTGTCCGGGGTTCCTGGCTGAAACCCGGCACCCACCTTGACTTGATCGGCGCCTACCGCAAGGACATGCGCGAATGCGACGACGAGGTCATGCGCCGCTCCCGGGTCTTCGTCGATGCCCGCGCGACGACCGTTCACCATATCGGAGAGATCATGGATCCCATCGCCTCGGGCGCGATGACCGAGGCCGATATCCAGGGCGATTTCTACGATCTTCCGGCCGGCGCCTTTACCCGCCGCTCGGACGACGAGATCACGGTCTGCAAGAACGGTGGCGGCGCCCATCTGGACCTGATGACGGCCCGCTACATCCTGAACGCCGCCCGCTAGGGGGGGGCGGCGCCAGCCGGCCTCAGGCGGGTTGTGCGGTCAGTGCGCGTTCGCGGATCGGCAGATGGACAAGGGCCGAAAACGCGCCCACGCCCACGCCGATCCACCAGACGGCGGTATAGGATCCGTAGACGTCGTACATCCGCCCACCCAGCCAGACGCCAAGGAACCCGCCAAGCTGGTGGCTCAGAAACACGATGCCGTAAAGCGTGCCCATGTAGCGCAGCCCGTAGATATGCGCGACAAGCCCCGAGGTCAGCGGCACCGTGGCCAGCCAGAGCGCCCCCATCAGGATCGAGAAGACCAGGACGGAGGCCGGCGTGATCGGCAGAGAGATGAAGACTGCCGCGACGATGGTGCGCGCCAGATAGATCCCCGACAGCAGGTATTTCTTGGTATAGCGCTTGCCCAGCCACCCGGCCGTAATCGTCCCAACGATATTCGCAAGTCCGATGACGGAAATCGCAATCGCGCCAAGGACCGAGGTCGTGGTGATGCCAAGCCCCGCCAGAACGCCGTTCGGCGCGATCGCCCCGCACATCTCTGTCACCATCGCGGGAAAGTGCGCGGTGATGAAGGCAAGCTGGTAGCCGCAGGAAAAGAACCCCAGGAAAATCATCGAATAGGACGGGTCGCGGAAGGCCTTCTTCAGAACCTCGCCCATGCTTTCCTCAAGCTCGGCCCGGCTTGCGCGCTCGGGCGCGCGCATCATGGGCAGCGCGAAAAGCGACACGAGGATCGCCGCGGCGAAGATCAGAAAGACCGTCTGCCAGGGGAAATGGCCCAGCAAAAGCTCGGCGACCGGCGCGCCAAAGACCTGCCCGGCGGACCCGGCCGCAGTTGCAACACCCAGCGCGACCGACCGGTTGTCGGGATGGGCAGCGCGGCCGACGACGGCCAGGATCACGCCGAACCCCGTGCCGGCGATACCGAAGCCCACCAGGATCTCCAGCATCTGGTGCTGGCCCGGCGTGACCGCGAAGGACGACAGCACCAGACCCGCCGCATAGGTCAGCGCGCCAAGAACGATTGCGCGCCGATCGCCGAAACGTTCCGCCAGCGCACCGAACAGCGGCTGCCCGAAACCCCAGGCCAGGTTCTGCACCGCGATCGCCAGCGAAAAGTCCGCGCGCATCCAGCCGAATTCTGTGGCGATCGGGATCTGGAACACGCCAAAGCTGGCCCGGATCGAAAAGCCGATCATGATGATGATGCAGCCCGCGATCAGGACAGGCGTGAATAGCGGCGCGCGCGAAGGCATGGTGGCTCCGGGTTCTTTGGCGCGCCAAAATGCCTTGCCGGGCTGCAATCGTCAAATCGCCAATTGTGATCGGAACAATTCAAGTTCCCTATGGATCGCGGGCCGCCGCAACGCGGCCCTTTTCAGCCGCGCGAGGGCGCGCTATCGGGGGGCATGCGCGAGACGCTGACCGAAATCTACGACCGGATGACCCATGCGGGCGACCTGCGCCAGGATGCGGCGCAGCGTGCGCTCTTGCCCGAACTGGACCGTATCCGGGCCGCTCTGGAAGACCGGGCGGGGCGCCGAAAGGGGCTTCTTGGGGGCCTTTTCGGCAAGGCGCCGGACGCGGTCCGCGGTCTTTACCTTTGGGGCGGCGTCGGGCGCGGCAAGTCGATGCTGATGGATCTTTTCCATGCCGGGGTGGCGATCGACGCGAAACGGCGGGTCCATTTCCACGCCTTCATGCAAGAGGTCCAGGCCGCCCTTCACGCCGCCCGCAAGACCGGTGTCGATGATGCGATCCGCCCCGTGGCCGAGGAGATTGCCGCAAAGCTGCGGCTCTTGTGCTTCGACGAGATGCAGATCACCGACATCGCCGATGCGATGATCGTCGGCCGGCTCTTTCAGATGCTGTTCGACCGGGGGGTGACGGTCGTCACCACGTCGAACCGCGCGCCGGACGATCTGTACAAGGACGGTCTGAACCGTCCGCTTTTCCTGCCGTTCATCGCGCTCCTGAAGGACCGGATGGAGGTGCGGGAGATCGAAAGCGAAACCGACTACCGCCAACACCGGCTTCAGGGCGCGCAGGTCTATTTCGCCCCTGCCGACCGAACCGCGAAGGAGGCGCTGGGCCGCATCTGGTCCGAACTGACCGGCGGCGGGGCGGACGCCGCCCTTCGCCTGACCGTCAAGGGGCGCGAGGTCGTGATCGAGGATTATCATGCGGGCGTCGCGCGCGCCTCGTTCTGGGATCTCTGCGGCCGCCCGCTGGGGCCGGCGGACTACCTGGCGCTTGCCGGGGCCGTCCGGGTGCTGATCCTCGAGGATATCCCCCACCTTTCGTCCGAAAACTACAACCAGGCGAAGCGGTTCGTCACCTTGATCGACGCGCTTTACGAAGCGAAGGTGCGGCTTGTCTGTTCGGCCGCGGACGAACCCGAACGGCTCTACATGGAAGGCGAGGGGTCGTTCGAGTTCGAGCGCACCGCAAGCCGCCTGCGGGAGATGCAGGCCGCGGACTGGGGCGCCGGTCGCGGCTGACGCGCCGAGTTTGCGCCGGGCGAACCCGTACCGGAGCTGGTGCGGCCGGTGGGCGGCGTCCTTAGCTGAGCATGTCGCGCACAAGCGGGATGACGCGCGCACCGTAAAGCTCGACAGACCGCATCAGCAGCCCGTGCGGGACAGGGCCGGAGGAGTATTTCATCTCGAACCGGTCGAGCCCCAGTGCGCTGACCGTCGCGGCGATCTTGCGCGCCACGGTTTCCGGCGCGCCGACGTAAAGCGACCCGTGGGCGATTTCGCGTTCGAACTGGTCGCGGGTTGTTGCGGGCCAGCCGCGCTCACGTCCGATACGGTCATGAAGGGCCTTGTAGCCCGGCCAGATCCCTTCGCGCGCGGCGGCGTCGGTGTCGGCGACGAAACCCGGCGAATGCACGCCGACCGGTAGCGGCGGCCGGTCGGCCTGCGCCAGGGATTGCCGGTACAGGTCCACATAAGGACGGAACCGCTGCGGCGCGCCGCCGATGATCGCCAACATCATCGGCATTTCATAGTGGACCGCCCGCATGACGGATTCGGGCGTTCCCCCGACGCCGATCCAGGTACGAAACGGCGCCGCCGGCACCGGATAGACGGCTTGCGACCTGAGCGGCGGGCGCGTCGTTCCGGACCAGCTGACCTTGCGGTCGCGCAGCAGGCGCGCGAAGAGATCGAGTTTCTCGTCAAACAGCCGCTCGTAGTCCGCAAGGTCGAAACCGAACAGCGGGAAGCTTTCGGTGAAGGAACCCCGCCCCAGGATCACCTCTGCCCTGCCGTTCGAGATCGCCTGAAGCGTCGAGAACCTTTGGAACACCCGGATCGGATCGTCCGAGGACAGGACGGTGACGGCTGTTCCAAGCCTGATGCGGCCGGTTCGCGCCGCGATGGCGGCCAGCGCGACCTCGGGCGCGGAGATCGCGAAATCGTCCCGGTGGTGTTCACCAAGCCCGAAGAAATCGACCCCGACCTGATCAGCGAGGACCGCCTCCTCGATCACGTCGCGAATGACCTGGTCCTGCGGCTTCAACGCCCCGGCGGAATCGAGGGTCACATCTCCGAAGGTGTCGAGGGCGAATTCTAGGGGCATCCGGTCGCTCCGCTGGCCATGGCCAAGGGATAGCGGCGCGGCGCCCCGCAGGGAAGTGCATCGGCGCACAGGCCGGTTCGCGAAAACGCCCGAAGGGAGGCCGGATCAGCCGTTTTCCTTCAAGATCCCGCCCGCCAGATAAAGCGAGCCGCAGATCAGGATCCGCGCGCTGGGGTCGGCCGCCGCGATCTTGCGGACCGCGGCCAGAACACTTTCGGCGGTTTCGGCGACAATCCCCGACCTTGCCGCCGCCGCCTGCGTTTCTTCGGCCGTCAGCGTGTTTGCCTCTCCGGGGATCGACACGGCGGTCAGGGACCGGGCCTGCGCGGCGACGGGGCGAAGATAACCCGCGATGTCCTTGGTGTTCAGCATGCCAAGAACAAGATGCGTCGGGCGCGCGGGCATCCGTGCCAGCGTGGCCGCCACGGCCTGACCGCCCGCCGGGTTGTGCCCGCCATCCAGCCACAATTCGCACGCCCCCGCCGCCTCGACCAGCGGTCCCTGGGTCAGCCGCTGCATGCGCGCCGGCCAGTAGGCCCGCGTCACAGCCGCCTCGCAGGCGGCCGCGTCAGCGCCCAGATGACGCAGCGCGGCAAGCGCGGCCCCAGCGTTGTCGATCTGGTGGGGGCCCGGCAGGTTCGGCAGCGGCAGGTCCAGAAGGCCGTTCTCGTCCTGGAAGATCAGCCGTCCGCGTTCTTCCCAGACATGCCAGTGCTGGCCATGCACCAGCAGCGGACAGCCAAGGCGTGCGGCCTTCGCCTCGATCACCTCAAGCCCGGCTTCCTCCTGCGGGCCGACGACGCAGGGCACGCCGCGCTTGAGGATGCCGGCCTTCTCGCCCGCGATTTCCGCCAGCGTCTCGCCCAGATACTGCTGATGGTCGATAGAGACCGGCGTGATGATCGTCAGGCGGGGTCGGTCGACCACGTTCGTCGCGTCGAGCCTGCCGCCGAGCCCGACCTCAAGGAGTGTCCAGTCCGCCGCTGTCCGCGCAAAGGCCAGGAGCGCGGCGCAGGTCGTGATCTCGAAATAGGTGATCGGCGTGCCGCCGTTCGCGGCCTCGCATTCTGCCAGCACTTCGGTCAGGTAGTCTTCCGTGACCAGGGCTCCCGCCAGACGTATCCGTTCGTGAAACCGCGCAAGATGGGGCGAGGTATAGGCATGGACACGCCCCCCCGCGGCCTCGAGCCCCGCGCGGATCATCGCCTGGGTCGAGCCCTTGCCGTTCGTCCCCGCGATGTGGATGACCGGCGGAAGGCGGCGTTCGGGATGGCCAAGCGCGTCCAGAAGCTGCCAGACACGGTCCAGCGTCAGATCGATGATCTTGGGATGAAGCGCCATCATCCGCGACAGGATGACGTCGGAACCCTGGGACATGACGGCCTCGCCTTTGTTCTGCCGGACGAGCCGGGGGGCCGTCTGCCCCCCGGACCCCCCGAGGATATTTGTGAAAAGAAGAAGCTACTTCGCGTCCGTCTTCGGCGCCTCGGACCTGGGCGCGGGCAGATCGCCCTTGATCGCGGGCGACTGCCTTGTCAGCATCCTGATCACGGTCACAAGCTCTTCGCGCAACTTGCGGCGGTGGGTCACCCGGTCGAGCATTCCGTGGTCGAGAAGGTATTCGGCGCGCTGGAAGCCCTCGGGCAGTTTCTCGCGGATCGTCTGTTCGATCACGCGGGGCCCCGCAAAGCAAATCAGCGCGTTCGGTTCGGCGATCTGCACATCGCCCAGCATGGCGTAGGAGGCGGTGACGCCGCCGGTCGTCGGGTGGGTGAGCACGACGATGTAGGGCAGGCCCGCGTCCTTGAGCATCTGCACCGCGACCGTTGTCCGTGGCATCTGCATGAGCGACAGGATACCTTCCTGCATCCGCGCCCCGCCGGCGGCGGAGAATAGAACGAGCGGCCGCTTGAGCTTGGTCGCGCGCTCCGCCGCGGCGATGATGGCGTTGCCGACATACATGCCCATCGATCCGCCCATGAACGAGAAGTCCTGGGCAATCGCGACGATCGGAGTGCGGCCGATCTCGCCCTCGGCGACCAGCATCGCCTCCTTCTCGCCGGTGGATTTCTGCGCCGCCCGCATCCGTTCGGGGTACTTCTTCTGATCGCGGAAATGCAGGGGGTCGGCGACGGGTTCGGGCACCTTGATCTCGACGTAGATGCCGCCGTCGAAGAGCGCGGCGAAGCGTTCGCGCGGAGTGATCGCCATGTGGTGATCGCAATTGGTGCAGACGTTGAGATTGTCGGCCAGTTCACGGTGAAAGAGCATGGTTCCGCATTCGGAACACTTGGTCCAGAGATTCTCGGGCACCTCCCGGCGCGAGAAGAGCGAGTTGATCTTGGGCCGGACGTAGTTGGTGATCCAGTTCATCTCTCGTGATCCCGCGCTTCGTTCTCAGGCGTTCCAGATAGTCCGGTCGGTGGTGAAATGCAATCGCGGGGCGTCCGGGGCCGGGCCCTCTAGAGGCCGAACCGGTCGCGGATACGATAGGCGCCGACCATCGGCGCGAGGAACCAGGGCTTGCCGGCATAAAGGGGCCGCGTCGGAAATCCGATCTGGCCATGCCCGCAATCGGCGTCAGCGAGCCCTGCCGCGCGTCGGCCGAGCATCATGCCAAGATAGCTGGCCATGCCGACGCCGGAGCCGCAGTAACCCATCGCGTGCAGGACGCCCTCCGTCTCGCCGATATGGGCAAGCGTGTCGAACGTGTAGCCGACGAAACCCATCCAGGAATGGCTGATGCGAACGCCCCCAAGCTCGGGAAAAAGCCGCACCATTTCGGCATGAAGGCGCGGACCGCTCTTGCGGGGGTCAGTCTCCGAGACCGAGACGCGCCCGCCGAAGATGACGCGGCGGCGGTCCGGCGAAGGTCGATAGTAGTAGACGAGCTTGCGCGTATCGGTGATGACCCGGTCGGTCGGGAAAAGCCGGTCCATGATCGCCGGCGCGACGGGTTCGGTCGCGATCATGTAGGAGCCGATGGGGATGATCCTGCGCCGGTGCCAGGAAGAGAGCGCCCCCGAATAGCCGTTGGTCGCCAGGACGACCCGGCGCGCGCGAACCGTCCCCCTGGCCGTACCGAGGGTAACAGCGCCCCCGCCCGTCTGTAGCGACGTCGCCTCGCAATGGGGCACGACGACCACACCGGCATCCTCTGCGCGCGCCAGAAGGCCCGCATGATAGCGCGCCGGATCCAGGCTTGCGTGATTCGGATAGACGCAGCCACCATGATAGGCGTCTGTGCCCAATTCGGCGGCCATCGCGTCGCGCGGGACCATGAAGGCATCGGTGGCAAAGACCGGATTGCCCATGGCGCAGTCACGCGCCAGCGCGTCATAGGATTTCGGAAGATGCGCGCCATGGAAGCGCCCCGCGACACGGAAATCGCAATCGATCGCCTCTGACCTCACGAAATCGCCGACGAAGGCCAGGGATGCCTGACCGTCTGCCAGGATCGCGCGGGCCACCGCATCGCCGTAACGCCGCGACAGTTCGGTGAAGCCCGGCTTTATGCTGGTCGATATCTGGCCGCCGTTGCGGCTGGAACAGCCCCAGCCGGCGTCACGCGCATCGACGACCACAGTCGAGAGCCCGGCCCTTGCCGTCTGGATCGCGGCATGAAGGCCGGTATAGCCGGAACCGACGATGACCACCTCGGCACGGGTCGGGGGATCTTGTTGCGGCAGGTCAGGGCGCGGCGTTCGGTCCCACCAATAGGGTTCCGCCCGAAAGTCCGGCGCGAACAGTTCGTCTGACACTGATTTGCCCCCCGCAGCCAGTTGTGGCGCAGGCCACTCTCGTGGGCCTTGGAAACGGCGTCAAGCTTTGCGGCTCAACCCCTTGTGCGCGTGTAGCGAATGACTGGTCTGGCAGTTTCCGGAGGTGACGCCGGTTCGGCTGCGGCAGGCACCGGCCCTGTTTCGGGGATTGCCACGACTTCGCGGCAGGCAAGTCCGGCAAGGGAACCGGCAACCAGCCAGGTCACCGGAACGATCGTCGCATTCGGGATCGCATCCAGAAGATTGGCGGCCTGAACCATACAAAGCCCGGTGGCCGCGAAGGAAAGCTGGGGTGCCTTGCGGCGCCGCGCCAGCGCGATCAGCGGAACAGCCAGCAGCCCGTAGCGAGACAGGTAGCCAAACCAGCCATGGACCCCGATCGTAATGATCCAGTCGCCATCCGTGACACTCTCGTCGTCGCCCGTCACTGGATCGAATATGCGGTTGCGACCCCAGCTGCCCCAACCGAAGAGAGGCTTCAGGTTCGCCCGATCAAGCAGAGCATTTTCATTGTCCAGTCGGAATTTGAACGATTCCGCGCGCTCTGCGTTGAAGGAATTGACCATCTCGTAGACCTGTTCGACAGGCGACAGCCCGCTGCCGCGAAGGACGGGGTAGACTGTAACGCCCACTGCCAGCACCGCCGCGAAGACGATGATCGAGCGCTTGCGGGCGAAGGCAACAACCAGCCCGAAGACAATCGCGATGACAAGCGCGCCAAGTGACTTGGAAAGAACAAGAGTCATGAACAGCCAAGCGGCAGAAAGCAGCCAGAATGTGCCGCCGCCGCGCTCGCGGCCGAAGCTTCGCCACATCGCAAGCGCGGCCAGGACCGTCATCGTCAGAAAGATGGACAGCGCAAGGCCATGGCCCAGAAAGACGATGGGCCGGTAGCCACCTTCGCGCATGTGCTGGCCAAAGGAATGCGGGAAGAAACCGTAGATCCAGGTATTCAGCTGCGGGCTCATCCGGACCTCGAACAGGGCGGGAACGGAATAGAGAAGACCGCCCGCGATCAGCACGACGACCAGCGAGCGCTGTTCCTGGGGACCGGCAAGGTAGCGCCAACCGACAACAAACGGGAGCAGGTAGATCCCGATGCCCAATGTCATCGAGAAAGCGTCATAAAGTGACAAAGCCGGCAGAAACCGCGGGCCGAAGCCCAAAGGCTCGGTGTTGGTGAGCGTGGTGAAGAAGGGGGCTGCGAGTGTTGCGAAGAACAGCACCAGCAGAATGGTCCGAACAGGCTGATTGACATGGACGGTCTGCTCAGGGCTGGCACCTGCGACCCCGGGCCGACTGATTTCACCCGCCCTGCGAGAGAAGACCGCCGCCCTGCCACCGCCATTCGACCCGCTTTCGGCACCGGATGTTCGGGCCTCGTGGTCGACGCTGCCCCAGGTCCGGGTGCGCGCCGCCCTGTCGGGCATGACGAGGCACAGAATCGCTGCGACCAGCGCAGGCAGCAGGGTCTTATCCACGGTCGGCAAGACCGGTAGGTCAAAGCCCGCGCGCGATGGCAGCAAGAGATAACCACCAATGATCGACACCGCGATCGCCTGTGCCCGCGGCATGACGGCGAAGATGCAGACCATCAGCAGCGGCCAGCAGAACAGCACGACATAGGCAAGGCTGTTGGGCATCAGCCACGCCCCCGATTCGGCGCCAATACTTCGTTCACCTTGCCGTTCACGCCCGCTCCAGTCCCGTTTCCGGCACGGTGACCGCCACCTGGTGGACCATGCGCCAAAGGGCTTGGCGGTCCAGTTCGGCAGGCAAATCGGCCATTGTGCCGTCAGCCCGCCGGATGCTTTCCATCAGGCCGGGCGGTTCGGACCCATATAGAACCGCGTGGTGCGTCAACGCCACCACAAAGCTGCCGAGATCGCCGACATGGATCGGATCGATGTCGCCGCCATCCGTGCGCGCGAAGAAATCCTCGCGACTCTGAATTCCCGGAACCCGCCCCGCCTCGGCCTCGCGGGTGATATGCGCAAGAACCTGACCCGCGGGAATCAGGTAGACAGGCGCGCCATCAGGCCAGGCCGCCGCGCCACGCAGCATCTGCCCGATCCAGTAGGGTTCAACATCCCGGTCCAGCCGCTCCAGCCATCCATCGGAATCGTTGAGCCAGTGCCAGCTTTCGTACAGATAGACCCGTACGGCGGGGTTCCCCCGGCGGGCGAGCGCCGCCCAGCGCGCCAGGTAGGCCGGGCCCGCCTCATCCCGGATCGAGTTGATGATGTCGACGCGCTCGGTGACGATGACGGCGTCATAGTCGTCACTCGCCAGCGCTTCTTTGGCAGGACGAAACCGATCATGGGCGTTGTCCTCGGCGTAGCCTTCGATGGGGATGTGATCTTCCCAATGTGCGCGCAGGGTTGTTCCGCGTCCGATCTGGCTTTCATAGCGGTGGCCCGGACCGGCGAGCTGGGCAAGCATCGCGGGCATGTCGTGACCTACAAGGCTGTGACCCAGGTGAAAGATCCGCAGCGGCCCGCCGGGCTGCGTCAGCGGGCGGTCGTAGATCTTGCGAAACTCCTCCCACGCGACCGGGCGCCGCGCCACTGGCATCGTAGGGTCCCGTCGCGAACGGCGCCATGCGATGCCAGCCGCAGCCACTGCACCCATCGCAGCAAGCCCGGACAAGATCAGTGAACGCCGCATCATCGCCAGCCCCCTATGCCCGCGCAGGTAGGCAGAATGCCGCGACAATGTGCCCCCCGCAGCGCGTGAACCGACCCTCCAGGCTCGCGCCGGCGTCCCAAGGTCCGGTCTGTCGGGTGCAGATCGCCTTGACTGCCCCCTCCGGGCTGACCGAAATGGAAAGCCCGTCGAAATCCAGAAGTTCGCCCGTCAGGGCGAATTGGCATTTATATGCTGCCTCTTTCGCCACGAAAAACAACCTGGCTGCGCGCGCCGGATCGGATTCGGCGGCGCAAAGGTCCTTTTCCTCTGGGCGAAGGACAAGTTCAGCCAGATCCTCTGCCAGAGGTTCGTCAGGCTCGGCGTCGATTCCGATCGCCGCCAACCGGGCAGAGGGCGCGACCGCCGCAAGCGCAAGAGCATCGGTATGGGTGATTGATCCCGAAATCGCTTCGGGCCAGTCAGGTGAGCGGTCCACGCGCATGGGTATCGCTGCAAGGGGCAGGCCAAGTGAAGCCATAGCCAGACGGGCCGCGGCGCGTCCGGCCGTGAATTCGGCGCGCCGCGATGGCACCGCGTTTCGCATTGCCACGGCCTCGGCCGGCCACAGATCGCCGCCGCCCGCACCGACGGGAACCGCGGCCACTGCAACGGGGCACGGGAACAGCGCACGCAACCGCGCCGCGATATCGCCCGCCGCCGTCACCCTCACGCCCCGCGCGCGGCCCTGAGCGCGCGGCGCCGCGACATGGCGTCGGCGCGTGCACTGGCGCGTTCGTTGGTCGCCTCGGCAATGTGGATGCGGGGCCCGGGCGCCGGGCGTTCGTCCAGATGCCGCGCGAGCGCGGACAACGTCGGAAAGCGGAAGATGTCGGTGATCGACAGCTTCGTCGCGCCCAGGGCATCGCGAATTTCCCGGTGGGCCTGCACCGCCAGCAGCGAATGCCCGCCGAGCGCAAAGAAATTGTCCTCGGCCCCGACCTTGGGCAGGTTCAGGATACGCCGCCAGATCGCGGCAATCGTTTCCTCCGCCCCGGCAGAGGGCGCAACATAGGACGCCGCTTCCTCGGGCGTCGCCTCGGTCGCCTCGGTCGGCGCGGGCAGCGCCTTGCGATCCACCTTTCCATTCGGCGTCAGCGGCATTTCCGCCAGCTTGACGATCCGGGCGGGGACCATATGGGCCGGAAGATTCGCCTTCAGATGCCCCGCAAGGCCCTCCACGCTGAAGGCCGGACCGGTCGTGACATAGACCACCAGGCCGACATCGCCGGGAATGTCCTCGCGCGCGAGAACGACCGCCTGACGGACACCCGCCGCTGCCTCGGCCGCCGCCTCGATCTCGCCAAGTTCGATACGGTAGCCACGGATCTTGACCTGATGATCGAGCCGCCCGAGGAAATCGAACCGCCCGTCCGGGCGCTGCCGCACCAGATCGCCGGTCCGGTACATGCGCCCGCTGTGGAACGGATCGGGACGGAATCGTTCCTCTGTCAGGTCGTCGCGCTTCCAGTAGCCGCGCGCGACACCTGCGCCGCCGATCCAGAGTTCCCCCGCGACGCCAAGCGGCACCGGCCCCTCGTCGTCATCAAGAACGTAGAGCCGGGTATTGGCGATCGGCCCGCCGACGGGGGACACCGCAGCGCCGGCCTCGGCCTGCGCGACCGCTGACCAGATCGTCGTCTCGGTCGGGCCATACATGTTGAGGATCCGTGCCCCGGGACAGGCCTCGGCCAGTTCCGCCGCCAGCGCGCCGGGCAGAGCCTCACCCCCGATCATCAGATCGCGGACGTGACGCAGCGCGGCACGCGATTCCGGGTTCGTCACCAGCATCCGCGCCATCGAGGGCGTGCATTGCAGATGCGTCACGCCGTGGCGCGCGATCTGCGCCGCGATCGAGAAGTCTTCCTCGACCGTCTCGACAGGCTCGTTCGTGCGACGCAGAACCTCGGCCAGCGGCACCAGCCCCTCAAGAACAGTCGGAACCGGGATGCCGTAGTCGATCAGGCAGGCGACTTCGCCCACACCGATCCGCTTCAGGTCTTCGACCCGCGCCACGCAATCCTCGACCGTGCCGAACAGGCCGGAATCCTCGAAATATCGCTGGAAAGCAAAATCCAGAACGCCTTCGAGTTCCTCTTCGGTCAGCGACCTCAGGTCGATGTCCATCGGGTTTGTCACGCCCTGCGGTTTCTTGAACGCCGGGAACGCCCAGGCATATTGCTTGATCAGCCCGGCGGCAGACCGCAAATAGTCCTTCATCGGCTCGCGCGCGGTTTCGCGCGCGGCGTCGCGATCAGACGCCACATAGGTGTGCAGCATCAGCGTCACCGTGTGGTCGTCCGGGTCGTGGCCGGCCTCGCGCAGGGCCTGATGATAAAGCTTGATCTTGCCTGCGACCTCGTCGACCGACTGGCCCAAGAGATGCGTCAGCACGTTCGCGCCCGCCGCCCCGGCCTCGCGCCAGGTTTCCGGGTTGCCGGCCGTCGTGACCCAGATCGGCACCTCGGCCGAGACCGGCCGGGGTTGCGTGACGACCGCGAAGGGTTTGCCGGACGCGGTCGGAAATTCCACTGCCTCGCCGCGCCACAGCCTTCGGACCTTGTCGATCGCGTCGAACATCGCGGGCTTGTTTGCGGGCGGCGTGTTTTCCGGCCGCAGCACGAAATCGTCGGGCTGCCAGCCCGAGGCGATCGCAAGGCCCGCGCGCCCGTTGGTCAGGTTGTCGATCACTGCCCATTCCTCGGCGATGCGGGCAGGATGATGAAGCGGCGCGACGCAAGACCCGGCCCGGACCGAAATGTTGCGCGTGACGGCGGCGACGGCAGCACCGGTCACCGAGGGGTTGGGATAGGGCCCGCCGAAGGCATGGAAATGCCGTTCTGGCGTCCAGACGGCGCAGAACCCGTTCGCGTCGGCGAACTTCGCCCCTTCCAGAAGCAGGTCGTACTTGGCCGGCCCCGCCCCGTCGTCATTGCCCCAGTAGTAAAGGCTGAATGCCATCCCCCGGCCCGGCATGGGCGCGCCGCCACCCGAAACCAGCGCGCGATCCGCATCACCCATGACGACCACGCGGAACCCCCGCGCGAGCGTCCAGAAAAGCTCAAGAACCGAGATGTCGAAGGAAAGCGACGTGACGGCAAGCCAGGTTCCGGGCGGGTCGTGGCGGATGTGGGCGTCCATGCCGACAAAGAAGTTCTGGACGTTGCGATGTTCGATCATCACGCCCTTTGGCCTGCCGGTCGAACCGGAGGTGTAGATCATGTAGGCCAGGTCATCGCCCGTAACGCCGCTGTCGGGATCGCTTGCGGGCGCGCGCGCGATGCGCGGGTCGTCGTCCAGCATCAGAAGCGCCGCGTCGCCTTGCGGCAGCGTTCCGGCAAGCGCCGCTTCGGTCACGATCACCGGACAACCCGAATCCTCGACATAAAGCGCGATACGGTCGGCCGGGTATGCGGGGTCAAGCGGCACATAGGCGCCCCCCGCCTTCTGGATTGCCAGCGCCCCGACAAGCAGAAGCGGCGAGCGGCGGGTGCAAAGGCCGACCAGTGTCCCGGGCCCGACGCCCATTGCGGACAGCACATGGGCGACCCGGTTGGCGCGGCTGTTCAACTCGGCATAGGTCAGGCTGTCGTTTTCATGGATCAGCGCCACCGCATCCGGCGTCTTGCGCACCTGCGCCTCGAAAGCCTGATGCGTGCAAAGGGCGTCGTCGAAATCCGCCTCGGTGCGGTTCCAGTCCCCCAAAAGCAGCTTGCGTTCGCTTTCCGGCATCTGCGGCAGGGCCGAAAGCAGCATGTCGGCATGGGCGGAACCGACCACATCGGCTAGATGGGCAATACGATCGGCCAGATGCCGTGCCAGGGCGGGCGAAAGGCGCGCCGCATCGAAGTGCAGGCCAGCGCCTTCGGCCGAAAGCGCCAGCGTCAGGACGCAGTCCGCGACGGGCGCATCCTCGCCAAGGTTCAGCGCGATGGCGGGGTGGGGGATCTTGCCGAGCTGCGGATCGCGCAAACCAAGATCGGCGGCGAAGGAAGGGCTGTGCATCGCCTGCGCAAGATCGGACTGGAAGGCCTGCAGGAACGCGCCCACCGTCGTCTCCGCCCCGGCGCGAAGCGGAACCCAGCCGGACAGGTAGCCATCCGCCCTTGGCGCCCCGGCGTGGTGCAACGCCAGATCGACCGGCTCGCCACCGCCCTGCATCCGCGCGAAAAGCGCAAGCGCCACCGCGCCGCGCGCCAGGTCGCCGTCGGCGATGTCGCAGGCGGTCCGCTGCCAGTCATGCGCAGCGGTGGCGGGCGCGGCAAGCGGCAGGTCCGACGGGCGGAGCGACCGAAGCCGGTCGCGCCAGCGCGCTTCGCCGCGCACGACGCTGGCCATCGCCTTGGTCAGTTCCTCCGCTTCGGCCGCATCCAGGGGATCGAGGGCGGACCCGACAAGCCCAAGCGAAACGGGGCAGACCGCACGCCCGTCCATGTCCCTGAGCGCGCGCAGGATCACCGCGCCCTCGGCGCAGGCGACGGTCAGACCGGCTTCGTCCGCGGCAAGCACCGTTCCAGCCGCACCTTCGCCCGGCGCGGGTTCGGCGCCGCCAACCGCAAGGACCGCTCCGCCCGCGGCGATCTTCGGCACCGCAAGCGGATTCCAGTAGCCACCGTGGTCAAGGGCCCGCACACACCGCGCGACATCCGCGCCGCTTTGCGAAAAGTCGATGCGCGCGGCAGCGGCCGGGCGGTCGTCGCGGCCATGCCATGTCCGTCGCGACAGATCCTGCTCTCTCGGTTCAAGGGTGCCGGCCGAAATCGCTGCGACGAGTTCGCCAAAGCTGTCGATTGCCGCTTCGAAACACCTGGTGTTCAGCGTCAGCGCCGTATCTGCGTCCGCAATCTCGAAGTCCCGCGAGGCGAGGATCGCGCCTTCGTCGATGCCGCCCTCGATCCGGTGCCAGGCGATGCCATGCCGCGTCTCGCCCTCCAGAAGGGCCCAGACCGGGGCGTTCAGCCCGGCGTGGCGCGGCAGCGGTCCATCGTGGAAGTTGACCGCCCCCTCGCGCGCCGCCGAAAGCACGGCTTCGGGCAGCACGGCAAGGTTCGCGACCGAAAAGAGCCAGTCATAGACAGGAAGCGCGCCCGAACGCGCAAGACCGGCCAGCGCATCCTCCACCCTCAGGCCGCGCCCTTCGGCCCAGCGCGCCACATCCGGGTTGCGCGTCACGACGGCGGTGATCGAATGGCCCGCGTCAAGCCACAGCCCGGCGCACTGGATGGTCAGGGATTCGCCGCCGACGAACAGGGCCGATTGATCTGTCATGGCTCGCTCCGTGCCGGGGCGGCGGTCGCGGTACCCTTTTCGGGGACGACGGATCGCCAACCGGTCCTAAGGCTGTGCGCAATCAGGTCGCGCAGGAAATGCGGCGGGTTCTGCTGCGAGCGCCCGCCAAGCAGACGGCGCAGCCCAAGAACCAGGCAGCCCGCCGCGCGCGCGCCTGTCGCGGCCAACGCATAAGACCGCCCATAGTTCTTCGCAAAGTACCGCCAGCGACTGTCGAACCAGTATCCGGGCAGGCGTCGCAAGGTCGAAACGCCCGTCGAAACCGAACCTATATGCGTGACCTCGCTGTTGCGGACATGGTCTGTCGCGTAGCCCGCGCGGGCAGCGCGCAGACACAGATCGGTCTCCTCGAAATAAAGAAAATACGCTTCATCGAAAAGTCCGATACGATCCAGAACGCTTTGCCGCAGCATCAGCGAGGCACCTGTCACCCAGTCTACCCGGGTTGTTTCCGAGGGCGTCGGAAGCGGCACGATCCAGCGCGACAGCACTCGGGAAATCGGGCCGGTCTTGGCGGCGTCCTCGAACTCGGAACCCATGCTGAAGAACCTGAAGGCTGAGGCATCGGCATCGCCGCCCGGCCCGTGCACGAAACTTCCCGCGATAGCGGTCTCCGGATGCTGCTCCATATGGTCGAGAAGCGCACGGATCGCGCCCGGCGCGGGAAATGCGTCGGGGTTGAGCACATAGACGAAATCCGGGCGCCCGCCCCCCGGCAGCCCCGCGCGGATCGCGACGTTGTTTCCCGCGCCATAACCGCCATTGCAGCCCGACTGGATGACCCGAACCCGGTCCCAGCCATGCCGCAAGACCCCTTCGCGCAACACCGCCTCGGAGCCGTCGGCGGACGCGTTGTCGACGATGGTGATCGCGCCGTCGATCCCCTCAAGCGCGGCCAGGGCCGCCTCGGCGGCTGAAAGCGCCATTTCGGCGGTGCGCCAGTTGACGATGCTGACAAGGACACTGGTCATCACTCACTCCGCCGCTTCGCGCATTGGCACCGTGGACCGTTCAGCACGATCAAGCACCTGACGCAACTTCTGTACAAGGACACGCACATTGGGCTCCAGGACCATGGTGTCGTGGTCGCCCGGCACCTCGATCACCTCGATCCCCGGGGCGAATTCACCCAGGCCGTTGTCGATCGCCGCATAGCCCCGATCGCGGTCGACCCAGCGCCCGCCACCGACCTTCCAGTACAAGTCGGGTGGCGGCCGCAGCAGAACGGTTGCCCCGTCCCGATGCGACAGCTGCAGCTTCACAACCGCACGCAGGAACGCCTTTTCCACCTCGGTCAGCAGCGCCTCGCGCCCGCCACCCGGCCCCTCTGCGGCCTCGGCGCGCAGTTCTTGCTTCCAGGCGGCACGTTCACGATACCAGTCAAGGAGATAGGCCGGACCACGGGCGCGGAACTGGTTCAGCTTGATGCGCAGCCTGTCCGCAAGGCTCAGATCCGGCCGCAAGGGAAGCGGCGTGTCCAGAAGCACCAGTAGCGAGACTTCCTCGCCCTCGGCTTCCAGCTGACGAGCAATTTCCCAGGCGGTCAGCCCGCCGCCGGAATAGCCGCCAAGAACATAGGGGCCATGCGGCTGAACCTGCCGCAACTCGGCGATGCAGTCCCGCGCCGCGTCGACAAGCGATTCATGCGGGGCATCCTCATCGTAAAGCCCGCGCGCCTGCAGGCCGTACCACGGCCGGTCGTCGCCCAGCATCTTCGCAAGAAGCCTGAGGTTCAGGATGTTGCCCGACATGCCCGCGACCATGAAGAACGGCGTCTTGGCCTTGCCGTCCCGCTTGTTCATCGCCACCAGATGCGTATAGCGCCGTTGCGGGGCCGTCGCCGCCGGCGCGGTTCCGGCCGCACTTTCCTGCGGACCCACGCGCGACTCGATCAGCGCCGCGCAATCGGCGATCGTCGGCGCCTCGAAAAGAACCGAAATCGGGAACTCGACCGCGTAGGTCTTGCGGATCATCGCGAACAGGCGGACCGCGATCAGCGAATGACCGCCCAGATCGAAGAAGCTGTCCTCCACCCCGACCTGCGCGACGCCCAGCAGATCCTGCCAGAAACCGACAAGCGTCCGCTCGATCTCGTTGCGCGGCTCGACATAGGCGTTGTCCAGCGCCGGACGCTCGAACCCCTGGCCCCCGCCGGTTTCGGCGGGGCGCATCGCGTCGGCCTGCGCCACAAGCGCGGGCAATGCCATCGAGGATACGACGACCTGCGGCAGGTTCAACGCCAGTGCCCGGCCGAATGCGACCGCGCCATCCCTTGCCGGGATGCCCTGCGTCAGGTTGTGGCGCAGCCGTTCCTCGGCGGCCGAAATCGGGCGATGGACGTCGGCCGCCGCATCCGCGTATTCCAGGTCGCGTGCCGCCGAGCCGCCGGCAAGATTGAGCGCCCCGTCAATCCGGTGGATCGTGAAGCCCGAAATCTCGATACAGACGGCGCCCGATGGATCCATGATCGTCACGTCGAAGCGGGCGAAAGGCGCGTCGGCGCGGTTGTCGTCGGCGTTGCGGACCCAGCTTACGATTTCGGCAGGAAGCGGCCGGAACACCCGGACCGAGGCATAGGACACTGGCACCCAAAGATGCGTGGGCTCATAGCCCGCGATCAGATCCATCGCCCAGCCGGTCGCCAGATCCATCAGCGCCGGGTGGATCAGGAAACCGTCCTCCAGGTCATCGCGGAACGGCTGCGGCAAGGACAGATGGGCCAGCCCTTCGCCCTTGCCATAGGCGCGACGGCCCAGCACGCGCCAGCGCGGGCCGAAAGCCAGATGGTCTTCCTGCGGGGTGCGCAGGCCCTGGCCGGTTTCGACCCTTGCCCTGCACCGGGACAGCAACCCAAGGACATCGACGCGCGGCGCGGGCGCATCGATCGGGGCGATCCGCGCCTCGGCGTTCAGACCGAGGGCCGGCCGGCCCTCGTGCACAAGCCCGCTGCGGACCTCGAACAGGTAGCCGTTTTCCGCGTGCCCCAGCCTGACCCGGACCGAGGCGCTGCCACCATCTGCCACCGCCAACGGATGCAGGAAATAAAGATCGCGGATCTCGAAGGGACCGGGTTCGCCCTGGGCGCGCATCGCCTCTGCCGCCAGTTCCAGATACCCCGTCCCCGGAAGCAGCGCCTGCCCCGCGCCGGTACGGTGACCGTCGAGGAACCAGCGTTCGACCGGCCATTCGGCGCCAAAGACCCGGTTGCCCCCGCCATCGAAGGTTGCGGTGTCGAGCATCGGTTGGTCCACCGGCTCCTCCGGGGCGGATGCCGGACCGGCAAGCGCGGCGGCCGCCATCCCTACGTCGGACCAAATGCCCCAGTTGATCGAAACCACGCGGGTCTTGCCGCCGGCGCGCGACCGCGCCCAGGCATTCAGGAATTCGTTCGCAGCGACATAGTCGACCTGCCCGGCGGGCGCGATCACCGTCGAGGTCGAGGCGAAGACCACCATCAGCGCAAGGCTTCCGTCCGGGAAGACCCGGTCCAGAACCATCGTGCCGTGAAGCTTGGGCGCCAGAACGTCCTCGACGCTTTCGGCGGTCTTGGCGAGGATCGGCGCATCATCGACGGCGCCGGCGGCATGGATCACCACGTCGATCCTGCCGAAGCCTTCTTCCACCTTGCGCCGCGCGGCTTCCATGTCCTGAAGGTTGCAGACGTCGCCCACCACGACCATCGGGCTTGCGCCCAGTTCGCCCAGCCGACGCAGGGCGCGAATGCGCACGGCGTCGCCGTCCTGTGGCGGGGCGGATCGCAGATAGCTGTCCCAGGCCTCTGGCGCGGGCAAGGGACGCCGCGACAAAAGCGCGATCCGCGCGCCGCGTTCTTCCACCAGCCGTTCGGCAAGCGTCAGTCCGATACCGCCGAACCCGCCGGTGATCAGGCAGACAGCGCCATCGGGAACCGGCGTTTCGGCCTCCGCAAGCTTGACCGGCCGCCAGGTCAGTTCATAGCGCTTGCCCCCGCGCAGCGCCGCCGTGAGGTTCGACGGCTCAGCCAGCAGATCCTCGATCACCAGGTCGGTCAGCCGGTCCATCTCCGCATCCCGCGCGGAACCGGACGGCAAAGCCACGTCGAGCGCCGCACAGGTCACGCCGGGGAATTCGCGCGGGATGACGCGCAGCGGGCCGAAGACGGTCGCCTTTTCGGGGTCAGGCAACGCTTCGTCGCGCAACTGTTGCGTGCCGGTCGTGACGCAGGTCAGGTGCAGCGGGCCGGGCAGGTCCGCCTCTCCCATCGCCTGGGCAAGGAACAGGAGGCTCTGGAAACCCTGTTCCAGATTGCGCATGAAGAAGCTCGACCCAAGTCGGAAGGTCCGCTGGTCGGTGGCCAGCCAGAAATGCGCGATGCGGCCAGGTGTGAACCCCTCGGCGCCCAGAACCTGCAACAACCGATCATAGTCGACCCGCCCGCGTTCGGGTGAAATGCTGTAGCTGTCATCGCCCAGACGCGCGAAGGAGAAACCGACGCGCACCTCGACGACACGGTGACCGGCCGCGCGGAGCCGCATGACGACCCGGTCGGACAGGCCGGTGTCGTCGGCAAAGACCAGCCAGTCGACCCGGTCCGCATCCTCGATCCGGTCCGCCTCCACCTCGCAGTCGGCTGCGCGCGGGCGCCAGTGGGGTTTCCACCCCCAATCGCCGACGTCCTCGATCCGTTCCGGCCAGGTATCTTCCGCCGGCGTGGCGGCGGCCGTCCCGGGTTCGATAAAGTAGGACTGGCGCTGGAACGGGTAGGTCGGAAGCGGCACGCGGTTGCGCCGCGCCTCGCCCCAGATCGGCGCCCAGTCCACCGGCACGCCCAGTGCCCAGAGGCGCCCGAGCGTGGTGACGAACCAGACATCGTCTGCAACGTCATGTTCGGGATGGCGCAGCGATGACAGCACCTGGTTGGCCGGCACGCCATTGGCCTGAACAAGCGACGTGAGCGCGCGCCCCGGCCCGACCTCAAGGAACACACGGCCCGGCCTTGCCATCAGAGTGCGCGCGCAATCCGCGAACATCACGGTACTGCGCAGGTGGCGCACCCAGTAGTCCGGGTCGGTCGCCTCGGCCGCCGCAAGCGGCTGGCCGGTACGGTTCGAAATGATCGGAAGTTCCGGCGCCGAAAGCCGGATCGAACGCAGATAGGCGCCGAAGCGTTCCAGGATCGGCTCAAGCATCCGGCTGTGGGCCGCGATGTCGATCTGGACGCGTTGCGGTTCGACGTCGCGGTCGCGCAGCTCCGCTTCCAGCGCATCGAGCGCCGCCTGAGGCCCCGACACGACGCAAAGATCGGGCGCGTTGACAGAAGCCATGTCAAGCGCGGGGTCAAGGATCGCGCGCAGGTCGTCTTCACCCATCGGGACCGACAGCATGCCCCCCGGCGCGATCGTGTCGAACAACTGGCCGCGCAGGTGGACAAGGCCGATGCAATCCTCGAAGGACATGACCCCAGCCAGGCAGGCAGCGGTGTTTTCGCCCATCGAATGACCGACAAGCGCTGCCGGTTCCACACCCCAGCTTTTCCACAACTGGGCCAGCGCATATTCGGTGATCATGATCAGCGGCAGCTGGACCGACGGCCGCTTCAACGCTTCTGCCGCGCTGTCGTGATCCGCGGGCCCCGGCAGCCAGAGCGCGCGCAGGTCGTAGTCGAGCTTGGGTTGAAGGTGATCCAGGCCGCGATCCATCCATTCGCGGAAGACCGGTTCGGTCTCGTACAAATCGCGCGCCATGCCCGCGTATTGCGCGCCGCCCCCGGGGAACATGAAGACGACTTCAGGCGCATCGCCCAGATGGGTATGGGTGAAGACCCGGCGAGTATCGCCGCGTTCCAGAAGGTCCGCCGCCTCCGCATGCGTGGCGGCGACCACGACGCGGCGCCGGTCGAAGGCGCGGCGGCCTTCCTTGAGCGTCCAGGCGATATCGGCCAGCGGCTGTTCGGGATGGGTACGCAAATGGGCGGCCAGGTTGCGCCCGGCGTCGTCCAGCGCGGCCTTGGATCGCGCGGACAGGACGATCGGCTGAAACGGCCAGTCGCTTTCTTGCGACGGAAGGCGCGCTGGCGCCTCCTCCACGACGGCATGGGCATTCGTGCCGCCGACGCCAAGGCTGTTCACCGCGGCGCGGCGCGGCGCGCCCGACAGCGCCGGGAAATCCGACAACCGGTCGTTGACGCGGAAGGGCGACGTGTCGAAATCGATGGCCGGGTTCGGCTTTTCGTAGCCAAGCGAGGGCGGCATCTGCCGGTGATGCAGCGCAAGCGAGGTCTTGATGAGGCTCGCGACGCCCGCGGCCGTATCCAGGTGCCCGATATTCGTCTTGACCGAACCGATCCTGCAAAACCCCGACTTGTCAGTTGTTTCGCGGAAGGCCTGCGTCAGCGCCGCGACCTCGATCGGGTCGCCAAGATAGGTGCCGGTGCCGTGGCATTCGACATAGCCGATCGTATCGGCGTTGACACCGGCCACCGCGTGCGCCTCGGCGATGGCGCGGGCCTGTCCGTCCACCGACGGGGCGAGGTAGCCCGCCTTGTCGGACCCGTCGTTGTTGATCGCGCTGCCCTTGATGACCGCCCAGACATGGTCGCCATCCGCGATCGCGTCGCCCAGCCTCCGCAGGACGACGCACCCCGCGCCCGACCCGAAGACGGTGCCCTGCGCCCGATGGTCGAAGGCGTGGCAGTGACCGTCGGGCGAAAGCACCTCCCCTTCTGCGTAAAGATAGCCGCGGGCTTGGGGGATCTCGATCGTCACGCCCCCGGCAAGCGCCATGTCGCATTCGCCGTTCAAAAGCGCCTGCGATGCCAGATGCACCGCAACAAGCGACGTCGAACAGGCCGTCTGGACCGACAGGCTTGGCCCCTTGAGGTCGAAGATATGGCTGACGCGCGTGGACAGGAAATCCTTGTCGTTCCCGGTGTGCCGCAGAAGGAACATCCCGGTCGACTGGACCAGATCGGGGTTGGAACAGACGTTGAAGTAGAAGTAGCTGCCCATTCCGCAGCCGGCATAGACGCCGATCGGCCCGTCGAACCCTTCGGGCGTATGGCCAGCGTTTTCCATCGCCTCCCACGCCGTTTCAAGGAATTGCCTGTGCTGGGGGTCCATGATCGCGGCTTCCTTCGGCGAAAGCCCGAAGAATTCCGCGTCGAAGCGTTCGAACCCGTCAAGCGGCGCGGCGGCGCGCACATAGTTCGGCGCCCGCATGCGCGCCGGGCTTTCGCCGGCCGCCAGCAGTTCCGCCTCGCTCAGCTGGCGGATCGACTCGATCCCGCCACGCAGGTTTTCCCAGTAGTCGCCGATGGATGCCGCACCAGGAAGATGCGCCGCCATTCCGACAATGGCGATGTCGTTTTCACCGATCACGACAGATTCGGACATATCGTCAACACGCTCGTACTTCGCGGAGTCGGGGGAAGTCTATCACCCCAAGGACCGAGTCCAAGCGTCGGGCCGGGTATTGCCGGCGCTGCGGTGGGGCGCCCGCACCAATAATGCGACGGAACATCATGATTCCGTTGGCAGAGCGTCATTGCTTCGTCCTGCGGTCCTCGGTTTCATCGGCCTACGGGCTGTCGACAAGGAGGTGACAGTGCATCGGGACATTTCGACTGTGCCCGTTCGGGAAACGAAAGACCAGCCCCGTAACCGCGTGGTACCAGCCTGCAAGGTCGTGAACCCGCAGGAAGAACGCGGCAGGTTCCATTCCAGCCCCGCGACGGAGACAGATTCTTCTGGACAGCTCCGGCGCAAAGCTTTTCCTTGCCGGAAATCAGACAGTTCGCGTGCGAGGATGCCCTTTTTGACCAGCGAGAAGACCGTACAGCCTGATCTGAGCGGCCCAGGGCCATCCGTCGCGGCCGTGATCATCGGGCGCAACGAGGGCGCGCGGCTTGTCGCTTGTCTCGCCTCCGTCGCGCCGCTTGTCGACCGCATGGTCTATGTCGATTCGGGTTCATCGGACGGCAGCGTGTCCGCCGCGCGAGCCGCGGGCGCAGAGGTGGTCGAACTCGACATGTCGCGCCCCTTCACTGCCGCGCGCGCGCGCAACGCGGGCTTTGCGCGCCTCGGCTCCGATCACGGCGGCGATCTTGTGCAGTTCATCGACGGCGATTGCCGGATCGATCCGGTCTGGATCTCAAAGGCGGTATCGTTTCTTCAGGCCACGCCTCGCGCCGCGGTCGTCTGCGGCAGGCTTCACGAAGTTGATGTAGACGCCTCGGTCTACAACCGGCTTTGCGACTGGGAATGGGACACGCCGGTGGGTCGGACGCAGGCCTGCGGCGGCATCGCCATGATGCGCCGCGCGGCGGTCGCGCAGGCGGGCGGATTTCGCGAGGATCTGATCGCCGGGGAAGAACCCGACCTTTGCCAGCGCATGATCGCGCAGGGGGCCGAAATCTGGCGGATCGACGCCGCGATGGGCTACCACGACGCCGCGATCTACCGTTTCGGGCAATGGTGGAAACGCAATGTCCGCGCCGGGCATGCCTTTGCAGAGGTCGGCGACCTGCATCCCGCCCTTTATCCTGCCGCGCGCCGACGGATGGTTTTCTGGGGGGCGGTCTTGCCTGCGGTCGCGCTTGCCGGCGCGGTCTTCTTTCTGCCGGCTGCCCTTTTGGCCGCCGCGCTTTACGCCGCTTCGGCGGGTCGATCCTCGTGGCGTTTCGCGCGCCGGGGCTTTCCCGCCGCCGACGCCGCGAAATCCGGGCTCTTGCTGACGCTTTCGAAGCTATGCAACATCCAGGGCGCGGCGACGTACCGTTTCAGGCGGCTGCGCGGCAAGGCCAGCCGGATCATCGAATACAAGTGATCCGGCACCCCTAGCCGGCGAAAAGCTCGTCTTCCGGCAGGCTGCGCTGGCCCGCGTGCCAGCGTTCGCGTTCCAATAGCGCGTCGGCGAAGAACTTGGTTGCCCAGTTGGGATACTGGAACGGCGCATAGGCACCCTGGATCGGGTACGAACCCGCGATCGCGCCGCTGTGCCGCTTTTCCCCCCTGACCGTCTGTGTCGCGGCGACCTGCGCGATCAGGCGTTCGGCCAGCGGAACATAGCGTTCGTTGCCGGTGACGGCGGCAAGACGCAGGAAGATGATCGCCAGCTGCGCGCAGCCGGTCAGACAGATGTGCCCGGAGCGGAACTCCCAGTCCGGCCCAAGTTCCGCCGCGATCCAGCCCTCGCGCTCGACGATCGCCGCGACCTGGTCCGCCGCCTTCTCAACCGCGGCGAGAACGTCTCGACGCCCGGTCAGTTGGTGAATCTGGAAAAGCCCGCGCATCACATAGGCCGTGCCATGCGTATTGGCATTCCCTCCGGGCTTGAAGCCGTTCTCGGCGAAGTAGCCGTTGTCGCGTTGCTGCGCCAACGCCCAGTCGGCATTGGCAAGGCCGGCCGCCACGGCCTCGGCGTCGCCGGCGATACGGCCGTAGGCCACCAGCGCCCAGGCAGAACGCACGTTGTAGCAGTGAAGCATCTGGTGGCTGACATGGCGAACAAAGGCCCCCCTGTCGTCCATCGCTTCGCGCAGGAAGCGGGCGGCTTTTGCCGCCGCCGCGACCGTCCGATCGTCGCCGCCGCGTCTCAGGAGCGCGTTGAACCCCAGAAGGATCATGCCGGTGTCGAAGACGTCCGGGTCATCCTGACGCCCAAGTTCATACCCCGAGAAACCGCCATCGGGCCGCTGGATACCGGTCAGCCACTGCCCCATCCGCCCGGCAGCGTCGCCGTGGCGTCTGTCGCCAAAGCGTTCGCCCAGCGCGAAAAGCGTGGGGATGATGTAGCCGGTCGTCTCGGGATAGGGCGGCATCCAGCCCTTGAGAACCCGATACCCTTTCGACGACGCCTGCCCGCCGCAGGCATCGACCGATCGCAAGAGCCAGCCGGAGGCCGCGGCCAGATGGGCGGCGTGGTCCGTTCGTTCGGGACGCGCGGACAGGATCGGACCAAGGCCCGAAACCGTGTCGGTCAACGATTTCACCAGAAAATGCACAATCACCGTAATACCTCGGACACTCAGGCGCCTACTGCGCGGGCCCGCTGGCCCCGCGCGTTCGAAAGGATGGCGTCCGCGATCTGCCGCGCCGCGGTTCCATCCCCGTAGGGGTTGGCGACATGGCTCATCGCGCCATAGGCTTCCGGGTCGTCCAGAAGGCGCGTCGCCTCCTCGACGATGCGGCGGGCATCAAGCCCGATGAGCCTGGCGCAGCCGGCCTCGACCCCCTCGGGGCGTTCGGTGGTGTCGCGCAGCACCAGAACCGGCTTGCCCAACGCCGGCGCCTCTTCCTGAACCCCGCCGGAATCAGTCAGCACGATTTCGCAGCGGCCCAGCATCGAAACGAATTCGGCATAGCCCAGCGGTTCGAGCAGGCAGATCGCGGGATGATCGCCCAGCGCCGCGCGCACCGGCACCGACACGCGCGGGTTGGGATGGACCGGCAGCGCGATCACCACATCGCCGCGGTCGGCAAGTTGGCGCGCGGCGCGGCAGATCGCGTCGATCCCCTCGCCCCAGTTTTCGCGGCGATGCGCCGTCATCAGGATCAGCTTTCGCCCCTGGTCCAGCAGATCGCGCAGTTTCGCGTTGTCCGGCAGGGAGGATGTCTTGGCCGCTGCCAGGCGCGCGCGCACCGAATGCAGCGCGTCGATCACCGTATTCCCGGTCAGGTAGACGCTGGCGGGGTCGATGTTTTCGCGCAAGAGATTGTCGCGCGCGGCCCTTGTCGGGGCAAAATGCATGTCGGTGATGACACTGACGATCCGCCGGTTGGCCTCTTCGGGCCAGGGCGACAGGATGGTATCGGTGCGCAGCCCCGCCTCGATATGGCCGACCGGAACGCCGTGATAGAAGGCCGCCATCGCGGTCGCCATCGCCGTCGTGGTGTCGCCCTGCACAAGCACGCGGTCCGGGCGCACTTCGGCCAGAACCTCGCCGACGCGATGCAGGACATCGGTGGTGATGTCGGTCAGCGTCGGTTTTTCGCGCATCAGGTGCAGGTCGATGTCCGGCACGAGCCCCACAAGTTCCATAACCTGATCAAGGATATGCCGGTGCTGCGCGGTGGTGCAGGCGACGACCTCAACCCCCGGACGGCGGCGAAGCTCCTCGATCACGGGAAAGCACTTGATGGCCTCAGGCCGGGTTCCGAAGACGACAAGGATTTTCATGATGGTATCGCGTTCATCCGTTCTGGCCGTTGCGGGTAGGGCGGGTCCGCTTGCGCAGCATTTCCGCGGCAAGAAGCATCCCGAAACGGGTATTGGTCGAAAGATAGCGCCAGAACAAGCGGCGCGGTTCCTGAAGCACGCGGAAAAGCCATTCCATGCCCATCGCCTGGACGAAGCGGGGGGCGCGGCGGACCTTGCCGGCCAGCACGTCGAAGGCGCCGCCCACACCCATCTGGAACGGCACGTTCAGTGCGTCGCGATGTTCGAAGAGGAAGCGTTCCTTGATCGGGCTGGTGATGCCCACGAACAGGCAGTCGGCGCCCGAGGCGCGGATGTCGGCGACAATTCCGGCCTCGTCCTCGCGCTTGAAATAGCCGTTGCGATACCCGGCGACCTTGAGGTTCGGATGGGTTTCGCGCAGCCGCGCGACGACGGTTTCGACGACTTCCTGGCGCGCGCCAAGGAAGTATGGTCGGAAGCCGCCACGTTCGCAAAGGTCGATGGTGCGCATCATCAGATCCACGCCCGTGACGCGCCCGCCTGTCGCGATGCCAAGAAGGCGACAGCCCAGCATCACGCCCGCGCCGTCGATGCAGACGATATCGCTTTCGCGAACATGACGCGCCAGATTCGGATCAGACCGCATCTGGATGATCTTGGCGACGTTGACATCGCAATGCTGCAGACGTTCGTGGCCGCGCATGGCCCGGTTGGCCAGCGCAAGCGACCGGTCCATGTCGACGCGGTGGAACGGGGCACCCAGGAATTCGCCGCTTTGCAGGTCGTGCTTCAAGACCTCAAACATTGAACAATCCCTGAGAAGCGGGGGAACTGTGCAGACATTGTTGATGATTCTGGGGCGATCTGCATCTGGCGTAGGAGGCGGAGCGGACTGCCTGAACGAGGCTTCTTCCTGAATCTTCATACATTTCAAACCCTTACACTCACACCGCCACGGATATGGCCGATACTGCATCCGATTGGTTGATTTTCCGTGTTTTCGCGCGCCCCGACAAGCGGCCGTGCATGCCCGTCAGGCCCGCCGGTCCTCGGCCGCGGCGAACTGCCCGGCCAGGCGCGCCGCCTCGGTCCTGATGTCGAATTCGACCTCGACCTTGGCGCGCCCGGCAAGCCCCATCTCGCGGCAACGTTCCGGCGCATCGAAGAGCGTCCGCAGCGACGTCGCAAGCGATCGCTCGTCACCCGGCGGCAGGACGAAACCGCTTTGCCCGTCCTCGACCAGTTCCGCGACGCCGGCGACTCGGCTGGCGATGACCGGAATGCGGCTCGCCATCGCCTCCATCAGGACGACGGGAACGCCTTCGGCGAAGCTGGGCAGGACGAGCATGTCGGCCTCCGCCAGATGCGCCGCGACTTCGTCCTGGTTGCGGTAGCCCAGAAACCGAACGCGGTCAGCAACGCCGGTCGTCTGCGCCATGGCGGTGAAATCGCGCATCGCGGGCCCGTCGCCGACCAGATCCAGACGGGCGCCGGGATAGTCGCGGGCGACATCGCCGAACGCACGCAAGAGGACCGGCACCCCCTTCACCGGGTCCATGCGCCCGATGAAAAGCGCGCGCTGCGCAAAATCGCCACGCGGCACAGCCCCGTAGCGCGCCGGTTCGACGCCGCAATGAACGATGGAAAACTTGTGCCAATGCGCGGGATCGGAAAACAGCATCATCTGCGACCGGCAGAAATGGCTGATACATGCCACGAAACTGGCGCGCGCGACCTTTTCCCCCAGATGCCACTTGCCGACCTCGAAAAAGATCGCCGGGCCATGTTCGGTGAAACTGAAGGGCACACCGGACATGACGCTTGTCAGCATCGCGACCGAACAGGACGAATTGGCGAAGTGGTTGTGCAGATGGGTTGCGCCCGCCTTTTGCAGATGGCGCGCCAGAACGCCGGCCTCGGCAAAGTAGAATGCCTGCCAGAGCAAAGCCTTCAGGCCAGGCGGGCGGGTGCGCCAGGCCAGGCGCAATGCCTCGAACCAGCGGGCGGGGCTGCGCCGGATCAGCGCCAGATGCGCGCCCAGTAGCCGCAAGGGATTTCGCGCGGCATCGAGGATGCAGAAGGTGCGCGCCTGTTCTTCCTGCTGGTCGGCGCCGACCACGTCCCTGGCGGGCGCGCGGCGCACCGTGCAGGTCATGACATCGACGCCATGCGCCCGAAGGGCCGCGACCTCCCGCTGGATGAAGGTATGGGAAACCTTGGGATATTCCCCGGTCAGATAGGCGATGCGGCCCTTCGGAACCGCCGTTGGCACCGGCCCTCGCGGATCGCGCGCCGACTGTATTGACGGACCATTCATCGACCGCGACTCCATTCCGCGCCCTGGGGACGTGTGCGAACAAGCAGGTGAACCGTCGCATAGACCGCGAAGGCTACCGGATCTGTGATCGCAAGCTTCAGGATGCCCGCCTTGCCCAGGCCGGCCTTGCCCTCGTTCGCCAGCAGATTCGGGTAAAGCTGGGCGATCTCGACCACACCGGCATCCTGGCGCCGCCTGACACGCACGAGGTTGGCAAGCCCTTCGGCCATCGGCCATTCGAACCCTGCCGCCACCTCGGCACGTTCGCCGGGCGCGAACTGCAGCCGGACGAAGGTGTCGTCGGAGATGATATCGGGAAACGCGCCCCACCGGGCACGGCCGGGCGCGTTGACGGCGAAGAAACCCGCCCCCACGGCCCCGCTTTTCATGAACGGCAGGCGGCACCACAGGCGCGCATAGGCCCGCGTGATCCAGGACGCCGCGCGCGCCACGCGCAGGCGGCCTGTCGCGTAAAGTGCGGCGGGTGTGTCCAGGCGCCTGGCGATCTCGGCCAGCAATCCGGGCGAACAGACGATATCAGCGTCAAGATAGGCCCGAAGATCGCCCCGCGCAGCCGCGTCCGCGCGATTGAGCGCGGCGGGCTTTCCGGGCACTGGACTTGACAGGCAATTCAAGGTCCAGCCACGCGCGGCAAATCGCGGAACGAAGCCCTCGACGATTTCCTCGGTCCGGTCCGTGCAGGCATTGGCCGAAACGATGACCTCCACATCGCAGGGGACGGGGTCCTGATCAAGCAACGATCCAAGGCAGGCGCCGATATAGCGTTCCTCGTTGAAGGCAGAGATGATGACGCTCAGGAGCGGGGCCGGGGGCATTTCAGTCATTCTGAAGTTCACTCGTTACGGCAGGACAGGGAACAGGTTGCGCGGCGACCCGGTCAGGCGACGACGCTCGACGGTGTGCGGTGATTGCGGGATGCGCCGGGGTCACGTTCGTCACTCCCCCGGAAGCGCCTGGGCAAGCGGCCCGTCGGCGGCTTTCAGCAGTGCCTGCAGGCGCGCTTCGGCGTCGGCCTCCGTTTCCCCGACACGGATCGGGGTGGTCAGCCGCACAAGGGCGCCATCGCTGCGCCCGGTCTTCAGCTTGGCCAACGTCAGGATGAACCTGGAACGGAAGGACGAAGCTGTTCGTAGGCCCTGCTGGTCATACCAGTAGTAGACCAGCATCCGTTCCAGACCCTTCTGGATCAGAGCCCTGTTCAGCGTGAACATGCCGTCCGCGCCCGGTGCGTCGATCTGCCTGAGAGACGCGATTTCCCATCCGCCTGCTGGCAGGCAGACTTCGGGCGAATGCGTGCCGCCACGACTCTGGTCTACATACCAGGCTGCGAAAAGCTCGACCCAGGCGTCAGAGGCGGGCGCCTCGTACAGACGAACCATGTAATCATCCGCACGCAGGACACGTTCGATCCCCGGATCAAGCCGGCTGTCGGACTGCATGCGCCAGGCGCCCAACCCACGAGGAAAGGTGGCAAAGCTGTCGCGCGCGATCGGGGCAGGCACCCTTTCGGGCAGGACAGTGACCGATGCCGCCAGTGCCAGCATCACGACAGCAGGCAGAACCATCGCGGGCGCGCGGCCAAGGCGCAGGAACTGGGTCCAAATCCCATCGGTCTCAAGATCGAGGGCATCGACAAGACGCGGCCGGTCGCTGCGAAAGAAAAGAAGCACGCGTGCCAGGCCGAAAAGCAGCGCCACACAGGTGACGAAGATGACCCAGCCTTCAAGGAAGTGGGTGATCCCCTCCACATGTGCGAGCCCGTAGCGATCCACGACCACCCCGGCGATGGCAATACGGACCGAGTTCATGAGGACCGAAAGCGGCGCCGCGGCGATCAAGAGCACCGCCTTGTGCCAGATCGGCCCACGGTAGAGGACCGCGAAGATGTAGGAAAAGCTGAGAATCGGAAAAAGGTAGCGTAGTCCGGAACAGGCTTCCGCGACTTCAAGCTTGTAGACGCCAAGATCGATGATGTTGCCGTCAAGATAGACCGGCACGTCCATGAGCCTGAGGAAGAAGACCCCCAGTTCCGACGATACCCCCTGAAGCCAGGTCGAAACACCGTAGTAAAGAGCGCCAGGCAGTGGCAGCATGTAGACAAGGTGAAAGACCGGTGGCCATAACGCGTGCCCGCGCGACCAGCCGAACCCGATCAGCAGCATCGCGCCAACCCAAAGGATCATCGCATAGGCGACGAAATCCGAAATCTGGATGACCCGCCCGAACACCGCCAAAAGCAGCGCAACGACCAGCAACGCGAGACCCGGAAGGCGGTCAGTCCAACCCACCGGCGCTGCTGGAACCGTCTTGAGTTGGCGCAGCAGAAGAAAGGCGGAAACGATCGGGATAAGCGGCCCATGGCTGTATTCCGGCTGGACCCATGCCTCCACCAAGGAATCGATCCCGGGAAGGAAGAACACGGCAGCACCGGCAGTGGCGCAGGCCAGCCAGAACAACCCCGCCAACCGGACCGGTTGCCTTACGTCAATCGCGGATGCGGGAGCGTTCACCTTGTTCCTTTCGATGCCGGATAGCCGGTGCAGCGTGTCTAGCGAGTCCTGCGGCGCGGCTCAAACCACCAGCCACCGAAAATCCTGCCGATGGCGCAATGCGCAGCTGCGTCGCCCATTGCCTTCTTCTTGGGAAACAGTTCACTCGTGCGCCAACTCCTCGGGCGCAACCACCGATCCATCGCTGAATAGGATTCGTTCGATCGAGAAAAGGTACTTCTCGCCGTCCGCCCCCGACATGCGGAACCCTTCGCCGGCACGCCGGATCCGATAGTCCGCCGCTGTCCCGTCAACCTCGGCCGTATCTGTCCCCGGGCCACCGTTCAGACCGTCGTTACCAGCGCCGGGGATCAGCCGGTCATCACCGGCACCGCCAACCAGGTAGTCTTCCTCAGGGGTGCCAGCAAGAACATCGTCGCCGCTTTCACCCGTGACGGTCACCCCCTGCAGGAACTGCGGGCCACCACCTTCGCCCCACCATGAACCGCCGGCGCTTGCCAAATGCTCAAGCACCTTCGCGCGCGGCGGCCTATCGCCAAGATAGGCGTATAGGCCCCATGACCCCCACTTCGATGCCCCGGAAACTGCATTATACTGCATGAACGGGCCTTGACCCACGTTCTGCCATCCGCGCCAAAGCTCCTCATACAGGTCCGCCATGTTGTCGCTGCGGACATAAGACTGCATGAAGTCGTTCATCTTCTCGGCTTCCGCCTTGCTCATCCCGTCGATCGCGAAAAGATGATGGACATGCTGCCCCCCTTCGTAGAGCGTCAGCTTCAGCCCGTGCTTGTTGGCGACCTCTCGCTGTTGGGCAAGTTCGGCAAGGCGCGCGGGTATCGAATCGTCTGCCGCGGGATCGCGGAGCCGCGCGGTCAACCAGGAAGCGGCCTCTTCGGGCGAACGGTTCATCCTTGCGACAAGGTCGCCGCGAACAGCGGGATCACCCATCACGCCATCACCGAAATATGAGGTGACTGCGAACTCTTCGAAAACGCCTTCGGGCGGCACATAGGCATCCGGCTCCTCCTCGCGCCAACCTCCGGCCGTGATCAGTTCTTCCGTCAGCCAGCTGTTTACTGCCTGTCCAGCCAGGACATTCACCAACCGCGAGGATGAATCCGCGCCAAAGACGTCCTCCCAGATGAGCGCCATCTCGGTTGCGCGCTTTGCGTGGTAGTATAGCCCCGCGTCACGGTGCCAGACCTTCTTCGCCTGCTCGTCCACCCAATCCGACTGGTCGAAAGCCCCGTTCCAGACCTCGTTCGAAAACTCGACCCGGACCTTCAGGCGCGGATCCAGATGTTCATGCACATAGGTCGCGAAATGCCGGACATATTCGTCATCCGCCTGATGCGGCATCGTGAACCATGGCTCTGTTCCCGTCTCGTTCGCAAGTTGAACCATGATTTCCAGCGGCACCCCGACCCGCGCCCAGGTCGCATCGCCAAGCTTTGGCCGATCTTCCCAATGTACGATCTCGGAATCATTGGTCTCCATCCAGTCCATGAGACGCAGATGACGGGCGTCCCGGATCACGGCCAGCCAGTCCGGGTTGAAGACGGCACCCGCCTGATACAGCGGAAGTCGGTCTTCGCGTACGATCCGGATGTTTCGGATGTTGTCGCCGGTTCCCTGCGGGTCGTTTTCGACAAGCTCCAGCCAGAAACCTGCCCCGTCGGCATTGTCGAAAACGATCCGGCCCGGTGCCCGGTCGACCAGTTCGGCACTGCCACCCAACGCGATCCGGCCCGCACCATCGTAGGTCAGGAGGTATCTTCCGGCGCGCGACTTGGCTGCCCCGCTGTCGTGTGACCAGTCGAAACCCGCGCGAAAGATCGTGGCCTTGGGTGGAAGACGCAAAGGCCAGCCGGCTTCGTCAAGAAAACCGCCTGCCCGCAGGTCGTCATTGCCCATCGTTTCCCATTGGTCATCCGTTCCCGCGATAAAGGGGCGCATGGTCCTGGCAATATCGAGAAAGGGCATGTTGCTACCCCAGTCCTTGACATCGGCAAGGTTGAAGGCAAGCACTGGGTCTGCGACCCCCTGTGGCGCGGAGACCTGCTGTGCGAGGGCCGCGCCCGAAAGACAAGACCCGAGGGCGACGAAGGCGACAAACCTTGGATTGCAGAAGAACCGCACCTCGACCTCCAGACAAACGGCAAGCGACCTCGTCATGATGGACCGACTCCTTCCGGCTGTCCATCAACACAGGGCCGGGAGGGTTGGCAGGCGCGTGGAACCGGGCGGCAATTGCCCTTTCCGCCCAAGGATTTCGCCGTCAGGCAAGCACTGTTTTCAATTTGGCGACTATCGGCGATTCCCGTCGCCCGGATGACGGCTTCGTATCCTTTCGCAAACGCGGGAGTCCTCTGTCATCGCTTGCCCTTTGCCAGGCACCTCGCGGGCCATGGAGGAACCTGCATGCGCTGTTTCAACCCCACGAACGATCCCGATCAATCGGCCACATAGTGCCTCGCGGTGGAAGGTTGCGGACCTCACGCAGGATTTAGTTGGAAAATCCCCCAACTCCGGGTCATAGGGTGCCGGTGCCGGCGACTTGGCAAGGGCACCCGTCGCTGGCCTGCGAACGAGCGACGCGGATCCGGAGGCCGGGAGAGAAGCAATGTTGAATCGGCGGAACAATGCGGCAGGGCTGACATTTGTGTCTTGCCCGGATGCGGATCGAGCCAATTCTGTCTCTGAGGGTGTACAATAAGCATGCGCGCCTTCAGGTTCCTTTTCAATCGCCGCCCTGCCGTCTCTGCGAAGGATCACGGCGGGCAGGTTCCCACCGGGAAAGTGACTGAACGGATTGGCTCAAGCGCTGCGCTGATCGTTGGAAATCTCTTTGGCGGCCAGATGCTTCGGCTCGCTGGCAACCTGATCCTTTCGCGCATCCTGTTTCCGGAGGCCTTCGGCCTGATGACCCTCGTCACGGTCGTGGTGGTGGGTGTCACGATGTTCTCGGACGTTGGCATCAAGCCGTCCATTCAGCAAAGCAAACGCGGCGACGATCCCGACTTTCTGAACACCGCATGGACGATCCAGGTAATCCGTTGCTTCGCGCTCTGGATCGTGTGCTGTCTCTTGTCGTGGCCCGCAGGTCAGTTCTTCAATGAACCTCAACTCGCACATCTTCTTCCGGTCGCGAGCTTCTCACTTGTCGTGATGGGGTTCTTTCCGACCCGCGAAGACACCGCCAGCAGACACCTGCTGATTGGACGGCTGACCGTCCTTGACTTGATCTCGCAGGCGCTCGGACTTGCCGTCGTGATCGTCCTCGCGTGGATCTTGCAATCCGTCTGGGCCATGGCGATCGGAAACGTGATCGGAACGGTCATCAAGCTTGTCATCTATGACCTGTTCCTGCCCGGGCCGCGCAACCACTTCCGCTGGGAAACCGAGGCGCGTAGGGAACTGATCCATTTTGGCAAATGGATCTTCCTCAGCACAGCGTGCAGCTTCCTTCTGTCACAAAGCGACAAGATGATCCTGGGCAAGTTCATCACGATGGAAGGGATCGGCATCTACAACGTAGGCTTTTTCATCGCGAGCGCCCCAATGATGATCGCCATCTCGATGAATGGCCGGATCATGCTGCCGCTCTGCCGGGATCATCCCCCAGGCCAAAGCAAGGCCGACTACGACATCCTGCGCCGTGTCCGATTTCGTTTCACCCTTGCGTTCATGTCCGGGCAGTTGCTGCTTTCGTTGCTGGGTGTCATGATCATCGACATCCTCTATGATGATCGCTTTCACGCGTCTGGCGGCGTCGTCGTCGCGGTGGCGTTGATGAACCTTCCGATGCTGGTCGGCATGACCTACGAGAACGCGGCAATGGCACGGGGGGATTCCCGCGCGGTCTTCGGCCTGAATGCGACACGCGCGGTTCTTCAAACCGCGTTCTTCCTGGCCGGGATCCAACTTGGCGGCCTGTCCGGCGCTTTTCTCGGCTTTGCACTGGGGCACTTGCTGGCTCATGTGGCGGTGATCCGCATTGCGGTCAAGCACGGGGCCTGGGATCCGCTACATGACCTGTCGATGGCATTGTTTGCCGCCGTTGGCGCCAGCGTGTCGATCTGGTTGCACCGCGATCAACTGGAATTGCTGGCAGGATTCGTGAGCTAGTTGACCTTTCGTCTGCCGTCAGGGCGTTCGCCTCAGGATGCTGTCTTGCGGGTTCGGCACGGATAGATGAAGGGAATCGATTTCCTCGTTCATTGCACCAATCAAGTGAACCCTGATCGATTGGATACCACGGTGAGCACCGGATTGCGTCGGGATCAATTGGCGAATGGATTTCGTTGAGTTGTTTCCCGTCCCTGCTCTAAATGAAGGCATGTCCTGGGCTCCGGCCCTTGTACGGCAGCGCAGCGGAGAAAGGGGGGCTTCAGGTGATCGGCCTAGCGAAGATGAACTTCTTTCCGGCTCGTCCCGGGGATGGTGGGCCAAGCGGGTCGCAGCAAAAGTCCCGACCAGCAGCGCATTATGACGGCAATGTCGCCGATCCATAGATGCCAACGCCAAGGCGCTGCTACAAGCAGCATACCGAAGCAAGGCATCAAGCAAGATAGAAAGTAGACCAAGGCGATGACCAGACCGCCGGTGTATGTAACCCGCCCGATCCTTCCCCCCCTTGAGGATGTCTATTCACTCTTGCAGGAAATCTGGCAAACCAGAATCCTGTCCAACGGCGGACCGATCCTTCAGCGGTTCGAGGCAGCGCTCGGTCAATATCTCGGCGTGGATCACATATCCATGGTCGGAAACGCATCGATGGGCCTCGTGCTTGCCCTTCGCCACCACGGCATCACCGGCGAGGTCATCACACCGGCCTTCTCCTTCGTTGCGACAAGTCACGCGATCCGCTGGGCCGGGGCAGAGCCCGTCTTCGCCGACATCGACCCTGTGACGCTGAACCTCGATCCGGTGGAAGTCGAAAAGCGGATTACCAGCCGGACCCAGGCGATCCTGGCGGTGCACTGCTATGGCACCCCATGCGATACGGACGGGCTGCAAAGGGTCGCCGACCGCCACGGGCTAAGGCTGATCTACGATGCGGCCCACGCGTTCGGTGTGCGCGAAAACGGCCGTTCGATCTGCACTTCGGGCGATCTTTCGGTCCTGAGCTTTCACGCGACGAAAGTTTTCAACACCTTCGAAGGCGGCGCGATCATATCGCCTGACCGGGAAACCAAGCTCGCCATCGACCGCCTCGGGAACTACGGGATCGTGGACGAGACGACGGTTCTCGAAACCGGCCTGAACACGAAGATGAGCGAGTTGAACGCCGCTGTAGGGCTGGCACTGCTGCCGCAGATGGATAGCGCGATCGCAACTCGGGCGCGGCTTGCAAACCACTACTCGGACGCGCTTGGCGATGTGCCCGGGCTTCGTGCCGTCTGCCCCCCGGGCCGCGCGGGGCACAATTATTACCACTTCCCGATCCTCGTCGGCGATGGCTATCCGATCAGCCGCGACGCGCTTTACGAACGTCTGCGCCAGGACGGGCTTTTTGCCCGGCGCTATTTCTATCCGCTGATCTCGGACCTTCCGATGTACCGCGACCTGCCGTCGGCCGCCCCATCGATGCTGCCGGTCGCTCGCCGCGCGGCAAACCAGGTTCTTTGCCTGCCGATCTTTCCAGACCTCGATCCCGTGGATCAGGAACGGATCATCGGGATCGTTCGCCAGCCATGCTGACCAACGCCGCCTACCTGGGCTGGGGCTGGCGCCGGCTGTTGCATGGCCGCGGCGCGACGCTTTCGGAAGTGGCGATCGAAAGCTGGGAAGTCAGCCCGGCGCAGGAAACCGACGGGCGTCCCGCTGTCTTTCCCGATGGCGCGCTGGACAGGATCCGGGGTCTGTCGCCCTGGCGGGACTGGCAGGTGGAAAAGGCGCTGATCGACGGCGCCACGGCGCACCATCATCCGACCCGCGCCTTTGTCCTGACCGATGCGGTCATTGCCGGGCCATACGTTTACTGCGGTGCCTGGAAGGAACGCATCGGGGCGGAAGCCCCTTCACACGGATCGCCCGCCCTGCCAACCCGGCAAGAGATCGAGAATGCCCATCTGGCGACGACCTGGACAGGCGCCGACTTTTTCGGGAACTTCCTGCTGGACAGCTTTCCGCTCGAGATGATCCCCGGCGACGCCGAAACCCGGATCGGCGCACCAGGAAAGCCCTACCGTCACGAGGGGGGGTATCGCGATCTGCTGGGTCTTCCGCAGCCCTGGATGCCGGGTCATGCGCGCATCCGCCATCTGACCGTCTATAGCGACTTCGCCCAGAACCCCTTCAAGGAAAGCCGCTACCGGCAGTTGCGCGACAGGCTGAGCCGGCGGCTCGGAGGGCAGGTTTCCCGGCCCGGCGTCTTTCTGGCCCGCGGGGATGACGGTGTACCGCGCCGGCTGGTCAACGAGGCAGCACTTTGCGAAACGCTCGCCGCCCGGGGTTTCGAGATCGTCGTGCCTTCGCGGGCGGAACCGGAAGAGATTTCCCGCAAGATCATGGGCGCGCGGATCGTGATCGCGGTCGAGGGAAGCCATCTGTCCCACGCGATCTATTCGATGGCCGACAACGGGGCCTTTCTGGTCATCCAGCCGCCCGACCGCTTCGCGATGCCCTACAAGGAATTTGCCGATCGCATGGGCATGCGCTTCGGCTTTGTCGTTGCGGAACCCGCCGAAGGGGGCTTTGCGGCGGACACGGATGAAATACTTGCGATGGTGGACCGACTGTCATGACCGATGAATCTGCCACCCCCGGCGAACTTGTCCTCTTGCCTGCGCTGAGCGCGCAGCGAGGCCCACGCGGCGGCCTGATCCTGACCCGCAAATACATGACCGGAACGGCGGAACTGGCAAGGACATGGCCGGGGCCGGTGACCAGCCTGGTCAGCCTTTCCGATACGCCGACGACCGACATGGACCATGCGGAATATCTGCCGGGCGAGGCGGAAACCGAACTTGAGGTGCGCCCCGCGACGCCAGAGGCGCTTGCGGCCCGGCTTGCCAAGGCCGCTGCCGTCCTTGCCTTCCTGTCCCGCGAAGAGGCCGAAACCGCAAGGCTTTGCCACCGTCTCGGTGTGCCCATCGTGTTCACGGCGGAATATTCCCCGACCACCGAACGACAGATCCTGGACGCAGAGGTATCAAATCCGCTTGTGCGCCTGCGCCGCCGTCTCTGGCTCTGGCGGACCGAACGCATCCGCCGGCAGGCGCTCCGGATCGCGGCCGGACTTCACTGCAGCGGCACCCCGACCTTCGAGAACTATCGCGGACTGAACGACAACATGCTTCTTTTCTTCGACAACCGCGTCGGGCGCGAAGGCGTGATCGACGACGGGGCCCTTGAGGAAAAGATCGCGCGCCTGCGGCAGGCCGCGCCGCTCAGGCTGGTCTTCGGCGGGCGGCTGATCGCGATGAAGGGCGTGATGGAACTTCCGCGCGTCGCGGGCGAACTGGCGCGACTGGGCGTGCCGTTCCAGATGGATATCTTCGGCGGCGGGCCGTTGAAGGATGCGCTGGAGGCCGAGATTCGCAGCCGGGGCCTGAATGACCGGGTGGTCCTGCGGGGGGTTCTCGATTTCGATACGGGCTGGATTCCCTATCTGAAGGAAAGCGCGGATCTCTTCATCTGCTGTCACCCGCAGGGCGACCCCTCCAGCACCTACCCCGAGGTGATGTCCTGCGGGGTGCCGATCGCCGGCTACGACAACGAAGCCTTCTGCGGTGTTGTCCGCGAATCCCGAGGCGGGTGGGTCACCCCGATGTTCGATGCCGCCCGACTGGCCGCAACGGTGGCGCGGCTCGACGCCAACCGTGAAGAGATCGCCGAAACCGCCATCCGCGCCCGCGACTTCGCCCGCCAACATGCGTTCGAGACGACCTTTGCAAACCGCGCAAGGCACCTGATCCGCAACAGCAGGCTGCCCGACGCACTGAAACCGGCGGATTGATGCAGGTGCGATGACTGATCTGCCAACACAACGCGTGCCACTTCAGGGCCGAGACGGATCACACGAGGTCTTGTCGGTTCAAGGTCGCGGCGCTGGCTGGCAGCCTGCCACGGGACGGGCGTAGTCCATCGACATGTGCTGCGCCTTTCAGGCGCCGTCATTGCCGTTTTGCTGAGAGAAAATGGCGCACCCGAAGAGATTCGAACTCCTGACCCCCAGATTCGTAGTCTGGTGCTCTATCCAGCTGAGCTACGGGTGCGTGGGAGTGGGATTTAGCGGCGCGGGCGGGGCATTGCAAGGGTCAAAACGCCGAAACCGGAAGGGATCTTTACGAACTGCGCTGACCAGCCCCTGCCGCCGGCACACGCGGCACCGTCAGCCGGAATACAGTCCCGTCGCCATCGGAGCGGACAAGCTCCAACTTGCCGCCATGCCCCCTGACCAGTTCTGCCGCGATCGCCAGTCCAAGGCCGGTTCCGCCCTTGCGCGCCCCACCCTGAAAGGGTTGAAACAGGTGTTCGCGCGCGCGGTCGGGCAGCCCGGGGCCGGTATCGCCGACGCTGACCCACCAGCCATCGGAGCCTTCACCGATCGCGATCTCGACCGTTCCGGGCTTCCCGGTCGCCTCGATCGCTTGCCGGGCGTTGCGCACGAGGTTGGTCAGCACGCGATATAGCTGTTCGCGGTCGGCCCGCACCTGGACATCGCGGGCGACATCCGTCACGATTTCCACCTGCCCGTCGCCTGCCGCAAGCTTCTCGGTCTCGGCGACCTCGTGGACGATGCCGGCCAGACCGAACCGCGTCAGCGAGGGCGGCGCCTCTTCGGCCTTGCCGAAAGCCAGCGTGGTTTCGCACAGCCCTACCGCCCGGCTGATCGAACCGACAAGCTTCGGCGCCGCGCGCTTGACCATCGGATCGGCGCTGTCCTCCATTCGGTCTGCGAAGAGTTGTGCGGTCGACAGGATGTTGCGCAGGTCGTGGCTGATCTTGGCAACCGCCCCGCCCAGTTGGGCAAGCCGTTCCTTCTGGCGCAGCGACTGCGTGAGCTGGCGCTGCATCATCTGCAGGGCGACCTCTGCCTCGCGCAGTTCCACCACGTCCGAACGCGGCTCGATCACCCGGCGCGCATCCTCGGGCGCGTCCTGATAGGCCCGCATGCTGTCCACGACGCGGCGGATCGGCGAAACCAGGACCTTGCGGACCGCAAAGAACAAAAGCGCCGCCGTCAGCGCCGAGATGACCGCCGACAGGCCAAGGATCCGGATGCCGTAGTCGATCATCGCCTGCCGCATCGGCGCCGTGGCCATCGTCGCCTCGATGAGAAGGCCTGCGCGCTTTACCGGGTCGCCGATGACGCGGATCACCCGGTCCCGCGGGGTCAGCAGGCAGACAACGGCGTCGCGGATCAGATCCCAGGCCGGAGCATTGCGCAGATCGAAAGTTTCCTCGATCGGTCCGGGGATCGGCGAGGACAGCACGAGCTGGCGAATCTCGTCGCGCCGCAAGACGACGTTGAAGACCTCGGCATTGGCCAGAAGCTCCTGCTCGACGGCCTGATCGATCATGTCCCCGGCGGCAAGAAGCGAAAGCGACGCGATCTGGGCCCGTTCAAGGCGCGACAGGATGTAGTCTTCGCGAAAGCGCGCGACCGAGGGGACGAAGATGAGAATCTCCGCCAGCATGACGAAAATCATCGTCAATAGCAGGAATCGGCCTGACAGAGTGTTCAAGAACATGCGAACTTTCCCGGCGACGGCCCGGCACTGAAACATTCGGCACATGGCTAGCAAAGTCGCGCGGTGATGAACAGCGATTTGCCGGTCGGTTGCCACGAAGGGTTCCGCCCCGGCTACGAAAAAACCGCGAGACACGTTGACTTGCCGCCTGACCGCGTCTATGAGCCGGGCTTCGAATGATAGCGGCCTTCGAATCCATCAGGGTTTGGGTCGCCCCTACCGGAGTTGAAGCGATGAAGCGCACCTTCCAACCGTCGAACCTCGTCCGCGCCCGCCGTCACGGCTTTCGCGCACGCATGGCGACCAAGGGTGGCCGCAAGATTCTGAACGCCCGCCGCGCGAAGGGCCGCAAGGTTCTTTCGGCCTGAGGCCAGAAACCGGCACGAACGGCATGACGCCGCCGGTGGCTCCCGTGGAAGGGCAAGACCCTGAAACGGTGACGCCGCCGGCGGTTTCCGTTTGTCCGGCGGTCCTGTCCAGACGGGCCGATTTCCTGCGCGCGGCGCAGGCACGCCGCCAGGGCACGCCGTCGTTCCTGCTGCAGGCGCGCAGGCGCCGAGACGGCGAACCCGGGGGCGATTCCCTCCGCGTCGGGTTTACCTGTTCCAAGAAGGTCGGCAACGCGGTTGCCCGCAACCGCGCAAAGCGCCGCTTGCGCGAGGCCGCGCGAATGATCCTGCCGGTTCACGGCCGCCCCGGATGGGACTATGTTCTTGTCGGGCGCCGCGATGAAACCGCCAGCCGCGACTTCCAGTTGCTGCTTGGCGATCTGGTTCGCGCCCTCGCGCAGGTCCACGGCAAGGAAAACGGCAGGGAAAGATGAGCCCGCTTGCCCATATCGTCGCAGCCCCGGTGCGCGCCTACAGGCTGATCTTCAGCCCCTGGGTCGGGCACGGCTGCCGGTACCAGCCGACCTGTTCGGCCTACGCGCTAGAGGCGCTGGAAAAGCATGGGGCGTTCAAGGGCGCATGGCTGGCGGCCCGCAGGATTTTGCGCTGCCATCCCTGGGGCGGGTCGGGGATAGACAATGTGCCCGATTGAAGGCCGGGTCAGATCTTTCTGACCCCTGCCTCGATCGTTTCGAACATGATCCAGAACAAGACGGCCATCGGCAACATGGGCAACAGCTTGCCCGCCGGGTGATCCGCCTCTGTTCCCTTCTTCACCATCTTCAGAAGCGCGCCCAGAGGTTTCGGAGGCTGGCGGATCTCCACCTGCCAGTCGCGCACCCGCTTGGCCAGAAACGCGCGGTCGTCGATCGCCGATCGCTTCATGAAACGCTTGGCCAGGCTGAGCCGCTTGGCAAGATCGGCCATCGCGGCATCCAGATCCTCAAGCTCCGCCATCGCCTTGATCGTCCCCTCGGCCAGCGCCTTGGTGTCGAAAGTCCTGCTGTCTTTCTGTGCGTCGCGCGTTTCGTCGGCGCCGTCCAGCGCCTTGTCCAGCGCCGCGCGGATCTTGGTCTGGTCCATGTCGGCGCGCAGGTATTTCTTGACGGTCTTGCGCAGTTCCTTCTGAAGACGGATGAGGGATTTCTTCAGGTCGCGCAGGTTCGCGCGCGCCTGGGCGTCTTCCGGTGAAGCCTTGGCCATCGGTGTCCTTCCTCGCGCCCCTTGCGGGAGCGTAGCAGCCAGCCTGCACAACGCAAGCGATCATGCGATTCCCCTTGGCGGCAAGGCCCGGAAAGGATAGGGGGCAGGCATGCTGGACGATCTTGACGATATCCACCCGCTTTTCGCGGGTGCCCCCACCTCGACGGAGTTCAAGAAACTCCGCAAGCGCATCGTGCGCGAGGTGCGCGAGGCGATCGAGACCTATGGCATGATCGAACGCGGCGCGCGCTGGCTGGTCTGCCTTTCGGGCGGAAAGGACAGCTATACCCTTCTTGCAGTCCTGCACGAGTTGCAGTGGCGCGGCCTGCTGCCCGTCGATCTTCTGGCCTGCAACCTCGACCAGGGTCAGCCGGGGTTTCCGGCGACGGTCCTGCCAGAGTTCCTGACGCGGATGGGCGTCCCCCACCGCATCGAATACCAGGACACCTATTCCATCGTCGTGGACAAGGTTCCGCAGGGTCGCACCTATTGCGCGCTGTGTTCCCGACTGCGGCGCGGAAACCTTTACCGCATCGCGCGGGAGGAAGGCTGCAGCGCGGTCGTCCTTGGCCATCACCGCGACGATATTCTCGAGACGTTCTTCATGAACCTCTTCCACGGCGGGCGGCTGGCCACCATGCCACCCAAGCTCGTGAACGAGGATGGCGACCTTTTCGTCTATCGACCGCTGGCTTTCGTCGCCGAGGCGGACTGCGAGAAGTTCGCCCGCGCGATGAACTACCCGATCATCCCTTGCGATCTTTGCGGATCGCAGGACGGCCTTCAGCGCCAGCAGGTCAAGCAGATCCTCGACGGTTGGGAAGCCCGCAGCCCGGGCCGCCGGCAGGTGATGTTCCGCGCGCTGATGAATACCCGGCCGTCGCATCTGCTGGACCCGTCACTGTTCGATTTCGCGGGCCTTGTCCGCGGCACCGCCGCTGTGGCGGATGCCCCGCCGCGCATTCGCGCCGACGATTGATCCCGAGGGTGGCGCCAGCGACGGCCCGATTGCCCCATCCGCAGGACCGCGCCAGCCCGGTGCGAGGACCGGTTTCGCAGGAAAGCGCTTGACCTTTCAGCGCCCGTTCTGTTGAACCGGCGCTGACCTTGAATGACTGGCGGTGTGCCCTCGATGGACGATCAGAACAAGAACCTCATCCTCGCGACAGTGCTTTCGGCGGCGGTCATCTTCGTCTGGTACACGTTCTTCACCCCGCCACTGCCACAGCCCGAACCAGCCGCCCCGGCCGAGGTTTCGGCGACCGAACCCGCGGCTGCGCCCGCCACCGCGCAGGCGACCCCCACGCCCGAGGCCGCCGCCGCGGTTGCCGCAGCCAGGATCGACATCGACACGCCGCGCCTGCGCGGTACTCTGTCGCTTGCCGGCGGCCGCATCGACGATCTGCAACTGCGCGACTACAAGGAAACGCTTGATGCCGGTTCGCCCGATGTCCGGCTTTTCGCCCCGGTCGGAGCCGAGGTGGGCGCCAAGCCTTACTACGCCGTCTATGGATGGCAGGCTGCCGGCGGGCTGGACCCCAAGCTTGTGCCCGATGCGCGCACGGTCTGGTCCGCGCCCGAAGGCGCGAAGCTGACGGTCGATACCCCGGTCACCCTCAGCTGGGACAACGGCGCTGGCCTCGTGTTCCACCGCACCGTCGCGGTCGATCCCGACTACATGTTCACCATCACCCAGTCGGTCGAAAACAACACCGGCGCCGCGGTGCGCCTTGCGCCCTACGGGATCATCGCACGCCACGGCATCCCGGACGAACAGCGGATCTATGTCCTGCACGAGGGTCTTGTGCGCGGCGCCGACGGCAAGCTGGAAGAAATCAAGTACGACAACATCCCCGAACTTGACCAGGTCGCGGGCGAAGGCAACGCCGAACTGATCGACGTGACCCAGAATGGCTGGATCGGCTTTACCGACAAGTACTGGATGGCCACGCTGATCCCCGAACCGGGTCAGGCCTTCAAATCCGTCGTCCGCTACGCCGCCGCAAACGACATCTATCAGGCGGAAACCCGTCTGCCCGTGATCGAGGTTGCACCCGGGGCGCAAGGTGCCGCCAAAACCATGCTGTTTGCCGGCGCGAAGGAATGGGAAACCATCAAGCGCTACGAAAACAACCCCGGCTGGCTCGACCGTCTTGCCGGGATCGACCCGGACGCCAGCCGTCCGACGATCCAGGGCTTTATCGATTCCATCGACTGGGGCTGGTTCTTCTTCCTGACAAAGCCGATGTTCTGGCTGCTGCACCTGCTGCATGGCCTTATCGGCAACATGGGTCTGGCGATCATCGCCTTGACCATCGTTATCAAGACGCTTGTTTTCCCGCTTGCGCGGAAATCCTACATCTCGATGGCCAAGATGAAAGAGCTTCAGCCCGAGATGGAGGCGATCAAGGCGCGCACCGGCGACGACCGCCAGAAGCTTCAGCAAGAGATGATGGCGCTTTACAAGAAGGAAAAGGTGAACCCCGCATCGGGTTGCCTGCCGATCCTTCTGCAGATCCCGATCTTCTTCTCGCTCTACAAGGTGATCTACGTCACGATCGAGCTCTATCACGCCCCGTTCTTCGGCTGGCTGCGCGACCTGTCGGCGCCCGACCCTTCGTCCATCCTGAACCTCTTCGGCCTTCTGCCCTGGGCCACCCCCGAACACGGGTCGCTCTTCTTCATCTTCTCGCTCGGCGTCCTGCCCATCCTTCTGGGCATCTCGATGTGGTTCCAACAAAAGCTGAACCCCGCGCCGACGGACCCCGCGCAGGCGGCGATCTTTGCCTGGATGCCGTGGATCTTCATGTTCATGCTGGGGTCGTTCGCATCTGGGCTCGTGCTTTACTGGATCACCAACAACACGATCACCTTCATCCAGCAGTACACGATCATGTCGATGCACGGGAAACGCCCCGACATCTTCGGCAACATCCGGGCCGGAATGAAGCGCGGCTCCCCCGGCAAATGACAGCCCGGCTTGCCCTCATCTGCCGGCACCCGGTCAAGTCGATCGGCTATGAGGAAATCGCGGGCGCGACCCTGACCGAGGGTCGCGCCCTGCCCTTCGATCGCGAATGGGCCGTCGCGCACGAAGCGGCGAAGTTCGGCGCCAACCTGACCGAATGGGCGCCCAAGCCGAACTTCCTGCGCGGCGTCACCGGGCACCGGCTGATGGCCATTCGCGCGGCGTCGGAAACCGCAGCCCGCCGCGTCACCCTGTCCCATCCCGACTGCGCACCGATCACGGTCTCGCCGGATGACGCCCACGATGCCGAAAGCCTGATCGGCTGGCTGCGCCCACTGTGGCCTGCCGATCGTCCCGCGCCCGCCTTCGTGGCCCGCGTTCCGGGGCAGGCGATGACCGACTGGCCCGATCCCTTCATCTCGATCCTCAGCCTTGCGTCGCTGCGCGCGCTCGGCGACCGCATGGGACAGGACATCTCTGCCCACCGGTTTCGCGGCAATCTCTGGCTCGACGATCTGCCGCCATTCGCCGAGTTTGGCATGATCGGCAAGACGCTCCGTATCGGCGGGGCGGAACTCGTGATCCGCCAGCGCATCACCCGCTGCAAGGCGACCACCGTGAACCCCGATACCGGGCTCTCTGATGCCGACACGCTTGGCGCGCTCAGGACCGCCTGGGGCCATCAGGACTTCGGCGTCTACGCGGTCGTGACGCACTCCGGCGACATTTCCGTTGGCGACGAGGTGACGATCACATGACACTCGCGTTTCCCCTTGCACCGGAGCCCGACGATTTCGCGCGCGAACGCGGGCGCAAGCTTTTTGCGGGCGATGTGGCCTTTCTCAAGGGTGTGGTCGCCATGGACGGCCTGCCGCCGGCCGACCGGCTGGAGGTCTGCTTCGCGGGCCGGTCGAACGTCGGCAAGTCCAGCCTGATCAACGCGCTGACCGGACGTCGAAGCCTCGCCCGCGCCTCCAACACACCGGGGCGCACGCAGGAGATCAACTATTTCACCACGCCCGGCGGTCCCTACCTTGTCGACCTGCCCGGCTACGGCTTCGCCGAGGCGCCGCTGGCGGTCGTGAGGAAATGGCAGGCGTTGCTCAAGGACTACCTTTCGGGCCGCCAGACCCTGCGCCGCGCCTTTGTCCTGGTTGATACCCGCCACGGCATCAAGAAGGTGGACGAGGATATCCTGACCCTACTCGACAAGTCCGCCGTCACCTTTCAGGTCGTGATGACCAAGGCCGACAAGGTGTCGGCAAAGGAACGCGAAAAGGCTCTGGCGCAGGTGCGCGGCGCGCTTGCGAAACATCCCGCAGCCTATCCCGAGATCGTCATGACCTCGTCCGAGAAGGGCGACGGGATCGAAACGCTGCGTGCTCTGATCGCCTCGCTTGAATAACCCCTTCATCTTGCCCCAAATACCTCGGGGAGGTCCGGAGGGGCAGCGCCCCTCCGGCGGGTCGCCCGCGCAAGCGGACGAAATGGCTCAGACGTGCTGCCCTGCGTTCACCTCGATCTCGGTCCCCGTGACATAGCTCGACGCGTCCGAACACAGGAACCAGATCACATCGGCCACTTCAGCGGGCTGGCCCAGACGGCGCAGCGGCAAGCCCTCGACGATCTTTTCGGTCCCGGGCGACAGGATCGAGGTTTCGATCTCTCCCGGCGCAATGGCGTTCACGCGCACGCCGAGAGGGCCGAAGTCATGCGCCATCTCGCGCGTCAGCGCCTTCAGCGCCGCCTTCGACGTGGCATAGGCGGCCCCGGCGAAAGGATGGACCCGGCTGCCGGCGATGGATGTCACATTGACCACCGCGCCCCTTGCCACCGACAGTTCATCCCGCAGCCCGCGCGCCAGGACGATGGGCGCGAAGAAGTTGACGTGAAACACCTTCCCCCAGTCGCGCAGGTCCGTGTCGATGGAATTCAGGCGGCTTCCCCCCGCCCCCTTGGGCGATATGCCGGCGTTGTTGACCAGCGCATCAAGCCGACCGCCGATCTTGCCGCGTATCACCTCGATCGCGGCCATGGTCGCTGCGGGATCCGCCAGGTCGATCTGGATATGGTCGTCGCGCCCTCCGCCCCAGGGGCATCCTTCGGGGAAGGGATGACGCGAACAGGTCAGGATGCGCCAGCCCTCGCGCGCGAAGCGTTTCACCGTCGCATGCCCGATCCCGCGGGACGCACCGGTCAACAGGAGTGTCTTCTGATCGGTCATCATGCTCTCCGTTCCGTCTCGGGCAAACTAGGTGAACGCCGGGGAAAGGCAACACCCCAAGACACTTGGCAGGCGGCCCCCAAGGGGCTAACAAACCCATCGAAACCCCGTGGGACGCCCGATGAGAAAGCAAGACATGAACCGTGACTGGATCGCCACCGCCCGGACGCTTTCCGAAGCCCTGCCCTATCTTCAACGCTATGCCGGCGCGGTGGTCGTCGTGAAATTCGGCGGCAACGCGATGGGCGACGAGGACGCGATGGCAGACTTCGCCCGCGACATCGTGCTGATGCGGCAGGTGGGCGTGAACCCGGTCGTCGTCCATGGCGGCGGCCCGATGATCAACGACCTTCTGGGCAAGCTTGGCATCAAGTCCGAATTCGTCCGCGGCAAGCGCGTCACCGACAAGGCCACGGTCGAGGTGGTGGAAATGGTCCTGTCCGGCCTGGTCAACAAGCGGATCGTTCAGGCGATCAACGATCAGGGCGGGCGCGCGGTCGGCATTTCCGGCAAGGACGACGACCTGATCGTCTGCGAACCTGACGATCCGGAGCTTGGCTTCGTAGGCCGCCCGGTCGAAATGAACGTGCAGATCCTGCGCGACCTCTTCGGCGCGGGGATGATCCCGGTGGTCGCCCCCGTGGCCACGGGCCGCAACGAAAACGAGACCTTCAACGTCAACGGCGATACCGCGGCGGGCGCGCTGGCCGGTGCGCTCAGGGCCGACCGCCTGCTTCTCTTGACGGACGTGTCGGGTGTCAAGGACGAAACCGGCGCGGTGGTGACCCAGCTGACCCCGCAGGAGGTCCGCGACCTGACCGACAGGGGCGTGATCGCGGGCGGAATGATCCCGAAGACGGAAACCGCGCTTGCCGCGCTTGATGCCGGCGTGCGCGCGGTGGTGATCCTGGACGGGCGCGTGCCGAACGCCTGCCTGCTGGAACTGTTCACCGATCATGGCGCGGGTTCGATCATCCGATCGACCGAGCCGCGCGTGAAGCCGCGCGGGCAGTGATCACCCTTGACACGATCGACGCGCTGGCGCGGCCGCATTGCCTTGCGGTCTTCGGCGCGCTTCACCCCGGCGCCGAAGATGGCGCCCCCGGAGGCACGGGTACCATCGTCCTCATCGGCCCCTCAGAGCCCGGATTCTGGCCGCTGCTGACCGCCTCGGGCGAATGGCGCGACGGCGCGCCAGACCCCGTCGACCGCTGGTCGAAACGGGTGATCGGCGCGCTGGCCGAGGGGCTTGGGGGGACGGCGATCTTTCCTTCGGACGGGCCGCCCTATGCGCCCTTCTTTCGCTGGGCGCTGGCCTCGGGCCGGGCCTGGGCCTCGCCCGTCCGCATCCTCGTGCACGATCGCGCGGGGCTTTGGGTCAGCTATCGCGGGGCGGTCGCGCTGCGCGACCGGCTGGCATTGCCTGCGCCCGCCTTGAACCCTTGTGAAAGCTGCGTGGCAAGGCCCTGCCTTTCGGCGTGCCCCGCGCAGGCGCTGACCGGCGAGGGATACGACCTTCCCGGCTGCCACGCCTATCTGGACACGGAAGGGGGACATGCGTGTCTTTCTTCCGGCTGCGGTGTTCGCCGTGCTTGCCCGGTGTCGCAAGCCTATGGCAGGCTGCCCGAACAATCCGCGTATCACATGAGGCAGTTTCACAAATGACACCCGCCGGGCACCGCCGCCTGATCCTGACGCGCCACGCAAAATCCGCATGGGACGATCCCCGCCTGGAAGACTTCGACCGCCCCCTCAACCGGCGGGGGCTGCGCGCGGCGCTGGAACTGGGCGAATGGCTGCATTCGCGCGGCTACGAACCGGATCAGGTGTTGTGTTCCTCGGCCCAGCGCACGCGCGAAACCTGGGCAACCGTCGCGGCCGCGCCGCTTGAGGTCACGCCCGAGGTGACCTTTACCGACCGGCTTTACCACGCCGGCCCGGACCTGATGCTGGACGTCCTTCGCCGGGCGACCGGCGACTGCGTGATGATGATCGGCCACAATCCCGGGATCGCCGCGCTGGCGGGCATGCTGCCGGCGCGGGCGCCAATGGACCCGGATTTCCACCGCTATCCGACGGCGGCGACGCTTGTGGTGGATTTCGACATTCCATCCTGGTCCCAGGCAATGCCCGGCCAGGGGTCGGCCCTTGATTTCTTCGTGCCTTCTGGGCGCGACTGAACAAGGAAAAGCCCCGGCCTGGGGCCGGGGCTTTCGATTGGTTCACCGCCGGTCAGTGCCCGAGGATCTGGCTCAGGAACAACTTGGTCCGGTCCGACTGCGGGTTGTTGAAGAACTCCTTCGGCTCGTTCTGCTCGACGACCTGGCCCTGGTCCATGAAGATAACGCGGTTCGCGACGGCCTGGGCAAAGCCCATCTCGTGCGTCACGCAAAGCATCGTCATCCCCTCTTCGGCAAGCTCGATCATGGTGTCGAGCACTTCCTTGATCATTTCGGGGTCAAGCGCCGATGTGGGTTCATCGAACAGCATGATCCGGGGGCGCATGCACAGTGACCGCGCGATGGCGACGCGCTGCTGCTGGCCGCCGGAAAGCTGGCCGGGATACTTGTGGGCCTGTTCGGGGATCTTCACCTTCGACAGGTAGTGCATCGCGGTTTCTTCCGCCTCTTTCCGCGGGATCTTGCGAACCCAGATCGGGGCGAGCGTGCAGTTTTCCAGGATCGTGAGGTGCGGGAAAAGGTTGAAGTGCTGGAACACCATGCCGACTTCCGACCGGACCTTGTCGATGTTCTTGAGGTCCGAAGTCAGTTCGGTTCCGTCGACGACGATCTGCCCCGCCTGGTGTTCCTCAAGCCGGTTGATGCAGCGGATCAGCGTCGACTTTCCTGACCCGGAGGGGCCGCAGATGACAATGCGTTCGCCGCGGTTCACCGTCATGTTGATGTCGCGCAGAACGTGGAACTGACCGTACCACTTGTTCATGTTGGTGATCTGGATCGCGACCTCGTCCGAAACCTGCATGTGGCTGCGGTCGATTTCGCGGGTGATGGCGTGCGGGTCCGACATTTCTGGAACCTCCTTAACGGTGATCGCGCTTCAGCTTGCGTTCGAGGTACATGGAGTACCGCGACATGCTGAAGCAGCAGGCGAAGAAGATAAGGCCGACGAAGATGTAGGGCTCCCAGTAGATGCCCTTCCATTCGATCGCCGCCCGGACGACCTTTGTGACACCCTGAAGGGGGTCATGCAGACCGACAAGCGCGACAAGGGTGGTGTCCTTGAAAAGCCCGATGAACGAGGAGACGATCCCCGGGATCGAGATCTTCAGGGCCTGCGGCATGACGATCAGCCGCTGCGCTTGCCAGTAGTCGAGGCCCAGCGCGTCGGCCGCCTCGTACTGACCGCGCGGCAGGGCCGCGAGGCCGCCCCGGATCACCTCGGCGATATAGGCCGCCGAAAAGAAGGTGACGAGGATGATGACCCGCAGGATCAGGTCGAAATTCGACCGCGGCGGCAGGAAGTACTGCAGCAAGAGCGATGCCGTGAACAGCATCGTGATCAGGGGCACGCCGCGGATGAACTCGATGAAGCCCACCGACAGCGCCTTGATCAACGGCATGTCCGACCGGCGGCCCAGCGCCAGCAGGATCCCCATCGGCAACGAGGCTGCGATGGCCGTGACCCCGATCACGAACGCCAGGAGGAACCCGCCAAACTCGTCGGAATCGACATGCGCCGTTCCCAGCGGCAGCACCGAATGGAGCGCGCCGGTCACATGGGACTGGATCGCAAGCCACCAGATGGCCGCCGCGACGACCCCCGCGCCGGTCCCGACGACAACACCAAGCTGTCCCTTGGTGAGGTTATAGACCACCACCAGCACCGCAAAACCCGCGAGCGTGCCAATCGGCCCCCAGATCGACCCGCCCCAAAGCAGATAGAACCCGACCGCCGGATAAAGCAGCGTGAAGTACAACAGACGCTTTGGCGCGAGCCAGGCCACGGCGGTAAGGCCGCCAAGAACAAGTGCTGCCACCAGAACCGCCAGTGCACCGGCCTCGACCCCGCCGATCGTCTGGGGAAACGCGAGGGATATCCCGATGAGAGCCAGGATCGTCAGGATCGATACGACGCCGGTCATGATCGTGTTGACCCGCTGGTTTCCGTAGTAAAGGACCGGAGCCAGCGCCACGAACATCAGGCCGAAGGCCATGGTCGGGCGCCAGAAAAGCTCCTGCGGGTAGAAGCCAAAAAGGTACTGGTGCCAGCGTTCGCGCACCACGGCCCAGCAGGCACCTGTCGCCCCCTCGCCGTAACGCGCCGCGATGATGTCGCGGCACTCGCCCAGCGAATTGGCGTTCCAGACGCTGTGCAAAAGCCAGGGCAGCGCCGCCTTGATGACAAGGAAGGCCGCCACCAGACCGACGATGGTCAGCACGCTGTTCAGGGCGCTTGAAAACAGGTTTTCCCGCACCCACTTGATCGCCCCGCGTTCCGAGGTCGGCGGTTCCTGCGCTTGCAGCATTTCCTTGCGGACGAAGGTCGCACTTTTCTGCATCTCAGCGCTCCTTCAGTTTCATGGCAGTATTGAAGACGTTCATGCCCGAGGCGATGATCAGGCTCAGCACCAGATAGATCGCCATCATGAGAAGCATGCACTCAAGCTCTCGCCCGGTCTGGTTCAGGGTGATCCCGCCCAGCGTCCCCTTCAGGTCCAGATAGCTGATCGCCATGCCAAGCGTCGTGTTCTTGGTCAGGTTAAGATACTGGCTGATGAGCGGCGGGATGATCACCCGAAGCGCCTGTGGCAGGATGACAAGCCGCATCGTCCGACCGGGCCGCAGGCCCAGCGCAAAGGCCGCCTCTGTCTGCCCCCTGGATATCGCGAGGATACCCGCCCGGACCGCTTCCGCGATGAATGCGCCCGTATAAAGCGAGATCGCGATCAGCAGTGCGGTAAAGGAATGCGCAACGTTGATCCCGCCCTGGAAGTTGAAGCCCTTCAACTCTGGAATCTCCCAGTGCAGGCCCAGCGCGAAGAGCAGGACGATAACCGGGACAAACAGGACCACAAGGCTCTTCCACCAAGTGACCGGACGGATGCCGGTCTCCTCCTGGACGGCCTTGGCATGTCCAAGCAATCGGCCGTTCACCCACATCCCGATCGCGATCAGCGCCAGGACCGCAAGGCCTGACAGATTGATCGGAACGTCAAGGACGTTGATGCTGCCGAGGGGATGATCGAGATAGGGGCGCGGAATGTTCATGCCCCGGTTCGTGAACGCGATGGAATCGAACAGGATCTTGTGGGCACTGGGCGCTTCGCCGGCCGCTACCATCTCGTCGGTCACCCGGAAATCGCGTGGTGCGGGTGCCGTCTCGGAAAAGATCACGAAGGCCAGAATGATCCAGAGCAGCAGCGGGATATTGCGGAACGTCTCGACGTAAAGCGTCATCAACCGCGCGACGACCCAGTTTCCCGACAGTCGCAGGACACCGGCGAAGACGCCAATGATGGTCGCAAGGATGCAGCCGAAAAACGCAACGATCAGCGTATTGAACAGGCCGACGAACAGCGCCCGTCCATGTGTGCTGTCATTCGTGTAGGGAATCAGCTGCTGGTCGATATCGTAGCCGGCGCGCTGAAAGAGAAAGCTGAAATTGATGTCCTTGTCCTTGGCGGCAAGGTTTTCGATCGTATTGTTCAGAAGCCAGGCCAGAAAGGCCAGGAACAGGAACAACACGACGATCTGGATCGTGTAGGACCGATAACGCGTGTCATAAACGAGCATGCTCAGCCGAAAGGGTTCCTTCGGCGCGCTTGCGACATAAGCCATGAATTTCTCCCCGGCGATGGCCCGGTTCCTTGACCGGGCGATGGGTCCGCGGGGTTCTTTTGCCCCTGCTGGACCGATCGTTCTTTCGCTTGACGAAAAGGGCGCGCCTTGCGGCGCGCCCGATCTTTCTAGCCGATCAACGGAACGGCGGGGCGTACTGAAGGCCGCCCTGGGTATAGAGCGCGTTCAGACCGCGGGCGAGGCCGATGGACGTGCCCTCACCGATCGTCGCGGCGAAGATTTCGCCGTAGTTGCCCGACGCGGCGATGGCGCGCTTGGCCCATTCCTTGTCAAGGCCCATCATTGCACCAAGGTCACCTTCAAGACCGAGGATACGCTTGACTTCGGGATCCTGGGTCGAAGCGGCGACTTCCTCGATATTGGCTTGGGTGATGCCCTTTTCCTCGGCCGCGACGAGCGCGTAGTAGGACCAGCGCACGACGTCACCCCAGTTGTTGTCGCCATGGCGCACGACCGGGCCAAGCGGCTCCTTGGAGATGATTTCCGGCAGGATGATGTGGTTTTCGGCATCCGGCATCGTCGCGCGGACGGCGGCAAGGCCCGACGCGTCGGTCGTGAACGAGTCACAGGCACCGGCCAGATACTGACGCTGCGCTTCGGAGTCGTCCGCCACCGTCACAGGCGTGTAGCCGATGTTGTTCGCCTTGAAGAAGTCGGCAAGGTTCAGTTCGGTCGTGGTGCCGGTCTGGATGCAGATGGTGGCGCCGTCCAGTTCCTTGGCGGAAGACACGCCCAGATCCTTGTGCACCATGAAGCCCTGGCCGTCGTAGTAGTTGACCGCCACGAAGTCGAGCTTCAGGTCGTTGTCGCGCGAGAACGTCCAGGTGGAGTTCCGGGCCAGCATGTCCACCTCGCCCGAGGCGAGCGCGGTGAAGCGGGTTTCGCCGGTCGTCGGAACGTATTTGACCTTGTTCGGGTCGCCCAGGACAGCAGCTGCGACGGCCTTGCAGACCGCCACGTCGAAACCCTGGTAGTTCCCGTTCGCGTCAGGTGCGCCAAAGCCGGTCAAGCCGGTGTTCACACCACAGATCAGCTCGCCACGCGCCTTGACGTCGTCAAGCGTACCCGCCGATGCAAAACCGGCCAGCAGGGCAGAAGCCGCCAGCGTGCCAAGCAATACAGTCTTGTTCATGTTTACCTCTTCCTGAGTTTCCACCCTTCCCGGGCGGTTCTGGTTCGGCCCCAAGGCCGGATGATCTTGTTGCGGCGTGAAGCCCCAATAACGCCAAGTTTGAGAATATTCCGACCTTGACGTCAAGCTGGCATCCAGCAATCCCGCCGCTACGTCAAGCATTCCGGTCATGTTAGCCCAAACATACCGACATCGGGGCCCCGCGGGGAAACATCATTCAAGTACTGGCGGCAATCAGTTTAAGGAAATTATGCGCAGACATAAATTCCGCCGCTTTCCTCTCGGCCGCTTCGGCGGCCTCCTCGTCCACCCCCCAAAGCTCGGCCTGCCAGCTCTCATCGATTCGGCTGATCTGCCAGGCTCTTTGGGGCGCAAGATGGCCGTGAAGGACCGCAAGCCCCAGAACAAGAGACCCTGAAAGGCCGACGAATTCGTGGAGCGCGGTCAGAGTGAAATTGGACAAAGAGCGCACTTCACGCGCGAGAGCGTCCAGGCTTGCGACCGGCTGCGACACCGGAACGACACCAGTTCCCCGGTTCAGCGGCGCGCCAAAGCGCTGCTCTGCCCAGTCCAGGACCGGATCCCACGCGGCGGCTTGCCGCGCGGCAAGTGCCTCGGGCCCCTCTGCCCGGTAGCATAGAAGGTCGGATGCACCATAGGCCGCGATCAGTTCCGCCACCTCGTCGAACTGGACAGCGACCTTGTCGATCGCTGCATTGGCGGCGCGCGTCAGCGGCATTGACAAGGGGTCGATCTCTCCGGTCTGGGCCTGCCATTCTGCCGCGATCGCGGTGGCCAGTGCCACGCTTGGGACGACCATGGGCGCCTTGGCCGGTGTCCTGACCTGCCGCTCGTCCAGCCAGATGCCCCAGCCGCCCGCCACCGGGCGCGCCGTGGCGTCGGTCCAGAACCGCTTTGCCTTCCAGTTGCTCATGCGGCCCCCCAAATCCTGACAAGCGCGGCCTCAAGATCGTCGAAGCGGTCGATCACCTGTGTGGCCCCCGCACCGGCCAACGCTTCCGGCCGGTGGTAGCCCCAGGACACGCCTATGGCGGCAACGCCGGCGGCGCGGGCCATCTCGATATCATAGGTCGTGTCGCCCAGCATGACCGCGCGCGCCGGTTCCACCCCGGTTTCGGCCAGAGCCGCCAACAGCATCGAGGGATGCGGCTTCGACGGGTGATCGTCGGCGACCTGGCAGGTCGCGAAGTGACGCTCCAGCCCGTGCGCCTCAAGGATATGCGCAAGCCCGCGCCGGGATTTTCCGGTCGCGATCCCAAGCTGGAACCCGTCGCGGGCGTGCAATCCGTCCAGTGCCGCCGCCGCGCCGGGATAAAGCGGCGAAAGCGTGCCCGCCCGAAGGTGCCCGAACGCCTGCTTGTAGGCCTGAACCGCGACATCGCGAACTGACGGCGCCGCATCCGGGAGCAACCGCGCGATGGCTTCGCCAAGCGACAGGCCAACGATCGACAGAACCTCCTGACGGGTCGGAAGGGTCAGGCTGATCGTATCGAAAGCCGCGGACATGGCGGCAACGATATGTTCCTGACTGTCCACCAACGTCCCGTCGACATCGAAGATCACAAGCCGGTCCGGCGTCATGCCTGATCCCCGAACGGGTCGTCCGGCGCTTCGGCGTCCGACCAGCCGACGGTCTTCCACGTCCGCCGCATGTGGTCCGGCAGCGGTGCTGTCAGGGTGATCCGCTTGCCGCTGATCGGGTGATCGAAACTGATCGACCGGGCATGCAGATGCAACTTGCGGCTGATCTCGCCCCCAAGCTGCGCGCCCCAACCGTCGCCCAGGTTCTCCTGCCCCGATCCGCCATATTTGCCATCGCCGACGATCGGATGCCCGATCTCGGCCATGTGCGCGCGCAGCTGGTGCGTCCGCCCGGTCACCGGCACAAGCGCAACCCAGGCGGCACGCGACCCCAGCGCGTCGATGACGGCGTAATCGGTGGTCGCGCGCTTGGCCCCTTCGGTCGTGTCGATCCTGGAGGGATGCACGGCGACCATCTTTTCGCCCTCGCCACCCCGCCCGTGCCCCGGGGCCTTGACCAGCCCGAACCGGATGGTGCCCATGCGCGGGCTTGGGACCCCCGCGACGGCGGCCCAGTAGATCTTGCGCGTGGTACGGGCGCGAAACGCCTCGGACAGTGCGCGGGCGACCCGGTCGGTGCGCGCCAGCAACAGAACGCCCGATGTATCCTTGTCGAGACGATGGACAAGCTTCGGCCGATCCTTGTAGCCGAATTTCAACGCCTCCGTCAGGCCGTCGACATGGCGATGCCCCTGCCCTGACCCGCCCTGCGATGGCAGCCCCGGCGGCTTGTTCAGCGCGATGATGTGTTCGTCCTTCCAAAGGACCGCGGACTGGATCAGCCGCACATCGGCTTCGGGCAGGCCCGGTGTCTGGACATGTTCGACAGGCACCCCCGCCGCCGGCAAGGGCGGCACGCGGATCTGATTGCCGGGCACGACTCGGGTGGCGGCCTTGACCCGCCCGCCGTCCACCCGCAACTGCCCCGTCCGGCACAGCTTTTCGATGGCACCCTGCGTCACGTGGGGGAAATGCCGCTTCATCCAGCGGTCCAGGCGGCTTTCGCCGTCTTCCTCGCTGACGGCAACGATCTGTACGCTCATGCGAAAACCCATCGTGTTGCGCCCATTCCCGCGACGATGGCCGCAAGCGAGAGCGCGACCGAACCGAGGACATAGCCGGCCGCAAGGCCCGTCTGCCCCCGTTCCCAAAGCGTCATCGCATCAAGCGAAAAGGCGGAAAAAGTGGTGAACCCGCCCAGAACCCCTGTCATCAGGAAAGGCGCCAGGCGTGTCGCATCCTTGTGCGCCAGCACCACGACGAGAACCCCCATGAGAAACGAGCCGACCACGTTGACGGCCACCGTCGCCCAGGGAAACCCCGGGCCGAAAAGCCGCATCGCGGCAACGTTCGTCATGTATCGGGCCGAGGCGCCGATCGCGCCGCCAAGGGCCACTTGGGAAAGGGTCAGGATCATGCCGCCTTCCTGTGTCCGGGGCGCGCCAATGTCAACCAAAGAAGGGCCATGTGACGGCGTGCCCGGCCACCGGGGGTCAGGTGTTTCGCTTGTCCCGAAGCTTGGCGAACCATTCGACGCGCTTCTTCAACTCACGTTCATAGCCGCGTTCGACCGGCTGGTAGAAGACCGGACGGCGCATGGTCTCGGGAAAGTAGTTCTGGCCCGAGAACCCGTCCTCGGCGTCGTGGTCATAGGCATAGCCCGCCCCGAAACCCTGTTCGCGCATCAGCCTTGTCGGGGCGTTCAGGATGTGGCGCGGCGGTGGTTCCGATCCGGTGCGCCGCGCGGCATCGCGGGCGGCCTTGTAGGCGACGTAACCGGCGTTCGACTTTGGCGCCAGCGCCAGATAGGTGACCGCCTGCGCCAGCGCCAGTTCGCCCTCCGGGCTGCCCAGGCGTTCGTAGGTTTCCCAGGCATGAAGACAGATCGATTGCGCCTGCGGGTCGGCAAGGCCGATATCCTCGACCGCCATCCGGGTGATCCTGCGGGCAAGGAATCGCGGGTCTTCGCCCCCTTCAAGCATGCGGGCAAACCAGTAAAGCGCGGCGTCGGGGTCAGACCCACGGACCGATTTGTGCAGCGCCGAGATCAGGTTGTAGTGTTCGTCGCCGGACTTGTCGTACTTGGCCGCCCGCCGCATCAGCCTTTGGGCCAAGGCCTCCGGACTCAGCGGCGTGTCGGTCTTCCAGGCGGCGACCTGCTCTACGAGGTTCAGAAGCGCCCGCCCGTCGCCGTCCGCCATTTCCAGAAGCGCCTCGCGCGCCTCGGCCTTCAGAGGAAGGGCGCGGCCAAGTTCGCGTTCGGCCCGTTGGGCCAGACGCTCCAGGTCGGCAAGCGTCAGGCGCTCCAGGACGATAACCTGCGCCCGGCTCAGAAGCGCTGCGTTCAGTTCGAATGAGGGATTCTCGGTTGTCGCCCCGACAAGAAGGATCGTGCCGTCCTCCATATGGGGCAGGAACCCGTCCTGCTGCGCCTTGTTGAAACGGTGGATCTCGTCCACGAACAACAGCGTTCCGCGCCCCTGCGCGCGCCTGAGTTTCGCCGCCTCGAACACCTTGCGCAGTTCCGGCACGCCGGTAAAGATCGCGCTGATCTGCACGAAGGCCCGGTCGGTCGCATCCGCCAGAAGCCGGGCGATCGTGGTCTTGCCCACCCCGGGCGGGCCCCAAAGGACAAGCGACGACAGACTGTTGGCGACCAGCATCGCGCCAAGCGGCCCCTCGGGCCCCAGGATCTTTTCCTGGCCGATCACATCCGCAAGGCTGGCGGGACGAAGCCGGTCGGCAAGCGGGCGCGGGGCGGCCGATCCGGAGGTGACTTCAGGGGTGTCGAATAGATCGGCCATGCGCCAGAATACCGCCCCGCGCGCGCCAGAGGAAGGCCGCTCGCGGGGGTGGTCGGTGGTTAGTGCATCGTCGTGGCGAAGCGTATCGTCACTGCCTGATAGTCGATGCCGTCAATATCCATGACCCGGCCGGCCGGCGACATGTCCAGACGGCAGCGCGCGGCCCAGCGCGACCAGTTGGTCGGAAGAAGCGCCAGCATCTGCGTGATGCCGTATTCGCGGGCAGTGCGCGCCATCTCATTCACCATCCGAGCATGCACGCCGCGCCGAATCGATGCCGGCACCGATTGCATCACGAAACCACGGGTGACTTCCCAGATATGAGTGTCGACCGGCGCTTCGAAATCCAGGAGATCGCTGGGGATTGTATCCAGAAGCCCGCGTTGAGCGTCGCGAATCATGTAGCTGTAGATGCCGCACCGCGCGGTCGTGGGGGTCATTCGCAGTCCGCCCAGAACCTGGCCGTATTCATGCACCGCAAGCCAGCGGCTTGCCGGGGTGTCGTACTGATCATACTCCATCCCCATTGCTTCCGGCAGGTTCCACTTCTTGTGCACGATGAAGGATTGCCTTCGCGCACGCATGAAGTTGGCGAAAAGCTCGCCATGGTTGTGCAGATTAGCAAAAGAGAGGGTCGTGCTTTCCATTTCCCACCGTCGCCCGCCTCTTGTGTATCCTTAAGTCCGTGTGAACACGACTTCTTTTTTTAGATCAACCGGTAATCGCGCGCACGCTGAACCGCCTCGGCGGTCGTCCGCGCGAGAAGAGTCTGCCGGACCGAGTTCAATCGAGCCTTGAGCGCGCTTTCCGAGATGTTCAGCTTCGCCGCCGCCGCAGCATATCTGTCGCCCTCGGCGATAAGCCTGAGAGCATCGATCTGCGCCTTCGACAGCTTTGTCGGAGGTTCCGTCATGTCATGCAGGTTGTTGATGATCGTGGCGAAGCTCGAGATCTCGGCGTCGGTGAATTCCCGATCCGAACGCGAGGCCGACGCGATCGTTCGCGACTTGATGGGGCCGCACGCGACTGCAAAGCCGTAGATCATCCCGAACTCCCGCGCCTGACCCAGAATGTCGAAGGGATCGGGAATCGTGATCTCGCTCCAGCGGGCAGTACCCGTGGTGCTGAAGCCCCATGCGATGATGGGATCGCGCAGTGCGAATGCTTCTTCCGTGTAGCGATCGGTCCACTCCGGCGGATAGGTTTGATGGTGCAGCAGCGGAAGCGCAAAACGAATGTGCAGAGCAAAAAAGAAACCACCTGGGGACATGAGCGACAGGCGGTGCAGATGAAGTTCGATACCGGAACGCAACGTCATGATCTTACAACAGACTACCCATAGGACATGTCCTTTTAGACAAGTTGCCTTCTGGGCGGTCAACTGTATTTTATGGAGTATGTCCAGTAGGTTGAAAGTGTTGCAGTTGCGACGATCAGCCCAAACCCCTTGGATACAAGGGCGCGAGGATGCCGGACAGGGTGTGGTGCGAGTGTTGGAGATCCGGGACGCGACTTCATTTTTTTCAGGTTCACTGCCAGACCTGATCGAAGTTCATGTCCAGTTGTTGGTCGATGCCAATACAGCGCCGGATCCGGAAACGATGTTACGTTTCCTTGTGTTGTGAGTGCCCCGGCCCGTATGGCCGCATGTAAGAATCCCCCGCGGCGCTCGTACCGCGGGGGTTTTCTTTTCCGCGTGCACGATCCCCTGCCGACCGGCGCCATTCATGCCCGATCAGGCCGGTTGCGGCTTGTTTCTGCCATAAACCACCCATCGGACATGTCCTTTTAGACAAGTTGTTTTTTTCTGGTGCGAGTGTATTTTATGAACATGTCCAGCAGGTTGATGCGGCGCGGTCGCGAAGCTTCAACCCTGGCCCCGGGTAAAGGGGGCGTGAAATGCGGGGCAAGGTACGGTGTGTGTCGGTGTGAGTAAGCGGTAATTGGGTTCTTAAAGGTCGGCTGCCAGATCTGCTAGGGACGTGTGTCCAGTGATCGCCGAAGCCCGACACTAAGCCGAACCCGGAAACGATGTAGCGTTTCTGACTGTTCTAGTGTGTGCCTGTGGTCCGTATGACCAAAAAAACAGAAACCCCCGCAGCGCTCGTACTGCGGGGGTTTTCGTTTGTGACCGACTTCAAGAGACCGGGCAACGGGCGATGGCCGAAGTCACTTCGGCCATCGCTGACGGCTCAGGCCTCGGCGGCTTCCTCGGCGGCGACGCGGGCCTTGTCGGCCGCGCCCTTGGCCGCGGTGTCGCGGTCAACGAATTCGATGATCGCCATCGGCGCCATGTCGCCATAGCGGAAGCCGGCCTTCATGATGCGGATATAGCCGCCCTGACGGTCCTTGTAGCGCGGGCCGATCACCTCGAACAGGCGCGCCACCAGGGCATCCTGCTTGAGCTGCGAGGCCGCCTGACGGCGGGCGTGCAGGTCGCCGCGCTTTGCCAGCGTGATCAGCTTCTCGACGATCGGACGCAGTTCCTTCGCCTTCGGAAGGGTCGTCTTGATCTGTTCATGTTCGATGAGCGAACCGGCCATGTTGGCGAACAGCGCCTTGCGGTGTTCGTGGGTACGGTTCAGACGGCGGTAGCCGCGAGCGTGACGCATTTTTCATCTCCTTAGCGTTTTGCTTTGTCCGGCAGGGCTCTCGTCTCCCTGCTCACCTTGGGGCTTGTGCCCATGTCTTCCCCGGCATTCCGGGCATTGCTGGGGGACGGGCGTTTCCGCCCATCCCCAAAACTCAGAACTGGTCCTCGAACCGCTTGGCGAGATCCTCGATGTTCTCCGGCGGCCAATCCTCGACTTCCATGCCAAGGTGCAGGCCCATGCCCGAAAGCACTTCCTTGATCTCGTTCAGCGACTTGCGGCCGAAGTTCGGGGTGCGCAGCATCTCCGCCTCGGTCTTCTGGATCAGGTCGCCGATATAGACGATGTTGTCGTTCTTCAGGCAGTTGGCCGAACGGACGCTGAGTTCCAGCTCGTCCACCTTCTTCAGAAGCAGCGGGTTGAATTCCAGCCCGTCGTCAACCTCGCCCTTCGAGGCGGATTCGGGTTCCTCGAAGTTGACGAAGATACCCAGTTGGTCCTGAAGGATGCGCGCCGCATAGGCGACCGCGTCTTCCGGCGTCAGCGAACCGTCGGTTTCGATCTTCATCGTCAGCTTGTCATAGTCCAGAACCTGACCCTCGCGGGTGGGTTGGACTTCGTAGCTGACCTTCTTGACCGGGGAATAGATCGCGTCGATCGGAATCAGGCCGATGGGAGCGTCTTCAGGGCGGTTCTTGTCCGCCGCCACATAGCCCTTGCCGGTGTCGACCGTCAATTCCATGAAAAGGTCGGCGCCCTCGTCGAGGTGGCAAACGACGTGGTCCTTGTTCAGAACCTCGATGCCGTTCGATTCCGAGATGTCGCCAGCCGTCACGACGCCTGGCCCCTTGGCCGAGATCGACAGCCGCTTCGGCCCCTCGACTTCCATCTTCAGGCTCACGCCCTTGAGGTTCAGGACGATGTCGGTCACGTCCTCGCGCACGCCCGAGACGGACGAGAATTCGTGCAGGACGTTGTCGATCTGGACAGAGGTGATCGCGGCGCCCTGAAGCGACGACAGGAGAACGCGGCGCAGGGCGTTGCCCAGCGTCAGCCCGAACCCACGCTCAAGCGGTTCGGCGACAACGGTCGCCTGGCGCTGCGGGTCGTTGCCCGGCCGCACATCCAGCTGTGCCGGCTTGATCAACTCGTCCCAGTTCTTATGGATCATGAGTTCTGCCTCCATACCTGTTCCCGGCCCATGTCCGTATGCCGGGAACGCCCGAGGATAAACGCGAAAGAGGACCGGGGCCGGACGTTCTGCCCGGCCCCGGCCTCCACAAAGTTTCGTCAGACGCGCCGGCGCTTCGGCGGGCGGCAGCCGTTGTGCGCGATCGGCGTCACGTCGCGGATCGACGTGATGTTGAAGCCGACAGCAGCCAACGCGCGCAGCGCCGATTCACGACCAGAACCGGGGCCTTGCACTTCGACTTCAAGCGTCTTCACGCCGTGTTCCTGCGCCTTGCGACCAGCGTCTTCGGCGGCCATCTGGGCGGCGTAGGGCGTCGACTTGCGCGAACCCTTGAAGCCCATGGTGCCGGCCGACGACCACGCGATCGCGTTGCCCTGGACGTCCGAGATCAGAATCTTGGTGTTGTTGAACGAGGAGTTCACATGCGCAACGCCAGCGGCGATGTTCTTGCGCTCCTTGCGCTTCATGCGGGTCTTGTCACGAGCCATATCTGAACCCTCCCCTTACTTCTTCTTGCCGGCGATCGGCTTCGCCGGGCCCTTGCGGGTACGGGCGTTGGTGTGGGTGCGCTGGCCGCGAACCGGCAGGTTCTTGCGGTGACGCAGGCCGCGGTAGCAGCCAAGGTCCATCAGACGCTTGATGTTCATCTGGACTTCACGGCGAAGGTCGCCTTCGACCGTGTAGTTCGCGTCGATGTGTTCGCGGATGGCGAGCACTTCGGCGTCGGAAAGATCGTTCACACGGCGGGTCTGGTCAATCTTGACGGCGTCGCAGATCTTGCGCGCGACGTCCGGGCCGATGCCGTGGATATACTGAAGAGCGATGGGGACGCGTTTCCCCGTCGGGATGTTTACGCCAGCAATACGTGCCACGCGTTCTGTCCTTTCGTTGCGGTTCCGTTGCGCCAGAACCTTTTTTCACAACTTGGCCCGCACACGCGGCGCGGACCGGCTTCCCGTATCGATTCGGCCGAAAGAAATTTCAGCAAATCAAGACGATTCTCCTGAGAGACGCCGTGACCTAGAGGGTTTCCCCCGGCGCGTCAAGAGAAGATGGTCACCCCAGCAGGTGCGCGATGTCCTTCGCCACGTCTTCGATCTCTGCCAGACCATCGACGGTGCGAAGGTTGCCCTTGGCGTAGTAATAGCCGATCAGCGGAGAGGTCTTCTTGTAGTATTCCATCAACCGCTGCCTGAGGCTTTCCTCGTTGTCGTCGGCGCGGCGCTTGAATTCAGCCTTTTCGCCGCAGCTGGTGCAGACCCCATCCGAAGGAATGGGCTTGGTCAGGTCGTTGTAGACCTCGCCGCAATTGCCGCATGTCGACCGGGCGGTGATGCGAGAGACCAGAGCCGCATCGTCCACCTGCATCTCGATCACCGCATCCAGCTTCAGGCCGTGACGGTCCAGAAGCGCGCCAAGCGCGTCGGCCTGGGCAAGCGTGCGGGGGAAGCCGTCGAATATGAAACCGCCAGCATGGGCGCCGTTCAGCTTTTCCTCGATCAGGCCAATCACGATCTCGTCGGTCACAAGCTCGCCCCGGTCCATGACGGCGGCGACGCGCCGGCCCATCTCGGTCCCGCTGGTGCGCGCCTCGCGCAGCATGTCACCGGTCGAAAGCTGGACCATGCCCCTTTCCTCGACCAGACGGCGCGCCTGCGTTCCCTTGCCCGCGCCCGGCGGTCCAAGCAGGATGATGTTGGTCATTTGCCCCCCTTAGCGGCGTGCCGGCGCTTTCTTGGCTCCGTTGCGCTTGCGGCCCCGAAGCTGCGACTTCTCGATCAGGCCTTCGTACTGGTGGGCCAGAAGGTGCGACTGGACCTGATTGATCGTGTCCATGGTAACCGAGACGACGATCAGCACCGAGGTTCCGCCGAAGTAGAACGGGATCGCCAGCTGCGACCGCAGGATTTCGGGCAGCAGGCAGACCAGCGCAAGATAGGCCGAACCGGCGACCAGGATGCGCGATACGACGTAGTCGAAGTATTCCTCGGTCTTCTTTCCCGGACGGATACCCGGGACAAAGCCACCCTGGTTCTTGAGGTTTTCTGCCACGTCGTCCGACTTGAACGAGACGTTGGCGGTGTAGAAATACGCAAAGAACACGATCATCGCGGTGAAGAAGGCCAGGTAAAGCGGCTGTCCGGGGCCGAAATAGGCCAGGATGGTCGACATGATCGGGCCGGTCTGGCTGCCCGAGAAGGTCGATATGGTCGTCGGCAGCAGCAAGAGCGACGACGCAAAGATCGCCGGGATGACGCCCGCCGGGTTGACCTTGATCGGCAGGTGGCTCGACTGGCCGTCATAGACCTTCATGCCGACCTGGCGGCGCGGATACTGGATATGGATCTTGCGCAGCGCACGCTCCATGAAGACGACAAAGGCGATCACCGCGACCACCATCGCGAACACGCCAAGGATCAGCGCGACCGACACGTTTCCTGCGCGCCCCTGGCTCAGGAACTGCGCGAGGGCGGCGGGGATGTTCGCGACGATGCCGACGAAGATGATGAGCGACGTGCCGTTGCCGATGCCGCGCGACGTGATCTGTTCGCCCAGCCACATCAGGAACATCGTTCCGCCGACCAGCGTGATGACGCAGGCGGCTTCGAAGAACAGACCGGGATCGTGCGCGAGTTCGCCCGCCTCAAGGCTTTTTGCAAGCCCGAATGCCTGGAAGGTGGCCAGGGCGACGGTGCCGTAGCGGGTATACTGGTTGATCTTCTTGCGGCCCTGCTCGCCTTCCTTCTTCAGCTGTTCAAGCGAAGGCACCATCGAGGCGAGAAGCTGCACGATGATCGAGGCGGAGATGTACGGCATGATGCCAAGCGCGAAGATGCCCATACGGCCAAGCGCGCCGCCGGTGAACATCTGCAGCATGCCGCCGATGCCCTGCGAAGCGTCTTCCATGAACTTCCGGAGCGCCTCGGCGTCGATGCCCGGCACGGGGATATAGGTGCCCAGCCGGTAGACGATCAGCAGCCCGATCGTGAAGAAAATCCGCTGGCGAAGATCGGTCGCCTTGCCGAGCGCGCCCCAGGACAGGTTCGCCGCCATTTGCTCTGCAGCAGATGCCATTCGCAGTCTCTTTCATGCAGAGCGCCGCCAACCGTTTTCCGGTCGGCGGCGCTTGGAAAACTGAAGCCTATGTAAGCGGCACGCGGGCCGCCGACAACCGCTTATTCAGCCGCTGCAGCGGTCGCGACCGAAAGCGAACCGCCGGCCTTGGCCACCGCGTCGACCGCAGCCTTGGAAGCGCCGGTCACGGCAAGCTTGAGCTTGGCCGAAAAATCGCCCTTCGCCAGAACCCGCACGCCGTCAAGCTTGCGGCGCACCACACCGGCCGCAACCAGCGCGTCTTCGGTGATTTCCGACTTGGCGTCGAGCTTGCCGGCATCGACGAACTTCTGGATCACACCCAGGTTCACGACGGCGAATTTCTTGGCGTTCGGCTTTGTGAAGCCGCGCTTCGGCAAGCGCCGGTACAGCGGCATCTGGCCGCCTTCGTAACCGTTCAGCGCAACGCCCGAGCGGGATTTCTGACCCTTGATACCACGGCCAGCGGTCTTGCCCTTGCCCGAACCGGGACCACGCGCGACGCGCTTGGATTTCTTGGCCGCGCCGGGATTGTCGCGGAGTTCATGCAGTTTCATGTCGCTTCTCCTTGGCCGGAACACCTTCCCGAAGCGATGCGGAAGGGACACGGCATTTCTTGGTTTGTGAATCGGGCCGAACGGCCACCCGGCGCGTATAATGAAAAGCACCGCCCCAGGCAAGGGGCGGCGCCTCATGGCATGGAAGCACCGTCAGGACGGTGTCGGCCAGACGAACTCAGGCCGGAGCCCCGCAAAGACCGGCCGGCCATCGCTGGGCTTCGGGTAGCCTTTCGTCTCGTCCCAGAAGGCGTGGTAGGTCGCCTTGGGAAACCTTGCATCGTCATAACCCATGACATTGGGCACTGCGACTCGGATGCGCTTTTGCTTGTCGTCCAGCATCAGGACGGCGTTGCACTTCTCGCAAAGGCAGATCTCAAGTGGGCCATTCGGGTTGTCGGCGTTGAACGGCACCCTTTTCATCGCGCCTTCGTTGTCGGTCTTGACGTCGCCGTGGTTGAAGAAGGCAACATGAGTCGTGTGCTGACCGGTAACCTTCTTGCAGACATTGCAGTGGCATTCATGATTGTCGATGGGTTGAGCGGAGACTCGCACAGGGTGGTGCTCGCAGCCGCCAGTATACGTATCAGCCATTTATGCTCCTCCGTGCGCCGCCGCGTCTCGATTGGCGCTTATGGCGCGACGACAGGCTAGCACGAATCTGCGTATCAGTTGCACGGTGTCTGCGCGTGTCGAAAGACCGGAGGCAGTAGGGACGCCATCAGCGGGTTGAACCTGCCAGGTCTGTCGGAGGCGTCCCCTGAGCGTTCTGCGCCGATCCCCGTTACGCCCGGCAATGGACCAAGGTCAGGTGCCCCTTGCTCCAGCTTCGAATTGCGTCGACATCCTTCAACACCTCTTCGGCGAGAGAGAGGTATTCCGCAAGTTGCGCCTGATCGCGGATTTCCTCGCTGGCGCGCTTGTTTGCGTCGGGGGCCCAGACGCGCCGTGCCCGCTCTGGCAAGATGCGATTCTTGACCAGGAACGCCCGCAGTGTCTGTGCCCAATCGCGATCTTCTGTCACCCGCAATTCGATGAAACGATCATTCCCACGAAAATGCGCGCGAACTGATGCCTCGTATGTGCGGCGCTGCGCCAGCCAGGCGGCAAGCGCCATTTCAGGATAGGCAAAGAATTCGTGCCCCATCGTTCCCAGTCGGTCCAGCACCGTGCACCCGGGTTGACCGCTCGGGACACCGAAGCGCATCACATGCTTGATCCGCGAGCGAAGCCAGGATCGTTCATCTCGCGTGTTCAGTACGAAGACCGCGTTTGGAAACCACTCTTCCAGACGATGGAAGGCGGCCTGCTCTCCGTCGGTGTAGCATGTCGTCTTCTCGAAGAAGGACCGCCCCGTCAGGCGATGGGATTCCACGGGCCAGGCGATGTTGTGCATGCTTGTCAGGCCCTCATGCTCGAAGAAGGCATGCAGCGAGGTCGTCCCGGTCTTGTTGAAGCCGATACAGAAGACCTTGGCGTCTCCCGCCTTCATGCGCGTCAGCCAAGCTGCAAGATGGTGCACCCTCGACATTTGAACTCTCCTTCGTCTCGCCAGACCAACTCATTACCGACACCCCGGCGCGCATTCGCTTGCCGTCACAAAGGGCGTGTTCGGTCGCGTGCTACCAAAGGCCCTGACGGGCGGAGGCTAGGCCTTGTCTAAGGATTCGGCAAACGCCGGGCTTCTGGGCAGTCACAGTGGCCACCAAAAGGAGAGCACTGTTGCAGAACCGGAAATAAAAAACGCCCCGGGACCAGCCCGGGGCGCGCTTGATGCTCTGACGAAGGCGGCGGTTAGCCGCGCTCTTCGACGATCTTTACCAGATGCGGGATCTTGTTGACCATGCCGCGAACTGCGGGCGTGTCCTCAAGCTCGCGCGTCTTGTGCATCTTGTTGAGGCCGAGCCCGATCAGCGTCTGGCGCTGAACGTCCGGGCGGCGGGCGGGCGAAGCGATCTGCTTCACGACGATGGTTTTCTTGGCCATGTCAGAGGCTCCTTACGCTTCAGCCGCTTCCGGCTCGGACTTCTTCAGGACGTCGCCCACCTTCTTGCCGCGGCGCTGCGCGACCATGCGGGGGCTGGCTTCCTTTTTCAGACCGTCCATCGTGGCGCGGATCATGTTGTAGGGGTTCTGCGAACCCAGCGACTTCGCAACGACGTCCTGGACGCCGAGCATCTCGAAGACGGCGCGCATCGGGCCGCCCGCGATGATCCCGGTCCCCGGGACGGCGGTCCGCATCACGACCTTGCCGGCGCCATGACGGCCCTCGATGTCGTGGTGCAGGGTGCGACCGTCGCGCAGCGGAACGCGAACCATCGAACGCTTGGCCTGTTCGGTCGCCTTGCGGATGGCTTCCGGCACTTCCTTGGCCTTGCCCTTGCCGAAGCCGACGCGGCCGCGCTGGTCACCGACCACCACGAGCGCCGCGAAGCCGAAGCGCTTGCCGCCCTTCACCGTTTTCGAGACGCGATTGATCGCGACAAGACGATCGGCGAATTCCGGGGTTTCCTCGCGTTCGCGACGGTCTTCGCGACGCTCCCGGCGGTTTTCTCTCTCTGCCATAAGGCATTCCTTGCATGGTGGCGCGGTGGCGCGCCGTTTGGGCCAATCCTGGTGTTTCCGGCGCCGCCGGAACCCGGATCATCGGGTTGGCCCGCCCCGTTCGGGGGCGCGCCAACCGCATGGATCAGAACTTCAGACCGCCTTCGCGTGCCGCGTCGGCCAGCGCCTTGATCTTCCCGTGGAAGAGAAAGCCGCCACGGTCGAAGTAGCACACTTCGACACCGGCCTTCTTCGCACGCTCGGCGATCGCCGCACCGATCTTCTTCGCCGCTTCGACGTTGTTCTTGCCGACGACACCCAGATCCTTCTCGAGGCTGGAGGCCGAGGCGAGCGTCACACCGTTGACGTCGTCGATCAGCTGGACGCTGATGTTCTTGTTCGAACGATGAACCGAAAGGCGCGCACGCCCGTCGGCCATCGACCGCAGTTTGTTCCGAACGCGCAGGCGGCGCTTGAGGAACAGTTCCCGTTTGCTGTTTGCCATGACTCGCGTCCTTACTTCTTCTTGCCTTCCTTGCGGAAGATGAACTCGCCCTTGTAGCGGATGCCCTTGCCCTTGTAGGGCTCCGGGCCGCGCCATTCGCGGATGTTCGCCGCGACCTGGCCCACCTGCTGGGCGTCGATGCCTTCAACCACGATTTCGGTCTGCTTCGGGGTCGTGACGGTCACGCCCTGCGGCACTTCGAAATTCACTTCGTGGCTGTAGCCAAGCGAAAGCTTCAGCACGTTGCCCTGCATCGCAGCGCGGTAGCCGACGCCCTGGATCTCGAGTTCCTTCTTGAAGCCGGTGGTAACACCGGTCATCAGGTTCTCGATCATCGAGCGGGACATGCCCCACTGTTGACGCGCACGCTTGGAGGTGCCGCGCGGCTGGACCGAAACGGCGCCGTCGGCGAGCGTGATGGTGACATCGTCCGTCGCGGTGAACGACAGCATGCCCTTGGGCCCCTTCACCTCGACCTTCTGGCCCGAGATGTTGGTGGTGACGCCGGCCGGGACTGCGACGGGTTTCTTGCCAATACGAGACATCGAACCCTCCTTAGAACACGGTGCAGAGCACTTCGCCGCCAACGTTGGCAGTGCGTGCGGCTGCGTCCGACATCACGCCCTTCGGCGTGGAGACGATGGAAACGCCCAGGCCGTTGCGGACGGAGGGGATCTCCTTCACGCTGGCGTAGACGCGGCGGCCCGGCTTGGACACGCGCTTCAGCTCCCGGATGACCGGGGTGCCGTCGAAGTACTTCAGGCTGATTTCCAGCTCGGGCTGGCCGCCGGCGGCGGTGACAGCTTCGTAGCCACGGATGTAGCCTTCGTCCTTCAGCACGTCCAGAACCCAAGCGCGCAGCTTGGATGCCGGGGTACGAACGGTGGATTTGCCGCGCATCTGGGCGTTCCGGATGCGGGTCAGCATATCGCCGAGAGGATCGTTCATCGACATGATCCTGACCTCCTTACCAGCTCGACTTCACCATGCCGGGGATCTGGCCCATCGAGGCCAGGTCGCGCAGCATGATGCGGGAGAGCTTGAGCTTGCGATAATAAGCGTGCGGACGGCCCGTGAGCTGGCAGCGGTTGTGCAGCCGGGTCGCCGACGAGTTGCGGGGCATCTCGGCCAGTTTGAGCGTCGCCTTGAAACGCTCTTCCATCGGCCGGGACTGGTCTTCGATCACCGCTTTCAGTGCGGCGCGCTTGGAAGCGTACTGCTTCACCATCTTCGCGCGCTTCACTTCGCGGTTCACCATGGATTTCTTTGCCATTCGTCGTTCCTCCGCGATCAGCTGTTGAAGGGCATGTTGAAGTGCTTCAACAGTGCCTTCGCTTCCGCGTCGGTACGCGCGGTGGTGCAGATGATGATGTCCATGCCGAGAACTTCGTCGACCTTGTCGAAGTCGATCTCGGGGAACACGATGTGTTCCTTCAGGCCCATCGCGTAGTTGCCACGACCATCGAACGAGCTGCCTTTCACGCCGCGGAAGTCGCGGACGCGCGGCAGCGCGACGTTGATCAGGCGATCGAGGAATTCGTACATCCGGTCGCCGCGCAGCGTGACCTTGGCGCCAAGCGGCATTTCCTCACGGACGCGGAAACCGGCGATCGATTTCTTGGCCTTGGTCACCACAGCCTTCTGACCGGCGATGAGCGACAGCTCCTCGGCGGCGTTCTTGACCTTCTTGGTGTCCTTGACCGCCTCGCCGACGCCCATGTTCAGCACGATCTTGTCGAGCTTCGGGATCTGCATCTCGTTCTTGTAGGAGAATTCCTCCTTCAGAGCGGCGCGGATGGTTCCCTTGTAGTGCGTCTTGAGACGCGGGGTGTAGGTTTGCGCGTCCAGCATCAGATCGCCTCCCCGGTGGTCTTGGCGAAGCGGACCTTCTTGCCCTCTTCCTCGCGGAAGCCGACGCGGGTGGCCTTGCCGTTCTTGTCCATGAGCGCGAGGTTCGACAGGTCGATCGGCATAGCCTTCGGCTGGCGGCCGCCCTGGCTCGTCTGGGTCTGGCGCTGGTGGCGGATGGCGACGTTCACGCCCTCGACCACGGCCTTGTTGGCCTTGGGATCGACGGACTGGATTTCGCCCTTCTTGCCCTTGTCCTTGCCGGCAAGGACGACGACCGTGTCGCCTTTACGGAGTTTCGCAGCCATCACAGCACCTCCGGCGCGAGCGAGATGATCTTCATGAAGTTCTTCGCGCGCAGTTCGCGAACGACCGGCCCGAAGATACGGGTGCCGACCGGTTCGCCCTGGTTGTTCAGGATGACGGCGGCGTTGCGGTCGAAGCGGATGGACGTGCCATCTTCGCGACGAACTTCCTTGGCGGTGCGCACGACGACGGCCTTGCGGACGTCACCTTTCTTCACGCGGCCGCGCGGGATGGCTTCCTTGACGGAAACGACAATGATGTCGCCCACCGACGCATAGCGACGGTGCGAACCACCCAGGACCTTGATGCACTGAACCCGGCGTGCGCCGGAGTTGTCAGCAACATCCAGATTGGTCTGCATCTGGATCATTTGGTTTCTCCCGACCTGTGGGGTTTGTTCCCGTTATCTTGGGGGCCCCAGGGTTTCGTTCAGAAGGGGATCGTGGGGATAAGCCTCAGGCTTCCGTCACGACCGTCCAACGTTTCGTCTTCGAGATCGGCGCGCATTCCACGATGCGGACGGTGTCGCCGACCTTGAACTGGTTCTCCGCGTCGTGCGCCCGGTATTTCTTGGACTTACGAACGGTCTTTTGCAGCAGCGGGTGCTTGAAGCGGCGCTCGACGAGGACGGTGATCGTCTGCTCGTTCTTGTCCGAGGTCACGACGCCTTGCAGGATACGTCTGGGCATGTCTCGCTTCCTCTTACTTCGCCGCCGCTTCCGCGGCTTTCTGGTTCAGGACCGTCTGGATGCGGGCGACGTCACGGCGGACAGCGCGCATGCGGGCGGTGTTCTCAAGCTGGCCGGTGGCCTGCTGGAAGCGCAGGTTGAAAGCTTCCTTCTTGAGCTGCGTCAGCTCTTCACGAAGCTGGTCCGGCGACTTGCCGGTCAGTTCCTTGGCGTTCATTCGCCTTTTTCCTTTCAACATCACCAGAGGGCCCTTTCGGGTGACCCTTGTTCCGGTGGAGTCAACGACAAACGAGCGAATCCGGGCGGACCGGAATCGCAGGATGCGTCCCTATAAGGGAGAGGGGGCGGAGGGGCAAGGGGAAAGGTGGGCGACGGCCTTGACTTCTGGAGCTGCTATTCGCAGGGTCGACAAGTGGCCAATGTTCTGTGCATCCATTGTGGGCGAAACCTGCCCAAGAACTGTTCGACGAAGGATCATGTCCCGTCGAAATTCCTACTAAGTCGACCGTTCCCCGACAATCTAGCAACCATTCGCATTTGCAGCGAATGCAATAGCGGTACTTCTCTGGATGAGGAGTACTTTGCCGCATTTCTGGGAATGATGCTGACATCTGGCGAAGGCGAAGAACTTCATCCGAATGAACCTGCAATTGACAGCAACTTCGCGCTTCAGAATGTTTTCGAGGGCGCACTGGGCATAGAACGGTCTGGCGGCCTAGTTAAGTGCTACATCGAGCCAGACTTGAATAGGCTTCACCGTGTGATTGAGAAGAATGCTCGGGGTCATTGGCACTTGGCAGATCGCAGGAGGACGCAGTTCCTGACGACCAACGTAATTTGTTGCGCTTTGGAAAGCCAGCCGGATGAGGTCTGGGAAAAAGTTATGCCACCAGCGTCTCTGTGGTCAGTAATTCAAAAAAGTCGTTACCGCTTTCACCTGGAGCTCTCAGAAGCAACGATCGTCCGCTCAGTCATTTCGGACTATTTGTATACAGAAACGCACTTGATGGCCTTGGGCTGTGCGCCGTAACGAACCCTCCAAGCACCCTCATATCCAGCGATCGTTGAAGCAGACCGAGATCCACTCGTCCTCGGTAGTGATCGTCGGCGCCCGAAGCGGAGCCAGCTTTCCTACTACGACAAGAAAAGGCCCCCGCCGTTTCCGGCAGGGGCCTTCCTATCTTCGGATGGGCAAGATGCCCGCCCTTACCAGTCTTCGCGCTGGACGACGCGGGTCTTGACCGGGAGCTTCATCGCGCCGAGGCGGAGCGCCTCGCGGGCGATCACCTCGTTCACGCCGTCGATCTCGAACATGATCCGGCCCGGCTTGACCTTGGCCGCCCAGAAATCGACGGAGCCCTTGCCCTTACCCATTCGGACTTCCGTCGGCTTCGACGAAACCGGGGTGTCCGGGAAGACGCGGATCCAGACCCGGCCCTGGCGCTTCATGTGGCGGGTGATCGCGCGGCGGGCCGCTTCGATCTGACGCGCCGTGATGCGCTCGGGTTCGGTGGCCTTGAGGCCGAAGCCGCCGAAGTTCAGTTCGAACCCGCCCTTGGCTTCGCCGTGGATCCGGCCCTTGTGCTGTTTGCGGAACTTTGTCCGTTTCGGTTGCAGCATCTTCTCTACTCCTTACCGGGCGTCGCGGTCACGACGGGGCCCGCGCGGTGCGGGGCCGTCCTGCGCCTCGGCCATGCGGCGATCGCGGGCTTGCGGATCATGTTCCATGATCTCGCCCTTGAAGATCCAGACCTTGATCCCGATGATCCCGTAAGGGGTCGTGGCCTCGGCCAGCGCATAATCGATGTCGGCGCGCAGCGTGTGCAGCGGAACGCGGCCTTCGCGGTACCATTCGGTCCGTGCGATTTCCGCGCCGCCAAGACGGCCTGCGACGTTGACCCGGATGCCAAGCGCACCCATGCGCATCGAGTTCTGGACCGCACGTTTCATCGCGCGGCGGAACGAGACCCGGCGCTCAAGCTGCTGGGCGATCGATTCCGCGACAAGCATCGCGTCAAGTTCGGGCTTGCGGACCTCGACGATATTGAGGTGCAGTTCCGACTTCGTGAAGTTCGCCAGCTTCTTGCGAAGCGTCTCGATGTCGGCGCCCTTCTTGCCGATGATCACGCCCGGACGGGCGGTGTGCACGGTGACCCGGCACTTCTTGTGCGGGCGCTCGATGATCACACGGCTCACGCCGGCCTGCTTGCACTCTTCATGGATGAAGTCGCGCATCTTGAGGTCTTCAAGAAGCAGATTGCCGTAGTCCTTGCTGTCGGCATACCAGCGGCTGTCCCAGGTGCGGTTGACCTGGAGGCGCATGCCGATCGGATTGACCTTCTGACCCATTACGCTTGCTCCTCGACTTGCCGCACCTTGATGGTCAGCTCGCTGAACGGTTTCACGATCTTGCCGAACCGGCCGCGCGCACGCGGATGGCCACGCTTCATCGTCAGGTTCTTGCCGACATAGGCTTCCGCGACGATCAGGCCATCGACGTCGAGACCGTGGTTGTTCTCGGCGTTGGCGATCGCGGATTGCAGGCACTTCTTGACGTCGGCAGCGATCCGCTTCTTCGAGAAGGTGAGGTCCGAAAGGGCCTTTTCCACCTTCTTGCCACGGATCAGCGCGGCGACGAGGTTCAGTTTCTGCGGCGAGGTGCGAAGCATCTTCGACTTGGCGAAGGCCTCGTTGTCCGCCACGCGGCGCGGATTCTTTTCCTTACCCATGGCTTACTTCCTCTTGGCTTTCTTGTCGGCTGCGTGACCGTAGTAGGTCCGCGTCGGCGAATATTCCCCGAACTTCTGGCCGATCATCTCTTCGGTCACGTTGACCGGGATGTGTTTCTGACCGTTGTAGACCCCGAAGGTGAGGCCGACGAACTGCGGCAGGATGGTGGAGCGGCGCGACCAGATCTTGATCACTTCCGATTTGCCCGAAGCCTGCGCCTTTTCCGCTTTCTTCAGCAGATAGGCGTCGACGAAGGGGCCTTTCCAAACAGAACGCGACATGGCTTAACGACCCTTCTTGGCGTTGCGCGAGCGGACGATGAACTTGTCGGTCGACTTGTTCTTGCGGGTCTTGTTGCCCTTCGTCCCCTTGCCCCACGGGGTGACAGGATGACGGCCACCCGAGGTGCGGCCTTCACCACCGCCGTGCGGGTGATCGATCGGGTTCATCGCGACGCCGCGGACGGTCGGGCGAACGCCCATGTGCCGCTTGCGGCCCGCTTTACCCAGGTTCTGGTTCGAGTTGTCGGGGTTCGACACCGCGCCGACGGTCGCCATGCATTCCTGGCGGACCATGCGAAGCTCGCCCGAGGACAGACGGATCTGCGCATAGCCCCCGTCACGGCCGACGAACTGGGCGTAGGTGCCGGCGGCGCGCGCCAGCTGGCCGCCCTTGCCGGGCTTCAGTTCGACGTTGTGAACGATCGTGCCGATCGGCATGCCGGAGAACGGCATCGCGTTGCCCGGCTTCACGTCGGTCTTGGCGCCGGCGACAACGCTGTCGCCCACGGCCAGACGCTGCGGCGCGAGGATGTAGGACTGTTCGCCATCCTCATAGCGCACCAGCGCGATGAACGCGGTCCGGTTGGGATCGTATTCGATCCGCTCGACCGTCGCGGGGACGCCGAGTTTGGACCGTTTGAAATCGACGATGCGGTAAAGGCGCTTTGCCCCGCCGCCCTTGTGCCACGCCGTCACCCGTCCGGTGTTGTTCCGGCCGCCCGTCTTGGTCAGACCCTCCGTGAGGGACTTGACCGGGCGACCTTTCCAAAGCTCCGAACGGTCGATCAGAACCAGCCCACGCTGGCCAGGCGTCGTCGGTTTGTACGACTTGAGTGCCATGCTCTCTGTCTTCCGTTGCTTTGGACCTGTCGGTCCGTTCCGAATTAAGGGCCCCGTAGGTCCCCGGTTTGAAAAACGTCACGGCCCCGGAAGCCCGGGGCCGCGAGATTCGCGGGCCTTCTATCAGAGGCCGGAGGAGACGTCGATAGTGTTCCCCTCTTCGAGCGTCACATAGGCTTTCTTGACGTCCGAGCGGGTGCCCGCGATGCCGCGGAACCGCTTGGTCTTGCCCTTGGTCACGGTGGTGTTCACCGCCTTGACCTTGACGCCGAAGACGGCCTCGACCGCTTCCTTGATCTGCGGTTTGGTCGCGTCTTTCGACACACGGAAGACCACCGCCCCGTTTTCCGAGGCAAGGGTCGCCTTTTCCGTGATGACCGGCTTCACGATCACGTCGTAATGTTCAGGCTTCACGCTCATTTCAGACGAGCCTCCAGAGCTTCGACAGCCGCCTTCGTGAGCACGAGCGTGTCACGCTTGAGGATGTCATAGACGTTGGCGCCGATCGAGGGCAGCACGTCGATGCCTTCGATGTTCGCCGCGGCACGGACGAAGTTCTCGTTCACGTCGGCGCCGTCGATGATCAGGACGCGCTTCCAACCCAGTTCCTTCGCGGCTTTCGCGAGGGCCTTGGTCTTGGCTTCCTTCATCTCGAGGCTGTCGAGGATCACGAGCTGACCCGCGCCGGCCTTGGCCGACAGCGCATGCTTCAGACCCAGCGCCCGAAACTTCTTGGGCAGGTCGTGGGCGTGGCTGCGCGGGGTCGGGCCCTTGTAGGTGCCGCCGTGACGGAAGGTCGGCGCCTTGCGGGAACCGTGGCGGGCGCCGCCGGTGCCTTTCTGGCGATAGATCTTCTTGGTCGAGTAGCTGACATCCGACTTGCCAAGAACCGAATGCGTGCCAGCCTGGGCCTTCGCCCGCTGCCAGCGCACAACGCGGTGCAGGATGTCGGCGCGCGGCTCAAGGCCGAAGACCTCATCCGACAGGTCGATCGACCCGGACTTGCCGGCATCGAGCTTGATCACGTCGAGTTTCATGCTTCACCCCCTTCGGCGGGCGCTTCTTCGGCCGGGGCGGCGGACGCGGCACCTTTCAGTGCGGCCGGCATCGGCAGATCGTTCGGCAGCGGTTTCTTCACCGCGTCCTTGATCGTGACCCAGCCGCCCTTGGACCCGGGAACCGAACCCTTGACCATGATGAGGCCGCGGTCGGCATCGGTGCGGACAACCTGGATGTTCTGCGTGGTCACGCGGACGGCACCAAGGTGACCGGCCATCTTCTTGCCCTTGAACACCTTGCCGGGGTCCTGGCACTGACCGGTGGAGCCGTGCGAACGGTGCGAGATCGACACGCCGTGCGAGGCGCGAAGACCACCGAAGTTGTGACGCTTCATGACACCGGCAAAGCCTTTACCGATCGAGGTGCCGGCGATGTCCACGAACTGCCCTTCGGCATAGTGGGCCGCCGAAATCTCGGCGCCGACTTCGATCAGGTTCTCGGGGCTGACCCGGAACTCCGCGATCTTGCGCTTGGGCGCCACGTTCGCCTTGGCGAAGTGGCCGCGCTGCGCCGCGGTGGTCCGCTTGGCCTTGGCAGAGCCAGCGCCGAGCTGAACGGCGGTGTAGCCGTCCTTCTCGGTCGTGCGCTGTGCCACGACCTGCAGGTTGTCGAGTTGAAGAACGGTCACAGGGATCTGCTTTCCGTCTTCCATGAACAGCCGGGTCATGCCCAGCTTTTTCGCGATAACGCCAGAGCGCAACATTGCTGGTGCCCTCCTCAGACCTTGATCTCGACGTCGACGCCGGCAGCGAGGTCGAGCTTCATCAGCGCGTCCACGGTCTGCGGGGTCGGATCGACGATATCGAGAAGGCGCTTGTGCGTGCGGATCTCCCACTGGTCGCGCGACTTCTTGTCGATGTGCGGACCACGGAGAACCGTGAATTTCTCGATCTTGTTCGGCAGCGGGATGGGTCCGCGCACCTGTGCGCCCGTGCGCTTGGCCGTGTTCACGATTTCCGCGGTGCTGGCGTCCAGCACGCGGTAATCGAAGGCCTTGAGCCGGATGCGAATGTTTTGACCAGTCATTGTCTTGCCTCTCGCAGGCTTCTTCTAAGGGTTGAGAGGCAGACCGGGCCTCATGCCCGGCCTGCTTCGAACCCGGTCTCGATTACTCGATGATCTTGGAGACGACGCCTGCGCCGACGGTGCGGCCGCCTTCACGGATGGCGAAGCGGAGCTTCTCTTCCATGGCGATCGGCGCGATCAGCTCGACCTCGAACTTCAGGTTGTCGCCCGGCATCACCATCTCGGTGCCTTCCGGAAGCTTCACCGTCCCGGTCACGTCCGTCGTGCGGAAGTAGAACTGCGGCCGGTAGTTCGCGAAGAACGGCGTGTGACGGCCGCCTTCTTCCTTCGTCAGGATGTAGGCTTCCGCCTCGAACTTCGTGTGCGGCTTCACCGAACCCGGCTTGCACAGCACCTGGCCACGCTCAACCCCGTCACGGTCGATGCCGCGCAGAAGCGCGCCGATGTTGTCGCCCGCCTCGCCGCGGTCCAGAAGCTTGCGGAACATCTCCACGCCCGTGCAGACCGATTTCTGCGTCGTGCGGATGCCCACGATCTCGACCTCGTCGCCGACGTTGATCACGCCACGCTCGACCCGGCCGGTCACAACCGTGCCGCGGCCCGAGATCGAGAACACGTCCTCGATCGGCATCAGGAACGGCTGGTCAACCGCACGCTCCGGCGTCGGGATGTAGCTGTCAACGGCTTCCAGAAGCGCACGGATCGAGTTCTCGCCGATCTCAGGATCGCGGCCCTCAAGCGCCGCCAGCGCCGAGCCCTTGACGATCGGAATGTCGTCGCCGGGGTATTCGTAGGACGACAGAAGCTCGCGCACTTCCATCTCGACAAGCTCCAGAAGCTCCTCGTCATCCACCTGGTCGACCTTGTTCAGGTAGACAACCATGTAGGGAATGCCAACCTGACGGCCCAGAAGAATGTGCTCGCGCGTCTGCGGCATCGGGCCGTCGGCCGCGTTCACAACGAGGATCGCCCCGTCCATCTGCGCCGCACCCGTGATCATGTTCTTAACATAGTCCGCGTGGCCCGGGCAGTCGACATGCGCGTAGTGGCGCGTCGCCGTCTCGTACTCAACGTGCGCCGTCGAGATCGTGATCCCACGCGCCTTCTCTTCCGGCGCCGCGTCGATCTGGTCGTAGGCCTTGAAGTCGCCGAAATACTTCGTGATCGCAGCCGTCAGCGTCGTCTTGCCGTGGTCAACGTGACCAATCGTCCCGATGTTGACGTGCGGTTTCGTCCGTTCAAACTTTGCCTTTGCCATGATGGCCTCCTGTTTCGGGTGGCGGGGTCTGCCCCGCCCTACGGGTTATGGGTAGGGCGGGGTTCACCCCGCCTTCCCGTCATGCGTATTTCTTCTGGATCTCGTCCGAGATGTTCTGCGGAACCGCCTCGTAATGGTCGAACTGCATCGTGAACACCGCGCGGCCCGAAGACATGGAGCGCAGGTTGTTGATGTAGCCGAACATGTTGGCCAGCGGCACGAAGGCGTTGATCACGTTGGCGTTGCCGCGCGTGTCCTGCCCCTGCACCATGCCCCGGCGCGAGGTGAGGTCGCCGATGATGCCGCCGGTGTATTCTTCCGGGGTCACCACCTCGACTTTCATGATCGGCTCGAGGAGCTTCGCGCCGGCCTTCTTCAGACCGTCGCGCATCGCCGCGCGGGACGCGATCTCGAACGCCAGGACCGACGAGTCGACGTCATGGAACGCACCGTCGATCAGCGCGACCTTGAAGTCGATCACCGGGAAGCCCGCGAGCGGACCGCTATCCATCACCGACTTGATGCCCTTTTCGACGCCGGGGATATATTCCTTCGGCACCGCGCCGCCGACGATCTTCGATTCGAACGAATAGCCGACGCCCGGTTCGACCGGGGTGATGACCAGCTTGACGCGCGCGAACTGGCCCGTGCCGCCGGTCTGCTTCTTGTGGGTATAGTCGATCTCGGCTTCGCGCGAGATGGTCTCGCGGTAGGCCACCTGCGGAGCGCCGATGTTCGCCTCGACCTTGAACTCCCGCTTCATGCGGTCGACCAGGATGTCGAGGTGAAGTTCGCCCATGCCCTTCATGATCGTCTGGCCCGATTCCAGATCGGTCTCGACGCGGAACGACGGGTCTTCGGCGGCCAGGCGAGCGAGCGCGAGGCCCATCTTTTCCTGGTCGGCTTTCGACTTGGGTTCCACCGCGATCTCGATCACCGGTTCGGGGAAGGTCATCGTTTCCAGAACGACCTGATGCGACGGATCGCAAAGGGTGTCGCCCGTGGTGGTTTCCTTCAGGCCCGCCAGCGCGATGATATCGCCCGCGAAGGCTTCGTCGATCTCTTCGCGGTTGATGGCGTGCATCATCATCATCCGGCCGACGCGTTCCTTGCGGCCCTTGGTCGAGTTGACCATCTGGTCACCCTTCCGCAGGACACCGGAGTAAAGCCGGGTGAAGGTCAGCGAACCGACGAACGGGTCGTTCATGATCTTGAACGCGAGGCCCGCGAAGGGCTGCGCGTCGTCGGCCGAACGGGCGATGTTACGCTCTTCGGATTCGTCACCCGGCGCGAAGCCCATGTAGGCCGGCACGTCGAGCGGCGACGGAAGGAAGTCGATGACCGCGTTCAGAAGCGGCTGGACGCCCTTGTTCTTGAACGCCGAACCGGCGGTGACCGGAACGAACGACAGCGACAGCGTGCCCTTGCGGATCAGCTTGCGCAGCGTGTCCTCGTCGGGTTCGTTGCCTTCGAGATAGGCTTCCATCGCGTCATCGTCCTGCTCGACCGCAAGCTCGATGAGGGTGGAGCGCCATTCGTCTGCCACGCCCTTCAGATCGTCACGGATCGGCTGACGGACCCAGCTTGCGCCGAGGTCTTCGCCTTGCCACACCCATTCTTCCATCTTGATCAGGTCGACGATGCCTTCCAGCTTGTCCTCGGCGCCGATCGGCAGGGCGATCGGGGCGGGGGTCGCGCCGGTGCGATCCTTGATCATCTTCACGCAGTTGAAGAAGTCGGCGCCGATCTTGTCCATCTTGTTGACGAACACGATCCGCGGAACCTTGTAGCGGTCGGCCTGGCGCCAGACGGTTTCGGTCTGCGGTTCGACGCCGGCGTTGGCGTCAAGAAGGCAGACCGCGCCGTCCAGAACGGCCAGCGAGCGTTCGACCTCGATGGTGAAGTCGACGTGGCCCGGGGTGTCGATGATGTTGAAGCGGTACTTCGTGTCCGAAGTGCCTTCGGCGGTCGGATCTTCCTGGCGCTGCCAGAAGGTGGTGGTGGCAGCCGAGGTAATCGTGATGCCACGCTCCTGCTCCTGCTCCATCCAGTCCATCGTCGCGGCGCCGTCATGGACTTCGCCGATCTTGTGGGACTTGCCGGTGTAGTAGAGGATCCGCTCGGTCGTGGTGGTCTTGCCCGCGTCGATGTGGGCCATGATCCCGAAGTTGCGGTATCGCGTAAGGGGGTAAGCGCGTGCCATTTCAGATTTCCTCGGTGCCGCCGGTTACCAGCGGTAGTGGCTGAACGCCTTGTTGGCGTCGGCCATCTTGTGGGTGTCTTCGCGTTTCTTCACCGCAGTGCCGCGGCCATTGCAGGCATCGGACAGTTCGGCGGCAAGACGCTCTTCCATCGTGTTTTCGTTGCGGTTCTTCGCGGCGGTGATCAGCCAGCGGATCGCAAGCGCTTCACGGCGCTCGGGGCGAACCTCGACCGGAACCTGGTAGGTCGCACCGCCGACGCGGCGAGAACGGACCTCAAGCGAGGGCTTGACGTTGTCGAGCGCCTCGTGGAACGCCTCGACCGGCGGGCGCTTCAGGCGCGCTTCGACCCGGTCGAGCGCGTTGTAGACGATCCGCTCGGCAACGGATTTCTTGCCGTCGATCATGAGGTTGTTCATGAACTTGGTGAGAACCCGGTCACCGAACTTGGCATCGGGCAGAACTTCGCGCTTTTCAGCGGCGTGACGACGCGACATGGCGCTTTCTCCTTACTTCGGACGCTTCGCGCCGTATTTCGAACGGCGTTGACGACGATCTTTGACGCCCTGGGTGTCGAGGACACCGCGCAGGATGTGATACCGGACACCCGGAAGGTCTTTCACCCGGCCGCCACGGATCAGGACCACCGAGTGTTCCTGAAGGTTGTGCTTTTCGCCGGGGATGTAGCTGATCACCTCGAAGCCATTGGTCAGACGGACCTTGGCAACCTTCCGCATGGCGGAGTTCGGCTTCTTCGGGGTCGTGGTGTAGACCCGCGTGCAGACGCCGCGCTTTTGCGGGCAGCTTTCCAAGTGCTGCGACTTGGACTTTCTTGCGTTGGCTTCCCGGGGCTTCCGGATCAGCTGTTGAATCGTCGGCATTAATCTCGCCCTATGTTGCAACCCGATCGACGTTCGCCCGTCAGCGACGTTCCCGGGGGCAGTTCACCTTTGTCGTGCCTCACGCGTCCGCAAAACACCAAAACCGCATCCGTCCCCTTCGCGGGGACGACGCGGTGGAATTCCAGAGGATCGGGGCCATAGCGGGGCCCGGATCATGACCACTTCAGTTGTTGATACCTGCGCAGACGGGGAATCCCCGCCGCACAAGTGGCCGCCGTATAGGGGGAGTCGCAGGGGTTGTCAACATCACCCGCCCGGTCACGACGGCGTGCGCGGAAGGGGCCGTGCAAGGGCGACCGGATCGCGAACGCCCGCCGCCCGTTCCCGGTGGAACGTGTAGATGCCGGTAAGGACGATGACCGCCGCCCCGGCAAGCGTCAGGGCATCGGGAAGTTCGCCGAAGACCAGCCAGCCCAGCGCCAGGGCTGCGACCAGTGCCGTATACCGAAACGGTGCGACAAAGGCGATTTCGCCAACCCGCATGGCCATGACGACGCAAAGATAGCCCACGATCAGAAACACCGACGCCATCGCGATCAGCGCCCATTGATGGGGCGTGACGCTTTGCCAGCCGGTAAAGGGAACCACGGCGGCCCCGACCAACGCGACCGCAAGGGCAGCCAGAAAGGCGACCGTGACCGAGGAGACATCCCGCGACAGACGGCGTGTGGCCAGATCGCGGACCACGACGAACAGGACCGAGGCAAGCCCAAGAAGGGACCAGATGTCGAAGCCTGAAAGGCCCGGGCGGACGATCATGACCACCCCGAAGAACCCGATCGCGATCGCGGTCAGCCTGCGCCAGCCAATCGGCGCGCCGAAGACGACCGCAGCCCCCAGCGTCACCGCGAGCGGCAGTGCCTGCATGATTGCCGAAAGGTTGGCGAAGGGCATCTTGGTCAGTGCCGTCAGAAAGAAGACGGTGGCAAGGATTTCCCCCACAGTCCGCCAAAGCATCGTGCGGCGGTCGTCGCCGGAAAGGCGGAAACGCAGGCCGCCCAGTCTTGGCGCGAGGATCGCAAGGGCGACCAGCGTCAGAAAGCCGCGCAGCATGATCGTCTGGTAAAGCGGCAATTCCGCAGTGACGGCCTTCATGCAGGCATCGTTCAGCGTGAAGGCGCACATGGCCGCCGCCATCATTGCAGAACCGCGCAGGTTGTCCGTGATCACCATGCGCGAGGCGTATCAGCGCGCCATGACCTGCGCCAGAGGCATTCTGGGCGCCCCGGGGCGCGGTCACGCGGCGGCCCGGGCGCGCGACCCAAGATGCATGGGCAAAAAGGAAACGGCCCCGGATCACCGGGGCCGTTCTGGTTCTTGCCGAACCGGTCAGTCGCGGCTTTCGGGCGTCTCGACCAGGCCCAGTTCGTCGTCCGCCACCATGTCGTCGATCGGTGCGGCCAGCGCGGCGGCGTGTTCCGCCTCGCTCCGGCGCGCCTCGATCACTTCCATGTCGCGGTCGTGGGCGATGCGGCGGACGCGCTGGGTCGCGCCACCGGTCCCGGCCGGGATAAGCCGGCCGACGATGACGTTTTCCTTCAGCCCGACCAGCTTGTCGCGCTTGCCCTGGACGGCCGCCTCGGTCAGGACACGGGTCGTTTCCTGGAACGACGCCGCCGAGATGAACGACCGGGTCTGCAGCGATGCCTTTGTGATGCCCAGAAGCACCGGCTCGCCCACCGCCGGGCGTCCGCCGCGTGCGATGACCTTCTCGTTCTCCTCGTCGAACTCCGACTTGTCGACGTGTTCGCCCTTCAGAAGCGTGGTTTCACCGCTGTCGAGGATCTCGATCTTCTGCAGCATCTGGCGAACGATCACCTCGATGTGCTTGTCGTTGATCTTCACGCCCTGCAAGCGGTAGACGTCCTGAACCTCGTCGATCAGGTAGTCGGCCAGCGCCTCGATCCCCATGATCCGCAGGATATCGTGCGGCGCGGGGTTGCCGTCCATGATGTAGTCGCCCTTCTGGACATAGTCACCTTCCTGGACAGGAATGTGCTTGCCCTTGGGCACCATGTATTCGACCGCCTGCAGGCTTTCGTCCACCGGCTCGATCGTGATGCGGCGCTTGTTCTTGTAGTCCTTGCCAAAGCGGACGTAGCCGTCGATCTCGGCGATGATGGCATGGTCCTTCGGACGGCGGGCTTCGAAAAGCTCCGCCACGCGGGGAAGACCCCCGGTGATGTCCTTGGTCTTCGCACCTTCGCGCGGGATACGGGCGATCACGTCGCCGGCCCGGATGTCCTGACCGTCTTCGACCGAAAGGATCGCATCCACCGACATCTGGTAGCTGACCGGGTTGCCCTGGTCGTTGCGCACGGGTTCGCCCGTGGCCGGATCCATGACGATGATCTCCGGCTTCAGGTCGTTGCCGCGCGGCGCGCTGCGCCAGTCGGTCACGATCTTCTGGGTCATGCCCGTCGCATCGTCGGTATCCTCGCGCACCGAGATACCCGACACGAGGTCGACGAACTTCGCGACACCCGCCTTTTCGGCGATGATCGGCAGGGTGTAGGGATCCCATTCGAAGAGCTTCGCGCTGCGCTTGATCGCCTGCCCGTCCGTGACATGGACCTTGGCGCCGTAGGCGACCTTGTAGCTGGCGCGTTCCTGACCCGCGTCGTCGATGATCGCGATCTGCATCGACCGACCCATGACGATCTGTTCGCCGTTGGCGTTTTCCAGAAGCACGGCGTTGCGGAACTCCACTTTGCCTTCCTGGCTCGCTTCCTGGAACGACTGCTGGCCACCCTGGGCGATGCCGCCGATGTGGAAGGTCCGCATCGTCAGCTGGGTGCCCGGTTCGCCGATCGACTGCGCGGCGATGATGCCGACAGCCTCGCCGATGTTGACCATCGTGCCGCGCGCCAGGTCACGACCGTAGCACATGGCGCAGACGCCTTCTTCGGCCTCGCAGGTCAGGGCAGAGCGGATGCGGACGGAAACGACGCCCGCGGTTTCCACCGCGTCCGCCTTCCGTTCGTCGATCAGCTCGTTCTTGCGCACGATCACCTCGTCGGTGCCCGGGACGAACACGTCATCGGCCGCGACGCGACCAAGGATGCGTTCGGACAGGGGCGAAACGACCTCGCCATCGTTGACCGCAGCCGAAGCAGTGATCGCGCGCTCGGTGCCGCAATCCTTGCTGCGAACGATGCAGTCCTGCGCCACGTCGACAAGACGGCGGGTCAGGTAGCCCGAGTTCGCGGTCTTGAGCGCGGTGTCGGCCAGACCCTTGCGGGCGCCGTGGGTCGAGTTGAAGTATTCAAGAACGGTCAGACCTTCCTTGAAGTTCGAGATGATCGGCGTCTCGATGATCTCGCCCGACGGCTTGGCCATCAGGCCGCGCATCCCGCCAAGCTGCTTCATCTGCGCGGGCGAACCCCGCGCACCGGAGTGCGACATCATGTAGACCGAGTTCGGCTCAAGCTCCGCCCCGGCGTCGTCCTTACGGACCGCCGAGATTTCCGACATCATCGCGGCGGCGACCGCGTCAGAGCATTTCGACCAGGCATCGACGACCTTGTTGTACTTCTCACCCTGGGTGATCAGGCCGTCCATGTACTGCTGTTCGAATTCCTTGACCTGGTCACGGACGTCGTTGACGATCGTCCACTTGCGATCGGGGATGACCATGTCGTCCTTGCCGAACGAGATCCCGGCCTTGAACGCCTCGCGGAAGCCCATGCCCATGATCTGGTCGCAGAAGATGACCGATTCCTTCTGACCGCAATAACGGTAGACGGTGTCGATGACGGTCTGCACGTCCTTCTTGCGCAGCAGGCGGTTGACCAGCTCGAAGGGCGCCTTGGCGTTCTTCGGCAGAAGCGCGCCCAGCCGCACGCGGCCCGGCGTCGTTTCGAACCGCTTGAAGACCTCGTTGCCCTCTTCGTCGATCTGCGCCACGCGGCACTGGATCTTGGCGTGCAGGTGCACGGCGCCGGATTCCAGCGCGTGCTGCACTTCCTCGACCGAGGAGAAGACCATGCCTTCGCCCTGCATCCCGTCACGCTGCATCGAGACGTAGTAAAGGCCAAGGACCATGTCCTGCGACGGCACGATGATCGGCGCGCCGTTTGCGGGCGACAGGACGTTGTTCGTCGACATCATCAGGACACGCGCTTCCAGCTGCGCCTCAAGGCTCAGCGGAACGTGCACGGCCATCTGGTCGCCGTCGAAGTCGGCGTTGAAGGCAGAACAGACCAGCGGGTGAAGCTGGATCGCCTTGCCCTCGATCAGGATCGGCTCGAACGCCTGGATGCCAAGACGGTGCAGCGTCGGCGCGCGGTTCAAGAGAACCGGGTGCTCGCGGATCACCTCGTCGAGGATGTCCCAGACCTCGGGGCGTTCCTTCTCGACCAGCTTCTTCGCCTGCTTGACGGTCGAAGAAAGGCCCTTCGCTTCAAGCCGCGAATAGATGAACGGCTTGAAGAGTTCGAGCGCCATCTTCTTTGGCAGGCCGCATTGATGCAGCTTCAGTTCGGGCCCGGTCACGATGACCGAACGGCCCGAGAAGTCCACGCGCTTGCCCAGAAGGTTCTGGCGGAACCGGCCCTGCTTGCCCTTCAGCATGTCGGAAAGCGACTTCAGCGGGCGCTTGTTGGCACCCGTGATGACGCGGCCGCGGCGGCCGTTGTCGAAAAGCGCGTCGACCGATTCCTGCAGCATCCGCTTTTCGTTGCGGACGATGATGTCGGGCGCGCGCAGCTCGATCAGCCGCTTGAGGCGGTTGTTCCGGTTGATGACACGGCGATAAAGGTCGTTGAGGTCCGAGGTCGCGAACCTGCCCCCGTCCAGCGGGACCAGCGGGCGCAGTTCCGGCGGGATGACCGGGACGACGGTCAACACCATCCATTCCGGGCGGTTGCCGGATTCCAGGAAGCTTTCGACGATCTTCAGCCGCTTGATGATCTTCTTGGGCTTGAGTTCGCCGGTCGCTTCCTTCAACTCCTCACGCAGCTGTTCGGCAGTCGCCTCAAGGTCGATCGCCGCCAGCATCTCGCGGATCGCCTCGGCGCCGATATTGGCGGTAAAGGCATCCGCGCCATACTGGTCCTGCGCGTCCAGGAATTCCTCTTCGGTCATCAGCTGGCCGTAGGACAGGTCGGTCAGACCCGGCTCGATCACGACGTAGTTCTCGAAATAGAGGATGCGCTCAAGATCGCGCAGCGTCATGTCGAGCATGAGGCCGATCCGGCTCGGCAGCGACTTCAGGAACCAGATGTGGGCGACGGGCGCGGCCAGTTCGATATGGCCCATCCGCTCGCGCCGCACCTTCTGGAGCGTCACCTCGACACCGCATTTCTCGCAGACGACGCCGCGATACTTCATGCGCTTGTACTTGCCGCAAAGGCATTCGTAGTCCTTGATCGGCCCGAAGATCCGGGCGCAGAACAGGCCGTCACGCTCCGGCTTGAAGGTGCGGTAGTTGATCGTCTCGGGTTTCTTGATCTCCCCGTAGGACCACGACAGGATGCGCTCCGGCGAGGCGAGCGAGATCTTGATCTCGTCGAACTGCTTGGGCGCGGCCAGCGGGTTGAACGGGTTGGTGGTCAGTTCCTGGTTCATCTTCAAATCCTTGAAATGGCGCGTTGGGGGTAGGGCGGAAAAGGTCCCGCCCTATTCCTCTCCCTCCGCATCCAGGAGTTCCATGTTGAGGCCGAGGCCCCGGACTTCCTTCACGAGAACGTTGAACGATTCCGGCACGCCGGCCTCGAAGTTGTCCTCGCCCTTGACGATCGACTCGTAGACCTTGGTCCGGCCCGCCACGTCGTCCGACTTCACCGTCAGCATTTCCTGCAAGGTGTAGGCGGCGCCGTAGGCTTCGAGCGCCCAGACCTCCATCTCCCCCAGACGCTGGCCACCGAACTGGGCCTTGCCGCCCAGCGGTTGCTGCGTGACGAGAGAGTAGGGGCCCGTCGACCGCGCGTGCAGCTTGTCGTCGACCAGGTGGTGAAGCTTCAACATGTACTTCACGCCCACCGTGACCTTGCGCGCGAACTTCTCGCCGGTCCGGCCGTCGAAGGCGTCGGACTGGCCCGAAGTGTCGAAGCCCGCACGGCGCAGTGCGTCGTTCACGTCCGCTTCCTTGGCCCCGTCGAAGACCGGGGTCGCGATCGGAACGCCACGCGTCACCAGACCTGCCTTTTCGACCAGCTCGTCCTCGCCCATGTCGGCAAAGACATCTTCATAGGTGTCCTCGCCATAGCCGTGGCGCATCGCGTCGCGCACCGGCGTCATGTCGCCGGAACGGCGGTATTCGCGCAGCGCATCGTCGATCTTGATGCCCAGCGCGCGCGCCGCCCATCCCATGTGGGTTTCAAGGATCTGGCCGACGTTCATCCGCGACGGCACGCCAAGCGGGTTCAGCACCATGTCGACGGGGGTACCGTCCGCAAGGAACGGCATGTCCTCGACCGGGACGACCTTGGAGATGACGCCCTTGTTGCCGTGACGGCCGGCCATCTTGTCGCCCGGCTGAAGCTTGCGCTTCACCGCGACGAAGACCTTGACCATCTTCATGACGCCCGGCGGCAGGTCGTCGCCACGGCGCACCTTCTCCACCTTGTCGTCGAACCGATGCTCAAGCGCGCGCTTCTGCGCCTCGAACTGCGCGTTCAGCGCCTCGACTTCCTGCGCGTCGGCTTCCTCGCCCAGCGCAAGCTGCCACCACTGGCCACGCGACAGCGAGCCAAGCAGTTCCTCGTCGATCACCGCGTTCGGCTTGACGCCCTTCGGCCCCTTCACCGCGGTCTTGCCCATGATCAGGGTCCTGAGGCGGGCGTAGATGTTGCGTTCGAGGATCGCCTGTTCGTCGTCGCGGTCGCGCGCGAGACGTTCGATCTCCTCACGCTCGATCTGCAGCGCACGTTCGTCCTTGTCGACGCCGTAGCGGTTGAAGACGCGCACTTCCACGACGGTACCGTAGGCCCCCGGCGGCAGGCGGAGCGAGGTGTCACGAACGTCGGACGCCTTTTCCCCGAAGATGGCGCGGAGAAGCTTTTCCTCCGGCGTCATCGGGCTTTCGCCCTTGGGCGTGATCTTGCCGACAAGGATGTCGCCCGGCCCGACTTCGGCACCGATGTAGACGATGCCCGCCTCGTCGAGGTTGCGCAGCGCTTCCTCGCCGACGTTCGGGATGTCGCGGGTGATCTCCTCGGGCCCAAGCTTGGTGTCGCGGGCCGCAACCTCGTATTCCTCGATGTGGATCGAGGTGAACACGTCGTCGCGCAGGATCCGCTCGGAGATGACGATGGAGTCTTCGTAGTTGTAGCCGTTCCACGGCATGAAGGCCACGACGACGTTCCTGCCCAGCGCCAGTTCGCCCTGATCGGTACAGGGACCGTCGGCCACGACCTCGCCCCGGCGCACAACGTCGCCCACCTTCACCAGCGGACGCTGGTTGATGCAGGACGACTGGTTGGACCGCTTGAACTTGCGCAGACGGTAGATGTCCACGCCGGCGTCCCCGATCTCGAGGTTTTCGGTGGCGCGGATAACGATCCGGGTGGCGTCCACCTGGTCGATCACGCCGCCGCGGCGCGCGACGATCGCAGCGCCGGAGTCGAGCGCGACCTTTTCCTCGATGCCGGTGCCGACGAAGGGCGCATCGGCCTGCAGAAGCGGCACGGCCTGACGCTGCATGTTGGAACCCATCAGCGCGCGGTTGGCGTCGTCGTTCTCAAGGAACGGGATCAGCGCGGCGGCGACAGACACAAGCTGCTTCGGCGACACGTCGATCAGGTCGACGGCATCGGGCGGGTTCAGCATGAATTCCCCGGCCTGGCGCGTCGACACGAGGTCGTTGCGGAACCGGCCGTCCTCATCAAGCTGGGCGTTGGCCTGCGCGACGGTGTGGCGCATCTCTTCGGTCGCCGACATGTAGACGACGTCGTCGGTGACCTGGCCCTCCTTGACCTTGCGGTAGGGGGTTTCGATGAAGCCGTACTTGTTCACCCGCGCGAAGGTCGCGAGGCTGTTGATAAGGCCGATGTTCTGGCCTTCCGGCGTCTCGATCGGGCACATCCGGCCATAGTGGGTCGGGTGCACGTCGCGCACCTCGAAGCCTGCGCGTTCGCGGGTCAGACCGCCCGGCCCAAGCGCCGACAGGCGGCGCTTGTGCGTCACTTCCGACAGCGGGTTGGTCTGGTCCATGAACTGCGAAAGCTGCGAGGAGCCGAAGAATTCACGCACCGCCGCCGCAGCCGGTTTGGCGTTGATCAGGTCTTGCGGCATGACCGTGTCGATCTCGACCGACGACATGCGTTCCTTGATCGCACGCTCCATGCGCAGAAGGCCGACGCGATACTGGTTTTCCATCAGCTCGCCGACCGAGCGCACCCGACGGTTGCCAAGGTGGTCGATGTCGTCGATCTCGCCCTTGCCGTCGCGCAGCTCGCACAGCGCCTTGATGCAGGCGACAATGTCCCCGCGGTCCAGCGTGCGCTGGGTGTCCGGCTTGCCAAGGTCAAGGCGCATGTTCATCTTGACCCGGCCGACGGCCGAAAGGTCATAGCGCTCCTTGTCGAAGAAGAGCGTGTCGAACAGGGCCGACGCGGCTTCGACGGTGGGGGGCTCGCCCGGACGCATGACGCGGTAGATATCCATCAGCGCCGTGTCGCGGTTCCAGTTCTTGTCCGCCGCCATCGTGTTGCGGATGTAGGGGCCGACGTTCACGTTGTCGATGTCCAGAACCGGAATCGAGGTGATGCCGTTGTCCAGCAAGACCTTCAGCGTGCCGCCCGAGACTTCCCCGTCCTTGTCGAGGGTCTGGGTGATCTCGTCCCCGGCTTCGACATAGATCGCACCGGTCTCTTCGTTGATGATGTCCTTGGCGACGAAGCGGCCGAGGATATGGTCGAACGGAACCAGAAGCTCCGTCACCTTGCCCTCGTCGATCAGCTTCTTGACCATGCGCGGCGTGACCTTGTCACCGGCCTTGCAGATCACCTCGCCGGTGCCGGCATCGACCAGGTCATAGGTCGGACGGGTGCCGCGGACCCGCTCGGGGAAGAACTTGGTCACCCAGCCCTTGTTCTTCTCAAGCCTGAAGTCGACCGTGTTGTAGTAAGCATCCATGATGCTTTCCTGGTCGAGGCCCAGTGCATAAAGCAGCGTCGTCACCGGCAACTTGCGGCGGCGGTCGATGCGCGCGAACACGATGTCCTTGGCGTCGAATTCGAAATCGAGCCACGACCCGCGATAGGGAATGATCCGGCAGGCGAACAGGAGCTTGCCCGACGAATGGGTCTTGCCCTTGTCGTGGTCGAAGAACACGCCGGGGCTGCGGTGCATCTGGGAAACGATGACCCGCTCGGTCCCGTTGACGATGAAGGTGCCGTTCGGCGTCATGAGCGGCATGTCGCCCATGTAGACATCCTGTTCCTTGATGTCCTTGACCGATTTGGCGCCGGTGTCTTCGTCGACATCGAACACGATCAGGCGCAGCGTCACCTTCAGCGGCGCCGAAAAAGTCATGTCCCGCGACTGGCATTCATCCACGTCGTATTTCGGCTTCTCAAGCTCGTACTTCACGAATTCGAGGATTGCGTGCTCGTTGAAGTCCTTGATCGGGAAAACCGACTGGAACACCCCCTGGATGCCCTCGCCGTCGGCGGCCTTGGGACCGTCGCCAGATCTGAGGAACAGGTCGTAGGAAGACTTCTGAACCTCGATGAGGTTCGGCATCTCCAGGACTTCGTGGATCTTGCCGTAATATCTGCGGATACGCTTCCGGCCAACGGTCGCTTGAGCCATGCTCGTCGTCACCTTTCGTCTCTTCGCGCGGCGCGCATCGCGTCGGGGTCACGCGGGCGGCAGCTTGCGAGTAGGGGGTCGGTTCCATTCATGCCCACCGTCCCACCGGCGGGCTCCCGAACCGAACCCGGCCTGGGAAGGGGCAGCGCGCGGACGATGCCCCTTCCAAGACGGGTTCGGCTGGGCCCGGCTTTCGCCGGACCCAGCCTGAAAATCTGGGGGAGCCGATCGGGCCCCGGCCCGGATTACTTGAGCTCGACCTTGGCGCCAGCCTCTTCGAGCTTCTTCTTGATTTCCTCGGCTTCGGCCTTCGGCGCGGCTTCTTTCACCTTGCCGCCGGCTTCCACGAGGTCTTTGGCTTCTTTCAGGCCAAGACCGGTGATCGCGCGAACTTCCTTGATCACGTTGATCTTGTTCGCGCCGGCGTCGGTCAGAACGACGTCGAAGTCGGTCTTTTCTTCCGCGGCTTCGGCAGCACCGCCCGCAGCCGGGCCAGCCATCATGACGGCGCCACCGGCGGCCGGCTCGATGCCGTATTCGTCTTTCAGGATGGTTTTCAGTTCCTGGGCCTGGAGCAGCGTGAGGTTCACGATCTCTTCGGCGAGTTTTTTCAGATCAGCCATTTCTCTCATCCGTTCATAAGTTGGTATCCAACGTCAGGGCGACAACCCCACGAAGACACTGATTGCTCACGCGGCTTCCCGCTCTTCCAGAGTGGAAAGGATGCCCGCGATGTTCGAAGCAGGTGCGCCAATGGCCCCGGCGATGTTGGAAGCGGGCGCGCCGATGCAGGACACGATCTGAGCGATAAGCTCTTCACGCGACGGCATCGAGGCGACGGCTTTGACACCAGCCGGATCCAGGGCCGTGTTACCCATCGCGCCGCCAAGGATCTCGAACTTGTCGTTCTTCTTGGCATAGGCGTCCGCGACCTTGGCAGCAGCCACAGGGTCCTCGGAGTAGGCGAGCACGGTCATGCCCGTCAGGAGAGAGCCGATGCTTGCGCAGGGCTTGTCCTCAAGGGCGATCTTGGCGAGCCTGTTCTTGGCGACGCGGACGGACCCGCCTGCGGCACGCATGTCCGCGCGCAGGTCCTGCATCTGAGCAACCGTCATGCCTTCGTAGTGGGCAACCACCACGACGCCAGAGCTTTCGAAGATCTGGCCGAGTTCCTCGACCACTTTCTCTTTCTGGGCTCTATCCACGGTTTCACTCCAAGTATGGGAGGGGGATACCCTCCGGCTCAATTCGCCGGGGCCGTTGGTCCCGACGTCGGGGTCCAAGCGGGCTGAGCCGTGATCACCCAAGGGACGCGCGATCATGGACCCGCGCCCTAAGAAATCCGGTCTAATCCCGTCTCAGGCAGGAATTATGAGGTAGTCCTCACCCGCCATCTCGGACGAATCGATCACGTGCCGCCGCCAGGGCGCCACGCAGACCGCGGGCGTCAATAATGCTTTCAGGCCGGGAAGTGAACACACAAAATGCAGGCTGTCACGAATTTTCGCAAACCTTACTGAATGGATCTCCTGCCGGGAAGGACCTTCCCGAACGAATATCGCCAGAACTGACGGTGCACGGTCGCGCGGTTCCAGCGCGCCAGCGCGGCGCGGCCATCAGCCATGATCTCGTCCAGGTCCCGGGGCTGGCCGCGGCGGAAGACCATTCCGATGTCGTAGGAATCCTCGACCACCGCAACGGCGAAGCCGTGCCTTGCCGCCATCAATTCCAGCGTCGGACGGGTAAAGCCGATCGTATGCGCCAGGTGAAGACAGCCAAAGCCCTTGGCAAGCGCGTTCTCCATGTTCGGAACCTCGATATAGACCAGCCCCTCCGGCCCCACGAAGGCCGCGAGCCGCGCGAAGGCTTCCATCGGATCGACCAGATGCTCGAACACATGAAACGATGTCGCTGCGTCATACGATCGCTGCGGCGTGTAGTCGGAATAACCGGCGCAGGTGACGTCTAGCCCCCTATCTTCCCGGGCATAGGTCGCATAACCCCGGCCCGGCTCGAAACCGGCGGCCTGATAGCCTTGCTCTGACAGGATCTCCAGGAATTCTCCAGACCCGCAACCGCAATCCAGAATCGCAGCGCCGGGGCTCAACAAGGGCCGTAGAATGCCAAGCCGCCGCTCCGCCTCCTTGCGGCGTTTCGCGATGTGATGTTCGGTGGGGGCAGCGCTCTGCCCTTGATAGTCCGCGCGATACTCTGTCGCATAATAATCCGACAAAGCTTCGGGCGTCGGCAGGGGAAACTGGCGGACAAGGCCGCATTGCCCGCATTTTACATGCGACAGGCGTTTGAACCGCCGATCAAGGTCGGCGAGACTTTCGGTGTCTTCGCTTCCACATAGCGGGCATGTCGTGCGCGAACGGGGCAAGCGATAGGGAACCATCGGCAACCAGTTCCAGATATCCATGATGTCCCTCACTCCGCGGCGCGATCTCAAAGAAAACGCGCTTTCGACAAACGCGCCCATCAGTCTATTCTCAGGCATCGACCTTTGCCAATGCCTGAGCGTCAAGGGTTCCGTCTTTGGTTTCAGCCAGATTTGCGTGCGGGTCGCAATCCCGGGTCACGCCCACGGAATCTGGAGATTCCTTTCCCCCTCGCAGGTCTTCTCGATGGTCCCGGTATCGGCGGCCCACACCAGGACAGATACTCCACCATCCCAGGGGCGTAACCGCACGTCCCGCAGCAGCCAGTGCTCTTGGGAAGGCCCCCTTCGGTCTTTGACCGAGAAACCGACCCCAGTCCCGGCCGCGCCGTACGATCGCCGGAAGGAGCAGGAGCAGGAAAGGCAAAGCGGGGCGCGCGCGTTTCCGGCGACCCCGCTTTACCCTGTTCTAGACGCTGATCAGCTCGCGGAAGCCGACGCGAGATCGACAGAAACGCCAGGCCCCATGGTCGAGGACAGCGACACCTTCTTGAGGTACGCGCCCTTCGCGCCCGAGGGTTTCGCCTTGGACACCGCATCGACGAAGGCGCGGATGTTCTCGGCCAGCTTGGCTTCGTCGAACGACACCTTGCCGACGCCCGCGTGGATCACGCCGGCCTTTTCGACCTTGAACTGGACCTCGCCGCCCTTCGCCGCTTCGACGGCCGCTTTCACGTCCATCGTCACGGTGCCGACCTTCGGGTTCGGCATCAGGTTGCGCGGGCCGAGGATCTTGCCCAGACGGCCGACCAGCGGCATCATGTCCGGCGTCGCAATGCAACGATCGAACTCGATCTTGCCCGACTGGATCGTTTCCATCAGGTCTTCGGCGCCGACGATGTCGGCCCCGGCTGCCTTGGCCTCGTCGGCCTTGGCGGCGCGGGCGAAGACCGCCACGCGGACCGTCTTGCCGGTGCCGTTCGGCAGGGTCACGACGCCGCGGACCATCTGGTCGGCGTGACGCGGATCGACGCCGAGGTTCATGGCGATTTCCAGCGTCTCGTCGAACTTGGCCGACGCGGCGCCCTTGATCAGCTTGACGGCATCCTCGACCGTAAGGTTCGACTTGCCTTCGAAGGCGGCGCGGGCCGCCTGGCTGCGTTTACCGAGCTTGGCCATGGCTTACCCTTTCACCTCGATACCGCAGGAACGGGCGGAGCCGAGGATGATCTGCATCGCGGCTTCGACGTCGTTTGCGGAAAGGTCCTTCATCTTGGCTTCGGCGATCTGGCGCACCTGCGCGACCGTCACGGTGCCCGCGACTTCCCGGCCCGGCTTCATCGAGCCTTTCGGGCGGTTGCGCTTGCCGACCGGCTTCAGACCGGCCGCCTTCTTGAGGTAGTACGACGCGGGCGCCGTCTTCGTCTCGAAGGTGAAGGACTTGTCGGCGTAGTAGGTGATGATGACCGGAACGGGCGAACCGGGCTCCATCTCCTGGGTCTTCGCGTTGAAGGCCTTGCAGAATTCCATGATGTTGATCCCGCGCTGACCCAGCGCCGGACCCACGGGGGGCGAGGGGTTGGCCTGCCCCGCCTTGATTTGCAGCTTGAGGCTGCCCATTACCTTCTTGGCCATCTGGCCTGCTCCTTTTTCACATACGCTTTCCGAACCATTCGGAAAGGCTGCTTAGTGGTCCGGCCCCGGAAACCGGGCACCTCCCACGGTTCACATCAGGCGACTTTCTGCACCTGGGTGAATTCCAGTTCGACCGGCGTCGGCCGGCCGAAGATCGACACCGTCACCTTCAGACGGCTCGCATGTTCGTCCACTTCCTCGACCATGCCCGAGAAGCCGTCGAACGGCCCGTCGGTCACCTTCACCTGCTCTCCGATCTCGAAGCGGATCAGGTTGCGCGGCGATTCCTGGCCTTCCTCGGCACGCTTGAGAATGCCGTTGACCTCGCCGTCGCGCATCGGCATCGGCTTGCCCTGCGGGCCAAGGAACCCCGTCACGCGGTTGATCGATGTGATCAGGTGGTAGCCGCGGTCGGTCATGTCCATGTGGACCAGCACATAGCCCGGCATGAAGCGGCGTTCCGACGTTACCTTCTTGCCGCGACGGATCTCGATGACCTCCTCGGTCGGCACGAGGACCTCGTCGATCTCGTCCTCGAGGCCCTTTTCGGCAACGGCGTGCCTGATCTGCTCGGCGACCTTCTTCTCGAAGTTCGAGAGAACGCTCACCGAATACCACCGCTTCGCCATCTGCCTCAGACCTCGCTTCACCGGTGAAGCCTCACCGGAAATTCCATGATTTCAGCGGGTTTCCCCACCATTCTCCGAACAGAAAGCAGCGCGCATACCGAATCGATGCACGCCGGTGTCGGGAAAGTGCGCCCCAACTACAGGCGAAAGATCATTATTTCAAGGCCGAATGGCCCGCCCTCAAACCCCGAGGACCGCGCCCAGGCCAAGCTGGATGATCTTGTCGACAAGGAAGAAGAACGTGGCCGTCAGGGCCGCCATGACGAAGACCATGACCGTGGTCAGCATCACCTCGCGGCGGTTCGGCCAATGGACCTTGCCCACTTCCGAGCGGACCTGCTGGATGAACTGGACGGGGTTGGTGGCCATGTCTGCCTCGCCTTGCCTTGCGCTACCCGCGCCAGATACGCCGCATGGCCAGCGAATTCAAGCCCGCCACGAAGGGGCAGCGTTTCGTCGGCAAAACGTATGGCAAGCGTCGGCACGGCATGGGGCGCCCCGGCGCCGGCCCTGCCATCGACCGCCGCCCGCGCCATCCGGGCTTGCGCGAGCCCGTCTTCGATGGTCCAAGAGAAGCGGCGCTGAGACGGAGAAGCTGATGACCCGCGACATTTCCGAATTTTCGGGCACGCCCTGGCGCGACATCGCGGACCAGATCCCGCAGCGCGCACGGGCGGTGCCGACGATGCTCAAGGCCGAGGAACAGGCGCTTTACTTCTGGATCGCGCGCGACTGGGCGAAAGGCGCGGGGGCCATCGTCGATCTTGGCTGTTTCGCGGGCGGATCGACGGCCCGACTGGCCGCGGGCGCGGAAGCGGCCGGCTACGCCGCCGAGATCCATGCCTACGACCGCTTTTCGGCGAACGAGAAAACCAAGGAGAACACCCTTTACCCGCAAGGGGTCGCCCCGTTCGAGGGCGAGGACATCCGCCCCCTGGCGGAACGTCTGCTGGCGCCCTGGGCGGACATGATCGCGCTGTATCCCGGCGACCTTCTGCAAAGCCGCTGGCACGGCGGCCCGATCGAGGTTCTGGCCGTCGATGCAGCCAAGAGCGCCCGCGCCGCCGACCGGATCGCCGACCGGTTCTTTCCCGCCCTCATTCCGGCCGGGGCGCTGATCGTCCAGCAGGATTTCCTGCACCGGCGACAGCCCTGGCTGATCGCCCAGATGCATCTTCTGGCAGGGGCCGCCGTCCCGGTCGCATTCTGCGCCCATGACTGCGTCGCTTTCCTCGTGACCGAACAGATCGACCGGGACCGGCTGGCGGCGGCGCGGGTCGAACATCTGGACGACGACGCGCTGATCGGGATCTTGACAGAGGCTGCGGAAAGCCCCGCGCTTGCGCCGGTGGCGGACCGGATCGCGGGGGCGATCCATGCGGTTCGCGCCAATCCGGGCGAACGCCGCGCCTGGGCCTTCGGCCGCGCCTAGCCGCAACCCTGAAAGGGCGCGCCGGGCGGGGCCGGGCGGGATTGTGCTGGAGGAAGGCCTGGCAGGGGCAGCAGGACTCGAACCCGCGACCCTCGGTTTTGGAGACCGATGCTCTACCAACTGAGCTATACCCCTAGGCCTGCGCGGTGGGTATTCGAGCGGCGCGGTGAAATCAAGGGGTGTTTTTGGTTTGCGGCCGCCTTGCCGCCAAAGCCTCGATGTCGCCCGCCTCGATCCAAGGCAAGGCGGCCAGAATCCGGTCCATCGGCCAGTCCCACCAGGCGATTTCCAGCAGGCGGGCGACCTGGTCGGGGCCGAACCGCATCCTGACCACGCGCGCGGGATTGCCGGCCACGACCGCATAAGGCGGCACGTCGCGGGTCACGACGGCCTCGGCGCCGATGATGGCCCCGGCACCGACCGTGACCCCGGCCATCACCCGCGCGCCATGGCCTATCCAGACATCGGGGCCGATCACCGTATCGCCCCGCGCCGCGCATTCGCCGCGATAGTGTTGCATCTGCGCGGGGTCGAAGATGCGGAAGGGAAAAGCGGACACCCCGCCCATCGGATGATAGGCCGAAGCGGTGATGAACCGGACCCCCGCGGCGATCTGCGCGAAACGTCCGATCGCCAGCCTTTCGGGCGCGCCGGGATAGAGATAGGGCGCAAGGCAGGCCGCCCAGTCCTCGACCTCCTCGAAGGCCGATGCATAGGCATAGTCGCCGACCTCGATGTTCGGATGGTCGATCGCGGCCTTCAGAAACACCGTCAGGCGATGGGGACTGCCGTCGGGCAGGGTGACGGGATGGCGCCGAAGGGGGTCGGGGAAACGTTGCATGGCAAGACCTTTCTGAATGCGTTTCGGGCGATTTCAGCGTCGGGTCTTGTCCATCACGTCCTCCGTCGGTTTCCGGGTTTTTGGACCGGCGAGAGCCAGAGGTCAAGAAAAAGGCCGCCCCGAAGGGCGGCCCGGCCTGCTTCGAACCCGGTCTCGATTACTCGATGATCTTGGAGACGACGCCTGCGCCGACGGTGCGGCCGCCTTCACGGATGGCGAAGCGGAGCTTCTCTTCCATGGCGATCGGCGCGATCAGCTCGACCTCGAACTTCAGGTTGTCGCCCGGCATCACCATCTCGGTGCCTTCCGGAAGCTTCACCGTCCCGGTCACGTCCGTCGTGCGGAAGTAGAACTGCGGCCGGTAGTTCGCGAAGAACGGCGTGTGACGGCCGCCTTCTTCCTTCGTCAGGATGTAGGCTTCCGCCTCGAACTTCGTGTGCGGCTTCACCGAACCCGGCTTGCACAGCACCTGGCCACGCTCAACCCCGTCACGGTCGATGCCGCGCAGAAGCGCGCCGATGTTGTCGCCCGCCTCGCCGCGGTCCAGAAGCTTGCGGAACATCTCCACGCCCGTGCAGACCGATTTCTGCGTCGTGCGGATGCCCACGATCTCGACCTCGTCGCCGACGTTGATCACGCCACGCTCGACCCGGCCGGTCACAACCGTGCCGCGGCCCGAGATCGAGAACACGTCCTCGATCGGCATCAGGAACGGCTGGTCAACCGCACGCTCCGGCGTCGGGATGTAGCTGTCAACGGCTTCCAGAAGCGCACGGATCGAGTTCTCGCCGATCTCAGGATCGCGGCCCTCAAGCGCCGCCAGCGCCGAGCCCTTGACGATCGGAATGTCGTCGCCGGGGTATTCGTAGGACGACAGAAGCTCGCGCACTTCCATCTCGACAAGCTCCAGAAGCTCCTCGTCATCCACCTGGTCGACCTTGTTCAGGTAGACAACCATGTAGGGAATGCCAACCTGACGGCCCAGAAGAATGTGCTCGCGCGTCTGCGGCATCGGGCCGTCGGCCGCGTTCACAACGAGGATCGCCCCGTCCATCTGCGCCGCACCCGTGATCATGTTCTTAACATAGTCCGCGTGGCCCGGGCAGTCGACATGCGCGTAGTGGCGCGTCGCCGTCTCGTACTCAACGTGCGCCGTCGAGATCGTGATCCCACGCGCCTTCTCTTCCGGCGCCGCGTCGATCTGGTCGTAGGCCTTGAAGTCGCCGAAATACTTCGTGATCGCAGCCGTCAGCGTCGTCTTGCCGTGGTCAACGTGACCAATCGTCCCGATGTTGACGTGCGGTTTCGTCCGTTCAAACTTTGCCTTTGCCATGTCCGAGGCGCCTCATGGGTTGGGGGGCCCGGAGGGGGCCCGTTTTTCGTTCGCGCGCTGCGTATCGGCAAGGGCGGAAAAAATCAAGCGTCAGTTCGTTGTCGCGGCTGCCGTTTCGGCGGTTTCGGCACCCCCCTGATCCTCTCGCGGAAGAAGCGCGCGGGCGGCGGCGGCCTCGGGCGAGAACCAGGCCTTGTTCTGGGCCAGCCATTCCTCGATCTTGAGGGCCGCGTTGGATGCAAGGCGCTGCATCTGCTCCTCCTTGCTGGAGGTCAGGCCGGAGCCGATGAAGGTGTCACCGGACGCCTTTTCGAACACCGTGAACTGACGCGGCTCGGCGTTCACGCGGCGGCCGGCAGTGTCGTCCCAGACATTGACCGTGATCGCCAGGACCGACTTCGGCGACAGCACGATCGGGATGCCGGGGACCGCCAGCGCATAGGCATCGACGCCGATGCCGATGTGATAAAGCTTTTCGCCCGTCTGCCGGTCGAAGCGGTCCGCGACTTCCTTCTTGATCGCCGCCTCCCATTCCTCGGGGGTGGCCTGGCGCGACGGCCCGACCGGCTTGGCGTTCTTGGCGATGACGATGTTGTAGCCAAGCGCGAAGTCGCCCAGCTGGGTCACGGGCCGCTGGTCGGCGGGCGTGCAGGCGGCGATGAGGGCGAAGGCGAAACAGAAGGCGGCTGCTCGGGTCAGAAAGGTCATGGCATCCTCGGCTCGGGCTCGCCCAAGGCTTAGCGGCTTCCGGGCCGGGCTGCAATCTCTGCGGCTTGGCAAGCCCGCGCGCCGGCGTATGATCGGGGCGGAGGTTTTCATGGACATTCCGCCCCCGAGCGATCTGCCGGCCCGCGTGGCCCTTGTAACGGCGCCGATGGGCGTCTGGGGGTCGTTTCGCACCGCCCGGCGCAACCTGCTGGGGCTGATCCCCGAAATCGCCACCCGCCAGCCGATCGTCTCTGGACGCACGGGCAAGCGGTGGCACATGGTGATGGACCCGGAGGCGAACCGGCGCATCCTGAAGGACGCGGTCGAGGATTATCCGAAATCCGACGTGACGAAGCTCATCCTCGCGCCGGCGATCGGGCAAAGCCTTTTCATCGCGGAAGGCCAGCACTGGCACTGGCAGCGCCGCGCCGCCGCACCCGCCTTTTCGCCCCGCAATGTCCAGGCGCTGGCGCCGGTGATGACGGCGGCGGCCGAACGCGCCGCCGGGCGCATCGCAGCACAGGCCGGGCGCGCCGCGGACCTGCATCAGGAAATGGTCGCCGCCACGTTCGAGGTCATTTCGGACGTCACCTTTTCGGGCAGCGAGGCCTTCGACCGCGCCGCCGTCCACCGTGCCATCGACGCCTATATCGCCCAGACAGCGCGGGTGTCGTTTCTGGACATCGTCGGGGCACCGATGTGGGTGCCGCGCCCGGGCAGGCTCACGTCCGGCCCTGCGATGCGGGAAATGAAGCGCGTTGCGGACATGGCGATCGAGGGGCGCAGGCAGTCCGGCCCCCGGCACCCGCCGGATCTTCTGGACCTGCTGCTGGACGGGGAGGATCCCGAAACCCGGCGCCGCATGAACACCGCCGAACTGCGCGACAACCTTCTGACATTCATCGTCGCGGGGCACGAGACGACGGCGCTGACGCTGGCCTGGGCGCTTTACCTTCTGGCCTTCGACGAAGGCGTGCAAGACCGCGCACGCACCGAGGCGGCGGGCATCCTGGGCGACCGGGCGGCGACGGCGGCGGACCTGCCCGCCCTGCCCTATCTGCGCCAGATCGTCGATGAATCGCTGCGGCTCTATCCGCCCGCCGCATTCCTGTCGCGCACCGCGCGCAAGCCGGACCGGCTTTGCGGGCGCGAGGTCCGGCCCGGCGACACCGTCATGCTTCCGATCTACGCGCTGCACCGCAATCACCTCTTGTGGCGCGACCCCGACAGGTTCGACCCGTCGCGCTTTGCCGATGCGCGGGCCATCGACCGGTTCGCCTATCTGCCGTTCGGCGCGGGGCCACGCATCTGCATCGGCGCGTCATTCGCCTTGCAGGAAGCGGTCATCATCCTTGCAACGCTGGTCGCGCGATTCCGGTTCCGGCGCGTTCCGGGGCGCACGCCCGATCCGGTGCTGATCCTGACGCTGCGGCCGGAAGGCGGCGTCTGGCTTGAGGTGGAACGGATCTGACCCGCACGGATTGACGCCGCCTGCCGCCGGGCGCATGCAAGGCCAAGATGTGCACAGGAGAAATGCCATGACCCGCACGAAAGAGACCGCCCCGCGCCGCGTCCGCCCGAGGACATGGGCGACGCTGTCGATCGCCGGCGCGGCGCTTGGTGCGGCCGTTACGGGTGCCGCCGCCGCCGTGCCGCCCGTCGCGCCGCAGGGGGGCGAACAGCTTTGGCGCATTCAGGCCGAAGGCGGCGAGGCGGGCGAAGGCGGGATGGTCGCAGAAGCGGCGCCCGAACTTGCCTATCTGGGACGGCTGGCGCTGGTCGAGGGGCATATCCGCGGCGCGGTCCTGCTATACGACGCCGGTCTTCGCGACGAGGCGGTCGGGCTGGCCGGTCACCCGGAGGCCGAGATGATGGACGAGGTGCGGGCCGACCTTGCGGCGCGGGGAAAGGCCGACTTCTCGGCCACGCTCGACGCGGTGGGTGCCGCGATGGCTGAGGGTGCGGACACGGCGGCCGTGGGCGCGGCGCTGGACCGGCTGACGGCGGCGGTCGCGGCGGCGGGCGAGGTGCCCGACATCACATCGCGCCTGCGCGCCGACCTGATCGTCGCGCTGACCCGCGCCGCCGCGCAGGAATACGAGGGAAGCATCAAGGACGGGGCGGTCGATGACCTGTTCGCCTATGTCGAGGCGCAGGGCTTCATCGCGGTCGCGCGCGATCAGGCCGCCATGCTGGCCGCCGACGCGGCGGCGGCGGACGTCGCCGCGCGGATCGACGCCGCACTTGCCGCGACCGGCAGCGTCTTTGGCGGGCTGGAAACCGGTCGGCCGCTGGCGGGCGACCCCGGCGTGATCTTTTCGGCCGCAGCGACGGCGGAACTTGCCGCCTACAGGCTGAAATAGGCCGATGTTCATCGCGCTGGAAGGGGTTCTGACCGCGACCGAGGCCGGGGCGATCCGCCAGGCGGCGGAAACGCTCGGCTTCGGACCGGGAAGCGAGACGGCCGGGCGCCATGCGCGGCAGGTGAAGGCAAACGATCAGGCCCGCCCCTCACCGGAGCTTGAGGCGATCCAGGCCAAGGTCCGGGCCGCGCTGGCCGCCCATCCCGTCTTCGCCTCGGCGGCGCGGCCCAAGGCGATGACCGCGCCGATCCTGTCGCGCTACGGTACCGGCCAGGCCTATGGGCTGCATGTCGACGATGCGCTGATGCAGGGGGTCCGCAGCGACCTGTCGTTCACGCTTTTCCTTTCCGATCCGGACAGCTACGAAGGCGGCGCGCTGGTCGTGGCCGACACAGCCGAGGAACGCGCCTTCAAGCTTTCGGCCGGGGATGCGATTCTATACCCTTCCACGACCCTGCACAGGGTCGAACCCGTTCGGTCCGGGACGCGGCTTTGCGCCGTCGGCTGGGTGCAAAGCTGGATACGGTCGCCCGATCAGCGCGAAGTGCTGTTCGATCTGGACCGCACGATCGCGGCCCTCTTCGAGACCGGCGGCAAGACCGAGATGTTCGACACCCTGTGCAAGACCCGGTCGAACCTGATCCGCATGTGGGCCGTCTGATCGCCTAGCCGCAGATCCCGCGCAGGGCGCGCCATTCGGCCTCGTCCAGGATGTGCCGGTCCGCGCCGTAAAGCGCGCCGGTGCGGATACGTTCCGCCCGGCCCGCGCTGAGGGGGTGGGACGAAAGGTATTCCGGCATCGCGTCGGTCAGCGTCGCGATCCGGTCGAAGAAGGCCGCAAGCGGTTCGGACGACACGCCCGCATCAGCGAGGAGCATGAGCGCATAGTCGTCCGCGGCGCTTTCGGCCTCGCGCGTGTAGGCCGCCCGCATCAGGTGTTCGCCCGCGATCCCCGCCAGCGTGCCGCCCGATACATCGCCCAGCACGACCGACAGGATGCCCGCGGACCCCGCGGCGCGCAGCGCAAGCCGCGTCGGATCGCGGCGCACGGCATGCCCGATCTCGTGCCCAAGGACGCCGGCCACCTCCTCGGGGCTTTTCGCGTCGTCCAGAAGGCCGCGGAAGACGACGATCTGCCCGCCCGGCGCGGCAAAGGCATTGGGCATGGCATGATCGAAGACCCGCACCTGCAAGGCGTAGGGAATGGCCTGCCCTTCGGTCAGGCGCGCAACCAAGAGGTCGAGCGCGGCCTGCCCCTCCGCCCCGGAGCAGGTCAGGCCCTTTTCGCCGTCCCCGAAGAGGTATTCGACCTGCGCCATGACCGCGCGGCCAAAGGCCACTTCCTGTTCCACCGGAATATGCGCGGCAAGGTAGTTCGCAAGCCCCGGCAGGATGACAAACAGCATCAGGAGGGTCGCCGCCACCGCGCCCGACAGCCAGATCGCGACCTTGCGAAAGGTTCCCGGCCGCACATCGCGGTGAAAAAGCGCGGGGCGCGTCCGGTGAAACCAGTCTACGGCGGCAGCGTCGGTGACGATCAGGCGGGCCGGATCGCGCGGCGCCTCGTCCCCCGTTTCGGCGCGGAGGGTCAGCGTCAGGCTGGCCCGGTCGGCTTGTCCGTCAAGTGCGCGGATGCGGTCGAAGGGCCAGACAAGTGCCCCCCTCGCCGCGTCGTCGAAAAGGACCGCAAGGCCCAGCCCGTCGCTTGTCGGCGCGATGCGGACGGCGTGGCGCTGCGCGGTCTGACCGTCGAAGAACGTGGCCGCGACCGCGCCCTGCGGCCCGGTCATATCGCCCCGCCGATGTCGAGCGCGTCCGCAAAGCCCTCGGCGTCGCCGCCCTTGTCATAGGCGCGCTGTCGTACATCGGCAAGCGCCCCGGCATCGAGGATGCTCAGCGTTTCGCAGAAATGCGCGATCAGGGGCTGGGTAATGAACGCAAGGACAAGCGCCCCGAAGACCGAGAACGCACCAAGATAAAGAAGCGCGACGATCACGATGCCAACCGGGCCGGTGCCCCCCGGCCCGGCCATCGGCCCCACCGCCATCGCCGTGGCGCCGCTTGCAACCGCAAAGACCGCCCCGCCGGCCAGCCCCACGGCGAGCGAACCGAGGAGATAGATCGCGATCACCCGGCCGACGCGGGGACGCGCATCGAACCCGACCCTGCCGTCGAGCATCTTGTGGGAATCGAGGTAGCGGCGGCCGCGGACCGCATAGAACACCCAGCCGAAGGCACCCCAGCCGTAGCCGAGCGCAGCCAGCGGGACCGCGCGTGCAGGGTCCTCGGTCAGCGCAAGGACCGCGATGCCGACACCAAGAATGAGAACCGCGATCAGCAGGTGGATCATCGCGGGATAAAGCCCTGTCCAGCGCCCGCCCTGTTCGAAACGCGCGTCGCCGTAGTAGCTGCGGTCGGTCTTGTATTTCTCAAGCCAGTAGGTCTGTCGCGGCAAGAGGATGCCAAGCGTCACGGCGGTCAGCAGATAGTGCAGGATCGCCCGCCAGACGTAGCCCCAGGCGGCCGCGTCCATGCCAAAGCGGATGCCGCGCAGGCGGGTGCGCGCGAGGATGTAGCGCCGCGCCCGGTAGGTGGCGAACAGCATCAGCGGCAGGACCGCCAGAAGCGTGATGTAGATCACCGCGGCCTGCATCAACGCTTCTTCCCCGGTTTCCGGCTCGGCGACGAAATGCAGCCCGAAGTAGAAGAGCAGAAGCTGCACGATCCCGAGATAGATCGCGAGGATGACGACGGCGACAAGAAAGCCCAGGAACTTCTCAAGCCCGGTCCCGGTGTATTCCAGCCGGTCGCCGTCGATCGAAACCGAAGACCAGACATATCGGCGGATGCGGGTCTTGGCCCAGAAGCGGTAGATGCCAAGCGTCAGAACCGTCAGAAGCGCGGTCTTGAACGCAAGTCCGAACAGCGCGCCCCGCTGGCCGGTATAGAACACCTTTGTCAGGGGGCCTGTCGTCATCGAAAAAAGTCCTTGGTCAGGTAAATCGATTGTCCCGCGGGAACCCGCGCGGCGCCATTCTGCCTGCGGTGGCCCGCTTGGCAAGCCATTCCGTCAGGTCGGTCTCGGTCCGCGTGCGTCCGGCCGGATCCTTCCAGCTCAGCCCGTCGGCGAGCACGAAGGTGGAGGCATCCGACAGCCCGCCGTCCTTGTATTTTTGAAGACGCACACCCTTGCCACGCGACATTTCGGGCAGTTCGTCCAGCGCGAAGACCAGAAGCTTGCGGTTCTCGCCGACAACCGCGACATGATCGCCCGCGACGCGCCGGCAGACCTGCGTCCGGGCGCCGTCGCGCAGGTTCAGCACCTGCTTGCCGGTCCGGGTCTGGGCCAGAACCTCGTCAGTGGCGACAACGAATCCGTCCCCGTCGGTCGATGCGACAAGCAGCTTCTCGCCCGCCCGGTAGATCAGCAGGTCGACGATCTCCGCCTCGTTCGGCAGGTCGACCATCAGGCGCACCGGTTCGCCCATGCCCCGCCCGCCGGGCAGGTTGGCGCCCAGAAGGGTGTAGAAGCGCCCGTTGCTGCCCACCAGCAGGATCTTGTCGGTCGTCTCGGCGTGGAAAATGAACCGCCCCTCGTCGCCGTCCTTGAACTTCACCTCCGCGTCCAGCGGCTGATGCCCCTTCATGGCGCGGATCCAGCCCATCTTCGAACAGATGACCGTGATGGGCTCACGCTCGATCATCGCCTCAAGCGGCACCTCCTCCGCCTCGGCGGCGTCGGCGAAATGGGTGCGCCGCGCCCCGCCAGGCGCATCTTTGCCGAACTGCTTCTGGATGTCGCGCAACTCGCCCGCGATCTTCTTCCATTGCAGGGTTTCCGAACCGATCAGGTCGTCAAGCTCTGCCCGTTCGCGCATCAGCGCGTCCTGCTCCTTCAGCAGCTCCATCTCCTCCAGCCGCCGGAGCGAGCGCAGGCGCATGTTCAGGATCGCCTCGGCCTGAACCTCGGTCAGCCCGTCGTCGCTGTGCGGCAGCGACAGGGGGGAGACATAGTCGGCCTCTGACGTGGCGCGGGGGCGCTTGACCGCCCAGTCCTCGGCCATCAGGGCGGCCTTGGGATCGGCGTCGTAGCGGATGATGTCGATCACCCGGTCGAGGTTTAGGAAGGCGGTGATGAAACCTTCGAGAACCTCAAGACGGTGGTCGATCTTGTCGATCCGGTGCCGGCTGCGGCGGATCAGCACGTCCTGGCGGTGCGACAGGAAGGCGCGCAGCACCTCCTTCAGCGAACAGACCTTGGGCGTCCGGCCGTCGATCAGAACGTTCATGTTCAGGCTGAAGCGGGTTTCGAGGTCCGAGTTGCGAAACAGCATCCCCATCAGCATCTCGGGCTCGACGTTCTTGGAACGCGGCTCCAGCACGATGCGGATGTCGTCGGCGCTTTCATCGCGGACATCGGCCAGAAGCGGCACCTTCTTGGTCTGGATGACCTCCGCCAGGCGCTCGATCAGTTTCGACTTCTGCACCTGGTAGGGAATTTCCGTGACCACGATCTGCCAGGTTCCCCGACCAAGATCCTCCACCTGCCAGCGCGCGCGGGTCCGGAAACTGCCGCGTCCTGTCAGATAGGCTTCGCGGATAGACGCCTGCGGTTCGACGATGACGCCACCGGTGGGGAAGTCAGGCCCCTTGACCATCTCGATGAGCGTATCGTCGCGCACAAGGTCCGAGTTCTTCGCATTGGCGAGGTGCACGCACGCGTCGATCAGTTCGTGCAGGTTGTGCGGCGGGATGTTCGTGGCCATCCCCACTGCGATGCCCGAGGCCCCGTTGGCCAGAAGGTTCGGGAAGGCCGCGGGCAGCACCACGGGTTCTTCCAGCGTGCCATCGTAGTTGGGACGGAAATCGACCGCGTTCTCTGCCAGGCCCTCCATCAGCGCCTCGGACGCCGCCGTCAGCCGCGCCTCGGTATAGCGGCTGGCCGCCGGGTTGTCGCCGTCGATATTGCCAAAGTTGCCCTGCCCGTCCACCAGCGGATAGCGGACGTTGAAATCCTGCGCGAGGCGCGCCATCGCGTCGTAGATCGCCGCGTCGCCATGGGGGTGATAGTTCCCCATGACGTCGCCGGAGATCTTCGCCGACTTGCGGAAGCCCCCGGTCGAAGACAGTTTGAGTTCGCGCATCGCAAAAAGGATGCGGCGGTGAACCGGTTTCAGACCGTCGCGCGCATCCGGCAGCGCCCGATGCATGATCGTCGACAGCGCATAGGTCAGGTAGCGCTCGCCAATGGCGCGGCTGAGGGGTTCGGATGTCTGGATCGGCCCGGTTGCGGGCTCGTTGCCGTCGGTGCTGCTCATGGATGATGTTTAGCCGCCGTCCGCGCGCTGGTAAACCGGGAATGACATATGCCGGTCACCCCAAACTCTGCCTCTCGACCGACCCCGGAATCGTCTTCCCGGCGCTTTGCAGGGCAAACGGTCACAAGCCTCGATCCGCAGGTTTGCTGCCTTTGGGCCAGGCACCGAGCGCGAAGAATTGTCGCACAATCCTGCACAATTTTTCCGAATTGGGGGTACGGGCGCCGAATTCGCCGTTACGCCCACACTGCGCCCAATTTTCGCCCCTTTCTTTGAGAGAAGGTCAACATCGTGGATGGAGTCATTTGTTTTAGTGCCAGCTGTTTGTGATCGCCCCAGACACAATACCGAAATGACGTGACGACCGTTTGCCAGTTGAGGAATCAACAATGACTGCACCGCAACTCGCCGCAGAGCAGGCCGCAAGGGAGGAGTTCGCAGACGAACTCAAGCCCGGGACCAAGCTGTTGCAAGGGCAGTACACGATCACGCGCTTCATCAACAGCGGCGGCTTCGGGATCACCTATCTTGCGAAAGACAGCCTGGATCGGGACGTGGTGATCAAGGAATGCTTCCCCGGCAACTTCTGCCGGCGCAGCGATACGATCGTCGGGGCGCGGTCGCGCGCGCATCAGGCCGAATTCAAGTCGATCGTGAAGCTTTTCGTGCAGGAGGCGCGCAGCCTCGCCAAGCTTGTCCATCCCAACATCGTCGGCGTCCACCAGGTCTTCGAAGACAACGACACCGCCTACATGGCCATCGACTTCATCGACGGTCGCGACCTGCTGGACATGATCGAGAACCCGAAGGTCGAAATCGCGCCAGCGGCGATCGTCGAAATGACGCACAAGCTCTTGAAGGCGATCGGCTTCATCCATGACAACGGCATCCTGCACCGCGATATTTCGCCCGACAACATCCTGGTCAACAAGACCGGGGAACCGATCCTGATCGATTTCGGCGCGGCGCGCGAGGAGGCGACCCGCAAGAGCCGCGCGCTGTCCGCGCTGCGCGTGGTCAAGGACGGATATTCGCCGCAGGAGTTCTACATCGCGGGCAGCGAACAGGGGCCGTGGAGCGATCTTTACGCTTTGGCGGCGACCCTTTACCACACGATCTCTGGTGAACCGCCGGCCAACAGCCAGGTCCGCCTCGCCGCGATCGCCGAAGGTGCAAACGACCCGTACGAACAGCTTGCCGGCCGCTACCCCGGCTACCCGGTCGGTTTCCTTGAGGCGATCGACAAGGCGATGCACGCGGTACCGCGCCGCCGGATCCAGTCGGCGGGCGACTGGCTGGAGATGCTGGCGAACCCCGCGCAGTCCCTTGTCGAGTCCGATCCCATGGTCGCTGTCTCGCGTTTGCTGCACTCTCAGATCCCTGATGAACCCCAACCGGTCGTCCTGGCGCAACCGGAGGCCCCCGAAGCAGAACCTGTGAAGCCCGCCGCGCCCTTCGCCGATCTCAACGAACCACAGGGTGAGCCGGACGGAAGCGGGGGCGTCGAAGGCGCGTCGAAAGACGCGGACACGACTGCGGAGCAGCCACAGCAGGAGGCCAAGGCAGAACCTGCGGCCGCATCGCCTGCCCCGGTCGCCGACGCGCATGTTCATCCGACCCGCATTTCGATGCGGCCGGCACCCGAGCCGCTGCCGAAGGTTCGGGGCGGGTCGGGCCGTGGTCTGCTGATGGGTCTTTCCGCGGTGGCGGTTCTGGCCGTCCTGGGCTTCGTCGTCCTGCGCATGGGCGAGACGGAAGTTGCGGCGCCAGAGCCCGAGACACCGGCGCCGGCTCAAGCGTCCGAAACCTCGGCCGCGTCGGCACTGCCCCTGCAATCCACCGCGTCGCAATCCGCGACGACCACGAGCGCCGCGGCGGCAGATGCCCAACCGGTTGAAGCCGAAGGCAGCCCTGCGCCGCAAGCGGCGGCGGCGACCGTTGGAAACGACACAACAGTGACATCCCCTGTCACGTCCGAAGACTCCGGGTCGGCCATGCCCGACCTCCCGGAAGCGGCCGAAACGCCTTTGACTGAGGGCCCGGACGCCACGCCCGAAGCCAGCCCCGAGGCAGCGACGGAAGCCGCGCCCGCGATCGTCGAGTACGTCGCGCCGGAAAAGGCGTCGGAAGATGCCACCGCGGCCGACGCCGGTACGACCGAAGCCGATGCGACCTCGGAGGAACCTTCCGGGTCGGCGGAATCGTCATCCGACGCGCCAGAGGCAGCCGCGTCGGAGGCAGTCACCGCACCCGAGGCTGAGTTGGCGACAGTCGCAGCGCAGACGGCTGAAGTCGAAACCGCAGCGGCGGTCGCGGAGGACACGCTTGCCACCGACGCCGGTGTCGCCGGCGAGGAGCAGACGAGCGAGCCCGACGCCGCCGCAGTCGAGCAGGCCGCCGAGGCAGAGACCGTTGTCGCGGAACCGATCGAGGTCGCTGCGGCGGAGCCCGCCGCGCCCGCCACCTTGGCGCCCCTCGCGGACATGCAGGTCACCTTCGCCGTCTGGGATGTCATCGTCCCTTTCAAGACGCAGGTCCGTTCGGTCGGCGGCGTCAACTACGCGACGATCCGCTCGATCGACGAATCTACCGATTTCTCGATCGCAGGTGACTGGATCCAGGAGGGGACGACCATCTTCTCGGTGAACGGGAACCCGGTTTCCCGGTCGCAGAACGTTGGCGCGCTTATCCTGCGCAACCTGACGGTCGAAAGAGACGGCATGGCCCGCGCCTCGGTTCGTATCAAGCTGCCTGGCGACAACCAGTACAACCGTGTGCAGTTGGCCGTTCCGGTCCTGCGGCGGACCGGTCTGGCCGGAGGCCTGATGTCTGAGGCACGTTTTGTCGACGACCAGTGGCAAGTGGTCGTTCGAGATACCGGTTCCGCACAGACGACCCTGCGTGCAGGTGACGTGATCCTTTCGGAGACCCAGACGGGAACCGCGCTGGATCATGCCGACAGCCTGGAAGACCTGATCGCACGGCTTGCCGCCAGCGATCAGCGCACCGCCGATTTCGAGATCCTTCGCAACGGCACAAAGACCAACGCCAGCTATTCTCTGGCAACTCAGTAATCCTTGGCCGGGGCGTCCGGCAAAGGTCGTTTCAGTACGAGTGATATGGCGCTTTTTGCGCGCGAAACGAATTCTGAAATGCGAGGTCAAGAAAATGCGTATCAGACCGTTGGCGGGGCTCAGCGAGAGAGGTTTTTCGTTTGATCTCGTCTCCCGCAAGAAGACGGCACGCGCCGAGGAGGCCCCTGAGGCGGGCGCCGAACACGAAGCGCCCACCGGCAACCCGACACTGCAGCTGACCGATCCGATCCTCGACGATCCGGACCTTATGGTCGAGCCGTTCGAAACGGTCCTGCAGCAGCTGCGCGGTACGGTCGAGGCCGAGCGCCAGGATGCCGCCGACAATGAGGTCATGGCGGCCGCGAAGGCCGCGGTCGCGACGCCTCAGGAGACCGACATGGCCGATGAGCTGAGCGAGGATCTTGACCCTGAGCCGGAACCCGAACCCGAGCCGGCACCAATGCCGATACGGGCAGCTGCCCCCGTGACCAACCTCGAGTCCATGCGTGAACCGATCGCGGAAATCCTGCGCCTGATGCCGGAAAACGCAGTCAAGCCGACCCCTGTCGCAGCGCCCGAACCCGCCCCGACACCCGCCCCGGTGATCGCGGCCGTGCCCCTGCCGCGGTCCGAGACCCCGCAGCCGGAAGCGGCTGCGACGCCGCGCCGCGGCAGCCGCGTCAAGACGACATTCCTTGGCTTCGAGCGATCGGACGGTCGGATCGAGGATGTCTTCCTGCGCGAAGCAGAGGCGAAGACCAACACCGGGCGGACCGAATTCCCGTTCGGCTGGGTCGTAATCATCAAGGGCCCGGGTCGCGGCAACGCGATCGCCATCGGGGCCGGTGTATCCCAGATCGGGCGTGGCGACGACCAGGCGATCCAGCTTGATTTCGGCGACAACTCGATTTCGCGCGAGAACCACGCGGCGATCGCCTTCGACCCCGAGGACCGCAAGTTCTACCTCGGTCATGGCGGCAAGGCCAACATCGTCCGCCTCAATGGAAAACCCGTTCTGAGCACCGAACCGCTTTCGGATGGCGACCTGATCCGGATTGGTGAAACCACGATGACATTCGTTGCGTTCTGCGGCGAGGACTTCATCTGGGAAAATGAGCAGTAGGGACGTAATAACAATGCGTTATGACGTAGCTACAGCCATCAACAAGGGCAGGCGGGAATATCAGGAAGATGCGGTCGCAACCGCATTCCTGAAGGACCATGCCCTTGGCTTCGCCGTCCTTGCGGATGGGATGGGTGGACACGCCGCCGGCGATGTCGCAAGCAACATCGTCGTGACCGAGGTCTCCCGCGGGCTGAAGGCGCGACTGCAGCCGAACGCCTTGAAGGATGAGGATATTCCCTTCATCCTCCGCGAGGTCACGACAGCGGCAAACGACACGATCGCTTCCTATGTTGCCGCAAATCGGGAAGTCTCCGGCATGGGCACGACGCTGATCGCGCCGGTCTTGGTTGGAGATCGCCTCCACTGGATCTCGGTCGGGGACTCTCCGCTTTACGTCTTCAGCGAAGGGCGTCTGAGACAGGTGAACGAAGATCACTCGATGGCGCCCCAGATCGACCTCATGGTGCGCACCGGGATGCTCGATCCGGAAGCTGCGCGCAACCACCCGGACCGCAACTGTCTCACTTCGGTTCTGATGGGGGCTCCGATCCCCCGCATCGACTGCGGCAAGGAACCTGTGGAGCTGCATCCGGGCGACATAGTGATCGCCTCGAGCGATGGCCTTCAGTTTCTTTCCGACATCGAGATTCAGCAAGTCATTGATCGCTACAAGGAACAAAGCTGCGCCGAATTGGCAAAGGCGCTGATGGCAGAGGTCCAGTCCCTGGAAGACCCGGATCAGGACAACATCTCTTTCGCCGTCATCAAGGTCAGTTAACGAGTTCGCGGCCGCCTTCCCAGGTAGCCAATCCCGAAAAAACCACACGATCTGGCCGGCCCCGAGGGCGCCGAATGGATCGTTGCAACCAAATGCTTAGGAAAGGGCGCACACGATGCGAACGGACATCCAGACGCTTCTTGCGGTCAGCTTCATCGCGCTGTCGGCCGGCACGAACCTTGCCGCCGCGCAAGAGGCGTGTTCGACCTACACGATCCAGCGCGGCGACACATTGACCAACATCTCGAAACGCGCCTATGGCAACGGGGACTTCTCGAAAATCTTCCTCGCAAACCGCGCGACCATCGGCAACAACCCGAACCTGATCGAGGTCGGCCAGCAGATCGAACTTCCCTGCAACGAAACCGCAGCACCCGCGCAGGAGGCCCCGGCCACCGAGACGGTCGTCGCGGCAGAGGCTGCCCCCGCGGCACAGCCGACAGCGGCCGCGCTGACCGAAATCGCCTTTGTGACCGGCAACGACTATCCGCCCTTCACCGGGGAGGATCTTCCCGATGGAGGCATTTTCACCAAGCTGGTGCGCACCGCCATGCTTCGTGGCGACAAGAAACAGGACTACTCCATCGACTTTGTGAACGACTGGAGTTCGCATCTTGACAGCCTGCTTCCGCGCCAGGCTTTCGATGCGACATTTCCCTGGAGCCGGCCGGACTGCGAAAACCTCGAAACGCTTTCGCCCAAGGACGCCTATCGCTGCACCGACTTCAACTTCTCCGAGTCGTTCTACGAAATCGTTGACGGCTTCTTTGCCGTGAAGGGTAGCGGGCTGGAGAATGCGCAGACATACGAAGACTACGTCGGCAAGCGTATCTGCCGCCCGGAAAGCTATTCCCTGTCTGGCCTGACATCGGTCGGTCTTGTCGAACCGGCAATCACGCTTGTTCGCCCGACCTCGGTCGCCGACTGCTTCGAGGGGCTCGCCACCGGCACCGTGGATATCGCCCATCTTGAGGTTCAGGTCGCATCCGACGCGCTGGCGGATCTTGGTCTGAAGAATGACATCGTCGAAGACCCGCACCTGGCGCAGGTCAAGACGCTGCGTGTGATGGTCCACAAGTCGAACCCGCACAGCGCAGAGATCCTCGACCTGATCAATCGCGGCCTCACCGAGATGCGGGAGAGCGGCGAATGGTTCGACATCGTTTCCGCCGGGCTCATGGCCCAGACCGAGGAGGAAATGAAGAAGAACTGACCCCGCGCCCGGCACTGTCGGGCCGGGCCCAGAACAGCAGAGAGACCCGCCACATCAGCAACCCAAATGAAGGGCCACCCCGCATGGGAAGGCCAGGAACCGAAAGGAGATCAGCCATGATCTTGCGCTCAACCCTCAAAGCACTTCCCGCGTCGGCGCTTTTCGCCGCGACGCTGTTCGGAGCCGCATCGGCGCAGCAGGCCTGCTCGACCTATGTCGTGCAGGAAGGCGACACCATCGGCAACATTGCGATCAAGGCCTATGGCACGCTTGATTATCAGATCGTGTTCAACGCCAACCGCGACAAGATTGGCAACGACATTTCGGGACTGAAGCCGGGGACCGAGCTGGTTCTGCCATGCGCCGACGGGCGACTAACAGCCGACGCCGCGGCCCCGGATGTGGAGAAGTCGACCCAGGCCTCCGCCAGTCTCTCGACCAACGAGATCGACGACTACAAGCCCAAGGTCAAGTTCGTGACAGGCGGCGACTGGTATCCCTTTGCCGATGAAGGCCTGACCGGCGGTGGCTTCCTCGTCCGTCTCGTGGAAACGGCGATGCACCGTGCTGGCAACAACCGCGACTATCTGGTCGGTTGGGTCGATGACTGGGATTCCCACATGACGGTGCTTCTGCCCTTCAACGCCTACGACCTGAGCATCGCCTGGTATGTCCCCGACTGCACGAAGACGGACTCCATGTCTGAGATGACGCACGACTTCTGCGACAACTTCGTTTTCTCCAAACCGCTCTATGACGCCGTATTCGGCTTCTTTACGCGCGCCGACAGCCCCTACGCGGGAGCCAAGACCCTGCCGGACTTCGCTGGCGCGCGGATCTGTCGTTCCGAAGGCTATTCGATGCATGACCTCGATGAGGCCGGGCTGATTGAACCGGCGGTCACGATCTCGATTCCGCCGATGATCGGCGATTGCGCCGAGGGCGTGATGCAGGGGCTTTACGACGTGATGTCGGTGGAATCGCAAGCGATGGTCTCCGTCCGCAAGGAACTCGGGCTGGGAGACGAGTTCGTTGAGAGCCCCTTCGTGACCTCTATTCAGGCGATCTCGGCCATGGGCTCAAAATCAAACCCGCGGGCTCTCGAGTTCATCGAAGAGCTGAACGCCGGCCTCGACGAGATGCGCGAGAGCGGCGAGTGGTACGACATCGTCGCGAGCTCGCTCAAGGAAGCGAACGAGAAACTGGCTGAGAACTGAGTTCTGAAGTGTTGACCGGGTCATCCGGTCAACACCCCCCCTTGCCCGCGGGCCCCCTGGCCCCGCACCACCCAGAAAGACGGAGACTGAAACATGGAATTTCGCCCCCTCCTCGCCCGTATCGCGGCAGCCGGAACGGCCGCGCTGCTACTCGGAACTTCGGCATTCGCTCAGGAAGCCTGTACCGCCTACACCGTGAAAGATGGCGATACGCTCGGATCCATCGCCCAGGCGGCCTACGGTACGGGCGACTATCAGAATATCTTCAACGCCAACCGCGAGGTCATCGGTGACAATCCGGCTGGCCTTTCCAGCGGTACCGTTCTCAACCTGCCTTGCGAAGACGGGTCGATCGCCGGTGATGCAACGGCCGCTCAGATCATCGAAGAGCAGAACAAGATTGCCGCATCGAAGCCGAAATCGAACGCGTATGAACCGCCCGTGAAGTTCCTTGCCGGCGGCAACTATGCCCCGTTCAGCGACGAGGCCCTGGAAGGCGGCGGCTTCCTTGTCCGCCTGGCGCAGACCGCGATGCATCGGGGCGGCAACACCCGCGACTACGCGACAGCCTTTGTCAACGACTGGGGCTCGCACCTCGATACGCTCCTGCCCACCGGCGCCTTCGATGTGGGCCTTGGCTGGTACATGCCGAACTGCGAGAAACGCGACCTCCTGAGCGACTCGATGCGTTACCGCTGCGATCAGTTCGACTCCACCCTGCCTGTCTATGAACCGGTTGTCGGCTACTACACCACGAAGGAAAGCCCCTTCGCCGCCGCAACGAGCTTCGAAGACTACAAGGGCGCCCGTATCTGCCGGATGGATGGCTACTTCACCTTTGATCTCGAAGAAGAAGGCCTGGCCCCTCCGGCCATCGAACTGGTCCGGCCGGTCCTGCCCGAAGACTGCATGGAAGCATTGATGACGGGTGCGGCCGACGTGGCCGGCATGGAAGTGCAGTCGGCGGCGGACGCGATCGCCAAGCTTGGAATCGGATCAGACGTGGTCGAGAACCCGAGCCTGTCGAAAGTGCTGTCGATGTCCTTCATCACCCACAAGTCGAACCCGTTCGGCAAGCAGTACATCACCTTGCTGAACCGCGGCCTGACCGAAATGCGCAATACCGGCGAATGGTATGCGATCATCTCGAGCACGCTGGAGGAGCACAACAAGAAGCTCATGGAAATGGCGAACTGACGGCGCAAATCCAGCGCATTGAACAGGGGCCCACGCCGGTGGCGCGGGCCCCATACGTCTTAGCAGAACGACTTCGCGTCAGGCTGCTGCAGAAACCGGATGGGCCAACGCGTCCGTAAGCTGGGCCAGGAGCAGTGCGGCGGTCTCTGCATTCGCGGGATCGACTTCATACTGCATCAGGATCAGCAGATCCTGGGCGCGTTCGAATTCGTTCTGGATCCAGGCGGTCTCGGCCGACGCGGCGCCCAGCGCGGCCAAATCGCCCAGGAACAGCGAAACCGCATCCTGCGCTGCCGCCAGGAATGCGCCGTCCTCCTCGACGATCCCGGTTCGAAGACTGTCCACAAGACCGGCCATGCGACGTTTCCAGGCGGCAAGGCTTGGGCTGACCGGCAGGGCCTCGGATGCGGCATGTACCGGTGCGACCGGTTCCGGTGCGACACGCGGGGGGGACGACGGAACAGGGGCGACCTCGGGGACGCGGGGCGAAACGATCCTTGGTTCAGCGGGCCGGGGCTCGGGCGCCGGCGCGGTGTCCTCCACCTGCGGCAGTTGCGGCAGAAGCGGTCCAAGATGTTGCTCCATGCCCTTGCGGACCTTCTCCAGCTCGGTCTTCCGGCACTCGATCGCCAGTTCCATCATGGCGATCATGAAGGGCTCGATCCCGCTGGCCGCCCAGACCCGCTCGGGCTGCGTCGCGTCTCCCTGAAGCGCACGCCACGCCTCGGTCGTTGAAAGCGGCAGGACCTTGCGGAAGGCTGCGCCAACCGTCGCCTCCAGCCGTTCTAGCGTAGGGGTCAGTGTTCCCGCCGAAAGGTGGTCCGAATGGGTCATCGCCAGGATTGCGCGCCGCTGGACCGTCTTCGGGACCATCCCCCAAAGGTGACGTTCTTCCGAGGTCCAGGGGTCTTCGGCGTTCGTGCACCAGACGATCATGTCCGCAAGGCGATTGAGGACGAACAGCGCATTGGCCTGCGCCCCCGAATCCTCAAGATCGGAAAGATCCATCAACCAGACGTCGCGCAGAACCTCGCAGTCGATGCCGACCGTCACGATATCGGGTGCCTCTGACAGCGCCGCGTCCATGGCGACACCGTCAAAGACCTTTTCTTCCCGGTCCCACCAGCCGGCGGTCGTCCGGTAGGCATCGCTGTGACGCAAGATCACGGCTGGCATGACCGACTGGCGGGCCTTTGTCGGGATGACCGCTTCACCAACCAGCAGATTGACGAGGCTTGACTTGCCGGCGCGGGCCAGACCAACGACCGCGATGCGAACCGGCGCCTCCAGACGGGCCAGATAGCTTTCGGCCTGCGCGCGCGCGTTTTCCGAGACTGCATCGCCTTGCACGCCTGGCGCATCAAGATGCGACAGGAAGCGACGCAGAACCTCTATCTCCTCCTCAGCCCTGGGAAAGGCGACCATTCCCCTGCTCCTTGTTGTTGTCGCGCCTCAGCCCTTGTCGGATCGGCATGTATCGCTCCAGACCCGCATCAGTGCGGTCAGCGTTCCGGGGCGGGAAACCGCGACGCTTGTCTGACCAGCCATATCCGCGATGATCAGCCGGCTCGTACCGTCCTCGGCAAGGCCGATGGCCTGGAAACCGTCCCCACCGCCAAGGTGGCCCATCGCACGCCGTATATCCGCGACATCGGCAGCCAACGCGGCATCGGGGTCCTGCGGCAGGCGGCCCGCCTCTCCCTTCGGGTCGATCAGCGCACCCGACGCAGCCAACCCTGCCGAGGCCAGCGAAAGGGTCGCGAAACCGGAATCGTCTCCGCCATCAGCCGTCTGCAATGCGGTCGTACATGCAGCCCGAAGGTCCGCCGCCGCATATCCGACGTCTGTCTCGGAATCCTCGATCAGGTGAACTTCATACCGGTGCGGCCCGTCGTGGCCTGCATGCGCCACAAGCGCGGCCGCCACGATTTCGAGATCGGCGGACACAGCACCCTCGATGGCGATCAGGCGGCCGCTGCGCGCCTGCAGCGTGATCGTCTCGCCTGTCTCGGCCCGCACCACCAACCGACGCGGCAGGATCGTACCGCCGATAACCCGCAGCATGGCTTCCACACGCGCTGTCGACGACTTTCCCGGAAGCGCGCGCGCCGAACTTGCGCGCGGCTCGGCCATGGCCTCTATGCCGGCCATGATCGACAGGATTTCACGGCTGATCGTCATGGCGCACGATTTCCTTCTGCGTCCGGTTCAGGCAGCTGAATCCTGCGGATTCACAGAACATTTGCAATGTCTTTCCCCAACTGCCGCCCGACCTGACGCATCTGCGCTACGTCTGCGTCGGGATGACAGACAAGGCAAAGGGCGTGGTCCTCGTGATCCGGCATTCGCAGGAAAAGGCAGGTATAGCCATGGTTCCGGGCCACGGCCTCTTCTGGCAAGTCGCCGATATCCGCAAGTGCCGCCCGGCGCCACGCGCCCGAGATGCCCCGCCCGTTCAAGAGCCGTGCCGAGAGAGTCGCGATCGCGTCGAGCACCTCCTGCGAGAATGGTCGTGTGCTGCGACGCGTCAGGACCAGTTCTTCAGGCATATCGACATAGCACACCGCCAGGCAATCCGGCAAAGAGTGCAGCGTGCCATCCATCAGTTCATTCAGCGCCATGACCAGCCTCTGCCCGTGCGCGGTTCCGCTGGCCCCCGATTACAGGCTGGTGCCGGTTTTTTCCAGTGCCACAAGTGCCTTTGTTACCCGTGGCGAACACGCGCAACAGCGGGGTCGGCCTCCTCCGCGGGCTCGATCCCCTCAGCGATGTCAACGGCGTGCAGGAACTTCTCGAACAGGGCGAGCATTTCCTGGATCGACCGCGGTTCGCCCTCTGATGCCAGAACCCCGCGCCACAGGCTGACGGCAGAGACCGGGACCTCTTCGTCCCATTCGGCGCCGTCCTCTTGTCCCGAAATCGCCGCGGGCTCCTCTTCGGCGTGCTCGCAAGGGACGATCCTCGTTTCGTGGTCGTCCTCTTCGGCCGTCGCTTCCGTCTGCTCGTCCATATCAGAGATTGCGGCCTCGTCCCCGGCCACCGCCTCGGGGAGATCCTCGACCAGGGTCGTTACGGTCTCGTCGGCGCCGACAGGCTGCGCCGGATCAATCTCCGCTTCGTGCGCGGCCTGGGCCTGTCCGGTCAATGCCGGGCCGTTCGCTGGGTCCTCATGTCTCTGTACGCGCTGCGCGAAACTCAGGTGAAGAACCTCCGCATCGGCACGATCCGGCAGATCTTGCGAAGCGGTCTCGTCGTCCATGATCCGGGAACGCATCGATGCGCCATCGTCGCGGCTGAGGCGGGTGCGACCTTCGCCGTCGTCCCGCTCGCCCCGGTCCTGCCGCGCCGCGCGGCCAGGTCTGACGCGCACCGGTGCGATCCCTTCGGCCCCGGCAAGGGAATATCGGGACAAGAGCCCCTTGCGCGCCTCGATGATATCGTGCGCGACTTCATGAAGCGCCGACAGGAGCGCCTCGCCGCCGCTTTCCACCCAGAGGTCGCCGGTGTCCTCCTCGCTCACCGCCCGCAGGGCATCGAGGGCCGAGAACATGATAACGCCCCGGAACGTTTCGCCCGCCTCCCGACGCAGGCGCCGGGCGACACGTTCGCGTTCGGCCGGCAAGAGCTTGTCAGACCGCGTCGCCAGCAGCAACGAGTTCTCGCGCAGCCGTTCGGGCAGGGAATCCCACGCGCTTCGCTCAGATTCACGCCAGGCTTGCGTCGAATGCGTGCACCAGACGACCGCGTTCACGTAGCCCACTGCCATTTCCCAGACCGACTTCGGAATATTGGGGTCGGAGATTCCGGGCGTGTCGATCAGATCGATCGTCTCAAGAATTCTACCTTTGCAGAAAAGGCGAATATAGCGCACGCCTTCGACGGGTACCGCATCCAGATCATCGAAAGAAAGGTCGTGGCGGTGGCCTTCGGTATCGACATACCAAGCCTGTGGTTCGCCAAAGCTCATCCAGACGGGTGGAAGCTGGGTCGCAGTGACGCGCGTGGGCAGTACGTCCTCGCCGACCAAGAGGTTGGTGAGTGTCGTCTTGCCCGCGCTGAACTCGCCCATCAACGCGATGCACGGTTTGCGGCTTGCCCAGTTTTCAAGCCGGGTCATGCCTGCAGGCGTCACTGCGCGTCTTTGATCCATCTGCATGTCCTTCAATCTGTCCCGGCTCCGTCAGGCCGCCATTTCGTCAAGCCCGCGCAGGATCTCTCCGAATGCGGTCGTGGTGTCGTTCCCGGATTGCAGAACCTCCAGCGCCTTGCGCGCGTCCTCGGCGTTGCCGGCGTCCGGTTGGGTTATCCGGCGAATCGTCTCCTGGTGTTCTTTCAGAAACTCGCGCAGGATCGATCGGGCGTTTTCGAGAACGGCAGCAACCTGGTTCTCCTCGAGGTCGCGCGTGATCGAATGCGCCTCTGCCCGGATAAGGTGCGCGTAATCCTTCGCGAATGCCTCGTAGCCCCGACGCTTCTGCCACCAGCGCCGCCACCATGTGCTTTGCAGATCGAGCGCGATCGTCTTGCCCAATCCCACGGGCGCGGGCACGCGCGGCAGATGTGGCGGCTCGATCCTGAAATCCGCAACCCCACCCGAAAGGATCGCCGCATAGACTGCCTCGACATGGCGGGCGGCGTCTTCGTAAAGCTTGGTGAGCCGCGCCGACAAGGCGCGCGCAAAGCTGAGATAGGCGGCGCGCTGCAACACCCGAAGCCCGGTCGGGTCGTATTGCCAGGTACCGCTTTCGCCATGCCGTTCCAGGTGATCGATCAGCGAATCCGTCGCGCGTTTCACAAACCCGGATTCCGAGGTTTCCATCCGCTGCATCAGGTCGTCACGCAGTTGCTGGCATAGCGTCGCAACGTCGGCTTCATACTTCGCACCGAGCTGCGTCATCACGGCCGAGGCGGAATGGCCGGCAAAATCGACGCTGACCGCACCGCCATCGGCCCGCCGCGCCACCAGGGTCGCGCGGGCCTCGTTCGTCAGGTTGCGGGCGTTGCGACGGACACGCTCCAACAGCCGGCGCCCCGCGCCTTCGCTGACCCGTTCGCCAATCGCCGTCATCAAGGCGGGCACGCCCGACAGGTTCCAGGCGGTTTCCCATTCGTCGCGACCCGCCAGTTCCGGTCTGGCGGCGGCATAGGCATCGAGCGTCCGGGCGCTATCGACCGTGAGCCCCTCGCGCGAGCCGGTCAGGGCGGCTTCACCCCACTTGGCGCTGCCAAAAACGATTGCCACATCGGAAGCGATGTGGAACTTGGCCAGCGTCGCCTGGATGCCCGAGCGGATCTCGTCGATCTGTGTGGCAGGGTTATTAAGCTCGTCCACACGGTTGATGAAGAGAATGATCTGGCGGTTCTCGAGGTTGGAAATGATCCGCATCAGAGCCATGTCCACCGTCGACAGCGCCTGATGGGCGGAAAGGACCACGACACAAAGCTCGGATCCGCGAAGACTGCGCAGCGTGATCTGCTCGCGCATCATGAAGGTATCGTTGACGCCCGGTGTATCGCACAACGTCAGAGAGACATCGTATTCGGGGATATCGAGGTACAGTTCAGCCGACTTGGTGATGTCCGCGAAACGCCCGGTTTTTGCATTCGTCTCGCGCAGGTCGGCGTCGTCGCCAAGGCAGACATAGCGTTCGACCAGTTCCGCATCCAGATAGCCATAGGCATGGTTCTGGCCCAGCAGCAGCTCGAAATGCTTTCCAAGGCGCGCCTTCGTCGCCTCTCTCATCGCCTCCACCTGGCGCTGGATATCGGCGAGTTCGTCCTGCGCGCCAGAGCGTTCGGCAAGCTCCCCAAGACGGCCGCCGCCAACGACAAGGTTGTCCCATTCGTCGCGGTTGAAGAAGGTGAACCGCGCTTTGGTATTGGCCGGGCCCTCGGCATCGGCCGGCGCCTTCGTATTGATCGCGAGCGTGGTCACCACGGAAGTCCAGGGGTTCACATCAGATGGCAGCAAACCCGGCGAAGCCGCGAGTATGTTGCTAAGTGCCGATTTGCCCGCCTTGACCTGCCCCACCAGTGTGATCTTGGCCGAAAACTCCTCAAGCCGCGCCTTGAGCCCTGCAGCGCGCGCTGCCGTACGGTCATCTCCGACCGACGCAAGCCGGTCGAGCATTTCGGACAGATCGGTAAAGCCCTTTGCAAGGTCGGCGAAGGCTGCATTGCCCGACCGCAAGAAATCCCTGTTCCGCACCATGAAACTACCCTTTCCCCACTCTTTCGCCCCAGGCCGTCAAGCGGCGGCCGAAGCGACCCCCAGATTGTCCAGATGGCTCAGTACATCGAGCCCCGTCATCACAAGCGCGAGCCGGACGCCAAGGTTCAGCCCCGTATCCGGTTCCTTCACCAGCACGCTCAACCGCTTGTAGGACTGTCCGTTCGCCAGTTCGGCCAGAATCCCGCAGTGATCAAAAACGACCCCCCGACCCACGGCCGCGTTCATCGCCGCATTTCCGAGGCGCCGGGTCCGGTCATCATGACCGATGATCCTGATCCCGACAGCCACGCCGGGCGCCACAGTCTCGAGCGCGGCAAGCGCCGCCCCTAGCGCGCCAAGGGCGGCAGACGTCCTGTTTTCAGCCCTGTTCAAGGTCCCGGCTCCGGCTTCCGCCATGATCGAAATTTCCACCTTTGCACTCTGACTGCCGAAAGACTCGGTTACTGTCTCCGAACGGGTCACAATCCACCCCAAAGGCTAGAAATGCTTTATGGCAAAAAGGTGTCTCGAATGCGCCGCGATCCGTTCCTTTTCAGATGCAGGCCGCTGGAAAGCCCTCAAGATCGCGTTAGAAACAGGCAGTTTTCCAAAGGGCGGCTTTGGACTATCGCTTGGGGCGAGCAGAGGACGGGGCATACACCATGAAACAACGATCCATCCTGATCACCGGCTCCTCGTCGGGAATCGGCCATGACGCCGCCCACAGGCTGAAAGACGCCGGGTGGCGCGTCTTCGCAACCTGTCGCGCCGAGGCGGATTGTGAACGACTGCGCGGCGAGGGGCTTGAGAGCTTCCGGCTCGACTATGCCGACGAGGGTTGCATCGCCGCTGCGGTCGACGAGGCGCTGGCGCGCACCGGCGGCACACTAGACGCGGTCTTCAACAACGGCGCCTTCGCCTGCCCCGGCGCGGTCGAGGATCTTCCCCGCGGCGCCCTGCGCGAGATATTCGAGACCAACTTGTTCGGCGTTCACGACCTGACCCGGCGTGTCATTCCCGTGATGCGGGCGCAGGGTCACGGCCATATCGTCAACTGTTCTTCCGTCTTGGGCTTCACCGGGCTGAAGTGGCGCGGCGCATATGTCGCGACCAAATTCGCGATGGAGGGGCTGTCGGATGTCCTGCGGCTGGAAATGGCCGACACGGGCGTGCGCGTCGTGCTGATCGAGCCGGGTCCGATCACCAGCCTGATCCGCCAGAATTCCATCCCCCACTTCGAACGCTGGATCGACTGGCACAATTCACCCAGGGCGGCACAGTACGAATCGACTCTCCTCAAGCGGCTTTATGAAAGCCGGGGCCCGGACCGCTGGGAGCTTCCGGCCTCGGCGGTGTCAGCGGTGCTTCTGAAGGCGCTTTCGACCACCGATCCGCGCCCCCGTTACAGGGTGACCGTGCCGACGCATGTCATGGCGATGATGCGGCGGATTCTGCCGGGCCGGGCGCTTGACGCCCTCCTGGGCAGGATCTGAGACGACGGACCGCGACGTTTTCGCGCTTCGCTTTCGTGGCTGGAAAGACTAGATGTGCCGCGTCATGGGGAGAGATCGATGCTGAACGACCCGCTTTTCCTGCTTGTTGCGTTCGCCTGCCTGGCTGTGCTCGTCGTCCTGATGGTCGGCATCGGCGGCTTTGCCAAAGGCGGCGACTTCAACCGCAAGCACGCCAACCGGATCATGCGCTACCGGATCATCGCGCAGGCCATCGCCGTCGTCCTGATCCTGCTGTTCGTGCTGATCCGCGGCGGCATCGGGGGGCGCTGATGGTTGTCCTGAACAAGATCTACACCCGCACGGGCGACACCGGCGACACCGCGCTTGGCAACGGGGCGCGGGTTGCGAAGCATTCGTCCCGGGTTTCGGCCTATGGCACGGTCGATGAACTGAATTCGGTCATCGGTCTGGCCCGCCTGCATGCCGAAGGCGCGGTCGATGCCGAACTGCAGCGCATCCAGAACGACCTTTTCGACCTTGGCGCAGACCTTTGCCGCCCCGAGATGGAAAAGGACGGCGAAGCGGGCTTTCCGGTCCTGAGGATGGTTGACGCCCAGGTCGACCGGCTTGAGCGCGAGATCGACGCGATGACATCGGTTCTTGAACCCTTGCGCAGTTTCATCCTGCCCGGCGGTGCGGCGCTTGCCGCGCATCTGCACCACGCCCGCACCGTCGCGCGCCGCGCCGAACGCCTGACCGTCGAACTTGCGGCGCAAGAGGGCGTGAACCCCGCCGCGGTGCGCTATCTCAACCGCCTGTCGGACTGGTTCTTCTGCGCCGCGCGCATGGCCAACGATGCCGGCCGCGCCGACATACTTTGGGTGCCAGGGGCAAATCGCTAGGGATCACGCGGGTTCCCACAACTCGATCGGGTTGCCCTCCGGATCGTGGATACGGGCAAAACGCCCGATCCCGTCCATCGTCATCTCGTGGCTGACTGCGATGCCGGCCGCGCGCAACTGGCCGAGCATCCGGTCAAGGTCGGCCACGCGGAAGTTCAGCATGAACTGGCGGTCGGCCGGAAAATAGTCCGTATCATTCGCAAAGGGAGCGAAGACCACGATCCCCTCCGCCGCGTGCCAGGGCCGCAATGTCGCGTCCTTCGGAACCGGATCGACCCCGAGGTTCTGCTGATACCAAAGCGCCAAGGCCTCGGGGTCCCTCGCACGGAAAAAGAAACCACCGATTCCCGTGACCCGTTCCATGTCCTGCCTCCGGCTGTCTGGCGCTAACAGTCTATCCTATCCAGACAGAACGCGCAGCGCCTTGAAAAACGTGGCGTCCCTGCGACATCCGGCGTCGATTTTGCACTGTCCTCCGCCCCCCGGAAACGCTAACAAACCCGCGGGAGCTTTCATGCCGGCCCGCCAGGGCCGGCTCTGGTCTTGAGGAGATGCACGCCGATGAAGGTACTGGTGCCTGTGAAGCGGGTGATTGACTACAACGTGAAGGTCCGTGTGAAGGCGGACGGATCGGGTGTCGATCTTGCCAACGTGAAGATGTCGATGAACCCGTTCGACGAGATCGCGGTTGAGGAGGCGATCCGCCTGAAGGAAAAGGGTACGGTCGAGGAAATCGTCGTGGTTTCGATCGGCGTGAAGCAGGCGCAGGAAACCTTGCGGACCGCGCTCGCCATGGGCGCCGACCGGGCGATCCTGATCGAGGCGGCTTCCGACGTGCATACCGACATCGAGCCGCTGGCCGTCGCCAAGCTTCTGGCCGCCGTGGTCAAGGAAGAGAACCCGGGCCTGGTGATCTGCGGCAAGCAGGCGATCGACAACGACATGAACGCGACGGGCCAGATGCTTTCGGCGCTTCTGGGCTGGAGCCAGGCGACCTTCATCTCCGAACTGGCGATCGACGGCGACAGCGCGACGGTGACGCGCGAGGTCGATGGCGGTCTTCAGACCATCAAGGTGAAGATGCCCGCCATCGTGACCGTGGACCTGCGCCTGAACGAGCCGCGCTATGCGTCTCTGCCGAACATCATGAAGGCGAAGAAGAAGCCCTTGGAGGAAAAGACCGCCGCCGACTACGGCGTCGATGTCGCCCCGCGCCTTTCCATCGTCAAGACGGTGGAACCGGCGGGCCGCAAGGCCGGCGTGAAGGTGGGCTCGGTCGACGAGCTGATCGCGAAACTGAAAGACGAAGCAGGGGTGCTCTGATGGCTGTTCTTCTCCTGGGTGAAGTGACCGATGGCCAGCTGTCGGTCGATGCCACCGCGAAAGCGCTTACGGCGGCGAAGATGCTGGGCGATGTGACGGTGCTTTGCGCCGGCGCCTCGGCGGCGGCTGCGGCCGCGGAAGCCGCGAAGCTTGACGGCGTGAAGAAGGTTCTCTGCGCCGAGGATCCCTCGCTCGGTCACCGCCTTGCGGAACCCACCGCGGCGCTGATCGTCTCGCTCGCCGGCGACTATTCGCACATCGTCGCGCCCGCGACGACGGACGCGAAGAACGTGCTGCCGCGCGTGGCCGCACTTCTGGACGTGATGGTGATCTCTGACGTCTCCGGTGTCGTCGACGCCGACACGTTCGAGCGCCCGATCTACGCGGGCAACGCGATCCAGACGGTGAAATCCTCCGACGGCAAGAAGGTGGTTTCGATCCGCACCGCGACCTTCGATCCGGCTGGCATGGGTGGGTCGGCCTCGGTGGAGACGATCTCCGCCGCCGCCAATCCGGGCCTCTCCGCATGGGTCGAGGACAAGGTCGCGACCTCCGACCGCCCCGAACTGACCTCGGCCGGCATCGTCGTTTCCGGCGGCCGCGGCGTCGGTTCGCAGTCCGACTTCGCGCTGATCGAGAAGCTCGCCGACAAGCTCGGCGCCGCTGTGGGCGCCTCGCGCGCGGCGGTCGACTCCGGCTTCGCGCCGAACGACTGGCAAGTCGGCCAGACCGGCAAGGTCGTGGCGCCGCAGCTTTACGTTGCCGTCGGCATCTCGGGCGCGATCCAGCACCTCGCCGGCATGAAGGACAGCAAGGTCATCGTCGCGATCAACAAGGACGAAGAGGCGCCGATCTTCCAGGTCGCCGACTACGGCCTTGTGGCCGACCTCTTCACCGCCGTGCCGGAAATGATCGAAAAGCTCTGACGGGCGGAAGCGGGGGTTTTCCACCCCCGCACCCCCGGAGAGTATTTCGGCCAGACTGAACGAGAGGGCCCGCTTCGGCGGGCCTTTTGCCTGGCTCAGCCGGGGTCCGCAAGTGCCGTGACCAGACGGTCCAGCATCGCGTCGCAAAGGGCAAGCTCGGACAGTTCGATGAATTCGTCCGGCTTGTGGCCCTGCGCCATGGACCCCGGCCCGCAGACAACGCTCGCGATGCCGGCGGCGGCGAAATGCCCGGCCTCCGTTCCATAGGCAACCTTGCAGATCCCCGCGTCCGGCACGATCCGCCGCATCAGCCGCATCGCGCCCCCGTCGGTCGCCGGGCCGAGGCCGGGGTAGGCGTTGAGGGTTTCGACCTCGACCCGCGCACCGGGAAAACGGGCCAGGAAGGGGGCGGCGGCGGCGCAGGCCGCATCGGCGATCGCCGCTTGGATCGCGCCGGGCGGCTGGGCGGCAGGATAGCGGTATTCGAAGTCGATCACCGCCCGGTCCGGCACGATATTGAGCGCGGTGCCCCCTTCGATCCGGCCTGCGTGAACGGTGGCATAGGGGATGTCGTAGCCGTCCTCGCGGGTGCCGTCGCGGGCCAGGGTGTCCTGGACCCTACGCAGCCCGCCGATGAAATCTGCGGCGATGTGGATCGCGTTGACGAAATCGGGCGCCATCGCCGAATGACCGCCCTGCCCGTGACAGGTGGCCCTGAGCGCCACTTTCCCCTTGTGGCCCGACGCCACCTGCATGGAGGTCGGTTCGCCCACGATGCACAGCTGTGGCGCGCCGACTGACGATGTCAGCGACGGCAGCATCTGCGGGATGCCAAGGCAGCCGACCTCCTCGTCCCAGGAGAGGGCGAGTTTCAGCGGCCGGGCAAGCGGCACGCGCGCCGCGCGTTCGGCGGCGGCCAGCATCGCGGCTACAAAGCCCTTCATGTCGGTGGTTCCGCGCCCGTAGACGCGCGATCCCCCGGCGCGCAGGCGGAAGGGATCGGCGGTCCAGGCCTGCCCCGTCACCGGCACGACGTCGCTGTGGCCCGACAGCATGACCCCCCCGTCCCCCCGGGGGCCGACACAGGCGAAAAGCCCGGCCTTGAGGCCGGTCGCGTCGTAGATCCGGTGCACATCGGCGCCAATCCCGCGCAGGAACGCCTCGGTCCAGTCGATCAGGGCAAGGTTGCTGTCGCTGCTGACGGTCGGAAATCCGACCAGCCGATCGAGAAGTTCGAGCGTTCGGGTCATGTCCGGTTCTCCGCCGGTCCGGGCCAGGGCTGCATTCGCATTCCCGGGACGCTGTCTTCGGTGACGACATCGCGGCAGTGGTCCACGAAGGCGCGCAGGGTCAGGATCGTATCGCTGCCCTCGGCCATCAAGAGCCCCATGACCATCGGCCGGTTGTCGCCCGCAAGGGGCACGAACCGCAGGGGTCGGCCATCAGGCGCGTTTTCGTTCAGCGGGCGGATGTTGGCGATTGCATAGCCGAACCCGTTCGCGACAAGGCTGCGCACGACCGCCAGATCCCGGGTGCGCTCAGCGATGCGCGGCCGGATCCCCGAGGCCTTGAAGACCGACAGGAAATACTCGGTGCTGAACGGCAGGTCGAGAAGCACCATCGGCTGATCGCGCAGGTCGGCCAGAGACACCTGGCTGCGACCGGCAAGGGGATGCGCCGCGGGCAGGATCACATAGGGCGGCAGCGCCACAAGCGGCAGGAACACGAGGTCAGACGGGATGTCGAGATCGTAGGTCAGCGCGATGTCCAGGTCCCCGGCGCGCAGGCCGGCGATGATCTCTTCGTGGTTCAGTTCGCTTTGGGTGACGCGCACACCTTCGTGCCGCGTCTCGAACCCGCGGCGCAATTGCGGCGCCATGAACTGCGCGAAGGTCAGAAGGCAGCCCAGCGCAAGGGTACCCTGAACCTTGCCGGAAATGTCGTCGGCAAGGCGGTTCAGCGTGCGCGCCTCGTGCAGCACCTTTCGGGCCTGGATCAGGAACTGCCGCCCGGTCTGTGTCAGCGACAGGCCCTGGGCGTGCTTGCGGATGAAAAACTGATGCCCGAAATCCGCCTCCAGCTGGGAGATCGCGGCGGAGATGGACGGAGAGGAGACATTGACGCGGTCCGCCGCGCCGGCGATGGAGCCGGCTTCGGCGACGGCGACAAGGTATTCGAGCTGGCGAATGGTGAAACGCAGGGGCATCGGCGATCATCGCCCCCGCGCGGGTCCGGCGGCAAGCCCGGTCATTCGTCGCCCGGCACGCCGTAGGAGGGCGCCGCGCGGGGATCGAGCGCCCGCTGGACATAGGCCGCCATCTGCGGCTTGTAGACATCCCAGGCGTGGGCGACGGCCTCGACCGGGCAGGCTTCGGTCCAGTCGCAGCGAAGGTCGGCCAGCGGCCAGGACAGACGGTCGACGATCTTCATCCCCGCCGAATGGACCGGCCCGGCCTCCCCCCCAGCGGCAAGGCCGGCGCGAAGGGCGGCGATCAGGCGGTCGCCCAGATGGCCTTGCGCCGCAAGGAACGCGTCCACGATCGCCTGCGGCACGCCGTCGCCGGCCAGAAGGTTGCCGCCGGCAGCGACATTGGGGGCCAGCGCCTCGGACCAGATGCCAAGCGCGTTCGGCCCGGAATGGATCGCGCTTGCACCGGCCGCATCGACGGCCAGAACCTGCCGGTAATCCATGAAGGCGCCGCGGCGGCGCAGTTCTGCTACCGCGTCGGGCGCGCCAAGCCCCTGTTCCATCAGGTCCAGCCCAAGCGGGCCCAGCGCCGGATCGGTCACGTTCTGCGACGCCACCGCACCCACACCCGCCCGCGCATGGGCGCAACGCGCCGCGACCGCGGGCGAGGAGGAGGATATGGCGATGCCGAACATCCCGGTCCGTTCACACCTTGCCACCAGTGAGAAAGTCATGCTGCGCGTCCCCTTTTCCGCTCAGTCGGGGATGACGGCCGTGCCGTCGATCTCGACCAGCCAGTCGGGCCGCGCGAGCGCATTGACGACAAGGCCGGTGGAGACCGGATGCACCCCCTTCAGGTATTCGCCCATCGTTCGGTAGACAGCTTCCCTGTGGCGTACGTCGGTGATGTAGACGACGACCTTGACCAGGTGTTCCATCTTGCCGCCGCATTCCTCGATCAACTGGCGGATGTTCTGCATGACCTTGTGGGTTTGTTCCACCGGATCGTGGCTTTCGATGTTCTTCGCAGTGTCCAGATCCTGCGGGCACTGGCCGCGCAGATAGATGGTGCGCCCGCCCTGCGTGACGACGGCCTGGCACAGGTCGTTGTCAAGCTTCTGCTCCGGGTAGGTGTCCTTGGTGTTGAACTTGCGGTGGCGGTAGTGCGCCATGATCTTTCCCCTTCTTCGGTCCCGGGCACTCTAGCGTCCGTCGGGGCCCCTGTAAGCCTGATAGTTGCGCTGGATCACGATCTGGTCGGCAAGATACTTGGCGTCGTGCCAGACCCCCCAGATGAAGGCCGACCCCCGGCGCGACAGCCAGGAAAGGCCCAGGAAATAAAGCCCCTGCTCGTGCGAGACGCCGCGCTTGTGGACCGGACGACCGCGATCGTCGAAGACATCGGCATCCACCCAGCCATAGTCCGGGGCAAAGCCCGTGGCCCAGATGATCGACCCGATGCCCGCCTCGGCCAGGTCGATCGACAAGATCGGGTCGGTGACGCAGGACGGCTCCGGCCACATGCGTCGCGCCTCCGGTTCTTCCGGCAGGTCAAGCGCGTTGCGGGCGACGAAGGCATCCGCCTCGTCAAGGACGGACAGATAGTTCGCATCGCCGTTGCGGATGTTCGCGGCCAGGTCGGGCGCGAAGGTCAGCCGGCCATCCCTGAACGTCTCGGTCCGGCCCACGAGCGTCATGCCCTCTGCGGCGAGCCTGCGGAAATCGACGGTGCGTCCGCCGTTGGCGCCGCTGACCGCAATGGTGATGTGTTCCGTTCCCGGCGTCGGCGCGGGCGCGTCCCACTTGCCCAGGACACCGAGCCACCAGACGAAATCGCGGCCGCGGTAGCTGCGTGGCGGGCGGTCATGCGGCCCGACCGACAGGTAGACCTTGCGCCCGGCGCGCAAAAGTTCCTCGGCGATCTGCGCACCGGACGATCCCGCGCCGACGACAAGGACCGCGCCGTCGGGCAGTTGCCCGGGATTGCGATAGGCGGTCGAATGCATCTGCACGACCCCCGCGCCCTCGGGCACGATCGCCGGAACGACCGGCCGCTGGAACGGCCCGGTGGCAAGCACGACGCGCCGCGCCTCGATCACCCCCTGCGCGGTTTCGGCGCGAAAGCCCGGCCCGGCCGGGTTGCGGCCAAGCCGCGTCACCTCGACCCCGGTGCGCACCGGCGCGCCGATCCTGTCGGCATAAGTGACGAAGTAATCCGCAACCTCTTCCTTCCCGGGGAAAGCGTCGGGGGCGCTGTTCTCGAATTCCATCCCCGGGAAGCGGTCGTGCCAGGCGGGGCCGTTGGCCACCAGCGAATCCCAGCGCTCCGACCGCCAGCGTTCGGCGATCCGGTGGCGTTCCAGGATCAGGTGCGGCACGCCGGCCGCGCTCAGATGTTCGCTCATGGCGATGCCGGCCTGGCCCGCCCCGATGATCAGCGTGTCGATGGTTTCAACCGGCATTGGCAGCTCCCCTTCGCCCTGCGGAGGAACCCACACCTTGCCCAGCCGAAACGCGGGGTCGGGTCGTGACGGAATTGGGTCCTGTGCGCGACGGCAAATTTCCCGATCGAAGGCATCGACGCAAGTAAATCATTCACAATCACTGATTAGTCAAAAACTAATCAGTGAGATCGCGCGGGAGACCCCGCCCGAAAAACGAAAACGCCCCGCCTTGCGGCAGGGCGATAGATGGTTCGTCAAAAGGCCGGCTTCAGCTGGCGAGCGCCCTTCCAGGCAAAGCACTCGCCGTGAAAAGTGGCTTGCTGTTCTTCGCGTGACGCTCAACCAGTCGGCGCGCGTCCTTGCCGTTGCACAGCGGCCTGGCCGGAACCTCGACCCGTTCCATGATCCCGGGGAACAGCGTTTCAAGTTCGGCAACCGCTTCCGCGCCCATGGCCTCACGTGCGTGCGGACCGGTATACAGGCTTTCAGTCGGAGCGCCGGCGGCAAAGACGATCTCGTGCCGGTCGAACATGAGGTGAATGTATTCGACGTCACCGCCCTCGGGCGCGACGGAGATTCCTTCCATGCCGACCAACTGGATCGCCGGCACCAAGACCTCATCCGAACCGAACATCCGGTCGACGATCGGAGACCGGACCATCATGCGGTGTTGGCGCGAGACAAGCAGCGGCCGCTCGGGAAGGTTCTCTCCCATGGCGCCGGATTCGATGCGGATGGGGCAAAGCTTGCCTTCGGCGCGGGTCTTCGTACGGCCGATCCAGCGGATCGGCTGCGGCCCGTGATCTCGGGTCGTCACCAGGTCGCCGACCGCCAGATCCTCAATCGCGCGCTCGCCTTCCGGCGTCAGGATCGGCGTTCCGGGCGTAAAGCAGGTCTGCGCGCCGGCCCATGCCTGGCGGTCGCCTGTTAGGCCCGTGTAGGTATCCTCACCGCCCGTCAGCTGGCCAAGCGTCAGCGACCGGATCGGCTTGGCCTCCATCGCGGCCTGATCGGCGTTGTTGGAAAACTCGGGCACCCAGTAGGTATTGCCGTTGGTGTCCTGGGCAATGACCGCCGTAATCGTTGCCGTCGTTCCGTCGACATAGGTGATGGTCGCGTCGTAGACGAGCGAGCTGTCATAGACCTGGTTCGCCCCGCCATCGATACGGAAGTTCTCGTTCGGCGTGTTGTCCATGTCGTAGGCGGAGGTGGTCCCGCCCGTGTAACTGCCGGTGCCGGGGGACCATTGGTGAATGTGATTGGCTAGAGGATCGCCGAGACCGCCGAAGGTAAGACCCTCAAGCGCACCCGCATTCTCGGCGGTGTTGTTGCCGTCGGTCGTGTCAAGGTCAGCTTGCTGTCCAAGGTAGATAACATTGAATGTCGTAGCCATAACCAAATCCCGCTGCGATAAATACCGCCCGCCCATAGATTGAACAACCTATGGGTGTATTTCTTGATCTTGGCAACTTTTATTTGAAGAACCGTTAAGCTCCGGGGGGTTGGCGATCCCTTTTCGCCACAGTTCAATCCCGCAGCAGATCGTTGATTCCGGTCTTCGATCGCGTCTGCGCGTCAACCTTCTTGACGATGACGGCGCAGTAAAGATTGACGCCACCCTTTGAGGGCGTCGAACCGGCAACGACGACAGAATAGGGCGGAACCTCGCCGTACATCACGTCACCCGTCTCGCGATCCACGATCTTGGTCGACTTGCCGATGAAGACGCCCATTCCAAGCACCGACCCCTCGCGTACGATGCATCCCTCGACCACTTCCGAACGCGCCCCGATGAAGCAGTTGTCCTCAATGATGGTCGGGCCGGCCTGCATCGGCTCCAGCACGCCGCCGATGCCGACCCCGCCAGACAGATGCACATTCTTGCCGATCTGGGCGCAGGAGCCCACCGTGGCCCAGCCGTCAACCATCGTGCCCTCGTCGACATAGGCGCCGATATTCACGAAGGAGGGCATAAGTACGACGCCCCTGCCGATGAACGCCGAGCGGCGGACGATGGAGCCCGGCACGGCCCGGAAGCCTGCTGCGCGCCATTCGTTCTGGCCCCAGCCCTGCCACTTGGACGGAACCTTGTCCCACCAGTTCGCGCCGCCGTTGGAGCCGGATATCTCGTACATGTCCGTCAGTCGAAAAGACAGGAGAACCGCCTTCTTCGCCCACTGGTTCACATGCCAGGTGCCGTCGGCCTGACGCTCCGCCACCCTGAGCGTCCCGCTGTCCAGCGCGTTCAGCGTGTCCTCGATCGCCTCGCGCATCTCGCCGGTCGTTGCGGGCGTGATGGTGTCGCGCGCATCCCATGCGGCTTCGATGGCGGTTTCTAGCTGGGCGTTCGACATCTGCGGCTTTCCCCTCTGGCGGTCTGAATGATTTGCCTATGGTCCATAAGGCGCGACACCGGCATACGCAATGCGACTAGGTTTCAAGCGGATCCGGCGCGGCATTGGCCCCACAGACAAGAACCGCGACCCGCTCGCCCGGTTCGGGCAGGTAGGCGCCCGAGATCAGCGCGGCAAGCGCCGTCGCCCCCGCCGGTTCGACAAGCTGTCTGAGGCCGCGCCAGAGCCGGTCGCGCGCCTCAAGGATCGCCGCATCCGCCACCAGAACCGAGCTCACGCCGTGGCGCGTGGCAAGCCCATGGCAAAGCGCCCCGATCCGCCGTGCGCCCAGCGCGTTCGCCGCGACCCCGCCGACCTCCACCTCGGCCTCCGGCCCCTCCGACAGCGCGCGGTGCAGCGTCGGCGCCAGTTCGGGTTCCACCGCCACGATCTTGCGGCGCCCCTGCAGCCACGCCAGCGCCCCGCCGATCAGCCCGCCGCCGCCCACCGCAATGAGGACCGTGTCGGCGCCAAGCCCCTGGCCTTCCCATTCGCGCATGACCGTGCCCTGGCCCGCCAGCGTCTCAGGGGCGTCATAGGCGTGGATCTGCATGGCACCGGTCGCCGCCTCGTGCGCCCGCGCGGCCTCAAGCGCGTTCTGGTAAGACCCCGGAACGACCGTCAGGTCCGCCCCCGTGCCGCGGATCAGCGCGATCTTCGAGGGCCCCGCGATCTCCGGCACGAAGATATGCGCCGGGTGGCCAAGGCGGCGCGCGGCATAGGCGACCGCCGCCCCGTGGTTCCCGCCCGACGCTGCGACAACCCCCGCCGCGGGCACCGGCCGCGACAGCAGCGTATTGAACGCCCCCCGCGCCTTGAAGCTGCCGGTGTGCTGCATCTGTTCAAGCTTCAGTTCGACCGGCAAGCCGGCGCCCACGTCCGCCGTCAGGACCGGGGTACGCAGGACATGCCCAGCGATGCGCCCCGCCGCCGCCTCGATCTCGGCGCGCCAATTCATGTTTCCCGCTCCCTCACTGGCCAGACCGGCCCGAAACCTATAGGGCTAAGGGCAAGACCGAACAAGGAAATGCCCGATGACCGACGAACCCCGCAGCCATCCGTTCCGCCACAGCCACCAGGATGTCGAAGCCGCCGACCGTATTCCCGACACCCCGCAGACCCGCGCACCGGCCTATCGGCTGGCCTTCACCGACAACGATTTCATGTGCCGCGAAGAACTGCGCCCCGTGCGCCTGCAGCTTGAGCTCCTGAAGCCGCAGATGATCATGGACGAACGCGGCATCCAGTCGACCATCGTCCTGATGGGTTCTGCCCGCATCCCCGCGAAGGGCGAGGAAAAGGGCCGCGCCACCGACGCCCTGGCCGGCTGGTACGAGGAGGCCCGCAAGCTTGCCCGGCTTATCACCGAACGCAGCATGGACAGTTACGGGCGCGAAAACGTCATCGTCACCGGCGGCGGTCCGGGGATCATGGAGGCGGGAAACCGCGGCGCGCACGAAGCGGGCGGCCATTCGATCGGGTTGAACATCGTGCTGCCGCACGAACAGGCGCCCAACAGCTACGTCACCCCCGACCTTTGCTTCAACTTCCACTACTTCGCGGTCCGCAAGATGCATTTCCTGATGCGCGCCCGTGCCATCTGCATCTTCCCCGGCGGTTTCGGCACGCTGGACGAGATGTTCGAGACGCTGACGCTGATCCAGACCGGGCGCATGAAGCGGGTGCCCTTCCTGCTCTTTGGCCGCGACTTCTGGGAAACGGTGATCAACTGGCAGGCGCTGGCCGACGCCGGCACGATTTCCCCCGACGACCTGTCGCTGTTTCAGTATGTCGAAACCGCCGAACAGGCGATGGAGATCATCGGCGAATGGTCGAACGGGTTTCGCGACTAGGACCAGGGCTCAGCCCGTAGTCTCTCGCAGCCAGTCCCCGGCCAGTTCGACGCGCGAGACGCCGGCAAAACGCGCCATCCGGTCCAGTTCCGCCTCGATCCGCGCGCGGCGGCCCGCGCCCATGGCGATGCCAGCCTCGGGCCAGAAGGCGCGCACAGCAAGCCGGTCGGCCTGTCGGTCGGCCTTCATGTCGATCCGGCCAATGATGCGGGCGCCTTCCAGTACCGGAAAGACATAATAGCCGTATTTCCGCTTCGCTTCCGGCACGAAGACCTCGATCCGGTAATGGAATCCGAACAACCGCTCAGCCCGGTTCCGGTCGCGCAGGGCGGGGTCGAAGGGGCTGAGGATGCGCACGCGCCCCGGCGGTTCGGGTGGGTCGGCCGCCTCGCCGATCCCCGGGCGCGCGAAGGACCGGCGGACCTGCCCGTCCGCGCCCTCGATCCCGACCTCGACGATCTCTGCGCGCTGCAGGGCCCCCGCGCACCAGTCCTTCGCCTCGGTCGGTGTGACCTTGGCGAGAAAGGCCGCAACCTCGCCCGAGGTGGCGAAGCCCAGCCGGTCGATCGCGGCGTTGCAGGCCCAGTCCACCGTTTCGGCCGGGTCGGGGACCGGCGCCAGATGTTCGGCCGGGACCACCCGTTCGGTCAGGTCGTAGACCTTGCGGAACGCATCGCGGCGCACGACCGACAGCTTGCCGACGCGCCACAGATATTCGAGCGCGATCTTCGACGGATTCCATTCCCACCAGCCGCCCGACCGCCGCTCCTCCGCCTCGCCGACATCGGCGGTCGATACCGGCCCGCGCCGCGCGACCTCCTCCAGGACGGCTTCGAACTGGGTGTCGAACCCGTCGCCGTGCCATTTCGCCCAGCGCTCGCGCAGCCGCGCCTCGTCCCGCGCGAAGCGAAGCCGCCAATGCGGGAAATACGCCGCCGGGATGATCGAGGCATCGTGCGTCCAGTGTTCGAAGAGCTTGCGGTCACGATCGTGCAGCCGCGCCAGATTGTCGGGCCGATAGCTCGGCCGCCGCGCGAACAGGATCATGTGATGCGCGCGTTCGACCGTGTTGATGCTGTCAAGCTGCACAAAGCCCAGCCGTTCGATCAGCGCCAGAAGATCATCACCCTTCGCCGCGCCCGAAGGCTGTTCGGCCAGCGCGTGACGGTCAAGAAACAGCCGCCGGGCCGTCGCGTTGGTCAGGATGGGAAGGGCGCGGGACATGCCCAAGGGATATCAGGCCTGGCCACTGCGTCAAACGCCCGGGGTGCGCTGTCCCCGATATCGCAGCAAGAGTTGCCGCAATTCCTCGGCTTCCGGTTTCGCAGAGAGTTGAGGAACGATGAGGCGAATGTCTTCGGGGGCAAGATCCCACCAGGCAAGTTCGCGCAGGAGCGCCGTCACCTCGGGCGAGAAACGGGTCTTTACCGTCCGGGCCGGGTTGCCCACGGCAATTGCATAGGGCTCGACATCCCGCGTGACGACCGCGCGGGCCGCGATCACGGCTCCGTCGCCGATCGTGACGCCGGAGAGGATGAGCGCGCCCTCCCCGATCCAGACATCATTGCCGATGTTCACATCGCCTCTCGTGGCCGGGTGGCCTGGGTGCGGGGCTGGGCCAAAGATATCCTTGAAGATATGGCCAAAGGGGTAGGTCGTCATCCAATCGGTCCGGTGGTTTCCACCGAGAACGACCTCGACCCCTTCGGCGATCGAACAGAACTTGCCGATCGTCAGCGCCGCGCCTTCACCCCATTCCCGCACCTTGATACGATTCAAACCGTAGCTGTATGCGCCCGAGGTGATGGGGCTTGCACCAACGGTCCAGTGCTGTTCCTGCCCGGAGGGTCGGATCTTGCGCCTGCACCACCGCATCATGAAACGCCCGCCCACGCGAAGATCAAGCTCAGAGGCCCGCCTCGGCCGCGATCTCGGCCCGGCTCTTGCGCGCGCGTTCGGTCGCCGATTTCAGCTGCCCGCAGGCTGCCATGATGTCCTCTCCCCGCGGTGTGCGGATCGGCGAGGCGTAGCCCGCCTTGTAGACGATGTCGGCGAAGGCCTCGATCCGTTCCCAGTCCGACCGTTCGTAGGGGCTGCCCGGCCATTCGTTGAAGGGGATCAGGTTGATCTTGGCCGGGATGCCACGGATCAGCTTCACCAGCCGCCTGGCGTCCTCGTCACTGTCGTTCACCCCCTTCAGCATCACATATTCGAAGGTGATCCGTTCGGAGTTCGACAGCCGCGGGTATTCGCGCAGAGCATCCAGCAAGGCCTTGATGTTCCAGCGCTTGTTGATCGGAACCAGCTTGTCGCGCACCTCGTCGGTGGTCGCATGGAAGCTGACCGCCAGAAGGCAGCCGATTTCTTCGGCGGCCCGCGCGATCTCGGGCACCACGCCCGAGGTAGACAGCGTGATCCGGCGGCGCGACAGGGTCAGCCCCTCGCCGTCCATGACGATCTTCATCGCGTCCCGGACGTTCTCGAAGTTGTAAAGCGGCTCGCCCATGCCCATCAGGACGACGTTGGAAACCAGCCGCGTCTCGTTCTTGGGCGCGCCCTGTTCGGGCCATTCGCCCAGATCGTCGCGGGCGACCAGAACCTGTCCCACGATCTCGCCTGCCGTCAGGTTGCGCACCAGCTTCTGCGTCCCGGTATGGCAGAACGAACAGGTCAGCGTGCAGCCCACCTGGCTGGAAATGCACAGGGTTCCCCGGTTTTCTTCAGGGATATAGACCGTCTCGACCTCGTGTCCGCCCGCGATGCGCAGCAGGTACTTGCGCGTTCCGTCGGCTGAAACCTGGCGGGTGACGACCTCGGGCAGGGCGATCTCGAACCTGTCGGCCAGAAGGGCGCGGTAGTCCTTGGCAAGGTTCGTCATGCCGGCAAAGTCGCGCACGCCCCAGTGATAGATCCATTGCCAGATCTGGCCGACCCGCATCTTCGCCTGCTTCTCGGGCGTGCCCGCGGCGATCAGCGCGTCGCGCAGCTGGTCGCGTGTCAGGCCGACAAGGTTGACGCGGCCGCCTTCGGGCAGCTTGCGGGGGATGGTCACGACATCCTGCGTGACGGGGGCAGTAGCTTCGTTCATAGCGGTTCCGGGGCTGCGAGGTCCGACCTTATATGGGATTCGCGGGCAAAACGGAACAGAGCCCGTGCCCCCAAGCCCTCAGCCCCCTGTCATGTAGGGCATCAGCACCACTTCGCTATCTGGCCCGATCTCGGTGAACCAGGCCTCGCGGTAGATCTTGCCGTCGAGCGCGAGGGAGACACCGCGCCGGATCTGCGGTTCAAGCCCGGGATAGCGAGAGGCGAGTTCGTCCAGAAGTTCCTTGAACGTCCCCGCCTCCACCTCCACTTCCGCCTGCCCGTCGGCCGCCGACCTGAGCGTGCCCCACAGCAGGACCTTGACCATGGATCAGCCCTTCGCCTCCAGCGCCTTGAGGAGCTTCGGCGGCGACATCGGCAGTTCGGTCATCCGCACGCCGACCGCCCGCGACACCGCGTTCGCAATGGCCGCAAGCGGCGGCACGATGCCGGTTTCGCCGACGCCGCGCACCCCGTAGGGGTGGCCGGGGTTCGGGATCTCAAGGATCACCGTGTCGATCATCGGCAAGTCGGAGGCAACCGGGATCCGGTAGTCGAGGAACCCGGCGTTCTGGAGCCTGCCATCGGTGCCGTAGATGTATTCCTCGTTCAGCGCCCAGCCGATGCCCTGCACCGCGCCGCCCTGCATCTGCCCCTCGACGTAAGAGGGATGGACGGCCTTGCCCGCGTCCTGGAACACGGTGTAGCGCAGTACCTTGGTCGCGCCCGTCTCGGGGTCGACCTCGATATCGCAAAGATGCACGCCGAAGCTGACGCCCGCGCCATCGGCGTTGACCTCGTAGTGGCCGGCGATCGGGCCGCCGGTTTCGGCCGAGACGGCCGCGATTTCGGCCAGCGTCATCGGCGGGAACTTCCCGGCATTGGGTCCGGCCGGTACCGCCGCGCCATCCACCCATTCCACCGCTTCCTCGTCGATGCCCCAGATCTTCGCCGCGCGGGAACACATCTTCCTGATGGCGTCTCGCGCCGCCTTGATCGTCGCAAGCCCGACCGCGAAGGTCACGCGGCTGCCATCGGTCACGTCGTTGTAACCAAGCGAGGATGTATCCGCGACAATGGTGCGGATCTTCTCGTAGGGAATGCCCAGTTCCTCGGCCGCCATGAGGCTGATCGAGGCGCGCGAACCTCCGATGTCGGGGTTGCCCTCGGTCACGCCCACAGTGCCGTCGGTATTCACGTTCAGGCTTACGCAGGTGTTGCCGCCGAAGTTGAACCAGAAGCCGCAGGACAGCCCCCGTCCCTGGTTCGGGCCAAGGGGCGCGGTGTAGTGCGGATGCGCCTGCGCCGCTTCCAGCGTCGCCTTCAGTCCGATCTGGTCGAAGGTCGGGCCGTAGGAGGACTTCGTGCCCTTGTCGGCCGCGTTCAAGAGACGCACGGCCAGGGGATCGAGCCCGAAATGCTGGCAAAGTTCGTCCACCACGCTTTCGACGGCATAGATCGACAGCGGTGCGCCGGGCGCGCGATAGGCGCTTTCCTTCGGCCGGTTGGTCATGACGTTCCAACCAAGCGTCTGCACGGCGTCAAGGTCATAGGCCGCAAAGGCCGCCTGGGCGCCCATGTCGACGGTCGTGTTGGGGAAGGCGCCGCCGGAATAGCAGAGCCGCGCCTGTGCGGCGGTGATCCGGCCATCCTTGGTCATGCCGATCTTCACATCCATCGAGGACGATACGGTCGGTCCGGTTGCGCGGAAGACTTCGTCCCGGGTCAGGACCAGTTTCACCGGGCGACCCGCCTTCTTCGACAGGGCAAGCGCCACGGGTTCCATGTAGATCATGGTCTTGCCGCCGAAGCCGCCACCGATCTCGGACGCGGTGACGCGAAGCTGGCTTGCCTCCATGCCCAGAAGTGCCGCGCAGAGCGTGCGATAGAAATACTGGCCCTGGGTGCAGACCCAAAGCTCTGCCTTTCCGTCCGAGGTGACGGAGGCGAGACAGGCATTGGGTTCGATATAACCCTGATGGGTCGCGGCGGTCTTGAAGTGCCGCTCCACCACGCGGTCGGCCTTGGCAAAACCCGCGTCCAGGTCGCCGTGACCGAATTCGCAGTGATGGGTCACGTTTTCCGACATGCCGGCGGGCACGTTTTCATAGGCGCGGCCCGCCTGCACCACGGGTGCGCCGGGCTTCATCGCGGCGTCCACGTCGGTCACATGGGGCAGCGTCTCGTATTCCACCTTGATCAGCTTCAACGCGGCCTTGGCAGCGGCGATGGTGGTCGCGGCGACGGCGGCGACGGCGTGGCCATCGTAAAGCACCTTGCCGCGCGCCATGCAGTGATCCTGCACGTCACGCAGGAAATCGTCCTCGGGAACGCCGAAATCGGCTGCCGTCACGATCGCCTTGACGCCGGCAAGCGCCTCGGCCGCAGAGGTGTCGATGGACACGATGCGCGCGTGGGCATGGGGGCTGCGCAGGATCTTGGCATGGAGCATCCCGGGCGCGGTCGCGTCGGCGCCATACATCGCGCGGCCGGTGACCTTGTCCACCCCGTCGGGACGGTTGGGCCGGGTGCCGACCTGCTTGAACTCTCGTTTCTGATAGGCGTCCAGTGCCATCTCAGGCCCCCCTCATCTCTGCGGCCGCGGCCTGAACGGCGCGGATGATCTTGTCGTATCCGGTGCAGCGGCACAGGTTGCCCGCAAGCCAGTAGCGCAGCTCCTCGTCCGTGGGATCGGGGTTCTTTTCCAAAAGCGCCTTGGCCGCGACAAGGATGCCGGGCGTGCAGATCCCGCACTGAAGTGCCGCGTGTTCGATGAACGCGCGCTGCAGGGGATGAAGCGTGTCGCCGTCGGCCATGCCTTCGATGGTGGAGATGTCGGCGTCCTGCGCCTCGGCCCCGAGGACGAGACAGGAACAGACGAGCCGCCCGTTCACGGTGACGGAACAGGCCCCGCAATCGCCGGTGCCGCAGCCTTCCTTGGCGCCAGTCAGGCCAAGACGATTGCGCAGCACATCCAGTAGCGTCTCGTCCGGGGTGCAGATGAACTCCGCCGGGTCGCCGTTGATCGTCGTGGAAACGTGGATCGTCTTCATTTCTTGGCTCCGGCGCGGTCATAGGCGATACGGGCGGCGCGCTTGGCAAGCACCCCGGCCGTCTTGGTGCGGAACTCCACGGTGCCGCGCTTGTCGTCGATGGGTTTGCAGATCGCCGCGCAGGCGGCCGCCATGCGGGCCAGCGCGTCTTCTTCAAGCCGGGTACCGGTGATGGCCTTCGCGGCCTCTTCGGCCAGAAGGACGGTCGGCGCGACCGCGCCCAGCGCCACGCGGGCGCTTTCCACCGTCCCGTCGGCGGCCAGCACCAGGCTGACCCCGGCCGAGGCGACCGCGATATCCATCTCGGTCCGCGGGATGAAACGCAGATAGGCGTCCGACGCCCGGGCAGGCCGAGCTGGCAGGAAGATGGAGGTGATGATCTCGCCCTTGGCGAGCGTCGTACGCCCCGGCCCCGCCGGAATACCAAGGATCGCGACGTCGCGCGCGCCGTTCGGACCATGCACCCGCGCCGTGGCATCGGCGGCGACCAGCGAAGGCACGGCATCCCCGGCAGGCGAGGCGTTGCATAGGTTGCCAGCCATCGTGGCGCGGCCCTGCACCTGGGTGGAGCCGATCAGGTTGAAGCCTTCGACCACACCCGGCCACATCGCGCAGACCCCGGCGTGTTCGCCAAGCTCCGCACCGGACACCGCCGCGCCGATACGAAAACCGCCGGCTTCCGCCGTGATGTCCTTCATCCCGGGAATACGCTTGATATCCACGACAAGATCGGGTTCGACCATGCCGGACTTGAGCTGCACCAGAAGGTCAGTTCCCCCGGCCAGCACACGCGCCATGCCGGATTGACCGACCAGAAGCGCCACGGCTTCGTCCGCCGTCTTCGCCGCCACATATTGCATAAGATCGTTCTCTTCCTGTTGACCCCCGACCTTCGTCGCGAATGAGATGCGCCAACCCGTGTTCAGGCGTCATCTCCGCAAGAGCCGGAAAGCATTGCGAAGCCACCCTAAAGCGGGCCTCAAATCGCGTCAACGCGGTTCGCTCGGGCTATCGCATGGCGCCGAACTGACGGACGCCCACACCTTCGGCAAGAAGGTTTTCACGCACCGACCGCGCGATCGCGACCGCTGTCGCGCCGTCGCCGTGCAGGCAGATCGTGTCGATTCGGGTGGGGATGTGCTTGCCGCTTTCGGTGATGATCGCACCCGCCTTGACCATGCGCGCGATCCGCGGACCGGCGATGTCCGGGTCATGGATGACGGCACCGGGCAGGCTCCGGTCAACCAGGGTCGCATCATCGTTATAAGCGCGGTCCGCGAAGATCTCGCCGGCCCAATAGCAGCCAAGGGCGCGGGCGGCCTTTTCCTGCGCCGTCGCGGCCAACACCATGACGATGATGTCCGGCGCGATATCCAGGGCCGCCGAATAGCAGGCGCTTGCCATCTCCACGTCTTCGGCGGCCATGTTGGCGAGCGCGCCGTGCAGCTTCAGGTGGCGCACCTCGCCACCCGCCGCGCGCGCCATCGCCAAAGCCGCCCCCAGCTGGTAGCGGATCATGTTCTGAAGCGATGCCTTCGCCAGCGCCATGCGACGGCGCCCAAAGCCCTGCAGGTCGGCAAATCCGGGATGCGCGCCGATCCCGACGCCCCTTTCCACCGCCAGCCGCATGGTCGCGGCCATCACGTCGGGATCGCCCGCATGAAAGCCGCAGGCGATGTTCGCCGAAGTGACGATGCCAAGAAGCGCGGCATCCTCGCCCATCTTCCAGGGGCCGAAGCTTTCTCCCATGTCGGCATTCAGGTCGACGGACGTTGTCATCGGGCTCCTCCTCAGGTGTCGTAGGCCGAAATCATACCGTCGATCAGGCGATAGGACAGCAGGTCCTGAATCTCGCGCGGGTCGCGGATCGCGGGCCGGGGCCGTCGCGGAAGATCCCGCAGCATCGCCCGGTGACGCCGCTCGGCCTCTATCGCTTCGTCGTAGCCAACAAAGCGGAACCGCAGCCGGGCCCCCGGTCCGGCCTGGGCGACCATGGGCAGATCTGCCGGAATGACGGTGCCGATCCGCGGATAGCCGCCGGTGGTCTGGCATTCCGGCAGAAGGACAAAGGGCGTTCCGTCGCCGGTCACCTGGATGTCGCCGGGAACGATGACCTCGGACAGGATCGAAAGCTGGCGGTCGGCGGCGAAGCCCTTGCCCGCCAGGGTCAGCCGTACCCCCATCCGGTTCGCCCTGTCGTCGCGGGTGAATTCCGTCGCTTCGAAGCGTTCGCGTTCGGCGGCCGGGAACAGCGCGGTCTGCGCGCTGTGCACGACCCGGGCCGTGCCGCCTGAAAACCTGTCCTCGACGTCCAGGACAAGGTTCTGGCCCTGCCCTGCGTCGGGACCGATCGGCAGATTGTCACCCGCGCGGACGGGCGCGCCGATTCCCGCGACGAGATGGGCGGACCGTGACCCGAGGACCGGATCCGTCGCAACGCCGCCGGCAAGATGAAGATAGCCATATGCCCCCGCCTCGCAGCCGCCGACGGTCAGGATCTGACCCGGCTCGATCTGATGCGAGGCGTTCCAAGTCAGCGCCTTTCCGTCGATATCGGCACGCATGGGGGCGCCGGTCAATGCAAGGCGCGTGCTTTCGGCGAAACCGAAAACTCCTCCGAAACCGGCCAACTCGAGAGCCGCGAGATCGCGCGACTGGCCCAGAAGCGCAGCGCCTTCGGCCAGTGCGACGGGGTCGGCCGCCCCCCCACGCGAAAGCCCCTGCACCAGCATCCCGGGCCGCCCGGCATCCTGCACGGTGATCGCGGGACCGGCGCGAAGGACAGACATCTGCCTCATGCGATCACCTCGACCGAGGCCCCGCCGTCGCCATGGGTATCGGCGGCGCGGATCGCGGCCAGTTCCCCCGGTTCGATCGCCGGGAACAGCAGTTCGTCACCGGGCCGCAAGGGGAAGGGATCGGCGCTTTCGGGCCGGAAGGCGCGGAAGGCGGTCTGGCCGATGTGCCGCCATCCCGTCGGTGTCGCGGCCGAAAAGAGGATCAACTGACGGATCGCAACAACCAGCGCGCCCTCGGGAACGCGCCGGGTCAACGCGACCTGGCGGGGAATGTCCCAGCGCGGGGACAGTTCGCCCAGGTAGGGCTGTCCGGGTGCGAAACCGATGGTCAGTACCCTGACCGCCGTCGTGGAAAGCTCCGACACCGCCTCGCCGATGCTGATCCCGGCGGCCTCCGCGGCCTCGCCAAGCTGGGGCGCAAGGTCGGTTCCGTAGACAGTGGGGATGCGCCAGCGGCGCCGGTTCGACGGGAGCGGCGCGGAAAACCAGTCGCGCGAAGCCAGAAGGGCGTCGAGACGGGCGCGAAGGTCGCCGGGGGCCATTGAAAGCGGATCGAACCGCAGGAAAACCGAAGCAAGGGAGGTGGAAGTTTCCTCGACCCCCGGCCAGTTTTCGCCTTCCACCGCGGCACGGTAGGCAAGCGCGGCACGGTTCGCCGGCTCGCTCAGACGGTCGGCGAAGCTGACCAGCAGGCCGGTCAGTCCCATCGACCGGATCGCCGGAAACCCGCCCTCTGCCGCCATCTTCGCCCCCTCGGTTCCCGGACAGACATAGCAGCCGGTGGCGCAGAGTAAACCCGGCGCGGTTAGGCCGGCGTTAGGGGTTGCACGCTAGGGTCGGTACCGGGTGAAGGAAAGGAAATGGTGGGATGGCAGGGCGGAACGATGCCGCGCCGGTCATCATCAAACGCAAGAAGGTCGTCAAGGGCGATGGTCACCACGGTGGGGCGTGGAAGGTGGCCTATGCCGACTTCGTGACCGCGATGATGGCCTTCTTCATGTTGATGTGGCTTTTGAACGCGACGACGGAAAAGCAGCGCAAGGGCATAGCGGACTACTTCAGTCCGACGATCCCGCTCAGCCGGATCTCGGGCGGCGGGGATGGATCGTTCGGGGGCGAAAGCGTGTTTTCCGAAGACCAGATCGCGCAGAACGGCACCGGTGCGTCCAGCCTCAAGCCGTCCGAGGAACGGCAGGCACTGGGCCAGACCGGCACTTCGGATGCAAAGGACGCCGAAGCCGGCAAGTTCGCCGAACGCGCGCACAGGATCGAGGAGGCCCTGATGGGCCTTGGCGGGGAAAGCGCCGCGATGGACAATCTGCTTCGCCATGTGCAGACGCGGCTGACCGACGAGGGGCTCGTGGTCGAGCTTTCGGACCTTGAGGGCGAGCCGCTTTTCACTGGCCGGACCGACGCGCCGACCGCGCTGGCGATCGAGTTGACCGAGGTTGTCGCGAAGGTCTTCGGCCTTGTCGAGAACCCGGTCGCGATCAACGGGCATATCGCGGCCCTTCCCGAGGTCCTGATCGAGGATCCGTCGTGGGATCTGTCCGCAAGCCGCGCGATGCGGACGCGGCAGCTTCTGGAGGATGCGGGGATGGATCCCGGCCGGACGCTGCGGGTCACCGGATACGCCGACCGAAAACTTGGCTACCGCAACCCGATGGCCGCCCGCAACAACCGGATCGAACTGATTCTCATCCGCTCAGACCTTTGAAAGAAAGTGATTTTTTGGCGTTAGGCAGAAATTAAGCGCGCCTCGCCACTGTGGCTGCCATAGGGACGCAGCAGCAGAAAGGCGGCACCATGTCCATTTCGTCCTCGCTCAACGCCGGGGTGGCCGGGCTTAGCGCCAACGCGACCCGGCTCGCAACGATTTCCGACAACATCGCCAATTCGGGCACCTACGGGTACAAGCGCGCCACGGCCGATTTCGAAAGCTTCGTTATCCAGAAGGCGCCGGGCGCAGGAACCTATTCGGCCGGCGGCGTCCGCGCCACGACATCGCGGCTGGTTGAAGAACAGGGGGCACTTGTCCCCACGTCGAACGCGCTGGATCTTGCCGTTGCCGGGCGCGGGATGCTGCCGGTGACGACTTCGGTCACGCTCGGTTCGGTCATGGGCGACCAACCGATGATGATGACAACGACCGGCGCCTTTCGCGCCGATGCCGACGGCGTGCTGCGAACGGAATCGGGCCTTGTGCTGCTGGGCTGGCCCGCGAATGCCGATGGCACGATCCCGGTGCTGCCCCGCGACACGATCGCGGGTCTTCAGCCGGTCATCATCAACGCGAACCAGACGGCCGGCGACCCGACGACGCAGATGAACCTCGGGGTAAACCTGCCCGCCACGGAGACCGAGGCGGGCACATCGGGCGCGGCGCTGCCGCTGTCGGTCGAGTATTTCGGCAATCTCGGCACCTCCGAGACGCTGGATATCACCTTTACGCCGACCGTGCCGGGCACCGGCATGTCGAACACCTGGACGATGGAAATCCGGGATTCGGCGCAGAACGGCGCGGTCATCGGGGAATACACGCTGGTCTTCGACGATACGCGCGGCAACGGCGGCACGCTCGCCTCGGTGACGACCGTCTCGGGCGGCGCCTATGACGGGCTGACCGGCACGCTAGACCTGACGGTCGCCGGCGGCCCGATGACGGTGACGATCGGCAAGCTGGGCGACCCGAACGGCCTGACCCAGCTTTCCGACAGCTTCGCGCCGACATCGATCACCAAGGATGGATCCCCGGTCGGCAACCTGACCGCGGTCGAGGTGGACGAAAACGGTTACATCACCGCGACCTACGATACCGGCTTTACCCGCCGCATCTACCAGATCCCGGTGGTTGGCGTGCCCAATCCGAACGGGCTGATCGCGCTGAACAACCAGACCTACCAGGTGTCTCCGAACTCCGGTTCCTTCTTCCTTTGGGATGCGGGCGACGGGCCGACCGGCGCCATCGTCGGTTATGCCCGCGAGGGATCGACCACCGACGTGGCGGCGGAACTGACGGCGCTGATCCAGACGCAGCGGGCCTATTCCTCGAACGCCAAGGTCATCCAGACGGTCGACGACATGTTGCAGGAAACCACCAACATCAAGCGCTGAGGCAGGATGACCCCGTGACGCCATGAGCATCTCCTCCGCCCTCACAAACGCCCTGACCGGCCTGACCGCCGCCGCGCGGCGGGCGGACGTGGTTTCAGCGAACGTGGCGAATGCACTGACCCCGGGCTACGGGCGGCGGGAGGTGCAGATTTCGGCCATGTCGCTGGGAGGCAACGGTGCGGGCGTGCGGGTGGACGGCGTCACACGGGCAGTGAACGCAGGCGTCATCGGCGACCGGCGCCTGGCCGATGCGGAAACCGGCAACGCGGATCTTCGCGCGCAGGCCCTGGCCCGGATCGAGGGTGCGATCGGCGATCCGACATCGGACGGGTCTCTGTCCGCGAGGCTCGGCAATCTGGAAGAGGCACTGATCCTTGCCGCCGCACGCCCCGACAGCGAGGCGCGCCTGCAATCGGTCGCGGACAGCGCCGCAATTCTTGCCGGAATGCTGGCAGATCTGACCGGGCAGGTGCAGGACATTCGGATGGACGCGGACCAGGAAATCGCGCGCCAGGTCGGCGTCCTGAACACCAGCCTGCGTCAGATCGACGAACTGAATGCCGATATCCTCGCCCAGCGCAGCGCCGGTCGGGATGCGACCGCCCTCATGGATCAGCGGCAGGTGCTTGTCGATCAGGTCGCCCGCATCGTCCCCCTGCGCGAGGTACCCCGCGATCACGACCAGATCGCCCTCTTCACGACAGGAGGCGCGATCCTTCTGGAGGGCAATCCGGCCGAGATCGGCTTTGCGCCCGTGGGGGTGATCACCGCGGACATGACGCTGCAATCCGGCGCGCTGTCCGGCCTGACCGTCAACGGCATGCAGATCCCCGCGGGGGAAAGCGGCCCCCTGCGGGGCGGCAGTCTGGGTGCGCTATTCGCGATCCGGGATGAGATCGCGACCGGCGCGCAGACCCAGTTCGACGCATTTGCGCGCGACCTGATCGAACGGTTCACCGGCCCTTCGGCTGATCCGACGCTGGCCTCCGGCGTCCCCGGGCTTTTCACCGATGCCGGCGGCCCGGTCGACGTCCCGAACGAAGCCGGGCTGGCGGGCCGGATCCGGCTGAACGCGGCCGTTGACCCCGTCCAGGGCGGCGCGCTCTGGCGGCTTCGCGACGGGATCGGTGCCGTGTCTCCGGGTGCCGTCGGCGAACCGGCCCTGCTGCAATCGCTTGCCGACACCCTTGCAGCGGCCCGGGTTCCGGCATCCGGTACTTTCATAGGCGCGGCGCGGTCGGCCTCGGGGTTGGCTGCGGACATCGCGTCGCAGGTTTCCGGCAAACGGCTTGCGGCTGAAGCGAACGGGGCGCATGCGGCGGCGCGTCAATCGGCACTCGGTGATCTGGAACTGGCCGGCGGGGTCGATACCGACGCCGAGATGCAGAACCTCCTCCTCATCGAGCAGGCCTTTTCCGCCAACGCGCGCGTCATCCAGACGCTCGACGACCTCATCCAGCAGCTTATCGGGCTTTGACCATGAACAGCGTTTCCTTTGGCGATCTCGCGCAGTCGCAGATGCTGCGCCGTTCCGGTGCCGCTGCGCAGCAGCGTCTGTCCCGGCTGGCGGAGGAACTGGCAAGCGGACAGCGTGCCGACAAGGCCGCGGCGGCGGGCGGGGATTTCAAGCTTCTGGCGGGGATAGAACGGTCCCTGGGGTTGCTTGACACTTTCCGGACCACGGCAGAGGAGGCCGCGGCGACCGGCGCTGGCATCCAGGTCGCGCTGGAAACCGTGCAGGTGCTGGCCGAGGACGCGGGCAACGCGCTGACAGGGGCGGGAACGCAGGGCACCGCCGTCGCCGTCAACAGCGCGGCTTCCGCCGCACGGCAACAGCTTGATGCCGCCGTCGCGGCGCTGAACGCCAACATCGGGGACCGCTATCTGTTTTCGGGCTCCGCGACCGACCGGAAGGCCGTTGTCGCGCCGGACGCCATCCTTGCCGCGCTCTCCGGCGCGACCGCAGGATCGACCACGGCCGGCGACGTACAGACCGCAGTGCGCGACTGGTTCGATGCGCCCTCAGGGGGCGGCGGCTTTCTGGACCTTGCTTTCGGTGGCGCGGGCGCGGGATCCGGGCCGTTCCCGGTCGGCGAAGGCGAGGCCGTCGCAATTCCGGTAACGGCGGCAGACCCGGCGCTGCTGCGGGTGCTGGAGGGATTGGCCCTTGGCGCGATGGTCGGCAACGGGCTTATGTCCGGGGATCCAGGCGCGCGCGCGCAAGTCCTGCGATCTGCGGGGGAAACTCTGATGTCGGCGGGCGGGCCGCTTTCGGAACTGCGCGGGGCGGTAGGCACGGCCGAGGCCGCGGTCGACTCCGCCGCCACGCGCAACCGGGCCGAAGCCGCCGCGCTTGGGATTGCGCGCGGCGGACTTGTCGCGGCCGATCCTTATGAAACCGCCACCGCGCTGGAGGAAGCACGCAGCCAGCTGGAGATGATCTATCTGATGACCGCCCGGCTGTCGGGCCTGTCGCTGACGGAGTATCTGAGATGAGAATTCCTGCCGCGCTGGCGCTGGTGCTGCTTGTCTGGGGCCAGATCGCCGCCGCCACACCGGTGCGCATCAAGGATCTGGCCGAATTCGATGGCGTCAGGGGCAATGACCTTGTGGGCTACGGGCTTGTTGTCGGGCTCAACGGCACCGGCGACGGGATCCGCAACGCACCCTTCACCGAGGAGATCATGTCGAACCTTCTGGAAAGGTTGGGCGTGAACGTAACCGGCGAACAGTTCCGCCCCAAGAATGTCGCGGCGGTCTTCGTGACCGCGGCACTTCCCGCCTTCGCCCGGTCGGGAAGCCGGATCGACGTCGCGGTGTCGGCGATCGGCGACGCCAAGAGCCTGCTTGGCGGAACGCTGGTCATGACGCCACTGAACGCAGCGGACGGGCAGATCTATGCGGTGGCGCAGGGCGCGATCGTCGCGGGCGGGGCCTCCGCCGAAGGTGCCGCGGCCAAGGTTGTACAGGGCGTACCGACCGCCGGGTTCATCCCATTGGGCGCACGCGTGGAACGTGAAGTGGAGTTCGAGCTTTCATCGCTCAGCACGGTGCGGATCGCCTTGCGATCGCCCGACTTCAGCACGGCGGAACGGATGGAAACAGCCATCAACACGGCCTTCGCGCGCCCGGTGGCCCGCATGCTCGACCCAGGGACAGTCGCTGTGGACATCGCGGCCACCGGCATCGGTTCCACAGCCCACGCGCTTGGCCGGATCGAGAACCTTGAGGTCGAACCCGAACAGCGCGCCCGTGTCGTTGTGGATCAGCGTTCCGGCACGATCGTCATGGGCGAGGATGTGCGGATAAGCCGGGTCGCGGTCAGCCAGGGCGGGCTCACCTTGCGGATCGAGGAGGCCCCGCTGGCGGTTCAGCCCAACCCATTCTCCGAAGGGCAGTCCATCGTGGTGCCGCGCAGCCGCGCGTCCATCGAGGAAGAGCCGGGAACCGGACTGGCCGAGGTTGGGTCGGGGTCATCGCTGTCGGAGGTCGTCGCCGGGCTGAATGCGCTGGGCGTATCGACACGCGACATGATAGACATCCTGAAAAGCATACATGCGGCAGGTGCGCTGCACGCGGATTTCATCGTCCAGTAGCCCCTTGACCCGGTGATTGCCCCGCGCGGCCCGTCACGCTAGGGTCGTGCCGTTCGGGCAGTGGGGGGCACGATGAACGACCACGAAAGGGCGCCAGAAGATGCGGCGGCGCGGCGCGCCATCCGGCCGGTGATCTGCTATCCCGACGATGGTCTTCCCCAGCCCGATATGCCGCTTTACGACGCAGCACGGCGCGGTGCGGTGAAGATCGACGAAGTGACGGTTCCCCCGCGCGATGCGCGGGCGTTCCGGGTGCCGGCTGGCCACTTCTTCCGGATCAGTTCTGTCGAGGGGCCGCAGGTCGGCGACCTGAACCTGTGGAACGCCGACAACCTGTCGGAGCGGTTCTTTTCCGGCAAGACCCGGGCACTTCACGGAACCCATGTGAGCACCGGCGACAGGCTTTGGTCCTGCCTGCCTTACCTGCGTCCGATGGCGACGATCGTCGCCGACACGCTGGCCTGGTATGGGACCGACCCCTACGGCGGCCGCGTTCATGATGTCATCGGAACGCGCTGCGACCCCTATACGCATCAGTTGCTGGCAGGGAACGCCTACCATCACTGCTGCCATTCGAACCTGACGCGCGCGCTCGCCTCGGTCACCGGCCAACCGCTGACCGGGGCCGAGATGGATGTGCACGATGTTCTGAACGTCTTCATGTGCACGGGCTTTACCGCCGATACCGGCCAGTATTTCATGAAGGCGAGCCCGGTCCGGCCCGGCGACTATCTTGAAGCCTTCGCGGAGATTGACCTGCTTGGCGCGCTTTCCGCCTGTCCCGGCGGCGACTGTTCGGCGGAACATTCAAGCGACCGCGCGTCCTGCCATCCGCTGCTGGTGGAGGTGTTTCGGCCGCGTCCCGGCGCGCTCGCGGACTGGGCGCCGCCGCCCGTCAACAGCTATGACCGGAGCCACGGCGCAAGCTAGGCAAGAGCAGGACAGCGCGCGAAGGAACAGCGCCGCCCGTGAAGGCCAGGTCAGGTCGGGCTCATCCCGCGCAAACGTTCGGAGCGGCGGCGCAGGAGTTCGAGCGTTGCCAGCAACATGATCGAGATGGCCACCAGGATCGTCGCGACCGCGAGGATCGTCGGGGAAATCTGTTCGCGCAGACCGATGAACATCTGCCACGGCAGCGTCTTCTGTACGGCGGAGCCGACGAAGAGGACCACGACGACCTCGTCGAACGAGGTGATGAAGGCAAAAAGCCCGCCCGAGATCACGCCAGGCAGGATCAGCGGCATCTGGACCTTGAAGAAGGTCCGCACCGGCCCCGCGCCCATGTTCGCCGCCGCACGGGTCAGGGACCGGTCGAACCCGACCAGTGTCGCGGTCACCGTGATGATCACGAACGGGATTCCCAGTACCGCGTGCGCGAGGATCACCTTGATGTAGCCCGACAAATCCTTGGAAAGGTGGAGCGTGTCTTCAAGGAAGGAACCGAGCCCGGAATAGAAGAAGAACATCCCAGTCGCCGAGATGATCAGGGGCACGATCATCGGTGAAATGAGGATTGCCATGATCGCGCGGCGGCCGGGAACATGGCTTTGCGACAGCCCGATCGCCGCAAGCGTGCCGAGCGACACAGAGATAATGGTGGCGAACGGCGCAATGATGAAAGAGTTCTTAAGCGGCCTTAGCCAATCCGGATTCGTCATGAAGTCCTGATAGTGCTTCAGCGAATAGCCTTCCGGATCAAGCGCCAGCATTTTCGGCGTGAATGTGAAGAAATCCTCGGCGTTGAAGCTGAGCGGAATGACCACGACGATCGGGGCGATGAGAAAGAAGAAGATCAAACCGCAGATCAGACGGAACGTATTGCTCCATAGAACATCGCCGGAGGTGGCGTAGACCGGCACATTCGCGCGGTAGTCACCGGTGTGAAGCCAGTAGGCGAGCCAGCTGAGCACAAGCCCGACAATCGCACCGAACACGAGACCCGCGACGCCCGACAGCGCCAGGCCGGCAAGACCGGTTGCGACGGCCCCGATCAGTCGGCCCATGCGGCGTTCCGGCACGAAGCTGATGATCGCAAAGGCAAGCAAAATGGCGAAGACCGCCCCGCCCGCGATGCCAAGGAGGGGTGCGTCCTTGGCGGTTCCGACCAAATAGCCCAACAGGCCACCAGCGGCCGCATTGATTGGCAGGGTAAAGCCCGTGAGGCTGGGCGTGGGCGCGCTTGTGGTCTTGATGCTCATTTCGCTTACCCCAGCTTCACGTTATCGATGCCGACGATCTTGTCGTAGACGTAGTACAGAAGCAGCACCACGCTGAGCAGGATCGTTCCGAGCGCAGCCGCGAGGCCCCAGTTCAGGGACGACGAAATATGGAATGCGATCCGGTTCGAGATGAACACGCCCTGCGTGCCGCCGACCAGTTCCGGCGTGATGTAGTAGCCGATGGCGAGGATGAACACGAGGATCGAACCGGCGCCGATACCGGGGACGGACTGCGGGAAGTAGACGCGCCAGAACGCTGTCCAGTTCGTCGCGCCCAGCGACTTCGCCGCGCGCAAGTAGCTGGGCGGAATCGTCTTCATGACGGAGTAGAGCGGCAGGATCATGAATGGCAGCAGGATATGCGTCATCGCGACGATCGTACCGAACTGGTTGTTGATCATGACAAGGCGGTTCGCGTCGTCCACGAGGCCGATCCAGACCAGCAGGTCGTTGATCACGCCCTGCTGCTGCAACAGCACTTTCCATGCCGAAGTCCGCACCAGTAGCGATGTCCAGAACGGCAGGAGGACCAGAATCATGAGCACGTTCGAGGTCGAGGCGCGCAGATTCGCCAGCAACCAGGCGACGGGGTAGCCCAGCAACAGGCACGATCCGGTGATCAGGAGGGACATCCACATCGTGCGCACGAAAAGCGTCATGTAGATCCGCTGCTCTTGCGGACGCAACTGGATACCCTCGGCCGTGTTCTCGAGGTCTGCTGCGTTCAGAAAGTAGCCTGATGTGTAGTGCCCACTATAGCGCAATATGGTCTTCCACACATCGATATCGCCCCAGCCCTTGTCTGCTTCGATCAATCTCTCCTTGAACGGGCCATCCGCAGCAAGATCCCACTTGCCGACACTGCGTCCCGTGGACCGGAACATCGAAGAGATACCCGGATTCTCGTAGTTCAACCGGGTTCCGAGCCTGGTATGGGTCTTTGCCTTCACCGCGACCTGAAGATCGGCGACCATGGCTGCAAAGACGGCTTCGTCGGGCAATTCGCCCTTTGTTGGGTCCCAGGACTTGAGCGCCTCGACCGTCAACGGAAGCGTCTCGGGAACGATCGCGTTCTCGACCGACCGCCAGAGCATGGAAACGATCGGAGTGACAAAGGCCACCAGGACAAAGATCAGCAAAGGGGCAATCAGCGCAAGCGCCCTGAGTTTCTGGCGGCGCAGGGCGCGGGCCAAGGACCGTTTCAGAGGCGTTCCATCGGCGGCCAGCATCGGGCCGGCGTGGGTTGTCTCGCTCATCTTATCCCCGTTCGTTCTTGTTCGTTGAAAAGCGACAAACGAATGTGGGATGAGGCCTCGGGGCCCCATCCCGTCAGATCAGATCACTGGGCAAGCCAGGCCTGGAACTTCGCGTCCAGATCGTCGCGATGGTCCGCCCACCAGGGGAAGTCCATCATCACGACGTTGGTCGCGTTGGCCGGGTCGGTCGGCATGTGCGGCGCCATGTCGATGCCAAGCGTCTCATGCTTGCCGACGAGCGGCGCCGAGGAGGCACGCGCCGGACCGTAGGAGATGTACTTGGCCTGGTCGGCAAGGCGCTGCGTATCGGTGGCGAAGTAGAGGAAGTCCTTCACGACTGCCATCTTCTCCTCCGACAGGCCCGTCGGGACGATCCAGCCGTCGAGGTCATAGATCTGCGCGTCCCACAGCATCGAGACCGGCTGGTTCTGTTCGGCGATGACCGAGAACAGACGGCCGTTGTAGGTGCTGCCGATCACGACCTCGCCATCGGCCAGAAGCTGCGGCGTTTCCGCACCGGCCGACCACCAGACGACCTGATCCTTGATCGAGTCGAGCTTGGCGAAGGCGCGGCTCACCCCGTCGTCGGTGCCCAGAACGTTGTAGATTTCCTCTTTCGGCACGCCATCGCAGAGCAGCGCCCATTCCATGTTGTAAAGCGGGCCCTTGTAGAGGCTGCGCTTGCCGGGGAACTTCGTGGTGTCGAACACGTCGCAGACCGTCGTCGGCGTCGCGCCGTTCCAGGCGGCCACATCGTTGCGATAGCCGAAGGTGATCGAATAGACGATCTGCGGGATGAAGCAGTCCGACAGCAGCAGATCACCGAAGTCCTCGCTGGCCGAGGTACCATCCGGCGCGGGAGCGAGCATGTTGTCGAAGTCGATCTCCATCGCCAGGCCTTCGTCGCAAAGGCGC
>JACKKJ010000002.1:0-237500 GCA_024236495.1 Paracoccaceae bacterium
GCCGCGCGCAAGCCGGGGCGCTGCGGGGTGTGCAGTTGCTTGGACACTTCAAGCATGAGGACGCCACCGGACATCACGGGCGACACCCGATGGCCAAGGCGTTCCCACATCACCGCCGTCCTGAGCCAGAAACGCCGGGACGACGGCGGAACATATAGCGCGGTCTGATGACGTTCTGCGACGAAGTTGTGGGTCCGCAACTGCGCATCAAGTTGCCCCATCGAATAGGGCCGTCCGTAGCCAAAGGGCGTCCGATCGGAGCGCGACCAAAGGCCTGAACGATTCGGCACGATGAAAAGTGCGCGTCCGCCCGGCCCAAGGACGCGCCAGCATTCTTCAAGCACGGCCGAGGGATTTTCCGAAGTCTCCAGCCCGTGAAGGACGACAAGGCGGTCAACGATACCGGTATCAAGCGGCCAGCGCGTCTCCTCGCACAGGACCGAGACATTCTCCATTCCCACGGGCCAGGGCATCACGCCTTGCTGGCCGGGCATCAGGCCGATCACCCGCCGCGCCTCGGCAAGATAGGGTCTAAGAAGCGGCACCGCGAAACCGAAGCCGGCGACGGTCCGGCCCGTCGCTTCCGGCCACAGGGCGATGACCTGGTCGCGAATGGCCTTCTGGGCCGCGCGGCCAAGCTGCGTGCGGTAATAGAAATTCCTCAGGTCCAGCACATCAAGGTGCATTGCAGAAGACCCCGCGGTTGGGCCAAACTCGGTTCGACCAACATAAGCAAAGTCGTACGAAACGCCATGCCTCTGGAAATCGTCACCGTTCCCTGCCTGACGGACAACTACGCCTACCTTGCACATGACGCGGCGACGGGCGCAACTGCGGTGATCGACGTCCCCGAAGCCGCACCGATCGTAAACGCGCTGCATGCCCGCGACTGGCACGCCAGTCATATCCTGATCACGCACCACCACGGTGACCATATCGACGGGGTCAAGGCGTTGGCAGCGGCAACGGGTGCGCGGGTGATCGGGGCGGCCGCGGATCGGCACCGCCTGCCCCCCCTGACAGAGGAGGTCCGCGAAGGCGATACCGTGCGGGTCGGCATGTCGATCGGCCGCGTGATCGAGGTGCCCGGCCATACCGTCGGCCATATCGCCTTTCATTTCCCGGATTCAGGTGTCGTGTTCACCGCCGACAGCCTGATGGCGCTTGGTTGCGGACGCCTGTTCGAGGGCACGCCTGCCCAGATGTGGGAAAGCCTTGGCAAGCTTGCCGCCCTGCCCCCAGAGACACTGGTCTGTTCGGGTCACGAATACACCCAGTCGAACGGCCGCTTTGCCCTGACCATTGAACCGGACAATCCCGCGCTTATATCGCGGGTCAAGGCGGTGGCCGAGGCGCGCGAGATGGGCCGCGCGACCGTGCCGTCACGGCTGGGCGAGGAACTGGATACCAACCCGTTCCTTCGCGCGAACTTGCCCGAGGTGAAACGCAGCATCGGCATGGAAGGCGCTACCGACGTGGCGTGCTTTGCCGAAATCCGCGCCCGCAAGGATCGGTTCTGACACGATTGTCACCGGAAGTGTCACGGAAAGTCGCAATCGGATCACATTTTCCACGGCTTTTCGAAAGATGCTGGGATCAGGCGCGGAAAACGCTTGAAGCCGGGGCGTTTCCACCAAACTTTAAAGACATGAGGCCATGGTGGAACCGGGCACGCGCCCGACCTACCCCCGAGAAGAAGGAGCACGCAGGTGCCGTCATTTTCGACCACGCTTGAACAGGCGATCCATGCGGCGCTGGCCTTGGCCAATGCGCGCCGTCACGAACTTGCGACGCTCGAACACCTTCTGCTCGCGTTGATCGACGAACCGGACGCGGCCAAGGTCATGCAGGCCTGTTCCGTCGATCTGGACGCGCTGCGCAAGACGCTTGTCGATTTCATCGACGACGATCTTTCCACCCTTGTCACTGATGTCGAGGGGTCGGAGGCCGTCCCCACCGCGGCCTTCCAGCGTGTCATCCAGCGCGCTGCGATCCACGTTCAGTCCTCGGGCCGGACCGAGGTGACGGGGGCGAACGTGCTGGTCGCCATCTTCGCCGAACGCGAATCGAATGCCGCCTATTTCCTGCAGGAACAGGACATGACGCGCTATGACGCGGTCAACTTCATCGCCCACGGCGTCGCCAAGGATCCGTCCTTCGGCGAGACCCGCCCGGTGTCCGGCGCGCAGGACCAGGAAGCGAAATCCGAGGAGAAGGGCGAGGGCGAGGCGAAGGAATCGGCGCTGGCCAAGTATTGTGTCGACCTGAACCAGAAATCGAAGAAGGGCGACGTGGACCCGCTGATCGGGCGCGAGTCCGAGATCGAGCGGTGCATCCAGGTGCTATGCCGCCGCCGCAAGAACAACCCGCTTCTGGTGGGTGACCCGGGCGTCGGCAAGACCGCCATCGCCGAGGGCCTGGCGCTGAAGATTACCCGCGGCGAGACGCCCGAGGTGTTGAAGGGGTCGACCATCTTTTCGCTCGACATGGGCGCGCTTCTGGCCGGAACGCGCTACCGCGGCGACTTCGAGGAGCGCCTGAAGGCGGTCGTCAAGGAACTGGAAGACCACCCGGACGCGATCCTCTTCATCGACGAGATCCACACCGTGATCGGGGCAGGCGCGACCTCGGGCGGGGCGATGGACGCCTCGAACCTCCTGAAGCCTGCGCTTCAGGGCGGCAAGCTGCGCTGCATGGGATCGACCACCTACAAGGAGTTCCGCCAGCATTTCGAGAAGGACCGCGCGCTGTCCCGCCGGTTCCAGAAGATCGACGTGAACGAACCCTCGGTCGATGACACGGTCAAGATCCTGATGGGGCTGAAACCCTATTTCGAGAAGCACCACGACCTGCACTACACGAAGGATGCGATCCGCGCCGCGGTGGACCTGTCGGCGCGCTACATCCACGACCGCAAGCTGCCCGACAAGGCCATCGACGTGATCGACGAAGCCGGCGCGGCCCAGCACCTCTTGTCGGAATCCAAGCGCCGCAAGACCATCGGCCCGAAGGAGATCGAGGCGGTGGTGGCCAAGATCGCCCGTATTCCTCCCAAGAACGTTTCCAAGGACGACGCGGAGGTTCTGCGCGATCTGGAGCGGACGCTCAAGCGCGTTGTCTTCGGCCAGGACAAGGCGATCGAGGCGCTTTCCTCGGCGATCAAGCTGGCCCGTGCAGGCCTGCGCGAACCCGAAAAGCCCATCGGCAACTACCTTTTCGCCGGCCCCACCGGCGTCGGCAAGACCGAGGTCGCCAAGCAGCTGGCCGATACGCTGGGCGTGGAACTTCTGCGCTTCGACATGTCGGAATACATGGAGAAACACGCGGTTTCGCGTCTGATCGGCGCGCCCCCGGGCTATGTCGGCTTTGATCAGGGCGGCATGCTGACCGATGGCATCGACCAGCACCCGCATTGCGTCCTTCTGCTGGACGAAATCGAAAAGGCCCATCCGGATGTCTACAACATCCTTCTGCAGGTGATGGACCACGGCAAGCTGACCGATCACAACGGCCGGCAGGTCGATTTCCGCAACGTGATCCTGATCATGACCTCGAACGCAGGTGCGTCCGACATGGCCAAGGCCGCCATCGGCTTCGGCCGTGACCGGCGCGAGGGCGAGGATACGGCGGCGATCGAACGCACCTTCACCCCGGAGTTCCGCAACCGCCTGGATGCGGTCATCTCCTTCGCGCCACTGTCACGCGACATCGTCATGCAGGTCGTCGACAAGTTCGTCCTGCAGCTAGAGGCGCAGTTGATGGACCGCAACGTCCATATCGAACTGACGCCGGAAGCGGCGAACTGGATCGCCGAAAAAGGGTATGACGACAAGATGGGCGCCCGCCCGCTGGGCCGTGTGATCCAGGAACACATCAAGAAGCCGCTGGCGGAGGAGCTCTTGTTCGGCAAGCTGACCAAGGGCGGCGTCGTGCGGGTTCTGGTAAAGGACGACAGGATCGAACTTGAGGTCGAGGAACCGCAGCAGCGGCGGATCACCGGATCGAAGCCGCCACTTCTGACGGCGGACTGACCGGTCCCCGAAACACAATCGGCGCCCCACGGGGCGCCGATGTCACTATGGGACGGAGGTCCCCGTTGCGGGCGTGTCCTGGCTGAACACGTTGCGCCAGCCACCGCCTTCCCGGCGCCAGATCGAACTGACGTACATCGCCTCTTCCCGCTCCGCACCGGGGCGAAGATAGCGCGCAAGATAGGCCAGCACCGCAACATCGGGGGACAGGGGCAGAACCCGCGCCTCGGCGATTTCATAGCGCGCGACGGTCGGCCCGGCGGCAAGCTGCGCACCGTGGTCGGCCTTGCCCGCGAAACCGTCGGGATAGACCCCCAGAAAACACTCGTCCAGCGTGGCCATGTCCGCCGCCGCGTCGCCAGCGACAAGCGCATCCCAGACCGCGCGTTCACAGGCCAGCAGTTCCGCCAGAAGGGCCGGAGGCGACAAGGTCAACGCTCTGTCAGCTTGAGCTCGATGCGCCGGTTCTGGGCGCGTGCCTCGGGTGTGTCGCCTTCGGCGACCGGGCGGTATTCGCCAAAGCCGGTGGCCGCCATCCGCTCGGGCGGGAAGCCAAGGTCGTCTTGCATGAAACGGACGACGGAGAGCGCACGCGCCTGACTCAGTTCCCAGTTGTCGAGGAACTGGCCACCGGAGATCGGGACATTGTCGGTGTGGCCGTCAACCCTGATGATCCAGTCGATCGCCGTCGGAATCTGGTCCGACACGTCGCGAAGGATCGACGCAACTCCGGCGATCTGCGACCGCCCTTCGGTCGAAAGCTCCGCCGATCCGGTCTCGAACAAGACCTCGGAGGAAAAGACGAAGCGGTCGCCGACAACTCGGACTCCTTCGCGCCCGGCAAGAACCTCGGACAGCTTGCCGAAGAAATCGGACCGGTAGCGCGCCAGAAGCTTCGCCTCGTCGCGCAGGGACTTGGCTTCTTCCTCAAGCCGCTTGCGTTCGGCCTCTTCCAGTTCCGCCCGCCGCCGCTGCTCCGAGGCGACCTGCGCCAGGGCGGAATTGAGCTGGCTGCCAAGGTTTTCGATCTGCACCTTCGTTGCGGCATCCCGCTCGGACGCGGCATCAAGAAGCGCCTGCAGCGATCCAAGCTGTGTCCGCAGCGCGACCAGTTGCTGGTTCAGCAGCGCCACCCGACGCTGAGCATCTGCAGAGACATCCTTCTGACGCGCAAGTTCCGCCTCTGCCGTCGCCAGAAGCGCAGCGCGTCGCTCGGCCTCGGTCTGGTTCTCTTCCTCTTTGCCCTGCGCTGCGGCAAGAAGGGTCAGTGTGTCTTCCGCCTCCTTCCGCTTTGCCTCCAGCGCCAGCGTCATCGCGGTCAGTTCGCTTTCGGAATTCTTCAGGCGGTCGCGCAGAAGCTCCGCCGCCGCGGCCTCGGCCAATCGGTTCTTCTCGGCCTCCGACAGCTGCCCCTGAAGCGTCTGAAGCTCCTCGCCCTGGGCCTCGGCGCGCGCGCGCATCTCTGCGACAAGCGCGTCAAGCGCCTCTCGCCGGGCGGCTGCAAGGCGCGCTTGCTCAGCCTGTGCGTCGATCTCGTCGCGCGCCTTGGCCAGCGCCAGATTCAGCGCCTCCTGGTCCGACAAGAGCCTGTCGCGCGTCTGCGTGAGGTCCGCCACCTCTGACCGCGCGCTGTCGCGTTCCGACAGGAGCGACGCCACCTGCGCCTCGAAGCTGGTGATCCGCGCATTGGCCGAGGCCAGCTCCGCCGTCTTGCCCTCGATCTGCTGGGTGAGCGTGGCGATCAGCGCGGATTGACGGTCCGCCTCGGATCGTGCGGCGGTCAGATCGGCGTTCAGCCCCTGCACCTGCACCTCGAAGGCGGCCGTCCGGTCTCTCTCAAGACCCAGCGCGTCGGCAAGCCCCGCCACCTGATCGGCCAGGGCGGCCAGTTCGTCATCCTGGGTATCGATGGTCTCGCGCAACGAAAACTGGACGATCATGAAGATCGTCAGGACAAACATCAGCACCATCAGAAGCGCAGTCATCGCGTCGACGAAACCGGGCCAGATGTTGGTGGAAAACCGCTGTCCGCCGCGACTGTTCGACTGCGCCATGGCTCAGTCCTTCCGGAGCGGCGCCGAGGGTTCGATCCGGACGAGCGAACGCACAGCGCGGGTCAGTTGCGCGAGATCCGACCGCAGTTCCGCCACCGCCTCCTGCCGGCCCGCCGCCACCTCTTCGAGGATCTTGAGGAGCTGGACGTCGATCGACCGCAGGCGCATCCGCGCCTCGGCGTCGCCACCGTCGATCGCGGGTTCGGCCGCATTCTTCTGGATGATCGCCAGAAGCTTGTCCTGCCCGTCCGCAATCCGTTCCAGGACCGCGTTCGATCCCGCCCCCGATCCGAGATTCTCGGTCAGGAGTTGAATCGACCCGGCAAGCCGTGCCAGCGACTCGTCGGTGCGCATCCGCCCCGCCTCGGTCTGCGCGAAAAGGTCGGTCAACGCCTCGACCTGGTTGGCCATCTGGTCGATCACATCGGCAAGGCCGGCACCATCGACCCCGCCCTCGCCGTCTGATCCGGCGAGGCTGAGGCGGGTGAAGGACGACAACCAGTCCTCCAGTTCGGAGTAGAAGCGGTTCTGGCCGTGGCCGGCAAAAAGTTCGAGAAGTCCCACGACCAGCGATCCGGCCAGCCCCAGCAGCGAGGATGAAAACGCCGTCCCCATCCCGCCAAGCTGCGCCTCGAGCCCGGTCATCAGCTTGTCAAAGACCTGCATCCCGGTCTCGCCATCCTGCGGCGCAAGGGCACGGATCGTATCGACGACTGCCGGGACAGTCGTCGCCAGCCCGTAAAACGTGCCCAGAAGGCCAAGGAAAATCAGCAGGTTGATTAGGTAGCGCGTGATGTCGCGGGCCTCGTCGATCCGCGCCGACACGGATTCCAGGATCGATCGGGCGGAGGAGTTCGAGATGTGGCTTGATCGCGATGTCCGACTGCGCAGAAGCGATGCCAGCGGCGCCAGCATCCGCGGCGGCACCGTCACCTCGTGTCCCGGTCGGTCGGCGGCGAAGCCTTCGATCCAGCTTACCGATCCGACAAGCTGCGCCACCTGCCAGAAACAGGTCAGCACGCCAAGAATGAAGACGCCAAGGATCAGCCCATTCAGATAGGGGTTGGCCAGGAAGATCGGCGAAATGCGCGCAAAGGCGAAATAGGCACCCGCGCCGACAAGGCCGATGACGATCAGCATCATCAGCACCTGACGCACAGGTTGCGAAAACAGCGGCTCGGCCTCGCGCGCGGGTTTGCTCATCTTCAAACTGTCCCCGTTCTCTTCGGCCCGACAATAGGCGGGGCCGCGCAGCCTGCCAAGCCTGCGATGCAGGGTTCAGGCCGCTCCGCCGGCCAGAAGGGCGCCAACCCGGTCCGACAGCCAGTCAAGATCGGGGTCGGCAAGGCCAAGCTCGGCAAGATGGGCGGCGGTATTCCACAGATAGTCCCGGTTCGGTCCGCGGCCGCCACTGGCCCCGGCGATGATCCGCGCCTGTTCCTCAAGCGCCAGCCCACCGCAGTACTGGACGTGATCGGGGTCGATGACATAGGTCACCGCGTCCACCCGGCGCCCGTCGGCCAGGGTGACGGGCAGCACCTTTTCGAGATAGGCCGAGGATATCAGTTCCCGTTCGCGCAAGTAGGCAAGCGTCTGCACCGCATTGTCATCCGGCACGGCAAAGACGACGCCGTCGCAATGCGCGCCATCGGCGGCATCCAGCGCGAGCACCAGACCCGGGTTTTCCTCGGTTCCGCGATGATGGATGGATCGCATGCAGAACGACCGGTGCCAGCCCGCAAGCCGCGCAATGGCGCGTTCCGAATAGCCAAATCCCGGTTCCCAGATCAGCGATCCGTAGCCGAAGACCCATAATGTGCCGGAATTCATGCTCTGGCCCCCTTTGCGCCGGGCCTGTAAACACCATCTGCAAGACTGAGAAAAGACCCCGGAGGGGCAGGACATGCGCAGGCTCTTGACACTTACGGCCGTTCTGGCGGCGCTTTACGGCGGTTACTGGTTCGTGGGATCGCGCGCCGTCCTGTCGGGGGTGGAAACGGCACTGGGGCAACTGCGCGACAAGGGGCGGGTGAACTATGCCTCGGTCGGGCTTGTCGGGTTCCCGTCCCGCTTCGACCTGACAGTCGAGGCGCCGGAACTGCATGGCGCGGATTTCACCTGGGCTGCGCCCTTCCTTCAGGTCTTTGCCCTGTCCTACAAGCCCAATCAGATCATCGCCGTCTGGCCGCACGAACAAAGCGTGACGGTCGCGGGCCAGCGCATCGACCTGGCAAGCGAGGACATGCGGGCAAGCGCGCTATTCGGGGCTGCGAACGCGCTGCCGCTGGATCATGCGCAACTGGTGGCCAAGGCGCCGGCGGTGACATCGCCGGGCGGCTGGTCGGCCACGGCGGCGGAGGCGCGGTTCGCCAGCCAGTCGGCGGGCGAAGACGGGCGGCGCCACCGGATCGGGGTTGAGGTCACCGATATCGCGCTTTCGGGCATTGCCGCGGCCGCGGGATCCGATGTCCCCCTGCCCGCCACGGTCGAACGGGTCTGGCTTGACGCGGCGCTCGATTTCGACCGCCCGCTTGACCGGTTCGCGGGCGACACCCCCCCGCGTCTGGCAAGCGCGGACATCACCGGCGCGCGGATCGTCTGGGGTGCGATGGAGCTTTCGGCCGAGGGTCAAATCGAGGTGACGGCCAGCGGTGCGCCCGAAGGCCAGATCGCCGTCACCGCGACCGAATGGCGGCAGATGCTGACGACGGCGCGGGATCTTGGCCTGGTACCGGCGCAGGAGGCCGCCAATATCGAACGCATGCTGGACGGCTTGTCGCGCACGACCAAAGACCCCGCACGGGTCAGCCTGCCGTTCACCTTCAAAGAGGGGCTGGTCTACCTTGGCCCCTTCCCGCTTGGCCCCGCGCCCAGGCTTTAGCCCTGTGGCGGCTTGCCCCGGCCAAAGTCCGGCGCGGCAGTATCCTGCCCGGCCTCGATGATGCTGCGGCGGATCGCCCGGGTGCGGGTGAAATAGTCGTGCAGCAACTGGCCGTCGCCCATGCGGATCGCGCGCTGCAGCACGAAAAGCTCTTCGGTGAAACGGCCAAGGATATCCAGCGTCGCGTCCTTGTTGGTCAGGAACACGTCGCGCCACATCGTCGGGTCGGAGGCGGCGATGCGGGTGAAATCGCGGAAGCCGGCAGCGGAATACTTGATGACCTCGCTTTCGGTCACGCGGCGCAGATGGTCGGCCACGCCGACCATCGTGTAGGCGATCAGGTGCGGCGTATGGCTTGTCACCGCAAGCACGAGGTCGTGGTGCGCGGCGTCCATTTCCTCGACGAAGGATCCCATCGCTTCCCACAGCGTGCGCAGGCGCGCGACGGCCTCGGGCGCGGCGGCGCCGGGGATCAGCAGGCACCAGCGGTTCTCGAAAAGCGTGGCGAATCCCGAATAGGGACCGGAATGCTCGGTCCCGGCAAGCGGGTGGCCAGGGATGAAATGGACGCCCTCGGGGATATGCGGCGCGACGGCCTCGACCACCGCCTGCTTGACGGACCCGACGTCCGTGACCGTGGCACCGGGCTTCAGATGCGCGCCGATTTCGGCGGCGACCGCCCCCATCGCGCCGACCGGCACCGCCAGGACGACAAGGTCCGCGCCTTCGACTGCCTCGGCGGCGGTTGCGAAGACCTCGTCGCAAAAACCGATCTCGCGCGCGGCGGCGCGGGTTTCGGCGCTGCGCGCATGCCCCGCGATCGAACCGGCCAGCCCCGACTGCCGCATTGCATGCGCCATTGAGGAGGCGATCAGCCCCAGCCCGATCAAAGCGACGCGGCCATAGATGGGCTGGCTCATTTCTGCCCCTTGAACTGTCCGATGGCATGGGCAACCCGCCGGCAGGATGCCTCGTCGCCGATGGTGATGCGCAGACTGTGCGGCAGCCCGTAGCCCGCCACGCGGCGCACGATCAGCCCCTGGGTCTGAAGGAAGGTGTCGCAGGCGGTTGCCTCCGCCTCGTCGGCGAAGCGGGCCAGGATGAAGTTCGCGGTCGAGGTGTCCGACGGCACCCCGCGTTCGGCCAGCGCCTCGGCCAGCCAGGCGCGCAGGCGGGTGTTCTCGGCGCGGCAGCGATCGACGTGGTCCTGATCGCGCACTGCCGCCTCGGCGGTCTCGAGCTGCGCGGTCGACAGGTTGAATGGGCCCCGGATGCGGTTCAGGACATCGACGATGTGCTTGGGCCCATAGCCCCAGCCGATGCGCAGGCCACCAAGCCCGTAGATCTTCGAAAAGGTCCGCGTCATGAAGACGTTAGACCGGCGGGCGACAAGTTCTGCCCCACCGTCGTAGCCTTCGACATACTCGGCATAGGCGCCGTCAAGGACAAGGATCGCCTGTTTCGGCAGCCCCGCCGCAAGCCGTTCGACCTCGGCCGGGCCAATCATGGTGCCGGTGGGGTTGTTGGGATTGGCGATGAAGACCAGGCGCGTGCGGCGCGTGCAAGCGGCAAGGATCGCGTCGACATCCGTGGTCCGTTCACGTTCGCGCACCGACACGGGTGTCGCGCCCGCCGCCATCGCCGATATGCGATACATGAGAAAGCCATGTTCGGTGAACAGCACCTCGTCGCGCGGACCGGCATAGGCCTGGCAAAGAAAGTGGATGATCTCGTCCGATCCGACGCCGCAGATGATGCGTGCAGGGTCAAGGCCGTGCACATCGCCGATCGCCTGGCGCAGCGCGGAATGATCTGTGTTCGGGTAACGATGCAGCTTGTGAACGGCGCGCTGGAACGCCTCCTTGGCCTTGTCAGAGGGGCCGAAGGGGTTTTCGTTCGACGAAAGTTTGATCGCATCGCTGACACCTGCGACGTGCGCCGCACCGCCTTCGTAAAGGGCGATGTCCAGGATACCCGGCTGGGGGCGGATCGGATTGGTCATGGCAGCGACTCCGAAGGTTCGCGCGCTTTCTACCGGCCACCGATGGTCTAGGCTAGCCCAGAACGCCAGCTACGGATGCCGTCGCCCCGGAAGTGTTGCAGACTTCGCAGGGGCCATATCGTCGCACCCCTCGGAATACCGCCGAGGGCTTGCGACCGGAAAACGAAAAAGGGCCGCCAAACCGGCGGCCCCATTCCTGAATTCGGCGAAGGATCAGTTCTTCGCGTAGTATTCGACGACGAGATGCGGTTCCATCTGGACGGCGTAGGGCACGTCGCCCAGCGAAGGCGTGCGCACGAAGGTCGCCGTCATCTTGTTGTGATCCGCTTCGATGTAGTCGGGCACGTCACGCTCGGCGAGGCCCACGGCCTCAAGCACGATCGCAAGCTGGCGCGACTTGTCACGGACGGCGACGACATCGCCTTCCTTGACGCGGTAGGAACCGATGTTCACGCGCTTGCCGTTGACGGTGACGTGGCCGTGGTTCACGAACTGGCGCGCGGCGAAGATCGTCGGCACGAACTTGGCGCGGTAGACGACGGCGTCAAGGCGGCGCTCCAGCAGGCCGATCAGGTTTTCACCGGTGTCGCCCTTGACCCGCTCGGCCTCGCCGTAGATCCGGCGGAACTGCTTCTCGGTCAGGTCACCGTAGTAGCCCTTGAGCTTCTGCTTGGCGCGCAGCTGCGTGCCGAAGTCGGAAAGCTTGCCCTTGCGGCGCTGGCCGTGCTGGCCGGGACCATAGTCACGCTTGTTGACCGGGGATTTGGCACGGCCCCAGATGTTCTCGCCCATCCGGCGGTCGATCTTGTACTTGGCAGAGGTGCGTTTGGTCACCGCTGATCTCCTTCGTTGCAGGCGCCGCCGTCAGGCGGCCATGAAGGGCGTTGTCCTTTCCCGTTTCCGGGCGACAGGCGTCCCCTTGCGGGGGCCACCAACACCAAATGAATGACCCGGGCACCACGTCCCGGGACGGGCGGCTTATACAGGGCGCCGCCGGGGTGTCAAGGGCAACCGGGGCGCGTGCAGGCTACTTCTGTAGGCTTTCAAGATAGTTCGCGAGCGCCACGAGGTTCGCGGGCGTGGGCGTCATGATCCCGTCGCCGGTATCGACCAGCACCAGCGGCCCTTCCTGCAAGACCACCCCAAGCTCGGGCATGACCGAGGCGCGGTCGCTGCGCCGGGTGTAGCCGTCGATGGTGGACATGACGCGGACGGTCGGGAACACGCCGCCGTTGCGCGCCGCGATCCCGGTCAGATCGGCCGGCGCCTTGCCAAGCCCTGCCGCGGCGGGGCCGTCGCCCTTGCCCGCGGGTCCGTGGCAGGATGCGCAATAATCCTGGTAAAGCGCGCGGCCCGAAACCTGCTGTTCGGGCGCGCAGGCCACCAGCCCGGCCAGCGCCATGCCCGTCGCCGCGATCACATGCCTCATGGTCGTTCCCCCTTTCGCGTCATCTTCGAAGAATGCGCCCATCTTCCCGCCGGGAATATGACCTGAATCATATCGTGACAAGGCCGCGGGCGACACCTAGTCTCCGCCGCGGCGAACAGGAGGACGACCATGGCAGACACGCTGCGCTATGCGCTGATCATGCTGGCGGCGGGGATCGGGATTCCGGTTCTGGCCGCGCTGAACGCACAGCTGGGTGCGCGCATCGGATCGCCTGCCGCGGCGGCCTCGGTCCTGTTCGTCGTGGCCTGCACCGCCTCGGTGCTGGTGGCCGCCGCGACCGGCGGCCTGGGCAAGCTGGCGCTGATCCCGGCGCAGCCGCGGCACCTGCTGCTCGCCGGGCTTCTGGTCGCTTTCTATGTCCTTTCCATCACCTGGGTGGCGCCGCGATTCGGGGTTGGCAACGCGATCTTCTTCGTGCTCCTCGGCCAGTTGGTCTCGGCGACCGCGATCGACCAGTTCGGGCTTTTCGGCGCTGCGGTGAAACCACTTGGCCTGACACGCGGGGCGGGCCTGGGCCTGATGGCAATGGGCGTCTTTCTTTGCCAGAAGGCCTAGCTATCGCTGGATCGACATCAGGTAATCGACGACGTCAAGAACGCGCTGCGATGTGATGACAGGCGTGCCCTGTGGACCATCCGCCGCGACAGCATCACCGGTGAAGACCGCGCCGAAGATGGGCATGGGCCCGCCATGGCCACGCAGACCGGTGCGACCGTCGACCATGTGCACGATCTTCAGCCAGGGAAAGGTGCCGCCGTCGCGCTCTGCAATGCCGGTCAGGTCCGGCACCGGAACGGTCAGAAGTTCTGTCATCGGGCCGTCGCCGGTGCCCTCGGCGCCGTGGCACCCGGCGCAAGCGCCGACGAAAATCTCCCTGCCCGCGACGTTTTCCTGGGCGGTGGCGGGCAGGACGGTGGCCGGAAGGGCGGCAAGGCAGACAAGAACAAGGGCGGCGCGGCGCATCGGTCAACTCCATCTTGGTCGACGCCAGAATGGACCGCCGCGCGGCTGGTCGCCTTGATCCGGATCAGATGATCCTTCCGGCCTCAAGGCGCACGACGCGGTCCATCCGCCGCGCGAGGTCAAGGTTATGGGTGGCGATCAGCGCCGAAAGCCCGGTTTCGCGCACCAGCGACAGGAGTGTCGCAAAAACCCTGTCGGAGGTCTCCGGGTCCAGATTGCCGGTCGGCTCGTCGGCCAGAAGAAGCCTTGGCCGGTTTGCCAGGGCGCGGCAAAAGGCCACCCGCTGCTGTTCCCCCCCCGAAAGCGCCGCGGGACGATGGGCGGCACGCGCGCCGACGCCGACCAGGTCCAGCAGATGCGCGGCGCGCGCCTCTGCCGCGCGGCGGCCGGTGCCGTCGGCCAGTTGCGGAAGGACGATGTTTTCGGCCGCCGTGAATTCGGGCAGCAGGTGATGGAACTGGTAGACGAAGCCCACATCGCGCCGCCGCGCCTCTGTCCGGGCGCGGTCGGACAGGCCCGTCATCTCGCGCCCGGCGATAGCGACCTTTCCGGCATCGGCCGTATCGAGAAGCCCGGCGATGTGCAGAAGCGTCGACTTCCCCGCACCCGAGGGCGCAACCAGTGCCACAATCTCGGCCCGCGCGACTTGCAGATCAAGTCCCCGCAAGACCTCGACCTGGCCGGGCCTGCCGCGATTGTAGGTCTTTTCGATTCCCGCAAGGTCCAGCACCGCCTCACTCATAGCGCAGCGCCTCCACCGGGTTCATCCGCGCCGCGCGGCGGGCGGGAAAGATCGTGACGATGAACGAAAGCCCCAGCGAAAGCGCAACCGCCCGGAACACATCCCAGCCCCGCAGTTCCGCCGGCAGCCGGTAGATGCCGCGGATCGAGGGATCCCAGGCCCCGCCCCCCGTGAGCCAGTTCACCGCGGACATGATGCCATCGACGTTCCAGGCGATCAGGCAGCCAAGAATCACCCCGGCAATTGTGCCAATGACGCCGGTAAACGCCCCGCACAGGAAGAAGACCCGCAGGATGGACCCTTCGGTCAGCCCCATCGTGCGCAGGATGCCGATGTCGCGGCCCTTGTTCTTGACCAGCATCACCAGACCCGAGGTGATGTTCATCGTCGCGATCAGCACGATCAGCGACAGGATCACGAACATCACGTCATCCTCGATGGAAAGCGCGGCAAGGAAGGCCGCCGATCTGTCCTTCCACGTCCACACATAGCGCCCGTCGCCCGCCGCCGTCAGCAGTTCGGGCACGAGCCCGTCGATCGCCTCGGGGTCGTCCACGAAGATCTCGATCTGGTCGGCCACGCCTTCGCGGTTGAAGAAGCTCTGCGCCTCGGCAAAGGGCATGTAGATGCGGGTACTGTCCACATCCGCGCGCCCGACAGAGAAGATATAGGTCACTTCATAGACATTGACGCGGGGCGAGGTGCCAAAGGCTGTCTTGACCCCGTTCGGCTGAAGAAGCTTCACCTTGTCGCCCGGCATGACGCCAAGCGCCCGCGCGATCCCGGAGCCGACCGCGATCCCCTCGCCGAACCGCCCGATGTCGCCCAGCGCCTGTGGCGCGCCGCGGAAGGTGGGCAGGGCAGCCAGAACCTCCGGCGCGACGCCCATCACCTCGCCCACCGTGGCCCGGTCGCCGAAACTGGCCATCGAAAAACCCGAGATGCGAGGATTGGCGCGGTCGACGCCCGCGATTGCCTCGATCCGCGCCGTCACCTCCGCGTAGTCGTGGATCGAGATATTGACGATGCCGGTGTCGGTGGCTTGCGGATAGGCGCCGATTTCGGCGTGGGAATTGGCGCCAAGGATCGTCTGGACATATTCGGTCCTGAACCCCGACCGCACGGCCAGCGTCGCGACAAGCGCCATGACGCCAAGCGCGATGCCGACAAGGCTGATCCAGGTCATCACGCTGACGCCGCCCTCGGCGCGCCGGGCGCGAAGATAACGCCAGGCGATCATGAACTCGAACGGCGCGAAGGGTCGGGTGGCCTGTGCCATGGGGGCTCCGGGTGGGAAAGCGGGCGCAAGGTGGCGGCGCGCGGCCGAAAGGTCAAGCCGGGGTGCTTCCACACTGCCCGGGCTTTCCGGATTTCCGCCGGGCGTCAAACCCGTGCCCGCCCCCCCTCACGCCGCCGGAACGGCGACACCAGGATCGAGACCAGGATCGAGACCGCAGCCCATCCCCCCAGATAGCCCAGCGCCCCGGTCGCCATGCCCGCCGTCGTCGCGGGCACCGCGGGCTGAAAATCCGCCCAGGTCGCCGCGAAGGTCTCGGTATCGAGAAACCGATGCGGCAGAAGCGTCCGTTCGACCGGCCCGGCCTCTCGCAAGAGCGCCAGGTCCGAACGGAGCCGGTCAAGTTCACCAAAGGTCGTGCGCAGGTCGGCCTGGTGCAGGCCCGCAAAGGCATTCCCAGACAAGGACGCCAGCGCCGCCTCCCGGCTCAGCCCCGCCGCCTCGGCAGAGGCGTCGAACTCCCCTGCCATCTTCTCGAGCGCGTCGACCTTGCCCGCCAGCCGCTGAAGATATTGCTGCGAAAACTCGGGGAACTGCGACAGGGCCAATGCCCCGGCCATCCCGCCCGCCAGGCTCATCAGTCTCAGCACCGCGCGCCTCCCTTCCGGTTTTCCGGGAAGCTTAGCGCATTTCCTGCCGGGGGCGAGGCGTTTCCTGCGGCCTCGCACCCCGGCACTGCGGATCAGCGACCCGCGTAGATTTCTGCCACCCGCGCGACGGCGGCCTCGGGCGACATCTCCTCGCTCTCGCCGGTGCGGCGCGAGGTCAGTTCGACAACCCCGTTCGCCAGCCCGCGCGGGCCGACGGTGATGCGCCAGGGCAGGCCGATCAGGTCCATCGTGGCGAACTTCGCCCCGGCCCGTTCGTCGCGGTCGTCGTAAAGCGCTTCCAGCCCCCTGGCCTTCAGCGCCTTGTAAAGCCCCTCGCAGGCCGCATCCGCCGCGCCGTCGCCCTGTTTCAGGTTGACGATACCCACCGGGAAGGGCGTGACCCCCTCTGGCCAGATGATCCCCTTGTCGTCGTGGCTGGCCTCGATGATCGCGCCGAGAAGCCGGGAAACGCCGATACCGTGGCTGCCCATCTCGACCGGCACGCGGTTGCCGTCCTTGGTCACGACGGTGGCGCCCATCGCCTCGGAATACTTGGTGCCGAAGTAGAATATCTGCCCCACCTCGATCCCGCGCCCGACCTTGCGATGCGCCTCGGGAACCCCGGCAAAGGCCACCTCGTCATGGGTTTCGTCGGTGCGTGCGTAAAGCGTGGTGAATTCCTCGCAGACCTTCGCGACCTCGTCGCGGTCGTCATAGTCGATGTCGCGGGCGCCAAGCTTCAGCGCGGTCACGCGGTCATCGTAGAAAACCTCGCTTTCGCCGGTGTTCGCCAGCACCAGGAACTCATGCGTGTTGTCGCCGCCGATGGGCCCCGAGGCCGCACGCATCGGAATCGCCGTCAGGCCCATCCGCTCGTAGGTGCGCAGGTAGCTGACCATGTGGCGGTTGTAGGCATGCAGCGCCGCGTCCCTGTCCACGTCGAAATTGTAGCCGTCCTTCATCAGGAACTCGCGCCCGCGCATGACGCCGAACCGCGGACGGACCTCGTCGCGGAACTTCCACTGGATATGGTAAAGCGTCAGTGGCAGGTCCTTGTAGGACGACACATGGCTGCGGAAGATGTCGGTGATCATCTCCTCGTTCGTCGGACCGTAAAGCATGTCGCGCCCGTGGCGATCCCTGATGCGCAGCATCTCTTCGCCGTAGTCGTCGTAGCGGCCGCTCTCGCGCCAGAGGTCGGCGGGCTGAAGCGTCGGCATCAGAAGCGGGATATGGCCCGCGCGCACCTGTTCCTGATGCACGATCTCCTCGATCCGCCTGAGGACGCGAAAACCCATGGGCAGCCAGGAATAGATGCCCGCGGCCTGCTGCTTGATCATGCCCGCGCGCAACATGTAGCGGTGGCTGACGATCTGCGCCTCGGCGGGGTTTTCCTTGAGGACGGGAAGGAAGTAGCGGGAAAGGCGCATGAAGGGCTCGCATCCTGTGGCTTCGGTTGGCCAAGGGATTATGCCAAACCCGGCATGCAGGCAAGGCGCCCTGCCTTTCAGTCTGGTTCAAATACTCCCGCCGGAGGCGGCGGAGCGGTCCGCGCGAAGGCGCGGATCGCGACAGGGTGGCCTGGCGCCGTCAGGCGCCTCCGTCCAACTCGCGCTTGCAGGCCCGCCCCGCATGGGCCATGACAGTCGCAAAGGAGTTCCGAATGGCCCTGCCCGTCCGGCAACAGGCGAAATACTGGGGAATCGCGCTGGCGATCATCTTCGCTGCGCTCTGGTTTCTCGGCGATGTGATCTTGCCGTTCCTCGTCGGCGGGGCGCTCGCCTATTTCCTTGACCCCGTCGCGGACCGGCTCGAACGGATGGGTCTGTCTCGCACGGCCGCGACCTCGGTCATCTCTATCGCGGCGCTCTTGGCCTTCACGTTGCTCGCGCTTCTTGTCGTGCCGATGCTCGTGCGCCAGCTCGTGCAACTGGTCAACGCGGCCCCGACGATCTTCGGTGAATTGCAGGGGTTCTTGCAAGAACGCTTCCCGCAACTCTTCGACAGCCAGAGCGTCGTCTACGAAACCCTGCAATCCATCGGCCAGACCATCAAGTCGCAGGGCGGACGCCTGGCCTCGGGGCTGCTGACCTCTGCGCTGTCGGTCATCAATGCGATCGTCTTTCTGGTCGTGGTGCCGGTCGTCGCCTTCTACCTGCTTCTGGACTGGGACAGGATGGTCGCCACCGTTGACAGCTGGATGCCACGCGACCACGCCGGCGTGGTCCGGCAGCTGGCACGCGAGATCGACACCGTCCTGGCGGGCTTCGTGCGCGGTCAGGTCTCGGTCTGCCTGATCCTTGGTACCTTCTACTCGGTTGCCCTGATGATCGCCGGGCTTGACTTCGGCCTCATCATCGGTGCGATCGCCGGGGTGATCACCTTCATTCCCTACGTCGGCGCGCTCGTCGGTGGATCGCTTGCGATCGGGCTTGCCTTCTTCCAGTTCTGGGGGGAGTGGTGGCAGATCGGCGCTGTGGCCGCGATCTTCGCCGCGGGCCAGTTTCTTGAGGGCAACGTGCTGACCCCGCGGCTGGTCGGCCAGTCGGTCGGCCTGCATCCGGTGTGGCTCCTCTTTGCGCTGTCGGCCTTCGGCTCTGTCTTCGGTTTCGTCGGGATGCTGGTCGCGGTGCCGGTCGCCGCCTCGATCGGGGTTCTGGCGCGCTTCGGGATCGGCCGGTACCTCGACAGCCGCCTCTACCGCGGCCTCAGCGGCGGGGACGGGGCCTGAGATGTCACGGCAGCTGACGTTCGATCTGCCGGTGCGTCCTGCACTGGGCCGGGAAGATTTCTTCGTCTCCCCGACGAACGCGATCGCTCTCTCGGTCCTGGACGGGCCAGGCGACTGGCCACAGGGCAAGATGTTCCTTCTCGGGCCGGAGGGCTCGGGCAAGACGCATCTCTCACAGGTCTTCGCGGCCATGACCGGTGCGCTTGTCGTCCGGGGCGATGCGCTGGCGCGCAGCGACATAGCCGCTCTCGCGACGGCACCTGCCATCGTCGTCGAGGACGCCGACCGGATCGCGGGCAATGTTGCGGCGGAAACCGCGCTGTTCCATCTGCACAATCTGGCACTTGCCGAACACAGGCCGCTTCTGATCACGGCGCGCACGGCGCCCGCGCACTGGCCCGTCACGCTCCCTGATCTGGCCAGCCGCCTGCAGGCGACGCAGATCGTGGCGCTTGCCGCGCCAGACGATGCGTTGTTGGCTGCCGTCTTGCTCAAGCACTTTACCGACCGGCAGATCCGCGTGCCTGCAACGCTGATCCCCTGGTTGGTTGCACGGATGGACCGTTCCTTCGCCTGCGCCCGCGATATCGCGGCGGCGCTGGATGCCCGTGCCCTGGCCGAGGGACGCCCGATCGGGCAAAGGCTTGCGGCCGAGGTTCTGGACAGTTTGCGCATGCAGGGTCAATGATGGCGTCATCTTTCCGTTACAGAGGCCGCGCATAAGCCCGCCATGACGCAAGCCGATTTCCTCAAGGCCCCGCTCGCCAAGCCCGTCACCCTGCCCGAGACGGAGACGGCAGGGCCCCGGCGTTTCTTCAACCGCGAACTGTCCTGGCTTGCCTTCAACTGGCGCGTCCTGGACGAGGCGCGCAACCCGCGCGTCCCCCTTCTGGAACGGGTGCGGTTCCTTTCGATTTCGGCGACCAACCTTGATGAGTTCTACACGGTCCGGGTCGCCGGCCTGCGAGAGCTTCGTCGCGCGGGGAATGCAACACCGGCAGCCGACGGGCTGACGCCCGCCGAACAACTGGTGCTGATCAACGCCGATGCGCGGCGACTGATGAATGCCCAGCAATCGGCCTGGAACAGGCTCAAGCGGGAAATGGAGGCGGCCGGGATCGCGCTTCTGACCCGGTCGAAGCTTGGCCGCAAGGACGAGAAGTTCCTAGAGGACTATTTCCTCAATCAGGTGTTCCCGGTGCTTTCGCCGCTGGCCATCGACCCGGCCCACCCGTTCCCGTTCATTCCGAACACAGGCTTTTGCCTGGCACTGCAGCTTGAACGCGCCTCCGACAAGCGGACGTTGCAGGCGCTCTTGCCGATCCCGCAGCAGATCGCGCGCTTCGTCGCGCTGCCGGGCGGCACGCGGTTCCTTCCGATGGAGGAGCTTCTGTTGTTGCATCTGGGGTCGCTCTTCCCCGGATACAGGGACACCGGGCACTGCACCTTCCGGGTTCTGCGCGACAGCGATATCGAGGTCGAGGACGAGGCAGAAGACCTTGTGCGCGAATTCGAAACCGCGCTGAAACGACGGCGGCGCGGACAGGTCATCCGCATGAAGATCACCGCGGGCGCCCCCGAGGCATTGCGCGCGCTGATCATGGACGAACTTGGCGTCGCCCCTGATGAGGTGGTGGAGGTCAAGGGCATGGTCGGCATGGCCGACCTGAAGGAACTTGTGCTGGACAGCCGGCGCGACCTTCTTTGGCCGTCCTTCACCCCGCGCGTTCCCGAGCGCGTGCAGGATCACGAAGGCGACATGTTCGCTGCGATCCGACAGAAGGACATGCTTCTGCATCACCCCTACGAGACGTTCGACATGGTGATCCGCTTCATCGAACAGGCGGCGCGCGACCCGAACGTACTGGCGATCAAGCAGACGCTCTACCGCACCTCGCACGACAGCCCGATCGTCAGCGCCCTTTGCGAGGCCGCCGAGGCCGGGAAATCGGTGACGGCCCTCGTCGAACTGAAGGCCCGCTTCGACGAGGCGGCCAATATCCGCCAGTCGCGGCGCCTCGAACGGGCGGGGGCGCATGTCGTCTACGGTTTCGTCAACTACAAGACCCATGCCAAGATCTCGACCGTGGTGCGGCGCGAGGGCGATCACCTTGTCACCTATACCCACTACGGCACCGGCAACTATCACCCGATCACCGCGCGTATCTACACCGACCTCAGCCTGTTCACCTGCGATCCGGCGCTGGGGCGCGATGCCACCAAGGTCTTCAACTACCTGTCGGGCTACGTCCAGCCAGAGGGGCTCGAAAACCTCGCGATCTCGCCCATCAGCCTGAAAAGCCGCCTTCTGGAACTGATCGCGGAAGAGGCGGACCACGCCCGCGCGGGGCGGCCTGCGCAGATCTGGGTCAAGCTCAATTCTCTGATCGAACCGAATGTCATCGACGCGCTTTACGCCGCCAGCCAGGCGGGCGTGAAGATCGATCTTGTCGTGCGCGGGATCTGCGGCGTTCGCCCCGGCATCAAGGGGCTGAGCGAGAATATTCGGGTGAAGTCGATCGTCGGCCGGTTCCTGGAACACAGCCGGATCGTGTGCTTCGGCGCCGGCCACGGCCTGCCCTCGAAGAAGGCGAAGGTCTTCATCTCCTCGGCGGACTGGATGGGACGCAACCTGTCGCGCAGGGTTGAAACGCTGGTGGAGATCAAGAACGATACCGTCAAGTCTCAGATCGTCAGCCAGATCATGGCGGCGAACCTTGCCGACGAGGCACAAAGCTGGGTGCTGCGTCCTGACGGCCGCTATGAACGCGACCTGCCGGAGGGCAAGGACGATCTGTTCAACTGCCACCGGTTCTTCATGGAGAACCCCTCGCTTTCGGGGCGGGGATCGGCCGGGGCCAAGGATGTCCCGAAACTTGCCCATTCGATGGACTGAGGGAAATCCGATGCCGAAGAAGACCACAGAGAGGCGTGGCAAGGCGAAGAAGCACGCCAACCCGGCGGAGGACGACATCGCCCTATTCGGTCGCCCGCTGTTCGACGACCCTACTACCCGCGCGCTCGAGCGGGTTGGCGTCGTCGATGTCGGTTCCAACTCGGTCCGTCTTGTGGTGTTCGACGGCGCCGCCAGAAGTCCCGCCTATTTCTACAACGAAAAGGTTCTGGCCGGGCTTGGGCAGGGTCTCGCGAAGACCGGCCGGCTGAACCCGCAGGGCCGCATCCGCGCGCTTGCGGCGTTGAAGCGTTTTGCCGCGCTGGCCAAGGGAATGCGGCTGCCGTCGCTGACCTGCGTCGCCACCGCCGCCGTGCGCGAGGCCGAGGACGGGCCGGAATTCCAGGCCGAGGTCGAACGGGCGACGGGCCTGAAGCTTTGGGTCATCGACGGGCAGGAAGAAGCACGCCTATCGGCACAGGGGGTGCTGCTTGGATGGCCCGAGGCCGAGGGGCTGGTGTGCGACATCGGCGGCAACTCCATGGAACTGGCGGAGGTGTCAAAGGGCAAGGTCGGGCGGCGCATCACGTCCCCGCTGGGCCCTTTCCGCCTGCAGCAGATCAAGGGCGGCAAGAAGGGCGTTGCAGACTTCATCCGCACCGAGGTCGAAAAGCTGGCCTCGGCGGTCGGGACCGGGCACGAACGCATCTACCTTGTCGGCGGATCCTGGCGCGCCTTCGCGCGGCTGGACATGGAACGGCGCAAGTATCCGATGACGGTCCTGCACGAATACCGGATGGGGCCGCAATCCGTCCTGCAAACCGTTCACTGGATTGCCGAAAATGACCTGGAGGCGCTCCGCTCGAAGACCGGCACCTCGGCCGCGCGGATGGAACTTGTCCCCCTCGCCAGCCAGGTGCTTCGGCAAATGGTGCTGACCTTCCACCCTAAGGAAATCGACGTTTCTTCCTATGGCATCCGTGAGGGTCTCCTCTATGAGCAGATGCCGGAACGGCTCAGGCTCCGCGATCCTCTGATCGAGGCCTGCCGCCATGCCGAACGGACGTCGGCGCGCATGCCCGGGTTCGGCAAGAAGCTTTATACTTTCCTGCTCCCTCTCTATCACGGCGCGACCTACGAAAAGCTACGCCTCATACGCGCTGCCTGCCTTTTGCATGACACGACCTGGCGCGCGCACCCGGACTATCGCGCCGAGGTCTGCTTCGACAATGCCACGCGCGCAAACCTTGGTGGGCTCAGCCATTCCGAACGGGTCTTCCTCGGGCTGGCGCTCTTGCACCGGTACAAGAATTCGCGCGCCGGATCGCGGCTGGAGCCGCTGTTCACCCTGCTCAGCGACCGGCAGATCAAGGAGGCGGAAGTGCTGGGCAAGGCGATGCGCTTTGGCGCGATGTTCGCCATCCGGTCACCGGACGAGGCCGGTACGCTTGCCTGGCGGCCGAAGAAGAAAGTGCTGGAGCTGACGCTGAACCGCGATGCAGAGGCGCTGTTCGGCGAGGTTGCCGAAGCACGGTTCAAATCGCTGGCAGATGCCCTTGGCGCCCAGGCCGAGGTCAAGCTGGCGGCGGAGTGAAGCCCGTCGGCCGCTTGCGGGCGGGCGCGGCCGTCAGATATCGACCTCGCCGTTCGGACCGAACTCGATCGGCGCCTGAGGGATCTTGCGGCGCAGGATGATGTCGCCGTTTGGCAGACGTTCGGGCGCTTGGTAGTTGCCCAGATCGCCGATCATGTCGGCAAGTTCGGCCAGGTGCGGCTCAAGCCCGGCCATCGCCCCTTCCAGCCCGTCGCGCATTTCGTCAAGCTTCGGCCCGATGTCGTCAAGCATCGAACGCATGATGATCTTCGCGCCTTCCTCAAGCAGGCTGAACCCGTCTTCCGGCTCCGCCTCGGGCGTGTCGGCGGCGGCGGGCATGGCCAGGGCAAGGGCGAAAAGGGCGGCTGTGCATCTCATGGCGCCAATATAGACGAATTCCCGGCAAATTTACAGGGCCAGGCTCAAAGCGGCAGATCGATCGTCACCGGAAAATGGTCTGACGCCGCCAGCAACGCATCGCGCAGTTCGGGAACGCAGTAGCATCCCGCGTCGTCGAACGGATGCCAGATCCGCCACTTCGGCGACAATGCGCGCAGATCGGGTGAAACCATCATGTAGTCGAGCAGCGCCGAGAAATAGGCCCCCTTGTCGTCCAGATAGAACCGCGCTGTCGATGGGATCGCCGCCAGCTTCTTGCCGAAGGCAACCCTTGCATGGGGATCGAACAACCGAAGCTCCCGTGGTTCGTCCCAGCCAAGCACGATTTCCACTCCGGACCGGCCGAACAGCTTTTCGTATTCGTCAAGGCCCGGGCCATCGTTGAAGTCGCCAAGCACGATAAGGCTCTCCTGCGCCTTCAGATGTTCCAGCACCCTTTCGCGCAGCCAGATGCATTGCGCCAATTGCTTGCGACGGTTCTCGATCGCAAGGCGATGTATCTGCGCCTCGGTCGAGGCGCCATGCGGCGCCTTGGATTTCACATGAACGCCGATCATCCGGAATGCCTTGCCCGAGGCGGACGTCGCGGCGACCTCGAGCGGTGGCTTCGAGAACCGCACGAGATCGAGGCTTGCATCGATGTTCAGGTCGATCTTGTAGCTTGAATCGAAGCGCGGGCTTGCGGTTCCGTCGATTGGCTGATCCGGCAGTCCGATCGGATCGTGTTCCACAGTCAGCTTGTCGGGATCGTAAAGAAGCGCGATTTCCTGCTGCGTTTCGTTCTCATAGCCAAGAAGTGCCTTTCGCGTCCGCAGCTCGTAGCGCGCCGCGAAGGCTTCCAGCATGTCCACCGTCTTGCGGTGGCGGTTGTTGTCGGGCGCTTCGATGATCATGACGGCATCGGCATCGATCGCCGTGAACACGATGCCGAGCGACCCAAGCTGGTCCGCGCGCGTCACATTGTAGCGCGACGACCATTCCCCGTCCTCCAGAAGCGCCCCATGCTTGTCGAAGAGATTGGAAAACCACTCGACATTGTAGGTGGCGATCCGCATGGCTCAGGCCGCCTTCTTGCCGCTGATCTGTTCCCAGGCGCGGTTCACCGCGACAAGCCGCGCATGGGCCATCTGCAGCGCCTCCTCCGGCAGTCCGCGTGCGACCAGGCGGTCGGGGTGGTGTTCGCGCACAGCCCTGCGCCAGGCCGCGCGAATTTCGTCGAAAGGCGCTTCAGGCGAGACACCCAGAACGTCGTAGGGGTCGGCCTCTGCGTCGGGGACGAACCGCCCCAGGAGTGATCGGAAGCACCGGTCACCGATCCCGAATATGGCCGCCACGTCGCGCAGAAAGGCATCTTCGTGGGGGTGGTACTCGCCATCCGCGACCGCGATATGGAAAAGACCCTCCATCAGATCGACCAGCACCGGATCGCCCGGCCCGAACATCGCCGCGATCTTGCGCGCGTAAAGGTCGAAGCCCGCGACATCGGTACGCGCCAGGTTGAAGACACGCGCCGCGTCCGCCTCGTCGCCGGGGGCAATGGTGAAGACCTCGCGAAAGGCGGCGACCTCGTGGCGCGTGACCTGCCCGTCGGCCTTCGCCATCTTCGCACCCAGGGCGATGACCGCAATCGTGAAGGCCACCGAACGCTCGGGCGGAGTGCGCAGCCTTTCGAAGACAGCCGCCAGCCCCTCGCCCTTGGCAAGGGCGGCGATGGCCTCGGATATGCGGGTCCAGATCGACATGAGGGCACTTTAGCCGCAGCGCGGCGAAATGTCAGCGCGTCAAAGCATCTTCATCATCAAGACAAGATCGAGCCAGCGGCCGAACTTGCGCCCGACCTCGGGAATACGCGCGACGGTGCGAAACCCCATGCGGCCGTGAAACGCCACCCCGTCGGCGTTCTCCCCCGAAACCCCGGCAAAAAGCGTATGCGCCCCGCCTGCGCGGGCGTGATCCTCGATCGCGGTCATCAAGATCCGCCCGGCGCCCTGCCCGCGTGCGGCGGGGTCCAGCATGATCGAATGTTCCATCGCATGCGCATAGCCGCTACCGCCCCTGAACTGGGCATAGGTCGCGAACCCAACGAAGCCCCCCCCGGCCTCGGCCACCATGAACTCGCGCCCTGCCGCGCGGCGCTCGGCGATCATCGCATCCAGACCCTCGGCCGTCTTGAGGTCGCTGGTGAAGGTGACGGTCGTATCACGGATGAACCCGTTCCAAAGCGAAAGGACGGCGGGAAGATCGGCGGGCGTCGCCGGGCGAACGATCATTCCAGCACCCTGGTTCCATGCGGGGTCGAGAAGGTGGCGCGAAAGGCTTTTTGCCCGGCCAGGACCACGATGCGTTCATCGTTCAGCGGCAGGGCCGCCCTCAGGGCCATCGCGTCGGGATGCGCGATCTCCAGCCGGATCAGCCGGATCCCGGCATCGGCCAGACGGTCCTGCGGCTTCAACCCGCCCTGCCACTCGATCAGCGCGGGAAAGGCGTCGTCGAATGGCAACCGCCCGTCCGCGGGGATGCCCATGCGCCACCGGAAATCGCCGCGCGCCAGGGGCGTGGCCACGCCGCTGGCGCGCGGTGCAAGGGCCAGCGCGTCCTCCAGCCTGTCGGTGCGGACGATCCAGTTGGTCAGGCGGGGCGGCCCGGAAAACTCGTCAAGCCGGAACCAGCGTGGCCAGTCGGGGCGTGGCGCGTCGGGGTCTATGGCGATGGCTTCCAGGTAGACGTCCGGCCCCAGCCCCAGAAGCCGGTTGTGTGTTCCCATGTGGTCGTGCCGGCCGATCGGCCCGAGCGCGCAGCCAAGCGATGCCTCGACATGTGCCACCGCTGCCTCCAGCGTCGCGCCCGCAACCGCGATGTGATCAAGCTCAAGCATGCCCCCCCCGCCTCGGCCGTCACCACAACATCCCGGGGAAAAGCCCCCGCGGCAAGCCCCGGCACGATTTCGCGTGCGGCCGCGGTTTTTTCTCCACATATGGCCATGGCGAGCTCCTGAACGGCCATTTTTCTGTTGATTTTGCGCAAGCTGGCCCCATGTCAGACCGAACGCGTAAAAGACAGGACAGTTCATGCCCATCGCCAAAGCCCTGCACAGACTTTATCGCCACGAGGCCGCCCCCGGCGTCCTTCTGATGGGGGCGGCTCTTCTTGCCCTCTATGCCGCCAACTCTGCATTTAGCGCTGGCTACTACGCCGGTCTTGAGAAGACTTTCTCGATCCTTCTGGACGGCGAGGGGCTTTCAAAGCCGCTGATCCTGTGGATCAACGACGGTCTCATGGCGGTCTTCTTCTTCCTGATAGGTCTGGAACTGAAACGGGAGATGGTCGAGGGCAAGCTGAAGAACCCGCGCGACGTCATGTTGCCGGGGGCTGCCGCGGTTGGCGGCATGGTGGTGCCTGCGCTGATCTATCTCGTCTTCAACGCTGCCGATCCCCTGACCGTCGGTGGCTGGGCCATTCCGGCCGCAACCGACATCGCCTTCGCTGTCGGTGTGCTCGCGCTTGTCGGCAAACGTGCGCCTGCCAGCCTGAAGATATTTCTTCTGACTCTTGCGATCCTGGACGATCTTGGCGCCATCGTCATCATCGCACTGTTCTATACGCGCGAACTGCATGTCGAATACCTGGCGATCGCGCTCGCCCCACTTGCCGGCATGTTCCTGTTGAACCGGGCCGGTGTGCACCGGATCGCCCCCTTCATCCTGCTTGGGATCGTCCTATGGGTGCTGGTCCTGAAATCCGGTGTCCACGCGACGCTGGCTGGCGTTGTCGCCGCATTCTTCATCCCGCTGAAGGACCGGTACGGCAAGTCGCCGTTGCATGCGCTTGAACATGCGTTGACGCCCTATGTGAATTTCCTGATCGTTCCGATCTTCGCCTTTGCCAACGCGGGCGTGCTGCTCAAAGGGTTGAGCGTCGCCACCCTGTTCGAGCCGCTGCCGCTTGGCATCGCCGCGGGTCTGGTGATCGGCAAGCAGCTTGGCGTTTTCGGAACAACCTGGCTGATGGTCCGCGCGGGTTGGGCCAGCCTGCCGCATGCCGTGACCTGGATGCATATCTACGGATTGTCCTGCCTTGCCGGAATCGGCTTCACGATGTCGCTCTTCATCGGTGGCCTGAGCTTTGACGACATTGCGCACATGAATGCCGTTCGCATCGGCGTCCTGACTGCCTCGGCCATCTCCGCCGTCCTGGGCTTTGCCGTCCTGAGGATCGCCAATCCTAAAGAGGCTCTTTCCAGACCGTCGGCTCAGGAGGCATAAAGGTTCTTAAACAACTCGCGGGCTCGCATGCTGATCTCTACCAGCCACCGCTTCATATTCGTGCATATTCCCAAGACCGCCGGCACCTCGATTACGGCGTCGCTGGGCAAGTTCTGCCCGCCAAGGGCAAGCCGCGCGATGCACCTCCTGGCCAAGCTATATCCGCTCCGGGTATCCCCGGGGCGTGCCATCATGTCGATGCATTCGACGGCTCTGCAGATCAGCGAAAAGATCGGACCCGGCCTGACTGATTGACGACGGGGAAGAGAGACCATTGAAGGGCCGGCCCCATGGGGCCGGCCTGTGAGTTTTTCGAGAAGCCAATCCCGGCCGTCCTACTTGACAAGAACCTCGGCGGTCGGCCGCGGCGTTGCCGCGGTTTCGGCCGGCAGCACCGGCACCGTGACCGGCGGCAGCGTGCCCGTCAGGCTTTCGAGGAAGGCGACGATCTGTTCCGCCTCCGGCCCGGCCAGTTCCTCGCCCAGTTGCGATTCCGCCATGATTTCCACCGCGACCTTCAGATCCCAGACCTTGCCGGAGTGGAAGTAAGGTGCGGTCAGCGCAATGTTGCGCAGCGGCGCGGCGCGGAAGACGTATTCGTCATAGGCGGTTTCGGTGACGGCAAAGCGACCCTTGTCGCCGACCGGCAGAATCTCTGCCCCCGGCTTTTCGACCAGCCCGAACGGATAGTAACCGTGTCCGCCGACGTTGACGCCCGAGTGGCAGGAGGAACATCCCTTGTCGACGAAAAGCGCCAGACCGGCCTTCGCATCGTCGGACATCGCGGCATCGTCGCCGTTCAGCCAGGCATCGAACGGCGCGGGCGTGATCAGCGTAGCCTCGAACGCCTCGATGGCCTTTGCCATGTTGTCGAAGGTGACGGGATCGGCCTCTTCCGGGAAGGCGGACTTGAACCAGCCCACATAGGCAGGCATCGAGTTGAGCGTGACCACCACGTTTTCGGGGGTGTTCGCCATTTCCACGCCGGCCTGTACCGGCCCTTTCGCCTGGGCCTTGAGGTCTTCGGCACGACCATCCCAGAACTGCGCCTCGTTCAATACCGCGTTCAGTGCGGTCGGCGAATTGCGCGGCCCCTTCTGCCAGCCGTGACCGATCGACGTTTCGAGGTTGTCATCGCCGCCCGTCGCCAGGTTGTGGCACGAGTTGCAGGAGAAGACGCCCGACGCCGACAGCCGGGGGTCAAAGAAAAGGGCCTTGCCGAGTTCGATCTTCTCGGGCGTGATCGGGTTGCCTTGGACGGCGGGAATGGTGGACGGCAAGGGCGCAAAGATTTCCTTTGCCATGTCGCGCAGTTCGTCGGCCTGCGCCGCCGCCCCGCCCGCAATCAGCGATGCCGCAATACCGAGCATCAGTTTTTGCATCAGACTCTCCAACGTGAAATGCGCGTTCGAGGTTCTTGTCGCGCAGGTCACCTTGGCAGGCGTTGATACAGATCAACTTCTGGAATTATTCTTAGAAGCGTTCCAGATCATCCCCTGTTGGCGCGGATCAGCGTCAGGATATCCTTGGCCGCCGCCGGGATGTTCGTTCCCGGACCGAAGATCGCCTTGACCCCCGCCGCCTTCAGGAAATCGTAGTCCTGCTGCGGAATGACGCCGCCGCAGATCACGATGATATCCCCCGCGCCCTTATCCTTCAGCGCCTGCACAAGCTGCGGCGCCAGTGTCTTGTGGCCGGCCGCCTGGCTGGAGATGCCGACGACATGCACGTCATTGTCGACGGCATCCTGCGCGGCCTCGTCCGGGGTCTGGAACAGCGGGCCGACGTCCACGTCGAAGCCGATGTCGGCGAAAGCGGTGGCGATGACCTTGGCGCCGCGGTCGTGGCCGTCCTGCCCCATCTTGACGACAAGCATCCGGGGGCGCCGGCCCTCTTCCTCGGCAAAAGCCTCGACGTCCTTCTGGATCTGCGCGAAACCCTCGTCGCCCTCGTAGGCGGAGCCGTAGACCCCGGCGAGCGTCTTCACCTCGGCCCGGTGGCGGCCAAAGACCTTTTCCATCGCCATGCTGATCTCTCCCACTGATGCCCGGGCGCGTGCGGCCTCGACCGCCGCGTCCAGAAGGTTGCCGCCCTCACGCGCGCGGCGTTCCAGTTCTTGCAGGGCCGCGTCGCATTTCGCGACGTCGCGGCTGGCGCGGATCGCCGCAAGCCGCGCGATCTGCGCCTCGCGGACCTTCATGTTGTCCACGTCAAGAATTTCGATCGGCTCCTCTCGCGTGGGGCGGTACTTGTTCACCCCCACCACGACTTCCTCGCCCCGGTCGATCATCGCCTGGCGGCGCGCCGCCGATTCCTCGATCCGCAGCTTCGGCATGCCGGAGGCCACGGCCTTGGTCATGCCGCCCATCGCCTCGACCTCCTCGATCAGCGCCCAGGCGCTTTCAGCCAGTTCGGCGGTCAGGCTTTCGACGTAGTAGGAACCCGCCAGCGGATCGACGACCCGGGTGATCCCGGTTTCCTCCTGCAAGATCAGCTGCGTGTTGCGCGCGATCCGCGCCGAAAACTCGGTCGGAAGCGCCATCGCCTCGTCGAGCGCGTTGGTATGCAGGGACTGCGTGCCGCCCAGCACCGCCGCCATCGCCTCGTAGGCGGTGCGGATGACGTTGTTGTAGGGATCCTGTTCCTGCAAGCTGACGCCCGAAGTCTGGCAATGCGTGCGCAGCATCAGCGACGAGGATTTCTTCGGCGCGAATTCGGACATGATACGGTGCCAAAGAAGCCGCGCAGCGCGCAGCTTCGCGGCCTCCATGAAGAAGTTCATGCCGATGGCGAAGAAGAAGGACAGACGTCCCGCGAAATCATCGACGTTCATCCCGCGCGCGATCGCGGCGCGAACGTATTCGCGCCCGTCGGCCAGCGTATATGCCAGCTCCTGCACGAGGTTCGCCCCCGCCTCCTGCATGTGGTAGCCGGAGATCGAGATGGAGTTGAACCTCGGCATCTCTTTCGATGTGTATTCGATGATGTCCGCGACGATCCGCATCGAAGGTTCAGGCGGATAGACATAGGTGTTGCGGACCATGAATTCCTTGAGGATGTCGTTCTGGATCGTGCCCGACAACACGGCCCGGGAATGGCCCTGTTCTTCACCCGCAACGATGAAGTTGGCGAGGATCGGGATAACCGCGCCGTTCATGGTCATGCTCACGCTCACCTGATCAAGCGGGATGCCGTCGAACAGGATCTTCATGTCTTCGACGCTGTCGATGGCGACGCCCGCCTTGCCCACGTCGCCGACGACGCGCGGATGATCGCTGTCATAGCCCCGGTGGGTCGCCAGGTCGAAGGCGACGGACACGCCCTGCTGCCCGGCGGCAAGGTTCTTGCGGTAGAAGGCATTCGATTCCTCGGCGGTGGAAAAACCCGCATACTGCCGGATGGTCCAGGGGCGACCGGCATACATCGACGCACGCGGCCCGCGGGTAAAGGGCGCAAGCCCCGGCAGCGACCCCATATGCGCAAGCCCGGCGGTGTCGGCCTCGGTATAGACCGGCTTCACCCCGATCCCTTCCAGCGTGTGCCAGGTCAGTTCCTCGGGCGTCCTGCCCTTCAGTTCCTTGCCCACCAGCGCGCGCCAGTCCTGCATGCCATCCGTCATCCGCTTGCCCTTTCGTCGTCCTGTGGCGGCCGCCTGGCCGCTTGATTTCCGTCAGCCCCTAAAGGCGCTATCCGCCGTTTCCGACCTCGGTCAGCTCGGCGTCAGCCGGCATGTCCGCCGCCAGCCGCCGCACCGCATCGCGAAGTTCGGGTTCGAAATCCGGGTCGGTCGCGTAGATCGAAACCTTGTAGCCACCGAGACTGCCATGCGGGTCCCGGATCACGAGGGTCGCGACACGGCGCCACTCGGCGCCGATCCCGACATCAATCCACTGGTCGTAGATCATCGCATAGCGCGCGCCGTGCCGCTGGACGATCTTGGCTGCCCATTCCGGCGCGGGCCGCCCGTCGGGGCCCTGCAAACGCGCCCGGCGCGCCTCCGCCGAAGCCAGCCCCCAAAGGTCCAGCACATAGCCGCTCCGGTCCCAGGCCATCCACCCGATATCGTTGACCGCGACGGCCTGCCCCGGCAGCAGTTCCGCAAGGCGCGCCATCTGGCGTTGCTGGAGATGAACGCTGCGGGCCGTCCACGTATAGTCGTTCCAGGCGCTGAACACATGATAGCAGGCCGCGGCCAAAGCGGCGGAAAGCGTTATTCCGCGCAAGGCAGCGCCGAACCCAGGCAGCGCCGCGACCAGCGCCGTGCCGATCATTACCAGGTAGTAGTGTTCGTAGCGCCCCGACCAACCGACCTGGCCAATGATCATATGGGCCGTCGCGGCAAGCCAGACCGCCATCAGGAAAAGGCTCAGACGACTGTCTTTTCGGACCGTCGGGTGCAACAGCGCAATCAGGGTCAGGACATAGGCCGCAAGGGCGACGAGCCCGCCCTGCCCGATAATGTTGGCCTGAAGCCGCAGGAACGGATCGAACCCGCCACGCTTGCCCCCGATCTTCGCCAGCACCGAACTTGGCAGCGGATCCAGCCCCTGCGACACAAGGAACAGCACGAACAGCGCGACCGGAACGATGACCGCCAGCGCAAGCGCAAGTGCCGCGCGCATCCGCCCCCTGAGTGCCAGGGCACCCGCGACGGCAAGCGATAATGCCAGCCCCTCGAACCGGAAGAGCGGCGAAAGGACCGCGCCCACGACAAGGGCAGGCCCGATCCGGTCAGTCGAAAGGAATTTCCAGAACCCGGCCAGCAGCACCATCACCGTCAGCGCGTGCAGCGTGTGTTCCATTCCCAGCGCCGCCACCGACGGCATGTTAAGCGCGAAGGGCGCGAGGGCCGCCAGAAACACCGCCACCCCGCCGGCCAGCCGCATCCGCGCGACGAAGCCGCCGAACAGCCAGGCAAGACCAACCAGCCCGGCAAAGTTCCAAAGAAGGGGCAGCATCCTTTGGAACCCGGTCCCGGGGAAGGGCAGCAGAAGCAGCGGGTAAAGCACCGAGGACGCGGCCGAGGCAGGTTCCCCCGGGTTGATGCCATAGGTGCCGCCCATGATCCCACTGGCCATGGCCAGATGTATGTAGACATCGTCCAGCGGATATTCGAAAAGGCCCGCCCGGTGATAGGAAAGCGCCTGCCACAGCAGGAAACCGCCCGCCGCCGACAGCGCGCAGATCGCGGGCAGTCTGCGGGCGGGCGCCTGCATCATTCAAACTCCATGATCACGTCATCGACCCTGAGGCTGGCTCCCGCGGCCGCGTTGATCTTCCTGACGACGCCCTTCTTCTCGGCGCGCAGGATATTCTCCATCTTCATCGCCTCGACGGTGGCAAGGGCCTGACCCTCCTGAACTTCCTGCCCCTCTTCGACGCTGATCTTGACGATGAGACCGGGCATCGGGCACAGGAGGAACTTCGACGTGTCAGGTGGCAGTTTTTCCGGCATCAGCCGGGCAAGCTCTGCCTGGCGCGGCGTGCGGAGATAGACCTTCAGGTCCGCCCCGCGGGTGCGGATACGCTGCCCGGCGGGGATCTTGTCGACCTTCAGGACGACCGGTTCACCATCGACCTCGAGCCGCGCGAGCGACTGGCCTGGTGTCCAGTCCGAGGTAACACGATGCGCCGCGCCATCCGCGAAATGGACGGTCGCGCCGTCCCGGTCGGCGGCGATCCTGACGGCGATCTCCTCGCCCTGGATCGCGACGACCCAGTCATCGCCCACATGGCGTTCGTGATTGCCAAGCCGTCCGCTGATCCGGGTACGACGGATCTCGGCGACGCGGTTCATCGCGGCGGCACAGGCCGCGACCTTGCGCAGGCGGCCTTCGGTCAGGGTCACGCCGCTGAACCCATCGGGGAACTCCTCGGCGATGAAGGCGGTGGTCATTGCCCCTTCGACAAAGCGCGGATGGTCCATCACGGCCGAACAGAAGGGAAGGTTGTGGCCGATCCCTTCGACCTCGAAGGTATCAAGCGCGTTGCGCATCCCTTCGATCGCCTCGGCGCGGGTCGGCGCCCAGGTGCAAAGCTTGGCGATCATCGGATCGTAGTACATCGAAATCTCGCCGCCTTCGTAGACGCCGGTATCGTTGCGCACCACGCCGGTCGCGGTCGCCGCCTCGACCGGCGGCCGGTAGCGCGTCAGCCGCCCGATCGAGGGCAGGAAGTTCCGGTAGGGATCCTCGGCGTAAAGGCGGCTTTCGATGGCCCAACCGTTGATCGTCAGATCGTCTTGCGCGAAGGGCAGCGGCTCGCCGCCCGCCACGCGGATCATCTGTTCGACCAGATCGACCCCGGTGATCAGTTCGGTCACCGGGTGTTCCACCTGAAGGCGGGTATTCATTTCGAGGAAGTAGAAGTTCTTCTGCCCGTCCACGATGAATTCCACCGTGCCGGCGCTTGTGTAACCCACGGCCTTGGCCAGCGCGCAGGCCTGTTCGCCCATCGCCTTGCGTGTCGCCGCGTCAAGGAAGGGGCTCGGCGCTTCTTCGATGACTTTCTGGTTGCGCCGCTGGATCGAACATTCGCGTTCGTGAAGGTAGACACAGTTGCCGTGCTTGTCGGCCAGCACCTGAATCTCGATGTGACGGGGCTGGGTCACGAACTTCTCGATGAAGATGCGGTCGTCGCCAAAGCTTGACGCCGCCTCGTTCTTTGACGACTGGAACCCGTCGCGCGCCTCCTCGTCGCTCCAGGCGATGCGCATACCCTTGCCACCGCCGCCGGCGCTGGCCTTGATCATCACCGGATATCCGATCTGGCGCGATATCTTCACCGCCTCGTCGGCATCCGCGATCAGGCCCATGTAGCCCGGAACCGTCGAAACGCCGGCCTCCATCGCGATCTTCTTCGAGGTGATCTTGTCGCCCATCGCCTCGATTGCTGGGGAAGGCGGGCCAACGAAGATGACGCCCTCCTTCTCAAGCGCCGCGGCGAACTTCATGTTCTCCGACAGGAAGCCGTAGCCGGGGTGAACGGCCTCGGCGCCGGTCTGGCGAATGGCGTCCATGACCTTGTCGATGACGATATAGGACTGGTTCGCGGGCGGCGGGCCGATATGCACGGCCTCGTCCGCCATCTGCACATGCAGCGCGTTGCGGTCGGCATCCGAATAGACGGCCACCGTCTGGATGCCCATCTTGCGCGCGGACTTGATGACGCGGCAGGCGATCTCGCCGCGGTTTGCGATCAGGATCTTTTTGAACATGGCCGTCCCTTTCCCTCTTGCCCCCCGGATCGCTGCCCGGGTTCGAAAACAAAAGGACCACCGCGGCGCTTGGCCGCGATGGTCCGGTTATGGATGCAGGCGCGTCCTGTCAGGACCGCGCCGCGTGAAATCTCAGTAGCAGACACCCATGTCGTCGCAGGTCGCGCCGGCAAGGCCACCAAGGGCCGCGCCTGCGACGACGTTGGCATCCAGCGCGTCCGCGACAACGGCGCCCGCCGCAGCGCCGGCAAGTGCCCGTTCGCCATCGGTGTCGAGACATCCTGCCAGACCCGACACAAGCGCCAGGCCAAGGAAGATCTTGGTGATTTGCATGTTGCTCCGCCTCCGAAAGGGTTTGTTGTGATACAAGACCTTACCGAAAAAGCCGGGGTCTGGCACGGGGTATTCACACCAGCTTTGGGCGCGGTGGCAACAACACGCCGATGGCGTTCGGCGCAGAAAGATGACCTGACCCACAAGGGGCCAGGTCTCAGAGAAGGGGAAGGGTAACGGTTCTTGCAAATCGGGGCGTGTGATGTGCTGGAGGGGAACGCCCCGCCTGCAGCTTTCCAGCAATCGTCCGTCGGATCAAACGCCAAGTTTCCATTGGCGAAACGGTCGGCGGCGCATCGCCGGAAGCGGGCAGGTATCAGCGAGAACATGCCTAACGCGCCCCCTCGAAGACCTCGGGGAAGGCCGCGCGGGCCTTTTCCTCGTCGATGCGAAGCAACGCCGCATAGCTTTCGGGATCGAACGGGTCTTCCGCGGGCACGACCTCGCGCCCGAAGAGCCACGACAAACGGCCGGCATCAAGGTTCCCGCGCTCGAACGGTTCGGTTCCGAAGTGATCCCACAATGCGGCCATGAACCCGGCGTCGGCGCGCCTGTCCGCGGGGCTCCGATCACGGAAACGCTCGCGAACCACGATCCGCGTCACGCCTTTGGGATTCGCGCGACGGATGACAAACTGGAAATCGGTACCGGGAAGCCGCCCCGGAAAGCCACGATGCTTCAGCATGCCGCGCTCCCGCTATTCGCCGAAGCGCGGCCGGTTCCTAAAGCACAGCCATCATCACGGCGCAGCAGCGCCCGGCGGATTGTTGGGCGTCCGACCGGGAGTGCCCGACCCGTTGGGATCGCGACCCGTGCTGGGCGGCAGGCACGGTACGGCCCCCGCGGTCGCCTGCGGATCGCAGTCTTCAGGCGGCGGCATGCAGGGCATGTCGAGTGCACCGGGAACGTATGTTCCACCTTCGCACCCCACGACATCGCCATACTTGTTGAAGATCGGCTGCGGCTTGATGGGTTCCGGCGCCTTTTGGCAAGCGGCCAGAGCCGCGACGCAGCAAAGCCCGAGCGCGAACCTGAATTTCGGCATTCAACTAGTCTCCTGCAAGCTATTACGAACGAACAATCCGAAGAATGATAAAAGCGTTCGTATCGCCGGGCAAGTCCTTCGCTCGGTCGTCGCGAGGATCCGGCTACGGGCCGGGCACTTCGCGGCCCGGCCCGATCGTGCGCGTTAGTTTCCGTACTTGCCGGTAAAGGTCGGCTCGGTCGAAACCGGTTCGACCATGACGGTTTCTTCCTTGGCTGCGCACGCCGCGACAAATGCGACGAGGGCAACGACGAGAAGCGCTTTTTTCGACATGACTTGCTCCTGCTCTCTACGGCGGCCGGAATTGAGTTGTCCGTCGCCTGTTCTGACACTCCGGCCGCATCTCTGCGGTCCGCGGCCAGACTAACCGAAAGCCCGGACTCTGCCCATGGCCCGAAATGGAAGAACGGAGCCTGTGACGCCACTGCATCACAGAAACCGGCAAGTTTCCGCTGGTATTCGGCGGACATCAGAACATCTCCCATACACAGATTCCGCCATCAGGACGGAAGGCTTCGAAGTACTGCTTGGCCTCGGGCGTGACGGTTCCGAACTCAACTGGCCGGTCGGCGAGGGTGATGACGATCTGTTCCGGCACGGGGCCGGGGGTGGCGATCCTTGGCAGCGCGTAACTCTCGCAAAGCCAGGTCATGTCCGAAAGTGTCGTTTCGTCGGCGGGCCGGTCGGCCAGATCGGGTGCGACGAAGCGGAAACGGATGGTCAGCCCGTCCGGCCCCGGCGCGCCATGGATCGTGTCAAGCGGCGTAACCAGCATTCCGGATGGCAGAACGATCGCTTCCTCGGCGCGCAGGCCGGTCCCGAATATCGCCGCCGAAAACGCCACCATGCATCCCCCTGCCGCTGCGGCGCATCGGCCCCACGGACCCACCCTTGCGCACGCATCCAATCTTGCCATTCGCCCCTCCGTCACCCCGGATCACAGAGGTATGTTGTCGTGTTTCTTCCACGGGTTCGACAGTTTCTTGGTCCGAAGCGATGCGAAGGCCCGCGCCACCCGGCGCCGCGTCGACTGTGGCATGATGACCTCGTCGACAAAGCCCTTCTCGGCCGCGACGAAGGGGTTCGCAAAGCGGTCCTCGTAGTTTTTCGTCCGCTCCGCGATCTTTTCTCGGTCGGCCAGTTCCGACCGGTACAGGATTTCCACCGCCCCCTTGGCGCCCATCACCGCGATCTCGGCCGTGGGCCATGCATAGTTGAAGTCGCCGCGCAGGTGCTTGGACGCCATGACGTCATAGGCCCCGCCATAGGCCTTGCGGGTGATCACCGTAACCTTCGGCACCGTCGCCTCCCCATAGGCGAAGAGAAGTTTTGCGCCATGCTTGATGACCCCGCCGTATTCCTGGCTGGTCCCCGGCAGGAAGCCCGGCACATCGACGAAAGTCAGGATCGGGATTTCGAAGGCATCGCAGAAACGGACGAACCGCGCGGCCTTGCGCGAACTGTCAATGTCAAGGCATCCGGCCAGCACCATGGGCTGGTTCGCCACCACGCCAACGGTCTGCCCCTCGATCCGGATGAAGCCGATGATGATATTGCCCGCATAGTCCCTCTGGATCTCGTAGAAGTCGCCCTCGTCCGCGATCTTTCCGATCAGTTCCTTCATGTCGTAGGGCTGGTTCGGGTTGTCGGGGATCAGGGTATCCAGGCTCGCCTCGACCCGCGCCGGATCGTCGAAGAAGGGACGCACCGGCGCCTTCTCGCGATTGTTCAGCGGCAGGAAGTCGAAAAGCCTGCGCACCTCGACCAGCGCCTCGACGTCATTCTCGAAAGCGCCGTCCGCGACCGAGGATTTCTTGGTATGCGTTGATGCCCCCCCCAGTTCCTCTGCCGTCACGATCTCGTTCGTGACCGTCTTCACCACGTCGGGGCCGGTCACGAACATATAGGACGTGTCCTTCACCATGAAGATGAAGTCTGTCATCGCCGGTGAATAGACCGCGCCGCCCGCGCAGGGCCCCATGATGACGGAGATTTGCGGCACCACGCCCGAGGCCATGATGTTGCGCTGAAAGACTTCGGCATAGCCGGCAAGCGAGGCAACGCCTTCCTGGATACGCGCGCCGCCGGAATCGTTCAACCCGATGACCGGGGCGCCGTTCTGCATCGCCATGTCCATGATCTTGCAGATCTTCTGGGCGTGAGTTTCCGATAGCGAACCGCCGAAGACGGTGAAGTCCTGTGAGAAGACATAGACCATGCGGCCATTGATCGTGCCCCAGCCGGTCACCACCCCGTCGCCAGAGGGGCGGTCGGCCTCCATGCCGAAATCGGTGCAGCGATGGGCGACGAACATGTCGAACTCCTCGAACGACCCTTCGTCCAGCAGCAGTTCGATCCGCTCGCGCGCGGTCAGCTTCCCCCGGGCGTGCTGGGCATCGATACGACGCTGGCCACCGCCCTGTCTCGCCGTGGCGCGACGCGCCTCGAGTTCCGCCAGAATGTCTTTCATCGTCTCCTCCCCGGATCCCGCAGATCGGCGCACCATAGTGGCGAAGGGCCGCGCGACAAAGGAGAATTCAGAAAATTTGCAATTTTTTGACATGCTTCTTGATGCAAATTGCAAATCGCTTAATTTGCGATCTCGCCGGGCGGCCCGCCTTGCCGCGCTGGCAGCGACAGGCTAGCGCTGGCAAACACAACCGCCCGCGAGTCCGCCATGCCAAATCCCGCGCACTTGATTCCCGTGCCGCTTCTGACGATCGGCCTTCTTCTCGCCTCCAACGTCTTCATGACCTTCGCCTGGTACGGCCACCTGAAGTTCAAGGCCGCGCCCCTGATCGCGGTCATCCTGGTCAGCTGGGCCATCGCCTTCTTCGAATACGTCCTGCAGGTGCCCGCGAACCGTTACGGCCACGGCACCTTCAGCGCCGCCCAGTTGAAAACGATTCAGGAAGTCATCTCGCTTTCGGTCTTCGCGCTCTTTTCATGGGCCTATCTGGGCGAACGGATCACCTGGCAGCATGGCGCGGGTTTCGCGCTGATCGCCGCCGGGGCGTGGTTCATCTTCCACGACTGGGGCTGAACCGCCCCTTTCAGTCTGGATGAAATACTCCGGGGTCCGGGGCAGCGCCCCGGTTCCTCACGCCCCCGCGATCGCCTCCGTTGCGGCATTCAGCGCGCCATCGCCCCGGGGAACGCCCAGGGCGCGCAGCCCCGCCTCCATCGCCGACAGGGCGCCAAGTGTCATATGCGCGTTGACATGGCCCATGTGGGCGATCCGCAGCCAGTCGACCGCGCTTTCCATGCCAAGCCCGATGCCCAGCGTCACCCCCGCCTGCGCCGCGCACCAGGCACGCAGGCGCTCCGCCGCGCCGCCAAGACGCACCGAGGTGACCGAATTCCCGCGCGCGGCCGGATCGGCGATGTTCAGGCGGATGTCGCCGCCCTGCCCCCAGGCATCGACCGCCGCCCAGACCGCCCCGGCAAGACGGCGGTGGCGCGCCCAGGCGGCCTCCAGACCCTCCTCATGCACCAGCATGGTCAGCGCCTCGCGCAGGGCGAACAGGTGATGGGTCGGCGCGGTCCCGCAGAACTGCTGCCAGTATTCGTCGGCAAAGGCGCGCGGGGTCCAGTCCCAGTAGGGGGTGCGCAGGTCGGACGCCCTGCAGCGTTCGGCGGCCCTGTCGCTAAACCAGACAAATCCAAGACCCGGCGGCGTCATCAACCCCTTCTGCGATGCGCCGACCATGACATCGACGCCCCAGAGGTCCATCTCGAACGGATCGCAGCCAAGCGAGGCGATGCAATCGACCGCCAGAAGTGCCGGATGCCCGGTCCCATCCAGGGCCGAGCGGATCGCGGCAACATCGTTCTTCACGGTGCTTGCCGTATCGACATGTGTAAGAAGAACAGCCTTGATCTCTTGCCTGACATCGGCGCGCAACGCGTCGGCCAGGCGCGCAGGATCCGCGGGCGCGTTGCGACCAAAGTCGATTCGGTCGACCCGGACACCCAGCCGTTCCACCGCGTTCGCCCAGCTGGTCCCGAATTGGCCCGTCACGAGCGCCATCGCCCGATCCCCGCGCGAGAACAGGTTGGTGTTCGCCGCTTCCCAGGCCGCGTGACCGTTCCCGATGTAGATCGCGACGTGATGGGCGGTGCGCGCCACCGCCCTGAGGTCGGGGTACAGCGATGCGGTCATGTCGATCAGCGCACCGGCATAAATGTCTGGCGCTGGCCTGTGCATTGCTGCCAGCACACGGTCCGGCATGACCGAAGGGCCGGGGATGGCGAGATAGGGGCGGCCCTGCGACAGGTTCATGGTCATCCACTCCGAAGTCGCCAATCCGTAAGGTGCGGCGCCAACCGCGTCAATCGAGCAGCGCACACCGCAGGCGCCCCTTACCTTGCCTCTGGCCCGACCTTCGGGCTAGATCGCGCGAACCGTATCAGCGCCGGGAATGCCCTTGGATACCGCGACAGACATGCAGGCCGATCTTTCTTCCCGCCGCCTGTTCGCCAGGCTCTGGCGTGACTACCTCCGCCCTCATCGGCTGTCGATGGCGATCGCGCTGGTCCTATTGGTGGTCGAGGGATCGACGCTCGCACTCCTGTCCTACGCGCTCGAACCGCTTTTTGACCGCGTCTTCGTCGGCGGCGACGTCGGCGCGATCTGGATCATCGGCAGTTTCATCCTGTCGCTTTTTGTCATTCGCGCGACAACCCTCGTCGCCAGCCGCACCATGCTGACGGCGATCGCGCAGCGAACCTCCGCCGCGATGCAGGTTGATCTCCTGCGCCATCTCCTGACGCTTGATGGCGGGTTCTTCCAGATCAACCCGCCCGGCCAATTGATCGAACGCGTGCAGGGTGATACCGCAGCGGTTCAGGGCGTCTGGAGCCTGCTGGTCACCGGCTTCGGTCGGGATTCCGTTGCCCTTGCGGCGCTGACGGTCGTCGCCGTTTCGGTCGACCCTCAATGGGCGGCGTTCGCGGTCGTCGGCACCCCCCTCCTGATCCTGCCGGCACTGGCTGTGCAACGGTACATCCGACGCAAGTTCGGACAATTGAGAGAGCAGGCGGGGCGAAGAGCCACCCGGCTTGACGAAATCTTCCATGGCATTACTGCGATCAAGCTGAACCGGATCGAGGACTACCAGCTTGACAGATTCAAGCGCATCGTCGCCTCGATCGTAAAGGCGGAAACGAAGTCGGTCGCAAGCCGGGTGACGGTTCCCGCGATGATCGACATCGTAACCGGCATCGGCTTTTTCACAGTCATCATCTTTGGCGGGCGCGAAATCGCACAGGGCGAGCGCACCGTAGGCGAGTTCATGGCTTTCTTCAGCGCCATGACGCTGGCTTTCCAGCCGCTGCGTCGGCTTGGCGACATGGCAGGCCAGTGGCAGACCGCCGCAGTCAGCCTGCGGCGCATCTACGGCCTTCTTGACCGTCAGGCTGAGGTCCGGGCCGAGGCCGCCACACCGGCAGTCGCGATTGCCCACACGGGGCTGCGATTTGAGGACGTTCGCCTCAGCTTCGGGGAACACGAGGTTCTGCGCGGCGTGTCATTCACCGCCGAGCCGGGCAAGACGACTGCGCTGGTCGGTCCATCCGGCGCCGGAAAATCGACGATCTTCAACCTGCTCACGAGACTGGTCGACCCGCAGTCCGGGCGGATCGAACTGGGTGGCAGCGACATTCGGGGCCTCGAACTGAACCAGTTGCGCGATCAGTTCTCGGTGGTCTCTCAGGAGCCATCGCTTTTCGACGAGACGATCCGCGAGAACATCCTGCTGGGACGCCGGGACATCAGCCCCGAGGCATTGTCGCGCGCGCTGGATGCCGCTCATGTCACCGAATTCACGGCAACGCTGCCCAACGGCCTCGACACGCCGGCCGGTCCACGCGGATCTTCCCTGTCGGGTGGCCAGCGCCAAAGGGTCGCCATCGCGCGCGCTGTTCTGCGTGACGCACCCATCCTGCTTCTGGACGAAGCGACCTCTGCGCTTGACGCGACAAGCGAGCGGTTGGTGCAAGAAGCACTGGACCGTCTGAGCTACGGGCGCACGACGCTTGTCATTGCGCACCGGTTGGCAACCGTGCGCGGCGCCGACAAGATCATCGTGCTCGATCACGGTCGTGTGGTGGAAGAGGGAACCCATGACATGCTTCTTGCCTTGGGCGGCCTTTACGCGGGGCTTTGCCGCCTTCAGTTTTCCGAATGACCGGGGAAAGGGCAACGCCGATGCTTGAACGGATCGAGAACCGCACAATCCTGAGGGTCACCGGCAAGGACCGGGTCGAGTTCCTGCAGAACCTGGTCACGAACGATGTGCGCGGCATCGACCGCGGCATCGTCTATGCCGCGCTTCTGACCCCGCAGGGAAAGTACCTTGCAGATTTCTTCCTCGTCCCCGCTGGCGACGCGATCCTTCTTGATGTCGCCTCGTCGCTGGCGCCCGGACTGGCACGGCGGCTTGCCATGTACCGCCTGCGGGCCGATGTGACGATAGAACACGCCGAATTGCATGTGTCGCGCGGCCTTGGAGCCGCGCAGGATGGGGCATTCGTCGACCCCCGGCATCCCGCCCTGGGATGGCGCCTCTACGCGCGGGAACCGGGCGACGATCCGATCTCGGATTGGGACGCGATCCGCGTCAAGCACTGCATCCCCGAAGCCGGGACCGAACTTGTTCCGGAAGACAGCTACATCCTGGAATGCGGCTTCGAGCGGCTGCACGGCGTCGATTTCCGCAAGGGCTGCTATGTCGGGCAGGAAGTGACGGCACGGATGAAACACAAGACCGAACTGCGCAAGGGGCTGGCGACGGTCGCCGTCACCGGCGACGCGGAGCCCGGCGCCGAGATCACCGCCGACGGAAAACCTGTCGGGCGGCTTTGCACCCGTGCGGGCGGCAGGGCGATCGCCTACCTGCGCTTCGACCGCGCCCTGGGCCCGATGCGCGCGGGCGATGCGACAATCGAACTGACCTGAACGGAAAAGGCCGTCCCGATGGGACGGCCCTTCCGCAACTTCTCGCGCGGTCAGGCGCGTTCGGAATATTCCATCGTCTCGGTATGAACGATGATGTCCTCGTCCTGGGCAATGAAGGGCGGCACCATGATGCGCACGCCATTGTCCAGGATCGCGGGCTTGTAGCTGTTGGCAGCCGTCTGGCCCTTCACGACCGGTTCGGTCTCGATGACCTTGCAGGTCACCTTTTGCGGGATCGAGACAGAGAGCGCCTCGTCACCATAATACTCGATCGTCGCGACCATGCCGTCTTGCAGGAACGGGCGGCGGTCGCCCAGAAGGTCGGCGGGCAGTTCGATCTGCTCGAACGTTTCGTTGTCCATGAAGACCAGCATGCCGTCGTTCTCGTAGAGGAATTGCTGGTCCTTCTGTTCGAGTCGAACCTGTTCGACCTTGTCTTCCGACCGGAAGCGTTCGTTCAGCTTGCGGCCATCGCGCAGGTTCTTCAGTTCCACCTGCGCAAAGGCGCCGCCCTTGCCGGGCTTGACGTGGTTGACCTTCACTGCGGCCCAAAGGCCGCCTTCATGCTCCAGCACGTTGCCGGGGCGAATTTCATTGCCGTTGATCTTGGGCATCGGAGAAACCTTGACAAAAGGTTGAAAGGGGATTGCCGGCTCCTATATATGCCGGGCTTCCGCGTGACAAGCCAACAAGATGCTGGGGCGCCACGCGCGCAGTCATGCAAAAATTGCATGGCTGCCATAGCAAACAGAGATACCGAATCGGGGCCGAATTGGCTTATTCAGCCCTACGCCGGGAAACGCAAGAGCAATAAAAAAGGAAACGACGATGCGGGATTTCGTTGATGGCACCGCATTCAACTACGAGCAGGGTCAAAGATCGCGCAAGCTTTTCGCTGCGGTCGTGCTGGCTGCGCTGGATGATGCGATCGCCGATGACAAGAAATATGGCAACGGGCCAGAACAGATCGCCCGCTGGGCGCGTTCGCGCGACGGGCGCGAAGTTCTGTCCTGCGCCGGGATCGACCCGAACGAACGCGTGGTCAAGGGGCTGATGGAGTTCGTCTCCAAGGGCATCCGTACCTCTGTCGCGCTGTCGCGCGAGGAAAGCGAACGCCGCGCCGCCGCCGAGGAAGCCGAAGCCGCCTGAACGCAGCGCGGCTGATCATTGTGCAAGAACGCGCCCGCAAGGGCGCGTTCTTGTTTTTTGGCATGCTTGTCCGGTCAGGCCCGAACGGATCAGTCGCGTTCGCGCTGGCCCAATGCGATCTGGACTTCGCGCCGGACCAGCTTGCGCAGGCGATCGGTCATCCGTTCGCCCAGCGCGCCCTGAAGCTCCTCTCGCACCAGCGAGGCGACCATCGTCCGCAAGAGGTCGTCATCGACCTCGCCCGGTTCCATGACCGACATCCTCTGCGCGAAGCCGGGTGAGCGGCCTTCGTCCTCGACGGGTTCGGCGTCGCCGTAGTCGTCAAAGACCGTATCCTCCACGAAGGTCTCCTCCGCCAGGACTTCCTCAGCGAGGGCCTCCTCGGGGTCTTGCGTCGCTTCTTCCTCGACCGGTTCGATCATCTCGTCGAAAGCGGCATCCCGGGCAGTCTCGGCCTCGATTGTCGCGGCTTCGGGTTCGGCCACCTCCGGTTCGGTGGTCTCTGGCTCGGCCGCCCGCGCATCGACCACATCATCTTCGATGATGATCGCATCTTCGATCAGAACGGCATCTTCGATTTCTGCGGTGTCGACTGGCGCTGCATCTGCAGTGTGCGCTTCCAGCTCGAGCTCTTCGGTCTTGGTCGCCTCGGCCTCGGCCTCGGCCTCGGCGGCGGCGTCAAGGCCTTCGCGAACCTCGTCGTCCGGCACCTCGATGTCATCCGCGACCTCTGCATCGACCGTCTCGGCCTTGGTGTCGATGCTGTCGTCAAGGACCGCTGACCCGGCTTCCTCCGCGGCGCCGGCCTCCTCCGCGTGGTCAAACTCGGTGTCCTCGTCATCGGCCCACAAAAGATCAGCGGCGGCCTCCGCAAGGTCCGACGCCCGGTCATCTTCAGCGGATGCCGCGATCTCCTCCGCAGGGGCCGCATCCTCCTCAAGGGCAAACGAGGGGCCAAAGTCCGCGGCCTCGGGGGCTTCGTCCAGAAGTTCGCCTTCGTCGGCCTCGAATTCCGCCTCGATGCTTGCGACGGCGGCTTCAAGTTCGACGATCGTCTCTTCCAGCGCGTCTCGCTCCTCGGCCCCGCTCGGGCCGATCTCGCCAGCGTCGTTCACCCTGAGGGAAGGTGTCAGAACCAGCTTGTCCATCGCAGGTGCCGGCGCCGGCTTCGACAACCGTGCGTCCTGTGAAACCAGGCGACGAATGGAAGACAGGACATCCTCGACGTCCAGATTTGCCCGGTGATCAGACATGGCGGCTCCGCTCCTGATTGAGGGTGAAGTCTAAACCGCCTGCAAGCATCCTACAACAGGTTGCAAAATCTTACTTCTTTCCGATCGCCTTGAGCACCCGATCAAGGCTTTCACCCTGCACAGAAGTGTGCGGCGCCGTCTTGACGGCATTGAAATAGGCTTCGGGGTCATAGGTTGGCACCCCAAGCTTGAGGTAATCCGCAGTCAAAAGGCCCATTGATGCCAAAAGCGAATAGGTCGCCACCTGCAGCTGAGTCTCAGCATTGATTCGCGCAGCCTTGGCGTCAAGCAGATCCTGTTCGGTATCCAGCACATCAAGCGTCGTACGCGCACCAAGGCGAGCCTCCTCGCGCACGCCTTCGTAGGCGATCGTCGCCGCCTCCACCTGGCGCTGCGTGGCGGTGATCTGCGCGCGCGCCACGTCGATCGCGGCCCAGCTGTTGCCGACGTTCTGCGCGATGATGACGCCCGATTGCAGCAGCGCCGCACGGGCGGCGTCGCGGTTCGCGATGGCCTGGCGGTGCGCCGCCGGCAAGGCTCCGCCCGCGTAGATCGTCTGGCCAAGCTGCAGCCGGATCGTCGCGCTGTTCTCGCCGCCCTCGATCCGCGAGACGGAGGTGCTCAGGTCAAGCGACGGGCGTCGCTGTGCGGCGGCCAGTTCAACAAGGATATCGGCGGCCTTGGCCTGTTCCTGCGCCTGGCGGATGGACGGATGGATACGCTGCGCGATCGAACGCGCCTCGTCGGAACTGCGCGGCAACTCCGGCGTGCGCGGCGGCACCGCAAGCGATCCCGGGTAGCCCCCGGTCGCGGCCCGGTAGGATTCACGCGCCGCGGCAAGGGCACCCTGCGCAGCGGCAAGCGAGGCGCGCGCCGAGGCCAGCCGCGCCTCTGCGAGCGCGACATCGGTACGCGTCACCTCGCCGACTGAAAACCGATCCTGCGCGGCCTTCAGTTCCTCCCCGATCACCTTCACCGAGTTTTCGGTGATGGCGAGGTTCTCGTTCGCGTTGCGCACATCCATATAGGCCGCGACGGCCGCAAGCAGCACTTGCTGTTCGACCTGGACGAGCGCATCGCGGGTCGCCAGAACCGCCTGCTTCGCCGCGGCAATCTGAAGCTCGCGACGCCCGAAATCATAGACCGTCCACTGGGCCGCGAGCGAAAGCGAAGCATCAAGACTGTCACCCGCGGGGCTGTCGCTGTAGGTGGCGGATGCAAGCCAAGAGACGACAGGGCGCAAGGCCGCGATCGCGCCGGCGAAATCCTCGTCGGCCGCGCGCAGAACGGCGCGGTTCTGTTCGAGAAGGTTCGAGTTCCGGTACGCCGACGCAAGCGCATCCGCGAGGGTTTCGGCCCAGGCAGGCGCTGCGAACGCCGTAAACACCGACATCGCGGACGCAATCAGCCCGCCGCGGATAGCTGCCATCATGGCCAAACTCCTACATTCGCAACGCACGTCGGGGTCGCCGACGTCATTCTAAAGAGCGAAGCCCCGCGCCTCCTCGAACCCGGGCAGGACAGGGGCAGACGCGTTGAACGCAAAGCGCCAGCTGACCCGGCCATCGATCTTGTGGCCGATCCGGCACAACCCGAGCGTCCCCTCCATGAAGAGACAGCCGATCCGACCGCCCTCTTTCAACTGATCCAGCAGCGCCTGGGGGACGACCTCGGCCGCGCCCTGGATCGCGATGGCGTCATAGGGTCCATGCTTCGGCGAACCCGCCGAAAGCGGGCCCTGGATCACGGCGGCATTGTCGCAGCCCTCGGCCGAAAGCCGCGCCTCGGCCTGTTCGGCAAGCGACGCGTCCTGCTCGACCGCGACGACCGCCTCGGCCATGCGGGCGATCACTGCGGTCGAATAGCCAAGTCCGCACCCGATATCCAGCACGAGGTCGGAGGGCCCGATATCAAGCGCATCAAGCATCTTGGCAAGCGTCCTGGCCTCAAGCATCACACGACCGCCGCCAAGATCGAGGTTCTCGCCGACATATGCGGCCTCGCGGCGCGGGCCAGGGACAAAGGCCTCTCGCGGAATGGCAAGCATCGCCTCGATGATCGGGAATTTCGTCACGTCGTTTGGACGCACCTGATTGTCCACCATCATTGTCCGGCGCGCAGCGAAATCGGTCATCGAGTGAACTCTTCAGTCTGGTTTCCAGTCGGAATTCGTCTTGCCACAGAACGAAACGATCGGCAACGGGTGCAGACTGATGAATGCGTCTGCGAATGGGTTGCGCGGCGTTTTGCCATAGTATATCTCCCCCTCACCTCCGGCGGGTTGGCGGAGAGGTTACGCAGCGGATTGCAAATCCGTGAAGACCGGTTCGATTCCGGTACCCGCCTCCAGGAGCCTTCCCCCTCTTCCCGGACGCGAGCAAGATCTGCCGCGAGGGCCCTTGTCACAGGGGGATGCCGACGGGCTGGATCCGCATCGCGCGCCGGGCGTGCCGATTATCAGGGCAAAAGTTGACGATCAGGCGATTCGGCCACAAAATAATCTTGCACGCAGCAATGTTGAGAGCGGCCCATGTGTGAGATCTTCGCAGGTCAGAACCCGAACCGCTATGAGTGCGTCACGCGCAGGTTGCGCCTGAACGGTCAGAGCACATCGATCCGGCTTGAACGCTCGTTCTGGCGTATTCTCGATCGGATTGCGGAACGCGAGGGGATGACAACCCCAGCGTTCATCTCCCGGCTGCACTCCGAAGTGCTTGAGCTTCATGGCGAAGCGCCAAACTTCACCTCTCTGCTGCGGTGCGCCTGCACGATTCACCTTGGCGAATACGAACAGGATGCAGGCGCAAGGATCGCTGCCGAATAGCGATTTTTCGCGGCTGTAGTACCCGGCTACTACCACGCCGCGGAATTGGTCATCTAGGCTTACCAAAATCGCGAAGATTTTGGAGGACTTATGGCCAAGGCGATTCACTCTATGATCCGTGTGCTCGACGAAGCGCGCTCGGTTGACTTCTATTCCCGCGCATTCGGTCTTTCGGTCGCCGATCGGCTCGACTTCGAGGGTTTCACGCTCGTCTATCTCTCGAACCCGGAAACCAGCTTCGAACTGGAACTGACGATCAACAAGGGGCGGACGGAACCCTATGTGCTCGGCGACGGCTACGGGCACCTGGCGGTATCCGTCAACGACATCGACGCCGAACATGCGCGGCTGACAGAGGAGGGTCTGTCGCCCCGCAAGCTCGTCGATTTCAAGAACGGCGATGTACGGGTCGCGCGTTTCTTTTTCATTGCGGACCCCGATGGCTACCAGATCGAGGTCATTCAACGCGGCGGCCGGTTCCTCTGACCGGCCGCCGAATTGCTCAAGGGAGGACATGATGAGCAAGATCGAAAGGCAAGGCCTGACCCGCCGCGCGCTGCTGGCGCGTTCGGTGGCGGCTGGCGCCCTCGTGGTCACGGGGGCAGGCTTCCTTGCGGCGCCGGACGCCGCCTGGGCGATGGAGGTCAGCGTGATCTCCGAACACCAGATGGCGACGCTGATCCAGATGGCGCGCGACATCTACCCGCATGACAGGATCGCCGACCAATTCTACGCCATCGCGGTCAAGGGCTATGACGCTGATGACAAGAAGGCGCTGGTCGAGGAAGGCGTAGCGGCCCTCGACGCCGCGGCGCAGGCGGCGGGTCATGCCGACTACATATCCATGGGCTGGGAGGAGGATCGCGTCAGCATCCTGCAGGCCATGGAAGACAGCGGCTTCTTCCAGACCGTGCGCGGCGGTCTTGTGACCGGCCTCTACAACCAGAAGGACGTGTGGCCGATCTTCGGCTACGAGGGAGAATCCTTCTCCAAGGGCGGCTACATCGAACGTGGCTTCGACGACATCAACTGGCTTTGACCACGAAGGAGAGGAAACATGGTCGCGAAATTTGATCTGACCGACGACTCCGTCGTGGTCGTCATCGGCACCGGCGCTGGCGGCGGGGTGGTTTCGAATGAACTGGCACAGAAGGGCGTGAAAGTCGTCGCGCTCGAAGCGGGCGGGCGCTATCTGCCGGAGGATTACATCAACGACGAATGGGAAAGCTTCGGGCAGCTTGCCTGGACCGACCCGCGCACCACCTCGGGCGACTGGCGGGTGGCCAAGGACTTTTCGGGTCTGCCGGCCTGGATCGTCAAGGCCGTCGGCGGCACCACCATCCACTGGGCCGGCGCCTCGCTGCGCTTTCAAGACCACGAGTGGAAAGCGAAGACGACCTACGGCGAGATCGAGGGCGCGAACCTGCTTGACTGGCCGATCGACGCAGAAGAAATGGCGCCCTGGTACGACAAGGCAGAGGCCAAGCTGGGCGTGACACGCACCGGCGACCGCGCGGGACTACCCGGAAACAACAACTTCAAGGTGTTGGAGAAGGGCGCGAAGGCGCTTGGGTACGAAGAAGTCCATACCGGACGCATGGCAATCAACTCGGCCGACTACGACGACCGCATGGCCTGCCAGCAGACCGGGTTCTGTTTCCAGGGGTGCAAGTGGGGCGCCAAATGGTCCGCGGCCTATACCGACATCCCGCGCGGTGAGGCGACCGGCAATCTGGAGGTCCGCGATCACGCCCATGTCGCGCGCATCCTGCACGACGACAGCGGCAAGGTGACCGGCGTCGAGTATTTCGACAAGGACGGCAACCTGCAGATGCAGAAGGCGCGTATCGTCTGCGTCGCCGGCAACAGCTTCGAAAGCCCGCGACTCCTGCTCAACTCCGCATCGGAGATGTTCCCGAACGGCCTGGCAAACAGTTCAGACCAGGTGGGCCGCAACTACATGCGCCACATGACCGGGTCAGTCTACGCGGTCTTCGACAAGCCGGTTCGCATGTGGCGCGGCACGACCATGGCGGGGATCGTCCGAGACGAGGCGCGCCATGACCCCTCGCGCGGATTTGTCGGCGGCTACGAACTGGAAACGCTGTCGCTCGGCATTCCGTTCATGGCAGCCTTCCTGAACCCCGGAGCCTGGGGCAGGTCCTTCACGAGCGCGCTTGACAGCTACGAGAACATGGCGGGGCTGTGGATCGTGGGCGAAGACATGCCGCAGGCAACGAACCGCGTCACCCTGTCGGATGTGAAGGACCAGTGGGGCCTGCCGGTCGCCAACGTCAACTTCTCGGATCACCCCAACGATGTCGCGATGCGCAATCATGCCTATGCGCAGGGCGAGGCGATCTACAACGCGGTGGGCGCAACTCGAACCTTCCCGACCCCGCCATATCCCTCGACGCACAACCTGGGCACCAACCGGATGTCGGAAAAGCCCGAAGACGGTGTTTGCAACAAGTGGGGTCAGACCCACGACATCGCGAACCTCTTCATCTCGGACGGAAGCCAGTTCACGACCGGGGCGGCGGAGAACCCGACGCTCACCATCGTGGCACTCGCCATTCGTCAGGCCGATTTCATCGCCCGTGAAATGGCCGCGGGCAACATCTGATCCAGAGGTCAAGATGCGTGCTGCCGGTCCGCTATTCCCAGCGGGCCGGCAGTTTTCTTGTTCAAGGCATACGGGTCAGATTCCGTGATCGCCCGATGCGACCGAGGCCCGTTTCTTCACTGCACCGGCGCTGGCAGGAAAACCCTGTCGCGTCGACCGCTCAGGAAAGGGCGCAGGGGGTCAGGCCCAGCCTTTCGGTCAGCCCGGCAAGCGCCACGCGCGCATCTTGCCCCCAGTCAGCTCCCCGAGCGGCATAAAGCGTCGCCTGGCTCTGGTGCACCAGCCCATCGGAAAGGATCTTCAGGTGGTTCGCCCGCAGGGTCTCACCGCTCGAGGTGATGTCCGCCACCGCCTCGGCGGTCAGGTTCTTGACTGTCCCCTCGGTCGCGCCCTGGCTGTCGACCAGCTGATAGTCGGCCACGCCGTGCTGGGTCAGGAATTCCCGCACCAGCCGGTGATACTTGGTGGCGATCCGCAACCGGAAGCCATGCGCCCGGCGAAAGGCGGCAGCGGCGGCATCCAGATCGTCAAGCGTGTCGACATCGGGCCAGCAGGCCGGTACGGCAATGATCAGGTCGGCGTGGCCAAAGCCCATCGGCGCAAGTTCGGCCACCTGCGATGGCCAGTCGGCCAGCTTTTCACGCACAAGGTCGGATCCGGTGACGCCCAGGTGGATGCGGCCGGCCGCAAGCTCGCGCGGGATCTCGCCCGCCGACAGCAGCACAAGCTCCAGCCCGTCCACGCCTTCGACAGCACCGGCATATTCGCGGTCGGATCCGGCGCGGCTCAGCTTCACGCCGCGGGTGCCGAACCAGTCAAAGCACTGCTCCATCAGCCGGCCCTTGGAGGGCACTCCAAGCTTCAGCATCACCCCAGCCCTCCCAGGTCGGCGACAAGTCCGGGCCTGATGATGCCGCCCACGGCGGGGATCGAGCGGCCTTGACCCAGCACCTCGGTCAGCGCGTCGTAGCGCCCGCCAGAGGCGACAGGCGGCAACCCCGCTTCGGCCGAATGGAACGAGAACACGAAACCGTCGTAGTATTCGAGCGTCGTGCGCCCGTGGCTTGCCTCGAACGCCAGCGTACCCACGTCGATGCCGGCCCGTGCCAGCGCGTCAAGCCGCGCCTCCATCCGGTCGACGGCGGGGACGATGGCGGGCATGTCGCGCGCGAGGTCGCGCAGATGCGCCAGCGCGGCCGGACCCGGCGCTTCGAGGTTCAGAAGGTCTTCAAGCCGCGCGACCTCCTCGGCCGAGATCGGGGCAGCGGCCGCGTCTTCGGCCAGCGCGGCGAGGCGGGCGGAAATCTCCGCGGCGGACCGCAGCCCGAGGTGCGGGGCGGGGGCCGGCCGCGCGCCCTGGGCAAGCACCTTGATCAACGCGGCACGGCTGGGCGGCACCGGCGCGCGCCCGCCGAACCGGTCAAGAAGCTGGGTGAACCGGCGCGGCCGCCAGATGTGACGCAAGAGCGCCGCCTTGCGGGATTCCAGCGTCCGGAGGCCGCGGACGGCGGCGGTCAGGATGGCGATGTCGCCGGTCGCGGCACGCAGGCCAAGGGGGGCGAGAAGCCGCGCGAACAGCGCGAAGACCTCCGCATCCGCCGCCACGGGATTGTCGCGTTCGAAGACCTCGTAGCCGACCTGGACATATTCGGCGCGCCGCGCGCTTGGCCGTTCCTGCTTGCGGAAGACCTCGCCCGCATAGCAGTAGCGCGCGGGTTCGGCCCCGTCGGCCATGTGCATCTGCACGACCGGCACCGTGAAGTCGGGACGCAGCATCATTTCGCCGCGCAGCGGGTCGGCGGTCACATAGGCGCGCGCGCGGATGTCTTCGCCGTAAAGGTCCAGAAGCACTTCGGCAGGCTGGAGGATATCAGCTTCCACCTCGACCGCGCCCGCCGCGCGGAACGCGGCGACAAGGCGCGCCGCCTCGACCCGGGCCGCGGCCTTTTCCGCCATCAGCCCTGCCCCAGGATGCGGCGCACTTCCGTCACAAGGGCATCGCGCGCGACCTCGGTCTGGGCGGGCTGGGCCTTCCATTCCTCGTGGCTGGCCTCGGCGGCGATCCTGGCGCCAAGGAACAGGTCCTTGACCTGCACCACCCCGCGCGCGGCCTCGTCCCCGCCCTGGATGATCGCAACGGGCGAATTGCGCTTGTCGGCGTACTTCAACTGGTTGCCGAAGTTCTTCGGGTTGCCGAGGTAGACCTCTGCCCGGATGCCGGCGCGGCGCAGCTCTGTTGCCATCGCCTGATAGTCGGCCATCCGGTCACGGTCCATCACGGTCACGACGACGGGGCCGCGCGTATCGGCTGCGATCCGCCCCTTGGCGCGCAGCGCGGCGAGCAGGCGGTCGACACCGATCGACACGCCGGTCGCGGGAACCGATTGCCCGGTGAACCGCTTGACAAGATCGTCATAGCGCCCGCCGCCCGCGACCGACCCGAACTGCCGCTTGCGGCCCTTTTCGTCGAGGATTTCGAAGGTCAGTTCGGCCTCGTAGACCGGCCCGGTGTAATAGCCAAGGCCGCGCACGACCGAGGGGTCGATGACGATGCGGTCCGGGCCATAACCCTGGGCGGCGAGGAGGTCGGCGATGCTTTGAAGCTCGTGCACCCCCTCCTGCCCGACAGCGGAGCCGCTGACGAGAGTCATCAGCTTGAGGATGGTTCCCTCGTTGTTGGCGGCCCTGGCATTCATGAAACCCATAACGGTGTCAGCCTGTTCGTCCGACAGCCCGGCACCCTTGGTGAAATCGCCGCTCTCGTCCATCCGGCCCGCGCCGATCAGCGCGCGCACACCCGCATCACCGAACTTGTCGAACTTGTCGATGGCGCGCAGCACGATGCCGCGTTCGTGGGCGAACTTCTCGGGGTCAGCGGGGTCGAGAACGCCCGCGACCTCCATCACCCCGTTCAGAACCTTGCGGTTGTTGACCTTGACCACATAGTCGCCGCGGGGAATGCCGACGGCCTCCAGGGCGTCCGCCAGCATCGCGCAGATCTCCGCGTCCGCCGCGACGGAACCCGACCCGACCGTATCGGCGTCGCACTGGTAGAACTGCCGGAACCGCCCCGGCCCCGGCTTTTCGTTGCGCCAGACCGGGCCCATGGCAAAGCGGCGGTAGGGCGCGGGCAGGTCGTTGCGGTACTGCGCCGCCACCCGCGCCAGCGGCGCGGTCAGGTCGTAGCGCAGCGCCAGCCAGTCCTGATCCTCTTCCTGCCAGGCAAAGACACCCTCGTTCGGGCGGTCCACGTCGGGCAGGAACTTTCCCAGCGCCTCGACCGTTTCGACGGCCGAGGTTTCCAGCGGGTCGAAACCGTAGCGGTGATAGACCTCGGCGATGGTGTCGAGCATCGCCTTGCGCTCGCTCACCTCGGCGCCGAAATAGTCGCGGAACCCCTTCGGGGTCTCGGCGCGCGGTCGTCTCGGTCCCTTGTCCTTGGCCATCGTCCGGTCTTTCGCTTGCGGGCGCTCATCCGCCTCATCCGCGCGCGGGTGTAGCGGATGGGGCGGGGCGGGACAAGCGGCCCGGGGCGGCCGAGGCCTTATCTGAGGCCGATTTCGGACAGGGCGAGCGCCAGATCCTCGGGCAGGGCGCTGTCGCCTGCCCTGCCCTTCGGCAGATCGCGCGGCGCGTCCCCGGGGTCAAGGTAGCGCCAGCCCTGGAACGGGCGACGGGCGGCACCTTCGGTCCGGATCACCTCGGGGTCCATGACGATGCCGCACCGGCGCACCCCGTCGGCCCCGTCGATCTCCTCCAGCCGGACGATCCGCTGGCGGCAAAGGATCACCCCCTTGATGACCCAGTAAAGCGATCCGCCCGCCAGAACCTCGGCCTCGCGCTTTGGCCACATGCGGGTGACGTGGCGCCGTTCGCCGGTCGGATAGGGCGACGGATGGGTCCGGTGCCAGTCCACCAGATCCTCGACGCTGTCCGCGCCGACGCACAGTTTCAGGATGTGGACGAATCCGGCCATTGTACCCCCAAGACCTTGGCATTCTAGTTGCCTGAGCCGCCAGATCAAGTTGACCCGACCACATCGGCCACGTTGACCTGATCGGTCGGGGGGCGTATCGTGGTCGCCCTTCCCAAGACCGCCGAGGATTCCCATGACCGCTTTCGCCGCCCCTATCGCCGCGCAGATCTGGGACATGAAATACCGGCTGAAGGAGGCCGACGGTACCCCCGTGGACATCACGGTCGAGGACACCTGGCGGCGCATCGCCCGGGCGCTGGCGGCGGTGGAAAAGGATCCGGCACAGTGGGAAGACCGGTTTTACGGCGCGCTGGCCGATTTCAGGTACCTGCCCGCAGGCCGGATCACCGCGGGCGCCGGCACCGGACGGTCGGTGACGCTTTTCAACTGCTTTGTCATGGGCACCATCCCCGACAGCATGTCCGGTATCTTCGACGCGTTGAAGGAAGCCGCGCTGACGATGCAGCAGGGCGGCGGCATCGGCTACGATTTCTCCACCATCCGGCCGCGCGGGGCGGCTGTTCACGGCGTCGCCGCCGATGCCTCCGGCCCGCTCAGCTTCATGGATGTCTGGGATGCGATGTGCCGCACGATCATGTCCGCCGGATCGCGCCGCGGCGCGATGATGGCCACCATGCGCTGCGATCACCCCGATATCGAGGCCTTCATCGACGCCAAGCAGGATGCGGCGCGGCTGCGCATGTTCAACCTGTCGGTCCTCGTGACCGATGCCTTCATGGAGGCGGTCAAGGCCGACGGTCCCTGGGAACTGGTGTTCGAGGGCAAGGTCTTTCACACGCTGAACGCGCGCGATCTGTGGAACAGGATCATGCGCGCGACCTACGACTATGCCGAACCCGGCGTCATCTTCATCGACCGTATCAACCAGATGAACAATCTGGCCTATGCCGAGACGATCGCGGCGACCAATCCCTGCGGGGAACAGCCGCTGCCGCCCTATGGCGCCTGCCTTCTGGGGTCGGTCAACCTCGCGCGGCTCGTCGTGGACCCGTTCGGCGACGGCGCGCGGCTTGACGAGGACGCGCTGGACGATCTGGTGCGGATGGCCGTCCGGATGATGGACAATACAGTCGATGCCTCGCGCTTTCCGCTGCCGCAGCAGGCGGCAGAGGCGCAGGCCAAGCGGCGCATCGGCCTGGGCGTCACCGGGCTGGCCGATGCCCTCTTGATGGTCGGGCTGCGCTATGGGTCGCAAAAGGCCGCCAGGCAGACCGAGGCATGGATGCACCGCGTCGCACGGGCTGCCTACCTCGCCTCGATCGATCTGGCGAAGGAAAAGGGGGCTTTCCCGCTTTTCGACGCAGACCGGTTCCTTGCGTCCGGCAACATGCGGCAGATGGACAGCGACGTGCGCGACGCCATCGCCAGGCATGGCATCCGCAACGCGCTTCTGACCTCCATCGCGCCGACGGGGACGATCAGCCTTTATGCCGGCAACGTGTCCTCCGGGATCGAGCCGGTCTTCGCCTATGCCTACAAGCGCAAGGTCCTGCAAAAGGACGGAAGCCGCACCGAGGAGGAGGTGGTGGACTACGCCGTCCAGCTCTGGCGCGAACGCTTTGGCGACAAGCCCCTGCCCGACCATTTCGTCAACGCCCAGACGCTGCCGCCCCTGGACCATGTCCGGATGCAGGCGGCGGCGCAGAAATGGATCGACAGCTCCATCTCCAAGACCATCAACTGCCCCGAGGAAATCAGCTTCGAGGCGTTCAAGGACGTCTACATGGCCGCCTGGGATCAGGGCTGCAAGGGTTGCACGACCTATCGCCCGAACGCGGTGACGGGGTCGGTGCTTTCCGTGTCGGAAAAATCAGAAAAGGCCCCAGAGGCCGACAGCGGCGCAGAGGTCGTTTACCTGTCCGAACCCCTGGACCGGCCGCAGGCGCTGGAAGGGGCGACCTACAAGCTGAAGTGGCCCGACAGCGAACACGCGATCTACATCACGATCAACGACATCGTGCAGGGCGGCCACCGGCGCCCCTTCGAGGTCTTCATAAACTCCAAGAACATGGAACATTTCGCCTGGACCGTCGCGCTGACACGGATGATCTCGGCGGTGTTCCGGCGCGGGGGCGATGTGTCCTTCGTGGTGGAGGAGATGAAGGCGGTCTTCGATCCGCGCGGCGGGGCATGGATGGAAGGTCGCTACATCCCATCGATCCTCGCCGCCATCGGCGGCGTGATCGAACGCCACATGGTCGCCATCGGCTTTCTCCAGGGCGAGGGGATGGGGCTGAAGTCAGACCCCAAGGCGCAAGTCATGGCGGTCGGCGAAGCGCCGCGCGGTCCGGCCTGCCCGGCTTGCGGGCAATTCGGGATGCAGAAGCGCGAAGGCTGCATGACCTGCCCAAGCTGCGGCCATTCGAAATGCAGCTGAAAGGGTGACTGCCCTGCCGGCAAGCTTGGTGATGCAAACACCCGCGCCTTCCTGCTGGTGACCGACGTCCCGTCCTGCTGCGCTGCGACCGGCGGACATGCAAGAACGGGTGCGTGATACCAGCCATGTCTGGCGGGGAAGGCGTTGGCGTGGCTTCTTCTTGCGCCACGCCAACGTCCGGGTCTTTCGGGCGGGTTGACCTTGCGACGGCCCGCCCGCGCCTAGGTCGCTGCCGTGGCCCTCTTCACCGCTTCGGCCTCGCGATTCTTGATCACCACCCCGACCAGATCGTCGATGAAGTCCTGTTTGATGTCGGGCTGCTCCCTTTGTACCGACGGGGTGCCAAAGCGCCGGCCGATCTCCTCGACCTTTACCTTCGACAGGTAGAACCTGGCATCCGGCCCCATGGCATCATAGATGTCCCTGTCGATGGCCTTGCGCAACTCGTCCATCTCCGCAAACCGTTCGTTGATGGCATTCAACCTCGCGGTGTCATCGGGGTCATCCTCCGACATCTGTTCCGACATGGTCTTGTAGAATTCGTCCTGCTTTTCGGCGATGCCCTTGACGATCCTGTCGCGCATGGCGATCGCGTCCTTCAGCGTCACGGTTCTCTTGTTGCCACGGATCGTGACGTCGATCTTGATCTTGTTCTCGGCAACGGCGTCGTCCAACGCCTGCTTGCCCTTTGCCGCCTTGTCGGCCATCGCCTTCTTGATCAGGCCGTTCTCAAGGAGGTCACGCTGCCGCTTGTATTCCTCGAGCTCGCGTTTGGCGATCAGATAACCGTCGCGATCGTTGTCGTATTTTCGTTCGATCTCAAGGATCACGCCGCTCAGATCCTCGGCCAGATCCTGCAGTTCCTTGAGTTTCACCTGGTCCTGCGTGACCCAGTCGCGCGCGCGCGGGATTTCGCGGACCAGAGTCTTCTGATCGACCGTGATCGTTTCTCTGGCAACCAGGACCGCCATCTGGTTGGACGCTTCCTGAAGGTCCTCGACATCGCCCCTTGCGTAGTCGCCGGTGGATTGCATCAGGCTGCTCATCAGAACAGCTTCCAGCGACGGTCGTTCGTTCGGGTCGGCCGACTTGAGCTGCTTGACCAGCTTGCCCAACGCACCCGACTTGAAGTCGTTGGCGCCGGAGGGCGTCAGCCGCGCAACCATGCGCTCGATCATCCCCCCCAGCGCATAGGAATCGACGCGGGTGTCGAATTCTTCACCAAATGCCTCCGGCGCGTCATAGCCCTTAGTGACGTTGCCACCACGACCACGAACGATGCCGTCCTTGTCGCCGAAGGATGATTCCCCATAGTCGATGATCTTGATCCGGCCGTCCGATGTCATCATGACGTTCTCGCCCTTGATGTCGTGATGGACCAGGCCCTGGCGCTCCAGTTCCATGAGCGCCTTTGTCGTCTTGGTCAGCAGTTCCAGCGCCAGCACCTGACGGGCGGCTTCGGGGATCATGCCGGTCGATTCCATGATCGCGGTCGCGTTGGTCATGTCGGTCAGGTCGCCACCGTCGACATCTTCCATCACCATGTGAACCTGCACCGCGCCGTCCTTTTCGCTCAGCGCCGCACCCTTCATGTTCACGATCGCGCTGTCGGCCGGATCATCGGCATCGATCCCGTTCATGGCCCGCCGATGGATCCTCATCTCCTTCTTCATCTTCTCGACCTCACGCTCATCGAGCATGGTCTTGACCACGATCGTCTTGTCGCCCGACTTGTAACGGCGGGCCATGCCGTTGCCACCCGACTTGATCGTTTCGACAAAGGTGAAGGTCTCGCCTCCGATCGAAACCTCCGATCCATCCTCCTTCATCTTGTTCGGGGTTTCATCCACAAGTGTCTTTTCCAGCGTCTTGGCGGCATTGCTCAAGAGCGAGATCTGAGACTTGGTCAAACCCTTGGTCGACGAGGTGCCGAATAGCTCGGCGCAAAGCATCTTCTGGAAGTCCTTCGCCGACTTGAGGGACAGGTCGAAAAGCTCGTCACTATCCGCATCTGCCTGCCCGATGAACGCCTTCAGCTTGTCCGAAGCCTCCCGTTGCAGATCTGCGGCCTGCTGATCCGGAATATCGTCGGGCAGCTTTTCATCGATTGCCACGAGATCTCCGAAGACCGCCGTAGACGAGAACGGGATTGGTTCTGGCGTCACATCGAATTCGCCCCGTTCCCCGCGTCTGGGCTTGAGCGACCGATCACGCCTGCGCTCCTTCTGGACCTGCGCGTCAGCCCATTTGAACCGCTCCGCTTCCCGCTCCACCAGACCAAGCCGGTTCTTGGTCGGATCAAGCACATTCTCACGAATTGCGAACTTGCTTGCCTCATCGGCATCGGCGGTCACATCGGCGCCTTCACGTTTCTGCCAGGCGCCCATGTCCTTGATCTCGAGCACGGCCTTTTCATAGGCAAGTGTCTGGGCCTTGACCAGGTCGGCTGCCACGCGCGCCTTTGCGAGCTTTGCGTTGTTGGCGTCAAGGATTGCCCGCGCCTTTTCGAACTTCGCCTTCAGGGTGGAAAACTCTGCCTCCCGGCCGGCGAATTCGGCGGCGGCAAGCATGCCCCCGATGCTCCGTGGTTCATTGTTCATGTCTGGCGTCTTGCACTCCGCCGTGAGACGGACGAGGAGCTTGTGCGCCTCATCCACCATGCCCTTGATGCGTGGTTCCTCGGCGGAAAAGCTGGTCCAGGCCGCGATGGCGTCATCAAGCGTCGCCTTGTCCTTGGCTTTCTCGAACCCCTTCAGCTCGTTGAGCGCGGCGTTCAGGTTTCCTTCGATCAGGTCGTTCAGGACCACGCGATTTCGGATGGTCCTGTCGAAGGCGTCGATCATCAGGCTCAGCGATTCGAGGGCGATTTCCCTACCGCGCCCCACCACTTGCGCGCGAGCCCGCTTCTTGACTGAATCGAGTTGCTTGTAAGCCTTTGCGAAGTCACCGTTCTTGGCCACATCATCCGCGGCCTTGAGAGCATTCCGGACCTCGTTGTCATTGGTGGACCAGCTAAGGCCGAAGACCGCCGCCTTAACCTTGTCGCGTCGCCGGATGTACTTCGCGAACTCCTTTTCCACCGACTTCTTCCGGGTCAGGCGCCCCTTTTCGCTGATCGCCTTTTCAAGCCAGGAGCGTTGTTCGTCTGTCGCGGGCATGCCTGCGTCCTTTCTGTATCGAGATCAGGCCAGGGTCTTCTGGACAGTGCCCAGCGACTGGCGGGCGGTGCTGGCGACAGCAACGCTGGTGAAGGGATTGTCGTCCACAGCTCTGAAGAAGGGGGAATCGAGCACTTGCAGGTATTGCCCGATGACCGCGTGGGCGCGCTTGCGAAGCGCCACGCGCGCCGGGCCTTCTTCGGCGCTGGTGATCTCGTCCAGGAGATCTTCGAGGCGTTCGTCGAACTGGTCGAATTCGGCCAGCATCTCCTCGGCGATCAGGGCGATCTCTGCCTTGTCCTCGTCATCGGCGGTCTGGGCGGCGATCGCGGCGGCCAGTTTGTCAAGCTCGGACTTCATCTTCCTTTTTGCATCCAGCCAGACGATCCGCGAACGCTGGAAGGCCACCGTACTGACCTTGGGTGCCGCGGGGGCCGCGAGCGGCGCCATGAGCGGTATCAGTGCATCCGCCGCGCGCAGGGCCGCTTCGAAGTCGCCTGCGGCCGCCTTGCCTTGCGCAAAGTCCCACACCGCCCGCAGACGCGCCGGGTCTGCGACACCACCGGCTAGGGCGGCAGGCACATCCGATTGCAACTGACCAACGATCTTTTTCCATTGGGCGCTTGCCGCCGGTTCTGCGGAGGCAGCGCCATTCTGCGCCGCGGCCACGCGCGACAGCGTCTGTTCAAGCCTGGCCAGATTGGTTTCTGCCTGTTCGATGTCTCCCTTGCGGATCTGGTCGACGATACCATTCTGCGCCGCGACCAGCTTTTCGGCGAAGGATGCGGGTGTCGCCTCGATCTTTGGCCGAAGTGCATTCAGCCGCTCCACCAGCATACGTGTCACGGCCGGTCGATCTGCCGGCACCTGACTGTTGTCACCGGGTGCCGCTGCGGGTTCGGGCGCGGCTCCGGGTGCAGGCGTCGCGGTTGTCTCGTCGTCCGCCTCGTCGGCGTCCATTTCCGGATCATCGGGCAAATCCTCGACGTCTTCCTCCAGCAGGTTGCCGGACGCATCGAGAACCTGGACGTTCACCTTGACCTTCTGGGTGCCCAGATACTTCTTCAACCTCTTGGCGAGCGATGGCATCTCCCGTTCGCAGGTCAGGATCAACAGCTTGCCGTCAAGAACGGCGGTACCAAAGGCATGCTTGTTGCCTTCTCCCTGCTCCTTGGCATCCTTCCCAAGCATCTTGGCCGGCTTGCGATGATCCATGCCAAGATAGGAGTCCTCTTCAGATTTACCCGGGCTGAACGCAAACGCGATCGGCTGCTTGCGGGCCTTTTTCAGCATCTTCTTTATTTCCGGGCCTTTAACTCTGAATTCAGACACTGATGGATACTCCAGATCGGTAGGGCTCCGCTGCACGTTAGGTTTCTGCCGCGCAACATGTCCAGTCGGTTGATCAACCCTGACTCGGGTTTTTTTGGCCGGATTTTCCCCTTGCAATGCGCGCTCATCGAAGGCCGGCGGCTGCCGCCAGAGGCGATGGATCGCGGCACCGAAAGAGGTCGGCCGCATCGACGCGCCGTCCGCAGCAGTTGCGGATTCGGATGCCAGCCGTCTGGACGGCGGGCACCCGAATCCGCAGAGTGGCGGAAAACCTCGCGCCACCTTGCAGGCAGGCGCGATCCTGGCGAAAGGACTGTCGGCGTGAAGGTCGAAGGAAAACACTACCGCTCGCTCTGGTGGGATGATCGGGAACGGGTCCTGATGATCATCGAACAGCGATGGTTGCCGCACGAGTTCCGCATCGAACCCGTGCGGAGCTTGCAGGACTTTGCAACCGCGATCGTGCAGATGCGCGTGCGGGGGGCACCGCTGATCGGCGCAACCGCCGCCTACGGCATCGCCTGCGCCATGGCTGCCGACCCTTCGGACACGAGCCTCGATGCCGCATGGTCGGTGCTGAACGCCACCCGGCCCACCGCCATCAACCTGCGCTGGGCCCTGGACCGTTGTCGCGGCGCGCTGCGACCGCTTCCGCCCGGTCAGCGTGCGACGGCGGCTCTGCAGCTTGCCCATGACATCGCCGACGAGGATGTGGAGGTGAACCGCCGCATCGGGGAACACGGGCTGACGCTGATCCGCGACATCGCCGCAAAGAAACCCGCCGGCGAACCGGTGCGGATCCTGACCCATTGCAACGCCGGCTGGATCGCCACCGTCGACTGGGGCACGGCGACCAGCCCGATGTATCACGCGCATGACGCAGGAATCGCGCTGCAGGTCTGGGTGGACGAGACGCGCCCGCGCAATCAGGGCGCCCTGACCGCTTGGGAACTGGGCAGCCATGGCATCCCCCATACCTATATAACGGACAACGCCGGCGGGCATCTGATGCAACACGGTCTTGTCGACCTCGTGCTGGTCGGGACGGACCGGACCACCCGGCAGGGCGATGTCTGCAACAAGATCGGCACCTACCTCAAGGCGCTGGCGGCGGCCGACAACGGCGTGCCGTTCTATGTCGCCCTGCCATCGTCGACGATCGACTGGACCGTGGCCGACGGGGTCGCGGAGATACCGATAGAGGAACGGCCGGAGGTCGAGGTGACCGACATTCAGGGACGGACGCAGGATGGCGGCATCGGCACCCTGCGCGTACCCCCCGTGGGCACGCCGGGCGGCAACCCCGCCTTCGACGTGACCCCCGGCCGGCTGGTCACAGGACTTATCACCGAACGCGGCATCTGCGCGGCCACCCGCGACGGGCTGGCGGGGCTTTTCCCGGACCGCGCCGGTGCCGCGTAGGAACGCCCCAGCGCCCGCCCGCTGCGGCATCGCGGCCTTCGCCACCTGCGCCAGCCCGGCGCCCGAACCGCCCGGAGAACAATGATGACCTCTTCCGCCCCAGACACCCGCGCCACGCGGCAGGCGATCATCGACGCCTGCCTTTGGATGAACCGGCGCGGCATCAACCAGGGCACGTCCGGCAATGTCTCTGTCCGGGTCGGAACGCGGGGCGACCGGATGCTGATCACGCCGACAGCGGTCCCCTACGACATGATGACACCCGAAATGCTGGTCGAGATGCCGGTCACGGGCGAGCCCGCCGCGACAGGGCCGCGACCGTCAAGCGAATGGCGCTTCCACCAGGCGCTGCTGGCCGCGCGACCGGACATGCAGGCGGTGGTTCACGCGCATTCGCCCCATGCCACGGCGGTGGCCTGCCAGCGGCGCCCGATCGAGGCGATCCATTACATGGTCGCGGTCTTCGGCGGCGCGGATGTTCCGCTGACGGGCTACCACCTGTTCGGGAGCGAGGCGCTGGCACGGGATGTGGCCGCCACGATGGCGCACCGGCACGGCTGCCTGATGGCGAGCCACGGCGCGGTGGTGGTGGGCGAGACGCTCGACAAGGCACTTTGGCGGATCGAGGAACTGGAAGCGCTGGCGAAGATGGACCTTCTGTGCCGCGCCGGCCCGGTGCCGCCGGTGCTGCTGAGCGATGCGGAAATCGCCCAGGTGGTGCAAAGCTTCGCGGCCTACCGGCCGGGCGTGGCCATCCCCGAGGGCTGAGCACGGTAAACGGGCGGCGCGGCAGATGGCGCGCGGCACGAGAATCGCCTAGGGAGAAGGGGCGCCGGCGCAGGGCCGGCACAGGGTCGGCCCGGTGTCTGCAAAACGTATGGCAGGCGGCGGGCGGCCGCTGGCAACCGGACGGGACGGAAGAACGGATGAGTGAACGGTTGGACAGGGCCGAAGAGGAACTGGCGCATCTGCGGCGCATGGTCGACGACCTGTCGGAAGTGGTCGCGCGCCAGTCGCGCGAGATCGACCTGCTGACGCGGCGCATCGCGCTTCTGATGGAACGCGCCGCGGAGGCAGAGGCCGAGCGGACCGGCACCATTCCCCTGGCGGACCAGCGACCGCCGCATTGGTAGAACCGCCAAGAACCTGCCCGCGCTGACAGGTTGGTGTCAGGATCGCGGGCAAGACCCTCGATCAACCTGCCGTGGTCCAGCCCCCGATGACATCCAGACTATCCGCATTCTTCGGTGCACCGCACTGGCCGACCGTCGCGCTGACCTATGCCATCGGCACGTCGGGCGGGGTGGTGGCCATGCTTGCCCACCTGCCCCTGCCGATGTTGCTGGGATCGCTTCTGGCGGTCGGGGCCGCCGCGCTTTTCGGTCTCAGGCCGCTCGGGCGGTTGCCAGAGGCGCCGCAGCGGCTCAGGATGTTGTTCATCCCTGTGATCGGCGTTGCGATCGGCGGGGCGGCCCGCCCCGGCCTGCTTCAAGAGGCGGTCGCCTGGCTGCCCTCGCTTGCCATCCTCGCCATCTTCATTCCGGCAGTCCACTACGCCGGGTTCAGGATCCTGGTGGCGACCGGCCGGATCGACAAGGTCACGGCGCTTTTCGCTACCGCCCCCGGAGGCCTGGTCGAGACCGTGCAGATGGGCGAAGAAGCCGGCGCGGACATGCAGATGCTGATCATGCTGCAATTCCTGCGGCTGATCCTGACGATCGTCTTCATTCCGCTGTTCTTCACCTGGCTGGTCGGCCATGCCGTCGGTTCGGCCGGCGGCGCCGCCGTCGAGGGCGCGGAGATGGGGATCTTCGACCTTGCCGTCCTGGTCGCGGCGGGCGTTCTTGGCGCGATCATCGGGTTGAAGCTGCGGCTTCCCGCGGGCCATGTGCTGGGCCCGATCTTCCTGTCCGGGGCGGCGCATCTTGCGGGGCTGACCGCGGCGGTGCCGCCGCAGGTCACGGTCTGGGCGACGCAGGTCGTCATCGGCACCTCGCTGGGCGTGCGATTTGGCGGGATGCCCAAGCGCCGCATCCTGGAAGCGCTCAGGCTGTCGCTGATCAGCGTAACGCTGATGATGGGCGGCGCCGGCCTGATTGCCTGGAGCCTTGCCTCGGCGGTGAACGAAACCGTGCCGGCGGTCTTTCTGGCCTTCGCGCCCGGCGGGCTTGTCGAAATGGGGCTGATCGCGCTCAGCCTGGATCTGTCGATTCTATATGTTACCGCGCATCACCTCTTGCGGATCATCCTTGCGGTGTCGGTTGCGCGCGTGTTCGCCCACCGCCTTGCACGGTAGGTCGGCCTCGGGCGCGGCCGAGCCGCGTCAAAGCAGCCATTCGACAGGCAGAAGCCCGATCAGCCAGACGGCGGCGCGCAGGGGCCATGTGGTGTTCGGCTCGGTCGTCCAGACGATTTCGTCCGGCTGCCCCGGCCGGTCGATCCAGACAAGCCCGCCCGAAGCGTTGCGCCGGACCTGATAGGCAAGCTTCGGCAGTTCCCGGTCAAGCCAGACGGCGATCAGCCCGGCAAGCCGCGGGCTGTCGATCAGGAGCCCCATCTCGCAGTTCAGCCGTTTCGACCGGGGGTCGAAGTTGAACGACCCGACAAAGGCCCGGTGGTCGTCGATCTGGAATGTCTTGGCGTGGAGCGCGGTGCGCGAGATCCCGACAATGCCGAAATCGTCGACAGACTTTCGTTCGCCCCCTTCGCTTTTCAGTTCCCAGACCTCGACCCCGGCGTCGATCAGCGCGCCACGGTATTTGGCGTAGCCGGAATGGACCGGCGTCACGTCCGTCGCCTCAAGCGCGTTGGTCAGCGTGCGGACGCGAACCCCGGATCCGGCGATCTGGCCCAGTGTTGCCGTGGCCTGAGCGCCGGGCACGAAATAGGCCGATATGACATCATAGGTCGATGACGGACGCCCGATCTCGGCCATCAGTGCGCGGATCATCAGGCCCTCGGTTTCGATCCTGCCCAGCGCCTTGGCCGGGTCGTCGCTGAAAAGCCGCACCGCGACCCATTCGACCGGCAGGGTCTGGTCGGCGATCTGCTGCGCCAGCCGCGACGTCAGGACCGCCTCCCGGTAGGCGACGGCCTGCGGGGTATCGCGGTTGGCGGCGTCGCGGGCGGCAAGGCGGCCTTCGGCGTCGGGTTCGGGCGCAACAAGGGCTTCGACCGCGAATGCCGACGCGCTGTTCCAGTAACGGTCGAAATCCGCGCCGACCGCCTGCGCCGCGGGGCCAATCGCGAGCACGTCGAGATCGGAATAGACATGCCCGCTTCCGGTCTCGAAATAGACATTGCCAATGTTGCGCCCGCCGACGATCGTGGCCACGCCGTCCACGGTGAAGGACTTGTTGTGCATGCGGCGGTTCAGGCGCGGGAAGTCGAACAGATAGCTCAGCGATCGCGGGCTGCGCAGGACGAAGGGATTGAACAGGCGCACCTCGGCCGTAGGCAGGCGCGACAGGGCCAGCAGTTCCTGATCCAGGCCCGGCGTTCCGTTGTCGTCTACCAGCAGACGCACCCGCACCCCGCGGTTGGCCGCGGCGGACAGTTCGGACAGTAGCCGCAGGCCGGTCAAGTCGTCCTGCCAGATGTAGTACTGAGCGTCGATCGATACCTCGGCGGCGTGGATCAGGGCCATCCGCGCCGCGAAGGCGTCGATCCCGTTTTCCAGCGCCATGACGCCCGAGGTGCCCGGATGGGCAGCGGCAAGCGGCAGGATCGAGGCCCCCAGCGCGGTCCGCTCCGAGGGTGCGATGGCGGTGCTGGCCGTTCGCCCGTCGGCGGCAGGAAGCGGGAACAGAAGCCTGAGGACGAGGATCGGCGCGGCAATGACCGTGGCAAGAACCGCCAGCGCGCGTCCGGCGCGCCCGATCCTCCCGCCCCGGCGCCTCACACCTCCTCCACCAGTGCGACCCCGGACATGGCCTTGATCGCCCCCTTGATCTGCGGATTGACCGGAAAGTCACGGCCGGTCGCCACCTCGACCTCGGTTCCGGTCGCACGATCGGCGATCAGGAAGCTGACCGGGCCACGCGACCGGATCGACGCATCCTGCTGCATGCGCGCCAGAAGGGTCGCGACAGAGGTGACGGCACCCTCTGTCTCCACATGGATGCGCAGGCCGGCGCCGCCGGCATCGGCCGCGACGCTGTCGATCGGCTGGGCGGCGCGCGCCAGAAGCTTCAGCGTCTCGCCTTCCATGTTCGCCTCGACCGTGAGGACGACGGCATTGCCCGGTTCAAGATGCTGGCGCGCGGCTTCGAGCGTGTCGGAAAACACCGTCACCTCGTAAAGGCCGGTCGGATCCGAGAGCCCGACGAAGGCAAAGCGGTTGCCCCGCGCCGACTTGCGTTCCTGGCGGTTGGATACCGTCCCGGCCATCTTCGCGATCAGGGGCGCGCGCTCCGCCGCCGCCGTCACCTCGGCCAGAGTCATCACGTTCTTGCGCTTCAGCGCGGGCATGTAGTCGTCAAGCGGGTGGCCCGACAGGTAGAAACCGACAGCCAGATGTTCCTCGGCCAGCCGTTCGACCGGAAGCCAGTCGTCGACCGGCGCCAGGCGCGGTTCGGGCAGGTCGTCGCCCGCGTCCCCGAACAGCGACACCTGCGAGGAGGACGAAGCCTCGTGCACCGCCGCCGACCACGCCGACAGCGCGTCAAGGCTGTCGAAGACCCTGCGGCGGTTGGCATCCAGAACGTCGAAGGCCCCCGCGCGGGCCAGCATCTCGAGCGGCCGCTTGCCAAGCCGCTTCAGATCGACCCGGCGCGCGAAATCGAAAAGCGACGCAAAGGGCCGGTCGCCACGGGCGGCGACGATCATCCGCATCGCCTCCACGCCCACGTTCTTCAGCGCGCCCAGCGCATAGACGACCTTGCCGTCCTTCACGCCGAAGGTCGCGAAGGACCGGTTCACGCAAGGGGACACCGTGTCGATCCCCATCCTGTCGACCTCGCGCTTGTAGACGGCAAGCTTGTCGGTCAGGTGGATATCGCAGTTCATCACCGCCGCCATGAATTCGACCGGGTGGTTCGCCTTCAGCCACGCCGTCTGGTAGCTGACGACGGCATAGGCGGCGGCGTGGGATTTGTTGAAGCCGTAGTTGGCGAATTTCTCCAGAAGGTCGAAGACCTCGCCCGCCTTCTTCGCCGGCACGTCATGGGTCTTCTTGGCGCCCTCGATGAACTTCGGGCGCTCCTTGTCCATCTCCTCCTTGATCTTCTTGCCCATGGCGCGGCGCAGAAGGTCTGCACCGCCGAGCGAGTAGCCCGCCATGACCTTGGCAATCTCCATCACCTGTTCCTGATAGACGATGATGCCCTGGGTTTCGGCAAGGATGTGGTCGATGGTCGGGTGAATGGATTCGATGTCGCGCAGGCCGTTCTTGACCTCGCAGTAGACCGGGATGTTCTCCATCGGGCCCGGTCGGTAAAGCGCGACGAGCGCCACGATATCCTCGATGCAGGTGGGCTTCATGCGCCGAAGCGCATCCATCATGCCGGTGCTTTCCACCTGGAACACCGCGACGGTCTGGGCGCGGGCGTAAAGGTCGTAGGTGGGCTTGTCGTCCAGGGGGATCGCGTTGATCTGATCCACCGCCCCTTCGGGCGGCAGATAAAGATCGCGCCCGTCCGCCGCGATATGCAGGTGCCGTCCGCCGCCGCGGATCAGGTCCACGGCATTCTGGATGACGGTCAGTGTCTTCAACCCGAGAAAGTCGAACTTCACCAGCCCGGCGGCTTCCACCCATTTCATGTTGAACTGGGTCGCGGGCATGGTCGACCGCGGATCCTGATATAGCGGCACCAATTCGTCCAGCGGCCGGTCGCCGATCACGACGCCCGCCGCATGGGTCGAGGCGTTGCGCAAGAGCCCCTCGATCTGCTGGCCATAGTCCAGAAGGCGCTTGACCACCTCTTCGGCCCGCGCGGCCTCGCGCAGGCGCGGCTCGTCTGCCAGTGCCTTTTCGATGGACACCGGCTTGACCCCTTCGACCGGGATCAGCTTGGACAGCTTGTCGACCTGACCGTAGGGCATTTGCAGAACCCGGCCGACGTCGCGCACGGCGGCCTTCGACAGAAGCGCGCCGAAGGTGATGATCTGCGCCACCTTTTCGCGGCCGTAGCGGTGCTGAACGTATTCGATGACCTCTTCGCGGCGGTCCATGCAGAAATCGATGTCGAAGTCCGGCATCGACACCCGCTCGGGGTTCAGGAAGCGTTCGAACAGCAGCGAATAGCGCAAGGGGTCAAGGTCGGTGATGGTCAGCGCATAGGCCACCAGCGACCCGGCGCCCGACCCGCGCCCCGGGCCGACCGGAATGTCGTGGTCCTTGGCCCATTTGATGAAGTCGGCGACGATCAGGAAATAGCCCGGAAAGCCCATTTGTTCGATGATGCCCAGCTCGAAGCTCAGCCGTTCTTCGTATTCCTCGACCGACACGGAATGGGGAATGACCGCCAGGCGCGCTTTCAGGCCCTCGGTCGCCTGGCGGCGCAATTCCACCACCTCGTCGTCAGCGAAGCGCGGCAGGATGGGCTTGCGCTTGGCCACCTTGAAGGCGCAGCGGCGCGCGATCTCGACCGTGTTTTCCAGCGCCTCCGGCAGGTCGGCGAACAGCGCCGCCATTTCCTCGGGCGTCTTCAGATAATGCTGCGGCGTCAGGCGGCGCCGGGGTTCCTGCTGATCGACATAGGCGCCTTCCGCGATGCAGATCATCGCGTCATGCGCCTCGTACATCTTCGCCTTGGGAAAATAGACGTCGTTCGTGGCGACCAGCGGCAGACCAAGGTCGTAGGCCAGCTCCACATGGCCGCGTTCGCTCAGCCGTTCGGGATCGGGAAGGCGGCCGCCTTCGCCCGGGTGGCGCTGCAACTCGACATAAAGCCGCGTCGGGAAGGCGGCGGCAAGGCGGCGCACAAGCGCTTCGGCCTTGCTGGCCTGACCCGCCTGAAGAAGGCGTCCCACCGCCCCGTCCGGGCCGCCGGTCAGGCAGATCAGGCCGCCGGCATGCGCCTCTACCTCCGCCAGCGTCACATGCGGCAGCGAACCGTCGCCGCGCAGGTAGAGGCAGGAATTCAGCTTCATCAGGTTCATGTAGCCCGCTTCGGACTGCGCGAGCAGCACGACGGGCGCCGGCGGGCGGGCGCGTTCACCGGGCTGGGCGGGGTCGTAGTCGAGCGACAGCTGACAGCCGACGATCGGCTGGATCCCCGCCCCCGCCGCGGTGACCGAGAATTCCAGCGCCGCGAACATGTTGTTGGTGTCGGTCACTGCAACGGCGGGCATCGCCATCTTTTCGGCCAGACCGGCCAGCTTCTTGACCGGAACGGCGCCTTCAAGCAGCGAATATTCCGTGTGGACGCGAAGATGGATGAATCGGGGGGCGCGGGTCATGAGGCGACACTAGCGGAGCCCGGGGGCCAGTGAAAGCGGCCAGAGGTCAGACGATCAGCTCATAGGAAAGGATGCGGCCCCGGAAATAGACCTCGTATCCGTCGGGGTAGACATAGCCGACCTCCCCCCATTCCGGGATGCGGCGCGGGCCGATCCGGCGGTAGCCCCAGAAGCACCCGCGCCAGTCGTATCGGGCCGCACGGCCCCGTGCGTCGAACGCGGGCCGGTCCTTCGCCTCGACCGTCTCGATGTCGCCGGCCTCGTCGAAGCCGAAGCTCACCCGCGCCGTGCCCTCGGGCAGGCTCAGCGCGGCTTCTGCACTCCGGTCGCCGGTGAGGCGCCAGGCGATCGCCGGATTGCCCAGGATCGCGTCGGGCGCCCAGGGCAGTTCCGCGAGATAGCGCAGCGCCTCGCCCAACGCGATGTCGCTGCCGGATTTCGACGCGACGGCAAGCGAGCCGAGAAGCCGCGCCTCAAGCATGCCGCCAAGGACAGAATCGTAGGCGTCGATCACCCGGAAGGACCTAAAAGGACCGATCCACCGGCTGGCGTCCCAGGCGAAACCGGCGCCGCCGAGCGCCACATGCTGTTCGGCGCGGATCGGATGGAAGGGCGCGCCCTGCGCCAGCCGCAGGTCCGCCCGCTGGCTGAACCGGGCGGCAGATGGTGACGACGTGTCCTGCGCGCCGGCCCCGCAGCGACGCGCGAAGGCGGCGACAGGCGGTGGCAGATCGTCGCGCCAGCGCGCGGGGGGCGAGGAACGCAAGGCTTCTGTGCGAACCTGGATCCGCCTGGAAAAGCGTCTGAATGCAAAGACATGTGCCGCAAACGGCAGCAAGAAACCGATCGACGCGAGGAATATCACCGCATTCATTGACGTTCTCTTCCGACGCGGTAGGGTGGCCGCAGGCTTGGCGAAGACACTGCCATTCTATCTCACGGCTCCGGACCGGTCACCACCAGAACAGGGCGATTATCCTGAGAAAATTGAAAGTCTATTCAGTAAACAAGAAGATATTATTCTTGCCATGCGAGCCGGCCGCAGGCTTGATTGTGCAAGGGAGACGGGGCGTGTTCCGCTTTACGCCGCATCGGGCGGGCACGCGACAACCTGGGCGAGGAGAAGGCGGCGGGACCACAGTATGAACGACATTGCGTTTCTGTTGAACGGAACGCCTGTCCGCGTGTCGGCCGACAATCCGACGCGGACGCTGTTGGACTGGCTGCGCGAGACGCGCGGGCTCAAGGGAACCAAGGAAGGGTGCAACGAGGGCGACTGCGGCGCCTGCACCGTCATGGTGACGGATGGCGCCGGTGTACGCGCGCTGAATGCCTGCATCCTGTTCCTGCCGCAACTGCACGGCAAGTCTGTCCGAACGGTCGAAGGTTTGACGGGACCGAGCGGCCAGATGCATCCTGTCCAGGAGGCGATGGTCGAAATGCACGGGAGCCAGTGCGGGTTCTGCACTCCGGGCTTCGTGATGTCGATGGCCGTCGCCCAGCTGAATGGCGCGACCGACCATGACGACAATCTGGCAGGAAACCTGTGCCGCTGTACCGGCTATGCACCGATCATCCGTGCGGCAGAGGCTGCCGCTGGCCAGCCGGTCCCGGACTGGGTCAAGGATGCGCCGGATGCCGGCGCGGGCCCCGCGCCCTTTGCCCCCGCGACTGCCGACGAACTCGCCGAATGGTATGCCGCGCATCCCGATGCGACGCTGATCGCAGGGGCGACCGACGTCGGCCTCTGGGTCACGAAGGAATTGCGCGACCTGCCGGAGGTTGCGTTCCTTCACGCCTGTTCCGACATCCAGACGATCGAGGAGACAGACGGTGGCCTGCGTATCGGCGCAGGGGTCACGATTGCAGGGCTCCGCAAGGCCATCTCCTCCTCCCACCCGGCGCTTGCGGAGCTTCTGCGCCGGTTCGCGTCCGAACAGGTGCGGGGCGCGGCCACGATCGGTGGCAACATCGCCAACGGATCGCCTATCGGGGACACACCGCCGGCGCTGATCGCGATGGGGGCAACGCTGCATCTTCGCAAGGGCAGCGCGCGCCGCGACATGCCGCTTGAGGCGTTCTTCCTCGACTATCGCAAGCAGGACCGGGCCAGGGGCGAATTCGTCGAGGCCGTCACGATCCCTTGTACCGCACCCGATCTTGCCTGTTACAAGCTGTCGAAACGCTTCGACCAGGACATCTCGGCCGTCTGCGGCTGTTTCAACGTGACGCGCGAGGGTGGCAGGGTCGTGGCGGCGCGGATCGCCTTTGGCGGCATGGCCGGAATTCCCAAGCGCGCCGCAGCGGTTGAGGCGGCACTGATCGGCAGGGACTGGTCCCTCGCGACGATCGAGGCGGCGCTGTCCGCCTTCGCGTCGGACTTCACGCCGATGACCGACATGCGCGCCTCGGCGGCCTATCGGCTTGAGGCGGCGCAGAACATGCTGGTTCGCTATTTTCATGAGAGCGCCGGCGCGGTGGCTTCGGTCCTGGAGGTTCAGGCATGAGCGTTGCAAAGCCCATCACCCACGACAGCGCAGAGCTTCACGTCACCGGCGCGGCCCGCTACATCGACGATGTGCCGCTTCCGGCAAACACGGCACACCTGGCCTTCGGCCTGTCGACTGTGGCACACGCCGACATTCTGTCCATGGACCTGTCCGAGGTCGCGCGGTCACCGGGGGTCCTGGCCGTCTGGACGGCCGATGACCTGCCGTTCGCCAACGATGTGTCGCCTTCGGCCCATGACGAACCGCTTCTGGCCACGGGCACGGTGCACTACGTCGGTCAGCCGATCTTCCTTGTCATCGCGCAAAGCCATCTTCAGGCGCGCAGGGCCGCGCGGAAGGGCCGGATCGAATATCGCGAGAAACCCGCGATCCTGACCGTCGATCAGGCGCTTGCCGCAGGCAGCCGGTTCGAGGGTGGCCCGGTCGTCTGGTCGAAAGGCGACGCGGCGACCGCCATCGCCGGGGCGCAGAAGGTGATCGCGGGATCGTTCACCATGGGCGGACAGGAGCACTTCTACCTGGAAGGACAGGCCGCGCTTGCGTTGCCGGCCGAAGGGGGCGTGATCGTCCAGTCCTCGACCCAGCATCCGACAGAGATCCAGCACAAGGTGGCCGAGGCCATTGGCCTGCCGATGAACGCGGTGCGGGTGGAATGCCGGCGCATGGGCGGCGGGTTCGGCGGCAAGGAAAGCCAGGGCAACGCGCTGGCCGTATCCTGCGCGCTGGTGGCGCGGCTTCTGGGGCGGCCCGCCAAGATGCGCTATGACCGCGACGACGACATGACGATCACCGGCAAGCGCCACGACTTCCGCATCGACTACCGTGTGGGTGTGGATTCCGGGGGCCGCATCGCAGGGATCGAATTCCTGCAGCTGGCGCGCTGCGGCTGGTCGATGGATCTGTCGCTTCCGGTCGCGGACCGGGCGATGCTGCATGCCGACAATGCCTACAACCTTGACCACGTCCGGATCGAAAGCCACCGGCTGAAGACGAACACCCAGTCCGCGACCGCCTATCGCGGCTTCGGCGGCCCGCAGGGGATGATCGGGATCGAACGGGTGATGGATCACATCGCCCATGACCTAGGGCTGGACCCGACCGAGGTTCGCAAGCGCAACTTCTACGCCGAGGCGCCGGGGGCGCTGCCCCCGGACCCCCGGAGTATTTCGGCCAGCGTGAAAGAGGTGCAGACGACGCCTTATCACATGGAGGTCGAGGATTTCATCCTGAACGGGCTGGTGGCCCGGCTGGAGGCGGATGCGGGGCTGGCGGCGCGGCGCGCGGAGATCGCGGAGTGGAACCGGCAAAGCCCGATCCTGAAACGCGGCATCGCGCTGACACCGGTGAAGTTCGGCATTTCCTTCACGCTGACCCACCTCAACCAGGCGGGCGCGCTTGTCCATGTCTACCAGGACGGGTCGATCCATCTGAACCACGGCGGGACCGAGATGGGCCAGGGCCTGTTTCGCAAGGTCAGCCAGGTCGCGGCCTCGGCCTTTGGCGTCGATGTCGGCAATGTGATGATCACCGCGACCGACACCGGCAAGGTGCCCAACACCTCCGCCACGGCGGCCTCCTCGGGGTCTGACCTGAACGGGATGGCGGTCAAGGACGCCTGCGACCGCATCCGCGACCGGATGGCCGAGCATCTGGCGCGCGAGCATCAAAGCACCGCCGCCGAGGTCCGGTTCGAGGGCGGAAAGGTCATTGTCGGCGGCGACGAGATGACCTTTGCCGAGGCGGCGAGCCGTTGCTACATGGGCCGCGTGAGCCTGTCGCAGACCGGCTTCTATGCCACCCCCAAGATCACCTGGGACCGCAAGGCGGGGCGGGGGCGGCCGTTCTACTACTTTTCCTACGGGGCGTCGGTGACCGAGGTGGTGATCGACACGCTGACCGGCGAGAACCGCATCCTGCGCGCCGACATCCTGCACGACGCGGGCGCGAGCCTGAACCCGGCGCTTGATATCGGGCAGGTGGAGGGCGCCTATGTGCAGGGCGCGGGCTGGCTGACGACGGAAGAGCTGGTCTGGGACGACAAGGGGCGGCTCAGGACCCATGCGCCCTCGACCTACAAGATCCCGGCCTGTTCTGACCGGCCGCGCGTCTTCAACGTGGCGCTATACGAGGGCGCGAACCGGGAAGACACGATCTACCGGTCGAAGGCGGTGGGCGAGCCGCCCTTCATGCACGGAATCTCTGCGTTCATGGCGCTGTCGCAGGCCTGCGCTGCTTGTGGCCCGACCTATCCCGACCTGCAGGCGCCCGCGACCGCCGAGGCGGTTCTGGCGGCGGTGAAGCGCGCGCGGGGGGCGGCATGAGCATCGATCGCGAGAGCCTTTCGCGCGCCATCGCGGTCCGTGGGCCGGTGATCCGCGTCGTCGTGGCCGATGTCGCGGGCTCCGCCCCGCGCGAGGCGGGCACCGCCATGCTGGTCTGGGCAGGCGGGCAGGACGGGACCATCGGCGGCGGTGCGCTGGAATACGAGGCCGCCGCACTGGCGCGCGCGATGCTGGCTGCTGGTCGGACGGCACGGCTTGACCGGATGCCGCTGGGTCCGGCGCTGAACCAGTGCTGCGGCGGGGCGGTGACGATCCTGTCGGAGCGATGGGACGAGGACCGGCTGGCCGGGATCGCCGGGCAGGACATCGTCGCGCGGCCCCTGCCCGGAACGGGCGGCGAGATGCCCATGGCGGTGGCACGCATCCTGAAACGCGCGCGCGGCGAAGGCTTCGCGCCGTCGGCCCGCATCGTCCAGGGTTGGTTCGTCGAACCCGTGGCGAAGGCCGCGCGCGATCTCTGGATCTGGGGCGCGGGCCATGTCGGGCGCGCCATCGTCGATGTCATGCGCCCCCTGCCCGGCTTTCGCCTGACCTGGGCAGACACGGAGGCCAGCCGGTTTCCGCCCCTGCCCGAGGGCGTCGCACAAAGGATCGCGACCAACCCCGCCGACCTTGTGCCCGAGGCGCCGGAGGGCGCGGATCACCTGGTCCTGACCTTCTCGCATGCGCTTGATCTCGATCTTTGCCACCGGTTGCTCACCCATGGTTTCGGCAGCCTCGGCCTGATCGGGTCCGAGACGAAATGGGCGCGCTTCCGGTCACGGCTGGCAGCGCTTGGCCATGCGCCGGATAGGGTCGCGGACATCCGCTGCCCGATCGGCGACCCGAGGCTTGGCAAGGAACCGCAGGCCATCGCCATCGGCGTTGCCGCGGAACTGATGACGATGAAAACCGCAAAGGCCCGAACCGAAAAGGAGCGCGCGGGATGACGAGGGAAACGCTTCTGGATATCCGGGGGATCAGCAAGAGCTACCCCGGCGTGAAGGCGAACGAGGACGTGTCGTTCTCGATCGGGGTGGGCGAGGTGCACGCCCTTCTGGGGGAAAACGGCGCGGGCAAGTCCACGCTGGTCAAGATGATCTACGGCCTCGTGAAACCCGACGAAGGGACCATGCAGTTGCGCGGCGGCGCCTATGCGCCCGCCGAACCGTCGGAGGCGCGCAACCTGGGTGTCGCGATGGTGTTTCAGCACTTCAGCCTGTTCGAGGCGCTGAACGTCGCCGAGAACGTGGCGCTTGGCATGGAAAACCCACCGCCGATGCGCGAACTTGCGGCGCGCATCCGCGCTGTGTCGGAAGAATACGGCCTGCCGCTTGATCCTTCGCGGATGGTGGGCGATCTGTCGGCGGGCGAGCGCCAGCGGGTCGAGATCATCCGCTGCCTTCTGCAAGACCCCAAGCTCCTGATCATGGACGAGCCGACCAGCGTGCTGACACCGCAGGAGGTCGAGATCCTGTTCAGGACGTTGCGCCAGCTTTCGGCGGAAGGCACCGCGATCCTCTACATCTCTCACAAGCTGGAAGAGATCCGGGCGCTGTGCGACGGCGCGACGATCCTCAGGCGTGGCAAGGTGGTGGGAACCTGCGTCCCGCGCGAGACAACGGCACGCGAGATGGCCGAACTGATGGTCGGCGCGACGCTGACCCCGCCGGAACGGCGCGCGACCGCCAAGGGGGAAATCGTGCTGGGCGTGACCGACCTGTCGGCTGCCTCGCCCATCCCCTTCGGCACGTCGCTGAAGAACATCGGGTTCACCGTCGCGCGCGGCGAGGTCCTGGGCATCGCGGGCGTCGCCGGCAACGGCCAGGACGAGCTGTTGCTGGCGCTGTCGGGCGAATTACGGACCGGGGCGGACCGCATCCGCATCAACGGCCATGCGGCCGGCGACCTTGGCCCGAGCGAGCGGCGCAAGGCGGGGCTGGTGGCCGCGCCCGAAGACCGCTACGGCCATGCGGCCGCCCCCGACATGTCGCTGGTGGAAAACGCGCTTCTGACCGGGGCGATCCGGCGCAAGCTTACACGCAACGGCTTCATCGACTGGGCCGCCACGCGCAGCTTCGCCGACGAGATCATCGAAACCTACGACGTGCGCACGCCCGGAAACCATGTCGCGGCGCGCGCCCTGTCTGGGGGCAACCTGCAGAAGTTCCTGATCGGCCGCGAACTGGACCAGAGCCCGCAGGTCATCGTGATCAACCAGCCGACCTGGGGCGTGGACGCGGCTGCGGCTGCGGCCATCCGGCAGGCCATCCTCAACCGCGCGGCCGAGGGCGCGGGGGTCGTGGTCATCAGCCAGGATCTGGACGAACTTCTTGAAATCGCGGACATGTTCGCCGTCCTGAACGAAGGCCGGCTGACCAAACCCCGCACCGTCGAGGGCCTGACCATCGACGAGATCGGATTGATGATGGGCGGCGCCCACGGAATGGAGGTCGCGCATCATGCTGAGGCTTGAGAAACGTCCGAACCCCTCGAAGTTCTGGCTTTACGCCACGCCGGTCGTCGCCGTGGTGATGACGATGATCGTGGGCGGCATGCTGTTTGCCTTCATGGGCAAGAACCCGGTCGAAGTCATCCGCACGATCTTCTGGGATCCGATGTTCGGCGAATTCGCCTTCTATCTGCGCGGGCAGCTTCTGGTGAAGGCCGGGCCGCTGATCCTGATCGCCATCGGCCTGTCACTGGGCTTTCGTGCCGGCATCTGGAACATCGGCGCAGAGGGGCAGTACATCATGGGCGCGATCTGCGGCGCGGCGGTGGGCCTTGCGGTCTACCCGACCGAATCGCGGCTCATCTATCCCGCGATGGTGATCGCGGGCGCCCTTGGCGGCTGGGCCTGGGGAATGATCCCGGCGATCCTCAAGACGCGGTTCAACACAAACGAGATCCTCGTTTCGCTGATGCTGGTCTATGTGGCGCAGACGATCCTTGCGAAGGCCTCGACCGGGTTCCTGAAGAACCCCGAAGGCATGGGCTTTCCGGGAAGCCGCAACTTTTCGTCCTATCCGGCTGCGGCGAACCCCGAGCTTGTCGCGGGCACCGGCATTCACTGGGGCGTGGTCGCGGCCTTTGCCGTCGCCATCGTCGGCTGGGTGCTGCTGTCGCGCCACATCATCGGGTTCCAGATCAAGCTGTCGGGCCAGGCGCCGCGCGCGGCCCGTTTCCACGGGGTGAACCCGTCGCGGCTTGTCGTTCTGTGCATGGGCATCTCTGGCGCGCTTGCCGGACTTGCGGGCCTGTTCGAGGTGACCGGCCCGGCCGGCCAGATCACCATCGATTTCAACGTGGGCTACGGCTTCACCGCGATCATCGTGGCCTTCCTGGGGCGTCTCAACCCGATCGGCATCGTCTTTGCCGGCATCCTGATGGCGCTGACCTATGTCGGCGGCGAAATGGCGGCGACCAACCTTGGCCTGCCCGCTGCGGCAATCCAGGTCTTTCAGGGGATGCTTCTGTTCTTCCTGCTGGGGGTCGACGTGCTTACCAACTTCCGCATCCGCACCGCAATTCTGGGGGTCAAGTGATGGATATCGGCGGCATCAATCCTGTCATCCTCGTCGCCTCGCTGATGGTTGCGGCGGTCCCGATCATGCTGGCCGCGCTGGGCGAGCTGGTGGTCGAGAAGTCGGGCGTCCTGAACCTCGGGGTCGAGGGGATGATGATTGTCGGCGCGATCTGCGGCTTCATGGCCGCAGTCGGGACCGGCAGCCCGGTTCTGGGCTTTCTTGCCGGCGCCGTCGGCGGCGCGGCGCTCAGCCTGATCTTTGCCTTCCTGACCCAGGTGGTCCTTGCCAACCAGGTCGCAACGGGGCTGGCGCTGACGATGTTCGGGCTTGGCCTGTCGTCGCTGATGGGCCAGGGCTACAACGGGATCAAGCCGCCGCTGACCGGCAAGGTGCCCTTCGGCCCCCTGTCCGACATTCCGGTGGTCGGCCCGATCCTCTTCAACCACGACTGGATGGTCTATGCCTCGATCGCGCTGGTCGCGGCGGTCTGGTGGGTGCTCAGGTCGACGCGGCTGGGGCTGATCGTCCGGGCGGTCGGCGAAAGCCATGACGCGGCGCATGCGCTGGGCTACAAGGTGAACCGCATCCGCCTTGCCTGCATCGCCTTCGGCGGCGCGATGGCTGGGCTGGGCGGCGCCTATGTCAGCCTTGTCCGGGTGCCGCAGTGGGTGGACGGGATCACCGCCGGCGCCGGCTGGATCGCGCTGGCGATCGTGGTCTTCGCCAGCTGGCGGCCGTGGCGGGTGCTGATCGGGGCCTATCTTTTTGGCGGCATTACCGTATTGCAGCTGAACCTGCAGGCCGCGGGGTCGGCAATTCCGGTGGAGTACTTGTCGATGTCGCCGTATCTGGTAACGATCATCGTGCTGGTGATCATGTCGTCGGGCAAGGGCCGGGCAAGCCTGAACGCCCCCGCGGCGCTGGGTCAGAATTTCCACGCCGCCCGTTAGGACGGCGTCAATCCAAAGCCCCACAAGGGGCAACCTCAACCGGGCGCAAGCCCAACCAACAGGAGAACACGATGCTGAGAAGAACCCTTCTGACAAGCGCCGCCGCGGGCTTCGGCCTTGCGCTGGCCGGGGCCGCCGCAGCGGGCGAACCGATGGACAAGGTCAAGGCCTGTTTTGTCTACGTCGGACCCATCGGCGACGGCGGCTGGACCTACCAGCATCATGACGGCGCGCTGCAGGTGCAGGCGGCCTATGGCGACAAGGTCGAGCTTCAGTGGCAGGAAAGCGTGCCCGATGGCGCCGACGCCGAGCGCGTGCTGACACAGATGGCGCTGGGCGGCTGCAACATCATCTTCACCACCTCCTTCGGCTACATGGATGCGACCAATGCCGTCGCGGCCAAGTTCCCGAACGTGATGTTCGAACATGCGACCGGCTTCAAGCGCGACCACCCGAACGTCTCGACCTACAACGCGCGGTTCTACGAGGGCCGGGCCGTGCAGGGCACGATCGCGGGCCGGATGACCAAGTCGAACAAGATCGGCTACATCGCATCCTTCCCGATCCCTGAGGTGATCATGGGGATCAACAGCTATTACCTGCACGCCAAGAAGGTGAACCCCGATGTCGAGGTGTCGGTGGTCTGGGCCTATACCTGGTTCGACCCGGCCAAGGAAGCCGACGCCGCCAAGGCGCTGATCGACCAGGGCGTCGACGTGATCGCCGCGCATACCGATTCGACCGCCCCCCTGGCCGAAGCGGCGAAGACACCGGGCGTGATCGGCTTTGGCCAGGCGTCCGACATGGCCGAATACAAGGATGGCCCGCGCGTCTCCTCGATCATCGACAACTGGGGGCCCTACTACGTCAAGCGCGTGGGCGCCCTGCTGGACGGCAGCTATGAACAGATCGACGCCTGGGAAGGCATCGCCGGCGGCGAGGTTCTGATCGGCGAGATCACCGACGCGGTTCCGGCCGATGTGAAGGCAGAGGCCGAAGCGCTGCGCGACGCGATCGCGGCGGGCACCTATCACCCGTTCACCGGCCCGATCAACAAGCAGGACGGCAGCGCCTGGCTGGCGGATGGCCAGACCGCGCCGGACGGCGACCTTCTGGGCATGGGCTTCTATGTCGAAGGCATCAACGGCGATATCCCGCAGTAACCCTGCGCTCGGATCCGACCGTGAAAGGCCCCGCCCCGTCGGGGCCTTTCCTTTTTTCAGCGGAATGCGCGCGCCGGGCGCGCGCACACGTCTTCTGGCACTGCGTGCGGTTTTGCCTCCGGCGGGAGTATTTGGGCCAGACTGAAGAGGTCCGGTCAGCCGGAAAGGCCTTCCTCCTCCAACAGGGTGCGGCCGTCGCGGCTTTCGACCTCGATCACCCAGAGATCGGGGTCATGCTGACGCTGGCGGCGGAGGGCGGTGTCCACCTCGGCCTCGGGGCCCTCCGAGAGGATCACCCAGTTGCGGGCGCCCGTCATCATATCGAAGCTGCGCTGGAAAAGACGCGCCTGACCGTCGAGCGTGGCCAGCTTGACCAGGACCGCACCGGCGGTCGGGTCGCCGCGACAGACCACATAGGCCGGGATCGACGCCAGCCCGAGCCGCGCGAGATAGGCGCGCACCCAGAAATCGGCGGTCAGGCGCGGCTCAGTCGCCATCCCGGAAATCGAGCCCCATCTCGTTGTAGCGCTCGCTTTCCTCAAGCCAGTTCGGCCGCACCTTCACGGTCAGGAAAAGATGCACCGGGCGGCCGAGGAATTCGGTCAGCTCCTCGCGCGCGGCCTTGCCGACGGCCTTGATTGTCTCGCCCCGGTTGCCAAGAACGATACCCTTGTGGCCATCCCGCGCGACATAGACGATCTGGTCGATCCGGGCGGAGCCGTCATCGCGGTCTTCCCATCGTTCGGTTTCGACGGTCAGCTGGTAGGGCAGTTCCTCGTGCAGGCGCAGCGTCAGTTTCTCGCGCGTGACCTCGGCGGCGATCATCCGCATCGGCAGGTCGGCGATCTGGTCTTCGGGGTAGAACCACGGGCCACCGGGAAGCTCGGCCGCCAGCCATTCTTTCAGATCCTGCACGCCATAGCCCTTTTCGGCCGAGATCATGAAGGTCTTCTCGAAGCCGTAGGCCTCGTTCATCGTTTTCGACAGGCCAAGCAGTTCCTCGGCCTTGACCCGGTCGATCTTGTTGATCGCAAGCGCCACCCGGGTGTGGGAGGGCAGCCTTTCCCTGAGCGCCTCGAGGATGGCCTTGACACCCTCGGTCAGACCGCGATGCGCCTCGATCAGAAGAACGACGATGTCGGCGTCCGCGGCCCCGCCCCAGGCGGCGGCGACCATCGCGCGGTCAAGCCGGCGGCGCGGGCGGAACAGGCCGGGCGTATCGACGAAGACGATCTGCGCCGGCCCCTCCATCGCGATCCCGCGGATCCGCGCGCGGGTCGTCTGCACCTTGTGGGTGACGATCGAGACCTTGGCCCCCACCATCTGGTTCAGAAGCGTCGACTTGCCGGCGTTCGGTTCACCGATCAGGGCCACGAAACCCGCGCGTGTCGTCTCAGTCATTGGTATCCTCCACCCGCGCCAGAAGCGTCTTGGCCGCGGCCTGTTCGGCCAGCCGTTTCGATCCCGCGCGTGCGCTTGCGACAAGCCCGGAGGCCAGGCGCACCTCGACGGTAAAGACCGGCTGGTGGTCGGGCCCCTCGCGGCCCGTCTCGACATAGGCGGGGGGGGGCATGGCGCGTGCCTGGGCCCATTCCTGAAGCGCCGTCTTGGCGTCGCGGGCGTCTTCGGCGACCGTCCCGATGCGCTGCCCCCAAAGGCGCAGGACCATCGCCCGCGCGGCCTCGAAACCGGCGTCGAGGTAGACGGCGGCGATCAGCGCCTCCATCGCGTCGCCAAGCAGCGCCTCCTTGCGGCGCCCGCCCGACATCATCTCGGACCGGCCAAGCTTGAGCACCTCGCCAAGGCCGATTGCGGCGGCCACGGCGGCGCAGGTTTCCTTGCGCACGAGTGCGTTGAAGCGGGGGGCAAGCTGGCCTTCGGTGGCGCCCTTGTCGGCGGCCAGAAGCGCCCCGGCCATCACAAGGCCAAGGACGCGATCGCCAAGGAATTCAAGCCGCTGGTTGTCGGGCCGCGTCGGCGTCGAGATCGAGGCATGGGTCAGCGCGCGCAAGAGCAGTTCGGGGCGCGCGAACTCGTGCCCGATCCTGGCCGAAAAGGCCCGAAGATCGGCCGACAGCTTCACTCGATCGCCTTGAAGAAGCGATCCCCCCGCCAGGTCCAGAAAGCGAAGAGCGAGCGCCCGGCGGAAGAGAACATGATCCGTTCGGCGCGGCCGATCAGATATTCGGCGGGCACCAGGCCGACGCCGCCAGACTGCACGGGAATGCGGCTGTCCTGGCTGTTGTCGCGGTTGTCACCCATGAAGAAATACTGACCGGGCGGCACGGTAAAGATCGGTGTGTTGTCCGCGCCCCAGCTGTCGGTGATGTTCAGGATATCGTGACGGCGGCCGCCGGGCAGCGTTTCGGTGAATCGCTGTTTCTCGCAGATGCCGCCCTGCCCGACAGGGTCATTGGCACACCGCGGGACCAGCCGTTCGGAGCCCTGGGGTTCCTTGATCTCCTCGAAGGTGCCGGCGGGTTCCTGTGGCACAGGTTCACCGTTGATCTGCAGGACGCCGTCCAGCACCTGAACGGTATCGCCCGGCAACCCGATCAGACGCTTGATGAAGTCGTTTCCGGTCGCCGGGTGGCGGAAGACGACCACGTCGCCGCGTTCGGGTTCCGAAGCAAAGACGCGACCGGAGATCGGGCAGATCGCGAAGGGACAGGAATAGCGCGAATAGCCGTAGGACATCTTGTTCACGAACAGGAAGTCCCCGATCAGCAACGTATCCTTCATCGACCCGGAGGGAATCCAGAACGGCTGGAAGAACAGGGTGCGGAACACACCTGCGATCAAAAGGGCATAGACGATCGTCTTGATCGTTTCGACGATCCCGTCGGTAGCTTTGCTCGACATGGTCTGTCCTGTCATCTTTTGCGCCCGCTTCATGGGCCTGCGCGTGGGGAGTGTCAAGTTTCCTTGGGGGCCATGGGGCGCGCCTCGATGACGACGAAGGCCTGCGCCCAAGGGTGATCGTCGGTCAGCGAGACGCGGACGATCGCCTCGTGGCCCGGGGGGGTCATCTCTGCGAGCCGTTCAGCGGCCCATCCGGTCAGATGCATGACCGGCTGACCCGACCTGAGGTTGGTGACACCCATGTCCTTCCAGGAAATGCCCATACGCAACCCGGTCCCAAGTGCCTTGGAACACGCCTCCTTGGCGGCCCAGCGCTTGGCGTAGGTGCCGGCCCGGTCCTTGCGGCCTTCGGCCTTGCTTTTTTCGGCATCCGTAAAGACGCGATCGAGAAACCGGTCTCCGAAGCGTTCGAGCGTCGCCGCGATGCGCTCGATATTGGCAAGGTCGGTCCCGATCCCGAGGATCATTTCAGTCAGGCTCCCATCGGATCTGCATCTTGGGGGGTTATGGCATCCGCACCTGCTCTTTGCCAGAGATCGCTTCTCGCTGCGGGTTCGCGGCGGGAATGTCTGCCCTGTGTCCCGGCCGACGCGATCTCGGGACGGCACAAGTGTGCGTCCGGCGCGGCGCGGTCAGGCCCGCGCCGCGTCCATCCGCCGGCGCATCTCTGCGATCGCCTCGGGCAGGCCGACAAAGATCGCCTCGCCGATCAGGAAATGCCCGATGTTCAGTTCCATCACCTCGGGAAAGGCGGCGACGGGGGCGACGGTGTCATAGGTCAGGCCATGACCGGCATGAACCTCAAGGCCCAGGGAATGCGCAAGCCGGGCGCCTTCGGCCAGCGCCGCCAGTTCGGCATCGCGTTCGGCAAGGCGGCCTTCGGCGTGCAGGTCGCAGTAATGTCCGGTGTGCAGTTCGACGACCGCGGCCCCGATACGCGCCGAAGCCTCGATCTGCCGCGGATCGTGGCCGATGAACATCGACACCCTGCTGCCCGCTTCCCGCAATGGGGCGATGTAGTCGGTCAGGCGGGCGATGTCGGATGCCACGTCAAGCCCGCCCTCGGTTGTCCGTTCCTCGCGTTTCTCGGGCACGATGCAGACAGCATGCGGGCGGTGGCGCAGAGCGATCGCCTGCATTTCGGCCGTCGCCGCCATCTCGAAGTTCAGCGGCGTCTTGAGCGAGGCCATCAACCGGTCGATATCGCTGTCGACGATGTGGCGTCGGTCCTCGCGCAGATGCGCGGTGATCCCGTCGGCCCCGGCATCCTCGGCCAGCCGGGCGGCCCGGACCGGGTCGGGATAAGCCGATCCGCGTGCGTTGCGGACGGTTGCGACATGGTCGATGTTCACGCCAAGCCTGAGATGAGTCACCGGTATACTCCGTCTGGTCGCTGTCCGGGGCAGGTTAAGTCACGCGCCGGGGCGCTGTGAACGGCTTTATCGTCACGGTTACAATTCGCCCTTGCCCCGGTCCCGGCGTTCTTCGGCACGCGCATGCAGCTTTTCGCGCAGCTTCTCCAACCGGTCGCGCAGCTTCTTGCGGCGGTGTTTCTGATAGGCCGCGATCAGCGGTTCGGACACCCAGTAGCTGATGATGCCCGCGATCACACCCGGCACGAACCCACCGACGAGATAGGGCAGGAACACCCGTTCAAAAAACCCGATCAGGTTGCCCCAATGCGCCCGCTGGTCGGTAAAAAGCGCGATGACATTCTGCTTGAGATCCTTGCCCGCGCCAACAAACTCTCCGAACAGGGTGATGTGGCTTGCCGGATCGAAAGTGGTACCCAGGATGAAGTGACCGATTTGCAGCGAACTGATCGCGATGATCGGGAATGTCACCGGGTTGCCGAAAAAGGTTCCCAGAAGCGCCGCCAGCACATTGCCGCGGACGAGTCGCGCGACAAGAAAGGCGGTCACGAAGTGGAAGCCGAAGAACGGCGTGAAGCTGACGAAGACACCGGCGGCGACGCCGCGCGCGATGCTTCCGGGATTGTCGGGCAGGCGACGGATGCGGTGCTTGACGTAATGGAATGCGCGCGTCCAACCGCCACGCGGCCAGAACGCCTCGGCGATGATCTGAAGATAGGTCCGGGGGTTACGCCGCTTGAAGACCACCGGTCCGTTTCCTTCCTGCCCTGCCTCAGGGCTTGCGGTTCAGGTCCCGGTACCGCTCTGCCTGAGCGACATCCGGTTCCGCCTCGAGCGCGGTCAACAGGGCATGCAGATGCTCGGCGTCGCGCAAGTCGACCTCGACGATCAGCCGGTAGAAGTCCGGTTTGCGGTCAACGAAAGTCAGGTCGGAGATATTGGCCTTCTGCCTGCCGATCAAGGTGCAGATTCCACCAAGCACCCCGGCATCATTGGCAATCGTCAGATTGAGGCTGACGGTATAGACCGCCGCGTGACGGCCGGAATGCCAGCGCAAGTCGATCCAGCGGGTCGGCTGATCCTCGAATTCCGCCAGGGCGGGGCAGTCGATCGCGTGAACGACGACCCCCTGCCCGCGATAGGTGATGCCGACGATCCGTTCGCCCGGCACCGGCTGGCAGCAGTTCGCCCGGCGAAAGCTCTGGTCCGCGGTCAGGCCGACGACGGCGCGCCGCGAATCGACTTCTTCGGCGGTCTGCTGGGCAAGTTCGGGATAGATCGCCGCCAGAACCTCGCTTGCGGTCAGTTCCGCCGATCCGATCCGCGCCAGCACTTCCTTTTCGTCCGGCAGGGCAAGGTTCTTGGCCGCGATGCGCAGTGCCTTGTCGGTGACCTTTCGGCCGACATGTTCAAAAGCCACGCGCGCAAGTTCCTGACCGAGCTTGACGAAGCGTTCTCTGTCTTCCTCGCGCAGGGACCGCCGGATCGCGGATTTCGCGCGGCCCGTCACAACGATGTCGATCCAGGTGGCCTGCGGGCGCTGGCCCGTCGCGGTGATCACCTCGACCGATTGGCCGTTCTTCAGTCGCGTCCACAAGGGCACGCGAATCCCGTCCACCTTGGCACCGACGCAGGAATTGCCGATGCGCGTGTGGATCGCATAGGCGAAGTCGATCGGCGTGGCGCCCTTGGGCAACTGCACCACGTCGCCCTTTGGCGTGAAGCAGAAAACCTGATCCGAATACATCTCGAGCTTCACGTTCTCGAGGAACTCGTCATGATCGTCGCCGGTGTCGAAGCGTTCCGTCAGTGTCGCGATCCACCTCGCCGGGTCGACGGCAAAGGGGTTCTGCGCGCGTTCGCCGTCGCGGTAGGACCAATGCGCGGCAACGCCGGCCTCCGCGACCTCGTGCATCTGGCGGGTGCGGATCTGCACCTCCACCCGCTTGCCGTCGCGGCCCGACACGGTGGTGTGGATCGACCGGTAGCCGTTCGACTTGGGCTGGCTGATGTAGTCCTTGAACCGCCCGGGAACCGCGCGCCACCGCCGGTGGATCGCGCCGAGGATACGGTAGCAGTCGCTTTCGGTCTGGCAGATCACGCGAAAGCCGTAGATGTCGGAGAGGCGCGAGAAAGCCAACTGCTTTTCCTGCATCTTGCGCCAGATCGAATAGGGCTTCTTGGCGCGGCCGAACACGTCGGCCTCGATCGCCTCCTTCTCCAGCTCCAGCCGGATGTCGGCGGTGATCTTCTGGATCACGTCGCCGGTTTCCTTCTGAAGCGTGATGAAACGCCGGATGATCGAGGATCGCGCCTCTGCGTTCAGGACGCGGAAGGACAGGTCCTCCAGTTCCTCGCGCATCCATTGCATCCCCATCCGGCCGGCAAGCGGCGCGAAAATGTCCATCGTCTCGCGCGCCTTGCGGGCTTGCTTTTCGGCCGGGAGCGACTTGATCGTGCGCATGTTGTGCAGGCGGTCCGCCAGCTTGACGAGGATGACCCGCAGATCCTTCGACATCGCCATGAAAAGCTTGCGGAAGTTTTCCGACTGCTTGGAGGCGGTGGAGGATAGTTGCAGGTTGGTCAGCTTGGTCACGCCGTCCACAAGTTCGGCGATCTCGTCGCCGAACTGGCGGCTGACCTCTGAATAGGTGGATTTCGTATCCTCGATCGTGTCGTGCAAAAGCGCGGTTACGATCGTGGCGTCATCCAGCCGCTGTTCGGTAAGGATCGCGGCGACAGCGACGGGATGGGTGAAATAGTCCTCGCCCGAATGACGCTTCTGGCCATCGTGCATCCGGCGCCCGTAGTCATACGCGCGCCGGATCAGATCCGAGTTGGTCCTGGGATTGTAGTTATGGACGAGGGCGATGAGGTCTTCGACGTCGATCATCGTGGTCCGCTCGTCCCAGGTGCCTGCTCTCAGCCCTGTCCCTGGGCTTCCATGAGCTGGCGCAGCAGCCGTTCCTCGTCCATGTCGTCATGGACAGGGCGATCGACCTCGGCGCCCATCAGGAGCGCCATCGCGTCATCCTCGGGCTCGTCGACCTCGATCTGGGTCTGGTGGCTTTCGATCATGCGTTCGCGCAATTCGGCGGCTGTCTGCGTCTCATCGGCGATCTCGCGCAGCGCGACGACCGGGTTCTTGTCGTTGTCGCGGTCGATCGTCAGCGACGAACCAGACGCGATCTCGCGCGCACGATGCGCGGCAAGCATGACCAGTTCGAACCGGTTCGGAACCTTGTCAACGCAATCTTCAACCGTCACGCGGGCCATCGGCTACTCCAATCCGACTGGGAAAGTGAAACCGCTATTTATGCCCTATGTCCGGGCTTGACAAGCGCGGAATCCCCGTCAAAGCGGCCGTATGCCGGCTTTATCGGCCTCTGGCAGGGCAGCTGTCATCTCCGCGACAGTCTTTCCAGTACGCGGATGCCGCCAGAGCGGCGCCACATCCATCAACGGGACAAGAACGAATCCGCGATCCTGAAGGCGGGGATGGGGCAGGATCAGCCGGTCTGGCGCGACCTCGCGTTGAAGCGCGGGATCAAGCGCAGACCAGCGATCCTGGGTCGTGGCATCCGGCAGCACCGCGTCCCCCATCGCCAGAAGGTCGAGGTCCAGCGTGCGCGCCGCCCAGCGCGCCGTCCTTTCCCGCCCGTGGCGGGCCTCGATCGCATGAAGAGCGGCCAGCAGCGCCTCAGGGTCGAGCGACGTTGAAAGCGCCGTTGCGGCATTCACATAGTCAGGGCCCGACCCGGGCGGAAAGGCGGGGGTCGAAAAGAACCGGCTGACCGCGACAAGCCGTCCGGCCGCCGCGGCAAGATCGGCCAGCGCCAGACGCAAGACATCCGCCGTGCCGCCCGTGCCGGGCCCAAGGTTGCCGCCCAGCGCAACCAGAGCGGTCCTATCCTTTTGGACAGATTTCATTAGGCTTCCCGATGTTGCTTACTGTGATTCCACTCTCGACTTCGCCGAAGACGGAACAACGCGGCAAACGCAACCGGAAAAACCTTCGGCAGCACATATTTTGGAAGGAACATTTGATGTTCTACAAGGACGAACGGCTTGCGCTGTTCATTGATGGATCGAACCTTTACGCTGCAGCAAAGGCGCTTGGTTTCGACATCGACTACAAGCTTCTGCGACAGGAGTTCGAGCGCCGGGGCAAATTGCTTCGCGCGTTCTACTACACGGCGCTTCTGGAGAACGACGAGTATTCGCCGATCAGGCCGCTGGTGGACTGGCTTCACTACAACGGTTTTTGCATGGTGACGAAACCGGCGAAGGAATACACCGACAGCCAGGGTCGGCGGAAGGTCAAGGGCAACATGGATATCGAACTGACGGTCGATGCCATGGAACTGGCCCCGCGCGTCGATCACATCGTGCTGTTTTCGGGCGACGGGGATTTCCGCCCGCTGGTGGAAAGCCTTCAGCGGCAGGGCGTACGGGTATCGGTCGTGTCGACGATCCGGTCGCAGCCGCCGATGATCGCGGACGAACTGCGCCGCCAGGCCGACAACTTCATCGAGCTTGACGCGCTGCGCGAAGTGATCGGGCGGCCGCCGCGCGAACCCCGCTTCGAGCGGGAAGAGGAAACCGCCGGCGGGCGCTGATCCGCCGGCATTTGCGATCGGGGCGGCGTGGCCGTGACGGAACCCGCCCCATCGGCACATCCGCGCTGCTGTCTTCGGGCAGGTTGCCTGTGACCCGGCACTGCAATAGTGTCCCGCCCGGACGTACCGAGGACGCGATGACCGACCCGCTTACCCTATATCTCGCAGCGCCGCGCGGGTTCTGCGCCGGAGTGGACCGCGCCATCCGCATCGTCGAGATGGCGATCGAGAAATGGGGGGCGCCCGTCTATGTCCGCCACGAGATCGTGCACAACCGATTCGTCGTCGACGGGCTGCGCGCCAAGGGCGCGGTCTTCGTCGAGGAGCTGGAGGACTGCCCGGCGGACCGCCCCGTGATCTTCTCGGCCCATGGCGTTCCAAAGGCCGTGCCGGCAGAGGCGGCGCGGCGTGGCATGACCTTCGTCGATGCGACATGCCCGCTCGTCTCCAAGGTTCACATCGAGGCCGAGCGGCACCATGAGAACGGCCTGCAGATGGTCATGATCGGCCATGCCGGCCACCCCGAGACGCTGGGGACGATGGGCCAGCTGCCCGAAGGTGAGGTGTTGCTGGTCGAGACGGTGGCCGATGTCGCCGCGATCGCGCCGCGCGATCCGGCGAAGCTGGCGTTCATCACCCAGACCACCCTGTCGGTCGACGACACGGCCGGGATCGTCGCGGCGCTGAAAGCGCGGTTTCCGGCCATCGTCGGCCCGCACAAGGAAGACATCTGCTATGCCACGACCAACCGGCAGGAGGCCGTCAAGGCGATCGCGCCGAAGATCGACGCGCTGCTGGTGATCGGCGCGCCGAATTCGTCGAACTCGCGCCGGCTGGTCGAGGTCGGGCGTGCGGCGGGCTGCGGCTATGCGCAGCTTGTCCAGCGCGCGCCGGATATCGACTGGCGGGCGCTGGAAGGTGCGCGGGCGGTCGGCTTGACGGCGGGAGCCTCGGCGCCGGAGGTGCTGGTCAACGAGGTGATCGACGCCTTCCGCGACCGCTACGACGTGACCGTCGAACGTGTCGAAACGGCGCGCGAGGATGTCGAATTCAAGGTGCCGCGCGTGCTTCGGCAATCGGCATGAGACGCCCGGCGGCGGAAGTGGGGGCCGTCTGCCCCCACACCCCCGAGGATATTTGAGAAAAGAAGAAGATGGCGGATCTCTTTGCCTATACCGACGGTGCCTGTTCGGGAAATCCCGGGCCAGGGGGCTGGGGCGTCCTGATGCGGGCGGTCGAGGGGTCGGCGGTGATGCGCGAGCGCGAGCTGAACGGCGGCGAGGCGGAAACGACCAACAACCGGATGGAGTTGCTGGCCGCAATCTCTGCGCTGGAGGCGCTGTCGCGGCCTTCGGCGATCACCGTGGTGACCGACAGCGCCTATGTGAAGAACGGCGTCACCACCTGGATCCACGGCTGGAAGAGGAACGGCTGGCGCACCGCCGACAGGAAGCCTGTCAAGAACGTGGATCTTTGGGAACGTCTGGACGCCGCGCAGGCGCGCCACACTGTCACCTGGGAATGGATCAAGGGCCATGCCGGCCACCCGGAAAACGAGCGCGCGGACGAACTTGCGAGGGCCGGAATGAAGCCTTTCAAGCCGCGCAAGGCCCGCGCCGATGACGCTTCTTGAGCTTCTCGACTACGCTTCTGTCTTCGTCTTCGCCCTGACCGGGGCGCTGGTCGCGAGCCGCGCGCAGCTGGACATCGTGGGGTTTGCCTTCGTGGCCGCGCTGACGGCGACGGGCGGTGGCACGGTGCGCGACGTGGTCCTGGACCGCAACCCGGTCTTCTGGATCGCCGCGCCGTCCTTCGTCGGGGTCGCGGTGGCGGCGGCGGTGGTGGTGTTCTTCACCGCGCACCTTTTCGAAAGCCGTCTGAAGCTTCTGACCTGGCTCGACGCGCTGGCGCTGGCGGTGGCGGTTCCCGCAGGGACCGGGGTGGCTATGACACTGGGGCACAGCTTTGCCATCGTTCTCTTGATGGGTGTGGCGACGGGGTGCCTGGGCGGGCTGATGCGCGACGTGGTCTGCAACGAAGTGCCGCTGGTCCTGAAACAGGGCGAGCTTTACGTGACCGCGGCGCTTGCGGGTGCGGCGGCGGCGCTGTCGGCGGCCGGAACCCTGGGCCAGGGTCCGGCGCTCCTTCTGTGTGCCGCGGTCGTCTTCACGCTGAGGGCGGGAAGCCTGCTTTTCGGCTGGCGCCTGCCGGTCTACAAGTCGCGCCCCCCGCGCCGCTAACCGCGGAAAAGCGGGGCGTAGCTGTCGCGCAGCAGGTTCTTCTGGACCTTTCCCATCGTGTTGCGCGGCAGGTCCGTGACGATGGCGATATGCTTGGGCCGCTTGAAGGCGGCCAGTTCGGCGGCGATCCCCTGCCTGAGCGCATCGGGGTCAAGCTTTGCGCCTTTTTCCGGCACGACGACGGCGACCACGGCCTCTCCGAAATCGGGATGCGGCACGCCGATCACCGCGCTTTCCAGCACGCCCGGGCGCGCATCCAGCGCCATCTCGATTTCCTTGGGATAGACGTTGAAGCCCCCGGTGATGATCAGATCCTTCCCCCGGCCGACGATGCTGACATAGCCGTCCGCGTCGATCTGGCCGAGATCGCCGGTGATGAAGAACCCGTTGCCGCGAAGTTCTTCCCGGGTCTTTTCGGGCATCTGCCAGTAGCCCTTGAAGACGTTCGGGCCGCGCACCTCGATTACCCCGATCTCACCCTCACGGACCGGGTGCCCGGCGGCGTCGCAGACCTTCAGCTCGATCCCCGGCAGCGGCAAGCCCACGGTGCCCGCGCGGCGATCCCCGTCATAGGGATTCGAGGTGTTCATGTTGGTTTCGGTCATGCCGTAGCGTTCGAGGATGCGGTGCCCGGTACGGTCCTCCCACTTGCGGTGCGTCTCTGCCAGAAGCGGCGCGGAGCCGGAGACGAACAGGCGCATGCCCGAGACGAGGTCGCGGTTGAGCCGAGGATCGTCCAGAAGCCGGGTGTAGAACGTCGGCACCCCCATCATCGTGGTGGCCTCTGGCAGCAGGCGGATCACCGTCTCGGTGTCGAACTTCGGCAGGAAGATCATCGGGCAGCCGGCCAGGAGCGCCACGTTGGTGGCGACGAACAGGCCGTGGGTGTGGAAGATCGGCAGCGCGTGCAAGAGCACGTCGGCGGAGGTGAAGCGCCAGGCATCGACCAGCACTTCGGCGTTCGACAGAAGGTTCGCGTGGCTCATCATAGCGCCCTTCGACCGGCCGGTGGTGCCGGATGTGTAAAGCAGCGCCGCCAGCGTGTCGGGCCCGCAGGGCTCGGCCGGAAAGTCCTCCGCCTGGCCGGCAGCAAGGTTGGCGAAGCTGCCACTTCCGTCGGGGTCGAGCGTCATCAGCGCGGCGCCACAGTCGCCCGCAACAGGGGCAAGCGCGTCGGCCCGGGCGCTGTCCGCGAGCAGCAGCCGCGCACCGGAATTGCCGACGAAATAGGCGACCTCGGCCGGGGTGTAGGCGGTGTTGAGCGGCAGGAACACGATGCCTGCCCGGATGGCGCCCGCGATCACCGCGAGCATATGCGCGCTTTTCTCGAGCTGGAGCGCCACGCGGTCGCCCGGGGCCAGGCCCGCGCCGCGCAGCGCGTGGGCATAGCGCGCCGCATCGGCAAGAAAGGCGCGGTAGGTGGTTCGTGCACCGTCCGGGGCGATCAGGAAATCGGCCTCGCTGCCGGCGTGGCGGCCGAAAAGCGCGTCGTAAAGATGGTTCGCCATTCCAGTCCCCCCGGGGCAAATGCGACCCAGCAATAGCGCCCGGCCGGGGGGAAATCTACCCGCTGCGCCGAGGGATCAGGCTAAGCGCGAAGATCGCCGCGGCGGCCGCCACGATCGACGGCCCGGCGGGCGTGTCGAGCCGTAAAGACAGCCAAAGCCCGCCCAGAACAGAGAACGCACCGGCCAGAACGGCCAGCGCGGCCATCGCCTCGGGCGAACGCGCGGGGCCGCGCGCCGCGGCGGCGGGAATGATCAGGAGCGCCGCGATCAGGAGCGCACCGACGATCTTGACCGCAACGGCGACGACGAGCGCGAGCGCCAGTGTCAGCAGCAGCCCTTCGCGGCGCGGGTCGATGCCGGACGCCTGCGCCAGCGCCTCGTCCACGGTCGCGGTCAGGAGCGCCTGCCAGCGCCAGAGAAGTAGCGCGAGGACGGCAAGCGCACCGGCCCAGACCCAGACGACATCGGTCAGGGTCACGGCCAGGACATCGCCGAAAAGATAGGCGGACAGGTCCGTCCGCACGCCGGGCAGGAAGGACACGGCGATCAGGCCAAAGGCCAGCGCCGAATGGGCCAGGACACCCAGGACCGTATCCGCCGCCCGGCCGCGGCCGGTCAGCGCCGAAACTCCAAGGCCCATGGCAAGGACGACAGCAAGCGTGCCAAGATAGAAGGGCAGATCCGTGGCCAGCGCCAGCGCCACCCCGAGGATCGCGGCATGCGCTGTCGCGTCCCCGAAGAAGGCCATCCGCCGCCAGACCACGAAGGCGCCAAGCGGGCCCGTCGCCAGCGTCAGCCCCAGCCCGGCAAGCGCGGCACGAACAAGAAAATCGTCAGGCATTCGTGCCCTCGTGGTGGTGGCTGTGGGCGTGATCGCCGCCGTGGGCATGGGCGTGCCCGTGATCGCGGGCATGATCGTGGGCGGGCCCGTCATGCTGATGATCGTGGTCGTGATCGTGGACGTGGCGGTAAAGCGCCAGCGCCCCGCCGGTGCCAAGACCGAAAAGCGCACGATACTCTGGCGCGGCAGAGACGACGCGCGGCGTGCCTTCGCAGCAGACATGGCCGTTCAGGCAGACGACACGGTCCGTCGCGCTCATGACGACATGCAGGTCATGGCTGACCATCAGGACGGCAACGCCGGTTTCGCCGCGCACTTCCTCGATCAGGCGGTAGAAGGCGGCGACGCCGGGCTGGTCAAGGCCCTGGGTCGGTTCGTCGAGGATCAGAATCTCGGGCCGTGCCAGCAGCGCACGGGCCAGCAGAACCCGCTGGAACTGGCCGCCCGACAGCGCCGACATCGCCCGCGCCTCAAGCCCGGGCACGCCGACGCGCGTCAGGGCGGCCGCCGCATCCGCATCGCTTGCGCGGGCGGGAAGCGACAGGAACCGGCGAACCGTCATCGGCAGCCTCGGGTCCAGGTGCAGGCGCTGGGGCACATAGCCGATACGCAGGCCCGGAGCCCGTGTCACCTGCCCCTCCGCCGCCTTCTCAAGGCCGATCAGGGCCTTGAGAAGCGTCGATTTCCCTGACCCGTTCGGCCCGACCACCGTCACGATCTCGCCTTTCGCGATGGCGAAATCGACACCCGCAAGAACGGTCTGGCCACCGTGGCGGACGGTCAGGCCCCGCGCCGCGATCAGGGTCATTTGCCCGCCCCCGCACAGGCCGGGCAAAGGCCCAGCGCCTCGGCATTCATCCGTTCGATCGCAAAGCCGATGGCGCCAGCGGCGGCTTCCATTGCCGCGCGGACCGCTTCGGCGGGCGCTTCGGCGACCGCGCCGCAGGCCCGGCAGATGAAGAACGCCGGGGCATGCGCTTCGCCGGGATGCATGCAGGCGGCGAAGGCATTCAGCCGGCGGATGCGATGGGCCAGCCCCTGCTCGACCAGAAATTCCAGCGCGCGGTAGGCAACCGGGGGCTTGTTGCCGAAACCTTCCGCCGCCAGACGCTCCAGCACCTCGTAGGCGCCCATCGCGCGATGCGCTTCCAGCAGAATCTCAAGCGCGCGCCGTCGAACGGGCGTCAGCCGGATGCCGCGCTTCTCGGCCAGTGCATCGGCCCGCGCCAGAATGCCGCCGGCGCAATCGCCGTGATCGTGCCGCGCGAAGGCGAGCGCTGCGGTTTCGACATCGTCGGACATGCATTTCATCATGTTATACTATAACAGTTCTTGCGTATACGTTATGATATAACATATAAGGCCGCGATCTCACTCGCAAGCAAGGAGTTTCCATGCGCCGTCTTGTCTTTCTTTTCGCGCTTGCCGCCACGCCCGCCTGCGCCGAGGTGCCGCGCGTCGTCACCGACATGCCGGTCGTGCAGTCGCTGGTCGCATCGGTGATGGGCGAACTCGGATCGCCCGGGGTGCTCCTGGACAAGGGCGCCGATGCCCATGACTTTCAGCTCCGCCCATCCCAGCGCGCGGCCCTGGGAGAGGCGGATATCGTCTTCTGGATCGGGCCGGAAATGACGCCCTGGCTTGATCGCGCGCTGGAGGCAGCGTCGCCGTCCGGGGCGATCGCCCTTCTGCACACCGAAGGCACACACACCCGCAACTTTGCCGAAGCCGAAATGGATCACGCCGGGGCGCATGACGACCATGACGGCCATGACGACCATGATGACCATGACGGCCATGATGACCATGACGGCCATGATGACCATGATGACCATGATGACCATGATGACCACGAAGATACGGACCACGGGCATGTCCACGCGGGGCTTGACCCCCACGCCTGGCTTGACCCCGCCAATGGCGCGGTCTGGCTGGATGTCATCGCGGATGCGCTGGCCGCGCGCGATCCCGAAAATGGCGAAACCTATCGCGCCAATGCGGCTTCGGAAAAGGCCGGCCTCATGAGCCTTGCGGGCGAAATGGGCGCCGTATTCGCGACCCTGCCGTCCGCCCCGATCGTCGTCGGCCACGATGCCTTCGGTTATTTCGCCGACCGCTTCGGGCTGAGCGTTGCCGCCAGCGTGGCCGAAGGGGACGCCGCCGCGCCCGGCGCCGCCCATCTGTCCGAGATTCGCGAGATTCTGGAAAGCGGGGGGGCGGCGTGCATCTTCCCCGAAGCGGGAAGCGATCCGAAGATCATCGCAACGCTGGCCGAGGGGACACCCGCCCGCATCGGGCGCCCGCTGGACCCCTCCGGGCGCAGCATGGAGCCGGGATCGGGCCTATACACGGCGATCCTGCGCAGTACGGCCGAAAGCATCCACGACTGCCTGTCGGCCGCACCCTGACCGCCTTTAGTCGTAGCTTGCCATCACCTCGTACATCACCGGCTCGAACCGGGAACACAGCGCGGCAATGCGGCGGTTGCGTTCCCGCATTTCGGCGGTGCGCAACATGGCCTGAAAATCCTCGCGCCGCTGCCATTGGGAATAATTGGCGATGCGGGTCTGGGCGTCATTCATGTGCAGGCCGGCACCGATGAACCCCGGCTGGTGCGAAATGAACTTGTCGTAGGCATCGCGCAATTCGTCCATCAGGTCTTGCGCCGTGCCCGGCGTCATCTCGAAGGTGGTGATGACGGTCTGGCCGGAAAACTCGCTGGAAATCTTGGGCATGGCTTCCTCCCTGGCGCGCGTCTGTCACCGACTATCGCGCCGGGGCGGCGGTCTGTAAACGGGTTTCGCCTCAGGACGGGATGCGCCCGCCGGTCGCCTCGGTCACCGTATCGGCCGCCCGGCGCACCTGCGCCCCGATCGCCCCCGCGTTCTCAAGCGCCATGCGGAAGGCCGGACCGGAAACCGAAAGACCCGCCACCGGTTCGCCATGCGCGTTGAAGACCGGGGCGGCCACGCAGCGCATCCCCTCGGCCCGCTCCTGGTCGTCGATGGCATAGCCGCGCGCCCGAGTCGCCGCCAGGTCCGCCAGAAGCGCCCCCTCGGTCGCAAGCGACCTTGGTGTCAGCGCCTGCAAGCCCTGCGCCGCGATCTGGCGCACGCGCGCCTCTGGGTACCAGGCCAGAAGCGCCTTTCCGATACCGGAGATATGCATCGCCGAAAGGGTGCCGGGCGGAAAGAAGGCGCGGATCGCCTCGTGCGTTTCGACCTGGCTCAGAAACAGCACCCGGTCGCGATGCTCGACCCCGAGGTTCGAGGTTTCGCCGGTTTCCCGCATCAGCCGGTCCATCGGCTGGCGCGCCCGCTCGACGACCTTGGTGCGACGCAGAAATTCGGACCCGACCCTGAACGCCCCGCCGCCCACATGCCAAAGCTGGCCGGGGTCCTCGACCTCGACGAAACCGTGGGTCTGAAGCGTGGTCAGCACCCGGTAGACGGTCGGCGCCGACTGGCCGCTGCGCTGCGCAAGTTCAGAAAGGGTCAGGCCGCCGGCCTCGCTGACCACCTTCAGAATCATCAGCGCCCGGTCGAGCGACTGGATGGTGTTCTGTTCCGTCCGGTCATGAAAGCTTTTCGGTCTTCCGCGCGTGCGCTGTTCGGCCATGGTGCGTTCCCCCCCCAAATATTTCGTAGAATGAAAATTCATTCCGATCAATGAAAAAGCTAAGATCATTTAATATCAATATGTTATAATTCTTTTACGCCCTATGAAATGATTTTTCGAAAAAATTGGCACCCGCGAGGGGACGCGATATCGTGCCGGAATTCCGAATTTGGGGGGTCCCATGTCTTACCAGAACCCGGTCTTCATTCCCGGCCCGACGAACATACCGGAGGTGATCCGCAAGGCGTGCGACATGCCGACGGTCGATCACCGTTCGCCGGCCTTCGCACGGGTCTTCAAGCCGGCCGTCGCTGGCGTCAAAGCGGTCTTGGGCACCCGGGATGGCGAGGTCATCCTCTTCCCCTCCACCGGCACCGGCGGCTGGGAGGCGGCGATCACCAACACGCTGTCGCCGGGTGACACGGTTCTTGCGGCACGGTTCGGCATGTTCAGCCATCGCTGGATCGACATGTGCCAGCGCCACGGGCTGAACGTCGAGATCATCGAGACACCCTGGGGCCAGGGCGCACCCGTCACCGCGATCGAGGCCGCGCTTGCCGCCGACAGCGGGCACCGGATCAAGGCGGTCCTCGCGACCCACAACGAAACCGCCACCGGCGTGAAAAGCGACATCGCGGGCATCCGCAAGGCGATGGATCGCGCCACCCATCCCGCGATGCTGTTCGTCGACGGCGTGTCCTCCATCGGTTCGATGCCCTTCGAGATGGATGGCTGGGGCGTCGATATCGCGGTTGCCGGCAGCCAGAAGGGCTTCATGTTGCCCGCCGGTCTTGCCATCCTGGGCCTGTCGCCCAAGGCGGTCGCCGCAATGGACACCGCGCGCCTGCCGCGAACCTTCTTCGACTTCCGCGACATGCAGAAAAGCTATGCGGCGGGCGGCTATCCCTATACGCCCGCGGTCGGGCTGATCAACGGCCTCGCGACCGCCGTCCAGATGCTTCAGGACGAAGGTCTGGCCAATGTCTATGCCCGCCACCACCGCATCGCCGAAGGCGTGCGCCGTGCCATCGCGGCCTGGGGCATGCGGCCCTGCGCCGCCTCGTCCGATCTTTATTCCGACACCGTCACCGCCGTCGTCGTCCCCGAGGGATTCAACGGCACCGATGTGGTCAAGGTCGCGGCCGAGAAATACGGCATGGCCTTTGGCGTGGGCCTGGGCGAGGTCGCAGGCAAGGTCTTCCGGATCGGCCACCTCGGCAGCCTGACCGATGCGATGATGCTGTCGGGCCTTGCGACGGCGGAAATGTGCATGGCCGACCTTGGCTATCCGATCACGCTTGGCACAGGTGTCGCGGCGGCGCAGGATTACTACCGCAAGAACGCGGGAGAGGCCGCGAAGGCGGCGGCGTGAGATGAAGGACCAATCGATGTACATCCCGACTTACCAGGACATGCTTGAGGCGCATGAACGCATCAAGCCGCATATCCGCCGCACGCCGATCCGCACATCGGACTATCTCAACGACCTGACCGGGGCGCAGATCTTCTTCAAATGCGAAAACTTCCAGGAACCGGGCGCCTTCAAGGTGCGCGGCGCGACCAACGCGGTCTTCGGCCTTGACGAGGCGCAGGCGGCGAAGGGTGTCGCCACGCATTCTTCGGGAAACCATGCGTCCTGCCTTTCCTACGCGGCCATGCTGCGCGGCATCCCCTGCAACGTGGTGATGCCGCACAGCGCGCCGCAGGCCAAGAAGGACACGGTTCGCCGCTACGGCGGCAAGATCACCGAATGCGAACCCTCGACCAGTTCGCGAGAGGCGACATTCGCCAGGGTGCAGGCCGAAACGGGCGGCGATTTCGTCCATCCCTACAACGACCCGCGCGTGATCGCCGGTCAGGGAACCTGCGCGAAGGAGATGATCGAGGACACTGGCGGGCTTGATATTGTCGTCGCCCCGATCGGCGGCGGCGGCATGATCTCGGGCACCTGCCTGACATTGTCGACCCTGGCGCCGGAAACGAAGGTGATCGCGGCCGAGCCCGAACAGGCAGACGACGCCTACCGCAGTTTCAAGGCCGGGCACATCATCGCCGACGATGCGCCCAGGACGGTCGCCGACGGGCTTCTGGTGCCGCTCAAGGACCTGACCTGGCATTTCGTGAAGTCCCATGTCAGCGACATTCTCACCGCCTCCGACCCGGAAATCGTCGACGCGATGAAACTGACCTGGAAGCACCTGCGCGTGGTCATGGAACCCTCAAGCGCGGTGCCACTGGCCACCATCTTGAAGAACAAGGACGTTTTCAAAGGCAAGCGCGTCGGGGTGATCATCACCGGCGGCAATGTCGATCTGGACAAACTGCCCTGGATGCAGGGCTGAGGAGGCTGAAATGAACGCACATGACCGTTACGCGAACCTTGAGGTCGGTTACGATATCCCGGCGAAACCCGGCATGGACGAGGCCGACATCCAGACGCCGTGCCTGATCCTCGACCTTGATGCGCTGGAACGCAACATCACGAAGATGGGCGACTATGCCAAGGCGCACGGAATGCGCCACCGGGTGCATGGCAAGATGCACAAGTCCGTCGATGTCGCGAAGCTGCAGGAAAAGCTGGGCGGTGCGGTCGGCGTCTGCTGCCAGAAGGTCAGCGAGGCCGAGGTTTTCGTGCGCGGAGGGATCAAGGACGTGCTCGTCTCCAACCAGGTGCGCGATCCGCTGAAGATCGACCGCCTGGCGCAACTGCCGAAGCTGGGCAGCCGGATCATCGTCTGCGTCGACGACATCGCCAACGTGACCGACCTGTCGGCCGCTGCCGTCCGGCACGGGACCGAGCTTGAGGTCTTCATCGAGATCGACTGCGGCGCGGGGCGCTGCGGCGTGACGACGACCGAGGCCGTCGTCGCCATCGCAAAGGCCGTCGACGCCGCGCCGGGGCTGAAGTTCACCGGCATTCAGGCCTATCAGGGCGCGATGCAGCACATGGACAAGTACGAGGACCGCAAGGCGAAACTCGACACCGCCATCGCGATGGTGAAGGACGCGGTAGAGGGTCTTAGGGCCGCCGGGCTGGAACCCGAACTGGTGTCCGGCGGCGGCACCGGATCTTACTATTTCGAAAGCAATTCGGGCGTCTACAATGAACTTCAGTGCGGTTCCTACGCCTTCATGGATGCCGATTACGGCCGCATCCTTGACAAGGACGGGCACCGGATCGACCAGGGCGAATGGGAAAACGCCTTTTTCATCCTGACACAGGTGATGAGCCATGTGAAAGCCGACAAGGCGGTCTGCGATGCCGGCCTGAAGGCGCAGTCGGTCGACAGCGGCCTGCCGGTCGTCTACGGCCGGACGGATGTGAAATACATCAAGTGCTCGGACGAACACGGGGTGATCGAAGACCCCGCGGGCGTTCTGAAGGTCGGCGACAAGCTGAAGCTGGTGCCCGGCCATTGCGATCCGACCGCGAACGTCCATGACTGGTATGTCGGCGTCCGGGGCGGCAAGGTCGAGGTCGTCTGGCCGGTATCCGCGCGCGGCAGGGCCTACTGATCGCGCATTCCGCAAGGCGGGTGGGGGCGCTGCCCCCACACCCCCGGAGTATTTGCACCAGAATGAAAGGGAAGCGGCATGCTGATCGTGCCTGAAAAGCTGATCGCCGATCTCGTCTCGGCCGAGGATGCATTTGCCGCGGTGGAGGCGACCTTTGCCGCCATGGCGCGGGACGAGGCCTACAACTTCCCCGTCGTGCGCGAGGCGCTGGGCGAGGGCCGGCAATACGGCTTCAAGTCCGGCCTTGACCGGGCGGGCGGCATGCTGGGGGTGAAGGCCGGGGGCTATTTCCCGGGCAACATGGCGCGCGGCATCACCAACCACCAGTCGACGGTCTATCTGTTCGATCCCGATACCGGGCGGCCGACGGCGATGGTCGGCGGCAACCTTCTGACCGCGCTGCGCACGGCGGCGGCATCCGCGATCTCGATCGACCGGCTGGCGCGGGCGAACGCGAAGGTCCTCGGCATGGTGGGCGCGGGCCATCAGGCGGCGTTCCAGCTGCGCGCGGCGGCGCGGGTGCGCAGGTTCGAAAAGGTCATCGGCTGGAACTATCACCCTGACATGCTGCCCAGGCTGGGCGAGGTCGCCGCCGAACTTGGCCTGCCGTTCGAGGCCGTGCCGATCGAACGGATGGCCGAGGCGGATGTGATCGTGACCATCACCTCTTCGCCCGCCGCATCGCTGATGTCGGCGCATGTCGCGCCTGGCACCCATCTGGCCTGCATGGGCACCGACACCATCGGCAAGCAGGAGGTCGAACCGGCGCTGCTGGCGCGGGCACGGGTCTTCACCGACGAGGTCGGCCAGTCGGTCACGATCGGTGAGGCGCAGCACGCCATTGCCCAGGGCCTGATCGCCACTGCGGACATCACGCCGATCGGCGCGGTGATCGCGGGGCTGGCGCCGGGACGACAGTCCGACGGCCAGATCACCCTTTTCGACGGCACGGGCGTAGGACTGCAAGACCTCGCAGTCGCCGGCGCCGCCGTGCGGCGTGCCGAAGAACGCGGGCTGGCGGTTTCGGTCGAGGTCTGAGGCCTCTGGCAGCGATCGGATACCCGCGTATCGGGTACAAAAACGGGGGTTCCGCGCCGCGCGCCTTCGTGGTTTGACTGATGCCGAACGAGGGCGGAGGCGCAGATGGCAGTTCGGGTTGCGATCAACGGGTTTGGCCGGATCGGCCGGTCGGTCCTGCGGGCGGCACTGTCGGACCCGCACCACGCCAGCATCGAGATCGTGGCGGTCAACGACATCGCCCCCGCCGAGATGGCAGCCTATCTTTTCGAATACGACAGCACCTTCGGCCCCTGGAAGGGTGACGTGCGGCTGGATGGCGGCGCGATGGTGATCGACGGGCGCAGGGTTTCGCTGACCGGCGAACGCGACCTGTCCCGGCTGGACCTGTCGGGCATCGACGTTGTCATGGAATGCACCGGGCTTGGGGGCGAACGTTCCTTTGCGGAGGCGGGGCTGCGGGCCGGGGCGGGTCGTGTGCTTGTCTCAGGGCCGTCCGGGACAGCCGATTTCACCCTGGTGATCGGCGCCAACGACGACCGGCTTTCGCCCGATCACCGGATCGTCTCGAACGCGTCCTGCACGACCAACGCCCTGGCGCCGCTCGCGCGGCTGATCGAACGGGAATGGGGGGTCGAAACCGGCTGGATGACGACCATCCACTGCTACACCGGGTCGCAACCGACCGTCGACGCGCCCGGGGCCGATTTCGCCAGAAGCCGGGCCGCGGCCCTGTCGATGGTGCCGACGACGACCTCGGCCCAGCGGATGCTGGATGTCGTGCTGCCCGAGATCGCGGGCCGGATCGAAGGGGCTGCGGTGCGGGTGCCGACGGCCTCGGTTTCGGCGGTGGACCTTAGCGTCATGACACGGGCGCGACCCGGGAGGGAAGAGATCAACCGCGTCCTGCGCGCCGCCGGCGGCGTGATCGGCGCGACGGACCGGCCGCTGGTGTCGTCCGATCTGCGCGCGCGGCCCGAAAGCATCGTCATGGCCCTGCCCGAGACGCATGTGACCACGGGCGGGCTGGTCCGGGTCTTCGGCTGGTACGACAACGAATGGGGGTTTTCAAACCGCATGCTGGACGCCGCACGGCGGATGGCGGCGCTTTAGCCAAGCCCTTTCAGAACATCTTCAAGCCGGTCAAGGAAGACCCCCGCGTGGTCGCGCGCAAAGACAAGCGGCGGCCGGATTTTCAGCGTGTTCGCGTGGCGCCCGGTTGCAGAAATGAGAACACGCCGCGCACGCAGGTCGTTGACGATCCGGTGCGTCAGGCGGGCGTCGGCCCGACCGTCGGTCACGATATCCGCGCCGATGAACAATCCCGCCGCCCGAACATCCCCGATCTGCCTGTAGCGGTCTGCCAGGTCGCGCAAACCTTCGGCAAGATAGGCGCCGGTCGTGCGGGCGTTGTCGATCAGGCCCTCGTCCTCGATCACGTCAAGAACGGCGCCGGCTGTCGCGGCGGCCACGGCATTGCCGCCGAAGGTGTTGAAATAGCGTCCGCTGGTGCCGAAATCCGCGACGACTTCCGGGCGCAGCGCAAGGCCCGCGACGGGGTATCCATTGCCCATCGGCTTGCCCATCGACACCATGTCGGGAACGATCCCGTGGCGGGCAAAGCCCCACATGCCGGCGCCGGTCCGCCCGAAGCCGGGCTGCACCTCGTCCGCGACGAAAAGCCCGCCCGCCGCACGGATGGCGGCTACCGCCGGGGCCAGGAAACCTGCCGGGTCGGGGATCACGCCGTCAGAGGAAAACACGGTGTCCACGATCAGGATGGCGGGGCGAACGCCGTGCCGCCTGAGGTCGTCGATCGCCGCCTGTACGCCGGCGGCGAATTGCGCGCCCGCCGCCGCACCCCGGGCCGGATCGGGCGCCGGCACGGTGCGTACATGTTCGCCAAGCGCCACCCCGGGCCCCAGCGACGGCGAAAAGCCCGACACCGCGAGAGTCACCCCGTGATAGGCGTTTTCGGTGACGATCACCCCTGTGCCGCCGGTGTGTTCCCGCGCGATCCGCAGGGCAAGATCGTTCGCTTCGGACCCCGTGCAGGTGAACATCATGTGGCCGATCGCGGCGGGCAGCGTCGCCAGAAGACGTTCGCTATAGCCAAGGATGGCGTCGTGCAGATAGCGGGTATGGCTGGCGAAGGTGGCGGCCTGGTTGGCCATCGCGGCCACCACGCGGGGGTGGCCATGCCCGACCGAGGCCACGTTGTTGTAGGTGTCGAGGTAGGCGTTGCCCTCTGCGTCGTAAAGCCAGACGCCTTCGCCCCGGACGAGATGCACAGGGGTTTCGTAAAACAGCCGGTAGGCCGGGCCAAGCACCCGTTCACGGCGGGCGACAAGCGCCGCATCCTCGGGCGAAAGGTTGCCTTTCCCCGCGACATAGGCGTTCGGCATGGCTTCGCGGGCGGTCATCTCAATCCTCCAGACAGCTTGCGATCCGGGCCCGGGCCGCATCCCGGCCGACTTCGCTCAGGGCTGCGAGCCCCGCGCCCGAGGCCGGGACATTGCGCAGGATATAGGGTGCGTTATCGGGGTAAAGCCCCGCACGCCAGCTTGCGATGACCACGGTCAGGACCATCCGCATCGCGACAAGATCGGCGATCAGCCGCGCCTCGTCCCCGGTCAGGGGCAAGACGGCGTGCCAGGCCGTCACGACCTCGGCCAGGGTGGCAAGCGGCCGGTCGGGATCGGCGTGATAGGACGCCGCGACCGCAAGGTCGCAGATCCGTGCCGTCCGGACCATGTCGCCGAAGTCGAGGATGCCGGTCACGGCCCGGCCGGATGGATCGGTCAGAAGGTTATGGGGGTTCAGGTCGGCATGGACGACCTGCCAGGGAAGTGTCGGCAATGCCGGGGCGATATCGCCCTCGAACCGGTCGAGCCAGAGCGTGGCGAGCGACCGCAGGTCCGGGTCGGAGACCGTCGGCAGAAACGGGCGCAGCCGCGCGGCATTTCGGATATCCCAAAGCAGTTCGTGCCCCGCTTCGGGGTGATCGAAGCCATCGAGCGCGCGCGTCAGCCGTGCCGCGATGGCACCAAGGCTGGCGCGCAGGCCCGGGCCGGACGCGGCCCGGTGCATCGGCTGCCCGTCGAGCCAGCTGAGGAGCCGCAGCACCTCGCCCCCCGGAAGCGGCACGCAGGTGCGTCCGTCGCGTGCGGCGATGGTTCGAGGAACCGGCAGGCCGGGATCGCGCGCGGCGACATGCGCGAGCGCCGCTGTCTGAAATTCCGACACGGCGGCCGGCTCGGCGGCATTCCCGATCTTCAGGACGAAGCTTTCGCCTGACCCGGTCGTCAGCCGGAAGTTCAGATCGCGTTCCGAGGTAAGCCTTTCCAGCACCCCGGTCTTTCCGAAGTGGCGTTCGGCCAGCGCAAGCGCGGCTTCTGCCGAATGCTCCGGCGGCGGGGCTGTCAGGCTCGGGGCAGCGAGGTCGGGGGCGGTGATGTCGGCCATTTGATTTGATCAAAACCTTGCCGCCAGATGACCATGAATGCACGGGCCATGCAAGTGCCGCCGAAAAGGTCGAAGGGGGCGTGGCCGCCCCCTTCGGATCTGTCGCCGTCAGTGGTCGGCCACGCTGGCAGCCGCGCGCGCGTCATCCGCCGTGCCGCTTGCCCCGTTGAAGAAGGCGTTCAGCACCACCGCCGAGATGGTCGTCAGCAGGATACCGGAATCGATCAGCGGATGGATCGAATGCGGCATCCACATCTTGAAGTCCGGCGCGACCAGCGGGATCATCCCGAAGCCCAGCGAAACCGCCACGATGAACAGGTTGTGGCGGTTGCCGGCGAAATCGACGCCGGAGGCCAGGATACGGATCCCGGTCGCGGCAACCATGCCGAACATCACAAGCCCCGCGCCGCCAAGGACGGCGGTCGGCAGCGCCTCGACCAGGGCGCCCATCTTCGGCACAAGGCCAAGCACGATCAGGATGAGCCCGCCCGTCACGCAGATATAGCGGCTCTTGATCCCGGTGACGCCGACAAGGCCGACGTTCTGGCTGAACGAGGTATAGGGGAAGGTGTTGAAAAGCCCCCCGATGACCGTACCCAGACCGTCCATCCGCAGGCCGGCCGCAAGCCGCCTGGGCGTAACCTTGCTGTCGGTCATGTCGCCAAGTGCAAGGAACATGCCGGTGGATTCGATCATGACGACGATCATCACCAGAACCATGGTCAGGATCATCACCGGATCGAAGATCGGCGCGCCGAAATGGAAGGGCGAGATCAGCGCGAACCAGCCTGCCCCGCCGACCTTGTCGAAATGCATCATGCCAAGCGCGGCGGCCAGGACACCGCCGACGACGATGCCCAGAAGCACCGCGATATTGGCGACGAAGCCCTTTCCGTAACGCGCGATCAGCAGGATCGCGGCCAGCACGATGAAGGACACCAGGATGTTGCCCGGCGCGGCATAGAGCGGGTTGGAGGCCGAAGGCGCAAGCGAAAGGCCCTTGGGCAGTTCGGGGATCGTCCCACCCGACGCGGCCGCCAGTTCGCCCACCTGCTTCAGCCAGTCGGCATGGGCAGGGTCAACGATCTTGGGCGCGGTCGGGCCGACCGGCAGCCCAAAGATCCAGTTGATACCGATGCGCATCAGCGTGACACCGATGACCAGGATGATCGTTCCTGTCACCACCGGCGGGAAGAAACGCAACATCTTCGACATCAGCGGCGCGATCACGATCGCGATGGCGCCCGCCGCGATGATCGCACCGAAGATCATCCGCGCGCCCTCGATCCCCGGATTGGCGAGCGCGATCGAGATCATCGGCCCGACCGAGGCGAAGGTCACGCCCATCATCACCGGAAGCTTGATGCCGAACCACTGGGTCGCGCCCAGCGATTGCAGGAGCGTCACGATTCCGCAGACGAAAAGGTCGGCGGAAATCAGGAACGCCACGTCCTGCGGTTCGAGCTTGAGCACGCGCCCGATGATCAGCGGCACCGCGATGGCGCCGGCATACATGACCAGAACGTGCTGCAGGCCAAGCGTGAAGAGCTTGGGGACCGGCAGGATCTCGTCCACCGGATGGGTCTTGTCAGTCATCACTATCCTCCTCGGGGCTGTTCTTTTTCGCGCCGTCTTCGCATCGCCCCGGGGATGCGCTCCGGTTAGGTCGCCCGTGCCGCCCCGTTCTCCTCCGGCGGGCGGCGCGGGGTATCATCCGGTCACGCGCCAGGGCGCGGAATACCGGTATTCCTCAAGGTTCGGGCCCTCGCCGATACGGTCGACGACGGCGAACAGCCCGGGCGCCGCCAGCGGTGTGAGGACACCATGCCAGGTACCACGGTGAAGATTGATCCCCTGCCCCGGCGCCGTCAGGAACGCGCGCGGCGCGCCGGGCCTTCCGGCTTCGTCGGGGGCGACGATGACGAGGAAAGGGGCCGTGGTCATCGGCAGGAACGCCTGCGATCCGTCGGGATGGCGTTCAACAAGGTCGAAGTCGTAGGGCAGGTTGCGCGGGTCGGCATCGAAGACGGAAATGCCGGCGCGGCCGGTGCCGAAGTCCATCCGCGCGCGGTCGTGATGGCGGCGGCAGAGCCCTTCGTTGATGAGCCGGAAATCGCCGGTCGCATCAAGGACATCGCCGAAGGGCGCGAAACCGGCGGCGGACAGGGGCTGGGCCGTGATCGTCCGTGTCATGTGGTCAGCCCTCGCGCCGCCCGGGGGCGCTGCCCCCGGACCCCCGGGATATTTGAGAAAAGAAGAAGGGAGGACGCCGGCGCGGTCATCGGCCGAAGGCACCCGGGCCGCGCAGTCTGGCGTGCCGGTTGACATCCTTGTAGAGAAGATAGCGGAAGGGCCCCGGCCCTGCGGCATAGCAGGCCTGTGGGCAATACGCCCGAAGCCACATGAAGTCGCCCGCCTCGACCTCGACCCAGTCCTGGTTGAGCTTGTAGACGGCCTTGCCCTCGAGGACGTAAAGACCGTGTTCCATCACATGGGTTTCCTCGAACGGGATGACCCCCCCGGGCTGGAACGTCACGATGTTGACGTGCATGTCGTGGGAGATATCGCCCGGGTCGGCAAAGCGGGTCGTCGCCCAGCGTCCCTCCGTGTCGGGCATCGCGACAGGCGTCAGCGCGCGGTCCGAGGTGACGAAGGCCCTGGGCGCGGGAACGCCGGCGGCCGGTTCGTAAAGCTTGCGGATCCAGTGGAAATGGACCGGCGCCCCGGTGTGATTGCGCAGCCGCCAGGCGGCACCGGCTGGAATATAGGCGTAGCCGCCCGTCTCCATCGCATGATCGGCGCCGTCGAGAGACAGGGTCATTCCGCCCCTGGTCACGAAGATCACCGACTGCGCGCCCGGTTCGTTTTCGGGCGTGTCGGAGCCGCCACCGGGGCCGACCTCCATCACATACTGGCTGAAGGTTTCGGAGAACCCGGTCATCGGGCGGGCGACAAGCCACATTCGGGTCTCGCTCCAGCCCGGCAGGAGGCTGGTCACGATATCGGAAAAGCAGCCGCGGGGGATCACGCAGTAGGCCTCGGTAAAGACCGCGCGGCCGGTCATCAGCGCGGTCTGGGGCGGCAGGCCGCCGGCGGGAACGAAATAGGGTGCGGTCATCGTGGCAGCATGTCCTTGAGACGGAGTTCGGCGATGCGTTCGACCTGCGCACAGGCCTCGGCGAACTCGGTTTCGGTGTCGTGGGCGATCCGGCGGTGGAAGGCGTCGAGGATCGACGCCTTGGTGTTGTCGCGCACCGCGATGATGAAGGGGAAGCCGTGGCGGTCTACATAGGCGGCGTTCAGTTCGCCGAAGGTCGCGCGTTCGGCATCGGTCAGCGCGTCGAGCCCCGCGGTCGCCTGTTCGTGGGTGGATTCGGCCGTAAGCCGCCGGGCCACTGCCAGCTTGCCGGCAAGGTCTGGGTGTGCGGTCAGCACGCCCAGTCGTTCGTCGCGGGTGGCGCTGCGGAACATCCGGGTCAGCGCGCTGTGCAGGCCCGTCGCCGTGTCGTGGGCGGGGCCGAGTTCCAGCGCCCAGGCCCGTTCCGCGATCCAGGGGGAGTGTTCGAAGACGCCGCCAAAGCGCGCCACGAAGGTCTCCCTGTCCATCCGGCTTGGCCGATCGAAGCGCCGCGGCGGGTGTGTTGCGGCCCAGTGGCGGGCGATGTCGATGCGCCGGGGGAACCAGACGCCTGCGTGACCCTTCGCATATTCCAGGAAACGGCGCAGGCCCGCGATCTTGCCGGGGCGGCCGATCAGGCGGCAATGCAGGCCCACGCTCATCATCTTGGCGCGGCCCGCCTGGCCTTCGCGGTAAAGTTCGTCGAAGGCGTCCTTCAGATACTGGTAGAACTGTTCGCCCTCGATATAGCCAGGTGCGGTGGCGAACCGCATGTCGTTGGCTTCGAGCGTGTAGGGAATGACAAGCTGGTCGCGGTCACCCGCCTCGATCCAGTAGGGCAGGTCATCATCGTAGGTGTCGGAAATCCAGTCGAAGCCCTGTTCGGCGGTCAGCCGCACCGTATTGAGAGAACAGCGCCCGGTATACCAGCCGGTCGGGCGGCTGCCGGTCACTTCGGTATGCAGGCGGATCGCCTCGGCGATCTGGCGCCTTTCCTCCTCCTCCGGCATGTCGCGATGTTCGACCCACTTGAGCCCGTGGCTGGCGATTTCCCAACCCGCCGACTTCATCGCCGCCACCTGTTCGGGCGACCGGGCCAGCGCCGTCGCGACGCCATAGATCGTGACCGGAACGTCCATCTCGGCGAACAGTCGATGGAGCCGCCAGAAACCCGCGCGGGCGCCGTATTCGTAGATCGATTCCATGTTCCAGTGGCGCTGGCCCTGCCAGGGCTGGGCGCCCGCAATGTCGGACAGGAACGCCTCGGACCCGGCATCGCCGTGCAGAACACAGTTTTCGCCGCCTTCCTCGTAGTTCAGGACAAGGCTGACCGCGATCTTCGCGCCGCCCGGCCAGCCGGCGTTGGGCGCATCGGGGCCGTAGCCTGACATGTCACGGGGGTATCGGTTCATCGCACGGCTCCGGCAGACTGCGTCGACCTAGGCATAAGGCCGGGGTCGCTGGAATATTATCAAAAAAAACTGGAAAGACTTTTCGATAACCGGGATGGTCGCATTTCCGCCCCGCCCGGCGCATGATGCGCGCGACATTTCTGGAGGGCAAGCATGGCCGAGGGCTATCTGACGACGCATGTTCTGGACACCGCGCGCGGCATTCCGGCGGAGGGGCTGGAGATCGAGCTTTTTCGGCTGGATGGCGCGGACCGCGTGCCGCTGGCGCGGATGCGGACGAACCACGACGGCCGGACCGACGCGCCCATCCTGCCGAAAGGCGCGTTCGCGACCGGCGAATACGAACTTGTCTTCCATGCCGGCGCCTATCTGGATGCGACCGGAACCCCGCCCGAGGCGCCGCGGTTCCTGAACGTCGTTCCGATCCGCTTCGGCATTTCGGACGCGGCGGCGCACTACCATGTGCCGCTGTTGCTGTCGCCTTTCGGGTATTCAACCTATCGCGGAAGCTGATCAGACGCCCACATAGGCGGCAAACTGCGGCGCCGCGGGCGAAAGGCCCGCGGCGTCAACCGTTTCGGCCACCGTGCCGCCGGTCATGAAGGCCACGCGGTCGGCGACCGACAGGACCGCATCGACGCGCTGTTCGACAAGGATCGTCGCGACCCCCGTCGCCTTCAGCGCCACCACCGTGTCCCGGATGAGCGCGATCATCGACGGCTGCAATCCTTCCGTCGGCTCGTCCAGGAGGAGGACCTTGGGCTCAAGGCACAGCGCGCGCGCGATGGCCAGCATCTGCTGTTCGCCACCCGAGAGGGTGCCCGACACCTGGGTCAGCCGCTCGCGCAGGCGCGGGAAAAGCGTCAGCACCTCTTCGCGCGTGCGCTGGCCGCGATGGCGGGTCATCAGGCCGATCTCGATGTTTTCGGCGACCGTCAGTTCGGCGAAAAGCCGACGGCCTTGCGGGACATAGCCGATCCCGTGGCGCGGCACCTCGTGCGCGGGCAGGCCGGTGACATCGACACCGTCAAGGACGATCGCCCCCGCCGTGGCCGGGACAAGGCCCATGATGGTCTTGAGCATGGTCGACTTCCCGGCCCCGTTGCGCCCCATGACGCAAAGAACCTCGCCGGTGCGCGCCTCGATCGTCAGGCCGCGAAGAACCTGAACCGCGCCGTAGCCTGCGTCGATGCCGGTCAGCGTCAGCATTCAGCCCCCAAGATAGGCGGCCTGAACCGCCGGATTGGCCCGGATGTCCCCGGGAGTACCGGTCGCCAGAACCTCGCCGAAGTTCAGCACGGTGATGCGCTGGGCAAGGTCCATGACCACGTCCATGTTGTGTTCGATCAAGAGCACCGTCGTGTCCGGAACGACCTGGCGCACCAGCGTCTTGAAGATGTCGATCTCGGCGTTGGCAAGGCCCTGCGTCGGTTCATCGAGGATCAGCAGGCGCGGATCGAGCGCAAGGCCCATCGCGATCTCCAGCACCCGCTGGTGGCCGTAGCTGAGCGTTCCCGCGATCTGACCGGCGCGGTCGGCAAGGCCGACACGGTCAAGTGCCGCGCGGGTGTCGACATCCAGCCGCCCGCCCCGGCGTTGCACCGCCAGCGCGACGTTGTCGAAGACGCTGAGGTTGGCGAAGACCTGGGTGATCTGGAACGTATAGGCGATGCCGCGCCGGACCCGCTTGTGCGCCGGAAGCCGGGTGATGTCCGCCCCGTCGAAACGGATCGTTCCCGACTGCACCGGAATGCGCCCGCACAAAAGGCTGACGAAGGTCGTCTTGCCCGCGCCATTCGGCCCGATCAGCGCATGAATCTCGCCTTCGGCCAGTTCGAAATCGACACCGTTCACGGCCTTCAGGCCGCCGAAATGCCGGGTCAGATCCCGCGCTTCCAGAAGCGTCACGGCAGCCATTTCAGCCACCTTTCGCGGATCGTCCCCAGAATGCCCCTTGGCGCAAAGAGGACGAGAAGGACAAGTGCCACACCGACAACCAGAAGGCTCGCCGTGGTGAAGGCGCTGGAATAATCGATCAGGTAGAACATGGAAAGGGCGCCGACCAGGGGGCCAAGCACCGTGCCCGCACCACCCAGAAGCACCCAGAGTAGCGGCAGGATCGAATACTGCGTCGAAGCAAGGCTGGCGCCGACATAACCAAAGAGCAGCCCATAGGCCGCCCCCGCCGCCCCGGCATAAAGGCCGGAAATGACCAGTGCGGCAAGCTTGCGCGCATAGGGATCGTAGCCAAGCATGCGGCTGCGCTCCTCGTTCTCGCGCAGCGCGATCATCACCCGCCCGGTGGGCGAACGCACCAGCCAGAGCTTGACCACAAGCCCGGCCGCGAACAGCGCGAAGGCGGCAAGATAGCGCGGCAGGTCGGCGGAAAGATCATGGCCGAAAAGCATCCGTGCCTCGCGTGCGATGACGATCCCTTCTTCGCCGCGCGTCCATGCGGTGTTGTAAAGGATCGTCAGGTATCCAGCCTGTGCGAACATCAGCGTGACGATCATGAAGGCCACGCCCTGCGTGCGCAGCGCCAGAAGCCCGACCGCCGCCGCCATCGCACCGCCTGCCAGGATCCCCGCCAGCAGCGCCGGCCCAGCCGGCAGGCCCGCGTGCTGCACCAGCAGGCCCGCGCCGTAAAGCCCCGCCCCGAAGAACAACGCGTGGCCCAGGCTCAGAAGGCCGGTGTAGCCGAAGGCGATATTGTAGCCCATCGCATAGGTGGCCAGCACCATCACCTTGGCGACATTCGTCTGGTGATAGGCCGGCAACAGGACGGAACCCGCAAGAAGCGCCGCCAGAACGGCCAGGTGAAGGGCCCAGATCCGGGTCGAGAGGGTCACAGCGCGCGCCTCCCGAAAAGGCCCTGAGGACGGAAGACAAGGACAAGCGCGACAAGAAGGGTTGCCACGATCTTGGCCAGTGTCGGCGCGAAGAAAGTGGAGATGACACCATCAGAAAGCCCGATCAGAAGCGCCGCGATCACGGTTCCGCGCAAGGAACCAAGACCGCCGATGATGACGACGATGAAGGACAGAAGCAGCGGGTCGGTGCCCATCAGGTAATGCGCCTGCTGGATCGGCACGATCAGGACGGCGGCAAGTGCGGCAAGCCCGCCGCCCAGCGCGAAGACGCCGGCATAGACGCGATCCACGTTGATGCCGAAGGCGCGGGCGGTCTCCCGGTCGTATTGGGTGGCGCGCATGATCAGGCCGACACGGCTTTTCGCCAGAAGCCGCCACACCCCCAGAAGCACCAGCGCCGAGGCCGCGACCACGGCAATCTTGTAGCCGGAGTAGCCGAACCAGGGTAGCTGGACGCGGAAGTTGAACGGCGCCGGGACCGGCCGCGCGTCGGGGCCGTAGAACGACAGGGCCGCCTGCTGCAGGATGTAGAGAAGCCCGATTGTGGCGACGATCGTCGCCTCCGGTTCATAGTTCAGCCGCTTGAGCACCACCATGTCGGCCAACGCCGCGATGGCGCCGACGAACAGCGGGCAAAGGATCAGCGCAGCGGCAAAGGCGACCGCGGGCGGTCCGGGCACCCATTGCGAAACGAACCATGCCGAAACCGCGCCCAGCATGAAAAACTCGCCATGCGCGACGTTCACGACGCGCATGATCCCGAAGACAAGGCTGAGGCCCACGGCGGCAAGCGCAAGCACCGCCGAGGTCACCATGCCCTCCATAAGGGCCAAAAGCAGGAAAGGTCCGAAGCTCACGCAGATCTCTTGGCGTCAGTGCGTCGGGGGCGTGAACCGCCCCCGCGCATCCTTGTTCCGGTCAGAACGACTGTGAGGTGTAGTCGACCTCGTCGGGATAGTACCCGTCCTCAAGCGAGGTCTGGTGCACGCGGATCAGCTTGCCCCCCTGCACCTGGGAAATCGACTGGTGCCCGAAGGCCTGGTGCGTCTTGCCGTTGAAGGTCTTTGCCCCCTGCGGGTGATCGTTGCCTTCGGCAAAGTCGGTCATCGCCTCGATCGCCTCGACAAGCTTCTGGCGGTCCGCCGGACCCTGATAGCCCGAGGCCTCCATCCCGGCCTTGATGACAAAAAGCGTCTCCCAGGCAGAAAACATGTGGGCATAGGTCGCGACATCCGCCGGATCGGTTACGGAAGCACCGTTGTCGTCCACCCCGATCGCCGTGCGGTAGAAGACTTCCGCCTCCGACGCGTCGGCCTGCTTGTAGCGCGGGTGGCCTTCCCAGAAATGCGTGCCCTCAAGGAATTCGAGCCCCGGAGAGGCGATATCGACCGCTTCGAGCGAATCGATGAAGCCGAAGATCTCGGGCCGGGTGCCGGATCCGTAGAATTCGCCCAGTTCCTTCACGAAGGTCAGGACGGCGGGGCCGACCATGACGTGATAAAGCACTTCGGTCTCTGCCGGGATCTGCGGGAAGTAGCGGGTGAAAGAGGTTTCGGTGGGCGGAATCGCGATGTGCTTGATGACCTCGCCGCCCTGTGCCGCGACGGCGGCGGTAAAGAAATCGCGGTGGTCGTGGCCGAAGGCATAGTCGGGGAAGACCATGGTGATCTTCTTGCCAAGCGTCGAGGTGACCCATGGCGCCATCGACTGCACCTGGCTTTTCACATCGGTGATCCCGGGTTGAAGCGTCCAGCGGTTCAGCATCCCTGACGCAACGTGGTGCCCTTCGGAACAGACGAGATAGGGCACCTTCAGTTCCGCGGCGCGCGGCGCGGTGCCGACGACCACATGGGAAAAGAGCGCGCCGAACACCACGTCGCAGTTCGACTGGGTCGCGAGCTTGCCGAATACCTCGGCGCCGCGCGCCGGATCGGTGCCGTCATCCTCGAACAGGATTTCGACAGGGCGTCCATTGATGCCGCCGGCCTCGTTCAAGACGTTCAGCGCGGCAGTCGCGGTGCGTTCATACCAGCGGCCATAGGATGCGCCGATGCCGGTGCGATGCAGCTGGAAGCCCAGCCGGATCGGCTCGGAGCTTTGGGCCTGGCTGTAGCCGGGGAAGAAGGAGGGCAGGGCAAGGGCGCCGGCACCTGCCGCCATACCCTTGATCACCGAACGCCGGTTCGGGGTCTTTCCGATCAGTCTGGATGTCATCGGTCATCTCCGCTGCTGGGTTTGGCGCGCGGCTTTCAGCGCCCGCGCCTTGGGTCAAGGTTGTGCGTATACAAACGAAAAGTCCACGGTTTTTTTTCAGCCCGCCGCAGGTGAGGACAGAAGCCACAGGCCGAATACAGTGTATAGCACCATAAGTGCCGCGACGGGCAGCTGTGCGATCCGTCGGGTGTGTACGCCCGTCTTTCTGGCAATGTGGGCCGCCAGCAGCACCGCGAGGAGATGCGCCGACAGGATGATCGCCCAATGCGCCTGCCAGATCAGCCGGACCGAGTCGTGCTGGGTCAGGAACCCGAAGCCTACCCAATGTTCCGGCAGACCCAGAAGGGCCCATTCCAGATGGAAGGGATCGTTCAGCGCGACGAGCACATATTGCCCCGATGTCAATAGCGCGACGAGGTAGTGCGCGACGTGATAGCCGGTCGCGATGGGAAGGAAGGACAGCACATAAGGACCGGCGGCGGCGGCAAAGGCCGGGGCGGACGGACCCGACAGGGCAAGTTCGGCGCGGATCGCCGCCGCGATCAGCGCCGACATGACCGCCCAGGTCAGAAACAGCCCCGCCGTATTGACGCCGACGACCGCCGAACGGCCAGGCACGTCCAGCGGGTTGATCCCGATGCGGGCCAGCCACCAGAACGTCTCGTGCAGGCCGTCGAAACTGACGGACGCGAGAACCGCGGTGACAAAGGCGGCCTGCGACAGTGTCAGCGGCGCCATCGCGACGATCTGCGCACCCGGCCAGCCAAGGCGAAAGGTCAGGCGGCCCTCCCTGCGGTCGGCCCAAAGCGGCGCGATCTTCGAGACGAAGCCGAAGTAGACGGTCAGGAATTCCCCCTGTTCGATCCAGTCCTCGCCCTCCGCCACCGCCAGCACGAAGACGGCGATCCAGTACACAAGCGCCGTTCGTGCCAGAACGGCGGGGTCCGCCGGGGCAAGCGAAACGATCTCGAACCAGGCAAAGGCCATATAGCCCGCGACGGCGGGCCAGTGGCCCAGGCGCGCGAGGCCGATGCCGCCCGTTCGTCCTAGCGCGCGGCGCACCGCGCGGACCGGCCCCGTCCAGGGATCGAGCCCGCGCCAGAGGTTGCCCAGGATCGCCACGGCAAGCGTCAGCGCCACCCAAAGGACGATCCAGACCGTCAGGGTCAAGAGGTTCCCGTAGGGATCGCGGTCGCCAAAGAAACCCACCGCGATCAGAAGCGCGAACACCGCCGCCGAACACCAGCTGCCGATGTCGCGGGGCACCACGGGCCGGGACCGAAGTACCATCGATCCTGGGGCGGGAATGCGCGGGGCAATCGCCACGAAAAGCGCCGACACCGCGACCGCGACCCCGGCGGCAAGCACATAGGGCGTGGTCGGAAGCGTATTCAGGACGGCGCGCTGCGTCGCATGGGCAAGTGCCGCGCCCGGCAATAGAATCGCGGCCAGAACTGCGGCGGCAAGTCTGAACATGGATCCCCCCCCATTCTGTGGCCCCACTATTGAGGCGGAGAGTGGCCCAAAGCCGCGCCGGAGGCAACGCCTGCCCCCTTCTCCGCGGCCTCATTCACCCGGACCGCCGGCTATTCGCCGTAGGGAACCCAGATGTTCTTGACCTGGGTCGCGCGCGTCAGGAACGACCGGCCCTGCCCCTCGGGACCCGACCAGTCGCGATGCGCGACCGACCAGGTAACCTTGAGGTTGCCCGCGCTTTCCTCCTCGACCATCCGGGTGCCGTCGGCGTCGCCCGAATACCAGATCGCCGCCACATCGTCGTGCGCCGCAAGCGTCCGCGCCAGTTCATCGCGCGGGCCGGTCACGATGTTGACCACGCCGCCGGGCAGGTCAGAGGTATCGAAGACCTGATAGAGATCGGTCGCGGCAAGCGGCATGGCCTGCGACGGGACCGCCACGACCCGGTTGCCCATGGCAATGGCGGGCAAAACGAGGCTCACGAACCCCAGAAGTGGCGCGCCGGTCGGGCAGACGATGCCCATGACGCCGAAGGGTTCGGGCATGGCAAGGGTGACATGCGCCGATTTCGTCGAATGGACCGCGCCGTCGAACTTGTCGGCCTGCGCGGCATACCAGAAGGCGCGGCGGATCGCAGCGGCGACCTCCTCGGCCGGTTTCGGACCACCGGCAGACTTCAGGCGGGCGGCGAACTCCGCCGCGCGCGCCGCAAGGTTTTCGGCCAGGTAGTACAGGACCTGGGCGCGGTTGTGGCCGGTGGCCTTGCCCCAGCCCGCGGCCTTGTGCGCGGCCTCGACGGCATTGCGGATATCCTTGCGGTTGCCAAGGCCGGCCAGGCCGATGACCCCGGCCTTGCCCCTGACCGCATAGCTGTAGCCGCTGTCGGGGCGTTTCTGGGCGCCGCCGACATAAAGTTTTGCCGTGCGGTCGATCGGGTCCGCGATACCCGGCGCCTCGCGCAGCGGCGCGGTTTCGGGTGGCGGTGGTGCCGGATCGGCCTTGGCCTTGATCTTCGCGTCCGCCAGGTATTCGCCAAGCCCCTCGCGCCCGCCTTCGCGACCGAAGCCGGATTCGCGGTATCCGCCGAACCCCGCCGCCGCGTCGAAGACATTGGTGGCGTTCACCCACACAACGCCCGCCCGGACCCGGGACGCCACATCAAGCGCGAGGTTGATGTTTTCCGACCAGATCGACGCGGCAAGGCCGTAGCGGGTGTTGTTGGCCAGTTCCACCGCCTCTTCCGGGGTGCGGAAAGTCGTGAGCGTGGCGACAGGGCCAAAGATCTCGACCTCGGAGACGATGTTGGCCGGGGCGACATCGGTAAAGAAACCAGGCGCGAAGAAGCTGCCCTTTGCGGGCAACCGGCATTCAGCCTGATGAAGGACCGCCCCTTCGGCTTCGCCCCGCGCCACCAGATCGCGGATACGCCGCAGTTGCACGGGGTCCACGATCGCGCCCATGTCGGTGGACTTGTCCAGGGGATCGCCGACGCGCAGCTTCGCCATCCGCGCGGCCAGCCGTTCGGTAAATTCGCGCGCCACGCCCTCCTGCACAAGGATACGCGACCCGGCGCAGCAGACCTGACCCTGGTTGAACCAGATCGCATCGACGACCCCTTCGACCGCGCCGTCGATATCGGCATCGGCAAAGACGACGAAGGGCGACTTGCCGCCAAGTTCCAGCGTCAGCTTCTTGCCCGACCCCGCCGTCGCCTTGCGGATCGCGCGGCCGACCTCGGTCGAACCGGTAAAGGCGATCTTGTCGACCTCGGCCGCGACCAGCGCCGCGCCCGTCGCCCCGTCGCCGGTGACGATGTTCACGACACCTTTCGGCAGGCCGACCTCGGCGCAGATCTCGGCGAAGGCAAGGGCGGTCAGCGGCGTGTATTCCGCGGGCTTGAGGACGACCGTGTTTCCGGCGGCCAGTGCCGGCGCGATCTTCCACGCCAGCATCAGGAGCGGGAAGTTCCACGGGATGATCTGGCCGCAGACGCCGACCGGGCCGCGCCCGGGGAATTCGTCTTCCAGCATTTCGGCCCAGCCGGCATGATGGTAGAAATGACGCGCGGCAAGCGGCACGTCGATGTCGCGCGTCTCGCGGATCGGCTTGCCGTTGTCGAGCGTCTCGAGGACGGCAAGGAAGCGTTCGCGTTTCTGGATGTGGCGCGCAAGCGCATAAAGATGGCGGGCCCGGTCATGCCCCGGCAGCTTCGACCAGCCGGGAAGCGCCGCGCGCGCCGCCTTGACGGCCGCCTGAACGTCGGCACCGGTCCCCTGTGTCACCCGGGCCAGCAGTTCGCCCGTCGCCGGGTTTGCCACGTCGAAGGTCTCGCCCGCCTCGGTGAACCGTCCGCCGATGTAGTGGCCGAAGGCGCCGCGCGCGGAAAGCCACTTCGCGACCTCGCCGGTGGCTTCGGGGGCGGGGCCGTAATCCATGGTTTCGAGGATTTCAGAAACGGAAGGCATCGGACCCCTCAGGCGATTGCGTGACGCGAGGACGCGGCATAGCGCCCGGTAACGTGGTGTTCGAGTTGCCGTTCGATATCGGCCAGCATCGAGGACGCGCCAAGACGGAAAAGCTCCGGGCGCAGCCAGTCGTTGCCCAATTCCTCCTTCATCAGGATCTGCCAGGCGATCGCATCCTTGGCGGTCTTCATCCCCCCCGCAGGCTTGAACCCGATCCGGCTGCCCGTGCGCGCGCCATAGTCGCGCAGCGCCCGCGCCATGACGAGAGATACCGGAAGCGTGGCGTTCACGCCTTCCTTGCCGGTCGAGGTCTTGATGAAATCCGCGCCCGCCTGCATCGCGACCATCGACGCCTTGTAGACGTTGCGCAGCGTCTTCAGATCACCCGTCGCAAGGATCGCCTTCAGATGCGCCGGGCCGCAGGCCTCCCTCATGGCGGCGATCTCGTCGTAAAGCGCCGACCAGTTCGCGTCGAGGACATGGGCGCGGGTGATGACGATATCGATTTCCGCCGCGCCCTGGTCGACGGCGTAAAGGATCTCTGCCAGGCGCAGGTTCAGCGGCATCAGTCCGGCGGGAAAGCCGGTCGCGACCGAGGCGACGGGAATTCCGGTGCCCGCAAGCGCCTTGACCGCAGTCGAAACCATCGTGGGATAGACGCAGACCGCGCCGGTGGCCAGCCGGTCAAGGCCAAGCCCAAGAAGGATATGGTCAGCCAGCGGCTGGCGCGCCTTGGCGCAAAGCCGGCGCACCCGGTCAGGCGTGTCGTCGCCCGCGAGCGTGGTCAGGTCGATGCAGCGGACCGCGTTCACCAGCCAGGCCGCCTGCCATTCCTTCTTGACCGTCCGACGCGTGGTCAGCGTGGCCGCGCGCCGTTCCGCCGCGGGCTTGTTGACCGCGACATGGTCAAACCAGTCGGCGGCCAGCGGAACCCCGGGATTGCGTTCGTTATGTGACAGGGGATGACCCCTTTCGACCTGCATGGGCACTTCCCTCGGGTGCGCGTTCCCCCGGATCATAGCGCCTGAGGCTAGCGAAAGTCCCGCCCCTTCGCAATCAGCATACTTGACCAAAGGGTCAGGTTTTCACCGCCGTGGATTTCACCGCCGTGGCTTGCCCTGCCAGGTGCCCAGCCAGGCCTTGAACCGCCCCCAGACGCCGCGCGCCTTGGCCGCCGCCTGATCGGCCTGCGCATCCACGTTGTCCCAGGCTTCCTCCACATCCTCGATCACCGGGTCGATCATGCGTTCCCGAAACTGGAGCCACATGCGCCGGATCATGAAAAGGATCAGCGCAAGGAAGGTCAGGATGATGATGTTGACCCAGGGGATGACGGTCACGTCCGGCCCCGCCACCGGCTTGACCGCGATCGCGTTGGGGAAGGTCGAAAGGTAGACGATCCGCCAGCCGTAGTGCGTGATCGATACCCACTGTGGCGCAGCCGAGGTCGACTTCAGATCCTCCGCCTGGGTCTGGAGGTTCGCGGTGTCGAACTTGAAATAGGGCGGCCAGTTCCAGCCGGTATCCTCGTTGCGGTAGACGCGCGGGTCACCGTCGGCATCGACCGCCTGGATGAACTGAACATCCCGGTTGATAAGCCCGGTCGCCTGGTCGTCCGGCGTCGCCCAGAATATCCGCGTCCAGTCGTCCAGATCCTGCCGTTCCTGGTAGGTGTTGACGATGCGGACAATGTCATGCTGCGGCAAGGTATAGTGGAAGAAGCCGAAGACGATCAGCGCCAGCGTCGCAAGGAATGTCCATTTCGCGTATTTCATCTTCGCCTCAGGTGTCGTTCAGGTAAACGAGGATCAGCACGATCACGGTCGGGATTACATAGACCAGCCAGATCAGCTTGCGCCTCAGGCTTTTTTCGTAGCCCTGCAGTCCCGTCTCGATATAGGCATCGCGGGCCTCGGGATCATCCCCTTTCGCGGGATCGCCGTCCCATTCCTTTTCCAGCCGCTCCCTCTCGACCGAACGGGAATAGACCGACATGAGGAAATAGGCGGCGGTCATGCCGATGAAGCCGAAGACGGCAAGCCGGATCAGACCGATCATCCGCGTTCCCTCCTGACCGCGCCCCAGGGGCCGACCACATCGACGATATCACGATCCCACGGCCCCGGCGTCATCGGCGGTTCATCCCCGAAAAGCGCGCGGCGGGTGCCGTCCTTGTCCATCTGGTATTCGCGCGCGAGGAAGTCCGCGACATAGGCTTTCTTCGCTTCGGGCCAGCCCCGGTAGAGGTCATAGAAAAGCTCCTTGTGGCAGATGAAAAGCTGCCGGATGTCCAGTTGCGTCATCTCTGCCAGAAGCATGTTCACAAGGTCACGGTCCTTGTGCGGCTTCGACCGCAGCGTGTAGAAATAGGACGGATGGCTTGAGGTGATGCGCGGCCAGGCCCCCCCCGTCTCCACCCAGCGCAGAAGGGCCGCCAGACCCTGGAATTCTTCCGGCAGGCGCTGGCCCAGCGTGTTGGCGACCTGCCTGAGTTCGCGGCGCGTGCCTGCGCCGGTGTCGATGCCAAGCCGCGTCGCCGCATCGACCAGAATGAAATCCATCTTCTGGCGCAGGACCGCCGCCGCATCCAGCCCCCGCGCGTTCACGATCGGCTCCACCAGGTCGTTCAGTTCCAGGAAATGCGCGATCTGGTTGCGATCCTCCAGATCGAACAGATAGCGGATCGGCAACGCGCCCAGCTTTTCCTTGGGCCCGACGGAGATCGCCGCCGGATGGGCAAGGTCGCGCAACAGGTACACCCCGCCGAAATGCGCCGTCCAGAAATTGCCCTGTTCGAAGGTCGTGGATTTCAGCGTCACCGGGTTCTTCGTCACATCGCCGGTCTTCTCGGCCAGTCCGATCATCTCGGCGATCAGCACGTCGTCCCACCAGCCGTCCTCCTCGCTCCGGAACCGGTCGATCAGGCCCGACAGCTTGCGCCCCTCGGCGATGTGGTTGCCGGTCGTGTCGGCGACGACGGTCACGCGGCGGATGTCGAAAAGCTTGCCGGGCCCGGTCAGGTCGAAGACGGTGTTTTCCAGTTCCCCCGCCACGGCGTCCCGCGCGGTCAGGGTGAAAAGCTCCGCCTCGTTTTCCTCGATGAACCGCGTCAGGATCCCGCGCGAGGTCGAGAACTTGGCATTCAGCAGCGGCGCGGCCTTCTGGTCGGTGGTCAAGAGGATGAACTGCCGGTTGCAGCCGTTGGGATTGAGGTAAAGGTCATCGCCCAGCTCGTCCCCCACCTCCGGGCTGTAGCCCGACAGGTCGATGTGGAAGTCGCTCAGCGCACTGGTCTTCCCCGTCAGCGCCTTCAGCGCGCGGTTATAGCGTTCGACAAGGGCGGGGCTGTCGACCGGGATCAGGTTGCCGAACATGAGGCCCTTGGAGATGAGGCGTTTCATTTAACCGACCTGCCCAGTTTGGCCCTCAAATAGTCTTCCACACGAGAAAACGCAGCTAGAAATCGGTTTGAAAAATCGTTCTGTCCTTCGGCTTCGCCATTTGAATAAACGATTTTTTCTCCTGCAGCTCTCGCTTCTTTACTCGCGTAGTATGCCGTCTCTGGCGCCGAACTATTCTCTGGATCGGAGAACTCCAGGTAAAGCTGAGTCTGGGAAATGAGTTCGCCCTGTAGCCGGTCCAAACCCCTCCAAAGCTTGGAGAGATCAGCCCCCCAAACTGCCTCCGCTTCCAATAGAAGTGCGTAAAGCTGTGGTCTAATTACGCCAAACTCATTAAGCCTTCTCTGATGTGCGCGCACCAGTCCCTCGTGACTCTCCTTTGATGTCTGAAGCGAGCTTCCGGATTCCTCGGGCTCGCTGCGCATTTCACTAGCCCAGATGAAGGGGCTTCTGGCCGCAGCGACGGCATCCCGAAACTTGTAGACTTCTACAAGAAGACGACGTGCCAAATCGTGGTCAGTCTGAAAAACTAACTGGCTACGCCAAGTAGAGAGGCCTAGAAACGCCGCAGTGGCCGCTCCTCCAGCTGAGATGGCCACAACCCAAGCGGCAAACGCACTCCAAGCCTCCGGCGACATCACCCCTTCCCCTCCACATACCTTCTCTTCGCCTCCTCCATCCGCCGCATGTCCCTGACGGCCCCCTCGATGGCCACCTCGTCGGACTTGTCGGCATAGCGGAACTCGCTGTCGGCGTAGCGGTTGATCTCCTGCACCACCATCTCGACCGTGATCGGCCGGCGCAGCTCGGCGATCATCGCGCGCTTCTCGTCGTACCCCTTGAACAGGAACAGCTCCGGCGCCTCCATCCATTCGTCGGGCAGTTCGAAGTCCATCGCGCGGACCTTCACCGCGTCGGTGATGTTCTTGATCGCCCGGCCGGTAAAGCGTTCGTCGGCCTCCTGGATCGCCTTCAGATAGGCGCCCAGCTTGGCGATGGTGTCGAGGTCCCCGATCCGGCCCCGGACCGCCTCGAACACCCGCACCAATCCGTCCTCGGCCGGGCGCGAATGCTTCTCGAAGCTTTCCGCGACCGCCCGCTTGATCTCCTGCGCGGCGTAAAGGTCGTGATCCCCCAGCGGGATCGCGTGGTTCTTGCCCAAGAGGAGCGCGAGGATGTCGATGTAATCCTCCCGGCTCTGCGGTCCGTCGACCAGGAACCGCGCCCCCGCCCGCTGTCGCAACGCGTCGTCGACATTCTCGGGGTAGTTCGAGAACATGCCGAAGGTGCAGTTGCCGCGCACGACGGTATTGGCCCCGGCGAAGGCCTCCATCAGCACTGCCGTGATCTCCTGCTGGCCCGCGCTCGACTGCCGGTCGCCGCGCTTGCCCGCGATCTGGTCGATGTCGTCCACCGTACCGAAACCGATGACGGCGGGGTCCATGACGTTCTGGATGAAGGCCTTGGCGTTCTGACCCGACTTGCCCTGATAGCTGTCCACGTTGTCGATCGACAGGTTCTGGTAGCGGAACGGATATTTCGCCACCTGGCAGTAGTCGTTCAGAAGCCCCGCCATCATCTGGATCAGCGTCGTCTTGCCCGTCCCCGGCTTGCCGTCGCCCATGAAGGTGAAGATGAAGCCGCCCATTTCGGCAAAGGGATTCAGCCGCTTCTCGAAGTCATAGGCCATCAGCATCTTGGCCAGCCGCATCGCCTGGTACTTGGCGATGTGGTTGCCCACCACCTCGTTCGGTTTCTTGAAGGTCATGACAAGCGTCGACCCGCGCGCCTTGCGCGCCGGCTCGAACCCCGAGATCGGGAAATCGTCGGCCTTCACGCGGTAGTTCGCCCCGGTAAAGGCCGAAAGCCGCGGCGCCCCCTCGGCCCGCGACCGGACCTTGTCCATCAGCTGTTCGGCATAGCCAAGGATCGTCGCGACCAGAAGCGTCTCGTTCGTGGCGTGAATCCCGATCTTCTGGTCCAACTCCCACAGCGCGCCGTGCAGCGCGAGGGGCGCGTTGTCGCTCAGCACCTCCTCGACCGCGCCGACCTCCACTGCCTGCTCGCTCGCCTGCGCGGCCAGGAGAAAGGCCATCGCATTGCCGAAGGTGTATAGAACCGCCAGCGCCTCGGCCGCCAGAAGCTCCGAAAACTCCGCCGCCCGTTCGCGCGGCAGGCGGTTTTCAAGGTTCGCCTTCTTCAACTCGACCAGCGGCGTCTGGCCGGCAAAATGTTCCCCCACCGCCAGCGCGATCGCCAGCGCGCGGCGCAGCCCGTGTGCGACCGCCGCCTGCGTTGCCGATGTCAGCGGGTCGTCGTCGTCGGTATCGGCGATCCGGTCGAGGATCCGAACCCCCTCCGACCGCGCCATCGACCGGGTGATCAGCCCCGGCGTCGTCGACCGGAACCGGCGCTGCATCGACGCCACCTCGGGCGATTTCTCGGCCGAGGTCAGCGTCAGGCGCGCCGTCCCGATGCGCGGAGTATGGTCGATCCCCATGAGCATCTCCGTCGCCGCCAGATAATGCGCCCGGATCTCCTCTTCCTTCAGCTCCATCTCGTTCAACGGCGTCGTCATGGAAAACCCTCTGCTCTCATCTTCTTTTCACAAATATCCTCGGGGGGTCCGGGGGGCAGACAGCCCCCCGGCCTTCCCGCATGCCCGGGTCGCCTCAGCCATAGACCAGCACCCGGCCTTCCTTGCCGACCACGAACTTGCGGACTGCGCGAAAGCCCGCGGGATCCTTCTCCGCCAGAACCTGGAACGGCCGCTGAGGCAGGATCAGCGCGCGGGTGATGCGTGTCGCGCCCGTCTCGGCGCCGACCCCGGCCAGCGGATCCAGCCGGAACACCTCCCGCTCGGTGTCGGAAAACCATCCCTTCTCGACCTCGACCCGCTCGCTCTCCAGCTCCTCCACGGTCCAGGCCAGCGCCCAGTCCTCTCCGGCCGGGGAACGGGCCTCGTCCAGGACCTCGCGGATCGGTCCGGTCTGCAGCGTGAAGGCCGAGGAATACATCGGACCCAGATGCAACCGCCGCAGCCGCTTGGGGTGCAGATCGGCGAAATCGGTATCGAAGCCCTTCGCGACGGTCAGAAGCTTCAGCCCCCCGACCGACTGCGCCAGCAGATGCGCCTGCGCCTGCGGCCAGCGCGCTTCGTCCAGCGGAAGGGCCTTGCGCCCCGAATCCTCGACATCCATCAGGTAAAGGACCGGCACGTTCAGCTGGCTGTCGTAGACCCCCCAGTGCAGCAGGAACCGCCGCCGCCCGCCGGGCGCCTCGGCGGTGAACTGCGCCTCGGGATGCATCTGGGCGAAGTAAAGCCCGCCCTTGAGCAGCGCCTCGTAGTATAGCCGCTGCGACATGGCGTATTGCAGCCGCGTCGGGACCACCCTTTCGCCGACGATCTGGCGCACCATCTCGTCCTTCAGGCGCAGCGCGTCGGGCAGGCCCGCCAGGTGCTTGGCCGCCTGCGCCGCGTCATTGGCCATCGTCACCATCTCCTGAAAGATCGGGAAGCCGCTTTCATGCAGGTCGATGGTCAGATGCCGCTGGCCGATGCCCTCGATCCGCCCCGAGACAAGGTACTTCAGGCTAAGCGCCCTGAAAGACGCCGCGATCGCGCGGACATACCCTCCGACCACATCGCTTTCGATCGCCGAAAGTGCCCGGTCCCTTTCCATCGCCTCGGCGACGGAAGACAGAAGCCGGGTGATCTGTTCGAACTTCGCGAAATACCGCCGCGCGGCGATATCGTCGTCCAGCGCCTTGTGGTCGGTGGTCAGGTCAAGGTCAGGCACTTAGCCACCATAAAGGTTCTTGTCATGCTTCTCGACGATGGCCTGGAACCGCCGCGCGAACCGCTCGTCCGCCTTTGCCTTCTGTTCCAGTACCTTGCGGGCAAAGACCATCTGGTCCTCGTGGGCTTCCATCATCTCGGCCATGCGCTGGTTGGTCGCCGCGCCGATCCCGGCCATCGCGGCCTGCGCCTCCTGGTCGGTCTTCACCCCGATCTCGTTGATCTTGTGGGCGACGTCCTGCTGCTGCGCGGTCTTCAGGGATTTCGTCAGCGCATCGTAAAGAACAACCCGTTGCTTGGTGTCCGTCTGCAGCTTGTTGATCAGCACCATCTGCGTCGCCGCCTGATTTTGCAGGCTGTCCACCCAGGTCTTGCCCTTCTCGATATAGCGCTCCAGCGTCTGCGACTTGGCAAGCTTCACCTGTTCGTCCTGGACCATCGCATTGTAGCGGGTGTTCAGATCTGCCAGTTCGCTTTCCAGCTTGGTGCGCGCCGCCGCGTCCTGTTCCACGCTGATCTTGTTCTCAAGCTCGATGATCTTCGGATCCATCGCCTGGATGTCGGCGCGCAGGCTTTCCAGATCGCCCACGGTCAGTTCCCGTTCGCTCAGCGTATCGGTCAGGTTCGCCTCGACGCGTCCCTTGTGGTCGTTCAGCACCGCAAGCTGCCCTTCCAGCAGCTTGACGATCACGTCGGACTTGCCGATCAGATCCTGCAGCTTGTCATCGATCGAGGCGCCGCGAAGCCGCTCCTGCCGCATCGATTCCGACTTTCCCTTTGAAAAGATGCCGACGAAGCTTTCCCAGCCCGTCTTGTTGCGCATCTCGTCGAAATCCCTGGAGAAGCCGGCGGTCACATCGTCGAGCCCCATGATCAACTCGGCAATGTTGGCGTTCATGATCTCGGCATGCTTGTGCACATCGTCAAGCGAGGCGTTCTCTATGTCGATCGAGATGTCGTCGCCGGTCTTCAGCCTGGCGCGCGCAGTGTCGATCCGGCTCGTCAGTTCCGAAATCCTGGCCTGCGCATCCGCCACCTGTTTCTGGCTTTCACGGATCTGTGCGTCGAAATCGGCCATCTGCTCCTCCGATGTTAATCATTGTTACAATATGTGCGGCGCGGCGCCGCGGCAAAGGGTCCTCGCAGGGGAATATTCCAGAACCTCTCCCCCCCGTCACGCCATAAATGGCGCCCCGCTTGCGGCCCCTCGCCGCCGGCGCTAGCCTTCCCGCCATGACCGGAATGCTGGACAAACGGATCGCCGAGGAAATCGCCGCCCGCCGCGACGACCTTGTCGCGCTGACCCGGGATCTGATCCGCATCCCGACCCTCAATCCCCCCGGGCACAACTACCGCGAGATCTGCGATTACCTCGCGGCGCGGCTTTCGCGGTCCGGCTTCACGGTGACGCTGGTCCGCGCGCAGGGGGCCCTTGGCGACAGCGACGCCCATCCGCGCTGGAACCTCGTCGCGCGCCATGACGGCACGGGCCCCGGCGACTGCGTCCATTTCAACTCCCATCACGACGTGGTCGAGGTCGGCCACGGCTGGACCCGCGATCCGTTCGGGGCCGGGATCGAGGGGGACCGCATCTACGGGCGCGGCGCCTGCGACATGAAGGGCGGGCTTGCGGCCAGCATCGTTGCCGCCGAGGCATTCATCGCCATCTGCCCCGGCTTTCGCGGCGCGATCGAGATCAGCGCCACCGCCGACGAGGAATCGGGCGGTTTCGGCGGGGTCGCCTACCTCGCCGAACAGGGCTGGTTCTCGCCCGAACGCGTCCAGCACGTCATCATCCCCGAACCCCTGCACAAGGACCGGATCTGCCTTGGCCATCGCGGCGTCTGGTGGGCCGAGATCGAGACGAAGGGCCGCATCGCCCACGGCTCCATGCCCTTCCTTGGCGATTCAGCGGTGCGCCACATGGGCGCCGTCCTCGCCGAGATGGAAGCGACGCTTTTCCCCCTTCTCGCCACCAAGCGCACGGAAATGCCGGTGATCCCGGAAGGCGCGAAGCAATCGACCCTCAACATCAACTCGATCCACGGCGGCGCAAGGGAACAGGAGGACGGCTATACCGGCCTGCCCGCACCCTGCGTTCCGGACCGCTGCCGCATCATCATCGACCGCCGCTACCTGATCGAGGAAGACCTGACCGAGGTGAAGCGCGAGGTCACCGCGATGCTCGAACGGGTCAGGGCCCTGCGCCCCAGCTTCCAGTACGAGGTCCGCGACCTTTTCGAGGTGCGCCCGACGATGACCGACCGCAACGCCCCCGTGGTTCGCTCGACCGCCGCGGCCATCGAACGCGTGCTCGGGCGGCAGGCGGGCTTCGTCGTCTCTCCGGGCACCTATGACCAGAAGCACATCGACCGGATCGGGCGGCTCAAGAACTGCATCGCCTACGGGCCGGGCGTTCTGGACCTGGCGCACCAGCCCGACGAATGGGTGGGGATCGGCGACATGCAGGACAGCGCAAGGGTCATGGCGCTGGTCCTGTCGGATCTTCTCGCGCCCTGATCTTCTTCTTTTCTCAAATATCCCGGGGGTGCGGGGGCAGCGCCCCCGCGCGGGTCCGGGGCGGCAGCCCCGGAAACCGGGTTCAGACCGCGATATTGTCGATCAGGCGCACCTCGCCCAGCATCGCCGCCACAAGCAGACGCGCCGGCGGACCGGCCCGGTCGATCGGCTCAAGCGTACCCGCGTGGCGCAGATCCAGGTATTCGACCGCGCCGAAACCCGCGGCCAGGATCGCCGCCCGCGCATCCGCGAGCGCTGCACCTGTCGGCGCGCCGCCCCGGATCGCTTCCGCCGCCGCCTGCATCGCGCGATGCAAGGCGGGCGCCACGGCGCGCTCTGCATCGCTCAGCCGCACGTTGCGCGACGACATTGCCAGGCCGTCATCCTCCCGGATGGTCGGGCAGCCGATCACGTCGACGGGAATGTTCAGGTCCGTCACCAGCCGCCGCACCACCTGTAGCTGCTGCCAGTCCTTTTCGCCGAAGAAGGCCCGGCCCGCCTGGGTCATGCCGAAAAGCTTTGACACCACGGTGGCGACGCCGTCGAAATGCCCCGGCCGGAACGCGCCCTCCATCGGCGCCGAGATTCCGGCTACCGATACCTTGGTCGCGAAGCCCTCGGGATAGACCTCGTCCGGCCCGGGCGCGAAAAGCACGTCGACGCCGTCCGCCTCCAGCAGGGCAAGGTCGCGCGTCTCGTCGCGCGGGTATTTCTTCAGGTCTTCGGGATTGTTGAACTGCATCGGGTTCACGAAGATCGTCACGATCACCCGGTCGGATTGCGCGCGCGCGGCCCGCGCAAGGCTCAGATGGCCGTCGTGCAGCGCGCCCATGGTCGGCACCACGCCGACCAGCATTCCCGAACGCTTCCAGGCTGCCACCTTTTCGCGCAGGGCCGCAGCGCTGCGGATCACTTCGGTCATTGGCGCGGCTCCGTCGCAAAGACATGTTCGGGCGCGGGGAAACGGCGCGCGCGCACGTCCGCCGCATAGGCCGCGATCGCCTGGTCGGCTTCCGCGCCCAGTTCCGCATAACGGCGCACGAACCGGGGGCGGAAGTCGGTGAACATGCCAAGCATGTCGTCGACCACCAGAACCTGCCCGTCACAATCCGCCGATGCGCCGATGCCGATGACCGGCACCGCAAGGTCGCGGCTGATCGCACGGGCCAGCGCGTCAGGCACCTTCTCCAGCACCACCGCAAAGGCACCGGCGCCGGCGACTGCGGCGGCGTCGCCGCGAATGCGGTCGCCGTCCGCGCCCCGCCCCTGCACGCGGTAGCCGCCAAGCTGGTTGACTGCCTGCGGGGTCAGGCCGACATGCCCCATGACCGGGATGCCGCGCGCCGCCAGATAGGCGACCGTCTCGGCCATATGGACGCCCCCTTCCAGCTTCACCGCGGCGGCGCCGGTTTCGGCCATCAGCCGGGCCGCGTTGCGGAAGGCCTGCGCGGGGCCTTCCTCGTAGCTTGCGAAGGGCATGTCGATGACCATCAGCGCGCGGCTCAGCCCGCGCGCGACGGCCTGGCCGTGCAGGATCATCATCTCCATCGTCACGCCAAGCGTGGAGGGCAGCCCGTGCAGCACCATACCGACGCTGTCGCCCACCAGGACGATATCGCAGTGGCGGTCGACAAGGCGGGCCATCGGCGTCGTGTAGGCCGTCAGGACAACCAGGGGCTCACCCCCCTTGCGGGCACGGACATCCGGCGGCGTCAGCCGCCCCGGCTCGGCAGTCGCGCTCATCGCGATCCCTCCCTCTCGCAATTGCGGCATCCATTCTAGCTGCGATGCAGCATGATCGCCAGCGTTTCGTTCCCTCTCGGGGCTTGATCGAAGCGCGATTGCCCGACACTCTTGGGGTGTCGCCCGCCACGCCGGCGCGCGCGAGGGATGGAGGATTGCCCATGCTGAATCGCCTGTGCCTGACCGCGCTTGTCGCGCTGACCGCCCCGGCGGCCTTCGCCGCGCAGGATACCCTGACCCTTGGCATGGTGCTGGAACCGCCAAACCTCGACCCGACGGCGGGTGCCGCGGCGGCCATCGACGAAGTGGTCTATGCCAACATCTTCGAAGGGCTGACCCGCTTCGCGCCGGACGGATCGATCCGGCCGGCGCTGGCGGCAAGCTGGGATGTGGAGGATGGCGCGAAGACCTATGTCTTCCATCTGCACGAGGGGGTGACGTTCCATGACGGCACCGCGATGGACGCCGAGGACGTGAAATTCTCGCTCGACCGGGCGCGGGCGGAAGACAGCGCGAATGCCCAGAAGGCGCTTTTCGCGGGGATCGAGGCGGTCGAGGTGATCGACCCACTGACGGTCAGGGTCACGCTTTCCGCCCCGAACGGCAACTTCCCCTTCAACCTTGCCTGGGGCGATGCGGTCATCGTCGCCCCCGAATCGATCGAGACGGATGCCACGAACCCTGTCGGCACCGGCCCTTTCCGGTTCGTCGAATGGGTGCAGGGCGATCATGTGACGATCGAACGCAATGCGGACTACTGGGGCGAACCGTCGGCACTGTCGAAAGCGACCTTCCGCTTCATCTCCGACCCGACGGCCGCGTTCGCGGCGATGATGGCGGGCGACGTAGATGCCTTCCCGAACTTCCCCGCGCCTGAGACGCTGCCGCAGTTGGCTGCCGATCCGCGTTTCAAGGTGATCGTCGGTTCGACCGAAGGCGAGACGATCCTGGCGATGAACAACCACCAGCCGCCGCTGGACAACGTCACCGTGCGCGAGGCCATCGCCCACGCGATCAACCGGCAGGACATCATCGACGGCGCCATGTTCGGATACGGCACCCCCATCGGCACGCATTTCGCACCCCACAACCCGGACTACGAGGATCTGACACGGCTGTCGCAATACGACCCCGAGCTTTCGAAAAAGCTGCTTGCCGACGCGGGCGTTTCGGATCTCAAGCTGCGCCTTGCCCTGCCGCCCCCCACCTACGCGCGGCGCGGCGGAGAGATCATCGCGGCCCAGCTTGCCGCCGTGGGCGTCCAGGCCGAGATCAGCAACCTCGAATGGGCACAATGGCTGGAACAGGTATTCAAGGGCAAGGACTTCGACCTGACCATCGTCAGCCATACCGAACCCATGGATATCAACATCTATGCCCGTCCCGACTATTACTTCGGTTACGGCAAGCCGGAGTTCGTAGGCCTGATGGACAGACTTGACCTTGCCTCCGATCCCGCCGAACGCAGCGCCATCCTGAAGGAGGCGCAGGAGATGATCGCCAAGGATTATGTGAACGCCTACCTCTTCCAGCTTGCAAAAACCGGTGTGGCAAATGCCAGGATAGAGGGTCTTTGGGAAAACGCACCGACCCAGGCCAACGACCTGACGGCAGTGCGCTGGACAGAGTGACCGCAAAAGGCGACAAGAAGCACGGAACATTCGGGGGGGCCGACGATGCGGCCCCCCGCGTCATCCACGGAGACATCATGACGAACTTCCTGCGCCTGACCGCCGAGGCGGTCGAACCCGAACACGAACGTCCCGCACCCGAAAAGGTGATTTCGGGTGATCCCCAGTTCACGACCTGGAACCTTGAGGACCGCGACGGGCTTTACTGCGGCATCTGGCAGGCGACGCCCGGCAAATGGCGGATTTCCTACGACGAATGGGAATACATCCACATCCTCGAAGGGCGTTCGGTGATCACCTCGGACGACGGCACCGAATATCCGCTTCAGGCCGGCGACAGCTTCATCCTGCGTCCCGGTTTTTCGGGCACATGGGAGGTGATCGAAACGATCCGCAAGGAATACGTCATCCGGCTTTAGGCCGGATCAGACGCCCGGATCCTCCACCGCAACTTCTGTCGCGCCATAGATCGTCTCGGGAGAGACGATCTTCGGCGGCAGCTCGACACCGCGCGGCGACATCTCTGGCCCCAGGATACGGAGGGATTCTTCCTCTGACCGCACATAGACCTCGGTCGGGATGCTGACGCGCGACGCAAGGTCGATGATGTCGTGGTTGAAAAGCCGGATGCACCCGGCCGAGCCGGAATTGCCGATCGAGCTCAGGTCATTCGTGCCGTGGATCCGGAAGTAGCTGTCCTTGCCGCCGCGGTATAGGTAAAGCGCCCGCGCGCCAAGGGGGCTGGCGATGCCGCCCGGAACACCGCGCGCAAAGGGCCCGTAGACCTCAGGCTGGGTGCGCAGCATGTTCTTGGTGGGCGTCCAGCCCGGCCATTCCTTCTTCTGGCGGATCGTCGTGCGGCCGCGCAGCGCGAGCCCCGCGCGCCCCACCGCGATCGGATAGCGCCAGGCGGTGCCATCGGACATGACATAGTAAAGGAACTTCGCGTAGGGATCGATCTCGATATCGCCCGGTGCACGGCTGCCTTCGTAGAACACAAGCTGGCGGCGGTTCGGCCAGGCAAGATATTGCGGCGGGACAGGCGGCAGGTGATAGCCGTTATCCTCCATCGCCTCGTATCCTTCGACCGGCGCGAACCCGTAGCGGCTGACTGGATCATCTGGGGTCTCTTCGGGCCTTGGCGCACAGGCGGCAAGCGCCGCGGATCCGGTCAGGGCAAGGAATGAGCGCCGCGAGGGCATCGGGGTAAGAACTGGCATGGTCGGTCCGCGCAAATTTCCGTTCACGCATCCCTAGCAAGATTCTTCCCCGATGCGAAAGCGCCTTTCCTTCGTTCGTGCTACTCCGCGACCATTCCGATCGACCAGAACAGCGTTTCGCCCGAACTGTCATCGACACCGTCATTGTCGGTGACGACCCAGCCTTCGCCCGCGGCGTCGATGGCAAAGCCCTCGATCTTTTCGGCGGCATAGCCGTTCAGCGCCATCAGATCCGGCAGGAAGTCGCGAACCAGCTCCTTCTCGACCAGGGGAAGGTCACCCCCCAGGGGGGCGCCGACCATCTGGGCGGCGGGCACGCGGTAAAGCCGCTTCACCCTTGCCGCATCGCCGATCTGGTTGTCCCGTTCGACGATGTAGAACCAGTCACCATTCGCGGTGATCTCCGACAAGCCGATCCAGCCTTCGCCCTTGGGGTCCAGCGGATAGCGGACGGCCGTCCAGACGTTCTCTGCCGTGTCGTAGGCGACCAGCTTGACCTCTCCGGCGGCATCGTCCTTCCATTCGCGCTGCACCGGCATCCACAGGACATCGCCAACCCTGGTGATCCCCTCGAACCCGAAGCGGATCTCGTGGGCGGCCAGTTCCGGCGGAAGGGCGACTTCCTTCTTGATCGCGCCCTTGGCGTTCACATTGTACAGCGCATGAGGGACAAGCTGGTCCGAGCGCCCTTCGGAGGCGACCCAGAACCCGCCCTTGCCGTCCAGCGTGATCCCCTCCATGTCCAGCTTCTGCGCGGGCATCCCGCCACGGGTGACCGGCAGGGCGGAAACGATCCGCGCCGGTTCTTGCGTCGCGTCGATGGTGAAGATCGTGGGCTGGAAGCCGAAGAAGCTGTCGTTGACGGCGTAAAGCACGCCGGGCCTTTCGGCATCGGCCACCAGACCGGACAGGGCACCCCAGCCGATGAACTCCGCAGCACCCTGGGAAGTGATCATCGGATAGGCAGCGGGGGCATCCTGGCGTTCGTAGACCATGACATGCGCGCGTACGCCGCCGTCCTCGATCAGGTCCACCTCGTTCGCGGAGGCCAGAAGATTGCGCCCGGGGATCGCGACCATGCCTTCCGGGCTGACCCCCGAGGGCAGGATCTGGGTCAGGACTGGCGCCGCCGGATCAGTGACATCGTAGACACCGATGACCGATCCGCGTTCGGAAGCCACGAAGACCATCGGCGTGCCGTCGAAGGTGGCGACCTCGATCGATTCCGGTTCGATCCCCTTCGCGTCGGACCGCTTGTCGGGATAGTGGCCGATCTGGGCGACCGCACGTTCGAAATCCAGGCCGCTGTCGTAAAGAACCGATCCGTCGCGGTTGAAGATCGTCCAGCCGCGCGATCCGCCCTCGTAGTCGCCTTCGTTGGCGACGACCAGGTGATCGTTGTCCAGCCATTTGATCCCGTCGGGCTCGCGCTTGCGGTCAACCTGCGTTTCGGTGAAGCGGATCGCGCCGCGTTCGTCGGTCAGGTCCACGCCCTCAAGCGTCACAGCGCCGGCCGAAAAGTGCCCCGCGACGGCGCCGTCGGTTCCGATGATCACGATGTGGTTGTTTTCCTGAAGCGTCACCGCGATCTCGCCCGCCCCGTTCACGTCGACGAATTCCGGTTCGGGGTCTTCGGGCGCGATTCCGGCAAGGCCGGTCACCTCGATCCGCTGCAGGGCCGCGCAGTCTGCCGCGCCCTTAGTCACCGGCAGCTTGACGACATATCCGGCGGGCATCTGCGGTATCTGGCCATCGTTCAGATCCTCGTCGCGTTCGTTTTCGATCGCGATGGCAAGGAAAGACCCGTCGCGGGCGCGCGCCACCGAATCAGGCTGACCGCCAAGATCGCATTCCGCGACGACCGCCCTGGCCGCCAGGTCGATCGTGACCAGCTTCCCCGAAGGTTCTGCATAGCTTTCAGAAGTGTTGACGGCGGCAAAGGCGCGATCGCCTATGACGACGGCGGTGGTGGGTTCACCCCCCATCGCAATATTGCCAAGCGGCATGGGCGCCTTCGGGTCGGAAATGTCGACCATGCCCACCACGCCCAGCGGGCTGTCGGTGTAGATCAGCGTCATCCCGTCTTCGGTGGCCGAAATGATCTCGGCCGAACTGGGGCGGTTCGTGTCTTCTCCGGCCGCCATGTTCAGGGGCGTGGCGAAGGTCGCGACGCGGTTGAAGGACATTTCGGCATGGGCGGGCATCGACGCGCAAAGCGCGATGCCCGACACAAGAAGGCGTGAAGTAGCTTGCATGATCCATTCCCTGTTACGGATATCCGTTCAGGGAATGGACCGTCTCCGTGACAGCCCCGTGACCGTCCTGCGAAGGTTTTGCAAACGCCGTCGCCCGGCAATCACCCGACGACGTTGAACTCCGGCCCGTAGGGGTAATGGGTGATGTCCTCGGCCCCGTCCTCGGTCACGACAAGGATATCGTGCTCGCGGTAGCCGCCCGCACCCGGCTGGCCTTCGGGGATGGTCAGCATCGGCTCCATCGAGATCACCATGCCGGGTTCCAGGACGGTGTCGATATCCTCGCGCAGTTCCAGCCCCGCCTCGCGGCCATAGTAGTGCGAAAGCACCCCGAACGAATGGCCATAGCCGAAGGTCCGGTACTGCAGAAGTTGCCGTTCCTCGAAGAAATCGTTGATCTTCGCGGTCACCTCGGCGCAGGAAACGCCGGGCTTCAGCAGGCTCATGCCGTATTCGTGCGCCGCCACGTTCGCCTCCCAGATCTTCAGCGAGGCCGCGTCCACTTCGCGCACGAACAAGGTCCGTTCCAGCGCGGTGTAGTAGCCGGAAATCATCGGGAAGGTGTTCAGCGACAGGATATCGCCGGTTTCCAGCTTGCGCGCCGTCACCGGGTTGTGCGCGCCGTCGGTGTTGATGCCCGACTGGAACCAGACCCAGGTATCGCGGTATTCCGCGTCCGGAAAGCGGCGCGCGATCTCGCGCTCCATCGCGTCGCGGCCGGCCATGGCCACGTCGATTTCGCGGGCACCAACGGCGATCGCCTCGCGGATCGCGTAGCCGCCGACGTCGGCGGTATTGGCGCCAGCCCGGATCAGGGCGATTTCGGCGGGCGATTTCATCATCCGCTGTTTCATCGTCGCGGGCGCGATATCGAGGGTCTGCGACGGCGCCAGAAATGCCTTGAGCTTTTCGGACTGCAGCAGCGTCAGGTGATCCGCCTCGTAGCCGATGACCTTGCCCGACCCCGTGACCGACAGGATCGCGCGCCAGTAGTTGTCGCGCTGCCAGTCGGTGTAGGTGATGTTGTCCCCATGGCTGCGGCGCCAGGGCTGGGCCGCATCGATCCCGGCGCTGATGGTGACGTCCTGCGTCGCGGTGACGACAAGGCCGTAGGGCCGCCCGAAGGAACAATAGAGAAAGCCCGAGTAGTAGGCGATGTTGTGCATCGAGGTGAGCACGCAGGCATCGACCCCCTGGTCGGCCATGATCCGGCGCAGGCCGGCCAGGCGCGCGTCGTATTCGGATGCGGCGAAGGGCAGGATCTTGTCGCCCTGGTGGAAACGGTATTGCTGCGGACGTTCCGTCATTGGTTCAGACCTCACTTGATGGGGCCCGAACGGCTTCGAAGACCCCGAAAGGTCCCGGCGTACAGGACTTGGGCGGATCGCTCCGCAAGCGTCGGGGCGGGTGCCCCTGTGGCGACGCCATCGCCACGGCCTGCCGCCTGAGTAGCGTGCGGCGCGCCCCATGGCCCGCCGAAAAACGACATTCGGAGCGCCTTCTTCCGCCTTTGCAGCAACTGGTGGCTGGACCACCGCGTGCCTTCCTCCTAGCCTGCGCCACGAGGGGTCCGCATGCAACGCTTTCTGCTCAGACGTCTGGTCTCATTGGCACTCAGCCTTCTGGCCGCAAGCCTCGCGATCTTTCTGGTGATCGAGGTCGTGCCGGGCGATCCCGCGTCCTACATGCTCGGTCTGAACGCGAGCCCCGAGACGGTCGCGGCGCTGCGCGACCAGCTGGGGCTGAATGCCGCGCCCCCCGCGCGCTACCTTGCCTGGCTCGGCGGCATGATCCGGGGCGATTTCGGCATTTCCTACACCTACAAGGTGCCTGTGGCCGACCTTGTCCTGCAGCGCCTTCAGGTGTCGCTGCCGCTTGCGCTTTATGCCCTGGCGCTGACCGCGATGCTGGCGTTTCCGGCGGGGCTCGTCGCCGCGGCGCGGCGCGGGCGCGCGGCGGACGCCGCAGTGATGGGGGCGACGCAACTGGGCATCGCACTGCCGAACTTCTGGTTCGCGATGCTTCTGGTTCTTGTCTTTTCCCTGCACTGGCAGGTCTTTCCGGCGGGCGGCTTTCCGGGTTGGGACAGCGGGCTCGGGGCCGGAATCGCCGCGCTGACGCTGCCGGCCGTCGCGCTCGCGCTGCCGCAAGCCGCGATCCTTGCGCGTGTCCTGCGTTCGGCCCTGATCGAGACCGAGGGACAGGACTACATCCGAACCGCGCGCGCCAAGGGGCTGACCCGCGGCCAGACCATGCTCCGCCACGCGCTGAGAAACGCGATGATCCCGGTCATGACGATCCTCGGCATGCAGTTCTCCTTCCTGCTGGCCGGTGCCATCATCATCGAGAATGTCTTCTACCTGCCCGGACTTGGCAGACTGATCTTTCAGGCCATCACCCAGCGCGACCTGATCGTGGTTGAATCCGTCGTGATGATCCTGGTCTTCGCCGTGATCCTCGTGACCTTCCTCGTCGATCTGGCCTATGCCGCCATCGACCCGCGGCTCCGGCGGCGCGCATGAAGGCGTCGCTCTATCTCGGCCTTGCGCTGGCCCTTGCCGCGCTTCTGGCGGCGGCGGCGTCGCTGATCTGGACGCCCCATGACGTCACGGCCCTGTCGATCGCCGACAAGCTGAAACCGCCCAGTGCCGGACATTGGCTGGGCACCGACCATTTCGGTCGCGACATCGCGTCGATGCTGATGGCGGGCGCGCGTACCTCGATCGCTGTCGCGCTGGTCGCGGTGGGCATCGGGATGGGCTTCGGCGTGCCGCTTGGCCTGCTGGCGGCGGCCCGGCACGGCAGCATCGTGGACGAAGCCGTGATGCGCGGCAACGACCTGATCTTTGCCTTCCCCTCGCTGGTGATCGCCATCCTCATCACCGCGGTCTTCGGCCCCTCTGCCGTCAACGCGATCCTGGCCATCGGCATCTTCAACATTCCGGTCTTCGCCCGTGTCGCGCGCGGCGGGGCGCTTTCGCTCTGGACGCTGGATTTCATCCGCGCGGCCGAGGTCGCGGGCAAGGGGCCGGCGCGCATTTCCGCCGAACACATCCTGCCCAACATCGCGAGCCTCTTGATCGTGCAGGGCACCATCCAGTTCTCGCTGGGCATCCTGGCCGAGGCGGGCCTGTCCTATGTGGGCCTCGGTGCCCAGCCCCCGACCCCAAGCTGGGGCCGCATGCTTGCGGAGGCGCAGACCATGGTCACGCTGGCCCCGCATGTCGCGATCTTTCCCGGTCTCGCAATCGTGCTGACCGTCTTCGGGCTGAACCTTCTGGGCGACGGTTTGCGCGACCGGCTGGACCCGCGGCTGAGGGCGCGGACATGACGCTGCTTTCGGTCCGCAACCTGTCGCTGTCCATCGGCCGGCATCCGATCCTGTCGGATGTCTCTTTCGACATCGGCGAAGGGCAGATCTTCGGGCTGGTGGGCGAAAGCGGTTCGGGCAAGTCGATGACCGCGCTGGCGCTCATGGGGCTCGCGCCCGCATCCGCGCGGGTCCGCGGCACGGCGCAGTTCGGTGGCATCGACCTTCTGGCGCAGACCGAACGGCAGATGACCCGGCTGCGCGGACGCGACATCGGCATGATCTTCCAGGAACCGATGACCGCGCTCAACCCGATGAAGACGATCGGCGATCAGGTGGCGGAAACACTGCTGGTGCACCGTGCGGTATCCCGGGCCGCGACCCGGACAGACGCGCAGGCCGTCGCCGCCGAGAAACTCGCGCGCGTCGGCCTGCCCACCGACCGATTTCCGCTGTCGCTTTATCCGCACGAACTGTCCGGCGGGCAGCGCCAGCGGGTCGCCATCGCCATGGCCATCGCCCTGCGCCCCCGGCTTCTGATCGCTGACGAGCCGACGACCGCACTGGACGTGACGACACAGGCCCAGATCCTCGACCTCCTGCGCGGCCTTGCCGCGGACGAGGGCCTGGCGCTCCTGCTCATCACCCACGATCTTGCCGTGGTCGCGGATATGGCCCGGCAGCTCGCCGTCATGCAGGGTGGCCGGATCGTCGAGACGGGGGCGACGGAACCGCTGTTCCGCGCCCCCCGGCAGGACTACACCCGGCGGCTCCTCCGGGCGGCCGAACACCGGCCGGCCCGCCGCCCGCCCGCCAGAAGCACGGACAGCAGCGCCCCGCTCCTCAGCGTCGAAGGTGCCGTCAGGGACTACATCCTGCCCCGCCCTTCGGCCTTTGCGCCCCATCCGCTGCTGCGCGCGGTAGATCGGGTCAGCTTCTCGATCCGACCGGGCGAAAGCCTTGGCCTTGTCGGGGAATCGGGTTGCGGCAAGTCCACGCTGACGCGCGCGATCCTCGGGCTCGACCCGCTGCAGGGCGGCGCGATCCGGCTTGGACAGGCACCGGTGACAGCGGGGCGCACCATGCCGGCGGCGCTGCGCGCAAGGATGCAGGTGGTCTTTCAGGATCCCTACGGCAGCTTCAATCCCCGCCACCGGGTGAGCCGCCTGGTGGCAGAGCCCTTTCACCTGACCGGACGCCCGCCCGACGCCGACCGCCGCATCGCCGCCGCGCTCGAGGAGGTTGGGCTTTCGGCCGCCGACAGGCACAAGTACATTCACGAGTTTTCGGGCGGGCAGCGCCAACGGATCGCCATCGCCCGCGCGCTGATCATCCGGCCCGACCTGATCGTTCTGGACGAAGCCGTGTCGGCCCTGGACGTAAGGGTGCGAGCGCAGGTTCTGGACCTTCTTGCGCGGCTTCAGGAAAGCCACGGTCTTGCCTATCTGTTCATCAGCCACGACCTGTCGGTCGTCAGGGCCGTGACCGACCGCGTTCTGGTGATGCAGTCCGGCCGCATCGTCGAGGAGGGCGCGACGGAAGACGTCTTTGCCGATCCCCGGCACGACTATACCCGCCGCCTGATTGCGGCGGCCCCGAAGATACCCGAGACCTGGAAGGAAGACGCCGATGCAGACGCAGATTGATCGCCTTTGGTTCGATCCCGCCGAAATGCTGATCGGTGGGATCTGGCGCCCGGGATCCGCGACGCTGCCGGTCGAGGACCCCTCGACGGGGGCCGGGATCGGGTCCATCGCGCGTGGTACCAGTGCCGATATCGACGCGGCGGTCGCTGCTGCCCAGTCGGCCCGACAGGGGGAGTGGGGCCGACTGACGGCGGCGGAGCGGGGCCGGATTCTTGCCCGGATCGGCCGGATGGTCGCCGATCGCGCGGAAGACCTGGCCTTCATCGAGGCGACGGATGTCGGCAAGCCCCTGAAGCAGGCCCATGCCGATGCACTGGCACTTGCGCGGTACATGGAGTTCTACGGAGGGGCGGCCGACAAGGTGATGGGCGAGACGATACCCTACCTTGACGGCTACACCGTCTATACGCTGCGCGAACCGCATGGCGTGACCGGTCATATCGTGCCCTGGAACTACCCGATGCAGATCATCGGCCGGTCTGTCGGCGCGGCACTTGCGATGGGCAATGCCTGTGTGCTGAAACCGGCGGAAGAAGCGTCGCTGACCGCGCTCGCCTTCGCGCGGATCGCGGTCGAGGCCGGCCTGCCCGCAGGCGCGCTGAACGTCGTCCCCGGCCTGGGCGAGGAGGCAGGCGCGGCCCTTTCCGCCCATCCCGGCGTGAATCACCTCAGCTTCACAGGATCGGTCGGGGTCGGGTCGTTGGTCCAGGCGGCGGCGGCGCGCAACATCGTCCCCGTCACGCTGGAGCTTGGCGGCAAGTCGCCGCAACTCGTCTTCGCGGACGCCGACCTCGACGCGGCGCTGCCCTTCCTTGTCAACGCCGGCATCCAGAACGCCGGCCAGACCTGCTCCGCCTCGTCCCGCATCCTCGTCCAGCGGTCGCGCCACGACGAGGTCGTCGCGCGCATGGCGGAACGCTACCGGGCGCTGCGGGTCGGCCCGGCGCGCGCGGACCGCGATGTCGGTCCGCTGATCTCTGCCCGGCAAAGGCAGGTGGTGGAGAGTTATCTGGCGCTGGCGGACCCCGCACGGATCGCCGCACGCGCATCCCTGCCCGACGACCTGCCGCCGGGTGGCCACTACGTCGCGCCCGCGCTGATCGAGGGGCTTGGCCCCGATCACCGGCTTGCCCGGGAAGAGATCTTCGGCCCGGCACAGGTCGTCCTTCCCTTCGATGACGAAGACGAGGCGGCCGCGATCGCAAATTCCACCGACTACGGCCTTGTCGCTTCGGTCTGGACGGAAAACGGCGCCCGGCAGATGCGGCTGGCCAGGCGGTTGCGGGCTGGCCAGGTCTTCTTGAACAACTACGGCGCAGGCGGCGGCGTGGAACTGCCGTTCGGCGGGGTGGGAAGGTCGGGACACGGGCGCGAAAAGGGGTTCGAGGCGCTTTACGGGTTCTCGACCCTCAAGACCGTCGCCGCCCGCCACGGCTAGGTCCGGCGGAATGCGTGCTTTGCGTTCGCGCGACTGTCGGGCATGCTGGGAGGAACAGGGGAGGAACGAGTGCGGCTCAAGGGCAAGACGGCGATCGTGACGGGCGCGGGTTCGGGCTTTGGCGCGGGGATCGCGCGCAAGTTCGCGGCAGAGGGCGCGAAGGTGATGGTCGCCGATATCAACACCGCCGCGGCGCGCACGGTCGCGGAGGAGATCGGCGGGATCTCGCAGACGGTCGACGTCGCGGACGCGGCAAGCGTCGCCACGCTGGCAGATGCCGCGCGGGCCGCCTTCGGCGATCCCGACATCCTGGTCAACAACGCCGGCGTGACGCATCTGCCCGCACCGCTCGACACGATCGGCGAGGCGGAATTCGACCGGGTCTTCCTGGTCAACTGCAAGTCGGTCTACCTGACCGCCCGCGCCTTCGTGCCGGCGATGAAATCGCGCGGCACCGGCGCGATCCTGAACGTCGCCTCGACTGCGGGGCTGTCGCCGCGGCCCCGCCTGAACTGGTACAATGCGTCGAAGGGCTGGATGATCACCGCGACGAAGACGATGGCGGTCGAACTTGCGCCCGAGGGGGTCCGCGTGAACGCGATCTGCCCGGTTGCCGGGGAAACGCCGCTTCTGAAAAGCTTCATGGGCGAGGATACGCCCGAGATGCGGGCGAAGTTCCTGTCAACCATCCCGATGGGGCGATTTTCCACCCCCGAGGACATGGGCAATGCCGCCGCGTTCCTGTGTTCGGACGAGGCGGCGATGATCACCGGCGTGGCGCTCGAGGTCGATGGCGGGCGCTGCATCTGAGGCCGGGCCGGGGGCGCCGCCCCCGGACCCCCGGGATATTTGCGAAAAGAAGAAGGCAGGACGATGCGGCCGGGACCAAGGAACCTGATCACCGATGTCGAGGGGCTTTTCGTCGGCAACGCGGAGGATCATCGGATCAGGACCGGCACGACGGTCCTGGTGGGCGCGCGCCCGTTCACCGCGGCGGTTCATGTCATGGGGGGCGCGCCGGGAACGCGCGAGACCGACCTCCTGGCCCCCGACCGGCTGGTGCAGGAGGTGGACGCGCTGGTCCTGTCGGGGGGGTCGGCGCTTGGCCTCGATGCCGCGTCCGGCGTCGCGGATGCGCTGCGCGCGGCCGGGCGGGGCTTCGACGTGGGCGGGCAGAAGGTGCCGATCGTGCCCGGTGCGATCCTCTTTGATCTTCTGAACGGCGGCGACAAGGATTGGGTGACGAACCCCTACCGTGGCCTTGGTGCGGCGGCGCTGGCGGCGGCCGGGAGCGACTTTGCCCTTGGCACGGCCGGGGCGGGCACCGGCGCGACGGTGCAGGGCCTGAAGGGCGGGCTTGGGTCGGCCTCGGTCGTCCTGAGTGACGGGACGCGTGTTGGCGCGCTGGTCGCGGTCAATGCCCTGGGTGCGGTGACGATGGGCGCGGGGCGGGAATTCTGGGCCGCGCCCTGGGAGATGGAGGGCGAATTCGGCGGGCTGGGCGCCAGCGCGGGTGCCGACCCCGGTCAGGAGCCCACGCCGGAAAAGGGACCGGGCGCATCGACGACGATCGCCATCGTGGCCACCGACGCGCGCCTGACCCAGGCAGAGGCCCAGCGGCTGGCGGTGGCCGCCCATGACGGCATGGCACGGGCAATCGTTCCGTCGCACACGCCCTTCGACGGCGATCTGGTGTTTGCCGCGGCGACCGGGCTGCGGCCCCTTGCCGACCCGGTCACCGGCCCGTTCCGGCTGGGCCATGCCGCGGCCGTCTGCCTTGCGCGGGCGATCGCGCGCGCGGTCTATCTGGCAGAGCCGCGGCCGGGCGACCTGCTGCCCGCATGGCGGGCGCGTTTCGCGACAAAGGGCGCATGACAAGATTCACGATACCGAGGAGGATCAGCACGATGAAACGGATAGCCGCACTTGCAACCGGGCTGCTTTGCGCCCTGCCCGCCGCCGCCGACGAGGTGGTCGATACCCTGAACTCCGCGATCTCGGCCTATGAGGGCGGGGACGTGCAGTATGCGCTTGAGGAACTGGCCTATGCGCAGCAGTTGCTGCTGTCGCTCAAGACCGATTCGCTTCAGGCCTTCCTGCCCGAGGCACCCGAGGGGTGGACCCGCACCATCAACGAGGAGATGAACACGGGGCTCGCGATGATGGGCGGGGGCGTCGGGGCGGAGGCGACCTACAACACCGGGACCGACGATTTCACCCTGCGCCTGATGATGGACAACCCGATGGTGGCGGCGCTGGCCGGAATGATCCCGAACGCAGCCGTCATGGGCGCCAAGATCGAACGTGTCGGGCGCGAGAAGTTCATGAACCAGAACGGCGAACTGACCGCGCTGATCGGCAACCGCGTCCTTGTCCAGGCCTCGGGCGGGGAGCTTTCCACGATGCTCGATTTCCTCAAGACGATGGATTTTGGCGCGCTGGCAGACTTCGGCCGCTAGTCAGCCCAGAAGCGCGCGCATGAGGGCCGTGTCTGGCGTTTCCAATCCATCGATGACGTCGAAATGGTGCCTGTCCGGATCGATCGACACGGGGCAGGCCCAGGCGTTACCCAGACGGCGCGCCTGGTCGATGAAGGCAGGGCGTTCCGCGCCACCGACCCAGACATGGGCGTCAAAGCCCGCGCGGCGCGACCGAAGTGCCGGGCTTTCCGCCCGTGCCTCGGCCGGGTCGAGACGCAGGTCGGCGTTCATTGCCGTATCGATCAGCGGCGCCAGCACCGAAAGCGGAGAGATCGGGACGATCCGGCGAATGCGCGCGGCCAGGTCGCCGGGCAGGTCCGCGTCGGCGTTCCCCAGCCGCGCCGAGAGGTGCCCCCCGGCCGAATGACCGGTCAGCACCACGGGGCCGGCGACCTCGGACGCCATGCGGGGCAGCGCGCGCACCATCTGCCGGGTGATCGCGGCGATCCGGGCGCCGGGGGCGAGGGTATAGCCCGGCATCGCGCAGGCCCAACCGCGGGCAACGGCGCCGGCGGCCAGATGGGAAAAGTCGCGCGGCCCGAAGGCGCGCCAGTATCCGCCGTGGATGAAGACCATCAACCCCTCTGGCGTTCCCTCTGGAAGGAAGAGGTCGAACCATTCCGCCGGTGCATCGCCGTAGGAAACCCCCAGTCGCGCACTGTCGCCCAGATCGGCACGGAACCGCGCCGCCGCATCCGCCCAGCGCTGAGGAAACTGAGCACCATTGATAATATATTTTGCATTTGCGAACGCATCGTCATATCTCATCGCCGTCACCTGTTCCCTGCACCGCTGGCACTCCCGCCATGCCGGTGCATCCGATCGAATGCAACATGAGGGGGGCTGCCATGCTCGATTCTGCCACCGATCTTCGCGCGCGTCTGAAAGACCCGTCGCTACTGGTTACCAAAGCCTATGTCGCCGGCCAATGGATCGATGCCGACGACGGCAAGACCTTTGCGGTTACCAATCCGGCGCGCGGCGACGTCATCTGCAGCGTTCCGGACCTGACCCGCGCCGAAACCGAACGCGCGATCGCCGCCGCCGACACGGCGCGCCACGAATGGGCCGCCCGCACCGGCAAGGAACGCGCCGCCGTCCTGCGCAAATGGTATGACCTGATGGTCGCAAATGCCGATGACCTGGGTGCGATCCTGACCGCCGAGATGGGCAAGCCGCTGGCCGAGGCCAAGGGAGAGATCCTTTATGGTGCGTCCTTCGTCGAATGGTTCGCCGAAGAGGCCAAGCGCGTCTATGGCGAAACGATCCCGGGCCACCAGCGCGACAAGCGCATCACGGTCATCAAGCAGCCGATCGGTGTCGCGGCCTCGATCACGCCGTGGAACTTCCCGAACGCGATGATCGCGCGCAAGGTCGCCCCGGCGCTGGCGGTGGGTTGCGGCTTCGTCGCCCGCCCTGCGGCTGAAACCCCCCTTTCGGCACTGGCGATGGCGCTTCTGGCCGAACGCGCGGGCGTTCCGGCCGGCGTCTTTTCGGTCATCACCTCTAGCCGGTCGTCGGATATCGGCAAGGAGTTCTGCGAAAACCACGCGGTGCGCAAACTGACCTTCACCGGCTCGACCGAGGTGGGGCGCATCCTGCTGAAGCAGGCGGCGGACCAGGTCATGAAATGCTCGATGGAACTTGGCGGCAACGCGCCTTTCATCGTCTTCGACGACGCCGATCTCGACAAGGCGGTCGAAGGCGCGATGATCTCCAAGTTCCGCAACAACGGCCAGACCTGCGTTTGCGCCAACCGCATCTATGTGCAGGCGGGTGTCTACGACGCCTTTGCCGAGAAACTGGCAGCGGCGGTCAACAAGCTGAATGTCGGTGACGGGCTTGCCGATGGCGTGACCACCGGCCCGCTGATCAACGAAGCTGCCGTCGCGAAGGTCGAGGAACATATCGCCGACGCGCTGGCGGGCGGCGGCCAGGTCGTGACCGGCGGCAAGCGCCACGCCCTTGGCGGCACCTTCTTCGAGCCGACAGTGGTGACGGGCATCCGCCCCGACATGAAGGTGTCGACCGAAGAAACCTTCGGGCCCCTCGCGCCGCTTTTCAGGTTCGACACGGAAGAAGAAGTCATCCGGCTTGCCAATGACACGATCTTCGGGCTGGCGTCCTATTTCTTCGCCCGCGACATCGGCCGCATCACCCGCGTCCAGGAGGCGCTGGAATACGGCATGGTCGGCGTCAACACCGGCCTGATCTCGACCGAGGTTGCGCCCTTTGGCGGCGTCAAGCAGTCGGGCCTTGGCCGCGAAGGGTCGCACCACGGGATCGAGGATTACCTGGAAATGAAATACATCTGTCTGTCGGTCTGACAGACGCGAACAGGACCGACGGGGGCCGCAAGGCCCCCGTTTTCTTTTCTGTCAATGACTTGATGGCCAAAACGGCCGCCGTAATCCGATAACACCGCGCCGATTTTGCCTAGCACGGTGCCGGATCGCATCTTCGCTTCATCGAACACAGCCGGCGCAAACACGAAACCACCTGGGGACGCGCCGCACCGAACCGAAAGGAACGACGATGAAGATCAACCTGCGCAAATCCGCGATCGCTGCCACTGCCGCCCTCTCGCTTGCCGCCGCATCGGCCACGCCCGTCCACGCTCTTGGCAAGAACGAGAAGAATTTTCTGCTCGGCGCCGGCGCGGCGCTGCTGATCGGCTCGATCTACATGAACAACAAGAACAGGACCCAGACGCAACAGGCCTACCGCACGCCCAGCTATCAGGTGCCCACCTACCAGCAGCCGACCTACTATCAGCCGACCCAGCCCGCGCCCAGCTATTCGTCCTCGGCCGCGCGCGCGTTCAACAGCTATTCCGCGACCGAACGGCGCCAGATCCAGTCCAAGCTGAAAGCCTACGGCTACTATCGCGGTACGGTGGACGGCAGCTTTGGCCCGCAGACCCAGCAAGCCGTCGCCGGCTACGCAGGCGCCACGCTTGGCACGGCGAAGCTTTCCTCGATGAACGGCGCGTTCGAGGTCTACGACAGCCTGCTTTACTGACCGGTCCGCACCGCCGGATGCAGCGCCCGCCAGCCCTTTGGCGGGCGTCTGCCGTTGCGCCGACAAAAAAATCTGTCCGACCCCCAAGGATTGACGCGGGTCCCGCGTCATAGTTCCGTCATGCGCATGCAAACCCCGGACGAAGCCCTGGCGACCGCCACCGCGAACGGAGACCGCGAGGCCTTCGCGGCGCTTCTCGCGCGTCACTACGACCGGGTTTTCGCATTGGCCTTCCGACTGACCGGCGCGCGCGCCGAGGCGGAGGATCTGACACAGGACATCTGCTGCGACCTGCCCTCCAAGTTGCGCAGCTACCGGCAGGACGCGCGCTTCACCACCTGGCTTTACCGGGTCACGGTGAATGCCGCCCACGACCGCCGCCGCCGCATGGCGACGCGGGCCCGGGCGTCCGACGGTTGGGGCGACTGGGAGGTCAACAGGCGCGCCGGGATCGCGGAGGCCGCAGAATCGCAGGATTGGCTTTCAGCCACGATGGCGCGGCTTTCGCCAGAACTGCGCGACACGGTGGCGCTGACGCTGGGGGAAGATCTGAGCCAGAGGGAAACCGCCGAGGTGCTCGGCGTGTCAGAAGGAACGATCGCCTGGCGGATGAGCGAGGTGAAAAGACGCCTGCGCGAAATGGCGCGGGCGGAGGGAATGCTATGACCGACGACCTCGAAAAGCTTCGCGCGGGGCTGAAAGCCCTGCCCCCCGATCCGGACCCCTCGGTGAAGGCCGCAGCCCTGGCGCGCGCGATGGAAAGTTTCGGGCGCGCCCAAGAAAGCGCGAAGCAACCGCGTCCCATGTCGGACCGTCCAGAAAGGGCGGGCTTTCTGACAGGAGTACGCGACATGCTGAACCGGCTGACCACCCGCCCTGCCCTGACCATGACCGCCTCGGTCGCCGCGATCGCGGTGGCGCTGGCCATCTACCCCGCGTTGCAGCGGGGGGTTTCGCTGCCCGGCGGGGTGATCCAACCTGCCCCCCGCCCCGCCCCGGCAAACGCCCCCACCTTGCCGGAAGCCGCGCCGACGGCAAGCGCCCCGCAGTCAGGCGAACAGATCGCCGCCGCCAAGCCAGAGGCCAGCGCCGCCGACGCGAATGCGGCGGAACGCGACGTGGCCCCGTCACCGGCGCCAGACCCAGCACGCACACGAGACGAAGCAAAGGCGACCGCGACCCTCATGACCGATGCGCCCCTCGAAGAAATGGCAGCCGAGGCTGAAGCGCCGGCCCTGCAGGACTTCGCCGCCGGCGGCCTTGCGCGCGAGGCGTCCCCCGCCGCCCCGGCGGCGCTTGCGGCAAAGAGGGTGGCGCCCGACAGCATCGCCCCCCTGCCCGAGGTCAATACCGAAGCCTATTCCAACGCAGCCGCGAACCCGGTCAAGGTAACCGCGGAAGAACCCGTATCGACTTTTTCCATCGACACCGACACAGCATCCTGGTCCGTCCTGCGGTCCTCGCTGTCAAACGGCGACCTGCCCCCCGCCGAGGCCGTTCGGATCGAGGAGATGGTGAACTACTTCCCCTATGGCTATGCCGCGCCCGAGGCCGGTGGGGCGCCCTTCCGCACGTCGGTCAGCCTGTTCCAGACGCCGTGGAACGCGCATACCGAATTGCTGCGGATCGGCATTCAGGGGGCACTTCCGGCGATCACGGAAAGGCCGCCCCTCAACCTCGTCTTCCTGATCGACACCTCCGGTTCGATGCAGGATGCCAACAAGCTGCCGCTTCTGAAGCAGTCATTCCGGCTGATGCTGGCCGAACTGCGTCCCGAGGATCGGGTTGCCATCGTCACCTATGCAGGTTCCGCCGGCACTGTGCTTGAGCCGACCGCGGCATCCGACCGCGCGCGGATCCTGGACGCGCTCGAGCGATTGGACGCGGGCGGCTCCACCGCAGGGGCGGAGGGGCTGGCGCTGGCCTATCGGGTCGCCGAGGAGATGGGCGGCGACGGCCATGTCGGCCGCATCCTTCTGGCTACCGACGGCGACTTCAACGTGGGCATCTCGGACCCCGAGGCGCTGAAGGACTACGTCGCGGACAAGCGCGACAGTGGCACCTACCTGTCGGTCCTGGGCTTTGGTCGCGGCAATCTGGACGACGCCACGATGCAGGCCCTGGCCCAGAACGGAAATGGGACCGCCGCCTATATCGACACGCTGTCAGAGGCGCAGAAAGTGCTGGTCGATCAGCTTTCCGGCGCCCTTTTCCCCATTGCCGACGACGTGAAGATCCAGATCGAGTTCAACCCCGCGACTGTCGCCGAATACCGTCTGATCGGCTACGAGACCCGGGCGCTGAAGCGGGAGGATTTCAACAACGACCGGATCGACGCGGGCGAGATCGGCGCAGGCCATCAGGTGACCGCCCTTTACGAGGTGACGCCCGCCGGCTCCGTCGCGGTTCTCAACGATCCGCTGCGATACGGGGCCGCGCAGGATAGCCGGCCGGCCGAACCCTCGGGCGATCTGGCCTGGCTGAAGCTGCGATACAAGGATCCGGGCCAGAAGACTTCGAACCTGATCGAGACGCCGGTTTCGGCCACGCCGGCGGAAGGCGACGGTGATGCCCGCTTTGCCGCCGCCATCGCGGGGATGGGCCAGCTTCTGACCGGCGCGACCTATCTTGGCGACTGGGGCTGGGATGACGCCATCGCGCTGGCGAACGGCGCGCGGGGCGAAGACCCGTTCGGCTACCGCGCCGAGGCGGTCCAGCTGATGCGGCTGGCCGAAAGCCTTGCGCGCTGATCTCAGATCACCCCGCGAAACCGACGAAAAAGGGCGCGCCCTCCGGCGCGCCCTTCGGTCAACCAAGGTGCCTGGCGATCAGGCCTCGACGGTCTCCACGGCCTTCACGTCGACCGTGTCGCCACGGGCAATCTCGATCCGGCGGGGTTTCAGCGCCTCGGGGATCTCGCGCACGAGGTCGATGTGCAGCATGCCATCGACATGGCTCGCGCCGCTGACCCGGACGTGATCGGCCAGCGCGAAGCGGCGTTCGAAGGCGCGCGTCGCGATGCCGCGATAAAGATACTTGCGCTCCGTTTCCTCGGCGGCCTTGCGGGCGGAAACGGTCAGCGCGCCGTCTTTGACCTCGACGCTCAGCTCGTCCGCGGAAAACCCGGCGACGGCGATCGAGATACGATAGGCGTTCTCGTCGGTTTTTTCGATGTTGTAGGGCGGGTAGGTTTGCTGACCGACATCGGTGGACAGAACCCTGTCCATCATGTCCGCGATCCGGTCGAAACCGACGGTCGCGCGGTACAGCGGGGCGAAATCGTAGTTACGCATGGTCATCCTCCATCGAGCGATGCTGACGCCCGCCCACAGGGGGCCGGGCAGGAACTCCGGAACCCGTGATGGCGTACCGGCATCATCGATTTGGGAAGGCCCGCGCCGGCTTTCAAGCCCTCAGGGCTTCAGGAACTTTGCCCCCTCGGTGCCCTTGGTGAAGGCGGAAAGGCCCTTCGTGCCGCTCTGGTCGAAGCGCGCCCGAAGTTCGGGCAGGCGCTGATCGACATACATGCCCAGCGCAACCTTGCCCTCCTCCGTCGTCGCCATGCCGGAGACGACCGAGACGATGCGCGGCGACCCTTCGCTGAAGCTCAGGACCGGCGAACCCGAGGCGCCGAAATCGACCGCGCAGGTAAAGATGATGACGCCCGAGGCGCGGTCACGGGTCCGGCACTGCGACTGCAGCGATGGCGTCTCGGACCGTTCGCGCGCATAGGACAGGACCGCGACACTGTCGCCGCGCCGCGAACTTGTTCCGACCGGCAAAGGATTGGCGGTGGGCGCGCGGATCGGCAGGTCAAGCTCGATGATCGCGACATCGTAGCGGACTTTCGACGCCCAGTCCGCCGCGTCATAGACATAGTCGGGATGGGCCATCACGCGCCGCGCGCCGCGCACGGCCGCCGCATGTCCGGTCTGCCAGCCCGCGCGGAATTCGAAGGCCGAAGGCGGAAGCTCTTCCTTGGTGCCGGGCCGGTAAAGGCAGTGCGCGGCGGTCAGCACCAGATCCGGTTCGATCAGCGTCCCTGTGCAGAAACCGCGCCCGTGGTCGATGTCGATCCGCCCGACCGCTTCCCAGCCGCGCACCGAATCAAGCGTGGTCAGCGCGCGCAACTGGGCGTCTTCCGCCGCCGCCACGCCCGGCAGGACCACCAGAACCAGGATCGCAATCAACCGACGCAAGGTCACCCCCTTCTCGGCGCTCAACATGGGCGACATTTCGGTCAAGATTATGACCTGCCCCGGGGCGTGCAAGCCCCTGGCCCGAGGGCGGCCCCCTCAGCCCAGCGCGCGCGGCCTTGGCCCGCCCGTCGCCCAGTCGATCAGCTCGACGGTATGGACAACCGGAATCTTCGTGCCCGACCCGATCTGCATCATGCAGCCGATATTGCCCGCCGCGATCAGGTCGGGTGTCTTCGCCTCGATCGTGGCGACCTTGCGCCGCTTCAGCTCTCCGGAAATTTCCGGCTGAAGCAGGTTGTAGGTGCCGGCGGACCCGCAGCACAGATGCGGGTCGGCGGGTTCGACCACCTCGAACCCGGCGGCCTTCAGAAGATCCTTCGGCGCGGTCTTGACCTTTTGCCCGTGCTGCAGCGAACAGGCCGCGTGATAGGCCACCCGCAACGCTTCCGGCGCCTTCGCATCCGGCGCGAGCCGAACCAGCAGTTCGGAGATGTCGCAGGCAAGACCCGCGACAGTCGCGGCATCTTCCGCCAGCGGCGAGGTGCGGAACATGTGGCCATAATCCTTGACGGTCGTGCCACAGCCCGAGGTGTTGACGACGATCGCGTCCAGCCCACCGACGCGCTTTTCGTCCATCCAGGCGCGGATGTTCGCCTCGGCCGAGGCATGGCTTTCACCCGTGCGGCCCATGTGATGTGTCAGCGCCCCACAACAGCCCGCGCCCTTCGCCACGACCACCTCGCAACCCAGCCGGCGCAGAAGCCGGATCGTCGCGTCGTTGATATCGGTGTTCAGTGCCTTCTGCGCGCAGCCGGTCATCAGCGCGACGCGCATCCTGCGTTCCCCCCGGGGGGCAAATACCTGGGGGTCGTCATTGCGGCTGACCGGCGGGATGACCTTTGGCGCCATCGCAACCATCGCCCTGAGCCGCGCGTCCGGCAGGAACCGCGCGAAGGGCCGCGCCATCTTCGCCCCCAGCAGCGAGAGGCGGAAAAGCGTCGGATTCGGGATCACCCTTGCAAGCACCCAGCGCAGCGCCCGATCACGCCAGGGCCTGCGATAGGTCGCCTCGACATGCGCGCGGGCATGGTCGATCAGGTGCATGTAGTGCACCCCCGATGGGCAGGTCGTCATGCAGGCAAGGCAGGACAGGCAGCGGTCGATATGCTTGACGGTCCTGGCATCGGCAGGCCTGCCGTTCTCAAGCATGTCCTTGATCAGGTAGATACGACCCCTCGGGCTGTCGAGTTCGTCGCCCAGCACCTGGTAGGTCGGGCAGGTCGCGGTGCAAAAGCCGCAATGCACGCAGGACCGCAGGATCTGGTTGGCGCGGGCAATGCCGGGATCGCGAAGCTGCTCTTCGGTGAAATTCGTCTGCATCAGCCCATCCGTCCGGGATTGAGAATGCCCCTGGGATCGAACCGGGCGCGAAGGCCTGCGGCGATCGCGGCAACCGGGGCGGATTCTGGTTGGAATGGCGCGATCCGCGCCCGCGTTTCGGTGGACGCCCGCATCAGCGTTGCATGCCCCTCCAGCCTTTCCGGGCGAAGGTCGCGGCCGGGCGCGGTTTCCACCCAGACAAGTCCCCCGCCCCAGTCGTAAAGAACACGTTCCACGGGCCCCGCCCGGCGTAGCCCGTCGACAAGGGCGGGCGCATCGGACGGCTTGACCGAAAAGCGCCAGACATCCCCCGGGGTGCCGCGGAACGGCGCGAGATCGCGCACATCGCGCCACAATGCCGCAACGCTTTCACCGTCACGCTCGACCGTGACCGCGCCGAAGGGCGCCAGCATCTGCGCAAGCTTGCCGGAACGATAGGCGACCGACTGCGAAAACCCCTCGACCCGGATCAGGGTTCCGATGTCCCCATGCGCCGCGCCGCTGACGTCGAAGGGCGACTGCAGGGCCGCCGTCATCGCCCGCAGCGCCTGCGCGTCATCCAGTCCCGTCATCACCAGCGTCGCCGCCGCCTCCGGCGCGGGCAGCACCTTCAGGCTGACCTCTGTCATGATCCCGAGCGTCCCCCAGGATCCGGCCAGCAACCGGGCGAGGTCGTAGCCGGTGACGTTCTTCATCACCCGCCCGCCGTTCTTCACGATCGCGCCGGCGCCATCGACGAACCGCACCCCAAGAAGCGCATCGCGGCACGCCCCCGCCTGTACCCGGCGCGGACCGGACGCATTGGAGGCGACCATGCCCCCCAGCGTCGGCACCCCCTCGGTGCCCAAGAGCCCGCGCCAGTCTGCGGGTTCGAAGGCAAGCCGCTGACCCTCTGCCGCCAGCGCCGCCTCGACCTCGGCCAGCGGCGTTCCCGCACCGGCCACCAGTGTCAGCGCGCCGGGTTCGTAGATGCGGATACCGGCGATGCCGGAGACATCGATGACAGCGCCGGGGGCGGGCCGGCCGATGTCGCGCGTGCCGCCGCCGCGAATGCAAAGCGGGCCCGTCGCGTCACGCACGACACCGGAAAGCTCTTCCTCAGACGAAATTCTCACGACCCTGCCTTTTCATCACCTGTGGCCCACACCCCGGGCGGGCGCCTATCCGGCGCGGCGCGATTCGCTTGCCGACAGTGGAAAAACCTTGGCGGGGTTCAAAAGCCACTTCGGATCGAACGCGTCCTTCACACGCATCTGCGCCTCCATGTCGACAGGCGCGAACTGCACCGACATGAGATCGCGCTTTTCGATGCCGACGCCATGTTCGCCCGTAAGGCATCCGCCCACCTCCACGCACAGCGTCAGGATCGCGGCACCAAGCGCCTCGCATTTTTCCAGGTCGCCGGGCTTGTTGGCATCGTAAAGGATCAGCGGATGCATGTTGCCGTCACCCGCATGAAAGACATTCGCGACATCCAGCCCGAATTCCCGGCTCATCTCGCCGATCCGGCGCAGGACCTCGGGCAAGGCCGAAACCGGGATAGTCCCGTCAAGGCACATGTAGTCGTTGATCTGCCCCATCGCGCCGAAAGCCGACTTTCGACCCAACCAGATCTTGGCGCTTTCCGCCTCTGACCCGCTTTCGCGAAACTCCAGGGGATCGTGGCGCATCGCGATCTGGCGGATCAGGCCCAGTTGTTCGTCGATCTCGGCCGGGCTGCCCTCGACCTCGACGATCAGGAGCGCCTCGCAATCGGGATAGCCGGCATGGGCGAAATCCTCGCAGGCGCGAATGCAGGGGCGGTCCATGAACTCGATCGCCACCGGCAGCACACCAGCCTTGATGATGTCGGCGACGCAGGCCCCGGCCACCTCGTTCGAACCAAAGGCGATCAGGACGGGACGGGCACCTTCGGGCTTGGGCAAGATGCGCAACGTGGCTTCCGTCACCACACCGAGTTGCCCTTCGGACCCGCAGACAACCCCCAAAAGATCCAGCCCGCCCGCATCCATATGCGCGCCGCCCAGTTCGACGATGGTGCCGTCCATCAGGACCAGGGTCACCCCCAGCAAGTTGTTGGTCGTCACCCCGTACTTCAGGCAATGCGCCCCGCCAGAGTTCATGCCGATATTGCCGGCGATCGCGCAAGCAAGCTGGCTGGACGGGTCGGGCGCATAGAAGAAACCTTCGGACTCCACCGCACCCGTCACCGACAGGTTGGTACGCCCGGCCTCGACGCGGACAAAACGGTTCTCGTAATCGACCTCAAGCACACGGTTCATCCGCGCCACCCCAAGCACGACACAGTCAGCGGTCGGAAGCGCGCCCCCCGCAAGCGACGTGCCTGATCCACGGGGAACGACCGGGGCACCCTCTTCGTGGCAGATGCGGAGCGCGGCGGATACTTCCTCGGTCGTCCGCGGCAGAATCGCTGCAAGGGGCGGGCACCGATAGGCGGACAGGCCGTCGCATTCATAGGCGCGCGTCTCGGCCGGATCGTCAATCACCGCATCAGCAGGCAATACCGCGCGAAGACGGGCCACGATATGCGCCGACTTCGACAAGACTGCGGGATCAGGTGCAGGCAGTTGCATCGAGGACTCCGTCAATTCTGGTAAATTAATATTACCAATTTTGGTCAGTAGCAAGCAATCTCTGTGCAAGCTACTCTTCTGCCCGATGAACCTGCAATCGAGTCTCTCCCACTTCGGCGCCGCCGATCTTGCCGCCCTGACGCTGACTGTCTGCGTCTGGCTGGGAATTGGCTGGCGGATCGAGAATCCGGCACCGGGCAATCCGTCCGTTGCCGTCCTGATGGTCGGCTTCCGGCGCGAATGGATGCGCCAGTTCGTCGCCCGCGAAGCACGGATGTTCGACGCGGCGATCATGGCGAACCTGCGGCAGGGCACCAGCTTCTTTGCCTCTGCCTGCATGATCGCGATTGGCGGGGGCCTCGCGCTGATCGGTAACACCGAACGGCTCCTGGGGCTCGCGCAGGATCTGACGTTCACCACCGCGCCCGCGATCGTCTGGGAAGTGAAGATCCTGTTCGTGCTGCTATTCCTGACCAACAGCTTCCTGAAATTCGTCTGGGCGCACCGGCTGTTCGGCTATTGCGCGATCATCATGGCGGCGGCGCCGAACGATCCGGCCCATCCCGACGCGGCGCTTCGCACCGAACAGGCGGCCGAAGTCAACATTTCGGCGGCGCGGAACTTCAACCGCGGGATGCGGTCCATCTACTTTGCCCTTGGCGCCCTCGCCTGGCTGGTCGGGTCTTGGGCGCTGATCGGGGCGACCGTGCTGACCGCCTCGGTGCTGTGGCGGCGCGAATTCGCTTCGCAGTCACGCCGGGCGCTCTTGCGGGGAACGCCGATGTGATGGGCGTCGCGCGCGCGGCTGTGGCACTATGACTGCATGAACCGACATGCGCTTGCTGCCCTGCTGCTGATTGCCGTCGCCCCTGCCCGCGCCGACACCCCCGAGGTCACCGCGGCAGAGGCCGTCCGCGCAGGCGAATCCTGGTCGATCTCGGTGACGCTCGTGCATCCGGACAGTGGCTGGGATCACTACGCGAATTCCTGGCGCGTCGAGACGCCGGAAGGCGACGTCATCGCCACGCGGGACCTGACGCATCCCCATGTGGACGAACAGCCCTTTACCCGGGCGCTGGACGGCGTGACGATTCCGGCCGGGGTCGACCATGTGATGATCCGCGCGCGCTGCAATCTGGATGGCTGGTCGTCGCGGGCCTTCCGTCTGGACCTGCCGGTTCCGCCGCAGGGCTAGCGCCGGCCCTCTCGCAGCCAGGCCGCGACGGCAAGACCGGCGGTCAGCAACAGAAGAAGCCATGCCGGCAAAAGCGGCAGGATGCGGATATCCTGGGTCACATAGGCGTCGCGCGGGGTGATCCCGATCCATCCCCGCCCGACCGCGGGCCGCCCGGCGCGCACCTGCCGCAGATCGGGCAGACCGTCTTCGAGCCGCAGGAAACCCCCGTTCGTGGGTTCGACCGCCGGGGCAAGCCGTTCGTCGGTCGCGATGGTCTCCTCGAACTCCTTGGGCGTTGCCGGACCGAGCGCCACGACCCGCGTCAAGTCCCCGTCGCTCAGCCGGTAAAGCCCCATGCCGGGGGCGGCCCAGGTCGCCGTGAACCGGCCCGGTTCGGTTTCCGCAAGCGGCACGACACTGACCGCGCCGTCGGGTCCGGTCAGTGTCACGTCGCGCGGCCCCTCGGCAAGCGAACGGCGGGTGATCGTCAGATCGGTTCCTTTCGCCTCGGCCAGAAGGGCCTCTTCCTCCAGTTCGGGCTCTTTCATCATCCAGTGCGCAAGCCGCCGCAGAAGTTCCAGCTGCGGCCCGCCACCTTCGTAGCCCCGGCTCCAGAGCCAGGCCTGATCCGAGGCAAGAAGGGCGATCCGCCCCTCCCCCACCCGGTTGAGGACAAGAAGCGGCCGCGCGTCCGGCCCCTGCATGACGACCTGTCCGTCGGGTTTTTCCAGATCGACGATGCGCAGCCAGGAACCCCACCCGGGGCTTTCGCCCCCCTCCGCGGCCCCCGGCGCGAAAGCCTCCAGACCCTCGGTCACCGGATGGCGATGGCCCAGCGCGGTCAGGGCCGGCTTGAAGCCGCCGTCGATCACCCGTCCGGTCGGGGCGGCGGGAAGGATTTCTGCCAGGCTGGAGTAAAAGATGCTTTCGGCGGATGCGAAATCCGGCCCGGCAGAGACCAGAACCGCGCCGCCCTGCAAGACATAGTCGCGGATATTGCTGAAATAGGATGCCGGCAGGATCCCGCGAAGCTTGTAGCGGTCGAAGATGATCAGGTCGAATTCGTTGATCTTCTCGACGAAAAGCTCGCGCGTCGGAAAGGCGATCAGCGACAGTTCGCTGACCGGGACGCCGTCCTGCTTTTCGGGCGGGCGCAGGATGGTGAAGTGGACAAGATCCACCGCGCTGTCGGACTTCAGCAGGTTGCGCCAGGTTCGTTCGCCCGCATGCGGTTCGCCCGAGACCAGAAGCACCCGAAGCCGGTCCCGCACGCCGTTGATCTCGACCACGGCCATGTTGTTGCGGTCGGTCAGTTCGCCCTCGGCGGTGGCGACGGCAAACTGCACGACGTTCGTGCCCCCGTGATCCAGCCGCAGGGGAACCTCGATATCGGTGTTGACGGGAACGACCACCGCCTGCGACTCGCCGCCATCCACGGTCACCGAGAGCTGCGCGAAACCTCCCGCCTCGGCGGGGGGCACCTGGCCCTGATCCTCAACCCTCAGTCGGATCGCGGCCTCTTCCCCGATGATGCCAAAGGCCGGGGCCGACAGGATGGCGACCCGGCGGTCCCAATCCCGGTCGCGCCCGGTCATGAGCACGTTCAGAGGCGCGGGCAACGCCGGTGCCGCCTCCATGTCGTGAACCTGCCCGTCTGTGATCAGGATCGCCCCTGCGACGCGCGCCCGGGGCTCTTCGGCGAGCGCCTGCGCCAGCGCGGTCATGGCGCGGGTGCCGGTGTCGTCCGGCCCGTCGCCAAGCTCGACCACGCGCAGTTCCGTTTCGGGAAGGGCGGCCACCTCGGCGCTGACCCGCGCCACCGCCGCCGCCGTCTGTTCGGGACGGCCCGGAAGGGACTGGCTTGCGCTCCGGTCCACGACAAGGATCACGATGTCGGAAAGCGGCCGGCGGTCTTCGCGCTGCAACGCAGGCTGGGTCAGCGCGCCGATCAACGCCGCCGCCGCCAGCGCCCTGAGCCACCAACCCGACAGCCCGCGCCACAGCGCCAGCGCGACGAAGGCAAGGGCCAGCGCCGCCGCGACCCAGATCGCGGGCCAGGGCAGCAGCGGCGAGAAGATGACACTCGCCCCGGTCATTGGCCCAGCCTTTCCAGCAGCGCGGGCACATGCACCTGGTCGGACTTGTAGTTGCCGGTCAGCACATGCATCACCACGTTCACGCCGAACCGGTAGGCGATCTCCCGCTGCCGCTCGCCGCTCAGGCCGCGGCCGACCGGGTACATCGGCCAGCCGCTGTCATCGACCGCCCAGGCCGCGGCCCAGTCGTTGCCGCCAATGATCACCGGCGTCACACCATCGTTCAGGTTGCGAAACGGCATGCCCTCGGCCTGTTCGGCGTCCGGCGGCGCGGCTTCGACCCAGACCGGCGGGCCCGAAAAGCGGCCCGGGAAGTCCTGAAGCAGGTAGAAGGCCCGGGTCAGGACGTGATCGGCGGGGACCGGTTCAAGCGGCGGGATCTCCAGCGGGGCGGCCAGGGCCTGAAGCCGCCTGCCTTCGGGCGTGGCGTTGCCGAAGCCCGCGATATCCGCATCGCGGGTGTCGAAAAGGATCATGCCTCCGGACCGCAGATAACGGTTCAGACGCAGGTAGGCGGCGGGCGAAGGCATCGCCCCGGTGGCGGTGACCGGCCAGTAAAGGAGTGTCAGGACAGACAGTTCGTCCGCCTCAAGATCGACCCCCATCGGGACGTCGGGTTCGACCGCGGTGCGGTAGAAGATGACATCCGACAGACCCCTCAGCCCCGCCTCTGACACGCGGTCCACCTCGGCGTCGCCGGTGCGGACATAGGCCAGCACCACATGCCCCGCGGCACGGATGACCTCGTCCTCCGTCATCTCGGCGCGGGCCTGCGGGATGGGCAGCAAGACCGCCGCAAGAAGGATCGCCGCCAACCCCGCCCGCGCGCCTGTCAGGCGCCCGGACAGCGCCAGCGCCGCCAGCACATCGGCCAGAAGAAGCGCAAGGCCCGCCGCCAGGAACCAGCCCGTCATCGGCCGTTCGACCGCGTCGGCCAACCCTTCCACCGGGACGCCCTCGGGCCAGAGCGCGGGGGCGAACACCCTGTCCGTGCCGACCGCATTCAGCGCAAGCGTCCGGTCGCCAGACGCGTAAATTCCCGGCCGCAAATCGGCGCCCGTCTGCCCGGCCGCCAGCCGTTCCCCCGCGATCCCGGGCAGATCGCCCGCGTCTTGCAACGCGCCAAAGGCATCAAGGACGCGTTCGGCGGTCCAGACCGTGCCCGTCAGATCGTCCCTCTCCCCGGCAATCTGTCCGCTGGCCACCGCCAGCCGTTCCAGCATCTGCACGAAAAGCCCAGACAGCGGCAGCCCCGACCATTCCGCATTCGCCGTCACATGGAACAGCACCACGGCGCCACTGCCCAGGTCGCTGCGGGTGACAAGCGGCGTTCCATCCGCCAACGCGGCGATCGTGCGGGCCGCAAGGTCGGGTCCGGGTTCGGCCATGACCTGCGTCGTCACCCGCACCTCGTCGGGAACGGTCAGCCCGGCAAAGGGCGATCCTTCTTCGAAGGGCGCCAGGGTCTTCGGCTCGCCCCAGCTCAGCGCGCCGCCGACGCTGCGCCCGCCGCTGCGCAGACGCACCGGCAACAGAGGGTCGTCGCCCGCGCCCCAGTCCTGCGCCGCCATGTGCGGGCCGGCGAAGCGGACAAGAAGCCCGCCCTTTTCCACCCAGTCGCGCAGCGCATCGGGTGCGGCGATCTTGGCCACATCAGTCAGGATGATGACATCGGGGTCCGCCAGGATCGTATCCTCAAGCGTGCCGTCGATCACGTCCGCGGTCGGCGCAAGCGCCTGGCGCAGGTAGTGGCCGGGGGACAGAAGCTCCAGCCCCTCTCGCGATGTCGCCCCTTCGACAATGGCCACCTCGCGGCGGCGGATCGCGTCGTCGGTCAGCGCGACCGCACCGGCGGTCTTCTGGCCGAGGATCTCGAACCGACCGATCCGGTTGCGCAGTTCGGCCGGCAGGTCGAACACCGCTTCGGCGGCGGCGCTGCCCGGTTCGAACAGGACCGGAAGGCGCGCCAGTTCCCGTTCGGTCCCCGCGGGATCAAGGCCGAGCCCCACAACTTCCACCGCCGCCTCGCCGCCCGCATGGGCGCGAACAAGACCCAGCGACACCTTGCCATCGGAATAGACCGCGGGTTTCAGTCCGAAGACATCCCGCGCCGTCTCGAAAACGGTGACGCGGCCATGCGACCGAAGGGCGGACAGCAGATCGTCGCGGCCCTGGCGTGCCAGCCCGTCGGACAGCCAAAGCGTGTCGAACCCGCCCTCGGGCAAAAGCGCCGAAAGCGCCGCGTGGGCGGCGGCGTCCGGTTCCCACGGCACAGGCGCGAACCCGGGTAGCGTTTCGGCCACGCTGCCCGCGCCCGTGAAGGTGATCGCATCCGCACCGCCCGCGACCGAGACAAGCGCAGCAGGCCGACCCGCCCGCGCCGCATCGGTCAGCATCTGCGCGATCCGGTCCTGCCGGCGCGGCCAGTCGCGCGCCTCGGCCCAGCTGCCGTCGGCAAGGATCAGCACGGGCCCGCTGCCCGGTTCGCGCGGTTCCGGGTTCAGCACCGGCCCGGCAAAGCCAAGGATCAGCGCGGCGATCGCGATCATCCGCAGCAGCAGAAGCCACCAGGGCGTCCGGTCGGTTTCGTGATCTTCGTCCTTCAGCCCCAAAAGCAGCGCGACGCCCGGAAAGCGGCGGCGGATCGGCGCGGGCGGCACGACCCGCAGAAGGATCCAAAGCACGGGCAGCGCGACAAGACCCAGAAGCAGCAGCGGATTTGCAAAGCCCAGCGGGCCAAGGATCATCATTGCCGCACCCTTTCGAGCGCATGGTAAAGCCACAGAAGCGGCACCTGCGCCGGCTGGTCGGTATGATGGGTTGAAAACTGCCAGTCGACCCGCCGCGCCAGCGTCGCAAGCCGGTCCTTCCGTTCGGCCAGCCGCGCCCGATACCGGTCCCGCAGATCGCCCGCCCGCCGCGTTTCATGCCGGATCGCGCCGGTCATGCTTTCGAAGATGGTGCGGCCATCGAAGGGAAACGCCTCCTCCACCGGGTCGAGAATCTGAAGGATCGCGCCGCGCACGCCGCGGTCCGCCGCCAGGGTCAGCGCCCGTTCCACCGGCGCGGGATCGCCAAGAAAATCCGAGACGAAGACCGCCCGCGACCCCGTCAGCATCGCGCGCGCCTCGGGCGCGCCGTAGTCCGCGTCCCCCGGAGGCGCGGTGAAGGTCTGCGCCAGCCGGATCAGCTGTACCTCGCCCGACCGCGGGGGGGCCACCGGATCGGCAAGCCCCACCCGTTCACCGGCGCGGATCAACAGCACCGAAACCGCCAGCGCCAGAAGGCGGGCGCGGTCCGCCTTGGTGGTGCGGCTTGTGTCGCCGGAAAACTCCATCGACCGCGCGTCATCGACCCAAAGATGCACCGACTGCGCCGCGTGCCATTCCTTCTCGCGCACGAAATGCTGGTCGGCGCGGGCCGAACGGCGCCAGTCGATGGCGCGCGCCTCGTCGCCCGCATGGGCCGGACGGAACTGCCAGAATTCGTCGCCAAGCCCCGCGCGCCGCCGACCATGTTCGCCCATCTGCACTGTCGTCGCCAGATGCCGCGCATCCGCCAGAAGCGGCGGCAGGGCCGTGGCAAGCGCCTCGGCCTTGCGCCTCAGCCCGGCAGGCCGCGCGGGTGCGGGCTGGATCATGCCGCCGCCTCGCCCCGGCTGACATCGCGCGCCACCGCGTCGATCAGATCCGCCAGGCTTTCGCCGCGCGCCCGAGCCGCGAAGGACAGCGCCATCCGGTGACTGAGGACGGGACGCGCCAGGGCCAGCACATCCTCGGGCGACGGGGCAAGGCGCCCGTCCAGAAGCGCGCGCGCGCGCACCCCAAGCATCAGGGCCTGCGCGGCGCGCGGTCCCGGCCCCCAGGCGACCGAACCGCTGACCGCCGCGCCCGCCTCCGGCTCTCCGGGGCGACAGGCGCGCACGAGGTCAAGGATCAGGTCCACGACCTTCTCACCGACCGGCATCCGCCGCACGGTCGTCTGCGCCGCGATCAGGTCATCGGACGTGAAGACCGGCTCGGCCTCGGCCATCTCGGTTCCGGTCGTCGCGATGAGGATGTCGCGTTCGGTCGCGCGGTCGGGATAGTCCACGTCGATCTGCAGAAGGAACCGGTCAAGCTGCGCCTCGGGCAGGGGATAGGTGCCCTCCTGCTCGATCGGGTTCTGCGTTGCAAGGACATGGAAGGGCCGCCCGAGCGGCCGGTGCTGGCCCGCGATGGTCACTTCCCGTTCCTGCATCGCCTGAAGAAGCGCGGACTGGGTCCGCGGACTGGCGCGGTTGATCTCGTCCGCCATCAGAAGCTGGCAGAAGATCGGCCCCTCGATGAACCGGAAGGACCGCGCGCCATCCGCCGCCGTCTCCAGCACCTCCGAACCAAGGATGTCTGCGGGCATCAGGTCGGGCGTGAACTGGATCCGCGACGACCCAAGCCCCATCACCGTGGAAAGCGTATCGACCAGCATGGTCTTGCCCAGCCCCGGAAGGCCCACCAGCAACCCGTGCCCGCCGCAAAGAAGCGCGGTCAGGGTCAGGTCCACAACCCGGTCCTGCCCGATGAATCTGCGGTTGATCGAGGCCTTCGCCCGCCCCAGCCGGCGGCCCAGCTCTTCGATTTCTGCGATCAAATCGGCGCCCGCGGTCATGACAATCGCTCCTTCGTCGTGATAGTCCCACCATAAAGGCAGATATCGGAACCGGCACCAATGACAAAAACGCCAGCCGAACAACAGATCGTGAAGCCATCGGCGGAAAACCTCGCGGCGGCCGCGAAGGCCGCGGGCAGAAAGGGCCCGCCACCGGTCCACCTTTGGAACCCGCCCTTCTGCGGCGATCTCGACATGGAGATCCGGCGCGACGGGACCTGGTTCTACCTCGGAACGCCGATCGGCCGGCACGGTCTGGTCAAGCTCTTCTCCTCGATCATCCGCAAGGATGGCGACGACTACTTTCTGGTCACGCCGGTCGAAAAGGTGGGGATCCGCGTCGTGGATGCGCCCTTCGTCGCCGTCGACGCGAACGCGACCGGCAAGGGGCAAGACCAGTCGATCGCCTTCGTCACCAATGTCGAAGACGAAGTGACGGCGGGCCCCGACCACCCGATCCGCGTCGCGCGCGACCCCGAAACAGGCGAACCCTCGCCCTATGTCCTCGTCCGCGCCAATCTTGAGGCGCTGATCGACCGAAAGACCTTCTACCGTCTCATCGACCTTGGAACCCACGAGAAGCGGGATGGCGAAAGCTGGTTCGGGCTGTGGTCCGGCGGCCAGTTCTTCCCGGTGATCCCCTCGGCGGAGCTTGCCTGACGTGCCGAAGTTCTCTGCGAACCTGACATGGCTATTCCGGGAACTGCCGTTCATGGACCGCTTCCGCGCGGCACGCGACGCGGGGTTCGAAGGCGTGGAGGTGCTGTTTCCCTACGACTGCCCGACGCAGGACATGCGCGACCAGCTGGTGTTTTGCGGCCTCACCTTCGTCTTGATGAACTGCCCGCCGCCGAACGCCACTGGCGGGCCGCAGGGATTCGCCGCCATTCCCGGTCTTGAAGACCGGTTCCGCCGCGACTTCGACCGCACGCTGCGGTTCTCTCGGGTGCTGAAGCCCCGACACCTGCATGTCATGGCCGGCGCGGCCGATGGTCCTGACGCAGAAACCGTCTTCATCGACAACCTCCGCTGGGCCGCGGCACGGGCACCGGACCAGAGCCTGACGATCGAGCCGATCAACCGGATCGACATGCCGGGCTACTTCCTCGCGGACTATGACACGGCCGAACGGGTTCTGGCCGCGGTCGGCGCCCCGAACCTCTCGCTCCAGTTCGACGCCTATCACGCCCACCGGATCACCGGCGACGTGATGGCGGCATGGTCGGCCCATGGCCACCGCGCCCGCCATGTCCAGGTCGCGGGCTATCCCGGTCGTCATGAACCCGAAGGCGGAGAGATCGACTATCCTTCCTTCTTCGCCCGCCTGGATGCAGAGGGCTACGACGGCTGGGTCAGCGGCGAATACGCCCCGGCGACCACGACAGACGCTGGCCTCGGCTGGATCGGCTGAACCGTTTCAGCAGACCCCGCCCGAACAGGACGACGGGCCCACCTCCACCTCGAAGGTGGCGTGTCGGAGGGAAAACCTCTCGGCCAGCATCTCCTTCACGCATGTCAGGACATGTGCGGCATCCTGTCCCTCGGCCAGCACCAGATGCGCCTCAAGCGAACTGCGACGTTCGTCGATCTGCCAAAGATGCAGGTGATGGAGCCCCGCCACCCCCTCGACCGCGGCAATCCGGTCGCGAATGTCGTCCGGGTCGATACCGGGCGGCGCCGCCAGCATCAGGATGCGGATCACCGGCACGACCTCGGTCAGGCAATGCCAGAGGATCCAGACCGAGATGAATAGCGTGATCAGCGGATCGGCAAGCCGCCAGTCATACCACATGACCAGAAGCCCGCTGACAATCACGGCAAGCGAGGTTCCGGCATCCGACAGGTTGTGCAGGAATGCCGCCCGGATGTTCATGCTGTCGCGCGACAGGCGATAGGTCAGCAGGGCGGTGATCCCGTTGATGACCAGCGCGATCGCCGCCAGGATCACCACCACCGACCCCTCGACCGCGGGCGGGTCGACCATGCGTTCGACCGCCGCGTAGCCAAGCCAGAGGCAGATGACGACAAGCGTCGTGTAGTTCACGAGCGCCGCCACCACCTCGGCGCGGCCATAGCCGAAGGACATGCCGGGATGGGCCGGCCGCCGGGCGATCCGCCGGGCGGCAAAGGCGATGATCAGCGCCAGCGCGTCGGACAGGTTGTGCATGGCGTCCGCGATCAGCGCGACCGACCCCGCCAGGATACCGCCCACGATCTGCGCGGCCGTCAGGATCAGGTTGGTCGCGACGGCGGCGGCGACCTGCCAGTCGCCCCGCCCCTCGCCCCCGTGGCCGTGGTGATGACCGTGGTGATGGCCCTGCGCATGATGATCCTGTGACAATCGCCGCCTCGCTTCCGCTATGTCGCCCCCAGCGGATCATGTGCCCCCGGCGGCGTCAAGCGGGGGGCCGTCTGCCCGCCCCCCCTTCAGTCTGGAAGAAATACTCCGGGAGCGCGAGGGCAGCGCCCTCGCTTCCCCGGGCGAAGGTCAATGCGCCTCTGCCCAGTTCGCGCCTTGACCGGCATCGGCGACCAGCGGCACATCCAGATGCACCGCAGGAAGGGCCGCGCCCTCCATCGCCCGGCGCGCCGCGGCAATCAGGTCGTCGACCGCCGTGTCCTCGACCTCGAACAGAAGTTCGTCGTGGACCTGCAGAAGCATGGTCGCCGGAAGGCCGCGGATCGCCTCCGGCATCCGGATCATCGCGCGGCGGATTATGTCGGCGGCCGCACCCTGGATCGGCGCGTTGATCGCGGCGCGGCGGGCAAATCCTGCGGTCGGACCCTTCGCGTTGATTTCCGGCGTGTGGATCTTGCGGCCGAAAAGCGTCTGGACGAAGCCGTTTTCCTTCGCGAAGGCCACCGTCCTGTCCATGTATTCGCGGATACCGGGGAAGCGTTCGAAATAGGTGTCGATGAATGCCTGCGCCTCGGCGCGCGGGATGCGCAGGTTCCGCGCAAGGCCAAAGCCCGAGATGCCGTAGATCACCCCGAAGTTGATCGCCTTGGCGCGGCGGCGCACCTCTGGCGTCATCTGGGCGAGCGGTACGCCGAACATCTCGCTTGCCGTCATCGCGTGAATGTCGATCCCGTCTCGAAAGGCCGTCTTCAGCGCCGGGATATCCGCGACATGGGCAAGGATGCGAAGTTCGATCTGGCTGTAGTCGAGGCTGACAAGCCGCATTCCCGGGCCGGCCACGAAAGCTTCGCGGATGCGGCGGCCCTCCTCGGTCCTGACCGGGATGTTTTGCAGGTTCGGGTCGGTCGAGGCAAGCCGCCCGGTGTTGGCCCCGGCGATCGAGTAGCTCGTGTGGACGCGCCCCGTTTCGGGATTGATGTGGTTTTGCAGCGCGTCCGTATAGGTCGATTTCAGCTTCGAAACCTGCCGCCAGTCCAGCACCCGCGCAGCAAGTTCCGCAGGCTGCCCGAGGTCGGTATTGGCCGCGATATCCTCAAGCACGTCGGCACCGGTGGCGTAGGCCCCCGTCTTGCCCTTCTCGCCGCCCGGAACGCCCATCGTGTCGAACAGGATCTCGCCCAGTTGCTTGGGGGAACCGACGTTGAAGGGCTGCCCGGCGATCGTGTGGATATCGGCCTCAAGCCCCGCCATCTGCTGCGCGAAGGCATTCGACATCCGCGAAAGCACGCCCGGATCGACGCGAATGCCGGCCATTTCCATCCGCGCCAGAACCGGCACGAGCGGGCGTTCCAGCGTCTCGTAGACGGTGGTCACGCCGGCCCGGTGCAGGTCCGGCCTGAACGCCTGCCAAAGCCGCAGCGTCACATCGGCGTCCTCGGCGGCGTATTTCACCGCCTCGTCGACAGGTACCCGGTCGAAGGTGATGGCGGCCTTGCCCGACCCCAGAAGCGACTTGATCTCGATCGGCTTGTGGCCAAGATAGCGTTCCGACAGCCCGTCCATGCCGTGATTGTGCAGCCCCGCATGCATCGCGTAGCTCATCAGCATCGTATCGTCGAAGGGCGCGACCTCTACGCCGTGGCGGGCGAATATCTTCCAGTCGTATTTCATGTTCTGGCCGATCTTGAGGATCGCCTCGTCCTCAAGCACCGGTTTCAGCGCGGCCAGAACCTCTTCGGCGGGCATCTGGCCATCGCTCGGCGCGTCGCTGGCGAAAAGATCGCCGCCGCCCTGGCGGTGCCCGACCGGGATGTAGCAGGCCCGCCCAGCCTCGACTGACAGCGAGATCCCCACCAGTTCCGCCCGCATTTCGTCAAGGCTTGTCGTTTCGGTGTCGACGGCGACCCGTCCGGCCTCGCGGACCTCTGCGATCCAGCGCTCCAGAGCCGCGCGGTCGCGGACCCATTCGTAGTCCTCGTGCTTGAAGGGTCGGGTTTCGGCCGTCGCGGCCGGATCGTCAGCGGCCTTGCCAACATGGTCTGGCGTCAGGCTGTTTTCGGCCATCGCCGGGGGGGCGACCTTCAGCGCCTCGGCGACGCGCTTGGTCAGGGTGCGGAATTCCATCTGCGACAGGAAGGTCATCAGCGGTTCGGCTTCCGGTTCGCGCACCTCGAGCTGGTCGAGCGTTTCCGCGACCGGTGCATGCGCATCAAGCGTCACCAGCCGTTTCGAGACGCGGATCAGGTCGGCGTTGTCGATCAGCGCGGCACGGCGCTTGGGTTGCTTGATCTCCTCGGCCCGCGACAGCAGCGTTTCCAGATCGCCGTATTCGTTGATGAGGAGCGCCGCCGTCTTGATCCCGATGCCCGGCGCGCCGGGCACGTTGTCCACGCTGTCGCCGGCCAGCGACTGCACGTCCACCACGCGTTCGGGCGGGACGCCGAACTTCTCGATCACCTCGTCGCGGTCGATGGTGCGGTTCTTCATCGCGTCGAACATCACGACGCCGTTGCCGACCAGCTGCATCAGATCCTTGTCGGAGGAGATGATGGTCACGTCGCCGCCTGCCTCGGTCGCCTGCCGGGCCAAGGTCGCGATGATGTCGTCGGCCTCGTATCCCTCCATCTCCAGACACGCGACGTTGAAGGCACGGGTCGCGTCGCGCGTCAGCGGGAACTGCGGGCGCAGGTCTTCGGGCAGGTCGGGGCGGTTGGCCTTGTACTTGTCGTAGATGTCGTCGCGGAAGGTCTTCGAGGAATAGTCGAAGACGACGGCGATATGAGTGGGACCGGACTTGCCCTTGTTGGCCGTGAGCTGCCCCCAAAGCATGTTGCAGAACCCCGCGACGGCACCAATGGGCAATCCATCCGACTTTCGCGTCAGCGGCGGCAACGCGTGATAGGCACGAAAGATGAAGGCCGAGCCGTCGATCAGATGCAGATGGCATCCCTTGCCGAAGGTCATGTCGCGTCTCCCCTGCCCAGCACGTCGGTCAGCGGAGTATTGTCATGTTCCGGCCGGGGGTTCCACCCTGCGCAACCGCATCGCCGCCGGTCAGTGTCCCACGCTTCTGGAGAAGAGATTGATCACAAGGACACCGGCAAGGATCAGCCCAAGACCGGCGATCGCGGCGCCATCCAGGGCCTGTTTCGCCCAGAAGAACGCGACAAGCGCGATCAGCACGATCCCGAGGCCGGACCAGATCGCGTAGACCACGCCCGTCGGCATCACCCGCAGAGGAAACGACAGACACCAGAAGGCAACGATGTAGCCGGCGACGGTCAGGACGCTTGGCCAGAGGCGCGTGAAGCCTTCGGCGCGGGCAAGCGCGGTCGTCGCGATCACCTCGGCCACGATGGCCGCAACGAGAAAGGCGTAGGCTTTCAGCACCTTCTTACCGGCACGGGCGGCGGGGCCAACCTAGTGGTCGTCGTGGGCATGTTCGCGGTCGATCACGAACTTCTTGTCGCAATAGCCGCATTCGACGAAGCCGGTGTCGTGCGGGATCGTCAGCCAGACCCGCGGGTGCCCCAGCGCCCCTTCGCCCCCGTCGCAGGCCACTTTCCAGGTGGTCACGACCACGGTTTCGGGGGCGGGGATGGACATCGTCGAAGCTCCGTCAGGGGTTGAATTCCGGCCCGGCATGATAGCGATCCTGCGGGCGGCGGCAAGGGCCCGCCGGTCAGTCCTGGCGCTGCAGCATGCGGCCAAGGACGCGGCCGCCCAGGACGTGAAGATGGTAGTGCGGGACCTCCTGCACCCCCGCCTCGCCCGCGTTGGAGATCGTGCGATACCCGCCACCGCCCGCGCCCGGCGCGGCGCCGGTCATGTGGCAGACCCGCCCCGCCACACGGGTAAAGTCGGCGATCTCCTCCGCGCTCGCCTCGGTGGCGAAATGGTCGAAGTTCACATAGGCGCCCTTTGGGATCACAAGCACATGGATGGGCGCCTGCGGCCCGATGTCGTGGAAGGCCAGGGTGTGCTCGGTCTCGATCACAGTCTTGTTCGGGATCTCTCCGCGCAGAATGCGGGCAAAGATGTTCTGTGGGTCATAGGAATAGGCCATCTGATCCTCAATCGGCAAATAGGTGGGGGGTTTCGGCGATGCGCCCGGCGACTGCGACGGGGACAGCAAGGAACCGCGCCAGAGCTTCCGAAAGCTCGGCGCCCTGCATGTGTTCCGTCACGAAGGCATGGGCGTCCCAGGCCGCCTGCGCCATCCGGTCGCTTTCCAGGCGGAATTTCCGCCGGATCGCCGGGACAAGGGCCGCCATCGCAGGCGCGGGCGTTGTCTCGCCTGCCATCCCGACACGGCGCGCGTGGCCTGCAAGGTAGTCGTCGCTGAAATCGGTCCTGATCTCCAGCACCCGCAACTTCACTCCGGCCATGACGCAATCCTCGATCAGGTCGGCGCGCGCCGGGTCCAGACAGATCAGCAGCCGGTCAGTGCCATAGTGATCGAAAACCATCCTGAGAACCGCTCGGCGATGGCGCGAGCGCTTCGCCAGCCCCCTCTCGATCCCGCCCAGGTCGGGCATCGTCGCTCCGTCCTCGTCGAAGATATAGTCAAGCGCGGGCATGCCGGTCTCCTGCCGGACAGATGCGGCCAGACGCTTTGCCACATGCCATTTCTTGCACACCAGCACATGAAGCGTCCGCCCCGCCCCAAGCTGCGCGCCTTCTTCCCAGATCCGCGGGGCGAACCGGCGCCCCTCGCGGCCAAGGCCCGTCATCAGCGCGACGACCTTGCGCCCCTCGCCGCAGACATTCGCCGGATGTCCGGTCTCAAGATACAACTGCCCCAGCCTTTCCCGCAGCTCGACCGCACCGGCGCTGATCTTGCGCGCGAAAAGGCAGTCCTGCGCCAGCAGGAAATCATGATGGTCGTTGTGAAAGGTCGTGGGCATGCCGTAGTCGGTGAAACTGAGGAACGTCAGTGACCGCGTCCTGATCTCGCGCGCGGGGACGACGTGGCGTACGAGAGTCTGGAAAAAGGTTTCGTCGGGGATCCAGGTCGTCCGGAAGAACCGCACGACGTCCGGGCGGCTCTTGCAGAATTCAAGAACCTTGTCGATCGTATCGCGCCTGAGACACCACCACTGGCTGCCGATCATCATCTTGATGCCCTGCGGGATGGCCCGCCTCAGGCCCAGCCGCCGTTGCAGGTTCAGGCTGGCATAGAACAGCTTCTTTCGCGACCGTTCGTTGAACAGGTGGCGATAAATCAGCCGGTCTTCCCGCAGACCGGTCTTGATCCAGCCGCTCTCGAAGAAATCGAAGCTCTCGATATGATCGGCGTCTTCGGCATCCAGCGCCTCATGGGCGTATTCGGCCGATTTGATCGCCATGCAATCGCCAGAGATCATGTAGTAGTGCGTCGCGTCCGGAAACGCGGCACGCGCCGCCCTGACCGCTTCGAGCGTGGCCGCGACAAGGCTCCACTCCCCCCAGCCGCACCGGACGCGGCGGCGGGCGAAGACGACGCCGGGCACATCCTGCAACCCGTCGCGGATCCGGGCAAAGCTGGCCTCGGGCGCGCTGGCGTCGAAATGGACCGCCACGCAATCGCCGGCCTCGGCCAGGCTGCGGGCCTGACGGACGACTCCGTCGGGGTCCTTGTGGACAAGAAGTATGAATGCGATCTTAGCCATCGGCGAGACGACACTTGCAGGATAGAGGCTTTTCGCTCAATAGCTTCTTAGGAATGCGAATTGACAGAGCTTATTTCGTTTTCCTAAAGAATTGTGAGCTAAAGCCCGCCTTCGGGCCGGCATCGGAAGGGCGAGGTTGATGGGGTTTCCTGGTACCTGGATGACCGAAAGCGAAAGCATGGTCTATCGCGTCGTTCCGAAATGCGCCTGCTCGACCATCGGACAGATCATGTTCTACTCCGATCATGGACGGTTCTTCGACGGCGACATCCACGATTCGACCGCGGGCCTGCACAAATGGGCGCAAGCGGCCAGCCAGGCCCCGATCGAAGCCAATGTGCGCGCGCACAGATCCTTTACCTTCACCTGTGTCCGCAACCCTTACACGCGCATCCTGTCGTCCTTCTTCGACAAGATCTGTGGCATCCAGCGCAACGGGAAGCGGTATCGCGGCAAGCTGGTGCCGATGCTGGTCCAGAAATACGGGATCGAGGTAGGCAGCCCCGACAACGGGTTCGAGTTCGACCAGATCCGCAGCTTCCGGCGCTTCCTTCTGTTCGCGCGCGACACGATCCGCTGGAACCGGCCGATGGATCCCGATATCCACTGGTCCTCGATGTCGGGCCATATCGCGACGATGATCGCCAATGGCGGTCGCTACGACCACATCTTCTGGACCGAGAAATTCGACGACGGCATGCAGGCGGTGCTGGATCGCGCGCCGACACCGCATACCGTCGATCTGGCCAACATCCCGCGATTCAACGAAAGCGAAGGGCACGGTCCGAAACGTGCCCACCCGGTCGCCGACTATTTCGACGACCTGTCGATGCATCTGGTCTATGAAATCTACAAGCGTGACTTCGTCTTGTTCAAATACGACTTTGAGAATCCGGCCAACAAGATGCCGGTGGGCGGGATCGACCTGGACGAGGTTCACGCCAAGCTTGGCGGCTAGGCCGCCCGATCACCATCCGCTCGCGCAGGTGTAGATTGCCGGCGCGGGGGCGCAATGCTAGCCGGACCCGGCACGTCTGCGGAGGACAACGGAGATGGGTATTCAATCGCTCGACCGCTTTTCGGTCTTTGCCGGTGTCGCGGTTCTGACGCTGGTCTCGCTGCTGCTTGTCGTCTTGTCCCCCTGGGCCTGGCTTGGCGTCGCCGTCTTTGGCGCGCTGACCGCCGTCGGGATCCACGACGTTCGCCAGACGCGCCATTCGATCCTGCGGAACTATCCGGTCCTTGGCCACATGCGCTTCATGTTCGAGGGGATACGGCCGGAAATCCGCCAGTACCTGATCGAAAGCGATCACGACGAGCTTCCGTTTTCGCGCGACGAAAGATCCATCGTCTACCAGCGCGCCAAGGGGGTCGAAGACAAACGCCCCTTCGGCACCCGCGCGCGCGTCTATGACGCGGGCTACGAATGGCTGACCCATTCCGTGCAACCCAAGCACATCACCGATACCGATTTCCGGGTGAAGGTGGGCGGGCCCGATTGCGCGCAGCCCTACGACGCCTCGATCTACAACATATCCGCGATGAGCTTTGGCGCGCTCTCCTCGAATGCGATCCTGGCGTTGAACAAGGGGGCCAGGGCCGGACGGTTCGCCCATGACACCGGCGAGGGCGGCATTTCCCGCTACCACCGCGAAGGCGGGGGCGACCTGATCTGGGAAATCGGATCAGGCTATTTCGGCTGCCGCAACCGCGACGGCGGGTTCGACCCGGACCGCTTTGGCGAACAGGCCGCCGACCCCCAGGTCAGAATGATCGAGGTCAAGCTGAGCCAGGGCGCCAAGCCCGGCCACGGCGGCATGCTGCCCGCCGCCAAGATCACCCCCGAAATCGCCGAGGCGCGCGGCGTCCCGATGGGGGTTGACTGCATCTCACCCGCAGCGCACAGCGCCTTTTCGACGCCCATCGAGTTCATGGAGTTCATTGCCCGCCTGCGCGAGCTGTCCAGGGGCAAGCCGGTCGGCTTCAAGCTCTGTATCGGGCATCGGCGCGAATTCATGTGCATGGTCAAGGCGATGCTGGAGACCGGGATCACCCCCGACTATATCGTCATCGACGGCAAGGAGGGCGGCACAGGCGCCGCGCCACTGGAGTTCGCCAACCACATGGGGATGCCGCTTGTCGAGGGGCTGACCTTTGCCCACAACACCCTGCGCGGCGCGGGTCTGCGCGACCGCATCCGTATCGGCGCCTCGGGCAAGCTGATCACCGCCTTCGACATCGCCAAGGCGTTTGCGCTTGGCGCCGACTGGGCCAATTCGGCGCGCGGTTTCATGTTCTCGATCGGGTGCATCCAGGCGCAGGCCTGTCACACCAACCACTGCCCGGTCGGGGTGGCCACCCAGGATCCGCTGCGCGCCCGTGCACTGGTCGTCACCGACAAGTCCCAGCGCGTGATCAACTTCCACCGCAACACGCTCAGGGCGCTTGGCGAACTGACCGGGGCCGCCGGGCTCGACCATCCGTCCGAATTCCTGCCCCACCACCTGATCGTTCGCGAAAACGACCGCGGCATGGTGACCGGCGACGAGGTCTATCCCTACCTGCCCGAAGGCTTCCTTCTGCGCGAGGAAGAAGACCGGTTCGGCTACCTCCTGCGCTGGAAGCGCGCCAACCCCTCAAGCTTTGCGCCCAGGGGCGCCTATGTCTAGGCCGCGCGCGCCAAGGGCAGGACCGGGCCGGACGCCGGATGCGGGCTGACGCCGCCTGCGACAGCTATGTGATCTGCGCGACGCCGCGAACGGGCAGCACGCTCCTGTGCGATCTCCTGGCCGCGACAGGGGCCGCGGGCGACCCGGATTCCTTTTTCATGACAAACGTCGATCCGCATTGGGCGGAGTGCTGGGGCCTGCCGCCGGACGACCCTGCCCTTGGCCGCGACCATTGCGCCGCCTACCTCGACGCGGCGATCGCGGCGGGTCGCGGGAAAACCCCGGTCTTCGGGCTGCGGCTGATGCACGAGAACCTTGGCGACCTCACCGGGATGATCGACCGTGTGCACCCCGGCCTGCCCTCCGATCGCGCGCGCTTCGAAACGGTATTCGGCCGGGTTCTGTTCATCCACCTTGCGCGGGCCGACAAGCTGGCGCAGGCGGTGTCGATGGTCAGGGCGGAACAGACGGGGCTTTGGCACGCCGCGCCCGACGGCACGGAGCTGGAACGGCTGTCGCCACCCCGGGAACCGCACTACGACTTTGCCCACATCGCCACGAGGCTGGACGAACTTGCAGCGCGCGACGCCGCCTGGACGGGCTGGTTCACGCGCGAAGGCATCGTCCCCCTGACCATCGCCTATGAAAGCCTGGCCGAAGATCCCGCGGGAACCCTCGCGCGGGTATGCCACCGTCTTGGCGTTGCCGCGCCGTCTCGGGACGCGGTCAAACCCGGCGTCGCCCGGCTGGCCGATGCGATCAGCCGGGACTGGATGGACCGGTTCCGCGCCGACGCCAGCAACGGGCGCTGACCCGGCCCGCCCGTCTGCGGACCGTCAGATCAGCCCCTCGGCCCGAAACAGCGCCTTGACGTCCGCCTCCGGTCTTGCGCCGAAATGGCTGATGACCTCTGCCGCGGCGATGCAGCCCATGCGGCCCGCCTTTTGCAGGCTCTGACCCGTCGCAAGGCCATAAAGGAATCCGGCCGCGAACTGGTCGCCGGCGCCGGTGGCATCGACGGGGACGACACGATGCACCGGCACCTCCACCCGTTCCCCGCCGCGGATCAGGATCACGTCGGCGCCCGACCGCGTGCAGACGATCAGCGGACAATCCGCCTTTGCCTGCGCCAAGGCGGCCTCCAGATCCTCGGTCTGGTAAAGGGCGGCCCATTCGTGTTCGTTGCCGATCACATAGTCCATCTGGTCATGCACGAGCCGCCGGAAATCCGCCCGGTGGCGATCCACGCAAAACGGATCGGACAGCGAGATTCCCGCTTGCCCACCGCCCTTGTGACAGGCCTCGGCCGCCTTGAGAAAGGCTGCCTTCCCGTGGTCCTTGTCAAACAGGTAACCCTCCAGGAAGAGATAGTCACTGTCCCGCACCACGGCTTCGTCCAGATCCTCCGATCCGAAATCCGCGCCCGCGCCCAGATAGGTGTTCATCGACCGTTCGCCATCCGCGGTCACAAAGATCATCGAACGCGACGTCGGCAGTTCGGCGGCAGTTGACGGCGGGTTGGGAAAGTCCGTCCCTTCTGCTTCCAGCGATTTCGCATAGAACCGGCCCAGCGCGTCGTCCTTGACCTTGCCGACGAAGGCGGTCTTCAGCCCCAGGTTCCCCAGCCCCGCCAACGTGTTGCCGACCGATCCCCCCGGCGCCTGCGTCCGTTCCTTCATCGCTGCGTAAAGCGTCTCGCCGCGTTCGCGGTCGACAAGCTGCATGATCCCCTTCTCGATTCCCATCCAGTCAAGGAAATCGTCGTCGCATTGGGTCAGCACATCGACAATGGCGTTGCCGATGCCGACAACCTGGTATCTCGTCACAGGGTCTTCTCCTCGAATGGGCACAGATCGCGGATGATGCAGGCGCCGCACTTGGGCTTGCGGGCGACGCAGATATAGCGGCCATGCAGGATCAGCCAGTGGTGCGCGTGCTGCTGGAATTCGACCGGCACGTTGTCTTCGATGGCGCGTTCGACGGCGTCCACCGTCTTGCCCGCCGCGATCCCGGTGCGGTTGCCGACGCGGAATATATGGGTATCGACCGCCTGCGCCGGGAAACGGAACCACATGTTCAGGACCACATTTGCCGTCTTGCGCCCGACCCCAGGCAGCGTCATCAGCGCCGCGCGCGACGACGGCACGGTTCCGCCGTAGTCCTCGTGCAGGATCCGGCTGAGTTTCATGACGTTCTTCGCCTTCTGGCGGAACAGCCCGATCGTCTTGATATGATCCGTCAGCCCCGCCTCGCCCAGCGCCAGCATCTTCTCGGGCGTGTCAGCAATCTTGAAAAGCGCGCGCGTCGCCTTGTTCACGCCGGCATCCGTCGCCTGCGCCGACAGTGCGACAGCGACAAGCAGGGTGAAGGCGTTCACGTGTTCCAGTTCCCCCTTCGGCTCTGGCTCCGAGGCGTGGAAACGGGTGAAGACCTCGTGGATGGTGTGGTAGTCAAGCTGGCGTGCCATGTCCGGGATATGCCCCGCGGGGCGCCGCGTTCGCAAGCGCAAAGCGCAGCTTTCGGGTCGCCGCTGCACAGCTCTTCGCCTAGTGTCGGCGGGCAAGGAGAACCACGATGCAAGAAGACAGCGCCTATCACTATCGCACGATCGCCCGCGCCATCGACCTGATCGAGGCAGAGGGCGGCCGGACGATGCCGCTCGAAGACCTGGCCACGCGGTTGTCGATGAGCCCGGCGCATTTCCAGCGCGTCTTTTCCCGTTGGGTCGGCGTGTCGCCGAAACGCTACCAGCAGTACCTGACGCTTGACCTTGCGCGCCGGCTTCTTTCGGAACGGTTCACGCTTCTGGACACGGCGGCGGAAACGGGGCTTTCCGGCACCGGGCGCCTTCATGACCTTTTTCTTGGCTGGGAGGCGATGAGCCCCGGCGAATACGCCCGCGGCGGAGAGGGGCTGGTGATCCGCTACGGCTGGTTCCCGACCCCCTTCGGCGAGGCGCTGGCGATGGGGACGGATCGCGGCCTTTGCGGGCTTGGCTTTGCCGACGATTGCGGGCGAGAGGCCGCAATGGCGGACTTTTCGGGGCGTTGGCCAAAGGCCCGGTTCCTCGACGATGCCGACGCCATCGCCCCCTGGGTCGCCGCCGCCTTCGCGGGCAAAGGGGAAGCGCGCCTTCACATGATCGGCGCCCCCTTCCAGGTCAAGGTCTGGGAGGCGCTGCTTTCCATCCCATCGGGCCAGGTCACCACCTATTCCGAACTTGCGCGCGCTATCGGCCACCCGACCGCCGTGCGCGCCGTCGGAACCGCCGTCGGCCGCAACCCGGTCAGCTGGCTGATCCCCTGTCACCGCGCCCTTCGCAAATCCGGCGGGCTTGGCGGTTATCACTGGGGCCTGCCGGTCAAGCGCGCCATGCTGGCCTGGGAGGCCGCGCGCGCCGAAGCGAAAAGCGCCTGAGCCCGCACAGGCGGATTGCCGCGCAAGTGACTATCGGGCGGGTGTTATTGCCTTACAGATGCGCTAGACCCCAGGTGAAGACGACACGTCAGAAACGGGAGACGCGACATGCGCATCACCTCCATCATCATGGCCGCGACGGCCGGCACCTTTCTTCTTGCCGCCTGTACGCCGCCCGAACAATACAACCCCAACGACCCGAACCAGCGCACCCGCGAAGGCGCCGCGGTCGGGGCCGGGATCGGTGCGCTGGCCGGCCTTCTGACCGGCGACACCGCGAAGGAACGCCGTAACCGCGCCCTTGGCGGAGCCGTCCTTGGCGGCATCGCCGGCGGCGTGATCGGCAACAACCTCGACAAGCAGGCGGCGGAACTCGCGGCCAGCTTCGACAATGGCGCCATCGGCATCATCAACACCGGAAACGAACTGATCGTGCGGATGCCGCAGGACATCCTGTTCGCCACCGACAGCGCCGTCGTTTCCTCGGGGCTGCGCGGCGACCTGCAGACGCTCGCAGCGAGCATCAACCGCTACCCGGACACCACCGTCCAGGTGGTCGGCCACACCGACAACACCGGGTCCGCCGCCTACAACCAAGATCTGTCCGAGCGGCGGGCGCAGTCCGTCGCCTCGATCCTGCAGGGCGCGGGCGTCGCCGGCTACCGGCTGCAGGCCTTCGGTCGCGGCGAAAGCCAGCCCATCGCCTCCAACTACACGCCCGAGGGCCGCGCCCAGAACCGGCGGGTGGATATCGTTATCCGGCCCAACGCCTGAGACAGACGCAATGCAGAAAAGGGGCCGGGTTTTCCGGCCCCTTTTTCATTGCCTACCCCTCAGATCGGTCATAGAATCTAACCAATTCAAGGTGGTTTCATGCCGTTTCAGAAGATCGAACCAGAAAAGCTTTCCGACTCCGTCGTCCGCCAGATCGAACGGTTGATCCTGCAGGGCATCCTCCGCCCCGGCGAACGGCTTCCGTCCGAACGCGATCTCTCGGAGCGTCTTGGCGTCTCGCGGCCCTCGCTGCGCGAGGCGATCGCCGCTCTGGAGACCGATGGCCTGCTGGTCACCCGCGCCAGTTCCGGCATCTATGTCGCCGAGGTGCTGAACTCCGCCTTCTCGCCCTCGCTGATCCGGCTGTTCGCGCGCCACCCCGACGCGGTATTCGACTACCTCGACTTTCGCCGCGATCTTGAGGCGATGGCGGCCGAACGCGCGGCGCGGCTGGGATCGGACACCGACCTGAAGGTCGTGGACGCGGTCTTTCGCAAGATGGAGGCTGCCGCGCAGAAGCGCGACCCGGCCGACGAGGCCGCGCTTGATGCCGAGTTCCACATGGCGATCATCGAGGCCAGCCACAATGTCGTCATGCTCCACATGATGCGGGCGATGTTCGGGCTCTTGCGCGAAGGCGTCTTCTACAACCGCCAGGTCATGTTCCGCCAGAAGACGACCCGCGAGGCGCTTCTGGATCAGCACCGCGCCATCAACACCGCCTTGCAGGCGCATGACCCCGTTGCCGCACGCAATGCCGTCGAACGGCATCTGAGCTTTGTGGAGACATCGCTCAAGGATCACTTCCGAACGGAACGAAACGAGGCGGTCGCGCGCCTGCGCTTTGCCCAGGAAGCCGAACGCGGCTAGCGATCAGGGCCAGAATGACAATGGCCCGACCTTGCGGCCGGGCCTTGTCTCAGTGCCGGTGCTTCGCGTTTCAGTGCAGCTTGGCTTCGACTTCGGCGATCGACGCTTCGACCAGCTGCCCGCGATCCGCTGCGGACATCGTCCGCGCGATCAGGTCGCCCGCGGCAGCCACGGCCACCTGCACGGCACGGTCGCGCACTTCGCGCACCGCAGCGGCCTCGGCCGAGGCGATCTGATCCTCCGCGGCGGCAAGCCGGCGAACGATCGACGCCTTCAGGTCTTCCTTCGCCTGTTCGGCGGCGGCCTGCGCCTCGCGACGGGCCGTCTCGACGATGCGGTCCGCCATGTCCTGAACTTCCTTCTGCTTGCGCTCGTAGGAAGCAAGAACCGCGCGCGCTTCCTCGCGCAGGGCGCGGGCCTCGTCGAGGTCCGACTTGATCTCGGCCGCGCGCTTGTCAAGCAGACCGCCCAGAAGCGCCGGAACCTTGAAGTAGACCAGCACGCCGACGAACAGCAGGAACGCGATCGTGACGACGAAATCGGTATTGCGGAGCGAGAAGAAAGGCCCCGAGGCGGCCATCGCCGGCGACGCGGAAAGGATCAGGAAAAGGGAAAGCTTCTTCATGATCCTACCCCTTCATCCGTTCCGCGACGGCGGCGGCAATCGCCTTGTCGTCGGCAGCCCCGCCAAGCGAGGAAACCAGCGCGGCGGCGGTGTCGTTCGCGACGGCCTTCACGCTTTCGACCGCACCGGCGCGGATCTCGTCGATCCGGCGCGCGGATTCCGCGGCCTTGGCCGAAATCTCCGCATCCGCCTTGGCGGTCGCGGCGTCCAGGTCCTTCTGGATCTCGGCGCGGGCTTCGGCCACGATCCGGGCCGCTTCGCCACGCGCATCCGTCAGCGCCTGGTTATAAGCCTTCTCGGCCTCGACGGCTTTCGCCTTCAGGTCTTCGGCGGCGGCGATGTCGCTGGTGATCGTGCGCTGGCGATCGGCCAGAACCCCGCCGATCCTCGGCAGCGCGATGCGCGACAGCACGAAGTAGATGACGATCAGCGCCACCACGAGCCAGAAGATCTGGTTCGCGAAGGTCGATGTATCAAGTTGCGGCATGCCCGCGGACTGGGCCGCGTGCCCCGCCGCCTCGGCGGCGTGACCGACCGCTTCGGTCGCGGTATCGGCTGCCGTATGCGTGGTGTTCGCCATGTCGTCCCCCTGGAACCCTGTTTACATCGGGTGGATGCCGCAGGGGCACCCACCCGACCGTAAGGATGGTTCGTTCGGGATCAGACGGCGAACATCAGCAGAAGCGCGACGAGGAACGAGAAGATCCCGAGCGCTTCGGCGAACGCGATGCCGATGAAGAGGGTCGCGGTCTGGCCGGCAGCGGCCGACGGGTTGCGCAGAGCGCCGGCGAGGAAGTTGCCGGCAACATTGCCCACCCCCATCGCGGAGCCGCCCATGCCGATGCAGGCAAGACCGGCGCCGATGAATTTGCCGAGAGCGGCAGCAGCTGCGAGTTCCATCATGTATCTCCTTACGGTTGGATTGGTGCAGTTGGTTGAAGACCGGGCGTCAGTGAGCCGGATGCAGCGCATCCTTCAGGTAGACGCAGGTCAGGATGGTGAAGACATAGGCCTGGATGAAGGCCACCAGGATTTCGAGCCCGTAGATCGCCGTGATCGCGAGGATCGAAAGCGGCGTGACCGCGATGCCGACGCCCGAGATCAGCACGAGCGGCGCGAAGGCCGCGAAGACCTTGATCACCGCGTGACCCGCCATCATGTTGCCGGCAAGTCGGATGGAGTGGCTGACCGGGCGAACGAAGTAGGAAATCACCTCGATCAGGGCCAGCACCGGCCGCAGCGGCAGCGGCGCCGAAGAGACCCAGAAAAGGCCCAGGAAATGCAGCCCGTGCTTGACGAAGCCGACGATGGTCACCGTCAGGAACACCGCCAGCGCGAGGAACGCGGTCACCGCGATATGCGATGTCGGCGTGAACGCCTTGGGCAGAAGACCCAGGAAGTTCGAGAAGACGATGAAGATGAAGAGCGTGAAGATGTAGGGGAAGAACTTCACCGCGTCATGACCCGCGACATCCTCCACCATCTTGTGAACGAAGCCGTAGGCAAGTTCGGCGACCGACTGCGTGCGGCTGGGGATCACCGCGCGGCCGCGGGTACCCAGAACGAACAGCGCGACGATCCCAAGGACCGCGATCGCCATCCACAGGGTGACGTTGGTCACGGTCAGAACCCCGACCTCGTCCCCGCCGAACAGCGGTTTGACGATGAACTGGTCCATCGGGTGGAATGCAAGGCCTTCGCTGTGCTCTTCCGTCGCCACGTCTATTCCCCTTCGTCGCTGGCGGACTGGTCCGCCTCTCTTTTCTCCTGGAACTCCTGGGCGGTGCGAAGCATCGTCTTCACCCCGGCCGCGAAGCCCAGCAATGTGAACAGCACCAGAAGGATGGGCAGCGTCCCCAGAAGGATGTCCAGCCCGTATCCGATGCCGAAGCCGATCCCGAGACCCGAAACCAGCTCGATGACCATCCGCCAGCCTTGGCTCGCGGCGGAATAGTGTTCGTCGATCCGGGGCTTCGGTTCCTGCGTCTTGCGCATCCCCCTGATCCTGTCTTCCAGCGCCTTCAGGCGCTCTGGATCGGGTGCGTCGGACATCGGGAAAGCCCCTTTTGACGGTCGCGCGATAGCTAGAATGTCGGGCCGCGCGAGTCAATGCGCCTGACGTGCAGGGGTAGACAGGGCAACCCTCTGAAAACAAACGGATCCGAAAATCCTCGCGGCTGCGCCCGGCGACGCGAACGCGCCCGAGGCCCGGATTCCGGCCGGTTCTGCATATTCAACTTTGCGGTTGACTATGGTCTTCGCGACCGCCCCTCCAACGACGCGGGAGCCGCCCGTCGATCAGGACGAGCCCCGCGAAGATCGCGACCATCCCAAGGATATGCGCCGGGCCCAGCGCCTCGCCCAGGAACACCGCGCCAAGGGTCACCGCCGAGACCGGGGTGATGAAGGTGACGGTGGAGGTGGCGGTCGCGCCGATGCGCGGCAGAAGCCAGAACAGAAGGATGAACGCAGCCGCCGTCAGCACGAAGCCGATGAAGAAAAGCGCCCCCCAGGTCTCTGCCCGGGCGATCACCGGCGCGCCCTCGACCGCGAGCGCCACCGGAAGCAGCAGCGCCGTCCCCGCCAGAAGCGACCACGCGGTGATGACGGTCGCATCGCCCCCCTTCAGCCGCCGGAACCAGTTGATCGCGACCCCGTAGCAGAGCGGCGCGAGCATGCAGAACATCAGCGCGCCGAATTCCCCCGTCATCCCGGTGTCGAGCGTCGGCAGCGCCAGCACCACGATTCCGGCGAACCCGCAAAGCACGCCAAGCGACTTGAGAACGGTCGCGCGTTCCCCGCCCGGCCAGAAGTTCGAGATGATCACCACCATGATCGGCGTCATCGCATTGACGATCCCCGCTTCGCCCGAGGTGATGAAACGCTGGGCGGCGGGAAAGATCGCCAGCGGCGCAGCATATTGCAGGAAGCCGAAGACGGTCGCGTCGCGCAGGAACGCGGCCGTGACGCGGATCTTGCGGCGGGTGGCAAGCACCCAGATCCAGCAGCCCAGCGCCCCAAGGCCGACACGGCCCAGCGCGACCTGCAGCGGGCCAAGTTCGCGCAGGAGGATCTCGTTGAAGAACATCGACGATCCCCAGCCGATGCCAAGGACCAGGATCAGGCCCCAATATCTGAGCGGCATTGTCGTTCCCCCGTTGCGCGCGGCCATCTGCCCGCTGGCGGGGCAGGATGTCCACCCGTTTCCTGCGCATACCGGCGCCAACCGCCGCCCCCAGGACGGCGCGCTTTCGCTGGCGCGGCCACGGCGCTATGGTCGCGCCATGAACCTCGACACCATCTTCGCCGCGCTCGCCGACCCGACCCGACGGGCGATCCTTACCATGCTTCTTGAAGACGACATGGCGGTGACCGACGTGGCCGAACCTTTCGAGATGTCCCTGGCCGCCGTCTCCAAGCACCTCAAGGTGCTGGCCGAGGCGCGGCTGATCACGCAGGAACGGCGCGGGCGGGTGATCTGGTGCAAGCTCGATCCCGATGCGATGCGCGCGGCAACCGTCTGGATCGCCGGGTTCGGCATGTTCGACGCCGTAGACCTGGACGCCTTCGAACGCTTCCTGACGGTCGAACTGGACGCCGCCGCATCCGACGCCCCAGCGCCGGCAAAGGGCCAGGCCTAGGCGCGGGCCGGGTCAGGCGCGGGCGCCGTCCTCGTCCTTCAGAAGAAGCCAGAGCGCGCCGAAGGTCGCTGCCACCCCCAGAAGGACCAGCGCGCCTGGCACGCCGTGGCCAAGTGCGATTTCCCAAAGGATCACCCAGCTTGGCACCAGGTAGGTATAGGCCATCACCTTGGCCGAGGGCAGGCGCAGCGTCGCGTACTGGACCAGCCAGAAAGAGGCGGCGGTGGCAAAGACGGTCAGATACCCGATGGTCAGCCAGACGATCCCCGGCAACCCCCGCCAGTCGGTCGCCGCGATCTCCCTCCAGTCGTAAAGGCACAGAAGCCCCGCCCCCGCGGCCAGCGTACCGAAGGTGAAGACGACAGGCGCCTCGCCCCGGTTCAGGCGGCGGATCATCGGCGTGTAAACCGCATGCGCCACGCACCCGGCGAAATAGGTGACCTCGCCCCGCCCGATCTCGAAGGCCAGGATCGCGCGCAGATCGGCGCGGAAGATCACCCAGGTCGCCCCCGCCGCCCCGATCGCCAGCGCGACCGCCATGCGGCGCGTCAGGATCTGCGCCAGAAGGACATAGGCGAACCCCGCCGTCATCACCGGCGTCAGCGTGAAGACGGCCGCGGCCTGAACCGGACGCGCGGTCTTCAGCCCCTCGAACATCAGGACGAAATAGACCGCGAAAAGACCGCCAAGAACCAGATATCGCCAGGGCGCCACCCATGCCCGCCGCCGGAATGTGCCGGTCGCTGCTGCCGCGGCACCCATGATCGCGGCCCCCAGAACGAACCGCGCCGCGGTCAGCACCACCGGGTCGATCCGGTTCGCCACCAGCGATCCGAGCGAGAATGACCCCGCGATGCACAGCGAGAAGACAAGCATCGCCAGATGGCCGCGCAGGTGTTCCGCCATGGCTCAGCAGTTCGCGCAGCTGCGCGCGTGTTCCTTCAGCGCGCCAAGGAAGGCCTGGATCTTGGCGCTGCGGTGCAGATCGACATGGGTGACGATCCACAAGGCGACATCCCAGTCGTCGCGCGGCGGCAAGACCTGAATCAGCCCGTCGACCCCCGACGCCTCGTTCAGGGTGAGAAAACCAAGCGCGTTGCCGCCCCGGATGGCTTCGATCCGCGCCGCCAGTTCGTTCGTGCGGAACACAACCTTGTCGGCCGTGGTCTGCGCCAGAAGCCATCGGTGAAACGGCGCGCGGCTGTCGGGATCTTCGGGGCCGACGAAGCGGTGACCACCGATTTCCTCGGCCGCGCCGGGAAACCCGTGGGCTTCGCGGTAGGCCTCGGTCCCGAACAACGCCACCTTCTGCACGAACAGCGGCTGCACCACATTGTCGGGCTCCTGCGGGCGACCGCCCGCGCGGATTGCCACATGCGCCTCGCCGTATTCCAGCCTGAAGACGCGCGGATCGGTCACATAACGCACCCGAAGCCCGGGGTGCTCCGCCTGCAACGCGATCAGCACAGGCGTGATCAGCCGGGACAGACCGGGCAGCGAGGTCACGACCAGTTCGCCCGAAAACTCCGAACCCGCGCCGGCGATGCGGGCGGCAAGCTGGGCAAACTGATCGTCCGTCGTCCGCGCGACCTTCAAGAGTTCCTGCCCCGCCTCGGTCGCGGTGTAGCCGCGCGGATGGCGCTGAAAGAGCCGCACGCCAAGCCGCCCCTCAAGCGCGTCGATATGGCGGATGACGGTCGCGTGGTGAACGCCCAGCGCGTCCGCCGCGCCCGACACCGTCCCCAGCCTGGCAACCTGATAAGCCGTCCGAACCTCGTCCCAGTTCTCGAAAGACATGCTGTGCACCCATCAACAGATATCGAATGACTACAGTCAATCTGTTCGCGCACGCAACAGCGCACGGCTGCGGACACCCAAGCGTGAAGATCGCCAGAGGGCACTTTGGCGCCGGTTCATCGCTTTGCCACAATCGCCCGCCAGACTTGCCCCATGCGCATCCGCCAGAACACGCCCGACCGGCTCATCATAGAAGACAGGCCCTGGCTTCTCGGGGCGGTCCTGATCGTCTTCATCCTCGCCTTCGTCGCCGCCGCCTTCGCGGCCGCAGCCGAGGGCAAGGTGTTGGCCGCGCTTGCCTTTCTTGCCATCGCCCTTGGCGCGGGGCTCGTCTTTGCCTTCTTCGTGGAAAGGGTCTGGCTGATCCTTGACCGGCCCGCAGGCACGATCGAGCTGCGCCGCCGCAACCTGCGCCGGTTCCGGTCTGACAGCCACGCCCTGCGCGATCTGGAATATGCGCTGGTTCAGACCAGCCATGACAGCGACGGCGACACCCACCGGCTTGCACTGAAATTGCGCGGCCGGATGCAGCCCATCGCCATGACTACCTACTATTCCGGCGGGCGCGACCGCCCCGCGCGCATGGCCGACGCGATCGACAGCTGGATCGCCGCGCCAGGACCGGCACCCGGCCCACGCCCGGGCGCCACGCTTGACTCCGCGCGCCAGCGCGCTTAAAGCCCGCCCGATACCCGGAAGTGACAAAGCTTCCGGTCCCCGTTCCTTTGCGGGGATCGCCACCAGTCAGCGCGTTGCGCCCACTGGTGCGTTTTGCGTTTTGGCGTTCCGGTCCCTATCTGGAACGCGAAGGAAGTGATGGGCCAAGGAGGGCCGCGTGATGTTCGAGAACCTGTCAGAACGCCTTGGCAGCGTCTTCGACCGGCTGACGAAGCAGGGCGCCCTGACGCCCGAGGACGTCAAGGCGGCGCTGCGCGAGGTGCGCGTGGCGCTTCTCGAAGCCGACGTCTCGCTGCCGGTCGCCCGAGACTTCATCAAGGCGGTCGAGGACAAGGCCACCGGCCAGGCGGTGACGAAATCCGTCACCCCCGGCCAGCAGGTCGTCAAGATCGTCCATGACGCGCTCGTCGATGTCCTGAAGGGCGAAGGCCAGCCCGAGGCGCTGAAGATCGACAACCCGCCCGCGCCCGTCCTGATGGTCGGCCTTCAGGGGTCAGGCAAGACCACGACGACGGCGAAGCTCGCCAAGCGCCTGTCTGAAAAGAACGGCAAGCGCGTCCTGATGGCGTCGCTCGACACCAACCGTCCCGCCGCGATGGAACAGCTTGCCATCCTCGGCGCCCAGATCGGCGTCGATACCCTGCCCATCGTCAAGGGCGAAACCGCGGTGCAGATCGCCAGGCGCGCCAAACAGCAGGCGACGCTCGGCGGCTATGACGTCTACATGCTCGACACTGCCGGGCGCCTGCACATCGACGAAGTCCTGATGGACGAGGTTCAGGCGGTCCGCGATGCCGTCGCCCCGCGCGAGACGCTTCTGGTCGTCGACGGCCTGACCGGCCAGGACGCGGTGAACGTCGCGACCGAATTCGACGGCAAGGTCGGCATCACCGGCGTCGTCCTCACCCGGATGGACGGTGACGGTCGCGGCGGCGCGGCCCTGTCCATGCGCGCCGTCACCGGCAAGCCGATCCGCTTTGTCGGCCTTGGCGAGAAGATGGACGCGATCGAGACCTTCGAGGCCGAACGCGTCGCCGGCCGCATTCTTGGCATGGGCGACATCGTGGCGCTGGTCGAGAAGGCGCAGGAAACCCTGGAACTCGAACAGGCGGAGCGCATGGCCAAGCGTTTCGCCAAGGGTCTGTTCAACATGAACGACCTCAGGAACCAGCTTGACCAGATGCTCAAGATGGGCGGCATGCAGGGCCTGATGGGCATGCTTCCGGGCATGGGCAAGATGCAGAAGGCGGCCGAAGCCGCAGGCTTTGACGACCTGATGCTGCGACGCCAGATCGCGCTCATCAATTCGATGACGAAGAAGGAACGCGCCAACCCCGACCTGATGCAGGCCAGCCGCAAGCGGCGCGTCGCCGCCGGCGCGGGCCTCGACGTGGCCGAACTGAACAAGCTTCTGAAGATGCACCGGCAGATGGCCGACATGATGAAGAAGATGGGCAAGGGCGGCGCGATGAAACAGGCGCTGAAGCAGATGATGGGCAAGGGCGGCGCCATGCCCGACCCCTCGAAGATGAGCCCGGCCGAGATGGAAGCCATGGCCAAGGGCATGCGCGAAGGCATGGGCGGCATGCCCGGCGGCATGCCGGGGCTTCCCGGCATGGGCGGGCTGAAACTGCCCTCGGGTCTTTCCGGACTGATGAAGAAGAAATGACCTATCGGCTGACCAAGGATGCGCAAGGCTGGCCGGTCCTCTGGACCGACCGGCTCATGCTGCGCATTCCGGGCGCCGATGACGTGGAACCCTCTGCCCGGTTCTGGGCCTCGGAACGGTCGCACATGATGGGCGGCCCCTGGACCGTCGAAAAGACCCGCGAGGGCTTCGACGACATCCTCGACCAATGGTCGCGCCTCGGCTTCAGCCTGTTCACCGTCACCCGCCGCAAGGACGGAACGGCCATCGGCGGCATCGGCCCGTTCTACCCCTCCGGCCATCCGGAGCCCGAACTCGGCTGGAGTCTCTGGAACGCCGGAGACGAAGGCCAGGGCCTGGCCCACGAGGCCGCCGTCGCCGCGCGCGACTGGTTCTTCGACACGTCGGGCCATCGCACCGCGGTCAGCTATACCGACCCGGCGAACGCGCGCTCGCACCGTTTGTGCGAACGCCTCGGCGCGACCGTCGACCCGCTGGCGCCGCATCCCTACGGCGACGAACCGACGCTGACCTACCGCCACCATGCCGGGGGTCAGGCATGACCCTGCCCACGCTTTGCACCGAACGCCTGATCCTGCGCGCACCGAAGCTTTCGGACTTCGAACATTGGGCCGCCTTCTTCGCCTCGCCGCGCGCCGACCACGAACGCGGCCAGAAGGACCGGGCCGAGGCCTGGCGCTACTGGGCCGCCGACGTGGCGCTCTGGCAGCTCAGGGGCTACGGCCCCTTCAGCCTCGAAGACCGCGCGACCGGCGTCTATGTGGGCGAGGTCGGCATCTACAACCCCGAGGGCTACCCGGAGCGCGAGATCGGCTGGTTCACCACGCCGGCGGCCGAGGGCAAGGGCTATGCCCATGAAGCCGCGCTTGCGATCATGACCTGGGCACGGGAAAGCTTCGGCTGGGACCGCCTCGTCAGCTATATCGACGCGGAAAACGCCCGTTCTCTGGCGCTGGCCCGCAGGCTGGGCGGCGTCATCGACCCCGCCCTCACTGGAACCGAGCCCGGCGATGTGGTGGTCGTTCACGACCTGAGGGCCTTCGCATGACCCTGCCCTTTCAGTCTGGCCCGAAATACTCCGGGGTCCGGGGCAGCGCCCCGGCCCTGTCGCCCGACGCCTGCCATACGTTTTGCCGACATTTCGCCGACCTCTTCCGGAGACCCGCATGAGTGACCCGACCGCCCGCGCCGCACAGCTTCTGAAGGGCCACAGGGAAAGCATCGACCGGCTCGATGCGATCCTGGTCTACACGCTTGCCGAACGGTTCAAGCATACCCAGGCGGTCGGCCACCTGAAGGCCGAACACGACCTGCCCCCCTCCGACCCCGCGCGCGAATCGGCCCAGATCGCGCGACTCGAAAAGCTTGCCTCCGACGCAGACCTCGACCCGGTCTTTGCCCGGAAGTTCCTGAACTTCATCATCTCCGAAGTCATCCGACACCACGAGAAGTTGCAGAAATAACGGGGCCTTGCCCCGTCCACAGCCATCAAAAGGAGTAACTCACATGGCTATGAAAATCCGTCTCGCCCGCGGCGGTTCCAAGAAGCGGCCCTTCTACTCGATCGTCGCCACCGACTCGCGCATGCCGCGCGACGGCCGCTTCATCGAGAAGCTCGGCACCTACAACCCGCTTCTCGCCAAGGACAGCGAAGACCGCGTGAAGATGAACATGGAACGCGTCCAGTACTGGCTGTCGCAGGGCGCCCAGCCCACCGACCGGATCGCCCGCTTCCTCGAAGCTGCCGGCGTCCGCGCCAAGGCCACCCGCGCCAACATGCAAAAGGCCGAACCCGGCGACAAGGCCAAGAAGCGCGCCGAGGAAAAGGCCAAGAAGGCCGAAGCCGCGGCCGAATAAGGCACTGAAACGACATGCTGATCGGCTTCTTCCTGCGCCGGATCGTTACCTTCGCGCTTTGCGCGGGGGCGTTCTGGCTCGGGATGAAGACCGATCGGATGATCCAGGTCGCCCCCACCGCGGCCCCCTGCGAAGAGGCATCCGATGGCAACTGACCGCATCTGTGTCGGCGCCATCGCCGGGGCCTTCGGGGTCCGCGGCGAGGTGCGGCTGAAGAGTTTTTGCGCCCAGCCCGAGGCCATCGCGGCCTATGCGCCGCTCTGGACGAAGGACGGCGCGCGCAGCTTCTCGCTGCGGCTGACGCGCGGCACCGGCGGCGGGCTGACCGCACGCCTGTCGGGTGTCGAAACCCGCGAACAGGCCGAAGCGCTGAAGGGAACGGAGCTTTTCGCCGACCGCGACAGGCTGCCGAACCTGCCCGATGACGAATTCTACCACAACGACCTGATCGGCCTTGAGGTTCTGGACACCTCCGGCATCCGGCTTGGCCGGGTCAAGGCTGTCCACAATCACGGGGCGGGCGACTTTCTCGAGGTGACCGGGGCGGGCGATACGATCCTTCTGCCGTTCACCAAGGCCGTTGTCCCGACCGTGGACCTGACCCAGGGTCGCATCATCGCGGACCCGCCCGGGGACCTGGGCGATGACTGACGAAAAACCCCGGTCGCATGGACGGCTGGCAATCTCGGCCAGCCTCAGGCCGCGCGAACTGATGACCGACACGCCCGCGCTGAAGGGCGCCTGGCGGGCGCGGATCGTCACGCTTTTCCCCGAGGCCTTCCCCGGCACGCTTGGCCTTTCACTGACCGGCAAGGCACTTCAGGAAGGCCGCTGGGCGCTGGAGACGATCGACCTGCGGCCCTTCGGGATCGGCCGGCACCGCAACGTGGACGACACGCCGGCGGGCGGCGGCGCCGGCATGGTGCTTCGCGCCGACGTGGTGGCCAGCGCCCTGAACCAGGCGGCGGTCGGCACGCCCGTCGACCGCGCCCGCTGGCCGGTCGTCTACCTTTCGCCGCGCGGCCGGCGCTTCGATCAGGCGACGGCGCGCGCCTGGGCGGCGGCCGACGGCGTCACCCTTCTGTGCGGCCGTTTCGAGGGCGTGGACCAGCGCGTTCTCGATCACTACGCGGTCGAGGAGGTGAGCTTGGGTGACTTCGTCCTGACCGGGGGCGAGATCGCCGCGCAGGCGATGATCGACGCGGCGGTGCGGCTCTTGCCCGGTGTCCTCGGCAATGCCGCCTCGACCGAAGAGGAAAGTCATTCCCACGGCCTTCTGGAACATCCGCAATACACGAAGCCGCAAGTCTGGGAAGGGCGGGAGATCCCGCCCGTTCTCATGTCAGGCCACCACGGCGAGATCGAGAAATGGCGGCGGGCGGAGGCGGAGCGCATCACCCGCGAAAGGCGGCCGGATTTGTGGACGGCGCGCAAGGCATCTTCGACAAAGTAACGTCGCCTATCGCGAAGAGTAAAAACCAGTCAGACAACGGTCAATCCAGAGTCTGCGCACACTGCGTGGTTGCGCCCTCTCTGGCCTTAATCACCAAAATTTCCACCAAGGCTTTTGACGCTCCGGCAAATTATCTCGGCGCGCCTGCTCATGTGCACGATGCGCCTCAAGATGAAGTATCGAGATGTCCATCGGGTCGCACACCCATGCATCCGGCTTACCCTCAAACTGAAACCCAAGATGTGTGAGCAGCGACTCTTCCGCCAGTTCGAGAGGATGGAATGGGAGGGGATATGGTTCTTCTCCTTCTCCCGTCTCGACCCAGTGTTGTCCGTCCCAATATGGCGTCTCGAAAGGTAGTCTGGTCCCTATATCTTCCATTACGCCACTATCGGGCGAAACGCTCAGGGCACGCACCAACTTGCCATCCTTCCAGATCGCAAAGGCAAAAAAGTCAACGAAGGAATGCATTGCGTGGACATAGACAGTAGATCCAAGAGTTGTGTCATGCCATCGCGGATCGATTTCGGACAGGCGGTCAGCGCTCAGTTCTGAATGCGCGACGATCCTTAAATCACCATAATCACCAACGAAGACCTCGCCTTCATCCGGATTGAGAACATCCAGGCTACCCTCGCCTCCTTCAGGCCATTCGATACCGGGCAGCAACCGCTTTGCTAGGGCAAGCGATGCCGTGCGATCCAGTTGCGGACCTTGCCTCAGGATTTCTTTTGGATCGCCATTGTAATATGCAACAAACCAGGCCTTGGCGCCCATGCGATTTCTCCAACATGTTGATATTGTGCTTAGTCCGGGCTAAGGCTTGATGAAGAAACATGCCTCGGTCAAGCTAGCCGGGGCGCAGACTGCAAGAAGACCGCTCGGCCTTCATCCCCTTGACCCATCCTTCCGTCACTACTATACCCCGCCCGTCCGGGGCTCTCACGAGTCGGCCGGACCTGTTTTGTATGGCTGATGCGCCTGGCTTCTTCGTCGGGTTTCGGGCCGGACGAGACGACGTGAAAATGATGACCTGATCTCCGGCGGGCGCGGATGCGGACCCGATGAAGACACGGAGCTCTGAGGCGCGACAGACCATCGCGGGGCTACCGCGAGCACAGGAAAGGAATTGCGATGAACCTGATCGCACAGCTTGAGGCGGAACAGATCGCCGCCCTCGGAAAGACCATCCCGGATTTCAAGGCCGGCGACACCGTCCGCGTCGGCTACAAGGTGACCGAAGGCACCCGTTCGCGCGTCCAGATGTACGAAGGCGTCTGCATCTCGCGCCGTGGCGGCAGCACCCTTGCGGCGTCGTTCACCGTGCGCAAGATTTCGTTCGGGGAAGGCGTGGAACGTGTGTTCCCGCTCTATTCCACCAACATCGCCTCGATCGAGGTGGTGCGCCGCGGCCGCGTCCGCCGTGCGAAGCTTTACTATCTGCGCGAGCGCCGCGGCAAATCGGCCCGTATCGCCGAAGTCACCAACTACAAAGAAAAAGCCCAGTAAGGAGCGGACCGATGAGACAAGGTATCCACCCCGACTACCACTTCATCACCGTCAAGATGACCGACGGTTCGACCTACCAGACCCGTTCGACCTGGGGCAAGGAAGGCGACACGCTGGCGCTTGACATCGATCCCTTGGCGCACCCGGCCTGGACCGGCGGTTCGGCCAAGCTGATGGACACCGGCGGCCGCGTGTCGAAGTTCAAGAACAAATACGCCGGCCTCGGTTTCTGATCAGACCGACGGTGCTTTTGCGGACGCCGCCCTTCGGGGCGGCGTTTTCATTTCGGGGCGGTGCCGCCACAAGTGACGAAAACCCGGGCCCGCGGTTTCGCCAATGCTTCCCCCGCCGCCGCGCCACGTCTATACCAGCGCCCAAAATGCCCCAGGCGGGGCTTTGGAAGGACAAGGCACTTGGCGCATATCATCGTCACCGGCAACGAAAAGGGCGGGTCGGGCAAGTCCACGACGGCGATGCATGTCGCCACCGCGCTGGTGCGCATGGGCCACCGGGTCGGCGCGCTGGATCTGGACCTGCGGCAGCGCAGCTTCGGCCGCTACATCGAGAATCGGATTGCATTTGCCCGGCGCGAGGGGCTGGACCTTCCGACGCCCGACTACCGGGACCTGCCCGAAGTCGACCAGGCGAACCTTGCCCCGAATGAAAACACCTATGACCACCGGCTGTCGGCTGCGGTGGCCGGGCTTGACGCGGTTTCCGACTTCATCCTGATCGACTGCCCGGGTTCGCATACCCGGCTGAGCCAGGTGGCGCATTCGCTGGCCGATACGCTGATCACGCCGCTGAACGACAGCTTCATCGACTTCGACCTGCTGGCCCGAATCGATCCCGAGACAAGCCGCGTCATCGGCCCGTCGATCTATGCGGAAATGGTCTGGAACGCCCGGCAGCTTCGCGCAAGGGCCGGGCTGAAACCGATCGACTGGATCGTCCTGCGAAACCGCCTGGGCGCGCAGCAGATGCACAACAAGAAGAAGGTGGGGGCGGCGCTCGAACAGCTTTCCAGGCGGATCGGCTTTCGCGTGGCTCCGGGCTTTTCCGAAAGGGTCATCTTCCGCGAGCTTTTCCCGCGTGGGCTGACGCTTCTGGATCTGAAGGATATCGGGGTCGACAACCTGAATCTGTCGAATGTGGCCGCCCGCCAGGAACTGCGCGATCTGATCCGCGAACTTCAACTGCCGGGCGTTTCGATCGGCTTTTAGGCCGAAGGGTTGTCAGGCAGCGCGGATGCGCGACTTGAAAAGCGACGGGGCAATGGCGCGCGTCGGGCGCGGGGTCCGGGGACGGGTCATTGTCGTCAGGCGCTGGCCAAACGCATCGGTCTGTTCAGGGTGCTTGCGCGCGAACCGGAAAAGAAATGCGACAGCGGATTTCATCGTTCTTGACCCTTATCAGCGCCCCCAAGTTCGGTTATCGCGCCGGTCCTTGACCGAAAAAAGGCAACCGCAAGGTCTTTCTCTGAAAGCATTGTCACAGTTGCGCCACGGGATTCCGCGCCTTGCCGCACGCCATCGGCTGCCAGAGCCGGACACAAGACCGGCTTACGCCTTGCACCCGCACGCGCGCGGTGCATAAGGTCAACCAGGGCAACGGAGAGGCGGCATGGATATCAGGACGGTTGGCATCGTGGGCGCGGGCCAGATGGGCAACGGCATCGCCCATGTCTTCGCTCTTGCCGGGTTCGAGGTTCTCTTGAACGACATCACGCAGGCCGCGCTCGACAAGGCCGTCGCGCTGATCGACCGGAACATGGAACGTCAGGTGTCGCGCGGCAAGATCGCAGAGACTGACCGACAGGCGGCGCTGGGGCGTATCCGGACTACGATGAAGCTTGCCGACCTTGGGCAAACAGATCTGGTGATCGAGGCCGCAACCGAGCGCGAAACGGTCAAGCAGGCGATCTTCGAGGATCTTCTACCACATCTGAAACCGACGACGATCCTGACCTCCAACACGTCTTCGATCTCGATCACGCGGCTGGCCAGCCGTACCGACCGTCCGGAGAAGTTCATGGGGTTTCATTTCATGAACCCGGTGCCGGTGATGCAATTGGTGGAGTTGATCCGCGGCATCGCCACCGATGAACCGACCTACCGCGCATTGCTTGGCGTCGTCGAAAAGCTTGGCAAGACCGCCGCCAGCGCCGAGGATTTTCCGGCCTTCATCGTCAATCGCATCCTGATGCCGATGATCAACGAGGCCGTCTATACCCTTTACGAAGGCGTGGGATCGGTGAGGTCGATCGACGAGTCGCTGAAACTTGGGGCAAATCATCCGATGGGGCCGCTTGAACTGGCCGATTTCATCGGCCTGGACACCTGCCTTGCGATCATGAACGTCCTGCACGAAGGGCTGGCCGACACCAAGTACCGCCCCTGCCCGCTGCTTACGAAGTATGTGGAGGCCGGCTGGCTTGGCCGCAAGACGCAGCGCGGTTTCTACGATTATCGCGGCGACGTGCCCGTCCCGACGCGCTAGGCGCCTGCGAGGTCAGTAGCCTTCGCCGAACTTGTCCGCGACCAGTGCGGCAAGCGCATGGGCCAGCTTTTCGGCCTCTGCGCCGTCGGTGCGCACTGTGATCGACGTGCCCCGGGACGCCGCAAGCATCAGCAGGCCCATGATGGAATCCCCCGAAACGGTCATTCCGTCCTTTTCCACTTCGGCGCTGGCGTCATGGCCCTCCACGACCTCGACGAACTTGGCCGAGGCGCGGGCATGCAGGCCCTTTTCGTTGACGATCTTCAGAACACGTTCGATCACGGTCTTACCTGCCCGGCGCCGCCCGCATAGACGTTGATGTACTTGCGCCCTGCATCCAGCGCGGTTGCGACGGCTTCGACGACCGGCAGGTTGCGGGACTTCGCCAGCTTGATCAGCATGGGCAGGTTGGCGCCATAGATGATCCGGCGGTTCTGCCGTTCGCAAGCACACAGCGACAGGTTGGAGGGCGAACCGCCGAACATGTCGGTCACGACCACCACGCCGTCGCCCTCGTCCACCGCGTCTGCGGCAGCCCGGATCTCTGCCTGCTTCTCGGCGCGGTCATGATCTTCCTCGATTGCGATGGCGCGGATGCCGGATTGCTTGCCCACGACATGCTCTACCGCCGCGAGGTATTCGCGTGCCAGACCACCATGTGCGACGATCACGACACCGATCACGCCCTGTCACCCTGCGCTGTCGCCGATCCCGCGGAACGGCGTTCCAATTCCCGGTGCCTCTTAGACACCTGCCAACCTGCCTCTGCAAGTTCTTTGGCCATCTTTTCTGCAACTGCGATGCTGCGGTGCTGTCCGCCGGTGCAGCCAAAGCCGATAGCGACATGGCTCTTGCCTTCTGCGACCTGCGCCGGCAGCAGGAAAAGAAGCAGATCGCGCACGCGCGCGAAGAATTCGGGGAATCGGGGGTCTTCAGTGATGTGATCCACCACCGCTTGGTCGCGGCCGTCCAGCGCGCGCAGCCTGTCTTCCCAGTGCGGGTTGCGCAGGAACCGGCAGTCGAACATCAGGTCCAGGCCCCGGGGCGCGCCGCGCTTGTAGGAAAACGACTGGACCGAAACCGCAAGGCGACCGCCCGCGGCGCGATCGAACCAGCGGGCGATTTCGGCCTTCAGATCGTGCGGGGACAGATCGGATGTATCGATCAGGACATTGGCCCGGGCGCGGATCGGCACCAGCAGGTCGATTTCGCTTTGCACGCCCAGCGCCGGTTCTTCCGAGGGGGCGAGGGGATGCCGGCGGCGGGTTTCGCCGAAACGACGGATCAGTTCGTCGGGACGGCAATCCAGAAACAGAACCTCCGGATGGGTGTCAGGGCTGGCGGTCAGGCGGTCGATCAGCTCGATCAGCCCCGCGACCGAGAAATCGCGGTTGCGGACATCGATGCCAAGCGCCAGGGGCCGCTGGATCGGCGGCCCTTCAAGCAGGCGCGGGATCAGGCTAAGCGGGAGGTTGTCGATCGGCTCGTAGCCAAGATCTTCCAGCACGCGAAGCGCGGTCGACCGACCCGCCCCGGAAGGGCCGGTCACGAGAACCAGGCTTTGCGCCTGGCCTGCCTTGTCGTCTGCCTCCGTCATGTCCTTGCCATTCATGCGCGCCGCCCTGCCTTGAGATATTGCAGGATGGCGGCAGGGAAATGACTGCTCTCGACTCTGTGAAGGACCGGAACGGCATGCCCGGCGATGACCGTTTCACGCGGGGGTGGCAACCGGTTGGCCTCGACCTGCGAAAGATCGACCGCCAGCACGACCCGCGCACTGGGCACCACGTCCGCCGCCAGCAGACCGACCCCGCGCGCCTCGATCATGCCGCGAATGGCGCAGGGGGCGCGGGCGACGGGTGCACCATCATCATCCCGAACCTCGACAGCATCATCAGATACAAGGGTACAGCCATGGGCCATCAGTTGCAGGGCAAGCGCCGATTTCCCCGACCCCGAGGGGCCAAGGACGAGAACGCCACGCCCCTCAAGGCTCACGCAGGCCGCGTGGAGGATCGCAGGCCTGGCCGCAACCCCCGTCACAGGGGCAGGCCGACGACAAAGCGCGCGCCAAGCGGCGGGGTCGTCATGTCGGCATCGGCGGTGCGGATGTTTTCGGCCCAGATCACGCCGCCATGCGCCTCGATGATCTGCTTGGAAATCGCCAGCCCAAGGCCCGAATGGTTGCCGAACTGCCCGGCCGGCCGTTCCGAATAGAACCGCTTGAAGATCTTCTGCAGCGCCTGATCGGGGATGCCCGGGCCAGTATCCTCGACCACCACGAGGATCCGGTTCTCACGCTTGCGGGCCCAGACGCGCACCGCGTCGTCCTTCTCGCAAAACGAGATCGCGTTGGAGATCAGATTGACGAACACCTGCGCCAGACGCGCCTCTAGCCCGGTCGTCATCACAGCCTCGGTCGGAAGGTCACCGATGAAGTCGATGCCCTTGGCCTTGGCCTCGTCCGAGAAATACTGGGTGATCCCGCGCAGCGTCTTGATGAGGTCGAAGACCTCTTCCTCTTCCTTCACCAGCTCGCTGTCGAGCCGGGATGCATTGGAGATGTCGCTGACCAGACGGTCCAGACGGCGGACATCGTGGTCGATCACGTCAAGAAGCTTCTCGCGCTGGTCGTCGCGCTTGGCGAGCCGCAGCGTGCCCACGGCGGACCGGAGGGACGCGAGCGGGTTCTTGATTTCGTGGGCCACGTCGGCGGCGAATTGTTCGTTACCCTCGATCCGGTCGTAAAGCGCCGCGACCATGCCGCGCATCGCGCCCGACAGGCGTCCGATCTCGTCGGGGCGGGCGGTCAGGTCGGGAATGCGGACGCGCCCGGGATTCAGCCTTCGGGCGTTCTTGTCCCGCCCCAGTTCGGCCGCGGCGGCCAGATCCGAAAGCGGGTTGGCGATGGTGGACGCCAGAAGAAGGCTGAGACCGATCGAGACGACGACGGCGACGAAGAACATCTCGAGGATCTGCTCGCGTTCCACCCTGACCAGCCGGTCGATCTCGCTGGCCGCCGAGGCAAGCGCCACGACGCCGATCACGCTGTCGCCGCGACGGATCGGGGTCGCCACCGCAAATACAGTTTCGCCCGAGGCATCAAGCGCAGTGGTGATCCGCGTCTCGCCACCAAGCGCGTCGGGGACAAGTTCCTGCGTAAGCTCCCTGATCGGGGCTGCATCCTCAATGGAATCGCGAAATGCGAGGGGTAGCGAAATCGTTTCCCAAACTGCGTTGAGGAAGTCAGTGATGATCGTCGGGCGACGATCGTTCTTGATGCCGGATACCGTCTCTGGCACCGGGCGGGCTTGCCCAAGCGTGCTTGTCACGGGCGCACCGGCATGATCGAAGACGAAGACCTCGACGCCGGGCGGGATCTCGATTCCGGCGATCGTTCCGGGTGCGTCGATTCCGTCCGCCGTCGCAAGGTTCACCGGGCCGGATCGCGGCACCTGCACCTCGAACACGGCAGCGATCAGTTGCGCCTCCGACACAAGGCCGGTCTCGCGCTGGATGGCGAGGCTGTCACGGAACGGATTGAGATATAGCACCCCGGCCACAAGCACGACCATGGCAAGCAGATTGAAGACGATGATCTTGCGCGCAAGCGGCGAACGGTTGAGCGAAAGAAGGCCGCGCCTTTCGCGCCCGGCACGCAGTTCCTGATCGAGAAATCCGTCGGGGGATACCCAATCCTCGCCCAGAACGACGTCGGCGCGACTGGCCGGCTTGCGTTTATCGAAGAAACGGAACCGTTCCGCGAAGCTCATTCTTCGTTATATCGATAACCGATACCGTACAGCGTCTCGATGGCGGAGAACTCGTCGTCCACCATACGCATCTTCTTGCGCAGACGCTTGATGTGGCTGTCGATCGTGCGGTCATCGACATAGACCTGGTCGTCGTAGGCGACGTCCATCAGCTGATCGCGGCTCTTGACGAAGCCGGGGCGCTGAGCAAGCGCCTGGAGAAGCAGGAATTCGGTCACCGTCAGGGCCACGTCGCGCCCCTTCCAGCTGACCGAGTGGCGCAGGGGGTCCATCGTCAGCGACCCCCGCGTCATGATCTTGGTTTCTTCGGTCGTCGCGACCTCCCCGCTCGCGATCGCCTCCTGCCGGCGCAGGAGCGCCCGGATGCGCTCGACCAGAAGCCTTTGGGAAAACGGCTTCTTCACATAGTCGTCGGCGCCCATGCGAAGACCCAAGACCTCGTCGATCTCGTCGTCTTTCGAAGTGAGAAAGATGATCGGCATCGAGGTTTTCTGGCGAAGACGCTTAAGCAGATCCATGCCGTCCATACGGGGCATCTTGATGTCAAGCACGGCCATGTCCGGCATGCGCTTGTTGAACGCGTCAAGCGCGGATTGCCCGTCGTTGTAGGTTTCGACCTCGAACCCTTCGGCTTCGAGCGTCATCGACACGGATGTCAGAATATTCCTGTCATCGTCGACCAACGCGATCCTGGACATGCACTGGTTCCTTCGTACTGCTCGGCCCGGCGTGATTTGCCGATATTTTGCCACATAGTCCAATTTCCGTCTGCCTGAATCAACCTTTAACTGCGAATCACCTTTCGCATCGGCCCGGACATCCGGAAATTTTGCCGGACCCTTGCGGATTTGCCGCACTTTTGGAAGCAATGATGGCAATCGCGCCCGGCTGCTGCCGCTGGTTGCGCTAAAGTCCGGATGGTGGCGCTAACGAGTTGCCAGGCTTCTGGTTCCCGGTTTCAAGCTCGTGTTATAGGGGCCGTGCCGGTCCGCCGCAGGCCCGGTGCGCGCGTCCCCGGCAGGGGGCAAGAGCGCCCTGTTGGAAGACAAGAAGCCGCTTGCCGGCACCAGGAGCGACAGATGATGACAGGACGGGTAAACCCCTCGCACCGGTTGGAAGATCAAGGTATCGCGGGGCTTGGCTCTGTCTATTACAACCTGTTGGAACCGGCGTTGATCGAAGCGGCCCTGAAGCGCGACGAGGGCACGCTGGGAAAGGGCGGTGCCTTCCTCGTCACGACCGGCAAGCACACGGGACGGTCGCCCAAGGACAAGTTCGTCGTCCGCACCCCTTCTGTCGAAGACACGATCTGGTGGGACAACAACAAGCCGATGACGCCGGAAGCCTTCGACAGGCTCTATGATGACATGGTCGCGCACATGAAGGGGCGCGACTACTTCGTTCAGGATCTTTTCGGCGGTGCGGACCCTGAACACCGGCTTGATGTGCGTGTGGTGACCGAACTGGCCTGGCACGGGCTCTTCATTCGCCACCTGCTGCGCCGGCCCTCGCGCGACGAGCTTAACGATTTCATCCCCGAATTCACCATCATCAACTGCCCCACGTTCAAGGCGGACCCGGAACGCCACGGCTGCCGGTCGGAAACGGTGATCGCGCTGAATTTCGACCGCAAGCTGATCCTGATTGGCAACACCGCCTACGCGGGCGAAAACAAGAAGTCGGTCTTCACGCTTCTGAACTACATCCTTCCGGGCAAGGGCGTCATGTCGATGCACTGTTCGGCCAACCATGCCATCGGCAATCCCGACGACACCGCCGTGTTCTTCGGGCTTTCGGGCACCGGCAAGACGACGCTGTCGGCAGATCCGTCGCGCACGCTGATCGGCGATGACGAACACGGCTGGTCGGACAAGGGCAGCTTCAATTTCGAAGGCGGCTGCTACGCCAAGACGATCAACCTGTCGGCCGAGGCCGAACCCGAGATCTATGCCACGACCGAGAAGTTCGGGACTGTGGTCGAGAACATGATCTTCGATCCCGAAACCCTCGATCTCGACTTCGAGGACAACTCGCTCACTGACAACATGCGGTGCGCCTACCCGCTGGACTACATCTCCAACGCCTCGGACACGGGGCTGGGCGGGCATCCGAAGAACGTGATCATGCTGACCTGCGATGCCTATGGCGTGCTGCCGCCCATCGCGCGGCTGACACCGGCGCAGGCAATGTATCACTTCCTGTCCGGCTTCACCTCGAAGACGCCGGGAACCGAGGTCGGCGTGACCGAACCGATCCCCACCTTTTCGACCTGCTTCGGCGCGCCCTTCATGCCACGCCGACCCGAGGTCTATGGCAAGCTTCTGCAAGAAAAGATCGCGCGCCACGGCGCGACCTGCTGGCTGGTGAACACCGGCTGGACCGGCGGCGCCTACGGCACCGGCCGCCGGATGCCGATCAAGGCCACGCGCGCGTTGCTGACCGCGGCACTTGACGGGTCGCTGAACGCGGCGGAGTTCCGCAAGGACGCCAACTTCGGCTTCGAAGTGCCGGTGTCGGTCCCCGGGGTGGACGCGACGCTGCTTGATCCGCGCAAGACCTGGGCGGACCCGGCGGCCTACGACGCGCAGGCGCGCAAGCTGGTCGGCATGTTCGCGGACAACTTCGCCCAGTACGTCCCCTTCATCGACGCCGAGGTCAAGGCCGCCGCGATCGGCTGATCCGGCGTTGTTCCTGCCAAAGCCGCGGTCTGATCGACCGCGGCTTTTCATTTTCTGACCCCCGGGGGAGGTGATCCGCCCGTTTCCCCCCAAGCGATGTCTTTTCAGGCCGCTTCGCGCGGGGCATATTCCCTTGGAATACTCATCGGAGGATTTAGAATGCGGATTGAAGAACTGATTGGTGGCAACGCCGTTTTCCTGGCCGTGGCCATCTTCATCATCCTTTGCATCTTCCTCGGCGTGCGGATCGTTCCGCAATCCGAAAAGCATGTGGTCGAGCGGTTCGGAAGGCTGCGCGCCGTCCTTGGACCGGGCATCAACTTCATCGTGCCCTTCCTTGATCGCATCGCGCACAAGATTTCAGTCCTCGAACGGCAACTGCCGAACGCCCATCAGGACGCTATCACCTCTGACAACGTTCTGGTGAAGGTGGAAACCTCGGTCTTCTATCGCATCACCGAACCGGAAAAGACCGTCTACCGCATCCGCGACGTGGACGCCGCCATCGCCACGACGGTGGCCGGGATCGTCCGCAGCGAGATCGGCAAGCTGGAACTGGACCAGGTGCAGTCGAACCGCGCCGACCTGATTCACAAGGTCCGCGAACAGGTGGCCGTCATGGTCGACGACTGGGGGATCGAGGTGACGCGCGCCGAAATCCTTGACGTGAACCTGGACGAGGCGACCCGCGCCGCAATGCTGCAGCAGTTGAATGCCGAACGGGCGCGGCGCGCGCAGGTGACGGAGGCCGAGGGCAAGAAGCGCGCGGTCGAACTGAACGCCGATGCAGAGCTTTACGCAGCCGAACAGGAAAGCAAGGCGCGCCGCATCCTTGCCGATGCCGAAGCCTATGCAACCGGCGTGATCGCCGAGGCGATCAAGCAAAACGGGCTGGAAGCGGCCCAGTACCAGGTCGCGCTGAAGCAGGTTGAGGCGCTGACGGCGGTCGGGCAGGGGGCCGGCAAGCAGACGGTGATCGTGCCGGCACAGGCGCTTGATGCCTTCGGCGACGCGTTCAAGATGCTGAAGGGACGGATGTGATGGCGCTATGGCAGGAATGGTGGGTCTGGCTCACCGCAGGCGCGGTGCTGGCGATCCTCGAGGTGGCGCTGCCCGGCTTCATTTTCCTGGGCTTCGCTTGCGGCGCGGTCGTTGTGGGGATCGCCATTTGGGCCGGTTTCCTGGGTGGATCGCTTTCGGCCCTGCTTCTGGCCTTCGCGGTCGCGTCGCTGGCCTGCTGGGTCGGCCTGCGCAAGTTCTTCGCGCACAAGCACGCGAAACCGAAGATCTGGGAAAAGGACATCAACGACAACTGAAACGCCTTCTGGCGGCAGGTCCTGGGGTGGGGCGTCCGAAACGCCCCACCCTTTTCGTTGCTCAGGCCGCGAAGCCCGGGGCGATCCGACGTTCGCCCACGGCCTGCCCCGCGAAGTTCGTCAGGGGGCCGGTCAGGTATTCCTTCACGACCGGGTGCCCGGGATCGAGCGCACCAAGCCGGATCAGCAGGGCGACGATCGCTGCCTCTGACGCCCGCCCGCCGCCGTCGAGGATCTTCAGCGCGACCCCCATCCGGTTTTCCGGCAGGATGGCGACGAACACCGCCTCGGCGCCGGTCTTGACGGCAACCTTGCCGCCCATCGCGCGCATCAGGTTGGTGCAGGCGCGCCCTTCGCCCGCGACAAGTTCGGGAAAGGCGGTCATCGCCGCCACCAGCCGCGCCGCCGCGCGCGACCTAGCGTCGGACCCTTCGTGCGCGGCGGAAAACAGCGCCATCGCGCGGGCAAGGCCGTGGACCGTCGTCGCGAAGTTCGGGGCCGAACATCCGTCGATCCCGTAGCCGGGCGAACCAAGGCCGGTCACCTCCTCGAATGCCTGTTTCACCGCAAGCTGAACCGGGTGGTCGACCTCGTGATACTCCGGCCCCGACTTCAGGTGCCGCGCCAGGGTCAGAAAACCGGAGTGCTTGCCCGAACAGTTGTTGTGGATCCGGCAGGGGCTTTCGCCCTTGCACAGAACGTCCTTCATCGCGTCGGCGTCGCGCGGCATCTGCGGCCCGCAGCGCAGGTCGTTGTCGCCAAGGCCAAGATCGCCAAGCCAGCGCGTCACAAGATCCGAATGGACCGCAGCGCCCTGATGGCTTGCGCAGGCCAGCGCCAGTCGCGACGGCCCGACGCCCAGCGCATCTGCCGCGCCGCTTTCCACCAGCGGCAGCGCCTGAAGCATCTTGCACGACGAGCGCGGGAAAATCACCGCATCGGGATCGCCCCAGGCCTCGACGATCGCGCCCGAAGCATCGCAGATCACCGCATGGCCGTAGTGCAGGCTCTCAAGCATCCCGCCCCGCCAGAACTCAACCATCGGAACCGCTTTCATCCCGCCTCCCCCTCAGCGAAAAACTGCCAACGGCCCTTTGCGACTTGGACCGGATTGCGCTAAGGCTGTCATATCGGGTTGAAATGGCATCCGCCACGGCAAAGGCGCAGGAACAGTGCGCCGTGCAGCGCGGACAGAGCCGTCAGGAGGCGAGAAGTGAACACGATAGCGAGAACGCTGGGTGGCCTGTTCGTGGCGACGATGACGATTGCCGGGGCCGCAACGGCGCAAACCGCCAACGACCGCGTGTCGGCAAACGGGGACTGGAGCTTCTACGTCTCCGAAAGCCCCAAGGAATGCTGGAGCGTTTCGGCCCCGGTCGAGACGGTGAACACCAAGGATGGCAAGGCGGTTTCCGTTCGCCGGGGCGATATCCTTCTGTTCGTGACCTTCCGTCCGGGCAATGCCGCGGGGGAGGTTTCGTTCTCTGGCGGATATCCCTTTGCCGAAGGGTCTTCGCCCACGCTGCAGATCGACGGCAAGACGTTCGAGCTGTTCTTGAACAGCGCGGCCGATCCCGAAGTCGCATGGTCGCCCAGCGCCGAAGTGGACGCGCAGATCGTCGCGGCAATGAAGGCCGGGTCCAAGGCCGTGGTCAAGGCACGGTCCGGCCGGGGAACGCAGACGCAGGACACGTTCTCCCTCAGCGGGTTCACGGCGACGGCGGACGAAGCCGCCAAACGCTGCGCGAACTGATACCGGGGGACAGGAACCAGAAGGGCCCGCTTCGGTCGAAGCGGGCCTTTCGCATGTCTTTGCGCTGCTTCAGACCGTGTGAAGGTAAAGGTCGAAGTCCAGTTCCGATACGGTCCGGTTCACGCGGGCGTATTCGGCTGCCTTAACCGCCGTGAAGGTGCGGTGCATGTCTTCGCCCAGCGCGTCCTTCAGGAACGCGGATTGCCGGGCCGCCTCTATTGCCGTGCGCCAGTCGCGCGGCATGTCCCCGCCCTCGTCGTCCGCATAGCCGTTTCCGGTCGTCTCCGGCCCCGGGTCGATCCGGTTGGCAAGCCCGTGGCGGATCGCCGCCAGTACGGTCGTTGCGACCAGATAGGGGTTCGCATCCACCCCGGACGGCCGGTGTTCTATCCGCCGCGCCCGGATGTCGCCCGCGGGAATGCGCAGCGCGACCGACCGGTTGTTGACACCCCAGTTGGTCGAAACCGGCGCATAGCTCTGGTTCGCGAAACGGCGCCAGGAATTGGCGTGCGGGGCAAAGACCAGCATCGATTCCGCCATCGTCGCCCGCATACCCCCCAGCGCATGAAGGATGGTATCGGTCCACCGGCCTTCTTCCTTCTCGGCAAAGACATTGTCACCCTTGCCGTTCTGCAGCGAGACGTGGAAATGCATGCCAGAGCCCGCATATTCCTCGACCGGCTTTGCCATGAAACAGGCGGTCACGCCATGCGCCCGCGCCTGCGCCCGCACGATCCGCTTGAGCCGGATCAGGTCGTCGGCGGCCTGCATCACGTCCTCGCGGTAGTGCAGCGTCAGTTCGTACTGCCCCGGCGCATATTCAGATATCAGGGTTTCCGCCTTGATCCCCGCCTTCTCGGCCCCCGCATAGATGTCGGAGAAAAGCGGCAGCATCCCGTGCAGGTGATCGACCGAATAGACCTCGGTCTTGCGCGAATGGCGGCCGTCCAGAACGTCCCGCGCCGGCTGCACCTTGCCATCCGGCCCGCGATCGTTGGCGAGAAGGAAGAACTCAAGCTCGAACGCCCCGGCCGGGCGCAGCCCTTCGGCCGCCAGAAGGTCGACCTGGCGTTGCAGCGCGTGGCGGGGGTCCGATGTCATCGGGTGGCCGTCAAGTTCGTAAAGCGACAGGAAGACCTCCCCGCGCGGGGGCGTGGTGTTGTGCAGCGCCTTCAGCGTCCCGGGGATCGGCCAGGCGCGCAGGTCGCCGTCGCCCTGGTCCCAGATCAGCCCGGTTTCGTGCACATCCTCGCCGCAGATATCCAGCCCGAGGATGGAAATCGGCATGTGGCGCCCGGACTTGTAGATCGACAGAAGCTCGTGTCGCCGGATGATCTTGCCGCGCCCGATCCCGTTGGAATCGTGCAGCACGATGTCGAAGGCCTCGATCTCCGGATGCGCGTCCAGAAAGGCTTCGGCTTCGGTCAGGGTCGCGCCCGAGGGGCAGGTCAGGGTCATGGTCTTCCTCAGGCGAAAAGTTCGGTCAGGACTTCGTCGAAAGCGCCGACAAGACGGTCGATCTGGCGTTTCTTCGTCGCCGGGCTGACAAGCATCATGTTGTGGAAGGGCGCAATAAGGCAGCCGCGATTGAGAAGGCCGGTATGCACCGCGGCCTCGACTTCATGCAGATGGGCGGCAGCGGCTTCGGTGCCGTTCTTCAGCGGGCCGGGCGCGCAGATGAATTCGACCCGCGCGCCGACCCGGACGACGTGCCAGGGCGCCTTGTGCTTTTCGATCGCCGCCGCAAGGCCCGCATGCAGCCGCGCCGCGCCCTTTTCCATACGGCCATAGTTCCGGTCGGTCATGACCTCCGACAGGTTCGCGACCAGGCAGGCGAACTGCATCGGGTTTGCCGACAGCGTGGTGCCCATGCCCGAGTGCCCCGAGGGGCGCGCGTCGTCATAGGCGCGGAATGCTGACGCCACTTTCGGACGCAGTCCCCAGACGGCAGTGGGCATGCCACCCGCCACGCACTTGCCGACGACGAAGATATCCGGGTCCAGCCCGTGAACGCCCGTATAGCCGCCAAGGCCGGAAGAAATCGTATGGGTCTCGTCGATGATGAGAAGCGCGCCGTACTTCGTCGCCAGATCGCGCAGCCCCTGGTGGAAGCCTGGCGCAGGCAGGACCATGCAGGAATTCGTCATCACGGGTTCGGTCAGGATCGCCGCGACGTCACCGCGTGCCAGCGCCGCCTCGACGCCGGCAAGATCATTGAATTCACACGAAACCGCCAGCGTCGAAAGGTCCGTGACCTGCCCGACAAGCCCGGGGCGCGCGCGCGTCGCGCCTTCGTGCAGCTCCACCATCGCGTCGTCGACGGTGCCGTGATAGCAGCCGTTGAAGACCAGAACCCTGGGGCGGCCCGTCACCGCGCGGGCCACGCGCAGCGCAAACCGGTTGGCGTCCGTCGCGGTGGTGGCGATCTGCCAGCGGAAATCGCCGAACCGTTCGGTCAGAAGCCGCCCGGCCTTCAGTGCCGCTTCGGTCGGCAGCATGTAGGTCAGCCCGTTGCGCGCCTGCTTGCGGATCGCCTTGGCGACCGGCTTGGGGGAATGACCGAACATCGACCCTGTGTCACCCAGGCAGAAATCGTCGATCCCGTAGCCGTCCAGATCGGTCAGCCGCGCGCCGGACGCCTCGGTGACGAGCATCGGGAACGGCATCGGCCAGTCCCGCATCCAGTGCATCGGAACGCCGTCCAGATAGGTGTCAGCGCCCTTTTCAAGCGCCTTGCGAGTCTTCGGGCGGGACGCGGCAAACCGCCGATGTTCGCGGTCGGCGAAAGCTTGCAGACGGGCGGCGTTCACGCCGGCGATCGTGTCGGATTTCGGGGCCATGCGACTCTCCTGAAAAGTCGCCCTGCTTGTCGCAATATTTTGATCAAAAATAAAGAGGCATTGCAGCACACTGCCCTGTGGCCGGGCAAGGCCCCGAATCCCCGACCGCCGGCCGCGTCAGACGGCAAGCGCCAATAGAACCGCCCAGCCGGCGATTTCCCCCGATTGCTGCATCGCCCCCAGAACGTCGCCGGTCTGCCCGCCGATCTGGCGCAGGGCAAGCGCCCCGACGGCAAGCGCCGCAAGCGCGATCGCAAGCGACAGCGCGATCGCCGGGAAGACACCGAGCGGCAGCAGCGCCGCGATGCCGATGGCCAGGGCGGGCAGGACAGGCATCCCAGCCCCGGCGGCCGCCCGGCCAAGTCCGTCCGCGCGCGCGGCCGGCATCAGCGCCAGTGCGGCGGGCATCGTCGCGCGGCTGGCGGCCGCGATGGCGACAAGCGCCCAGCCGGCGCCGGCGGGAACAAGTGCCGCAATGGCAGCGGCCCGAAAACCAAGCGAAAGGACCAGCGCGATGACGCCATAGCTGCCGACGCGGCTGTCGCGCATGATCTCCAGCTTGCGTTCACGGGTGACCCCGCCGCCGAACCCGTCGGCAAGATCGGCCAGACCGTCCTCGTGCATGGCACCGGAGGCAAGTATGAGGGCCGCGAGCGCGAGGATCGCGGCCGCAGGGGCGGGCAGGCCAAGAACAAGCGCAAGGCCAAGGACAAAGGCCGCGATCGCCCCGACGACAGCCCCGGCCAGTGGCCAGGCCCAGGTCGAGGCCGACATGGGCGGTACCGGCCCTTCGATCCGGCCCGCTGGCAGACGTGTCAGAAGCATCAGGGCCAGCCGCGCCTCGTCAAGCCGCCGCGCAGGGCCCCGATCGCCGGTCATGCCTCGGAAACCCCGGCCTCGCCGAAGGTCGCCATGCCGTTGTGGCAGGCCAGCGCCGCGCGCAGGATGCCCAGCGCCAGCGCCGCACCGGACCCTTCGCCCAGGCGCATGTCGAACTCGAGGACCGGCCGCTTGTGGATCGCCGCAAGAAGCTTGCGATGGCCGGGTTCGGCCGAAACGTGCCCGACCAGGCAATGATCCAGAAGCCGCTTGTCGGCGGCGTAAAGCACGGCGGCCGCAGCCGTGCAGATGAAGCCGTCAAGGATCACCGGGATACGCGCCGCGCGCGCGGCAAGAACCGCCCCGCAGATCGCCGCCTGTTCGCGGCCGCCCAGGGCGGCAAGTACTGCCATCGGGTCGTTCAGGATCCCTTCGTGCCGCTTCAGCCCGCGTTCGATGGCGTCGACCTTGCGGGTGATCCCGGCCTTGTCGGACCCGGTACCCGGGCCGACCCATTCCGCCACCGGCCCGCCGAAACAGGCCGAGGCCAGGGCCGCCGCCACTGTGGAGTTGCCGATGCCCATTTCGCCGAGGATCAGAACGTCAGCGCCGTCGTCGACCGCAGATGCGCCCTGCCAGAAAGCGTCCAGGCAATCGGTTTCCGACATCGCCGGACCTTCGGTGAAATCGCCGGTCGGGCGGCCGAGTTCCAGGGCGATGACGGTCAGATCCGCGCCGTTCACCGCGCAAAGCTGGTTGATCGCTGCCCCGCCGCGTTCGAAGTTCGCCACCATCTGCGCGGTGACCTCCTGCGGATAGGGATTGACCCCCTGCGCACAGACCCCGTGATTGCCCGCGAACACAAGCGCCTGCGCCCGCCAGATTTCGGGCCGTGCGGTGCCGCGCCATCCGGCCATGAACTCGGCAAGCTGCTCAAGCCGCCCCAGCGACCCCGGCGGCTTGGTCAGCGAATTCTGCCGGTCTCGGGCGGCGTCGGCGGCCGCCTTGTCCAGTGCGGGCAGAGTATCGGCAAGCACGGGGATGTCTGCCAGCGCGGCGATTTCAGGAAGGCTCATGTCATTTCACTTTCAGTGGCAGACCTGAGACGGCAAGGATGACCTCATCCGATGCCGCCGCAATCCATTGGTTAAGAAGTCCCGCGGCATCGCGAAACTCGCGCGCCAGACGGTTGTCGGGCACGATTCCGCCACCCACCTCGTTCGTCACGAGGATGACCGGATCCGTCTGCCTGGGCAAGGCGCGGGCCAGGGATTGCCCCGCCGCGCGCCAGTCATGGTCGCCCAGCATGAGGTTCGACAACCAAAGCGTCAGGCAGTCGACCAGCCGCGGCCCCTGACCGTCGGTCGCCTCAAGCGCGCCGACAAGATCAATGGGTTCGTGGCGGGTCACCCATTCGGCCCCGCGACGCGCCTGATGCAGGGCGACGCGGCCGGCCATTTCGGCATCGCGCACCTCGGCGGTGGCGATATAGACGGCACGCGGCCCCAGGCCCAGCGCCTTTGTCTCGGCGATGCCGCTTTTGCCCGATCGGGCGCCCCCGGTGATGAGTATCGTCTTGCCCATGGTCCGGTCTCAAAGCAGAAACGGGCCCGTCACGAAAGAGGGAATGCGACGGTGGACAGCAGCCGAGCGACAGAGCTGATCCTGATACGGCATGCGCCCGCGATCACCGGCGGGCGGCTTTGCGGGCGAACCGATGTTGCGGCCGATCTGGGCGATGGGCCGGCGGTCGATGCGCTGCGCCACATGCTGGGCGAACCCGACCATGTCTGGTGCAGCCCGGCCTTGCGATGCCGCCAGACGTTGAACGCGCTTTGGCCCGGCAAGGTCGCGCGGGAAGATGGCGCGCTTTGGGAACAGCACTTCGGCGAATGGGAGGGCCGCGCCCACGCGGACATCCCGGACATCGGCCCCCTGAGCGGGCAGGCGCTGGCGGCCCATCGCCCCCCGTCCGGTGAAAGCTTTGTCGATCTGTGCCGGCGCGCGGGCCCGGCGATCGAACGCGCGGCGGACCATCCGGGCAGGGTCGCCATCGTCGCCCATGCGGGGATCGTGCGTGCCGCCCTTGCCCTTGCGCTTGGGGATCCCGCCGCGGCGCTGGTCTTCGATGTTTCGCCGCTGTCGGCCACCCGCCTTCGACCGCTGCCGGGCAAGGCGTTTGGCGTCATCTCGGTCAACTGGACCCCGCAATGAATCCCCACGCGGTCCGGATCGCGGGTCACTTCGGCGAATTGCTGCAAGGACGGCTGGGGGCCGACGGGCCGGTCGCGCTGGTGACGCTGCCCTGCCCGGAGCTGGCGGTGACAGGCACATTCCGGCCCGGTCCGGGATTCGGCGTACATGGCCGGGGCCAGCGTCTGATCACGCCCGACCGCGCCCGCCGCTTCCTGCAGGCGCTTGGCCTGGTGCCGCGGGGGCGGTTTCTTCTGCGGGCGGCGATGCCGGTCGGGGGCGGTGCCGGCGCATCGACCGCGGCGCTTGTCGCGCTGGCCCGCCTTGCGGGGTCGGACGCCGCGCCCGAGGTGGTTGCAAGGGCCTGCATCGCCGCCGAAGGCGCCAGCGACCCGACGATGTTCGCCAGGCCGGAGCGGCTGCTTTGGGCGTCGCGGCAGGGTCGTGTCCTTGACCGGACCCCGGCCCTGCCCAGGTTCGAGGTGGTGGGCGGCTTTCTTGGCCCGATGCGGCGTACCGACCCGGCTGATCAGGCGTTTGCCGATATCGGCGATCTCTGGCCCCGGTGGCGTCGCGCGGTCGACGCGGGCGATCTTGCCGCGCTTGCGGGCCTGAGCGGCGAGGCGGCCCGGCGCACGCTGGCACGGCGCGGCCCGGCGGAAGATCCGACCGGATGGCTGGCGCGGCGCCTTGGGGCGCTTGGCCATGCGATTGCCCATACCGGAGCGGCGCGTGCCCTGCTATTTGCGCCCGGAACGGTCCCCGAGGACTGGGCTGCCTGCCTGCGGGCGGCCGGCCTTCGCGGACTGATCCGGTTTCGGGCGGGGGGATGACAATGTCGGCGATGATCGTGGCGCTTCTGATCGATACAGGCCTTGGCTGGCCCGCGGCGATCTTTCGTGCCATCGGCCACCCGGTCACCTGGATCGGTCGGCTGATCGGCAAGCTTGACGACTGGCTCAACCTTGAGCAAGCGCAGCCCTGGCAGCGCCGCCTTGCCGGATTGATTGCCGCTCTGGCGGTGATCGGGCTTGCGGTCGAGACCGCCCTTGTCCTGCGCGGCCTTCTGCCGGGGGGGCTGACCGGCACCCTTCTCGAAGGGCTGCTGATCTGGCCCTTCCTTGCGGTCAGGTCGCTGCACGATCACGTCATGGCGGTTGCGCGTCCGCTTGCCCTTGGGGATATGGACCGCGCACGAGGTGCGGTGGCGATGATCGTGGGGCGCGACCCCGACAGCCTGGACGAAGCGGGCGTGGCGCGCGCCGCGATGGAAAGCCTGGCCGAAAACGCATCCGACGGGGTCGTCGCGCCCTGGTTCTGGGGGATGGTGTTCGGCCTGCCGGGCATCGTCGGCTACAAGGCGATCAACACGCTCGATTCAATGATCGGGCACCGGACCCCGCGCCACGAGGCCTTCGGCTGGGCCGCGGCGCGCATCGACGATGTCGCCAATCTGATCCCCGCGCGCCTGACCGGGCTGATCTTTGCCGGCGTGTCGGGACGTTGGCGTCCGGCCCTCGCGGTGATGGCCCGCGACGCGCACCACCACCGGTCTCCGAACGCCGGTTGGCCCGAGGCCGCCATGGCGGGCGCGCTTGGTGTACGCCTGTCCGGCCCGCGCGTCTATGCCGACCGGATCGCCGAAGAACCCTGGGTCAACGCCGGCGCCCCCGACCCGAAGCCCGCCGACCTCCTGCGGGGTCTCCGGGTCTATCGCCAGGCCGTCGCGGCGATCCTCGCCGCCACGATCCTGTTCGCGGCGCTGGCGGCGCTTTGGTCATGAGGGATCATGGCGGGAACCTCGACGATGCGCTGGCGATCCACGGCGGAACAGCCGGGGACTGGATCGACCTGTCGACCGGCATCAACCGCGTGCCCTACCCCCTGCCGCCCATCCCCGCATCGGCCTGGACCGATCTGCCCCGCCGAAGCGCGGTCGAACGCCTGATCCGGGCTGCGGCCGAAGTCTACCGGACGGGTGCGGCGATCCTGCCCGTCGCCGGTGCGCAGGCGGCCATCCAGATGATCCCGCGCCTCACCGCCCCGGGCCGCGCGCGCATCCTGGGCCCCACCTACAACGAACACGCCGCCGCGCTCAGCCAGGCGGGCTGGCAGGTCGAGGACGTCGGCACGGCAGAGGCCCTTGCCGGGGCGGATCTTGCGGTCATCGTCAATCCCAACAACCCCGACGGACGGCGTCTTTTGCCCGACTGCCTGCGGTCGATTGCAGGCCAGGTCGGCCGCCTGGTCGTCGACGAAAGCTTCGCCGATCCCTGCCCGGACATCTCTGTCGCGGCGCAGGCGGGCCAGCAGGGGATTGTCGTCTTGCGATCCTTCGGCAAGTTCTACGGCCTTGCCGGGGTGCGCCTTGGCTTCGTCCTGGCAGCGACGGCGGATATCGCGGCCTTGCGGGACATGGCTGGTCCCTGGCCGGTTTCCGGCGCCGCGATCGAGGTCGGATGCAGGGCGCTGGCGGACCATCGCTGGGCGGAAGAGACGACCGGGCGGCTGGTGGGCGATGCCGCAAGGCTCGATTCGCTGGCCCGGGCGGCTGGCTGGGCCTGCCTCGGGGGGACGACGCTGTTTCGCCTTTACGAAACGGGCGATGCGGATCGGGCGCAGGCTAGGCTCGCGCGGTTCCGGATCTGGTCGCGGCGCTTTCCCTATGCGCGAGGGTGGCTGCGCCTTGGCCTGCCCGGCGCGCCGGCGGAATGGGCGCGCGTCGAAACGGCGCTTTCACACTGGGGGAGATGATGCAGTTCACGGCAGCGGAGGCCGAGACGCTGAAGACGATCCTGCGCTGGCGGCGCGACGTTCGCCACTTCCGCAGCGATCCGGTGCCCGAGGCCGTACTCGACCGGCTGAGACAGACGATGGCCGCCGCACCCTCGGTCGGCAACGCACGGCCCTGGCGCGTCTTGCGGGTGCAGGACAAGACCCTGCGCGCCGCCGTCCGTGCCGAATTCGAACGCTGCAACAGCGAGGCCGCCCTGGCCTATGACGGCGAGACGCGCACGGAATATGCACGGCTGAAGCTATCGGGCCTTGATGCCGCGCCCGAACAGCTGGCGGTCTTCACCGAAACCGAGCCCGCGGCGGGGCGCGGCCTGGGCCGGCGCACGATGCCCGAAACGCTTCATCAATCGACAGCCATGGCGATCCATACGCTCTGGCTGGCCGCGCGGGCCGAAAACCTTGGCCTCGGCATGGTATCGATCCTCGACCCCGGCAGGATGGAAGGGCTTCTGGCGGTTCCGCCGGGATGGGAGTTCAGCGCCTATATCTGCCTTGGCTGGCCGGCCTTCTGCGATGACACGCCGCTTCTGCACAGGACCGGCTGGCAGGAAAACCGGCCGACGGACTGGACGATCCGCTGACCGCCACGCTCACCGCGCCAGCGCGAGAAGCCCCGGGATATCCAGATGCCGTTCCATATGGTCGGCAAGCGCATCAAGCGTCGCCTCGACCCCCGCGCCGTAGCTTGTGGCCGAAGTCCCGCCCAGCGCCGCAAGATACGCCGCGCGAAACGCATCGCCGGCGAACATGCCGTGCAGGTAGCTGCCCGAAATGCGCCCGTCGGCGGAAACGGCGCCCTCGGGCTTGCCGTCGACATGGGCAAAGGGCCGCCCGGTATCACGCCCGCCCGTACGGCCGATGTGAATCTCGTAACCCTCCATCGGCGTACCGGTCGCCGCGTGAACGGCACGGGTCCGCGTCAGGCGCTTGTCGGGCGTCATGACCGTATCGACCTCCAGAAGGCCAAGCCCCGGCGTCTCGCCCGCCGCGCCCTCGATCCCCTCGGGGTCGGAGATCGTCCGGCCCAGCATCTGGTAGCCGCCGCAAATGCCCAGAACATGACCGCCCCGGCGGACATGCGCGGCCAGATCCACGTCCCACCCCTGGCCGCGCAGAAACGCCAGGTCGCCGCGCGTCGATTTCGACCCTGGAAGGATCACCAGGTCGGTATCCCCCGGAATCGGCTGACCCGCGCGCACCATCGTCAGGCCGACCGAGGGTTCCTGCGCCAGCGGATCGAGATCGTCGAAATTCGCGATCCGCGAGAGGACCAGACAGGCGACCCTTGTCGGCCCGCCCGATGACGCCGACCGCAGGTCCAGCGCATCTTCGGCCGGAAGCTTCGCGGCGTCGGCGAAATAGGGCAGCACGCCGAAGCCGCGCCAGCCGGTCCGGGCCTCGATCAGCCGGTAGCCGTCGTCGAAAAGGGTGGGATCGCCACGGAACTTGTTGATGAGGAACCCTTCGACCATCTCCGCGTCCAGAGGGTCCAGCACGGCCTGCGTTCCGACGACCTGCGCGATGACCCCGCCCCGGTCGATGTCGCCAGCAAGCACCACCGGCACGCCCGCCGCCCGCGCGAAGCCCATGTTCGCGATGTCGCCCTTGCGCAGGTTGACCTCCGCCGGGCTGCCCGCGCCCTCGACGATCACCAGATCATGCGCCGCCCGGAGCCGCCCGAAGCTGTCCAGAACCGCCGTCAGAAGCTGCGGCTTCAGCGCCGCGTAGTCGCGCGCGCGCACCGTCGCGAGGCGGCGGCCGCACACCACGACCTGCGCACCGGTATCCGTCTCGGGCTTGAGGAGGACGGGGTTCATGTCGGTATGCGGCACGATCCCCGAGGCCAGCGCCTGCAGGGCCTGCGCCCGACCGATCTCTCCGCCGTCGGCGGTCACGGCGGCGTTGTTCGACATGTTCTGCGGCTTGAACGGCGCCACCGAAATCCCGCGCCGGCGCGCCGCCCGGCACAGACCGGCCACCAAAAGCGACTTGCCGACATTCGAGCCGCAGCCCTGGATCATCAAAGCCGGCAAGATCGCCCCCTGCCGATCGAAGAACGGCACCTGCGGGAGCCTCCGGCGGAGGTATTTTCGGGCAAGATGAAACCCGAAATCCCCTTTGAGAATGGGCGCCACGCCTCGGGCCGGTTCCCCGGGGGAAGCGTGGCGCTTTCACCTTGCACGGTCATCGGGACCTCTCCCTGTACCGTGGTTTCAGTTTCGACCCGAACGGTTAACAAACCGTCACCCTTTCATCTTGCCGGAAATACCTCGGGGGTCCGGGGGCGGCGCCCCCGGCCTTGCGCTCAGAACTCCACCCCGACCTGGCCCTTGATCCCCGAACGGAACGGATGCTTGACCAGCGTCATCTCGGTCACCAGGTCGGCGATGGCAATCAGCTCTTCCTTCGCGTTCCGGCCGGTCAGGACGACATGCGTCATCTCCGGCTTCTCGGTTTCAAGAAAGGCGACGACCTCGTCGACCGGCAGGTAGTCGTAGCGCAGCGCGATGTTGATCTCGTCCAGAAGCACCATGCGGTTGCGGTCGTCGCGGATCAGGTCCTTGGCCTTTTCCCAGCCGCGGCGCGCCGCCGCAATGTCGCGGTCCTTGTCCTGGGTTTCCCAGGTGAACCCCTCGCCCATGGCGTGAAACTGGCAAAGATCGCCGAAGTGGTTTTCGATCAGCGTCCGTTCCCCGGTCGACCATGCGCCCTTGATGAACTGCACCACCGCGCAGGGCATTTCATGCGCGATGCAGCGCAGAATCATGCCGAACGCGGCCGAGCTCTTGCCCTTGCCGGCGCCCGTATTGACGATGATCAGGCCCTTCTCGCCCTCCTTGCGCGCCATGATCTTGTCGCGCGCGGCCTTCTTCTTGGCCATCTTCTGGGCATGGCGCAGCGCGTCTTCGGCGGGATCGGTCGTTTTCTGTTCCGTCATGGTCCCTTCCGTTGCTTGACAAGGGTGGCCCCCATGCCTCAGGTGAGGCGGCGCTGGTTCCTGTCTTAGGGCAGGCGAAGAGGGAATGCGACAGGCTTTGCGACCATCTGCGGTCCACTGCCGAAGCGCAGCCGCCCCCGCGACCGTGACCGGAGAGGCCCCCCATGTCCACTGGCAGATGCCGGGAAGGGGGCGGGGCCGCCGGGGCTGACAGTCGTCTGCCCCGACATCCGCAAGCCGGGAGACCTGCCAGCGCGAAGGTTTGCGACGGCGGACGGGGTGTTCCGCGACCGGCTCGGATATCGAGAGATATCCCCGCAGGTCCCCCCTTCCGGCGAAAGGAAGGATGCACGGGTGACGGTGACGCTTCATGTCTGCACGACCTGCCGGATGGGGTTGCCCACCGCCGGCGACGGGGAAATGCGCCCCGGCGCCCGGCTTCTTGCGGCGCTGGAGGCCGCTGGGGCGCCCGACGGCGTGCGCATCGTCCCGACCGAATGCCTTTCGGCTTGCGACCATGGCTGCAACATCGCGCTGAGCGGGCCGGGCCGCTGGTCTTATGTCTATCGCGGGATGGACCCCGACCTGCATGTCGACGACATCCTGGCCGGGGCCGCCGCCTATGCCGCGACCGCTGACGGGCTCGTGCCCTGGCGCGACCGCCCGGTGATCTTCCGCAAGCAGTCGCTTGCCCGCATCCCACCGATGGAGAGCTGAATGTCCGACCTGTCCAAGATTCCCGTCACCGTCATCACCGGCTTTCTGGGCGCGGGCAAGACGACACTGATCCGCCACCTGATGCAGAACCCGCAAGGCAAGCGCCTGGCGGTGCTGGTCAACGAATTCGGGACGGTCGGCGTGGATGGCGACATCCTGAAATCCTGCGCCGACGAAAACTGTCCGGTAGAGAACATCGTCGAGTTGGCGAACGGCTGCATCTGCTGCACGGTTGCCGACGACTTCATCCCGACGATCGAGGCGCTTATGGCGTTGCCGCAGCGGCCCGACCACATCGTGATCGAGACTTCGGGGCTTGCGCTTCCGAAGCCGCTGCTGAAAGCCTTCGATTGGCCGGCGATCCGGTCGCGGATCACCGTCGACGGCGTCATCGCGCTGGCTGACGCAGAGGCGGTGGCGGCGGGCCGGTTCGCGCCGGACGTGGACGCGGTGCAGGCCCAGCGCGAGGCGGACGGCTCCATCGATCACGAAACCCCGCTGTCGGAGGTGTTCGAGGACCAGATCGCCTGTGCCGATATCGTACTTCTGTCCAAGGCCGACCTTGCGGGCGATGCGGGTCTGGCCGCCGCCCGCGCGGTGATCGAGGCGGAAGCGCCGCGCAAGCTGCCGATCCTGCCGATGGAGGAGGGTCGGATCGACCCGGCGGTGATCCTGGGGCTGAATGCCGCGGCCGAGGACGACCTGGACGCGCGGCCCTCGCATCATGACGGGCACGACGATCACGAACACGACGACTTCGACACGGTGGTGATCGAACTGCCGGAGGTCGCCGACCCCGAGGCGCTGAAGGCGGCGATCGTCCGGCTGGCGCGCGAACAGAACATCCTGCGGGTCAAGGGCTATGTGGCGGTTTCCGGCAAGCCCATGCGGCTTCTGGTGCAGGCGGTCGGGGAAAGGGTGCGCGCGCAGTTCGACCGGCCCTGGGGTGATACGCCGCGTGCGTCGAAGCTTGTTGTCATCGGCGAACACGACGATGTCGATCCGGTCGCGATCCGCGCCGTCCTGACGCCCGAACCCGCCGGAGCCTGACACCGCGATGCATGTCGTCTTCCGCGAAAGCCATGGTCTTGAGGAGACCGACACGCCCATGGATCTTGGCCAGGACCCGGCCGAGATCGTGGTTCTGTCGTTTTCCGACAGCGACCTTGGCGCCTTCGCGGCGGGCTGGCATCGCGCGGCGGGCGGCCTGCCGACGCTTCGCCTTGCCAACCTCGTGGCGCTGCGGCATCCGCTTTCGGTCGATACCTATGTCGAACGGACGCTGAGCGGTACCAAGGGCATCCTCGTGCGGCTGATCGGCGGGGAAAGCTACTGGCCCTACGGGCTGGCGCAGTTGCAGGATCATGCCCGGCGCCACGGCATCGCGCTGGCCGTCCTGCCTGCCGACGGGCGCGAGGATCTGCGGCTGGACGAATTGTCGACACTGCCGAAATCCACGCTGAGACGGCTGCAGACCCTGTGCGATGCGGGCGGTGCCGTCGCGGCGCAGGCCGCGCTTCAGCAGCTTGCGTTGGCGGCGGGGCTTTATGCCGGGCCGGTCGCCGGGGACAAGACCGTTCCCACCTTCGGCTGGTATCTGCCCGGCAAGGGGGTGGTCCCCGCGCCGCAGCCAAGCGACCGGCCCATCGCCGTTGTCAGCTTCTACCGCTCCTACCTCACCTCGGCGGATACCGACCCGGTAGACCATCTGATCGCCGCGCTGGAGGCACGGGGGTTCGCCGCGATCGGCGCCTTCGCGACAAGCCTGAAGGACGCCGCCGCCTCTGGCTGGCTTTCGGCAGAGCTCATGCGGCTGCGGCCCGCCGCTATCGTGAATGCCACCGCCTTTTCCGCGCGCGGCGCGGATGGCGCGGCATCGCCGCTAGACGCGCCGGGCTGCCCGGTGTTTCAGGTCGCCCTGTCGACGGCGCAGCGCAAGGACTGGGGCGCGTCGGACCGGGGCCTGTCGCCCGCCGACCTTGCCATGCACGTCGTCCTGCCCGAGGTCGACGGGCGCATCTTTGCCGGTGTCGCGAGTTTCAAGGCGCCGGGGCGGCGCGACCCCGATCTTCAGTATTCCCGCTTTGCCCATCGTGCTGATCGCGACCGGATCGATGCGATCGCCGACCGGGTCGCCGGCTGGCACAGGCTATCGGCAACCGCCGGTGAGGATCGCCGGATTGCCGTCGTTCTGTCCACCTATCCGGGCAAGGACTGGCAGCTTGCCCATGCGGTTGGGCTTGACGCCATCGCGTCTGCCGGGGCGATCCTTGGGGCGGTGACGGATGCCGGGCCGGCCGGGAACCTTGGCCATGCGCTGACCGAGGAAACCCTGGACTGGCCGGTCGACGATTATCTGACAGCACTTGACGCGCTGCCTGCGTCACTGCGCCAGGCCCTGCACGACGCCTGGGACAATCCCGAAAGCGACCCAATGGTGGCAAACGGGCGGTTCAGGTTTCGCGCGCTCCGCCATGGACGCGCCATCGTCGCGTTGCAGCCCGAACGCGGAGAAGTTCGGACCCGCTCTGACGACTACCACGACCTGTCGCGCACGCCCTGCCACGGCTATGTCGCCTTCTACCTCTGGCTTCGGTCGCAGGGTATCCATGCCCTGATCCATGTCGGGGCGCATGGCACGCTGGAATGGCTGCCGGGGAAGTCGGTCGCGCTGGCCGCCGATTGCTGGCCCGAGGCGCTGACGAAGGGGGTGCCGGTCATCTATCCCTTCATCGTCAACGATCCCGGCGAAGCCGCGCAGGCCAAGCGCCGGATCGGGGCAGTCACCATTGGCCACCTGCCGCCGCCCCTGGCCGACAGCGCCGTGCCGGAAGACCTGGCCAGGCTGGAACGCCTGCTGGACGAATATTCCACGGCGGACGGGCTTGACCCGGCCCGGCGCGACCGCCTGATCCAGTCGATCCGGGACGAAGCGCGCGGTCGTGGCGTCGAGGACGACCTGGGCCTGCCCGAAGACGCCTCTCCGGCAGAGGCGATTACCCGCATCGACCGCTTTGTCTGCGACATCAAGGAAAGCCAGTACGGCGACGGGCTGCACATCTTCGGCTCGGGTGCTTGCGCGGATGCGGAACTTGCGGGGCTGGCGGCCGCGCTGGCGGGCCGCAGGGTGGATGCCGGCCCTTCGGGGTCGCCCTTCCGGGGCAGGTCAGATGTGCTTCCGACGGGGCGCAACCTTTTCACCACCGATCCGCGTGCGGTTCCCTCGCGCGCGGCCCATGCGCAGGGCGTGAAACTGGCCGAGGAACTCCTGCGCCGCCACCTTCAGGATCAGGGCGACTGGCCCAGGTCGATTGTCGTGGATCTTTGGGGATCGGCCACAATGCGGACGGCAGGCGAGGAATTCGCCATGGCACTTCATCTGGCGGGCCTGGCCCCCCGATGGGACGACGGGTCGGAGCGCGTGTCGGGGTTCGAGGTAATACCGCTGGCTCTCCTGCGCCGGCCCCGCATCGACGTCACCTTGCGTGTCTCCGGCCTTTTCCGTGACGTTTTCCCCGGGCTCGCGCAACTGTTCGAGGCCGCCGCCGCCGCGCTGGCCGCGCGCGAAGAGGCGCCCGATGACAACCCCTATCTTCGCGCCTCGCCCCGCGTCTTTGGCCCGAAGCCCGGGCTTTACGGCTTGTCGATGGGCGCCGCGATCGAGGATTACGGCGCGGATGGCCGTGCCGCGGCCGGCGAGGCGTGGCTGTCGGGGTCCGAATGGGCGATCGACGCCACGGGCGAGGCGCGGCACGAACGCAGCGCGCTTGAGGCGCGGGTGCGCGGTGCGGATGGGTTCGTGCATGTGCAGGATCTTTCCGAAACCGACCTTCTGCTGGCGTCGGACTACGCCGCGCACGAAGGCGGGTTCGCGGCGGCGGTCGCGCGGCTGGGCGGGACTGCCCCGGCACTCTACCACCTTGACGCGACACGGCCCGACGCGCCGCGCGCCCGCACGATCCCCGAGGAAATCGCGCGAGTCGTCCGGGCCCGCGCGGCGAACCCCGCCTGGGCCGACGGGATGATGCGGCACGGGTTTCGCGGTGCCGCCGAGCTTGCCGCAACCCTCGATCACCTTGCGGCATTCGCCCACCTGGCCCGCGCGGTCCCGGCGCATCTATTCGACCTGTATCACGAGGCGACGCTGGGCCGGGACGATCTGGTGGCCTTCATGGAACGGGAAAACCCCGCCGCGCTTCAGGCGATGCGCGACCGATTTGCGGCGCTTGCCGATGCGGGGCTATGGGTTACCCGGCGCAATTCCATCGCGATGGGTGCGGGACAATGAGCGCCCCGATCATCCAGGGCTGGTGTCCGGGGGCCCTGCGCCCGATGATGTCCGGCGACGGGCTGGTCGTGCGCGTCCGGCCAAGGGGCGGACGGCTGACCTCCGAACAGGCGGCTGGCATCGCCGCGCTGTCGGCCCGGTTCGGAAACGGTCTGATCGACCTTTCGGCGCGCGCCAACGTCCAGCTGCGCGGGGTCCGAGAGGCCGATCACGGGCCGCTGATCGGCGGGCTTGACGCGCTTGGCCTGATCGACGCCTCGACCGAGGCGGAGGCGCGCCGCAATATCGCGATCACACCCTTCTGGCAGGATGGCGACGGGGTGCAGGTGGTTGCCCGCGCCCTGACCGATGCGCTGACCGCGCCGGACGCACCGCAAACGCCGGGCAAATTCGGCTATGCCGTCGACTGCGGCGTCCGCCCGATCTTGTCGGGCGTCTCGGCCGATATCCGGATCGAGGCGGCGACAGGCGGCTTTCTTGTGCGCGCCGATGGTGCCGATACGGGCGCCTTCGCGACGGCCGACACCGTCGCGATCCGTGCGATGGACCTGGCGGACTGGTTTCTCGCCACAGGCGGCGCACCCGAGGGGCGGGGCAGGATGGCGGCGCATCTTGCGCGAGGGGCGGTTCTTCCCGAACGCTTCCGCGAGGCGTCGGCCACGCCCCCTGCGGCCGCGGTGCGACCCGCCCCCGGCCATTGCGCGCACGGGTTTCTGGTCGGCTTCGAATTCGGACAGATGCGATCAGATACGCTGGCCGCGCTGTCGGACTGCGGCGCGCTTCGGGTGACGCCCTGGCGCATGCTGCTGATCGAAGGGGCGCAGGCGGCGCCCGGGATCGCGGGGCTTATCACCGACGCCGACAATCCCCTCTTGCGGGTGACTGCCTGCACCGGCGCACCCGGCTGCCCGCAGGCCCATGCCGCCACCCGCGATCTGGCCCGCGCCCTGGCACCGTTTCTGCCAACCGGACTGCCCGCAGAGGCGCAGTTGCATGTCTCTGGCTGCGCCAAGGGCTGCGCCCATCCCGGCCCGGCCCCTCGCACGCTGGCCGGACAGCCGGGCGGCACCTTCAACCTGATCCTCGGCGGCACTGCTGCCGGAACCCCCGTGGCAAGCGGGCTTTCGCCCGAAACACTTGCCGCCAATCCCGCTTCCCTGTTCGAGACCGAGAATGCCACATAGCTACCAAACCGACGGCGCCGCGATTTACCTGGAAAGCTTCGCCACCATCCGCGCCGAGGCCGACCTGGCCCGTTTCACCCCGGAGGAGGAGGTTGTCGTGGTCCGCATGATCCACGCCGCCGGCATGGTCGGCCTGGAGGATCACGTGCGCTTTTCACCTGGCATGGCCGTTGCCGCCCGCACTGCGCTCGAGGCGGGCGCGCCGATCCTGTGCGATGCGCGCATGGTCAGCGAAGGCATCACCCGGCCGCGGCTTCCCGCCGGCAACGCGGTCATCTGCACCCTTCACGATCCCCAGGTGCCGGACTTGGCGCGCCAGATGGGCAACACCCGTTCGGCTGCGGCGCTGGAGCTTTGGCGACCCCATCTTGACGGCGCGGTCGTGGCGATCGGCAATGCGCCGACCGCGCTTTTCCATCTTCTCAACATGCTTGAGGATCCCGCCTGCCCGCGCCCGGCGGCGATCATCGGCTGCCCGGTCGGCTTCGTCGGCGCGGCGGAATCCAAGGATGCGCTGATGGCGGATCTTCCCGCGCCCTCGGTCATCGTGAAGGGCCGGCTTGGCGGCTCTGCGATCACGGTTGCCGCCGTCAACGCGCTGGCAAGCCGGAAGGAATGACGATGGGCAAGGTCATCTGCGTGGGTCTCGGCCCCGGCGATCCCGAACTGATGAGCGTCAAGGCGGATCGGCTGATCCGGTCGGCGCGCCATGTCGCCTATTTCCGCAAGGCCGGCCGCGCCGGGCAGGCGCGGCAGATCGTCGAGGGGATGATCGCCGGGGATGTCCGCGAATATCCCATGGAATATCCGGTCACGACGGAGATTCACTTTTCCGACCCGGAATACAACCGGCTGCTTGCCGCATTCTACGAAGATTGGGCGCAGCGTCTTGCCGTGCTGGCCGAAAGCGAGGATGTCGTCGTCCTGTGCGAGGGCGATCCGTTCTTCTACGGATCGTTCATGCATCTGCATTCGCGCCTGCAGGGCCGCGCCGAGGTCGAGGTGGTGCCCGGCATCACCGGCATGTCGGGCTGCTGGACCGCGACCGGCATCCCGATCACCTGGGGAGACGACGTTCTGACGGTTCTGATGGCAACCCTGCCCGAGGAGGAACTGGCCACCCGCGCGCGCGACACCGACGCGCTGGTCATCATGAAGATCGGGCGCAACCTGCCGAAACTGCGACGCGCACTTGCAACTGCCGGGCGGCTGGGCGCCGCCTGGATCGTCGAGCGCGGCACTATGGAAGGACAGCGCGTCCAGCGCCTGTCCGAGGCCGAGGAGGTCGCGCCCTACTTTTCCATCGTCGTCGTCCACGGCCAGGGGCGCCGGCCATGACCGGCTGGATCGCCGTGGCGGGCCTTGGCCCCGGGGACGAACGGCTTGTCACAGAAGAGGTCCGCGCGGCGCTGGCCGAGGCGACCGACATCGTGGGCTACATCCCCTATGTGGCGCGCGTCGCGCCGCGTGCGGGACTGACACTGCACCCGTCGGACAACCGGGTCGAACTGGACCGCGCCAATCACGCGCTGGACATGGCAGCCGCAGGACGGCGGGTGGTGATCGTGTCCTCGGGCGACCCGGGCGTCTTCGCCATGGCCTCGGCGTTGTTCGAGGCGCTGGAGGCACGGCCAGATCCCCATGCATTCGACATCCGCATCCTGCCCGGCATCACGGCGATGCTGGCGGCGGCATCCCGGCTGGGCGCCCCCTTGGGCCATGATTTCTGCGCGATCAACCTTTCGGACAATCTGAAACCGTGGGATCTGGTGGAACACCGGCTGCGGCTTGCTGCGAGGGCCGGGTTCGCGATGGCCTTCTACAATCCGCGTTCGAAAAGCCGCCCGCATCAGTTCGCCCGCGCGCTGGACATCCTGCGCGAGGAATGCGGACCCGATCGCCTGATATCTTTCGCGCGCGCGGTCACGACACCGGAGGAACGGCTTTCGACCGTCTCGCTGGGTTCGGCGACGCCCGATATGGCGGACATGCGCACCGTCGTGATCGTCGGCAACGCCGATACGCGGCATGTCGGCCGCTTTGTCTATACTCCAAGGTCGGCGCGGTGACCCAGGAACGCCAGAACCTTGTCGATGCTGTCCGCGATCCTGCGTGGCGGCAGGCCCGGCCGGTCTACAAGGATCACCGGAACGCCAAGGTCACGCGCTGCGTCAAGCTTGGCGCGCGCGCCGGTGCCACCCGCGTTCTTGGCAACGATCAGGTCGATGCGATGGTTCTTCAGAAGCACGCGGTCACCCGCCTCGTCAAACGGGCCGCGCGCGATAACGGCCGCAGCATCGGGCAGGGGAAGCGGGCCTTCGGGCGGATCGACAAGGCGAAGCAGGTAGTGATGCTGCGCCTTCGCGGCAAAGTCCCGCAGGTTCTGCTTGCCGATGGCCAGGAAGATGCGAACGGGTACGTCAGGCAGGGCCACGACGGCGGCCGCGATATCAGGCACATGGGTCCAGCGATCCCCAGCGCCGGCAACCCATGGCGCGCGTTCGTAAGCACAATAGGGGATGCCCGCACTTCCGCAGGCGGCAACCGCGTTGCGGCTCATCTGCGCGGCGAAGGGGTGGGTCGCATCGACGACATGGGTTATGCTTTCATCCTTGAGATAGCGGCCAAGCCCCTCAGCCCCGCCAAAGCCGCCGATCCGTGTCGGCAGCGGCTGGGCGACCGGCGCATCGGTGCGGCCGGCGTAGGAAAAAACCGCGTCGATCCCCAGCGCCGAAAGGCGGCGGGCAAGCTGGCTGGCTTCGGTCGTTCCGCCCAGAAGAAGGACGCGCGTCATGTCTGATCCCTGGCTCACGATCATCGGGCTTGGCGAGGATGGCGCAGCGGGCCTGTCTTCGGCAAGCCGCGCGGCGCTTGCAGCGGCGGATATCATCTTCGGAGGGTCGCGTCACCTTGCGCTTGCCGGGGCAGGTGCGCGCGGGCGGGCCTGGCCTGTCCCATTCGACATCGCGCCGGTACTCGCTGAACGCGGGCGCCCCGTCGTCGTCCTCGCCTCGGGCGATCCCTTCTGGCACGGCGCGGGCGGGTCGCTTTCGGCCCATCTTGCCCCCGGTGAATGGGTGTCGCACCCCGCTCCATCGACCTTTTCGCTGGCCGCATCCCGTCTGGGCTGGCGGATCGAGGAAACCGTCTGCCTTGGCCTGCACGCCGCGCCGTTCGAACGGCTTGTTCCGGTCCTGGGGCGCGGCGTTCGCGCGATCTGTCTTCTGCGTGACGGACCGGCAGTTCGCGGCCTTGCCGATTGGCTTTCGGCGCGCGGTTTCGGTCCGTCCGAACTCACTGTCCTGGAATCTCTGGGCGGACCCTCGGCGCGGGTCAGGCAGACCACCGCCGACACTTTCGATCTGGTCGATGCCAGCTATCCCGTCGCGGTCGCGATCGAAGCCAGGGGCGCGGCCGGATTGCCGCGCGCTTCGGGACTGCCGGACGAACTGTTCGCATCGGACGGCGTGATGACCAAGCGTCCGGTGCGCGCCCTGACGCTGTCAGCACTTCAGCCAAGGGCCGGTGAGGTCTTGTGGGATCTGGGCGCGGGCTCAGGCTCTGTCGCCGCGGAATGGTGCCTGGCGGCGCCGGGGGCAACGGCGGACGCCGTGGAGGCGCGCGATGACAGGGTCGCTAACATTCAGGCCAATGCAGCGGCCTTCGGAATCGCGCACCGCCTTCGGGTAACGGGGGCGGACTGGCCCGGCGCGCTTGCGGCGCTGCCCCGCCCTGACGCCGTCTTTGTCGGGGGCGGGGCGACCCCGTCGGGAATCGAGGCTGTCTGGGGCCGCGTTCCCGCCGGAACCCGGATGGTCGTGAACGCCGTGACGATCGAGACCGAGGCGCTGTTGGCGGCCTGCCATGCCGAAAGGGGCGGCACGCTTCTGCGGATCGAACTGGCCAGCGCAGAGCCGCTTGGCCGGATGCGTGGATGGCTGCCCGTGCGGCCGGTCGTGCAATGGAGCGTCACGACATGAGGGTCGCGGGCGTGGGATTCCGGCAGGCGGCAACGGCGGCATCGCTGATCGACGCGGTGGCGCGTGCGGGCGGCGGCGCAGGTCTGCTGGCCACCGCGATGGAAAAGGCCGAAGCGCCCGCGCTGCGGGAGGCCGCCCTGAGGCTAGGGTTGGCGGTGCGGGCCATCGGGCCCGAGGATCTGGCGGCCCAGGCGGTTCCGACGCGGTCCGCGCGGGTTGCCGAACGCTTCGGGACGGGATCGCTGGCGGAGGCGGCGGCGCTGGCCGCGGCAGGTCCTGGTGCGCGCCTTCTGGGGCCAAGAATAGTATCGGGCGATGGGCTGGCCACAGCCGCCATCGCAATCGGGAGAGACGAATGACCGTGCATTTCATCGGCGCCGGACCCGGCGCGCCAGACCTCTTGACCCTGCGTGGCCGTGACCTGATCGCGGCCTGCCCGGTCTGTCTTTACGCGGGTTCGCTTGTGCCGGAGGCGATCCTTTCGCACTGCCCGCCGGGCGCGAGGATCGTCAACACCGCGCCGCTGTCGCTGGACGAGATCATGGCGGAGATCGCCGATGCACATGCCAGGGGGCAGGACGTGGCGCGGCTTCATTCCGGCGACCTGTCGGTCTGGTCCGCGATGGGCGAACAGTTGCGCCGTCTGCGTGATATGGGCATTCCCTATGACGTGACCCCGGGCGTGCCGTCGTTCGCGGCCGCCGCCGCGGCACTGGGCGCCGAACTGACGCTGCCGGGCGTCGTGCAATCGGTCGTGCTGACGCGAACCTCCGGGCGCGCGACGTCAATGCCGCCCGGCGAAACGCTAGAGAATTTCGCGCGCACCGGGGCGGTTCTCGCGATACATCTTTCGGTTCATGTGCTGGAACGGGTGGTCGCGGAACTGACCCCGCACTATGGTGCGGATTGCCCCGTCGCGGTGATATGGCGCGCCAGCTGGCCTGACCAGCGGATCGTCCGTGCGACCCTTGCAACGCTGGAAACCGCGGTCGGCGCCGAGATGGAGCGCACCGCGCTCATCTTTGTCGGGCACTCGATCGGCGCGGAGGAGTTTGACGAAAGCCGCCTTTACGCGGGCGACTACGACCGCCGCTATCGTCCTGTCGGAACCCATCCCCGGTTCCCCGGCACGGGGTCATGAGTGGCGATGATGCAAGAAGCGGTCCGTACATCGGTGGGTTGCCCCGGCGCCGGGCATGGCAAGTCGAGAACGGGGGCAAAGGGTGCTGCCTGACGGGTTGATCATTTCCGCACCGGCCTCCGGAACCGGAAAGACCACGGTGATGCTGGGGCTACTGGGCGCGTATCGCGGCCGGGGGCTGACGGTTCAGCCGTTCAAGTCCGGGCCGGACTATATCGACCCCGCCTTTCACCGGGCAGCGTCGGGGCGGCATTCGGTGAACCTCGACACCTGGGCGATGGGCGCGGACAGGATCGCGGGGCTGGCTGGCGCTGCGTCCGGCTCGGACCTGATCCTTGCCGAGGGCTCGATGGGGCTTTTTGACGGGGTTGCCTGGGCCGGGGCGTCGGGAACAGGCGCATCAGCCGATCTTTCGGCCATGACCGGCTGGCCGGTGGTGCTGGTTCTGGACGTGTCGGGGCAGGCACAGTCGGCGGCGGCGGTGGCGCTGGGGTTCGCTCGGATGCGTCCGGATGTAACCGTGGCGGGCGTCGTGTTGAACCGCGTCGCATCCCCCCGTCACGAGGCCCTGGTTCGTGTCGGGATGGAAGCGGCAGGCGTCAGGGTGTTTGGCGCGCTGCCCCGCCGCCCCTCGATCGAAATGCCGGAACGGCACCTGGGCCTTGTTCAGGCCGAGGAGACGCCCGAACTGGATCGCATCATCGCGGACGCGGCAGATTTCGTGGCCGGCCATCTTGATCTTGACGCCCTGCGCGACGCCGCGCGTCCGACGCGGATGGCGCTGGGCGCACCGGCGACCGCGACGCCACCGGGACAACGGATCGCGCTGGCGCGCGATGCGGCGTTTTCCTTCGTCTACCCACATCTTCTGGACGGCTGGCGACGCGCCGGGGCGGAGATCCTGCCGTTTTCACCGCTCGCCGACGAGGCACCTTCGGACGATGCCGACTGCTGCTGGCTGCCGGGCGGCTATCCGGAGCTGCATGGCGGCGCGCTTGCGGCGGCGACGACCTTTCGCGACGGCCTGCGCCGGTTTGCCGGAACGCGGCCCGTTCACGGCGAATGCGGAGGTTACATGGCGATGGGCGCGGCGATCGTCGACAAGGCGGGAACCCGGCACGAAATGGCGGGGCTTCTGGGGCTTGTCACCTCGTTCGAGAAACGTCGGATGCATCTGGGCTACCGGCTGGCGCGTCTGGCAGCGCCGATCCCGGGCCAGTCTGCCGGTGCCTTGTTGCGCGGCCATGAATTTCACTACTCGACGATCCTCGAACAGCCCGATATTGCGCTGGCCGACGTCGTGGATGCGAACGGTGACGCGGTTCCGGAAACCGGATCGCGCCGGGGCTTCGCGACAGGAACGTTCTTTCACCTGATCGCGGAGGCCGCATGAAGGGTTTCGTCAGTTTCGTCTCTTCCGGGCCGGGTGACCCGGAGCTCTTGACCCTGAAGGCCGTCGATCGCCTGAAGGCGGCAGATGCCGTTCTTTTCGACGACCTGTCGTCCGGGCCGATCCTGGCCCATGCGCGCGACGGCGCGGATATGGTGGGGGTCGGGAAACGGGCCGGCCGCGCATCGCCCAAACAGGACCACGTCAGCCGCCTGCTGGTCGACTACGCATCGACCGGCGCGCGCGTCGTGCGCCTGAAGTCCGGCGACTGTGGCCTTTTCGGCCGGCTCGAGGAGGAGATCACGGCCTGCCGGGAGGCAGGTATCGGCTACGAGATCATTCCCGGCGTGACCTCCGCCATGGCGGCGGCGGCGGCGGCCGGCATTCCACTGACACGTCGGCTGACCGCGCGGCGCGTGCAGTTCGTGACGGGGCACGACGTGACCGGCGCGCTGCCCGACGACCTGAACCTTGCCGCCCTGGCCGATCCGACGGCGACGACGGTCGTCTTCATGGGCAAACGCACCTTTGCGGAACTGGCAAGGCGGCTGACCGTTGCAGGCATGTCGCCGGACACCCCCGCGCTTCTGGCCGAAAGCGTTTCGACCCCGGCGCAGAAACTGGTGCGCGGCACCATCGCGACGATGGAGCGGCTGATTGCGGACGAGGGGTCGGACGGACCCGCGCTGATCCTTCTGGGTCCGCTGGCGGATGGCAACTGAACGGAAACGGCCCGAACATGATCGAACTTCTGCTTGTCGGCATCGGGACGGGGAACCCTGACCACCTTACGCTTGAGGCGATCAAGACACTGAACACCGCCGACCTTGTCATGATCCCGCGCAAGGGCGCCTCGAAGGCCGACCTTGCCGAATTGCGGCGCGTCATCTGCATGGACGTGGTGACCAACCCCGAAACCCGCGTCGTCGAGTTCGATCTGCCGGTGCGCGATGCCGCGAACCCGAGCTACAGGGGCGGCGTCGACGACTGGCATGACGCCATCGCAACGGTCTGGGAAACGACGATCCGTAGTGAATGCGGCACCGCCGGGCGGGTCGCGTTGCTGGTCTGGGGTGATCCCTCGCTTTACGACAGCACCCTGCGGATCGCGGGGCGGGTCGGACGCGGGCTTGCCGTCACGGTCACGGTGATACCGGGCATCACGTCATTGCAGGCCCTGACCGCCGCCCACGCCATTCCGATCAACGAGATCGGGGCCCCCTTCCTTGTCACCACCGGCCGACAACTGCGCGAAGGCGGCTGGCCGCCCGGGATCGACACGCTGGCGATCATGCTTGACGGGGAATGTTCCTTCCGGTCGGTCGCGCCTGAGGGGGTGTCGATCTGGTGGGGCGCCTATGTGGGCATGAAGGAACAGATCATCCTGTCGGGCCCTCTGGACAAGATGGCGGACCGGATCTTCGCCACCCGCGCCGCTGCGCGCGATGCACATGGCTGGATCATGGATATCTACATACTACGGCGCTAGCAGCCGATGGTTCAGGCGCGTCGGATCGTGTCGCCGGGCTCCAGCACCGGTGTGAGTTCGATGCGTTCGCCCCCGATGACTCCGCTTTCGCTATGCCCTGCGATGATGGCCGCGGCGCGGCGGCCGATCTCCCTCCGGCAGGCGTCCATCGTGGCAAGACGCCGCGGCAACCCCTCGAGCAGTTCGACACCGTTGAACCCGGCAAGGCCAAGCCGTCCCGGCACGTCGATCCCGTGGTCGAGGCAGTAAAGCAGCCCGCCCGCCCCGATCATGTCGTTTGAATAATACAGAAAATCGACATCGGGGCTGCGGCTCAGGATCGCCTCGGTCATCTCGCGCCCCTTGAGAAGGGCTGAACCGCCCGAGTAGAACTCCCGGTCGGCAAGTTCGATCCCCGCCTCGGCAAGCCCCGCCTCGAACCCCTCAAGGCGCTTCCGCGCCCGGTGATCGTCGGGCATCTTGGTGCCCAGGAACGCGATCTTGCGGTATCCGGCCTTGACGATCGCCCGGGCCATTTCCAGCCCCGCCCTGCGGTGGGAGATCCCGACGACCGAATCGACGAATGGCCCGTCGACATCCATGATCTCGACGATCGGGATGCCGGAGTTTTCCAGCATCGCGCGCGCGGAGGGGGTGTGTTCAAGCCCCGCGATGATGACGCCCGACGGGCGCCATGACAGCATCTCGTAAAGGACAAGTTCTTCCCGCTCTGCCGAATAGTTGGTGACACCAAACACCGGCTGTAGCCCGGTTTCCTCAAGCTCTTCGGAGATTCCGCCCAGCACTTCGGGAAAGACCAGATTTGAAAGCGACGGAATGATGACCGCGACAAGGTTCACCCGCTGCGAGGCCAGGGCACCCGCGATCTTGTTGGGCACATAGCCAAGGCGCTTTGCGGCCTCCAGCACACGTTCGCGCGTTGCATCGGACACGTCGCCGCGGTTGCGCAGGACCCGGCTGACCGTCATCTCTGACACACCGGAGGCTTCCGACACATCGCGCAGGGTCAGGGGCCGTCGCTGTTCGGTGGATGTGTTGCCGCTCACGATTGCCCCTCGCCTTTTTGCCGCCTCATCCCTGATTAGCGCCAATGAAGCGAACTCTGCAAGCAAACCCTCAGCTGCGGCCGTCCGTGGCGGCCCTTTCGGTGAAGACCTGCGCCATCGCGAAGAACAGCATGGCGGCCGTCAGTTCCAGAAACTCCTCCACCGAGTTCGCGGCGCGGATGATAAGCCCCTGCGCCTCAAGAAAGGCAAAGGTCGCCCCGTCGCGCGCAAAGACAGCCAGTGCGAGGATCGCGTTTACACCGTCCTCGACGGCCCAGTCGAAACTGTCAAGCATCATGGCAGCCATGAAGACAAGGCAGGCGGCGCAGAAAAGATAGACGGAACGTTCATGGCGTGGCGTCACGCCGAAACGCGGAAAGCGTTTGAGGATCCGTAGGCCGAAAAAGGCCACGACAGACCCGACGATGCCAAGAAGGGCCACGAAAAGCGTGGTCAGATCCTGGGTATCGACATGCATGACCTGCCGTTCGGTGGTCGAGATCAGATCCCCTGCCCCTTCATGCAGTTCCAGCACCTCGTCCACTGCGGCCAGCGTGAAAAGCACGGCGAAACCGATGCCGACCACCCGGTCGAACAAAAGCCGCCCCGCGCGCAAGGACGCGGGAACAAGGACCAAGCTGGCCGCCAGAAGGAAGCCCGACGTGAAATAGCGGATGATGTTTTCTTCCTGGCTGATCGCGTTGACCGGGTCGAGCGCCGAAAGCCCGAAGCCCGCGGCAAGCACCGCCAATGCCCCCCGCAGCCAGCGAGGGCGTGTTCGATCAAAGACAAGCGCCTTGTTCTTCCAGCAGATGAACAGTCCCGCCGCGACCAGAGAACAGACGAACAAGCGCGCAAATACCTCGGCGTAGTAGTCGAAGTCGTCGTTGCCACGCGCGGTCATCCCAGACCACATGATGAGCGTTCCTGCATAGGCAAGGACGAGGGAGAAGAACACCGCAGCAACCGTCGCGGGAATTGGAGGGACCGCATGTCTTCTTTTCAAACCGGGACTCCTTCACAGGTGGCCGTGGTCAGGCAGATCGTTCGACGTGCTCAGAATAGCGGAAACCGAGTTTCTCTTCGAGGTCATAGTCGAGATTGGCGAGTATGAACGCGCGATCTTCGGGCGAGATCTCCGTCGGTCGTCTTTCCGGTGTCGCGGCGAAGCGGTTCCATTCCCAACCGAAGTGCCCCTCAGGGACACGTACCTCGTGCGGCGCCTCAAGGTTGTGAAGCCGCGCGACATCGCGGACCACCCCCACGGGATCAGCGACGATTCGATCATGGGGCCAATGCACAACCTTGATCCCCCGTGCAGAGAGGCCAAGAAGCGCCTCGGCCTTCCACTTGCGCAATTCCAGAAGGTTCCGGGGCGGCTGGCCGGTGATCGGGTGGCGGTCCTGCTGCAGGATCTGATGATTGGCGGGATCGTCCGCAGCAAGCTGAAACCGCTCGTCAACGGTCGAATGCCATTCGGCCCTGATGAACTCCGAAAACGTCAGCGCGGCGACGACCGGAACAGCGTGCCAGGGCTTGTCGTACATGCTTTTCAGCCATCCGAACACTTCCCTGTAGACGACGACATAGACCGTATCCGGCGCGGCCGCCAGGAAAGCTGGAAACCCATGCTTCCAGCCAAAGGAGTGACCCTCATGGACCGGCAGGTTCTCTAGCAGCAGGGCCTCGGTGAAATTCGTGCCCGAACAGCGTTCTCCCAGCACCTGGACCTTTGGAACCCGCCTGTGACGATACTCGCCAAGGGCCGACTTGATCTTTCTAAGCGTGTACGAACTCCACACTGCCTTCTTACTCCCCGCCTGTCGCCCCGGGAGCGACACCATACAGCACAAGCATTGGTGCACGGCTCCGACCGTGCACCCGATCAAGACCACGTCTGGCGCAGTTTCGCGAGTCCCTCAAGAGGATAGTCCGAAAAGCAAACTGCGCCTGACGGAATGTTTCCGCAGGCGCAGCAAGTCTTTTTCATCGATTGAGAGTGTGTACTTTTCTAGGTTTGGCGGTGACCTACTCTCCCACGTCTTGAGACGCAGTACCATTGGCGCGGCGGCACTTAACTTCCGAGTTCGGGAAGGGATCGGGTGTTTTGCTCGCGCTATGACCACCAAACCGAGGAAAGTACACGATTACAATCTTGGTTGTCCAAGTCAGGTATTTTTTTTCTGCTTTTGATTTGCCTTGCTTTTACTGGATCAAATCAAGCCAATCGGGCAATTAGTACCGGTCAACTGAACGCATTGCTGCGCGTACATCTCCGGCCTATCGACGTGGTGGTCTTCCACGGCCCTCAAGGGAGACCTAGTTTTGAAGGGGGCTTCCCGCTTAGATGCCTTCAGCGGTTATCCTGTCCGCTCATAGCTACCCAGCACTGCCGTTGGCACGACAACTGGTCCACCAGTGGAGCGTTCACCCCGGTCCTCTCGTACTAGGGGCAAGTCTTCTCAAGTCTCCTACACCCACGGCAGATAGGGACCGAACTGTCTCACGACGTTCTAAACCCAGCTCACGTACCTCTTTAAATGGCGAACAGCCATACCCTTGGGACCTGCTCCAGCCCCAGGATGAGATGAGCCGACATCGAGGTGCCAAACGATGCCGTCGATATGGACTCTTGGGCATCATCAGCCTGTTATCCCCAGCGTACCTTTTATCCGTTGAGCGATGGCCCTCCCACTTGGGACCACCGGATCACTATGGCCGTCTTTCGACTCTGCTCGACCTGTCAGTCTCGCAGTCAGGCTGGCTTCTGCCATTGCACTCAACGAGCGATTTCCGACCGCTCTGAGCCAACCATCGCGCGCCTCCGTTACTCTTTGGGAGGCGACCGCCCCAGTCAAACTACCCACCACGCAGGGTCCCGGACCCGGATAACGGGCCGCGGTTAGACATCAAGAGTGCGAAGGGTGGTATCTCAAGGGAGGCTCCACGAGAACTGGCGTTCCCGCTTCAAAGCCTACCACCTATCCTGCACATCACAATCCTGATGCCAGTGCGAAGCTATAGTAAAGGTGCATGGGGTCTTTCCGTCTAACCGCGGGTAGTGTGCATCTTGACACACAGTTCAATTTCGCTGAGTCCACGTTTGAGACAGCGGGGAAGTCGTTACGCCATTCGTGCAGGTCGGAACTTACCCGACAAGGAATTTCGCTACCTTAGGACCGTTATAGTTACGGCCGCCGTTTACTGGGGCTTCAATTCGGAGCTTGCACCCCTCCTTTTAACCTTCCAGCACCGGGCAGGCGTCAGACTGTATACGTCGCCTTACGGCTTCGCACAGCCCTGTGTTTTTAGTAAACAGTCGCCACCCCCTGGTTTGTGCCCCCCGCCGATGCTTGCGCACCAACGGGGCCTCCTTCTCGCGAACTTACGGAGGTATTTTGCCGAGTTCCTTAAATGTGGTTCTCTCAAGCGCCTTGGTATTCTCTACCAGTCCACCTGTGTCGGTTTCGGGTACGGTCTGATGGAGGGCTATTTCCAGGGACCTGTAGGCTGCCCACCCAATCCGATAAGGGCAGACAACGGTTCAGATCCGTCACTTCCTCCTGGCCCAGGAATATTAACCTGGTTCCCATCGACTACGCCTTTCGGCCTCGCCTTAGGGGCCGGCTCACCCTGCTCAGATTAACTTTAAGCAGGAACCCTTGGACTTTCGGCGACAGGGTCTCTCACCCTGTTTGTCGCTACTCATGTCAACATTCTCGCTTCCGATCACTCCACCGGCTGCCTCACGGCCCGGCTTCACAGTCAGCACCTTTCCGACCATGACCTTCCTTGCGGAAGGCTAAAGTCGGACGGTGCTATATCACGGAACGCTCCGCTACCACGCAGATTGCTCTGCATCCTAAGCTTCGGCTCGTGGCTTGAGCCCCGTTACATCTTCGCCGCAGGATCTCTTGACTAGACCAGTGAGCTGTTACGCTATCTTTAAAGGATGGCTGCTTCTAAGCCAACCTCCTGGTTGTTTTGGAAATCCCACATGCTTTCCCACTTAGCCACGAATTGGGGGCCTTAGCTGTAGGTCAGGGTTGTTTCCCTCTTCACGACGGACGTTAGCACCCGCCGTGTGTCTCCCGGATAGTCCTTCTCGGTATTCGGAGTTTACTTAGGCTCAGTAAGTCTGTGGGACCCCATCACCCATGTAGTGCTCTACCCCCGAGAGGATACGTCCGAGGCGCTACCTAAATAGCTTTCGCGGAGAACCAGCTATCTCCAGATTTGATTGGCCTTTCACCCCTAGGCACAAGTCATCCCGACCTTTTTCAACAGGTGTGGGTTCGGACCTCCAGTTGGTGTTACCCAACCTTCATCCTGCTCATGCCTAGATCATCTGGTTTCGGGTCTGATCCCACGAACTCGACGCCCTTTTAAGACTCGCTTTCGCTGCGCCTACACCTAACGGCTTAAGCTTGCTCGTGAGACCAAGTCGTTGACCCATTATACAAAAGGTACGCCGTCAGGGCTCAAGGCCCCTCCGACTGCTTGTAGGCGTCCGGTTTCAGAAACTGTTTCACTCCCCTCGTCGGGGTGCTTTTCACCTTTCCCTCACGGTACTGGTTCGCTATCGGTCAGCAAGGAGTACTTAGCCTTCGGGGGTGGTCCCCCGATCTTCAGACAGGATTTCACGTGTCCCGCCCTACTTAATACGTCCCTTCGAACTTCCCATACGGGGCTGTCACCCGCTCTGGCTGATCTTTCCAGATCATTCTGGTCATTCTCTGGGCTCGGCTGGTCCGCGTTCGCTCGCCACTACTAACGGAGTCTCTATTGATTTCCTTTCCTCCGGGTACTTAGATGTTTCAGTTCCCCGGGTTCGCTCTTAAACCCCTATGGATTCAGGGTAAAAGTACCTGTCTCAGCCCGTTATTGATTACCGGAGTAACAATAACAAACTGTCAGGTGGGTTTCCCCATTCGGAGATCTAGGGATCAAAGCCTGTTCTCGGCTCCCCCTAGCTTATCGCAGAGTACCACGTCCTTCATCGCCTCTTGCTGCCAAGGCATCCACCAAACGCCCTTCTCGCGCTTGATTTGATCCAGAAAGAGCAAGGCCGC
>JACKKJ010000002.1:242500-520000 GCA_024236495.1 Paracoccaceae bacterium
TCCAGAGCGTCAGCTTGACGCTCGTCCATGCCCCCGGCAGGGCAAGGAACTGCCGCCAGGGTTCCAGCGACCATTCGGTCTTGCCGATCGCGGGCAGATGACCGAACGCGGCGGCGACAGTGTGCCAAAGCCCTGCGGCGATCGGCAGGACCAGTCCCGCCAGAACCACCGCAAGCACCGTCGCCCGCAGCCCGCGTCCGTCGCTTCGCGTCATTGCGTGTAGCGCTTGGCCCAGCTTTCGGCGATCTTCGTCATCCAGCTGGGATGCGGCTCGATCAGCGTGGGGCCAAGTTCCTCCAGCGTCGGCAGGGCCGGCGATGTTGGCAGGGCCGCGAATGCTTCCTTCTCGGACCCTGAGAGCTTCGTCGGGTCCAGGACGGAAAAGCTGCCAAGAACAGAAATGTCCTGCGCATGCGCCTGGGTGGCAGGATCAAGCAGGAAGTTGGCTACGACCATCGCGCCTTCCCGATGTGCGGCATTATAAGGGATGGCGACAAAGCTGATGTTTCCGATCGTGCCGCCATCAAGCGCATATGCCCGCGCGGTTTCCGGCAGAAGGCCCTTTTCGATGGCAGCCGCCGCGGAGGCAGGATCGAAGGCCATCGAAATGTCGACCACCCCGTCGTTCAGCATCTGCTCCTGAACCGAGGCGTTTTCCGGAAAGGTCTCGCCATCCCGCCAGAGTGTCGGACGCAATTCGTCGTACCAGGACCAGAGTGGTGCGGTCACTGCGTCGAAGTCCGCCTCGGACGCGGGCATCTGAAGCACGTCGCGGTCCGGCACAAGTTCGATCAAAGCCTGCTTCAGAAAGGTCGATCCCATGAAGTTGTCCACGACGGGATGGGTGAAACGCCCGGGATTCGCCTTCGACCATTCCAGAAGTTCGGCCATTGACATCGGCGGCTGGTCGACCCGCGCGTTGTCGTAGATCAGGACATATTTCGCCAGGCGCCAGGGTGACTCGTATCCCTCGACCGGCACGGTGAAGTCTACGGTCGCGGCCGAACCTGGTGAAAGGTCTAGGTACTTCGCATTTGGCAAGATCTCGACGAAGGGTCCATGCAGCAGGCCCTGTTCCTTCATCGACAGGAAGTTGGCGCCGTTGATCCAGATCATGTCGACCGAACCGCCTTCGTCCTGTCCGGCCGCCTTTTCCGCAATGACCCGTGTCACCGCCTCGGCAGTATCGGTCAGCTTCACCTGCTGGATCGTTACACCGTAGTCTGCCTCAAGCCGTTCAGATGCCCACCGGATGAAATCATTTGTGCGTTCGTCGCCGCCCCATGCATTCCAGTAGACGGTCTGCCCCCGTGCAGCGGACACGATCTCATCCCAGGTTTCGGCGCGGAGGGGAAAGGCGGACGCCAGAAGCATGGCGAACAGGACCGGAAGACGCATGGTTACTCCTCTGTTGGGGACCGATAAGATTCCTTGCCGGGCGCGAATGCAACCCAGCCCATGCGCCAGCGGGTCACGGTCGTGACCCAGCAGGCGGCGGCGAAAAGCAGAGCGAGCAGCGGGAAGTGCTGAGGCCAAAGACAGATCGCGGCGAAGAATGCGATGGTTTCGCTCCCTTCAGTCAGGCCCCCAAGGTAGTAGAAGCCCTTGGAAGGATACCTTTCCGCCTCAAGCCCGCGCTTTGCGGCGATGGTCGCGAAGGCCAGAAAACTTGATCCCGTTCCGATGAACGCCGCGATCAGGACGGCCGCGGCAACAGCGTTTCGCCCCGGATCCGCCAGCGCGAACCCCAGGGGAACGATTGCGTAGAAGACGAAATCAAGCGCGATGTCGAGAAAGGCGCCACGGTCGGTCGGCCCCATCTTGCGCGCGATGGCCCCGTCCAGCCCGTCCGCGATCCTGTTGGCCGCAATCAGGGCAAGCGCCACCTTGTACCAACCAAGCGAGAGAGCCGGGAGCGCGAGCACACCAATGAGGAACCCCGCGATCGTCACCCGGTCAGCCGGCACCCCGCGCGATGCAAGCGCGGCGGCGGGCGGCGCCAGAAGCGCACGTTGAAAAGGCAGGAGATAGCGATCGATCACCTGCCGCGCCTCCAGGCGTGAAGACGTTCGAGCCACGCGATCACAACCGGATTCACATGCGCCTTTCGCCATTCGCCCGCGACGAACTTGTTGGCCTCTGCCAGCGTCGGATAGGTGTGTATCGTGGCGAGGATCTTGTTCAGTCCAAGCCCGTGCTTCATCGCCAGGACGAATTCTGACAGCACGTCGGCCGCATGTTCCCCGACGATCGTCACACCCAGGATTCGATCGCGTCCACGCTCCGTCAGCACCTTGACGAAGCCTGCTGCGCTTGCGTCCGTGATCGCCCGGTCAAGATCGGCCAGGTCGTATCGAGTGACTTCGTACGCGATTCCCCGTTCTCGTGCTTCCTGTTCGTTCAGGCCGACGCGCGCGACCTCCGGATCCATGAACGTCGCCCAGGGTATCACCCTGTAGTCGACCCGGAACCGCCTGACGAAACCGAAAAGCGCGTTGACCGAGGCGAACCACGCCTGATGCGCCGCGGTATGGGTGAACTGGTAGGGTCCAGCCACGTCGCCCGCCGCGTAGATGTTGGGATAGAGCGTTTCCAGATACTCGTTTGTCTCGATCACGCGGCGCGCGGGAATCCCCAGTTCCTCAAGTCCGAACCCGTGAAGCCGCGCGGCGCGCCCCACCGCGACGATGATATCATCGAACACGACCCGAGACGTCACGCCATCCGCGTCCAGATCAATCCACTTCTCGCTGCCGGTCACACCGCAGGCAATTGCCCTGTGTCCGGTCAGAACCCGGACACCGTCCGCCTCAAGTGTGCGACGCGCGAATTCGGAAACCTCGGAATCCTCACGCGACAGAACGCGCGGCAGCATTTCGACCTGCGTCACGGCAGAGCCGAGGCGTGCGAAGCTCTGAGCCAGCTCGCAACCGATCGGCCCGCCGCCCAAGACGACCAACCGCCGCGGCGCTTCATCACGCTCGGCAAACGCATCCCACAGGGTGTCCGAGGTCAGATGACTCACATCGTCAAGTCCGGGCAATGGCGGGATGAAGGGGGCTGCGCCTGTCGCGACGATGATCGAACGGGTCGTCAGCCTGCGGGCCGAACCATCGTCGAAATGGACCTCGACGGTCCAGGGATCGACGATCCGCGCGCGCCCTTGCAAGACCTCGACCCCAAGCCCTTCGTAGCGCTCCACGCTGTCATGCGGTTCAATCGCGGCGATGACTTGCCGGATACGTTCGAACACCTTGCGGAACCCGATCACCGGGGCCGCTGGCTCAAGACCGTAGTCGCCTGCCGTTCGCATCTGATGGGCAAGCTTGGCGGACCGGATCAATGCCTTTGACGGCACACAACCGAAGTTCAGACAGTCCCCCCCCATCCTGTGCGTCTCGACCAGGGTCACCCTGGCCTTGGTGGCGGCCGCGACATAGGCCGACACCAGACCCGCCGCCCCACCCCCGATCACGACAAGGTTGCGATCATATCGGGCGGGCTTCTTCCAGCGCGCATAGACCCGGCGTCGCTTCACCAGACCCAAAGCGAACCTTGCGAGCCACGGGAACACGCCCAGAAGCGCGAAGGACAGCAGGATCTGCGGCGACACGATGCCGGAAATGCTCTCAAGGCGCCCGATCTGGGTGCCTGCATTCACATAAACGGCCGTTCCGGCAAGCATTCCCATCTGGCTGACGGCATAGAACGTCGTGGCGCGGATCGGCGTAAGCCCCATAAGGAGATTTATCGCGAAGAACGGCACGACAGGGATCAGCCGCAGCGTAAAAAGATAGAACGCGCCATCGCGTCTTACCCCTTCGTCGATCGCTGTCAAACGCGATCCGAAACGTTCATGCACCCAGTCGGACAAGAGGTAGCGCGAAACAAGGAAGGCAAGCGTCGCGCCAATGCTTGACGCGAAGGACACAAGCACAAGCCCCCAGCCAAATCCGAAAAGCGCACCGATCGCCAGGGTCAGCCAGACTGCGATCGGCAGCGAAAGCGCGGTCACGGCGACATAGGTCAGAAAAAAGAGCGTGGCGACCAGGAACGGGCTTTGCGCCTTTTGCTCGGCGAAAGCCTCAAGGTAGGTTCGAAGCAGCGCGAGATCGGGCGCCGTTCGCCCGATATGCCAGACAAGCACCGCTACGAGGCAGACCAGGGCAAAGAAGATCGTCGGTTTCTTCATGATGTCACTGAGGCTGATGCTATCGGGCACATGGTCTGATCAGGCGTTTTCCCGGCGGGGACTTGTCCCACACATCTAGCAGCGAATTCGCTTCACGGATAACCCGGGTCCGCAACACGTTTGCGTCAAGCCTGTTACAGCAGAACGGGCGCCCGCAATGCGGACGCCCGTTGCACGGCGGTCGCCGGATCAGTTCAGGATCGCCCGAATTTGACCGCCCTTGGCGCTCTCTTCGGAATAGATCACCGACTGAAGCGCCTGGACTTGCGCGACGGTCAGGTTGGACAGGTCGGCGTTGGGAACCAGGCGCTTGATCTCGGACCTGTCGACGTTCGAGAGTTCGGTGGGGTTGTTCATCGCCGAAGCGGCGCCGGCGGCGATAGAGAGCGCAGTTGCAGCAAGAAGAATGCGTTTCATTTCCAGTTTCCTTTCATCGGTTTTCGGGCTCTTGGCCACTGACGACAAGATGTGAAACCGGCACCAGAAAGGGAAATCACGCCTCGCTCACTCTGCCTCACACCGAATTTTTCGGGCGTGCAGTTGAATATCGCGAACCGAAGACTGGTCGATGAATTCCAGAGAACCGGGCAAGCGCTTCATCACGCCGCCGTCACAACTTGCCAACGGATTTCGATCCGACGCCCATCGCACCCTTCCTGTGCACGCCGGCACACCCGCGACCTTGTCCGCAAAGGTGTCATCGACTCCCATGGGGCGGCGAAGCACTAGACTGGCTTGCGTCCCTTGAGATGAGTCGGGCAATGCTCCCCGCTCTCCAGGACCGGCACCATCCGCGCCCAGATTCCGATGTTCTCCTCGACGAAATCGCGCCCGACAATCTGCGCCGCTGCCTCGCCGACCGGCCCTTCCAGGCGCGCAAGCTCTTGTTTCGCGACCTCCCGATACCAGGCATTCCGGCTTGTGATTTCAATGTGCTCAAATCCCGCTCGCTGCATGGCATCTCGATAGCGCCCCGGCGAGGCCATTCCGAAGTCGAGGCCCTCGGACTTGATATAGGCCGCCATCTCCGGCGACGGGGCGCCATCGTGTCCGATCAGCCAGTCGGACGCGACGAACCAGCCACCTGGCTTGAGAACCCTGAAGACCTCGCTCATCAGCGCGTGCTTGTCGACAATGTGGATGATCGAGTCCTTGGAGAACACGATATCGAATGTATCGGGCGGAAATGGCAGCGGTCCGGGAACGACCTTCAGGCAGCCGATCCGATCCGACAATCCGGCGCTTCCGATCACCTTGCGGGCATGGGCAAGGACGGTATCCTCAATATCGATGCCGCAGACATAGCCCGCACCATGGTTTGCCACGAGCGCGACATCGATCCCGCCTGCGCCGCATCCGATGTCAAGGATCGAACGCCCGACGAAATCGGATCCTTCGACAAGCCGGGCCACCTCATCGGGGCCACCGGGCGAAAGGAAGCCTTCGCCCCAGATCGCTTCCAGCATGTCAATCAGCTTCTGATGGTAGTATTCGCCGCCCTCGGTTTCCATCTATCCCCCCTCAGCCCGCCATATCCTGCGTCCCGTCATCCAACCGGAGTTCTTCAAGCGCGGGCCAGTCCTTGGCGGGCACGACCTCTGCCGGCGCGTTCACATCGCGGGTCCAGCAATAGAGGCACAGGAACGGCTCGGGTCCGACCTTTGTCATGTGGGGCCGCATCGGTTCGTTCCAGACCGGAACATGCGCGGGCAGAACGGCAAGCGGTTCACCGGCGCCAAAGCGCCAGCCGTGCGGGCCGGTCAGCGGGGCGTAAAGCTCCGGCGCCGGGTGGCGATGGTCGCGGTAAAGGACATCCGGCGCGATCAGGAACAGGCCCAAGTCGAATTCCCTTGCCCCGTAGGGTGCCTCTTCCTCCCCCACGATCGAGGCAAAGGCATGGCCCGAACGGAACGCCGCCCCGATCTCTTCGGGCGGATAGAGATCGTAGGTGATCCATGTCAGGCAGGGCGCCGCCTGGCGGATCGCCTCGGCCAGCGCGGGATGAGTTTCGCCCAGGGACGCAAGCGCGCGCGGCAACCATTGTTCCAAGACCGGGTTCGGCGGCGTCGGAACCCGGAGCGGCCTGCCGCCGCGCCACTGCGACAGCCCGGCCCTGACCTCGGCGATACCTGGGCCGGAAAATCCGGAAAGGTATTGGTCCGCCTCATCCAGCAGCCTTGAAAGCGCAGTTGCGAAGCGCGGAGGCGCGGGCGGCGGGACATCGCCAGAAAGGCCGCGTTCTGCCAGGAGCGCGGCAGGGTCGTCGTGATCGCGGGGCGAACAGATCCGATAGACTTCCAGCGCGGCATCCGAAAGCCGGCCCGACCGGTTCAGCGCCATCGCGGCGGCATAGCGCCGCCGCCCCGATCCCTCCGCGCCAAGCGGTGTGAGCAATTCTGCCCGGTGCGTTTCTTCTTCCTCGGTCATGGTCAGAGATTCGACTGGTAAGCCAATTGCGCGTCTCGTTCCTTCCGTCGTTCGGCGGCATTCATCAGGAACCCGGCGATGATGACTCCGACGCCGACAACGCTCACGGTAATCGTCGCCAGCGCATTGATGTCCGGCGTCACGCCCAGCTTGACCTTGGACCAGATCAGCAGCGGCAGCGTCGTGTTGCCAGGGCCGGTCGTGAAGGAGGTGATGACCACATCGTCGAGCGAGATGGTAAAGGCGAGAAGCCAGCCCGACAGGATCGCGGGCGAAATGATGGGCAAGGTCACGTCCTTCATCACCTGCCATGGGCGGGACCCAAGATCCATCGCCGCCTCCTCGACCGCGACATCGGCCTCGGACAGACGGGAATGCACGATGGTCGTGACGAAGACCATGGAGAAGGTGATGTGGGCCAGCGTGACGGTCGCAAAACCCCTTTGGGCCGGCCAGCCCACCCATTCCGCAAGCATGATGAAGAAGATCAGCGACGAGATGCCGGTGATGACCTCGGGCATGATGAGGGGCGCGGTCACCAGACCGGAAAAAAGCGTGCGACCCCGAAACGACTTGAACCGCGCCAACGCAAGCCCCGCCATGGTGCCCAGGATCGTCGCGATCGTCGCGGAAAGCAGCGCGATCTTCAGCGACAGGATCGCGGCGTTGATCACCTGGTCGTTTTCGAACAGCTTTCCATACCACTTGGTCGAGAACCCGCCCCAGACCGTCGCCAGCCGGGCATTGTTGAACGAGAACACGATCATCGACAGGATCGGCACATAGAAGAACGCGAAGCCGAAGCACAGCATCGTCACCAGAAAGCGTGACTTGCGTTTCATGGTTCCATCGCCCTCTTCTCGTGCGCCTTCGCCTCGAAATGCGAATAGAGCATCATCGGCACCACCAGAAGGAGCAAGAGCCCCACCGCCACGGCGGAGGCCATCGGCCAGTCCCGGGCCGAGGCGAATTCATCCTGGATGACCCGGCCGATCATCGGCTGCGACGGGTTTCCGACAAGACCGGGGATGATCAGTTCGCCCGACGCCGGGATGAACACCAGAAGACCGCCCGCAATGATGCCGGGAACCGACAGCGGCAGGGTGACATCCAGAAACACCCGGAAGGGTCGCGACCCCAGATCCTCGGCCGCCTCGTTCAGTGTCAGGTCCAGCTTTTCGAGATTGGCGTAAAGCGGCAGGATCATGAACGGAAGGTAGGAATAGACCGTAACGAGAACGACCGCGAAGTTGGTGTTCATCATCTGGATCGACCGGATCGCCCATTCCTCCGGCATCATCATGTTGTAGCCGGCCGTCAGAAGCTTGTTGAACCAGCTGTTGTTGCCCATCAGCCCCATCCAGGCGTAGACGCGCAACAGGAAGGAAGTCCAGAAGGGCAGGATGACCAGCATCAGCAGGATATTGCGCCAGGACTTCGACACCCGCGTCAGTCCCAGCGCCATCGGATAGCCGATCAGCAGGCACAGCAGCGTCGCGAAGGCCGCGTTGCGGATCGAGGTCAGGAACGCGCGGATATAGAGCGAGTCGGAGAAAAGGCGATCATAGGTCGCTGTGTTGATCAGCGGGTGTTCGCCGCCGAAGGAGAAGGGCGGGGATGTCGGCGTGCGTGTCGCCACACTCATTGCGACGACGATGAGGAACGGTACCAGAAAAAAGATCACCAGCCAGACATAGGGCGTCGCGATCGTCAGGTCCGCCCATCCCCGGCGGTTGAACCAGCGCGCGAAAGCCCCGTGGTGGCCGGGATCGGAGGCAGGTTGTGCGCCGTTGCCGGAAACCTCTGTCATGCGCGGCTCCTACTGCGCCAGAAGGATGGCAGCGCCCGGATCGAAGCCGAGCCAGACACGGTCTTCCCAGTCCGCGACGCGTTCGTTTTCCCCCGCACGGCGGGCATTGACCGAAAGGACGGACAGAACCTTGCCTGACGCAAGCTTCACCTTGTAAAGCGAATCCTTCCCGAAGTAACCGAGGTCGTCCACCGTTCCCTCGAAGGCGTTCACACCGTCTGGGCGGGTGCGGGAAATCGCGATCTTCTCGGGGCGGAGCGCCAGCGTGATGGGCTGGCCGGGGGCGATGCCCGCGATCGCCCGCGCCGTCACGGTGGTGCCTAGGTCGGGCACGTCGACCATCGCCTGATCGCCGGAAACCGACGCGACCTTGCCGTCGAAGAAGGTGATCGACCCGATGAAACCCGCGACGAACTTGCTGTTGGGGTATTCATAGATCTCGGTCGGGCTGCCGACCTGCCTGACCTCGCCCTTGTCCATGACGGCGATGCGGTTGGACAGGATCATCGCCTCTTCCTGGTCGTGGGTCACAACGATGAAAGTCGTGCCGGTCTTGTGCTGGATGTCCATCAGTTCGAACTGCGTGTGTTCGCGCAGCTTCTTGTCCAGCGCCGCCAGGGGTTCATCCAGAAGCAGAAGCTTCGGCTGCCGCGCCAGTGCGCGCGCCAGGGCGACCCGCTGGCGCTGGCCGCCGGAAATCTGGTGCGGCTTGCGGTGGCTGAACTGGGTCAGCTGCACGAGGTCCAGCATTTCCCGCACGCGGTCCTTGCGCTGTGCCTCGGTCATCTTCTCGTGCTTGAGGCCGTAGGCGATGTTCTTTTCCACCGTCATGTGGGGGAACAGCGCATAGCTTTGGAACATCATGTGAACAGGACGTTCATAGGCCGGAACCCCGGTCATGTCCTGCCCGTCGATGAAGATGCGCCCCTCGGTCGGGGTCTCGAAGCCTGCGAGCATCCGCAAGAGCGTGGTCTTGCCGCAGCCGGAGCCGCCAAGAAGGGCGAAGATCTCGCCCTTCCTGATATCAAGCGTGACGGAAGAAACCGCCGTGAATGTTCCGAAGCGCTTCGTTACACCCTCGATCCGGATGAACGGGCGCGCCTGCCCGGGTGCAGCCTCGGGCGTTCCTGACGATGCCGCAGCCAGCATTTCGGCGGTCTCTCCCTTCACCCGCGCCTCAGCCCGTCTTGATCGCCTGCCAGGCGCGGGTCATGGCACGATCCTGTTCCTCGTTAAAGGGCTTGGGCGCCCACATCCGGCCGATCGTTTCGGCATCGGGATAAACCGCCGGGTCTTCAAGAATCTCGGGCAGGATGAACTCCTTTGCCGGGATGTTGGCGGTGGCATAGTAGGTGTAGTTCGTGTCGCCTGCCGCGACCTGCGGCTCCATCAGGAAGTTCATGAACTTGTAGCCGTTCTCGCGGTTCGGCGCATCCGACGGGATCGCCATGCAGTCGACCCAGGCGGGCGCGCCGGTCTTCGGCACGAAATACGCGAGGTTCATCTCGATCCCGGCTTCAGCCGCGCGCCCCGCAGCCGTCGCATCGTCGCCCGACCAGTTGTTGATCGCGCAAAGTTCACCGTTCGGGATCGCGTTCAGATAGTTGGTGTTGTCGAAGGTGCGGATGTACTGGCGGATCGGTTTGAACGCCTCGACGACCTTGTCGTAGTCGGCAACATTCGTCGTATCCCCGTCCAGCCCAAGGTATTTCAGCACCATCAGCATGATGTCGGTCGGGCTGTCGAGGATCGAGATGCCGCAATCAGAAAGCTTCTCGGCGTTCTCGGGTTTGAAGATCAGGTCCATCGACGTCATGTCGGCGTCGGGGATACGCTCAAGCACCATGTCCACGTTGTAGGTGAAGCCGACCGATCCCCACATGTAGGGCATGCCGTAATCGTTGCCGGGATCCCATCCCGCCAGGATCCGCAGCACTTCGGTATCAAGGTTCTTCCAGTTCGGCAGGAGGGACTTGTCAAGCTTCTCGTAGATGCCCGCCGTGATCGCGCGCGGCATGTCCACGCCGGCGTGATCGACCACGTCATAGCCGCTGGAACCGGCAAGCATCTTGGCCTGCGCTTCCTCTGCCGAGGAATAGGTATCGTAGACCACGCCGATCCCGGTCTGCGCCTCGAAATCCGAAAGCGTCGTCTCACCGATGTAATCGGCCCAGTTGTAGACGTTCACCGTTCCGGCTTGCGCCCAGGAGGGTCGGACATACGGCAGGGCGAGGGCACCGCCAAGCGCCGTGAGTGTCGTCCTTCTGCTGAGTTTCATGGGTCTCTCCTCTGTTGGTTCTTGGCTTTGGTTTTTTTTATTGAGCAGCGTCCAGCGATTCCGGTCAACCGATTTTGATCATATTTCGGCATCAAGGCTGCGGAGGTTTTCGTTCGTGGCTTCGATCCGGTCCTCTGGCGGGGCATCAGGCAGGCGGGTCACAGGCAGGACCCGGCGTAGCTGATCATGATGAACCTTCACGCCGAATTCGAGGTCGGACAAGTGAAAATCCTCGAATGCGGAAGACTTCATGGATTCGTTCGACCAGATCGACAACATCTGGTCTTCCTTGCTTGTTTCGCGGTCGATCCGCGCCGCAAGATAGCGCGCCACGCGGGCCTGCCGCGACTCCTCCGCGCGGCGATAGGTCCGGCTGCGCATCAGTGTCCGCCCCGGTGCGACAGGCAGTTCGTGATAGAAGTTTGCCGATTCAGGGGTGAAGGTGATGACGCCCGAGGGAAAGACGCCAAAATAGGCCCAGGTGCGTCTGCGGTTCTCGGGCAGCCAGTCCTGAACCGGCGAAAACTTCACATAGTTGCGAACCGACCAGAGCCGTCCCGGATTGTCGCCGAACGTCGCGAAAGAAGCGGAAATGCCGTTGGTATAGGTCTTGTCGCTATATGTCCGGCCATAAAGGTCTTGAAGCGCCGGATGCGCCATAGCGACGTGATACCCCTCGTTGTCCACGTCACGGATCGATTTCCAGTTCACCGGCAGTTCGCCGGTCCAGGTGTCGCCTGCGGGCAGCAATTCCTCTGACCGCCAGGCCGCGAAATCCGCGTCGAAGGGCGCCATGAGCGTCGCCACCGACGGCTGTGGCCCCGACCTGAAACGGATGAAGATGAAGCCCCGCCAGACCTCCAGGTCCAGTGGACGCAGGCCGAATTCCTTGCGGTCGAGATCGCCGAAGCTTTCGGGGCGCGCAGCGCCGCGCAGTGTGCCGTCAAGGTTGTAGACCCAGCCATGAAACGGGCAGACAAGTGCCCCCTTGCAGTGCCCGTGTTCTTCCGCTGCGACCCGCGCGCCGCGATGGCGGCAAAGGTTGTGGAACCCCCGGACGACACCGTCCTTGCCCCGGATCACCAGCGCGCGTTCGTCGGTCACATCCATCGTCAGGTAGTCGCCCGGCGACGGGATATCGTTCACATGGCCCGCGATCTGCCAGTGGGTCTGGAAGACCTCGCGCTTCTCAAGGTCAAAAAGTGCCCTGGAATGATAGGTCCAGCCAGGCAGGCCACGGCGATCCCAGTCGCCCGGTACGGGACGCGGCTTGGTGTTGAGCGACTTGTTCATCCGATCACCTCGCCCGCTGCCTCCATACGCGTGCGAAGCCACTGGTGGAACCGGTGGATGTCGAATTCCTGCGGCATGAGTCGTCCCCTTTCATAGCGATCAGAATGAAGCCCACGCTGGTTCATCTCGGCCACCTCGGCGTCTTGCGACATCACGATGGTTGCAAAGGCCGCGACACTGGCCGCGTCGAAACCGGGTTGCGCAAGCGTTTCGGGTGCAAAGAACCATTCCGCGACCAGCCGGGTTTCCTCTGGTCCGACCGGTTCAAGCCTGACCGCGCGGACATGATCCACATGGGCAACGATGAACATCGTCGGATAGATGGTCACGAAGTTGTAGCCGTTCGTGCGTTCCTCGGCGCTCAGTCCCGGAAATACCGGCCCGCAAGGCTGGCCCGTGGCCGTCCAGGTCACGGCCCCCTCCTTCAGGTTCGACTGGGGCCGCGGCGCGTCGGGTGTCCAGCCCTCGGCCTCGTTCGTCGCCATGATGCCCTGCTTGTAGATCGGGACCATGTCGCACAATTCAGGGTGAACGCCCGGGCAATGCAGGCATTCATTGTAGTTTTCCCAGAATATCTTCCAGTTGCACCTGAGAAGCTTTTCCATGCGGTGCCCGGTCTGCAGGCCGGCCATCGGCCAGTTGTCCAGGCACCGGACCCCCATGTCCGGGGCGAAATCCGGCGCGTCCGCTGCAAGGCAGACGAAGAGGAACCCGTTCCAGTCCTTCACATGAACCGCGAACAGCCCGTGGTCTTCGCGCCGGAAGTCGTCGGTCGGCGTTCCATAGGCGGTGGACACTAGCCGCCCATCGGTCGCGTAGGACCAGTTGTGATACTTGCAGGTGATCAGCTTGCCCAGTGGCTGCTCCGCGGTCGAACAAAGCTCCGCCCCGCGGTGACGGCAGGTGTTGTGGAAACAGGCCAGCCGCCCCTCGCGGTCGTGACAAAGCACAAGGCTTTGACCCGCGACCTCGATCCGCCGCATGCTCCCCCTGGCAAGGTCGTTGCGCCGCCCGACATACACCCATTCGCGCGCCCAGATCGCCCGTCGCTCTTTCTCGTGCCAGGCGGGGTCATGGTAGACCCAGGAGGGCAGCGTTTCGGGGCAGTGGTCAAGGATCGGCGAGTCGGGATGGCGGTGCAGGCTCAACTTTCCCTCCCTCAGAACATGCCGGGCGGCGTGGCGCGGCGTCGGGCCGGATTGAAGAACGGCCGTTCGCAGACTTCCGCCCGCAACATCAGCTTGGCGTATTGCAGTTCGCGCATCGCATAGACCTCGACCCAGAGGTTGCCGGACTTCCCGGCGTGGTAGGGCCGTTTGACGTAGGCAAGCGCGATGTTGCGCTTGACTGTCGGCGACCAGCAGGCGGCGGTGATCTGTCCGACCTCGTGCTTCTTGTCGTGGTAGATGATCGACTGCTCCGCCGATACGTTGCCTTCGATATCAAGGCCGACGAAGGCCCATTGCGAGCCTTTCGCCCGCTCCTCCAGAAGTGCGCGGCGCCCGGTGAAATGGCCCTTGTCCCAGTCGATCATCCAGTCCAGTGCCATTTCGAAGGGCGAACGCACCCGATCTTCGCGCACCGCCTGATGGGACGGGACGAAATCGAGGTTGGTGATGATGAACCCCGCCTCCGTACGCGCGATGTCCAGCGCCTGCGTCCCGATGGGCCGGATACCCCAGGGTGCGCCCGCCTCGAACAACCGGTCCCAGAGCGGCAGGGCATGATCCGGTGTGGTCCAGAGTTCATAGCCCAGATCGCCTGTAAATCCGGTGCGGGAAACCATGAGTTCCCCGCCATCGAAAGGAAAGGTCACCATGCGGAAGGGTTTCAGCGCGGCCACGTCAAACCCCGCCGCCTTCAGGACCGCATAGGAACACGGGCCCTGCAGGGACAGTGCCGCGACATCCTCCGTCTCTTCGCGGACGCGGACATCGAAGCCGATGGCGCTGTCCAGGAGCCAGGGAAGATGGCGTTCCTGACAGCAGATCCGGAAGTCGTCCCCGGCCAGCCGGAACACCGTGCCGTCGTCGATGATCTTGCCCGCGTCATCGCACCAGATCGTATAGTGGACAGCCCCGACGGGCAGCTTCGCGGCATTGCGCACGGTCAGCCGGTTCAGATAGTCCGCGGCCCCCGGCCCCGACACCCGGTATTTCACCATCGGGCAAAGGTCATAGACCGTGGCAGAGTTGCGAATGGCCGAATGCTCCATCGCCAGGTCTTCGAATTCGAGAACCGTGGTGTATCCGCCCCAAGGCCCCCAGCTGTTCAACCGGTTCGCCGCAGACGTCCGGGCATGGAACGGGGTCTGGCGCAGGGGGGTCAGGTAATGAAGGCGCGGATCGGGCCGCACGGTCTTTTCGGCTTTCATCCCCGAACCTCCCTGATGATCCTTTCGGCAGCGTTCCAGCCCGCCGCGCCCGAAATGCCGCCGCCGGGGTGGCAACCGGCGCCCGCGACCCAAAGCCCGTTGATCGGGGTTGCATACTGCGCCATTCCGGGGAACGGCCTGAGGAACAGCATCTGTTCCACGCTCAGTTCCCCGTGATGCCAGTTGCCGCCCGCCATGCCATAGCGCGTCTCTATGTCGTAGGGCATCAGGATCTCCGCGTGTTCCACAAGATCGCCGATGCCCGGTGCATGGTCCTCAAGCACGGCAAGCGACCGTCCCAGCATCTCGGCCCGGGCGGCGTCGAGGTTGGTCTGGGGGGCGTGCGGAGCGAACTGCACCACCGCGGATAGGACATGGTGACCGGAGGGAGCGTGGCCATCCTCATGCACCGAAGGCAGGACCACCTCCATCACCGGACGTTCGGGCACCTTGCCGTATTTCACCGCGTTGAAGCTCAGTTCCACCGCGGTTTCGGACGGCGCCAGAACCAGCCGGGTGCCCAGATCGGCGCCGCGAAAATCCGGCGCGCCCCGCAACGCCAGGTGCAGCTTCGCCGCCCCCCCGCGCGCCTTCATGTGGCGCACACGGTTCACGAAACCGGTATCCAGGTGCCGTGGTCCGACAAGCCCGAGGAACGTGGCCTTCGGACCGATCGCGGAAACTACCGTGCCCGCGCGGATCTCCTCCCCGTCGGCCAGTACGACGCCCACCGCGCGGTCGCCGTCCATCACGATCTGCGAGACTTGCGCACCGCTGCGCACCGTCACCCCCAGCGCTTCGGCGGAACGCGCCATGGCAACCGCCACCGACCCCATGCCCCCTTTCGGCAGCGCGATCGCCGCCCGCCTGCCGGCGACCTGCCCCGAGAGCCGGTTAAGAAGATGGATCAGCGAATTGGGCGAACGCGGCCCAAGCCAGGTTCCAAGAACCGCGTCATGGGCAAGCAACCCCTTGAGCCTGGGGTCGGTCAGTTCGTCGTTCAGCACGTCATAGACGTTGATCAGAAGCATCCGCAGGAATTCGCGGAAGTTGTCCCTGCCCATGCCGCGAATGCTGAAGCCGAGCTTGCCAAGCTTCATGTATTCGTTGCCAACACCGGCGGCGATACGCGGCGGCGTCATCGCCTTGAAGGGCGCAAGCACGCCCGCGAAGGTCAGAAGCTGGGTGCGAAGTTCGCCCCATGCCCTTTGTTCCGCCTCCGACAGGCCTGTCACGCGTTCCCCCGCCTCGCCTTCCAGGACAAGGTGGTCCCCGTCTGTCGCGACTGCCGTGGAAGGCATGTTCAGGCTGGCATAGGCAAGGCCGTGCCGGCCCAGGTCCATTTCGCGTTCGACCCGCGCGTCGATCATGTTGACGATATGCGCAAGTCCCGGCGCCCGATATCCCGGCGCGAATTCGTGCCCAAGTGCCGCGCCGCCGGGTTCGGCACCCGATTCCAGCACCAGAACCTTCCGGCCGGACTTCTGCAGCCGCGCGGCACAGGCAAGCCCGTTGGTTCCGCCGCCGATCACGATCGCATCAAAGGACGGCATAGGCATCGCTCATGTCTTTCTTCGGGGTCTTGATGTCACGCAGGATCTCTGCCGCCGCGTTGCGCCCGGGCGCACCCATCACGCCCCCGCCGGGATGGGTCGACGACCCGCAGATCCAGAGATCCTTGATGGGACTGCGATACTGCGCATAGCCGGGCACCGGGCGGTTGAAGAGAAGCTGATCGAAGGTCAGTTCCCCCTGGAAGATGTTGCCTTCGGTCAGCCCGACCTCCCTTTCCAGCTCGCGCGGGGTGCGCACCTCATAGTGCAGAACACTGTCCTTGAAGCCCGGCGCATGGGCCTCGATCTGGTTCAGCACTGTGTCCGCAAAGGCATCGCGGTCCGCATCCGTCCAGTCGTTGCCCTCGATCTTCGGCGGGGCATACTGGATGAAGCAGGACATGAAATGCTTGCCCGGCGGGGTCATCGTCGGGTCGATCATCGTCGGGATCATCATGTCCTGGAACGGATCGCGGCTGTAGTGTCCCGCCTTCCAGTCGTCATAGGCCAATTCCATCTTCTCGATGGAATCGGTGAAATGCATGTCGCCCTTCATGCAGGGCGATCCTTCGGGCAGCGCCGTGAACCTTGGCGCGCGATCCAGCGCGATGTTGAGCTTGCCCGACGAGCCGCGGATCTTGAAGTTCCTTACCCGCTTGACGAAGGACGCGGGCAGCTCCGCCTCCTCGACATGTTTCAGGAATGTCCGCTTCACATCCATGTTCGAGACCACGCGGCGGCCCAGCACCTCGTCGCCGTTTTCAAGCACGACGCCGGTCGCGCGGCCGTTCCGCACGAGGATACGTTCGACCCCCGACCCGGTGCGGATCTCCCCGCCCGCCGCCTTGAGGGATGCAGAAAGCGCCTTGGTGATTGACCCCATGCCGCCGCGCGAAAACCCCCAGGCGCCGACGTTGCCGTCGACATCGCCCATCGCGTGATGGAGAAGAACATAGGCGGTCCCCGGCGACATCGGCCCAAGTGCCGTGCCGATGATCGAGGCGACGGCCTGGTAGGCCTTGACCGCCGGGTTCTCGAAATACTCGTCAAGGAAATCGGCGATCGACATCGTCCAGAACCGGATCATGTCGTACATCGCCATTTCCGAAAGGCCGAACATCTGCTTGCCCATCCAGGCCAGTTCCGCGATGTCGCGCGGCCGGAAGCTTGCCGGGTCGGCGGCGGTGCGCAAGAGCATCGGGCGGATGAAGCGGCAGTGGCGCAGCACGTCGCGGGCGTAGCGGTCATAGGCTTCCGCGTCACGGGGGCTGTGCCGCTCGATCTCGCGGCGGTTGGCCTCGTGATTGCGGAACATGCCCAGATAGTCTCCGCCCTCGGTAAAAAGCGCGCCGCCCTCGTAGGGCAGGATCTGAAGCCCGTGCCGGGGCAGTTCCAGATCGCGCATGATCTCGGGCCGGAACAGGGACGAAACATAGGAACAGTTGGAATAGGTGAAGCCCGGATAGAGCTCCCGGCTGACCGCGGCGCCGCCGATCCAGTCGTTCTTCTCGACGACCATGACCTTGAGGCCCGCGCGGGCGAGGTAGCAGGCGGAGACAAGTCCGTTATGCCCTGCGCCAATGATCACCGCATCGTAGATCATGCGTGCTTCGCTTCCTCTTCGAAATGTTCCAGCGTCAGGTCCACCGCCGTCTCGACTGCCTTCAGCGTGTCGGTCAGGCAGCTTTCGTCCAGCCCGTGCGCTTCGCACATGAACCAGGGTTCGCGTGAATCCGGTTCGCAGATCACGCCCAGGTCATGCAGATGATAGGCCATCTGGTCGTAGAAGGAGTAATCCGACTTCTTCCAGTCACGGTAGTTGTTCGGGGCTTTCTCGGCAAAGAAAAGTCCGAACATCGACGGGTGGCCGGTGTAGGAATGGACGATCTTGCGGGCGTCGAGGATCTTCGAGATCCCGGCCATCAGCCGTTCGCCATAGGACGCGAGCGTTTCGAGCGCGGGGGTCTCATCCAGGATGCGCAGGCATTCCTCGGCCGCCGCAAGACTGACGGAATGCGCCGTGTAGGTGCCGCCATGCGATGCACCGCCGTAGCGGAAGGTGCGCATCACCTCTTCCCTGCCCGCGACGACGGCGATCGGGTAGCCGTTCGCGACAGCCTTGGCAAAGGTCGTGATGTCAGGCGTGACCCCCATGATTCCCTGTATCCCGCCCTTACCGACGCGAAATCCCGTCTTGACCTCGTCGATGATCAGCAGAACACCGTATTCGTCGCAAAGCCGCCGGGCCAGCTGCACATATTCGACATCGGCCGAAATCGCGCAGCAGTTGCCCTGGATCGGTTCGATCAGCATCGCGGCAAGCGTATTGCCATGGCGCCGGAAGGTATCCTCAAGCCGTTCGCAGTTGTTCATCGGAACCAGATGCGCAAGTTCCTTCAGCGTGCGCGGAATACCCTGGCCATAGGAAACCACTTCGGGGTCGCGGTTCGACCTTGTGTCCCAGTCCTCCATGTTGGCCATCCACATCGCCGCGTCGAAAAGGCCGTGATAGCCCCCTTCGACCAGAAGATAGCTGTCGCGCCCGGTGTGCGCCCGCGCAAGGCGCAGCGCCGCCATCACCGCCTCGGTGCCCGAGTTCGAGAAGCGGACAAGCTCTGCGGCCGGAACCATCCCGGCGATGCGGTCCGCGACGGCCAGTTCGCGTTCGGTCGAAAGCGCGAAGACGCCGCCCACCTCCATACCCCTGCGCGCGGCGGCGTCGACCCGGTCGTCGGCATAGCCAAGGATCGCGGGACCGTATCCAAGCCGGTAGTCGACGTAACAGTTTCCGTCGATGTCCCAGGTCCGCCCGCCCTTGCCGTGATCGACATAGATCGTCCGGTCATCCCCCCAGTAGCGGAAGGTCGATGCCACACCCAGCGGCAGACGCTTCAGCGCCTTCCTGAATTGTGCATTCGACTTTGTAAGATCGCGCTTCGCAATCGGGGCCATCTGTGAATTCTCCTGTTCCGTGTCCGGTGGCACGCGGGCATAGGCCGGCGGCCACACAGTCCACCCCCTGACCCCTTCAGGCTAGAGCCGTATTGACTGGGCTGTCAATCAGAATATTGACTGAACATTCAAAATGACGGATCATTGGTTGCAGGCAGGTGAAATGGCCTTATTTATGGAGTGGCACACCCCTGGTCCGTCGAAGGGATTCCCGATGAACGAAGCCATTTCGAAGCCCAAGGGCGACCCTACGCAACCCCGCAAGCTAAGCCGTGCCGCGCGGCGCCAGCAGTTGATCGAATCGACGATCGAGACCATCGCCGAACGCGGCTACGCGCGCACCACGCTGACCGACGTCGCCAATCGCGCGGGTCTGTCGCATGGCCTCGTGAACTTCCATTTCGAGACGAAGGAAAAGCTTCTGACCGAAACCCTGACCTTCCTGTCCGAGGAATACAGGGCAAACTGGGTGGCGGCCCTTGCCGTCGCCCCCGATGCCCCTGCGCAACAGCTTGACGCGTTGATCCGTGCCGACTTCAACCCCGATATCTGCACGTCAGCCCGCCTTGCCGCCTGGTGCGCCTACTGGGGCGAGGCACAATGCCGCCCGCTTTACCAGGAGCATTGCGGGTCGAACGATGCGGAGTATTTCCGCGCGATGCTTGGCATCTGCGAAAGGCTCGCCGCCGAGGGGCGCTATGGCTACAACCCCACGCTCGCCGCGCGGGTGTTGCGCGTGACGCTCGAAGGGGTCTGGCTCGACATGATGACGATGAACACGCCTTACAGCCGGGCAGAGGCGCTGACGACCGTCTACGCCTGCGCGGCCGCGTTCTTTCCGCATCATTTTACCCAGGACGGGCCGAAAACCCCGGCCTGATCCCGACCACCGATCAGATCGATTGCCCCCGCGCAAGAACACCGGCAATACTGCCCCGTACGCTTTCCAGCAGGGGGCCTAATGCGCACCACACGGGTCATCCACACGATCAGTTGCCACGCCGAGGGCGAGGTCGGCGACGTGATCGTCGGCGGTGTCGCACCGCCTCCCGGCGAAACGCTCTGGCAGCAGCGCAGCTTCATCGCGGCGGACGAAAACCTGCGCCGCTTCATGCTGAACGAACCCCGTGGCGGCGTGTTCCGGCACGTCAACCTGCTGGTGCCGCCGAAACATCCCGAAGCGCAGATGGGGTTCATCATCATGGAGCCGGAAGACAGCCCGCCCATGTCCGGATCGAATTCGATCTGCGTGGCGACGGTGCTTCTGGACGCGGGCATCCTGCCGATGACCGAACCGGTGACGGAACTGACGCTTGAGGCGCCCGGCGGACTTGTCAGGGTTCGCGCGGAGTGCCGGGGCGGCAAGGCCGAACGCATCACCGTCCGCAACCTGCCCTCCTTCGCTGACCGCATCGGCGCGACTGTCGAGGTCGACGGGCTGGGAACGCTGACGGTCGACACCGCCTATGGGGGCGACAGTTTCGTCATCGTGGATGCAGCCGCCCTGGGCTTCGCGATCCGCGAGGACGAAGCATACGACATTGCCCGCCTGGGCGTCCGGATCACCGCGGCCGCAAATGACCAGCTTGGCTTTTCGCATCCCGAACAAACCGACTGGGATCACATCTCCTTCTGCCTGTTCGCCGGGCCGCTGGACGCAACGGAAAACGGCTTTTGCACCAGTTCCGCGGTGGCCATCCGCCCGGGCAAGATCGACAGATCGCCCACCGGAACGGCGGTTTCGGCGCGCATGGCGCTTCTTCACGCGCAGGGGAAGATGCGCAACGGCCAGACGCTTGTCGCCCGGTCGATCATCGGATCGGAGTTCTCGGGCCGGATCGCGGGGCTGGCCGATGTCGCCGGCCGCCCTGCCATTGTCCCTGAAATCACGGGCCGGGCCTGGATCACCGGGACGCACCAGCACATGCTGGACCCCGCCGATCCCTGGCCGGAAGGCTACCGTCTTTCCGACACCTGGGGCGCGCGCGGATAGACCGGCCACCCCGGGCGATGGCCGCGCGCCGCCAAGCCGCGCGCGGGTGAAGGTCAATTGCCACGACCCCGATGGCCGAGGTTGTAATAGTTTCCGGTCCGCGTCGCGAGATAGGGCGCCAGCGGGATATCTTCCTGCTTCAGGAAGCCCTTCGCCGGGATCAGCCCATCCCTGACCATCTCGATCACCGCGACGACAGAGGCGGAGGTCGTCCAGGCAATCGCCGTGCGCCGCTTCCCGCCGATTTCCAGCGGATAATAGGCCCGGACGAATTCCTTGCGCTTCAGTTGCCCTTCGATCCAGCCTTCGGCCGCAACATGGACATAGACCACGTCTTCGTCGACCGGCGGCTTGGCATGGGTCAGGATCCGGCCCGCCTCGGCCCGGTTTTCGCGCATCAGAAGCTCGTGGAAGAAGAAGTTCATCAGCTCCACATGGCCCGGATACCGCATCGTCTTGTAATCCAGGTTCTCGATCCTGTCGGCGTAGGTTTCGCACATCGTGCCAAGGCCGCCCGAAGTGGTGAAGGCCTCAAGCTTCACGCCGTCGATATAGATCGTCTCAAGCCATTCCATCGCCGAAACGGTCTTCAGCACGCCTTCCTCGATCACCTCGCAGTCGTTCAGATACTCGTTGACGACACCCTCGGGCGACCAGTTGAAGGCATAGCCCAGAAGACCGGTCGGATTCTGCGGCAGGGCACCCACCCGCAAGCGGATCGAACGGACCTTGTCGAACTGTTCCGCCAGATGGGCGCCGACGATCCCGACAAAGCCGGGCGCAAGACCGCATTGCGGGGCCATGATGCCCCTTGAACTGCCGGCGAGATCGCGGATGTGCCTCGTCGTCGGAACGTCTTCGGTCAGGTCGAAGTAATGAAGTCCAAGGCCGTGGGCGACGGTCGAGACACCGATGTTCAGGTGATAGGGCAGGCAGGACAGGACCGCCTCCTGATCCTTCAGGATCGCGGCTAAGGCGTCCTTGTCGGTCAGGTCGGCAGCCTTCGTCGGGAAGGGGCAACCCGAGACCTCGCGCGCATCGACGCCGGTGACGGCAAAGCCTGCTTCGGAGAGCAGTTCCGCGGCCAGATGGCCGACCTTTCCGAGGCCGAGAACGGCAACCTTGTTGAACGACATGACGCGCTTCCTTTTCTTGTCTGAACCCTCCGGCCTGCCGCCGGTTCGGGAGCCACAATCGCCCGCGCGGCTGGCGATTTCGTCAGCTATTCCGGCGGTTTTGGTGGGGAAATGCGGAAAAGTGCCGGGGTAGCCGGTCAATGTGTCGGGGAGGATCAGGACCGGTCTTCGCCGGCAGTATTGATCGCGGCCGGGCGCGGCTATTTATCGTTCATCCAGACAAACTTTGTCTGAGTCGGGGCGGCACCGTTACGCCATGGGTGTTCCGCCAAGGCGCTGTCGTTCCCCCAATAAAACTCATCTCCATCGACCCATATGTGAAAAGCCTGCCCGGCAGTCGGAACTAGCGAAAAACCGACCTGCACGCCGGCCAACTCAAGCATCGTGAGTCGTTCTACAGGCGTGTCCATCAAGTAGGGTGACAGAAGGCATATTACGTCCTGATAGAACGTTTCGCCGTATCGTCCCATGTCAACAGTGGGTTCCAGCGGCTCCGCGTCAACGCGAAGTGCTTCGCCCGTTCCGTCGCCGGATAGGCGCAGCGATCTGCCATCAGAGAAAGACAGTCTGAACCTGATGGGTTGTGCGCGCATGCTGCCCTTCGGAACAAACAGTTCGGCATCGACCGAAACCAACCTCATAAACCGCCCCGTTTTCTTAGCGTCTCACGCCGCAGTCCAGCCAATCACGTCAAAGACCGCAAGTGCGAATTTGGAAGGTGATCGTTAAGGTGGCGTCGTTCCGTGTGAAGAATATGGAGACAAAAGCAAAAAAATGAAGCCCCGGACTTTATCCGGGGCTTCCTTGCGTTTCGGCAGAGGTCCCGGGGCAGGCCCGGGACTGCGTTGCGTACGTCTCAGAAGTCGAACTTCACGCCCTGCGCCAGCGGAAGCGTCGCACCGTAGTTGATCGTGTTGGTCTGGCGGCGCATGTAGCCCTTCCAGGCGTCCGAACCGCTTTCGCGGCCGCCGCCGGTTTCCTTTTCGCCGCCGAAGGCGCCGCCGATCTCGGCGCCAGAGGGCCCGATGTTGACGTTGGCGATGCCGCAGTCCGAACCCGCCGCCGACAGGAAGGTTTCCGCCTCGCGCATGTTCAGCGTGAAGATGCACGAAGACAGGCCCTGCGGCACGTCGTTCTGGATCGCGATCGCTTCCTCCAACGTCTCGTAGCCCATGACGTAGAGGATCGGCGCGAAGGTTTCGGTGCGCACGGTATCGGTCTGCTGGGGCATTTCGGCAATGGCAGGTTCCACATAGGCCCCGCCCTGCGGCACGCCCGTCGCGACCGTCCTGCCGCCGTGAACCTTGCCGCCCTCGGACCGCGCCTTTTCAAGCGCCGCCTGCATCCGGTCGCGCGAGGCGTGATCGACCAGCGGGCCGATCAGCGTCGTGCCCTTGCGCGGATCGCCGATCGGCAGACTGCCATAGGCCTTGACCAGACGTGCGACCAGATCGTCCTTGATCGAATTGTGCGCGATCAGGCGGCGCAAGGTCGTGCAGCGCTGCCCTGCCGTTCCGACGGCCGAGAAGACGATCGCCCGCACCGCCATGTCGAGATCGGCCGAGGGCGCGACGATCATCGCGTTGTTGCCACCCAGTTCCAGGATCGGACGTCCCCAGCGCGCCGCCACGCGGGGCCCGACGATGCCGCCCATCCGTGTCGATCCGGTGGCCGAGACGATCGGCACGTCCTTCGAGTTCACCAGCGCCTCGCCCACCGCCGGGCCACCGATGACCAGTTGCACCAGCCCATCCGGCGCGTCGTCGCCAAAGCGCTTCAGCGCACGTTCCATGATCTTCATGGATGCCATGGCGGTCAGTGGCGTCTTTTCGGATGGCTTCCAGATCACCGGGTCGCCGCAGACAAGCGCCAGCGCGGTGTTCCACGACCAGACCGCGACCGGGAAGTTGAAGGCGGTGATGACGGCGCAGGGACCCATCGGATGCCAGGTTTCCATCATCCGGTGGCCGGGACGTTCGGAAGCGATGGTCAGCCCGTAGATCTGGCGGCTGAGGCCCACGGCAAAGTCGCAGATGTCGATCATCTCCTGTACTTCGCCCAGACCTTCCGACGTGATCTTGCCGGCCTCAAGCGTCACCAGCGCGCCAAGTTCGTCCTTTGCCGCGCGCAGTTCTTCGCCCAGAAGGCGCACAAGTTCACCCCGGCGCGGTGCGGGCACCTGCCGCCACGCCCTGAACGCATCCTGCGCCTTGGCGATGACGGCGGGCATCTGCGCCGCGTCGGTTTCGCGGATCCGCGCGACTTCGGCCCCGTCGATGGGGGAATGCACGGACAGCGTGCCACCGGTCAGTTCGCCCTGCGTCAGGCCCGCGGCCCTGAGGATTTCGTCGTGGTTCATCTCAGTCTCCCTTCGTGACGGTCGCCCGCTGATCGACCATTCCCATGGAGATCAGGACCGGCGCCGCCTGTTGCCGTGTCTGGAAATCGATTTTCGAATGCATGCCGCGCCAGTGCGACAGGATCAACGACTGCGCCACCGCCCCGCCCAGCGTCGTGCCCGGCCCGGTCACGATGAACAGGTCGGGCGCGAATTCCCGCGCGGCGATCCCGATTGCCCGGGTGAAGTCGTAGGTCTCGGTCACCTGATGGCCGAGGGTGTAGTCCCAAAGCGCATGGGTGTCGGTCGCGCCCGGCCACCAGATCGCGCCGCGCCCGTCGATCATCGGCAGCTTCGGCTGGCCGAAGAGCGACGGCGAAAGCCGCGCGCGGCCACGTTCGGCCACCGGCGCCTGAAGCGACGAGTGGAACGCGGCGTGGTTGGCCAGACGCATGGGAAATCGCCCCTGGACCGGTGGCACCGCGGCCTCGAAGGCTTTCAGTCCCTCTTCGTTGCCGGCCAGCACAAGCATCCCGCCAAGATCGATCGAAAGCGTCAGCACATGGCCCGCGCGCGCACCGATCCCGGCGACCGTTGCCAACAGGTCCGCCTTGCGCGCCGGATCCGCGACCCAGTCTTCGTTGACGAAAGGATAGATCAGCTGTCCGCCGATCAGCGCCTCCTGCATGAGTGTGCCCATGGTGTTGACGACCTCGAAACCCGCCTCGGCGCTCAGCGCGCCACCGCAGGCCAGGGCCGAATACCAGCCCATGGAATTGCCGGTGACCGCAACGACCCGGATCGCCTCGCCGTCGAGGGCACGAAAATCGCCCAGCGTCGCGGCGTAGATCAAGGCCGAGGCATTGTCGCCCCGCGTGTGCTTCGCGACCGAATAGCCCGCCGCACCGTCAAGCGCCGAAAGCGTCTCCTGGCCAAGCGCGCCGCGCGTGGCATCGAACGCCGCGAGAAGGGCGCGGTCCCCGAAGTTGCGGCCAAGATAGCCAAGCTCGGTCTTCGTATAGGTGCCCCGTCCAGGGCAGATGACGACCGCCGTCTTCATTTCCCATCCCCCACAAGCGCCATCGCCGCATCGAAGATGCTGTCCGCCGAAGGCATCGTCGCGGCATAGGCCGGCCCGGTGGCGATAAAGCTGTCCTCTGCCGTCAGCCGCGCCTTCGGAAGGTCCGTGCGTTCATCGAAGATCGCCATCAACGCCTCGGCGATGCCGCCCGTCCGGCGGGTTTCATCCACGATCAGGACGCGCTTCGCGCCCCGCACCGCTTCCAGCAGCGCCTCGACCGGCAAGGGCGACAGCCAGCGCAGGTCGATCACCCGAGCGCGCACGCCCGCTTCGTCCAGCCGCCTTTCGGCCTGCCGCGACAGGTAATAACCATTGCCGAAGGTGACGATGGCAATATCTTCGCCCCCGCCATGCACACCGACCTCGCCCAGCGCGATGGTCTCCGACCGGTCGGGATAGCGACACATCCAGCCGCCGTCCTTTTCGCCGTGCAGGTCGCGCATCGGGTATAGCGCGATGGGCTCCAGAAAGACCACCACTCGCTGTTCTTCCCGCGCAAGCCGCACGCATTCGCGCAGCATCCGTGCGGCGTCCGCACCATTCGACGGGCAGGCAAGGATCACCCCGGGGATGTCACGGATCACGGCGACCGAATTGTCGTTGTGGAAATGCCCGCCGAACCCCTTCTGATAGCCAAGCCCCGCGATGCGCAGCACCATCGGGTTCGTGTACTGGCCGTTCGAGAAGAAGGGCAGCGTCGCCGCCTCGCCCCGGATCTGGTCCTCGGCATTGTGGAGATAGGCCAGGAACTGGATCTCCGGCATCGGTACGAAACCGTTCTGCGCCATGCCGATGGCAAGACCGAGGATCGACTGTTCGTCCAGAAGGGTGTCGATCATCCGGTCCGGCCCGAAGCGGTGGATCAGCTTCTGCGTGACCCCGTAGACGCCACCCTTGCGCCCCACATCCTCGCCCATCATGACGATCTCTGGATGCTCAAGCATCAGGTCGGTCAGCGCCCAGTTGATCAGCCGCGACATGATCTGCGGCTCGTCCATGGCTTTCGTGTCGCCTCCGAAGGCCTTGGCGCGCGCCTCCGCGCCGGGCCCGTTCGTCGGCTTGCAGGCGCGCCGCGGCGGGATCAGGCTTGCCATCACCTCCTGCGCACTGCGCAGGCGCGGCCGCGTCACCGCCTCGGCGGCGATGCGACGCACACGCTCGTTGGTTTCCTCATAGACCGACAGCGCAACCGCGGGCGTCATCGCGCCGGCCTCGGACAAGAGCCGCACGGAATGCAGCAGGGGGTCGTTCGCTTCCTCGGCCTCGACCTCCTCGCGCGGCAGGTAGGTCGTCGGCACATCCGCGCCGGCGTGCCCATAAAGGCGAATGGTGCCGACATGCAGGAAGGCCGGCTTGCGGCGGCTGCGAACATAGGCCGCGGCTTCCGTCGCAACGCGGAAAGTCTCGTAGATGTCGAGGCCGTTGCAATGAAAATACTTCAGCCCCGGACGGTTCTGGAACGTCGCCGCGATCCAGCCCTTCGGTGTCTTGGTCGAAATCCCGATCCCGTTGTCTTCGCAGACGAACAGAAGCGGCAGCGGAATCGACTGGTAGGATGTCCATTGCGCGGTGTTGAAGGCGCCCTGCGCCGTCGAATGGTTGGCGGAGGCGTCACCGAAGGAACAATAAACGATTGCGTCGTCGGGCAGTTCCCGGTGTTCCGGCCGGTGCCGCCGCGCCGCGCCCACCGCATAGGCCGCGCCCACTGCCTTGGGCAGATGCGAGGCGATGGTGGAAGTCTGCGGCGGGATGTTCAGCGTCTTCGAACCCAGAACCTTGTGCCGCCCGCCCGAAATCGGATCCTCGCTCGACGCCGCGAAGCTCAGGAGCATGTCCCAGGCGATCGACTGGCCCGGCACCTGCCCCGCCCGCGCGATCTGGAACGCGGCATCGCGGTAGTGCAGGAACGCCATGTCGGTCGGCCGAAGCGCCAGCGCCACCGCCGCCAGCCCCTCGTGGCCCGACGAACCGATGGTGTAGAACCCCTGGCCCGCTTTCTGCATCGCCCGACTTTGCCGGTCGAGCGCACGCGTCAGGCACCCGGCGCGGTAGGCCGCGACCGCCCCCTCGGGCGAAAGCGGCCCTGCCGGCGGCGTGCCGGCGGGCAGGTCGCCCGCCGAAACCCGGCGCAGGAAATTCTCGTGAACGATATCGGCGCGATCCATCGACCCTGTCCCCGCAAACCCTTCTTCCTTCTTCAAACATCCCCGCCGGAGCCTACGGCGGGGATGTTTCCCGAAAAGAAGAAATCAGAAGAACGCCTGCAGTCCGGTGACCGCGCGGCCAAGGATCAGCGCATGGACGTCATGCGTGCCCTCGTAGGTGTTCACCGTCTCCAGGTTCACCATATGGCGGATGACGTGGAAATCCTCCTGGATACCATTGCCGCCATGCATGTCGCGGGCCCAGCGGGCGATATCCAGCGCCTTGCCGCAGTTGTTGCGCTTGACGATCGAAATCATCTCGGGCGCGGCGTTGGCCTCGTCCATCAGACGCCCGACGCGAAGCGACCCCTGCAGGCCCAGGCTGATCTCGGTCAGCATGTTGGCGAGCTTGAGCTGGAAAAGCTGCGTTTGCGCCAAGGGCTTGTTGAACTGCTTGCGGTCAAGCCCGTACTGGCGCGCCGCATGGAAACAGGCCTCGGCCGCGCCCATGACGCCCCAGCTGATCCCGTAGCGGGCGCGGTTGAGACAGCCGAACGGGCCTTTCAGCCCCTCGACATTGGGCAGTAGCGCGTCTTCGCCCACCTCGACATTGTCCATCACGATCTCGCCGGTGATCGAGGCGCGCAAGGAAAGCTTGCCGCCGATCTTCGGCGCCGAAAGCCCCTTTGTCCCCTTGTCCAGGACGAAGCCCCGGATCTTGCCGCCATGCGCGTCGGACTTCGCCCAGACCACGAACACATCCGCGATCGGCGCGTTTGAGATCCACATCTTGGACCCGTTCAGCACATATCCGTTCGCGGTCTTCGTTGCCCGCGTCTTCATGCCCGCCGGATCGGACCCGGCGTCGGGCTCGGTCAGGCCAAAGCAGCCGATGAATTCACCGGAGGCCAGTTTCGGCAGGTATTTCCTGCGCTGCTCCTCGGATCCGTAGGCATAGATCGGATACATCACCAGCGACGACTGAACCGACATCATCGACCGATAGCCGCTGTCGACCCGCTCCACCTCGCGCGCGACAAGGCCATAGGCGACATAGGAAGCGCCAAGCCCGCCGTATTCCTCGGGCACCGTGACACCGAGAAGCCCCATTTCGCCCATCTCGCGGAAGATCGCCGGGTCGGTGTTTTCGTCACGGAACGCGGCAGTGACCCTTGGCATAAGTTTTTCCTGCGCATAGGCGCGGGCACTATCACGCATCATGCGCTCGTCCTCGGACAGCTGGTCCTCCATGCGGAAGGCATCTTCCCAGTCGAAGCGGGACAGGTCAGGGGCGTCTTTCGGTTTCAGCGCCATGTGCGGTCTCCTCAGGCAAGCGATTGGCAGAAACGGGCGATTCGGGCACAGGCCTCGGTCAGCGAGGCGCGCGAATAGGCGTAGGACAGGCGGAAGTGGCCGGGAAGCCCGAAGGCGCGTCCCGGCACGAGGGCGACGCCTTCGGCCTGCAGGAGCGCGGCGGTGAAATCGGCATCCCGTTCGATCCGGGTGCCGTCGGGCGCAGCCTTGCCGAAGGCGGCAGTGCAATCGGGAAACAGGTAGAACGCCCCGTCCGCCGATCCGCAGCGGATCATCCCGGTTGCATTCAGCGCCGCCTGAACCATGTCGCGGCGCTCGCGGAAGTCGTCGTTGCGTTCGGCCAGCAACTGCTGGTCGCCCGAGACCGCCGCCAGCGCGGCCGCCTGGCTGACCGAGGAGGCGCCGGAGGTGATCTGCCCCTGAACCGCCACCATCGCGTCGATCAGGCGTCGCGGCCCGATGCCCCAGCCGATCCGCCAGCCGGTCATCGCGTAGGATTTGGAAACCCCGTTCACGATCAGAATGCGATCCGCAAGATCGGGCGCGGCGATGCGGAAAGAGGTGAAGGGGACATAGCAGATGTGCTGGTAGATCTCGTCGGCGACGATGCCGACATGGGGGGCGTCGCGCAAGACATCGGCGAGCGACGCGAGTTCGTCGGCCGAATAGACTGCGCCCGATGGATTGCCGGGCGAATTCAGGAGAACCCAGCGGGTCCGCTCGGTGATCGCCGACCGAAGCGCGGCTGCCGTCAGCTTGAAGCCGGCTGCCGCCCCGGCCGCGACGACAACCGGGGTGCCGCCGCAGACGGCGATCATGTCGGGGTAGCTCGTCCAGTAGGGCGCCGCCAGGATGACCTCGTCGCCGGCGTCGAGCGTGGCGAAGAACGCGTCGAAGATCACCTGCTTCGCCCCGGCGGCAACGATGACCTCGGCCGGGTCGGGGCGGTATCCGTTTTCGCGTTCGCAAGCGGCCGCGACAGCCGCGCGCAAGGCCGGGGTGCCCGCGGTCGGGGTATAGGTCGTCTCGCCCCGTTGCGCGGCCGCGTGCGCCGCAGCGACGACATGCACGGGCGTCGGAAAGTCGGGCTCTCCGGTGCCGAGCGAGATGACGTCGCGCCCGGCACGCTTCAGGGCCGCCGCGGCTTCCGATATCTGGATGATCTCCGACAATTCCACATCCGCAATGCGTGCGGCGCGGCGGAACGGGTCTTGCGGCATGTTAGGCCCCCTGCAATCAGCATATGCTTTATGCGCCTTTTTCGGGCACCGGAATACTGCTATTGCGGCGAGATACTATGCATGGAGTGCATATATGGCCCTTCCCCGCCGACTTCTGCCTTCGATCAGCCTGCTGACGGCGTTCGAGGCCGTCTGCCGCACCGGTTCCACCCTTGCGGCGGCGCGCGACCTTGATCTGACGCAGGGCGCCGTAAGCCGGTTGATCCAGAATCTGGAGGCACAGCTTGGCGTCCAGCTTTTTCTGCGCGAGGGGCGCAGGCTGCAACCGACGGACCGGGCGCTGGCCTATGCGCGTGACGTGGGCAAGGCGCTGGACCTCGTTTCGCGGGGGTCGATGCGGCTGCGGTCGGACACCGGCGGGGGGACGCTGGCGCTGGCGATCCTGCCGACCTTCGGCACGCGCTGGCTGGCGCCGCGCCTGCCGCGATTCCTGTCCGCCCACCCCGGCATCACCATCAACCTCGGCACGCGCCTGCGCCCCTTCGATTTCGAGGAGGAGGGCTTTGACGCGGCGATTCATTTCGGCACTGAAAACTGGCACGGCGCGGGCGCCGCAAAGCTTTTCGACGAACGGCTTGTCGCGACCTGTGCACCCGACTTTCTGGCCCGCAACCCGGTGTCCTCGGCCGCAGACCTGTTGCGCCTGCCGCTTCTGCAGCTTGAAACGCGCCCCAACGCCTGGGCCCGCTGGCTTGGCGCCCACGGCGTCGGCGGGACACCGCCGCAGGGGATGCTGTTCGATCAGTTCGCACCGATGATCCAGGCCACGATCCACGGCCTTGGCGTGGCCTTGCTGCCGGAGTTTCTGGCCAAGCCGGAACTGGCGGACGGGCGGCTTGTCGCGGCCTGGGGGGCGCCGGTCGCCGGCGACGGCAGCTATTATCTTGTCTGGCCGCGCGTCGGCGAATCGTATCCGCCCCTGCAGGCCTTCCGGGCCTGGCTGGTCGCCGAGGCCGCCGACCCGGAAGGCGAGGACATGCTGCCCCGTTGACCTTTTCCGCAAGCACCCTCACCTTCAGCGCATGAACACCCGCACAGACATCCACGATCGCCTTGCCGCCTCGCTCAAGCAGGCACGCCGCGCCAAGGGGCTGAGCCTTGACGCCGTCGCGAAGCTTTCGGGCGTCAGCCGTTCGATGGTGAGCCAGATCGAGCGCGGGGAATCGAGCCCGACGGTCGCGACCCTGTGGAACCTGACGCAGGCGCTCCAGGTGGATTTTGCCGGTCTTCTCGAAGGCCGCACCGCACCGGGGATCGAGGTGATCCGCGCCGAGGCCGCGCCGGTGATCGCCGGGCGCGGGAAAGGTGTGCGCATCCGTATCCTGTCGCCCGCCGAGGCGGTTGGCGAGACAGAGGTCTATGACCTGAGCTTTGATGCCGGCGGCGTCCTTGACAGCGACCCGCACGGCCCCGGCTGCCGCGAAAGCCTCACGGTGCTGGAAGGCGCGCTGGGCGTCGCCTCGGGCGAGGACCGGCAGGATCTCAAGACCGGCGACACCGCCCGCTATTTCGCGGACCGCCCCCACCGCATCGCGGCCGAAGGCGGCGCGGCACGGGCGATCCTGATCGTCCAGAACAGCTGAAGATGCGGGGGGCCGCCTGCCCCCCCGCACCCCCCGGGAGTATTTCGGCCAGACTGAAAGGGAGTCCGTTATGATGGATAATTGTCCGTCATATTGACTTTTCCGTAATCACGGATATTATTCCGCCATGCAGGAATGGAGGTCTACATGCCCGGCACGCAAGCATTCATGCGCCATGTCACCGAGACGCTCGGCAGGATCGAGGCCGACGGGCTGATGAAGCGTGAACGGCTGATCACCTCGGCCCAGGGCGCCCATGTGACAGTTGCGGGGCGCGACATGCTGAACCTTTGCGCCAACAACTACCTTGGCCTTGCCGATCATCCGGCGCTGATCGGGGCGGCGAAGGCCGCCATGGCGGATCACGGCTACGGCATGGCCTCGGTCCGGTTCATCTGCGGCACCCAGGATCTGCATCGGGACCTGGAGGCCCGCATCGCCCGCTTCCTGAAGAAGGACGACGCGATCCTGTTCGCGGCCTGTTTCGACGCGAACGGCGGTCTGTTCGAGCCGCTTCTGGGGCCGGAGGACGCGATCGTTTCGGACGCGCTGAACCACGCGTCGATCATCGACGGCATCCGGCTTTGCAAGGCGCGGCGCTATCGCTACGCCAATTCCGACATGGCCGATCTCGAGGCGCAATTGCAGGCCGCGAAGGCGGATGGCGCGCGTTTCGTGATGATCGCGACTGACGGCGTCTTTTCGATGGACGGCTATCTTGCGAACCTGCCCGGGATCACGGAGCTGGCGCAACGCTATGGCGCGCTGGTCATGGTCGACGACTGTCATGCCACGGGATTCATGGGCCCGAAGGGGCGCGGGACGCCTGCCCATGCCGGGGTCGATGTCGACATCCTGACGGGAACTCTGGGCAAGGCGCTCGGCGGCGCGCTGGGCGGATACATCGCGGGCCCGCAACCGGTGATCGACCTTCTGCGGCAGCGGGCGCGGCCCTATCTGTTCTCGAACGCATTGCCGCCCGCCGTGGTCGCCGCCGGCATCGCCGCGATCGACCTGGTCGAGGCCGCCGATGACCTGCGCGGCGCGCTTTTCGACAATGCCGCCTATTGGCGTGCGGGCCTGGCCGATGCGGGGTTCACCCTGCTACCCGGCGAGCATCCGATCATTCCGGTGATGCTGGGCGACGCGAAGCTCGCGCAGGCGATGGCCTCGGCGCTTTACGACCGTGGCGTCTATGTCTCGGGCTTCTTCTTCCCGGTCGTACCGAAGGGACAGGCGCGCATCCGCACACAGATGAACGCCAGGCTGACGCGGAACGATCTGGATTTCGCGCTTGACGCCTTCCGGGGCGCGGGCAAATCGGTGGGGGCGATCTGATGCGAAACGACATGAAGACACTGGCGAAATCGAAACCCGAGGTCGGGCTTTGGCTTGAGCATCGCCCGGTGCCCGAGGTCGGACCAGACGACGTGCTGATCCGCATCCGCAAGACCGGAATCTGCGGCACCGACATTCACATCTGGAACTGGGACGACTGGGCGGCGAAGACGGTGCCGGTGGGTCTGGTCACGGGCCATGAATTCGCAGGAGAGATCGTTGAGATCGGCCGGAACGTGGAGGGGTTGGCGATCGGCCAACGCTGTTCAGGCGAAGGTCACCTGATCGGCAAGCAGTCTCGTCAGAGCCGGGCAGGCAAGTTCCACCTCGACCCCGCCACGCGCGGCATCGGCGTGAACGAACAGGGGGCCTTCGCCGAATACCTGCGCCTGCCCGCCTTCAACGTGGTGCCCCTGCCCGACGAGATCGACGACGAGATCGGGGCGATCCTCGACCCGCTTGGCAACGCCGTGCATACCGCGCTCTCGTTCGACCTCGTGGGGGAGGACGTGCTGATCACCGGCGCCGGCCCCATCGGCATCATGGCGGCCGCCGTCGCACGCCACGTCGGTGCCCGGCATGTCGTCATCACCGATATCAACCAGGACCGTCTGGATCTGGCCGCGCGGGTCACGGACGTCGTGCCCGTCAATGTCGCGAAACAGGATCTGCGCGAGGTTGAAGGCGCCCTTCGGATGAAAGAAGGCTTCGACGTCGGGATGGAGATGTCGGGCAGCCAGGTCGCGCTTGACCAGATGGTGGAGAACATGGTGATGGGTGGACGGATCGCGATGCTCGGCATCCCGCCGGGCAAGTCGCCGGTCGACTGGTCACGCATTGTCTTCAAGGCGATCACCATCAAGGGCGTCTACGGGCGCGAGATATTCGAGACCTGGTACAAGATGATCGCGATGCTTGAAAACGGCCTGGATGTGCGCCGCGTCATCACCCATCGCTTCAAGGTGGACGACTTCCGCGACGGGTTCGAGGTGATGCGTTCGGGCAAGAGCGGAAAGGTCGTTCTGGACTGGGGCTGAAGCCGCTTCACTTGCCGCGCGCCGGTGATAGTCTTCTTTGAAAACGGAGGCGATCGTGGCGCGCGGACTTAAGCACTTGTTTGCCATCGACCCTTCCGTTGCCTTCCTCAACCACGGATCCTACGGGGCCTGTCCCCGCCCCGTCATCGCGGCGCAACGCCGGTGGCAGGACGCGCTGGAGCGCCAGCCGGTCGCCTTCATGGACCCGCGCCACCTGCGCGCCCGTTTTGCCGAGGTTCGCGCGGCGCTTGCGGACGAACTTGGCGCGCAGCCGGGCGATCTTTTCTGGGCGACCAACGCGACCGAAGGGTTGAACCTTGTCGCGCGGTCCCTGCCGCTTGGGCCGGGGGACGAGGTTCTGGCGACCGATCACGAATACGCGGCGCTCGACAAGACCTGGGACTTCGTCTGCCGCAGGACGGGTGCGCAGCTCCGGCGGGTCAAGGTGCCCCTGCCTTTGGTGTCTGAGGCGGAGTTTACCGATGCGATCCTCGCCGGCTTGACCGTGCGCACGCGTGTTCTGTTCCTGAGCCATGTCACATCCCCGACCGCGCTGGTCCTGCCGGTGGCAGGGGCGGTCGCCGCAGCGCGGGAGAAGGGGATCATCACCGTCATCGACGGGGCGCACGCCCCCGGCCTTGTTCCCCTGTCGCTGGGCGCGCTTGGCGCCGACTTCTATGCCGGCAACTGCCACAAGTGGTTGATGGCGCCCAAGGGCGCGGGGTTCCTGCACGTTCAGGGCGGGGCAAAGCGCCTTCTGGCGCCGGGGATCATCAGTCACGGCTGGCAGCCCGGCGTTGCGCCGGACGACACCGGGCCGCTGGGTGACAGCGCCTTCCTGGATGCCTTTCAGTTTCGGGGAACGCGCGACCCCTCTGCCTGGTTCTCGGTCACGGATGCCCTGTCCTTCCGACGCGATCAGGGCTGGGACGGCGTCACGCGCGACTGCCGGGCGCTTGCCCAAGCCACCGCCCGCGCCATCGCGGACGAGTTCGGGGAAGCCCTTCTTGCCTCGGACGCCTTCCTTTCGCAGATGGTGGCGATCCCGATTCCGCGCTCGGACGCGGCGGCCCTGCATGACGCGCTTCTGAACGAAGACGCGATCGAGGTGCCGGTGATCGACTGGAACGGTCACACGTTCGTTCGCGTCTCCGTACAGGGATACAACAGCCAGGAAGAGATGGCGCGGCTTGCCGCGGCACTTCACCGCCGCTTCGGGCGCCGGTCCTAGCCGCGCATCCGCGTTCCTTCGGGGTCATATAGCGGGCGGGGCGCCAACACCGCCGCGCGGCGGCGGCCCAGCACCTCGACCTCGTGCGCGGCGCCGGGCTGCCAGGCATCGGGCAGGACATAGCCCATCGCGATGTGCCGCCCGACCGCCGGGCCCCATCCGCCGGAAGTGACATAGCCCACCGGTTCCCCGTCCAGAAAGATCGCCTCGCCGCCCCAGACGGCATCCGCCCCGGCGTCGACCGTGAAGGTCGCGATCCGTTCCCTCACAAGGGGGCGGGCGGCCAATGCGGCGCGGCCGAAAAAATCGCCCTTGCCCATCGCGACATGTCGCATCAGACCACTCTCAACCGGCGTATGATCGGCAGAAAGCTCGAGCCCCCAGGCGGGAAACGACTTCTCGAGCCGGGTCATCATCAGGCTGCGGCTGCCGACAAGGCCAAGTCCGTGCCCCGCGCCGGCCGCCTGCAGCGCGTCGAAGACCCGGGCTTCACGATCCCGCGGCATGTAAAGCTCGTATCCGCATTCGCCGGTGAAGGAGACGCGCAGCACGATGACGTCGGGAACCCCGGCCACCGGCATGCGCGCCGCCGACAGGAAGGGAAAGCGCGCATTGTCCACGTCGCCCGCCGCCACTTGCGCAAGGATGTCGCGCGCATTGGGCCCGCACAGGTGCAACCCGGCGAGCGCGGAGGAAAGATTGGCGATGCGCACGCCCTCGGGCGGCGCGGCGGCGCGGAAGTGGCGCTGGTAGGCAAGCTGCATCGCATCCGATCCGAAGACCAGATAGCTTTCCGGCGCAAGGCACGCGACCGAAAGATCGCCCGCGACCCGGCCACGCGGCGTCAGCATCGGACAAAGCGACAGGCGTCCGGGTTCAGGCAGGCGCCCCGCAAGAAGCCGGTCCAGCCATGCCGCCGACCCCGGCCCTTCGACCGAAAACTTTGCAAGCGCGGAGAACTCCATCAGCCCCGCCGTCTCACGGATGCGCCGTCCCTCGTCCGCGACGGGCTGCCACCAGTTCGGCTGCCGGTAGCTCAGCGTATCGCACTGGCCGGGCAGCGGGGCGAACCAGTTGACGTGTTCGTTTCCGAAGGAAAAACCGAAGACCGCACCGGCCCCCGCCAGCTTTTCCTGAATCGGCATCGGGGAGACGGGGCGACCTGCCTCGATCTCCTGCGCGGGATAGCCGCGTTCGCAGCGATGTTCGTAGAAGTAGCGGGTCCGTGCCTCGGTGAAGGCGCCAGGCGCCCAGTCGCCGAAACGCGCGACATCCCAGGCAAAGGCATCCAGCCCGGGGTCGCCCTCGACGATCCAGTCTGCCAACACCTTCCCGACCCCGGGCCCCTGGTTGAATCCGGTCATCACACCGTTCGCGCAGTAATAATTCCTGAGCGCGGGATGCGGCCCCAGAAGCGGCGCGAGATCGGGCGAAAAGATCATCGGCCCGTTGATGACCCGCTTGATGCCCGCCTTCGCAAGGCAGGGCATCATTCCGACCGCCTGTTCGAAGTTCCATTCCATCCGCGACAGGTCGTCCGGCAGCAGTTCGTGACCGAAATCGGCGGGCGTCGCATCCTTCGACCAATGGGTGCAGCGGCCTTCATAGGCACCGAACAGAAGCCCCCGGCCTTCTTGGCGCGCGTAGCAGCCGATTTCGTTGTCATTGATTTGCGGCAGTTCGAAGCCAAGGTCCGCGATTTCCGGTATCGCCTCGGTCACGAGGTAATGGTGTTCGACCGGCATCAGCGGAAGGTCGATCCCGGCCATGCGCCCGACCTCGCGGCCCCAAAGGCCCGCGGCATTCACGATGTATTCGGCATGAATCGTTCCGCGTTCCGTCACCACGTCCCAGCTTCCGTCCGCGCGGGGTCGCGTGTCACGGACCGGGCAGTGCCGTTCGATCCTGGCCCCAAGCTTCCGTGCGGCAGTCGCGAAGGCCTGCGTGGCCGACGCCGGATCGACATGCCCGCCTTCGTCTTCCCAAAGCGCGGCGGCCATGCGGCCCGGCGACAGGATCGGACAGCGCCGCACGGCTTCTTCCGGCGACAGGAAATGGCTTTCGATGCCCATCCGTCGACACGCGCTTTGCAGCGCAGTATGGGCCAGGACCTCTTCCTCGCTGCGGCAAATGCTGATCCCGCCGGTCAGGTGAAAGCCCACGGGTTGCCCGCTTTCTTGCTCTATCTCCCGGTAGCTGCGGAACGAATAAAGCTGCAATTGCGCCGCAAGGTTCGGCTGGGTCAGGGTGAATAGGCTGCCCGCCGCGTGCCAGCTTGACCCGGAGGTCAGCTCCTGCCGCTCAAGCAGAGTCACATCTGTCCACCCCGCGCGGGCCAGATGATACACCACTGAACATCCGACGATGCCGCCTCCGATGACAACTACGCGCGCTTGTCGCTGCATGACCTACCCCATGTGCTGGCTGCACTTTTCAACGCCCGGGGGGCATGTGGCAAGCCCGTTCCAGCGGTCGCGCCTGGATCAGGGATTGCGGGAAAGCAATGTGGATATTAGAAAAACTAATATGATCGCAAACCTGCCTTACACTGCGCTGAGGACCTTCGAATCGGTCGTCCGTCTTCGCGGGTTCGGCCGCGCGGCAGAGGAACTGGGCGTAACCCAAAGCGCAGTCAGCCAGCACGTCAAATCGCTTGAGGAATGGCTGGGCCGCAGACTGATGAATCGAGGCGGTGGACGTGCTGTGCCCACCGACGAAGGCGTCCGGCTGGCAGCCGCGGTCGCCGAGGGCTTCGGGCAGGTCGCCTCCCTGTGCCACGAACTGCGCGATGACGGCGCCCAGAACCTGACCATCGGGCTGTCCTGCCTGCCGGGTTTTGCCTACAACTGGCTGTTCCCCAGGCTGATCAACTTCGACCAGCGTCACCCTGAGTTCCCCGTTTCGATCATCACCTCGGCCAGCCTGACGAACTTCACCGATGACGAAGCCGACCTTGCCATCCGCTACGGGCTGGGCGGCTATGCGGGGCTGCATGTCGAACCGCTGCTGAGCGAACGGATCTTTCCGGTATGTTCGCCCGCACTTCTGGAAAGATCGCCGCCCCTGCGCGAAGTCGCAGACCTGGCACGCCACACACTGCTTGTCGACGATGTCGCCGACATAGGCGGTTCCCCCCCGACCTGGCACTACTGGGCGAAAGAGGCGGGGGTGGCGCTTCCGCGGCCGGCGCGCACACGACGGTTCGGCCAGTCGAACATGGTCGTTCAGGCGGCGGTCCGGGGTCTGGGGGTCGCACTGGGGCGCGAACCGCTTGTGATCGACGCGCTCTGCGACGGAACGCTGGTGCGTCCGTTTCCGCAGGTGGTCGTCTCCCAGTTCTCCTACTGGCTCGTTTGCCCGACCGGCGCGCTGAAATCAGATCGCATCAAGGCGATCCGCGACTGGCTGATCGAGGAAGCGAAACGTCAGCCGGCGATCCCGCCCCGGTCACTCGCCATTCCGCCGGATCACTGACCCCTGATCACCGCCAGCGCCTTTGCATGAAGCTCCGGCGTGGCGGCCGCGACAACCGGGACGCCATAGCCCATGCCAAGCGGGCTGCCTTCCCAATCGGTGATGACACCGCCCGCCTCGGCCACAAGAAGTGCGACCGGATGGTAGTCATAGGGTTGCAAGTCGTAGTCCACGACGACATCCACATGCCCCATGGCCAGAAGCCCGTAGGGATAGCAGTCGCATGATAACCGGCGGGTCTTTCCGAAGGCCATCAACCGGGCGAACACGTCGGGATGCGCCCGCCAGATCTTCTCACCCTCGTTCACATAAACCGCCGCGCCTTCCGCGTCTGTCCGGCCGGAAGCGTGGATCGCCGATCCGTTAAGGAACGCGCCCTGCCCTGCCTCGGCTGAAAACACCTCTCCGGTCGGGGGGATCGACACCACCGCAAGCTCGGCTCGACCGCGGTGAAGCTTTGCCAGAAGAAAACCGAACAGGGGATGGCCGGTGATGAAGCTGCGCGTGCCGTCGATCGGATCGACGATCCACAGGTCATCGCTGTCTTCTCCTTCGATCCCATGTTCCTCGCCGAAGATGCCATGATCGGGGAAGCGGTCAGCGATCATCCGCCGCACCTCTGCCTCGACGCCGCGATCGGCGATCGTCACCGGACTTTCATCCGACTTGAACTCGACCCCAAGGTGGGTCCTGAAGTGGGCAAGGGCGACCGGACGCGCGGCCTCTGCGATGGCGATTGCGTCGGCAAGGCGGGCGGGTGTGGACATCCATCAATCCTTTTTCCTGGCAACAAGCGTCACGACTTCGGCAAGGGCCATGGCCCGGGCGATCGCCTCGGGTGGCGGGCGGTCCGTCACCATGACATCGACATCTTCGAGGGCGACGGTCGCGATGGGCGCCTGCCGGCCGAATTTCTCGTGATCGACACCGACGACGCACTTGCGCGCGCGCGATGCCGCCGTCCGCGCAATACTGGCCTCCGCCGGGTTGAAGACGGTGAAGCCGGACTTCTCGGTCAGCCCGTTTGCCGACAGGATCGCCAGGTCGAAGGCGAAGCCGCGCAGCGCCGCCTCGGCCATCGGGCCATAGGCGCCACGTTCCTCTCCCCCCAGTTCGCCCCCGGTCAGAAACACCCGGTTGTCGTTGTGGTTTGCCAGAACCTCCGCGGCCCGGATCGAATTCGTGACCGCGATCAGGCGATGGCGCGGGCGAAGCGCCTCGGCGACGAAGCTTGTCGTCGAACCGACATCCAGAAACAGGCACATGCCGTCCTGCACTTCATCCGCGATTAACGCTGCAATGCGGCCCTTGCCGTCGGCGTTCTGCGCGATGCGCTGGTAGAACCCGGGCTCCGCACCGACCAGTAGCGTTCCACCATGCATCCGCTCGACCCGGCCGTCACGTTCCAGCTGCTTTGCAAGCCGCCGGACGGTTTCTTCCGAAACCTCCAATGCGCGGGCGATTTCGGCATTGCGCGCCGAACCCCCATAGCGGCGCAGCACTTCCAGTAGTTCGTGTTCGCGGTGCGTGGCCTTGACCGGCTTGCTTTTCGGCATGGATTCCCCTCCGAAAACCTCATACACACATTTGCACACATCAGGCCACATATTAAAACGCGGGGGACGCGCGATGGCTCAGGCGGAAAATGTCCTGTTCGTGGTGATCGATCAGTTGCGGGCCGACTGTCTTTGGGGCGCGCTGGCCGGTCATGCCGTGATGCCCAACATTCATGCGCTTGCCGCAGATGGCATGACCTTTCGCAACCACTATTCGGTCGCGAACCCCTGCGGTCCGGCACGGGCGTCCCTTCTGACCGGGCAATATGCGATGAACCACCGGTCGGTCCGCAACGGCACCCCCTTGCCGCATGACAAGCCGAACCTCGCGACCGAGGCGCGCAAGGCCGGCTATGAGCCGCTTCTGTTCGGCTACACCGACATCGCGAAGGATCCGCGCACGCACCACCCGAACGATCCTGCGCTGCGATCATACGAAGAGGTCATCCCGGGCTTCAACGAGATCGTCGAGATGCGGATGGAGGAAAGCATCCCCTGGCGCGCGCATCTGATGAATCGCGGATACGACGTCCCCGACTATCCCGACATCTTCCGCCCGGCGGGCCCGCGACTGGACGACCCGGCATTCTACCGAGCAGAGGACAGCGACACCGCCTTCCTGACCGATCAGGTGATCTCTCACTTGCGGGCGCGGGGGTCCGGGTGGTTCGCGCATGTGACCTACCTGCGGCCGCATCCGCCCTTCGTCGCGCCTTCCCCCTGGAACCGGCTGGTCGATCCGGCATCGCTGCCACTGCCCGTCCGTCCCGCGGAGCGGGAGAAGGCGTGCATGATCCATCCCTTTGTCGGGCCAGCCCTTGGATCCCTTTCAGCCGCGGACATGGTCGAGGGGTTTCCCGACCTGGACCCCACCGACCAGACCATCCGGACCCTCCGGGCCCTCTATCTTGGCCTGGCGGCCGAGGTGGATCACCACCTGGGCCGCCTCGTTGCCTGGCTTAAGGACAGCGGCAAGTACGAAACGACCTTGATCATCGTTACCGCGGATCATGGCGAGATGCTCGGCGATCATCACGCCTGGGGGAAGATGCACTACCTTGATCCCGCCTGGCATGTGCCCCTGATCGTCCGAGATCCCCGCAATCTGGCGGCGCGTGGCATGTCCACCGACCTGCCCACGGAATCGATCGACGTCACGCCGACGATCCTGGACTGGATCGGCGGCAAGGCGCCATCGACGATGAACGGCGTCAGCCTTCTGCCGCTCCTTTCCGGAAAGACGCCTGCGGACTGGCGCGGGCATACAGTTTCCGAACTCGACTTCGGCAATCCGGTCGAGCCGACGCAGTGGCAGAAAGACCTCGGCTTGCCGGCCGAACGCTGCAACCTGGCGATCCTGCGGACGCGCAGCCATACGCTCGTCCACTTCAACGGTGCGCTGCCACCGCTGCTTTTCGATCGTCGCAACGGGCCAGAGGCACAAGACATGGCCGCCGACCCCTCGGCTGCGGCGCTACTGCTTGACCTGACGCGCCGGATGCTGGACCACAGGATGACGCATGCGGAGGGTCTTTTCGCGAGAACCGTCGCAACGCGGCACAAGGCGCCCGATGGATCAGCTTGACGGATCGTAGATGACCTGGCTTGCAAATCGCGGCCGCGTGACGATCACATGCCTGGTGACCCCGGATGCCAACCCCATGTCGAAGACGGGCCGGAACGGCATGTAGCTTTCGACCAGCAACACGGTATCGCCGGACGCCATCGCCGGAACATAATCCACCATGTCCTGCAGCGTTGTGTCGGTCAGGCCGTCATGATCATGCGTTGCGCGCGACCATTTCTGCCGGAACCTGTTCTGGTTCTTGTCCCAGTAGACCGATGTGACTCGAATCCACGAAGGATCGCGAGCAAATGTCAGGTACTCGAAGACATCGTTCAGCCCGTCGATTGCGTCGGGACCGACGGCATCGATCTGACGCGACAGCATGTCGGCGATCGTGTAGGTCGCCTTCAGCGAGATGCTGCGCTGCCGGAAGGCCTCGAAGATCGTGAAGCTTCCGAAAAAGGCCCAGATCAGGATCGGCAGGATCATGATCGCCTCCACCGAGATCACGCCGCGTTGCGATCTATGGAAATTGCGAAGCCAGGCAAGCATCATCGCCCCCCCGTCACGGTTCGTTGACGAAGGCCGAGGCGGCCACAAGCGCATAGTTTCCCGCGCCGTCGTTCTTTAGCGACATGCCAAGGACCGAGGTTGGCAGAATCGGTGCAAACTTTGAACAAACACGGATCAGCATCAGTTCGTTTGCACCACCGTGCGTGATCGTTGTCACGGGCTGGACGACTTCCGAACGGTCGATGCAGGCGATTGGCGCCGGCGGCATCTGCCAGGTCGTCGTCGAGACAGGCTGCAACTCGACGGTCAGCCCCTCCACACAGTCGGGCAGGATCAACGAATTGCGGCAGATTTCACGCTTCAGGTCATCATGACTGGGAAACTTGAGCGTCCCGATGCGCAAGTCGCGCACCGTCACGTCAACCCCGCGTTCCAGCATGACATAGCGCAGCATCAGCATCCCGGACTCAACCGAGGACAGGAAGATCCCGAAGAACAACGGAAACCAAAGGACGAACTCGATGGTCACCGCGCCACGCTCCTGACGCAGAAAACGCTTCAGACTTCGGATCATTGTGTGAGCCTCAGCGCATTGATGGCGCTGGCGATACTGGCGAACGCCTCCGAGATCGAAGTGCCCTCGGCATCATAGTAGTAGGCATCCGCGGTCGCGCAGTTCTTCAAGACCTGCCGGCCCGCATTCGGTGCCTCAAAGCCGATGGCAAAGACGATGACACCACGGGCCTTTGCGGCCGAACAGACCGCCAGAAGCTGGTCGTCCTTGTCGCCATAGCTTGTCTTGGTAATGGCATTGCTGGCGAAGCTGGAACTGCCCGTCGCTTCCTTGACGTAGTTGGTGCTGTAGTACGGCACGCTCATCAGCGTCCAGACATCCGCGTAGTCAAGAACGGTATAGCTACCCCCGATATATGACAGACTGCGCCATCTGTTCGCACTTGTGTCATAGAAGTCGGAAGTGCCAGAGTGCTGGGGATAGTAGTAGTAGTACTTGTTGTTGCTGCCCTTCACGAGGTTCGACGGGCCGGACTTGTACGCGTCGCGCACCGAATAGGTATTCGTATTCTTACCATCGGTCATGACGACGACGACTTTAAGCGCATCTTCCTGCCCGTAATCGAATGGACGGCCATCCAGCGCCTCGTCCGTCTTGCCCTCTGCGATACGAGTTTGGACAAGTGGGCGGAGGGCAGGGTCAATCAGCGCGACACCCCACTTCATCCCGATATCGATCGCCGTATCACCACCAGCCTTCAACTGGTTGATGCGCGCCTTCAGCTGCGTCTTGCTGTTGCCGACCGCTGTGACATCGTGATCCGAACTCTCCTGGCATTCGATGAAATAGGGCGGAGAATAGCTGTATCGCGAATCCGCGTCTGCGGCACGTTGCAACACCTGCGCAGGGCTGATCGCCGCGACTGAGAAGTCCGCCTCGGCAAAGTCGGCACAATGCGACCGGTTGTGTTCATTGGTAAAGTTGAAGTCGTCACCCAGATCAGCGCCAAGCGCGACCTGCTGGTTATACGGCACAAGCGACATCGAAAGCTTGCCAGCGGGCAGGCCCGGTGCCTGGATCGTATCGAACATGGTGTCGATGAACTCGTTTGCCGCGTCTTGAAGAAGCTCGATCTTCGAATCGCTGCTACCCTGACCGGTGTTTCCCATCGAACCCGACACGTCGAGCACGAGCGAGATTTCTACGTTCCCGATGTTTTCCTCTGCGGTGCTTCCGGCGGGCGAGGAGAACTGTTTCACGCCGACGAGCTTCACGAACATCGTCGGAACAGAAACGCGTGTCTCCGCGCTCACGCTGCGAAAGTTCATCCCTTCGTTCATTTCGACGTCGACCGGAGAATCATCCAGCCCTGCCCGATCGAAGTAGTCCTGGACGACATCCTCTGGTTCCAGCGCCTGATTGATGTCCGCCGCGGCCAGAACGGCACTGTCGAGCGTCGCCTGCATGCGGGTTCGTCGCTCCTCGAAATGGGCGAAGTCAACGGCAAGCCCTGCAACCATAAGGATTGCAAGGAAAAGAAACAGGCTCAGAACGATCAGAGAGCCGCGCTCGCGCGACAAGAAGCGCTCGACGGACCGCCTGACAGCGCAATCAATACCTCGCAGAAACATGTTTTTCCCCAGGCGCAACCGGTGGTTGATAGTCGCCTCAGTTATACCGGTGGGATTTCGGCCTAATTTCGGGCAAATCGTGGCCCAATCATGGCAGCCCTGCGCCAAAGGCCTGCTGACGGGCCTCATTTCCCCCGGGATTGGCGGTCGAGGCGCGAGATTGCGCGGTCTTCATGAGAGGATCATGGCGTTTAGGTGGCGCACGACAGCTTGGCCTGCCCCCCTGGCGCGCAGGCGCTTTGCAACCTGGGCGATCTTAGCCTGTCACACTGGCCTATACCGATGCGATACGCGGGCGGCCCTGTGCGGTGACGCGGATGCGCGCTTCGATGAACATCGCCTGCCCTTCGACCTCGATTTCCTGGATATCTCGGTCGACGATCAGCCGAAGCTCCTCCACCCCCGACGCGCGGGCGCGGCTCGAGGCTTCGTCCGCAAGCGCCTGTTCAAGCGCGGCGATCGCCTCTGCCTGGGCGGCAAAGCGCGCGGGTCCGGCCGGAAGGTGGGCCGAAAAGACGCCGGGGCCCGGGCTTGTGACGATGCCCTCGGCGTGCATCGCTATCTGACCGACGACCGCGCCGATCGCGTTGGCGACGCCGGCGTGTTCGGGAAGGATCATCCGCGCACCCAGACGTTCGCCGACCGCCCCGTAGTAGGACGGTGCAGAAGCGCCGAGCCCGATGACGGGCACGCCAAGGCTTGCGCTCAGACGGATCACGCCGCGATGCCCGGCAAAGGCCGCCCGGGCAAGGGGGTGCCTCGCTAGCGCCTCGGGCGCAATGTCGGGCCAGGCTGAGCTATCTTCTGCAAAGGCTGCCTCAAGCAGGCATTCGACCGTCTGCTCGGTCAGTTGATCGACGATGCGCTCTGCCAGGATATCGGGCGAGGAGGCGATCCGGTCACCCCTGCCGTTGCGGCGCCGCGCGAACAGCGCCAGCGCCTTGCGCGCCGCTTCGCTGTCCCAACTGTCCAGGCGGCCCAGAACATGCGCCGCATCCGAAGGCGTCACGCCCGAGATCATCACCGCGCCGCGCGACACGAGCTTCATCAGCGCCGGCAGTTCCAGGCGCGTGCGCACCGCATCGACGATGCGCATCGGTCCGCCCAGCAGCCGTTCGGCGACCGCGGCCTCGCGCGGGGCCAGGCCGGCGGGCGGGCCATCTTTCCACAGCGGAATGGCGAAACGCCCATCGTGTTCTCCGACCGCCTCCATCCCCAGCCAGGCATCAAGCGCGCCATGGACAAGATCGGGCCAGTCGCGTGCCGCAAGAGATACCGGCATCAGACGGCGCGGTCCCAGGCGAAGGCCTGTGTTGAGGCCCTCGATCAGGTGCACCTCGCTGTCGCCGCCCAGGCCGGTTGTCCGCATCGCGACCGCCTCGACCATGGTGCGGTAGGGTCCGACGCGCGCGCCCAGCGGATCGATCTGGGGCTTGCCCTCCCTCAGGAGGCAGACATCCGTCGTCGTCCCGCCGATGTCGGACACCAGCGCCTCGGTCTCACCCGACAACCAGCTTGCCCCGGCAATTGACGCGGCGGGACCGGAAAGGATCGTCTCGATCGGCCGTTCCCGCGCAAGACCCGCCGACACCAGCGCGCCATCCCCGCGCACCACCATCAGCGGCGCAACGATGCCGAGCGTCTCCATATGCGCTTCGCAGGCCGTGATAAGTCCGTCGATCATGCCGATCAGCCGCGCGTTCAGAACCGCGGTCAGCGCCCGGCGCGGCCCGTTCAGCCCGGCGCTGAGTTCGTGTGAACAGGTGACGGGGCGATGCGCAAGCGCCCGGATCGCGTCCCGCGCCGCTATCTCGTGCGCGGGGTTGCGGGTCGCGAATGCGGACGCAACGGCAAAGCCCGTGACTTCGGGCCCAAGGCGCAGCGCGGCCGCCTCGATCGCAACCATATCCAGGGGAACGGCCTCGGCGCCTGCGTGGTTGTGGCCGCCTGCGATCCGCACCACCGGATCGCCCTTCATCGCCTCCTCAAGTCCGGCGCGCGCAAGTTCCGCCGCCTCGAACCCGATGAAGATCAGCGCGACACGCCCCCCCTGCCCCTCGACCAGGGCATTGGTCGCAAGCGTCGTGGACAAGGAAACCATTCCGATTTCCGATGGCGAGACATCGGCCTGCGCAATCGCAGCATCAATCGCACGTCCGACGCCAACCGAAAGATCAGGCCGGGTGGTCAGCGATTTTGCCGAAGCAACGACGCGGTCTTCGGCTTCATGAAGAACGACCGCGTCGGTATATGTGCCACCGGTATCGACGCCCAGAAGATATGCCATCGTCTCCCCTTCAGCCCGCATCCCGAAGGATACGCCCAGCCCCGATCCAGCCCGTCAGGATCGACGGCGCATTGGTATTGCCACCGATCAGCGTTGGAAAGACCGAGGCGTCACAAACGCGCAGCCCCTGGATCCCGTGCACCCTCAGGTCGGGATCAACCGCCGATGTCGCCACATCGCGCCCCATGCGGACCGTGCAGGAGGGATGGAAGACCGTGCCCGAGCGTGCACGGAAATCGGCAATCAGGTCATCGTCGGTGCGAACCTCCGGGCCGGGCCTAAGCTCCTCGACGATCAAACTGCGGATCGGGTCCTGCGCCGCAAGATGACGAAGAAACTTCACCGCCAGCAACATCTCCTCGACATCGTGGTTCGTCGAAAAGGCATTCGCGACGATCTTCGGGGCGGCAAAGGGGTCGCCCGAGTTCAGGGTAATCTGCCCCCGGCTGGTCGGTCGGCAGTTCGACAGGCCGATGGACAACCCCGAGAACGGATCGGGTGTCAGAAGCGGCCGCTCCCCCTCGCGCGGGATCAGGGTGGAAAACGCCTGAAAGTAAAGCTGCATGTTCGGGCGCGGAAGATCGGGTGAAGTCCGGAAGAACCCACCAGCATGGTTGATCGACTTGGCCAGCGGACCGGACCCGGCCAGGAAATACTTCATCCCGACCAGCGCCTTGCCCCACCAGGGGCGCAGGATGTCGTTGTAGGTCGGGACTTTCATCCGCCAGGTGTAGTTGATGCCCTGGTGATCATTCAGGTTCTGGCCGACCGCCGGAACATCGGCCACCACTTCGATCCCGTGATCCTTCAGATGCCCGGCCGGGCCAATGCCCGACAGCATCAAGAGCTGCGGCGAGTTGATCGCGCCCCCCGACAGGATCACCTCGCGCCCCGCGCGCACCTTGTGAAGCTTGCCGTCGCGGTAATATTCCACCCCGACCGCCCGCCGCCCTTCCAGCAGAACCCGCGTGGCATGCGCGCGGGTCAGGACAGTCACGTTCTTGCGCTTCATCGCGGGCCGCAAGAAAGCGCGCGCCGTCGAGTTGCGGCGCGCATTCTTGATGGTCATCTGGTAGATGCCTGCGCCTTCCTGTTCGTCGCCGTTGAAATCTTCGTTGCGGGGCAGCCCTGCGGCCTCGGCGGACCGGATGTAGCTTTCGACAAGCGGGTGCAGGTCGCGGCGGTTGGCCGAGATGAAGAGCGGCCCGCCCGCGCCACGCAGATCGCTGCCGCCCGCCTGATTGTCCTCGATCGCGCGATAGGCTTCGCGCGCGGCATCCCAGCCCCAGCCCGCACCCGCAGCGGCCTCCCAGTCATCGTAGTCGCTGCGATGCCCCCTGATCCAGACCATCGCATTGATGGAACTGGAGCCGCCAAGGATCTTGCCGCGCGGCCAGAAATCCCGATTGCCCGCAAGCCCGGGATCAGGTTCGGTCTTGTACATCCAGTTCACGGCCGGATCGAAGAAAAGCTTGCCGTAGCCAAGCGGCAGGTTGACATAGAAACGCCGGTCAGATCCGCCCGCCTCCAGCACCAGCACCCGGTGCCGCCCGCTGGCCGACAGCCGTTCTGCCAGAACGCAGCCCGCCGAGCCTGCGCCAACGATGATGTAATCGAACCCGTCCATGCTCCCCTCGCGCAAAGCACCCCGCCCTGATGCCTCAGGCGGGGTGCATCTTCATCCCGTTCCGCGACCGGTCAGTGTCGTTTTGCGGTCATTCCAGCCGCGCGGGGAAGCCCGGGGCGCGCAGATCGGTGCCAAGCTGGTCTTCCAGCAGTTTGGCGATCATCGGCGACTGGGCGTCCCCGCCATAGGCAGCCTTGGCAGCGACATAGGTCTGGTTGGTCATCGCGGCCAGTTCCAGCGGCACGCCGAATTCGCGGCCGAAGCCCATCGCGAAGCCAAGGTCCTTGAGCGCCAGGTCGATGTTGAAGGCGATGTCGTAGGACCCGTTCAGGATCAGCGCGCCCTCGGTCTCATGCACGAAGGAATTGCCCGATGACGCCTGGATCGCATGCCACGCCTGCCCCAGATCCAGCCCGCCGCGTTTGGCCAGCATCAGCGCCTCGCCACAGGCCTTCAGGTGGATGAAGGCCAGCATGTTGGTGATGACCTTGATGATCGAGGACGACCCGAGCGGTCCCATGTGAAACACCCGGTTGCCCATCGCCTCGAAGGCTTTCCAATGAAGGTCGACCACTTCCTTGTCGCCGCCCGGTAGCATGGTGATCTCACCGCGATAGGCCAGATGGACGCCACCGGTGACGGGCAGTTCCAGCATGCGGATCCCGTGTTCTTCGGCCGTCTTGGAAAACTCCAGAACCTCGTCGCGGCCAAGCGTCGACATTTCGATCCAGGTCGACCCCTTCTTCATCTTGGGCAGGATCTGCGCCAGCACCTTTTCAGTGACCGCCGGTGAGGGCAGGCAGGTGATGACGTGATCGACCGAGGCCGCGACCGCCTCGGCGCTGTCCGCCCATGTCGCGCCCGCCGCGATCAGGGGGTCGGCCAGTTCCTTTTTCAGGTCCGTGACCGTGACCTTGAAGCCCGCCTTCAGCAGGCAGCCCGCACAAGCCGCCCCGAGATTGCCGAGGCCGATATAGCCGTAATGCATGATGTTTCCTCCGTCAGCGCCTCAGGCGCCGTATCCGATGATGCCCTTGACCTCGCAGAAGTCGTGAATGCCCCAGTCGGCATATTCACGACCATTGCCAGATTGCTTGTAGCCGCCGAAGGGGGCGAAACAGTCCCAGTCGGGGGAATTGATCTGCACCTGTCCGGTGCGAAGGCGCCGCGCCACGGCGCGGGCCTCGGTGATCTCGCCCTGCACATAGCCGCCAAGGCCGTAAACGCTGTCATTGGCCATGGCGATGGCGTCGTCGACGCTGTCATAGGGCAGGATCGCCAGAACCGGGCCAAAGATCTCCTCGCGCGCGATGGTCATGTCCGGGGTGACACCGCCAAAGATCGTCGGCTTCACGAAGTGACCCCGGTTCATGCCGTCCGGACGGCCCGTCCCTCCGGCGACCAGTGTCGCGCCCTCGTCGATACCCGTCTGGATCAAGCCTTGGATCTTTTCATACTGCGCCCGGCTGACAACCGGACCGATCCCGGTTTCCGGATCGGACGGGTCGCCGACGCGCAGGCTCTCGGCCTTGACCTTGGCGATGGCCAGCGCCTCTTTCTCCACGCCACGCGGCACGAACATCCGGGTCGGCGCGTCGCAGCTCTGGCCGGTGTTGGACATGCAGCCGTCAACGCCACCTTCGACCGCAACCTTCAGATCGGCAGAGGGCAGAATGATGTTCGCCGACTTGCCGCCCAGTTCCTGTGCCACGCGCTTGACCGTGGGCGCCGCGGCCTGAGCGACCATGATTCCCGCGCGGGTCGATCCGGTGAAGGAGACCATGTCGACTTGCGGGTGCGACGAAAGCCGCGCCCCCACGCCCGGCCCGTCACCATTGACAAGATTGAAGACCCCGGCCGGAACGCCTGCCTCGGCCATGATCTCGGCAAAGACAAGACCCGAAAGAGGCGCGATTTCCGACGGTTTCAAAACCATTGTGCAGCCCGCAACCAGCGCAGGCGCAACCTTGCAGACGATCTGGTTCATTGGCCAGTTCCAGGGCGTGATCAGGGCCACGACGCCGATGGCCTCGCGCTGGATCAGCGTCGTGCCGCGCATCTCTTCCCATTGGAACCGTTCGGCCGCCGCGATGGTCGCGGCCAGATGCACGTCGCCCGCCCAGACCTGCGCCGCGCGCGCGAATGCGATGGGCGCGCCCATCTCGGCCGACATCGCCTGCGCGAGGTCTTCGGCGCGAGAGAGGTAGACCTCATGCACCCGGCGCAACAGCGCGATGCGGTCGGCGCCGGGCAGGGCGGAAAACGCCGGAAAAGCTGCCCGCGCAGCCATGATCGCCCGGTCGGCATCCGCCACCGAGCCGATGGCAACCTCGCCCAGTATTTCCTCTGTCGCCGGGTTCTCGACCCCAAGCCGCGTCGCCCCGGCACCGGGCACAACCCATTCGCCGCCAATGTAGAATTGGCCGAGACGTTCCAGGATCTTCATCCAACTACCTGAAGTAGATGCTGTACTTGGCGCGGATCGCCCGGTCGATCTCGGGGCTGACCATGTTGCCCGCCTTGGACAGGATCTCGTTCTTGCGTGCGATGGCCGCGTCCAGCAACAGCGGCTTTCCGGCCTCGTTCCATTCCTTCGGGCTCATCCGGTTCGCGACGGTGGGATAGATGTATTCCGTCTGCATCAGTTGCAGCGTCTGGTCGGACCCAAGGTAGTGGCCGGGCCCGCCCATGCAGACCTGCCGCATCGCATCGATGGAGGTCGAATCCTCCGTCACGTCGATTCCGCGCACCAGCCGCATGGCCTGACCAAGAAGGTCGTCGCCAAGGATCAGGCTTTCGAGGCAGAAACCCAGGAGCGAGGCGTGCATCCCCACAGCCTCATAGCACATGTTCAGGCCCGCAAGGCCGGCAAGCGAGTTGGTAATCCCCTGTTCCCAGCCCGCCTGCATGTCCGGCAGTTTCGAATCCGAAATGCCCGAGGCCGCACCACCCGGCAAATTGTAGAAGCGGTGCATCTGCGCGCATCCTGCGGTCAGCAGTGCCTGTTCCGCACTGCCGCCCGACATTGCTCCGGTACGCAGATCGCTGACAAAGGGCCAGGTGCCGAAGATCGCCGGATGCCCCGGCTTGATCGCGTTCACATAGACCACGCCGGCCAGGCATTCGGCCACCGCCTGCACGATTGCCAGCGCGATCGGTGCGGGCGCAGTCGCGCCCGCCTGCCCGGCGGACAACAGAAGGACCGGCATGCCCGCATGGATCAGCTTCTCCATCGTGATGCAGCTTTCTTCGGCGAACTTCATCGGCGGAACGACAAAGCAATTCGAGTTGGAGATGAACGGCCGTTCACGCCATTTGTCCTCCCCGCCCGCGATCATGTGAACCAGTTCCATGCAGCCTTCGACATGAGACGGATCGCTGAACGATGTCCCAACGTGCTTGGTGGTGCCCGCGCAACAGGCGTAAAGCGTGTTCAGGTCCATCTCGAAATTGTCGAGAACATCGCGGCAAACCATCGTGCGCTGGTAGAAATGGATATTGTCGAGGTTGTCCACAAGCCGCGCCGCGTCATAGAGATCCTGCGCAGTGGATTCGCGGTAGTCCAGCGTCACCGGATCGACGATATGCACCGCCGCGCCCGCCGTGCCGTAGTGCACCTTCGTGCCCGACAGATGCAGGTCATGCTTCGGATCGCGCGCGTAAAGGGTAATGTCACGCGCCGCGACCGCCAGCATGTCTTCGACAAGCGCGCGGGGGAAACGGATGCGGCCATCCTCGCCAAGGACCGCGCCCGCCTCGGTCATGGCCTTCACGCCCGATTCCGGCGCCTGCGAGAGCCCGATCACCTCCAGCGCCTCAAGCGCCGCCTGATGAATTCGCTCCACCCCTGCGTCGGTCAGGGGGCGGTACTGACCGCCCTCCAGCCCGGCGCGGACCGGACGCATGTTTTCGGCAAGCGGCGCCGCGCGCAACGCCCGGCGCGCTTCCCTGCCGCCCGCCCGTGCCGCACGCCGCGGCTCACAATTCAGCGCATCATCCGACATCTCGTCTCTCCCGAAGGCACTGCGCCTTCATTCTGGTTCAAATACTCCGGGGGTCCGGGGGCGGCGCCCCCGGCCCTCGTCTCAGGCGCGCACCCGTTCGGACTTCGGGTCATACATCGGCGCCAGCGATGCCTCGGCGCGCACCCGGCGGCCCGCCACCTCGACCTCATAGCTTGACGAGAGGACATCGGCGGCGCTTTCGCCCTTGCAGGGCACATAGCCCATGCCGATCGCGGCCCCCAGATGATGGCCATAGGCCCCCGACGACAGATAGCTGACGATCTTGCCGTCGCGGATCAGCGGCTCGTTGTGATAGACCATCACGCCGGGTTCGGAGAGCCGGAACTGCACCATGCGCTTTTCCAGCCCCGCTTCCTTCTTGCGCAGCACGGCATCGCGGCCGATGAACTCGGGTTTCGTGGTCTTGACGGCGAAGCCAAGACCGGCCTCCAGCACATGGTCCTCACAGGTGATGTCGTGGCCGAAATGGCGGAATGCCTTTTCGATCCGGCAGCTGTCCATCATGTGCATGCCGCAAAGCTTCAGGCCGACACCCTGACCGGCCTCCCACAGCGTTTCGAAAACGTGACCGCACATGTCAGACGAGACATAGATCTCCCACCCGAGCTCGCCGACATAGGACACGCGATGCGCGCGGGCCAGGCCCATGCCGATCTCGATCTCCTGCGCGGTGCCAAAGGGGTTCACCTCGTTCGAGAAATCGTTGGGGCTGACAGCCTGCATCAGCTTGCGGGCATTCGGCCCCATCACCGCCAACACGCCTTCGCCCGCCGTCACATCGGTCAGAACGACGTTGAAGTTCCCGACATGACGGCGCATCCAGGCCTGATCCTTGGGCCGTGTGATGGCGGGCGTCACGACCAGGTATTCGGTCTGCGAAAGACGGGTGACGGTCACGTCGGCCTCGATCCCGCCCTTGCTGTTGAGAAACTGGGTATAGACGATCTTGCCCGGCGCAACCGACATGTCGGCGCCCGAGATATGGTTCAGATACGCCTCGGCATCCCGGCCCTCGACCCGGATCTTGCCGAAGGAGGACATGTCGTACATGCCGACATTGGTCCTCACCGCGTTGTGCTCGGCCGCCTGATTGGCGAACCAGTTCTGCGGCCCCCAGCTGTACTCGTATTCGCGAGCCTGGCCTTCGTTCGCAAACCAGTTCGCCCGTTCCCATCCGCCGATTTCACCAAAGACGGCGCCCCGGGCGTCCAGATGGGCATGAAACGGTGTCCGGCGGACGCCGCGCGCGGTGGCCTTCTGGCGATAGGGGTAGTGGTCCGCATAGAGCAGACCAAGCGTTTCTTTCGATCGTTCGAACAGATAGTGCTTGTTTCCCTGGAACGGCTGGTTTCGGCCGACATCGACGTCGCCAAGATCGAAGGGTTTCTCGCCCGTCTCCATCCACTCCGCCAAGGCCATACCCGCGCCGCCCGCAGACTGGATGCCGATGGAGTTGAAACCTGCTGCAACCCAGTAGTTGTCCACTTCCAGCGACAATCCCAGGTTGTAGGCATCGTCCGGCGTAAAGCTTTCCGGGCCGTTGAAAAAGGTGTGAATTCCCGCCTCGGCCAGCATCGGAAGCCGGTTCACCGCCCGCTCAAGGATCGGCTCGAAATGATCGAAGTCCTCGGGCAGTTGGTCAAAGCAGAAATCTTCGGGTATGCCGTTCATGCCCCAGGGCTTTGCGTTCGGCTCGAACGCGCCCAGCAGATACTTGCCCGCGTCCTCCTTGTAGTACGCGCATTCATCGGGCACGCGCAGAACCGGCATCTGTGTGAGGCCAGGGATCGGCTCGGTCACGATGTAGAAGTGTTCGCAGGCGTGCAATGGTACGTTGACCCCTGCCAGTCGTCCGACTTCGTGGCCCCACATACCGGCGCAGTTCACGACGTGATCCGCTGAGATCGTGCCTGTCTCGTCTCCCTGTTGCCAGGCAACGGACCTGACGCGCCGCGCCGAGACCTCGATTCCGGTGACTTTGACGCCCTCGGCCACGAGTGCGCCGCGCTGCCGTGCGCCCTTGGCCAGGGCCAGTGCAATATTGGCAGGGTCACCCTGTCCGTCGGTCGGCAGCCAGACCCCGGCCTTGACGCCCTCGATGTTCAGGTGGGCATAGCGTTCCTTGACCTCCTGCGGGGACATCTCCTCTACCGGTACGCCGAAGGCCCGCGCCATGGAGGCCGAGCGGAACAGTTCTTCCTTTCTCGCATCGGTCAGAGCGACAGATACGGACCCGACGGTCTTGACACCCGTCGCAAGCCCTGTCTCCGCCTCTAGACCGCGGTACAGATCGGCGGAATACTTCGCGAGCCGGGTCATGTTCGCCGAGGCGCGCAACTGACCGATCAGCCCGGCAGCGTGCCATGTCGTGCCGCACGTCAGCTGCCTGCGTTCCAGAAGTACGACGTCCTTCCAGCCAAGCTTGGTCAGGTGGTAGGCAACCGAACAGCCGATGACACCCCCGCCGATGATGACGACGCGGGCATGTGTGGGCAGGTTAGCCATTTTCATTCCTTTCACCGGGTATGAGCACGATCTTGCCGGCGTTTGCCTTCGACTCGAAGTCTTGCTGCGCCCGTGCAATGTCGCGCAGCGAATAGACCTTTGACACAAGGGGGCGAACACTGGCGGTATTGATGATGGTCACGAGCCCCGCAAATATCTCGCGCGACTGGTGGGTACAGCCGAAAAGCGTCAGGTCGTTCAGGTAGATCGTCCGGAGATCGCCTTCGACCATCGGTCCTGCGATCGCGCCGGAAGTGGCATAGCGCCCCCCCGGTTTCAGCGCCGACAGCCTGTCATTCCAGCCTTCGCCGCCGACGACGTCGATCACGACGTCGAAGGACTTGGACGACGGGGCTGCACCGCGATCCAGAATGCGTGCCCCAGCGTCGCGGACTGCGCGCGCCTTGGACGGTGCACATTGCGCCGTCACGATCGCTCCCTTCAGGACGGCCAACTGCACTGCGGCATAACCGACGCCACCGGATGCGCCCGTAACCAGCACCCGGTCGCCACCCCTGACGCGCGCGCGCGTCAGCAGGTTGTAGGCAGTTCCATATGCACAAGGCATTGCACCGATCTCTATGTCGCTCAGGACCGAAGCGCTGACATCGTACAGATGCCGCGCCGGCACCACGCAGAATTCGGCAAATGCGCCATCGTACTCCGAGCCGATCGCACGAAAGGCAAGGGGGTTGTCCGCCGTCGGCTCGCTCTGGTTGGTCGGGCAGATCACCCGGGCGCCGATTGGCGGTTCACTGACGCCGGCCCCGTGACGAACCACCCTGCCGCAAAGGTCGCTGCCCTGAATCCGCGGAAAACGGATTGCCCCGGCCCAACCACCGGCGTCGGGCTCGGTCCTTGTCGCATACCAGCCCTTGCGGGTGTTGATGTCCGTCGCATTGACCCCGGCGGCCAAGACTTGCACCAACACCTCGCCCGGGCCGGGTTCGGGAACAGCAATGCGATCAGACCAGACCAGCTTCTCAGGCCCGCCATGACCGGTCAGCATCACACCACTCATCAACCCGCCCTCGCGCATGATCCTTCAGCCGGCTACATCGCTCACGCCCTGAGCCGTGCGTTCTCGGGATCCCAGATCGGGCAATCCTCCTGAACCACGGCCGCGTAGCGTTCACCGTAGATTTCCACCTCCACCCTGGTGCCCGCCACTGCGAGGTCGGTGCGTAGCATCCCGAGCGCGATCGACTTGCCGACACGGTATCCCCACCCGCCCGAAGTCGTCTCGCCCACGACCTCGCCATCATGCCACAGGGTCGACATGTAGGGCGCATCGGCCGCACCCGCATCGACAACGAGAGTCACGAAGCGCTTCTTCGGACCACGCTGTCTTTCGGCCAGCAAGGCGGCCTTGCCGGGAAAGTCCTGAGGCTTGTCGAACTTGATGAACCGGTCCAGCCCGCCTTCCAGCAAGCTGTAGTCGGTCGAAAGATCCCCCTTCCAGGCACGGTAGCCCTTTTCCAGGCGAAGAGAGTTCAGCGCCCACATGCCGAATGGCTTCGCGCCCGCGCCAAGAACCGCATCATAGATCACGGGCATGTCGGCAACCCGGGCGTGCACCTCCCAACCCAGTTCGCCAGCAAAGCTCACCCGGGCCAGCATGGCCGGCCGCCCGGCGACCGTGCCCGACTGGATCGACAGCCAGGGAAGCGAGAGGTCCGCAGCGCCGATCGCGGCGAACAGGTCGCGCGACTTCGGCCCGGTGACGATCAGCGTATCGTATTCGACGGTGCGGTCCGTCAGCGTCAGCCCCGAGCGAAGATTGCGCCGCAGGTGATCGCCGTCGTGCCACTGCGCTGTTGCCGCGGTGATAAGCGTGAAATCATCGTCGCCGTGGCGCAGGATCGACATCTCGGTCAGGATGCGACCTCGCTTGTCGGGGAAATAGCCAAGGTTCATCCGGCCGACCTTGGGCAGCACCCCAGAGATCATGCCGCGCAGCCACTCCGCCGCGCCCTGCCCCGAAAGGTCGAACCGCGAGAAGCCCGGCAGGTTCAGGACGCCCACGCCATCACGAACCGCCTCGCATTCCTCGCGGATGCGTGGCTCCCACGGACCGCTGCGGTTCCAGGTCTGGGTCGATTCTTCGGACAGGTCATCGCCCGGCTGCGCAAACCAGTTCGCCCGTTCCCATCCGTTGTAGGCGCCGAACTGGCCGCCAAGCGATTTCACCTTGTCATGCACCGAGGATAGCTTGCGATCCGGCGCCGCCGGCCAGCGGTGCCAGGGGAAGTGCATCGCATATTCGTGGCCGTAGACCTCCTTGCCCTTCTCCACGCAGTACTCATGGTCGGTATAGTCGGTAAAGCGGCGGGGATCGCAGGACCACATGTCCCATTCGGTGCACCCCTCCGTGATCCATTCCGCCAGCACCTTGCCCGCGCCGCCGCCCTGGGCGATGCCGAACGTGAAGACGCAAGCTTCGAACGCATTCGGCACACCGGGCATCGGCCCGATCAACGGGTTCCCGTCGGGAGCATAGGGAATTGGCCCGTTGATTACCTTGCTGACCCCGGCTTCACCCAGGACGGGAACGCGGGCAAGGGCATCCTCGATGTAGAACTCAAGACGATCAAGATCGTCCGGATAGAGCTGGAAGGAGAAGTCATCAGGCATCGGGTCACCCGGCGTCGCCCAGTGCGCCCTGCAATTGCGCTCGTACGGGCCAAGGTTGAAGCCATTCTTCTCCTGCCGCAGGTAATAGGACGTGTCGACGTCGCGCAGCAGCGGCAACTTGTGGCCGACGCCCTGCGACCATTCCTTGACCACGTCCACTTCCTCGAACAGCAGGTACTGGTGGCTCATCACCATCATCGGCACGGTACGCCCGCCGTAGGGCTTGAACCATTCACCGACCCGCTGTGCGTAGTACCCGGCCGCGTTCACGACATATTCGCAGCGAATGTCGCCCTTGTCGGTGTGAACGATCCATTCGCCGTTCTGGCGCGAAACACCCGTCGCTGGCGTGAACCGCAGGATCGTCGCGCCCATGTCGCGCGCGCCCTTGGCAAGTGCCTGTGTCAGCTGTGCGGGGTCGATATCGCCGTCCGCCGGGTCGTAAAGCGCCCCTGTCAGGTCGTGCGTTTCCAGGAAGGGATACTTGCCCTTGATCTCGTCGACGCCAAGCACCTCAAGGTCCATGCCCTGATAGCGGCCCATGCCCTTGGCGCGCTCGAACTCCTGCATCCGCTCGTTGGAATGGGCAAGGCGGATGGAGCCTGTGACGTGATAGTTCATCGGGTAGTCGACCGCGGCGCCAAGCCCACGATAGAGCTCTGTCGAATAACGCTGCATGTTCATCAGCGACCACGATGTCGAAAAGGTCGGCACGTTGCCGGCGGCATGCCAGGTCGATCCCGCCGTCAGCTCGTTCTTTTCCAGAAGGACGCAGTCGGTCCAGCCTGCCTTGGCCAGATGGAAAAGCGACGAGACACCGACGACACCCCCGCCGATGATGACCACGCGCGCCGTCGAGGGTATGCCACTCATGCTTCACTCCCGTGCAGGTTTAGGCGCGAGTATCGCGATCTAGATCGCAGTTTCAATTCCCTTGAATCCCCGCTATTAATCGAAAATTCCGATAAGGAGCCCCTGATGCAAGATCTCCTCTTTTCGCGGGACCGATCGGTCCTTGCCGTGATCGACGTCCAGGATGTGTTCCTTGACAAACTGCCGACAGACGCACGCGCGCCGCTTGTCGGGCGGGTGACATGGTTGATCGGCGCAGCGGTCGCACTGGGCGTGCCGGTCGTCGCCATGGCAGAGGATCTGGCACGGAACGGCCCGCCCGTCGCGCCCGTCCTTGCCGCCCTGCCGGAAGGCACCACGATCCATGACAAGCGCGTCTTCGGCCTTGCGGGCCAGTCCGGCATCCTTGCGGCGATGCAGGCAACCGGTCGCGATCAGGCGATCCTTGTCGGGCTGGAGACGGATGTCTGTATCGCTCAGTCCGCGCTTGGGCTTCTGGGCGCGGGCTTTCGCGTCGGCGCCGTTGCGGACGCGACGGGGGCGCCGGGGGACTGCCATCAGGCGGGGCTGGACAGGATGCGGGACGCGGCTGTCGCGATCACGACCGTCAAGGGGGTCTACTACGAATGGGTGCGCGATCTTGATACGCTGGACCGGATCAAGCCGCTGATCGGGTCCGCGCTGCCCGACGGGCTGACTCTCTGATGCAGATCGAACTGATCGAGACATTTCTGGACCTGTGCGAAACCCGCAGCTTCAACCGCACAGCCGAAAGGCTCGGGGTCACCCAGTCCACAATCTCGGGTCGCGTCAAGGCGCTTGAAGGGGCGCTGGGCCAGCGGCTTTTCATCCGGTCCCGCGCGGGCACGGCATTGACGCTGCAGGGGATGCGGTTCGAACCGCACGCGCGCAGCCTTCGCCTTGGCTGGGCGGAGGCGCGCCACGCGATCAGCCAGAGCGGCGGTCGCGCGGCGACGGTGCGGATCGGGATTCAGCACGATCTGGTCGGCAGCCATTTCTCGGATCTGATCGGGGCCTTTCGCGCCGCATTCCCGGATACCTCCTTCTTCTTCGAAGCAGACTATTCCGCTCAGATGTGCGCCGACCTGACGACCGGGGTCGAGGATCTGGCGATCGTTTTTTCACCCCGCTTCCACCCTGACCTGTACTTCGAACCTGTGGGAGAGATCATCTATGACATGGTCTCGACCGAGGTCGAACGGCTGGAGGAGGTGCGGCGCGAGACCTACATCCTTCCCCACTTTTCGGACGCAATGCCCCACGCCCACGCAGCACTGCATCCCACGCTCGCGACGGCACCCCTGTCGATTGGGCAGAACGCCGCCATGGTCAGCCTGATGCGGACAATGGGCGGCACCGCCTATGTCCTGCGCGACACGGCGGCGACCCTCATTTCAGACGGGGTCTGCCGCCAGGTGATCGATGCTCAGCCCATACCACAAGCGGTCTTTCTTGCCGTGAACCAGCGGCAGCGCCACCGCCCGCTGCAGCGGCGTCTCTTCCAGATCCTGCGCGAACACTTCCGCGCGCCCACGCCAAAAGGCGGCTGACCTCAGACCACTATCACAAAGACCTCGGCGGGCGCCGCCGCCGCCTTGAGGGCTGCGATGCGTGTGCCGGCACCCTGGGCCGACGCGAAGATGACGATCTGGTCGCCCGGCCAGGCCAGGCCAAGCGACCGGTCAAGAACGGATGGCGCATCAGGGCCGGAAAGGACCGGAATCGTCGGCGCCGGGCCCCAGACCGACAGGCGCGCCGCCGGGACCGGGGCATCGGTCAGTGCGAACACGGCATCCGCCTCGCAGACATCAAGGGCCTCGGCAAGCGCGGGCAGCGCGGCCTCGTCCAGGGCAACCAGCGTCAGGAAACCCGCAGGCTTCAGAAACCCGGGCTGCTGCGCCTGCGCCCAGCGGATCGCATGCGCCGGGTCGCGCAGCGGCCGTTCCGCAGTAAAGGCATGTGCCGCGTACATCTCAGCCCGCCCGCTTCAGGGGACGCGCCAACATGTCGGCCACCGTTTCGCCGAAGGACGACGGCGTCGGCACGATGGCGACACCCGCCTCGCGCAGGATCTCCACCTTTTCCTGCGCGGATTCGCCGAATGCCGACACGATCGCGCCCGCATGACCCATCCTGCGCCCCTTCGGCGCGGAAAGCCCCGCGATATAGGCCGCGACGGGCTTGGTCATGTGGTCGCGGATGTATTCGGCCGCCTCGGCCTCCTGCGGGCCGCCGATTTCGCCGACCATGACGACGGCGTCGGTATCCGGATCGGCCTCGAACAGTTCCAGGATGTCACGGAAGGACGACCCGTTGATCGGATCGCCCCCGATCCCGATCGAGGACGACACGCCGATGCCGCGCGCCTTCATCTGGCTGGCGGCCTCATACCCCAGCGTGCCCGAGCGGCCGACGATCCCGACGCGGCCGGGCATGTAGATATGCGGCGGCATAAGCCCGGCGAAGGCCTGGCCCGGCGTGATGATCCCGGCACAGTTCGGCCCGATCAGCCGCATCCGCCGGTCTGCCTTGTACCGGCGCATGTAACGCTTCACCCGGATCATGTCCTGCGCGGGAATACCGTCCGCGATGCAGACGGTCGTTGCGATGCCCGCGTCGGCCGCCTCCATGATCGCGTCAGATGCGAAGGGCGGCGGCACGAAGGCGATGGCGACCTCGGCCCCGGTTTCCGCCACCGCGCCCTTGATCGTGTTGAAGACGGGCTTGCCCAGATGCGTGGTCCCGCCCTTGCCCGGTGTCACGCCCCCGACGACGTTGGTGCCGTAGTCCATCATTTCCTGAGCGTGGAAGCTGCCGATACGGCCGGTGTAGCCCAGAACGACGACCGGCGTGTCCTTCTTGATGAGAATGGCCATGGTCAGGCTGCCTTCTTCTGGCCGCGCCAGGCCGCGACCGCCTTTTCAGCGGCCTCGGCAAGCGTTTCGGCGGTGGTGATGTTCAGGCCGCTTTCGGCCAGGATCTCGCGCCCCAACTCGACGTTCGTCCCGGACAGGCGCACGACAAGCGGCACTTTCAGGTCAAGTTCCCTGACAGCGCGCACAACGCCCTCGGCCACCCAGTCGCAGCGGTTGATGCCGGCGAAGACATTGACAAGGATCGCCTCCACCCCCGGATCGTTCAGGACCGCGCGGAAGGATTTCAGGATACGCTCGGGCGACGCACCGCCGCCGATATCAAGGAAGTTCGCCGGCTCGCCGCCCGCCATCTTGATCATGTCGAGCGTCGCCATCGCCAGGCCCGCGCCGTTCACGATGCATCCGATCTGCCCTTCCAGCCCGATATAGGCCAGACCGCGATCCGACGCATAGGTTTCGCGCGGGTCTTCCTGGCTCTTGTCACGAAGCTCCGAGATTTCGGCGCGCCGGAACAGGGCGTTGTCGTCAAAGGACATCTTGGCATCCAGCGCGACGATATCGCCACCGTTGGTCACGACCAGCGGGTTGATCTCCACCATCGTCGCGTCATAGTCGCGGAACGCACGGTAGGCACCCATGATGGTCTTGACCGCCTTCTGGATCAGCGCCCCGTCAAGACCAAGCGAGAACGCGATCTCTCGCGCTTGAAAGCTTTGCATGCCGACCGCCGGATCGACCACGACGCGGATGATGCTGTCGGGCCGGTCGGCAGAGATGTCCTCGATCTCCATTCCGCCCTCGGCCGAGGCGACGACGCAGATCCGCTCGGCCTTCCGGTCCAGCACGAAACCGAGGTAGATTTCCTGTGCGATGTCCGAAGCCTCCTCGATGTAGAGGCGGCCGACCAGTTTGCCTGACGGCCCGGTCTGATGGGTGACCAGCTTGCGGCCAAGCATGGATTCGGCAGCGGTGACGATCTCTGCCTCGGTGCGACAGAATTTCACCCCGCCGGCCTTGCCGCGGGCGCCGGAATGAATCTGCGCCTTCACAACCCATGCTCCGCCGCCGATTTCCAGCGCGCGGTAGGCGGCCTGTTCGGGGCTGTAGGCGATGGCGCCGCGCGGGATGTCGACCCCGCACTTCGCCAAAAGCGCCTTTGCCTGGTATTCGTGAATGTCCATGCCATCCTCCTCAGGCTGAAGCCGATGCGATGGCGTCGGCCACCACGATCACGTTGCGCGCCATGCGTTCGCTGGCCGCGTCGATCATCTTGCCGTCCAGCGCCGCGGCACCCTTGCCTTCAGCGGCCGCCTTCTGCAGTTCCTCGATGATCCTGCGGGCGCGCGTTACCTCGGTCGCCGGGGGCGAAAAGACGTCGTTGGCCAGCGCGATCTGGCTGGGATGGATGGCCCACTTGCCCTCGATCCCGAGGGCCGCCGCGCGTCTGGCCGAGGCGACATAGGCATCGGGATCGGAGAAATCGCCAAACGGCCCATCGATGGCCCGCAGACCGTAGGCGCGGCAGGCGACGGTCATGCGCGACAGCGCAAAGTGCCACTGGTCGCCCGGATAGTCCGGGTTCAGCCCGCCGATGACGACCGTCCGCGCCCGGTTCGACGCGGCGTAGTCCGCGACCCCGAAGTGCAACGCCTCAAGCCGGCCCGGCGTCGCGGCGATCGCCTCGACGTTTGCCATGCCAAGCGCGGTTTCGATCAAAGCCTCAAGCCCGATCTTGCGGGTGAAGCCCTTGGCCGTCTCGATCTGGCTGACGATCGTCTCGACTGTGTAGAGATCTGCCGGCACCCCGACCTTCGGCACCAGGATCGTGTCGATGTGCTGGCCCGCCGCTTCCACGATCTCGACGACATCGCGGTACATGTAGTGGGTGTCGAGACCGTTGATGCGGATCGACATGGTCTTTCCGGCAGCCTTCCAGTCGATCTCGTTCAGCGCCTCGATGATGTTCTTGCGTGCAGCGATCTTGTCGGGCGGCGCGACGGCATCTTCGAGATCAAGAAAGATGTAGTCGGCAGCACTTGCCGCGGCCTTTTCGATCATCGTGGGGTTCGACCCCGGAACTGCCAGTTCGGACCTTTGCAGGCGCTGTTTCTTGAGGGGGTGAAGCGTATAGCTCATGTCAGGCTGCCTTCTGCTGCGCCGTCTTGGCGTTGCGATAATGGGTTATGGCGGCGGCAAGGCCCGACCCGGCCTCGATCCGCGCGCCGGTGTCCAGAAGCGCGAGTTCGGCCGCGCCGACCGCACCGATCAGCATCACTTCGTTCAGCGATCCCAGGTGTCCTATGCGGAACGCCTTGCCCGAAAGCTGCGCCAGCCCGGCACCAAGAGAGGTCCGGTAGCGGTCGTAGGCGGTGCGGATCACCGCGACCGCATCGACGCCCTCGGGCACGCGGATTGTCGTGACCGTGTCGGAAAGAAACTCGGGCGCTGCGACGATCCCGCAGCCGCTCCAGGCGCGAACCGCGGCGCGGACACCCCCGGCCAGGTGATGCTGACGCGCCCAGACGTTCTCCATCCCCTCCTTCAACAGAAGGTCCACCGAGACCCGCAGGCCGCGCAGCAGCTGGGTCGCCGGGGTATAGGGGAAATAGCCGGTGTCATTGAGCCGGATCATGTCCGAGAACTCGAAATAGGCGCGGCGCATCCCTGCCGCCTGCGACACCTCAAGTGCCTTCGCGGACACGCCGAGGAGACCCAGACCCGCAGGCAGCATGAAGCCCTTTTGCGAACCGGCGACCGCCAGATCGACACCCCAGTCCTCCATCTCGAACGCGATGGAGGCGATCGAGGAAACACCGTCCACGAAGAGAAGCGCGGGGTGGCCCAGCGCGTCCAGAACCTCGCGAACCGCCTTAACGTCCGAGGTCACGCCGGTCGCGGTTTCGTTTTGCGTGACGCAAACGGCCTTGATCTCGTGACTGCGGTCGGCCCCGAGGATACGGGCATACTCAGTCACCGGAACGCCCTTGCCCCATTCGACATCCAGAACCTCGGGCCGCAAGCCCAGCCGTTCAGCCATCTCGACCCAAAGGGTCGAAAACTGGCCGAACCGCGACATCAGGACCCTGTCGCCCTCGTTCAGCGTGTTGGTGAATGCGGCCTCCCAGGCGCCGGTCCCGGAAGACGGGAACACGAAGACCCGGCCGGTTCGGGTGCGGAAAACCTGCTTCAGATCATCCAGAAGCGGCTTCACGAACCCGCCGAAGTCGGGCGCACGCATGTCCTCCATCGGCAGGTTCATGGCCTGCCGGACGGGTTCCGGCACATTTGTGGGGCCGGGGACGAAAAGATGGGCGTATCCGTGCATGGGGCTGTCCTGCTCAGGTGAGATTGCCGTCATGACAGCGCGAAACGGCACCTCCCGGACCCTCAAGCCGGATAGAAGCGCAAGCCGTGCAGGTGTATCGCTTGCCCGATCGGGTAGGATCGTCTACCCGGTCGGTAGAGTTAGCGGTAATGCCGCAGATGCGAAATCTGATCGCCCTTAAACGCCTGATTTTGAATACATTTGTGTACAATCCGAAAAAGTTTCCGATGATGGACCGTCGGGCCGGATTCCGCGCCGCAAACGGCGGAAATCACCTGAAAACCGCCGCATTCCAACGATGGCAGCGCGGCGCGGTCGTGGTTTTCTTCCCCTGCCCCGGTCAGGCGGGGTGGGGAGGGTCGCTTGAACATCGTCATCGCCGATCAGCGGAAACTTGTCTGCGACAGCGTTCAGCTTCTTGTGTCCTCACTGCCCGGCTACCGGGTTCTGGGGCAGGCACAGGATCTTTCGCGCGCCGAGGCGCTCGTAGGCGCGGCAGCAGATGGTGTGACGCTGATCTCCGGGGTCCAGCTTGGCAATGGCGATATCGTCGCGCTTCTGCGCCGCTGCCGTGCGCGCGGCACCTTGCCCCGAACCGTCGTCCTGATCTCCCCCGGCGAATTGAACTACGCGCGCGAGGCCCTGCGCGCGGGCGCGGGCGCAGTGTGCCTCCTGGACGATCTTCACCAGAAGCTGCCACAGATCCTGGCCGCGCAGGCCGACGGCGTCGTCGCCCTTCCGTCGGCGCTGATGGCGCGCATCCTTGCCGATCCCGCCGACCGCCTGACCAAGCGCGAACACGAGATCATGGCGCTGCTCAAGGAAGGGCTGACGAATTTTCAGGTCTCCGCCCGTCTGGGCCTGTCGGAGAACACGGTCAAGTACTACCTCAAGACGATCTACCAGAAGCTCGACGTGTCGACCCGGACCGCCGCCATCGCCCGGTACCTGACCGAAGATTACTGACCCGTTCGCTTCCAGCCCTTGACATGACGCGCGTGAAAGGGCATCTGCGCCAGGTTGCTGCGCTGCCGCGTGAGACAGCCGCGCCCGCCAACCGGGCACATCAGCGACACGACATCCCGGTTCCCCATCACGCAGGGTTCTGATCGTCCGGCCGGACAGGCGCATTCGGCGCCGGTCCAGAGGCAAGGGCGCAACCCTCGTTCGCCACGCGTCCGCGTGGCTTCACAGATGCCGCGCCGTGCAGGTGCGGTTCGAAAGGATCTTACTTGTTCGACTTCGACATGCTCGGCCTTGCGCCGACACTTCTTTCTGCGCTGAAGCGCGCGGGACTTACCCAACCCACCCCCATCCAGAACCAGGCGATCCCGCTTGCGCTTCAGGGTCATGACGTGCTGGGCCTTGCCCAGACCGGCACCGGCAAGACGCTGGCCTTCGGCCTGCCGCTGGTGGATCATCTCCTGGCAGAACCCGGCAAGCCCGCGCCCAGGACCGTGAAGGCACTGATCCTTGCGCCAACACGCGAACTGGTCAACCAGATCGCCGACAGCCTGCGTATCCTGACCGCCGGCACCAAGGTCCGCGTCGTGACCGTTGTTGGCGGCCAGTCGATCAACAAGCAGATCGAGGTACTCAGCCGAGGCAACGACATTCTCGTCGCCACGCCGGGACGGCTGATCGACCTGATGGATCGCGGGGCCGTCAACCTGTCGTCGGTCCGCCACCTTGTTCTGGACGAAGCCGACCAGATGCTGGACCTGGGCTTCATCCACGCGCTGCGCAAGATCGCCCCGCGCCTTGGCACGCCGCGCCAGACGATGCTTTTCTCCGCCACGATGCCCAAGCAGATGGAGGAACTGAGCCGCGCCTATCTGAAGGATCCGCGCCGCGTTCAGGTCTCGCCTCCGGGCAAGGCCGCCGACAAGATCACGCAGTCGGTGCATTTCATCGACCGCGCCCGCAAGCCGGACATGCTGCGCGAGATTCTGGCGCGTGACCTTGGTGCGTTGACGCTTGTCTTCTCGCGCACCAAACACGGCGCCGAAAAGCTGATGAAGGATCTGGTCGCAGACGGGTTCAACGCCGCGTCGATCCACGGCAACAAGAGCCAGGGCCAGCGCGACCGCGCGATCAAGGCCTTCCGCGACGGCACCGTGACGATCCTTGTCGCCACCGATGTGGCGGCGCGCGGCATCGATATTCCCGGTGTGGCCTATGTCATCAACTACGACCTGCCCGAAGTGCCCGACAACTATGTCCACCGGATCGGCCGCACCGCCCGCGCCGGCCGCGAGGGCGAGGCGATCGCGTTCTGCACGCCCGACGAGGCCGATCAGCTGCGCGACATCCAGAAGCTGATGAAGATCGAGATCCCGGTCGCAAGCGGCCGCGTCCCGGTCTTCGGGACCGACAAGCCCGCGCGCAGGCCCGGGCCGAAACAGCACCGCGGCCCCAAGCCCGGTGCAGTCGCCGGTGAGAAGCCCGCCGCCAACAGCAACCGCCGCCGCCAGCGCCGCCGCCGCGCCGCCTGAGGCCAACGAACCCGGGGGATCGCCGTTGGGCGGCGATCCCCCGGGTTTCCGAAAGGAAAAGGTGGCCGCAGGCGGGCTGCCGCGCGACCTGCCAGGACTGCGACGTCAACTTTCGCGGCGCGACGCGGGGAGACGCGGGGAGACGCCGATCGACGGCCCGGGTGACCGGAAAGGCAACGCTACCAGACCGCGCACCCCACCGACAGCGGCCGTTCCGAAAACTCGGACCGGCCCGTCAACGTTATCAAGAAGATGGGTGGTAGCGGAGGAGGGATTTGAACCCCCGACACAAGGATTATGATTCCTCTGCTCTAACCAGCTGAGCTACTCCGCCAGAGCGTGCGCGTAGGTATGCGAGCCCGGACGGGCCGTCAAGCCGAAAATCGCAGGTTCTGCACGACGACATTTCCCGTCGCCTTTTCGACCGGGACGGGATAGCACCGGGACGAGGATCGCAGGATGCAGCAACCGATACCCCTGACCCGAGATATCGTCTTTGTCGGCGGCGGCCATGCGCATGCGCTTGTCTTGCGGATGTGGGGCATGAAACCGATCCCCGGCGTTCGCCTGACGCTGGTCAGCCCGGACCCGACCGCGGCCTATTCCGGCATGCTGCCCGGCCATGTCGCCGGGCACTACCCGCGCGAGGCGCTGCAGATCGACCTGGTGAAACTGGCCCGTTTCGCAGGCGCGCGGCTTGTCCTGGGCCGAGCCACCGGCATCGACCGGCAGGCCCGCCGCGTCATGGTCGAGGGTCGCCCTTCCCTGGCATACGATCTGTTGTCGGTCGACATCGGCATATCCTCGGACATGCCGGCGCTGCCAGGCTTTGCCGAACACGCGGTGCCGGCCAAGCCGCTTGACGCCTTCGCCGACCGCTGGGGCGCCTTCGCGGCCGCGCCGCCGGCAAACGCTTCGGTCGCAGTGATCGGTGCGGGCGTAGCGGGCGTCGAACTTGCGCTGGCGGCGGCACAGCGGCTCGGGCAGGACGCCCGGATCACCCTGATCGAGGGGGGATCGGCGCTTGCCGCCGTCGGCCGCGGCGCACGCGCGGCACTTCTGCGCCACATCGCGCGCGCAGGCGTGACGCTGATCGAAGGCTGCCCTGCGGCGGCCGTTCAGGCGGGCGGCGTGCGACTTGCCGACGGCCGTCTCGTGGGCGCAGACTTCATCCTCGGCGCGGCGGCGACGCGGGCACAGGGCTGGCTGGCCGACACCGGGCTTGCGCTGCACGACGGCTTCGTCATCGTGGATGAATACCTGCGATCCGTCACCGATCCGGCGATCTTCGCAGCGGGCGACATTGCCCACCTGGCCCATGCGCCCCGCCCAAAGGCCGGCGTCTTTGCCGTGCGCGAGGCACCGATCCTGCTGGCGAACCTGGCCGCCGCGGTGACCGGCAAGGGACGCTTGCGGCCCTATCACCCGCAACGCGACTATCTGAAGCTTGTCTCGGCCGGCGCGGGGCGGGCGGTCGCCGACAAATGGGGCCTGCCACTTGACGGCAAATGGCTCTGGCGGTGGAAGGACGGAATCGACCGCAAGTTCATGGCAAGGTTCGACCCGCTTCCCGCGATGCCGCGTCCCGCACTGCCCGAACCTGTGGCGGCGGGCGTGGCCGAGGAGCTTGGACGGGGCAAGCCGATGTGCGGCGGCTGCGGCGCCAAGGTCGGGCGCGCGGACCTTGCGGCGGCGCTGGCCGAACTGCCGCAACCCCGGCGCGGCGATGTGATCTGGGGCGCGGGCGACGACGCGGCGGTGCTGCGCCACGGCACCGGCACGCAGGTCCTGACCACCGACCATGTCCGCGCCTTCACCGAAGACCCCTGGATTCTGGCCCGGATCACCGCCGTTCACGCGCTGGGGGACATCTGGTCGATGGGCGCCCGGCCGCAGGCGGCGCTGGTGCAGGTGATCCTGCCCCGCATGGCGCCCCGACTACAAAGCGAAACCCTCCGGGAGATCATGGCGGGCGCGGCAGAGGTCTTTGCGGCCGAGGGTGCCGATGTGGTCGGCGGACACACGAGCCTTGGGGCCGAACTGACGCTTGGCTACACGGTGACGGGTCTTTGCGACGGTGCGCCCGTCACGCAATCCGGCGCGCGACCCGGCGATCTGCTGATCCTGACGAAACCGGTCGGGACGGGTGTGATCCTTGCCGCTGAAATGGCGCTTGCGGCGCCCGGCGCGGCGGTGGCGCAGGCGCTGCGATCCATGTCGCGCCCGCAAGGTGCTGCGGCGGCCGTGCTTGCACCCGTGGCACATGCGATGACCGACGTGACCGGGTTCGGACTGGCCGGGCATCTTCTGGGCATGCTTGACGCATCGGGTCTGGCCGCCACGCTGGACCTTGCAGCAATGCCGATCCTTCCCGGCGCGGAGGATCTGTCGGCAAGCGGCCATGGGTCGACGCTCCTGCCGGCGAACCGCCAGTCGATGTCGCGGATGCTCCTGACCGAAAGCCCGCGCGCGGACCTTCTGTTCGATCCGCAGACGGCGGGCGGGCTGCTGGCCGCCGTACCGGAAGGACAGGCCGCCGATGTGCTGGCCCGCCTCGCCGACCTTGGCGAAGGCGCCGCGATCATCGGAGGACTTGAGGAAGGCAAGCCCTTCATCACCGTCGAAGGCTGATCTCAAGACGTTTGGTGCGACGCCATCCGGTCAGCCCGCGTGGCGCCCGACCGCCGCCAGAACCTTGTCGGCCAGACCGTCCAGCGCCTCTGGCAGAAGCGAGGGGGCTTCCACCACCTCGCCGGGCGCGGCGTCGAACCTGTCGCGGTGGCGATTGTAGCGCGGGTCGTAGTGGCGCCGCATCAGGTCTTCCGCCAGCCCGGCGAAGTCGCCCGCGGCAGCAAGCGCACCCCAGGCCTCGATCACTTCAGCCGCATGCAGGGGGCGCAGAAGCGCGATCGTCTCGTCCAGCCTCTCGCGGTCCTCGGTCAGGTCGGCATAGGCGCGCGCAAGATAGGCGGCCCGCGCCTCGACCGGCGCAGCAATGCGAATGCGCGGCGCGGCACCCATCGCAGCCCAAAGCCGCTTGGGAAGCACCAGGTTGCCGACCTTGGAGCTTTCGGCCTCCACCACCACCGGCCTGCCGGGGTCAAGCGACGCAAGCGCCATCGCCAGCCGCCCCTCGAAGGCCTTCTGGGTTGGCTGCCCGCCGGCACGGTGCCCGAAAAGAGACCCGCGATGGTTCGCCAACGCTTCCAGGTCGATCACCTGCGTGCCGCGCTGCGCCAGCAACCCAAGTATCTCGGTCTTGGCGGACCCGGTGTTGCCGTCCAGCATGACAACGGGGGCGCGAACATCGCGGTCCTGCAGTTCTTCGACGACAAGCCGGCGCCAGGACTTGTAGCCACCGTGTAGAAGATCGACGCGCCAGCCGACTTGCGTCAGGATCGTCGCGAAGGAACCCGATCGCTGCCCCCCACGCCAGCAGTAGACCAGCGGCCGCCAGCCCCCGCCCATGATCGACAGCGGCCCTTCAAGATGCGCTGCGGCGTTTCGCGCAACCAGCGCCGCGCCAAGCTTGCGCGCCAGGAAGGGCGACTGCTGCTTGTAGATGGTGCCGACACGCGCGCGCTCTGCGTCGTTCAGCACCGGCAGGTTGACCGCGCCCGGCAAATGATCCTCGGCGTATTCCGAGGGTGAACGCACGTCGATCACAGCGTCGAAGCCGTGTCGGGCAAGCTCGGTAAGTGAGGAAAGCACAAGCGCCATGTCGCCGTCATACCCCGGCCTTGCGGATGGCGAAAGGGCGCAACGCCCCGACCGCTTCGTTTCGGGCGAAGCGTTTGACAATCGCGAGGCAGCGACACATCTAGGGGCGAAAGGATCCACCATGCCCACAGCAACGTTCGCGATCGAAGGAATGTCCTGCGCAGCCTGCGTGGGGCGCGTCGAACGGACGTTGAAGGCGGTTCCAGGCGTCACGGGCGCGCAGGCAAACCTTGTGGCCGCCACGGCCCTGGTGGAATTCGATACCCCGGCGGACGCCCCTGCCATGGCCGAGGCGCTGCGGCGCGCGGGCTATCCCCCGTCGGAAATCGAGACGCGGCTGGATGTAGAGGGCATGACCTGCGCTTCCTGCGTCGGACGTGTTGAACGGACGTTGAAGGCCGCCCCCGGCGTCACCCTGGCCGAGGTCAACCTGGCGACCCGCTCCGCCAGGGTGCGCTACTACCAGGGCCTGACGGATCCGGCCACGCTTGCGGCCCGCGTGACCGGCGCCGGGTACGAGGCGACCCCGCATCGGGACCACGCCACGAAACCGCAGGACCGCCAGGCGGGGGAAACCGGGGCGCTGGCACGGCGCGCGGTGGTGTCCGCGGTCCTCACCATTCCGGTCGTCGTGCTGGCGATGGGCGCACATGCGATCCCGACCTTTCATCACTGGATCATGGGCACGCTGGGGCTTCAGACATCCTGGCTGATCCAGTTCGTCCTGACTGCCCTTGTGCTTTTCGGGCCGGGCCGGCCGTTCCTGTCGCACGGGGTCCCGGCCCTCATGCGCGGCGCGCCCGAGATGAACTCTCTTGTCGCGCTTGGCAGCCTTGCGGCCTTTGCCTACTCCTCAGTCGCGACCTTCGCGCCCTCGCTCCTGCCGGAGACCGCGCGCGACGTCTATTTCGAAGCCGCCGCCACCATCGTCACCCTGATCCTCGTCGGGCGCATGCTTGAGGCCCGCGCCAAAGGCCGCGCCGGAGAGGCGATCCGCCGCCTGGTGGGCCTGCGACCGGACACGGCGCGGGTCGAACGCGACGGCGACGTGGCCGAAGTCGCGGTCGAGGCGCTGCATCCCGGCGATGTCGTCCGGCTTGCCCCGGGCGAGCGGGTCGCAGTCGACGGGGTGGTGGTTGAAGGTCACGGCTGGATCGACGAAAGCATGCTGACCGGCGAACCCGCGCCCGTCGAGAAAGCCGAAGGCGCGGGCGTCACCGGGGGAACGGTGAACGGCGCCGCGGCGCTGACCTACCGCGTGACGGCCACCGGCGCCGACACGGTCCTGTCGCGGATCATCCGCCTGGTCGAGGAGGCACAGGCCGGCAAGCTGCCAGTGCAGGCGCTGGTCGACCGCATCACCTTCTGGTTCGTTCCGGCGGTCATGGCGACATCGCTGCTGACCTTCGTCCTCTGGCTGGCCCTCGGCCCCGCCCCGGCACTGAGCCACGCGCTTGTCGCGGCCATCGCCGTCCTCATCATCGCCTGCCCCTGCGCGATGGGACTTGCGACCCCGGTGTCGATCCTTGTCGGCACAGGGCGCGGGGCGGAACGGGGCGTATTGTTCCGTCGGGGCGACGCGCTTCAGCGCCTGTCGGAGGTCGGGATCGTCGCGTTCGACAAGACCGGCACGCTGACCGAAGGCCACCCCAAGCTGACCGAGATCGAGCCCGCCGAAGGGGTCAACGCCGATGACGTCCTGCGCCTCGCGGCCAGCGCCGAGGTGCGATCGGAACACCCGCTGGCGCGGGCGATCGTTGCTGCCGCCACGGCTCGTGGCCTTGCGCTTGTCGATGCAAGCGGCGTCGAGGCCAGGCCGGGGCGCGGACTTGCCGCCCGTGTTGCGGGGCACGACATCCTGATCGGCAATGCCCGCGCGCTCGGAGAGGCGGGGATCGAATGCGAAAGCCTTGCGGGACGCGGCATCGCGCTGGCCGAACAGGGCCGCACGCCGATCCTTGTCGCCATCGATGGGCGCGCGGCGGCGCTGCTTGCCGTCGCGGACCCGATCAAACCTGGCGCCGCCGAAGCCATCGCGGCGCTACACCGCGCCGGGCTGAAGACCGCGATGATTTCGGGTGACACGCAGGCGACGGCGCGGGCGGTGGCCGGCCGGCTGGGGATCGACGAGGTGCGCGCCGAGGTGCTTCCCGAAGGCAAGGTCGCGGCCTTGCGCGATATCGCCGGGTCAGGTCCCGTCGCCTTTGTCGGCGATGGCATCAACGACGCGCCCGCGCTTGCCGCCGCCGATGTCGGCATCGCCATGGGCACCGGCACCGACGTGGCCATCGAAAGTGCCGAGGTCGTCCTGATGGGGGGCGACCCGGGCGCGGTGGCCACCGCGATCACCCTGTCGCGCGCCACGATGCGAAACATCCGCCAGAACCTTTTCTGGGCGTTCGGCTACAACGTGGTCCTGATCCCGGTCGCGGCGGGGCTCATGTTCCCGCTTGGCGGGCCGCTCCTGTCGCCGATGCTCGCAGCCGGGGCGATGGCGCTGTCCTCTGTCTTCGTGGTGACAAACGCGCTGCGCCTGCGCCGCGCGTGACGGGCTATTCGGTCGCGCGCAGCACCCGCGCGGGCCGCGCCCCAAGGGCCGGCAGGGCAAAGATCAACCCCGCCAGAAGCGTTGCGGCCACCCCGCCCGCCACGATCGCCAGCGCAGAGACCGGTTCGAACCGATAGGACACATCCATCACGAAATGCATGACGGCAAAACCCGCCGCCGCGCCAAAACCGATCGCGACCCCGCCCGCCGCCGCCCCCATCAGCGCCGAACGCAGGGCGAAGCTTGCAAGGATCGTCCCGCGCGTCGCCCCAAGCGTCTTGAGGATCGCTGCCTCGTAGGTGCGCGCGCGCTGCCCGGCCGCAGCGGCCCCGATCAGCACGACGGCGCCGGTCAGGAGCGTGATGCCCGCCGCAATCGCGGTCGCCTGCGCGATGGCGCGCAGAACCTCCGACACGCGATCGACCACCTCGCGGACGGGTATTGCGGTGATGTTCGGCCAGGCGCCCGCCGCATCGCGCAGAACCCGCGCCTCGGCGGCGCGGTCCGCGTAGACGGTCGAGATGAAGCTGTGCGGTGCGCCGGCAAGCGCCGCAGGGTTCAGCATCATCACGAAGCCGATGCCCGCGGTCGAAAAATCGACCTCCCGCAGGGATGTGATCCGTGCCTCGATCTCCCGCCCGAGGACGTTCACGGTGACGCTGTCGCCAAGCTTGAGGCCCAGTTCCGCTGCCTCTTCCGCCGCAAAGCTCATCTCAGGCGGGCCTGCGTAGCCTTCGGGCCACCAGGATCCCGCGACGATCTTGGTTTCGGCGGGCGGTTGGTCTGCATAGGTCAGGCCGCGATCGCCGCGCAGCACCCAGTGATCACCGGCGACCTCGCGCGCGTCCCGGCCGTTGATCCGCGTCACCACGCCGCGCAGCATCGGCGCGGTATCGACCTTGTGAACACCTTCGGACCCGGCAAGACGGGCGCGGAATTCGTCGATCTGGTCCTGCTGGATGTCGATGAAGAAGAACGAGGGCGCGACTTCGGGCAGGTCGCGATCGATGGCCGCGCGCAGGTTCGCGTCGATCTGGCCAACGGCGGCCAGGACCGAAAGGCCCAGCCCAAGCGCCAGGACGACCGCGCTGGCCTCTTCCCGCGGCCCGGCCACGGCGGCAAGTGCCAGGCGCAGGCCCGGACGCCCCGCGGCGCGATGCGACAGCGCACGCGCCAGGCGCCGGAGAACCCAGGCCGCCCCCGCCAGCAACGCCAGCGCGGCCGCGATGCCGCCTAGCGTGCCCAGCGCCAGTTGCGGCACCGCCGCAAGGGCGACCGCGATCAGGACGAACAGGATCAGGAGGCCTGCAAGAAGAAACGCCGCCCCCCACCCCGGCCAACGCCGCCGCGCCCCCCCCAGATTGCGGAACAGGGCGGCCGCGCGCACCTCCCGCACCCGCAGGAGCGGCCAGAGCGTGAAGATCGCGACCGTCAGCAAGCCATAGATCGCCGCCTCGAAGGCGGGCCCGAACGCGGGTTCGACCATGACCGGTATCGGCAGAAGCCCCGCCGCCAATGGTGCCGCCACGACCGGCAGCGCGATACCCGCCGCCACACCCAGCGCAATCGCGATCAGCGCAACGCCACCGACCTGCAGGACATAGACCAGAAGGATCGTCCGGCTTTCTGCCCCCACGGCCTTCAGCGCCGCGATCGTCCGCGTCTTGCCGTCAAGATAGGATCGCACCGCCGAGGCGATGCCCACGCCACCCACGGCAAGCCCCGCCAGACCGACCAGCACCAGAAAGGATCCCATACGATCGACGAACCTTTCAGCGCCCGGCGCCCCGCGCCGCGCATCCTGCCAGCGCATCCCCTTGTCGCGAAAAGCCCGCTCTGCCGTTTGTTCGATCTGGTCGAGGTTGGCACCGGCCGACAGGCGCAACCGGTAGCGGCTGTCATAGACGCTGCCGGGTTCAAGCAGCCCCGCGCCGTCCAGCGCCGCGCTGCGCACAATGGTTTGCGGACCAAGAAGAAAGCCGCGCATCGCCCCGTCCGGCGCCCGTTCGATCCGCGCCGCAAGCCGGAACTCTGCCAACCCCAATCGGAACCGGTCGCCCACGGCAAGGCCAAGCCGGTCGGCCAGAACCGCGTCCATCACCGCACCCGGGGCGCCGTCGGCCACGGCAAGCGCTTCGTCCAGCGGCATCGCGGGGTCAAGCTCCACAGCCCCGATCAGCGGATAGGCGTTGTCGACCGCCTTGACTTGCGTCAGCGCGCGTTCGGCCGCATCGCCCTCGCCGACGACCGCCATCGAGCGGAAGTCGATGATCTCGGACACCGCATCGGCATGGCCTGCCATGAAGGCCCGTTCCTCCGGGGTCGCCATGCGGTAGGTGAACGACATCTGCGCGTCGCCGCCAAGAAGCGCGGCACCTTCGCGCGCCAGCGAATCCGACACCGCGCTGCGCACGGTCCCGACCGCCGCGATCGCCGCCACGCCAAGGACAAGACAGACGACGAAGACCGCAAAGCCGCGCAGGCCGCCGCGCAGGTCGCGGCGCGCGATGGACAGGGCCACGCGAAGCGGTGTGGCGGTCGGGGTCACACGGCATCCTCCGCCGCCAGCGCGCCGTCGGCCAGCCGCACGATCCGGTCGCAGCGTTCGGCCAGTTCCGGCGCGTGGGTGACGAGCACAAGCGTTGCCCCGTGCCGGTCACGCAGGCCGAACAGAAGTTCCATGATCGCGCCGCCCGTGCGGCTGTCGAGGTTGCCGGTCGGTTCATCGGCCAGAAAGATCTTCGGCCGGGGCGCGGCGGCCCGCGCCAGCGCCACGCGCTGCTGTTCGCCCCCCGAAAGCTCTGCCGGGTAATGCCCGAGGCGGCCGCCAAGACCCATGGCGTCCAGCTCTGCCCGGGCGCGATCGAAGGCGTCGCGGGCCCCGGCCAGTTCCAGCGGAATCGCGACATTCTCAAGCGCGGTCATCGTCGGAATAAGGTGGAAGCTCTGGAAAACGATACCCATATTGTCCCGGCGGAACCGGGCCAATGCGTCCTCGCCCATCGTCGTCAGATCCTGGCCCAGCGCCTCGACCCGGCCCGATGTGGCGCGTTCAAGCCCGCCCATCAGCATGAGGAGCGAAGATTTGCCCGACCCCGAAGGCCCGATCAGCCCGAGACTTTCGCCCCGCGCGACCGACAGCGTGATGCCCTTGAGGATCTCGACAGGCCCGGCGTTGCCTGCAAGCGTCAGCCTTGCCGCTTCGAGGCTTAGAACCTTGTCCATCGCTGCCCGTTTCCGCCTGTCCCGTTTCTTCTACCGATATGGGGCGATGGCCCGTGCGCGCAACCTTGCCGTTGCGCTTGCGGTCATCTTTCTCGGCGTGGCGCCTGCCGTGGCGGCGCCGGTCACGATCGTGGCGCTTGGCGACAGCCTGACGGCGGGGTACGGCCTGCCGCCCGAGGACGGCTTCGTCGCGCAGCTTCAGCGCTGGCTTGATGCACGCGGCGCCCAGGCGACCGTCCTCAACGCAGGCGTTTCCGGCGACACGACGGCGGGCGGGCTGGCGCGCACAGACTGGGCGCTGGTGCCCGAGACGAGGGCGATGATCGTAACGCTGGGCGGGAACGACCTGCTTCGCGGCCTGCCGCCCGAGGAATCGCGCGCCAATCTTGACGCGATCCTCGACAAGGCGGACGCACGCGACCTGCCCGTGCTTCTTGTGCCGATGATCGCACCGGCAAACTACGGCCCGGACTACAAGGCGTCCTTCGACGCGATCTATCCGGACCTTGCAGCCAGGCACGGCGCGCGGCTTGGCACGCCCTTCCTTGGCCCGATCCTGTCGATGCCGGACCAGGCAGCAGCGCTTCGCGACTACATGCAGCCTGACGGGCTGCACCCAAGCAGCGCCGGCGTCGCGATCATCGTCGAGGCGCTTGGCCCCGAGGTCGTGGCCCTGATCGACGAGGCGAACGGCAAGGCACCCTGACATCCACCCGCGACAGGCAGGCTACCACCTTATGCCCATCCGGAGCGCGTCATAGATGCCCGCGTGGATGTTACGCGCCGCCACCGCGTCGCCGATCCGGTAAAGGTCAAAACGCCCCTCGCCGTTTCTTGAGGGAAACAAGGGCCCTGACGTGCGCAGCGCGGTATAATCCACCGCGCCAAGGTTGCGGCTTTGCGGCTTCAGCGCGAAGTAAAGCTCATCCAGCGGCCTTGTCCCGTGCTCGACCACGACCCTGTCAGCGCGCCGTTCCTCCGACCAGCCGGGTGCGAAGTCCGACCCGAAGGTCGCGACAAGTTCGTTCCCTTCGCGCCGGACGCCCAACAGGCGCGTGTTGATCGTCACCTTCGTTCCGGTTTCGTGGAAGGCGCGCATGTAGGGCACATGGTTCATCCCGCCCATGTCGGGAGCGAAGAAGCGTTCGGGCGTGACAAGCTCCACTTCGGCCCCGGCCCGCGCCGCGACCTCTGCCGCCGTCATGCCGGCATGGGCACCGCCGTCGTCGTAGACCAGCACACGGCCCGCTGCCTTGACCTCGCCGGTGGTGATGTCCCAGCTTGAGGTCGTCAGGTTTTCTCCGTCCATCTCGGGCGCCTGCGGAAGCCCCCCGGTCGCGATCACCACGACCTCCGGTTCCAGCGCCAGGACGTCCTCGGCCTCCGCGTAGATGTTGTAGCGGACCTCGACCCCCAGACGCTCCAGCTCGGCGAGCCGCCAGTCGATGATGCCGATCATCTCCTTCCGGCGCGGATTGGCGGCAAGGACGTTCACCTGCCCACCCGCCCGGTCCGACGCCTCCAGCACCGTGACACGGTGCCCCCGTTCGCCCGCCACGCGCGCGGCCTCAAGCCCCGCAGGCCCCGCCCCGACGACGACGACGCGCTTGGGCGAATGGGCTTTGGCAATGTCGTGCGGCATCCGCGCCTCGCGCCCGGTCGCGGCATTGTGGATGCACAGCGCCTCACCGCCCTCGTAGATGCGGTCAAGGCAATAGGTTGCGCCGACGCAGGGTCGGATGCGGTCCTCGACCCCGGCCATCACCTTGGCAACGATATGCGGATCGGCGATATGCGCCCGTGTCATCCCCACCATATCCAGCTTGCCCGCCGCGATGGCATGGCGCGCCGTCGCCACGTCCGGGATGCGCGCCGCGTGAAAGACCGGGAACCGGGTCGCCGCCCGGACCTCGCCCGCGAAATCGAGATGCGGCGCGCTGCGCATCCCCTGGATCGGGATCACCCCGGTCAGCGCGGCATCCGTCTCCAGATGCCCGCGAATCAGGTTGATGAAGTCGAACTTGCCCGAACCCGCGATGCGCCGGGCGATCTCCACGCCCTCTTCACGGCTCAAGCCCTTGTCCCAGTCCTCGTCCGCGACCATACGGATCCCGACGATGAAATCCGGCCCGACCGCCTCGCGAACCGCGTCAATCACCGCCCAGGTGAAACGCAGCCGGTTGTCGAGCGATCCCCCCCAGTCGTCGTCCCGTTGATTGGTGGCTGGCGACCAGAAGCTGTCCATCAGGTGCCCGTAGGACTCGAATTCGATCCCGTCCAGGCCCGCCGCCTGCATTCGCGCCGCCGCGCTGGCGTAATCGGCGACGATTCTTTCGATATCCCAATCCTCAGCTTCTTTCGGAAAGGCCCGGTGCGCCGCTTCACGCACCGGAGAGGCAGAAAGAACCGGCAGCCAGTCAGCCTTGTTCCATCCGGTCCGGCGGCCCAGATGGGTCAGCTGGATCATCACTGCCGCCCCATGTTCGTGCACATCGTCTGCCAGCGCCCTGAGTGGCGCGACGATCTCGTCCTTGTAGGCGTGCAGGTTTCCGAAGGCCGCCGGGCTGTCGGCGCTGACCAGCGCCGATCCCGCCGTCATGGTCAGTGCGATCCCGCCCTTCGCCTTCTCTCGGTGGTAAAGGCGGTAGCGTTCAAGCGGCAGGCCATCCTCGGCGTACGAGGGTTCGTGCGCGGTCGACATGATCCTGTTTCGCAGGGTCAAATGCTTCAGGCGGTAGGGCTGCAACAGGGGATCGTTCGACATTCGGGCACCTCCGCGCCCATCGTCACCGCCCGCCGCAAAGACCTCTGGTCAATTCGCGTCAGGAAATGGAGACTGCGCGTCAATTCGGAGGTTCCATGACCCTGCTAGACCGCCTGACCACCCTGCTTGGCCCCGCCCATGTCCTGACCGGACAGGATTGCGCGCCCTACACGGCCGAATGGATCGGCAAGTACCACTGGCAACCGCTCGCGGTGCTGCGCCCCGCCGACCGCGACCAGGTTTCGGCGATCCTGCGGATCGCATCGGAAACCGGCACACCGGTCGTCCCCGTGGGCGGGCGCACCGGCCTTGTCGGCGGGACCGAGGCCGAGGGGCGGCTGATGCTGTCGCTCGAACGAATGAACCGGATCCGCGAAATCCGACCCCAGGCGCGCATTGCAGTGGTCGAGCCCGGCGTGATCCTGTCACGGCTTCACGATGCGGCAGCCGACCACGGGCTTTACTTTCCCCTGTGGTTCGGCGCGCGTGGTTCGGCGATGATCGGGGGCGTTCTTTCGACGAATGCGGGCGGGTCGAACGTGCTGCGTTACGGATCGACCCGGGCGCTCTGCCTCGGGCTTGAGGTCGTGCTGGCCGACGGGCGCGTTCTCGATCTGATGAGCGAGTTGCACAAGGACAATTCCGGCTACGACCTCAGGGATCTGTTCATCGGTGCGGAGGGCACGCTTGGCGTCATCACCGCGGCGGTGATGAAGCTGGTTCCCGCGCCACGCGCCCATGCGACGGCGATGCTGGCGATGCCCTCGCTCGACGCGGCGCTTGTCCTTCTCAACCGGCTTCAGGCCCAGACCGGCGGCCTTGTCGAGGCGTTCGAATTCATGCCGCGCAGCTATCAGGAACTGCTGGTCGCGCGCCGCCCCGACCTTGGCCTTGCCTTCGACCGGATCCACGACGTCACCATCCTCGTTGAACTGGGTGCAACGGCGCCGCGCGACTGCGATCCCGCACCGGACGGCGCGCTGCCCTTGGCCTCGCTGCTTGAGGACACGCTTGCCGAGATGCTCGAGGAAGGGCTGGTCAGCGACGCGGTCATCGCGACGTCAGAGTCCCAGCGCGCCGCGCTTTGGGCACGGCGCGAGGCGGCGGCAGAGATCGGAACACCCCTTTCCGGACCAATGGTCGATACCGACATCTGCGTGCCCGTCGACAAGGTCGCGGCCTTCCTCACGGCCGCGGAAACCGGGATTGCCGCGCTGGACCCGGGTGCGTTTCCGCATTGTGTCGCGCATCTGGGCGACGGCAATGTCCACTTCGCCGTCTTCCCGACCCGCGACGATCCCACCCTGTCAGAGGCGATGATCCGCGTCGTCGAGGACGCGGTTCAGGACCTGGGCGGAAGCTTCTCGGCCGAACATGGCGTCGGGCTCTCGAAGCTTGGCTCCATGCGACGGCGCAAGAATCCGGTCGCGCTTGACCTCATGCGGGCGGTCAAGTCGGCCTTCGATCCGGCGGGCATCCTGAACCCCGGCAAGGTCATCCCCTGACGCGGGCCAGGGGGCGATCAGCCGTGGCGCCAGTCGAAGAAACCTTCACCGGCCTGCTCCAGAAGGTCGCGCGCAAGGTCGCGCCCCGCCTCGGCCCCGTCGGACACCGCGCATCGGCGTTCGCCTGCGATCGCCTCGGAACCGTCGGGGCGCAGGATCTCGCCGCGCAGCCAGAGCCCGTCGCCAGCATGGACTGCAAGCCCGGCAATCGGCGTCTCGCATGACCCGTCAAGGGCGGCCAGGAACGCCCGCTCCGCGTCAAGGCGCTCAGCCGTCGGCCTGTGGTGAATCGCGTCCAGGAGATTCCCGGCGACCGCATTGTCCTGGCGCCGTTCGATTCCAATCGCCCCCTGTGCCACCGCAGGGAGCATGTCCTCGGGCGCGATGGCCGTCCGCGCGACCCAGGCCATGCCGAGCCTGTTCAGCCCTGCCATCGCGAGGAAGGTCGCGACGGCCACGCCTTCTTCCAGTTTCTTCAACCGGGTCTGCACATTGCCGCGGAACTGCACCAGCCTCAGATCGGGCCGACGATTGGCAAGCTGGGCGCGCCGCCGAAGGCTCGACGACCCGACAAGCGCGCCTTCGGGAAGGTCGGCGATCGACGCATGTTCGCGCGACACGAAGGCATCGCACACGTCCTCTCGCGGCAGATAGCAATCCAGCACCAGCCCATCGGGCTGGGCGACGGGCATGTCCTTCATCGAATGAACCGCGATGTCGATGCGGCCCGCCAGAAGCGCCTCTTCGATTTCCTTGGTGAATAGACCCTTGCCGCCGACCTCCTTCAGGGGGCGGTCGGCCGCGATCATCGCACGGTCGTCGCCCGTCGTCTTGATGATCACGATCTCGAAGGCATCTTCCGACAGGCCATGAGCCTCCATCAGTCGACGGCGCGTCTCGAATGCCTGCGCGAGCGCAAGCGGCGATCCACGGGTTCCAATCTTCAGCGGGGATTTGGCGTTGGGCTGTGTCATGCGACCGGCATAGCCGCGACACATTGGCCGTGCAATGGGGCTTGTCCTGACTTCGCCTTGACATCCGGTCGCAGGCAGCGATGAAGGAGGCGAAGGAGAACCCGATGACCAAGACGATCCTGCGTGCGCTGGCTGGCGAAACCCAGGCCATCCCCCCGATCTGGATGATGCGCCAGGCGGGCCGGTACCTGCCCGAATACCGCGCCACCCGCGCGCAGGCGGGGGATTTCCTGTCGCTGTGCTACACACCCGACCTGGCGGCCGAGGTCACGCTCCAACCGATCCGGCGCTACGGTTTCGACGCGGCGATCCTGTTCGCCGACATCCTTCTTCTGCCTCAGGCGCTGGGGGCGGACCTGTGGTTCGAGACCGGCGAGGGCCCGCGTCTATCGACCACGACAAGCGCCGCCGACCTGGGGCGGCTGGGCGGCAAGGACGACATTCATGAACGTCTTTCGCCGGTCTACGAAACCGTCCGGATCCTGTCGCGCGAACTGCCCCGCGAAACCACGCTGATCGGCTTCGCGGGCGCCCCCTGGACGGTAGCAACCTACATGATCGCCGGGCGCGGCACCCCGGATCAGGGACCAGCACACGCGCTCAAGGGCGCTAATCGCGCTACCTTCTCGGCGTTGATCGACCTTCTGACCGATGCGACGGTCGAATACCTTTCTGCGCAGGTTTCGGCGGGCGCCGAAGTCATCAAGCTGTTCGACAGCTGGGCCGGTTCCCTGAAGGGGCAGGATTTCACCGACTTCGCCCTGGAACCCGCCCGCCGCATCATCGCCGCGCTCAAGGCACGCCACCCGGACCTGCCCGTCATCGCCTTCCCCCGCGAAGCCGGGGACCGCTACATCGGCTTCGCGCGCGCGACAGGCGCCGATTGCGTGGCGATCGACAATTCCGTGTCGGCGGGATGGGCGGCCGAACATGTTCAGAAGGACGGTTGCGTGCAGGGCAACCTTGATCCGTCGCTTCTTGTGTCCGGCGGCGACCGGCTTGTCGACGAAACGCGGCGGGTTGTCCGAGCGTTCGCTGGTGGGCCGCACATCTTCAATCTCGGCCATGGAATCACGCCGGACGCGAGCCCCGAGAACGTCGCGCGCATGATCGAGGCCGTTCGCGCAGGTTAATCGCTTTTTAGGCAGATTCACGTCATCGTTAAGTCACTTTGTTCTTCGACCTTCGCGGCAAGGGTGGCGAGATTGCCGGCCTTTCCGCGGCTTCGGAAAGGCTGCCGGTCATTGAACGAAGGATTTTATGATGATTGAGAATTCCGAAAACAAGATGTCACGCCGTCGCGCGCTGATGCGGGTCGGCCTTCTGTCGCTTGGCGCCTACTCGGTCCCCGCGGTCACGGCACTCAGCTACGCGGTGACGGTTTCCGAACCCAATACGGCGCCTTCGTCCTCGGCGCCCGAACCCTCGACGCCGGAAAGGACGCGCCACCAAAGGCAGGATCGCGACAAAAGTGGCCCCAGCAGCCCCAGACGCGCCGGCAGATCATCGGACGGATGCGGTGACGTGAACGGGTTGGGCTGCGCCGCAGGGTCCGAGTAGCAACGTCGAAAGAAGATACAAGAGCAAAACGCCGCCCGGAGCGACTGGCCAACCGCCAGTGGGCTTCGGGCGGCGCTTTGATTTGGGATGTTTCGGACCGCGTGGAACAAGGGCTGGACTATTCTCAAGGTAGAATAAAATTTCTGCATTCTCGTCATGGTTTAGACAAATTCCTGATTAATCTGCGGCAAGGGTTAACTGAACAACACCCGTTTTCAATGGTATCGCATCGACAAGATGCTTGAACGTAAGGAATTGAAATGACTGAGAGCTCAAAACAATTCATGTCGCGCCGCCGGGCGCTTTCGCGGATCGGTCTGGTTGCCCTGGGCGCCTACACCGTCCCCGCGGTGACTTCGCTCGGCTACGCTGCAGCGGGCAGCGCCTCTTCCGGCGAAAGCTCCGGCGCGTCCCGCGCGGGCCGGAAGGAAAAGCGCGGAAAACACCGCCACGGTTCCGGAATGTCGGGACCGAGCGGTGGCGGCTGCGGACCGAAGCCCGAGCCCGAGGCCCCGGCGCCCGAGCCGGAAGCACCGGCTGCCGGCGAAAACTGATTTGAATGGCGATACCGGCCCCGGGGTACCCCGGGGCCGCTTTCATTCCGGCCCTCGCATTCAGAAAATCGGCGGACCCTTGCCTTGGGATGGCAATGTTTCGCCCACATTTTGACACAACTTTATTCGACTTTGACGTTCATTCTGCCCCTCCATAGGTTCCGTACCACACAGACCGACGAACACCTGAACAACACACAATAACAACGGAGAAGACACGATGAACGAGCTAGAGAAAGATTCCGAGGGGGCCGTTGTCTCCCGTCGCCGCGCACTTGTGCGGATCGGCGCATTGGCGCTTGCGGCCTACAGTATTCCCGCGGTGACGACACTCGCCCAGGCGCATGCCAGCGGCGGCGGAAGCGGCGGTGGTGATGGCGGCGGAAGCGGCGGTGGTGATGGTGGCGGAAGCGGCAGCAGCGGCAGCAGCGGCAGCAGCGGGTCGTCATCGCCGTCAAGCTCATCGTCGGATGGCTCCGGCGCGGGCTGCGCAGACAGCACGGACGCGAGTTGCTCGGCGACCACGAACTGATTTGATCCGCGGAGGGGCATCTGGCATGGTCCTCCGCAACTCCAACTTGGTCGGCGTGAATGTCTGACACTTCATCCGCAGGTAGCCCTGGCCCCACCCAGCAGTTGTACTTCACGGATATCGACCTGCCGGTCGTCCTGGAAGGCTGCCCGGAGCTGTTGCCTATCTTGCGTCGCGTCATGCCGTTCTGGCCGGTTCGCATGGCGGAAGGCACGTCTGACGCCTGTATTCGCGTTGCGCCTTCGGCGTCCGGGAAATACCGGGTATCCTACGAGACTGACGGCAAGGCCCCAAGCGAGTGGAATGCCGTCAACGCCGTCTGCGAAATCATTGCCGATCTCGCCTGGGAACGATTGCGTTCAGACGAGACGCTGTTCTGCCTGCACGGTGCGGCGGTCGTCTTTGCAGGGCGGCTCGTCATCTTTCCGAACGATCACAGGGCCGGGAAAAGCACACTGACGGCGGTCCTTGGCCATCAGGGCCGCACGATCTTCGGCGACGACGTGCTGCCGATCGCGATTGCGCCGGACGGAACGATCGAAGGGATCGCCACCGGCGTCCTGCCACGAATCCGCCTGCCGGTGCCGCCTTCGTTTTCCCCTGCCTTCCAGACCTGGGCCGCCCGGAACGCCGCGCCGGGCAACGCCCAGTACAAGTATCTTGATGTGCCCGGACTTGCTGCACACGGCGCCCGCCTTCCGATCGGCGCCATCGTCCGTCTCGAACGCAAAGAGGCGCAGACTCCGATGATCCGGCCGCTTTCCGCCGGGGAGGCCTTTGAAAGCGTGGTGGACCGAAATTTCGCCCGCAGCCATCACACCGCACGCATCCTGCGAACGTTCGATTCGCTGGCGACACAGGTGCGTCTTGCATCGCTTGTCTACGATTCGGCCGAAGAGGCCGCAGAGCTTCTGGCAAGTGAATTCCTGTCTTGGGATACCCCGCCGGCCACGGTGGACCTGTCCTTCGACAGGTCGGCGCAACCGGCCGAAGACGGCGCGGAAGGCCCCGCCTACGACCCCGGGCAACGCTACATCCGCGCGGACGGCCTGACAGAGACGACGATCGACGGACAGCAATATGTCGCCGATGGCGACGGGCGCGGGCTGTTCCGCCTGAACCCCGGCGCCCGGATCATCTGGGCGGTGCTTGAAGAACCCGCATCCGGCCCCGAGGTCGCCGAGATCGTCTCGACCGTGTTTCCCGCTGAAGATCCAGCCCGCATCGCCGACGATTGCGCCCGCACGGTGCATGACTTCCTAAACAACGCGCTGATCGTTCCGGCCGCCTGACCCGCCCGTCGGTCCCGGTGGCCTAGGGCCACTTCGCGATGGGCGGAAGGCTCATCAGCACGGCATTGGCGTCATGCCCGGTCTCAAGCCCGAACTTCGTGCCCCGGTCGTAGACAAGATTGTATTCGGCATAAAGGCCGCGATGGACCAGCTGCGCCTCGCGGTCCGCTTCGGTCGCGGCGGTCCCGATCCGGCGTTCCGTCACCGGACAGAACGCCGGCAGGAAGGCGCGCCCGACAGACTGGGTGAAAGCGAAATCGGCTTCCCAGTCGCCGGTGTTCAGGTCGTCGTAGAAGATGCCGCCAACGCCCCGCGCGCGGCCCCTGTGCGGGACAAAGAAGTATTCGTCCGCCCAGGCCTTGAAGCGGTCGTAGTAGGCGGGATCGTGCGCGTCGCAGGCGGCCCGAAGCGCGGCATGAAAATGGCGCGTGTCCTCGTCATATTCGATGCAGGGGTTCAGGTCCGCGCCGCCGCCGAACCACCAGGCATGCGGCGTCCAGAACATGCGCGTGTTCATATGCACAGCCGGCGTGTGTGGGTTTTGCATATGCGCGACAAGGCTGATACCGGATGCCCAGAACCGCGGATCATCGGCCATTCCGGGGACGCCGCGGGCAGCCATCGCCTTTTGCGCCCGTTCCCCAAGCGCGCCATGCACGGTCGAGACGTTGACCCCAACCTTCTCGAATACCGAACCGCCGCGCATCACGCTCATCAATCCGCCACCGCCGCCCTCGCCGCGGTGCGTCTGGGTCACCTCGAACCGGCCGGGGTCACGCGCGGCACCGGAATGGGCATCCTCCAGCCCCTCGAAGGCCGCGACGATGTCGTCCCTGAGCGACCGGAACCATGCCGATGCACGGGATTTGCGATCTTCGAAATCGGTCATGTCGGCATCCTCCTGTTCGTGGCCTGCCTAGCAGCTTTGCGTGTCCGCTGCCAGTTGCCGAAGCCCTGGCCCGATCCGCCCTTGGATCGATGCGCCGATGGGCTATCCTTGTGGCGGGAAAGGATGAGTCGCCAATGACCGGCAATCTGACGAAACTCGCCCTCGCGTTCTGTCTGGCCGCCTGCACCGCACCGGCGCCTTCGGGTTGCGACCCGGCGGCCGCGCGCGAACTGCGCACGATCGACCGCCTGATCGCCGAAACCCGCAGGGTCGTCGAAACCGGTTACCGCACCGAGACAGCACCCGCGCCGACCGGCTTCAACCTGTGCCTCGGCTCAGCGCGAAGTCATGTCGGCGTCAGTTTCTGCACAAATGGCGCGGGTCGAACGCGGACCGTCGCCATTGACCCCGAGGCAGAGGCACGCAAGCTTGATCTGCTGCTCGACCGGCGCGCGGCGCTTCTTGCGGCACATCCGGCCTGCAGCGCCCCCGAATGAAGGAACCGCCATGCGCCTTCCGACGATCGCCTTATTGTCCGCCCTCGCACTAGGTGCCTGTTCTGCCCAGGATAACTGCATCCGCAACGCCACCCACGAGGTGCGCGCGCTTGATGCCCTGATCGCCGAGACCGAGGCGGACATCGCCCGGGGCTATTCCTACGAAAGCCGCGAGGTGACCCGATGGGCCTGGGTCCGCTGCTACGACGGTCCCTATGTCCCGGGCCAGCCCCGCCGCTACACACGTTGCTGGGAACCCTATACCGACATCGTCCGCAAACCCGTTGCCATCGACCCCGCCGCCGAGGCGCGCAAGCTTGCCGCGCTCAAGTCGCGCAGGGCGGCCTTGGCCGGCGCGGCCACGGCAGCGGTCGAGGAATGCAGGCGTCTTTATCCCGAGTAGCCTAGTAGGCCGCAACGCCCGCCGGATCGACCAGCCCGCGGCCGCCGTCCAGCGTCAGGATCTGCCCGGTGACGAAGCCAGACGCCTCGGACGCGAGGTAAAGCGCGGCTTCCGCGATCTCGGAAGGGGCCGCGATCCTGCCGAGCGGGGTTGCGGCGATGATCCGGTCCCGCCAGTCGCCGTTTTCGCGCAGCGCGGTCTGCAGGCTCGCGCTCAGCACGCTGGCGAAGGCGACCCCGTTCACGCGGATCCGGTAGGGTGCCAGCGCGACGGCCAGCGACCGTGTCGCCTGTTCCATGGCCGCGCTGGCGACAGACACGCCCAGCAGTTCCGGTTGGGTCAGGCGCGACGCGAGGGTGGAGATGTTGACGATCGACCCGACCTGCCCGTCCTCCTGCCCGTCACGTTCCGCCTGTGTGATCATCCGCCGTGCGACCATTTGCGTCAGCCGAACCGCGCAGAGCATGTTCTGCCGAAGCAGCATGTCGAACGCCGGATCTTCGGGGTTGAGCGGATCGGTGATCGCGAAGTCGCGGTTCGCGTTGACCAGGATGTCGATCCGGTCAAAGGCGTCGACCGTCGCGGACAGAAGGTTGGCCGCTGTCAGCTTCTGGCTCAGGTCGCCTGCGAAATAGCGCAGCGGGCCGTCTTCCTGGGCTGCCTCGCCCAGTTCGGATTCAAGCCGCGCCTCGTCGATGTCGGCGAACATGACGTTGGCCCCGAGGTCCACGAAATGCCGGGCGATGGCAAGGCCGATCCCCTTGGCAGAGCCGGTGACAATGGCGGTCTTTCCGGCGATGGAAAGGGTCATGTGCTTCCCTGTTCTTGATTCTTCGCGCGAGACTATCGGATTTCAGCGCGCGGGGCGAGGCGCGGCGGCCGGCCGCAGCGCCCGAAGCACCTTGAACCCCGCCGTGCCGCCGATTTCCGCGACGTCGCGAAACAATGTCTCCATCGCCTTTTCGTAGGGCAGGTGACGGTTGGCGACCAGCCAAAGCTGCCCTGACGGGGTCAGCATGCCCGCCGCGGCCCGGATGAAGGCGACGCCCAGCGCCGGGTCCGCCGCCCGTTCGGTATGAAACGGCGGGTTGGTCACCACGACGTCGAAGCGTCTTTCGGGCCGGAACCGCGTAGCGTCGGCCCAGTGGAAGCGCGCCCGCGGATCGGTGATATTGCGGCGCGCGCAGTCCAGCGCGGTCAGATCCGCCTCGATCAGGTGAAGTTCGCGCACCCCGTCGCGCTTCAGAATCTCGGCCGAAAGCCAGCCCCAGCCAGCGCCCAGGTCGGCGACCACCCCGTGCAGATCGCCGGGAAGCGCCGCGGCCAGCGCGGCAGACCCCTTGTCGACCGTCTCGGACGAAAAGACCCCGGGCATCGCGGCAAAGCCCGGCGCCGGCGCGGTCGGCCGTGCCGCCCAGTCGTCGAACCGGCCGTCTGACGGCACGGCAAAGCGGAAGATCTTGCCATGCGCCTTGGCGATGACGTCTGAAACCTCGACCCGCGCGCGAACATCCTTCAGCGCGCTGTCGATGCCGTCGGTCTTTTGCCCGTCCAGCCAGACCGGCGCACCCGCCGCCAGATGCCCTGCCGCCGCGGCGACCATCGCCCGCGCCGCGGCCCGTGCCCGGGGCAGGAACAGGATCGCGGCCGCGTGCCGACCTTCGGGCTTGTCCGACACGGCAAAGCCGCGCGCCTGCCAGGCGTCATGGTCGGGGCGGAAGTCCTGCACGATGCGGACGCGCTCGCGCGCAAGCGCCGACAGGTCGGCATCGCCGCGCGGCCCGAACACCAGGATCGTGCCTTCCGTGGGCAGCTCGGCGCCTTCCAGCGCCAGGGAAATCCGTGACTGGCTCATGCTGACCGGGCGCGCGCCCTATTCCTTTTCCATCGTGCATTGCAGCGGATGCTGGTGGCGGCGTGCAAAATCCATGACCTGCGCCACCTTGGTTTCCGCCACTTCGAAGGAAAACACCCCGACGACGGCAAGACCGCGCTTGTGCACCGTCAGCATGATTTCGAACGCATGGGCGTGGCCCATTCCGAAGAAACGCTCCAGCACATGCACGACGAACTCCATCGGGGTGTAGTCGTCGTTCAGCAGCATCACCTTGTACATCGGCGGCCGCTGCGTCTTCGGCTTGGTCTTGGTGATGACCGAGGTCTCGCCATCCCGGCCGCCCTCTCGGTCGGACATGATGAAGGGACGAAGGGTCACGGGTCTGCTCCTGCGGGATTCGGGGGTTCGTCGTCGCGGTCGCAATATAATCCTTCAGGCGTCTCGAAAAAAGTCCGCAATCGCCTGGATTGCACCGAACCGCCGCCGCGCGCTATCACAGCCCGGGGGGGATGACCGAATGCGACCGATCACGACAGTGGCCTTCGATGCGGACGACACGCTTTGGCACAACGAACGCTTCTTCCGCCTGACGCAGGACAGGTTCACCGCGCTCCTGTCCGGTTTCGCCGACCCCGATCACCTGGAAGAACGCCTGTTGGCCGCCGAACGCCGAAATGTCGGGCGCTACGGCTTCGGCATCAAGGGCTTTACCCTGTCGATGATCGAAACCGCGATCGAAATTACCGACGACCGCGTGCCGGCGGGCGTGATCCGGGAAATCATCGCGGCCGGCCAGGACATGCTGGCCCACCCGATCGAACTGCTGCCCCACGCGCGCGAAACCGTCTGCGCACTGGCGGGACGCTTGCGCATCCTGCTGGTGACGAAGGGCGACCTGCTCGACCAGGAACGCAAGCTTGCGCAATCGGGGTTGGGCGATCTGTTCGACGGGGTCGAAATCGTGTCGCAGAAGACCCCGTCGGTCTATATGGCGATCTTCGCCCGCCACGGCGAGGGCGCCGAACGCGCGATGATGGTCGGGAACTCGATGAAATCCGACGTGGTCCCCGCGATCGCGGCGGGCGGTTGGGGCGTCTATGTTCCGCACGGCCTGACCTGGGCGCTGGAACATGCCGAAGCCCCCGAAGGTCACCCCCGGTTTCGCGAGATCGCCGACCTTGGCGCGCTTCCCGCGCTTGTCGATGACCTGCAAGGCTGACGCCTTCGTGCAACTGTCGAGAATCCCACGGATTTGGGGTTTTGCGGACGGAAATGCCTGTGCTATCGTCAGGGCGAAGCAGAAGCCCCAAAAAAACAGGGGCACCGAGGCAGGACATGGGACGTAAAGCAACCACCCCCAAGGGGCAGTGGGTCTTCAGCATAGTCAGACTACTTGTTGTGGTCGCTGCGTTCGCGGCCATGTCGTCGGGGGTGTTCGCTGCACCCTACGCCGACTATGTGATCGACGCGCGCACCGGCGAGGTTCTGCACGAAAAGAACTCCGACACGCGACTTCATCCTGCCTCGCTGACCAAGATGATGACGCTTTACATCGCGTTCGAGGCGATCGAGCGGGGGGAAATCTCGCTTGATACCAAGGTGACCGTATCCAAGCACGCCGCTTCGCAGCCGCCCTCGCGGCTGGGGCTGAAGCCCGGCCAGAAGATCGCGCTGCGCTACCTGATCCGGGCCGCCGCCATCAAATCCGCCAACGATGCCGCGACCGCCATCGGCGAGGCAATCGAAGGGTCGGAACCGGCCTTCGCCAAGCGCATGACCCGCACCGCGCGCGCGCTTGGGATGTCGAAGACGACGTTCAGGAACGCAAACGGCCTGACGACCGAGGGGCATCTTTCGACCGCGCATGACATGACGATCCTTGGTCGGCAGCTTTTTTACGACTTCCCGCAGTACTATAACCTGTTCTCACGCCGTTCGGCGGATGCCGGCATCGCCAAGGTCGCATCGACCAACCGGCGCTTCCTTGATGCATACAAGGGCGCCGACGGGATCAAGACCGGCTACACCGTCGCGGCCGGCTTCAACCTCGTGGCGTCAGCCGAACGGGGTGGCAAACGCATCATCGCGACCGTCTTTGGCGGCACTTCGACCGCACAGCGCAACGACCGTGTCGCCCAACTTCTCGACATCGGGTTCGGCAAGGCACCGAACCGCGCCGTGGTGCAAAAGCCCGCGTCGCCGAACTATGCCGTCGCCGAGGGCGGGACCGGAACCGGCAGCGCGCCCGAATTCGGTGAACCGGGTGGTGCCGGCAAGATCCTGAGGGTGTCAGGCGCGGTCAAGACCGCCCGCAAGCCGGTCGCCCGCCCCCTTCCGGGCGCGGCGCCCGCAGCCCCGCCGGAGGAACTGCTTCTGGCGATGCAGGAAAACATCGATTCGGTGCTGGCCGCCGTCCAGTCCTCCGAAACCGGAGCCGCGTCACCCTCGGTCTTGCCTTCGCCTGACGTCGCGCCGTCCGACGCGGCGGATGTCGCGCAGGCGGCAATCGCCGCACTTGCCACGCCCGCTCCCGCCCCCCGGGCGGAAGAGGCAGCTCAACCCGTGGCCCGGCCCGTCCTGGTCGCCGAAGACCTCGTGGCGCCGCAACCGGAAACCGGAGCGCCGGCAGAGATCCTGGTGGCCACTGCGGAGGAACCCGCACCTCAGGAAGAACCCGCCCCGAAGGAGGAGGTGGTTCTGGCCGAAGCCGCGCTTACGGACGCGGTGCGCCGCCCCGTCGCCCGGCCCGGGGCGGTTCCCGCGATTGCGCCCGATACGCAGCCCGTCCTGGTTGCCGAGGCCTCCCCCGAAATCACACCCGAACCGGCGGAGGCAGGTCAACCCGCCGTCGTGCTGACGGAAGCCGGGGAACCCGCACAGGAAGCGCAGCCCGAACAAGTGATCCTGGCCGCGGTCGAGGAAGTGCCAACAGCGACGATCGTGGAGCCCCTGGAAACCGTGACACGCGTCTCGACCTCGGGCGGGCGCCAGTGGGCGATCAACGTCGGCAACTATGCCAGCCGCTACGAGGCGGAACGCCGCCTGCTGCAGACCGCGTTGATGGAGATGAACACGCTGGACGAGGCGCTTCGCAAGGTCGTGCCGTCGCGCGGCGGATTTGACGCGAACTTCGTCGGCATGACCGAGGAAACCGCAGAGCTTGCCTGCCGCAGGCTGTCGGCGCGTAACGCGGACTGTGCGGTCATCGCCCCCTGACCGGGGGGGACGGACGAAAGACATCAAGGCTTCGGATGTTCGTCCCAGTCTTCGGACAGGAAACGCTGGCCGTCGCCTTCCGGGTCTTCGAACTGACGACTTCTGAGCGCCCAGAGAAACGCGACCAGGCCTGCCCCGCCCAGAAGCAAGGATGCCGGGATCAGGTAGACGAGCATCTCCATCGCGTCACCTCAGCCTGAGCGCGTTGAGCGACACGGTGATCGAAGAGGCCGACATCGCCAGCGCCGCGATCAGCGGCGTCGCCAGTCCCAAAAGGGCGACCGGCACCGCTATCGTGTTATAGGCCAGCGACAGCCCGAAGTTCTGCTTGATCCGCCGCCGCGCCGTGACGGCAAGCTTCGCCGCCTCTGCGATCGGTGCCAGATCCTGGCCAAGCAGCACGATGTCCGATGCGACCCGTGCCGCGTCCAGCGCCGAGGCCGGCGAGATCGAGACATGGGCACCCGCAAGCGCCGCCGTGTCGTTCAACCCGTCCCCCACCATCAGGACGCGCGCGCCCGCACCAGTCAGAGACGCGACATGCGCCGCCTTTTCCTCCGGGCGGACCGCTGCGCGCCATTCCTCGATCCCCAGCGTGCGCGCCATGTCGGCCACCGGCGCCTCGGCATCGCCGGACAGAAGAACGACGTGCTTGCCCGCGGCCTTCAGCGTGGCGACGGCGGCCTCGGCGCCCGGGCGCAGCCTGTCCGCAAAGATGAAGGCCCGCGCGGGCTTGCCGTCGCCCGTATCCAGATAGGTCGCGGTCGCATCCCGCGCCTCGGCACCCGCCCAGTCGGCACGGCCAAGACGCACGCGGCGTCCGGCATGGGTCGCCTCCATGCCCTCGCCAGGCACCTCGCGCAAATCCCCGACCGGCGCCGGCGTCACACCCATTTCCCGCAAGGCAGCGGCCAGCGACGCGGACAGGGGATGGGCCGAACCGGCCGCCAGTGCGGCGGCGATCGCCAGATCCGGCGTGGCGTGGCGGTCAAGCGCCACAGGGCGCGGCGTGCCCATCGTCAGCGTCCCGGTCTTGTCGAAGACGACCGTATCGACCTCTGCCAGACGCTCGAGCGCGGTGCCGTCCTTGATCAGAAGACCACGCCGGAAAAGCCGCCCCGACGCCGCGGTGACCACCGCCGGCACCGCCAGCGCCAGCGCGCAGGGGCAGGTGATGATCAAGACCGCCGACGCGATGTTGACGGCCAGCCGCACATCGCCGCCGGACTGGACCATCCAGCCGATGAAGGCACCCAGCGCCAGAAGATGAACCGAAGGCGAATAGGCCCGCGCCATACGGTCGGCCAGAGAGGTATAGCGGTTCTTCGCACTTTCCGCGACAGCAACCAGATCGGCCATGCGGTGCAGCGATGAATCGCGCCCCGCGGCTGTCACACGCACGACCAGCGGGCCGGTCAGGTTGACCTCACCGGCGCTGACCGCGGCACCCCCGTCCACCCGCACCGGAAGCGTCTCACCGGTCAGGAGAGACCGGTCGATCTCGGACGCGCCTTCGGTGACAATCCCGTCGACCGGCATCCGTGCGCCCGGCTTCACCCGCACCAGGTCGCCTGCCGCAAGCTCCGCGATCGGGACGGTCACATCCCCGGCCGCGCCGATGCGCACCGCGCGCGGCACTTCAAGGGCGGCCAGTTCCTCGGCCGCAGAACGCGCGGCGGCGCGCGACCGGTAATCAAGATATCGCCCCGCCAAGAGGAAGAAACACAGCGACACCGCCGCATCGAAATAGGCGTGTTCGCCGCCCTCGATCGTCTCGTAAAGCGAGATGGCCGATGACAGGATCAACGCCAGCGAAATCGGGACGTCCATGCCCAGCCGCCGCGCCTTCAGCGAGGTCCAGGCCGAGGTGAAGAACGGCTGGCCGGCGAAGACCAGCGTCGGCAGGGCGATGGCCGCGCTGATCCAGTGAAAAAGGTCGCGCGTCGCGGCCTCTGCGCCGGACCAGACGGCGACCGACAGGAGCATGACGTTCATCATCGCGAACCCGGCCACGCCCAGCCGCATCAGAAGATCGCGCCCACGCCGGTCGGTTTCCGTCACCGACAGAAGCCCGGGGTCAAGCTCGTGCGCCTCGTAGCCGATGCGGCCCAGCCGTTCGATCAGAAGGGCCGGCGCCGCCTCCGGCCCGGCCTCCACGCTCACCCGTTTCAGGGTCAGGTTGACCCGCGCGGACCGAACGCCCGGCACCCGCATCAGTTCGCGTTCCACATCCGATATGCAGACCGCACAATGCGCGGTCGGCAACGACAGGACGATGCCAGACGCCTTTTCGGCCCGCGCCGCCGCGATCGCTTCGGCCGAAGGCGCGGCGACACAGGCGGGGCAGGCCGATACGGATGTCGCGGACACGGCGGATCTAGCCCTTCACGAACAGGTCAAGACGCTTGTGGAAGCGGGTTCCATCCTCGGCCCGCGCCTCCAGCAGCACCATCCAGCGCCCCGGCCCAAGGTCCATCGCCGCGATATAATCTGCGCCTTCGCGCACGAAGACGGGGGTGATGTCCTCGGCCGCCTCGGTCGTGCGCCCGACCACCGCCGAGATGTCGCCCAGCACGACCGGAACGCCCGCGCGGTCGCGGAAGGCAAGGCGCAGTTCGCCGGGCGCGTAGCTTTCGTGCAGCGTCCAGCCCAGCGCCTCCTGCGCTTTCCGTTCCCGGTCGAAGTTCTGCGAGGCGACATAGGAATTGCGCACCTCGAGCCCCGGAAAGGTCGAGACCGCCTTGACCGCCATGTAGATGTTGACGGCAATGATCAGAGCGAAGGCTGAAGCGATGAAGAAAAAGACCTTCCGACCTGTCAGTTCCCGCGTCATCCTAGTCCGCCTTTCCGTTGAAGACCGTGTTGGCATAGACGCGGTCCTGGTTCACCTGGTCGACGATCCACAGGCGGATCGCGGTACGGTCTGCCACCGCCGCACGGCTGCCCGGAGGCGCGGTCACATAGACCCGCTGGGTCAGCGTCTCGTCCGCCGGCACGGTCACAACATAGCTTTCCCGCCCCTCCAGCGATAGCGACAGCGGCGCATCCGAGGTTATGGACAGAAGGAATGGCCGGTCCTCCGGCTGCTTGTTGCGCAGCCGCACCTCATAGGCATTGCGGATCGATCCGTCCGACAGCGTGACGAAGATGGGATTGCGTTCCGGCGTCACATTGAAGTCGATGGGCGACCGCAGGAACAGCGCGACAACCAGCGCGATACCCACGGCAGACCACATGGTCGTGTATAGGATCGTCCGCGGGCGCAGGATGTGCTTCCAGAGCTGTTTCGGATGCCCGCCCGCCCGTTCGACGGCCTCGTCCTTGAGCGCCATGTACCCGATCAGGCCGCGCGGCTTGCCGATCCTGTCCATGACCTCGTCGCAGGCGTCGATGCACAGCGCACAGGTGATGCATTCCAGCTGCTGCCCGTTGCGGATGTCGATCCCCATCGGGCAGACGTTGACACAGGCCATGCAGTCGATGCAGTCGCCCTGGCTCGGGTCGTGTTCCCCCTTCTTCAGCTTGCCACGCGGTTCGCCCCGCCATTCTCGGTAGGCGACGACCAGCGTATCCTCGTCCATCATGGCGGCCTGGATACGCGGCCAAGGGCAGGCGTAGATGCAGATCTGTTCGCGGGCGAAGCCGCCGAAGAAGAAGGTCGTGAAGGTCAGGATACCCATGGTCGTATAGGCGACGGGATGGGCATCGAGCGTGACCAGATCGCGCGCAAGCGACGGCGCGTCGGTGAAGTAGAAGACCCAGGCCCCGCCGGTTGCCAGGCCGATCAGCAGCCAGATGACCCACTTCGTCATCCGCAGCCGGAACTTCCTGAAATCCCACTTCTGGTTCCAAAGGCGGACGCGCGCGTTGCGGTCGCCTTCGACCCAGCGTTCCACCAGTATGAATAGGTCGGTCCAGACCGTCTGCGGGCAGGTATATCCGCACCACACCCGTCCCAGGGCAGAGGTGAACAGGAAAAGCCCGAGCCCCGCCATGATCAGAAGCCCTGCGATGAAGTAGAATTCATCGGGCCAGATCTCGATCATGAAGAAGAAGAAGCGCCGATTCGCCATGTCGACCAGAACTGCCTGATCGGGAAGGCTTGGCCCCCGGTCCCAGCGAAGCCAGGGCGTGACATAGTAGATCCCGAGCGTCACCACCATGATCACCCATTTCAGGGTGCGGAAATTGCCCTTCACCCGCCGGGGGAAAATGGGTTCACGCGCTGCATAGAGCGGCGGTGGCGTTTCGCTGGTGCTCATCTTCAAATTCCTGAATGTGTTAGTCCGTTCGCGTCGGACTATTAGGGCACCGGCCCGACTCGTGGCTTTGATGTAGGTCAATGGTAAGGGGCGACCCACCCGGAATTGAAGTCCAAAAGGTCGCAGGCTATCGTTCGCCCACGAAAGCCGGTGACTTTACCGGGCGGGACGAGGGATACGGGCGTCGGTACACGCAAAAAAAGGCGTGCCCGAGGACACGCCTAGTGTTCTGGAGCATCGGCGCCCCCAGGAAACGCGCGAACAGGACGGGGCGCCGATGCTTTTCACCGCCGGGGCATTGCTGCCCCGCCGGATTCCGTCACTCGCCGCCGCCGCGGCTGTGAACCCAAGTTGCGACCGCACGGATGTCGGCTTCGCTCAGGCGGTCTGACCAGGCGGGCATCACGCCAAAGCGCGCGTTGGTCACCGTTTCGGTCAGGGCGGCAACGTCGCCGCCGTAAAGCCAGATGGCGTCGGTCAGGTTCGGCGCGCCCTGTGCGCGGTCGCCCGTACCGTCTTCCATGTGGCAGGCCGAACAGTTGTCGGCAAAGACCACCGCACCCTCGCTGGCCAGGCCCGCGTCATGTTCCTGACCCGAAATCTGACGCACATACTGGACGACCTGGTCGATTTGCGCCGGCTCCAGCAATTCGTCGGCGCCGAACTTCGGCATCTCGGAATAGCGGGCGTCGGCATCCTCGGCATTGCGGATGCCATGCTGGATCGTGGTGTGGATATCCTCGATCGAGCCGCCCCAGAGCCAGTCGTTGTCGACGAGGTTAGGGTAGCCCTTGGCACCGGCTGCGCCCGCACCGTGGCATTGTGCGCACCAGGTCTTGAAGACCGCGCCGCCAGCGTTCGTGGCGAAGTCCAGCAATTCGCCGTCCGCGGCGATCGCGGTCAGGTCGGTGTCGACCAGCTTGGCCTCGATCGCAGCATTGGCATCATCGAAGCGCTGAATCTCGGCTTCGACCGCGATACGGGGATTTCCACCCCAAAGGCCCTGAGTGGCGCTGTGAACCAGTGGCCAGGCCGGATAGAGGATCGTGTAGATCAGCCCCCAGATGATCGTCAGGTAGAACGTCCAGAGCCACCAGCGCGGCAACGGATTGTTGTACTCCTCGATCCCGTCCCAGGAGTGGCCGGTCGTCTCGACCTGGGTCTTCGTCGTCGTCGGTTTCTTGCTCATCTTGCGCCTCCTTGACCCCGATCGCCGGTCGCACCAGCGGGGGCGGGCCTGTCCTCATGCCGGAAGGGAATGTTCGCGACATCCTCGTGCACTTTCCGCGATCCGGGCCGGAAGGCCCAGATCACGACGCCAAGGAACACCAGCACAAGCGCAAGAAGCACCCAGCTGTCGGCGATTTCCCGGAAAAGCGAATAGGTGTCCATCCGCCCCTCCTATCGGTTCGGGTCGTTCTCGAAGGTCGAGAAGTCGACCATCGTACCCAGCACCTGAAGATAGGCGATCAAGGCGTCCATCTCGCTGATGCCAGCACGGTTGTCGAAGTTCGCGACATTCGCGCCGGGATAGCGTTCCTGCATGCCTTCGTAATCGCTGTTCGGATCGGCCTGCGCGGCAAAGTCCGCCTTGGCCAATTCGATCATCTCAGACGTATAGGGCACACCCACAAGCGCATCGGTCGACAGACGATCCTCGATGTAGGTCGGTTCGATCATGCGATTGGCCAGGAAGCCGTATTTCGGCATCACCGATTCAGGCACGACCGACTGCGGGTCGGTCAGGTGGTCGACATGCCATTCGTTCGAATAGCGGCCGCCGACACGGGCCAGATCCGGCCCGGTGCGTTTTGAGCCCCACTGGAACGGGTGGTCGTACATCGATTCGGCCGCCAGCGAGTAGTGGCCATAGCGTTCGACCTCGTCCCGCATCGGCCGGATCATCTGGCTATGGCAGACATAGCAGCCTTCGCGGATGTAGATGTCGCGGCCCGTCAGTTCCAGCGGCGTGTAGGGACGCACCCCTTCAACCTTCTCGATCGTGTTCTCGAGGTAGAAGAGGGGCGCAATCTCCACGATGCCGCCGACGGTGACCACCAGGAACGCACCCACGAGCAGCGCCGTGGCATTGGTTTCCAGGAACTTGTGCTTCTCAAGAATAGCCATTGTTCTGGGCCTCCCTTATTCGGCCGGGACCGCGGCGTTCGCAGTGGCCGTGGCCGGCTGCTTCGCAACGGTTGCCCAGAGGTTGTAGACCATGATGATCGCACCGGTGAGGTACATGACGCCACCCAGGCCACGCACCACGTACATCGGGAACTTGGCGGCCACAGTGTCGGCAAAGGCGTTCACGAGGAAGCCATTGGCATCGACTTCACGCCACATCAGGCCTTCCATGATGCCCGTGACCCACATCGCGGCGGCGTAAAGCACGATCCCGATGGTGGCGAGCCAGAAGTGCCAGGAAACGAGCTTGAGGCTGTAAAGGCCGGCACGGTTCCAAAGACGCGGCACAAGGAAGTAGAGCGCGCCGAAGGTGATCATGCCGTTCCAGCCAAGCGCGCCGGAATGGACGTGACCGATGGTCCAGTCGGTGTAGTGGCTCAGCGAGTTCACCGCCTTGATCGACATCATCGGACCTTCGAAGGTGGACATGCCGTAGAAGCCGACCGAGATCACCATCATCCGGATGACCGGATCGGTGCGGATCTTGTCCCAGGCGCCCGAAAGCGTCATCAGGCCGTTGATCATGCCACCCCAGGACGGCATCCACAGGATGATCGAGAACACCATGCCCAGCGTCGAGGCCCATTCAGGCAGCGCGGTATAGTGCAGGTGATGCGGACCGGCCCAGATGTAAAGGAAGATCAGCGCCCAGAAGTGGATGATCGAAAGCTTGTAGCTGAAGACCGGACGTTCGGCCTGTTTCGGGACGAAGTAGTACATCATCCCGAGGAAGCCCGCTGTCAGGAAGAAGCCCACCGCGTTGTGGCCATACCACCACTGGGTCATCGCATCCTGCACGCCCGCGAAGACCTGGACCGATTTCGACCCGAAGACCGAGACGGGAATTGCCAGGTTGTTGACGACATGCAGCATCGCGATGGTCACGATGAAGGACAGGTAGAACCAGTTGGCCACATAGATGTGGGGTTCCTTGCGCTTGATGATCGTGCCGAGGAACACCGCCAGATAGGCGACCCAGACGATGGTCAGCCACCAGTCCACATACCATTCGGGCTCCGCGTATTCCTTCGACTGCGTCGCGCCAAGGATGTAGCCGGTCGCGGCAAGCACGATCACCAGCTGATAGCCCCAGAACACGAACCAGGCGAGGTTGCCGCCCCAAAGACGTGCCGCCGAGGTCCGCTGGACGACATAGAACGACGACATGAGCAGCGCGTTACCGCCAAAGGCAAAGATCACCGCCGACGTGTGCAGTGGTCTGAGCTTGCCGAAGTTCAGGTAACCATGTGCCAGCTCGGAAAAGTTGAGCGCCGGAAATGCAAGCTGGAAGGCGACGGTCACACCAACCAGAAATCCGACGACGCCCCAGAAGGCGGTCGCAATGACGCCGGCGCGCACCACGCCGTCGAGATATTCGTTGGCCGGCTGCACTTTCGGCGTATCCGTACGCCGCAGCACCCAGACGAATGTGATGGCCGCAGCCAGCATCACGGTCAACGCATTGACCATGTATGCAAGGTCGCGCGCGTAGTTGGCCGCGATCGCGGCCAGTACCGCGATGGCGCCAAGCACGGCGAGCTTGATGTAATCCCACATGCTATGTCCCTTCGTTCATCCTCGCCCGTCCGACTCGCGCGGTCAGACAGTTTGCGGACGCTGGTCATTTGAACCGGCGGGAACAAGCTTACCTTGATCTGCGTCAAATGTCGTCACGCGACAAGATGTTGAGGCAGCGGCCGACGTATACACGAGGGGCCCCTTCGCGCTAAGCTCCGGGCCAGCGGCGGAAAGGCGACAGGGCGCCCGGGGGACCGCCCGCGGCGACTTGATCCGAATCAAGGCGTCCCTCGTGTCGTCGATCTAGGGTCGCGCCATGCTTGCTCACGGGGAGGCCGGAAATGGGCTACAAATCTATCCTTACCATCGTCACGGACCCGCAACTTCCGGCCGCCCAGATGGATGCGGCAATCGCGCTGGCAAGGCGGGAAGATGCACATCTCGATGTTCTGTGCCTTGGGATCGACCGGACACAGACCGGCTACTATTATGCCGGTGCCACGGCGGTCATTCACCAGGAAACCTTTGAACTCGCCCGCAACGAAGCGGCAGAAACCGAAGCGGCGGTGCGGGCGCGGCTTGGCGCCGAGGAAGTCCGCTGGGCCGTCGAAACGGTCGTCACGCAGCTCGCGACGCTGACCGAACCGGTTGCCGTGCAGGCACGCTTTTCCGACCTTGTCGTCCTTCCCAAACCCTATGGCGGAAAAGACAATCATGACCTCGAGGCGGTTCTGGAAGCGGCGCTATTCGATGGACGCAGCCCGGTTCTCGTCCTGCCGACGGCCACTTTCGACCCGACGCCGCCGTCCCGTGTGGTCATCGCCTGGAACCAGAGCGACGAATCTCTGATCGCCATTCGCGCGGCTCTTCCGATGCTCAAGGCGGCCTCGACGGTGAACATCACGGTCATCGATCCGCCCAGCCACGGCCCGGAACGGTCCGATCCGGGCGGCCTGCTTTCGCAATACCTCGCCCGCCACGGCGTCAAGGCCGAGGTGTCGGTGCTGGCCCGGACCCTGCCCCGCGTATCCGAGGTTTTGTGCCGCCATGCCCGCGACATCGACGCCGACATGATCGTCATGGGCGGCTATGGCCATTCCCGTTTCCGCGAGGCGATCCTGGGCGGGGCCACCCGCGACATGCTGGAGATCGCGGAAATTCCGGTGCTGATGGCGCACTGACCGCCAAACCGCGGATGGCGCGGGTCAGGCAGGCCCGCGCCCTTGCCCAGGGCGATCAGATCACCTCTACCGCGCCCGCATAGGCCGCAACGATGTGTTCGTCGGCATGAGCGGTCAGGGTCGCGATCTCGCGCAGCTGATCCTCGCTCAGGGCGCCCATTTCCGAGGCAGCCTTGATCGCGGCCAAAGCCGCCTCGCGCGCCGCGTCGAAGGCGGTCCGTCGCCCGGACTTTTCATAGTCGTCCCGGCCCTGGCGCAGGAATACTTCCGGCACAAGCTGTTCCCGGCAGCTGCGGACGGTGTGATCGCTGTCCAGAAAATGCCCGCCCGCACGAATCCGCATCATCTCTACCCAGTTCAACGCGTCTTCGCTGATCGCGGGCTTGCGGATGAAACGCCGGGTCATCGCGCCCACCTCGTTGTCCAGGACGGCCTGCACCGGGCTGAAGACCGTCGCGCATTCCAGCTGCCCGACACCGCCCAGGATGTCCGCCCCGGCCAGCGCGACCGTCTGGCACAGCATTGCGCGTTCGGCCATGGACTGGTGGTCGACGTCCGGCGTATCCGAGCCGGAACCGTAGGTATGCGCCAGCATTCCGAAGCCCTGTTTCAGAAGCTGGATCGACACGCTCGCCGCCTGGAGGCTTTCGACGCAGGATTGCAGGGCTGACCCCGTCCGCATGTCCAGCGTGAACATGAGGGGCGTCGCGACCACCGGGATGCCCGGCGCCAGTAAATGCGCCATCACCGTCATGCCGACGATTTCGGCCGCCGCCATGATTGCCATGGATGGCACCGACAGGGGTGCGGTACCCCCGGACGAGGGCAACGAACAGGCATGAAGCGGAACACCGTACTTGCCCGCCTCGATGATCACCTGCGTGTCCATGAACTTGAATTCCAGCGGCGTGAAGGAACAGGTGATGACGCTGGTGATCGGATTGGCGCGCAGTTCGGTTTCCCCGCCCGCTGCGATGGCCGCGATCTTCATCAGGTACTCGATGTTCTGCCACTGATAGGGCTGCATCCAGACATGCTTGTCCGTTCGCGCGATCAGGCGGCCAAAGCTATGGATATCCGCCGTCTTCTCGGGCACGCCGTGAACGAAGGGATGCGCGATGAAACCGACTTCGTCCAGGGTACTCGCAACGGCGGCAATATCATTCACCGCGTCCAGGTCCATGTTCCGGTATCTTGTGTCGCGCGGGTCGACATAGCCATGCGCGCCGGTCCCGGTGCGCATCACGAACCCAAGATCGCCGCGCGGCAGGTCAAGGTCCAGCGCACGCCGCTTGCCCGCAAGGCGCGCGAATTTTGGCGTGGCCGCCATCGCCTCGGCGACCATTTCGCGCGGCAGCCGCAGCCGGTCGGTGCCATGGCCGGTCTTCGCGCCCGCCGCCAGCAACGCCTCCCTCGCGCGAGGGTGAACGACGACAACGCCGTAGTCGCCCAGAAGGTCCAGCACCCGCGCCTTGAGAAAGGCGATGTCGCCCTCGTCCAGAAAGCCCATGCGCGCGCGGGCATGCACCCGCGCCTCCTGGCGGAAAGCATTCGCGCAAATGGCATCCTGGCGCACCTTGCGGTCGCGTCGGGCCGGTCGATCAGTTGTCCTGCGTTCCATGAGACCTCCTTTGGCAAGAGGAACACATGGCACACACCGATTAGGCTGACTGCCTGCCGACTTCAGCTGACGTGATCTTTCGCCCGGCCGCGATTCGGCGCCAGTGGCTATTTTGACGCGGCTCAGACCAGGAAGCCGCCGTCGGAATCGTCCCCGGCCTCGTCCAGAAGAAGGTCGTAGTCGGGCACGATGACATGCCGCTTGCCTTCCAGCTCGATCACCCCGTCACGCTTCAGCGCAGACATCTGGCGGCTGACGGTCTCAAGCGTCAGGCCAAGGTAATCTGCCATCGCCTCGCGTGTCAGCGCCAGGTCGAAGACCATCCGCCCAGAGGGCGCGCGCAGGTTCAGGCTGGCATCGCGCCGGGCGACGATGGCCAGAAGGCTCGCGATCTTTTCGCGCGCGGTCTTGCGGCCCAGAAGCAGCATCCATTCCCGCGCCGCGTCCAGTTCGTCAAGCGTCATCTCAAGCAGCCGCTGGGCGATATGAGGCGTGCGCGACAGCAGTTCCTCGAACGGCTTCTTGCGGAAGCAGCACATCAGTAGGTCCGTGGTCGCGGTCACGTTGTAGGGCGCGTTGGTGCGGCCCGGCCGGCCGACGAAATCCGATGGCAGCAGCAGGCCGACCATCTGTGTCCGCCCGTCTTCCAGCGTCTGCGTCAGGGTCGCGACGCCGGTGACGACCGATGCCACGAAATCCATCCGGTCGCCCGCCCAGATCACCGTCTGGCCCGCCTCGAAGCTGCGGTAATACTTGATCGCATCCAGCCGGGCGAGCTCGTCGCTCTCGCATCGGGCGCAGACCGCGCGGTGCCTGATCGGGCAGTCGCCGCAATTGGGGGCGACGGTCGGAACGTCGTGCATGCTCATCGGTTCGCGCGTTTGATCTACGTCAAGGATTGGCGGCATCATAGCGCCTAATCCTGCCGACATGAAACCGAATTCCGACCTTGCGCGACTCGGTCTTTTCGATGCGCGCGTGCCCCGCTACACCAGCTATCCGACCGCACCGCATTTTTCCAATGCGGTGACGGAGAAGGATTTTTCGAACTGGATCGGCGCAATCGCCGAAGGATCGCGCATCTCGCTTTACCTTCATGTGCCCTTCTGTCGCAGGTTGTGCTGGTTCTGCGCCTGCCGCACCCAGGGCACCCGTTCGGAAGAACCCGTCCGCGCCTACGCCCAGGTACTGAAGGCTGAACTCGCGCTTCTGAAGGCGCGTCTGCCACGCGGGATCACGCTGTCGCGGCTGCATTGGGGTGGCGGCACGCCGACGCTTCTTCCCGCCGACGAGATCGAATCGCTTGCGCGTGATATCTTCTCGGTCGTGCCGCTTGGCGAGGACGCCGAATTCTCGGTCGAGATCGACCCCAACGAAATCGACGACGCCCGCCTTGACGCACTGGCCGCCGCCGGGATGAACCGCGCATCGATCGGCGTGCAGGACTTCGACCCGCTGATCCAGAAGACCATCGGGCGGGACCAGAGCTACGAGGTCACGAAGAAGGCGGCAGAGATGATCCGCGCCCGCGGGGTGCGTTCGCTCAACGCCGACATCCTTTACGGCCTGCCGCATCAGTCGAACGAACGCATCACCGACAGCGTGACCAAGCTGCTTTCCCTCTCGCCCGACCGGGTCGCGCTTTATGGCTACGCGCACGTCCCCTGGATGGCCCGCCGTCAGGTCATGATCCCTTCCGACGCCATGCCCAAGCCCGAGGAACGGCTCGACCTCTTCGAAACCGCGCGCGTCCTGTTCCTGGACGCGGGCTATGAGGAGATCGGCATCGACCACTTCGCCCGGCCCGATGACGGCCTTGCGGTGGCCGCGCGCGAAGGGCGGTTGCGGCGCAACTTCCAGGGCTACACCGACGACACCGCCGAAGCGCTGATCGGGCTCGGGGCCTCCGCGATCTCGCGCATGCCGCAGGGCTATGCGCAGAACGCGCCAGCGACCTCGGCCTATGTCAAGGCGATCCGCGACGGGCAGTTCGCAACGGTGAAAGGCCATGCCTTCGACCGCGAAGACCTGTTGCGCGCCCGCCTGATCGAGGCGCTGATGTGCGATTTCCGCATCGACAGCGACGAGATTCGCAGCCATTTCGGCACGACCGAGGCGCATCTCGCCGAACTCTATGCCGCGCCCGCGCGCGAATTCGGCGACATGGTCCAGGTCGATCCCAAGGGCTTCGCCATCCCCGAACGCGGCCGTCCGCTGACCCGGATGATCGCGCGGGCCTTTGACGCCTACGACCTTTCGAAAGCCGGGCACAGCTCGGCCGTATGATCACGAACGACGCAGCCGCGACCGGCAGGCGTGTACGGGTCTAACCCGCCCTCGCCTGCCGGATTGCATTTTCGACGAAGGCGACCAGGCGCGGCAGGCAGACCGTCCGCAGATCGTAGCGCGCCAGCGCCGTTTCGCGCGCCGCAAGGCGGAGCGGCATCTGCGCGACCGGATCGGCCAGCGCATCGGTCAGCACCCGCGACCAGCCCGGCACATCGAAGAACGGCACCAGCCGCCCGTTCACCCCGTCGCGGATCGCCTCGGCGACCGGCGGCGTATCGGAACCGACGACAAGCGCGCCGGCCGACATCGCCTCGATCAGCGACCAGGACAGGACGAAAGGATAGCTCAGGTAGGCATGAACCCGCGTGACCTGCATCAGCGCGGCGAAACGGGCGTGCGGGACGCGGCCGGTGAAATGCACCCGGGACAGATCCAGCCGCCCGGCGACCTCGTCCAGGAACCGGTCCTTCCAGGTGCCGCTTGCCGGCGCTGCGCCATAGCCCCGCCCATCGGCCCCGACGATCACCACCCGGGCCGCCGGACGTGCCGCCATCACCGCCGGCAGCGCCCGCATGAAGACGTGATAGCCCCGGTAGGGTTCCAGGTTGCGGGCAACGAAGCTCAGCACCTCGTCGCCTGCGCGCAGGACGCGGCCGTCTGGCAGATCGAACCGTGCGGAAGGATCGGGGCAGAGCCGGGCGGTGTCCACCCCGTCATGGATCACCGTGATCTTCGACCGCAGGGGTTCGGGAAAGGTCGATGCCTGGAACAGCGTCGGCGCCAGCCCCGCATCCGCATCGGCAAGCGCCATCAGCAGATGCGCCCGGCGCGCCGTCGTCGCCATGCGCGCGCACAGGTCGGCGCCCTGGAACTCCGCGTCGAACCCGGCGTCGAGGCCGGTCGAGCGATAAAGGAACTCCGCATAGGTCAGGATGCGCGCGTCCGGCCAGACATCGCGCAGGAACAGGGGTTCCCCCCAGCCGCCATGGGCGAAGATCACGTCGGGCCGGTAGCCCCGCGCGTCCAGCGCGGCACAGGCGCGGGCGACACGCTGGCCCCGGTCGCACATCCGCGCGTAGCTGCGCGCCGGCCCGGCCGCATCGGGCGCGTCGGGCGCCGGATAGCAGACCGTGCGCACGACCCGGGGCCGGGCGTTGCCCGCGTCCGTCAGCGCCAGCACGTCATGCCCGCGCGCGCCAAGCGCCGGGGCCAGATGCAGGAACTGCCCCGGAAAGTTCTGGTGGATGAAAAGGATCCTCAAGGGGATCAGCCCCCGAACGCGGCCGCCATCAGTTCGCGCGTATAATCCGTCTGGGGTCTTTCGAAGATCTTATCGCTCGTGCCGGATTCGACGATATCACCCTGCCGCATGACGATGATCTTGTGCGACAGGGCGCGCACCACGCGCAGGTCGTGGCTGATGAACAGATAGGCCAGCCCGTATTTCCGCTGCAGGTCGCGCAACAGATCGACGATCTGCACCTGCACCGTCATGTCAAGCGCCGAAGTCGGCTCGTCCAGCACCACGACCCGGGGACGCAGGATCATCGCCCGCGCGATGGCGATCCGCTGCCGCTGGCCGCCGGAAAACTCGTGCGGATAGCGCCCCATCGTGGCGGGATCGAGCCCCACTTCGGTCATGATCTCCGCGACCATCTCGGTCCGGTTACGGCCCGGTTCCACGCCGTGGACGCCCAGCCCCTCGGCGATGATCTCCTCGGCGGTCATGCGCGGGCTCAGGCTTCCGAACGGGTCCTGAAAGACGATCTGCATGTCGCGCCGCAGCCGTCGCAGATCGCCCGCCTTCCAGCGAGAGATGTCCTGGCCAAGATAGATCACCGGGCCCTCCGCCTGGATCAGCCGCATGATCGCCAGCGCCAGCGTCGTCTTGCCCGACCCGCTTTCGCCGACAATACCCAGCGTCTCCCCCGCCCGGACCGACAGCGTGGCGGCGTTCACCGCCTTGATATGGCCCACCGTCTTGCGCAGGAACCCGCGCTGGATCGGGAACCAGACCCGCAGGCCCTCGGTCCTCACGATCTCCTCGGCGCCTTCGGGCACCGGGTCGGGCCGCCCCGTCGGTTCGGCCGCCAGAAGCTTGCGGGTATAGGGATGCTGCGGATTGGCGAAGATCTCGGCCACCGGCCCCTGTTCGACGATCTCGCCGCCCTGCATCACGCAGACCCGGTCGGCGATGCGTCGCACGATGTTCAGATCGTGCGAGATGAACAGAAGGCTCAGGCTTTCCTTTCGCTTCAGTTCGGCGAGAAGATCAAGGATCTGCGCCTGGATCGTGACGTCCAGCGCCGTCGTCGGTTCGTCCGCGATCAGAAGCTCCGGTCCGTTCGCCAGCGCCATGGCGATCATCACGCGTTGCCGCTGGCCACCCGACAACTGGTGCGGATAGTCCTTCAGCCGGCGTTCCGCATTGTCGATGCCGACGTTCTGCAAAAGCTCGACCATGCGGTCGCGGGCCGCCGTCCCGCTCAGCCCCTGGTGCAGCAGAAGGCTTTCGCCGATCTGCTTTTCCAGCGTGTGCAGCGGATTGAGCGATGTCATCGGCTCCTGGAAGATGAAGCTGATGTCATTGCCCCGAACCTTGCGCAACAGTGGCTCCGGCGCACCGACCATCTGCTGATCCAGATAGGTGATCGACCCCGCGATCTCTGCGTTGGCACCCAGAAGCGCCACGGTCGACAGCGCCGTGACCGACTTTCCCGACCCGCTTTCCCCGACCAGCGCAACGGTTTCGCCCTTGCCGATGGCAAAGGACACGCCCTTGACCGCCTCGATCATCCTGCCGTCCTGGCGGAACCGCACGGACAGGTCGCGGACCTTCAGAACCTCGGTCATTGAAAGGTCTTCCTCGGGTCGAAGGCATCGCGGACGCCTTCGAAGACGAAGACCAGAAGCGACAGCATGATGGCAAAGGTGAAGAAGGCGGTGAAGCCAAGCCAGGGTGCCTGCAGGTTCTGCTTGGCCTGAAGGCTAAGTTCGCCCAGCGACGGCGCCGAGGACGGCAGCCCGAACCCCAGGAAGTCAAGCGACGCCAACCCCCCGATCGCCCCCGTCACGATGAAAGGCAACAGCGTGACCGTCGCCACCATCGCGTTCGGCAGTATATGGCGGAACATGATGACCCGGTCCTGCACGCCCAGCGCACGCGCCGCGCGCACATATTCGAAGTTGCGCGCCCTCAGGAACTCCGCCCTGACCACGCCCACCAGCGCCGGCCAGCCAAAAAGGATCGACACTGCGACCAGCAGCCAGAAACTTCGACCGAGGATCGCGAAAAGGATGATGATGATGTAAAGCGACGGCGTGCCGCCCCAGATCTCGATGATCCGCTGGAAGACAAGGTCGGTGCGCCCGCCGAAATAGCCCTGCACCGCACCGGCGATGATCCCCAGAACGCTGGCCCCGACCGAAACGATCAGCGCGAACAGGATCGAAAGGCGGAAGCCGTAGATGATCCGCGCCAGCACGTCGCGCGTCGTGTCGTCGGTGCCCAGAAGATGATCCGCGTCGGGCGCCGAGGGCGCGGTTCCGACGTTGTTGATCGTGTTGTAGCTGTAGGGCACCGGGGGCCAGATCGCCCATCCCGCCACCACATCCTCGCCCGCGTACTCGCCGTCGGCCGCATCCTCCATCACCCCTTCTGGGTCGTCGAAGCAATCGACGATTCCGCCGGTCGCGATCAGGCACTGCACTTCCGGGTCGCGATAGATCGCCTCGGTCTTGAAGTCGCCGCCGAACGCGGTTTCAGGATAGAACCGGTAGATCGGAAAATGCAGGTCGCCGCGATAGCTGACAACGATCGGCTTGTCGTTCGCCAGGACCTCCGCGAACAGCGAAAGGCCGAAAAGCGCCGCGAATATCCACAAGGACCAGTAGGCGCGGCGGTTGGCCTTGAAGTTGCGCCACCGGCGCTGGTTCAGCGGCGACAGACGCATCACCCCATCCTCCGCTCGAAGTCGATGCGGGGGTCGACGAAGACATACATCAGGTCCGACACGATCCCGATCACCAGCCCCATCAGGCCAAAGGCATAAAGCGTGCCGAAGACCACCGGATAGTCGCGCTGCAACGCAGCCTCATACCCCATGCGCCCAAGCCCATCGAGCGAGAAGATGATCTCGATCAGAAGGCCGCCACCAAAAAGCACGGCCAGGAACAGCGACGGAAAGCCCGCGATCACGATCAGCATCGCATTGCGGAAGACATGGCCGTAAAGGACGCGGCTTTCCGTCAACCCCTTGGCCCGCGCGGTCAGGACATACTGCTTGTTGATCTCGTCCAGAAAGCTGTTCTTGGTCAGGAGCGTCAGCGTCGCAAAGCCCGAAATGGTCGAGGCGATGATCGGCAACGTGATGTGCCAGAAATAGTCCAGAACCTTGCCGATCAGACTCAGATCCTCCCAGTTGTCCGAGGTCAGGCCGCGCAGCGGAAAGATCCGCCAGTAGCTGCCGCCCGCGAACAGCACGATCAGCATCACCGCGAACAGAAACCCGGGGATCGCATAGCCCACGATGATCGCGCCCGATGTCCAGGTGTCGAAGGGCGTGCCATCCCTCACCGCCTTGCGGATGCCCAGCGGGATCGACACCGCATAGGCCAGAAGCGTGGACCACAGACCCAGTGTGATCGACACCGGCATCTTTTCCACCACAAGATCGACGACCGAGATCGACCGGAAGTAGCTTTGCCCGAAGTCGAAGCGCATGTAGTTCCACATCATCGTCAGGAACCGTTCCAGGGGCGGCTTGTCGAAGCCGAACTGGACCTCGAGTTCCTTGATGAATTCCGGCGGCAGACCGCGTGCGCCGACGTATTTGTCATTGGCCCCGCCGCCGGCCATCTCCTCGCTCTGGCCACCATCGCCGCCGCCGGTGATGCCGCGCAGCACGTCGCCCTCGCCCTGGATCTGGGCCAGAACCTGTTCGATCGGGCCGCCGGGCACGAACTGGGTCAGGGTGAAATTGACGATCATGATCCCGATCAGCGTCGGAATCACCAGCAGCAGCCTGCGCAGGATATAGGCGCCCATCGGTGCGGTCGCCCTGTCAGTTCAACGCGCCGGCCGCCTTCAGCGCGGCGGCCTTGTCGGCGTCGTACCACCAGAAGCTCAGCTCGCCCAACGCATAGGGCGGCAGGGGATCGGGGTGCTGGTACATATCGTAATAGGCGACCGTGTGACTGTCCTTGAACCACTGCGGGATCCAGAAGTGGATGGCGCGCAACACGCGGTCCAGCGCCTTGACCGCCACATGCATCTCTTCCTTGCTCTGCGCCGCGACAACCTTTTCGATCAACGCGTCTACCGCCGGGTCGCCAAGCCCCATGGTGTTGAACACGTCGGTCAGCCCCGCCGTACCGAAATACTGCTTCAGCCCCGCCCCCGGCTCATATCCCGTCGGGAACTGGTCGGTGATGATGTCGAAATCGAACGAGGCGGCGGCATTGACCGTGTCCGGGCGCACCCGCTTGGTGTATTGCGCCGGATCGACGCGGTTCAGCTTCGCGTCCACGCCCAGCGCCCGCAGGTTTTCGATGAAGGGGTTGACCACGCGGTCAAACGCCGGGTCGTCCTCCAGGAATTCTATCGACAGAAGCTCCCCCCTGGCGTTGCGGCGCATCCCGTCGTCGCCGACGATCCAGCCTGCGTCTTCCAGAAGGGCCGCCGCCTTGCGCAGGTTCTTGCGGTCAAGCTGGCGATCGCCCGACACCGGGGCCATCGCCGGTTCCTGATCCAGAACCCCGGCCGGCAGCTTGCCCTTCAACGGCTCCAGAAGCACAAGTTCCTCGGCCGAGGGCAGGCCCGTCGCCGCAAGATCGCTGTTTTCCCAAAAGGAATTGATGCGCCTGTAAAGGCCGTAGAACAGCGATTCGTTGGACCATTCGAAGTTGAACATCAGCCCGATCGCTTCGCGCACGCGGGGGTCCTGGAACTTTTCGCGCCGAAGGTTCATGACAAAAGACTGCCCGGTGGCGATGTTGCCGTGCTTCAGTTCCTGCTTGACCAGCCAGCCTTTCTGCACGGCCGGAAAGTCATAGGCGGTCGCCCAGTTCTTCGACGAGTTTTCGTTGCGGAACGTGTAGGCCCCCGCCTTCAACCCTTCGAGCGCGGCGGTCGCATCCCCGAAATACTCGATGCGGATGCGGTCGAAATTGTTCTGGCCAAGATTGATCGGCAGATCCTTGCCCCAGTAATCGGGGTTGCGCCTGTAGATCACGCGCTGGTTCACGTCGTAGCTTTCGAGGACGTAGGGGCCCGACCCGAGGCCCGGCTCCATCCGGCTTTCATCAAGCTTGGCGCCGGTCTTGTCGAACCAGGCTTTCGACATCACCGGCAACCCGCCCGCCATCTGGATACGTTCGCGCGGTGCGCTTTCGGGCTTGAACGTGTACTTGATCCGGTGCGGGTCCAGAACCTCGACCGTCTCGACGAATTCCTGCAGTACGGTGCGGAACGAAATCAGCCCCTCCTCGCGGAAAAGCTTGTAGGTGAATTCCACGTCATCGGCGGTCAGCGGACTTCCATCGGAAAACCGCGCCTCGGGGCGCAGGTTGAAGATCACCCAGGCCTTGTCCTGCGGGTATTCGATCGTCTCGCAGATCAGGCAGTACATCGCGCCGATCTCGTCGGCGGTGCCCACCATCATGTCCTCGTAGGCGATGCTCGACAGAGCCGCCGCACGGCCCTTCTGGGTATAGGGGTTGAAGCTGTCGAAGGTGCCGAAGGTCGCTTCGGAAATCTCGCCGCCTTTCGGCGCATCCGGGTTCACATAGTCAAGATGCTTGTAATCAATCGGATATTTCGGATCGTCCCCGAAGGTTGTGATCGCATGAGAGGTGATGACGCCCTCTTGCGCCCGAAGCGTGGGCGCCATCGCCAGCATCGCCGCCGCCGCCAATCCCGCAGCCCGCCCCCAACGCTTTCCCGCCACAGCGATCATGGGCTTCATACCGGCTACCTCCTCGTCGGACTTCAGCCCCCACAAGCTAGAAGGGCTGGCCGCAGGCTTCAAGTTGCGAATGTGTGAAGGGCCGTGAAGCCAAGCAAAAGGGCCGCCCCGGCTGGGACGGCCCCGAAATCGTGCGACGCCTGCGATCTCAGCCGCCAAGCGTCTGGAGATAGGCGATCAGGTTCGCGCGGTCCTGCGCCTTGGGCAGGCCGGCAAAGGACATCTTGGTGCCCGGAACATCGCCTTTCGGGTTGGCCAGGAATTCGTCCAGCGCCGCCGGTTCCCAGTTGCCGCCGTGGCCGGCCATGGCGTCGGAATAGCCAAAGCCTGCGACCGTGCCGACCGCGCGGCCAACGACGCCGTCAAGATGCGGGCCGGTGCCGTTGCTGCCGTCGACCTTGTGGCAGGCCTTGCACTTGCCAAAGACCTTTTCGCCAGCGGCGGCATCAGCCGAAGCGAAAAGCTCCTCGAACGTCGGCCCTTCGGCCACGGCTTCCTCGCCGCCCTCGGAGGCGCCGGTATCGATCGTGTAGGCCTGCGCCATCTCTTCGCCCCCGTGGCCGCCCTCGGCCCCGGTGTGGTAAAGCGATTCCGCCGCCCATTTGCCCAGAAGGAAGATCAGAAGGGCCCCGCAAAGCGCACCGCCGGCCTTCGTTACAGTCATCGTGTCGAACATGTCGCGCCTCTACCCTGGCTTATTCTCGCGCGTATCTATCCGCTTCCACTGTCCTCTTTCAAGGTATAGTTAGCGCGACGTATCGCCCCCGGTCGCGGGGCCACGCGAAGGAGCCACCCGCATGACCGGTCGGATCGCCTTTCAGGGGGAACCCGGAGCCTATTCCCATCAGGCATGCGTGGATGCGCGGCCGGACATGGAACCCCTTCCCTGCCGCGCCTTCGAGGACGTGATCGGTGCGGTCAAGTCGGGCAAGGCAGACCTTGCCATGCTCCCGGTCGAGAACACGACTTACGGCCGCGTCGCCGACATCCATCGGCTTCTGCCGGAAAGCGGCTTGCACATCGTCGACGAGGCCTTCGTGCGCGTCCACATCAGCCTGATGGCCAATCCCGGTGTCCCGCTTGAGGACGTGAAGCTGGTTCGCGCCCATCTTGTCCTCTTGCCGCAATGCGCGGATTTCCTGAAAAGGCACGGTATTCAGGGTATTCCGGCAGCCGACAGCGCGGGCGCCGCCGCCGACCTCGCGAAATCGGGCAACCGGACCGAGGGCGCGCTGGCATCGGACCTGGCCGCAGAGATCCACGGGTTGAACATCCTTGTCCGCCATATCGAGGACCGGTCGCACAACACCACCCGTTTCCTCGTGATGTCGCGCGAACCCGACCTGACGCGGCGCGGCAGTTCCGGGATGATGACCACCTTCGTCTTCCAGGTCCGCAACATCCCGGCCGCGCTTTACAAGGCGATGGGCGGTTTCGCCACCAACGGCGTCAACATGACCAAGCTCGAAAGCTACATGGTGGACGGCAGCTTTTCCGCGACCCAGTTCTACGCCGACATCGAGGGCCACCCCGACGACGAAAACGTGCGCCTCGCGATGGAGGAGCTGGCCTATTTCTCGACCGACGTGACGTTGCTTGGCGTCTACCCGGCAGATCCGGGGCGCCACGCGATCACTGCCAGGGGCTGACGCCCGTCTTGTGCCAGCGCTCAAGCCCCCGACAGAAATCCGCGATCCGCCGGGCGAAACGCCGTTCTAGCCCCTTCTTGCCGAACCGGATCGAATTCAGCAGGAAGCGTGCCGAAAGACTTCGCGGTTTCACGTCCATCTGCACGCCAAGCCGGCTGCGCCCCGACCCCATGTCCTGGGGGGACATTTCCAGCGTCACCTCGAAACCGCCGATCCGGCCAAGGACGCCCAGGAAATCCGTCGGACGCAGTTCCTGAACCTCGACCATCAGACTGCGCGGCTTGCCACGATAGTCGAAGTCAACGTCCCACGACGCTCCGACGCCCGGCGCGGGCAGCCTGTCGCGGCGCACCACAACCACGTCGCGCCGCATCGCCAGACGTTCGAACGCCTCGAAATCGGTGAGCTTGGAAAAAACGATGGATGCGGGCAGGCCAATTTCCTGCGACGCGGAAAATTTCATGATCCAATCCTCCTGCCGTCTTTTCGCGTCAAACCAGCCGGTCGGCAAGCCAGTTCCGCAGCAGGAACCCCGCGATCGCCCCTCGACGCGGCGCGCGGATCTCGGGGTGTTCGCCGGCGAAGGCGCGTGCCATGTCTTCCCGGCTGACCCAGCGGGCAGCCTCAAGCTCTGCCGGATCAAGGGTGATCGCCTCGTCCAGCGCCTCGGCGGCCGCGCCCAGCATCAGCGAGGCGGGATAGGGCCAGGGCTGGCTGGCCAGATAGCGGACAGAGCCGACCTTGATCCCGGTTTCCTCCAACACCTCGCGCCGGACCGCCGCTTCCATCGGCTCGCCCGGTTCCATGAACCCGGCCAGGCAGGAGAACATCCCTTCGGGCCAGCCCGGCGACCTCCCCAGAAGAACGTTGTTGCCCCGCGTGACCAGCATGATGACCACGGGATCGGTGCGCGGGAAATGTTGCGCCCCGCAGGCGCCGCAGATGCGCTGCCACCCGGCCATCGCGACTTCGCTGCGCGCCCCGCAGGCCGAACAGAACCGGTGGCTTCCATGCCAGCCGATCAGCGCCCGCGCCGTCGCGGCGCATTCCGCGTCGCGCGGCGAAAGGTCCGCCATCACGCCCCGCAGCTCGACAAAGCGGTGATCCGCGGGCAGGTCGGGATGGCGCTGTTCGGTCGCGTCGAGGAAGGCGCCGGGGTCAGATGCGCCGCCATCCGCGGGCGCCCATCCCGACAGGTCGAGCGCAAAGCGCGGTCCGCCATCGTCGAGGCCAATGAAGATCGCCGGTTCCCCGGCAGACACCAGCGCCGGATGATCCGTCGCGACCCAGCCCAGCGCGGCCGATCCGTCGACCGACGGCTTGCCACGCCAGATCGGCACCACACGCGCCCCCGGATCGCGCCAAAGCGCGCCGATCCGCGCGGCATCACCCCGCAAATGCGCCGCCCGGTCCATGCCGGAGCCCCCGAAAGTCACCGTTTCCGCGTGCCGCATCTGCCCGATCCTCCGGCGCAAGAACTGGCACGCGCGGCTGCCGGTTGCAATTGCCAACGGGAACCGGACCACCGCCACTTTACTCAGGGTAATATTTTTGCCTGCCGGGAACACTCCCCGGTTGGAACGGTCGATTTCATGATCTAGTGTCACATGGGTATGGTAGCATTCGGCATTTCCTGAAACATAGGAGCGCCGACATGCCTCAAGACAATTCGTATCCATTGACCCGCCGAGGTTTTCTTGCGGGCGCTGTTTCTGGAACATCCTTGATCGCGCTTCATCCCTTTTCCGCCCGCGCCGCCAGCAATCAGGCCCATCTGCGCATCATGGAAACGACAGACCTGCACGTTCATGTCTTTCCCTACGACTACTATTCGGACAAACCGGTCGACACCGTCGGCCTTGCCCGCACCGCCGCCATCATCGAGGCGATCCGCGCCGAGGCGACGAACGCGCTGCTGATCGATAACGGCGACTTCCTTCAGGGCAACCCGATGGGCGACTACATCGCCTACGAGAGGGGAATGAAGGACGGCGACATGCACCCCGTCATCCAGGCGATGAACACGCTTGGTTTCGACGGCTCTACCCTTGGCAACCACGAATTCAACTACGGCCTTGATTTCCTGCTGAAATCGGTGGCGGGGGCGAACTTCCCCGTCGTCTCGGCCAATGTGGTGAAGAAGCTCGGCGCCTCCCCGCGCGAGGATGAAACGCTGCTGAGGCCCTATGTCATCCTCGACCGCATGGTCACGGACGGCGCGGGCCAGAGCCATCCGATCCGCGTCGGCCTGATTGGCTTCGCGCCGCCACAGATCATGAACTGGGACCGCAAGCACCTTGAGGGCAACGTGAACGCGCGCGACATCGTCGCCACCGCCGAAGCCTGGGTGCCGCAGATGCTGGAGGAAGGCTGCGACCTGATCGTCGCGCTGAACCATTCCGGCATCGCCGGGGCGGAGCATGTGGACGGGATGGAAAACGCCGCCGTGCCGCTGGCGCGCGTTACGGGCATCGACGCCATCCTGACCGGGCACAGCCACCTTGTCTTCCCCTCCCCCACCTTCGACGGTTTCGCCGAGGTCGACGTGGCCGCCGGCACGATCTCCGGCAAGCCCGGCGTCATGGGTGGCTTCTGGGGATCGCATCTTGGCCTTATCGACCTTCTTCTGGAACGCGACGGCAACGCCTGGCGCGTCGTCGGCTCCACCAGCGAGGCGCGGCCCATCTACCAGCGCGGCGAGGACCGGTCGATCACCCCCCTTGTCGACAGCGTGGAAACCGTTCTGGCCTCTGTCAGCAAGGAACATGACGAAACGCTCGACTACATCCGCCGCGCGGTCGGCAAGACCTCGGCGCCGCTCCACAGCTACTTCGCGCTGGTGGCCGATGACCCCTCTGTGCAGATCGTGTCCATCGCGCAGGGCTGGTACATCGCCGAGATGATGAAGGGCACGCCCTACGAAGGGCTGCCGATCCTGTCCGCCGCCGCCCCCTTCAAGGCGGGCGGCAGGGGCGGGCCGGACTATTACACCGACGTGCCGGCAGGCGATGTCGCGATCAAGAACGTGGCCGACCTCTACCTCTATCCCAACACGATCCGCGCGGTGAAGGTGACGGGCGCCCAGCTGAAGGACTGGCTCGAACGGTCCGCCGGGATCTTCAACCAGATCACCCCGGGCGGGGCCGATCAGGTCCTCATCAACCCCGACTTCCCGTCCTACAACTTCGACGTGATCGATGGCGTCAGCTACCAGATCGACCTGTCGCAGCCCTCAAGATACGGACCCAAGGGCGAAGACCTGAACCCCGGCGCCAACCGCATCGTGAACCTGACGCTTGGCGGCCAGCCGGTCGATCCGGCGGCGGAGTTCATCGTCGCCACCAACAACTACCGCGCGGGCGGGGGCGGCGACTTCCCCGGCGCCAAGGGCGACACCATCGTGTTCGAGGGGCCGGACACCAACCGCGACATCATCGTGCGCTACATTCACGAACAGGGCACGATCAACCCCTCCGCCGACGCGAACTGGCGCTTTGCGCCGATGCCCGGCACCTCGGTTCTCTTCGACACCGGGCCGCGCGCTGCCGGCTATATCGGAGATGTGAAGGGTGTCGCGATCGAAGCGGCGGGCGACGGGCCGGACGGCTTCGCCCGCTTCCGCATCACGCTTTAGCCCAGGCCTCGACACGCCCGCCCCTCGCGGGCATAACTCCGGCAACGGAACAGGGGGGCGGGCATGTTCAAGTGGGTGATACTTCTGATCGTCCTGGCGGCGGGCGCCGCCTGGCTGACCAAACCCGGCGTGGCCGCCTTTGACGACATGCTGCGCGCGCGCCTCGAACACCAGATCGCAACCGAGGATGTCGGCAGCCAGGAAGACCCCATCGCCGCCATCGCGCTGGTGGCCTGCAAGCTGCGCCCCTCGGGCTGTTTCAAGCTGGTGCGAGAGGGGCTTGAGGTCACGGTCGACGACCGCGTCCTTTACACCCAGATCCGCGCCGACGGCTTCGGCACGCGCACGGTCTGCACCGGCGCCTTCACCCGCCTGTGGTGCCGCGAGGTGGTTCAGTAACGGGGCAGCCGGTCAGATCACGGCCAGCGCCGCCCCGCCAAGGGCGCCCAGAACCACGACCAGCCAGGGCGGCGCCCGCCAGGCCAGAAGCGCGACAAGGCAGATGAGCGCCAGCGCGAAGTCGCGCATGTTTCCGACCGAACCGACGAAGACCGGCGCATAAAGCGCCGCGCCCAGAATGCCGACCACCGCCGCATTGGCCCCCGCCATCGCCGACCGCGCCGCCGGCATCGCACGCATCCCGTCCCAGAACGGCAGCGCCGCGATCAGGATCAGGAACCCCGGCAGGAACAGCGCCGCCAGCGCCAGCACCGCGCCCGCGAACCCGCCAGGCCCGGGATCAAGGACCGCGCCAAGATAGGCCGCGAAGGTGAAAAGCGGCCCGGGAACCGCCTGTGCCGCGCCATAACCGGCAAGGAATCGGTCGGGCGATACCCAGCCGGGCCCGACCACGCCCGCCTCCAGCAGCGGCAGCACGACATGCCCGCCGCCGAAGACCAGGGATCCGGCGCGATAGAAGCTGTCGAACACCGCCAGCGGGTGCCACCCCGCCCCCGCAACCGGCAAGATCGCCAGAAGCCCCAGGAAGATCACCAGTGCCAGCATCCCCTGACGCCGGCTGACCGGCACCGCGACATGCAGGCCCGCAGCTTCGGCCGACCCCGACCGCAGCGCCGACCCGGCCAGCGCGCCCAGCGCGATCGCCAGCGCCATCCCGGCCCCGCCCGGCGCGAAGGCGAGGATCGCGACCGCGCCGGCCGCGATGCCTGCCCTTTCGCGGTCGGGGCAAAGGCTCCGCGCCATGCCCCAGACAGCCTGCGCGACGATGGCGACGGCGACAAGGCGCAACCCGTGCATCACCCCGGCGCCGATCGGCCCGGACAGCGACCCCGCCGTCAGCGCGAAGGCCAGCATGATCGCCGCCGAGGGCAGCGTGAAGGCGACGAACGCCGCCAGCGCCCCCGCCCATCCGGCACGCATCAGCCCCAGCGCGAAACCGGTCTGGGACGAGGCCGGGCCGGGCAGGAACTGGCAAAGCGCCACCAGATCGGCATAGGCCTGGTCCGACAGCCAGGCCCGCCGCGTCACCAGTTCGTCCCGGAAATAGCCCAGGTGCGCGATAGGCCCGCCGAACGAGGTCAGCCCAAGCTTCAGGAAAGCCCCGAAGACCTCCCCCGGCGTTCCCCGATCCGGTTTGCCCTCTGCCATCGCCGCCCCTTCGCACACAGCCGATACCCTGTCCTTGTGTCCCGGTCGGGCGGGCCTGTCACCCCCTTCTGTCGCCGCGCACGCCGAATGCCGCGTCTAGCGTCGCGCGCGATTCCGGTTCCAGAAGCCCCTCGGTGTCGCGGATCGATAGATAGGCTTGTCGCGCCTCCTCGGACTGAAGGATCCCGTATTCCTCCAGGATCGACTCCAGCGATCTTGCCTTGCGGTCGATCTCGCCGATCCTCATCTGCGCGTAGCTCGACAGGATCAGGTTGATCCTGGCTTGATAGCCCTTGCCCATCGCACGGAAAAGCCTCGCCACGCTGGCGTCCAGACGCAGCGTGACCTTCACCTTCTCCTCCTCGCAGTCGATGTCCTCCTCGACCGTGGCCCAGGCTTCGGGCACCAGATCCTGCACCCGCCACCACAGGTCCCGGTCACTTCCGAAGCCCTGCAGGTGGCGGGCAAGACGGGCACGCGCCATTCGCGCCGTTCGGGTCTGGCGCAGCCGGTGCGGCGCGGGGCTGGCGGGGTGTTCGGACATCTGGCGGCTCCTTCTCTGGCGCCCACAGCCTCGCAGGGCACGGTTAATGCCCCACCTGCGCACCGCGCGCCCGTGCCCGACGTTTTGCCGACCGAAGGCCGACGCCCGGCAGACTTGCGAATCCGCCCCCGTCCCCCTATATCGGCCACCGAGAGGTTGGCGCGGGCAGGCGCCTCGCCAACCCGGTCAGGTCCGGAAGGAAGCAGCCGTAACGAGCCCCGTCTGGGTCGATGTCCAGCCTCTCACCCCACCCTTGCCGGGTGGACGCGCCCGCCCGCCGCGCCTAGTCTGTCCCACGACCCGCGAATCCCGATGCCCGAGGCGCCATGACCGACGCAAGCCCCTCTGCCTACCGCGTGCTTGCCCGCAAGTACCGGCCCGAGACCTTTGCCGATCTGGTCGGGCAGGATGCGATGGTGCGCACGCTGAAGAACGCCTTCGCGGCCGGTCGGATCGCGCAGGCCTTCATCATGACCGGCATCCGTGGCACCGGAAAGACGACGACGGCGCGGATCATCGCCAAGGGCATGAACTGCGTCGGCCCCGATGGCACGGGCGGCCCGACGACCGATCCCTGCGGTGTCTGCGAACACTGCGTGGCGATCATGGAGGGTCGCCATGTCGACGTGATGGAAATGGACGCGGCATCCCGGACCGGGGTCAACGATATCCGCGAAATCATTGAATCCGTTCATTATCGCGCTGCCTCTGCGCGCTACAAGATCTACATCATCGACGAAGTCCACATGCTGTCGAACAGCGCCTTCAACGCGCTATTGAAGACGCTTGAGGAACCGCCCGCGCATGTGAAGTTCATCTTCGCCACGACCGAGATCCGCAAGGTTCCCGTCACCGTCCTGTCGCGCTGCCAGCGCTTCGACCTGCGCCGGATCGAGCCCGAGGTGATGATCGGCCTTCTGCAGAAGATCGCCGGGGCTGAAGGGGCGCGGATCACCGACGAGGCGCTGGCGCTTATCACCCGCGCGGCGGAAGGGTCGGCGCGCGATGCGACCTCGCTTCTTGACCAGGCGATATCGCACGGGGCGGGCGAGACGACCGCCGATCAGGTCCGCGCCATGCTGGGGCTGGCCGATCGCGGCCGCGTGCTCGATCTCTTCGACCTGATCATGAAGGGGGAAGCTTCGGCGGCGCTTGGTGAACTCGCGGCCCAGTATTCCGACGGGGCCGACCCGATGGCGGTGCTGCGCGACCTCGCCGAGATCACCCATTGGGTCAGCGTCATCAAGGTCACGCCCGAGGCGGCCGAGGATCCGACCGTGTCCCCCGACGAACGCGCCCGAGGCCTATCCATGGCGGAACGCCTGTCGATGCGGGTGCTGAGCCGGATGTGGCAGATGCTTCTGAAGGCGCTTGAGGAGGTCGCGGCGGCGCCGAACGCCATGATGGCCGCCGAAATGGCGATGATCCGACTGACCCATGTGGCCGACCTGCCCGACCCAGAACAGCTGTTGCGCCGGATGAAGACCGCGCCGATAGCGGCCCCGCTGGGCGGCGGCCCGGTGCCGGGCGGGCCGGGGGGCGGCGTGACCCATTCCGCGCCGCGCGCCGCCGTCACCTCTGCCCCGACGGCATCGGGCGCGGCGACAGCCCTTGCCCAGGCGCCCGAAATGGCGCTGGCGCGCTATGCGACCTTCGCGGCGGTGGTGGAGCTGATCCGCGCCAATCGCGACGTGAAGCTGCTGATCGAGGTGGAAAGCCACCTGCGGCTTGTGCATTACGCCCCTGGGCGGATCGAGTTCGAGCCGACGGCCGACGCGCCGCGCGATCTTGCCGCGACCCTTGCCCAGCGCCTGCAAAGCTGGACCGGCGCGCGCTGGGGCGTGTCGGTCGTTGGCGCAGGCGGCGGACGCACCATCGCCGAGGAACGCGACGCGGAACGGCTTGCCGCCGAGGCCGAGATGAAGGCGAATCCGGTGGTTCAGGCGGTTTTCGCGGCCTTTCCCGGTGCGCAGATCAAGGATATCAGGACCCAAAGCGAAACCCGGACCGAGGCGGCAAGCGCCGCCCTGCCCGAGGTCGAGGACGAATGGGATCCGTTCGAGGAAAACTGAGGAGTGGACGATGCTGAAAGGTTTGGGCGGGCTTGGCGACATGGCCAAGATGATGAAGGCCGCGCAGGACATACAGACCAGGATGGCGGAACTTCAGGACAGCCTTGGCGCAATGAACGTCGTGGGCGAATCCGGCGCGGGCCTTGTGACCGCGACCTGCACCGCCAAGGGCGAACTCAAGGCGCTCGACATCAACCCGAACATCTTCGATCCGACGCAAAAGGAAGTGGTGGAGGATCTGATCGTCGCCGCCATAAAGGACGCGCAGAAAAAGGCCGCCGACCGCAGCCAGGAAGAGATGAAGCGGCTTTACGAAAGCCTCGGCCTGCCCGCCGACATGAAGCTGCCGTTCTGACGTGACCGACGCCACCCGCGACATCGAGGCGCTGATCGAGCTGATGGCCCGGCTGCCCGGGCTTGGCCCCCGGTCGGCGCGCCGCGCGGTGCTGCACCTGATCAAGAAACGCGGGCAGGTCATGGCGCCCCTGGCCCGGGCGATGGCCGAGGTCGCGACGACCGCACGGGAATGCGCGACCTGCGGCAACATCGGCACCGCCGATCAGTGCGACATCTGCCGTGACCCGCGCCGCGCTACCGGGGAAATCTGCGTGGTCGAGGACGTGGCCGACCTTTGGGCGATGGAACGCGGTCAGGCATTTCGCGGCCGCTATCACGTTCTGGGCGGAACCCTTTCGGCGCTCGACGCGATCGGGCCCGAGGATCTGCGCATCCCCAACCTTGTCGCACGCACCCGCGACGAAGGCGTGCGCGAGGTGATCCTGGCGCTGAACGCCACCGTCGACGGACAGACGACCGCCCACTACATCGCCGAGGCGCTGGAAGGCACCGGGGTGACGGTCACCTCGCTGGCGCAGGGCGTCCCCATCGGCGGGGAGCTGGACTACCTGGACGACGGCACGATCCAGGCGGCCCTGCGCGCCCGCAAGGCCGTGCAGTAGCCCGGTCAGCCGCCGAAGACCGCAGCTTCGGGAACGATGTAGTATTCCCGCCCGCCGATCCCGACGTACCAGTTGTCGCCGTCCTTCGCCCAGGTCAGGTCGTCCGTACCGGGTGCCGTGATCGCGCCATCGACGAATTCCAGCACCCGTTCGGCCCCGTCGGGCGCGGTGATGCGGATGGTGGCGACACCGGGCGCGCCGCGCAGGACACCGGCCGGGCAGGACTGATCCTGGGTCGGTTCGTTCAGCGAACAGGGCAGATAGGTCGTGGCGTCGAAATCGTCGGTGGAATAGGGCCTGGTGGCGTCGTCGGCGGGGGCGTCGGCGGCGGGGACGGGCGCTGCCGACATCACGGTCAGGAATCGCCCGTCGCTCCAGTTCAGTGCCTCGAAACAGGCCTCGGCGCCAATCCCGCCGCACCAGCCGCCATCCCGCCCGATCAGCAGGATCCGGGCCTGGCCCCAGTCGATCACCTGCCAGCCTGTCGCCTGCCAGCTTGTCACCCCGTCACCGACGACCGCGTGCAGCATGCAGCCCCCGCTTCCACAGTAAAGCGATGCCGCGCTGGTGCAGGAAAAGGCGCCTTCGTCGACCAGGCTGTCCAGCGCACCGTCGCCTGTCAGGTCGACCGCGTTTACGGCGTTGCCAGGGTCGAACACGCCGCCCTCGAAGCTTTCGCAATCAGCGCGCGCACCGGCCAGGATGTCATCGACGGCGGTCTGTGCGCCCGCTTGCGCAGCGGTCAGGACAAGCGCGGCAATCGCGGAGAAAAAGTGTCGCATGGCGCCCTCCGGCCAGAACTCCGCAAGAAGGGTATCGCAGGCGCCCGCAAACGAAAACCCCGGCGCCAGGGCCGGGGTTTCGCGATCACTTGTCGTCTTCGTCGTCTTCGTCGTCGTCGCCTTGCGGCAGGTTGAAGAAGCTCTCGGCATCCGAATAGTCGCGCGCGCTCTTTTCGTCCTCTTCCTCGTCCGGCTTGCTGAGGCTGAAGTTCTCAAGCCCGGCGATGTTCGAGGGCATCCGCGGTTCGGTGGACATGCCCAGCGACTGTTCGGTCGAGACGAGCTTGCGACGTTCGTCATCGCTCATCACGACGCCGTCTGCGGCCTTCTTCCGGGCGGCCTTCTGCACCGCGGAATCGAGCTCCGACTGGCGGCACAGGCCCAGCGCGACCGGATCGATCGGCGTGATGTTCTGGATGTTCCAGTGCGTCCGTTCGCGGATCGAGGCGATGGTGGGCTTGGTCGTGCCGACCAGCTTGCCGATCTGCGCGTCGGTCAGTTCCGGGTGGAACTTGACCAGCCACAGGATCGCCGCCGGGCGATCCTGACGCTTGGAAAGCGGGGTGTAGCGCGGACCACGGCGCTTTTCCTCGCCCTGGGCGGCGGCATTGTACTTCAGCTTCAGCTTGTGCAGCGGATCCTGTTCGGCCTTGCCGATCTCGGAGGCGTCAAGCTGGTTGTTGGCGACCGGGTCGAAACCCTTCACGCCGGTTGCCACATCGCCATCGGCGATGCCCTGCACTTCCAGTTCGTGCAATCCGCAGAAATCGGCGATCTGCTTGAAGCTGATCGTGGTGTTGTCGATCAGCCAGACAGCGGTCGCCTTGGCCATCAAGGGTTTCGTCATCGGATCTCTCCTATGCTTGGCCCCGCCGGGACCGGACAAATCTTTCCCACGCCGGGAAAACGGCTGCGGCCTTTTCGGGGACCGCCTTTCCACGTTTTCGGGGAAGTTGCCGGGCTATATAGTCGCCCCGGACCGTCAAGGGAAGAGAAAATGCGACTGCTGGCCGCCCTGATCCTGGCCGCCGCCCCCGCCTGGGCGGAGGGTGAACGCGCCGGGGATTTCGATTACTACATCCTCTCGCTCAGCTGGTCGCCCGGCTGGTGCGAACGCGAAGGCGACGAACGGCAGGCGCTGGAATGCCGCGCTGGCGCCGACCGGGGCTTCACCCTGCACGGGCTTTGGCCGCAATACGACTTCGGCTGGCCAAGCTGGTGCTACGGCGCGGGCCGCGATCCGGACCGGGCTGAAATCGCGCTGATGACCGACATCATGGGGTCGGCCGGCCTGGTCCGTCACGAATGGCGCAAGCACGGAAGCTGTTCGGGGATGGACGCGGGCGCCTATTTCGATCTGTCGCGCCGCGCCTATGAAAGCATCGTCCTGCCCGAGGTGCTGGAAGATCTGGACCGCGACGTGAAGCTGCCCGCCTCGGTCGTCGAGGATGCCTTTGTCGAGGCGAACCCGGGCCTTGCGCGCAATGCCATCACAATCACCTGCAAGGGCGGCATGATCGAGGAGGCCCGGATCTGCCTGTCGCGCGACCTGACGCCGCGTCCCTGCGGCCTTGATGCGCAGCGCGATTGCCGGATGCCCGACGCGCTGATGCCCGCGGTCCGCTAGGCCGCGGGGCCGCGCGGGGTTGATTTGCGCGGTGACAGGGCTAAGATTCATTTCATGACGGTGCAGACGCCGACCCAGTTTCCCGCCTCTCCCGTGGCCGACCAGGTCGCGTTCGACCGTGCCGAGCTTTCTGCGATTCTCACGCTTTACGGCCGCATGGTCGCGGCCGGCGAATGGCGCGACTATGCCATGTCCTTTCTGCGCGACGTGGCGGTCTTTTCGGTGTTCCGCCGCGCGGCGGAATTCCCGCTTTACCGGATCGAGAAGCGCCCGAAGCTGCGGGCGCGGCAGGGCATGTATTCGGTCGTCGGCATGGACGGCCAGATCCTGAAGCGCGGACACGATCTGCCCACCGTGCTGCGCGTCCTGGAACGCAAGCTGATTCGCCCGGTCGAGTAGGTCTGGCACCTACCCCGGCTGTTCGGGAAGGATCCGCCTTGCCCGGATCACCGGGCCGCCGCCCTGCGCCGCGATCCGGCCGATGGCCTCGGTTATCCCCTCGACCACCACCGACATGAAGTGGCCGGTCGCGTGGATCATCCTTTCGGGGCCGAGCGCGATCGCGACATGTCCTTTCCAGAACAAGAGGTCGTTGCGTCGAAACGGGCCGGTCGTCGCGATGTCGACACCGACCCCGTCGGCCTGCATGTCGCTGTCGCCCGGACAGGCGATCCCGCAGGCCAGAAGCGCCGCCTGCGCGAGGCCCGAACAATCTATGCCCGAACGGCTGTTGCCGCCCCAAAGATAGGGGGTGCCCAGAAACATCTCGGCCACGGCGGCGGGATCCTGGGCGCGGTCGCCAAGAGGGCGCAGGTGCCGGGCGACGACGAAGCGGCCATCGTCCGTCCTTGCGAACCGTTCCCCGGTCTCCGTGATCTTCAGCCTTGCACCCAGGCTCAGAAGCGCGGTCTCCTTCGTCTTGATGTCCGGCGCGGGGTAAAGATGCGTCGCATGGGCCGCGACCCAGTGTGTCGGCGCCTCGGCGGGGGCAAGCACCGCGGCGTCGAGATAGCCGCAGTAGCCGTCCTTGTCGGAACGGACAAAGGCGAAACCGTCCTGCCGTTCAAGGACCAGGACGGCATCGCCCATCAGAAGCTGCCGGTCACGCCGACCGCCGGGGGCCGCCAGAAGATCGGTCAGGGGTGGCACGATCCGCGCGGCTTCACCCTCGACGAAGCGGTCGGCCGTGACCCGGCCCTTGAGCGAGACATGTGCCACGCGGGCGTTCGCGGGGGTGAGACGCCGATCGGTCACAGGCCAAGAACCCCCGGCAGGGCCGCAAGGATCGCGCGGGCCCCCTGCGCCGCGCCGCCTTTCGGGCGGGCGGGCTGCGCTGTCGGTTGCCAGCCGTAGATGTCGAAATGAACGTAGCGCGGGGTTTCGGTCACGAAGCGGCGCAGGAACAGCGCGGCAGTGATCGACCCGGCCATCCCGCCGGAAGGCGCGTTGTCAAGATCGGCGATGGCAGGTTCGATCAGCGATTCGTAAGGCTCCCAGAAGGGCATCCGCCACAACGGGTCGGCCACGCTGCCGCCCGCCGCCGCAAGCGCCGCCGCCACCCCGTCGTCGTCGCAGTAGAAAGGCGCGAGGTCGGGCCCCACGGCCACCCGCGCGGCGCCGGTCAGCGTCGCAACGGAGATGACAAGGTCTGGCCGTTCCTCGTCGGCAAGCGCCAAGGCATCCGCCAGCACCAGCCGCCCCTCTGCATCGGTGTTGTTGATCTCGACCGTCAGGCCCTTGCGGCTGGTCAGCACATCCTGAGGCCGAAACGCGTTCCCTCCGACCGCGTTTTCCACCGCCGGCACCAGGACGCGCAGCCTGATCCGCAGGCCAAGCGCCATGATGGTGCGCGCCAGCCCCATCACGGTCGCCGCCCCGCCCATGTCCTTCTTCATCAGCCCCATGGAAGATGCCGGCTTGAGGTCGAGCCCGCCGGTATCGAAGCACACGCCCTTGCCGACAAGCGTGAGGGCCGGCCCATCGGTTCCCCAGCGCATGTCCAGAAGCCGCGGCGCGCGGGACGAGGCGCGCCCGACCGCATGGATCATCGGGAATCCTTCGCCGGAAAGATCGTCGCCGCGGATCACCCGTGTCGTGGCCCCGAACGCACCGGCCAGGGCGAGGAAGGCCTGTTCAAGTTCTTCCGGCCCCATGTCGGAGGCGGGGGTGTTGATCAGGTCGCGGGTCAGGCATTCGCCTTCGGCGATGGCGCGGATGCGGGCGCCGTCGACGCCGCCCGGCAGGACCAGCCGCGCCTTCTGCGGTGCGTCGGATTTGTAGCGGGTGAAGCGATAGGCGGCGAGAAGCCAGCCCAGCGCCGCCTCTTCCGCCTCGGCGCCGGTCATCGGCGTCGCGATGGCCCAGGTCCCCTCGGGCAGACGCGCCGCCGCGCGCGCGACGTGGAACCGTCCGCGCCGCCGCTTTGCCGCCGTCCCCATGCCCAGAAGCGCGCCGGCGGGGCGACCATCCGGCCCCGGCAGCACGCAAAGCTGACCCAGCGCGCCCGAGAACCCGTTCGCCGAAGCCCAGGCCGAAGGCCCTTCGCCCAGCGAAGGGCCCAGTTCGGCAAGCCCGCCGTCCTGAACAAGATGAAGGGGAAGCGCATCTGCGCCCGGTTCGACAAGGATCGAGGTCATGGCTGGTCCCAAGCTGGAAACTTGCGCCAGCCTAATGGCTTGCCCGGCCGCCGCAAGCCCCTCAGACCGTCATGTCGTGCAGATCCCATACGGCGGTCAGCGACCGCTGGCCGATCCGTTCCAGCCGGGCAAGGACCGCGGCCTGCGCAGCCATGTCGCCCGCCTCCGTCACGCGGATCAGGTCGCGCGCCACGCGCGACACGCTGGTCATGCCGACCTGGGTGCCGACCTGCCCCAGCATCCGCGCCGATTTGACAAGCTGCGCCCGCTGCCCTTGGGCCAGGCAGTGGCGAAGATCCTGCAAACGCGCGGCAAGATCCTCCATAGCCCGGCTGATGAGCCGTTCGGCGCCGCGTTCCCCCAATTCGGCGTAGATCGCGGACAATGCATCCGGATCCAGCCGCACGCCTTCGTCATGGCGCAACCTGGCAAGTTCTGCCACCCTTCACCCTCCTTGCCGCACCCCTGCGGATGGGGGAGTCTTGCGCCCGCGATGTCAAGAAAACCTTGATTGCCGAACCAGAAACATCTCGAATTCGAACGATCCAGACTGTATGCAGGCGCAGAAAGAAACGCGAGGCGACCCCATGCACCACGTCCGGCCGCTGCCGTCCTATCTTGTCCACCGCTATCATGGCTGGAAAGCCACGACCTGGACGGAGAACCGCGCCTGGTACCGTCGGCTGGCCGACGAGGGCCAGCGCCCGCGTGCGATGGTGATTTCCTGCTGCGACAGCCGGGTTCATGTCACCTCGATCTTCGGTGCGGATTCAGGAGAATTCTTCATCCACCGCAACATCGCGAACCTGGTACCGCCCTACAGCCCCGACGGCGAACATCACGGAACGTCCGCCACGGTGGAATTCGCCGTCACGACGCTTAAGGTCGCGCACATCATCATCGTGGGTCATTCCCTTTGCGGCGGGGTGAAAGGGTGCCATGACATGTGCACCGGCCAGGCACCCGAGCTTGAAGAAAAGTCGAGCTTCGTCGGCCGCTGGATGGATCTTCTGCGGCCAGGATTCGAGCGGATCAAGGACAAGCCCGAGGATCAGCGGCTGCGCGCACTCGAAAAGGAATCGGTGCTGATCAGCCTTGAGAACCTGATGACTTTCCCCTTCGTGCGCGAGGCGGTCGAGGCAGACGAACTGACGCTGCACGGCCTTTGGACCGACATCGGCGCCGGCGGTCTGGAACAATACGACCCGGCAAGCGGCACCTTCGTCCCGCTTTGACAGGCCCTTGTTTCAGAGTCCCTGATTTCTATCTATCAGCGGAACTCGGACGGAGCGGGGCATGGAAGCAATCCCTTCGATCATGGCGCAGAACCTGCTGTCGCCAATCGTCCTGAGCTTTGCTCTGGGGCTTTTCGCATCCCTGGCGCGCTCCAATCTCTCGGTGCCGGAGGCGGCGGCCAAGGCGCTGTCTCTCTACCTTCTCTTCGCGATCGGCTTCAAAGGGGGGGCGAGCGTCGCGGCCCACGGCCTGGACGGATCCCTTGCAGCCTCACTCGTCGCGGGCGTCGCGCTGAGCTTCGTGATCCCCTTTGTCGCATTTGGCCTTCTGCGCGCCATGACGCGGCTTTCCGCGGTCGATGCGGCGGCCGTAGCAGGCCACTACGGCTCGATCTCGATCGTGACCTTCGTGTCCGCCACTGCCATCCTCGCCAGCCGAGCCATTGATTACGAAGGTTATATGGTCGCCGTCGCCGCCGCGATGGAGGCCCCTGCAATCATAGCCGCTCTTTGGCTGGCGACACGGGCCGGGACCGGGGCGCGGATGGACCGCGAGCTATGGCGCGAAGTCTTGCTCAACGGCTCCATCGTGCTCCTGATCGGAGCCTTCATGATCGGCGCCATCACCGGCGAGCGCGGCTTGAAAGAGATCGAGAGCTTCATCGTCTCGCCTTTCAAGGGCGTGCTGTGTCTCTTCCTGCTCGACATGGGGTTGGTGGCCGGGCGCGGCCTCAGGCAGGCGCGCTCGGTCCTGTCGCCGGGGGCATTTGCCTTCGCGGTGCTGATGCCGCTGGTCGGCGCGGCCCTGGCGATGCCGGTGGCCGCCGCGCTTGGGCTGAGCGCCGGCGGAACGGCGCTGCTGATGGTGCTGTCCGCCTCCGCCTCTTATATCGCGGTCCCCGCGGCCATGCGTGTCGCGCTGCCCGAGGCGAACCCGTCGATCTACCTGACCCTTTCGCTGGGCGTGACCTTCCCATTCAACCTGGCGCTTGGCATTCCCATCTATATCGCGCTGGCTGAGATCATCGGCGGAGTCTGAAAATGCAGATGCACGTCGCGAAACGTGTCGAGATCATCATCGAAGCCCCGCTTGAGCGGCGGCTGCTGGACACCATTTCGGAGGCCGGCGTGACGGGGTTCACCGTGCTGCCGGTTCTGGGCGGCTCCGGCCGCTCCGGCCGCTGGAGCCGGGAGGGCCAGGTTTCAGCCGCGGGCGGAATGGTCGCGGTCGTGTGCATCGTGCGCCCCGAACGCGTTGACAAGCTGCTCGAGGCCGCCTTCGAGGTCGTCGAACGGCACATCGGGGTGGTGTCCGTGACGGACTGCCAGGTGCTTCGGGCAGAACGGTTCTAGGCCGGCGGCCTCGCAGCCCCTCTTGGGCATGGCGCTGTCCTGCGATACTCTCGCCACATGCCTGCCCTGTGCCGCGACTGTCTGACGCCTTTCGATACCGGCGCGCGTTGCCCCGCCTGCCGGTCGCCCCGTGTCCTGTCGCATCCCGAGCTGTTCCGGCTTTCCATCGCGCACATGGATTGCGACGCCTTCTACGCGAGCGTGGAAAAGCGCGACAATCCCGACTTGCGCGACAAGCCGGTGATCGTCGGCGGCGCGCATCGCGGGGTTGTATCGACCTGCTGCTACCTCGCGCGGATCAGGGGCGTGCGGTCCGCCATGCCGATGTTCCAGGCGCTTCGGCTTTGCCCCGAGGCGGTGGTCATCAAGCCGCGCGGGTCGCACTATGCCGCGGTGTCCAAGCAGATCCGCGCGCTGATGGACGATCTGACCCCGGTGATCGAACCGCTGTCGCTGGACGAGGCGTTCCTTGACCTGACCGGGACGGAGCGGCTGCATCACGCGCCGCCTGCGGTCATGCTCGCGCGGCTTCTGAAACGGATGGAGGATGAACTTGGCCTGACCGGCTCGGTCGGCCTGTCGCACAACAAGTTCCTGGCCAAGGTCGCCTCGGACCTCGACAAGCCGCGCGGGTTTTCGGTGATCGGCAAGGGCGACACCGCCGCCTTCCTGAAGGGCAAGCCGGTTCGCATGATCTGGGGCGTCGGGCTTGCCACCCAGACGACGCTCGAATCGGCGGGCATCCGAACCTTCGATGACCTGGAAAGATGGGATCGCAAGGATCTGACGGCACGGTTCGGTGCGATCGGCGACCGGCTTTGGCATCTGGCGCGCGGCGTGGATCACCGTCGCGTAAACCCGAACGAACCGATGCGCTCGATCTCGGCCGAAACGACATTTGACGAGGATACCTCGGACAGGGATCTTCTGGACGGCCATGTCTGGCGGCTGGCGGAACGGGTCGCGGACCGCGCGAAAGCCAAGGATCTGGCGGGCCGCACGGTGACGCTGAAGCTCAAGCGTGCCGACTTCACCGCGATCACCCGGCGCCACACGCTGCGCGAACCGACACAGACCGCCGACCGCATCTACCGCGAGGGCGCGGACTTGCTTGGCCAGGTCAGGGAACCGGGGCCCTTCCGGCTGATCGGGGTCGGCATTTCGGATCTGACCGACGACCGGGCAGCGGACCTGACGGGCGACCTGCTGGACCCGCAGGCAGCGCGGCGCGCCGGCGCCGAACGCGCCACCGACGCGATCCGTGCGCGCTTTGGCAAGGACGCGATCGTCAAGGGCCGCAGCCTGCGCTGATCATCCTTCGGTCGACCGGCGGTCATTCCGCCGCCAGACGATCCTCTGCCCGGCCGATCGAGGCGATTTCGGCCAGGGCGCCCGACAGGATCCGCTGGAAACCGGCAAAATTTCCGTTGGGCCGGACCTCGGCCTCGTTCATGTAAAGCGCGCGGTCGATTTCGACCTGCACGACATGCTGCGCCCGTGTCGGGCGGCCATAGGCCTGCGCGATATAGGCACCGGCAAAGGGCGTGTTGCGCACCGTGCGCAGGCCTGCGCGGACAAAGGCGGCATCGACCGCATCGACCACCGCCGCCGAAGCCGAGGTGCCGTAGCGGTCACCCAGCACGACCTCGGGCCGGGGGCGGCCCGGCACCGCCACCGCATCCATCGCCTCGTGCGGCATCGAGTGCACATCGATCAGGATCGCCTGTCCGAACCGCAGGCGCGATTCGTCCATCAGCACCTGAAGCCGGTCATGATAGGGGTGCCACCAATCCGCGATCCGCGCCTTCACCTCGTGAAGCGGAAGCTTTCCGGAATAGATCGCACGGCCGCCAGATACCACGCGCGGCACGACGCCAAGTCCGGAGGCGACGCGCGGGTTGTGCGCGGGCGCGCGAAACCCCTCGATCAACGCGGGGTCAAGTTCGTCGCAGGCGCGGTTCAGATCGACGAAAGCGCGCGGCGCGACTGCGGCCAGAAGCGGCGCGCCGTGATCGGTCACCCTTTCCAGCAAGACATCGACGAACGCGTCTTCGGAGCTTCGGATGGACTTGTCGCCCAGCACCGAACGGGAAAGGAAGTCGCGCGGATAGTGGCTTCCGCTGTGCGGTGATGCAAAGATCACGCCCGTGGTGCGCCGTTCCGGCAAGGTCAGTCGGTAGGGGCCGGGCGTCATGTTCTCTCCTTGCCACTGCCCGGACTATAAAGCGAAAACACGGCGTGTCGAAACCCCTTGAAAGGCCCCGCGACTCCTTCTATAGACCCCGGGACCGACGCGGTGCCACCCGCGTCCGGCGCATGTCGGGACGGTGGCGGCGTAATCGGAGGGGCGCGTAGCTCAGCGGTAGAGCACTACGTTGACATCGTAGTGGCCACAGGTTCGATCCCTGTCGCGCCCACCATCACCGCCCCCGGGCATCTCCGGGGGCATTCGTTTTCGCCGGCGCAGACGCGCCATACTGGGAGAAGGCCGATGAAGGTCCGGAACTCGCTCCGCTCGCTCAAGAGCCGGCATCGCGATTGCCAGGTCGTGCGCCGCAAGGGCCGCGTCTACGTGATCAACAAGACGCAGAAGCGCTACAAGGCCCGTCAGGGCTGAGCTGCGACGCCTGTTGCAGGCAAGAAAAGGGCCGCCGGGAAACCGGCGGCCCTTTCGATTTGGTCAGATCTTCTTGTCTTGCCGGTCGCTCTTTGTTGGCGCTTGCCGGCAAGCAACAGCCCCAATAGGGTTTCGGCCGGGGGAAGGGCCCGATCCCAGGCAAGACCGCCGCGACGGCCCGGCACGGCCCATGGAACACACGATGGCATGGACATATCTACTCGTCGCGGGCCTTCTCGAAGTGCTTTGGGCCTTCGCGATGAAGAAGTCGGCGGGCTTCACCGTGCTGGGGCCAACGATTCTGACCTTTGTCGCAATGATTGCCAGTTTCGCGCTCTTGTCGATCGCGATGCGGTCGCTGCCGCTTGGAACGGCCTATGCGGTCTGGACCGGTATCGGCGCGGCCGGCGCGTTTCTGGCCGGAGCCGCCTTCATGGGCGAGGCGCTGACCCCCATGCGAGTTGTCGCGGCACTGCTGATCCTCTCAGGCATCGTGCTCATGAAGTTTTCGGGCGGCGACTGAAGGGCCGGGGCGCCACGTCACTGCCCGCCCGGCCCTCCGGTCACAAGCCTTCAGCAAGCAGACGCACCACGGCGGCCTGTGTCAGATAACCCGTGACCTCCATCCCGCGCGCTTCCTGATAGCGGCGGATGGCGCGGCGGGTGTCGTCGTCGAAAGTGCCGTCCACCCGGCCCGGTTTCAGGCCAAGATTGGACAGCCGTTTTTCGATCGCCTGCCGGAAGAAGCCGTTCAGCCCAAGCGCGTTTTCTGCCGCCTCGGCGCTGGCCCGGGCGGCTTCCGCGCCTTCGGCGGCCTCGGCGGCCTCAAGCGCGGCCTGTGCGTCCTCGGCGAAGACGCCGTTGGGGAAGACGCGCAGGTAATCCCGGTAGGCCTGCGCCGTGCCGGCCGCGACGGCCTGATCCCACGCCAGCCGGTCGGCCCCCTGCGCTTCCTGGCGGCGGCGGTCCTCGAAGACGGCAAGACGCTCTTGCGCGAGATCGGCAAAAAGCCCGTCGGGATAGCGCTTGAGATAGGCGCGCAGTCCCGCCTCGTCGCCCGCAGCGCCGGTCTGTTCCCAGTAAAGCCGGTCCTGACGGTCAAGCTCTGCCTGGCGCGCGCGGGCCTCTGCCTCAAGCTCGGCCGCGCGGCGGTCGGCCTGGGCCTGGAGCCGGGTCAACTGGTCGGCGTCAAGATAGCCGGTCGCCTCGATCCGGTTGGCCTTTTGCCAGGCGGCGATGGCGCGGCGCGACCCGGGGCCGAAAAGCCCGTCGATCCCGCGCGGGTCGAACTCCAGAAGGCTGAGGTTGCGCTGCACCTCGCGCCGCCTGTCGCGGCTGAGCGCCAGCGCCTCTTCTGCCTTTTGCGCCTGCAAGAGCGGCTGGGCCCTGATCGCCTCGATCGCGGCGCGCGCCTCGGCCGCGTACCGCCCGGACGGGTACTGGCGCAGGAACCCTTCGTAGGCAGGCACCGTGTCCAGGCGGCGCACGACATCCCAGGCCGCAGTCTCGGCGGCGCCGGCATCGGTGGCCGGCGGCGCGGGCAGCGGAAGGAAGGGGCCGGCATCGCCCAGATAGCCCGAAACGCCAAGCCCCTCGGCCTGGGCGGCAAGCGCGGCCTGCGACTGCCCCGGTTCCGCCAGAACATCGGTGACGAATTCAGCCAGCGTCCCTGCGTCCCCGGAAATCACCGTGACACCCTGGGGCGCGGGCATGTCGCCCAGACCGCCCGTAAGCCCCGGCCCCAGCGCGATGGGCAGCGGTTCTGTCCCCAGAAGGACCATCGCCGCGCCCGGCCGTTCGCCGGCGATGGACAGAATCGTCGCGACCGGCAGTCCCGCGCCGTCCACCGACCCGAGGGATGGCCGGTCGGCCTCGGTTCCGAGAAGCCAGCCCTGGGCGCCCGCGTGCGCGAAATGCCCCGCCACAAGGATCACCAGCCGGTCGGCATCCTGTGCATCGGCATGAAACCCGGCCAGTGCACGCCGCAGCCCCGCCGCGTCAAGATCGCGCCCCTCATGCACATCGAAGCCCAGTGCCTCGAGCGCGGCACCGGCGTCGGCCGCATCCTCGGCCGAGTTGACATCCGGCGCGCGGCGATAGTTCTCGTTCCCGATGACCAGCGCGACGTCGCGCGCCCAGGCGGGCCAGGCGGCAAGAATGGCGACGGCGGCGAACAGGGCTCTGGTCGGCATGGCGGGTCTCCCTTCCGGTTTGGGAAGGAATGCTAACCCCCTCGGCGATGTTATCCTATGACAGAGACAGCCCGGGCAGCGACAATCCGCCCGTCAGTCATAGACGCGCTGGTCGTCGATCACCTTGCCGTCGTTGGGAAGGCTGCCGGGTGGCACGATCTCGACCTTGCCCTTCAGCTTCAGCGTCTGGACGATCGAGTCCTCGTAGCCACGGCCCGCGCCCGAAGGCGCCTCGACCCGGACAGTCATCACGTCCATCTCGCCCTCGCGGGTGGCGACGACGCGGGCGCGTGCAATCTCGTCGTGGCGCGCGACGAAGGCCGCGACCTGTTCGGGGCGGACGAACATGCCTTTGATCTTGGTCGTCTGGTCGGCGCGGCCCATCCAGCCCTTGATGCGCAGGTTGGTGCGTCCGCAAGGGCTTTGCCCCGTCATGACCGCCGACATGTCGCCGGTGGCAAAGCGGATCAGCGGATAGTCGGGATTGAGCGTGGTGACGACAACTTCGCCCACCTCGCCCTCGGGGACCGGGTCGCCGGTGCCGGGGCGCACGATCTCGACGATCACGCCTTCGTCCACGATCATCCCCTCCATCGCGGGCGACTCGTAGGCGATATTGCCCAGATCGGCGGTCGCATAGCATTGCAGGCAGGAAATGCCGCGATCCGCGTATTCCCTGCGCAGCGACGGGAAAAGCGCCCCGCCACCCACCGCAGCCTTGGTCAGCGACAGCCGTTCGCCCATCTCCTCGGCCTTGTCGAGGATCACCTTGAGGAAATCCGGCGTTCCGGCATAGGCGGTGGTGCCGATGTCGGCAGCGGCGCGCACCTGCAGATCCGTCTGCCCGGTGCCGGCAGGGAGCACGACCGCCCCCACCGCCCGCGCGCCGTTTTCAAAGATCATCCCCGCCGGGGTCAGGTGGTAGCCGAAGCAGTTCTGGACGATATCGCCCTTGCCGACACCGGCTGCATGGAGGAAGCGGCCCATCCGCCACCAGTCGTGGCTGACCCCGCCCGGTTCATAGATCGGCCCTGGCGACTGGAAGACATGGGCCAGATTGGCAACGGGAATGCCGCCGAAGGGCTTGCTGTCCTTCTGGCGCTGGCCCAGGTCGGATTTCCGGAGCACGGGAAGCCCGGCCAACGCCGAAAGCTCGCTGACCGGATCGAAACCGATCCGCGCCAACTGCGCGTTCAGCGTGGCAAGCTGCGCGGCCGCGCGTTCGTCGGCGGAACGGGTCTCGAGGCTGTCGTAATGGCTCATCTTCTCATTGGGGTCGCCCCCCTCCCTGCCCCGGAGCGCTGGCCGGGGGTCACTGTCCTTGTCGCGGATGCCTTCGCCGTCAGGCCAGCCAGCGTTTCCGCCGGCGATAGCTGCGCACATCGCGGAAGCTCTTGCGCCCCTTGTCCGACATGCCCAGGTAGAATTCCTTCACGTCCGGGTTCTCGCGAAGATCCTTCGCGGGACCATCCATCACGACCCGGCCGCTTTCCAGGATGTAGCCGTAATGCGCGTAGCGCAGGGCCACGTTGGTATTCTGTTCGGCCAGAAGGAAAGTCACGCCTTCCTTCTCGTTCACGGCCTTCACGATCTCGAAGATCTGTTCGACAAGCTGCGGGGCAAGGCCCATCGACGGCTCGTCCAGAAGGATCGTCTCGGGCCGCGACATCAGTGCGCGACCGATGGCGACCATCTGCTGTTCACCGCCCGAGGTATAGCCAGCCTGGCTCTTGCGGCGTTCCTTCAGGCGCGGAAAATAGTGGTAGACCATTTCGAGGTCTTTCGCGACCTCGCGGTCCTTGCGGGTATAGGCGCCGGTCAGAAGGTTTTCCTCGACCGTGAGGTGGCCGAAACAATGGCGGCCCTCCATCACCTGGATCACCCCCATCTTCACCAGCGCCGCCGGGTCAAGATCCTGGACGCGTTCCCCGCGGTAGACGATCGACCCCTTGGTGACCTCGCCGCGTTCGGAGTGCAGAAGGTTCGAGATCGCCTTGAGCGTCGTCGTCTTGCCCGCGCCGTTGCCGCCCAGAAGGGCGGTGATGCCGCCTTTGGGCACGGAAAGGCTGACCCCCTTGAGCACGAGGATGACGTGATTGTAGATCACCTCGATGTTGTTGACCTCAAGAAGCGTCTCGGTCTTGGCGGCGTCGAGCATCTTTGGCCCCGCTTGAAGATTGATCCCGGTGCCCCCGGCCCGGTCCGGGCCAGGGGCTTGTCTTGCGCCGCGCTCAGTTGCAGCGTTCGGCGATGTTGTTTTCGGCCGCGAAGGCCGCCGAATCCTCGGCGATCAGCGGGTCGATCACGTCGGCGTCAGCCGAAATCCAGTCCGAGGACTGGTTCCACTTCTTCGCACCGGCATCCCACTGGAAGATCATCGCCGTGCCCGGGCCGCCGTGATCGGCGCAGGACGAGGCGATCGGCTGGGCGAAGCCCGGCAGGCCAAGTTCCGTCAGGCGTTCCTCGGTCAGGTTCAGGTTTTCGAAGCCGTCACGCACCTCGGCGGTGGTCACGTTCGAATGACCGGCCGCCGCCTGTGCGCCGCGGATCGCCTCGGAGATCACCATCGCCGCATACATGCCGCGCGAATAAAGCACGTTGCCCGGGTTCGACCCGTCGCCCGCCGCCTTGCCGGCGTCGTAGACATGCGCCTTGAGGTCGGCATAGACCGGATAGTCACCGCCAGTGCCGTGGAACGAGATCATCTTGTAGCCGTTGGCGCCGTCGCCGACCGGCAGCACGTCGTTCTCGGACCCCGACCACCAGATGCCGTAGAAATGGTCCATCGGGTATCTGATGTTCACCGCTTCCTGCACCGCGACGGCGTTCATCACGCCCCAGCCGTACATGATGACATAGTCCGGCTTGTCGCGGCGGATCTGCAGCCACTGCGACTTCTGTTCCTGGCCCGGGTGGTCGACCGGAATCTCGACCAGCTCGAAGCCATGCTTCTTGGCCAGTTCCTGAAGCGTGCGGATAGGTTCCTTGCCATAGGCGGAGTTGTGGTAGACCAGCGCGATCTTCTTGCCCTGGATGTTGTCGCCGTTCTGCGAAAGGATATCCTTCACGATGATCGACGCGCCGTCCCAGTAGTTGGCCGGATAGTTGAAGACATTGGCAAAGACCTTGCCGTTCGCGGCCGAGGTGCGACCATAGCCCGGCGTGTAAAGGGTGATGCCATCGGCCGTCACCTTCGGGATGAGCTGGTAGGTGATCCCGGTCGACAGCGGGTTGTAGACCAGCGCGCCGTCACCCTTGGTGGCCTCGTAGCACTCGACGCCCTTTTCGGTGTTGTAGGCAGTCTCGCACTCCGTCACCACGACCTTTTCGCCGCCGATGCCGCCATCGCGTTCGTTCAGAAGGGTGAAGTAGTCGTTGAAGCCGTCGGCATAGGGGATACCGTTCGGCGCGTAGGGGCCGGTCCGGTAGGACAGGTTCGGCACCATGAGGTCGGCCATCGCCGGCGTTGCGACGGACAGTGCAAGCGCCATCGCGGTCATCGTCTTCTTCATCTGGGTCTCCTCCCAAGGGTTCAAGGTTGCGGTCAGCCGGCCTTTCCGCCGGTCTTGTGGTTGGGCGGCCCCTCAGTGAGGGAAGGGCCAAAGCCGGAGTTTCTCTTTCGCCAGCCGCCAGAGCTGGGCCATTCCATGCGGCTCCGCGATCAGGAAGATCACGATCAGCGCGCCGACGATCATCAGTTCCACATGCGCGGCAAGGTCCGTCGCCCAGCCGAGATGGCCGACGAGGATGTTCTTGAGAAGAACGGGCAGCAGCACCAGGAAGGCCGCCCCCGCGAAAGACCCGAAGATCGACCCGAGCCCGCCGATGATGATCATGAAAAGGATCAGGAAGGATTTCTGGATCCCGAACGCCTCGCCGACCTCTACCGCGCCGAGATAGACCGAGAAGAAGAGCGCCCCGGCGACGCCGATATAGAAGGACGAGATGGCGAAGGCGGAAAGCTTGGTGGTCAGCGGGTTCACACCGATGATCTCGGCGGCGATGTCCATGTCGCGGATCGCCATCCACTTGCGCCCCACCGTGCCGCGCGTCAGGTTCCGCGCCAGCCAGGCGAGCGCGAAGAGGATGATGAGGCAGAAAAGGTACTTTGCCGGCGCCGTCGTCGATGCGCCGGTCACCGCATGTCCAAGGACCGTGCGCTCCGGCGCGGAGATCTGGCCCGAGGCGGAGTAGTTGTAAAACCACGGCACCTTGTTGAAGAGCCAGACAAGGAAGAACTGCGCGGCAAGCGTCGCCACCGCCAGATAGAAGCCCTTGATCCTGAGCGAGGGCAGCCCGAACAGCACGCCCACGACCGCGGTGATCCCGCCCGCCAGCAGGACATGGATCAGGATCGACACTTCGGGAAATGCGGTCATGAGCTTGTAGACCGCATAGGCGCCGACCGCCATGAAACCGCCGGTGCCCAGCGACACCTGGCCGCAATAGCCCGTCAGGATGTTCAGCCCCAGCGCCGCGATCGCATAGATCAGGAAGGGCACGAAGACCGCGTTGGCCCAGTAGTCGTTGATGAAGAAGGGGATGACCCCGAACGCCACCGCGATCACCGCGTAGTAGCGCAGCCGGTCGAACCGGATGGGGAAGGTCTGGCTGTCGTCGGCGTAGCTTGTCTTGAAGTCGCCGGCCTCACGGTAAAACATCAGTCCCTCCAACCCGTCGCTGCACTGCGGCCCAGAGGCCGGGGGCGCTGCCCCCGGACCCCCGGAGTATTTTCACCAGAATGAACTGCAGGGCGCGCTTTCGGTCTGGCCCAAGGACTCCGGCCGGCGGCTCCCGAAGCTTCGATCCTTGCCATCGCTCAGACCCTCTCGATGATCTTCTCGCCGAACAGGCCCTGAGGCCGGAAGACGAGGAAGAGAAGCGCAAGCGCATAGGCGAACCAGTTTTCGGTGGCGCCACCGATCATCGGGCCCACGAAGAATTCGAAGAGCTTCTCGCCCATGCCGATGATGAGGCCGCCGACGATGGCGCCCGGGATCGAGGTGAAGCCGCCCAGCATGAGGACCGGCAGCGCCTTGAGCGCGATCAGCGAGAGCGAGAACTGGACCCCCGACTTCGATCCCCACATGATCCCGGCGACCAGCGCCACGAAGCCGGCGATGGACCAGACGAGAACCCAGATGAAGCGGAGCGAGATACCGACGGACAGCGCCGCCTGGTGGTCGTCGGCGACGGCGCGCAGGGCGCGGCCCTGTTTGGAATACTGGCTGAAGATGGTGAGCGAGATCACCAGAAGCGCCGCGACGACCGAGGCCACGATATCGAGATTGTCGATGAAGAAGCCGTAGCCGAGCGCGTTGAAGGTCACGGTGTCGATCGTTTCGTTGATGCCCTGCGGCAGGCCGACATCGAGCTTCTTGATGTCGGCGCCCCACATGATGTCACCGAGACCTTCGAGGAAATAGGCCATGCCGATCGTCGCCATGAAGAGAATGATCGGCGCCTGGTTCACCAGATGCTTCAGAACATAGCGTTCGATGATGATCGCCAGGCCCACCATGACCGCCCCGGTCAGGACGATCGCGACGATGGCGGGCAGGTGCCAGCCGAATTCGTGCAGGTCGGTGCCGAAGACGGCGTTGATGAGATGCGCGAAGGGGATCTGGCCGTTCTGGAAGCCGACGAGCGTGAGGGCGGCGAAAAGCGCCAGCACGCCCTGCGCGTAATTGAAGATTCCGCTGGCCTTGAAGATCAGCACGAAGCCGAGCGCCACGAGGGAATAGAGAACCCCGGCCATCAGCCCGTTGAGCCCCGCCTCGATTGCATAGAGAAGCTGGTCAGGCATTTCGCGCCTCCGCTTTGGTGCCGGCGTTGTGCGGGCGGATCGCCTCAGTCATGCGATACCCCCAGGTAGGCGTTGATCACATCGGGGTTGTTGCGCACCTCTTCGGGGGTGCCGTCGCCGATCTTCTTGCCGTAGTCCATCACGACCACGCGGTCCGAGAGGTCCATCACCACGCCCATGTCGTGTTCGATCAGCGCGATCGTGGTGCCGAATTCGTCGTTCACGTCGAGGATGAAGCGGCACATGTCCTCCTTCTCCTCGACGTTCATACCGGCCATGGGTTCATCGAGCAGGAGAAGGCGCGGTTCCGCCGCCAGCGCGCGCGCCAGTTCCACGCGTTTCTTCAGGCCGTAGGGCAGGCGGCCGACCGGCGTCTTGCGGATCGACTGGATTTCGAGGAAGTCGATGATCTTCTCGACCTTCTCTCGATGACCGGTCTCTTCCCTCTCGGCCCGGCCCCACCACATCGCCTGGCTGAAGAGGCCCGATTTCATCAAGGTCAGGCGGCCGGTCATGATGTTGTCCAGAACGCTCATGCCGTCGAAGAGCGCGATGTTCTGGAAGGTCCGCGCAATGCCGAGGCGCGCCACCTGGTAGGGCCGCATCGGACCGCGCCGGTGGCCCTTGAACCAGACCTCGCCTTCCTGGGGGACATAGAAGCCCGAGATCACGTTGAGCATGGAGGACTTGCCGGCGCCATTCGGGCCGATGATGGCGCGGATCTCGCCCTCGCGGATGTCGAAGGAGATGTCGGTGATCGCCTTCACGCCGCCGAAGCGCAGCGTGATGTTCTTCATCTCCATCAGGACGGGGCCGATCTTGCGGCCGTCCGCGGTGGTGTAGCCGTCCGGGTTCATCTGGTTCATTCCGCCGCCATCCTCTGCTCGCCCGTCACGACCGCCGCGTCGCGGATCGTCAGCGTGGCCTTGATGGAGCCCTTGCGGCCATCCTCGTAGGTCACTTCCGTCTCGGTGTAGATCTGCTCCTTGCCGGTGTAGAGCGCGTCGATCAGATCGGCGAACTTCTCGGCGATGATGTTGCGGCGGACCTTGCGGGTGCGCGTCAGTTCGCCGTCGTCGGCGTCCAGTTCCTTGTGCAGGATCAGGAAGCGGTGGATCTGGCAACCCGACAGCATCGGATCGGCGGCGACGGACCGGTTCACGTCTTCGACATGGCCCTGGATCATTTCGTAGACCTTCGGGTGCGCGGCGAGTTCCTGGTAGGACGAATAGGCGATGTTGTTGCGCTCGGCCCAGTTGCCGACCGCCGTCAGGTCGATGTTGATGAAGGCCGTGCACATGTCGCGGCCCGCGCCGAAGACCACTGCCTCAAGGATGTTGGGGTAGAACTTCAGCTTGTTTTCGACATACTTCGGCGCAAAGAGGCGCCCGTCCGCCATCTTTCCCACATCCTTGGCGCGGTCGATGATGCGCAGGTGACCTGTGCCTTCCTCGAAAAAGCCCGCGTCGCCCGTCGCCACCCAGCCCTCGGCGTCCTTGGTCGAGGCGGTGGATTCAGGGTTCTTGTAATATTCGACGAAGGTTCCCGGCGACCGGTAATAGACCTCTCCGCTGTCGCCGATCTTCACCTCCACGCCAGGCGAGGGCACGCCCACGGTGTCCGACCGGACCTGCCCGTCGGGCTGCTGGGTGATGAAGACCGACGCCTCGGTCTGGCCGTAGAGCTGCTTGAGGTTGATGCCCAGCGCCCTGTAGAAATCGAAGATCTCCGGCCCGATCGCCTCGCCTGCCGTATAGCCGACGCGGATGCGCGAATAGCCAAGTGTGTTCTTCAGCGGCCCGTAGACGAAGATGTCACCGATCGCATAACGCAGGCGGTCCAGGGCCGAAACCGGCTTGCCGTCGAGGATCGCGGGGCCGACGCGGCGGGCGACGGCCATGTAGTGATCGAACATCCGCTTCTTCAGCCTGCCGGCATCCTCCATCCGGATCATGACGTTGGTCAGCTGACCTTCGAAGACGCGGGGCGGGGCGAAGAAATAGCTTGGCCCGATCTCGCGCAGGTCGGTCATCATGGTGGCTGCGTTTTCTGGGCAGTTCACAGTGAAGCCCGTCCACATCGCCTGTCCGATGGAAAAGATGAAATCGCCGACCCAGGCCATCGGCAGATAGGCCAGAACCTCGTCCGTGTGGCGCAGGCGGTCGAAGCCGGCGGTATTTTGCGAGGTGACGATGATGTTGCGGTTCGACAGCACCACGCCCTTGGGCTTGCCCGTCGTTCCCGACGTATAGAGCATCACGCAGGGATGATCGAAGGTCAGTTCCCCGGTGCGCCCGTCAAGTTCCGCCTCGACCCGGTGGTGGGCGGCCCTTCCCTCGGCCGCGATGTCGGCCAGGGCGTTCATGCGCGAATGGTCGTATTTGCGCATCCCTCGCTTGTCGAGATAGAGGATGTGATCGATGCCCGGCAGCCGGTCCTGAACCTCAAGGACCTTGTCTACCTGTTCCTGATCGCCGCAGACGACGAAGCGCGCGCCGCAGTGGTCAAGGACATAGGCCATCTCTTCGGCCACGGCGTCCTGGTAAAGAGGAACGGGCACCGCGCCGCACATCTGCGCGGCGATCATCGACCAGTAAAGGGCGGGCCGGTTACGGCCGATGATGGCGACGTGATCGCCGCGTTCGATCCCGAGCGTCATGTAGCCAAGGGCGATGGCGCGGACCTCGGCGGCGGTTTCCGCCCAGGTCCAGCTTTGCCAGATGCCGAATTCCTTTTCGCGGTAGGCGGGCAACGCCCCCCATGTCGCGGCATTGCGCGCCAGCAAAGCCGGAATGGACTGCAAGGCAGCGTCCGTCGCCGTCGTTTCCACCAGGGGCCTCCTCCTGCGCCGTTGCCGGTGCTTGTTCTTCGCCGGGGCGATTCCTCCGATACCCCAGCGTCCCGCGAGAAGGTTTGGTCGTCAAAGTTTTCCTGACTTTTTCGGGAATCTTACGAATTGTAACAAGGCGCGCCCACCGGGCCGGACCGGCGGCGGCGGCTTCGCCGGCCCGCTTGCGGAAAAGGACGGCAGCCGCCGCAGGGGGGGGGAATCACAGATGCCGACACGCGCCGCGGGCGCCGATCGCCGCCAGGACGGCGGCGAACAGGAAATACGCCGATATGGCCAGGGACTGCACCGGCATGGCGATGCCGCGGTCGATCAGCCAGCCGCAAAGCCCTGGACCGATGGCCGAGCCCAAGACCATGATCGCGCCGATCATCGCGCGGATGCGGCCAAGATTCGCCGTCCCGTAGACCTCGGCCCAGAGCGAGGCGCCGACGGTGGACTGGGCGCCGTTCGCGATTCCCATGAGCGCAAGGCCCAGTGCGGCAAGCGGCAGCCCCTGGGCCGTCCCGATCAACGCGTATCCCGCTGCCATCGGCAAGAGGTGCAGCCCGGTGATCCGGGTCGAGCCGAAGCGGTCCACCAGCACGCCCGTCAGCATCATGCTGCCGACCCCGGCGGCGGTGAAGACGGGAAACAGCGCGACAAGGTCGATATGCGCCCAGCCCTTTGCCTCGGCAAAGTGGACCTGATGGAAGAAGAAGGCGGTGTTCCAGGCCCCCGGACCAAGAATCGCGGGTAGCATCAGCCAGAACAGGCGGTTGCGGACCACATCCTTGCGAGCCCAGGTCTTTCCCTGCATTCCGGCGGACCGGCTTTCCTGCGCAAAGGACTGCGGTGTGCGTTCACGCCTGAGCAGCAGAAGCAGCACGCCGGTCATCAGGAGCAGCGTGGCCGTCGCGAAAAGCCACAGGGTGCGCCAGTCGAACCAGCCCTTCAGCGCGACGAACAGGATCGGAAGCGTCGCTTCACCCAGCGCAAAGCCAAGCCCGGAGAACGCGATCGCCCGCCCGCGCGTGGCGACGAACCAGCGCGCCATCGCGACCGTCGCGGCATGGGTCATCATTCCCTGCCCGCTGAAGCGCAAGAGAAAGATCGTCAGGCCCAGCACCCAAAGCGTGCCCGCCGCCGACATCAGCGCCGTCGCGACCGCAAGTCCCAGCAACACCGCCGAACCGACCAGCCGCACCCGGAACCGGTCGGTCAGGCCGCCGGCAACAACCATGACAGCCGCCGAGGACATCGTTGCCAGCGCGTAGATACCGCCCCAGCCCGCGTGGCTCAGGTCAAAGGCCGCGCGGATATCGCCCGCGAAGATGGAGATGAAGAAGGTCTGGCCGAAGCTGGACGAAAACGTCAGCAGGAACCCGGCCATCAGCCAGGGCGCGTTGCTGCGGAAGAACTCGGCCTGGCGATGCATTGCGCCCGTGATATTCAGGGAAAGTGTCCGGAGTGGCGCCTGCCGGCCGACAGGACCGGAAGCGCCCGCACGACGCTTAGCAGAGCCGGGAACAGGGGGAAACCGCGATTGCGCTGGATCAGGCGGGCCGGGCGTCGCGCACCATCGCGGCCAGCGTCTCGAACTGGCCGCTCAGCGGATTGGTCTTGCGCCACACGAGGCCAATCGTCCGGGTCGGGCGCGGCGACCTGAGTTGGGCGACGGACACCTCGGCGTTTCGCGTCTCGATCATGACGGCCATCCGCGGGATCAGCGTTACCCCTATCCCCGCGCCCACCATCTGCACGAGCGTGGACAGCGAACTGCCCTCCATCAGGTCGCGCGGCGCCGCCGAGGACATCTTGCAAAACGAAAGCGCCTGATCGCGAAAACAGTGCCCTTCCTCCAAGAGCAGCAATCGCATCGTGCCAAGCGTGTCGGCGTTCGGGACGGGCAGCTTTGCGTCCTGGCCCGGCCGGACCAGCACGAATTCCTCGCTGAACAGCGGATATTCGGTCAGGGACGGTTCGGACACCGGCAGCGCGACGATCGCCGCGTCCAGCCGCCCCTCGATCAGGTCGTCGACAAGCTTCTTTGTCACGGCTTCCCGCGGGCGCAGGTCAAGGTCGGGGAAACGGGCGGAAAGGGTCTGGATCACCGTCGGCAACAAGTAGGGCGCAACCGTGGGAATCACGCCGATCCGAAACTGCCCGCCCAGCGCACCCATCGAGGCGCGCGCAAGATTCGCCAGCTCGTCCACCGACCTCAGGATGTCGCGCGCGCGGAGCGCGAAAGCCTCGCCCAGCGCGGTCAGGCGGATTTGCCGCGCGCCCCGTTCGATGAGCGGCGAGCCCAGGATTTCCTCCAGCTCCTTCATCTGAAGCGACAGCGCGGGCTGGGAGATCGTGCAGGCCTCGGCCGCGCGGCCGAAATGACCGTGCTGGGCCAGCGCCTCGAAATAGCGAAGATGCCGAATCGTGATCTGAGTCATAATCTCAGCATATGGTTGCGATTAGAAAATGAAAATTCCATTTATTAAATCGCTGTGCTAACCAGAGGCCGGTTCAACCGCGAGAGAGGCGCCCAAAGCGCAGACACCGCGCGTTTCAATGAAGCCGCCTGGCCAGAGTTCGGAGGATTAGATGGACGGAAACGATGTGAAATCGGCGGGCAAATGCCCCGTCATGCATGGCGCAAACAGCAACATGGGCGGCAACGTCATGGAATGGTGGCCGAATGCGCTGAACCTCGACATCCTGCACCAGCACGACAGCAAGACCAACCCGCTGAAGGGCTTCAACTACCGTGAAGAGGTCAAGAAGCTGGACGTGGCCGCGCTCAAGGCTGACCTGACCGCCCTGATGACTGACAGCCAGGACTGGTGGCCGGCGGACTGGGGGCACTATGGCGGCCTCATGATCCGCATGGCGTGGCACGCTGCGGGTTCCTACCGACTGGCCGACGGCCGGGGTGGCGGCGGCACCGGAAACCAGCGCTTCGCGCCGCTGAACAGCTGGCCCGACAATGCCAATCTTGACAAGGCCCGCCGCTTGCTGTGGCCGATCAAGAGGAAATACGGCAACCGCGTCTCCTGGGCCGATCTGATCATCCTGGCCGGCAACGTCGCCTATGAATCGATGGGCCTGAAGACCTTCGGCTTCGCCTTTGGCCGCGAAGACATCTGGCACCCGGAAAAAGACGTCTACTGGGGTTCCGAGAAGGAATGGCTCGCGCCGTCCGACAGCCGATACGAGGACGTGGCGAACCCCGCGACCATGGAAAACCCGCTGGCCGCCGTGCAGATGGGTCTGATCTACGTCAACCCCGAAGGCGTGAACGGCGTGCCCGATCCGCTGAAGACCGCGCATCAGGTGCGCGAGACCTTTGCCCGGATGGCGATGAACGACGAGGAAACCGTCGCGCTGACCGCCGGCGGCCACACCGTCGGCAAGACCCACGGCAACGGCAGCGCGGCCAACCTCGGGCCAAGCCCCGAAGGCGCCGACCTTGCCGAACAGGGCATGGGCTGGATGAACCACAGTACCCGCGGTATCGGTCGCGACACCGTAACAAGCGGGATCGAGGGTGCATGGACCACCCATCCGACCAAGTGGGACAACGGGTATTTCCACCTGTTGTTGAACTACGACTGGTGGCTCGCGAAATCGCCCGCAGGCGCGAACCAGTGGCAACCCGTCGGCATCAAGGAAGAAGACATGCCGGTTGACGTCGAGGATCCGTCGATCCGCGTCATGCCGATCATGACCGATGCCGACATGGCGATGCGCTTCGACCCCGAGTACCGCAAGATTTCCGAGCGGTTCTACAACGACTTCGACTACTTCTCAGAGACCTTCGCGCGCGCCTGGTTCAAGCTGACCCACCGCGACATGGGGCCGAACACCCGCTACATCGGCCCCGAAGCCCCAAGCGAAACCCTGATCTGGCAGGATCCGGTTCCCGCGGGCGCGACCGGCTGGGACGTGGACGCGGTCAAGGCGAAGATCGCCGCCTCCGGCCTGCCGGTCGCCGACCTTGTCGCGACCGCGTGGGATTCGGCGCGGACCTTCCGCCAGTCGGACTACCGGGGCGGCGCCAATGGCGCGCGGATCCGGCTTGCGCCGCAGAAGGACTGGGAAGGCAACGAACCGGCCCGCCTTCAAAAGGTGCTTTCGGTCCTTGAACCGATCGCCAACGCCGCGGGCGCATCGCTTGCCGACGTGATCGTCCTGGCAGGTGGCGTCGGCGTCGAGCAGGCAGCGAAAGCCGCGGGCTTCGACGTGACCGTTCCCTTCGCTCCGGGCCGCGGCGATGCGACCGACGCGATGACCGACGCGTCGTCCTTTGCCGTCCTGGAGCCCGTCGCCGACGGCTTCCGCAACTGGATGAAGAAGGACTACGTCGTATCGGCCGAGGAACTGATGCTCGACCGTGCGCAGCTCATGGGGCTGACCGCCTGCGAGATGACCTGCCTTGTCGGCGGGATGCGGGCGATGGGCACCAACCACGGTGGCACCCGGCATGGCGTGTTCACCGACCGCGAGGGCGCGCTGACGACCGACTTCTTCACGAACCTGACGGATATGGCGTGGAAATGGGTTCCGACCGGGTCCAACAGCTACGACATCGTCGATCGCAAGTCCGGCGCGAAGAAATGGACGGCGACGCGCGCCGATCTGGTCTTCGGCTCGAACTCGGTCCTGCGCGCCTACGCGGAGGTCTATGCCCAGGACGACAACGCCGGGAAGTTCGTGAATGACTTCGTGGCGGCCTGGACCAAGGTCATGAACGCCGACCGCTACGACCTGGCCTGAGGCCGGCGGCGCATCTGCGACCGAAAATCGGAAGGCCCCCGGAAACGGGGGCCTTCTTGCGTTTCCGGCCCGCCATCCTGCCCCGGGGTCTTGAAACGCCGGCCGTGGCAAGCGACAAGCGGAAAGGAAGGGGCCGCCCTGTCGCGCCCCGCCGCGGGAAGACCGATGCAGGCGCCGAACGTCCAGTCCAAGATGCTCCAGGCGGGGCTGAACCTGATCCAGCAGGCGCTGTCCATCTTCGACAGCGACCTGAGACTGGTGGTCTGCAATCGCAAGTACCAGCAGATGTTCAATCTTCCCGATAGCCTCGTCGAACCGGGCACACCCTTCGAGGACACGATCCGCTATCTGGTCCTGCGCGGCGAATACGGGGATGTGGACGATACCGACACCGCCGTGCTGGCACGAGTAGAACAGGCCCGGACCTTCCAGCCCCACTACATGGAGCGCGCGCGGTCGAACGGGCGCACGATCAGCGTAGAGGGCGCGCCGCTGGCACAGGGCGGCTGGGTCACCGTCTATACAGACATCACCGAGATCAAGAACCAGGAAGCCCTGTTGCGTGTCAGGTCAGAGGAGCTTTCGGACCAGCTTCTGACCCATGCTGAGCGGCTGGCACAAGCGAACCGCGAACTCGCTGCGACCAATGCCGCGCTTGAGGAAGCCAAGCGAGAGCTGATGGAGACTGAGGCGCGGACGCGGCTGGTGACCGGGATGGTGCCGGCCCATATCGCACATGTGACGCCCGAGTTCCGCTACACCTTCTCGAACCGCAAGCTCGGGTCGGTGATGCCGGGCAGCGCCAGTGATATCATCGGCCTGACCGTGGCCGAGGCGCTGGGGCAGGAAACCTTCGAACGGATCGAACCCGGCCTGCGCCGCGCGCTGGCCGGAGAGGCGAACGTGTTCGAGACCACGCACGAGGCGTCGGGCCACCGCATCCGCGTCGCGCTGACGCCCGAACACGACAGCCAGGGCCATGTGCAGGGTGTCTATGTCCTTTCCGCCGACGTGACCGAGGAAACCCAGGCCCGGGCCGCGCTGGCGCATACCGCCAAGCGGGAACTTGCGGCGCATCTGACTTCGGGGCTTGCGCATGATTTCGCCAACCTGCTGACGATCATCATGGGGCTCCAGGGCCGTCTGGAACGGATCGAGGCACTGCCCGAAGAGGCGGCCGAAATCGCGCGCGCCACCCTTGCGGCGGCACGGCGCGGCGGTACGCTGCTTGATCGTATCGCGCGCATTTCCGGCCCTGCCGAACTGCATCCCGCGCCCACCGATCTTGCGGCATCGCTGGCCGACCTGAAGACCATGACCGGCCCCATCCTGCCACAGGCCATCACGCTTGACATCGGCCTGCAATCGCTGAGCGGGCCGCTTCTTCTGGATGCGGGGGCCTTGCAGGACGCGCTTTTGAACCTGATCCTGAACGCGCGCGACGCGATCGGGTCGCGGCCCGGGTGCATCACGCTGACCGCGCGGCCGGTGCGCGACACCTGGCTTGAGATCACCGTCGAAGACACCGGCCCCGGGTTCACCGAAAAGGCGCTGGCGCACGGGCTCGATCCCTTCTTCACGACCAAGGGGGGCGAAGGGTCGGGCCTTGGCCTGTCGATGGTCTACGATCAGACCAAGCTTGTCGGCGGCAGCGTGAAGCTCGCGAACCGGCCCGGCGGCGGCGCATCGGTGACCCTGCGCCTGCCCTTGCGCCCCGTGACAGCAAGGGTCGCGCCAATGCTGGTCCTCCTGGTCGAGGACAACGAGGTGATCCGCACCGACGTGCGGGAAATGCTGCGGGCCATGGGCCATACGGTCGCCGAGGCCGGCAGCGTGACCGAGGCGCTTGAGCTTGCGGACCTGCCCGGTCTGGGCCTTGTCCTGTCCGACATCGGCCTGCCGGGCGAGGCGACCGGCATCGACCTGATGACCGAACTGGCCCGGCGTTCGCCCGGATTGCGACGGGCCTTGATGACATCGCTGCCGCGCGGCGACGGCCTGCGCGAAAGCGCGGGCACGGTGCCGGTCCTGACGAAGCCCTTCGCCTTCGAAGAGCTTTCCGCCTTTCTCGCGCAATCGGAGGAACGATGACACAGGCCCATGTCGCGATTCTTGACGACGAGCCCGAGATACGCCGCATGCTGTCCGACGCGCTTGAGGAGGCCGGGTTCCGCACCACGTCCTATGCCCGCGCGACAGAGTTCGAGGCGGCACTGAAACGCATGACGCCCGATGTCTGCCTGGTCGACCTGGGCTTGCCAGATCGCGACGGGCTGGCCATCGTGCACCGGCTTGCGCTGGAATCCGGCGCGGCGATCATCATCATCTCGGGCCGCGCGCAGGTCCAGGACCGGGTGACCGGCCTTGAGCTTGGCGCCGATGACTACATCATCAAGCCCTTCGACCCGGCAGAGGTCGTGGCGCGCATTAGGGCGCGTCTGCGCAAGACCCGCACCGAGGGCGACCGGTCTACCCAGGTCGCGAGGTTCAACGGCTGGACGGCCGAGTTCGACCGCTATGTCCTGATCGACCAGACGGGCAACGAAGTGCCCTTCAGCCACGCCGAGGGCGAGGTGCTGCGGCTGTTTCTCGAAAGTCCCAAGCGGCTGATCTCGCGCGCGCAGATGCAAGAGACGCTGGGCGGCGCCGCGGGAGACAGCTTTGACCGCGCGATGGATGTGCGGATTTCCAGGCTGCGCACCAAGCTTGGCGAGGATCCGAAGAACCCCCGCCTCATCAAGACGATCTATGGCGCGGGCTATATCTTTCTGGGCGATGTGAACTGGGGCTGAGCCGGACGATGACGACACTGACACTGATCCGGCACGGACAGGCCAATTCCGGCGCCACGACCGAAGCGGACTATGACCGGCTTTCGCCGCTGGGCCGGCAGCAGGCGCATTGGCTGGGCGAACACCTGCGGGCGACCGGCGGCTTCGACCGGATCGTGTCGGGCACCCTGCGCCGCCAGCGGGAAACCGCCGCGGGGCTGAACCTTGCGGGGCGTCCGCACAGCGAGGATTCGCGCCTGAACGAACTTGACTATTTCGCGCTGTCGCAGGTCTTGCATGACCGCGACGGCATTCCCTTTCCGAAAGGGCCGGCGGAGTTCGCCGCCCACGTTCCGCAGGTTCTGCAACTGTGGCGCGAGGGGCACGCCGGGCCCGATCATGAAACCTACGACGCCTTCCGTACCCGCGTCTTTGGCGCGCTGACCGCCGCCGCGCAGGACGGGCCGGGTGCCGTTCTTGTCACCTCGACCGGGGTCATCGCGACGCTTTGCGCCCTTGCGCTGGGCCTAGAGGCAGAGATCAAGGCGCGGATGTTCCTCAGGATCATGAACACCTCGGTGCACCGGTTCGTCTTCGACGGAGAAGTGCTTCACCTGGCCCAGTTCGGGGCCACCCCGCATCTGGACCTGCCCGAAAGGCATTCGGCGCGAACCTACTTCTGATCCTGCGCGATCGGAACGACGCGCGGCGCTTCGGGTTCAGGTGCCAGTTCCTCGAAGTCGAAACTGTCAAGCCGCTTGGCCCGCCGCCCGGCCTTGTCGGCAGAGATCTTGATGTCCTCGATATCCTTGGCCGCCTGATGGAAATGGCGGTCAAGGTTTTCCACCCGGTTGCCCAAACGGTCCACATCGGCGTGCAACAGCGCCAGTTCCTTGCGTATCGCGCCGGCCTGTTCGCGCATCCGCGCGTCCTTGAGGACCGCGCGCATCGTGTTCAGCGTCGCCATGCAGGTGGTGGGCGACACGATCCAGACCTTTGCCGCGAAACCTTCCCGCACGACCTCGGGAAAGTTGGCGTGCAACTCGGCATAGACGGCCTCGGACGGGAGGAACATGAGCGCCCCGTCCGCGGTTTCGCCCTCTATGATGTAGCGTTCACTGATCGCCTTCACATGGCCGCGAACGGCGATGCGCAGCATCCTTTGCGCCTCGATCGCCTCGCTGTTGTTGGTGGCGCGCCGCAGCGCCTCGTAGGCTTCCAGCGGGAACTTGGAATCGATGACGATGGGGCCCGGCGGGTTCGGGAGGTGGATCAGGCAGTCGGCGCGGCGCCCGTTCGACAGCGTCGCCTGCATGGTGAACGCATCTGCGGGCAGCGCCTTGCGCACGATGTCGTTCAACTGGATCTCACCAAAGGCGCCCCGGGTCTGCTTGTTCGACAGGATATCCTGCAAGGACAGGACGTCACCCGACAGTTTCTCGATCTTGGCCTGGGCCTTGTCGATCGTCTCCAGCCGCTGCTGCAGTTCGCCCAGCGACCGCGCCGTGCGTGTGGCGCTGCCGTGCAGGCTGTCGCTCATGCCCTTGGCAACCTCGGACAAACGGTTTTCCATCAGCGCCAGAACCCGCGCCTGCGACGCCGCCTGCGCCTCGGACACATGCATCAGCCCGCCGGACAGTTGCTGCTGCCCGTCCGACAGGGACTGCACCCGGGCATCAAGCGACTGCATCTGCCGCAGCATCGGTTCGGTCATACGCGCCGACCGCCCCGCCGCGCGCAGCGTGACAAGGATAAGGATGGCAAGAACCAGCACCGCCACGGCGCCAAGACCGGCAAGCACCGCCGGATCGTCAAGCGCATAGGTCTGGCCGCGAAAGGTGATCATGTCCGCCCGAAAAGCCGTTCGATATCTGCCAGCTTCAGTTCGACATAAGTCGGCCGGCCGTGGTTGCACTGGCCCGAAAGCGGCGTCGCCTCCATCTCCCGCAGGAGGGCGTTCATCTCCTCGACCCGCATGCGCCGGCCGGACCGGACCGATCCGTGACAGGCCATGCGCGACAGGACGGCGTCGATCCTGGACTGGACGGACCGGCTGGCGCCTTCGTCGTGAAGTTCGTCGACGATGTCGCGCACCAGGCCGCGCGCGTCAACCTCGCCCAGGATGGCCGGCGTCTCGCGGATGGCGATGGCACCCCCGCCAAAGGGTTCGACCACCAGGCCAAGACCCGCCAGCGTATCGGCATGGTCGAGCAAGAGCGCCGCGTCCGCAGGCCGCAGATCGACGATCTCGGGGATCAGGAGCGCCTGTGCCGGCACCGGCGCGGCGTCGCGCAGGCGCTTCAGCCGTTCGTAGACCAGCCGTTCGTGTGCAGCGTGCTGATCCACGATGACCATGCCCGTTTCGGTCTGGGCGATGATGTAGTTTTCATGGACCTGGGCGCGGGCGGCCCCCAGCGGCCGGTGCGCCAGGGCCTGATCCTCCGGCCCCGGGTCGGCGTCCGGCGCGGGTTCGAACCGGGCCGAAGCCTCGGCGAGTTCGGGTGCAAGCGGCGCCTGGAAGACCGCCGCGCGGTGCAGGGTCGCCTGCGATGGACGGTCCATCTGATAGATGCGCGGTTCCGTCGGTTCAGGACGAAAGGCGCCAAGCGTCGCGCCCGCGACCGTGCTCGAGGCCCGGTGCCCGGCGCCGGCAAGGGCGTGTCGCAGCGCCGACACGACAAGCCCGCGCGCGATGCCCGGTTCGCGGAACCGCACCTCGGCCTTGGCGGGATGAACGTTCACGTCGACCCGTTCGGGCGGACAGGTCAGGAACAGCGCCGCCGCCGGATGCCGGTCGCGCGACAGGACGTCGGAATAGGCCGCGCGCAGCGCGCCGATCAGAAGCTTGTCGCGCACCGGGCGGCCATTGACGAACAGGAACTGTTCGACCGCCGCCCCCCGCGAATAGGTCGGAAGCGCCGCGTAGCCGGCAAGCCGCATCCCTTCGCGTTCGGCATCGATGCGGATCGCGTTTTCCGTGAACTCCGCCCCCAGCAGCGTGGAAAGCCGCGCGAAAAGGGCGTCGAACAGGTCGCCCTGGCAGCCATCGGCCCGCAATGTCACCCGCCCCTCGCCGCCCCCCGAAAGGTCGCGCAGCGTGAAGGAGACATAGGGCTCCGCCATGGCGAGCCGGCGGATCACGTCCGTGATGGCCTGCGCCTCGGCCCGGTCGGTGCGCAGAAACTTGAGCCGCGCCGGCGTCGCGAAGAAAAGATCGCGAAGCTCGACCACCGTTCCGCGTCCAAGCGCGGCGGGGCGCACCGCCTCCATCCGTCCGCCAGAGACCGCGATCTGCGCCGCCTCTGCCCCCGACATGCGCGAGGTGATGGTCAGCCGCCCCACCGATCCCAGCGATGGCAGCGCCTCGCCGCGGAAGCCGAAACTGTGGATATCAAGCAGGTCGGAGCCGTCGATCTTCGACGTCGCGTGGCGCGCCAGCGCCAGCGGCAGATCGTCGGCGGTCATGCCGCAGCCATCGTCGCTGACGCGGATCAGCGTCTTGCCGCCGTCGGCATAGGCCACGTCGATGCGCCGCGCGCCGGCATCCAGCGCGTTTTCCACCAGTTCCTTGACGGCAGAGGCCGGGCGTTCGACGACCTCGCCCGCCGCGATCCGGTTGATCGCGGCTTCGTCGAGCTGCCGGATGACGGGTCGCTCGGTGTGCATGTTGGGGCTGGTGGCGTTCATGCCACAAGAATTAGCATGGCCCGACAGATTCGGCCATGCCGATCAGTCGTCCGGCTCAAGCCCCTTCGGCTGCCCCACAACGACAAAGCGCAGTTTGCCGCCATCCATCAGCCGGGCCGCGACACGCCTGATATCCTCGGCGGTCACCGCCTCGACGTAAGAGTTGCGGTTCACGAGGTAATCAACGGGCAACCCGTCCAGCTGCATCCCGACAAGGATCGTGGCGATCGGACCGTTGCCGTCGAATCGCAGCGGGTAAGACCCGGTCAGATAGGTCTTCGCGGCCGCGATCTCGGCGTCGCTGGCACCCTCGGCCGCGATCCGCGCCCATTCGGCGCGCACCACCGCAACGGCCTCTGCCACCTTTTCGTTCGCCGAGGCGAAGGAACCTTGCCAGGTCTCCGCCAGGTCCATCGGCGCGAGGTAGGTGCCGATGCCGTAAGTCAGTCCACGTTTTTCGCGAACCTCCTCCATCAGCCGGGATGCGAAGCCCTGGCCGCCGATGATCTGGTTCAGGACATAGGCGGCGAAGAAATCGGGGTCGTCGCGCTTGATCCCCTCCTGCCCGAAGATCACGACCGACTGCGGCGAGGCATAGTCGACGACGGTGACACCGGGCGTCAACGTGAACTCCGCGCGCGGCGGGATCAGTCCGCCGATCTCAGGCAGTTCCCCCAGAAGATCGTCCAGGAGCTTCGACAGATCCGCCGCGGTGATATCGCCCACGGCCGAGACATAGACCCGGTCGCGCGCCATCACCCGGTCCTGCGCATCGAACATGTCGTCCCGCGTCAACGCCGAGACACTTTCGACGGTGCCGTTGCGAGAGGTCGCATAAGGATGATCGCCAAAAGCGCGTTCGTCGAAAGTGCGACCCGCAATCGCGTTGGGGTCTTTTTCCTCGCTCTGGATAATCGACACGACCTGGGCGCGCACCCGGTCGATCGCGTCCTGGTCGAACCGCGGGTGGGTCAGCGCCGATTTCAGCAAGGCGACAGAGGCATCGCGGTTTTCGGTCAGGAATCGGGCCGACACCGATAGCGCGTCGTCCCAGGCATCGAAACTGAAATCCGCGGCAAGCTCCTCCCGCGTCTCGGCGAAGGCCCGGGCGTCCAGGTCGCCCGCGCCTTCCTCGATCAGGGCGGCCATCAGGCGCGTTTCCCCCCGCTTGCCCGGTCGGTCAAGGCTGGTGCCGCCCCTGAACCGGATCTCCAGCGCGACGAAGGGCAATGCGTGTTCCTCGACCAGCCAGGCGTGAAGCCCGCGCTGCGATGTGACCTGCTGGATGCTGACTTCGGCCAGCGCAGGTCCGGCAAGAAGCAGCGCGGCAATACCCGCGAAGATGGCCCGGATCATTGCATCGTCTCCTCTTGACCCGCGCGCATGAGCCAGCCGGTCACAGAGCGCCGGCGGTCAAGCAGCTCCCGCGCGGCGCTCATGACGTCTTCGGCGCTGACCGCATCGAGAACCCGGGGCCAGTCCTGTACATCCGCGACCGTCAGCCCGGTGGTCAGCGCCTGGCCATATTCGTTGGCAAGCCCGCGCGTGTCGTCGCGCGAATAGATCAGGTCGGCATGGATCTGGGCCTTGATCCGCTTGAACTGCGCGTCATCCACACCATCGGCCAGAAATCCGGCAAGCGCATCGTCAAGCGCATGTTCGGCCGTTGCCAGCGTCACCCCTTCGGCGGGAACAACATAGATCCCGAACGTCGTGTCGTCATAGGATGTCCCGTCGTAAAACGCCCCCGCCTGGATCGCCTGCTTGGTCTCGAACATGAGCTTGCGGCCAAGGACCGAGGTTTGCGAGTTTCCGCCAAGAAGTGCCGCGAGCATCGTCAGCGCCGCGGCCTTTTCCTGTGCGTCGGGGTCGCGTTCCGGCACAAGGTAGGTGCGCATGACAACCGGCTGAGAAACCCGCGGGTCCGAAAAGGCAAGCCGGCGCTCGGCCAGTTGCGGCGGTTCGGAGGGCCGCTTGCGCGCGGTGATACCGGGCGTGGGGGCCAGCGGCCCGTAATACTTCTCCGCCAGCGCAAGGACGGCCTCTGGCATCACGTCGCCGGCGACGATCAGGATCGCGTTGTTGGGCGCATAGTACCTCTGGTACCACTCCAGCGCGTCCTGCCGTGTCAGCGCCTCCATCTCGTGGCGCCAGCCGATAACCGGCGTGCCGTAGGGATGGTTGAGGTACTGCGCCGCGCGCCGCTGTTCGCCGAAGATCGCCGAAGGGTCGCTGTCGGTGCGCATGTTGCGTTCTTCGATGATGACCTCGCGTTCGGTGCGCCAGTCGTCTTCCGACAGAAGAAGATTTCGCATCCGGTCGGCTTCCATCCGCATCACAAGTTCAAGCCGGTCGGCGGCGACGCGCTGGTAATAGGCGGTGTAGTCCCAGGATGTGAAGGCGTTGTCGGATCCGCCGTTCGCCTCGACCGTCCTGGAAAGTTCGCCCGGGGCCAGGGTGTCGGTCCCCTTGAACATCAGGTGTTCCAGGAAATGCGCCACGCCCGAGACGCCGCGCCGTTCGTCCGCCGCCCCGGCGCGATACCAGACCATCTGCACGACAACCGGTGCGCGATGATCCTCGATCACCACCACATCCAGGCCGTTGGGAAGCTGGAAGGTCGAAACGTCATCCGCGAGGGCAGGACGGGCGAGGGCCAGGGCAAGTATGGCCCAGCGCAGAATTGATGCCATGTGTTCCGATTCCGGACTTGTTGCTGCAGCGAGACTTACGCACGAACACGCGCGCCGCAACCCCGGCCGGGCGGAAAGTCGATCACTTATCGTAGAGTTCGGCAGGCGGTGCGCCGACGGTGCGCACACCGCGCTTGCGCCAGAATTCCAGTTCCAGGAACTGATCCAGCGACATGTCCGCATAGGCCTTGTAGTAAACGTTCACGTTGAAAAGACGCTCAAGCAGGCGACCATCGTGATCGCGCCGCCATTCGAGGTCTTCGGCGGCAAGCTGTTCGCGGATGTTGGCGCTGGTGCCAAACCGGCCGACATGCCCGACAAGCCCGCCATCGGCGCCAGCCCCGCGATCGGGCCGACCGCCCAGCGCGACGACGGCATCGGCCTCGGGCGTCGGGTCGGTCAGGTTCAGACCGCCGGGCGTGGGTTCCGGCAGCGCGGCGATGTCTTCGGGCAGTTGCAGAGGCTTGACCGGCAAGACCGAGAATTCGTCAGGCGCGCGGCTTTGCGAACGGATGTGCAGAAGCTTCGGCTCCTTGTCGCCGCAAGCCGCAAGCAGCAGAACCGTGCCGATTGCGATTGCCGAGATGCCTTTTGCTGCCTGCATGAAGTCCGTCCTCCGCCTGCTTTGCCCAGTGTCTTAGCGCAACTGTCTCGCGCCGTCACGGGGTCTTGTCCCGTCCTGTGAAGATGACCAGCCCAAGCGCGCCGATGAAGATGGCAATATCGGCCACGTTGAAGGAGTAGGGGTTTTCGATCCCCGGGACAGACATGTTAAGAAAATCGGCAACCGCGCCATATCGCAGCCGGTCAATGACATTGCCGATCGCGCCGCCGATCAGGAAACCTGCGGCAGCGCGCGCCGCCAAGCCGTGTCCGGGTTTGCGGACCCAAAGCCAGACCCAGACCGAAATGACAGCGGCCAACGCGATCAGGAACCAGCGGGTGATGTCGGCGCCATTCGACAGAAGCCCGAAATTCACCCCTTCGTTCCAGGCCATCCGGAAGGTCAGGAAGGGCGGAAACACATCGATCCGGCCAAGGGAGCGCAGATCCATCGCCTCGACCACGGTCCATTTGCTGAGCTGGTCGGCGACAAGAATCGCTGTCGCGACAAGAAAGGTGACCCGCATGGATCAGTGCCGGAAATGTCGCTGGCCGGTGAAGACCATGGCCAGCCCCGCCGCGTCGGCGGCGGCGATCACGTCTGCGTCCCGCATCGACCCGCCGGGCTGGATCACCGCCGTCGCCCCGGCCTCGGCCGCGGTCAGCAGGCCGTCGGGGAAGGGGAAGAAGGCGTCCGATGCCACGACCGATCCACGGACCGTCGGTTCGCCCAGGCCAAGTACCTCGGCCATGTCGGCCGACTTGCGCGCGGCGATGCGGGTCGAATCGACCCGGCTCATCTGGCCCGCGCCGACGCCGACGGTGGCCCCGCCCTTGACGTAGACGATGGCGTTCGACTTGACGTGCTTGGCGACCTTCCACGCAAAGAGGAGATCGGCAAGTTCCGCCTCTGTCGGGGCGCGCCGCGTTACCACCCGCAGGTCGGCCGCCGCGATCACGCCGTTGTCACGGTCCTGCACCAGGAAACCGCCCGAGACCTGGCGGCAGGTCAGGCCGGGCGTCGTCGGATCGGGCAGGCCGTCCGTTGTCAGAAGCCGCAGGTTCTTCTTGGCCGCGAAGACCGCACGGGCAGCGTCATCGGCGCCCGGCGCGATCACGACCTCGGTGAAGATCTGGCAGATTTCCTGGGCGGTGGCGGCATCGAGCGGCCGGTTCAGGGCGACGATGCCACCAAAGGCGGAGGTGCGGTCGCAATCATAGGCGGCCTTGTAGGCATCCAGCATCGTTGCACCCCGTGCCACGCCGCAGGGGTTCGCGTGCTTGATGATCGCGCAGGCGGGTGCCTCGGCGGGGTCGAATTCCGCCACAAGCTCGAAAGCGGCGTCGGTGTCGTTGATGTTGTTGTAGGAAAGCTCCTTGCCCTGCCACTGCTTTGCCGTCGCAACCCCCGGGCGGCCGGACCCATCGGCGTAGAAGGCCGCCGTCTGGTGCGGGTTTTCGCCGTAGCGCAGCGTCTGGGCGAGTGTCCCGGCAAAGGCGCGGCGGCGCGGCGCGGTTTCGCCGATCGCGCTGGCCAGCCAGGTTGAAACCGCCGCATCATAGGCTGCGGTCCGCGCGTAGGCGCGCTGGGCCAGCGTGCGGCGGAAGCCGGGACTGGTCTGGCCGTCATGCGCGTCCATGTCTGCCAGAACCGCCGCGTAATCCTCGGTATCGACGACGACCGCGACATGGGCGTGGTTCTTGGCGGCGGCCCGGATCATCGCCGGACCGCCGATGTCGATGTTCTCGATGCAGGTATCGTAGTCGGCGCCCTTGGCCACCGTCGCCTCGAACGGGTAAAGGTTCACGACCAGCAGATCGATCGGCGCGATCCCGTGCGCCGCCATTGCCGCGACGTGTTCGGCGTTGTCGCGCAGGGCCAGAAGGCCGCCGTGCACCGCCGGGTGCAGCGTTTTCACCCGGCCGTCCATCATCTCGGGGAAGCCGGTCACATCCGCCACGTCGGCAACCGCCAGCCCCGCATCGCGCAGAAGCGAAGCGGTCCCCCCCGTGGACAGGAGCGCCACGCCGCGCTTGGCGAGCCCGCGGGCGAACTCGATGACGCCGGTCTTGTCGGAGACGGACAGCAGGGCGCGGCGGACGGGGGCGAGTGCGGCGGGATCGGACACGGAAGGGCGGCTCCTCAGGCGGGTTTCGGGGCGTCTTCGTCGCGAAGGGTATCGCGGATGGCCGCGGGCGTATCCTGTGCCTTCGCCAAGGTCCAGCCCAACTGGCAGGCCTGGTCCAGAACCGTGGCGGAAAGGACGATCTGCCGCGCCGGGCGCGGTTTCAGCCGTCCCTGTTCAAGATAGACCGACGGCTCAAGCGACAGTTCGCCCACGCCGTCGTGGCGGAATATCCAGATCTCACCGGACTTGAGCGCCATGGACACCGCGGTTCCGCCAAGATCCAGCGCCGCGTCCACGTCGGGGTGAAGATGGAACCGGATGCCGAACCGGATCCCTTCGGCCCCAAGGCGCCCGATGACCTTTTCATAGCGCTTGCGGTCCGGGCCAGTCATCGCGCCCAGCGTGTCTTCGCCTTTCAGGTCGCGCCCGTCGAGGGACAGGTGGAGTTCGCGCACATGGGTCATGCCATGCGACGGCGCGAACCCGTTGTGCCCGGCAAGCAGCCTGACACCGTCCAGATCGCTGTCGATCTGCGCCCAGACCTGTTCGGGCACCTCGGCCAGAAGCCCCCGGCCAGACCCGAGAAGCCCGGTTTCCGAATCAAGCCGCGACGAGGAGTGGCCGTGCACGCAAAGCGTCGAATGCAGCGGCGTGGCGCGGCCCGCCCGGCGCCAGTCGGGTCCGAACGAAGCCCCCGATCCGCAGCTGACGATCAGCGGCCTTCGCGCCGATGTCAGTTCCATGGCAAGGGTCGATGCGTGGGCGTTCGCCGATGCGGCGCCGGTGGCCGGGGCGGCGGCGTCGACGATGACGGTCGTCCGGCCTGCCGCCAGCCTTGCGTAGCCCATCGCCAGCCCGTGCGCGGTGATCGCGCGTCCGCCGGCCGCAGCCAGCGCCTGGTCAAGCCGCCCCTCTGCCCCGCGACCGCCGCCGTGGAACCGGGCCAGCCCGCCATCGGCGTGGCGCAGGGCGCGCAGCGTCGGGGCAATGCGTTCGATCGCACCGCGAAGGGCGGCCGGCACGTCGCGTCCCGCATCCGTCAGCGCCGCCTCGGCCCAGGTCAGAAGCGTTAGCACTTCCATCAGTTCCTGCGGGTTGCGCGACGGGACGGCGCCGTCCGAATCGACCTGCCGGTCGCAATGCCGCGCCAGGGCGGCGGCGGCCTTCGGCAGGTGTCGTTCCATTCCGGCAAGGGCGTGGCCGGCATGGATCAGACCGGTCAGCGCCTCGATCCGCGGCAGGCCCTCGACGGACCGCCAGCGGCGCGAAAGAAAGACCGTCTGCCGCCCCAGCGCACGGAAGAAGCCCGCCGTCCCGGGCTTGTCGCGGCCCGCCAGAAGAAGCGGGCCGTGATTGATCATCCGGATCAGCCGCCGCGCGGTCAGGTCCGGCGTCCAGCCCGGCCCCTCGCCCTTGCCAAAGCGCGCGACCCAGTCATGGGCCCATGCCTGCGCGCAGCTTCGCGCCGGCCCGTCGCCGACGGCGGCCAGATCGTCAAGCCAGGTAAACCCGTGAAGTTCCGATTCGAACCATTCGTCGGGCGCGGGAATGTCCCATAGCGACCGGTCCAGATCCTCGACCAGAAAGCCGGCCAGCTGGAACGTACCCGACACAAGCTGCCGGCCCTTCGCGAAACTGCCAATGGTTCGCGGTTCGGGGCTGCCGGCAAAGGCACGCACGGGTCTCGAGAACCCGGCAAGGCGCGCGTGCAGCCGGTCGGCCCAGCCGGTGCGCGCCACCTGCCCTGTCTCGCCCTGCCTCACTCCGGTCCTCTCCGTTCTTGCGTGACGGTGCATCCCGGCCCGACCTTACCGGCGCGCCTGCCCCGCTGTCACGGGCAAATGGCGGTCTCAGGCGGGCATCCGCAGGCTGGCGAGGTAGAACCCGTCCATCCCACCCCTGTCCGCCCAGTAGTCGGGGCGCATCCGCAACCCGCCTTCGGCGCTGATCCAGGCCGGGTCGGTTCCCGGTAGAGACGGCGTTTCGACCTTCAGGTCCGGATGGCGGTCCAGCGCGGCCGTCACCTGGCGTTCGCCCTCCTCGGGCAGAAGCGAACAGGTCGCAAAGACCAGCCGCCCGCCGGGTCGCAGAAAGCCGAGCGCGCGGTCGATCAGGGCGCTTTGCAGTTCGAAAAGGGGCCTCAGGCCAAGCGGATCGCGCACGAACGGCAGATCGGGATGGCGGCGAACAGTGCCGGTGGCCGAACAGGGCGCATCCAGAAGAATGGCATCGAACCGGCCGTCAGGCGCCCATTCCAATGCATCCGCGACCACCGTCTGCGCCGCAAGCCTGCAGCGCGCAAGGTTTTCATGAAGCCGCGCCATGCGGCTTTCGGACAGATCAAGCGCCGTGACGTCCGCGCCCGCGGCTGCAAGCTGCAATGTCTTGCCGCCGGGTGCCGCGCACAGATCCAGCACCTTTTCGCCGGGCCGGGCCGCAAGCGCCCGGGCCGGCAGTGCCGCCGCTGCGTCCTGCACCCACCAGTCGCCTTCCCGGTATCCGGGCAGGTCGCTGACCTGCGCGCGCACCGCGATCCGGACCGAACCGGTCGGCAAGGCCATGCCCCCCAGCCTTTCCGCAAGCGCCGCGGCGTCGCCGTCGCGCGGCGTCAGGTCCAGGGGCACGCCGGCGGCATGGGCCGCCTCAATCGCCTGGGTCGCCGGCTTGCCCCAGGCCGACATCAGCCGCCCGCGCAGCCAGCCCGGCAGTTCCTGCGGCGGCAGCGCGGCGAAGTCCGCCGGATCGGTTTCGCTGACGCGGCGCAGGACCGCATTGGCCAGGCCGCAGAACCCTTCGAGCTTGCGGCCCCCCGCGCGCAACGTCGCGACCGCCTCGCTGACGACGCCGTGGGGTTCGCCGCCTTCGGCCAGCATCTCGGCGGTGGCGACGCGCAGGACCGCGCGGACAAGGGCGGGCGGTTCCCTGCGCAATAGCGGCTTGAGAACCCGGTCGACCGGACCGATCCGCCTGAGCGTCACAAGCGCAAGCCGCTGCGCGCGCGCCCTGTCTGCGGGGTCAAGCTGCGAAAGAACGCCCCTCGTCTGCTGATCCGCCAGGGTCTGCCGGTCATGGACGACCCCGGCCACCAGACGTGCCGCCACCGACCGCGCGGTCTGCCGTTCCCCCATCACATCCCCTTTCCGGGTCTTGTCCGAACCTTGCCCGGGCGTATATCAGGCTGGCAGGCCACACAAGGAACGAGAGGGGCAGACACGATGTCCAGAACGCCGCCCAAGTCGGAAACGCCCGACCTTCCCCCCGCGGCGTTGCGTGCGCTGGCAGAAGCCGAAGAACGGCGCAAGGCCGCCCTGGCCCCTGCCATGCCAACCGAACTAGGCGGCCGCGACGGCCCCGAGCCGGTGCGCTACGGCGACTGGGAAAAGAAGGGAATCGCGGTCGACTTCTGACGAGCGGGCGGGATCAAAGACCAAGCACGTCGATCATGTCGTATTCGCCGGGCTTCCTGTCCTGCCCCCAAAGCGCGGCCCTGAGTGCACCGCGCGCGAAGATCGCCCGGTCCGTCGCGATGTGGCGCAGGACGACGCGTTCGCCGTCGGCGGCAAAGATCACGTCGTGTTCCCCCACCACGTCGCCGCCGCGAATGGCCGCAAAGCCGATGTCGCCGCGCTTGCGCGCGCCGGTCATGCCGTCGCGGCCCGAAGCGCGGTGATCGGCAAGGTCGATCCCCCGGCCCTCCGCCGCCGCATCCCCCAGCATCAGCGCGGTGCCCGAGGGCGCGTCGACCTTCATGCGGTGATGGGCCTCGACGATCTCGATATCCCAGTCCGCGTCGAGGGCGGCGGCAACCTTGCGGGTAAGTTGGGTCAGCAGGTTGACGCCAAGGCTCATGTTGCCGGCGCGGATGATGACGGCGTGGCGCGCGGCCGCCCGGAACCTTTCAAGGTGTCGGGCCTCCAGCCCTGTCGTCCCGATGACATGGACCGCGCGCGCCTGCGCGGCAAGCGCCGCGAATTCGACGCTGGCGTCGGGCGAGGTGAAGTCGATCACCGCCTGCGCCTTCGCGAAGGCGTCGAGCGCGTCGTCCGTCACCGTGACGCCCAGCGCCGCGCCGCCCGTCGCGGTCCCGATGTCCTGCCCGACCCAGGGATGGCCCGCCCGTTCCACGGCGCCGACAAGACGCGCCCTGTCCGAGGCGGCGACAAGCTTGACCAGCATCTGGCCCATGCGGCCCGAGGCGCCGGTAATCACGATGCCGGGAAGGGGGGTATCGTCGGCCATGGGGCGTCCTTTCGCACTGCGCCGGCCAGCTTTAGCCGGTGGATGCGCGATTGGCAAAGGCCCGTTGCGCCCCCTGCGCGGTTGGAATACATCACGCGCATGGCTCAGAACCGCTTTCCACCGGCCTCCGGCCCTTCCCAGCGGCAGCTTCGCGTTGGCGAACTGATCCGCAGGACATTGTCGGAAGTCCTTGCGCGGGGCGACGTGCACGACCCCGAGCTGAACCGCTTTTCGATCACCGTGGGCGAGGTCCGCTGTTCGCCGGATCTGAAGGTGGCGATGGTCTATGTCCTGCCGCTGGGCGGACGGGACGCCGACGCCGCCCTTGTCGCCCTGCAGCGCAACAAGGGCGAACTTCGCCGCATGGCCGCGAAGGGCATGTCGCTGAAGTTCGCGCCGGAACTTCGCTTCATGCTGGACGAGACGTTCGACAAGCTCGACGACGCGCGGCGCATGTTCGCCGACGAACGTGTGCGCCGCGATGTCGAGGGCGGGCGGGACAGCGACAGCGACGATGACCGGGGCGATGAAGCGGACGGCTGAGGTCGCACTGGCGCTGGCGCTTGCGATCTGGTCGGTGCCGGCAAGCAGCCAGACCTGCCACGACCAGTCGTTCGAAGGGGCCCGATATTCCGTCTGCGAGGTTCGCGCGGGCGACGACCTTCGCCTGTTTCTGGACGATGCCGAAGGTCAGCGGCTTGGCACTTTCGACCGGGTCGAAAGGGAACTGTCGGCAGAGGGCCGAACGCTTCGCTTCGCGATGAACGCGGGAATGTATCACCCCGACCGGTCGCCGGTCGGATACTATGTGGAAGCGGGCGAGGAAAAGGCACGGTTGGTGCGATCCGCCGGACCGGGCAACTTCGGGCTCTTGCCGAACGGGGTTTTCTGCATCTTGCCGGACGCCTTTGCGGTGCAGGAAACCCTGGCCTTCGACGCCGCGCGTCCGGCCTGCCGCTATGCCACGCAATCGGGCCCGATGCTGGTGATCTCGGGATCGCTGCATCCCCGGTTCCTGCCGGGCAGCGATTCCCGCTTCGTGCGCAACGGCGTTGGCGTGACCGCGGATGGCAAGACGGCCTATTTCGCCATATCCGAAGGGCCCGTGACGTTCCACGAATTCGCCCGGCTGTTCCGGGACGGGCTCAAGGCCAGCGACGCGCTTTACTTCGATGGCAACATTTCGCGCCTTTACGCCCCGGAATTGGGGCGCGACGATTTCGGCTTTCCCATGGGTCCGATCGTCGGGCTGGCGACAACCCCGGACGGCGCCGGCAATTGACGCAGGCCCGATCCTTCGATAGGGGGCGGCCTTCCGCAGGAACGAGGCATCGGATGGCACGCAAGAAGGGGCGCGAGGTTTCAGGGTGGCTGGTGGTCGACAAACCCGCCGGAATGACCTCGACCTCGGTCGTCAACAAGGTTCGCTGGGCGCTTGACGCGAAGAAGGCCGGCCATGCCGGCACGCTCGATCCGGCGGCGACCGGTGTCCTGGCCGTCGCGCTGGGCGAGGCGACGAAAACCGTCCCCTTCATCACCGATGCGCTGAAGTGCTACCGCTTTGCCGTCCGGCTGGGGGTGGCGACGAATACCGACGATGCCGAGGGCGAGACCATCGCGACATCGGACCTGCGCCCCACCGACGCCGGGATCGAGGCGGCGCTGGCGGCATTCCGGGGTGACATCATGCAGGTTCCGCCGCAGTTTTCCGCCGTGAAGGTCGATGGCGAACGCGCCTATGCGCTGGCCCGCGCCGGCGAGGAGATGGACCTGGCGGCCCGCCCCCTTTGGGTGGAATCGCTAGACCTTGCCGCGCGGCCCGATGCCGACACCGTCGAGCTGGAGATGGTCTGCGGCAAGGGCGGCTACGTCCGGTCGATTGCCCGCGACCTTGGCCAGGCGCTGGGGTGTCTTGGCCATGTTCTCTGGCTGCGCCGGGAATGGTCGGGGCCGTTCGAGGCCGCCGACGGGGTGTCGATCGAGCTGATCGACGCGGAAGCGAAGACCGGAGCGCTGGACAGCCGGCTTCTGCCGCTTGAGGTCGGGCTGGCGGATCTGCCCGAACTGAAGGCGACGCCCGAGGGCGCGGCGCGGCTCAGGAACGGCAATCCCGGTATGGTCTTTGCCTCGGACGTGGAATGGGGCGAGGAAGCCTGGGCCAGCTACCAGGGCCGGGCGGTCGCCGTCGGTGTCTACAAGTCGGGCGAACTGCACCCCAACCGGGTATTCAACCTTTGACCGGCGGACCGGGGGTTTTGCACCCCCGGACCCCCGCAAGGTATTTCGGGCAAGATGAGTGTCAGATCGCGAGGGCGGTCTTGCGGCCTTCATGGAAGGCGTAGGGGGCCTGTCTCGGGGCGGCCGCGTCGCCGATCAGGTAGGTCTCCAGGCCGTCGAGCTCGGTCGAGAGCGGATCGAAGGCGCGGTTCGTGGTGGACAGGACGAGGGCAGAGGCGGCGAGGTGCGTGTCCTTGCCCGTCAGCATGTCGCGCAAGGTCGCGCCGTCCCCGTGCCATTCGCCGATCAGGTGTTCGGTCAGGAAGCTGACCCCAAGTTTCGCAAGGCGAGGGCGCAGGCCGATGTCGGACGATGTTCGCGCCAGTTCCTTGCCGATGAAGGGTTCGGGCGTGACGATCGCGACCCGGTGACCGCGTTCGGCCATCGCCCAGGCGGTGCCAAGGCCGCGCCAGTGGCCGCCTTCGTCATAGAGGATCACGCTGTCGCCCAGCTTCGCCTCGCGGCGCATGACGTCTTCGGGCGACCAGACATTGCCCCTGTCGATGCCGGGCAGACGGTCCTTGCCCGGAAGCCAGCGCTGGAACCCGTCCTCGTCCGGCAGCGAGCCGGTGGCGAGGATGACGGCATCGGGGTTCAGCGCGCGGATATCCCCGGCCTCGGCGTAGGTGTTGAGGTGCAGGCGCACCTGCAGCTTTTCGAACTGGCGTTCGTACCAGTCGAGAAGGTCGAGGATCTGGGCGCGGCGCGGCTGCTCGCCGGCGAGGCGGAACTGGCCGCCAATGCGGGGCTGCGCCTCGAAGATATCGACACGGTGGCCGCGTTCGGCGGCGGCGCGGGCGGCCTCCAGCCCCGCGGGGCCGGCGCCGACGACGACGATGCGGCGGGGGGGCGCTGCGGGGGTGAAGCGGTCGCCACCCCATTCGAACTCGCGTCCCGCCGAAGGGTTGATGAGGCAGGAAATCCAGTAGTCGCGCGACCGCCTGCCCCAGCACATCTGGTTGCAGGAAATGCAGCCGCGCACGTCTTCCGCGCGACCTTCGGCGGTCTTGCGGGCCAAGTGCGGATCGGCGATCTGGCCGCGCACGATCGACACCATGTCGGCCTGGCCGGAGGCGATCACGCTTTCGGCGTTCTCGGGCGTTCTGACATGCGCCTCCGACGTGACCCTGGCGTGTTTCACGACACGCTTCAGTTCCTCGGTGAAGGGTGCGGTCAGCTTGTCGGCGTAAAGGAAGGTCGGCATCAGCCGTTCGAAATCGAGATAACCGCCGTGGCCGCAGGTGACATAATCGACATGGCCGGTGGCGTCGTGCAGCGCCACGACCTCGGCCAGCGCCTCGCCCTGCAGGAGGACGTCGTGACTGTCGGAGGTGGAGATGGCGAGGCCGATGATGAAATCCTCGCCGCAGGCGCGGCGGATGCCTTCGATGATGGTGCGCGAAAGGCGGGTTCGGTTTTCCAGGCTGCCGCCCCACTTGTCGTCGCGCTTGTTTGACCAGGGGGTCCAGAACTGGTCGAGGAGCGAATGGTAGGCCGCCCAGACCTCAACCCCCATGAAGCCGGCCTTCTGGCACCGGATGGCGGCGGCGATGTGGGCCGCGATCATCTCCTCGATCTCGGCCTCGGTCATGGCGTGGGAGCCGTCGCTGTCGTGGTAGGACGGCCCGCCCGAAGGACCCCAGTGGGGCGTGAAGCTCAGGTCGGAATCACCATGCGCGCCAACATGGTAGAGCTGCTGAAGGATAACCGCCCCTGCCTCCTTCACCGGTTCGGTCACCTTGCGGAAATGTGGGATGACCTCGTCCGTCGAATGCAGGAAGTTGCCGCGTGTCAGGACGCCGGTGCGGTGGACGGGCATCGGTTCGGCAACGATCATCCCCGCGCCACCCAGCGCGCGTTCCAGAAGGTAGCCACCGAAACGCGGCCCAGGCAGGCCCATGTCGGACATGTTCGCGGTATGGGCGCCGAAGACGATGCGGTTGCGAAGCGTCTGGCCGCGTAGCTGGATCGGAGACATCAGATGCGGATGTGCGGTCATGCGGCCTTCCTTCGTCCTGCGTCTGCTGGCCCGGGGGAAATGGCCCGGGCCATCTTGCGGAAACCTAGTACCAGGCGTCGGCCATGCTGGCCTTTTTCCGGGTCATGAAATCCTGAAGCGCCTCGTCGATCCCCTGATCCAGGCCCGGTGCCTCGTATTCCCGCAACCTTTGCTTCCAGAGCCGGTTGGCGCGGGTGGCCGCATCGTCGCTGCCTGCCAGTTCCCATTGTTCGAAGGGGGTGTTGTCAGCGGTTTCGCTGTCCCAATACGCCGTTTCATAGTTCGCTAGCGTATGGCTGCAACCGAAGAAGTGGTTGCCCGGGCCCACCTCGGCGAAGGCATCGACCGCGAGTTCGTTGTCATCGACCTTGATACCATCGAGGTAGGTATGCAGCGCGCCGCAAAGGTCGGCATCCAGCATGAACTTCTCGTAGGACATCGACAGCAGCCCGTCGAGGAAGCCCGCCGAATGCAGGACGAAGTTCGCCCCGCAATGAACCGCCGCCAGCATCGACATCGCACCTTCGGTCATCGCCTGCGCGTCGGGCAGCTTCGAGGTGGTGAAGTTGCCCGAGCAGCGCAGCGGAAGGTTGAGACGTCGGCACAACTGGCCCACGACCATCGACCCGATGGCCGGCTCCGGGGTTCCGAAGGTGGGCGAGCCGGTCTTGAGCTGGGTGGAGGACAGGAAGTTGCCGAAGACCACCGGCGCGCCCTTGCGTTCCAGCTGCGTCAGCGCACAGCCCGCCATGGTTTCGGCAAGCGACTGCGCGATCGCGCCCGCGTTGGTGACCGGCCCCATCGCGCCGCCAAGGATAAAGGGAACCACGACCGCGGCCTGGTTGGCGCGGGCGTAGGCGCGAAGCGATTTCGTCATGGTCCCGTCCCACACGAGGGGGGAGTTCACGTTGACGTTGCCAAGAATGACGCAGTTTTCATCCACGAAGTCCCGCCCGAAGACGATGCGCGCCATTTCGATGCTGTCTTCGCTGCGTTCTTCTGCCGTGACAGACCCCATGAAACAGCGGTCGGAATACTTCAGATGCGCGTAGACCATGTCCAGGTGGCGCTTGTTGACCGGGATGTCGGTCGGCTCACAGATGGTGCCGCCCGAATGGTGGAACCAGGGCGAGGACTGCGCCAGCTTCACGAAGTTCTGGAAGTCCTGAAGCGTGCCGAAGCGCCGGCCGCGGTCAAGGTCCATGACGAAGGGGCAGCCGTAGGCCGGGGCGAAGACGACGCTGCGCCCGCCGATTCGGATCGAGTTCTCGGGATTGCGCGCGTGCTGCGTGAACTCCGCCGGGGCGGAGCGCAGGATCTCTCGCAGCATGCCGGGCTCGAAGGTCACCAGGTCGCCATCGACCCTTGCGCCAGCCTTGCGCCAAAGCGCCAGAACCTCGGGGTCGTCGCGAAATGCGATCCCGGTTTCCGCCAGGATTCGATCCGCAGCGGCCTCGATCCTGACAAGGTTTTCCTCGGACAGGACGTCGTAGGTCGGGATGTTGCGCACGATGTAGGGGCGCCCGACGCCCGATGCCTTCTGCGTCCGTTCACGGCGGCGCGCCTCGCGCCCGCCATGGCGCGACCGTTGAGCAGTTTGATCCTGTGACATGGGCCGTCTTCCCTTCCGATGCGCGCCTTTCCCAATCTTAGGGCGCAGGCGTCTGGGCGGGAAAGTATTTGGCGCGACATTCCGAAGGGGGCAAATGTCGTTTTGCGATGGCGGAGCGTCGTGGGTGGCTGACGCGGCGGACATCACATCCCCCGCCGCGCCTGCCAGGTCAGATCACTCGGCGGCGAGTTCGCCGGTCCAACCCGAGATCGCCTTGGCTTCCAGGAACTCCTCAAGCCCCCAGATACCGCCTTCGCGGGCGCGGCCCGAAGCCTTGACACCGCCAAAGGGCGCCCCGGCGCCGCGCGGTTTTCCATTCATCTCGACCATGCCGGATTTCAGCGACATGGCCATCCGGTTGGCGCGCGTTCCATCCTGGGTCTGGACGTAGTTGGTCAGCCCATAGGGCGTGTCGTTGGCGATCTTCACCGCGTCCGCCTCATCCTCGAAGGGGATGATGGAAAGGACCGGGCCGAAGATTTCCTCGCGTTCGATGGTCATGCCGGGCGTTACGTCGGCGAAGATCGTGGGGCGGACATAGTAGCCCTTGTTCATCCCCTCGGGCAGCCCGAGCCCGCCCGCGACAAGCCGCGCGCCCTCGTCAATGCCCTTCTGGATGAAGCCCTGGATCTGGTCCCACTGGCGCTTGTTTACAACCGGCCCGATATGACGGCCATGTTCTGACGCGGGGCCGACCTTGACGGCCTTCGCAACCTCGGCCGCCTCTTCTACGACGCGGTCGTAGATCGACCGTTCCACCAGCATGCGGGAGGGCGCGTTGCAGCTTTGGCCGGTGTTGTTCATCATGTGAAGGACGCCGCGCTTCACCGCCTTTTCGTCGGCATCGGCAAAGATCACGTTCGCGCCCTTGCCGCCAAGTTCCAGGGTCACGCGCTTCAGGGTTTCTGCCGCGGCCTTGCTGATCGCACGGCCCGCGCGTGTCGATCCGGTGAAGGAAATCATCTCGACGTCCGGGTGGCTGGACAGTTGGGCGCCAACACCCATGCCGTCGCCGTTCACAAGGTTGAACACCCCCGGCGGGACGCCCGCGTCGTGACAGAATTCGGCGAACAGCATCGCGTTCAGCGGGCTTTCCTCCGACGGTTTCAGAACGCAGGTGCAGCCCGCCAGCATGGCCGGGATCGCCTTGAGCGCGATCTGGTTCACCGGCCAGTTCCAGGGTGTGATCAGACCGACGACGCCGATCGGTTCCATCGCGATCATCGTGTCGGGCGCATGCGCGCCAAGCGGACGGACCCATTCGATCGCGTCGAAGGCGCGCAGGAAGTTGTTGGTGTGCCACGGCAGGCAGGGCGCCTGCTGTTCCAGCGCGAAGTCGATGGGCGCCCCCATCTCCATCGAGATGGCCTTGGCGAATTCCTCTTTCCTTGCCTCATACTGGTCAAGGATGCGGGTCACGATGGCGCGGCGTTCTGCCGGCGGGGTCGCGGCCCAACGCGGGAAGGCCGCCTTGGCCGCCGCGACCGCCGCATCGGTGTCCGCCTGGCCACCCAGCGAGATTACCGCGCAGGCGTCTTCCGTCGACGGGTCGATCACCGCGCAGTCACGAGGGGCCGCGGGTGCGACCCACTGGCCGTTGATGTAGAATTCGCGCTTCTCGATCATGGTGCACCTCTCTTTCGGGCGCGGACAGTGCCAGCAGGCCGGGCATCGCGCAAGGGCGAGAAATCAAATTTGATCAAATTTATCGCCGCTGGTCTCGCGCCCCCTCCCGAACAGGAAATGGCGCCGGAAAACCGGCGCCATCCAGTTCCGCGTTCAGGGGTCGCGGGTCAGACATCCAGCGTGTTGTCGTGTTCCCAGCGCGAGAAATGGGAAACGAAGCTATCCCATTCGCGGTGCTTCAGCTTCATGTAGGCGTTGGAGAACTCTTCCCCCATCATCGCCTTCAGGGTCTTGTCCTTGTCGTATTCGCGCAGCGCGTCCAAGAGGTTCAGTGGCAGCTTCGGCGCGCCCTTCACCTTGTGGCCGTCCTGATACATGTCGATGTCGTAGCGCTTGCCGGGATCGGCCTTGGAACGGACCCCGTCAAGGCCGGCGGCGATGATTACCGCCTGCAGAAGATAGGGGTTGGCCGCGCCGTCCGGCAGGCGCAGTTCGAACCGGCCGGGGCCGGGCACGCGGACCATGTGCGTGCGGTTGTTGCCGGTCCAGGTGACGGTGTTCGGCGCCCATGTCGCCCCCGACGAGGTACGCGGCGCGTTGATGCGCTTGTAGCTGTTCACCGTCGGGTTGGTGATGGCCGCCAGCGCCGAGGCGTGCTTCATGATGCCGCCAAGGAAGTGGCGGCCGCGTTCGGACAGGCCAAGTTCCTTGCTGTCGTCGGCAAAGGCGTTCTTCTTGCCGTCGAGGCTCCAGACCGAGATATGGGCGTGGCAGCCGGAGCCGGTCAGTCCCTTGAAGGGCTTCGGCATGAAGGTGGCGCGCAGGCCATGCTTCTCTGCCACCGACTTCATCATGAACTTGAAGAAGCTGTGCTTGTCGGCCGTCGAGAGCACGTCGTCGTATTTCCAGTTCATCTCGAACTGGCCGGTCGCGTCCTCGTGGTCGTTCTGGTAGGCCTCCCAGCCAAGCTCCAGCATGTAGTCGCAGACCTCTGCGATCACGTCGTAGCGGCGCATGACCGCCTGCTGGTCGTAGCAGGGCTTCTCGGCGGTATCCCAGGGGTCGGAAACCTTGTCGCCCTCGGGCGTCAGGAGGAAGAATTCCGGCTCCACCCCGGTCTTGACGCGCAGGCCCTCTTTCGCGGCCTCGTCGACGAGACGGCTGAGTACGTTGCGCGGCGCCTGGGCAAGCGGCTTGCCTTCCATGACGCAGTTGGCCGGCACCCAGGCGACCTCGGGCCGCCAGGGAAGCTGGATCACCGCCGCGGGATCGGGCACCGCCATCATGTCCGGGTGGGCAGGCGTCAGGTCAAGCCAAGTGGCGAAGCCGGCAAAGCCGGCCCCTTCCTCAGCCATGTCATTGATCGCCTGCGCCGGCACGAGCTTTGCCCTCTGACCTCCGAATAGGTCGGTGTAGGAGATCATGAAGTACTTGACCCCCTTTTCCTTCGCCCATTTTTCCAGGTCTTTGACCATGTTCTAACTCCCTGTGAAGTATTGTTTTTCGGGCGCGGCTGCTTAGAAGCCGCCGTTCCGTCCCGGTATCCAGCTCGTGCCCGCAAGCGGGACCCCGGCCATCGCTGCCGCCTCGATGGTCAGCGCGCAGAGGTCTTCGGGTTCCAGGTTGTGAAGGTGGTTCTTGCCGCAGGCGCGTGCAATCGTCTGTGCCTCCAGCGTCATGACCTTCAGGTAGTTCTTCAGGCGACGCCCACCAAGCACCGGATCGAAGCGCTTGTAAAGCTCCGGGTCCTGGGTGGTGATGCCGGCCGGGTCCTTGCCCTCATGCCAGTCGTCATAGGCACCCGCGGTGGTCTGAAGCTTCTGATACTCGGCTTCCAGCGCCGGGTCATTGTCGCCTAGCGCCACCAGCGCCGCGGTGCCGATCGCGACCGCATCGGCGCCAAGGGCCATGGCCTTGGCCACGTCGGCCCCGGTGCGGATGCCGCCAGAGACGATCAGCTGGACCTTGCGGTGCATTCCGAGATCCTGGAGCGCCTTAACGGCTTGCGGGATGCAGGCAAGGATCGGCTGGCCGACATGTTCGATGAACACGTCCTGCGTCGCCGCGGTGCCGCCCTGCATGCCGTCCAGGACCACCACATCCGCGCCCGCCTTCACCGCCAGCGCGGTGTCGTAGTAGGGGCGTGCGCCGCCGACCTTGACGTAGATGGGCTTTTCCCAGTCGGTGATCTCGCGGATTTCGAGGATCTTGATCTCCAGATCGTCCGGCCCGGTCCAGTCCGGATGCCGGCAGGCAGAGCGCTGGTCGATGCCCTTGGGCAGGTTGCGCATCATCGCGACGCGGTCAGAGATCTTCTGGCCCAGCAGCATGCCGCCGCCGCCGGGCTTCGCGCCCTGGCCAACCACGACCTCGATCGCGTCGGCGCGGCGCAGGTCGTCCGGGTTCATCCCGTAGCGCGAGGGCAGGTACTGGTAGACCAGCGTCCTGGAATGGCCACGCTCTTCCTCGGTCATGCCGCCGTCGCCGGTCGTGGTGGAGGTGCCCGCCTCGGACGCGCCGCGGCCCAGGGCCTCTTTCGCGGGGCCGGACAGTGCGCCGAAGCTCATGCCTGCGATGGTGACCGGGATGTCGAGATGGATCGGCTTCTTTGCGAAGCGCGTGCCGAGCCAGACATCGGTCGCGCATTTCTCGCGGTAGCCTTCCAGCGGGTAGCGGCTGATCGAGGCGCCGAGGAACAGCAGGTCGTCGAAATGCGGCAGGAACCGCTTCGTGCCGCCGCCGCGGATGTCATAGATGCCGGTTGCCGCGGCGCGCCGGATCTCGGCGTTCACCGCATCGCTGAACGTGTAGCTCTTGCGCGGCGGGGTGTGGGGGAATTCGCTGGTCATGTCACTACCTCAGTACGCGTCAGCGTTGTCGATATTGAAGTTGTAGAGCTGCCGGGCAGAGCCATAGCGGCGGAACTCTTCGGGCTTCGCTTTCGCATCCGCCTCTCCGCGCCGCAGGAGGTCTTCGAGGAGCTCCAGATGCTCGGCGCGCATCTCCTTCTCGATGCAATCCGCACCAAGGCTTTTCACTTTGCCGCGCACGAAAAGCCGCGCTTCGTACAGGCTGTCGCCCAGCGCGTCGCCGGCGTCACCAAGGACGACCATGTTGCCCGACTGCGCCATGAAGGCCGACATGTGGCCGATGGAGCCGTGGACAACGATGTCGATTCCCTTCATCGATATCCCGCAGCGCGACGACGCGTTGCCCTTGATCACCAGAAGGCCGCCGCGCCCGGTGGCGCCGGCATACTGGCTGGCGTCACCATCGACGATGACGGTTCCCGACATCATGTTTTCCGCAACGCCGGGGCCGGCAGAGCCCTTGATCCGGATCGTCGCCTGTTTGTTCATCCCGGCACAGTAATAACCGGTCGAACCGTGGACGGTGATGTCCACCAACGCGTCGACGCCGGCCGCGATGGCATGGCTGCCGCGCGGGTTCACGACATCCCACTGGGTTTCGTTGGTCTGCCCCTTGAGGGCGTGCAGGGTGGAGTTGAGCGCACGCAGTCCGTGCGCCCCAAGATCGAAACTCGGCATACTCAACGTTCCCAGAAATAGACGGTGGCGGGTTCAGGTTCCCAGACACGAGCATTCTCGATGCCCGGCAGGTCGACAAGTGCGCGATATTCGGAACCAAAGGCGACATATTGATCGGTCTCGGCCATCACGGCGGGCTTGCAGGCGATCGGATCGCGCACGACGCCAAAGCCGTTCTTGGTCCCGACGACGAAGGTGAAGAAACCGTCAAGGTCCGTCAGCGTGGCTTCCATCGCGGCGCCCAGACCAGCACCATCTTCCATCTTGTGGGTCAGGAACGCAGCCGCGACTTCGGTGTCGTTCTCGGTTTCGAAGGTCATGCCCGCCTTCTTGAGCGTCCGGCGGACAGAATTGTGGTTGGACAGCGACCCGTTGTGCACAAGGCACTGGTCCGATCCGGTGGAGAACGGGTGCGCACCCATTGTCGTCACGGCCGATTCAGTCGCCATGCGGGTATGGCCGATCCCGTGCGTGCCCTTCATCCGGGAGACATCGAACCGGGCGGCAACGTCCTTGGGCAGCCCGACCTCCTTGAAGATCTCGATGCTGTCGCCGACGCTCATGATCTTCACCCCCGGACGCAGGTGCGCCAGCGCCGACCGCGCCGCCTCGATCTGATCGAGCGGCACCTCAAGCACGGCATGGGTGCTTTTTTCCAGCAGCAGAACAGGCTTGCCGATTGCGTTCCTCAGATCCTCGTCAAGGTTCTTGAAGTCCTTTTCGGGATGGGCCGACTGGACGGTTATCTTGCCGATGCCGTCACGGGCGCCAGAGTAGATTGCGATGCCCGCACTGTCAGGACCACGATCGGTCATCGTGACAAGCATATCTGCCAGCATGGCGCCAAGCTTGGGTTCCAGTGAGGGGTCCTTGAGAAAGAGGCCAACGATGCCGCACATGATGCGCTCCCAGATGGTTTCGAATTGACGCTAGCACCTCTCAGATCGACGTTCAACTATCAAGAAACTTTTTTAACCTGTGAGGGCGATTTCGATCAAAAGCCCGTCATTGATCACCGTCGATCTGCGAGCGACAGGTCATCGCCTTCTTGCCTCCCGCTCAGGGAAAGCTTGACAGAACGTCGCAGTCGATATTCCCTGTAGCAAAAAAAGTTCACGAGGAGGGAAATGTCCGGTCACCTCAGAACGAGGCTGGCCGGCGACAAAATCAACTAGGGAGGAGTCACAGTGTCAGATTTGTCTGGACGCATCGAGGCGATGCACAGGCGCGACGTGGTAATCGCTTGGGCTTTCGTGGTCGGTCTTTGGTTTTCGGTGATCTTCGTGGCGCTTGCCACCTGGTCACTCGCACCATCTGGAATGGCTCGAATGATTCTGCTCGCGGGCGGGGCCATCGTGCTGGTCTTCAATACCGCGGCGATCATGGCGATGCTGCGCCACTACCGCGAGGATCGCGACTTCATGTACGGGCTGGACATCAAGTTCCTTGATGAAGCCCGCAAGGCAAGGGGGTAGGCCGATGGCAAAGTATCGAGCCCCGATTCAAAGCAAGGCAAGCCAGATCTTCGACGTCATCTTTCTTGTCATCCTGACGCTTGGCGCCTTGTTCGTCCCGCTGAAGATGGGCCTTTCCGGCGCCGCCAAGACCGTGGCCGAGCCGATGGAGGGCGCAACCTGGGAAGCACTGGGGCAGACGCCGGCACAGGCCGCACAGTACGAGGCACTGGGTTACACCCCCGAAAGCGCGCACGACCTGATCCTGGCGCGTTTCGACTATTCCTTCACCGCCGGCGCGCTGATCGCGATGATCGTGATCATCGTCGCCTACTATGTGCTGATGCTGAAATTCTCCGAAAGCGAATACCGCGAAGTCATCGCGGAGAAGTTCGACGGAAAATAGGGGGCAGAGATGGAAACCTGGCAACTGCTTGAATACGCGGCCTGGGGCGTCTCCGCGCTTCTTGGCCTTTTCATGGTCATCGACTGGCTCAAGACCGACACGACCTATTCGGAAGACGTCCTGACCTCGTCCCGCGAGGGCGAGCTTGAGGCGATGACCGAAGAGCACAAGATCTGAGGGGCGCGATCATGGCAAACACGGATATCACCTCAAAGGAAATGGACGGGATGGGTCCGCACGGCACGGTCGTCGGCCTGTTGCGCGTCCTGGGTCCGGCCCATGTCTGGGCACTTGGCGTCGGCATCGTTCTGGTCGGCGAATACATGGGTTGGAACTTCGCGGTCGGCAAGGGCGGCGCATATGCGGCGCTGATCGCCTGCTGGTTCGCAGGGATTCTGTATACCTGCGTCGCGATGATCGACTCCGAGGTCACATCGACCGTCGCAGCGGCGGGCGGCCAGTATACCCAGGCCAAGCACATCGTCGGGCCGCTCATGGCCTTCAACGTCGGGCTATACCTGACCTTCGCCTATACCATGCTGGAGGCGGCCAACGCGATCACGGCGGGCTACCTGATCTCGGTTGTCGCGTCGATGACCGGATATGCGGGAGAGCTTGACCAACGGCCGTTCATCATCATGGTCATCATGTTCCTGGCCTGGCTGAACTACCGGGGCGTTCTGGCAACGCTGACCTTCAACCTTGTCATCACGGCGATCGCCTTTGTCGCGATCATCGTGCTGTTCCTGTCGACCTCCGGCATCCTGGGTGGCGGCATCATGCAGCACGCGGCGCTGATGGAGGGCCATGAACTTCCCTATGGCTGGATCGGGGTTCTGGCGGCGATGCACTTCGGCCTTTGGTACTACCTCGGGATCGAGGGAACGACCCAGGCCGCCGAAGAGGTTCGTTCGCCCGCGCGCGCGCTCCCGTTCGGGACACTGGCCGGGATCATGACCCTGCTGATCGCGGCGACGCTGACCTGGTATGTCTGCTCGGGGATCCTGCCGTGGGAATACCTTGGCGACGGCGTCGACGGCGCGGTGGCGCCGCTTTTCTCGGCGGCGCAGCTTTCGGGGTCGAACGCACTTGTCTGGCTCTTGGGCATCGGCACGCTGTTCGCCACACTCGCCTCGGCCAACGGCTGCATCAACGACGCCAGCCGCGCCTGGTTCGCGATGGGGCGTGACAAGTACCTGCCGGGCTGGTTCGGCGCCGTGCATCCGAAGTACCGCACGCCCTACCGGTCGATCATCTTCCTGGTTCCCATCGCGCTTATCTTCGCGCTTGGTGCGCCGCTCGATCAGGTGATCACCTTCTCGATCCTGTCAGGGCTTCTGGAATACACGTTCATGCCGCTGAACGTGATCCTGTTCCGCAAGAAGTGGCCGCTGAACTCGATCAAGCGGGGCTACGAACACCCGTTCCACCCGCTGCCGGCGATCGTGCTTCTGTGCCTCTGCGGGATCACCTTCTTTGCGGTGTTCCTGGGCTATGGCACACAGCTGATCGCGATGATCGGCTTCTACATCGTGGTCTCGCTCTGGTTCCACTTCTGGCGCTATCGCTTCGTGAACCGTGGAACCCAGTTCACGATGCCCTGGCCGAAGCCGCAAGGCTACTGAGCCTGACCAAACCGGTTATGGCCCGCCCTTCGCGGCGGGCCATTTCCTTCCGTAAGGTGCCTGGATGGACCGACTCATTCTTCTGGCTCTCGCTGCAGGACTTGGCCTGACGTTTGTCATGCTCGCGTTTCGCACGATCCGTGCGGACCGGGAACGCAAAGCATACCGTGCCAGCTACTTCGACGCCTGCAAGTCGCTTCTGACTGAACGGCGCAGGGGGGAAGGGACCGCAGGTTTCGCGCGGCTGTCCGGGCGCTATCGCGGGCGGCTTGTCGATCTGCAGGCGATGCCCGACACACTGACCTTTCGCAAGCTTCCCGCGCTTTGGGTCATGGTGACGCTGCCCGAGCCGCTTCCGGTTCGCGCGACACTGGATCTGATGATGCGGCCAACGGGGCTGGAGCCCTTTTCCAATTTCAACCTCCTGCCAGACCAGATCGCGCTGCCTGCCGGCTTCCCCGAGGCCGCGACGATCCGTAGCGACGATGCGGCGGCGATTCCGCCGGAGGCGCTTCTGCGTCCGCATCTGGGGCTGTTCGACGATCCGCGCATGAAGGAACTGATCGTATCTCCCAAGGGGCTTCGGGCAGTGTTTCTGGCGGAAGAGGCCGACCGCACGCGCTATCTTGTGTTCCGGGATGCAGAGATGGGTGCCAGACAGCTTGATCCTGCGAGGCTCGAGTCCGTTCTGGACGCGCTTGCGTCGCTTCGCGAAGATGTTGTCAAGACACGGGCATCCCACAGTGAAAGCCGCACCGCATGAACCAGACACCCAAGGCCCCCGCCAACCCCTACGCCGTGCTTGCCGCGACGATTGTGCTTCCGGGCACGGGTCATGTCCTGAACCGGCAACCCTTCCGTGGGCTGATCTTCCTGTTCTTCATGCTGCTACTGGGCGGCTTCACGCTGAAGACCGCCGCCCCTGACGTGTCGCTTGTCGGCAAGTTCGCGGGCGGGATCTTTGTCTATGCGCTTTCGATCCTTGATGCCTACAAGACCGCGCGGGTGCGCGCTGAAGTCTGGCGGCATCGCCACGGGCAGGCTCAGGCCTGAGGATAGGAAATGACCGACAGATACCGTGCGGGCAGTTTCACCAGGACTTCGGGGCCATGCGGGGCATCGGCGTCGAAGAACAGGCTGTCGCCGGGTTCCATGTGGAAAAGCTGATCGCCGTGGCGGTACGTGACCTCTCCCTCCAGCATGTAAAGAAGCTCGATCCCGTCATGCTGGAACGCCGGGAAGACATCGGACTGTTCCGTCAGTGTGATGATGTAGGGTTCCACCACCACCCCCGAGGAGTTGGAGCCGATATGCCCCAGAAGGTTGTACTGGTGCCCCGCCCGGGTGCCTCGGCGCTCGATCTCCACATGGTCGCCCGCCTTCACATGCTGCACCTCGCGCCGTTCTTCGTAGCCGCGAAAGAACGAGGTGATCGGCGTCGAGAACGCGTGGCTGAGGATCTGCAGCGTCGTCAGCGACGGAGAGGTCATGCCATTCTCGATCTTCGACAGCATTCCGATCGACAGGCCCGTAACCTGCGCAAGCTGTGCAACCGTCATGCCCTGCTGATGACGAAAGGCTCGGACCTCGCGGCCGATGGCGTTCTCAAGGTTGCGCTCGGTCAGTTCTCGCACGCGATGCGGATCCTGATCGAAGGCAGGCTTCGCCGGGCTGATCGCCGGCGGTGCACTTTCGGGTCGATTCGAAGACATGGGCATACTATGGCTGAAAGAAGGGATGTTTTTCACTACCGTGAAAGAACGCGCTGCTCAAGAGGAGGTGTTCGGTCATGATCGCAACCCGAAGTGACACTACGGAAACATTGGGCTTCCTGCTTTTTCCGGGCTTCCCGATGGCCTGCCTGACCTCGGCGATCGAACCACTTCGGGCTGCCAATGAAATCACTGGCCGGAAAGAGTTCGCCTGGAAGCTCGTGGGGGAAAGCGCCGCGCCGGTCCGCTCAAGTGCTGAGGTGCGTTTCGAACCGGACATGTCTCTGGACGAGGCGCGCGGGCTTGACTACCTGTTCTTCCTTTCCGGCCCTTCCGCCATGTTCGAGGACACACGCCATGCCCAGGCGCAGGTCCGATGGCTCGACCGTTCGGGCGTGACCATCGGCGCCTTTTCGGGCGGCATCTTCCCGCTTGCGCGGACCGGCCTGATGGAGGGGCGGCGTTGTTCCGTCCACTGGTGCTACGAGGCCGCCTTTGCCGCCGAGTTTCCACTGATCGAAGCGACCCAGGCTGCGATCCTGCGCGATCGCCGGCGAATCACCGTTTCCGGGGCGGGGGCCGTCTTCGACCTCATGCTGCGCCTGATCGAGGAACGGCTGGGCCGTCCCGTCATGACCGAGGTCGCATGCTGGTTCCAGCATCCGTTCGTGCGGGACGAAAACGCGGTGCAGACCATGCCCGTCGCCGGTGCGGGGGGCACCGAAACGCTGTTGCCCGCGCCCGTCCGTGCAGCGATCGCGCTATTCGCCGACCACATCGAAGACCCGATCCAGATCGCCGACGTGGCCGGGGCGGTCGCCCTGTCCGAACGCCAGCTTGAACGGGTGTTCAAGGCAGCAACCGGGCAGACCCCGATGCGCTACTACCGGCTGATGCGGTTGCGCCGCGCACGCCAAAGGGTCATCTTTTCAAACGCCTCATTGACCGAGATCGCGCAGTCGGTGGGCTATTCCAGTTCGACCGAGCTTGCACGCTACTATGCCGCCGCCTTCGGCATCGGCCCACGCGAAGAACGGCGCAGCCTTGCGGGGCTGCGCGGCCTTTCAGGGGCGATGCCCCCGATCGGGGACATAAGGCGGGCCTGACCTTCAGAACACGCTTTTCGCTGCGGCGATGATCGCGTGATGCAGCGACGCCGCCGACGACCGTGCGGACAGCACGTCAATGGCACCGTCTTCTCGCACCAGAAGAAACGCGCCCAGATGCTCGATCGTCGTGCGGATGGCCTGCCCCCCGGATGCCCGGTCAAGATCGGCGCCGCACAGGCGTTCGAAAAGCCGGGGCAGGTCGCGTCCCGTCACCCGGAACCGTGCCCAGGCGTCGGTCTGCTCGGTCAGCGAGGCCGCATCGCCGAAGATGGGCTTCAGCGCCGCCACGATGTCCTCGTGTGTAGAACAGGGCGCCGTGATCATCCACATTTCCGGCCCCATCCAGAACGCCGACCAGGGATCACCCGCCGCCGCATGTCCGGGTGGCGGCAGGGCGATGCCCGCCTTCCTGGCGGCGGTTGCGACATCGCCGCCGCGACCTGCACGCACCGCCAGCGACGCCAGCGCGATATCGACGACCTCCGCGATCGTCACGGGCCCTAGCGTCACGGTTTCGGGGCTTTCGTGACCCAGCGGCGTCAGGGGTTTCAGGCTGTGTTCAGGCACGAAGGCGTTCCCCCTCTGGGTCGATGAAATGCGGGCTGACGATTTCGACCTCGACCTCGGTCTTCTTCAGAAGGTTGACGGTGCGAAGCCGTTCGCCCATCCGCGCGGATCCATCCTTCAGATAGCCAAGCGCGATCGAATGACCCAGATGCGGCGAATAGACGACCGAGGTCAGCCAGCCGTCGTCATGGGCCGCCGTCGCGGGCTTGCCCATCGCAATGAAGTGGCTGCCGGCGGTCAGCGGCTGGCTGGGATCGACGGGCTTCACCCCGACAAGCCGCAGCCCGTCCTTGGCCACCATCCCCTCGCGCTGCGACAGGACCATGCCGATGGCGTCCTTCTTCTTCGACACCATCTTGCCCAGCCCCATGTTCAGCGCGGTCGACTGGCCGTTCAACTCGTTGCCCGCCACATGGCCCTTTTCGACGCGCATCACGCCCAGCGCTTCGGTGCCGTAGGCGACCGCGTCGAACTCTTCCCCCGCTTTCATCAGCGCGCGGATCATCGCATCGCCGTAGCGGGTGGGCACTGCGATCTCATAGGCCAGCTCACCCGAGAAGGAGATGCGGAAAAGCCGCGCGCGCAGGCCGCCGCAGACGGTGATGTTGGCGCAGGCCATGTAGGGGAATGCCGCGTCGGAAATGTCCTGATCGACGACCTTTTCCAGAAGCCGCCGCGCGTTCGGGCCAGCGACCGAAAACTGCGCCCAGGCCTCGGTGGTGGAGATCAGCTGCACGTCCATGTCGGGCCAGAGGCACTGGCGGCAGAATTCCAGGTGCCGGAAGACCGGAACCGCGTTCGCCGTGGTCGTGGTCATCACCCATTCGTCCTCGGCAAGACGCGCGGTGGTGCCGTCGTCCATGACGATCCCGTCCTCGCGCAGCATCAGGCCATAGCGGACCTTGCCCACCGGCAGCGTCGCGAAGGTGTTGGCGTAGACGCGGTTCAGGAACGCGCCCGCATCCTTGCCCTGGATGTCGATCTTGCCAAGCGTGGTCACGTCGCAGATGCCCGCCGAGGCGCGGGTGGCCAGCACTTCGCGGTCGACGGACTGCCGCCAATGGGTTTCGCCCGGTTTCGGGAACCACTGCGCGCGCAGCCACATGCCCACCTCGACGAAGACCGCGCCCTGTTCGGCGGCCCATTTGTGCGACGGCGTCAGGCGCGTGGGCTTGAAGTCCTTTTCCCGCGACCGGCCGGCAAGCGCGCCCATCGCGACGGGCGTGTAGGGCGGGCGGTAGATCGTGGTGCCGGTCTCGGGGATCGACTGGCCGGTCATCTCGGCCATGACGGCAAGGCCAAGCACGTTGCCCGCCTTGCCCTGGTCGGTCGCCATGCCAAGCGTCGTGTAGCGTTTCAGATGCTCGACCGAACGGAAACCTTCCTGATGGGCAAGCTTCACGTCCTTGACCGTCACGTCGTTCTGCGGATCGACCCAGGCCCGGCCCTTGCCGGGCACATGCCATTTCGGCGTGATCGACACCGGTGCGTCTTCGGCTTCGGGCAGATCGAAGGCTGCGGCCTTGTGGCCAAGGTCGGCCAGCGCGGCGGCGGCCGCCTTTGCCCCCGTCTTCAGCGCGCCATGGGTTGTCAGGTGCCCGGCCGCCGCCCCTGCGGGCAACAATCCGGCGGGTCCGCCCGGCCCCGGGACGAAGGCGGCGATCGCCTCGTCCCAGACCGGCCTGCCGCGATGGTGCGAGGTCAGGTGAAGGTTCGGGTTCCAGCCGCCCGACACCGCCAGCGCATCGCATTCGACCGTGCGCGTCCTGCCGGAGCCGTCGCGCACCTTGATCGAACGCAAGCCCAGACGCCCGGCGCTTCCCGTCACCTCTTCGCCCTTGCGGCTGTCGATGACCGCTGCGATCTCCAGCCCCTTCGCGCGCAGGTCCGCCGCGGTGCGCAGCCCGTCGTCATTGTTGGTGAAGACCGCAACCCGGCGCCCGGCTGCGACACCCCATCGGTTGGCATATGCCCGCACTGCGCCGGCCAGCATGATTCCGGGCCGGTCGTTGTCCTCGAAGGCGATCATCCGTTCGGTCGCGCCCGCCGCAAGGATCGCGCGGCGCGCGTAGATGCGCCACAGGATCTGCCGGGGCTTGCCTTCCGCGGGCACGGGCACATGGTCGCTCACGCGTTCGACCGCGCCATAGATGCCATGGTCGAAGGCCCCGACGACGGTCGTGCGCGTCATCAGGCGAACGTTCGGAAGGCCCGAAAGCTCCGCCAGCGCCTGCGCGGTCCAATCGGCCCCCGACAGCCCGCCGACGCCTTGCGTTTCGGCCGTGAGCCGTCCGCCCATACGGAAATCCTCATCGGCAAGGATCACCCGCGCGCCCGACCGCCCTGCGGTCAGCGCGGCGGCAAGACCCGAAGGGCCCGCGCCGATCACCAGGATGTCGCAGTGCAGGAATCCCTTGTCGTAGACATCCGGATCGGGAAGCCGCGACAGGCTGCCCAGACCGGCGGCGCGGCGGATGATCGGTTCATAGACCTTCTCCCAGAAGGCCGCGGGCCACATGAAGGTCTTGTAGTAGAAGCCTGCCGCGAAAAAGGGCGACAGCCGGTCGTTGATCGCCAGCGCATCGAAGGCGAGCGAGGGCCAGCGGTTCTGGCTTTGCGCCGAAAGCCCGTCGAAGAGCTCGGCCACTGTGGCGCGGGTGTTGGGTTCCTGCCGGGCGCCGGTGCGAAGTTCGACCAGCGCGTTCGGCTCGTCCGACCCAGCCGAGATCGGCCCGCGCGGACGATGATACTTGAAGCTGCGGCCCATCAGCCGCACCCCGTTGGCCAGAAGCCCGGAGGCCAGCGTATCGCCGGGATGGCCCTGATAGGACCGCCCGTCGAATGTGAAGGACAGCGTCCCGGACCGGTCGATCAGGCCGCCCGGGATTCGATTTGACTGGCTCATTTGCTTCTTCCCAGTGCGCGGGCCACATCGCGGGCCAGTTCGACCTTGGTGATCTCGTGCGTGACGGTATTGCGGGTGACGACCAGCCAGGACCGGTCGCCCTGTTCGTGAAACCAGAGTTCCCGGTGTTCGCCTGCGGGGTTGTCACGCAGGAACACATGGTCGTGGAACGCCTGTGCGGCGCCTTCGTCCATGCCGTCGGGGCGCCCGATCAGCCGTGCATCGCCCAGATAGACGAATTCCTGCGCGTCGCGGGGGCCAAGAAGGGGGTGATTGATGATCATCTGTCTGACCTCAGTGCAGGTTCGGCGTCGGGCCCTGGCCCTTTTCGTCGATGGCCAGGCCCCTCATGAAACGGTCGAAGCGGAACGCGGTCCCGGTTTCGTGCGGACGGTCCGTCGCCAGAAGATGCGCGAAGCACCATCCGGAGGCAGGTGTCGCCTTGAACCCGCCGTAGCACCAGCCGCCGTTGAAATAGAGCCCCTCGACATGGGTCTTGTCGATGATCGGGGATCCGTCCATCGACATGTCCATGACCCCGCCCCAGGTGCGCAGAAGACGCGCCCGCCCGATCATCGGCATCAGCGCCATGCCGCCCTCGGCGACATCCTCGATCACAGGCAGGTTGCCGCGCTGCGCATAGGAGTTGTAGCCGTCGATGTCGCCACCGAAGACAAGACCGCCCTTGTCGGACTGGCTGACATAGAAATGCCCTGCTCCAAAGGTCATCACGCCGTCGATCAACGGCTTCAACCCTTCGGAGACGAACGCCTGAAGCACATGGCTTTCGATCGGCAGGCGCATTCCGGCATGGGCCATCACACGGCTCGACGATCCGGCGACCGCAACCCCGACCTTCTTCGCACCGATGAAGCCGCGCGTCGTCTCGACGCCAAGGATCCGGCCAGCCTCGATCCGCATCCCCGTCACTTCACAGTTCTGGATCAGGTCCACGCCGCGCAGGTCCGCGCCGCGCGCGTAGCCCCAGGCCACCGCGTCGTGCCGCGCCGTGCCGCCCCGGCGCTGCATCAGCGCGCCCTTGATCGGGAAGCGGGCATTGTCGAAGTTCAGGAACGGATACATCGCCCGAACCTGTTCGCGGTCCAGGATATCGGCGTCCGCGCCGTGCAGGATCATCGCGTTGCCGCGCCGCGTCGCCGCATCGCGGGCCGCGTCGGTATGGAAAAGGTTGATGATCCCGCGCTGGCTGACCATCGCGTTGTAGTTGAAGTCCTGCTCCATCCCCTCCCACAGCTTCATCGAGAATTCGTAGAAGGGTTCGTTGCCGTCCAGCAGGTAGTTGGACCGGATGATCGTCGTGTTACGGCCGACATTGCCGCCGCCGAGATACCCTTTTTCGAGAACCGCGATCCGCGCCTGACGGAATTCCTTCGCCAGGTAATAGGCTGTCGCAAGGCCGTGGCCGCCGCCGCCGACAATCACATAGTCGTAACTGGCTTGCGGGGCGGGGTCGCGCCAGACCGGCGTCCAGCCGCGGTGGCCGGTCAGCGCCTCCCTGATGACGCGAAGGCCGGAGTATCGCATGCGGGGGCTCCCTTCGGGCAAAGGCTCGTTCGCCGCGACTATGCCGGCTGGCCGCGCCGCGACCCCGGGCAAAACCGACACGAAGCCTTGGATTTCAGCCATGGCGAACCGGGGCGCGTGGATCCGTGGCACGCTTGCCATTCGTCGGCGACCCAATTATCCAAGGTCGCAGCGGCCCCGTAGCTCAGGGGATAGAGCGACCGCCTCCTAAGCGGTAGGTCTCAGGTTCGAATCCTGACGGGGCCGCCAGATCACCAAGAACACGGGCGTGGCAGGAAGCGGCACCCTTCTGGGCGCCGCTGATGGCCGATGCGGACGCCCGAACCGGATCAGCCGAACTCGACGGCCCGGTCGCCGGCGGCGTCCTTGACCCGGGTCGGCAGGCCGATGCGGTTCAGAAGGTTGATGAACGGCCGCGGGTCGAGGTCTTCGACATTGGCCATCTTCCTCACGTCCCAGGTGCCATTGGCGATCAGGATCGCGGCGGCAACCGGGGGCACGCCGGCAGTATAGGAAATGCCCTGGCTGCCCACTTCCTCGTAAGCTTCCTTGTGGTCGGCGACGTTGTATATGAAGACTTCGGCGGGCTTGCCGTCCTTCGTTCCCCTCACGACATCTCCGATGCAGGTCTTGCCGGTGTAGTTCGGCGCAAGGCTTGCCGGGTCCGGCAGGACGGCCTTCACCACTTTCAGCGGGATCACCTCCTGCCCCTCGGCGGTGGTCACGGGCTGTTCGGACAGAAGGCCAAGGTTCTTCAGGACGGTGAAGACGTTGATGTAGTGATCGCCAAAGCCCATCCAGAAGCGCACATCGGCCTGCGGATAGCGCGCTGACAGCGAATGAACCTCGTCATGGCCGGTCATGTAGGCCTTTTGCCTGCCGACGACGGGCAGATCCCATTCGCGGCCCACCTCGAACATCGTGTTCGACTGCCAGGCGCCGTTCTGCCAGGAATAGACCGTACCGGTAAATTCGCGAAAGTTGATCTCCGGGTCGAAGTTCGTCGAAAACCACTTGCCATGCGATCCGGCATTGATATCGACGATGTCGATGCTTTCGATCGTGTCGAGGTATTCTTCCTCCGCCAGGCGCGCATAGGCGTTGACCACGCCGGGGTCGAAGCCCACACCGAGGATCGCCGTGACGCCCGCCTTCTCGCAGGCCTCGCGCTTCTTCCATTCGTAGTTGCCGTACCAGGGCGGCGTTTCGCAAATCTTCCCGGGATCCTCGTGAATCGCGGTGTCCATGTAGGCGGCGCCGGTCTGGATGCAGGCGTCCAGCACAGACATGTTCACGAAGGGCGACCCCACGTTGACCACGATCTGCGCACCGGTCTCGCGGATAAGATCGGCGACGGCGGCGGTATCCATCGCGTCCACGGCATGCGCGGCGAAGGTCCCGGGCACCTTCATGGCGCCTTTTTCCTCAACGCTTGCGATGATGGCGTCGCATTTCGATTTCGTGCGGCTCGCGATATGCAGATCGCCCAGCACATCATTGTGCTGCGCGCATTTGTGGGCCACGACCTGCGCGACGCCGCCTGCACCGATGATAAGCACGTTCTTTTTCACTTCGGCTGTCTCCTTGTTCCCAGAGGCCAGTGGAAGGGGAGCGTGTAACACGCTCACGACAGGCTGGAGGCGTAATCCTCGTAGCCAAATTCACGCGCAACGCGCAGCGTTCCGTCCAGTTCCCGGATGACGATGGCCGGCATGTTCACACCGTTGAACCAGTTCTTCTTGACCATCGTGTACCCGGCGGCGTCGGCAACAGAGATGCGGTCGCCGACATGCAGCGGACGTTCGAAGCGCGCATCGCCGAAGATGTCGCCGGCCAGGCAGGACTTGCCGCAGATCTGGTATTCGTGGTCGCCCTTCTGGGGCAGTTTCGCCTTTTCACGGTAGATCAGCAGATCCAGCATATGCGCCTCGATCGAGCTGTCGACGATCGCCAGATCCTTGCCGTTGTTCAGAAGGTCAAGGACGGTCACTTCCAGAGAAGTGGAATTGGTGATCGCGGCCTCGCCCGGCTCAAGATAGACCTGCACGCCGAACTTCTGCGAAAACACCTTTAGCCGCGCGGCCAGGTCATCGACAGGATAACCTTCGCCGGTGAAGTGGATGCCGCCCCCCAGACTGACCCATTTCACCTTTTCGAGAAGCCGCCCGAATTCCTCCTCGATGCGGCCAAGCTGCTGGTCGAACAGGGCGAAGTCGCGGTTTTCGCAGTTGTAATGGATCATGAAGCCCGAAATACGGTCGATCACGCCCATGATCTTTCCCGCATCCCATTCGCCCAGGCGCGAAAACGGCCGCGCCGGGTCGGCAAGGTCGAAGCCGCTGGTCGAAAACCGCGGATTCAGCCGCAGTCCGCGCTGGATGCCCGCCGAATGGTTGTCGAACCGTTCCAGCTGACCGATCGAATTGAAGATGATCTTGTCGGCATAGCCCACCGCCTCGGCGATCTCGTGGTCCGCCCAGGCGACCGAATAGGCGTGCGTTTCCTTGCCGAATTTTTCCTTGCCCAGCCGCAATTCGAACAGCGAGGACGAGGTCGTGCCATCCATGTGGTCGCGCATCAGGTCGAAGGCCGACCATGTCGCAAAGCACTTCAGCGCCAGAAGCGCCCTGGCCCCGGACCCCGCGCGCAGGCGGTCGATGATCTCCATGTTGCGAAGAAGCTTCGCCTTGTCGATCAGATAGAAGGGTGTCTGAAGCACGGGCAGCCCCCCAAGAACCGGCAAACGAGGCGTTCGTATAGGACCCCCCGCCCCCCGGCGCAAGGGCGATTCAGATCATCCGGATCGCGTCCTTGTTGACGGCAAGCATGTAGCCGCGTCGCGCGATGTTCTTGACCAGAAGCTCCGAAACGATCTGGTTGCCCAGCGCGTCGCGCAGGCGCTTGATGCGCACCGCGCCCGCCGCCTCGTCGCAATCGACGGCCTTTCGGCCGGTGATCACCGCCTCTATCTCGGCGCCCGAAAGGACGTCGTCGTCCATCCGCGCCTCGGCCAGGACGGCCAGGGTCTCGATCGCGGCGTCGGTCAGCTTGAATTCAAGGTCGTTCAGGACAACCGCCTTTTCGTTGCGGCTGATCAGAAGCGATGACACCTGGATCCCCTGCCGCTGGATCGCGACCATCCGGCGGTTCAGTTCCACGATCATCACAAGAAAGACCAGCGCCGCGATCAGCAGCGCGGTGGCGAAGATCATCAGGATGAAAATGACCACCCGGTAACTTGTCAAAAGCTCGGAAAAGGTGGTGCCGGACTGCGCGAGAATCTCAAGAAGCTTGATCTGTTCCGCCGTGTTCAGCGCGTCGTTTTCGACGAAGATCCGTTCGACCCGTGCGTTGAACGCGTTTGCGTCGGGAAGCGAAAAGAACAGGAAGCCCGCCGCAAGGACGAGGGTTGCAACGATGCCTGCGATGCCCCAGACGACAACGCGGTTCCCGGCCTTGATCGCCACCTGGGCGGTGTTGGGATAGTCGGTCACGGAATGGCCCCCGGCTGTAGCGTCACTAGCCAAGGATGGCGACAATCGCCAGCAGGGTCCAGCCTTCCTTGGCAAGCATCGGTGCCAGGGCGGCGGCGGCGGCATCCTTTGACCCGCAGGCGCTGTCGGGCAGCTTCGCTTCTCCGGCCCTCAGTTGCAGCGGATCGTCCTGCTTGGCCTTGTACTTGACGGTGCAATCGGCAAGCGCGGGCGCTGCCGCCATCATGGATGCCGTGACGGCAAGGGTGAAGAACATGCGTTTCATCGGTCTGCCACCGTGAGATTGGGTTACGTTGCGTCCAACCTGCGCATACGGGCGCGGTTAATCAATATCAATGCCCGGCAGGGCGCCTGTTATCGCATATCGGGACCGGGTAATTGCCTGACCCTGTCGATCTGCCCCATCTCGGTCTCATCAAGCTGCGGCCCTGCGCCGCCCGAGCATGGAGAGAGAGATGAAACATCGCATCACCGCCGCCATCGCCGCCGCCGCCATCGCCCTGACCGCCGCGGCCCCGGTGCGCGCAGACAGCAACGACGCGCTCAAGCTTGCCCTTGGCGCGGTGGGGGTGGGCCTGCTGGTCCACGAACTCGACAAGAAGAACAGGGAAGAAGCCGCTACCGTCGTGGACGACCGCTGGTCCGACGACTGGACGTCCCGCAACCGCTATGACGATTCCTTCCGCAAGAAGGGCAAGATCATCCCCGCGCAATGCATCTTCGACGGCAAGATCCGCGGTCGCTGGCGCGAGGTCGTATCGTCCCGCTGCATGACCGATTTCGGTGTGGCGCGGCGCCTGCCCGGCGAATGCCGCGTCAATGTCCGGCACAGGGGGGACCACCGGCAAGCCTATGGGCTGAATTGTCTTGAGGACAAGGGCTATCGCGTCGCGCGTTGGCGCCGCTAAACCTCGCTGGATCAAATCGAGCAGACGGCATGCATCCCCTTCGCGCATGCCGCAACTGGGGCGGATGTCATGGCATCCGCCCCTTTTTGCTTGCAGCCGCGCCGGGTTTCACCAAAGTCGCGTCATGAAGACCATCCCCGACCTTTCGTTCGAGGTTGCCGCCCTCGCGCGCGGCCACGCCCGGGTCGCCGGCGTGGACGAGGCCGGTCGCGGCCCCCTTTGCGGCCCGGTCGTCGCGGCGGCCGTCCGGCTTGACCCCGCGCGCATCCCCGAGGGCCTGAACGATTCCAAGGCGCTGAGCGCGTCGCGGCGTGAATCGCTGTTCGCAGCACTTTGCGCCGTTGCCGACCTTGCCTGGGCCGAGGCCAGCGTGGCGGAGATCGACGAACACAACATCCTGCGCGCCAGTCACCTTGCGATGGAACGCGCGCTTGCCGGGCTGCCCGGCGGCGCGGATTATGCGCTGATCGACGGCAACATGATCCCGCGCGGGCTGGCCCTTCCTGCTGAAGCGGTCGTCAAGGGCGATGCGCGGTCACTGTCGATCGCCGCCGCGTCGATCGTGGCCAAGGTGGTGCGCGACCGCATCATGGTGGATTTGGCGCAACAGCACCCCGGATACGGCTGGGAACGCAACGCCGGATACCCGACAAGGGACCACCTTGCAGCCCTTCGAGATTTAGGGCCGACCCCACATCATAGGCGTTCCTTTCGGCCCGTGCACAATATCTTGTATCAAGATAAATCTGTAAACCCTTGATTCAAAAAAGAATTTGACGGCGAATCGCTCCTGACTCATCTTCGGTAGCAAGATAACCGGCACAAGAAACGCCGGACAGCGAACGGCGAAACGCCGAAGACGAGGCAGAGATGACGATGACCAAGGCCAAGGGCGCGCAATCGGCGCTGCCCCTCAACCAGATAATTGCGGGCGATTGCATCGAGGTGATGCGCTCGCTTCCGGAAGCGAGCGTTGACCTCATCTTCGCCGATCCGCCCTACAATCTTCAGCTTCGCGGCGACCTGCACCGGCCCGACAATTCCAAGGTCGATGCGGTGGACGACCACTGGGACCAGTTTTCCAGCTTCGAGGCCTATGACCGCTTTACCCGCGACTGGCTGGCGGCGGCGCGTCGCCTGCTGAAGCCCAATGGCGCGATCTGGGTCATCGGATCCTATCACAACGTCTTTCGCATGGGGGCCGAGCTTCAGAACCAGGGTTTCTGGATCCTGAATGATGTCGTCTGGCGCAAGTCCAACCCGATGCCGAACTTCCGCGGCAAGCGCCTGACCAACGCGCACGAAACGCTGATCTGGGCGTCGAAGTCCGAGGGTGGCAAGTACACCTTCAACTACGAGGCGCTGAAGGCCCTGAACGAGGGCGTGCAGATGCGGTCGGACTGGGTGATCCCGCTGTGCACCGGGCATGAACGGCTGAAGGATGCGCAAGGTGACAAGGCCCATCCGACGCAGAAGCCGGAGGCGCTTCTGCATCGCGTCATCATCGGCACGACCAACCCCGGCGACGTGATACTGGACCCGTTCTTCGGAACCGGCACGACCGGCGCGGTCGCCAAGATGCTTGGCCGCGAGTTCATCGGCATCGAACGCGAGGCCACCTATCGCGACGCCGCCGAGAAGCGCATCGGCAAGATCCGCAAGTTCGACAAGGAAGCACTGGAAACCACTGCCTCCAAACGTGCCGAACCGCGGGTCCCCTTCGGACAGGTCGTCGAACGCGGCATGCTGCGCCCGGGGGAGGAGCTTTTTTCCCCGCGCGGCCGGATCGCCAAGGTTCGCGCCGACGGCACGCTGGTCGGCAATGACGTGAAGGGATCCATCCATCAGGTCGGCGCCCATCTGGAAGGCGCGCCGTCCTGCAACGGCTGGACCTACTGGCACTTCAAGCGGGATGGCAAGCTGGTTTCGATCGACATCCTGCGCCAGCAGATCCGCGCCGAGATGGGCGACGCCCAGACCCACTGAATTCCCAACGGTTACCGCCGGTGCCTGTGGCCTGACCACGGCACGATACTGCCCCGCCGCACCAACGGCGGGGCTTTTTTTCCCTCCGGATTCAAGCCATCATCGGCCTATGGTCATCTGTCCTGACGGGTACCGGAATGCACATTTCCACGCGTCACCCCGACGCCACCCTTGTCCTCGAGGCGCAGGCGGAATCGCTGGCATCTGACCTGGCGGCGCGGCTGGTCCGGCCGGCCCTTGGCCGGCGCAGCATCGACGCGGAGACCGACCGGATGGCGCGCCTGCTTGCCCAGGCACGCACCGCCGCATCCCTGCGCCGCCGCGCACTCGGCCGCGGCCCGCACCGCAAGGGCAGCATGGAAGAGGCGGAAGCGCACCGGCTGAAGGACTTGCACCGGCGTTTCGCAATCTGGCGCGCGATCATCGACGCGCTGCGGCAGATCGAACGGCGCGCGACTTTCCCGTTGTTGCCGCGCCCGCGCGATGTTCTTGACCCGCGTGCCGGGATCGACGCCATCGCCGATATCATGTTCACCCGCGCCCACCGCGCGGTGAACCCGGTTCCGCAGGCGGCCGGTTCGGCGGCGCACGGGTGTTTTGCGGATATCCCCACACGGGTATCCCTGTTCTTGGAGATCGCGCACCTGGCCTACAGGCTGCTTCTGGCGCGCTGCCATGACGGCCCGATGCGTTTCCTTGATGTCGGCTGCGGCGGCGGCATCAAGGTTGCGCTGGCAAGCGGGCTTTTCGAGATCGCCGACGGCATCGAGTTCGATCCCGGCTATGCCGAAACCGCACGAAGGACGCTTCCGTTGATGCGCGCGCAAGGGAGCCGGATCTTCGAATGCGACGCGCTGGGTTTCGACAAATACGCGCAGTACGATGTCATCTACCTTTACCGCCCCATGCGCGACGACGATCTGCTGCGGCAGTTGGAAGGACATATCCTGGCGCAGGTGCGCCCGGGAACGATCATCCTGGCGCCCTACCAGACGATCGAGGCACACGGGGACCAGCTGCGCAGGATCGCGGAAAGTGTCTATGCCGCGGGCATCAGCGCGAAGGAAGCTGACCTTCTGGCGCGGCGGGCAAGGCGGATCGGCCCCCATATCGTTCATCCCCGCAGGGAGATTCCGAACCAGACCGGATGGCTCGCGCCGCTTTGGAAAGCCTGCGAGGCGAACGGCTTCGATCCCGCCGCGTGGGAGTAGGTGGCTAGCTTGCGCCGCGCGGCATCGGCAATCGCCCGCGGTTGTAGTCGGACCAGTCGGAAATGCCGGGATAGAAGGCCCTGCGCCAGGCACGGACGCGCGGGTTCATGCGCCTGCGCCACAGGGGCGGGATCATCGCCAGCGCGGTCATCGCCGGATAACCAAGCGGAAGCTGCGGAGCATCGCCGGGTCCATATGTCTGAAGCAGCGGGAAACGCCGGTCGGGTCTGCAATGGTGGTCCGAATGGCGCTGCAGGTTGATCAGCATCCAGTTCGAAGCGGCGTGATCGGCATTCCAGGAATGATGCGGCCGGACCGGTTCGTAACGCCCGTCGCCAAGGTGTTCGCGGGTCAGCCCGTAATGTTCGACGTAGTTGACCAGTTCAAGTTGCCAGACAGCGACCAGCGCCTGCCAGCAGAAAAGCGCAAGCCCGGCCCAGCCGCCCGCCGCATAGGCCGCCGCAAGGGCAAGCGCCTGCAGCGTGGCGTAGCGCCAGAACGGGTTGGACGGATGCCACATGGTCCGGTCCGCCCGCGCAAGCATCTGTCGTTCCGCCCGCCAGGCCGATACCGGGCCCTCGCGCAGGACGCGCGGGAAGAACCTGTGAAACCCTTCGTTGTAGCGCGCGGTGACGGCATCGCGCGGCGTGCCGACATAGCGATGATGCACCAGGAGGTGCTCGGTCCGGAAATGGCTGTATAGAACCGTCGCCAGCAAGAGATCGCCAAGCCAGCGTTCCAGCCGGTTCTTCTGGTGCATCAACTCATGCGCATAGGTGATCCCGATCGAGCCGGAGATCACGCCCAGCCCGAAGAACAGAACGATCCTTTCCCAAAGCGAGAGCGTATCGTGATGCGTCACCCACCATATCGTGCCGTAAAGTGCCAAGACCTGGATCGGGAACCAGGCCAGCGTGATGAGGCGGTACCAGAAAAGGTCGCCTTCCGGGGTCTGGGGGTCCGGGTTCTCGTGGTTCTGACCCACCGCCGCGTCCAGCAGGCTGATCCCCACCCAGCCGTAAAGCGGCAGCAGAAAGACCGTCCAGCCGCCGATCTGCGCCCCGATCGCGGCAAGCGGCAGCAGGACCAGCGAAATCCAGAAAGGGAGGGCAGATGAAAGGCGCGTCATGGGGCTTTTCCTTGACTGTCGTGCAAGACTAGTGCGGGTCGTCCGTGCCCTCAACTGTGGCGAAAGCGCCCAACGCGACGTCAAGCGCCTTGCGCATCACCGTCGGCAGATCACCGGGCCGGAAGGCCTCGCGCGGAACGAATGCGCCCTGGCGGGCGATGGTGCCTTGCGGAAGACGGGCGGCGCGCACCTCTAGCAGAAGGTGAAAGTGGGTGAAGGTATGGCGCGCCTCGCCGGCGCGCTGCCAATTGCCGTCAGAGGGTGGCTCGGTATCTGGCGGGCTGGCGGCCCAGTCGCCGCCCGGCCATCCCAGCATCCCGCCCAGAAGCCCGCGTCCGGGGCGGGTCTCCAGCAGGGCGGCGCCATCGCTGCGGATGCCGACGAAGGCGATGCCTCGGCGCGTGGGTTTGGCGGGTTTCGGCGTTTTCGCGGGCAGTTCGGTTGCGGTGCCCTGCGCGCGCGCCCGGCACGCCGCCGACAGGGGGCAGATCCCGCAGGCGGGATTGCGCGGCGTGCAGATCGTCGCGCCCAGGTCCATCATCGCCTGCGCATGGTCGCCCGGACGATCGCGCGGCGTCAGGCGCCCGGCAAGCAACGTCAGTTCCGGCTTGGCCGCCGGCAGGGGCGTTGCGACGGCGAAAAGCCGCGCCATCACTCGTTCGACGTTGCCGTCGACGACGGTCGCGGGTTCGTCAAAGGCGATCGCCGCAACCGCCGCAGCGGTATAGGGGCCGACACCTGGCAAGGCACGCAGCGCCCCGGCGGTTTCGGGAAAGCGGCCGCCATGATCGGCCACGACGGCGCGGGCGCATTTCAGCAGGTTGCGCGCCCGCGCATAGTAGCCAAGTCCGGCCCATTCGGCCATGACCTCGGCATCCTCTGCCGCCGCCAGAGCGTCGACCGTCGGCCAGCGTGCCGTGAAACGGCGGAAATAGTCCCGGACGGCCGCCACCGTCGTCTGCTGCAGCATGACCTCGGACAGCCAGACGCAATAGGGATCGGGGCGTGTCCCCTTCTGGCGCGCCTCGGGCCCGATCCGCCAGGGCATCACGCGGGCATTCTCGTCGTACCAGCGCAGGAGCGCCCTGCTCATCTCCTCATCACGCAAGTGTTTGCCTCCCGGCGTCATGGCTTGTGGGCATTGCCCGATTTTGCGCCTAACATAAACCGGAACTTCCGGAAGGACAGCGATGTCGGAGACAGACAACCGGCCAGAACGACGGCGCCGCGGCTTCGAGACCGCGGCCGCGTTGCTGTCGGGCCGGATTCGCAAGCTTGGCGAAGGGCGCGGGTTCGCGGTGTCGCGGCTTCTGACCCACTGGGCCGAGGTCGTGGGCGAAGACGTGGCGCGCCTCGCGCTTCCGGTCAAGGTCAGCTATCCGCGCGACGGCTTCGGCGCGACGCTGACCGTCCTGACCACGGGCGCCTCTGCCCCGCTTGTCCAGATGCAGGCCCCGGCGATCCGGGACCGGGTCAACGCCTGCTACGGCTACAACGCGATCGCGCGTATCACCATCACCCAGACGGCGCCGACGGGCTTTGCGGACGGCCAGGTCGCCTTTGCCCCGGCACCGCGCCGCGAACCGCCGCCCCCCGACCCCGCAACCACCGAAACCGCGCGTGGCCTTGCCCTGGGGGTCGGCGACGATGGCCTGAGGGCCGCCCTTGAAGCGCTGGGAGAAAAGGTCTTATCTCGCAGCGGGAAACAGAAAGGCTGATTGCATGTCGAAGAAACTGAAGCTGGCCGTCGTTCTGGCCACGGGTGTTGTCGGGGGCGCATTGTGGTCGTCCCAACAGGGCGCGACCCTGCCGCCCGCCCTGTCCACGGCGGCCGAGGCCCAGACAGCGACGGCATCGTCCGAGGCGGCGCTGGTTCCGGACATGGTTCAGGGCCAGGAAGATGCGCCGGTCACTGTCGTGGAATACGCTTCCTTTACCTGCCCACACTGCCAGCATTTCCATGAAGAGGTCTACGGGCAGCTGAAATCCAACTATATCGACACTGGAAAGATCAAGTTCGTCTACCGCGAGGTTTATTTCGACAAGTTCGGCCTTTGGGCCGCGATGGTCGCCCGGTGCGGCGGCGCCGAGAAGTATTTCGGCATCTCGGACATGATCTACGACACACAGAAGGAATGGCTTGCCGCCGAGAACGAGGCCGGCATCGCCGAGAACCTGCGCAAGATCGGACTGAAGGCCGGGATCGCACCCGACGCTCTTGACGCCTGCCTGAAGGACAACGACATGGCCAAGGCCATGGTTGCCAACTACCAGACCAAGGCCACCGCGGACGACATCACCGGTACGCCAAGTTTCATCATCGACGGCCAGAAGTATTCGAACATGTCCTACGAGGACTTTGCGAAGGTCCTGGACGAAAAGCTCGCGAAGTGACGATGACACCACTTGCCGGGCTGAAAGTCGTCGAGCTTGCCCGCATCCTGGCCGGTCCCTGGGCCGGTCAGACGCTTGCGGATCTTGGCGCCGACGTGATCAAGGTGGAGGCGCCCGAGGGCGACGATACCCGCCGCTGGGGGCCGCCCTTCGTCGAACGCGATGGCGATCGGTCCGCCGCATATTTCCACGCCTGCAACCGAGGCAAGCGGTCTGTCATCGCCGATTTCCGCACCGTCGAGGGTCAGGCTTTCGTCCGCGATCTTGTCCGCGACGCCGACATCGTGATCGAGAACTTCAAGGTCGGCGGGCTGGCCAAGTACGGGCTGGACTACGACAGCCTGCGCGCGGTCAACCCGAGAATCATCTATTGCTCGATCACCGGGTTCGGTCAGGATGGCCCCTACGCCCACCGTGCCGGCTACGACTACATCATCCAGGGCATGGGCGGACTGATGAGCGTGACCGGCGATCCGGCGGGCCAGCCGCAGAAGGTCGGTGTCGCCGTCTCGGACATCTTCACCGGGGTCTATGCCGCCACTGCGATCCTTGCCGCGGTCCACCAGCGCGCGACAACCGGGACCGGCCAGCATATCGACATGGCGCTTCTGGATGTGACCGTGTCGATCATGGCCAACCAGGCGATGAACTATCTGGCAACGGGCAGTGCGCCTGGCCGGATCGGAAACGCACACCAGAACCTTGTGCCCTATGCGGTCTTCGACTGCGCCGATGGCTGGATCATCCTGGCGACGGGGAACGATGCGCAGTACCGGCGGCTGTGCGCGATCCTCGGAGTGGCGGAACTTGCAGAGGCGCCGGACTACGCCACGAACGCCGACCGCATTGCCAACCGCGCCGCGCTGACCGATCTACTGACCGCGAAGACGCGACAGTGGACGAAGACCGACCTGCTGGCCGCCTGTGAGGCCGCAGGCGTGCCCGCCGGTCCGATCAACGACCTTGCCGAAGTGTTCGAAGACCCCCAGGTCACGGCCCGCGGCATGAGGATCGAACGCGACGGAATCCCCGGCGTCCGGTCGCCCTTCCGCTTCTCGGATGCGGACCTTGCCCTTGACCGGCCCTCGCCGAAACTGGGCGAACACGACGGCGACGTCAGGCGGGCGCGCGGCTGAAACCCGCGGAAGCGGGGGGCCGTCTGCCCCCCGCACCCCCCGAGAGTACTTGGACCAGACTGAAGGCGTCAAAGACCGAGGCGGGCGATCTGCCGGTCGATCGCCCCCCAGTCATCCAGGTCAAGCCTGACCGGCAGGGTGACGACGCCGCGCCGGAAATCCGCAGGCAGGCGCACCGCGTCCTTTTCGGTGGTGACAAGCTGCAGGCCACGGGCTGTCGCCTCGGCGGCCAGACGGCGCAGGAGCGGCGGGGTGAAGGGCTGATGATCCTCTAGCGCTTCGGCGCGGACGATGTCGGCCCCCTGGGCCCTGAGCGTCGCGAAGAACTTCTCCGGGTGGCCGATCCCGGCGAAGGCAAGAACCCTTAGGCCTTGCCAATCCATGCCCGTTGGCAAGGGGCGAAGCGACCCGGTCACAAGCGGGCAGGTGATCGCCGCACCCCAGCGCACCCGAAAGGCCTGCTGCGCCGCGGGGGCACCGATCGAAAGCACGAGGTCGGCGCGTGCCAGCCCTTCCGGGACGGGTTCGCGCAACGGGCCGGCGGGCAGGCAAAGCCCGTTGCCAAAGCCGCGTTCGGCATCGACGACGACGACCGAAAGATCCTTGGCAAGCGCGGGGTTCTGGAAGCCGTCGTCAAGAATGATCGCCGTCGCCCCGGCAGCGACCGCCACCCGCGCGCCCGCCGCCCGGTCGCGCGCGACCCAGGTCGGCACGAAGGCGGAGAGCAACAGCGGTTCGTCGCCGGTCTCGCGCGCGGTATGGCGGCGTTCATCCACGCGGACCGGCCCCGCCAGACGCCCGCCATGACCGCGACTGACGACATGGACCTTTGCCCCGCGGTCGGTCAGCCGCTGGGCCAGCGCGATCACGCTCGGCGTCTTGCCGGTCCCGCCAGCATTGAGGTTGCCGATGCAGATGACCGGAACACCGACGCGGGCGAAGGGGCCATGCGCCAGCCTGCGCGCGGTCATGGCGGCGTAAACGCGGCCAAGCGGCGCCAGCGCCAGTGCAGGCCAGCCGGGCGCGTCGGGCGGGGTGAACCAGAAGGCGGGCGCCCCCATCAGGCGGCCTCGCCGGTATTCGAGCGGCGCTTTGCCAGCGTTTCGAGGATCGCATGGGAAACGCGGTCCGTCACCTCCGAGCCACCGGAGCTGACCGCCCAGGCGTTGTGGGCAAGAAGCGCTGCCCGGTCGGGCGCCATCAGTTCGGCGATCACCGCGGCCAGCGCATCGGGGGTCGCCGCGCTGCGGGTCGCACGGGCCTCGGCCAGCCGGCCATAGGCGTCCGGATAGGGCGTCAGATGCGAGCCGTGGACGATCGCGGAGCCAAGCGCCGCGGCTTCGAACGGGTTGCGGCCCGCCCCTCCGGGCAGGAGTGTTCCGCCCATGAAGGTCACTGGCGCCAGCCGGTACCACAGGCCCATCTCTCCCTCGGTGTCGGCGATATAGACATGGACGTCGGGGTCGGGTTCTTCGTCTGCGGACCGCCGCGCGACCACCCACCCCTCGCGCGCCACCCGTTCGGCAAGCGCCGGACCGCGCGACAGGCTGGCGGGCGAGACGATCAGGAGCATCCGGTGCGCAAGACGCATCGCATGGGCATGCGCAGCGATCACCGCCTCTTCCTCCGCTTCGGGACAGGCCGATGCGAACCAGACCGGACGCGCCTGAAGCAGTTCGGCCAGCGCCTCGCGCTCTGCCTCGTTGCATGCGAGGGGTTCGGTCGTCTCCTCGATCCGGCCGGCGACCTCGATCCTGCCGACCGGCGCTCCCCTGCCGCGAAGCCCTCCGGCGCTGTCGGGATCCTGCACGAGAAGCCGCGCGAACCGTCCCAGCAGCGAGGCCGTCATGCCCTTCCTCAGCCAGGCGCCCGGTGTGAGCCGGGCCGAAACAGCCGCATCGACCAGCAAGAGCGGTACACCGCGCTCATACGCCTGCACGATGAGGGTGGGTGGCAGATCCGAGCCGGCCAGCACCAGCACATCGGGCGCCCAGTGGTCAAGAAAGCTGCGTACGGCAGCTTGTCTGTCGGGCGGCAGGATATCGGCCTGCGCCCGCTTGGGAAAACCGTCCAGTGAAGGCACCGCGCTCTCGGCAGTCACCAGAACACTCAGCCCCTTGTCCTCACGCGCGAGGCGGCGGGCAAGCTGCCCGAGACTGGCAAGCGAGGCGCCCTGGCCGGCGTGCAGCCAGACGAGCATGCCACCCGGCCGCTGCGCGGATCTGGCATGGTTCTCCTCTGTCCGGCGATGCGCAGCCAGCAGATAGGCCCACAGCATGACAGACTTGCCCATTGCCGCCCTTATGCCGTCCGCAGGCCGGCAATGCCGGCGCGGGCTTCGCGGGGTCGGCGTTGGGTCATCCCGGGCTCCCTTTGGCTCGATGGGCGCCAGCCTAGTGCAACCATCACAGGGGCTCAAGCCAGAGGGCAGGCGGAACGATCTGATTTCCGACGGCCACGCCTGAAACGATCCCGGCGCACCGGATCGCCGTCCCCACCGCGCCGCTGAAGACGCGGATCACGGTGGCGCTGCCGCCGCTTGTCTGCACAAGAAAGAACAGACCTACTGCCAATTCGACGCGATCACCGTCCTACGCGAGCTTCGCGCCCCCGGGATCGTTCCGTGAGGGCGCGACACAGGCGACGGATTCCGTGGCATCAGGCAGATGGGGTCGGCCGGGCCGCGTTTCCTGCCGCCCGACCTGTGCGTCGGCGAACCCGTGTGACGGCGGCTACCGCCCCTTCCAGACGGGGTCGCGCTTCTCGGCGAATGCCCGTGCGCCTTCCAGCTGGTCCTCGGAGGAATAAAGCCTGTCGACCGTCGGCATCAGCCGTTTGGTGATCCGGTTCAACGCGTCCTGGAACCTCATGTTCTCGGCCTCGCGCACCACCTCCTTGATGGCCGCGTAGACGAGCGGCGGCCCGCTTTCCAGCAGCCGGGCAAGATCCCAGGCTTTCCCGAGAAGCGCCTCTTGCGTGGTGATTTCCTTGACGATGCCCCACTGTCTTGCCTCGGCCGCATCGAACCAGCGGCCGGTCAGCAGGAGGTCCATCGCGACATGGTAGGGAATGCGCTTCGGCAGCTTGATCGAGGCGGCATCCGCCACCGTTCCCGACCGGATCTCGGGCAGAGCGAAGGTTGCGTTCTCGGAACACAGGATCAGGTCGGCGGACAGCGCGAGTTCCAGCCCGCCACCGCAGCAGATACCGTTCACCGCTGCGATCACGGGCTTGTTGAGGTTCGGCAGTTCCTGCAGGCCGCCGAACCCGCCGACGCCATAGTCGCCATCGACCGCATCGCCATCCGCCGCCGCCTTCAGATCCCAGCCGGGGCAAAAGAACTTTTCCCCCTCTGCCCGTATGATCGCCACGCGCAGGCTGTCGTCATCGCGAAAGTCGCGGAAGACAAGCCCCATGATCCGGCTGGTTTTCAGATCGATCGCGTTGGCCTTCGGCCGGTCGAGCGTGACCTCAAGAACGCCGCCCTCGCGCCGGGTGCGGATCGGCCCCTCCGTTCGCATCTGCATTTCCGCCATCAGATCGCCTCCCTTATCAATGCGTCCACCGCCACGGCGCCGGTCTGACGCACGAGGATCGGGTTGATTTCGATTTCTTCCAGGTCAGGTCGCGCGATCATCAGCGCGGCAAGGCCGACGGCGATGTCGGCGACCGCGCCGATGTCGGCCCGCGCCCGCCCGCGATACCCGTCCAGGAGCGGCCAAAGCCGCAGCCCACGCATCGCGGCAAGGATATCCTCCCGGCTCGCAGGCAGTACCAGAGTGACCGTATCGGCCAGAACCTCTGCCGTCACGCCACCCAGTCCCAGGGTCAGTGTCACGCCGTAGACCGGATCGCGCCTGAGGCCGAGAAGGACTTCGGCGAGTGTCCCCGTCACCATCTCCTCTGCCAGATAGCCGGTCGCGCCGGCGATCTCCGCCTGCCCGTCCAGCGTCTGCAGGCCTAGCCTTACCGCCCCGGCCTCGGTCTTGTGGGCGAAGCCAAGCCCCTTCAGTGCCAACGGAGGCGTCAGCCCGGCCGCCTTTGCGCGCAGTTCGTCAAGGGTGCGGCCCAGAACCCCTTTCGGGATCGCCACCCCGGCCGCCTCCAGGATCCGCTTGCCCTCCGCCTCGTCCAGCATCCGTGTCTCGCGCGGGCCTGTCGCGGCGATCGGGCGCCAGCCGGGCGCACCGGCCGGCGACATCGCGGCCTTCAGCGCAGCGAGCGCCGTCTCAAGCCCCATCAGTGGCGCCACCCCCGCGTCCATCATCTCGATCGCACGTTGTTCGTCGAGGTTTTCGGGCAGGGAGGCAACAGGGAAGGCCGGCTTGCCCGTCGTCCGTCCCGCCGCAACGATCGCGTCCAGCGCGGGTTCGAACGAAGACGGGTCGCACCGGTCCGGACGCGGCGGATCGATGATGTAGACCCCCGCGTCATAGCCTTCGAGCATCGTGGTGAAGACCGCCTCTGTCCGTGGCCCGTCGCCCCAGATGAAGGTGTGATAGTCGAGCGGATTGGCGATGGTGACGATCGGCCCGAGGATGTCGCCAAGCCGCTGGCGCTGCGCCTCGGTGGGCGGTTCGAACACGTGGCCATAGGGTGCCGCCAGATCGGCGACAAGGCCCGCCTCTCCCCCCGAACAGGAACAGGAACAAAGCCGCCGCCCGATCTGCGGACCGTGGACGTGAAAGATCTTCAGCGTCTCCAGGAGTTCCGGCAGGGTATTCACTTCGGCAACGCCCGACTGCCGCAGGAAGGCAGAAGATGCCGCCCCGCCACCCGCAAGCGACGCCGTGTGAGATGCCGCCGCCGTGCGCGATGCCTCGGTCTTGCCTGACTTCACGCAAACGATCCCCTTGCCGGCGGCGCGTGCCGCCTCTGCCATCGCGGCGAAGGCCGGGGCGTCGTCGATCCCCTCCACATACATGCCGATCGCGGTCACCCGGTCATCCGCCAGAAGCGCGCCCGCAAGTTCCGCCAGCCCGATCTGCGCCGCATTGCCAAGACACGCCACATAGGCCACCGGAAGACCCCGTGCCTGCATCGTGAGGTTGATGACGATGTTGGAAGACTGCGACAGAAGCGCCACGCCGCGCTCGACCCGGCGCCCGCCATGCTGGTCGGGCCACAGAAGCGCGCCGTCAAGATAGTTGATCACGCCGTAGCAGTTGGGGCCGAGGATCGGCATGTCGCCCGCCGCCTCGACAAGACGCGCCTGCAGCTCTGGCTCGCCCGCCTCGGTCCAGCCCGAGGCAAAGCAGATCGCCCCCCCGGCTCCCCGCGCGGCCAGGTCGGCCACGACATCGACGGTCGCATGCCGGTTCACGCCGATGAAGGTCGCGTCGGGCGCGTCCGGCAGCTCTGCAATGGAGGGATAGGCCCTGAGACCGCCGATCTCGGACTTCGTCGGATGGATCGGCCAGACAGGCCCCTTGAACCCCATCTTCCGGCACTGGTCGATCACGTTGACCGCCCAGCCCGACCCGAGGACCGCGATATGCCGCGGCCGCAGAAGACGCGAAAGATCGTGGCTCATGCCCGACCTCCCGCATGATGGCTGGCGCCGGGGGCGCTGCCCCCGGACCCCCGGGATATTTGGAAAAAGAAGAAGGCAAGAACGCTCCGTCCCGACAGGAACGGAGCGCCTTCTCCTTTTACGGTCATCGGCGTCCCCGCCTGTACCGTGATCCGACCATTGCTCTGGAAAGTTAACATTTCGTTGCTTCTTCTTTTCCAAAATATCCTCGGGGGGAGCTCCGGGCTTGCCCGGAGCCGGGGGGCAGACAGCCCCCCGCTCTCAGGCACCATGGGGGCGCAAGAGTTCCCGGCTGATGATGTGGCGCTGGATTTCGGACGTGCCTTCCCAGATCCGTTCCACCCGCGCATCGCGCCAGATGCGTTCCAGCGGCAGTTCGTCCATCAGGCCCATGCCGCCGTGGATCTGGATCGCCTCGTCGGCGATATGGGCGAGAACCTCGGTCGCCTTCAGCTTGGCCATCGACATGTCCGCTTCGGTCACGCTGCCCTGATCGTATTTCCAGGCGGCTTCGCGGGTCAGCAGTTCCGCGGCCTTCAGCTCCATCGCCATGTCGGCAAGCTTGAAGGAGATCCCCTGGAACTTGCCGATCTTCTGGCCGAACTGCTCACGTTCGGCGGCGTAGGAGATCGCGTGGCCCAGGGCGCGTTCCGCCCGGCCGAGGCATGTCGACGCGACCTGCAGCCGGGTTGCGCCCAACCAGCTGTTCGCGACCTCGAAACCCTTGTGGACCTCGCCGAGGATCTGGCGCTTGTTCAGCCGGCAATCGTCGAATTCCAGCACCGCATTGGTATAGCCGCGATGCGAGACGTTGCGATATCCTTCGCGCACGTTGAACCCCTTGGTCCCCTTGTCCACGAAGAAGGCGGTGATCTTCTTCTTCGGGCCGCGCGGTGTCTGCTCCTCCCCCGTCGCCATGAAGACGATGGCAAAGCCCGCGATGTCGGCATGGCTGATGAAGTGTTTCGTGCCGTTCAGGATCCAGTCGTCCCCGTCCTGCCGCGCCGAGGCCTTCATGCCCCGCAGGTCGGATCCGGCGCCGGGTTCCGTCATCGCGAGGCAGTCCCAGGTTTCCCCCCGGATGCAGGGATATAGGTACTGCTGCCGCTGCTCCTCGTTGCCGGCCAGAAGGATGTTCGACGGGCGCGCGACGCAGGTCCAGTGCAGCGCATAGTTGGCGCGGCCCAGCTCCTTCTCGTAAAGGAGCCACGTCAGCGTATCGAGACCCGCGCCGCCGACCTCTTCGGGCATGTTCGCGGCGTAAAGCCCTGCCGCCATGGCCTTGGACTGGATCTCCTTGATCAGTTCCATCGGCAGGTGACCGGTCCGCTCGACCGTCATTTCGTGCGGGTAAAGCTCGTTCTCCACGAAGGCGCGGGTGGTGTCGACGATCATCTGTTGTTCTTCGGTCAGGCCGAAATGCATGGGGGTCCCTCCGGGGTCTGGCGGCATGCCCATCGCTAGCAGGGATTGCGGCAGCTTTTCATGCAGATTATGACATCAATCATGCCGTTATGGATGAAAAGTACCGACGGAACCTGCCGCGTGCTGCTTTGGCTGTTCGAGCGGTTTTCGATGCATTGCCTGGCCAATGTGGTCGAACCCCTGCGCGCGGCCAACACGATCGCCCGAAGGCCGGTCTTCGACTGGCGGTACGTGACGCTTGACGGGCTGGGCGTCGCGTCTTCCTCGGGCCTTCCGGTCCTGCCGCACTCCGCCGTGGCAGCGGCGGAGCGGGCAGATTTCCTGTTCGTCATGCCAAGCTATGACGCACGCGCCCATGCCACGGCGCGCTGCCTGTCCGCCCTGCGGGAGGCCGCGGCGCGCCATGGGGCCGTCGCCGGCATGGACATGGGAAGCTGGCTGATGGCGCGGGCGGGCCTGCTGAGGGGACGCCGCGCAACGATCCACTGGGACGAGATCGACGCCTTCGCCGAGGCCTTTCCCGAGGTCGATGTCCAGCACAGGCGCTATGTGATCGACGGTACGTGCCTGTCCTCCGGCGGGGCGATGACCGCGTTCGACCTGACGACGCGGCTGATCGGCGACCTTTTCGGCGAAGGGCTGCGGCTGGAGGTCGCGGCGCTTTTCATGTCCGCCGATATCGAGCGGCCGGAAGATCCGCTGCGTCGGCTTCCACGTGGCCGAATGGTCGAATCCGCCATCGCGCTGATGCGAAAGCACATCGAGGACCCCTTGCCTCTGCCCTTGGTCGCAAGACGCCTTGGCGTGAGCCTTCGGGAGCTTGAGGCGCGTTTCGCCGCCGAACTCGGCGCCGGTCCCAAGGGGGTCTACCGCAGCCTGCGGCTTTCCGCGGCGCGTCGCTATGTCGAGCAGTCAAGCTATCCCGTCTCGGAGATCGCCCTGCGCTGCGGCTACCGGAACGCCTCGGCCATGACCCGGGCCTTCAACGCCGAGTTCGGGGTGACCCCGAGAGATCTGCGCCGGGCCTGAAACGGGCCGTTTACTCGGCGGCGGTCGCAGGCTTTGACCCGGCACCGTCCGGGGTGAAGATCGCGGTGGCTGGATCGTGGGTATAGTGCGCGGCAAGCGAGGGGGCGCGGCTGGCCAGGTCCGCCACGGAATCGATGATGCGGTCGGCTTCGGCGTCGGACAGAAGGTAGCTGAAGTTCAGCCGCACGAAGCCGGGTTTCGACATTTCCTGCCCCGCGAGGATCGCCGCGCGCAGCGTGCGGGACCGGGTTTCGTCGATCCCGAGCAATCGGTGGACATAGGGTCCAGCGCAGGCGCATCCGCCGCGCGCCTGGATCCCGTAAAGATCCGACAGCATCCGGGTTGCCAGTTGCTGATGGACATGCCCGCCCATGCCGTCACACAGGCGGAACGCAAAGATCGGCAACCGCCGTGCCTGCGGGTTGCCCAGAATCTCGATCCGCGCCTGTCCTGCCCATGCCGCCTTCGCGCGGTCACGCAGCTCCGCGTTGCGGCGGTCGATGAAATCCTGCCCGATCGCCTCCTTCACCACAAAGGCAAGTGCTGCCCGGATATCGCCGATCACGTTCGGGGTGCCTGCCTCTTCCCGTGCCTCGATGCTATGGGCGTAGTCGTGGCCCTCGGGCGACACGAAGCGGACGGTACCGCCGCCCGGAAGGGTCGGCACCTCTGCCGACACCGCCGAACGGCGTACCAGAAGAACGCCGGAAGCGGCCGGCCCGCCCGCGAACTTGTGCGGCGAGGTGACGATGGCGTCGATCGCGGCGTCGGGTGCAGGGGTCATGCGGATCGGGAGATAGGGCCCTGCCCCGGCATAGTCCCAGACCGCCAGCGCGCCCGCCGCCTTCAGCTGGCGGGTGATCCCTTCCACATCCGAAAGGATGCCCGTCACGTTCGACGCGGCGGAGAAGCCGCCGACGACCAGCCGCCCGGGCTCGATCCCCGCAAGCGCCGCCGAAAGTGCGGCGCGGTCCGGCCCGCCATCCGCGCCCTCCGGGATCTCGATGACTTCGGCGCCGCTTTCGCGCCAGGGAAGGATGTTCGAATGATGTTCATATGGGCCAAGGACAATCAGCGGCCGTTCGCCCCGCCGCACGGCCGCGTCGACGCCAAGCAGGTGGACAAGACGGTTCAGGCCCTGGGTCGCCCCGGACCCGGCAAAGATCACCGCCGTTTCCGGCCCTGCCCCACAAAGGGAACCGATGATCACGCGGGCCTCCCGGCGCATTCGGGTCATGACGCCACCGCAATGCGATGCCTCGGTATGGCTGTTGGAATACCAGGGAAGCACCTCGGACATGACGAACTCCTCGACCGGCCGTATGGCGCGGCCCGAGGCGACGTAATCCGCATACAGCAGGTCGCGCGGGCCGAAGGGCCCGTCGATGATCGCGCCACGCCCGATCTCTGCGGCATGCAGGCGGCCGGCGATGTCGCCACTGCCGAGGGCTGTCCGGAAACGGTCGAATGCGGTGACGGCCATGTGATCCTCCTGGTCTGCAGCGATTATCCATTGCCATTTCGGTGTAATCATCACTTGTTTGATCTAAGTTTTTTCCCTATTTGGGTCATATGAGCGATCATGTTCTCAAAATTGACGCAATTGACAAGGCGATCCTCGATTGCGTGCAGGCTGATGGCGCCCTGTCGCAGCGCGAGGTCGCAGACCGCGTTGGCCTGTCGCAGAATGCCTGCTGGCGGCGGATGCAGCGTCTGACGCAGGCGGGGGTGATCGAGGGCGCGACCGCGCGGGTGAATGCCCGGGCGCTTGGACTGGACCTGACGGTCATGGTCTTCGTCAAGACCCGCAACCATTCGCCGGACTGGTCCAGCCGCTTCCGCCGGAAGGTCGAAGCCATCCCCGAGATCACCGAATTTCACCGCATCGGCGGCGAGTGGGACTACTTCCTGAAGGTCGTCACGACCTCCATGTCCGGCTACGACAGCGTCTACCAGCAGTTGATCGCGGCCGGCGATCTGGAAACCGTGACCGGGCATTTCTCGATGGAGACGATCCTGGAGGGGCGGCCGCTTCGGGTGCGGGTGACCGGATAGACGGTGGCCGTCGCGGGAAGTTCGGCGATGATCCATTGTTCCGATCCCCCCGAGCGGCTACATCGCTAGTCATGAAACGCATACTCGATGTCTTTCGCGCCAGGCCGCGCGTCGCCGTCATCCGCCTGCAGGGCGTCATTTCAGCTGGCGCGCGTGGCGGGCTTTCCGATCATGCGCTGGCCCCGACGATCGAACGCGCCTTCCGCCGCGGCAAACCGAAGGCCGTCGCGCTGGTCATCAACTCGCCCGGCGGGTCGCCGGTTCAGTCCGCTCTCATCGCGGCGCGCATCCGCAGGCTTGCGGAAGAACGCAAGATGCCCGTCCATGCCTTTGTCGAGGACGTGGCGGCATCGGGCGGCTACTGGCTTGCCACGGCGGCGGACGATATCTGGCTGGATGCGAATTCGGTCGCCGGGTCCATTGGCGTCATCTCCGCCGGGTTCGGCTTTGCGGACCTGATGGCCCGCCACGGGATCGAACGCCGCGTCCACACGGCAGGCGCATCGAAAAGCTTCCTTGACCCATTCCGCCCCGAAAAGGCCGAGGATGTCGAACGCTTGCGCGCGATCCTTGAACCGATTCACGCGGCATTCAAGGCGCAGGTCACAGCCCGGCGCGGGGACCGGTTGCCGCAGGGGCGAGACCTTTTCACCGGAGACGTCTGGGTCGGGCAGGGCGCGGTCGATGTCGGGCTCGCCGACGGCATCGCCCATGTCGTCCCCAAGCTGAAATCGCTCTATGGCGACAAGGTGCGCCTGATCCCCTATGGTGTGAAAAGGTCGATCTTTCAGCGTTTCACCGGCCGGCTCCTTGGTGCCGCGCTGGACGAGATCGACGAACGCGCGCTTTGGGCGCGCTACGGGATGTGAGGGCATGGTCAAGATCGTCTCCCTCTTTCTGATCGCGATGGCGGTCCTCGCGCTATTCGGTCGACTGCGCGTTCCCGGCCTCGGGAAGGGCAAGGCCTCGGCACAACGATGCCGCAACTGCGGACGGCCGTTGATCGGCAAGTCGGATTGCGACTGCAGCAAGGGGGCGGCATGACCGTTGTCACGGGCCGGGCGCTTGTCACAGGCGGGGCACGCAGGCTCGGTCGTGAAATGGCGCTCTATCTTGCCGGGCGTGGGCTGGATGTGGCAATCCACTACGCCGGGTCTGAAGACGCAGCGGCCGAAACCGCGGCCGAGGCGCGTGCCTTGGGCGTCGGGGCCGCGATCCTGCAGGCCGACCTTCTGGACGAAACGCAAAGCGGAACGCTGGTCGAACGCGCGAGCGATGCCCTGGACGGCCCGCTGACCGTCCTGATCAACAACGCCTCGATCTTTGAATACGACAATATCCGAAGCGCAACCCGCCGAAGCTGGGACAGGCACATTGAATCGAACCTGCGCGCGCCTTTCGTGCTGACGCAGGCATTTGCAGCGCAGGCCCCGCGTGCATCGGGCGGACCCGGCGGACGGCGTGCCGAAGCGCTGGTCGTGAACATGCTGGACCAGCGCGTCCGCAAGCTGACACCGGAGTTCATGACCTACACCATCGCCAAGATGGGTCTTTGGGCGTTCACACAAACCGCGGCACGCGCGCTGGCGCCCGATGTGCGCGTGAACGCGATCGGCCCGGGATCGACGCTCAGAGGCGAACGCCAGCCTGAGGAACAGTTCGAGGCACAGCGCGCGGCCTCGATCCTTGAACGCGGCGCAAACCCCGACGACATCTGCGCAGCTCTTGGATACTTCCTTGATTCACCGGCGGTGACCGGCCAGTTGCTTTGCGTTGACGGTGGCCAGCATCTTGGCTGGGAGACCCCGGATATTCGCGGAATTCGTCCCTGAAGCGACAGATGTGACAGCCCGCACCCTTGACTTGTCCACTTGCGGCCCAGCAGTCACGCAGTTGTTACGATTCTCTCAATATTTTCAGTCCTTTGCGGCACGCCTCTAATTTTATCGTTTGATTTCAATATGTTATTAGATCGCCTAAAAATTAGGCAAATCTGGGAACGGGTCAAAATCTAAGGAGAATTTCCGGGTGTCTGAAATTTTTCACCAGAGTTATCCACAGAAACCGTGGACAGGTTTTCTCTTGCGCCCAGGTGCGTAACATTGCAGCCGAAGACCGGAATCAGCCAGACATGACCAAAGATCCGACCGAACCCGATGCCGCACCCGTCACAGGCCACGCCGTGATCCAGTCCTGCCTCAGGACGTTGACGGCGCAGCCCGGGGTCTACCGTATGCTCGATGCCGAAGGCCGGGTTCTTTATGTCGGCAAGGCAAGGAACCTGAAGGCGCGCGTGTCGAACTATGCGCGCCCGTCGGGCCATTCGGCACGGATCGCTCGGATGATCCATGCCACCGCCTCCATGATGTTCCTGACCACGCGGACCGAAACCGAAGCGCTGCTGCTTGAACAGAACCTGATCAAGCAGTTGAAGCCGTACTTCAACGTGCTTCTGCGCGACGACAAGTCCTTTCCCAACATCCTCGTGTCCAAGGAAACCGACTTCGCGCAGATCAAGAAGCACCGCGGCGCAAAGAAGGAAAAGGGCAGCTACTACGGCCCCTTCGCCAGCGCCGGCGCCGTCAACCGGACCCTGAATCAGCTTCAGAAGGTCTTTCTGCTGCGCAATTGTTCGGATGCGATGTTCTCCAGCCGGACCCGCCCCTGCCTGCTTTACCAGATCAAGCGCTGCGCGGCCCCCTGCGTCGGCCGGATCGCGAAGGAGGACTACGAAACCCTCGTCCTCGATGCCGAACGCTTCCTGCAGGGCAAGACCACGCAGGTGCAGGCCAAGCTGGGCCAGGAGATGGCGGAAGCGTCCGAGGCGATGGAATTCGAACGTGCCGCCGCCTTGCGCGACCGGATCCGCGCGCTGACACAGGTACAGTCGTCGCAGGGCATCAACCCGCGCGGCGTGGCCGAGGCGGATGTCGTCGCGCTGCACATGGAAGGCGGGCAGGCCTGTGTCCAGGTGTTCTTCATCCGCGCGAACCAAAGCTGGGGAAACCGGGATTTCTACCCCAAGACCGGCGCGGGCGCGGAAGAGGCAGAGGTTCTGGAGGCCTTCCTTGGCCAGTTCTACGCCGACAAGGAACCCCCGCGCCTGATCCTGCTGTCGCATCCGATCGAGGATGCCGACCTGATGACCGAGCTTCTGGGCGACCGGGCGGGTCGCAAGGTCGAAATCGCCGTTCCCCGGCGCGGCGAAAAAGCGGAGCTTGTCGAAAACGCCGCCCGCAATGCCCGCGAGAGCCTCGCCCGAAAGATGAGCGAAAGCGCCGCGCAATCGAGGCTTCTCGAAGGGCTGGCAGAGGCATTCGAACTGGACGGCCCGCCGCGGCGGATCGAGGTCTACGACAACTCCCACATCCAGGGGACGAACGCGGTCGGCGGCATGATCGTCGCCGGCCCTGACGGGTTCGAGAAGGGTCAGTACCGCAAGTTCAACATCAAGGGCGCGGACCTGACGCCGGGTGACGATTTCGGCATGATGAAAGAGGTTCTGACCCGCCGTTTCCAGCGCCTTCTGAAGGAAGACCCTGATCGCGAGACACCCGCCTGGCCCGACCTTGTGCTGATCGACGGCGGTGCGGGGCAGGTGTCCGCCGTGACCGGGATCATGGAGGAACTGGGCGTCGAGGACGTGCCGATGATCGGTGTCGCGAAAGGCGTGGACCGCGATGCCGGCAAGGAGGAATTTCACCGCCCCGGCAAGCCGCCCTTCGCCCTGCCGCACAACGCGCCGGTTCTCTATTTCATCCAGCGGCTCCGGGACGAGGCGCATCGCTGGGCCATCGGCGCCCACCGCACGAAACGGGCAAAGGCCGTCGGCGCAACCCCCCTGGACGAGGTGCCGGGCATCGGCGCCACCCGCAAGCGGGCGCTGTTGCAGCATTTCGGTTCGGCCAAGGCCGTCAGCCGCGCGGGGCTGGGGGATCTTCAGGCGGTCGACGGAATCTCAGAGAAGGTCGCGCAGACGATCTACGATTTCTTCCACACCGGCGGCTGACGCTCAGGCCAGCCAGGCACGAAATTCGGCGACGACCTTCTGATAGACCTCGCGCTTGAAGGGCACGATGGCGGCGATCATCTCGTCCGCGGTGACCCAGCGCCATTCCGAAAACTCGGGATGCTCGGTCGCGATGTCGATCTGGTCGTCGCGGCCCAGATAGCGCAGCAGGAACCAGCGCTGCTTCTGCCCGCGGTAGCGCCCGCCCCAGACCCTGCCCAGCAGGTCGGGGGGAAGATCATAGGTCACCCAGTCCGACGACTTTGCGATGGGTTCCACCAGGTCTGGCGCGATGCCGGTTTCCTCGGCAAGCTCCCGCAACGCGGCCTTGCGCGGCTTTTCGCCTTCGTCGATACCGCCTTGCGGCATCTGCCAGGCCGCGACCGGGCTGTCGAGCCGCTGCCCCGCGAAGATGCGCCCCTCGGCGTTGATCAGCATCACGCCGACGCAGGGGCGATAGGGCAGGTCTTCTGGCGACACGGTCTACTTGGCCTCGGCAATGGCGGACAGACCCTTCAGGATGTCGATCGCATAGGCCAACTGATAATCTTCCTGCCGAAGTTTCGCGGCCTCTTCCGCGCGCGCCTGTTCCTCTTCAAGCACCCGCTTTTCATCATCGGTCACGGAATCGTTCGTCAGGCTGCCGCGCAGGGTCGCTTCGGACCGTGTCCGCGCGGCCGAAGCCTCCTCCTCCTCCGCCTGCGGCACTGCCTTGGGCTGTTCGACCAGGATGTCGGGGGCGATGCCCAGCGCCTGGATCGACCGCCCAGAAGGCGTGTAATAGCGCGCGGTGGTCAGGCGCATGGCCCCGTTCCCGCGTAGCGGAATGATCGTCTGGACCGAGCCCTTGCCAAAGCTCTTGGTGCCCACGACGATCGCGCGGTGATGATCCTGAAGCGCACCTGTCACGATCTCCGAGGCAGAGGCGGACCCGCCGTTGATCAGCACGACGATGGGCTTGCCCTCGGCCAGATCACCCGGCTTGGCATTGAAGCGTTCGCTGTCCTCGGGGTTGCGCCCGCGCGTCGACACGATCTCCCCCTTGTCGAGGAAGGCGTCGGACACGTCGATCGCCTGGGTCAGAAGCCCGCCAGGGTTGTTGCGCAGGTCGATGACAAAGCCGTTGACCTTATCCATCCCTCCCGCATCGCTGACGGTCTTTTTCAAACCGTCTTCAAGATTCACATAGGTCTGGTCGTTGAAGGTCGTCACGCGGATGACGACGGTATCGCCTTCAAGCCGTGCGCGTGCCGCCGTCAGCTTGATCATGTCGCGCACGATCGAGACATCGAACGGTTCCTCCACGTCCTTGCGCACCACGGTCAGGATGATTTCGGATCCGACGGGGCCGCGCATCATCTCGACCGCCTGATCAAGCGTCAGGCCCAGCACGCTTTCGCCGTTCACATGGGTTATGAAATCGCCCGCCTGCATCCCCGCCTCGGCGGCTGGCGTCCCGTCCATCGGCGACACGACCTTGACGAAGCCTTCCTCCTGCGTCACCTCGATCCCGAGGCCGCCAAACTCGCCCCGGGTCTGAACCCGCATGTCGCTGAATTCGTCGGGGGGGAGATAGCTCGAATGCGGGTCTAGCGAGGTGAGCATGCCATTGATCGCTGCGGCAACAAGATCGCCGGGCTTGACCTCTTCTACATACTGAGACCGGATCCGTTCGAAGATGTCGCCGAACAGATCAAGCTGTTCGTAGACCGACCCTTCCTGATCCACCTGCTGGGCGAGAAGAGGACCCGCGACCTGCGTCGTGAAGACCGCACCGGCCAGCGTGCCGCCCGCGACCGCCATCAGATATTTCCTCATCGCCTACTCTTCCCTTGTTTCCACAAACCACGGCGCGGGGTCGATCGGCTCCGCATCCTGTCTCAGCTCCATATAGAGCGTTTCCGTCCGCTCTGCGCCAGCCCCTTCCGCGACGGCAAGATCCTTTCCGCCCATCAGCCCGACCGGCGCCCCCGCCTCAAGCACGTCGCCCGTCTCTCCGTAGACGACCTCCATGCCCGCCAGAATCAGAAGATATCCCGCCGCCGGCTCAAGGATCATCACGTTTTTGTAGTCGAGCAACGGCCCGCGATACCGGATGGTCGCCGACCAGGGCGCGATCACCAGCGCCTCGGGGCGCGTCGCCATCAGCAGGCCCGGGCGGTCGATTCCCGCCGCGTCCGCCTCGCCCGGGCGGCGCAGGACCGTCCCCACGACAGGCAGCGGCAGGGTGCCCCTTGCGCCCTCGAAATCCGAAAGGGGCGGGCCGACATCGGATTGCAGCCGGGCCACCCCCCGCGCGAATGCCTCCAGTGTGTCCGCGTTCGCGACCAGCGCCTGCAACTCCTCGGGGTCTTCCAGGAAACGCCTTGGCAGATCGGTGCGATCCTGGACCGCGCGGCTCAGCGCGGTGCGCGCCGCCTGCGCGGCCGCAAGCCCGTCTTCCAGCGCACCGAGGACCCCCTCCTGCAGGGCGCGCATTCGTGCGATTTCCTGCAGGTCGGCGCGCAGTTTCGCGGCTTCGCCCTCAAGCGCAGGCCCGACGGAGGCAAGGATCATCGCGCTGCGTGCCGCCGCCTCCGGCCCGCCGGGGTGCAAAAGCACCAGCGGTCCCGGCGCCTCGTCCATCGCAACCATGGCCGCAAGGACCTGGCCGATCCGTTCCCGTTTGGCATCGAAACCCGCACGAATCCCGGCCTCGCGCAGGGCGGAGCTGCGCAGCCCTTCGCGCAGTGCCGTCAGGCCCAGTTCGTAGGCGCGGATCGTTTCGGTCAGGGCGGCGACACGGCTTCGCGCGCCTTCCGCCTCGTTCAGGGTGACGATTGCGGCACGCAGATCCGATGCGGCCTTTTCCGCCGCAGCGGTGGCGGTATCTGCCGCCGCCGGCTGCGCGAGCAGGGCGAAGGCGGCAAGGATAAGGGCCCTGCGCATCATCTTTCGATCAGCGTCCGCCCCGTCATCTCGGGCGGCAACGGCAGCCCCATCAGGTCAAGAACCGTCGGGGCCAGATCCGCGAGGCGCCCGTTGCGCAGCCGCGCGCCTTCCGGCCCGCCGACCAGGATCACCGGCACCGGATTGGTGGTATGCGCGGTGTGCGGCCCGCCGGTGTCCGGATCGATCATCAACTCGCAATTGCCGTGATCGGCGGTCACGATCATCGCCCCGCCGGCCTTGTGCAGCGCCTCGATCGCGCGGCCCAGCCCGTCATCCACCGCCTCGACCGCCCGGATCGCCGCTTCCAGCACGCCGGTATGCCCGACCATGTCGGGATTCGCGAAATTGACGACGATGAGGTCGTAGCCTTCGCCGATGGCGGCGACCAGCCGGTCTGCCACTTCGGGTTCCGACATCTCGGGCTGAAGATCGTATGTCGCGACCTTCGGCGAAGGCGCCATATGCCGGTCCTCGCCGGTCTCCGGCGCCTCCCGTCCTCCGTTCAGGAAGAAGGTGACATGCGGGTATTTCTCGGTCTCGGCCAGACGGAACTGCCGAAGACCGCGCCCGGCGACCCAGGCGCCCAGCGTATTCGCGACCGGGCGTTTCGGATAGGCCGCCGCCATGAAGGCGTCATGGGTCTTCGAATAGTCGACCATCCCAAGCAGGGCGGCCCAATGCGGACGCACGCCCCTGTCGAACCCGGAAAAGTCGTCTTCGCCGACCGCCAGAAGGATCTCTCGCGCTCGGTCGGCGCGGAAGTTCAGGCAGAAGAACCCGTCGCCATCGCGCGCGCCCGCGAAGCCGTCGATCACGGTCGGCTGTATGAATTCGTCCGTCTCGCCCCGGGCATAGGCTTCCGCAACGGCCGCCCCAGCATCGTCGGCCCGCAGGCCTGTCCCCCTGACCATCGCGTCATAGGCACGCGCGACACGATCCCAGCGGTTGTCGCGGTCCATCGCGAAATAGCGCCCGGTCACGGTCGCGACCGCGACACCTTCCGGCAGGCGCGCCATCAGGTCGGCGACAAACCCCGCGGCGGAAGATGGCGCCACGTCGCGCCCGTCCGTCACGGCGTGCAGGGCGACGGGCACCCCCATGTCGGCGGCAAAGCGGCAGGCCGCCAGCACATGATCGATATGTCCGTGCACACCGCCGTCTGATATGACGCCCATCAGATGCGCGGTGCCGCCAGATGCCTTCAGCGTTTCAAGGAACGCGGTGATCGCGGCATTCGAAAAGAAGCTCCGGTCCTCGATGGCAAGGTCGATCTGCCCCAGGTCCATCGCCACGACGCGCCCGGCCCCGATGTTGGTGTGCCCCACTTCGGAGTTTCCCATCTGGCCTGACGGCAGGCCGACGTCCGGGCCGTGGGTTATCAGTTGGGCATGCGGGCAGGTCGCCATGATCCGGTCGAAGGCCGGCGTGGAAGCCAGGGCGACTGCATTGCCCTCCCGCTCGGGGCGCAAGCCCCAGCCGTCGAGTATGCACAGGACCACGGGCTTTGGCGGTGTCATGTTCGGTTCCCTATCCATCACGCGCATCTTCTAGGCCGCTTGGGATGGCGGGGCAACGGTCGGGGCGCCTTCAACCCGCATCCGCCCAGGCTCCTCGCGTGAAATTGTCGTCAGGCCCGGTGATAGGGCAGCCCCGCAAGGATCGTCGCGGCCCGATAAAGCTGTTCGGCAAGCATGACGCGCACCAGGGCATGCGGCCAGACCATCCGCCCGAAGGAAAAGGCGTGATCCGCCCGGTCGCGCAGATCGGGCGCGATCCCGTCGGCGCCGCCGATGACGAACGCCAGATCCTGCCGGCCCGCGTCGCGCCAGCCCGCAAGGCGCTCTGCGAACTCCGGCGAGGATGCCTGCTGACCGCGTTCGTCCATGACGGCAAGAACCGCGCCCGTCGGTATGACCCGCGTGAGCAGTGCCGCCTCGGCGGCCATGCCGCCGCCCTTGCGGTCCTCGACCTCGTGTTCGGACGCGGGGCCAAGGCCCAGGCCTCGCCCCGTCCGGTCGAACCGCTTCAGATAGTCGTCGACAAGCGCGCGTTCCGGCCCGGCCCGCAGGCGGCCGACTACGCAAAGATGCACGCGCATCAGGCCTTGCGAGTCGTCAGCCCGGCGCCGGCGGGCATCCACATCTTTTCCAGCTGATAGAATTCCCGCACTTCGGGGCGGAACACATGGACAATCACATCCGATGCGTCGATCAGCACCCAGTCGCCCTGGTCCTTGCCCTCGACCTTGCAGCTACGACCGAATTCCTGCTTCAGACGCTCGGTCAGCTTTTCCGCGATGGCGCCGACCTGGCGCGACGAGCGGCCCGAACAGATGACCATGTAATCGGCAACGCTCGACCGGCCGCGGAGATCGATCGTCACCACGTCCTCGGCCTTGTCATCATCCAGGGAAGCGAGAATCCGGGCGAGCAATGCGTCGCTGGAGACCTCATTCTGCAGCGCCGTCATCGACTGCGCCCCCGCAGCCATACCGCCGGCTGCCGGCACTTGGGAAAACAGGACATCGTCCTCCTGGGTTGCGCGCCTGCAAAGGGCCCCGACGCCGGGCCATGATCAAAAAATAGCATCGCAAGGATGAAATCTCAATGACGGGCGATGAACACGGGCCCGCCTGTCGCCGATGTGACGCAGTGCTGTTGGCGAAAGTGCGCGGCGACTTCACACGGTTCCGGTCGGCGGGTGCCGCAGCTGCACGGTCGCAGGGGCGTCTTCTCCGTTCAGGATTCGAACCTCGCGCTGCGGGAAGGGGATCGAGATTCCTTCCGCGGCGAAGGCATCCCATAGGGCAAGGAAGACGGCCCCGCGCACGTTCGTCAGACCGTCCGAGGGATCCTGGATCCAGAACCGCAGGATATAGTCCACCGAGCTGTCGCCAAAGCCGACAATGTGGCAGACGGGCGCGCGGAACTTCAGGACGCGATCGACGCTTTGCGCCGCGTCGATCGCGATCCTGCGGACCAGATGCGGATCATCCCCGTAGGACGTGCCGAAATTGATGTCGAGCCGGACATATTCGTCGCTGTGCGACCAGTTCACCACCTGATTGGTGATCAGATCCTCGTTCGGGATCAGATATTCCTTGCCGTCCCGCGTGACGACCGAGACGTAGCGCGCGCCCAGCGCCTCGATCCAGCCGAAGGTTTCGCCAAGCGAGATGACATCGCCGGGCTTGATCGACTTGTCCAGAAGGATGATCACGCCCGATACGAGGTTGGAAACCACCTTTTGCAGGCCGAAGCCCAGGCCGACGCCGATCGCGCCGGACAGGAAGGCAAGGCCGGACAGGTCGAAGCCGACCGACTTGATCCCGATGAAGACCGCCGCACCATAAAGGATCACCTGCAGGAGCTTGATCGCCAGCACCTGCATCGAGGGCGATATATCCTTGTCGGCCTGAATTCTTCCCGACCCGACCTGCGCGATCAGTCGCGCGCCCGTCAGCAGCAGCGCGGTCAGGACGACCCCTTTCAGAACCGCCAGCGCGCTCAGGTCGAACTGGCCGAACTGGATGGCAAGCCCGCCCAGGAAGTCGGCCACGGGGGTCAGCAGATCAAGGTAGTAAAGCGTCACATAGATCCAAAGGCCCCAGGTCACGATCCGCCGAAGCGGCTTGTTCCTGACCAACCGTGTCGCCAGGCTGACGGCCAGCCAACCGGTTGCAACGGTCGCACCAAGGGCAACCAGATAGCGGCGCGACGGGAAGGTAGAGATCGACATGATGACGGCAACGGCACCCCAGGCCAGCAGAACGAAGAAGATCAACTGCAAACGGTTCTGCAGCAGGACCGCAAGACGCAGCCGCCACTTCGGCCAGCCCTCCCGACCGCGCAACCATTCGTTCAGGCGTGGCGCCGCCCATTGCCTGAGCGCCCAGGCCGCGAGCGCACAGACAATCAGGATCACCATCTGATTGAGACGCGAGGGCAGCAGCAGGTTGTGAAGCGAGGTCAGAGCACTGTCATAGATGCTACCCAGGGCGGCAATGAACTCTTGGATCTCGGTTTCCATGCGCCTCCTCCCGACGAAAAGCATGGCATGGAGAGGCCGGAGCGGCAAGCACAGCCCCTTCTCCCTTGCGGGAACGGGGGGCAAGGAGTATCTGGGCGTGCATGAAACGTTTTTTCGACATGGATGACCGCGCGCGCCTTCCCTGGCGCTTCTACGGGTCCACCGTTTCGATCCTCGCGCGCGCCTGACCGGCGTCGACGCGCGCCCCACCTGTTTGCCCTTCGCAGCGAGAGAAAGCCATGTCCGGCCCGAAAACACTCTATGACAAGATCTGGGATGCCCATGTCGTCCAGCAGGACGCGGACGGCACCTGCCTGCTCTACATCGACCGCCACCTCGTTCACGAGGTGACCTCGCCCCAGGCCTTTGAAGGCCTGCGCATGACCGGCCGCAGTGTCCGCGCCCCCGAAAAGACCATCGCCGTGCCCGACCACAACGTGCCGACGACCGAGGGCCGCGACAAGCACATCGACAACGAGGAAAGCCGGATTCAGGTCGAGGCGCTGGACAGGAACGCACGCGACTTCGGCATCAACTACTACCCCGTATCGGACATCCGCCAGGGGATCGTGCACATCGTCGGGCCAGAACAGGGCTGGACACTGCCTGGCATGACAGTGGTCTGCGGCGACAGCCACACCGCGACGCATGGCGCCTTCGGGGCGCTTGCGCACGGGATCGGCACATCGGAGGTGGAACATGTGCTGGCCACCCAGACGCTGATCCAGAAGAAATCGAAGAACATGAAGGTCGAGATCACCGGCCACCTGCGGCCGGGCGTGACCGCAAAGGACATCACGCTGTCGGTGATCGGGGCGACCGGCACCGCCGGCGGAACAGGCTATGTCATCGAATACTGCGGCCAGGCGATCCGCGACCTTTCCATGGAAGGCCGCATGACCGTCTGCAACATGGCGATCGAGGGCGGCGCACGCGCGGGCCTGATCGCGCCGGACGAAAAGACATTCGACTACGTCATGGGCCGTCCCCACGCCCCGAAAGGCGCACAGTGGGAAGCCGCGCTGGCGTGGTGGAAGACGCTTTTCACCGACGAGGGTGCGCATTTCGACAAGGTCGTGACGATCCGCGGCGAGGATATCGCGCCTGTCGTCACCTGGGGCACCAGCCCCGAGGACGTTCTGCCCATCACCGGCGCGGTGCCGTCGCCTGAGGACTTCAAGGGTGGCAAGGTGGAAGCGGCGGCGCGGTCGCTCGAGTACATGGGGCTCGTACCCGGGACGAAACTGACCGACGTCAAGATCGACACGGTCTTCATCGGGTCCTGTACCAACGGCCGGATCGAGGATCTTCGGGCCGCGGCAGCGATCCTGAAGGGCAAGAAGATCGCGGAAGGCATGCGGGCCATGGTGGTTCCGGGCTCCGGCCTTGTCAGGGCGCAGGCAGAAGAGGAAGGCCTTGCGCAGATCTTCATAGACGCGGGCTTCGAATGGCGGCTTGCCGGCTGCTCGATGTGCCTGGCGATGAACCCCGACCAGCTTTCGCCGGGCGAACGCTGCGCCGCAACCTCGAACCGCAACTTCGAAGGGCGTCAGGGACGCGGTGGTCGCACCCACTTGATGAGCCCGGCAATGGCCGCGGCTGCGGCCGTGACCGGTCACCTGACCGACGTGCGAGACTTCCTCTGATTCTCCGAAGGAATCCAGGCCAGGAAAACAATCGCAGGGCGAATGCCTGATTGTTCCTGAAAGCGAATTGCCAGAACGCCTGCCTGAGTCGCTCAGGCAGGCGTTTTTGTTATCTAAATGCCACTAAAGGATAAATCTCACCGCCACATTCTTGCCTTTTTTGACAGAATTCGAGACCTTCCCTCCATTGACTATACTTTCGCGTGATTTGGACCCTTCCGCAGGAATCCACACGTGGGCCGGAGTCGCATCAACATCGATGGCTGACGACGAGTATCAAGGGTGAGTTCGAGATGAAAAAACTGAACATGATCGCAGCCGCCGCGCTGCTGGCGGCGTCTGCGGCCGACGCGGCCACCGTGACTATCGAATCTGTCGATGGCGCGTGGACCAGCGCAACTGCAGAGTATGGCGCCTACTCGAACCAGATCACGGGTCTTGGCACGACTGAGTTGGGTTGGGGCATCCCCTATTACAGGGGCGGTCAGCAATCCGGGTACGAGTTCGTTGCGACGACGCCCCCCGCGGTGACGCTTTCCGAAGGCGCATCCTTCGTTCTCGGGACCTTCACGCACAACAACTATGTGATCTATGGCAGCACCTCGATCACCTCTGCGGTTCTCGAATTGACATTCAACCTGTCGATCGACGGGATCATGCACAGCCTGACACAGGCCTATGACTTCCTGCACTGGGAGACGCCGAACCTCGATCGCGTCTGCGCCAATGGCGGCGCGAACGGAAGCGGCGTCAATTCCTACGGTTGCGCCGACAGGGTTCAAGCCGTGACGAACCCGTCGCTCAGCCCCAGCTTCATCGTCGACGGGATCGAGTACATCATCGAGATTTCGTCGTTCATGGGCTTCGGCGCCGACAACAACGGCGTCCCGACCTTCTGGACGCGCGAGACGATGGCGAATTCGGCCCAGTTGACCGCCACCTACCACACCGTCGCGGCAGTGCCGCTGCCGCCTGCGGGGCTTGCGCTTCTGGCGGGTCTGGGCGGGCTGATGATGCTCCGCCGTCGTCGGCAGGCCACGGCCTGACCACGGCGCGCCATTGCGGCACATATCATGGCGGCGCCGTCCAGGCGCCGCCATTTGTCATTCGGCGATGGCTTGGCGCGCCCCCTTCGTTGCGATAAGAAGGCGCGCAATCGACGATGCGCGCGCACGGGTCGCCCCGTTCCCGGCACCCTGCACCGCTGAAAGGAGCAACTATGGACAAGTTCGAAACGCTGACGGGCATTGCGGCGCCGATGCCGCTGGTCAACATCGACACCGACATGATCATCCCGAAACAGTTCCTCAAGACGATCAAGCGTTCGGGTCTTGGCAAGAACCTGTTCGACGAGATGCGCTACAACTCCGATGGCAGCGAGATCGCCGATTTCGTCCTGAACCAGCCCGCTTATCGCGACGCCCAGATCCTTGTGGCGGGGGACAATTTCGGCTGCGGATCCAGCCGTGAACACGCCCCCTGGGCGCTTCTGGATTTCGGGATCCGCTGCGTGATCTCCACTTCCTTCGCCGATATCTTCTTCAACAACTGCTTCAAGAACGGCATCCTGCCGGTCGTGCTGCCCCAAGAGGCGGTCGATGTCTTGATGGAGGATGCGCGCAAGGGTGCCAATGCCCGCATCACCGTCAACCTTGAAGAGCAGACGGTGACGACCTCGGACGGAAAGAGCTTTGGCTTCGACGTGGACCCATTCAAGAAGCATTGCCTTATCAATGGGTTGGATGATATCGGCCTGACCCTCGAGAAGGTCGGTGCGATCGACACCTACGAAGCGGCTACTTCGCAGTCGCGCCCCTGGGTCTGATCCATATCTGACCGGGCTTCTTCGGGCCGCTCCGTTCGGGGCGGCCTTTCCTGTTCTCCGACGCCAGATTCCTGCGCGAAAAATGATGCATTGCCGCACCAGTTAGGACACGAAAAGGCCGCATTGTCCTCGCTACTCTAAAGAGAACATTGCGAGGGGGCCTGAATGTGGGCAGGAATGTGTCAAGAATGAGGCAGCCCGCCACAATCGCGGGAAATCAACTGGAACAATGGGATGGCATAGTATCATCCCTGGCCATGTCGAGGGACTGAGCAGTGATGTCGCGGTTCACAGGCGCTTTGGCGCGCGCTGTGCTGGTGATGGTTCTCATCGCCATGCCTTCGCTGATGCTGCCGGGCGTGCACCGGGACACGACCCAGATCGTCGCGCTTGTCGCCATCTTCGGGGCGCTTCTGACCTTCATCGAATATGTCGCGACCTACCCTTCGCTGATGGAATTCCGCGACGCGCCGCCCTTCAACCGGCTACGGTTCCTGTCGCTGTTCGTGACCATCTTCCTGCTGACCACGGTGGTGCGCGGCCAGAACGAACAGACCACGCTGACCCTTCTGGTCGAAACCATCGGCAACCGCCTGGGCGAGATCATCGACGTGCCCTACAGCCCGGTCCGGCTTTTCGTCCTGATGCTGCCCGACGACATGAGCCTTTATCACATGATCCTGATCCGCACGACTGCGGGCATTTCATATACCATCTCGCTTGTGACCCTGATCGTCTTCGTCATTGCCCTGCGGGTCATCGACTGGCCGTCGCGTCTTGGCACGTTCAATGTCTGGATCAATCTTCCGACCTTCGACCCGACGACCGGGGGGGATGTCGTCCAGCGCCTGCGGCGCGATGCGCGCTTCAACATCGTCCTTGGCTTCCTGCTGCCGTTCTTCATTCCCGCAGGCATCCGCATGGTGGCTTCGTCCTTCGAACCGGTATCGCTTGAAAGCCCGCAGACGCTGATCTGGACGATGACCGCCTGGGCTTTCCTTCCCGCATCCCTCTTGATGCGCGGGATCGCGATGGGCCGCATCGCCGGCATGATCGCGGAAAAGCGCCGCCGCAGTTCCCGCCCGACGCAGGCGGAGCTTCAGCCAGCCTGACACGCGCAGTTTGGCAGCGGCGGCTTGACCGCGCGTTTGCCTTTGGCTAGGCCAGCCCCGACCCTTTCACGTCAGCGCCGGAGTGCATTCAGTGGCCAATCCTTCCCTCCTTATCCTGCCGGGCGACGGCATCGGACCCGAAGTCATGGCAGAGGTCCGCAAGATCATCGGCTGGCTTGGCGAAAAACGCGGGCTGGCCTTCGACGTGTCCGAGGATCTGGTCGGCGGTGCGGCCTATGATGTGCATGGTGTGCCGCTTGCCGACAGCACCATGGCCAAGGCGCAAGAGGTGGACGCGGTCCTTCTTGGCGCCGTCGGGGGGCCGAAATACGACAAGCTCGACTTCTCGGTCAAACCGGAACGCGGCCTCTTGCGGCTGCGCAAGGAAATGGACCTCTATTCCAACCTGCGCCCGGCCCAGTGCTTCGACGCGCTGGCCGACTTCTCGTCGCTGAAGAAGGACGTGGTCGCGGGCCTCGACATCATGATCGTGCGCGAACTGACCTCGGGCGTCTATTTCGGCGAACCGCGCGGCATCTTCACCGAAGGGAACGAACGGGTCGGCATCAATACCCAGCGCTATACCGAAAGCGAGATCGCGCGCGTCGCGCGGTCGGCCTTCGAACTGGCCCGCCGCCGCGGCAACAAGGTCTGTTCGATGGAAAAGGCCAACGTCATGGAATCCGGCATCCTCTGGCGCGAGGTCGTGCAGGAAGTCCACGACAAGGAATATCCCGATGTCGAACTGTCGCACATGTATGCCGACGCGGGCGCGATGCAGCTTTGCCGCTGGCCCAAGCAGTTCGACGTCATCGTGACCGACAACCTCTTCGGCGATCTTCTTTCCGACGCGGCGGCGATGCTGACTGGATCGTTGGGCATGCTCCCCTCGGCCAGCCTTGGTGCACCGATGGCCAACGGCCGGCCCAAGGCGCTTTACGAACCCGTGCACGGATCGGCCCCGGACATCGCCGGTCAGGGCAAGGCGAACCCGATCGCCTGCATTCTGTCCTTCGCGATGGCGCTGCGCTATTCGTTCGATCAGGGCGCCGAGGCGGACCGGCTCGAGAAAGCCGTCGAAAAGGTGCTGGCCGACGGTGTCCGCACGGCCGATCTGATGGGTCCGGAGGGCGGAAAGCCCGTCTCGACCTCCGAGATGGGCGACGCGATCGTCGCGGCGCTTGACGCGTCGCTCTGACCGCGCGGCCAATGGGTCGCTAGCGGGGGCGGTTTTCCGCCCCCGTATCGATTAATGCCTTGAGTCGGCGTTCCCGACGGGCAAAAGAGTGTTTGCGATAACGGAGCGAACCGATGAGCTCACATGCCGCAAACAACATGCGCGCCGCCGCCATCATGCTGGCGGCCATGGGCGTTTTCGCCACTCATGACGTCGTGGTGAAACTGCTGGGCGCAACCTATGCGCCGATGCAGCTTCTGTTCTTCGGATCGCTTCTGGGCTTTCCGATCGTCGCCGTCATCCTGCTGAACGACCGCCGACATGAAAGCCTGCGCGCCAAGCACCCGGGGTGGGTTATGGTGCGCACGGCCTGTGCCATCGTGACGGGCGTATCCGCCTTCTTCGCGTTTTCGACGCTGCCGCTGGCACAGGTTTACGCAATCCTCTTCGCGACGCCGCTGCTGATCACGATCCTCGCCATCCCGATCCTCGGCGAAAAGGTCAGGCTGCGTCGTTGGGCCGCCGTGATCACCGGCCTGGTCGGCGTGTTGATCGTGCTTCGGCCGGGTCAGGCGGATCTTTCGCTTGGCCACCTTGCCGCCCTTGCCGCCAGCATCTGCAGCGCCGCCGTCTCGGTCATCGCGCGCAAGATCGGAAAGGATGAACGTTCGGTCGTATTGCTGCTTTACCCGATGGTCGGCAATTTCCTGGTCATGGGCGCGATGCTTCCGTTCGTCTATGTCCCGATGCCGATCGAACATCTCGGGCTGATGGCGGTCATCGCGGTCTTTGGCCTGGCCGGTTCCTTCCTCGTGATCCTCGCCTACCGGGAAGGCGAGGCGGTGATCGTCGCACCGATGCAGTATTCGCAGATCATCTGGGCGACCGGCTACGGGTATATCCTGTTCAGAGAGGGACTTGACCTGGCGACCGTCGTCGGCGCCACCGTCATCATCGCATCGGGCGTCTACATCGTCTTCCGGGAGGCGCGGCCGGGCACTTCGGGGAACCGGCCCGTTCTTGAAACGCGCGGGCGGGCAGAAGTCGTCACCGCGCCGCGATCAAGTGTTCTGCAACGGATCCTTTCAATCCGGACAGCGGGTGAACGCTAGCCCCCCGGGGGGGGAAGTCGAAAAAAATGCGCGCGACGGGTTTTGACCGTCGCGCGCAGCTATCTACTGAAAAGAATTGGCTAAAAATTCCTTGAGGAATCCTCCGGGTCGCAAGCTCGAGCCGGTCGTCAGCCCTTGAAGCTCGCAATCTCCTTCACCTGCACGACCGCGGCCTTGACCTTCTTGGTCGTGATGTCCGCGAACTCAGGCGACCTCGTGTCGATCTTCATCGCGATCAGATCGAAACCTCCGAACTTCTGGAAATCCTTCCAGAAGACGCGGTTGTAATCCTCGAGTTCCTTGACCGAGTTCGAGACGCTGCGCCCGGCCTGCTTGATGTGCTTGTCCCAGCTTTCGGGCGTCGGGTCCGACAGGAAAGCCTTTGCACCGACTACGAACTTCTTGAGCGAGTCGTTCATATGGACCCTTGCCAGTTGCTGGCGCCGCTCGATCCTCTCGGCCACCTCCTTGATGTCGGCTTCAAAATCGAAGCTCTTGAGCGTAACACGCTGGGTCTTGGCTTCCTTCACGATCGCTTCGATCGCCTTCACAACCGAACCGCCACCGATCATCTTCTTGACGTCCTTGATCGCGCCTTCAGCAGTGTCCGCAACCTCGGTAAGAGCCTTCTGGTAGGGAACGATCAACTTGGCATAGTAGTTCTTGACCTCCTGGATCGCCTTCTTCAGCTCTTCCATGTTGGCGGGGTTTTCCCTGTTGACCGCCAAATACGCCCAGTCGATCTTCTTGTGCACGGCCTCGGCCTTGTCGAGGGCACTTCCGATCCCGGTCTTTTTCATCTTGCCGATGAGGCCCTTCTTCTTCTGCCAATCCTTGTTGGTCAAAATGCTGGGGTATGGGAGATAGCCAGTCTTGATGCCTGCCAATGCAGTTTCCTCCGTCGTCGTAAATTTCAACACACGCAACATTGCGCGGCTGGCGCAATGTTTCACGGGGAAAAATGGAGCATTGAAGGCAGAAATGCGTCCTTTGGCGGCCCGGTCGATTTCCCCTTGTGCTGCGCAGCCATAGGCTTTAAACGCCACCCCGTCGGAGCGTAGCGCAGCCTGGTAGCGCACCTGCTTCGGGAGCAGGGGGTCGGAGGTTCGAATCCTCTCGCTCCGACCAGTTTTCCCGAAAACCCCGAAGCGACGAAGAGAAAGATCGACCACGGTGTCGCTTTCGGCCCAGACGCCGCCCGTCCTGCGTATACCTTTCGCCGCGGGAGGATCTGGCATGCGAAGAAGCGAACGGACACGCGGCAGCGCCGCAGTAGGAAGCCAGGGCGCGCGCGCCGTCGATTACGGGCAACTGACCCATCCGTTCACGCCCCAGTCCGTCTTTTCCGAAGATGCAGTCGCGGCGATGCATGAAACCGCGCTCAGGGTGCTGGAAGACCTGGGGATCCGCTTCCTTCTGCCCGAGGCGCGCGCCATCCTGGCCGCGGCCGGCTGCCTGGCCGATGACGACAGCCAGATGGTGCGGATCGGGCGCGATGTCGTGGCGGCCGCACTTGCCAGCGCGCCCTCATCCTTCCGGCTGCGTGCCGCCGATTCACGTCACGAACAGCTTTACGCGCCCGGGCGGCTCCTGTTCGGCGGCTCGGGCGGGTGCCCCAACGCGACCGACGCGGTCCGCGGCCGCCGTCCCGGCTGTCTCAACGACTTTGAAGAGGCGCTGAAGCTGCAGCAGCACTTCGATGTCATCCACATCCTTAGCCCCTCCGCCGAGCCGCAGGATGTGCCGGTCAACCTGCGCCACTATGCGATGATGCGGTCGCAGATGCTGATCGGAACGAAACCGTTCTTCGTCTACGCCCGCGGTCGAAGGCAGGTCGCCGACAGTTTCGAGATGATCCGGATTGGCCTCGGGCTCGACGAAGCGGACTGGCAAAGTGGCGTTTGGGGAAAGACCGTCATCAACTCCAATTCCCCCCGCCTGATCGACATTCCCATGGCCGAAGGGATCATCGACTTTGCGCGTGCGGGACAGATGACGATCATCACGCCCTTCTGCCTGGCGGGCGCGATGGCGCCGGTCACGGTTGCCGGCGCGCTGATCCTTCAACACGCCGAGGCGCTGGCCTGCATCACGCTGGCCCAGCTTGCCAGGCCGGGCGCCCCCGTCAGCTACGGCGGCTTCTCTTCCAACGTCGATATGAAATCGGGCGCGCCCGCCTTTGGAACGCCCGAACACATCAAGATGCAGATCGGGTCGGGCCAGCTTGCGCGGCTGATCGGCCTGCCTTGGCGTTCGGCCGCCGGATCGGCGGGCAATACCGCCGATGTGCAGGCCGCGACCGAAAACATCATGGGCGTCTGGGGCGCGCTGATGGCCAATGCGACGCTGACCATTCATTCCGCGGGCTGGCTCGAAGGCGGGCTGACCTTCGGCTATGAAAAGTTCATTCTCGACATCGAGGCGCTGCAGACGATCGCCGAACTTTGTACGAGACCCGACGACAGCGTGGCGGGCATGGGATACGACGCGATCGCCGAAGTGCCGCCGGGTGGCCACTTCTTTGCCACCCAGCACACGATGGAACGCTACGACCGCGCTTTCTATGCGCCGCTTGTCGCAGATCTCAGCAATTTCGGGACATGGACCGAAAATGGCGCATTGACCGCGACCGAACGCGCGACCGGCATCTGGCAGCGCGCCCTGGCCGAGTTCCGCCCGCATGCCCAATCAGGGGAGGTCGCGGAGCGGCTGGCGCCCTTCATCGAACGGCGGACATCGCAAGGCGGCGCCGCGCCATCGGATTGAATCCCTGCGCGCGATACGGCAAACCCGGCCTACGGCGCACCCTTCAAGGAGCTGAAATTGCGGCTGGATATCTTCGTCCTGATCCTCGGCTATGTGCTGAGCCAGTTCTACCGCGCCTTTCTTGCCGTTCTGGCCCCGGTTCTGGGCCGCGAACTTGGCGTGACGGCATCGGACCTCGCGTTATCCTCGGGTCTGTGGTTCTTTTCCTTCGCGGTCATGCAGATCCCGGTCGGAATAGCTCTTGACAGGATCGGACCGCGCGCGACGGCGTCGGTCCTGCTGGCCCTCGGCGGGGCGGGCGGGGCGATGGTCTTCGCCCTGGCAGAGGGGCCGGTGGCCATCCATGTCGCCATGGTCATGATCGGGGTCGGCTGTTCGCCCGTCCTGATGGCAAGCTATTTCATCTTCGCCCGCCTCTATTCGCCCGCGGTCTTCGGAACGCTGGCCGGAATGATGATCGGCTTCGGGTCGCTGGGCAACATCGCCGGGTCTGCCCCGCTTGCACTTCTGGTCGATGCCGTCGGCTGGCGGGCCGCGCTTTTCGGCCTTGCGGCGACGACGATGGTCGTTGCAGCGGCACTGGCCATCGTCGTGCGCGATCCCGAACGGATCAGGGCGCAGGACGGGGGGCGCGGATCGGTCGCGGATCTTCTGCGCCTTCCGGGTTTCTGGGCCATCCTTCCGCTGATGGCCGTGGCCTATGCCCCGGCCGCGTCGATCCGGGGCCTTTGGGCGGGCCCCATGCTCAGCGACCTTTACGGCGCCGACAGCACGCGCATCGGAACCGCGACGCTTGCCATGGGGCTGGCGATGGTTGCCGGGAATTTCGCTTACGGCCCGCTCGACCGGCTGTTTGGAACCCGCAAGTGGGTGGTGTTCTGGGGGAACGCCCTTGCCGCCGTCGCGCTTGCAGTCCTGGCCATCGCGCCCGATTCCGGCTTCTGGACCGTCACCGCGCTTCTCGCGGCGCTTGGCCTGATGGGGTCGTCCTTTCCGGCGATCATGGCGCACGGGCGGGCATTCTTTCCACCGCATCTGATCGGACGCGGGGTGACGTTTCTCAACATGTTCGGGATCGGTGGGGCAGGCATTCTTCAGTTTGCCTCTGGCGGGGTCTTCGGCGCGGCGGCGCAGGGCACACCCGACGCCGGCGCCTATACGGTGTTGCTTGTGTTCTTCCTCGTGCCGCTCCTGATCGGACTTGGCATCTATCTTCTGAGCCGCGAATCCCCTGAATAGGGTTCCGGCGACCGTCCGGCTGCGCTAGGCAGGTGTGACGAAGGAGCCAGGATGCACATCGACCCGAGAACAATCGAGGTGATCGCCCCGAACCTCAAGCGGCGCCTGTCCGGCGTCACCGCGACGATCGCGCGCCTTGTACCGATCCAGTCAGGCATGATCGGCATTGCCGCGACCGGGCCGGGCCTGCCGCCCGACGTGCCGCACCTGCCGATCTGGCGGTGTTTCTTCCTGCCCCGCGACCGGGTCCGCGTCTGGCACGCCCGGCGCAACACCGAGATGCTGCTGGGTCTGGTGCTGCGGCATGTCTTTCGCCGCCGCCTGAGGCTTCTTTTCACCTCCGCCTCCCAGCGCAGGCACAGCCGCTATACCAAGTGGCTGATCGACCGGATGGACCGCGTCATCGCCACGTCCCGCAAGACCGCGGCCTATCTGGAACACCCCGCCGACGTGGTCCTGCACGGAATCGGAACCGAAGGGTTTTCACCCGCAGGCGACCGCGCCGCGCTGCGCCAGAGCCTCGGCCTGCCGTGTGATGCCATCATCATCGGGTGTTACGGCCGCATCCGCGCGCAAAAGGGCACCGACGCCTTCGTTCACGCCGCGATCCGGCTGCTTCGCGACCGCCCGGGCGTCGTGGCCCTGGCGATGGGCCGCGCGACACCGGAACATGCCGCGTTCCTCAAGGGCCTTCGCGAAGAGGTGGCGCAGGCCGGCCTCGCGGACCGCATCCTTTTTCCGCCAGAGGTGACGGTGGACAGGATCGCCGACTGGTACCGGGTGCTTGACCTCTATGTCGCGCCGCAGCGGTGGGAAGGCTTCGGGCTGACACCGCTTGAGGCGATGGCCTGCGGCGTGCCGGTCGTCGCGACCCGCGTCGGTGCCTTCGAGGAACTGGTGGTCGACGGCGTCACCGGAAGCCTTGTTCCCCCCGGCGATGTTCCGGCGCTGGCGGATGCGATCGCCCGCTGGATCGATGCGCCGGCCAAGCTTTCGACTGCCGGGGCGGCATCGCGCGCGCATGTCCTGTCCCGCCACCGGATCGAGGGCGAGGCCGAGCGTCTGGTCGCGATCTACCGCGACCTGCTGGCAGGCGCCTGAACGCGCAGGCACCCACGCCGAGTTGCATGGGGGTGGGCCATCGGCTACCAGAGGCCATGGGAACCGAAGCGACGCGACAATCCGCCTGAGATCGTGACCAAGAAGCCAGACCTTTCACAGCGCCTGCGCCGGATGGGCGATTGGCTCAGCGACCGCATCATTCGGGCCGTTCTGGGGGTGCTTCGTCTTGTCCCCTTCGACTTGCGGCGCGACCTGGGCGCGCGGTTCGTGGCCTCGGTGATCGCGCCGGTCGCGGGTTTTCGGACCCGCGTGCGCGACAATCTTGCGCTGGTCATGCCCGACCTGCCCGAGGCCGAGGTCCGGCGGATGACCCGCGCCGTTCCGGCCAACATGGGCCGCGCGCTGGTCGAGCTTTATTCGCCGGAGGATCTGAAGGCCCGCGTCCGCGATGAACCCTTCGTCGGCCCCGGCGTGCCGGCGCTGGAAGAGGCCAACCGGACGGGGCGCGGCGTTCTTCTGGTCACCGGCCATATAGGAAACTACGATTCCCTGCGCGCGGCCTTGATCGCGCGGGGCTATCGCGTGGGCGGCCTTTACAAGCCCATGCGCAACCGTTTCTTCAACGAACACTACGTCGCCACCATTTCGCGCATCGGACAGCCGCTTTTCTCGCGGACCCGGCAGGGCATGGCCGCGATGGTCCGTTTCCTGCGCGAAGGCGGCATGGTCGGCGTCGTGCTTGACCAGCACACCGGGCTTGGCGAACCGGTGATGTTCATGGGCCGCCCCGCGATGACGGGGCTTGCCGTCGCCGAGATGGCGCTGCGCTACGACGCGCTCGTCCTGCCCTGCTATGGCATCCGCCGCGCCGACGGCGGTTTTACGCTATGGTTCGAAACACCCGTCGAACCGACCGACGCGCTGACGATGACGCAGGCGCTCAACGATGACCTTGAACGCCAGGTGCGCGCCCATATGGACCAGTGGCTCTGGACCCACCGGCGCTGGAAGGGCCCCCTGCCCGATGAGATGGACGACGGGTCGGAGGAAGAGGCGTGAACCTGCTTTCGTTCCTTCTGGCACGGACGCTCAGGCGCGAAGCCACGCTGGCGGCGCTTTCGGTCGGACAGAACGCCCTCCTGGCCGACCTTGAGGGGCGCCGCGTCGCGCTTGTCGGCAACGCCCGGTCGCTGGCCAGCGGTCACAGCGGCAAGAAGATCGACGCCGCGGATCTGGTCGTGCGCATCAACCGCGCGCCGATCCCCGATCCCGAGAGCCACGGCACGCGAACCGACTGGCTGGCGCTTGCCGTCCGCCCTGGCCGGACGGATATCGACCGGCTTGGGCCCGGACGCCTCCTGTGGATGTCGCACAAGCGCAAGCGCCTGCCATGGGACGTGGCCGCCACGCCCGGCTTCTACCTTCACCCCCTTGCCGACTGGGCCGCGCTGCGCGAAGAACTGGGGGCGCCGCCAACGACCGGGCTGATGATGATCGCCCTGCTGGCGCGCAGCCGCCTTGCCACGCTCGATCTCTACGGTTTCGATTTCTTCGCCTCCCTCTCGCTGACCGGCAGCCGCAGCGCGGCGCAGGTTCCCCATGACTTCGCGGCAGAGAAAGCCTGGGTGGACGCGCTGATGGTGCAGGATACGCGCATCCGCATGGCGGGCGTGTAACGCGCAACTTCGCAAATGCCGCAGTGCCGCAACTTGCCCTTTCATTGCGCATCGCTTTCGGCTAATGGGCCTCGTCCTTAACTTGAGGAGACCCCAGATGGGCTACAAGGTCGTTGTCGCCGGCGCCACGGGGAATGTGGGCCGCGAAATGCTGAACATCCTCGCCGAGCGGGAATTTCCCGTCGACGAGATTGCCGCGCTTGCCAGCCGCAAGTCGCTTGGCACCGAAGTCACGTTCGGCGACAAGACCCTGAAGACCAAGGACCTGGATACGTTCGACTTCACCGGTTGGGACATCGCGCTGTTTGCCGTGGGTTCCGACGCGACCAAGACCTACGCCCCCAAGGCCGCGGCCGCAGGCTGCGTCGTGATCGACAACTCCTCGCTCTATCGCTACGACCCGGAGATCCCGCTGGTCGTGCCGGAAGTGAACCCCGAGGCGGTGGACGGCTACAAGAAGCGCTACATCATCGCGAACCCCAACTGTTCGACCGCGCAGATGGTCGTCGCGCTGAAGCCGCTGCACGACCGCGCGCGGATCAAGCGTGTCGTCGTCTCGACCTACCAGTCGGTTTCGGGCGCGGGCAAGGCGGGCATCGACGAGCTTTGGGACCAGACCAAGTCGATCTACAACCCGGTCGATGAAAAGCCGCCGGTGAAGTTCACCAAGCAGATCGCCTTCAACGTCATTCCGCACATCGACGTCTTCCTGGATTCCGGCGAAACCAAGGAAGAATGGAAGATGGTGGCCGAGACGAAGAAGATCCTGGACAAGTCGATCAAGGTCACCGCGACCTGCGTGCGCGTGCCGGTCTTCGTCGGCCATTCCGAGGCCATCAACCTCGAGTTCGAGGATTTTCTGGACGAGGACGAGGCCCGCGACATCCTGCGCGAGGCGCCAGGCATCATGGTCGTCGACAAGAGGGAAAACGGCGGCTACATCACGCCCATCGAATGCGTCGGCGAATACGCGACCTATGTCAGCCGGATCCGTCAGGACAGCACCATCGAGAACGGGCTGAACCTGTGGTGCGTTTCCGACAACCTGCGCAAGGGGGCAGCGCTGAACGCGGTGCAGATCGCCGAAACGCTCGGCAACCGCTGCCTGAAGAAGGGCTGACCCTTCCGGCCAGACCAAACGGACCGGCGCCCCGCGGGGCGCCGATTTCGTTTGGGCCTCAGCGTTTCTTCAGCGCATCCATCAGCGCCGCGCCAAACGCCCCCTGCGACGGCGCCGGGCCGGACGACATGGGGCGCGCGCCCGGCTTGCCCTGCGGGCCTGGTTTGCCACCATCGCCGTGCAGCGCCTTGTCCTCGCGAGCGGATGCGCCACCGTCCTTGCGCATGGAAAGCCCGATCCGCTTGCGCGGCACATCGACCTCGGTCACGCGGACCTTGACCACATCGCCGGCCTTCACGACCTCATGCGGATCCTTGACGAAGCGGTCGGCCAACTGGCTGACATGCACCAGCCCGTCCTGGTGCACACCGATATCGACGAAGGCACCGAAGGCCGCGACATTGGTCACTGTCCCTTCCAGCACCATGCCCGGTTTCAGATCCTTGATGTCCTCGACCCCCTCCGCGAAGGTCGCGGTCACGAAGCTGGGCCGGGGATCGCGCCCGGGTTTCTCCAGTTCCGACAGGATGTCGCGCACGGTCGGCAGGCCGAAGCTGCCGGTGACGAAATCCTCGGCCCTGAGCCGTCGCAAGGCAGATGTATCGCCCATCAGAGCCCGGATGTCCCGCCCGCAGGCCTTCACGATCTTGCGCGCGATGTCATATGCCTCGGGGTGGACGGCTGAGGCGTCCAGCGGCTCAGCGCCCTCACGGATGCGCAGGAAGCCAGCGCATTGCTCGAACGCGCGCGGGCCAAGGCGCGCCACTTCCAGGAGCGTCCTGCGCGACCGGAACGGCCCGTTGGCATCGCGATGCGCCACGATGGCGTCCGCAAGCCCCGGCCCAAGGCCCGATACATGGGTCAAAAGCGCCGCCGACGCAGTGTTCAGATCGACGCCCACGGCGTTCACCGCATCCTCGACCACCGCCTCAAGCGACTTCGCAAGGCGATACTGGTCCACATCGTGCTGGTACTGGCCGACCCCGATGGACTTCGGTTCGATCTTCACCAGCTCCGCCAGCGGATCCTGGAGGCGCCGGGCGATCGATACGGCGCCACGCAGTGACACGTCCAGCTCAGGGAACTCCCGCGCCGCGAGTTCCGACGCGGAATAGACCGAAGCGCCCGCCTCGGACACGACAACCTTGGTCGGCGTCTTCGTGCCTTTCGGCAAACGCTTCAGCGCGTCCGCGACGAAGCGTTCGGTTTCCCGGCTGGCCGTCCCGTTGCCGATGGCGATCAGTTCGACACCATGCCGCGCGATCATCGCCAGAAGTGCGGCTTCGGCGCCGTGCACGTCGCTTTTCGGCGGAAACGGATACAGCGTGGCCGTTGCGATCAGCTTGCCCGTGGCGTCGACCACCGCCGCCTTGACCCCCGTCCGGATACCCGGATCAAGCCCGAGCGTCGCCTTCGCCCCCGCTGGCGCGGCCAGCAACAGATCCTTGAGGTTCCTTGCAAAGACCCCGATCGCCTCTTCATGCGCGCGGGCGCGCAGGTCCGACAGAAGTTCCAGCATCATCGAGGTCGACAGCTTGACGCGCCAGGTCCAGCCTGCGGCGGCGCGCAGCCAGGTGTCGCCCGGCCGGCCACCGCCGGTCCCCAACGCCGCCGCCACGATAGCTTCCGCCCGCGCGCCGCCATCTTCGCCCGCAGGCGCGATGTCGATGGTGACGATGCCTTCGTTCGCCGCCCGCAGGATCGCCAGCGCCCGGTGCGACGCGATCTTCGACCAGGGTTCGCAATGGGCGAAATAGTCCGAATACTTGGCGCCCTTCTCTTCCTGCCCGGGCACGACCCGCGCGGCGATCTCCGCCTCTTTCCTCATGAAGGCGCGCAGATCGCCCAGAAGGGCGGCATTCTCGGCCAGCCCTTCCGCCACGATGTCGCGCGCACCGGTCAGCGCGTCCTTCACGCTGGACACGGCTTCGCTCACATAGGCGGCCGCCAGCGCCTCGGGCTCGGCGGCCCGGTCGGCAAGGATCGCCTCGGCCAGGGGGCCAAGCCCGTTTTCCCGCGCGATCATCGCCTTGGTGCGGCGCTTGGGCTTGTAGGGCAGGTAGATATCCTCCAGCTCCGCCTTGGTTTCCGCCCGCGCGACCGCCGCCGCCAGATCGTCGGTGAGCTTGCCCTGTTCGTCGATCGAGGCGACGATGGCCGCCCGGCGCGCCTCTAGCTCGCGCAGGTAGTCCAGCCGGTCGGCCAGCTTGCGCAACTGCGTGTCGTCCAGCCCCCCGGTGGCCTCCTTGCGATAGCGCGCAACGAAGGGGACCGTCGCGCCGCCGTCCAGAAGCTCCACCGCGGCATCGACCTGGCGGGGCGTGGCGCCGATTTCCCCGGCGATGATCCGGGCGATGCGCTGGGTCGTGTCCACCTGTGCCTCCATGATTGCGGAGCGCCTTCTTAGCGGCGCGCGGGGCCAAGGCCAAGGTCAGTTCACCGTGACCGAAACGGCGGCGCTGCGGCCCTGCGCGTCGATCACCGAGAGGCGGTAGAAGCCGCGCCCTCCCAGCCGCAGCAGCGTTTCGCGCCCGGCCTGCCGGATGGCGGCGGGCGCGCCGTTGACCATCCACAGGAAGGGCGCGGTTCCATCGCGGACCCGGACCGCCAGCGCGCCGTCCGGCGCCTCCATCGTCGCACCGTCGGGCGGGAAGGCCACTTTCGGATCGTCCGGCACCGACGCCGAAAACGCGGCGCCCCTGGGCCGGAACTGGCGAAGCGGTTGCGGCAGCCGGTCGTTCGGCAGGATCAGCGTCGTGGGCGGCGGGGGCGGCAGCGGATCGAAGCGCGGCTTCAGCCGGCCGAACACCTCGAACAGGATCGGCGCCGCCAGATCGCCCCCGAAGGCGCCGGGCACCGGGGTGCCGTCGGCGCGCCCCATCCAGACACCGGCAACATGCGCGCCGTCGAAGCCCACCGCGAGCGCGTCGCGGTGGCCATAGCTCGTTCCGGTCTTGTAGGCCAGCCGCCCCGGCACGGCCCCCGCGGGGGGCGGCAGGCGCGACAGGGTATCGGTGACAAGCCAGGCGGCCTCTGCCCCGAAAAGACGCTGCGGCAGGGCCTCCGACTTGCCGGGAAGGGCCGAAAGACGCACCGGCGCGCCCAGCCGGGCAAGACCGGCGTACCCTTGGACAAGATCCTGCAGCGATATCCCCAGACCGCCCAGCGCCACGGCAAGCCCGGGCACGCCGCCCGGCACCTCGGCACGCGCCCCCGCCCGGCGAAGCGTGGCCAGAAGGTTCGCCGGACCCAGCGCCTCGGTCAGGCTGACGACGGGAATGTTCAACGACTGGATCAGCGCCTCGCGCACCGGAAGGGTGCCGCGGAAGTGCCGGTCGAAATTCTGCGGTTCATAGCCGCCGAACGCCATGGGGCGGTCGTCGATCAGCGTTTCGGGATGTGCCAGTCCCTGATCGAAGGCCAGCGCGTAGACGAAGGGCTTCAGCGTCGAACCGGGCGACCGCAGCGCCTGCGTCATGTCGATAAAGCCGTTGCGCGCCTCATCGCCCCAGTCGGCCGCCCCGACAGAGGCGAGGATTTCGCCGGTCCGGTGATCCGCAACCACGATGGCCACCGACAGACGATCGCCCGCCCGGTTGGCCGCATCCTCAGCCAGCTTTTCCAAGGCCGCCTGCAGCGCCCGATCCAGCGTCGTGTGGTGAACGCGGGAAGACGGGTCTGCCCGCCGCAGCGCCTCTGACAAAAGCGCGGCGTGGTCTGGGAAATCGCGCCGCAGCGCCGGAACAGGTTCGGTCCGCGCGGCCGCCGCCCGTTCGGCGGTCAGGACGCCCGCGGCTTCCACCCGCGCCAGCACGCGGTCGCGCGCTTCGGACGCCGCGCCGGGAAAGCGGTCTGGCCGCCGACGCTCCGGGCTTTGCGGGATCGCGACCAGAAGCGCCGCCTCTGCCGCCGTCAGATGCCAGGGCTCCTTGCCGAGATAGGCGAGCGACGCGGCGCGAACGCCCTCGAGGTTGCCGCCATAGGGCGCAAGGCGAAGGTAAAGATCCAGGATCGCCTGCTTTGGCAGTCGCCGCTCCAGCGCCAGCGCTACGCGGATCTGGCGCAGCTTGCCCGCCCAGCGCCCGGTTCCGCTACCCTCCAGCAGCCGCGCGACCTGCATGGTCAGTGTGGATCCGCCCGAAACCACCTGTCCATTCGCCAGCGCCTGCCACGCGGCGCGCAACAATGCCGCGGCATCGATCCCGGAATGATCCGCGAACCGGCGATCCTCGTAGGTCGTCAGCATCTTCAGAAACAGGGGATCGACCGCCCCCGGCTCCAGCCGCCAGCGCCCGTCCGCCACTGTGAAGGCACGCAGGAGCCTGTCGTCCCTGTCGCGCACCTCGACCGAGGTTTCGATCGACAGGGGCGGCAGGATCGTCGCGTCCACCCAGCCGTCGAATCCGTCGCGCGCGACCCCGCCGGCAAACAGCAGGGCCGCCGCCAGAAAGATGCCCCGGGCGCGCATCTAGTCCGTCACCGTCACCCGTCCCTCATCCGAACGGGCCCGGTAGTCGGGGCGATACATATCCTCCACCGTCGCGGCAGGCAGATGATAGCTGCCCGGCGAAACCGCCCGCACGACATAGGCCAGGCGGAACGGTTCCGAAGATGTCCAGTCGACCGCGGCAAGGAACCGGTCCTGCCGGAACTCGGTCGAACGGGTCACGCCCACCGTGTCGAGCCAATCAAGCGCGGCGATGTCGCCCCCGCGCAAGAGGTTCGGGTTGTCGATCTCGAACCCCGCGGGCAGTGGGTCGTTGACCATCAGCCGTGCCTCGCCTCCGCCGAACGGGGTGACCTCGATCACCGCCACAAGGCGTGTTCCTTGCGCCACCTGCGACGGGTCGGCGGGCGCGCCCTCAAGCGTGTACCAGCTGCGGCTGAGCGCATAGCCGTTGCCGCCTGCCGCTTCGCCGACAGCGGGCACGCCGAAGGTCGACAGTGTCAGCGTCGCCTCCGACGCGCCGGTGTTGGTGAAGACCTGCGATCCGGTGCCCTCGCCGTCCGCGATCGCGCGCACCAGCGGGCCGGTCAACGGCGCCCCGTCGAGCGTGAAGCGCAGCCCGGCATCGCCAGCCATCACCGCATGGGTCGCCAGAAGCGCCCATGTCGCCTCCTGCGTCGAGAGCCGCCGCGACGACAGCGCCGCCGCGACCGACTGGCCTATCGCGTCCGAGGGGATCGCCTGGGACCCGGCCTCGGCCGCAAGCGCCAGAAGTGCCGTTTCGTCGCGCAAGCCGGTTCCGTAGTCGGCGCGCCAAAGCTGCGCCTCCGGTCCGGTCGCGGCCAGGCGGTTCCGCGCAAGGATATCTGCCGCCCGCCTGAACATCGCATCCGCCCGCCGCTGATCGCCGTAGGAGGCAAGTGCCGCCCCAAGTTGCGCCGCCGCGATGGGCGTATCGAAGGCATCCGCCTTCGCGTCCGCGTAGTAGCGCAGATCGCCCATCGTCGCCGCCCCTTCCCGTGCCAGGACCATCATCGCATAGGCATAGGGGCCGCCGTTCGCATCGAAATCCCCGGCGTAGTTCAGCTGGTTGCGCAGGTTGTCCAGCGCGCTGCGGAAGGCCGCATCAGGGACCGAATAGCCTTGCGCCCGCGCGCGGCTGAGGAAATCGGTCACATAGGCATCCAGCCAAAGATCGCCGCCATCAGGATACCAAAGCCCGAATCCGCCGCCCGACGACTGATTCAAGAGAACCGCCCCGATCGCTTCCTGCACCCGCTGGCGGATGCTTTCGGTATCGCCCGGACCGCCCATCGCGCTTGCCAGCTCCTCGAAGTAAAGAAGCGGCATGGCCTTGGATGTGATCTGTTCCGTGCAGCCATAGGGGTAGCGGTCCAGCGAGGCGAGGATGCCCGGCGCGTTGAAACGCGCGATGGGACCAAGCGCCAGCGTCGCGTGCCCGGTGCCCGGCAGGAAATCCGCAAAGACATTGCCATCAAGGGTGAAGGACGCGCCGGGCGCCAGGGTGAACCGGTGCTGGCGGATGGTTTCAGGATCGTTGGCGCGCACGGGCAGCGCCAGCGACTTGACCAGTTGCCTTCCGTCGGGCGTGGTCAGCGCGATGCGAACCGTCGCGTCTCCTTCGCCCGAAGGCGCGGTCACGGGAACGGCGAGCACCGTCTTGCCCCCATCGGCCAGATCAAGACCGGAGGGTGCCGCACCAAGCGTCAGGCCCTTGCCGCTGACATCAAGGCCCATGCGCCCCGCCGGGCCCGACGCATGGACGATCTCCAGCCGCAGGGTGCTTTCATCGCCCGGCGCAAGAAACCGGGGCAGCGACGCGGTGACGACGACGGGGTCGCGGACCAGAACGTCACGCTCGGCCTTGCCGACAGCCGACTTCGACCAGGCGACCGCCATCAGCCGCACTGTCCCGTTGAACGAAGGAAGCGTGAACTCTGTCCGGGCGTAGCCGTCTGCGCCGACCGTCAGCGGCCCGGAGAAATAGGCGACAAGCTCCTCCGTCGGGGGTGGAGCCTGCAGGCGCGCCGTCCCGGCGTCGCCGCCCGACCGCACCTGACCCATCGCCCCGTTCTGCCCGTCGATCAGCCGTCCGTAGACATCCCGAATCGCCATTCCCAGCCGCTTCTGGCTGAAATAGTGACTTTCCGGATCCGGCGCCTTGAACCCGGTCAGATTCAGGATCCCGACATCGACCGCGGCGATGGTGGCATAGGCGGTCTCTCCCGGGGCGATGCCGGCGACCTTGACCGCGACAGGAAGAGGCCCGCGCGGATCGGCCTCCTCCGCGACCTCGATCGTCGTCTCCAGCCGCTTCGCCCCCGGATCGACCGGCGCGTAGGACAGGCCCAGCGCGCGCGCGGGATTGCGCCCGCCCGCCGCATCCATCGGCCTCAGGACCGAGGCGGTGACATAGGCGCCCGTGCCCCAGTCGTCCGTGACCGGCAGATCGACGGTATTCTCCCCTTCGGTGACAGGCACCGCCTTCATCGCGATCAGCCGGTTCGACACGACGCTGATCAGCGCCACGCCCGCGGTCCGGGGAACAAGGCGCAGATGGGCCGTCTCGCCCGCGCGGTAGGCTGGCTTGTCCAGCGCCAGGTCCAGCGTGTCGGGCGTGCTGGCGGCATCGGCGGGCACATACCAGCCTGCGTAGAACGAAACGGACGCCGCCCCCGCCGCGCCCTCTGCCGCCTCGACGACCAGTTCGTATTCGCCCCAGTCCACGCGCCCGTCGATACGGACGGGATCGCCGCCAAGCTCTGCCGTGCCTTCGTCGGCGATACTGCGGGTGGTGGTCACATCCCAGTTCCACTCACCGTAAAGCGAATACCACTGGTAGCGGCGTTCCAGCCGGTTCAGGCGCCACTTCACCTTCAGCGGCACCGGCCGCACATCCGGCCCGACCGCGATCAGCCGGAATTCTGCCGGGACACCCTGCGGCGAAACCCCGTCCTTGAAGGCCGGGCGAATGCCGATGACCGGCACATCGGGCAGCACCAGCCGTTCGATACTGCGTTCCACCGGGCGCCCTGACCCTTCGGACAGACGAACGCCGTAACGCACCGACAAGGGCCGCATCGCATCGGCGCCGAGTTCCGGCAGGGTAACCTCGACGCTGGCCTTGCCGGCGGTGTCGGTGCCCCCGGGGCTTGGGAAATAGTCGAAGTAGATCGGAAAGTTGCTGTCCTGCTTGCCGAAGCTGAACCCGGGGAAATCGGGAAGTTCGGAGAGCGCGGAGATGCGGAAATCGCCTTCGATCGGCAGATCGGCCCCGGGCGCGCCGAAGAGGTAGCGCGCGTCGATGCCAAGCTGCGCCGTGGCGCCCAGCCGTTGCGGACTTTCGGACATCGACAGGTCGAAGTCGATCCGTTCGGGCAGGAAATCCTCGACCAGGAAAGCTTGCGATGCCAGGACCGGCCCGTCCGTTTCGGCCCGCGCCTCGATCCGCCAGGTGCCGCGCGGGACCGACCCCGCCAGCGCGAAGCTCGCAGTACGGCCGCCGGCGCCCGCATCAGACAGGACATCGCGGGAATATTCGACCCCGTCAGGGCGCACAAGCCGCAGGTTCAGCGGCAGACCCTCGATCGCGGACGCCTCGGCGTCGCGTGCAAGGATCGTCGCGTTCACCACCTCGCCCGCGCGATAGGCGCCACGGTCGGTCGACAGGAAAACGTCGATCGCGGGCGCCGCCGGACGGCCCGCGACACCCCGGTCCGACAGGTCAAACTCGGGTTCCGTCAACGAAAGATATGAAAAATCGTCGCCCTTCTCGACCGTCACCAGCGCCGGGGCAAGACCGCCCGCACCGGAAACAAGCGCCGCGGCGAAATGCGCGTAGCCTTCCGCGTCCGTTTCCGTGGCCGCAATCTCGGCGTTCGCGCGCGACACGAGCGTGACCGTGGCACCTGCCTTCGCGGAGGCATCGTTCAGGCTGCGGGCAAAGACATGGAGCCCGTCGGCGCCCTGCATCGTGGTGAATCCGATGTCGGAGATGACGAACCACTGCGTCGCCGACGGGATGCGATCCGTATCGGCATTCTTCACGGCTGCCTGAAGCGCGTAGATGCCCGGCCCCAGATCCCGAAGCACCGTGTCAAGGGGCAGCCGGGTGGTGACATCGCGGTTGGTTTCCGTCTGTGCGGTGTCAGCCTCGCCGTGCCAGACCTCGGCGGCGTATTGGCTGGTGAAGTATTCCGCGGTCCAATAGTCCAGCGGGCGCCCGATGAAGTCTTCGCGGAAGGCCGCGACAAGGTTCCTGTCAGACACGCTCCAAAGGCTGAGCGTCAGGGCCGGCGCATTGACCGTTTCGACCGGGATGCCCGTTTCGGCGGCACGCGGCAAGATGTAGGCGCGACCGGGGAACCGCACGGCCGGCGCGCGGTCGCGCACATAGGCCTGGATGGTGACATCCTTGGCCAGCGTCTCGCCCTCGGCGCCGGGCAGGCCCTGACGGAAGGTGATCGCATAGCGTTGGCCGTGCTCGACCCCGCTCACGCAGATCCGGTCGGCATTGCTTTCGACGGCCAGACCGGCCTGTGGCAGGGCGACAAAGGGTGCATAGTCGAACCCGCCGCCATCCAGAGGTCCGGTGAAGGTCGCACAGATGCGAGGGGCGGCGATGTCGCTTTCGACGCTGTGTTCGAAGATACGGAAACCGTATTTGCCGATCGCGTCATCCAGGAGCGCGTCGGCGTCGTCGCGCGGCTGGATATCCTGCGCCAGACGCAGGGCGGGGATCATGTCACGCCCCCGGTCTGCGGCTTCGAACGCGCGGGCCAGAACGAACAGTGCGTTCGCCCGGACAGCGGGGCGGTCGGCACGCAGATAGGCATTGATCGACGCCGAAACGGCCGTGTCCGCCGCCCCGTCACGGTTCGCACCGCGCGTTTCGCGATAGGCCAGGGCCAGTTCTGCGTATTCGACCCAGTCCTGCGCCGCGTCGGTCAGGTTCAGTGCCGCGCCCTGCAGGCGCATGGCCGCCGCGGCATCCCCCGCGGCCCGCGCCGCCGCCGCCTCTGCCAGAAGCCGGTCGGCGGATACGGACCCCGCGACATGCGTCAGCGCAAGTGCCTGCGCCTGATCGCGCGCGCGGCCAAGGTCCGCCGCGCGCAGGAACCCGAGTTCCCTGGCGCGGTCCGATGCATGCGCCAGGACACGCGGATCGGTGATAAGGACACGGCCGGAAACGGCCCCCTCATAGGGCTGTTCCTGGGTCACTTCGGACTTCAGGAAACAGGCGTTCGACCGGCCATTGAAGGTCAGGGCGCGGCAGTCCGGCGTGGCAAGGCAGGCGTTTGCACAGGCTTCGGCCGTCGTATCGAATAGCGCATTCAGATCCGATCCGTAGAAATCGGCATCCGCCGTCATCACCAGCCGCCGTTCGGGCACCGGCGGCGCGTCCTGCGCGAAAAGCGATGTTCCGATGGTCGCAAGGATAGCGGCAAGAAACAGACCCGTAGGGCGCATCGGAACCTCCTTTGTCGAACGGGCGAAGGGTGCCACGGCAGCGCCCGCTTCGCAATCGCCACACGCGCGCCCATGCGGGCCGGGCGGCCGTCGCGGTCAGGTCGTGGCGGGCGTGTATCCGGCTGAAGCCGCCAACAGCATGCGGGTGTAATCCGTCTCGGCTCGATGGCTGGCAAGTGCGGCCCGCGTCAGTTCCTCGACCGCGGCGCCATGCTGCATCACGACAAGGCGTTCGCACATATGGGCGACCACCGCCAGATCGTGCGACACCATCAGGTAGGTCAGCCCCCGCTCGGCCCTGAGCCGGTCCAGAAGGTTCAGAACCTCGGCCTGGATCGAGGCATCAAGCGCCGAGGTCGGTTCATCCAGCAGCAGCACCTCGGGTTCCAGGATCAGCGCGCGCGCCACCGCCACGCGCTGACGCTGACCACCCGAAAGCTGGTGAGGATAACGAAAACGGAAATCGGGGCCGAGGCCCACATCGGCCAGCGCCCTTTCGATGCGCGCCTCCCGGTCCGGAAAGCCGTGGATCGCCAGCGGTTCGGAAAGCACCTTGTCAACCGTGTGCCGGGGGTGCAGCGAAGCGTAGGGATCCTGAAACACCATCTGGACCCGCCGGTAGAAATCCGCGGGGCGCGGGGTTTCAAGCACCTGGCCGCCCAGCCGGATCGCGCCCGCCGTTGTCGGCGCCAGCCCGCAGATCGCCCGCAGGACGGTCGATTTGCCCGAACCGCTTTCGCCCACGATCCCGAAGCTTTCTCCCCGGCCCACGTCGAACGATACGCCGCGCACCGCGCGCACCGTGTCGCCGCCGCGTCGGAACGTGACCCCAAGCGCCTCGACCGAAAGCATCACTTGGCCCATGCCGCGTCCCTTTCCAGCGTCGGAAGCGGGCGCTGGCCGCCCTCGATCTGCGGCAGGCAGTTCATCAGGCCGCGGGTGTAGGGGTGCTGCGCCTGCTTCAGCTCCGATGCCTTCAACTCCTCGACCACGCGGCCCGCGTACATCACCAGAACCCGGTCACAGAACGACGACACAAGCCGCAGGTCATGGCTGATGAAGATCAGGCCCATCCCCCGTTCGGCCACCAGCCGGTCAAGGATGCGCAGCACCTCCACCTGCACCGTCACATCAAGCGCCGATGTGGGTTCGTCGGCGATCAGAAGGTCTGGTTCGGTCACAAGCATCATGGCGATCATCGCCCGTTGGCCCATGCCGCCGGACAATTCATGCGGATAGGCGCGGAAGACCCGTTCCGGGTCGCGGATCTGAACGGCCTCCAGCATCGCGATGGCGCGCGCCTTCGCCTCGGACCGCGACTGGGTGGCGCCGAACTTCAGCGCCTCCATCAGCTGCTTGCCGATGGTCATGACGGGGTTGAGCGAGAACTTCGGATCCTGCATGACCATCGACATACGTGCGCCGCGCAGGCTGCGCCAGGTCGCTGGCGAAGCCGCGCGCAGATCGATCCCGTCGAAATCGAGAACCCTGGCGGTAGCCTTGCCCGGCGGCGGCGTCAGCCCGAGGATCGCGCGCCCGGTCTGGCTTTTGCCCGAGCCGCTTTCGCCGACGATCCCCAACCGTTCGCGGCCAAGGGTGAAGGTGACGCCGCGTACGACCTCGGACGGGCCCTGGCGGGTCGGAAAGGTGACCCGCAGGTCTTCGACGGTCAGAAGCGCGGTCATTTGCGGGCCTTCGGGTCAAGTACGTCGCGCAGGCCGTCGCCCAGCAGGTTGAAACCAAGCGAGACGACGAAGATCGCCACACCCGGTACGGTGGCGACCCACCACTGGTCGATCAGGAAACGCCGGCCCGAAGCGATCATCGCGCCCCATTCGGGCTGCGGTGGCTGCGCGCCAAGGCCCAGAAAACCAAGGCCCGCCGCAGTCAGGATGATGCCCGCCATGTCGAGCGTCACCCGGATGATGACCGATGACAGGCAAAGCGGCGTGACATGGCCCCAAAGGATGCGCGCCGATGACGCCCCCTGAAGCCGCGCGGCGTTGATGTAGTCGCTGTCGCGGATGGTCAGTGTCTCTGCCCGCGCGAGGCGCGCGTAGGGCGGCCACGAGGTGATCGCGATGGCGATGATCGCGTTCTCGATCCCCGGGCCAAGGGCCGCGACGAAGGCCAACGCGAGGATCAGACGCGGGAAGGCCAGGAAGATATCGGTCACGCGCATCAGCACGGTATCGACCCAGCCGCCGAAATAGCCCGAGGTCGTCCCGACCAGAAGCCCGATCGGCGTCGCGATGACCGCGACCAGAACCACGACCATCAGCGTGAGGCGCGATCCGTGGACGATGCGGCTGAAGATGTCGCGCGCCAGATCGTCGGTCCCGAAAAGATGCCCCTGAGACAGCGGGGGCAGGAAGCGTTCGGTGCGCAGGTCGCCCCCGACCACCGGGTCATAGGGCGCGATCACGTTCGCGAAGACCGCGACAAGGATGAGAAGCAGGACGATGCCAAGCCCGACCATCGCCAGCCAGTTGGACCGGAAGGAAAGCCAGGTCCGGTAGACTTGCCCCAGGCGCGCCTGACGGCGCGACTGCGGCTGGTCGGACAAAAGCCATTCACGGCGCGATAGGGTGGTCATGCCTGCCTCCGCACGCGCGGGTCGAGAAGGGTGTAAAGAAGATCCGACAAGAGGTTCAGCCCCACGAAGATCCCCCCGATCAGAAGCGTTCCGCCAAGCACCGCGTTCATGTCGGAGTTCTGGAGCGAGTTCGTCAGATACTGGCCAAGGCCCGGCCAGGCGAAAACGGTTTCGGTCAGAACCGACCCTTCCAGCAGGTTCGCATAGGACAGCGCGATGACCGTCACCAGCGGCACCGCCGCATTGCGGAGGGCATGGACCCAGATGATGCGCCATTCCGGCACGCCCTTGACGCGCGCGGTGATGACGTATTCCTGCGCCAGTTCGTTCAGCATGAAGCTGCGCGTCATGCGGCTTATGTAGGCCATCGAGAAATAGCCAAGCAGCGAGGCGGGCAGGATGATATGGGAAAAGACGTTGCGGAACGCATCCCACTGCCCCTGCATCGCGCTGTCGAGAAGCAGAAGTCCGGTCTTCGGCGTGATCGAATACTCGAACGCGATGTCGACCCGCCCGGGCCCGGACACCCAGTGAAGCCGCGCGTAGAAGACCAGAAGCCCCAGAAGGCCCAGCCAGAAGATCGGCGCGGAATAGCCGACAAGGCCAAGCACCCGCACGACCTGGTCGGCAAGCCTGCCCTGACGGACCGCCGCCCAGACACCCATCGGGATGCCAAGGACCGTGCCGATGATGATGGCGACCGTCGCCAGTTCCATCGTCGCCGGAAACACCCGCGCGATATCGTCCGCGATGTCGCGTTTGGTCAGGAAGCTTTGACCGAAATCACCGGTCAGCACTTTCTGGAGGTAAAGCCAGAACTGCTCGTAAAGCGGCTTGTCCAGCCCAAGCTCGATGAAGACCCGGTCATAGACCGACTTGGGCGCCCGGTCGCCGATCACGGCCAGCACCGGATCGACCGGCACCACGCGTCCGATCAGGAAGGTCACGACAAGAAGGCCGAGAAAGGTCAGCGCGACCGTCGCGGCAAGGCGGGCCAGCTTCCACAAGATACGAGGGAGGGCGCTGCTGCGCCCTCCGCCGTCAGTATCATCGCTCATGTCACTTGGTCACATGGGCATAGTTGTTGTCGTTGAACGACGGCCCGACGATGAACCCGTTCACGTTCGACCGCATGGCGGAAACCTCGATTTCCTGGAACATGATGACGAAGGGAGAGGTCTGCTGATGCTCGCGCTGGATGTCGATGTACATCTGCGCCCGCTTTTCAGGGTCGGATTCAAGCACGGCCGCGTCGGCCAACTTGGTCATGTCGGGGATGTCCCAGGCGTTGCGCCAGGCCAGCGGCTTCGACGCCGCATCGTCGCCGTTGTCAGGGTTGCGCGCGAAGGTATCGGCGTTGGTGTGCGGATCCTGATAATCCGGGCCCCAGCGTCCGATATAGATGTCGTGATTGCGCGCGCGGTACTTGGTCAGCGTCTGCTGGCCATCGCCCGGGATCAGTTCCATCTGGATGCCGGCCTGCGCCATCGTCTGCTGGATCGCCTGCGCGATGCCCGTGATCTCGGGCGTGTTGCGGGTATCCATCGTCACCGAGAAGCCGTCGGGAACGCCGGCCTCGGCCAGAAGTTCCTTCGCCTTGGCAACATCAAGCGAGAAGGGCGTTTCCTCAAGCGCGCCAAGGAAGCCGCGCGGCAGGAAGGCCTGGTGAACCATGACCTTGCCCTTCATGATCGTGTCGGCGATCGCCTGATAGTCGACCAGATACTTCATCGCCTGACGCACCTGCGGCTTGGCAAGGTTCTCGTTCTTCTGGTTCAGGCCGAGGTAGTAGATGGACCCCTTGGGCCCTTCCTGGATCTTGATATCCGAATTCGACCGGACCGCGTCGATTTCCTCGGCGCCAAGCGAACGGGCGATGTCGATGTCACCCTGTTCAAGCAGCAGCCGCTGGGTCGCGCCTTCGGGAATATGGCGGTAGATCACGCGCGCCATCGGCGCGGCATCGCCCGAATAGTTGGGATTGCGTTCCATCACGACGGCCTCGTTGGCGCGCCATTCGCGGATCGTGAAGGGGCCGGAACCGGCATAGTTCGTCTTCAGCCATTCATAGCCGAAGTCGCCGTTCGCCTCGTGCTCCATGACCAGCTTCTTGTCGACGACGAAACCGACAGTCGCGGTCAGGCAGTAAAGCACAAGCGTCGGCGCATAGGGCTTGTCCATCTTGAACTGGACGGTGTCCGGCCCGGTCTGGACGACCATGTCGTCGACGTTTTCGGCGTTCAGGCCGAACTGCGTCAGGATGAACGCGGGCGACTTGTCAAGCTTGACCGCGCGGGTCAGCGAGAACACGACATCCTCGGCGGTGATCGGGTTTCCGCTGGCAAAGGTGCGGCCATCGCGGATCTTGAAGCTGATCGACAGGCCGTCGGGCGCGACCTCCCAGCTCTCGGCGATCTTGCCGTAGATCTTCGACACGTCCGCCGGATCATAGCCGATCAGCCCCTCGTAGGAGTTGCCGGCGATCTCGGATGCCGTGAATTCGAAGATCTCTGCGGGATCGAGCGAGATGATGTCATCGATCGCCCAGGCCTGGATCAGGGTGTCGGCCGGCGTTTCCGCCTTGGCCCCCGGCGCGCCCAGAAGCGCGAATACCGCCACCGTGGCAGCCAGCAATGTGCGACTGTGTAGCATTCCTTGAGTCTCCGCTGTTGATTTTGTTGTCTTTTGTTCCGCGCCCGAACCGCGGGCACCGCGTAGGGATTAACCGCCCGGTCAAATTCCAAGTCAAGGACAATCGGCTGCCGACGCGCCGAAAGCTTGGCCGTGGGGGGCCGCAAGGAAGGACGGGGCCGCTTTGGCCACGCCCGGATCGGGACCCCGGGCCAGCCCCGCCCTCGGCGGCGTGCCGCCTCAATCCCTGCCGTAGGGGTCCTTTAGCGCCGGAACGACCTTGCCCGCGCAATCGCCGAAACCGATCCGGTAGCCATCGCCCTGCGCGTGGCCACGCAGGATCAGACTGTCGTTGTCCTCGATGAAGCGACGCCGGCCGCCGCCCACAAGCGCGATCGGCTCCCTGCCGTCCCAGCTCAGTTCCAGAAGGCTGCCGCGGCTTTCCTTCGTCGCACCGGAAATCGTGCCCGACCCCAGCAGATCCCCCGCGTTCATCGGACAACCGCATGTCGTGTGATGCGCAAGCTGCTGCGCGGCGGAATAGGACATTTCGCGATAGTTGGTGCGCGCGATCACTGTCTCCGCTCCGCCCTCGGGTTTCAGCGCAACCTCAAGGTCGATGTCGTAAAGCATCGGCCCCGGCTCCGCGAGGTGGGGCAAGAGCGGCACCTCGCGCGGCGGCGTCGCGACGCGGAAGGGCTCCAGCGCGGCCTTCATCACGATCCATGGGCTAAGCGTGGTCGCGGTCGCCTTCGCCTGGAAAGGGCCAAGCGGCTGGTATTCCCAGGCCTGGATGTCGCGCGCCGACCAATCGTTCAGCAGCACATAGCCAAAGATCATCGCATCCGCCTCGGCGACCGTCACCGGACCTTCGGACGGAAGGCCGACGATGGCGCCCATCTCCAGTTCGATGTCGAACCGGGCCGATGGCGCGAAACGCGGCACGGGATCGTTCGGGCCCTTGACCTGCCCCCAGGGCCGGCGGACCTCTGTGCCCGACACCACGACCGAAGACGCCCGCCCGTTGTAGCCGATCGGAATGTGCTGCCAGTTCGGCGGCAACGCGTTTTCCGCCCCGCGAAACATCGTCCCCACGTTCAAGGCGTGGTTTCGTCCCGCATAGAAATCGGTGTATTCGGACACCAGGAACGGCAGGTACAGGTTCACCCCCGCCAGCGGATGAAGAAGCGGCCGGACCTCCTCCTGCCGCGCCGCGCCCTCGGCCAGAAGCGCACGCACCTGCCCGCGCAGCCCGGCCCAGACCTCCGGCCCCGCCTCCATCACCTCGTTCCAGAACGGCACGTCCATCAGCGGCCCGCCCGGCAGTTCGACCAGCCCGGCCTCCTCCGCCGCCCTCAGGTCCAGAACGAGATCCCCGATGGCCACGCCGCAGCGCGGATCGTCGTCACCGTTCGCGAACACGCCAAGCGGCAGGTTGTTCAGCGGAAAGGCCGCGGTCGCGTCATTCGCGCTCTCGACCCAGGACGGGATCAAAGGCATCTGGAAGCCCTTTTCTTCTTTTCTCAAATATCCCGGGGGTCTGGGGGCAGCGCCCCCAGCGCCGTCACTTCAGGCCCGGCGTGCCGTCGAACTTCTTCTCCAGGCTTTCCCAGCAGTCGATATAGTCTTCCTGCATCGGCGCCTCAGCGGCCGCGAAGGCCGTCAGGTGCTGCGGGAACCGGGTCTCGAACATGAACGACATCGTATTGTCGAGCTTGTTGGGCTTCAACTCGGCATTCGATGCCTTGTCAAAGGCTTCCCGGTCGGGGCCATGCGGCAGCATCATGTTGTGAAGCGACATCCCCCCCGGCACGAAGCCCTGCGGCTTGGCGTCGTATTCGCCGTAGATGTTGCCCATCAGCTCGGACATGACGTTCTTGTGGTACCACGGCGGGCGGAAGGTGTTTTCCATCACCATCCAGCGTTCGCGGAAGAGGACAAAGTCGATGTTCGCGGTCCCCGGCACCCCCGAGGGCGCCGTCAGCACGGTAAAGATCGACGGGTCGGGATGGTCGAACAGGATCGCGCCGATCGGGCAATAGGTCCGCAGGTCGTATTTCACCGGCGCGTAGTTGCCGTGCCAGGCCACGATATCCAGCGGGCTATGCCCGATCTTCGTCTCGTGGAACTGCCCGCACCACTTTATCGTCAGGGTCGAAGGCACCTCGCGGTCCTCGAAGGCCGCCACAGGTGTCTTGAAGTCGCGCCGGTTGGCCATGCAGTTCGCGCCGATCGGCCCCCGGCCGGGTAGCTCGAACTTCTGGCCGTAGTTTTCGCAGACGAAACCGCGCGCCGGGCCGGCCAGAACCTCGACCCGGTAGACAAGGCCGCGCGGCAGGATGGCGATTTCCTTCGGTTCCAGGTCGATGATGCCAAGTTCGGTGCAGAACCGAAGGCGGCCCTCCTGCGGCACCACCAGCAGTTCGCCGTCGGCCGAATAGAAATAGGCGTCCACCATGCTTTCGGTCACAAGGTAGATGTGGCTTGCCATGCCGACCTGGGTATTCACGTCGCCCGCCGTGGTCATCGTCCGCATGCCGGTCAGCCAGGTCAGCGCCTCGCCTGCATGCGGCACCGGATCCCAGCGGTACTGGCCCAGGGAAATCACGTCATCGACGACATGCGGCGCGGTCTTCCAATAGGGCAGCGCGATCTTCGCATAGCGGCCCGAGTGCTTGACCGAGGGTCGGATGCGATAGCACCAGGTCCGTTCGTTCTGATGGCTCGGCGCGGTGAAGGCGGTGCCCGAAAGCTGCTCGCCGTAAAGCCCGTAGTCACACCTCTGGGGGCTGTTCATGCCCTGCGGCAACGCACCCGGCAGTGCTTCGGTTTCGAAGTCGTTGCCGAATCCCGGCATGTAGCCCTCATGTGGGCCGGGCAGCGAAGGCGCCCCTTTCATCGATACGGGCAGCGGAAGGGATGTCATGTGGACCTCCTGCAGGATCCTTGCACAGTGCCGCCTCAATAAAGTTGCAAATGCAACTATGTCAAGCTAGTCCTCCCGGCCAAGTGCCGACTGGTCCCCAAGGATGCCGGTCGCACGGGCATGACAGGAAACGGAAAACAGGCATGGCAAAGCGGGACGACGACACGTTCGATCTGGACGGATTCCTTCCCTACCTTCTGAATCAGGCGGCAGAGGCGGCCTCTCGATCGTTTCAGACCATCTACAAGGCCGCCTATGGACTGACCCGGCCACAGTGGCGCGTCCTTGCAAATCTTGGTCGCTTCGGCGCGATGTCGGCGACGGACATCTGCAGGATCTCTCACATGGAGAAGACCAAGGTCAGCCGCGCCGTCACGGCGCTTGAGGCCGAGGGCTGGCTTGTCCGTTCCCCCAGCCCTGACGACCGGCGGGTCGAAATCCTGACGCTGACTGAAGGCGGCCAAGCCGTCTTCGCCGATCTCGGACGGCGGGCCGCCGCCTATGACAGAATGCTGCGCGCCGAACTCGGGCCGGAAATGACATACCGGCTGGACGACCTCCTGCGCGGCATCATCGCGAACGGCCCCGCAGGAAACGTAGATCAGGAGTGAGCCTTGATCCGAAACGAAAAGGCTCTATTCCAGCCAAAACGGACCAGATCGGTATCGCTCTGACGTCAGTCGTTCCAAGTCCGGGGCCCCGGCACAGACCTTTCGGAGAGTGTCCGCTTCTAGGCCCAGGCCGCATCGAAGGCGCGGACGATCCGTGCCGCGCGCACTGCGGTTTCCGCAAGATTCTGGCCATGGGTATAAAGGGCGCCGCCGATGCCGAAACCATCGGCAGAAGCGGCGCGCCATTGCACAAAGTTGTCGGGGCCAGCGCCGCCCACGGCATAGACGCGGGTTCGGTGCGGCAGGACCGCCCGCATTGCCGCAAGGCCCGCCGGACCGGCCATGCTGCCCGGAAAAAGCTTCAGGCCGTCCGCCCCGGCGTCAAGTGCGGCAAAGGCCTCGGTCGGGGTGAAGACGCCGGGCCAGCTTTCAAGCCCCAGCGCCTTGGTGCGCAGAATGACCCGGGGATCGCAGTTGGGCGAAACGACAAGGCGCCCCCCCACATCCGCGACCGCCTCGACCTCGGCCGGGGTCAGCACGGTGCCTGCGCCGATCGTCGCCTGAGCGCCAAGCTCGCGCACCATTGCGCCGATGCTTTCCAAAGGGCTTGGGGAATTCAGCGGCACTTCGATGACCGAGATACCGGCCTCAACCAGCGTTCGTGCGACCGGCACCGCCTCTGGCGGGGTGATCCCGCGCAGGATCGCAATCAACGGTCTTGTCATGGTGCCACCCCACGCATCCGGGCGCGCAGCATCGCCAGTCCCGCAAGGGCCATGTCATCCCCCCTCAGGCATTCGGCTGTTACCCCTTGTGCGGCCAAGGCGCGTGCATAGGCGGCCGAGACCTGACCCGCACCTATTATGACGACCCGCTGGCCCAACCAGAAGGGCCGCATCGCCGCCAGTTCCGCCCCGATCAGCAACCCCGAAAGCCGCCCTCGGGCCGTCGCCGGGGACATCCCGTGCAACAAGCCATCGGCCCGGATCGCGAACAGATCGGTCGCCAGTCGTTCGGGCCGCGACAGCGCCTGTGCCACGGCTTCGTCGAACGCCTCGGGTGCCTCGCCCTCTGGCGCAACACCATGCCGAAGGACTGACTGCGTCGAAAGAAGCGCGAAAAGCTCGCCTGTCATGGCGGTGCGGAAGCCAACGACCTCCGCCGCGGAAACGCGCGCCCATTTGCTGTGGGTGCCGGGCAGGCAGATCACGCCGTCGAAATCCGGGTGTCCTGCAAGAAAGCCTGCAATCTGAGTTTCTTCGCCCCTCATGACATCCCCGGGCTTGTCCTGCGAAAGGCCCGGCACGATCCGCAGGTCGATCCGGGGGTCGCGCGCCGGCGCACGGACAAGCCCCGTGGCGAAGTCAAGCGCCGCCGGAACGGGTCGATAGGGCACCTCAACCCAGCCATGGCGTGCGCCGACCATGCCGCAGGCAAGGATCAACACCCTCTCGCGCGGCGCCAGCCAGTCCTCCACCAGCGACAGCAACGCGGCTTCGTGATGGTCTGCCCCCTGCCCGATGGTCGTTGCGGCATCGGCGCGCGCCAAGACCCCATCGTCGCCCAGCGCGACAGCACGGACATGCGTCGACCCCCAGTCGACTGCGATCCAGTCGGGAAAGACCTTCATCCTCACACCACCTCGGGGCGGTCGATCACCAGCGCCCGCCCAATCATCATCCTCGATACGGACAAGGTAAGAAACCATGCCCGGCCAGGGATGCCGCCTTGGCCCGGCGCGCGCCCCGACCCTTGGCGCTACGGCTTGTCTTGCGGGAACTTCAGACACTTCCGGGCGCATGTCAACGATGCCCGGCTGACAATACCTGTGGCCCGGAATCGAAAGTGTTGCCCCGCAGGGTCCAGGATTCATCGAATCTGGCTGGGATAGAGACGATTCTATCCAGTGTCTTCTGCTCAACCCCGCAAGACCGATACCACCACCGGCGTCTTGCCGATCCAAAGCCGCGACTGTTACCCTGCACTGGCCGGGCATGGCAGGAACAAAGGGCGGCGTGTCCCGTCGCAGGGAAAACGGAGCGCCGGGAATGATCGAGAAGCTGGAAATGTTCCTGGCCGTCGCAAAGGAGGGCCACTTCGGCCGCGCCGCCGCCAGCCTGGGCATCGCGCAGCCGACGCTGTCGACGGGCATCAAGCAGCTTGAGGATCAGCTGGGCGTACAGCTGATCTTTCGCGGTTCCCGCTTTGGCGGCCTCACGCCCGAGGGCCAGCGCGCCCTGATATGGGCCCGCCAGATCGTCGGCGACGCGCGCCAGCTTCGCGACGAGATGCGCTTTACCCGTGACGGGTTGACCGGCCAGTTGCGCATCGCAGCCATTCCGACCGCGCTGACCTGGGTCGGCAAGCTGACCACCCGCTTCGGCGAAAAGCATCCCAACGTCCGCTTCACCATCCTGTCGCGCACCTCGATCGAGATTCTGTCGATGCTTGAAAACCTCGATATCGACGCGGGCATCTCCTATCTCGACAACGAGCCCACCGGAAAGGTCAGCACCGAACCGCTCTACAACGAACGCTACATGCTGGTCTGTCATGCCAACTCGCCCTTCGCGGGCCGCGACAGCGTCGGATGGGAAGAACTGGACGGCCAGCGGCTGTGCCTTCTGACGCCGGACATGCAGAACCGCCGGATCATCAACCGCCACTTCGAAGAGGCGGGCATCTCGCCCGAGGCGCGAATCGAATCCAATTCGACCGTCGTGCTGGTGGCCAATGTGCTGAACGGCGGCTGGGTCACGGTCTTGCCCGACGACATGGCGACGTTCCTCGCGGCGGGCAAACCCCTTTGCGTGATCCCCCTTGCGGGTGCCGCGCGCGATCACATGGTGGGCCTTGTCGCACCCTATCGGGAACCGCACACGCCGGTTCTGCGGGCGCTTCTGGCCGAGGCCCGCCGCCTGTCAGAAGCCTGACAGCCCCGCACAATCCGCCCCGCACAATCCGCCCCGACCAGCGGCGCCAATACCAGCCGGTCCTGCGTCTTTTGCCACCGGCAGGGGGACAGGCCGATTTATCTTGCGCAGCGGGTGATATATTCAGGCGTCATGTCAGCTGTCTGCCACCCGCCCCTTTCCCTGCGCCGCGGCCGTGTCCACGAAGCCTGTGGACCGGGCGCGATCGGCTTTGCCGCCGCGACCTGCGCAGCAGGCCAGGGCCAGATCCTGTGGATTCGCGAAGGCTGGCGGGCAGAGTCGCTGAACCCCGTCGGCCTTTCGGCCTTTTTCGACCCGCATCGCCTGCTGCTTGCGGCGACGGCGAACCAGACCGAAACGCTGGCCGTCGCGGAAGAGGCGCTTAAGGACGGGGCGATCCCCCTTGTCGTGCTCGAGATCACCAGCGCGCTTGACCTGCGCGAAGGGCGGCGGCTGCAACTGGCGTCCGCGGCTGGCCGGACCACCGGGCTTTGCCTGATCCCCGAAGGCATGGGCAGCAACGCCGCGCAAACACGCTGGTACTGCACGTCACTGGCGGGAACGGATCGGGCAGACTCGACTCCGATGCGGTGGGCGCTTATCAAGAACAAATCGGGAACATTGGGGACCTGGGATGTTCGATGGGATCACGCGGCGCGTCGTCTCGATATGGTTCCCCCGGTTGGCGAGCGACCGGGTTCTGCGCGCGCGCCCGGTTGATGCGCCCTTCGCGCTGACCCTTCGCCAAGCCAATACCGAACGGCTTTACTGCCTGAACGAACGGGCATCGGCGATGGGCCTGCATCGCGGCATGCCCTTCGCCGATGCCCGCGCCTTCTGCCCCGACCTGCTTAGCGCCCCGGCCCATCCCGCGCGGGATGCGCGCTTTCTGTCAACGCTGCGCCGCTGGGCCACGCGCTACTGTCCCTGGGTGGGCCTGGAGGGGGAAGACGGGCTGGTTCTGGACATCACCGGATCGGCCCATCTTTTCGGCGGCGAAGCGGCGATGCTGGACGACATGCGGGCGCGGCTGGACCGCGCGGGGCTGGCGGCACGGCTGGGGCTTGCCCCGACGCGCGGCGCCGCCTGGGCCCTTGCCCGTCACGGCGGGGCAAGGGAGCAGGCGGGGACGGGGGAAAACCCCGATACGCTTGGCCGCCTGCCCGTCGCGGCCCTGCGTCTTGAACCCGATACGGTCACCGCGCTGGAGCGGCTGGGCCTGCGCACCATCGCCGATCTGGCTGCCACGCCGCGCGCGCCGCTGACCCGGCGCTTTGGGCCCGGGGTGCTGCTGCGGCTGGACCAGGCGCTTGGAACCCGGCCCGAACAGATCGCGCCGGAAACCGAACCACCCCATTACGGCGTCCGCCTGACCCTGCCCGAACCGATCGGACTGGTCGATGACGTGATGGCGGGAACCGCGCGGCTGGTCGAACGGCTGTGCGCCCGGCTCAAGGAAAACGCGGCTGGCGCGCGCGCCCTTTGCCTGACGCTGCGCCGGGTCGACCAGGCGTGCCAGCAGGTCGAACTGCGGCTGGCCAGCGCCATGCGCGACCCCGCCCGCATCCTGCCGCTGTTCGAACGCGGCGTCGGCACGGTCGACGCGGGCTTCGGCATCGACCAGCTGCGGCTTCAGGCCACGGTGGTCGAACCCCTTGCCGACGCACAGCTTGGCGCGATCCCCCGCCGGGGCGGCGGGGACCGGCTTGAAGATCTGATCACCCGGATCGGCACGCGGATCGGGCTGGAAAACATCCGCCGCTTCCTACCCGCCGACAGCCATATCCCCGAACGCGGCTTCCTGGTCGCGCCAGCCGCCTGGTCCCGGCCCGAAGGCGCCTGGGTCGCGCTGCGCCCGCGCCCGCCGGTCCTGTTCCGCCCCGAACCGATCGCGGGCACCGGCCCCCGCCCGCCCGGACAGTTCCGCTGGCGCCGGATGAGCTTCGAGACGGTCGTGGCGACCGGACCCGAACGCATCGCGCCGGAATGGTGGCTGGACGATGACGGCTGGCGCGCGGGCATGCGCGACTACTGGCATGTCCAGACCCGGCAGGGCCGCAGGCTGTGGCTTTTTCACACCCCGCAAGACCCCGGCTGGTTCGTGCAGGGGGAATTCGCATGACCCGCACGACCAACCGTCATCCGCCCGGCGACCGGCCCGGATATGCCGAACTTTGCGTCACCTCGAACTTCACCTTCCTGACCGGCGCATCGCATCCGGAGGAACTGGTGGCACGAGCCGCAGAACTGGGGCTTGAGGCGCTGGCGCTGACCGATCGCAATTCCCTGGCCGGCGTGGTACGGGCCTATTCCGCCCTCAAAGAGCTGAAACGCGAAGCCGAAGAAGGGTTGCGCGTCCGGTCCATGCACCGAACGGACCCCAGTTCACGGCAGGAAATCGGCCAACCGCAGGACATTCCCCGGCCCACCGTTCTTCCGGACACCACACCGCACCTGCCGCGCCTGATCGTGGGCTGCCGGCTGGTGCTGGCCGACTGCCCGGTTGAATGGGTCGCGCTGCCCACCGACCGTGATGCCTATCACCGGCTGTGCCGGTTGCTGACCACGGGCAAGCGGCGGGCGGCGAAGGGCGGCTGCCGGCTGATACTGACCGATCTGCTGGATGGCGCGGCGGTGGGGATGATCCTGATCGCCCTGCCGCCCGCCAGTCTTTCTGCCGCCGACCTTTCTGCCGCCGCGCACCCGGTCCAGGCCGCCCGCCGGCGCTATCCCGGCCATGTCTTCCTGGGGGCCGCGCCGCGCTATGACGGGTCGGACCAGGCGTGGTTCGACGCCTGCGCGCAGCTGGCTCTCGCAACGTCCGCACCGATGGTGGCGGTGGGCGACGTGCTGATGCACCGTGCGGCGCGGCGCCAGCTTGCCGATGTGCTGACCTGCCTGCGAGAGGGGCTGACCATCGACCGGATCGGGATCAAGGCGCTGCCCAATGCCGAACGCCGGCTGAAGGGCGCGGGGGACATGGCGCGGCTGTTCCGCAACCACCCCGCCGCACTGCGCCGGACGCTTGAGATCGCGGCGCGCTGTTCCTTCTGCCTGAGCGAACTGTCCTACGAATATCCAGACGAGGTCGCCGAAACCGAAACACCGCAGGCGCGGCTGGAACGGCTGGCGCGCGAAGGGCTTTCCCGCCGCTACCCCGGGGGGGCGCCGGACCGGGTTCACGCGCTGCTGGAAAAGGAACTTCGGCTGGTCGCCGAACTGAAGTTCCCCGCCTATTTCCTGACCGTCCACGACATCGTTCAATATGCCCGGTCACGAGGCATCTTGTGCCAGGGGCGCGGATCGGCGGCGAATTCGATCCTGTGTTATCTGCTTGGCATCACCGACGTGTCGCCAGACACGATCGCCATGGTCTTCGAACGCTTCGTGTCCAAATACCGGGGCGAACCGCCCGACATCGACGTCGATTTCGAACACGAACGGCGGGAAGAGGTGATCCAGTGGATCTACGAACGCTACGGGCGCCATCGCGCGGGCCTTTGCGCTACCGTGATCCACTTCCGGTCCCGCGCCGCGATCCGCGAGGTCGGCAAGGTCATGGGCCTGTCGCAGGACGTGACGGCCAGCCTGTCGGGCCAGATCTGGGGGATGTCCAGTCGCGGCGCCGACCCCGAACGCATCCGCGAACTGGGTCTTGACCCACGCGACCGCCGGCTTTCCCAGACCATCCGCCTGATCGGAGAAATCATCGGATTTCCCCGCCACCTGTCCCAGCATGTCGGCGGTTTCGTCATCACAAGGGGGCGGCTCGACGAACTCTGCCCGATCGAGAACGCCGCGATGGCGGATCGCACCGTCATCGAATGGGACAAGGACGACATCGACGCGCTGGGCATCCTGAAGGTCGATATTCTGGGACTGGGGATGCTGTCGTGCATCCGGCGGTCCTTCGCGCTTCTGGAAAGCCATGAACGCAAGAGCCTGACCATCGCGACCGTCCCGCAGGAGGACCCGGAAACCTACGCGATGCTGCAAAAGGCCGACGCGGTCGGCGTATTTCAGGTCGAAAGCCGCGCCCAGATGAATTTCCTGCCGCGCATGAAACCCGCGACTTTCTACGATCTGGTGATCGAGGTCGCCATCGTCCGCCCCGGCCCGATCCAGGGCGGCATGGTCCAGCCCTATATCCGCCGCAGGCAGGGGATGGAACGGCCCGAACCCCTTGGCCCAGCGCTTGAGGCGGTAACGAAACGCACCCTTGGCGTCCCGCTTTTCCAGGAACAGGCGCTGCAGATCGCCGTCGTGGGCGCGGGCTTCACCGCCGAGGAGGCCGACCACCTGCGCCGCTCGCTCGCCTCGTTCCGGCGGATGGGCACGATTGGCCGGTTCAAGGACAAGTTCGTCGCCGGCATGCTGGCGAACGGCTATACCCCCGAGGTGGCCGAACGCTGTTTCGGCCAGATCGAGGGCTTTGCCGACTACGGCTTTCCCGAAAGCCATGCAGCGGCCTTCGCCATGCTGACCTATGTGTCCTCTTGGCTGAAATGCCATCACCCGGCCATCTTCGCATGCGCGCTGCTGAATTCGCAGCCAATGGGTTTCTACGCCCCGGCCCAGATCGTGCGCGACCTGCGCGAACACGGGACCGAGGTGCGCCCCGTCTGCGTGAACGCAAGCCACTGGGACAACACGCTGGAGCGGCGCGCGGATGGGCGGCTGGCACTTCGGCTGGGGTTTCGGCAAATCAAGGGCTTGCGCGAGAATGATGCGGGCTGGATCGTCGCGGCACGCGGTAACGGCTATCCCGACCCCGAAAGCCTGTGGCTCAGGGCGGGTGTGCCGCCTGCGGCTCTCGAAAGGCTGGCCGAGGCGGACGCCTTTTCCGGCATGGGCCTGACCCGGCGCGATGCCCTGTGGCAAGTCCGCGCGATCCGTGCGCCCGCGCCCTTGCCCCTGTTTGCCGATCCGATCGACGGCGAAGGCATCCGCGAACCCCGGGCCGATCTGCCCGCCATGCACCTGGGCGAGGAGGTGGTGGAGGATTATGTGTCGCTGCGCCTGTCGTTGCGCGCCCACCCGATGGAGCTTTTGCGCGGCTCCATCCCCGGCCTGACCCCACATGCGGATCTGGCGACGGTGCCGCCCCGTCTGCTGTCGGTCTGCGGGCTGGTCATCACCCGCCAGCGCCCCGGCACGGCCTCCGGCGTGATCTTCCTCACGCTGGAAGACGAAACGGGTGTGTCGAACGTGGTCGTCTGGCCAAAGATCTACGAACGTTTCCGGCGCGCCGTCATGGGCGGGCGGCTCTTGCGGGTGACGGGCCGGCTGGAACGCGAAGGCATCATCGTGCATCTGATCGCCGACCGGGTCGAGGATCTGTCACACCGACTGTCGGATCTGGGGCAAAAGGGAGTTCGTCGAGATCGAGAGGCAGGCCCACGAAACGACATCGGAACACAAATCGTTCTTGAGGGAACCCGGGCTTTCAACGCTTCCGGGAACCGAATGAGATGAACCTTTCCAATTCTTCCTGCTGCCCCGGCGCTGGTGAACGGGCATGCGCGCCTTCGAGGCCATGGAAGAGCGTTCTGGCAGTGCTGGACCGGACACCATATCCAAGACAGGATCGAGGCCAAGAAACGATGTCTCAGGGCTTTCGGCGGGTGTATCACCGCAAGAAAGCCCGACCGCCGGACCGCAGAAATCCAGATCCTGATCGCACTCATGATCCGCTTCTCGTTCTTCGGAAAGGCCGGGATCGTCCGCGTGAAATGACCCCAAAGGGGAAAGGGTTTGTCCTGGCACGGCCCCAGCTTACGCAACAATGCCTCCGGCACTTCAACGACGATCCAAGGGAACGCGCCTTTCTCTGTAGCGCAGATCTAGGACGATGAGCGTGGATTGATTGGGATTGGCCAGGGCGACGACCTTCTGCCCGGTAGAAATGAATGCCACAGGCTCCATGCGTCGAGTGCGCTGCACCAGATCTGCCAGCCCGCCCCATCACGAAGAATGACAGCGTTACGTTCGCCAAAGACGGCTGCGGCAGAACGGGATCCATCGAGCAGATCGAGCGCGATGAACCGTCGCAGGTGGTGTTCCGCCGCGGATCCAGTCAATGTGAACGCGGTCCAGCCATCAGAGACCGGCAGGGCGGCCCAGCCCCCCGGCTGCCAGCCGGAAGCAAGCGGCTCGTTGGTGCCGGAACGCCAAAGCGAACGGTCACGGCCAAGCCGGATCAGCAAAGAGTCGTCCGGACACAATTCGCCACCCAACCCCAGTTCACGGGCGGGATGCGCGGTGGCGAAGGCGTCGACATCTCCTGCTATCAGCCAGAGGTTCCGCAGCTGTGTAACAGTGATCTCAGCACCGTCGAGCGCGGCCCGCGTACCGATCGCGGGTGGATCATCGGCCCAGGTCCGGTCAGCCATCAAGCCGTCCTCCCACCGGGTCAAAAAGGCAGGCCGGGGCAATGCGCGCGTGCCTGATGTCGCCAAGGTGAAAGATCCTGATCACCTCGCCCATTCGCGACAGACCGCCTTCGATCATCGCCAGCGCGTGCGATCCGCCGGCACCCGGCGCGGGGCCGGAGGATGTGACGAACCCTTGCGACCTGCGCATGCCGGCAGGGGCGACCACATGTGCGCCGGTCGGTAGGGCGCCGCGGTCATCTTCGGCGACCAGTCCCACAAGTTGTCGCCGATCTGAACGCCCCGCCTCTGCCGTAAAGAGGGAACGCTTGCCGACAAACTCATCGGTGCGACGCTCCCGTGGAGCAGTCCAGCCGAGATCATGTGGCATGGTCACGCCATCGGTATCCTTACCGACAAGGATGTACCCCTTTTCCGCACGCAGAAGCATGACTGCCTCAAGCCCGATGCGTCGTCCGCCTTCGGCCTCCAGTGCGTGGACAAGTCGCGCCTCGAACGCGGCGGCCTGTTGGGCGGGAACCGAGATTTCATAACTTCTGTCGCCGGTGAAACTGATCCGGGCAATCCTGAGGGGCACGCAGTCGCTTTCGGTTTCGGCCACCGACATATGCGGCAGTCCGTGGTCGGGCAAACCGGCACGGTTCAGGACGGATCGCGCGGCCGGGCCTGTCAGCGACAGGGTCGACCAATAAGCGGTACGGTCAATGATAACGACGCCATCACTGCCGAACCTGTCCTGTCGCGCATCCTCCAGCTTCTGGATCACGCCCGCGACATGCGAGGACGAGGCCGACAGCACGAAGTGATCGTCGGCAAGGCGCAGTACAACGCCGTCATCGTAGACGATGCCGGTTTCGGACAACATCAAGCCGTACCGCGCGCGGCCTTGTGTCAGGGTCGACATGCGTACATACCCGGTGAAATCCAGAAGCTCGGCCGCGCGGGGACCAAGGATTTCGATCTTGCCAAGGGGCGAGGCATCGTAAAGCCCGGCGGTGGCGCGGGCCACCTGTGCTTCCTCAAGCGCCAGCGCTGCCTCGTCGCCCGCGCCATAGACGGCGGGGCGAAGCCAGCCGCCATACTCGCGAAACCGCGCCCCGGCGGCCTTGTGTGCCCCTTCCAGCATCAGACGTCTGGGCGGGTTGAACAGCGCGCCGCGCCGTCGGCCGCCGATGACCGCAAGAGGCACGGGCTGGACCGGCGGGCGGAAGGTCGTCGTACCCGTCTCGGGGATCGTGCGCCCGGTTAGGGCCGCCATCGCTGACAGACCCGCGAAGTTGGATGTGCGACCCTGATCCGTCGCCATGCCCAGCGTCGTGAAGCGCTTGAGATGTTCGACCGAGGTATACCCCTCGCGCGCGGCGACAGCGACGTCCTTCAGTGTGACATCATTCTGCATGTCGATCCAGACACGCCCTTTTAGCGTGCAGTCGGGCCGCAATGGCGCATAGGACCATCCTGTTTCCACGGTTGGTCGGGGGGCGGGACCAGACCCGCCGGACGCTGCATGGCCTTCGGCAAGCGCCTCGGAGAGACCGTAGCGCGCGTTCGCTGCGCCGACGGTCGTGACAGCGGAAGTCCCAGGACGAGGAACAAGCGCATCCCTGGTCTCGTCCCAGTCAAGCTTGCCCCCTGCCTGACAGTGCAGTTGAACCGATGGCGTCCAGCCGCCCGCCATCAGCACGGTGTCGGCATCAAGGGCCTTATGGTCAAGCACCGCGCGTCGCACCGCGCCGTGACCGGTCGCTGCTTCGATCCGCGTACCGCGCAGCAGGTGGACGCCCTCTGGCGCATCGGGGGTCACATGGCGCGCGTCGGCTATCGTCACTTCGGCCCCAGCCGCGCAAAGGGCGCCCGCGACCGGATACGCCCCGTCGCCCGCCGTGGCCAGGATAATGCGCCGCCCCGCCACTGCTCCGTGCAACACCAGATGGTGCAGCGCGGCTTCGGCGCCCATGACGCCGGGCAGGTCATTTCCGGAAAACCACATCGGCCGTTCGATTGCGCCCGCCGCAAGGATCGTTCGGCTGGGTCTCAGGCGCCAGTGAATGTCTGGCGCGTCGGACCGCCTTTGCCATGCCGTGAAGAGCCCGTGGTCGAAGGCCCCCCACAGGGTCGTATCCGTCAGTACTCTGCCACCGGCGGCCTCGATTGCGGCCAGGGTAGCGTCCCTGAACACCGTCCAGTCCGCCCCGTCGATCTGGCCACCGCGCCAGCGCAAGGTGCCACCCAAAGCGCAGGTTTCCTCGATCAGCCAAACGCGACTTCCGCTTTCGGCTGCCGCCTTGGCCGCCGCCAGACCGGCCGGTCCGGCACCGATCACCAAGACCTGAGGCGCCGCATTCATCGTTTCGACGTCCGCGGGCGGGTGCCAGTTCGCGTTCACACGGCCAAGACCCGCCATGCGACGGATCATCGGTTCCCATCGCATCCAACCCATCGCCATGAACGTCTTGTAGTAGAAGCCGGCGGGCAGGAAGTGATGGAGCAGATCGAGCGCGCCGAGCGGGTCACGCCCGGCACTTCCGGCGGTATTGACCGACCGAACCTGCATCCCGTCCAACAATGGTGTCAGCGTGGCGCGCTGGTTGGGTATTGTTCGACCGTCCAACGTGACGTCGAAAACAGCGTTCGGTTCTGCCGCTCCCATCGCCATCAAGCCGCGCGGCCGGTGATATTTGAAGCTGCGCCCGAGTATGCGTGTGCCAGACGCAAGAAGTGCGGAAGCCAGCGTATCGCCCGCGAACCCCTCTACGGCCGCGCCGTCGAAGCTGAAGCGCAGGATCCTGGACCGGTCGACCGCCTGCCCAAGGTCCGGATGCCGCCAGCCGCTCATGTGCTTGCCTCCGACAGGAACCGGCTGTCCTTGACGTCCCGGGTCACCGTGTCCCGCGTCATCAGGAAATAGGTGCCGCAGGTCTGGTGATACCAGATTTCCCGTGCGATGCCTTTCGGCGCGTCGTTGTGATAAAGATAGGCCGCCCATTCTTCATCGCTGACCTTCGCGGCAGGTTCGGGACGCACCTTTCCCGCCTCGGCAGCGAAGAGAAACTCGTGCTCTTCGCGTGGACCGCAGAAGGGACAGGGAAAGATCTGCATCGCCGTCTCCTAGTGTGAGATGCCCGCGCCTGCCGCCTCGTCGATGAGACGGCCCTTGATGAAGCGGTCTAGATCGAAGGGGCGGCTGATCTCGTGGTGTTGCCCGGTGGCCAGTAGATGGGCCAGGAGCCAGCCGCCTGCAGGGATCGCCTTGAAACCACCGGTGCCCCAGCCGCAGTTGAGGTAAAGCCCCTCCACCCCTGGCGCCGGGCCGATGACGGGCGAACTGTCAGGGACCACGTCGACCACGCCCGCCCATTGGCGCAAGAGTTTCAGCTGTGCGAAGGCCGGAAACATCTCAAGTAGCCCCGCAACCACCTTTTCCTGTGCAGGAAGGTTGCCCTTCTGCCCGTGTGTCGGAACCCGGTCGAGCCCGCCGCCGAAGACCAGCTCCCCCTTGTCGGACTGGCTGACATAGGTGCCGGTACCGAGGTAGAGAAGGACCGTATCAAGGCAGGGTTTGACCGGCTCAGAGACGAAGGCCTGCAATGCGTAAGTATGGATCGGCAGATGCACACCAGCCCCGGCCACAAGTCCGGGCGTGGCGCCCGCGGCGGCCACCGCAAGGCGCTCCGTCCTGATTTCTCCGAGCGACGTCGCTACGCCCTTCACGCTGCCGTTCTCGATCCGCAGGTCGGTCACAGCGCAGTTCTCGATGATGTCGACCCCGAGTGCGCTTGCCGCGCGGGCATAGCCCCAGGCGACCGCATCATGCCGCGCGATCCCGGCGCGCCCCTGCCAGATGCCGCCGAGACAGAGATAGCGCGCGTCTGCCGTCTGATTGAGGAGCGGCAGGCGTGCGATCGCCTCCTTCGGGCCCATCAGTTCGCCATCGACACCATTCAGCATCATCGCATTGGCGATGCGGGCACAGATTTCCATCTGTGCAGGTGTGTGCGCCGCGATCAGCATGCCGCGCTGACTTAGCATGACGTTGAAGTTCAACTCCCGGCTCAGGCCCTCGTAGAGCCGGAGCGCCAGATCGTAGAGCGCGACGCTTTCAGGATAGAAGTAATTCGACCGCACGGCCGTCGTGTTGCGCCCGGTATTGCCACCGCCGATCCAGCCTTTTTCCAGCACGGCGACGCGCCTGATCCCGTGGTTCTTCGCCAGGTAGTAGGCGGTAGCAAGACCATGGCCGCCACCCCCGATGATCACGGCGTCGTAGGCGGGTTGCGGTGTCGCCTTCGCCCAGGCTGGGCGCCAGCCGCGGTGACCTCGAAAGCCCTCCCGGAGCAAGGCGAGGGAGCTGTACCGTGTCGTCACCTACTTGCCTCGGCAATTGCCCAAGCGCGGAATGTCTCCACCTCCTCGGGCGTGGCTGTCTTGCCTGTGAACCCGAGCAGGTAACCCTCCAGCCGAGACATGCGGATCCGCATCGGCTCGCTCTGGTCGAGCGCATGGTATCCGAGCTGCATGAAATAGAGGATGCGCGCCCGCGCATCGGCTTCGTAGTCGGAATAGCCGTGGCGTCGGAACATCGCGGCCACCGCCGCCAGCCGCGTGTCGTCGGCCCGGTCTATGACCCGGCGGACCGACCCGTCGCGGCGAGCCCATTCGCGGACCGCGAAGTCGAGCCGCTGGTCGAACAGCTCCGGGTCGACGAAGCAGCGGAAGAAGTTGCAGACCGCCCCGGTTATGGTCTGGGCCGGCATCTCGCAATGCCGCACCAGAATCGCGGTGTTCGTCGTTTCCCAGTCCGCCAGCAGCGCATCCAGGAGGTCCTTGCGGCTCTTGAAATACCAGTAGAACGAGGATCGGGCGACCTGCAGGCGTTCGCCTATGGTCAGAACCTTCACCTCTGCGACGCCGTCGGATACGAGGATATCCCGCGCAACGTTCAACCAATCCTCACGCGTGACGCGCGGACCGGTGTTTGCATCTTCGCGCTGCAATTTCACGATCTTGCCGTTGCCACGTGTCATCATCAGCTCTCCGGCGGGGCACCGCCGTCGGCAGTGCGGCGCGTGATGTAGTCGTCCATTGCCTCTATCCTGCCGGGGTCGAGAGGCGCACGCCAGTCCTCTGCGACGATACGTTTCCAGATCCCCGTCGCACGGCTACTGGCGTCAGGTGCGCCGCGTTCGGTCCAGGTGCCGAAGTTCGACCAGTCGGCGACGATCGGCTCATAGAATTCCGTCTGATATCGGGCCATGGTCTGGGTCGTGGCAAAGAAGTGCCCGCCGGGGGCGACCTCGGCGATCGCGTCAAACCCGATCTCGTCAGAGCCGCAGGCGGTTTCCGCGCAAAGCTCGGCGACCATCTGAAGCGCCTCGATATCGGTGATCATCTTTTCGTAGCTGATGCTCAGCCCGCCTTCGAGCCAGCCAGCAGCATGGATGATCGTGGTCGCGCCGGCCATGAGGCAACCCCAGAGCGCGAACTGTGTTTCATGCGCGGCCTGTGCATCGTTGATGTTGCCCGCCGAACCGGTGGCGCAACGCCATGGCAAGCCGATCAGCCGCGCAAGCTGCCCGGCGGCGAGCGAGGCCTTGAAGTGCTCGGGCGTGCCAAGGGCTGGCGCGCCCGACTTCATGTCCACATTCGACGTGAAGGTGCCGTACATGACCGGCGCACCTGGCCGGACAAGCTGACTAAGGGTGATCGCCGCCAGCGCCTCGGCGTGGCTGAGCGTGATCGCCCCCGCCACCGTGATCGGTGCCATTGCCCCCATGAGCGTAAAGGGAGTGACGATTGCCACCTGGCCCGCGCGGGCGAAATCCATGAGGCCCTGCGCCATCGGAATGTCGAGCTGGCGCGGAGAGTTGGTGTTGATGATCGTGTAGCAATGCGGATCGGCCGCGAAGGCCGCATCGTCGAGACCCCGGGCGATCTTCAGCAGTTCGAAACTGTCCCGCACCTGTGGCGTGCCGCGCGAGAAGACGAAGGGCACCTTGTCCGACAGTTCGATCTGTGCCTTCATCGTCGCGTAGTGACGGAGATGAACCGACACGTCCTGCGGCTCCACCAGCGGTGGCACCATGTGCAGCACGTCGAACGCCTGTGTCAGTTGCACAAGCTCTCGGAAATCGCGCTCGGTTCCCGGCCTCCGCCCGCGCTCCAGGTCGGTAGCATGGGGGCAGCCCGCACCCGGCTGGAATGTCAGGCTGCCAAGTTCAAGCAGAAGGTCACGCCCTGGCGCGGCGCCCCGCATCGTGATGCTGCGCGGCGCCGCGGCCAATGCGGTTGCGACGATCTCTCGGTCAAGGAAGACCATTTGGCTGTCTTCGTCGACCCGCGCGCCTGCGGCACGAAAGACCGCCCGCGCCTCGGGCAGAAGGACACGGACGCCAAGCTCTTCAAGGACACGCAGGGACGTGTCATGCATTGCCGCGATCTGGTCGTCCGAAAAGACCCGCATCTGCGGGAAAGGATTACGGAGTTTCCGGTAGTTCGTTTCGCGGTGGGTTTGCGTCTGCTGGTCGCTGGCGCGTCTGCGCCCGGTTCGATGCGCGTCCCTCATCTCGCCTGGTCCCGTCCCTGGAAACGCACCATCTGGCGCGTCACGTTGTCAAAATTAGCGTTGACGCCAAGCTCGGCGGAACCGGTCAGCTCGACCGCGGACGTTTGCGTCAGGATCGCGCGCGCTGCGATACGGGTCTCCAGCCGCGCCAGGGTAGCCCCAAGGCACATATGCATCCCCTGTCCGAAGGCGAGGTGGCGGTTGGGTGTGCGGTCTGGCCGAAAATCGTCCGGGGCGTCGAAAACCTGCGGATCGCGGTTCGCAGCCGTGAGCCAGACCACGACACGGCCCCCCTTCGGGATCGAGACCCCGTGCATTTCGATATCATCCAGTGCGAAACGGTCTATGTTCCGGATCGAGTTGCGCATCCGCAGCGTTTCCTCGACGGCACCGTCGGTCAGGTCGGGCGTCGCCCGCAGCCGCGCGGCCTGCTCGGGAAAGGCATCAAGCAGGCGCACGAAATTGGTGATCAGGTTTGTCGTCGTCTCGTTCCCGGCGAGCAGAAGAAGCATCGCCATCGACAGAAGTTCGCTCTCCGAAAGCCTTTCGCCCTCGACCTCCAGATCGCGAAACGTCGCGAGCAGGCTGTCGCCCGCGGCGGGGCGAGACAGGAAGTCGCGGAAATAGGCTGTCATCTCCTCCGCCGCCCGGCGACCGCGTTCGGCAAGCGCAGGGTCCAGTTTCTCCAGCCATGTTACGGCGCCGGAATTGTCGCCCAGAACCGCCGTCCAGCCGCGGATGCGCGCCATGTCGGCTTTCGGCAAACCGAGTACCGCACAGATCATGGCCACGGTGATATGCGCTGCGAAATCCTCGACAAGATCAAATTCGCCGGCGGACAGCGCGAAGTCCATCCGCTCCTCCACGACGCTTTCCACCGCCGGACGAAGGGCTTCGATAGCCTTGGCCATGAACACGCGATTGGCCAGCATTCGCAGGCGGCGGTGCTTTTCACCCGTGGCTGAAATCATGTTGTTGAAGAGGAAGGCGACGTTGGCATCGGCCAGATCGCCACCACCCTGCAAGTTGCGATCAGAAGAAAAGAGGTCTGGTTTCAACAGCAGATCGCGCACATCCTCGTAGCGAAAGACGTGCCAGCTTTCTGTCAGGCCGGGTGAAAGCCTGAAAACTGGATGGTTCTCGCGCATATAGGCCAGTATCGGATAGGGATCTGCGCGGAAGCGCTTGCTGGCCAGTGCGTCGAAGTCGGATTCCAACCCCTTCATCTTATCCCCGCATTGCCATGCCGCCCGGGTCATATGGAGAGGGCGCGATCACTCGGGCGGACCGTTCCTGCCCGACGATATGCATCGTCAGTTCTGTTCCGATCTCATGCGCGCCCGCGTTGATCATCGCGAGCGCATAGGACTTGCCGGTCGTATGGCCGTAGCCGCCAGAGGTTACGAACCCGACCCGTCTTCCGTCCCGCCAGATGGGTTCGTAACCCGAGGCATCTGCATCCGTCGCGTCCACCTGAAGCATTACGACGCGGCGCGCCGGGCCGTTGCTGTCGCGTTCGGCCAAGGCGGCGGCCTTGCCGATGAATTCGCCCTTGTCCCACGCGATCCAGCGATCCATGCCTGTTTCGGCGGGCGTGTAGGCCTGGGTGAATTCGCGGCTCCAGATACCGAAGGACTTTTCGAGCCTAAGCGAAAGGAGCGCGTTGAAGCCGACCTCGCGCAGGCCATGGTCGGCACCCGCGCCCAGAAGCATCCGGCGCAGCGCGATGTGTTCGGCCGCCGAGCAATGAATCTCATAGCCAAGCTCGCCAGTCACCGAAAGGCGGCCAATCCTGGCGCGGATCAGACCGATATCGAAGGTGCCACAGCCCATGAAGGGCAGATTGGCGATCGGGCCATCGGTCAGCTTTTCGATCACGGCGCGGCTGTTTGGGCCTGACAGGCTGAAGCCGACGGTTGCATCCGAAACGTCGCGCAGGTTCACCCCCTCGCCCGCATGATCTGCAAACCAACGCATATGCCAGGCGCGCAGGTAATAGCTGCCCATGATCCACCAGGTTCCATCGCCCCAGTTGAAGACGGTCAGGTCGCCCTTGAGCTTCCCCTCTTCCGAGAGCATCGGCGCCAATCGCGCCCTGCCAGGTCCGGGCAGTTTGCAGGCCATCACCCGGTCGAGCCATGCCTCCGCGCCCGGGCCCTTCACTTCGAAGCGCGAGAAACCGGAGATGTCGAGGAGCCCGACTGCCTCGCGCACCGCGCGGCATTCCTCGGCCACGAGCGGGAAGGCGTTCGACCGCTTCAGCGTCGGCTTTTCCTCAAACCCCTCAGGCGCGAAATAAAGCGGCACCTCCAACCCGTAGCTCGCGCCCCAACGGCACCCGGCAGCGGTCATCTCGCTATGCGCGGGCGCCATCTTCAACGGCCGGCCCGCCGGAAGCTGTTCGTTCGGATAGGTCATGACGAAGCGGCGCGTGTAGAACTGGCCCGTGGTCTGGCGGATGTATTCCTTGTTCTCGGCGAAAGCGCCGTAGCGCGCCACGTCCATGCCGAAGATATCCGCCTCCGGCTCACCCTCGACGATCCATTCAGCCAGGGACTTTCCGACACCGCCGCCCTGCAGAAAGCCCGCCATGACCGCGCAGGCACACCAGTAGCCGGGCTTGCCGCGCACCGGTCCGACCAGCGGGTTGCCGTCGGGCGAGAAAGTGAAAGCGCCATTGACCCATGTCTTGATTCCAGCCTTCTGCAGCACCGGATAGCGCTCGAAACCGAGGGTCAGTTCGCGCTCGATCCGGTCGGGATCTTCCTGCTGAAGCTGAAAGCCGTAGTCCCAGGGCGCGCCGTCCATCATCCAGTGCTGGTGGTCGACCTCGTATATGCCCAGAAGCATCCCCTTCTGGTCCTGCCGCATATAGGTGAAGCCTTCGAGGTCGACGACCAGCGGGACCTCGTGGTCCAGCTCGGCCAGTTCAGGGATGGTCTCGGTGATCAGGTAGTGGTGGTTCAACGGTGAGACCGGCAGTTCGATCCCCGCCATCCGGCCGACCTGCTTGGCCCAGAGACCGGCGGCATTGACCACATGTTCGCAGGTGACAGTGCCCTTCTCGGTCACGACCTGCCAGCCGTCCGCCGTCTGGTTGAGTTCCAGAACACGGTTGTGCTCGACCACGGTCGCGCCGCGCTTCTTCGCGGCTCCTGCATAGGCCTGCACTGTGCCGGTCGTATCAACATAGCCCTCGCGGTCGGCCCACATGCCGCCGAGTATGCCGTGGGTGGACATGACCGGACACTTTTCCCTGGCTTCCTCAGGCGTGATCAGGCGCACGTCCTCGATTCCGATCGACTGGAAGGTGCGATAGGCCGATTGCAGCCATTCCCAGCGGTCGGGTGTTCCCGCGAGCGTCATGCCGCCCGTCATGTGCATGCCCACGGACTGGCCGCTTTCTTTCTCGATCTCGCTCAGAAGGTCGATCGTGTAGGCCTGCAACGAGGCAATGTTCGGATCCGCGTTCAAGGCGTGAAAGCCACCTGCCGCATGCCACGATGACCCTGCCGTCAGCACAGAACGTTCGATCAGACAGACATCCGTCCACCCCAGCTTTGCCAGATGATAAAGCACGGAGGTCCCGACAACCCCACCCCCGATCACGACGACCCTGTAGTGCGACTTCATGCGGAAGTTCCCTTTCTGGCAGATGTAGCCGAGTCGTAGCAGTGAACTTCACAGGCTGTCCAGACAGAAGTGAACGGAGGCTTTCTGCAAATAATTTGACAAGTTTGATGTGATTTCAGAGAAATATGTACACTCATGTACACTAATGCCATGCTTGCTTTCGTCAATCTGGGAGGATCGGAAATGAAAGACGCATTGACCGGACAGCTGCACCCCCTTGTCGCCATGTATGCGCGCGAACATGCGGCCGGCGAGATGAACCGAAGAGAGTTCCTAGCCCGTGCGACTGCGCTTGGCACGTCTGCGGCGGCGGCCTATGGCGCCATTGGCCTGACCTTGCCGACTGCGGCTGAGGCAGCCCCGGCGCGCGGCGGCACCTTGCGTGTCAACATGGAGACCAAGGCGCTGAAAGACCCGCGCACTTGGGATTGGACGGAGTACGCCAACTTCTGCCGCGGGTGGCTGGATTACCTCGTCAACTTCAATCGGGACGGGTCGGTCAGCGGCAGCCTTCTGGAAAGCTGGGAAGCCAACGAGACCGCGGATCAGTACACGCTTCACCTGCGTCAGGGTGTGACCTGGAGCAATGGCGACGCCTTCACCGCCGAGGATGTGCTTCACAACTTTGTCCGATGGGCCGATGGCAACGTCGAGGGCAACTCGATGGCGACCCGTGTCGCAGCTTTGCAGAATCCCGAGACGAAGCAGCTGAATGACGGCTCGGTCGAGATCATCGACGACCACACGCTGCGCCTGAACCTTCTGACCTCCGACATCTCGATCATCGCGGCCCTGTCCGATTACCCGGCGGCGGTCGTGCATCGCAGCTACGACAGCGGCGACCTTCTCGACAATCCGATCGGGACGGGTGTGTATTACCCGGAAAGCTACGAGGTCGGCGTGTCCGGCGTTCTGGTTCGCAATCCCGACCTCACGCATTGGCGGGGCGGCGGCTGGCTCGACCGGATCGAGTTCATTGACCTCGGCACCGATCAGTCCGCACTTCTTGCCGCCGCAGAAAGCGACGAGATCGACCTGACCTACCGGACAGATGGCGACTATGTCGAAGCGTTCGACTCCATCGGCTGGAACCGGACCGAAGTCGTGACGGCCAACACCATTGCCGTGCGGTTCAACCAGCTGTCGGCGCCCTACGACAATCGCGATGTGCGCAAGGCAATTCAGATCGCTGTATCGAACGCGCAAGTGCTCGAGCTTGCGATTTCCGGTCTGGGCCTTCCGGCGGAGAACCACCATGTCTGTCCGATCCATCCCGAATATGCCGAGCTTCCGCCGATGCCGCACGATCCATCTGCCGCCAAGGCCATGATCGACGCGGCCGGGCACGGTGACACAGAGTTCGAACTTATCTCGATCGACACCGACTGGCAGGCCAACACCTGTGACGCGGTGGCGGCGCAGATGCGTGATGCGGGTATCAACATCAAGCGCACGATTCTTCCGGGCTCGACCTTCTGGAACGACTGGACGAAGTACCCGTTTTCGGCCACCGAATGGGGACCCCGGCCGCTCGGCGTACAGGTGCTCGCACTGGCCTACAAGTCCGGCGTGCCATGGAACGAAAGCGGCTTTGCGAACGAGGAATTCGACGGGTTGCTGACCAAGGCCCTGTCCATCGCCGATGCCGACGCGCGGAGAGAGGTCATGAAGCGGCTGGAAGAGATCATGCAGGAAGAGGGCGTGATGATCCAACCCTATTGGCGGTCTGTCTTCAACCATTCGAACGGCAGGTTTGCGGGCGTTGACGTGCATCCGTTCTACCAACTCGACCTGCACGACATCCACCTTTCCGCTTGACTTCGGCTTGAAACGACAACTGCCGGAGCCGCCTCTGGCGGCTTCGGTCCCGATGCAAGGCTCAGGATCCGGCAGTCGGCTTTCACGGCGACCCGTCGAACATTGCTTTGGCCTTGATGTGGATTGCACGTAATCGTCCGGTCTGACCGCTAGCCGTTCCTGCGCCAGGGGAGCAGGTCGTCGACCTTTGTGATCTTGTAGTCCGGGATGCCGGCAAGAGTGTGGGGATCGACGGCGTTGAGTTTGGCCGTTTCGACCAGGGTGTATGCGATAGCGGCGGCCTTTCCGCCCGCAAAGCTCAAAGACAAGGCAGAAAAGCTGGAGGCGAGGAAGGAAGCGTTGACCGAGTTTCTCGACCATGCCGACGAGGGGCAGCCGTTGCTGCACCCGAGCATGGCGCAGATGTATCAGGATCGGATATCGGAGCCCTACGAGAACCTGCAATCCGAGGAAGATCCTGGCGCCGACGTCGACGTGCTTCGATCACTGACAGATGAATTCGCCTCGTGCCCCGGAACGGCGAACTCTCCATCGTCCTTCGCGGCGACCTGCGGGGATCCTGAGCTTTGCAGCCGGAAAGGAAAACCCCGACCTCCTTTCGGTGGCCGAGGCTTTGGACAACCTGCTTTCGCAGCAATCGTTGGTTGCGGGAGGGCGCAGCAAACGCTCGCGGCGCGCGGGAGGCCCAAAAGCGAAAACCTCCGCGGCAGGACCGGCGGAGGCATCGCAAGTATCGTTGGTTGCGGGGGCAGGATTTGAACCTGCGACCTTCAGGTTATGAGCCTGACGAGCTACCGGGCTGCTCCACCCCGCGCCACTGGGGCGCTTTGCTGCGCGACCCAGGAAACACTTCATCGATTGAGAGTGTGTACTTTTCTAGGTTTGGCGGTGACCTACTCTCCCACGTCTTGAGACGCAGTACCATTGGCGCGGCGGCACTTAACTTCCGAGTTCGGGAAGGGATCGGGTGTTTTGCTCGCGCTATGACCACCAAACCGAGGAAAGTACACGATTACAATCTTGGTTGTCCAAGTCAGGTATTTTTTTTCTGCTTTTGATTTGCCTTGCTTTTACTGGATCAAATCAAGCCAATCGGGCAATTAGTACCGGTCAACTGAACGCATTGCTGCGCGTACATCTCCGGCCTATCGACGTGGTGGTCTTCCACGGCCCTCAAGGGAGACCTAGTTTTGAAGGGGGCTTCCCGCTTAGATGCCTTCAGCGGTTATCCTGTCCGCTCATAGCTACCCAGCACTGCCGTTGGCACGACAACTGGTCCACCAGTGGAGCGTTCACCCCGGTCCTCTCGTACTAGGGGCAAGTCTTCTCAAGTCTCCTACACCCACGGCAGATAGGGACCGAACTGTCTCACGACGTTCTAAACCCAGCTCACGTACCTCTTTAAATGGCGAACAGCCATACCCTTGGGACCTGCTCCAGCCCCAGGATGAGATGAGCCGACATCGAGGTGCCAAACGATGCCGTCGATATGGACTCTTGGGCATCATCAGCCTGTTATCCCCAGCGTACCTTTTATCCGTTGAGCGATGGCCCTCCCACTTGGGACCACCGGATCACTATGGCCGTCTTTCGACTCTGCTCGACCTGTCAGTCTCGCAGTCAGGCTGGCTTCTGCCATTGCACTCAACGAGCGATTTCCGACCGCTCTGAGCCAACCATCGCGCGCCTCCGTTACTCTTTGGGAGGCGACCGCCCCAGTCAAACTACCCACCACGCAGGGTCCCGGACCCGGATAACGGGCCGCGGTTAGACATCAAGAGTGCGAAGGGTGGTATCTCAAGGGAGGCTCCACGAGAACTGGCGTTCCCGCTTCAAAGCCTACCACCTATCCTGCACATCACAATCCTGATGCCAGTGCGAAG
>JACKKJ010000002.1:525000-778293 GCA_024236495.1 Paracoccaceae bacterium
CGGCACCATCAGCAACAGCGCCACCGCCCCCAGCGTGATGTAGGGACGCTTCAGTACATCGCCGGCCGCCTGCTGGATCAGAAGCCCCATGTCGAGGACCAGCCAGCACAGAAAATGCAGGACGACATAGGCGAAGCTGACCACGCCCAGGGCCCGCCGGAAGCGCAGAAGGCTCAGCCCTGCATATCGGCGCAATGGCGTGATCGCGAGAACGGCAACGATCAGCTGCAGCGCCAGTTCGCCCATGCGGTGTTCCAGCGCCTTGACCGGATCGACGCCCAGCGATCCGTTCGCCGCCTGCCACAACAGCCAGACCGGCGGGACAAACGCCAGCGCATAGATCGGCCAGACAGGAATACGGCGCAGAAAAGGGTTCAGGCGTTGGGCGAACTGCATCAGAAATCCTGTGCGAGGTCTTGCCCGGCGTAAAGCTCGGCGACCTCTTCTGCGTAGCCGTTGAAAAGAAGCGTTTCCTGGCGACCCGCAAACAGGCCGGCGCCGATCCGCCGTTCGCTTGCCTGGCTCCAACGGGGATGGTCCACCGCCGGGTTCACGTTCGAATAGAAGCCGTACTCGCGCGGATTGGTCTGGTTCCAGGTGCACGGCGGCTGCGTGTCTGTCAGGGTGATCTTGACGATCGACTTGATCGACTTGAAGCCATACTTCCAGGGGACGACCAGCCGGATCGGCGCCCCGTTCTGGTTCGGCATCTCTTCACCATAAAGGCCCGTTGCAAGGATCGTCAGCGGATTCATCGCTTCGTCCAGGCGCAGCCCCTCGCGGTAGGGCCAATCGAGGATGGCATGGTTCTGCCCTGGCATCTCGGACGGGCGATAGAGGGTTTCGAAGGCGACATACCTTGCACCCGCCCCCACGCCGACACGGTCGAGCAACCCCGAAAGCGGAAAACCGACCCACGGCACGACCATCGACCAGGCCTCGACGCAGCGGAAGCGGTAAATGCGCTCCTCCAGCGTGACGCCGGAGAGGATGTCGGCCAGGTCGTAGCTTCCGGGGCGCTCGACCAGTCCGCCGATCTCCACCGCCCAGGGGTCGGTCGTCAGGGAACCGGCATAGGCCGCGGGATCGTCCTTGCCGGTGCCGAATTCGTAAAAGTTGTTGTAGCCGGTGACATCGGCAAGGCTATTCGGCGCCTCGCCGGTCGAATAGTCGGACGGGACGGTCGCGATTCCCGCCTGGCCCGTCCGGGGCATTGCCGACAGGACCGCGCCGGCGGTTGCGGCCATCATCTGGCGTCTGCTCAGAAACGAGGCCCGCGGCGTTACGTCGGACCATCTGAGGTCGGTTCTTGGCGATCTGCGCATATCTTCCTCCGGCTTCACGCCAGATGACCTAGCGGCTTCCGGCGCCGAAACCAAAGCAACTGATGTCAAATCCGCGTTCACAGTTTGAAACAAGTCTCGCCGGCATGTTCAAAAGTCTGTTCCGGAGGCAGTTTGTGCTAGGCGTTGCCGATTGCTTCGCGGTAAATCCGGATCATGGTTCTGCAACGGTATTGTCCTGTGATACAGCGCATGTTTTCGTTTTCGCTCCGCCGACGCGCACTCGCGGGGCTGATGTCGATCACTGTCGTCGTCGGTTTTCTTGGCAGCGGCGGCGCAAGGGCCGCAGACAGGGTCGCGCTTGTCATCGGCATGGCGCAGTACCGCAACGTCCCTGCGCTCTCCAACACGGTGAACGACGCGCGCCTGCTGTCCGCAACGCTCAGCAGGATCGGCTTCGATGTCACGACGCTGATCGATACGCCGCAGGAGGAGCTGCGCGAGGAGCTGGACAAGTTCGCTTTCCGGTCCGAAACAGCCGACCTCGCGCTCATTTATTTCGCCGGTCACGGGGTCGAGGTGTCGGGCGAGAACTTCCTGCTGCCGGTCGATGTAGACGTCAGGTCGAACAAGGATGTGCAGCGTCAATCCATATCGCTGAAGGATCTGCTTCACGTCGTCGACAGTGCCCGCAAGATGCGAATCGTGATTCTGGACAGCTGCCGCAACAATCCGCTTGGGGACGGCATCTTGCAGGATGAAGGCGAAACGACCGCAGGTGGCGGCGGTGGCCTGGCGCCGCCCTCTCCTGATCGTGGAACGCTGGTCGCCTTCGCGGCGCGCGACGGACAGGTCGCGATGGACGGCGACGGGACGAACAGCCCCTTCGCCCTCGCGCTGTCCGAAAAGCTGGCCGAACCGGGACTGGAGATCAGCCTGATGTTCCGTCAGGTCCGCGACGAGGTCCTTTCGGCCACCCGCAATCTTCAGGAGCCGAATACCTACGGTTCCCTTTCCGGAGTACCGTTCTATCTTGCCGGCTCGCCGGAGCTTCGCGACCAGCTGGCCACCGACGACCGCCGTGTCGCCTGGGCCGCAGTCGGCTCGAACCAGGAATCGCAGCTGCGTTCCCTGGCTGATACGGGCGACGCGCGGGCGATGCTTGGACTTGCCTACATGCGGCTGGACAGCAGTGGTTCGGAATTCGACCCGGTGCAGGCCGCCGACCTTCTGGGCCGTGCGGCCGAGGCCGGATCACCGGAGGCGCAGTACGAACTTGCCAAGCTTTACGAAAAGGGAATTGGCCTGCCGCAGGACGACGCCCGCGCGCTGGAACTGTTCAGCAAGTCTGCCGAACAAGGGTTTTCGGATGCCGTTAACGACATGGGCTTCTTCTATTACCAGGGAAGCCTTGGCCTGCAGCGCGACGCTCTCAAGGCCCTTCAGTATTTCGAACAGGCGGCGGACCTGCGCCATCCGCAGGCAATGTTCAACTTCGCAGCGCTGATCGACGACGGAATCGTTCCCGGCAAGGGTCCGGCGGATGCCGGAAAGTACCTTTATCAAGCCCTTCGTTCGGGCAGCGCGGCGGTTTTTCAACAGTTGTCGGAACGTCCGACGATGTTTTCGCTGGAGTCACGAAAGGCACTTCAACAACAGTTGGCCGAGCACTCGTTCTATTCGGGACCGGTCGACGGAGATTTCGGCCCAGGCACGCAAAAGGCGGTCAGGGTAGCCTATGGTTTGAACACAGAGGGGTAAGGGATGAAGATGTTTGAGACCGGGCGGCAAGTCCGACATGGGCTTGTCAGTGGGGGGGCGATTCTGGCGGCGATGCTTGCCGCAGATCTGGCAGCCGCCGCGCCTGTTGCCGGCTTGCCGGCAGATCTTGGGATTGGCGTCAGCGGAACGATCGCGAGCGTACCCGGGGCGCAACTATTCCACGTACAATGCGGTAGTCAGGACGGCGAAGGCAGCTGCTTCGAACCGGAAGCGCCAAGGTCGAATCCTGCCACTCCTGTCACGGAGAACACCACGCAGGAAGTCGTCGATGTGATTTCCACCGCCAAGGATACCTGTTCGGACGACTGGATCAACGAAACCTACCGGATCGACTGTATTCGACAGACGTTGCTGTTAGCCGCAGCCAAGTTGCCGACACGAGGGGACTATGCACCTGTCAAGGCTGCGCTGGTCGATGCCGCCGACAAGCTGGACAAGATCGTCAAGCAGAACGGCAGCGCGTCATCCGGCACCGTGTCACCGAACATAGGCGGACGACCCTTGGCTCCCACTCTGCCGCCGCTGCGCGCCGTGGATCCCGCGGCACAGGAGCAGGCCGTGGCTGAAGCGCTCGCCGTTCTGGAAGAGGCCGAGACCATCCTCCTGCGGTCGTCAGAGAACTCTACACGGCGTCTGGAGCACTATCAGCAGGTCGCCCAGGCGATCGATTCGACGAAGGTGCTTCTGCGGTCGTCCTGAGCACGACGCCTTTGGCAGGTCGGCCGGAATCGCGACCTGAAATGAGAAGGCGCGGGGGAATGCCCCGCGCCTTTTCCGTCAGTGCAGAACGGCATCTTCCGGCCGCGGCCTGGATGACCGCGAGACCCGCTCCCCGACGATCAGCCCGTCAGCACCTGCGCCGACATGAACGGTGTCGCCGTCCTTGATGTCGCCCGCAAGGATCATCTCGGCCAGCGGGTCCTGCAGATGGCGCTGGATCACCCGCTTGAGCGGCCGCGCGCCGAAGACGGGATCATAGCCTTCGTCCGCAAGCCATTTCATTGCTGCCGGATCCAGATCAAGCGCGATCTTGCGCTGCGACAGCCGCCTTTCAAGCCGCTGAAGCTGGATCGTGACGATCCCGTCCATGTCCGCCCGCGTCAGCCGGTCAAAGATGATCTGGTCGTCGAGCCGGTTCAGGAATTCTGGCCGGAAATGCGCCCGGACCGCGTCCATCACGTCACGCCGCGCCTGCCCGCTATCCGCGCCTTCCGGCAACTGGCTCAGCGCCTGGCTGCCAAGGTTCGAGGTCAGCACGATCAGCGTCTGCTTGAAGTCGACACGGCGACCCTGGCCATCCGTCAGGATGCCGTCGTCAAGCACCTGCAAGAGCACGTTGAAGACATCCGGATGCGCCTTTTCCACCTCGTCGAACAGCACGACCTGATAGGGTCGGCGCCGCACCGCCTCGGTCAGTACGCCGCCCTCGTCATAGCCGACATAGCCCGGAGGCGCGCCGATCAGACGGGCGACCGAATGCTTCTCCATGAATTCCGACATGTCGATGCGGACCATCGCGTGTTCGTCATCGAAAAGGTATTCGGCCAGCGCCTTGGTGAGTTCGGTCTTCCCGACGCCGGTCGGCCCAAGGAAGAGGAACGAACCCAGGGGGCGGTTTTCGTCGTTCAGACCCGCCCGTGCGCGGCGGACGGCGTTGGACACCGCGACCACGGCGGCATGCTGGCCGACCACGCGGCGCCCAAGCTCCTCCTCCATCTTGAGAAGCTTCTCGCGCTCGCCCTCCAGCATCTTCGAGGTCGGGATGCCGGTCCAGCGTTCGACGACCTCGGCGATTTGTTCGGGGCGCACGGCCTCTTCGACCATAAGGCCGTCGTCCTGCGCCTCGGCCTCGGACAGCTTGCGCTCGATCTCGGGGATGCGGCCGTACTGCAATTCTCCCGCGCGGCCGAAGTTGCCCTCCCGCTTGGCATGCTCCAGTTCGTTGCGCGCCTGCTCCAGCTCGCCCTTGAGCGCCTGCGCAACGTTCAGCTTGTCGCGTTCGGCCTGCCACTTCGCCGTCATCTCGGCCGAGTGCTGCTTGAGGTCGGACAGTTCCCTTTCCAGCTTTTCCAGCCGATCCTTGGACGCCGCGTCGTCTTCCTTCTTCAGTGCCTCGGCCTCGATCTGCTTTTGCAGAATCTCACGGTCGATAGCATCCAGCTCCTCGGGCTTCGAATCGACTTCCATCCGCAGCCTCGACGCCGCCTCATCGACAAGGTCGATGGCCTTGTCCGGCAGGAAACGGTCGGTGATGTAGCGGTGCGACAGGGTCGCGGCGGCAACCAGCGCGCTGTCGGAAATCCGCACACCATGGTGCAGTTCGTACTTCTCCTTGATGCCGCGCAGGATCGACACGGTATCCTCGACCGTCGGCTCCTCGACCATCACGGGCTGGAACCGGCGGGCAAGTGCCGCGTCTTTCTCAATATACTTGCGATACTCGTCCAGCGTGGTCGCGCCGACGCAGTGCAGCTCCCCCCGCGCAAGCGACGGCTTGATCAGGTTGGCGGCATCCATGGCGCCGTCGGTCTTGCCCGCGCCGACCAGCGTGTGAAGCTCGTCGATGAACAGGATGATCTCGCCGGCGGCGGTCTCGATCTCCTTCAGGATGGCCTTCAGCCGTTCCTCGAACTCGCCACGATATTTCGACCCGGCGATCAGTGCGCCCATGTCCAGCGCCATGAGTTTCTTGTTGCGCAGGGATTCGGGTACGTCACCGTTGACGATGCGCAGCGCCAGACCTTCGGCAATGGCGGTCTTGCCGACGCCGGGTTCGCCGATCAGCACCGGATTGTTCTTGGTCCGGCGGCTCAGCACCTGCATGGTGCGGCGGATTTCCTCGTCGCGGCCGATGATCGGGTCGATCTTGCCGTCCTCGGCCATCGCGGTCAGATCGCGCGCGTATTTCTTCAGCGCGTCATAGCCTTCCTCGGCGCTGGCCGTGTCGGCGGTACGCCCCTTGCGGATGTCGTTGATCGCGGCATTCAGCGTTTGCGCGGTCACCGCGCCCGCATCCAGCGCGTCCTTGGCGCGCGTGTTCACCATCGCCAGCGCCATAAGAATACGTTCCACCGGGACAAAGCTGTCGCCCGCCTTCTTGGCCAGCTTCTCGGCCTCGTCCAGAACCCGCACCAGCGAGGTATCGACATAGACCTCACCCGAGCCGCCCGAAACCTTGGGCTGCTTGGCAACGGCAGCCTCGACGGCCTCTGCCACGCGTTCGGGTGCGCCCCCGGCACGTCGGATCAGGTTCGCGGACAAACCCTGTTCATCGTCCATGAAGGCCTTGAGAAGATGCTCGGGCATCACGCGCTGGTGCCCCTCGCGCATCGCGATGGTCTGGGCAGCCTGAAGGAAGCCGCGCGACCGCTCCGTGAACTTTTCCATGTTCATCGGCACACTCCTTTTCAAAGCACCCATCCGTCGGCACCCGCATTGCGGCATGCCTTCCTGGGCCTGAGACTTACTTGGGAAACGAAGGCGGAACCATCAAGGGCATTTCCGGCAGGAAGTCGTTCGAATTGCGGGAATCTCGTCTTCAGCGCGCGGTGGTGAACCGGATCGTAACCTTCTTGCCCGAGGGTCGTCCCATGTCAGGATCGGAGCACCCCATGTCGACCATCGCCCAATCACTCGTCGCCGCCGTCAACGGACTTCGCCACAAGGGTGTGCGATCCGAACCGCCGCAACTGACGGCGATCGCCTGGCAGGCACGCCTGCACATAGCCCGCCGCCCGCACGGGGTCTTCGGCACCTGCCGGCGGTTCGTGGCATGACCCGCATCCTTTCCGCCCGCGTCCTGCGGGCCCAACGTGGCGGCGAAACCGGCCGGGTTCATGCCGTCGTCCGTCTTCTGGTCGAAACGCGACCGGGTGGCGGCATGGATCAGGTCGATGTCACCGTTGCGGCTCCGGGCCAGGCCCCCGGCGCCGCCCCGCTGCGTCACCGGCTGCTTTCCGCCGCGAAACTCGCCTTTGCCGCCGCGCCCACTGCCTATCTCTCGCGCCGCGCGGCCTGAGACCTCATCATCGCCGCCTTGAGGGCGCGGACCTTGTCGGCGCTGGTTTCCCGCCGGGCGTACCCGCCGAAACCCGGGACGACCCTGCTTGACGCGGGCGCAACGGCGAGGGAACAGCTTCCGTGCACCTCATCAACCGCAAGAGCTTCCAGCAGCGCCCCCACGTTCCCGGCGTCGATCCCCGCGCCGGGCATGATCCCTGTCCGCCCCGCCGCCGCCGCGCAGATCCCGGCAAGGGCGTCGATGCCCTCGGGCGCGGTAGGGGCACCACCGGAGGTCAGGATCCTGTCGAAGCCCAGCGTAACCGCGGTATCGACGGCCTCTGCGAAGTCCGGGACAAGATCGAAGACGCGGTGCAGCGTCAGGCTCATCGCATCCGCCGCGTCGCGCAGCCGTGCAAGGGTATCGGCATCCAGGCGTCCATCGGCCAAGGCCGCGCCGATCACGACACCGGCAAGCCCTGCTTTCCGAGCCGCGCGAATGTCGGCCAGCATGGTGGCGACCTCGGCGGAGGAATAACGGAAATTGCCAGACCGGGGCCGGATCAGGGCGTGAACAGGCACCGGCAAAAGCGCCGCCCGCGCCATCAACCCCGCCGAAGGTGTCAGCCCGCCAAGCTCGAGCGCCGAACAAAGCTCGATCCGGTCCGCGCCGCCCGCAACCGCTGCAGTCGCCCCGTCGGCACCGTCCACACAGACTTCCAGCCTCATAGTCCCTCCCAGGTTCTTGACAGATGCGTCGTCTGGTCCCAAACCGCGCGCGACCGAACGGAGGGCCCCATGACCAAGCCGGATGACCGCCTGATCGTTGCACTCGATGTCGCGAACGCGATCGCGGGGCTGGAACTCGCCGACAGGCTGGGCGATTCCGTCAGTTTCTACAAGATCGGGCTTGGCATGCTGACCGGCGGCGGGCTGGCGCTTGCCAACGAGCTGAAGCAGGAACGCGGCAAGCGCATCTTCCTTGACATGAAGCTCTTCGACATCGGCGCCACCGTCGAGGCGGCGGTACGCGGCATCGCCCAGTTCGATCTGGATTTCCTGACGGTGCATGGCGACCCGCATGTTGTGCGCGCGGCCAAGTCCGGTGCGGCCGGCAAGGATCTGAAAATCCTGGCGGTCACCGTCCTGACCTCCCTGGACCGGGCCGACCTCGACGCCGGGCTGATCGTTCCGGGCGACCTTGGCGACATCGTCATCGAACGCGCTGCCCGCGCCTTTTCCGCCGGGGCCGATGGCGTGATATGCAGCCCGAACGAGGCCGCCCTGATCCGCGCCCTGCCAGAGGCCGACGGCCGCCTGATTGTCACCCCTGGCGTTCGCCCGGCGGGCACGGCGCTAGGCGATCAGAAGCGCGTCGCGACCCCGGCCGAGGCCGTAGCGGACGGGGCGGACCATATCGTCGTGGGTCGCCCGATCTGGCGCGCGCCCGACCCGCGTGCCGCGGCCGAGGCGGTGATCGCCGAGCTTGCCTCCCCACAGGCGCGTCAACCGAATCGCTGATCGCGCACAACGCTCGATGGGCCTATGGCCGGATGAACTCGTCCGCCGCGTAGCCCTGGATATAAAGAAGCGCCGTCAGATCGCCGTGGTTGATACGGATATCGCACTGCGCGGCGACCGAGGGCTTGGCATGCAGCGCCACGCCCGCCCCGGCCAGCTTCAGCATGCCAAGATCATTGGCGCCGTCCCCCACCGCCATCACTTCGTCATGACCGATGCCCAGCGCCGCCGAAATCTCCTCCAGGGCGGCGATCTTGGCCTCGCGCCCCAGGATCGGTCGGCCCACATCGCCGGTAAGCACGCCGTTCTCTGCCAGAAGCGTATTGGCGCGGTTCTGGTCAAAACCCAGTTCGGCGGCCACAGCGCGGGTAAAGGCCGTGAATCCGCCCGATACCAGCGCCGCGTGGCCCCCGTTGGCCTTCATCGTCGCGATCAGTTCGCGGCCGCCCGGCGTGAAGGTGATCCGCTCTGCCAAGACCCGGTCGATGACCGATTCAGGCAGCCCCTTCAGCAGGCCAACCCTTTCGATCAGCGCCCCTTCGAAGTCCAGTTCGCCGTTCATCGCCCGCGCGGTGATGTCGGCGACGCGCGCGCCGACGCCGGCCATGTCGGCCAGTTCGTCGATGCATTCCTGGCGGATCATGGTCGAATCCATGTCGGCCAGAAGCATCTTCTTCCGCCGCCCCGCAACCGGTTGAACGACAAGGTCGACGCCGATCCCCTGCAGGCCGGCCCAGACGTCCCAGCGGTTTTCGGGGATGCTGTTCACCATGAATTCCGCCGCAATTCCGGGGCTTAGCCACTGCGCCACACCGCCGCCCCAGGCATCGCGGAGCGATTCTACGGCGGTCCGGTCAAGGTCGGCGCGGGCGGGATTGGCAAGCAAGGTGGCAACGAACATCGATCTGTTTCCGATAGTGAACTGACGGTGTCGCTTTTCGGACCCCAAGCGGCGCTTTAGGGCAGTTTTCCCGCTTGCGCCAGCCCCGGCACCCGCATATCGCTGTCGGCGGGACACCCCTCCCCAACGAGGGGCGCTTATCTGGAAGGATACCATGAGCGATCTGACTATCCCGGCCGCGCGGCCGGCAAATCCGCGTTTCTCTTCGGGCCCCTGCACGAAGATCCCCGGTTTCTCCCTCGACATGCTTGCCGACGCGCCTCTGGGCCGGTCGCATCGCGCCGCCATCGGAAAGGCAAAGCTGAAAGAGGCGATCGATCTTACCCGTGAAATTCTCGGCGTTCCGGCGGACTACCGCATCGGCATCGTCCCCGCCTCCGACACCGGCTCGGTCGAAATGGCGCTCTGGTCGCTTCTGGGTGCCCGCCCGGTAGAGATGCTGGCCTGGGAAAGCTTCGGCGAGGGCTGGGTCACGGATGTGGTCAAGCAGCTGAAGCTCGACGCCACCGTGAAGAAGGCCCCGTATGGCGAGATCGTGGATTTCGCGACAGTCGATTTCGCGCGCGACGTGGTCTTCACCTGGAACGGCACCACCTCTGGCGTGCGCCTTGCGAACGGCGATGCGATCCCCGCGGATCGCGAGGGCCTCACGATCTGCGACGCGACCAGCGCGGCCTTCGCAATGGACCTGCCCTGGGACAAGCTCGATGTCGTCACTTTCTCCTGGCAGAAGGTGCTGGGCGGCGAGGGTGGTCATGGCGTCCTGATCCTTTCCCCCCGTGCGGTCGCGCGGCTGGAAAGCTACACCCCCGCCTGGCCGATGCCGAAGATCTTCCGAATGACCAAGGGCGGCAAGCTGATCGAGGGCATCTTCACCGGCGAGACGATCAACACGCCTTCGATGCTTTGTGTCGAGGATTACCTCGTCGCGCTCAAATGGGCGAAAGCGCTCGGTGGGCTTCCCGCGCTGATCGCGCGGGCAGCGGCGAATGCCGGGGCGATCGCGGACTTTGTCGCCACGAGGGACTGGATCGCAAATCTTGCCGTCGATCCCGCGACGGCTTCGACGACCTCGGTCTGCCTGAAGTTCACCGACGACCGGATCAAGGACGGGGCGGCCTTTGCCAAGGCCGTGGCAAAGCGGCTTGAGAAGGAGGGCGTGGCGCTGGATGCGGGCGCCTATCGCGATGCCCCTCCGGGACTTCGGATCTGGTGCGGATCGACGGTCGAGACCTCGGACGTCGTGGCGCTGATGCCGTGGATCGAATGGGCCTTCGAGGCCGAGATCGCCGCACAGGCCGTCGTGGCCTGACCCCGGGAAATATCGCCTCCGCACAGGCGGGGGCCTTCGATTGATCCCCGCTTCAGCGGGAAACACAGGATAGAAAACATGGCACCCAAAGTTCTCGTGTCCGACAAGCTGTCGGAAACCGCCGTCCAGATCTTCCGCGACCGGGGGGTCGAGGTCGATTACCTGCCCGATCTGGGCAAGGACAAGGACAAGCTCTTGGAGGTCATCGGCCGGTACGAGGGACTTGCCATCCGCTCTGCCACCAAGGTCAGCGACAAGGTGCTGGCTGCGGCAACCAACCTCAGGGTCATTGGCAGGGCCGGCATCGGCGTCGACAACGTCGACATCCCGGCAGCGTCCAAGCGTGGCGTGATCGTGATGAACACGCCCTTCGGCAACTCGGTCACCACCGCCGAACATGCCATCGCGATGATGTTCGCCGTCGCCCGGCAACTGCCCGAGGCAAGCATTTCGACCCATGACGGCAAGTGGGAAAAGAACCGCTTCATGGGGGTGGAGCTTTTCAACAAGACACTCGGTGTGATCGGTGCGGGCAATATCGGCGGCATCGTCTGCGACCGGGCGCTGGGCCTTCACATGAAGGTCGTCGCCTATGACCCGTTCCTGAGCGAGGAGCGGGCGAAGGCGATGGGCGTCACGAAGGTGGAACTGGACGAACTGCTGGCGCGGGCCGATTTCATCACCCTGCATGTGCCGCTGACCGAGAAGACGAAGAACATCCTGTCGAAGGAAGCGATCGCCAAGACCCGGAAGGGCGTGCGAATCATCAACTGCGCGCGGGGTGGTCTGGTGGACGAGGCCGCATTGGCCGAGGCGCTGAAATCCGGCCATGTCGCTGGCGCTGCCTTCGATGTCTTCGAAACCGAACCCGCCACCGCTTCGCCGCTTTTCCATCTGCCGAATGTCGTGGTGACACCGCACCTTGGCGCCTCCACCACCGAAGCACAGGAAAACGTGGCGCTGCAGGTCGCCGAACAGATGTCGGACTACCTGCTGACCGGCGCCGTGCAGAACGCCCTCAACATGCCGTCGGTGACGGCTGAGGAAGCGGCGGTCATGGGGCCCTGGCTGAAGCTTGCCGACCACCTGGGCGCCTTCGCCGGCCAACTGACCGACGAACCGATCAAGGCAATCAACGTTCTTTACGACGGCACCGTTTCGGCGATGAACCTTCAGGCGCTCAACTGCGCCGCCATCGCCGGGATCATGAAGGCGACGAACCCTGATGTGAACCTCGTCTCCGCCCCGGTCATCGCTAAGGAACGCGGCATCCAGATCTCGACCACACGCCAGGAAAAGGGCGGCGTCTTCGACGGCTACATCAAGCTGACCGTGGTCACCGACAAACGCGACAGGTCCATCGCAGGTACCGTCTTTTCGGACGGCAAGCCGCGGTTCATCCAGATCAAGGGCATCAACATCGACGCCGAGATCGGGGCCCACATGCTTTACACCACGAACGAGGACGTGCCGGGCATCATCGGGACGCTTGGGCAGACGCTGGGCGAGAACGGCGTCAACATCGCGAACTTTACCCTGGGCCGCGCGGCAGCCGGGGGCGATGCCATCGCGCTTCTCTATCTTGACGAACGCCTGCCTGAACCCGCGCGCCAGCAGTTGATCGCGACGGGCAAGTTCACCTCTGTCCGGCCGCTGGAATTCAACGTCGCCTAGGCGCGCCTTTGCGATCGGGCCGGCGCGCAGACCGCGCCGGCCCAGCACCGCCCGGCGGGGCAGAAAACGACGCCGGCAGGTCGCGGAGGATCGCGTCTTGATGGGCCATGGAAGGCAGATTGGCGCCACTGAATCACCCGGGTGCCGCCATGTCCTCTCCCGCCTTCGACCGGCTTCTTCTTACCCTTTCGGATATCTACATGGCCGAGGGCCGCGAGGCCGCGGTGCGCACGGCACGCGCGCTGACCACGACGCCCGCCCGGACGGCATTCGCGCCGCAGCGACCCTGTGCGCTCGACACGATGATGCGCGCGCTTCTCGCGGACGCGGCGCATCCGGCGGCGGAAGCGATCCTGGCCGCACAGGATCTGATCCCCTGGGGCACCAACCCCGTCGCGGACCGGATGAGCGAAAGCGCCGCCGCCATCTGCGCGGTCACGACACTCATGGGGCCCGAAGGCCCGATACCCGCGCCGGACCTCCGGCTTGGGCTCTTTTACCAGCGACCCAATGCCTACTACGCGTTGCACAACCACGATGCCGACGAAACCTATGTGATCCTCGCGGGCGGCGCGATCTGGACGGCCGGCGACGACACCCGCCATCGCGGACCGGGCGACTACATCCATCATCCCAGCCTGATGCCCCATGCCTTCCGAACCGGGGGCGAAGGCCTGCTGGCGCTCTGGCGGTGGAGCGGCGACGTGAATACCCATTCCTACGCATTCCTGCCCGACGCCGCGGCCTGACTGCCGTTGCAGCCCCCGGCCTGCCGCGCTAGGGTCCGCCCGATTGAGGGGCAGGGGCATGCGGACCTACGCGATCGGCGACATACACGGACATCTCGACAAGCTGGCAGAGGTGCACCGGCTGATCGCGCGGGATCGGGCCGAACAGGCCGACCCGACCGCCCCCGTCGTGCATATCGGCGATCTGGTGGACAGGGGTCCGGACAGCCGCGGGGTTCTTGACTACCTCCTTGCCGGGCTTGAACGCGGCGAACCATGGGTCGTTCTGAAGGGCAATCATGACCGCATGTTCGCCGGCTTCCTTGAAGACCCGGATTCGCAAGACCCGGGCCTGCGCGCCGATCTGAACTGGACGCACCCCAGGCTTGGCGGCGCCGAGACCCTGGCCTCCTACGGCGTAACCGGGGTTGGCGACCGCTTTCTGGCCGATCTGGGCGCCGAAGCGCGGCGCGCCGTGCCGGTCGCGCATCGCGATTTCCTTGCCGGGCTCGAAACCTCTTTCCTGCATGGCGACGCGTTTTTCGTGCATGCAGGCATCCGCCCCGGCGTGCCCTTCGACCGGCAGACGGAAACCGATCTTCTGTGGATCCGTGCGCCTTTTCTGGACGACACCCGCGATCATGGCGCCCTGGTCGTCCATGGCCATACGCCCGTCGATCTTGTGACCCACTACGGAAACCGTCTGAACACCGATACCGGCGCGGGCTATGGCAATCCGTTGTCGGCCGTCGTGATCGAGGGCCGCGATGCCTGGCTGCTGACCCCACACGGCCGTGTGCCGTTACGTCACGAATAACCCCGCTTGCCGGAATGCCCCCCGCGTGCTTGCCTTTGCGCATGACACGCGCTGCACGTCCCTATTGGCTTGTCCTTGCCATCATTGCCATCGCCGGCCTGTGGCTTCTGTGGGCTGGCCGCGTGCCGATCTGCACCTGCGGATATGTCAAGCTCTGGCATGGCCAGACGATGAGTTCCGAGAATTCCCAGCATCTGTCCGACTGGTACACGCCTTCGCACATCCTTCACGGGATCCTGTTCTATGCCGCGCTGTGGATCGTGGCACGCCGCGTTTCCTTCGGCTGGCGCCTGGCCATCGCGACCGGGGTCGAGGCGGCATGGGAAATTGTCGAAAACTCCGCCTGGATCATCGAACGCTACCGCGCGGTCACCATATCGCTCGACTATTTCGGCGACAGCGTGGTGAATTCGCTTGCCGACATCCTGGCCATGGTCGTCGGTTTCTTCCTGGCGCGCGCGCTGCCTGTCTGGGCCAGTCTCCTGATCGTCGTCGGATTCGAGATGCTGACCATGTGGGTGATCCGCGACGGCCTGGCGCTGAACATCCTCATGCTTCTCTATCCGCTCGATGCCGTGCGCGACTGGCAGGCGGGCATCTGACAACCGGGCGGGCCATAGGGCGCCGCCCCATGAAAGGGAATCCATCATGGTCGAGGACATTGTCATCCTGTCCGCCGCCCGCACCGCGATCGGCACCTTCGGCGGCAGCCTTGCTGGCATGGCCCCGATCGACATCGCCGCTGTCGCGGCCCGCGCCGCGCTTGACCGGGCAGGCGTCCAAGGCGACCGGATCGGTCATGTCGTCTTCGGCCATGTGATCAACACCGAACCGCGCGACATGTACCTTTCGCGTGTCGCCTCGCTGCAGGCCGGCGTCCCGAACGGCACGCCCGCGATGAATGTCAACCGCCTGTGCGGTTCGGGCGTTCAGGCCATCGTCTCGGCCGCGCAGTCCCTTGCCCTCGGCGATGCCGATTTCGCGCTTGCTGGCGGTGCGGAATGCATGAGCCGTTCGCCCTACGCGCTGCAAACCGTGCGTTGGGGCCAAAAGATGGGCGACACCCGGATGATAGACATGATGACCGGTGCGCTGACTTGCCCCTTCGGCACCGGCCATATGGGCGTCACCGCCGAAAATGTCGCGCGCGAACACGGCATCGACCGCGCCGCGCAGGATGCGTTTGCGTTGGAAAGCCAGGCCCGCGCCGCCCGCGCCATCGCCGAAGGGCGATTTGCCAGCCAGATCGTCCCGGTAGAAATCGCCACACGCAAGGGCACGGTCGTCTTCGACACCGACGAACACCCAAAGGCGACGACGCCCGAGGCGCTCGCGGCCCTCAGGCCGGTCTTCCAGAAGGATGGAAGCGTCACCGCCGGCAACGCATCGGGCATCAACGACGGGGCGGCGGCGCTGGTCCTGGCCCGCGCGGACGCCGCCGGTCGCGCCGGGCTTACACCCCGCGCCCGCATACTGGGCTACGCCCACGCAGGTGTGCGGCCCGAAGTAATGGGCATCGGCCCCGTCCCGGCGGTCCAGGCGCTTTGTGCGCGGACCGGGCTTTCGGCCGCTGACTTCGACGTGATCGAATCGAACGAGGCCTTTGCCGCGCAGGCGCTTGCCGTCTCGAAATCGCTTGGCTTCGACCCAGTCCGGGTGAACCCGAACGGCGGGGCCATCGCGCTTGGCCATCCCGTCGGCGCGACCGGCGCGATCATCACCGTCAAGGCGCTGCACGAACTTGAACGCACCGGCGGCCGGCGCGCGCTTGTCACCATGTGCATCGGCGGCGGGCAGGGCATCGCACTCGCGCTCGAGCGGATCTGAGGCCGCACCGGGAACCTCCGCCGGCGATTAAACCTCCCTTCATCGCTCTGCGCCATCCTTCCGCCGAGGCGCGCGGATGGAGGGTTCGGATGAGCATCGCGGACAAGCTTGTCAGGGAACGCCGGGCACGGCTGGCGGCGGAACGCCTTCTGGACCAGAAGAAACGCGAACTCCTGACTGCGAACGATGCGCTCTCGCGCCATGCGCTTACCCTCTCGGACCAGATCGTCGCACAGCGCAGCTTCCTGGAAACGGCCCTGCACGAGGCCGAAACGCTGAAAGGACAGCAGGGCCGATATCTCAGCGATCTTGAAACCGCACACCGCGAAGCGCAGACCGCCCAGCGCCGCCTTTGGGATGCACTGGACGCAATCCGTGACGGCTTCGCGCTGTTCGACCGGGATCTGCGGCTGGTGGTGGCGAACCGCGCCTACCTGGAACCCTTTGAGGGGATCGCCCAGATCGCGCCGGGTGTGCATTACGATGTCATCCTCAAGGTCATGGCCGAAGAGGGGATCGCCGACCTTGACGGTATGGATGCGGACGACTGGCGCCATCACATGACGGCGCGAATGGTGCGTGAAGTGATCCCGCCGCGTGTCATCCGTCTGAACGGCGGCCATCACATCCGCCTGACCGACCGACGCTGCGACTCCGGCGACCTTGTCAGTCTGGTGCAGAACATCACCCGCACGATCGAACGCGAAGCCGAACTGCGCGAAGCGCGCGAACGCGCCGAAGCGGCGAACCGCGCCAAGTCAGCCTTTCTCGCCAACATGAGCCACGAGATCCGGACACCCATGAACGGCGTCATCGGAATGGTCGAACTGCTGTGCGAAACGGCGCTGACAGACGACCAGCGGCTTTACGCGGAAACCATCCGGACCTCCGGCGAGGCGCTTCTGGCGATCATCAACGACATCCTCGATTATTCCAAGGCCGAGGCAGAGCGCCTGCGCCTGAATCCGGGCCCCTTCGACCTTGATCACTGCCTGCACGAAGTGATGATGCTTCTGGCCCCGGCCGCCCGCGACAAGGGCATACGCCTGCTCGTCGATTTCGACATGTTCATGCCGACCCGATACATCGCGGATCCGGGCCGTGTCCGGCAAATCCTCACCAACCTGATCGGAAATGCCGTCAAGTTCACTGACAAGGGTCATGTTCTTGCACGTGTCGTGGGGATGGCCGCAGGCGACGGAACCTATGAGGTCCATGTCACGGTCGAGGATACCGGCATCGGCATCCCTTCGGAGCATCTTGAACACATCTTCGGCGAATTCAACCAGGTGGAAGATCAGACGAATCGTCGGTTCGAGGGGACCGGCCTTGGTCTTGCGATCACCCGTCAGCTGATCAACCTGATGGGGGGCACGGTCTGGGTCGAAAGCGAACCGGGCCATGGGTCATGCTTTGGCTTCAAGCTGACGCTGCCGGCGGCGGAGCCGATCATGGTCGATCATCCCGACCGCCCGATCCTCCTGCGTTCCGCGCTTGTCGCCGACCCCCTGCTGATCAACCGGGTGATCATCGAACGCCAGCTTCAGACCTATGGGCTGGCCGTGACCACCTGCCGATCCGCCGGAGAAGCCCTGGCCATCTTCGGCGATGGTCGAAGCTTCGATCTGGTCCTGATCGACGAAGACCTGGAATCGCTGGGCGGGCAGCCGTTACTTGCTGCCCTGCGCGCGACCGGCTCCGCCGTGCCGATTCTGGGGCTTTTCGCAGATCCGGTCACGATCGGACCGGACAGCGCCTATGCCGGAAGCCTTCAAAAGCCCATCCTTCGCAGCGAGCTTTATCACCACCTGCGCGCGCTGTCCCCGGCCAGCCTCGCGACCCCGCCGGCCCCTCCCTCCGAACCGGCGGACGACCGGCAGATGCGAATCCTCGTGGCCGAGGACAACCGGACGAACCAGCTTGTCTTCCGCAAGATGGTCCAGGACTTCGACATCGCGCTTGAGTTTGCCGCCAACGGACGAGAGGCCGTGGACCTTTGGCAAAGCTTCCAGCCAGACCTGATCTTTATGGACATCTCCATGCCCGAAATGGACGGGAAAGAGGCAAGTCGCGCGATCCGCAAGACCGAGGAGGGAACCGGCGCGCATGTTCCGATCGTCGCCCTGACAGCGCACGCGCTTGACGGCGACGACGCCGAGATTCTGGCGGCCGGAATCGACCGGTACCTGACCAAGCCCCTGCGCAAATCCGCACTGGCAGAGAACATCGGCGACTTCCGGCCCGCAGCCACCCGCCCGCCGGTTCCCCGGGGGGGTGGCTAGTCTTCCTGCAGGACTGCCAGAAACGCCTCCGCGAAGCGGTCGGCCTTCTGCGTTCCCATGCCCCCGATCCGCTCCATCTCGGCGCGGGTGCGGGGGCGCTGTTCGGCGATACGGGCCAGCGTGTTGTGGGTGCAGGACAGGAACTTTCCCGTCCCGTCCGCCCCCCGCGCCAGATCGCGCTGGATGGCCAGCAGACGGTCAAGGACCGTTCCTTCGGCCCGCCCCGCCAGCCGCATCCGCGCTGGGTGCGGCGCGGGATCCGATGCGCCCGTGATCACCTCAAGGAACGTCAGGCCAAAGCTCTCAAGCTTCTTCGCGCCGACACCGCCGACCCGCGCCATGTCGTCCAGCGTCGCGGGCCGCCGTTCGGCCATCTCGATCAGCGTCCGGTCCGGGAAGATCACATAGGCTGGAACCCGTGCGGCTTCGGCCAGCGCCCGCCGTTTGGCCTTGAGCGCCGACAGAAGCGGCGCATCTTCATCCGACACCAGAGCCCGCACGACGGGGCCGGAGGGCACGCGGATCGTGTCGCGCCGAAGCGTAATCGACGCCTCGGCCCGCAGGATCGGTCGCGCGGCTTCGGTCATGCGCAGGGCGCCCTGACGCTCGGGATCGGGGCGCAGCAGGTCATGACCCAGCATCTGCCGGAAGATCGCCTGCCATTCGGCCTTGGGCCGGTCCCGTCCGACACCGAAGGTTGGAAGGGCATCGTGCCCGCGTTCGCGCACCTTGGGTGTCATCTGACCGGTCAGCACGTCGATCAGGTGCATGGTGCCAAAGCTTTCCCCCGTGCGCAGCACCGCCGAAAGAGCCTTGCGCACCGCCTCAGTACCGTCAAACAGCTCCGGCGGGGCGTCGCACAGATCGCAGGCGCCGCAGGGTTCCGCCTCTTCTCCGAAATAGGACAGAAGGCGGCGGCGGCGGCAGCACGTCGCCTCTGCCAGCCCCAGAAGCGCATTGAGCCGCGCATGATCGGCTGCCTTTCGGTCGGCGGGCGCGATCCCCTCGTCAATCTGGGCGCGCCGCAGACGGATGTCGTCCGGGCCGTACAGCGTCAGCGTCTCGGCGGGTGCGCCATCGCGACCGGCGCGTCCGATTTCCTGGTAATAGGCCTCGATCGACTTCGGCAGGTCCGCATGGGCGACCCAGCGGATGTCAGGCTTGTCGATCCCCATTCCGAAGGCGACGGTCGCGACCACGATCAGCCCGTCCTCGCGCTGGAACCGAGCCTCGACCTCGCGGCGGTCATCGGCTTCCATCCCGCCATGGTAGTGGCATGCCGGATGCCCCGCCTCGCGCAGCGCCTGGGCCAGCGTTTCGGTCTTGGCGCGCGTCCCGCAATAGACGATGCCGGATTGCCCCTTGCGCGCTGCGGCAAAGCTCAGGATCTGCCGACGTGGCTGGTCCTTGACCGAAAAGGCAAGATGGATGTTCGGGCGGTCGAAGCCACGCAGGAAGGTCGCGGGCGTCTCGCCGTCGAATAGCCGTGTGACGATCTCGGCGCGGGTTTCTTCGTCTGCGGTGGCGGTGAAGGCGGCCAGCGGCACGTCCAGCGCGCGGCGCAGATCGCCGATGCGCAGGTAGTCCGGGCGGAAGTCGTGCCCCCATTGGCTGACGCAATGCGCCTCGTCCACGGCGATGCGCGCAGTGCCGATCCGCCGCAACAGCGACAGCGTCGCACCCGAGGCGAGCCGTTCCGGCGCCATGTAAAGAAGCTTCAGCCGCCCTTCGTCCAGCGCGGCAAAGACCTCTTCGGTTTCCTCTTCGGTATTGCCAGAGGTCAGCGCCCCTGCCGCGACCCCGGTTTCCCGAAGCGCGCGGACCTGGTCACGCATCAGCGCGATCAGCGGCGAGATGACGACGGTGACGCCATCGCCCAGAAGTGCCGGCAACTGGTAGCAAAGCGATTTGCCCCCGCCGGTGGGCATGATGGCAAGCGTGTTGCGCCCTTCGGCGACGGCCGCGACAATCTCGGCCTGACCCGGCCGGAACCCCTCGAATCCGAAAACGGAGGATAGAATCTCCTCGGCGCGCTGCATCGTTGCTCTGATCTCTGCTCGTTGCCCCGGAGCCTTTCACGAAGGGCGGGGCGAAGCAAGGCTCAGCGGCCGTAGAAGAAGCCCGCGTTGTTCTGCAGCACGATGCGGATTGCGATCAGCGCGATGAAGGCGACCAGCGGCGCGAGATCCAGCCCCGGCGTCCGCGGCAGGAACCGGCGGATCGGTGCATAGATCGGTTCGAGCATCCGGTTCAATCCGTACCAGATCTGTGCCACCATCGGCTGACGGGTATTCAGCACCTGGAAGCTGATCAGCCAGGACATGATGATATGGGCGATCATGACGAACCAGACCACGTCAAGGATCAGCATCAGGATCTGGTAAAGGGACTGCATCGGGCCTCCGGCAAATCAGGGTCCGACAAGAGGTAAGCGGTCGCCACCCGCCGCGCAACCTTCTAACGCAACGTCGCGGTTGACGCCGGCGTCCGCCCCGTTCCCCATGCGGCAGCCAATCACGGGGGGCTCATGTATCCATTCGTCCGAATGCTGAAGGAAGGCATCCTGTCCCGGCGTGCCGCGCCGCTCGGGATCACGCAAACCCATGTGTCGCATCATGTCTGCTGGCCCTGGGATCTTGATGTCTGGGCCGAACTGAACAACGGGCGCACGCTGACCCTGTACGATCTGGGGCGCATCCCGATGGGCGTCAGGACGGGACTGATCGGCATTCTTCCCAAGAACCGGTGGGGTATCACGGTTGCCGGCAACTCGCTTCGCTATCGCCGCCGCGTGCGCGCCTTCGACCGGATCGAGATGCGCAGCCGTGTGCTGGGCTGGGACCAGCGGTTTTTCTACATGGAACAAAGCATGTGGCGAAAGGGCGACTGCACAAGCCACATGCTTCTGCGTTCCGCCGTCACATCGGCGGACGGGATCGTGCCGCCCGCAAGGGTGCTGACCGCGATGGGCCAAGCGATCGAAAGCCCGGAACTTCCCGCCTGGGTCAAGGCCTGGATCGACGCCGACGCCCTGCGCCCCTGGCCGCCGGAGCGTTGAGCCGCCTTGCACCCCCGTGGCTTTTCGGGCTTGATCGCGAAAAAGCACAAGGGGCGCGACAGGCATGGCCGTTTCGGCACGCAAACGCATCTGGGGCTGGTTCTTCTTCGACTGGGCAAGCCAGCCCTACAGCACATTGCTTCTGACCTTCGTCTTCGCCCCCTATTTCGCCGAGGTCGCCCGGGCGCATTTCACCGCCGCCGGAGCCACGCCAGAGGCCGCCGCGGCGCAGGCACAGGCCTACTGGTCGGGCGGGCTGACAATCGCAGGACTTTGCATTGCGCTGCTGGCGCCCGTCCTTGGCGCGGTCGCCGATGGCAGTGGCAACCGCATGGGCTGGATCCGCGGTTTTTCCGCGATCTATGTGCTGGGTGCGCTTGCGCTTTGGTGGACGCGGCCCGATGGCGGGATCTTCTGGCCCGTCGTCTTCTTCGGGCTTGGTCTCATCGCGATGGAGTTCGCGACGATCTTCACCAACGCCCTGATGCCGCATCTCGCGGTCCGCGAGGAACTTGGACGCGTCTCCGGCTCGGGCTTTGCCTTCGGCTACGCGGGCGGCGTGCTGTCGCTTTTCCTGATGCTGCTTTTGTTCGCGGAGAATGCGGCAACCGGCCAGACTCTGGGCGGCATCGCCCCGATCCTCGGGCTGGATCCGGGCGCCCGGGAAGGGACGCGCGCCGTCGGCCCCTTCACGGCGATCTGGTATGTCGTCTTCATGATCCCCTTCTTCCTGTGGGTGCGCGAACCCGCCGCCCCGCGCCGCCGCCCGGCGTCGGAGGCACTGCGCAGACTGTGGCAAAGCCTGCGCGACCTGCCCCGGCGCCGCAGCCTTTCTGCCTATCTGGCATCGTCGATGTTCTACCGAGACGCGCTGAATGCGATCTACGGCCTTGGCGGCGCCTTCGCATCGAACGTGCTTGGCTGGGGCGTGATCCAAAGCGGCACCTTCGGGATCATCGCGGCGGTGACCGCCGCCGCCGCCTGCTGGGCAGGCGGGCGGATCGACACCCGCCTTGGGCCGAAACCGGTCATCGCGGGCTGCGTGCTGATCCTGATCGCGGTTTGCGTGACGCTGATCGGCCTGTCGCGCGGGTCGGTCTTCGGCATCGCCCTTGCCGAAGGCTCTGGCCTGCCCGATCAGATCTTCTATGTCTGCGGTGCGCTGATCGGCGCGGCGGGCGGTGTCTTGCAGGCGGCCAGCCGGACGCTCATGGTCTACCATGCAGACCCTGACCGTGCGGCCGAGGCCTTTGGACTATATGGGCTGTCGGGGAAGGCGACAACTTTCCTTGCGCCCGCCATGATTACCGCGGCAACCGCCGCCACCGGCAGTGCCCAGCTTGGGATCATACCGCTTGTGCCCCTGCTGGCGCTTGGCCTTCTGCTCTTGATCTGGGTCGATCCAAGAGGTGACCAATGACATATCCCGCCTTTCTTCTCTTACCGATTCTCCTCGCCCTCGCCGCGCCTGCCGGGGCCGAGGAGCTTGCAAATCAGCTTTTCGGTGCCAAGCGCGCGGCATCGTCCCAACAGCCGGAACCGATCGGGTCTTACGCCAAGGGCTGCGGCGCGGGCATGATCCAGTTGCCGGAAACCGGTCCGACATGGCAGGCGATGCGCCTTTCGCGCAACCGAAACTGGGGTCAGCCGGAGCTCGTGGAATACCTCGTGGACCTGTCGCGCAAGGCGCAGTCCGTGGGCTGGGCCGGTCTTTACGTCGGCGACATGTCACAACCCCGCGGCGGTCCGATGACATCCGGCCATGCCAGCCACCAGATCGGGCTTGACGCCGATGTCTGGATGCTGCCGCCAGAGCGGCTGGATCTGAGCGTTTCGGACCGCGAAAAGATCAGCTCGATCTCGGTTCGGACCGACGATCAGACCCGCATCAACGGAAACTGGACAGCGGCGCATGGCGCGCTCTTGAAACTGGCCGCATCGGACCCCCGGGTCGACCGGATCTTCGTTGCCGCCGCCGTCAAGATCGAGCTTTGCCGGACGGCAGCGCGGTCTGACAAAAGCTGGCTACAGAAGATCCGGCCTCTTTACGGACACAACACCCATTTCCATGTCCGCCTGAAATGCCCCAAGGGGGCACGGCACTGCGAAACCCAGAAGCCGACGGTGGCAGAGTTGTCGAATGGCGGCGATGGCTGCGACGACAGCCTGACCTGGTGGGTCACGACCTATCTTGAGGAGTTGAAGAATCCCCCCAAGAAGGACAAACCGAAGGGCAAGCGCAAGAAGACACCGCGCGAATTCACGATGGCCGACCTGCCCAAGCAATGTTCACTCGTCCTCTCCTCGGATTGATCGCCGGGCTTCTGTCCGGCCTCGTGCCCGCCCATGCCGTGCCGGTCGCCGAATGGGTCGGAACCTTCGTCTGGCGTGACGACGGGCCCGATTTCGGTGGCCTGTCCTCGCTTGAACTGTCGTCCGATGGATCGCGGTTCCTCACGCTTTCCGACCGGTCTGAGGCCTTCGAGGGTACCTTCACGCGCGACGGGGAAGGCGCGGTGAACGGGGCGGACATCACTTTCACCACGCCATTGAACGATGCGGGGGGCATCCCGCTTTCCGAAAAGACCGTGGATTCCGAAGGGCTGGCCACCCTGCCGGATGGCACCGTTTCGATCAGTTTCGAGGGGGAACACCGGTTGACATTCCGGTCGGCACCCGACGGGCCGGAACAAGCCGCCCCCCTTCCGCCGGGTTCCGACGACTGGGAAGGCAACCTGGGGCTCGAGGCGCTGGCCGCGGCACCCGACGGGACGCTTTGGGCGCTGACCGAAGGGACGATCGACGGCGACCATGCGGTGCTTCGCTATCGCGGCGGCGCATGGCTTGCCCCGCTTGGCCTGCACCGCGAGGGGACATGGCGCCCGGTCGGCGCCGATTTCGGACCCGACGGACGGCTGTACCTGCTTGAACGGGACTTCTGGCCGCTGGTCGGCTTCATGTCTCGCGTCCTGCGCTTTGACGCCGGCGAAGACGGCCTTTCCAACCCGCAGATCCTGTTCCAAAGCCGCGCGGGGATGTTCGACAACCTCGAAGGGCTTGCGGTCTGGCAAGATCGGGATGGCGCGATCCGCCTGACTCTGATTTCCGACGACAACTTCCTGCCCGTCCAGAAGACAGAGATCGTGGACCTGCGCGTGACCGAATGACTTGACCGGCGCGACCGCAAGCTCTAAAGCGCGCGCGTCCCGGGCGGTCCGGGGCCAAGTCTCCGCGACCTTGTAAAAAACGGATATGTCATGACCCGCAATCTGATCCCTGGCATCCTTGCCATGGCCGCCGTCGTGGTGGCCTCCAATATCCTGGTGCAGTTCCTCTTCGGCCAGTGGCTGACGCTTGGCGCCTTCACCTATCCTTTCGCCTTCCTCGTGACCGATCTGACCAACCGGCTTCAGGGCGCCGCGGCTGCCCGCAAGGTCGTCGTCGCCGGCTTCGCGGTCGGTGTCGCCTGTTCGCTGATCGGCAGCCAGATCGTCGGGGAATTCGGCCCGCTGGTCACGTTGCGCATCGCCATCGCCTCCGGCCTTGCCTTTCTGTCGGCGCAGTTGCTGGACATCAGCGTTTTCAACAGATTGCGCCAGGCAAGCTGGTGGCGGGCGCCATTGGTTTCGACGCTGGCGGGGTCTTCGCTGGATACAGCGCTGTTCTTCTCGATCGCGTTCTCGGGCACGCTTTCCTTTCTTGAACCCGGCAATGACGTTGGCTGGGCGACCGAGGCGCTACCCGTTCTTGGGGTCGGGCCCGCCGCGCCTCTGTGGGTGTCGCTCGCCCTTGCCGACTGGCTGGTCAAGCTGTCGCTGGCCGCTGTTGCGCTGGTGCCATTCCGACTGATTGTTGGAAAAATGGCGGCACGGATTGCGTGAAAGGTTTTGACAAACACAAAATCTGTGGCAGCCTGTGGATAACGGCAACCCAGCGAAAGGAGGTGATCCAGTGTCTAGAGTGATATTGGAGAGAGGTGTCAGGACAGGAATGGAGGCCGTGGCCTGAGGGCAATCCCGAAGGTTCAATCCCATGACTGGGCCATGCCTTTATCGGCACCCTAACTGGTCCATCTCCTTAGATCTCGGAGGGCCGTTCCAAGTCGGGACGGCCCTTTCCGTTGCCACGGTAAGGGTCAGTTCCGGGGTCTGCTCCGCGTCAGCGATCTGTCGGCAAAACGTATGGCAGGCGTCGGGTGTACCAAGACACCGCCCTTGACCGGGGAAGGCCGCAGGCGCAAGGAAGACCGCATGCTCTGGATCAATGACGCCATCTCGATCGCCGACTGGGAACTGACCGAAAGCTTCATTCGGGCGTCCGGGCCTGGCGGCCAGAACGTGAACAAGGTTTCCAGTGCGGTCGAACTGCGGTTCGAGGCGGAACGGAGCCCCAATCTGCCAGCGCCCGTCAAGACCCGATTGAAGCGCCTGGCCGGGCGTCGCTGGACACTGGACGGGGCCATTGTGATCCGGGCGGAGGAAAGCCGGAGCCAGGCACAGAATCGCGATCTGGCACGGGAACGGCTGGTCGATTTGATCCGCAAGGCGCTTGTCGCTCCGAAAAGGCGCATCCCCACGAAACCGACGCTGGGCAGCCAGCGACGCAGGCTTCAGGCCAAAGCAGAACGCAGCGCCGTCAAGGCGCTGCGTGGCAAGTTTGAAGACGATTGAAACCCGGTCAGGGGCGGAAGCTGAAGTTCCGCGACAGCGTCACGAAGACCGCCGTCGAGTCGGCATCCCCGTCCGTGGTGTCCGACCGCGTGCGGTAGGTGATTCCGCTGGTCAGATCCCAATCCGCCGTCAGGTCACGCGAATAGGCCGCGCTGATCCGGGCATATTCGGTCGTGTCCTCCGGGCCGCCCGTTGCCCGGTCGACCAGGCTCCATTCCAGGCCAAGATCCAGACGCGAGACCGAATTGATCTCGTGCCGGTAGCCGACAGCGGCGCGGGTGTCGGTCGCGTTATCGCCGTCGTCAGTATAGGCGGACCGTTCCAGGCTGGCCGTGAATTCACCGGTGCTGGTGCGCTGCACATAGGCAAGGCGGCCGATCGCTTCGACATCACCATCCGGGGCGCGGCTTGCGCCAACCATGGCGGAAAACGTGCCACGAGGCAGTTCCATGTCGCGCCCGAAGGTCAGTTCGGTACGGCGCCCTTCGTCGTCGATCGATGTGGCAAGCCGAACATTGGCAGTGCCATTGGTCATCGCCCGGGTTACCCCCACATATCCGACAGCGCCGGAAGTGATGGTGGTGCCGCTTGTCAGGACTTCCTCGATCCGGTCGTATCCGAGACCGACATCAAGGCTTATGACCTGATCGAGTTCGTGTTCGAACCTTACAAGGTACTCCGTCGTGGTCCGGTCAGTCTGAAGAAGGTCTTGTTCCTCATACCAGGTCTGGGCGGCTGAAACGGTCACGGTGCTGACCGGGGAAACCCGCATCCGAGCGGCAACGCCGGCCCGGTCGGTCTGGTTGTCATTCAGATCGGGGTCGGTCGTACCGCTGTATTCGACCTTGTTGTGGCTCAGGTCCAGGATGAACCCGAACGGATCCTGAAGGCCTGTCTCGTAGCGCAGCGCGGCATCGGTGGTCGCGACCTTTCCGCCGTCGCTCGAATCCGTCGTATCGAGGAACGGATCAAGGAAATCGCGGTCGACATCGCTGTAGCTTGCAGAGAATTCGAGCCGGCTGTTGAGGCTTTCGCGGGTGTAGCCAAGCCGGAAACGAGGATCCTCCAGACCGAAGTCCGTAGCGCCCGCGGTGTCGATGTAGCGCAGAACGCCGCCTGCGACGAATTCGAACCTCTGGTTTGGCGCGACACTTGAGAACGCGAAGGTCAGGCCTGTATCCCAGATCGAGGCGCTGTCACCGCCTGGGTCGAGCGACAGGTTGCTGTCATAGGTCAGCCCGGTCGAGATACCGATGTCGATCTGCAGCCCGCCCGGATTGCCGTCGCCGCCGCCCGTCTGGGCAGCGGCGATGGTCGGTGCGAGGGCGATGAATGTCGCAGAAACTGCGATTCGCTTACCCAATATCCCCACTCTATCCTCGTCCTATTCAAACAGTCGGCGTTCCGGCACGACGATCACATCCCCGCTGCTCAGGATGATGTTCTTCGCAGAACCGCCATTCTGAACCGCCTTGTAGTCGAACCCGTATACCTTGACTTCACCGGTTTTGCGATCCGTCCGCTGAACTTGAATCCGTTTTGTTGCAGCAAAGCGCGTCAGACCGCCGCTTTCGGCCAGAAACTGAAGCAGGCTCGTGCCCTTGGCAACCCGGATCTTGCCCGGATTCGCGACTTCGCCCATCACATAGACGGGGATCGTCGCACCACCGGTGGCGCGGGCGGGGGCGACCTGGCCAACCGCGAGGTAGACGGTCGGCGCCGCCGCGAAGTTGGGCGAAAGCGCGCCCTGGATCGCCGAACGCACGGAATCTACAGACTGGCCCGCCGCCCGGACAGTGCCGACCGTCGGGACCGACACGCTGCCATCCGGAAGAACGAGGAGGCTGCGATTCATGCTTGGATCCTCGACCACCTCCATCTGGAGAACGTCGCCGGAACGGATCGTGTAGGAGTTTTGAGCCCAGGCAACCGGGGCGGTCAGTGCGGCCATGACGAGGCCAAGGAGGAGCTTATACATGAGGTCACCCATTCAGACAGGAACTATGGCAAGATTACGGCAAAACGACCGGGCCACCAAAGGCAATCTTTGTGCACGGTCGGGGCGGGGCGACAGGGAAATCATGGTAATCGTTTGTTTTTCCATGACTTTCAGTCGAACTTGGTCGAGTCTTCAGCGGAATCGAGGAAGGCCCGGGTCTTGACGGCGAAGTCGCGGGTGTCGTCCGGCGCGACAATCTCGGAGACGATCATGTATTGTTCGCGCGCCTCGCGAATCTGGCCGAGCGCCTCGTAGGTCATCGCGAGGTGGTAGCGAACCTGCGGATCGCCGCCCAGAACCGTCACCGCAGCCTCCAGTTCGCGGCGCGCCGTCTGGTAGTCGCCGGACAGATAGGCGATCCAGCCGTAAGTGTCCTGGAACGGCGCCTCGGTGCTGCCGCGCAGACGTCGCGCGACGACGCGCGCGCGCGCCAGGCTGTCAGGATCGTCGGCGCGCTGGGTAGACAAGAGGCTGGCCAGGTTGTTCGCGGCGATCGCGCTGGAACTGTCGCGTTCGTAAAGATCTTCGTAGATCGCGATGGCCTGATCGTATTCGCCCATACGTTCATGAACGCTTGCCCGAGCCCAGAGAAGGCCGGGATTGCCCGGATAGGCCTGAAGGGCGCGATCGAGTGTCGCGGCCGCATCCCCGGCGCGACCGGGCAGCAAGGTCAGCACCCGCGCAAGGCCCGTCCAGGCCTGGGGATCTGCGGCACCATCGTCAACAAGCGCCTGGTAAGCGGCGGCGGCGGCGGTCAGATCGCCTGCGCGTTCGCGGGCAAGCGCCGCGATGTAGCGCAGTTCGACATCCTCCGGCGCGGTCGCAAGAAGGCCGTCGGCCGTGCGAACCGCGTCGGTCGCGTGACCGGCGTCCAACTGCGACTGAATGATCGCGATCTGCACCCGGCGCCCCCCGACGCCGTCCTGCGCCAGACCGTCCAGATAGCCGGTCGCCGCGCCGGGTTCACCCCTGGCCTGCAGGATCGCCATGCGGATCGGCACGGCACGGGCACGGGCGTCTTCGCCGCCCGGTTTCTCGATCGCCTTCGCGACATCCTCGGCGCGGGGCCAATCGCGGAGAGCGACATAGACCTGCCCGAGTTCCTGAAGCAGGGATGGGTCGCCATGATTGCGTTTCAGGGCGGCGATCAAGACGGATTCCGCGGCAAGCTGATCACCCTCGGCGGCCAGATAGCGCGCATAGCGCAACGTTTCCTCGGGCGCGTTCTCTGCCGCGCGCATCGCCGTTGCAAGATACTGTCGGGCAAGGTCGCGGTCGCCGTCGCGCGCATGGGCATCGGCAAGAAGCGTCATGATGCCCGGGTCCTGGGGCGCAAGATCCAGGGCATGCTGCAAGATGGCGACCGCATCGCCGGTCTTGTCCTCTGCGATCAGCCAGCCGGCCTGCAACTTGATCGCTTCGGTTTCTCCGGGGTCTTCTTCGAGGACTTCGGTCACCACAGCGCGCAGGCCTTCGGCATCGCCCACCGCCTTGAGCATGTGCGCAAGCGCCAGTTTGTAGGTGACGATGTCCTCCTCGGCGCCCGCTTCGGCGATGGCCTCACGCATTTCGCGGACCCCGTCCGCGTGGTGACCGTTGTCGAACTGGAGCGACGCCAGCGCCGCATGCAGGAACGGAGTCCTGCCATCGCGGGCCACTCTCCGGTCCAGCTCCGCAGTCGCCGCCTCAAGGCCCTGTTCCTCTACCAGGAAACGCAACAGTTCGCTCAGCGCCGCGGGATCGCCGGCACGGACATCGGCGCGATTGCGAAGGTAACTTTCGGCCTTCTCGATGGCTCCGCGTTCCTTGTACCACTCCACCACGGCCGAGTTGACGGCGGGATCGTCCGGAAACACCCGGGTCAGCGTCGCAAGTTCGGCCTCGACCGCGGCAACGTCGTTGCGCTGCATCTTGAGCGCGAGGCGCAGGGCATAAAGCGACTGGTCTTCCGGCGACTGACCGATCGCCAGATCAAGCTCCGCCAGCGCGCCCACGTCATCGCGTTGGCGGAGACGTTCGGTGATCACGATGCGGCGCAACGTGATGTCGTCGGGGCGTGCCATCCGCAAGACAGGGATACGCGCCATCACGGCCGCGATCGCCTCGTCGTCGGCGGAGCCGAAGGCGCGCGTATAGTCGATCATGACGCGGACGATCCGTGCGGGGATGTTCGCAGGATCGATCTTCAGCGCCGCTGCGCTGAAGCGGTCGGCATCGTCCATACGGCCCGCGTCTGTCGCCAGTTCAGAAAGTGCGACCAGTACATTCAGGTCGTCGGGATATTGCTCGGCAAGCTGGCTATACTGGGCAAAGGCATCCGCCGGACGCCCGTTCGCGCGCAGCAGCGCCGCGTAGCTTTCCCGCGCGGCGTGATGCGTTTCGTTCAGGTCGAATACGTTGCGGAATTCAACGATCGCGCGTTCCACATCCCCGGACTGCACGAAGGCAAGCGCCGCACGGAAATGCTTTTCAGCGCGTGTTTCAGGAGACTCGCAGGCGGCAACCAGAAATGCCGATGCCGCCAGCATGAGGAATTTGTAACGTACGGACATAAGACCCTCGCGAACAGGCGGGTACCCTTTGCTACGCCAATTGGATTAGCAGCCGGTTCCCTTGACGACGACGCGCAGCGTCGCAGCGAGGATCCGCAAATCGCCCAGGAAGGTCAAATCGCGCTCGTACTGCCGGTCGATCTCCGCACGGCGGGAAAAATCGACGGCATTGCGTTCGGACACCTGCCAAAGACCGGTGACACCGGGGCGAAGGGCGTAATACGACAGTCCGCAGTAAAGGTCGCGCTGCTCGGGCAGCATCGGACGCGGACCGACCAGCGACATGTCCCCGGTCAGAACGTTCCAAAGCTGCGGAAGTTCGTCGAGCGAGCTCTTGCGAAGGAAGTGGCCGATGCGGGTCACGCGGGGATCGACGGCAAGTTTCTGTTTGCTGTTCCATTCCTTGCGCGCCGCCTCGTTGGAGGCGAGGTAGTCGCGCAGCATCCGGTCAGCGCCAGGAACCATGGTGCGCAGCTTCAGCATGCGGAACACACGACCGTTCTTTCCGACGCGGTCGGAATAGTAGAAGGGGCTGTGTCCATCCAGCGACACGGCAACCGCCATCATCGCGATCAAAGGCAGGGCGACGACGGCTCCGGCAAGAACCAGGAACACGTCAAGCCCACGCTTCAGAGCATTCCGGTAAAGACCGGTCTGACGCGGCACATGAACCAATCCCGACGGAGCCGCCTCGTGCACCATCAGGTCGGAAAGGTCATTCATCTGTAAAGTCATACTGCACGCTATCCGGGCGCAGGACCCGGACCCCCTGGGCATGAGAAGCCCGACACTCGTTACACCTGAGGAGGTCCCACATGGGACACTCCCTACCATTACCATTGGCGGGGATACCGACAAATCGACAAATGGTTGGAGTGACAAATTTGTCAAAAAAAAGGCAGAAGTGGGGATTGTTTGAGACACGCTAGGGCGGAAAACCTGCAAACACGGCCTGGGCCGGTTTCCTTGGGGTAAACATATATGTAGTGGCAGTCATGATTGTTTCCACAAGGGAACAGTAGGGGATTGCAGTTGCAGACTTCGATTCGAAATCCGGCTAACAACGTCGTAGTGATTCCGCGCCAGGGCGTCCGATTCCCTTCCGGCCGGAGTGCCCTGTGACGAGTGTGAGATGTAAGAACAGCATGGATCGGCCAAACGACATCAAGGAAACCGGTGCATCCGAAAACGCACCAGTCGGGTTCTACCTCGACTTCTTTGGCTTTCGTGAACGTCCGTTCACACTTGTCCCGGACCCGGATTTCCTGTTCTGGTCGCCGCAGCACCGCCGCGCCTATTCGGTGCTGGAGTTCGGCATCATGTCCCGTGCCCCGATCACGCTGGTCACGGGCGGTGTCGGTTGTGGAAAGACAACGCTTCTGCGCGAGCTTCTGCGCCAGTTCGAGTCCCGCGCCACCGTGGGTCTGATCTCGAACGCGCAGGGCGGGCGAGGCGAACTGATCCAGTGGGTTCTGAACGCGCTAGGCCTGAGCTTTGATCCCGCCGAGGGCTATGTGCAGATGTTCCAGCGCCTGCAGGATTTCATGATCGATGAATACGCGGCCGGGCGCAGGGTCGTTCTGATCTTCGACGAGGCCCAGAACCTGTCGCGAGAGAGCCTGGAAGAGCTGCGCATGCTGACGAACATCAACACCGGCAAGGACGAGGTGATCCAACTGGTGCTGGTCGGCCAGCCGGAGTTGCGGGAGATGGTCCTGGACCCCTCGCTGCGCCAACTGGCGCAACGCATCGCGGCCAGCTTTCACCTTCAGCCACTGGACGAAGCCGGCGCCATCGAACTGGTCGCGCACCGGCTTGTCGCCGCAGGGGGCACCGGCAAGGAAATCACCGCGGGTGCGGTCAAGCGCATCTTCGCGGTCACGCACGGCGTTCCGAGGCTGATGAACCAGCTTTGCGACATGTCGCTGCTTTACGCATGGACGACAGACAATCACCGCGTGAACGAAAACGTGGTCCAGTCGGTCCTGGATGACGGCGTGTTCTTCGCCGCGCAGATCCAGGCAGAAGACGAGAAACGCAAATGAACATTGATCTGGCCTTCTATCTAGCCGTCTTCCGCAGGCGCCTGCCGTATTTCCTCGCGACGGCGTTCTTGATCACGGCACTATCGCTGGCGATCGCCATTGTCTTGCCCCCTCAGTACGAATCCCAGGCAAAGCTGCTGTTGGAATCCTCGCAGATACCCGATGCGATGGCAGCGCCGACGGTTCAGGCGGCTGCGGTCGAAAAGCTGCAGATCCTCGAGCAGCGCCTGATGACGCGGGAGAACCTCCTGCGCATCGCGCGCGAACGCAATGTGTTCGAGGACATTGCCAAGATGACGCCAAGCGACATCGTGAGCGAGATGGCCAAACGTACCGACATCAGCATCCGCGGCGGACAGCAGCAGGCGACACTGATGCATGTGACCTTCACCGCGCGTTCGGGCGAGGTCGCCAACGCGGTCGTCACGGATTATGTGACCCTCGTCCTGGCAGCCGATGTGGATGTGCGGATCGAATCCGCCAAGGAAACGCTCGAGTTCTTCCAGCAGGAAACCAAGCGCCTGTCTGACCGGCTCGCCCAGCTGAGCGCCGAGATCCTGCAATACCAGAACCGCAATGCCGACGCGCTGCCTGACACGCTGCAGTTCCGCATGTCGCAGCTGGCGCAGCTGCAGGAACGGCTTGCCGCCGCAGAACGCGAGATCCAGCTGTCGATCGACCAGAAGGCACGGCTTGTCGCAATCTATGACGCCGCGCTGGCCAGCGGCGCCGGCGCCCTTCCTCAAACCGAAGAAGCCCGCCAGATGCAGCTCTTGCGCGATCAGCTGGCCCAGGCGCGCATCATCTATTCCGACAGCAACCCTCGCATCCGCATCCTCGAGGACAAGCTGAAGGTCATTGAAGAGATCGTGCGCCGCCAGACCGAAACCGGCGCATCCGACCTGGGAAGCGGCGGCGCGGGCACGACGCTCAAGTTCCAGATCGCCGATCTGGATACCAAGCTTGAACAGCTGGCCACCCAGAAGGAAGAAATGGCCAAGCAGATCGGCGCGCTGAAAGAAACGATCGACCGAACGCCCGAGGTCAAGATCGGGCTGGACGGGCTGGACCGCGAATATGCAAACATCCAGCAGCAGTACAATACCGCCGTCGCAAACCTTGCCTCTGCTTCGACGGGCGAGAGGATCGAAGTCCTGTCGAAAGGCGCGCGCGTCTCGCTTCTGGAGCCAGCGACCAGGCCCGACAGCCCCTCCAAGCCCAAGCGGCGGACGATCGTGCTTCTGGGGCTGGTCTCCGGCATCGGCGCCGGGCTTGGCCTCGTCCTGTTGATCGAACTGCTGAACCGCGCGGTACGTCGTCCCAAGGACCTGATCGACGCCTTCGGGATAACGCCACTGGCGACGATCCCCTACATGCAGACCCCCGAGGAAGTCTTCGCGCGGCGGACAATGATCCTGCTGGGTGCCGCGATCTTCGGAATCGGCCTGCCGGTGGCGATCTACGCTTTTCACATCTATTTCATGCCGCTGGATCTGTTTCTCGCCAAGGCTGCGGCAAAACTTGGCATCAGGCTTTAACGAGAGGGTGGAGCGCAGGCATGGAGAAGCTTGAAGCGGCAATGGCCAAGGCACGCGAGCGGCGCAAGGCCGTCCTGCGCGAGGCTGCGGCACCCTCCCGAAAAACGGCTGTTGCGGTGCCGGAACGGTCCGGTCCGAAGGTCGACTGGGCGACGGTTCCAACGGTTCCCTTCGTCGCGGCGCGGGCCAAGCGGTTTCGTATCAGTTCGCTTTTCGGCGGACGGGACGCGACGCCCTATGACCTCCTGAGGTCGCGTGCGCTGCGGATGATGGAAGACAACTCCTGGAAACGGATGGCCGTCACCTCGCCCGAGGCCGCCTGTGGCAAGTCGACTGTCGCGATGAACCTGGCACTCAGCATCGCCCGGCAGAAGGACTTTCGGGTGATGCTTTTCGATTTCGACTTCCGCCGGCCGAACCTGCACAAGATCATCGGGCATACGCCGGACCATTCCATGCACGAGGTCCTATCCGGGGATGTGCCGTTCTTCGATGTTGCAAAGCGGATTTCGGATAACCTGATCGTGGGTTTGAACGCCGGGCCAGGCAAAAACCCCGCGGAACTGTTCCAGAGCGAACGGGCCAAGGATATTCTGGATGCCATCCAGGCCGACTGGCAGCCCGACGTCATCATCATCGACACACCGCCGATGCTGGGTTCCGACGACCACGTCAACCTCATGAACAAGACGGATTGCGCGCTATTGGTCATCGCCGCCGAGATGAGCAAATTGCCGAACGTCGATTTCTGCGAGAAGGAACTGGGCCAGTTGACCAACGTTCTGGGGATCGTGCTGAACAAGTGTCGGTACCCGGACGATACGACAGGCTACAGCTACTACGGCTAGGGTGGCGCACGCGCCGCATCGGGAATCTTAATCCCCTTGGAAGAGAACCACGTTGAGGTTGCGCCGGCAGTGCCGGCCGCGCCACCAGCGTCACTTCTGTTCCGGAGGCCCGAGATGGACATCTATTCCGACCTGCCCACAACCCTGACGGCACCTGCGCGCGATGCGGATCTTGTCGTTCCCAACGACACGGTCGATCTTCCGGCGCTGCCACGTGCGGTCTATGTGGGGGGCGCGGGCAGCCTCGCCGTCGTCATGGCAGGCGGGCAGACTGTGACGTTCCACGGCCTTGCCGCGGGTGCCATCCTGCCGATCCGCGCGTCCCGAATCCTTGCGACCGGCACGACGGCGGGCGACATCGTCGCTATGTGGTGATCACCCGCCCAGATGACGCGTGCCCCGATCCGCGGCGCGTTCGACCTGCCTCTGGCGCTCTCGAAACCGCGCGCGGTCGGCATCGTCGTATTCCTCTGCGCACCGATGACAACGAACGCCTGCCTCATATTCGGGGCGGGTCTTGTCATCTTCCGTCAATGGTCTGCGGCAGGCATGGCACATATCGTGCCCCGTGGGCCGCAGTCCGTGCCCAAGGCTGACCCGGCCGTCGAAGACGAAGCAGCCGCCGTGCCAGAGGCTGTCTTCCTCCGGCATCTCCTCCAGATACTTCAGGATTCCGCCCTTCAGGTGGAAGACATCCGTGACCCCTTCGGAAAGCAGAAAGCTCGTGGACTTCTCGCAGCGGATCCCGCCGGTGCAGAACATCGCGATGCGCTTGCCCTCGAACCGGTGCGCGTTGGCGCGCCACCAGGCGGGGAATTCCCGGAAACTGCGGGTGCCCGGATCGACCGCCCCCGCAAAGGTGCCGATCGCGACCTCGTAATCGTTGCGCGTGTCGATGACCGCCACGTCGTTCGCGCGAAGAAGCGCATTCCACCCCGCCGGGTCGACATAGTGGCCCACGGATGCCCGCGGATCGATATCGGGCTCTCCCATCGTCACGATCTCGCGCTTGAGACGCACCTTCATCCGGCCGAAGGGCATGTCGGCGGCCTCGCTTTCCTTCCAGGCGAGGTCCGCGCACCCCGGCAGTGCGCGGATATGCGCCAGGACCGCGTCGATGGAGGCCCGGTCGCCGGCGATGGTTCCGTTGATCCCCTCGCGCGCCAGAAGAAGCGTGCCGCGCACCCCGCCGGCAAGGCACAGGTCCAGAAGCGGCTCGCGCAGCGCCGCGGGATCCTCGAAGCGGGTAAAGTGATAAAGCGCGGCAACGGTCAGCATGGGCCGCTGATACGCCCGGCCGCATCTCGGGGCAAGAGCCGCACGGGATTGACCTGTGGTCCTTCGGCCCCTACCCATGGCAGAAAAGCGGAGATTGCCATGCGACCGGAGACCGAGGCGCTTGTCGTCATAGATATCCAGAACGATTTCTGCCCGGGCGGCGCACTTGCAGTGGCCGGCGGAGACGAGATCATCGCTGGGGTCAACGCCTTGATGAAGGACTTCCAGGTCCGGGTTCTGACGCAGGACTGGCATCCGGCAGACCACAGTTCCTTCGCCGCGAACCACCCTGGTGCCGCACCGTTCTCCCTGGCCCAGATGCCCTATGGTCCGCAGGTCCTTTGGCCCGCGCACTGCGTTCAGGGCACGGACGGCGCCGCGTTCCATCCCGGGCTTGCGACCGATCCGGCCGATCTGATCATCCGCAAGGGCTTCCGCAGCGCGATCGACAGCTATTCGGCTTTCTTCGAAAACGACAGGACCACGCCGACCGGGCTCGAGGGCTATTTGCGAAGCCGCGGGGTCAGCCAACTGACGCTCGTCGGGCTCGCCACCGATTTCTGCGTCGCCTATTCCGCAGTCGATGCGGCGCGGCTCGGCTTTGGCGTCACCGTCCTTGAGGGCGCCTGCCGCGCGATAGACCTTGACGGATCGCTGGCCGCCGCGCGCCAGGCAATGTCGGGGGCGGGCGTCACCCTCGCATGATCAGGGTTTCTTAAGATCCCAGGTCTAATTGTTGTCCCAGGGCGGATACACCGCCCAGGGCGGCAGGATGTGCATGGGACCAGACATCCCCGATCAATTCGAAGCGGCGCGGGCGACTGAAGAATTTCGCAATACGCCCGACGGGCTGTTCCTGCGGTACTGCCGGGGCCGGCTGCGCAGCCTGGCACAACGCCAGATCCTGACCCTGACGGGCGGACTTGCGATCGCGGCGCTTGCCGACGGGGCGGCGGCCATCGCCGTCATCGCGATCGTCATGATCGGCGAAGGCGTCGATTGCCTGGTCTTGCGCGAAATCCTGCGGCGCACGCCAATCGGGCCCGTCACCCGCGGCGCGCGGATCTTCGCGACCGCGACCGCCGCGTTCCAGGCGCTGACGATCGTGGCCGCGGCGTGTCTGACCCTTCGGTCCGCCGAGGGGTCAACCGCCGATTTCTTCGTCGCGGCCTTCCTGGCCTCGGCGGTCATCAACGCGGGGCTCTCGCTTCCCCACAGCCCGGCGACCGGGATCGCGCGGGTCGCGATCCACATGTCGGCACTTCTGGCGCTTTCGGTGCGCAACCTCGTTCCGCTGCTGTCCGAAACCGGGGTTTCCGGCCGCCACGGCTACGACCTGGTGGGCATCGCCGTACTGATGATCATGGCGACCGGCTTCCTGTCCTTCGTGCGCGGCGCGCACCGGCGCCAGATTGACTACGAACACGCGCTCATCGACGAAAAGGCGCGCCTGCAGACGCAGGAGGCACGGGCAAGGCAGCTCGCGCTGGTGGCGGAACACGCCAACGACAGCGTCGTGATCACCCGCGGCGACGGACGGATCATCTGGGTCAACGAGACTTTCACCCGGATCACCGGCTATAGCGCGGCCGAGGCGATCGGAAGCGTTCCCGCCGATCTGCTGAACGCCCCGCAAACCGACCCGGCGACCGCGCGGCGCCTGGCCGAAGCACACCGGGACAAGCGGCCGCTCCGGACCGAGGTGCTGAATCGGCGCAAGGATGGCAGCGTGATCTGGATGGAAACCAGCCTGACGCCCATCTTCGGGGCGGACGGACGCCATACCATGACGATCGCGGTCGAACGCGACATTTCGTCGATGAAGGAGAGGGAGGCGGAGCTGGCGCGCGCACGTCAGGCGGCAGAAGACGCCGGCAACGCCAAGGCGCGATTCCTCGCAACCATGAGCCATGAGATCCGGACACCGATGAACGGCGTCATCGGCATGGCGGAACTGCTGCGCGACGGTCCGTTGACACCCGAACAGATGCATGCCGCCGATACGATCATCGACTCCGGCCGCGCTCTGCTGGCGATCATCAACGACATCCTCGACCTTGCCCGGCTGCAGTCGGGCAAGCCGACGCTGCGCGCGCTGCCGTTTTCGGTCACCGCCTGCATCGCCGGCGTGGTTGACCTGATGCGCCCGCTGGCCCGCGAAAAGGGGATCGCGCTTTGCGCCGAGCTCGTTCCCAGCGTCGTACCCGTTGTCGGCGATGACGGGCGCCTGAGGCAGGTCCTGGTGAACCTTGTCGGCAACGCGATCAAGTTCACCGACGCGGGCCGGGTGACAGTGCGCCTGCGGGCACGCCGCAGTGGCGGGACAGTAAAGCTTGCCATCGTCGTGGCGGATACCGGAATCGGCATCCCCGAAAACCGGCAGGAACAGATCTTCGACAGCTTCACCCAGGCGGACGGCGACATCACCCGACGCTTTGGCGGCACGGGCCTTGGCCTGACCATATCGCGGTTGCTTGCGCAGGAGATGGGCGGCGGAATTTCCCTACGGTCACGCGCAGGCGCGGGGTCGGTTTTCCGGCTCGCCCTTTCGCTGCCGGTGGCCGAGATCTTGCCCGCAGCCCCTGCGCCGACCCAGGGGCCACTGCCCACTGCGACCGCGCAGGGGCTGCGGGTTCTGGTGGCCGAGGATAACGCGACGAACCGGCTGATCGTCGGCCGAATGCTTGAGGCCACCGGCGCCGTTGTGACGTTCGCGGAAGACGGGCAGGCCGCTGTCGCCAGCGCCGGCAGTTGGCAACCGGACGTGATCTTCATGGACCTGTCGATGCCCGGCATGGGCGGGCTGGAGGCGACACGGCGGATCCGCGCCAGCGAACGGGCCGCGGCACGCAAGCCCGCCTATGTCGTCGCGCTGACCGCAAATGCCTTCGACGAGGATCGCCGCGCCTGCGCTGCAGGTGGATTCGACGCTTTCCTGCCGAAACCTCTGAACAGGGCAGAGCTGCTGGCCTGCCTCACGGGTCCCCGGCAGTCTCCCGCGGCAAACGGGCTTTGACCCGGTCCCGCGCGTGCCGTAAGAGGCGGAGATGGGGGGCGCCACATGGTCGATATCGCCACAAGGGTCTATAATCACAACTGGAAGATCGACCCGATCGTCCGGTCGCTGATCGACACCGATTTCTACAAGCTGCTGATGTGCCAGTCGATCCTGCGCAACCGGCCCGACACGCATGTGACCTTCAGCCTGATCAACCGCACCACGCGTATCCCCCTTGCCCGCCTGATCGACGAGGGCGAGTTGCGCGAACAGCTTGACCACGTCCGCTCTCTCTCGCTTTCACGGGGGGAAGGAACCTGGCTGCGTGGCAACACGTTCTACGGCAAGCGACAGATGTTTTCCCCAGACTTCATGGAATGGTTCGAGGCGCTTCGGCTGCCGCCCTACCACCTGGAACGCGTCGGCGACCAGTACGAACTGACCTTCGAGGGCAAGTGGCCGGAGGTCATGCTCTGGGAAATCCCGGCCCTCGCCGTGCTGATGGAACTGCGGTCACGCGCCGTTCTGGCCACGATGGGCAAGTTCGAGCTGCAGGTGCTTTATGCCCGCGCCATGACCCGGCTTTGGGAAAAGATCGAACGGCTGCGGCGCATCAACGGGCTGAAGATCGCCGATTTCGGCACCCGCCGCAGGCATTCCTTCTTGTGGCAGGACTGGTGCGTCCAGGCGATGATAGAGGGGCTGGGCGACGCCTTCATCGGCACCTCGAACTGCCGCATCGCGATGCGCCGCGACATCGAGGCGATCGGCACCAATGCCCATGAGCTGCCAATGGTCTACGCGGCGCTGGCCGACACCGACGAAGACCTGCGCCAGGCCCCCTACCGCGTCCTTGCGGACTGGCACGAGGAACACGAGGGGAACCTGCGCATCATCCTTCCCGACACCTACGGGACCGAAGGCTTCCTCGAACACGCGCCGGACTGGCTGGCACGCTGGACCGGTATCCGCATCGATTCCGGCGATCCCGCGACCGGGGCGGAAACCGCGATCGCCTGGTGGAAATCGCGCGGCGAAGACCCGCGCGACAAGCTTGTCATCTTTTCCGACGGGCTAGACACCGACAAGATCGAGGAACTGCACGCGCGGTTCGTCGGTCGGGTCAAGGTGTCGTTCGGCTGGGGAACGCTTCTTACGAACGACTTCCGGGGTCTGGTGCAGAACGACGGGCTGTCGCCGTTCAGCCTGGTCTGCAAGGCCGTCAGCGCCGAGGGCCGGCCGACCGTCAAGCTGTCGGACAACCCCAACAAGGCGATGGGCCCGCAGTCGGAGATCGACCGCTACAAACGCGTCTTCGACGTCGGCGATCAGCAGGCAAGGGCGGTAATCGTCTGACGCTCAGGCCTTGCGAAAGGCAACGACAAAGCCGTGTGCGCCCGCGTGCGGACCCTCTGCACCGGCCCGTAAAAGGCGATGTCCAGGTCGAAGTCCCTCCCGGTCATGCCCCATGCGGCCACCGCGGGCGGGCCGCGTCAAGCGGCCTTGCGAACCGGGCGCGTCCACGGGATAACCGGATCATGAACACGACACTTCTTTCGGTCGGCCATGGCTATTCCGCCGCCGCGCTTGCGCGCCGCCTGGGCGGCTGGCGCATCATCGGAACCACGCGGCGCGCCGAAAAGGCCGAACGGCTGCGCGCGGCGGGAACCGAGCCGATGATCTGGCCCGGCGAAGACCTGCGCCCGGCCATCGCGGCGGCCAGCCACCTGCTGATATCGGTCGCGCCCGACGAGACGGGCGACCCGGTCCTGCGCGACCTGGCCGACGCGATCGGCGATGCTGCCCCGCAGCTGCGCTGGGTCGGCTATCTTTCGACCACCGGCGTCTATGGCGATCACGCGGGCGGCTGGGTCGACGAGACGACCGCGCTGACCCCCTCGACCCGGCGCGGCAGGGCGCGCGTCCTGGCCGAAAGCCAGTGGCAGGCATTGGCGGATCGCACCGGCCTTCCCCTCCATATCTTCCGGCTTGCCGGGATCTACGGCCCGGGGCGCGGCCCGTTCGAAAAGGTGAAGAACGGCACCGCACGGCGCATCATCCGCGAGAACCAGTTCTTCAGCCGCATCCACGTGGACGATATCGCCGCCGTTCTGGCCGCATCGATCGCACACCCCGATCCGGGCGCGATCTACAACGTCGCCGACGACGACCCGGCCCCGCCCGAGGACGTCCTGACCGAGGCGGCACGGCTTCTTGGCCTGCCGCCGCCGCCCGAAGTTGCCTTCGAGGCGGCCGACATGACGCCGCTTGCCCGCAGCTTCTACGCCGAATCGAAACGTGTCAGGAACGACCGGATCAAGCGCGACCTTGGGGTCGAACTTGCCTATCCTGACTACCGCGCGGGGTTGGCGGCGCTTCTGGCCGCAGAGGGCTAGGCGCGTCTGGCACCGACGCGCGCGATGCCCAGCACCTCAAGCACCTTCGCCTCGATCTCGGGCGCGTTCATGCCGGCGGTGGCGTACATGTCCTCGGGGCTCGACTGGTCGATGAAGGTGTCCGGCAGGACCATGGACCGGAACTTGATCCCGCGGTCGAAGACGCCGGCCTCGGCCAGAAGCTGCGCGACATGCGATCCGAAGCCGCCGATGGCGCCTTCCTCGATGGTGATGATCGCCTCGTGGTCCGCCGCCAGCCTCAGGATCAGGTCGCGGTCCAGGGGCTTGGCAAAGCGCGCGTCCGCCACGGTTGGCGCAAGGCCCCGCGCCGCCAGCGCCTCCCGCGCCTTCAGAACCTCCGCCAGCCGCGTGCCGAAGGACAGGATCGCCACCCGGCCGCCCTCGGCGACGATGCGGCCCTTGCCGATCTCAAGGGGCGTGCCGCGTTCGGGCATGTCCACCCCGACGCCCTCGCCACGCGGGAACCGGAAGGCCGATGGCCGGTCGTCCAGTGCGGCAGCGGTCGCGACCATATGCACCAGTTCCGCCTCGTCCGCCGCAGCCATGACGACAAACCCGGGCAGGTTGGCCAGAAAGGCGATGTCGAAGGCGCCGGCATGGGTTGCCCCGTCCGCACCCACCAGCCCCGCCCGGTCGATCGGAAAGCGCACCGGAAGCCGCTGGATCGCGACGTCATGCACGACCTGGTCGTAACCGCGCTGAAGGAAAGTCGAATAAAGCGCGCAGAATGGCTTCAGCCCAGCCGCCGCAAGCCCGGCCGCGAAAGTGACCGCGTGCTGCTCGGCGATCCCCACGTCGAAGCAGCGCCTGGGAAACCGTTCGGAGAAGAGGTTCAGCCCGGTCCCGTCGGGCATCGCGGCAGTGATCGCCACGATCTTGTCGTCTGCTTCCGCCTCCCGAATCAGGCTTTGCGCGAAAACCTTGGTGTAGGCGGGCGCATTCGTTGGCGCCTTTTTCTGTTCGCCGGTCAGCACGTCGAACTTGCCCGTCGCATGCCCCCTGTCGGCCGCGCGTTCCGCCGGGGCATAGCCCTTGCCCTTCTTCGTCAGCACATGGATCAGCATCGGCCCGGTCGCCCGGGCATGGACGGTGCGCAGGACGGTCAGAAGCTGGTCCATGTCGTGCCCGTCGATCGGGCCGACATAGGAAAACCCAAGCTCCTCGAACAAGGTGCCGCCGACGGTCATGCCCTTGAGCATTTCCTTGGCCCGCCGCGCGCCTTCCTGGAAGGGTTCGGGCAGCAGGCTGATCGCGCCCTTCGCCGCGGCCTTCAGTTCCTGGAACGGCGCCCCGGCATACAGGCGCGAAAGATAGGCCGACATCGCGCCCACCGGCGGCGCGATCGACATTTCGTTGTCGTTGAGGATGACGAACAGCCGCTTGCCAAGATGGCCTGCGTTGTTCATCGCCTCATAGGCCATGCCCGCGCTCATCGACCCGTCGCCGATCACGGCGACCGCGTCCCCGGCGTCGCCGCCAAGGTCGCGCGCGACGGCAAAGCCCAGCGCCGCCGAAATGGAGGTAGAGGAATGCGCCGCACCGAACGGGTCATATGGGCTTTCGGACCGCTTGGTGAAGCCCGACAACCCGTCCCTTTGCCGCAGCGTGCGGATACGGTCGCGCCGGCCGGTCAGGATCTTGTGCGGATAGCACTGGTGGCCCACGTCCCAGATGATCTTGTCGCGCGGCGCATCGAAGACCGCGTGCAGGGCCACGGTCAGCTCCACCACGCCTAGCCCCGCGCCCAGGTGTCCGCCGGTCACCGAAACGGCGCTGATCGTTTCGGCACGCAATTCGTCGGCAAGCTGGCGCAGCTCGCGGTCCGACAGACGTTTCATGTCGGCGGGGACCTGAACGCGGTCCAGTACGGGTGTGATCGGTCTGTCGCTCATCGGCGTCCCAGGGCTACATCTCGCGCGAGATAACGAAGCGCGCCGCCTCTCTCAAGTTCTCCGCTGTCGCACCATAGGGTAAAAGTGCGGTTTCCGCCTCTTCAATCAGGGCGCGCGCGCGCGTTTTTGCGCCCTCCAGCCCCAAAAGCGAGACAAAGGTGGCCTTGCCGGCCCCGGCATCCTTGCCCAGCCGCTTGCCCGCCTTGGCCGGATCGCCTTCGACATCCAGGATGTCGTCGGCGATCTGGAACGCGAGGCCCAGTGCCCGCGCGTAAGCCGCAAGCGGCGCCCGGTCCACCCCGGCAAGAATCGCGCCCGCCTCTGCCGAGAAGGATATCAGCGCGCCGGTCTTGCCAGCCTGAAGCGCGGTAATCTCGGCCAGGGTCAGGGGCGCGGCCGCCGTTTCGGCTGCGATGTCCAGGGCCTGCCCAAGGACCATGCCCTCGGCCCCCGAGGCCTGGGCCAGCGCCCGAACCAGATCCAGCCGCCGTTCCGCCGCGCCCAGCGACGGGTCGCAGCACAATTCGAACGCCAGCGTCTGCAGCGCGTCGCCCGCCAAGACCGCCGTTGCCTCGTCCCATTTCACATGCACCGTGGGTTGCCCCCGGCGAAGATCGTCATCGTCCATGCAGGGCAGGTCGTCATGGATCAGCGAATAGGCATGCAGCGCCTCGACCGCCGCCGCCGCGGGCAGGGCACCCGTCGCCGGAATGCCGAACAACGCCGCCCCCTCGACGACAAGGAAGGCCCGAAGCCGCTTGCCGCCTTGCAGCGCATAGCGCATCGCCTGCACAACGGGAATCTCGGCCCGGTCCGCCAGTGCCGAATCCAGCCTGGCCTGCACCGCCGCCTGCACGTCTTTCAAACGGTCGGAAAACACTCAAAGCCCTTCGGCGGGGGCCGTTCCAGCGGGCTGGCCGGCGGCAAGGGTGATCTTCTCGACCTTTTCCTCCGCCTCTTTGAGCTTCTGTTCGCAATGCGCCTTCAGCGCCGCGCCACGTTCATAAAGCGCGATGGACTTCTCCAGCTCGACATTCCCGGATTCCAGCGACCGGACCACGTCCTCCAGCGCCTTCATCGCCTCTTCGAAACTCATCGCGGCAATCTCGCTCATCCGTCCCGCTCCATCAGAACCCGCACATGCGCCGCGACAGAGGCCGCGAGCGCGGGCAGATCATAGCCCCCCTCCAGCGACGATACCACCCGCCCGCCGCAGCAATCGTCGGCGGTATCGCAGATCGCATGGGTGATCCAGGCAAAGTCCGCCTCGCTCCAGTTCAGTCCGGCCAGCGGATCGTCGCGGTGGGCGTCGAACCCCGCCGAGACAAGGATCAGCTCCGGCGCGAAGGCGCGCACACGCTCCAGCGCAGCTTCCCAATGTCCGCGCATCTCGCGCCCGTCCGATCCCGGCGGCAGCGGCAGGTTGAGTACCTGCCCGTGCGCGCCCCTTTCGCCGGCGCTGCCGGTGCCGGGATAAAGCGGCATCTGGTGGGACGACACGAACATCGCGCGCGGTTCGTCCCACAGAAGATCCTGCGTGCCGTTGCCGTGGTGAACGTCGAAATCGAGAACCGCGACACGCGGCAAGGCATGGACCTCAAGCGCGTATCTGGCTGAAACAGAGACTGTTCCGAACAGGCAAAATCCCATCGCCGTCGCGGTTTCCGCATGATGCCCTGGCGGTCGCATCGCGACGAAGGCGGTCCTGGCCTCGCCCGCAAGCACTGAGTCAACCGCGGCATTCAATCCGCCGATGGCACGCAGCGCCGCCTCGTACGATCCCGGCGCCATGAATGTGTCGCCATCAAGCTGCGCCCAACCCACGGCGGGCCGCGCGGCTTTCACCCGTTCCAGATAGGCCCCGGGGTGGCAGCGCAGCACCTCCGCCTCTGCCGCAAGCGGTGCGACACGCCGGTCGAGCGTGTCGAAATCCGGATGCCGAAGCGCGGCATAGATCGCCTCTAGCCGCGCGACCTGTTCGGGATGCCCCGGCGGTGTGACATGGGCCAGCCCCGAGTCGTGCGTCAGAAAGATCGTCATCGCGGCGCCCTTTCAGTCTGGTCGCAAATACTCCCGCCGGAGGCTCCCGGCGGCGCCGGCCTCACTCCGGCGCCAGCATGTAGCCCGCGCCCCGCACCGTCTGAAGATAGCGCGGTTGCTTGGGATCGACCTCGAACTTGCGGCGGAGCCGGGTGATCTGGACATCGACGGCGCGTTCCTGCGCGCCGCCGTCCGGTCCGCCCCGACCCAGGTCCTCGACCAGCTTCGCGCGGCTTATCGGCTCGCCGGGCTGGGCTGCGAAGATCCGCATCAACGCCGCCTCGGTCGCGGTCAGCCGCACCGGCGCCTCGCCCTTCCACATTTCGCCCCGATCGATGTCGTAGCGCACGGTCCCGAGATGCAGCACCTTGGGCGCCTTGTCCGCGAGCGACGGCGCGGGCGCGCGGCGCAGGATGGCATTGATCCTGAGCAGGAGCTCCCTGGGCTCAAAGGGCTTGGTCAGGTAGTCATCCGCCCCGGCCTCCAGCCCCGCGATGCGGTCGGCGGTTTCCCCCTTCGCGGTCAAAAGAAGGATCGGCGTGTCCATGCTGGTGCGCAGGTCGCGGGTAAGGCTGACGCCATCCTCGCCGGGCATCATCACGTCCATCACGATCAGGTCGAACTCCAGCCCCGCCAGCAGGCGGCGCGCATGGGCGCCGTCGCGTGCCGCCGTCACCCAGAACCCGTGCCGCGCCAGGAACTTCTGCAAGAGCCCGCGGATGCGTTCGTCGTCGTCGACGATCAGAAGATGGATGTCTGGCTGTTCGCTCATGCCCCGCCGTCCCTCATCATCTGGTAAAAGCGCCGCAGGTCCGGGTCCATCATCGCCTCGAGCACCTGGCGAAAGCCCGCAACCGCCGCTGGTCCCGCCGCGCGATAGGCGGCGCGCATCCGCGCCCGCTGGGCATCCGACAACTCCCGTTCCAAGGCCGCACCCTTCTCCGTCAGGAAAAGGTGCCTTTCACGCTTGTCGCGACGACCCACGCGAGATTCCACCAGCCCGTCCTCCACCAGTGTCCGCAGCACCCGGTTGAGCGATTGCTTGGTCACGCCCAGAACGCTCAACAACGTGTTGACGGTCAGACCCGGCTGGCGGTTGATGAAATGGATCGCCCGGTGATGGGCGCGGCCATAGGCGTGGTTCTCGAGGATGCGGTCGGGATCGGCGGTAAAGCCGCGATAGGCGAAGAACATCGCCTCGATTCCCTTGCGCAGCTGTTCGTCCGTCAGGAACAGAAGGCTTTCGCCCCCCTGCGCCGCACCGCCGACTGCCGACATGCAATCCCTCAAATTCAATTCCGCGTCGCGCCGATTTTATGTCAGCCTTGTTGACTTTCCAAGAACCAACTGATAGCGAATCCCAGATTTCGCGCAATATTATGTCCGCTTCGGACCTAAGACGCGCAATTTTCGCAAACCAGGTACCCCGAGGAGGACGACATGGCCGGTGCTTACGACGATCGCGACGGCAAGATCTGGATGGATGGCAAGCTTGTCGAATGGCGCGACGCGAAGGTGCACATCCTGACGCACGCGCTGCACTACGCCTCCTCGGTGTTCGAGGGGGAGCGGTGCTACAACGGCAAGATCTTCAAGGGGCACGAACACTCGCTGCGCCTGCGCCGCTCGGCGGAGCTTCTGGACATGGAAGTTCCCTACACCGCCGAAGAACTCGACATCGCCAAGGATGCGGTGCTGAAGGCGAACGGCTGGGACAATGCCTATGTCCGCGCGCTCGCATGGCGCGGCTCGGGCGAGGACATGGGGGTCGCGGCCAAGCGCAACCCGGTCCGTGTCGCGGTGGCGGCCTGGGAATGGGGCAACTACTACGGCGACGCCAAGATGAAAGGCGCCAAGCTCGACATCGCGAAGTGGCGCCGCCCCGATCCCGCGACGATCCCGTCCGAGGCCAAGGCCGCGGGCCTTTACATGATCTGCACGATGTCAAAGCACGCGGCAGAGGCAAAGGGCTGCTCGGATGCGATGATGTTCGACTATCGCGGCTATGTGGCCGAGGCGACCGGGGCCAACATCTTCTTCGTCAAGGACGGCGAGGTGCACACGCCGAAACCCGACTGCTTCCTCAACGGCATCACCCGCCAGACGGTGATCCAGATGCTGAAGGACATGCAGATCAAGGTCCACGAACGCCACATCCTGCCCGAAGAGCTTGAAGGCTTCGAACAGTGCTGGCTGACCGGCACCGCCGCCGAGGTCACGCCCGTCGGCCAGATCGGCACCTACGCATTCGAGGTCGGCGATCTCACGCGGCGCGTGGCCACCGAATACGAACGCCTGGTCCGCAGCTAAGGCTCCGGACCCTTCTGCATGGCGGCGCGCCCCCGGGGGCGCGCCGTTCGCGTTCAGACTTGTTCGCCGCGCTCGATCCGCAGAAACTCCCGCATCCGCACCACATCGTCGCGGGTCGCTGCGCGTTCATGCAGTTCGCGGACGGCAGGATGACGCGTCTCTCCCGACGCGCGCTCCACCGCGAGGTAATTCTTCAGACGACCCCCTTCGGGTGCGGCGCGACGGTCCGTGATATGACGGCTCATGCTTTCCTCCTTGCGGTTTTCGTCTTGCCCCGCTCACGCGCTGCCACGATCAGGGGGCCGGTCCAGAATGCGTCAGAATCGCCCGCTTGGCCACCCCGCACTATTCGGAACCGGGGCCGAAGCGACGCGGAAGGCTCTTTTCTTCTGCCTGCGGCCCGCCCTGAACCAGATAGGCCAGCATCTCTCCGGCGGTCATGTCAGGTATCCGGCCTGGCAGAACCACCGCCCCGGCCCCTGCGATCTGGGCTGTCGCCACAAGCGTTACGGCCCAGGATGCAGCGCGCCCGCCGGCGCGGTTTCCCTCGAACCACAGCGCATACTTGAGCGCCGGCCATCCGCCCATCAGCGCCAGGACGACAAGCGTCAACCCCTCGATCCCGGGCTTGCCCTCATCGCGCCAGCGCCGGTCAAGCCGGCATAGCATCAGCGTCAGGGCGTTGACCGCGACAAGATAAAGCCCCGCGCAAAGGATCAGGAATTCGACGGTTCCGGGTCTGGGAAGATAGTCCATCTCAAGGCCTTGGCAGTTCAGGTGACAGTGAGGTATCCCAAACAATCATGGCGCGAATTTGACGATCTCGGCGCAGGCCCAGGCCGCTGCCTCCGCCACCACCGGATCGTCGTCCTGAAGACGGGACCGGGCCACCGGCAGAAGCGCGCGGTCATGCGCGTTGCCGATCGCATAAAGGACGTTGCGCACGAAACGGCCACGCCCGATCCGCTTCACGGGGCTGCCCGAAAACCGCGCCCGGAACGCCGCGTCGTCCAGCGCCGCAAGCTCGGCCAAAGGCGGCGCCCCGGCCCGCGTGGCATAGCCCGTCTCACGCGCCGCTTGCGCGAACTTGTTCCACGGGCAGACCGCCAGACAATCGTCACAGCCATAGATGCGGTTTCCCAGCATCGGGCGAAGAGCCGCGTCGACCGGCCCCGCATGTTCGATCGTCAGATAGGAAATGCAGCGCCGCGCATCCAGCTGGTAGGGCGCGGGGAAGGCGCCGGTCGGGCAGATGTCCAGACAGGCCCGGCACGATCCGCAATGGTCCGGCTCGGCCGTGTCCTTCGGAAGATCCAGCGTCGTGAAGATCGCGCCCAGAAAGAACCAGCTGCCCAGCGACCGGCTCACCAGGTTCGTGTGCTTGCCCTGCCAGCCCAGCCCCGCCGCCTGGCCAAGGGGCTTTTCCATCACCGGCGCGGTGTCGACGAATACCTTGATTTCGGCTGGAACAGAGCCTTTTTCGGCCTCCGCGATCAACCAGCGCCCGACCCGCTTCAGCCGCTTCTTGACGAGGTCGTGATAATCGCGCCCCTGCGCATAGACCGACACCGCGCCCCGGTCCGGCTGCCCCAGCACGGCAAGCGGATCCTGCGCGGGCGCATAGCTTTCGGCCAGCATGATGACCGTCCGCGCCTCGGGCCAAAGTGCGGTGGGATCGCCGCGCCAGCCCATCCTCTCTTCCATCCAGGCCATCTGCCCGTGCCGCCCCGCCGCGACAAAAGCCGCAAGCCGCCCGGCCGCCTCGGGGATCGCATCCGGCGCGCAAAGCCGGACGGCGGAAAACCCCTCCGCCAGCGCCGTCTCGACCAGCCGTGCCTTCAGCGCCAGGGGCTCCACGGTTCGCACCTTCTTCTTTTTCCAAATATCCCGGGGGTCCGGGGGCAGCGCCCCCGGCCCTGCCGGATCAGAAATCCAGGTCGGCGTAATGCGCGGGCGGCGGAAAGCCCGGAACCTGATCGGCCAGGATCGACCGGAAGGCCGGGCGCGACTTGATCTTGGCATACCAGTCCTTGACGTTCTGGCTGCGGTTCCAGTCCACGTCCGAGATGTAGTCGAGGCTCGACAGATGCGCGGCGGCGGTAAAATCGGCCAGTGTCATCTCGTTGCCCGCCAGCCAGCGTCGCTGGTCCAGAAGCCCGCTCAGGTAGTCAAGGTGATACTTGATCTTCTGCGCGCCCGACTTGACGTTGCGGCTTTCGGGATAGCCCTGGCCCATGATCTTCTTGTTGACCCGCTCGTACAGGAGCTTCGAGGTCACTTCCTGATGGAACTTGTCGTCGAACCAGGCGCACAGGCGGCGTACTTCGCAGCGGCCTTCGGGGTCGCGGGGCATCAGGCGCGGTTCGGGTATCGTCTCTTCCAGGTATTCGCAGATCGCCTGGCTTTCGCTCAGAAGCCTCCCGTCGATCTTCAGGACCGGCACCTTGGCCGCCGGGTTGCGGCGCAGGAATTCGGGCGACTGTTCCCAGTACCGTTCCTCGGCCAGTTCGACCTCGACCTTCTTCTCGGCCAGGGTCAGGCGCACCTTGCGGCAGAAGGGGGACAGCGGAACGTGATAAAGTCGGGTCATGGCGGCGCCTCGGTTTGATCTGGTGATAGCCGCGCCCCGGGTGGCGTTCAACCTTGGAAACAGGCGGCGCGACCGTCTGCGTCGATCGTGGCGGCGCCTTCGGCGATCTGGCGCGCACGTTTGCGCAGGAAGCCCGAGGGTCGCGCCGGGTTGCGCTCTTTCGGGTTGGGCAGGGCCGCGGCCAGAAGGGCAGCACGCGCGCCGCTCAGTTCCTTTGCCGAAACGCCGAAATAGTGCTGCGCCGCCGCCTCGATCCCGAAGACGCCTTTGCCGAACTCCGCCACGTTAAGGTAGATCTCCAGCGTCCGGCGCTTGGTCCACACCAGTTCGACGGCCGGCGTCATCAAGGCCTCCAACGCCTTTCTGGGCCAGCTGCGCCCCTGCCACAGAAACACGTTCTTGACGGTCTGCTGGGTCAGGGTCGATGCCCCGCGCGTGCCGCCCTGGTCGATTGCCTCGCGGATGGCCGCCATGTCGAAGCCCCAGTGCAGGCAGAAATTGGCGTCCTCCGCCGCGACCACCGCGCGCGGCACCTCCGGCGCCATGTCCTCCATATCGACCCAGCTTCGCTTGATACCCCCGTAGCGCACGCTTTCGGCCAGAATATAGGCCGTCGTCGGCGGGTTCAGCACCGTGTAGGCCAGCGTCGTCAGCGCGAAAAGCGCGACCGCCCCCGCCAGGGCGCGTCCAGCCCAGCGAAGGGCACCCCGCCCGCCCGGCCATCTGAGCCGCGCGGCCTGGGACTTGGCGGTTTTCTTCGCCCGGGTCTTTCGTGTCGTCTTCTTCGCCATGGCCAGACCTTAGCCATGCCTTTGGGGCCGGGGTCAAGCCGCCGAGGGGGCCGGCGCCGTGGCAGGCCCCCTTTGTTGCGTTACTCTGCCGGAACCGCCTGCGACTCGGGGCTCAGCGGATGCGCGATCCTGGTCAGCATCTCCTTCGGGCAGATCTGGACGAAGTTCGCCCGTTCCGTTTCCCAGTGCTGCAGGATACGGGCCGCGCGGCGGCTGCCGGTTTCGGCGGCATGCCGTTCGATCAGGCCCCTAAGCTCCGATTCCCAGTGCGGGTGGCTGACGGCAGATGTGACGATGCTGTCGAGGTTCATCATCTCTTCCGCCTCGCCCTCGGGATCCCAGACATAGGCCATGCCACCGGTCATGCCGGCGCCAAAGTTCGCGCCGATGCCGCCCAGGATCACCGCGACGCCGCCGGTCATGTATTCGCAGCCGTTCGACCCGCAGCCCTCGACCACGACCTTCGCGCCCGAGTTGCGCACCGCGAACCGTTCGCCCGCACGGCCCGCCGCGAACAGGTGGCCGTCGGTCGCGCCGTAAAGGACGGTATTGCCGATGATCGTGTTGTCGCCCGCATCCAGCGGCGAGGCCATCGGCGGGCGCACGACGACGGTTCCGCCCGAAAGGCCCTTGCCGACATAGTCGTTGGCATCGCCGGACACCTCGATCTTCAGACCAGGCGCCGCGAAGGCGCCAAGCGACTGCCCGGCGGAGCCGGTCAGCTTCACCGTCAGGTGATCGGGTTGCAGGTTGTTGCGCATCCCGAACTTCTTGACGATGTGGCTGGACGCCCGCGTACCGATCGTGCGGTGCGTGTTGCGCACCGCGTAGGACAGCTGCATCTTCTCGCCGTCCTCGAAGAAACGCGCGCCGTCGCGGATGATCTCCGCGTCCAGCGTATCGGGGACCACGTTGCGCGGCTTCGACCGGTCATAGACAATCCGGTCGGACCCATCGACTGTGATCAGGAGCGGGTTCAGGTCCAGATCGTCCAGATCGGCATGGCCCCGGCTGACCTGGGTCAGAAGGTCCGCGCGCCCGATGATCTCGTCCAGCGAACGGGCACCGATCTCCGCCAGGATCTCACGCACCTCCTGCGCGTAGAACGTGATGAGGTTCACCACCTTGTCGGCGCTGCCGGTGAACTTGGCGCGCAGCCGTTCGTCCTGCGTGCAGACGCCCACCGGGCAGGTGTTCGACTGGCACTGGCGCACCATGATGCAGCCCATCGCGATCAGCGCGGCGGTGCCGATGCCGTATTCCTCGGCCCCCATCAGCGCGGCGATGACGATGTCGCGACCGGTGCGCAGGCCGCCGTCGGTGCGCAGCGTGATCCGGTCGCGCAGCTTGTTCATCGCCAACACCTGATGCGCCTCGGTCAGGCCCATTTCCCACGGCAGGCCCGCGTATTTGATCGAGGTCGCCGGGCTGGCGCCGGTGCCGCCGTTGTGGCCCGAAATCAGGATCACGTCGGCCTTGGCCTTGGCCACGCCCGCCGCGATCGTGCCGACGCCGCTGGACGCCACCAGCTTCACCGTCACCTTGGCGCGCGGGTTGATCTGCTTCAGGTCATAGATCAGCTGCGCGAGGTCTTCGATCGAATAGATGTCATGGTGCGGCGGCGGGCTGATCAGCGTCACGCCCGGCGTCGAATGGCGAAGCCGCGCGATCAGCGCCGTGACTTTCATGCCGGGAAGCTGGCCACCCTCGCCGGGCTTGGCGCCCTGCGCGACCTTGATCTCAAGCTCCTCGCAGGCGTTGAGGTATTCCGCCGTAACGCCGAACCGGCCCGACGCCACCTGCTTGATCTTGGCGCAGGGGTTGTCGCCGTTGGGCAGCGGATGCGCGTGTGCCGGATCCTCGCCGCCCTCGCCGCTGTCGGATTTCGCACCGATCCGGTTCATGGCGATGTTCAGCGTCATGTGCGCCTCGGGCGACAGCGCCCCCAGCGACATGCCTGGGGTCACGAACCGCTTGCGGATCGAGGTGATGCTTTCGACCTCGTCGATCGGCACCGCGCGACCGATCGGCTTGATGTCCAGAAGATCGCGCAGGTGGATCGGCGGGTTGGCCCGCATCCGGGCCGAATACTGCTTCCACAGGTCAAAGGACGCGCGGTCGCAGGCCGATTGCAGCATGTGCATCGTCTGCGCTTCCCAGGCATGGCTTTCGCCGGACCGGCGCGCCTTGTAGAAGCCGCCGACCGGCAGAACGTCAGTTCCGCCCAGGAAGCCCTTTGCGTGGATCTCCGAAATCTTGTGCTGGATGCCGGTGATCCCGATACCCGAGATACGGCTTTGCATGCCGGGGAAGTACTCCGCCACCATCGCGCGCGACAGGCCGACTGCCTCGAAGTTCAGGCCACCGCGATAGGAGGAGATGACAGAGATGCCCATCTTCGACATGATCTTCAGCAAGCCCGCGTCGATGGCCGCGCGGTAGCGTCGCATCGCGTCGACCAGGCTGCCTTCGATCAGGCCCCGGCGGATGCGGTCGGCGATGCTGTCCTGGGCCAGGTAGGCGTTGACCGTGGTCGCGCCGCAGCCGATCAACACCGCGAAGTAGTGCGGGTCAATGCATTCGGCCGACCGGACGTTGACCGATGTGAACGTACGTAGCCCCTTGCGGGTCAGCCAGCTATGGACCGCCGAGGTCGCAAGGATCATCGGCATCGCCACCTTGTCCTCACCCAGGTGCTCATCCGTCAGGACAAGGTGCCCCGCGCCCGAGCGGACCGCGTCCTCCGCTTCGGTACGCACCCGTTCAAGCGCCTGGCGCAGGGCGTCGTCGCCCGCACCGGACGCGAAAGTGCAATCGATGAACGCCACGCGGTCGCCGAACTGGCGCACCATCTCGTCGAATTCCGCGTTCGCGATGAACGGGCTTTCCAGCGTCAGGATCTCGGTCTGGCTCGAATCCTCCGCCAAGACGTTGGTTAGGTTGCCAAAGCGCGTCTTCAGGCTCATCACCCGGCTTTCGCGCAAGCTGTCGATCGGCGGGTTCGTGACCTGGCTGAAGTTCTGGCGGAAATAATGCGACAGCGGCCGGTATTTGGATGACAGGACCGCCGGTGGCGTGTCGTCGCCCATGCTGGCGATCATTTCCTTGCCGTCCTCGGCCATCGGAGCCAGGACCTGCTCAAGCTCCTCAAGCGTGTAGCCCGCGGCGATCTGGCGGCGCCGCAGTTCCGCGCCCTCAAAAAGCGCCCTTTCGGGCACGTCGCGCATCAGGGCGTTCAGTTCGACGACCTTCTGCACCCAGTCGCCGAAGGGCTGGCTGGCGGCCAGCCTGTCCTTCAGATCCCAGTCGCGGTAAAGCCGCCCCTCCGCCATGTCGACGGCGATCATCTGCCCCGGCCCCAGAGCGCCCTTTTCGCGCACGGTGATTTCATCAACCGGGACCATCCCGGCCTCGGAACCCGCGATCAGCATTCCGTCGCCGGTCAGGACATAGCGCATCGGGCGCAGGCCGTTGCGGTCAAGTCCGCCAACGACCCAGCGGCCATCGGTCATCGCCAGCGCGGCGGGCCCGTCCCAGGGTTCCATGACGCTGTTGCAATAGGCATACATGTCCTGCCAGGATTGCGGCATCTCGATCGCGGTCTTCGACCACGCCTCGGGAACCAGCATCGTCTTGGCCATCGGGGCCGAACGGCCCGCGCGGACCAGCGCCTCGAACACCGCGTCGAGCGCGCCGGAATCCGATGTTCCCGCCGGGATGATCGGCTTGATGTCTTCGGCCATCTCGCCGAAGGCAGAGGATGCCATGCGGATCTCGTGGCTGCGCATCCAGTTCACGTTGCCCTTCAGGGTGTTGATCTCGCCGTTGTGGGCAAGCATGCGGAAGGGCTGCGCCAGCGACCATTGCGGGAAGGTGTTGGTCGAATAGCGCTGATGGTAGATCGCAAAGGCGCTTTCGAAGCGCTCGTCCATCAGGTCGGGGTAGAAGACCGCGACCTGTTCGGCCAGCATCATCCCCTTGTAGATGATCGACCGGCAAGACAGGCTGCACAGGTACATTCCCGCGATGTGGGCGGCCAGCGCCGCCTTCTCGATCCGGCGGCGAATGATGTAAAGTTCGCGTTCGAACTGTTCCTGGCCGATGTCCTTTTCGCAGCGGATCAGGATCTGTTCGATCTCGGGCCGGGTCGCGTTGGCCTTTTCCCCAAGGACCGAGGTGTCGACCGGCACATGGCGCCATCCGTAGATGTAGTGGCCCATCCGCAGCACTTCGGTTTCCACGATCGTGCGGCAGCGTTCCTGGGCGCCGAAATCGGTGCGCGGCAGGAAGATCTGGCCAACAGCGATCAGTTTTTCCATGTCGGGTTCGTGCCCGGTGCGGCGGACCTGGTCATAGAAGAACTTGACCGGGATCTGCACATGGATCCCCGCGCCATCGCCGGTCTTGCCGTCGGCATCGACCGCGCCCCGATGCCAGACGGCCTTCAGCGCGTCGATCCCGTTCTGGACGACCTTGCGCGATGCCCGGCCGTCGATCGACACCACAAGCCCCACACCACAGGACGAATGTTCGTCCTCTTCGCGCCAGAGGCTGTTTTCCGCCATCCACGCGCGCTTGGTTTCCTCGGCCTGCACCCAGTCCTGGTCATAGATCGTCATGGCCTTGGTCCTCCGTCCATGGGGGTGAGCTGCAGCGACGCGGTCAGCGTGTCGCAGTCGTATTTCGGTTCGTTCTCAAGGAAACCCTTGTCGCCGGGCAGCGCGAATTCGACGGGGCTTTCGACCGTGTCGACCTTGTCGCCATAGCTGTTTTCGAAGTGTTCCGTACCGGGAAGGAAGATGCGCCACCCACGGTGAATGAACTGGTTGCCGCTTCGGGACCAGATCTCTCCGCCATCTGCGTCGTAGGCGGTCAACTGGAACTCTGTCTGTTCCAGAACGATGCCATCAATGGTGTGCGTCTGCCCTGTCAGCCGGTCATGGCCAACATAGCGGCGCAATTCGCCGTAGCTGCTTTCGGTGAAGAAATCAAAGTCGTCCCGGCCCTTCTCAAGAAGGTCGCTGAAGGATGCGGGGTCTTTTTCCTCGCCCAGCCTGTCCTGTTCGCCGGTGTAAAGATCGTAGCTTTGCAACCAGCGGGTTTCCCGGTCGATCAGGTTTGCGAAGTAGGGGCCCTGTCCGTCTGACTGGACGGCCCACTGGGTGCCTTCGGGTTCGTCGTCGCACCGGTAGTGCTGCGACACCAGGCAAGATCGCATCTGCACGGTCGCATAGGCGGTGCAGCCCTGCGGCAGCGGGAACTGACCGGCGGCCAAGGCGGAAGGCAGGCAGACTGCGCCAAGGGTGAGAACCGCGCGCGGGAACATCATGTCGTTCTCTCCTTCATGCTCTGGCCGCCGGGCATGCCGTCAAGCCTGGTTCACCTGGGTGCCGCCTCTGGCTGCGGCGTGGTCTTGCCATACGTTTTGCCGACGCGGCGCAGACGCTTTTCCACGGCCGCGCCCCGGACGGGCGTGGCGCCCTTTGGTCTATTCTGCCGCGACCTGCGCCGGTTGGGTCAGATAGGCCAGGATCGCATCCGCGGCCTCCCGTCCGTCGCGGATCGCCCAGACGACCAGGCTTGCGCCGCGCACGATGTCCCCGGCGGCATAGACGCCCGGCAGGCTTGTGGCATGGGTCGCGAAATGGGCTTTCACGGTGCCCCAGCGCGTGACATCCAGCCCTTCGACACCCCAAAGCTTGGGCAGCGCCTCCGGCTCGAAGCCCAGCGCCTTGATGACCAGTTCGGCGGGTTCCACATAATCCGCGCCGGGGATGACCTCGGGGCTGCGGCGGCCGGATGCGTCGGGCGCGCCCAGCCGCATCTTCTGGACCGTCACGCCTTCCACGCCGTTTCCGGCGACAAATCCACGAGGCGCGGAAAGCCACACGAATTCAACGCCTTCTTCTTCGGCGTTTGCGACCTCTCGTTGAGAGCCCGGCATGTTGTCCCGGTCGCGCCGGTAAAGGCACTTGACCGATTGGGCGCCCTGCCGGATCGCCGTGCGGACACAGTCCATCGCGGTATCGCCCCCCCCGATGACGACGACGCGCTTGCCCTCGGCGTTCAGTTCGCCGCTGTCAAACTCTGGCACCTCGTCGCCGAAACTCTTGCGGTTCGAGGCCGTCAGATAATCGATGGCGCGGACGATCCCGGCGGCATCGGCGCCTTCGCCCTCAAGGTCGCGGCTCTTGTATACCCCGGTCGCGATGAGGACCGCGTCATGCTTGCCGCGGATCGCGTCGAAGCTCAGATCCTCGCCGACATTGCAGTTCGCGACAAAGGTCACGCCGCCCTGTTCCAACTGGGCGATGCGCGCCAGAACCACGTCCTTTTCCAGCTTGAAGCCCGGTATCCCATAGGTCAGCAACCCGCCGCCACGGTCATAGCGGTCATAGACGGTGACCTGCACCCCCTGGCGGCGCAGGGCGTCGGCGGCGGCAAGGCCCGCGGGGCCGGCGCCGATGATGCCCACGCTTTCCGAACGCTCGGCTTTCGGGTCGATCGGCTTGACCCAACCGCGTTCCCAGGCGGTATCGGTCAGGTATTTTTCGACCGCGCCGATGGTCACGGTACCGTGGCCGGACTGTTCGATCACGCAGTTGCCTTCGCAAAGACGGTCCTGCGGACAGATGCGGCCGCAGATCTCGGGGAAGGTATTCGTGGCCTGCGACAGCTCATAGGCTTCCTGCAGGCGACCTTCGGCGGTCAGGCGCAGCCAGTCGGGGATGTTGTTGTGCAGCGGGCAATGCGCCTGGCAATAGGGAACGCCGCATTGCGAACAGCGACTGGCCTGTTCGGCGGCTTTCGCATCGGCGTACTCACGATAGATTTCATCGAAATCCTGGGCACGCGCGCCGGCATCACGCTTTTCGGGCATCTCCTTCGCGACGGTCACGAATTTGAGCATCCGTTCCTGAGCCATGGCTGCGCCTCCCTTCGGCAGATTCCGGGTGCGCATTGCTACTCCGAGTCAGGAGGGAATAAAAGTCAATATAGTTTACCTATTTTGCGGTTTTTTCGCCCTTGCGCCCCATGAGTCGGGGTGGAATGCCGAAATTTAGGTAACTTATGCTGACCTTATGTGCCGTAACCCGCCAGAAGCAAGGCCCAAACCCCAACGCCAAGGATGATTCGCCACCACCCGAACAGGGCGAATCCGTGCTGGTTCAGGAACGCCAGGAGCCACCGGACAACGAACATCGCGCTGACAAAGGCCGCTGCGAAACCTATGGCGATCTCGTGGACGGCAGAGGTGTCCAGCGCGGCCCGGTTGTCCCAAAGGTCATAGCCGACGGCGGCAACCATCGTGGGAATGGACAGGAAAAAGGAAAACTCCGCCGCGGCGCGACGGTCCGCGCCCATCAGAAGCGCCCCGACAATCGTTGCACCCGACCGCGACACGCCGGGGATCAGCGACAGGCATTGCGCAACGCCGATGCCCAGAGCCATCGTCCAGGAGAAGTGTTCGGCATCGACATGCCGATGTCGGATTGGCATTCGGTCGACGAGAAGAAGGACGACGCCCCCGACGAGCAACGCGGTCGCTATGACACGCGGGCTTTCGAAGAGAACCGTCTTGACGTAGTCGTGCAGCAACAAACCTGCCGCGACAGCCGGCAGGAAGGCAACCAGAACGGAAAGCGCAAAACGGCGTGCCTGCGGGTCATGGCCCAGCCCGCCGATCGTACGAACGAGCTTGTCCAGATAGATCCAGATGATCGCGAGGATCGCGCCAAGCTGGATCACCACCTCGAACGTCCTGCCTGAGTTCTCGAACCCGAGGAAATGACCGGCGATCAGAAGATGGCCTGTCGAAGAAACCGGAATGAACTCCGTCAGCCCCTCCAGAAGACCCAGGAGAAGCGGGACGACGATGGTTTCGAACATCAGGACGGCTTTCTGAGGTTCTTGGCCGAGGACTTGATGGCTTCGTACTGGCCCGAGGGGCGGAACCGCCACAGGTATTCGGGCAGAACCGCGGCAACCGGCGTGGGCGTGATGCCCAGATCGGCCAGCGTGCGGGCCCGGTCGGAGACGACATTGTCCTTCCGAAGGGTTCGGACCTGGTCGCGGGTCAGCATCTTGTTCTCGATCAGGCCGCCGGTGACCACCTGAACCGTATCAAGCAGGCCGCCGACGATGCGCGCCTTCCAGAACGGCATGTTGAGCACAAGACGGCGACGGCCGACGACCGCCAGCATGTCATGCATCCAGTCGCGGAACGTCTTCACATCCGGGCCCCCCAGTTCATAGACGCCGGCCGACGCCTGGCCGGTCGCGCCTCGAACGGCGGCCTCGGCCACATCATCGACGTGGACGGGCTGGAACCTGGTTTCCGCCCCGACCACCGCCAGGATAGGGCCGAAACGTGACATTGATGCGAAACGGTTGAAGAAGCCATCGCCCGCGCCGAAGACGATGGAGGGGCGCAGGATGACCGCACCGGGGAAGGCCGCGGTCACGGCCGCCTCGCCTTCGGCCTTGCTGCGCTGATAGTCGCTGTCGGAACCCGCATCGGCGCCGATCGCCGACAGGTGGACAAGGTTCGCGACACCCTGCTCTGCCGCGATCCGCGCGATGCGGCCCGCGCCCTCGGCCTGGACGGCATCAAAGGTGTTCCGGCCGGACCGGTTCAGGATGCCCACGCAGTTCACGACCGCATCCGCACCAGCCATGGCCGCGCGCACCGAAGCGTCGTCGCGGATATTGCACAGGACAGGCTCCACCTGACCGACGGCGCCATAGGGTTTGACGAAAAGCGCCTCGTTCGGGCGTCGCACGGCCACGCGCACGCGCCAGCCGAGTTTCGCCATCCGGCGCGCGACCTGCCGCCCGACAAAACCCGATCCGCCGTAGATGGTGACGAGCCTGGACATGGGAACCTCCGCAAAGCTGCTCGGGGCCCTGATTAGCCGCTCCTCCCCCGTCAAACAAGGCGCAATGATGCCGCGCAAATTCCCGCCGGACCCCGTTGACACCGCCAGCGGCCCCCTATACATCGCGGTCCACGACATCGGCCCAGATGGCGGAATTGGTAGACGCGCTGGTTTCAGGTACCAGTGCCGCAAGGCGTGGAGGTTCGAGTCCTCTTCTGGGCACCAAACCCCTTCGCCAATGAGGGGTTAACATGACGATCCATCTGCATCAGAACGATCTGCCCGACGGGCTGGACCTTGGTCCGCTTGTCGCGATCGATACCGAGACCATGGGCCTTGACCCGCGGCGCGACCGGTTGTGCCTGGTGCAGCTTTCGTCCGGCGACGGCGATGCGCATCTGGTGCAGATCGCGAAGGGTCAGACCGGGGCCCCGAACCTTGAACGGATGCTGACCGATCCCGACGTCCTGAAGCTTTTCCACTTCGGACGGTTCGACATCGCGGCGCTCAAGGCCGCCTTCGGCGTGACCACGGCCCCGGTCTACTGCACCAAGATCGCGTCCAAGATGGTGCGCACCTTCACCGACCGCCACGGGCTGAAATACCTGCTGCAGGAACTGGTCGGCGTCGATGTGTCCAAGCAGCAGCAAACCTCCGACTGGGGCGCGGAGCGGCTGACCGAGGCGCAGCACGAATACGCCGCGTCCGACGTTCTTTACCTGCACCGGCTGAAGGAAGAACTGGACCGCCGCCTTGACCGCGAGGGGCGGACCGCGCTGGCACAGGCCTGTTTCGATTTCCTGCCCGCACGGGCCGCGCTGGACCTCATGGGCTGGGGCGACGAGGCCGATATCTTCAGGCACTGAGATGACCGACAGACAGACATTCATCGACACCGCCCGCCGCGTGATCGGAATCGAGGCGCGCGGCCTCGTCGCCCTTGGCGAAACGCTGGACGGGTCGTTTGCCGCCGCGGTGGAGCTTGTCCTGGCCGCGCGCGGCCGGGTGATCGTTTCGGGCATGGGCAAATCCGGCCATGTCGCCCGCAAGATCGCGGCCACGCTGGCGTCGACCGGGACACCGGCGCAGTTCGTTCATCCCGCCGAGGCAAGCCATGGTGACCTTGGCATGGTGACCGAGGGCGATGTCGCGCTGGTCCTGTCCAATTCCGGCGAAACGCCCGAGCTTGCGGACATCATCGCCCATACCCGCCGCTTCGGCATTCCGCTGATCGGGGTCGCCAGCCGCGAGGGGTCCACCCTGCTGACGCAGGCGGATGTGGCGATCCTGCTGCCGAAGACCGAAGAGGCCTGCGGAACCGGCATCGTGCCGACGACCTCCACCACGATGACCCTGGCGCTGGGCGACGCGCTGGCGGTCGCGCTGATGGAACACCGCCATTTCACACCCGAACACTTCCGCACCTTCCACCCCGGCGGCAAGCTGGGCGCGCGGCTTCTGAAGGTGGCTGACCTGATGCATGCCGGCGATGCGATGCCGATCGTCCCCGAGACGACCCCGATGAGCGAGGTGCTGGTCACGATGAGCCGCAAGGGTTTCGGCGTTGCGGGCGTGACGGATGCGTCGGGCCGGCTGGCCGGGATCGTCACCGACGGCGACCTGCGGCGCCATATGGAGGGCCTTCTGACCCATACCGCGGGCGAGGTCATGACCCGCGACCCGCGCACCGTGCCGCCCGGCGCGCTGGCGGAAAAGGCCGTCGCCGAAATGCGCGACCGCAAGATTACCTGCCTGTTCGTGGTGGACCCGTCTGGCGAAGGGCGGGCGCTGGGCATCCTGAACATCCACGATTGCCTGCGGGCCGGCGTGGCGTGACCGCATGGCGAATCAGACCGACCTGCGATCCGCCCTTGTCTTCTGGCTGAAGATCCTTCTGCCGCTGGCGGCGCTTGTCATTCTTTCGACCCTGTTCCTGGTCTCGCGCCGGATCGACACCGAGGGCGCGCTGCCCTATGCCGAGGTCGACGTGGACGCGCTGGCACGAGAACAGCGGCTGACCGCGCCGGAGTATTCGGGGATGACCGGGGATGGTACATCGTTTCTGATGCGTGCCGGTGTCGCCCGACCGCTGTCCGAGGGTGGCGGAGAGGCGGAAGACGTCACGACAGAGCTCAGGACACCCCGCGGGCTGGACGTATCCATGCGCGCCGGCATGGGAAAGATCGACCCTGCCAGCGCAACCATGCGGCTGAGCGGCGGGGTCAGCATCGAAACCTCCACCGGCTACACGATCACAGCTACCGGCCTTGTCGCATCCACCGCGCAGACCGAAGTCGTATCCGACGGGGCGGTGACCGCCAACGCGCCGTTCGGCACCCTTGACGCGGGCAGCATGACACTTACCTCCGCCTCTGACGATCCGGCTGCCTACGTTCTGGTTTTCAACCAGGGGGTCAAGCTGATATACGATCCGAAGAATTGAGGTAACGATGTCTGTTCGCGCGATCACGATTGCCCTGTGCCTGACGCTTTGTGCCGGCTCGCAGGCGCTTGCGCAGGGGGCAGAGATCGCATTTGGCGGGATCCGCGCCGATACCAGCCTGCCGGTCGAGGTTACAGCCGACGGGCTGTCTGTAAGCCAGACCGACGGCGCGGCAGTATTCACCGGCAATGTCGTCGTTTCCCAGGGCGAGATGCGCCTTGGCGCCGACGAGATCCGGGTTGAATACGGCGCGGACGGCCAGAGCCGGATCGAACGCCTGATCGCCAGCGGAAATGTCGTTCTGACCAGCGGTGCCGATGCGGCCAAGGCGGACAAGGCCGAATACAGCGTAGACAGCGGCGAGATCGTCATGGCCGGGTCGGTGCTGCTGACCCAGGGCTCGACCGTCCTTTCGGGCGAAACGCTTGCGCTCAACCTTGCTGCCGGAACGGGCCAGATGGGGGGTCGCGTCAAGACCGTCCTGACGCCCGGAGGCAACTGATGGCCGGGCGCCCGGAACTGACCGTTGCCGAAGGCAGCGCCGGGCTGCGAATCCTGCACCTGCGCAAGAGCTATCGCCGACGTCCGGTGATCCGCGATGTCACGCTGGACCTGAACCGGGGCGAGGTCGTCGCACTGCTTGGGCCGAACGGTTCAGGCAAGACAACCTGTTTTTACAACATCGCCGGCCTGATCACGCCGGACAGCGGCCAGATCATCATCGACGGTCGCGACGTGACCGGCCTGCCGATGTATCGCCGCGCGCGGCTGGGGATCGGCTATCTCCCGCAGGAAGTGTCGATCTTCCGCGGACTGTCGGTGGAAGACAACATTCTGGCGGTTCTCGAAATCACCGTGAAGGATCACCACAAGCAGCGCGAACGGCTTGAGGAGTTGTTGTCGGAGTTCTCGATCACCCATCTTCGCCGCGCGCCTGCACTGTCGCTTTCCGGCGGTGAACGGCGCCGGGTGGAGATCGCGCGCTGCCTTGCCGCAGACCCCAAGTACCTGCTTCTCGACGAACCCTTCGCCGGCGTCGACCCGATTTCCGTGGGCGACATCCGGACACTGGTCCACGATCTGAAGGACCGGGGCATCGGCGTCCTGATTACCGATCACAACGTGCGCGACACGCTGGAAATCGTTGACCGCGCCTACATCCTGCACGATGGCGCCGTATTGATGAGCGGGACAGCGGACGAGGTCGTGCGCGACGAGAACGTCCGCCGCGTCTATCTTGGCCAAAACTTCCGCATCTCCTGAGACGGCGGGCAAGGGTCCGCTTTCGCAGAAGGTCTCGCTGCGACAAAAGCATCGGCTGAGCCTGACCCCGGCGATGCGGATGGGCCTGCGCGTGCTGGCACTGCCGACCGAGACCCTGACCGAAGAGATTCTCCGCGAGGCAGAGGTCAACCCTTGCCTGATGGTGGAAAGCTGGCCGACTTCCTCCGCCTATGAGGTTGCGCTGGAAACGGCCGCCGCGCCTGAAGGTCTAAGTCAGTCTTTGCTTCGGCAGCTGGGGATGCAGCGCCTGGATGCCGATGTGAAGGAGGCCGCGCGCGTGATCGTCGCGGAACTGCGCGCCGACGGCTATCTCGATGCTTCGCTTGAGGAACTGGTGTCCGACTACGGGATCGCGAAACCGCTGCTGGCTGCCGCGCTTGCGGCTGTACAAAGCTGCGAGCCTTGCGGTGTGGGCGCCCGGAACCTGGCGGAATGCCTTGCGCTGCAACTTCGCGATGCAGGGCTTTCGGCCGCCAGGGCGGCGCAGGTCGTCGCGTGTCTGGGCGATTTTGCCGAGGGCCGATGGAACAGGGTCATGACCGCCCTGAAGGTTTCCGAGGAAGAAGCACAGCGGATCGGCGCCCTCTTGCGCGGGTTAAGCCCTTATCCGGTCAACACAACATTCGAGCACCTGTCCACCCGCGTGCCGGAAGTCGTCGTTGAACGCGGCCCCGAGGGCCAGACGTCGGTGCGGCTAAACCCGGAAGCCCTGCCGACGCTCTCGCTTGCAGGTGCCGGGAGTGGCCTGGCGCAACAGGCAGAGCAGGCCCGACGCATCGTCGAGGCCATCGCTGCCCGCCAGGCGACGCTTCTGCGAATCACCGGGGCGATCGTGGATCATCAGGCGCGGTTCTTTGCGACCGATACGGCCAGCATGACCCCGCTAAGCCGCGCCGACATTGCCCGAATCCTCGGACTGCACGCATCGACGGTTGGACGCGCGTTGGCGGGCAAGGCACTTTTGTTTCGCGGTCACGTCTACCCGCTGTCGCAGTTCTTTCCCTCCTCCCTCGGCCCCCTTGATGCGGCGGTCTCCAGCTTCGACGCGCAACGTCGCATCCGCGCGCTGGTCATGGCGGAAGATCCCGAACACCCCCTTGCGGACGAAGAGATTCGTACACAGTTGAAGAAGGATGGCGTTGACATGGCACGCCGAACTGTCGCCAAATATCGCAAATGCATGCGCATACCTTCATCCCACGAACGTCGTCGTCGGAAGGTTTCCCGAACGGGCCGCGGTCAGCCCGTGCGCGCGCAATCAACCCCCTGAATTCAACCGGATCCTCACCCATTTCGCGGGGAGGATTCATCACGTCCCAAGGAGGAAACATGCGTTATCAGATCAGCGGAAAACAGATTGATGTAGGGGACGCGCTGCAGTCGCATGTGAAGACCGAGATGGCTGAGACGATCGGCAAGTATTCGCAACGACCGACCGACGCCGTCGTCGTCTTTTCGCGCGATGCACATGAATACGTCTGCGAAGCCACGGTCCATCTGTCGACCGGCCTGACCGTTTCTGCACGCGCCGCAGCGACCGAAGTCTATGCCGCGGCGGACAACTGCATCGAAAAGATGGACAAGCAGCTTCGCCGATACAAGCGCCGCCTGCGCGACCATCACCGCGATCGGTCCGAACCCGTTGAATTCGCCGGGGCACCCATGTATGTGCTCGCCGCGAATGATGATGATGAGGAACGGGAGACCGATACGCTTCAGCCGATGATCATTGCCGAGATGGAGACGAAGATACCTTCGCTTTCCGTCGGAGAGGCAGTCATGCAGATGGAGCTTGCCGGGGCGCCGGTTCTGGTCTTTCGCAATGAAAAGCATGGCGGCGTGAATGTCGTTCATCGTCGCGAAGACGGGAATGTCGGCTGGATCGATCCCGTAGACGCAAAGTGAACCGGCATCGCCGCGGCGAAGGACAGTAAGGCGCATGGAACTGACAAGCCTGTTGAAGCCCTCCGCGGTGAAGGTGTTCGGCCAGACCACCAGCAAGAAACGCCTGTTTCAGGATCTGGCCGACATTGCCCATACGGTCTACGGGTTGGACGCGACCGAAACGGTCGACGCTCTGCAGGAGCGCGAAAGCCTTGGCCCCACCGGTGTGGGCCATGGCGTCGCGCTTCCCCATGCCCGGCTTCACGGGCTTGATCGCGTGGTCGGTGTCTTCATGCGTCTTGAAAAACCGATGGACTTCGATTCGGTCGATCGCCAGCCGGTCGATCTTGTCTTTGCCCTGTTCGCACCGAAGGATTCCGGGGTCGAACATCTCAAAGCGCTGGCGCTGGTATCGCGAACCATGCGCGACGGCGCGACCTGCGCCAAGCTCAGGGCAAACTCCGACACTGCGGCACTGCATGCGGTGCTGACAGAAGCCCGCCCCAGTCAGGCGGCCTGATCGCCCCAGCGACCGAAACCGAAGACAAGATAGTCGCGCGGATAGGCCGCGCGCGCGGCCTTTTCGACCTCCTCGTCATAAATCTCGGCCAGTGCGGCTTGCGGTGCATCCGGTGCAAGGTCCGGCATCGCAAGCCCAAGCGACCCCACAAGCTGCGCAAGCGTATCCGCCAGCGTTTCCTCTCGCGCGATCAGGTCGGGCGGTGCGAATTGCGTGAAGCCCGCGACCAGGGCGGACTGGCTGGCCCAGGCGGGATCGGGCCGGATCGACGCCTGGCCGTTCAGCGAAGCGCGGAGGAAGGCCAGGAACCCCAGGAATGCATCGCGCCGCACGTCCACGGCGATCCTGCCCGCGGAATCGGGGCGCGGCAGATCAAGGCCGTGCGCACGCTTCAGGTAGTCGCGGAACTCGGCTGCGGCGGCGTTTGCCATGAAGTCCTCGAACACGCGGTGCGCGCGCACGACGGGGTGGCTGAGAACGGTGAAACCGCGATGCCCGGGACGGGCGCGCATCCAGTCTCGCAGGGTCTTCTGGGTAAAGCCGCCCTCGACCCCGCCGCCAAGCGCATCGAGCCAGCGGGTCACGCGGTCCGTCGGTCCGCCCCGAACCGGCATGAAAAGAACCGGTGCGCGCCGCGCGGCAACGAACCCCGGAACGCCGGGCCCGCGGCGCGGCTCCAGGTTCGGGGTCCGCGACAGATTGAAATGATCCACGCGCGCAAGTGCCGCCTCCATCTCCTCAGGGTTGGAAACCAGGTCGGCAAGATCCCCGGGGTTCTGCTTCACCAGCCGCGTCGAGGGTTTTACACCAGCGTCCGACACGCCAAGCCAAACGGCAAGGCCACCAAGCACCTCAGGCTGGCGCACGTCATCGTAGTCCAGGTAATAGGCCGTCTGCCCCGTCGTCTGAAGAAGCCGCAGCACCGACAACTGAAAGCCCTGAAGATCCTCCAGGTAGCCGTCGAATTCCGCGGCGTCGAAACTGACGCGGCCCGACTTGCGGTCCCGCGCCCGGCCAAGCTTCCATTGCCCGGTCTGCCGCGCGATCTTGAGACTGACATAGCTTTCCAGGGGGTTGCGCGTCAGTACGATCTTGGCGCAACGCGGGTCGCGCATCACGCGCTCAAAGATGCGCGGGTCATGGTCGGGAAAATAGCGAAATCCGTTCAACCCCTCGGCCGCGACGATCCGGTCAAGCATCTGGCCGGGGTCGCGTTCCCGCTGCTCAAGGGTCACACCGAGAACCGCCGATTTGCGGGGGCCGCCGACGAATCGCGGGTTGAACGCCTCTCCGTGGCAGCAAAGGCCCGGGATCGCGTTCAGGCTTTCTTCCAGAAGGTTGGACCCCGTGCGCATGGCGGCAAGGATCACGAAACTGTGGAACCGCCCCGCCCCGGTCACGATCAGCGCACCAGATAGGGCCGCGCGCGTTCCGGCGGTGCGGCAAGCATGTCGTCGATCTGCGAATAGTCCCCGACGAGCGTCGGGAGCATGCCCTGGTTCTTCAGGCGTTGCAGAAAGGCCGTCAGGCCCGTCAGGTCCACCATGCGCGGCACTTCGGCCAGGCGGTGTGGCGCGCGCGGGTTGATTTCATCGAAGACGGACTGGATCGCATCCATCGGGTTCTCGACGAAATCTGCCAGCGACCAGATCCGGACCGATGCCTTCACCCCCGGTGCCCGAAGTACCGCAAGCATATCGGATTCGACACGCTGCAGGCGCGCGGCTTCGCGGCGGATGGCGGTGAAATCGCCTTTGACGCCTGACAGGGCCACCGCCCATGCGCCTGTCACCACCGAAAGCTGTGCATTGGCATCGCCCGCCATGAACCCGACGCCCGCAAGATTGTCGCCGGCGCAACTCAGAAAGCACTGACGTTCGCCCCGCGTGTTCCACAGCAGGTTCGTCAGGAACGCACGCGGATTATAGTCACGCAGGGCAGCGCTGTCGCTCAGAGCGCCATTGAAGACCGAGTCCCCGCCTGCGAATTCCGCACGCCCGGGCGCGAAGAGGTGCCCATGGGCACGAAGGCCCAGGGTCTTCGACAGCCAGGCATCGAAATCCTCGAAGAGCGCGGAAAACCCATGGAACACCGAATAGGGTCCGGCGGTTCGACCCGTTTCATGGCTTGCCCGTGGGAAGCGGCTTTGCATGTATAGCCCCGGGCGCCCGAGCTTGCGCCGTTCCGCAGCCTTGGCGAACAGCCGGTCGATCTTGCCGGGGCTTGGCTCAGACACCCGATGCTCTGACACGGTGCGGCTCAGGAAGGCGGAATATAGTCCGGTCGCCCCGGGCCAGATCTTGCGCGCGACGAAGCATTCCGATCGGCGCAAGAGCTGCAGATGATCGTCGTAGAAGACATGTGGCATGCCTTCGTGGTCGAACTTCGCGAGCGTTAGCGGCCTGCTTTCGATCTGGGTGGAATGAAGCCTTGCCAGCGTCTGAAAGTAGCTTTCGTCAGGGATCCAGACACGACGAAAGTAGCGGTCATAGATCGGCCGGTTTGGATCGTTGAGGATCGCCGAGAGCGTCCTTCGTGTCAGGCACCACCACTGCGATCCCAGGTGCGGGACCAGCCCGAGAGGGATGTGCCGCTTGACGCCAAGGCGCCGCTGCAGCCGCGTATAGCCGTCGAAAAGCCGGCGCTGCCGCCGCCAGGAGAACGGAAAGCGGAGCGTGAAACGTTCGCCGTCCAACCCGCCAGCCGTCCAGCCCACATCGGACGTGGTCACGCTTTCGATGAAGTCGGTTTCGGGTTGGGCCGCGAGATATGCCTGAAGCTCCCGCAGCGGCCGCAAGGGCAGGCAGGACCCGGACACCAGGAAGATGTGCTGCACCTCAGGATGAAACGCGAGCATCCGCTCGGCGGCGGCCTGGGTCGCCCGCACCAGGCCGAATGTACCCCACTCACAGGCGTATCGTCTTGAGAAGCTTATGTCGGCCGAACCGGCGCAGGCCGCCTGCATCGCGTCGAGTTCCTCGCGCGCGACGCGGCTGTCGACATGCACCACCACAGGCGCGCCGTCATCCGCCCAATACCGTGCGACGGCCGCTGCGCGGTCAAGTGCCGTATGGCAAAGCATGATGAACCCGACATGCATCAAGTCAACCTCAGGCCCAGCAACCCTTTGACATCAGTCCCAAAATCTCCAACTGGCGCCAGTTCACATATCTTTCGGACCACTTGCACCAAAGATCGTGATCGTCGTTCAGCGCCTCGGCGTAGCGCAGGTATTCCCGACCATCCGCAAAATGCTGTTTTCGATCAAGCTCTTCGGCGACCTTGTCGCCGAGGATCGGCAAGAACTTGGCATGAAGGAGACAGCCTGACGCAAGCTCCCCCCCCTCCCGGTCGAAAAGCAGATTCAGGCTGCGTGGCAAGAGCATGTGGGTCGAATTGACATAGCAGTAGTCGCGCCGCCATTTGACCAGCGGCACCTTGTTCAGCGATGGCGCCTCGGCGGGCGCATCGGCGAACATGCACCGCGCACGCGGCCCGCCCTGAATCCAGAGATTACCATAGGTAGGATTCTGCGAGATCGTGTAGTTGCCGCTGTCGAACCACTGGAGGATCTCGAACGGGTCCTGTCCTTCGCGGTAGGATTGCGCGTCGATTCGTCCACGTGGGTACATGTCCAGGACCAGCGCCGGAAAGGCGCGGGCACCAAGGCCGTCAAGCCAGTCCGTCAGCGCGCGCAGCGGCCGGGTATCGCAGAAGGGATAGACCAGGAATTCATCCATATCGACAGTCAGCGCCCAGCGGCCATGTGCGTGCTTGCGAAGCAGCCATGTCAGCCAGTCCTGCCCATAGCGAGAGCCACGATAGCTCGCCTCGGTCCGCCACAGCGAAACGTCGCGCTGTTCGGAAAGGTAGTCGCCAGAGCCGTCCGTCGAACCGTTGTCGACCAGAAGGAAATGGCTCACGCCCAGGCGGCGATAGTAGTCAAGAAAATAGGGTAGCCTGACGCGTTCGTTGCGAAGCGTTCCAAACAGCAGGATCGCATCCGGCGCGAGGAACGGTGTCCGATCGGAAATTGCCCGAAGTTCGCGTCTTTTCCGAAATGCCCGCCAGAGAAAGCGCTTTCGCCTGGCGCGAAGTCTGTATCGTTCCCAAGCAAGCATTCTTGTCCCACGGGTTCAGGCCCAACATTTCTGGAACTCTCTCAGACGATGCTTAACACCACCTTGAAATGATCCGTCCAGCCAGTCTCTGCCTCAAAGAAGTGACCGGAACCTGGTGCCCGAACTCTCCCTGCAAATTCGATTATCGTTGTCTTCCAAGAATACATATCGCCGACATCGGCGTAAACTGCGTAGTCACCCAGAACTTCACGGAAAACCGGAAGATCGTTGCACAGGACAGGTGTCCCCGCGCGCGCGGCCTCGGCGACCGGCAAGCCGTAGCCTTCAGCAAAGCTAGGCATGAGCAGGGCACGCGCGCCCAGAAGCAGCGCGGCCACTGCCCCGTCGCCCAGGTCGCCAAACTCTCGGATGGCGCTGGCGGGCGTCCGGAGCGCATCGAGCCTTGCGAACACGTCTTCGTTGCGCCAGCCGCGCCGTCCGACGATGACAAGCTGCGGCATTGCTTCGGCAGGAAGTTCCGCCGCCATTGCTTCCCAGATGTCGAGAAGCAGGGCATGGTTCTTGCGCGGCTCTATGGTGCCCAGCGCAAGGAAATAGGGCCGCCGCAGGTCAATCGTGGCCGGAATCTCCGCCAAGGCAGGCTTGACGGGATCAAGCCCGAGGGGAACGGCGCGGATTTCCGGCGACCGGCCGCATTTCACGCACCAGCCGGCGGTGGCGCGCGCCGCCGCCTGCGACGGGCACAGGATGACGTCCGCATGGTCGGCAACGGCGCGGAATCCCTTGCGAAAGGACGCGACTGCCTCGTCACGGCAGTACTCCGGATGATCCAGGGGGATCGTATCGTGCACCATCACGGCAAGGCGAAGACCCGGCACGCTGTGGAGCTGAGACAAAGTGCGGTGCGAAAGGTTCGAATGACCGACATTCAGGTAGACACCGCCCTGTGGCATCGTGGCACGAGCCGCGGCCGTCAGACGCCATGGCAGGCAGGATCGCACCCGCCTGGCCCGCAGCGCGATCCGGGCCTGACGCGGGAGAGACAGATCGCGGGCAAGCCCGAAGGGCAGACCCGGGCGCGGAACTGTCTGCGGTGCGTCCAACCAGCCAAGGATCAAGGGGCCGGCTGATCGCGGCAGCACAAGATATCCGACAGGGCTGCGCACCAGGAGGAACAAGGGCGTTGTCCGGGCCAGAAGCGCGACAAGGTAGGCGCGTTCGACCCGGTCGACGCCGGTCAGCGGCCCCCGTCCGATCCGCGACACCAGCCGCGACACGTCCAGCATGCGGGCTTTGGGCTCAGCGCTCATATCCGCCGGTCTGGTGCCAGCGCCAGGCATCGGCGATCATGTCGGCAAGGTTGGAGCGTGCGGGTCGCCAACCCAGCTCCTCGACCGCGCGGGCGCTTCCACTGACGAGCCGGGTCGCATCGCCGGGTCGCCTGTCACCCTCAGTGACGGGGACTGCCCGGTTGGTCACCAGCCGTGCATGATCGATCACCTCGCGCACGGAGAACCCCCGTCCGGTACCCAGGCAAAAGACCCGGCTGCCACGCCCCCCAAGAAGCCATTCAAGTCCAAGGACATGCGCCTGCACCAGGTCGGAGACATGCACATAATCTCGAATGCAGGTTCCGTCGGGTGTCGGATAATCCGTTCCATGCACCGTCAAAGCGGGCCGCCGCCCGGCGATCGCATCCAGCAGCAGCGGGACAAGGTGTGTCTCGGGCTGGTGAAATTCCCCCACCTCGGCCTCGGGGTCGGCCCCGGCCACGTTGAAGTAACGGAAGATCACCGACCGCAGACCATGCGAGGCGCCGAAGTCCTTCAGCATTTCTTCGATGGCGCGTTTCGATCCGCCATAGGCGTTGATCGGCGCCTGGGGGGTATCCTCTGTCAGCACCACGCCGTCCTGGTCGCCATAGGTCGCGCAGGTCGAGGAGAAGACGAAATCCAGGCAACCCGCCGCCACCGCGGCCTCGATCAGGTTCAGCGCGCCAAGGACATTGGCGCGCCAGTAACGGCCCGGGTCGCGCATCGAATCGCCCACCAGGCTGAGCGCCGCGAAATGCATGACGGCGACGGGCCGCCACCGGTCGAACACGTCCGCCAGGCGCGAAGAATCCGCAAGGTCGCCTTCTTCGAACGGGCCGAACCGGACCGCGTCGCGCCAGCCAGTACACAGGTTGTCGAATGTCACGGGAACGAAACCCGCCCGCGCCAGCGCCTTGCATGCGTGGGAACCGATATAGCCGGCCCCGCCGGTGACAAGGACGTGACGGGTCATCGCCTACTCGGCAGCGCGGCGCACCGCGGTCATTTCATTCAGGAACTGCGAAAACTCGTCGCGCAGGTCGGGGCGCGCCAGCGCGAAGGCGACGGTCGCCTGAAGGAACCCCGCCTTCGATCCGCAATCGAACCGCTGTCCGCGAAAGCGGAAACCATAGACATTGTCGGAACGTACGATTTCTTCGGCGATGGCATCGGTCAACTGGATCTCTCCGCCCGACCCTGCCTTGATCCGGTCGAGGTTTCGCATGATCGACGGCGTCAGAATATAGCGCCCGATGACCGCAAGGTTCGAAGGCGCGGTATCGACCGGCGGTTTTTCGACCATCCCCTTGACCGAGACGAGCGCGCCAAGATCTTCCTTGATGTCCAGGATCCCGTAGGCAGAGGTCTTTGCGTGCGGAACCTCCATCGCTGCAACGACGTTGCCGCCCGTCTCGGCATAGACCTCGACCATCTGCTGAAGGCAGGACTTGTCGCTCGCGATCACGTCGTCGGGAAGAAGCACGGCGAAAGGTTCGTTGCCGACAAGCCTGCGGGCACACCAGACCGCGTGCCCAAGGCCCAGCGCCTTGTGCTGGCGAATATAGGCGATGGCGCCGGAATCCATGTTCGTGGTCTTGAGAATCGACAGCAGGTCTTCGCGCCCGTTGCGGCGCAGGTGCGCCTCGAGTTCGTTGGCGTGGTCGAAATAATCCTCAAGCGCGCTTTTCCCGCGCGAAGTTACAAAGATGAACTCCTTGATGCCGGCGGCGCGTGCTTCGTCGATCGCGTACTGGATCAGCGGGCGGTCGACGAGCGTCATGATCTCTTTCGGGATCGACTTTGTCGCGGGCAAGAAGCGTGTCCCCAGGCCAGCTACAGGAAAGATAGCCTTGGTTACCTTGCGCTTCATTCGATCCCCCAAAAATTGCACACCGTGCGACACCAGAAACACGACTACGATCAGTTAAAGACACCAGAGCCGCGCGGGCAAGCCATCACCACCGGATTGGGCTCTAGCAAGGAAATATTGTGGCGGTTTACTGATAATATGGGACGATTGGAAGACTTCTGTGCACAATCTGTCGATTCCGCATTACGCCATCAGAAATCAAGCCTTCTCGCCTCTTGGTTGAGTCGAGTTGCCCGGCGCCAGAACCGGAAAGCGGGGCCGGACCGTTCCGACCGGCCGAAAAGACCGCCGATCTGTTCCCAATGGGTGCCTGTGAACCGCAACCGGTGAAACCGCGCGGTCGGACTGAACAGCATCAGGACGCAGGTCGTCCTGTCGCTCTGGCGCGATGCTTCCGCCCGGAGCCGCGTGGCCTGCCAGATCCAGCCACCGGCAAGGCATATGGCGCCGTCTCCGCCTGCAAAGGCAAGAAACGCCGTCTTCGCGGCGGGAATCGGAGCCAGGCTTGCCATCTCCCTCAGCTGGCCTTCGGCGATCCCGCGTTCCAGCGTGGCGCGCAGATCGGCCGCGCCACCGGAACTCAGCGCGCCGCGACGGACAAGCCGATCCAGACGCGCGTCCTGATCCTTTCGAAGCCGGTCCAGCGCGTCGCCGTGTTCAGCCGGGGGGGCATGCTTGCGCAGAAAGACCGCCGTGCTGGCGCCGATTTCGGTCAGATCGGTCGGCGTGCGGTCCGCCTTGCGCCGGTCGCTGGCCGCAAAGGCGTGATGGACGCGCGCGCGCGGCACGATCGCGGTCCTGGCCCCTTGTGCGGCCAGCCGCATGTTCACGTCGGTTTCGTCGAGATAGAAGCGAAACGCCGGATCGAACCCGCCCAGCGCGCAAAGAACACTGCGTCGGAAGGCGCAATTGGTTCCCTCGGTCCTGATCGCGCGACCGGCGGCGCCCGCCAGAACCGTCACCGCCAGCGGGTCAACGACGATTTCCGTGGACCTGCCGTGGCTGTCGGCGCAGGACGCCCGCCACTGGAACGAGATACCGTTGCGGCCGACAACAAATCCACCCGCCGCGGCGATCCCCGGATCGGCGAATGGCGCGGTAAGCCGGGCAAGCCAGCGCGGTTCGGGCACGGCATCGTCGTCGATGAATGCGACGATTTCCCCCGCCGCCGCGGCCAGCCCCAGGTTGCGGGCGGCCGAGATGTTGGCAATGTCGATGGGGACGACCTTGGCGCCCTGCGGGCAGATCGCGGCAGAGGCAGGATCGGCCACCACGATCAGTTCGAAGTTCGGGTGGTCGAGCTTGCGAATCGCGGCCAGGCAAAGGGCAAGCTCCTTCGGGCGGTTGCGCGAAACGACTATGAGGCTGACGGGCAGCGTGCCCGTCATGCCATCCCCATCTCGGCCATCATCGCCTCGAGTCGCGGCACGTCTTCCGGGTTGTTGAGTTCCCAGAACTGACGCCCGCGCGCTTCGACCTCGACGCACAGGATGCGCCGGCCGCGTTCCAGGAAGCGAAGCTGCTCAAGCCCTTCAAGCGTTTCCAGCGTTCCCGGTTCCCAGTCCGGATAGGCCGCAAGGGCGGCGGGCCTGTAGGCGTAGACGCCAACGTGATGGAATACAGGTGTCGCCTCGGCGTCGTCGTAGCGCCGGGTCGTGTAGGGGATCACCTCCTTGGAGAAGTAAAGCGCCTGGCGGTCGTGGCCGAAGACGGCAGTGGTCCCGCCCACGCGGCCCGCACGCCTGTCGTCGAGAAAACCGTTCAGTGCGCGGCCATCGCAGCGCAACACCGGCGTCGCGACTTCGGACGCGGGGTCGGCGCGAAGGCCGGCGACCAGATCCTCGACGAACCAGTGGGGCGTCAGCGGCGCATCGCCCTGCAGGTTCACGACGATGTCGAAGCCGCCACCCAGCGCGGCATGCGCCTCGGCGCAGCGTTCGGTGCCGTTGCGGCACTCCGAGGAGGTCATGACGACCTCGGCCCCAAAGCCTTCCGCTTCGGCGCGGATACGGTCGTCATCGGTCGCCACGACGACACGGTCCGCACCATTGACGGCCATCGCCGCCTCCCAGCTGCGCTGGACAAGCGTGCGCGTCACGCCGTCGGCGCCTCGAAGCGGAACAAGTGGCTTTCCCGGATATCGGGTCGAGGCGTAACGGGCGGGGATCGCGATCAGAACGCTCATGCATTCACCAAAAGAACGCCCGGCGCGTAGGCGATGAAGAAGGGGTTTTCGAAACCCGGCTTGCCATAGGTGAACGGGCTGTGGTCGTCGAAGCGGACGACAAGCCCGCCCGCGCCGCGCAGCACCGCATCGCCCGCCGCGGTATCCCATTCCATTGTCCGGCCAAGACGCGGGTAAAGGTCAGCCTCGCCGGTTGCGACCAGGCAGAACTTCAGCGAAGACCCGGCGCTGGTCATGTCGCGGACCGCGTAACGCGCGATGTAATCGTCTGTCGCCTGATCGCGGTGCGACTTCGACGCAACCACCATCAGCGCCCGATTGTCGGGTACCGAGACCGAGAGGGGCACCAGTTCCCCCGGGGTCGTCTTGTCGAATGGCCCTTTCTCCTCGACGGATCGGCCATCGCCGAGGGTGAAGAAAAGCCGGCCCTTGGCGGGTGCGTAGACCACTCCGCGAAGCGGGACGCCGTTCTCGACATAGGCGATGTTGACCGTGAAGTCGCCGCGACGCTGGACGAATTCCTTGGTTCCGTCCAGGGGATCGACGATCAGGAATGTGCTGACGGACTGCCCGTGGCTCTCTGCCTGTTCCTCGGTCACGATGGGCAGGGCGGGGAAGGCTTCGGCCAACCCCTCGGCGATCAGAAGATCGGCCGCCTCGTCCGCCGCGGTCACAGGGCTGGCATCGGCTTTTGATCGCACGTCGAAATCCGGCGCGTCATAGATTTCCATGATCCGGTCCCCTGCCAGCAGGGCGAGGTGGCGCATGACATGGGCAAGTCGATCGAAATCCAAGGTCATCCCTTTCCACGGGTCGTTGATCAGGCGGGCGCGTCCACTTATGCTTGCATGATAAGAGATCGGCAAGTTTTGCCTGATAGGCAAGGCACGGCGGCACCGACGAAAGAGCGGCATGTTCAGGGTCGAGCAGAAACGGACGGGCTTTACTGCCGCAGCTTCACTGCTGACGGTGACCTATCATCTGACCGTCCGCAAGATCCGTGGGCGCCACTCAAGCCCCGGTGCCGCGATCATGGCCACGATGTTCCAGATGCTCGTGATGCTCGGGTTCTTCTATCTGATGACGGGGCTGTTCGGTGTCAGGCGCATCGGAATCCACGGCGACTTCGTGCTTTATCTTCTGACCGGCATCTTCACCTTCCTTGCCTTCAACAGGGGGCTTGGCGCGGTCTGCGGTGCCGAGGGGCCGAATTCGATGATGATGGCGCACGCGCCGATGAACACCACGGTGGCCATCGCATCCTCGGCGCTCAGCGCACTTTACCTGCAACTCGTCTCGATCGCGTTGCTGGGCTTCGCCTATCACGTCGTGGCCGGCCCGGTCGAGATTCAGGATCCGGTGGGTTTTCTTGGCATGATCCTGTTCAGCTGGGCCAGCGGATGTTCCATCGGGCTGGTGTTCCTGGCCCTTCAGCCCTGGGCTCCAAGGCTCAGCAATCTGCTCAGAACCGTGTTCCTGCGCGCAAACATGCTTTTTTCGGGCAAGATGTTCATCGCGAATGCCATGCCCTACGGGCTTTACAAGATGTTCGCCTGGAATCCGCTGTTCCATATCGTCGACCAGGCACGCGGGTATGTCTTCATCAACTACGAGCCGCGCACGACGACCCTTGCCGTTCCGTTCTGGATCACGGTTGCAGCCGTGGTCATAGGCCTGATGGGCGAATTCTATGCCCGCAAACACAGGTCACAGGGCTGGTGGGGCCACTAGATCAGTCCACGACCCGCAGCGTCAGGTTGATGCGCCCACCGCGCGGCAAAAGGTCGGAGGTTCCCGGATAGACCCGGTCGATGCCGTGGAAGGCGAGCCTGGATTGTCCTGCAAGAACAATCACATCTCCGGATCGCAGCCGAACCGGTTCTGTCGGCCCGCCGCGCTCGGTTCCGCCGATGCGAAACAGCGCATCGTCACCCAGCGAGATGGAAAGGACGGGCCAGGAAAAATCCGTCTCGTCCCGGTCCTGATGCAGACCCATCCGTGCCGTGCCTTCGTAGAAATTGAGCAGACAGCAATCGGGCTGTCGGACCGGCCCGACAAGGTCGCGCCAGATATCCAGCACGCGTGCGGGGATCGGCGGCCACGGACGCCCCGAAGGATGGCGACGCTCATAGCGATAGCCGCGGCGGTCCGAATACCAGCCGCAAACCCCTGCAGAGGTCATACGGACGCTCATCGCCTTGCCGAAACGTGTGATCGGGGAAAACAGCGGCGCCGCAGCCACGACCGCGCGCAGGTCATCGACCAGCGCGGCCTGCGCCTCTGGCCCGAGCCAGCCTGGAAAGAACGCGGCGTCCCCGACGCGGAAGCTGGCCAGTCCCGCGCCCTGAAAATTCTTGGGGCCTTTGGGGTTTTCGATGCAATTTTCCACCATTTTGCCGTCTTTTCCGCGCTTGCAGGCCGTATTGCCCCTACTTATATACGCCGGGAAGCCGTCGGGCGATGCCCGCGGCAGTAACCTGGGATCGGGAACGGGAAGCCGCAGTCGGGTCCAGTTCCCACAATATCGCCGAAGGAAAGGTATAGACATGGCCAAAGTCATCGGGATCGACCTCGGGACCACGAACTCCTGCGTCGCCATCATGGACGGGTCGCAGCCGCGGGTCATCGAGAACTCCGAAGGGGCGCGCACGACGCCCTCCGTCGTCGGCTACACCGACACGGAACGCCTTGTCGGCCAGGCTGCAAAGCGCCAGGCCGTCACCAACCCCACCAACACCGTCTTCGCGGTCAAGCGCCTGATCGGGCGCCGCGTCACCGACGCCGAGGTCGAGAAGGACAAGAAGCTGGTTCCCTATGCCATCGTCGACGGCGGCAACGGGGATGCCTGGGTCGAGGTCCGGGGCGAGAAGTATTCGCCCGCGCAGATCTCCGCCGTTGTTCTGCAGAAGATGAAGGAAACCGCCGAGTCCTACCTGGGCGAGACGGTGACGCAGGCCGTCATCACGGTTCCCGCCTACTTCAACGACGCCCAGCGCCAGGCGACCAAGGACGCGGGCAAGATCGCCGGTCTTGAGGTCCTGCGGATCATCAACGAACCGACCGCGGCCGCGCTGGCCTATGGCCTGGACAAGAAGGAAACGAAGACGATCGCGGTCTATGACCTTGGCGGCGGGACCTTCGACATCACGATCCTCGAGATCGACGACGGTCTTTTCGAAGTGAAATCGACCAACGGGGACACGTTCCTTGGTGGCGAAGACTTCGACATGCGCATCGTCAATTACCTGGCCGACGAGTTCAAGAAGGAACACGGCGTCGACCTGACGAAGGACAAGATGGCGCTTCAGCGGCTCAAGGAAGCCGCCGAGAAAGCGAAGATCGAGCTTTCGTCCAGCCAGCAGACCGAAATCAACCAGCCCTTCATCTCGATGGACATGAAGTCGGGCACGCCGCTTCACATGGTCATGAAACTGACCCGCGCGAAGCTGGAAAGCCTGGTCGGCGACCTGATCAAGAAATCGCTGAAACCCTGTGATTCGGCGCTGAAGGATGCCGGTATCTCCAAGGGCGACATCGACGAGGTCGTCCTGGTCGGCGGCATGACCCGGATGCCGAAGGTGATCGAGGAGGTCACGAACTTCTTCGGCAAGGAGCCGCACAAGGGCGTGAACCCCGACGAGGTCGTGGCGCTGGGCGCGGCGATCCAGGCCGGTGTTCTGCAAGGCGACGTCAAGGACGTTGTCCTTCTCGACGTGACCCCGCTGTCGCTCGGGATCGAGACGCTTGGCGGTGTCTTCACCCGGCTGATCGACCGCAACACGACGATCCCGACCAAGAAGTCGCAGATCTTCTCCACGGCCGAGGACAACCAGAATGCCGTGACGATCCGCGTCTTCCAGGGCGAACGCGAAATGGCGGCCGACAACAAGCTGCTGGGCCAGTTCAACCTTGAGAACATCCCGCCGGCACCGCGCGGCATGCCCCAGATCGAGGTCACGTTCGACATCGACGCCAACGGCATCGTGTCGGTCAAGGCCAAGGACAAGGGCACCGGCAAGGAACAGGCGATCACCATCCAGGCGTCCGGCGGTCTCAGCGACGACGAGATCGACCGCATGGTCAAGGACGCGGAGGCGAACGCCGAAGCCGACAAGACCCGCAAGGAACTGGTCGAAACCCGAAACCAGGCAGAAAGCCTTGTCCATTCGACCAAGAAGTCGCTGGAAGAGCACGGCGACAAGATCGATGGATCGACGGTCGAGGCCATCGAACTTGCCATCGGCGCGCTGGAAGAGGCCCTCAAGTCCGACGATGTCGGCAAGATCAAGGGCGGCATTCACAACCTGACCGATGCCGCGATGAAGCTTGGCGAAGCGATCTACAAATCGCAGCAGGCCGAAGGCGGTGCTTCCGGGGACGAGGACGGCCCGCGCGGCGTCGATGACGATATCGTGGACGCCGACTTCGAAGACCTCGGCGAAGACCGCAAGCGCAAGTAACGCGATCTGACACCTGGGCCGGCCCGGCATTCCCCGGGCCGGCCCAGCGCGTTTCCCGAGGGGATCAGAATGGCCAAGCGCGACTACTACGAGGTTCTGGGCGTCAGCCGTGGCGCCTCTGCCGAAGAAATCAAGAAAGCCTATCGCGCCAAGGCGAAAGAGCTTCACCCGGACCGCAACAAGGACAACCCGCAGGCCGAGTCCGACTTCAAGGAAGCGAACGAAGCCTACGATGTCCTGAAGGATGAAACCCGCAAGGCCGCCTATGACCGCTACGGTCATGCCGCCTTTGACGGCGGCATGGGCGGTGGCCCACGCGGCGGGGCAGGCCGGCAGGGTGACTTTGCCTCGGCCTTTTCGGACGTGTTCGAAGACCTGTTCGGCGATTTCATGGGCGGGCGCGGCGGCGCCGGTCCCCGCAGCCGCGCGCAGCGCGGATCGGACCTGCGCTACAACCTGCGCGTGACGCTGGAAGAAGCCTATGCAGGTGTGCAGAAGTCGATCAACGTGCCGACCTCGGTCGCCTGCGGGTCGTGCAACGGCACCGGCGCCGAAGGCGGATCGGAACCGCAGACCTGCCCGACCTGTTCGGGCATGGGCAAGGTTCGCGCCCAGCAAGGGTTCTTTACCGTCGAACGAACCTGCCCGACCTGCGCTGGCGCCGGCCAGATCGTCAAGAACCCCTGCCGGACCTGCCAGGGCGCAGGACGTGTCGAGAAGGAACGCCAGCTTTCGGTCAATATCCCTGCAGGGGTCGAAACCGGAACCCGCATACGTCTTGCCGGCGAAGGCGAGGCGGGCATGCGCGGCGGCCCCTCGGGCGATCTTTACATCTTCATCGAGGTGCGCGAACACGCGCTTTTTCAGCGTGACGGGACGAACCTGTTCTGCCGCATCCCGGTATCGATCGCCACGGCCGCCCTTGGCGGCGAGGTCGAGGTGCCGACCATCGACGGCGGGCGCAGCCGCGTGCGCATCCCCGAAGGGGCGCAAACGGGCAAGCAGATGCGGCTTCGCAACAAGGGGATGCCGGCGCTGCGTGGCGGCGGCAACGGCGACATGCTGATCGAACTAGCGGTCGAAACGCCAGTGAACCTGACGGCGCGACAGAAGGAAATCCTGCGGGAGTTCGAGAAGCTGTCGGAAAACAACAACCCCGAAAGCTCCTCCTTCTTCTCGAAAGTTCGGAGCTTCTGGGACGGAATGAAGGGTTGAGCGCCGGAGACGCGCCGGCATTAACCTATTTTTCAGACTCAGTAACGAGGGTTGGGCCATGTCCCAGCCCCACGCCTTCAACGAAGCCCCGTTTCTATTTGACGCCGACGAGGCGCCCGAACAGTCCTTGGCGCCCGGGCGGCTTCCCTCCTACATCCGCGACCACCGCAAACGGCTGCGCGAAAGGTTCCTTTCGGGCGGCGCGGCGGCGATGCCCGATTACGAACTTCTGGAGCTCGTCCTGTTCCGCGCGGTGCCTCGGCAAGACGTAAAGCCACTGGCCCGACGCCTGATTGACGCGTTCGGCGACTTCAGCCGCGTTCTGACCGCGCCACAGGACCGCCTTGCCAGGGTTGACGGGGTCGGGAATTCGGTCATCACCGAACTGCGGATCGTCGAGGCGGCCGCGCAGCGCCTGGCACGGGCAAGGGTCATGCACCGACCTGTCCTGTCATCCTGGGATGCGCTGCTGGACTATTGCCATACCGCGATGTCGCATCGGGAAACCGAGATGTTCCGGGTGCTGTATCTGGACCGCAAGAATGTCCTGATCGCAGACGAGGAACAGGCACGCGGAACGGTCGATCATGTACCGGTCTACCCGCGAGAGATTGTCAAACGGGCGCTGGAACTCAACGCCTCGGCGCTTATCCTTGTGCACAATCACCCCTCGGGCGACCCGACACCGTCAGAGCAGGATATCCTGCTGACCAACCAGATCCATGACGCGCTGTCGGTCATGGGAATCGTCCTTCACGATCATCTGGTCATCGGAAAGTCGCGTGAAACCAGCTTCCGCTCGGCGGGCTATCTTTGATCAGGGCAACCTCGATTTCCCGGTCAGTTGGCCCAGAGTCACGACGACCTGCGCGCCAGTCAGCCCACATTCGGGCATTGCCAGCGATATCGGCCGAACATCATCCTCTGCCCTTGTGCTGATCAGAAGGCCGCTCAGATCAACGCCACAGTAGGCAGGTACGATCGCCGTCGGGTCCTGGCGGCTTACGTTTTCCACAGCCAACAGTTCCATTCGACCGATCTCTGCGAACTCTTCCGGCGCCCAGAATACCGGGGTGGTTCCCCCGCGCTCCTTGCCTTCGGGTGCCGCAAGCAGAAGCACGGCACGATCGTCATCGAAATCTGGAATGGTCTTGCGGCGGATCACGCTGGACCCGTCCGCGAAGCGTGCCGTGACCCATGACTTGCGCGAGACAGCGGGGAGAGACAGCGATGCCTGCCCGAATGCATTCACGGCCAACCCGAACGCCAGGGCGCCGTAGGACACTTCGACCGTCGATCCAGGGAGACAGGGCGCATTGATCCTCACGACCAGTTGCCCTCCCGGCTCGGCCATCAGGATCAGGTCCGGCCTTCGGCATGCGATCCCATAGGCACTGAAGGCCTGGTTCGCCGAGCGCGGCAGAGGTGCATCCGCCACGTCATGGCCATCCAGACGCACGGCAAGCCCCTGATCGGCCACCAATGCGGGGAAACCCTCCACCCCGCGTTCGACCGGGGTTGCGATCCGTCCGGCGGCCATAACACCCGCCGCTACGGCTGCGGGCGCAGGCGGCAGCGGACCGTCGTCGTCAACGGAATATCGTCGCGCATGCGCGTCGTTCTGCATCCATGTCGCGAGCCCGAGTGCGGCCACGATACTCAGGAAAGCGACCAAACGCGCCGGTCTCACGCGCATCGGATCCTCCTTGCCAGCAGGACCTGACTAGAGGGGAATTCTGGCGCGTGAATGGCGCGTTTGCGGCATGTATCGTGACTGCCCGCCTGGGGCGGCCGCGATAGTCCTCACGCAATCTTGCCGTGGCAGTGCTTGAACTTCTCGCCGGAACCGCAGGGACACGGGTCGTTGCGGCTGGGATTGCCCCAGGTTGCGGGGTCACCCTCGACAAACCCGGTCGCCGCCGCGGCGACAGGCGCCGCGGCCGACGCGGCTGTGGCGGTCACGGGCGCGGCTTCGGCCATCTCCGGCGCCCGCTGTGCCTGCTGCTGCGCCACCATCTGCTGCAGCATCGCCGCCTGTTCCTCTTCCGTCAGCGGCCGCACCTTGGAGATCTTCTCGGAAATCTCGGTGCGAAGGCTGTTCAGAAGGCTCTCGAACAGCGCAAATGCCTCAGTCTTGTATTCCGAAAGGGGGTCGCGCTGCGCATAGCCGCGGAACCCGATCACAGACCGCAGGTGTTCCAGCGTCACAAGGTGTTCCCGCCACTTGCTGTCGATCGTCTGGAGAAGGAACTGCTTTTCGATCTGCCGCATCGTGTCTGCGCCGAACGCCTCGGCCTTTTCGGCGGCGAGCTTGTCGCTGGCCTCGTATAGCCGTTCGCGCACGACCTCCTGATCGACGCCCTCTTCGTCGCCCCAGGCCTGGACCGGCAGGTCAAGCGCCAGTGCGGACCTGAGCTTTCCGGCAAGGCCGGCGGTATCCCATTGTTCGGAATAGGATTTGGGCGGCAGGTATTCGTCCACCAGATCGTCGATGACCTGATGGCGCATGTCCTGCACGATTTCCTCAAGGTCTTCTGATTCCATGATCTCCAGCCGCTGCGCGAAAATCGCCTTGCGCTGGTCGTTCATCGTGTCGTCGAACTTCAGAAGCTGCTTGCGAATATCAAAGTTGCGCCCCTCGACCTTCGCCTGCGCGCGTTCGAGCGACTTGTTCACCCAAGGGTGAATGATCGCCTCGCCCTCTTTCATGCCAAGGCTGGAGAGAACCTTGTCAAGCCGTTCGGACCCGAAGATCCGCATCAGGTCGTCTTCAAGCGAAAGATAGAAGGACGACCGGCCGGGATCGCCCTGGCGGCCGGAACGTCCGCGAAGCTGGTTGTCGATCCGGCGGCTTTCGTGGCGTTCGGTCGCAAGGACGTAAAGCCCGCCTGCCTCAAGCACCTTCTGCTTCTCGTCGGCATGCTCTGCCTCGATCCGCGCCCGGACTTCGTCAGGATGGGCAGCAGGGTCGGCATCCAGCGCCTGCATCACCTTCAGCTCGACGTTGCCCCCAAGCTGGATGTCGGTTCCGCGGCCAGCCATGTTGGTGGCGATTGTCACGGCGCCCAGCTTGCCGGCGTCGGCGACGATCATCGCTTCGCGTTCGTGCTGGCGGGCGTTCAGAACCTCGTGCTTGATGCCTTCCTTTGTCAGCATCTGCGACAACATCTCAGACTTCTCGATCGAGGTCGTGCCAACAAGGATCGGTTGCCCCTTGGCGTGGACCTCGCGGATGCGTTCGATGATTGCGGCGAACTTTTCACGCGCAGTGCGGAAGACCTGGTCGTGGTCGTCGACCCGTTGCACCGGGCGGTTGGTCGGAACCTCGACCACACCCAGCTTGTAGATCTCCATGAATTCCTCGGCCTCGGTCGCGGCGGTGCCGGTCATGCCCGCCAGCTTCTCGTAAAGCCGGAAGTAGTTCTGGAAGGTGACCGAGGCGAGCGTGACGTTCTCGGGCTGGATCTTCACGCCTTCCTTGGCCTCGATCGCCTGATGCAGGCCGTCAGAAAGCCGCCGGCCCTTCATCATGCGGCCGGTGAATTCGTCGATCAGCACCACCTCGCCGTCGCGCACGATATAGTGCTGGTCCCTCTGGAACAGCTTGTGGGCGCGCAGCGCCTGGTTGACGTGGTGGACGATCGTGGTGGATTCGGGATCGTAAAGCGTCTGGCCCTCGGGCAGGACGCCGGCTTCCCAAAGCGTTTGTTCGAGGTATTCGTTGCCTTCTTCGGTGAAGGTCGCGTTGCGGGCCTTTTCATCCAGCTTGTAGTGTTCTTCGGTCAGCTGGGGGATGAACCTGTCCAGCGTCTTGTAAAGCTCCGACCGGTCCTGGCTTGGGCCCGAGATGATCAGGGGGGTCCGCGCCTCGTCGATGAGGATGGAGTCCACTTCGTCAACGATCGCGAAGTAATGGCCGCGCTGCGCCATCTCCTCGATCCGGCCCTTCATGTTGTCACGAAGGTAGTCGAAGCCAAGTTCGTTGTTCGTCGCATAGGTGATGTCGGCGCGGTAGGCTTCGCGTTTTTCCTGATCCGGCTGGAACGGATAGACCACACCGGTGGTCATCCCCAGCGCGCCATAGACCTTGCTCATCCATTCCGCGTCGCGCTTGGCCAGATAGTCGTTGACCGTGACGATGTGCACGCCGCGCCCCGTCAGGGCGTTCAGGTAAGCCGGGAAGGTCGCGACCAGGGTCTTGCCCTCGCCGGTCTTCATTTCGGCGATGTTGCCCTGGTGAAGGAAGATGCCGCCCATGAGCTGCACGTCGAAGGCGCGCAGACCCAGCGCCCGCCAGGCGCCCTCGCGGCAGTTGGCAAAGGCTTCCGGCAGGATCGCCTCAAGGCTTTCGCCGTCCTGGACACGCTTCTGAAACTCGCGCGTCTTTTCCTTCAACCCTTCGTCGGAGAGCTTCTGGAACTCGGGTTCCAGTGCGTTGATCTTCTCGACCAGCGGACGAACCGACTTGACCTTGCGGTCGTTCGGCGTGCCGAAGACCTTCTTCGCGATTGTTCCGAGGCCCAGCATTTTTTCTCCGCTCGGGTAGGACTGACGGTTCCTGCGAATGCGGCTTGCCGCCACCCTCTGCGTTGCCTAGAAGGGCAACGATACTTGGGCCGGCAGGTCCCCGCAGGACCCCACGCGATGTAAGGGGCTGGCACGGGATAGTCAACGCCGCAAGGACTGGCAGCACGAGCGGGAGGCATAACGATGTCGAGACGGACGAAACTTTGGGCGGCGGCATGCGTTCTGGCCCTGGCCGGTCCGGCTTTCTCGCAAGAGCCCGGCGCCGATACCGTGGTCGCGACTGTCAACGGAACCGACATCACGCTTGGCCACATGATCGCCCTGCGCGAGGCGCTGCCCGCGCAATATCTTTCGTTGGACGACAAGACCCTGTTCGACGGCATCCTGGAACAGCTGATCCAGCAGACCGCCCTTGCCCAGCAGGTTCCCGAACCGCTGTCCAGGCGCAACGCCCTGTCTCTCGACAATCAGCGGCTGGCGTTTCTGTCGAACGAGGCGCTGAACACCATCGCCGATGCCGCCGTGACGGACGAAGCACTTCAGGCGCTTTACGACGAACGCTATGGCGCGGTCGATCCGGGCACCGAATACCACGCGGCCCATATCCTTGTCGCGACCGAGGACGAGGCAAAGGCGATCCGCGCCGAGCTGGATGGAGGCGCGGATTTCGCCACACTGGCCGCCGAGAAGTCCACCGGCCCGTCCGGCCCCAACGGCGGCGATCTGGGATGGTTCGGGCTTGGGATGATGGTCAAGCCCTTCGAAGATGCCGTTCTCTTGCTTCAGCCCGGCCAGCTTTCCGATCCGGTCCAGACGCAGTTCGGCTGGCATGTGATCAAGCTGATGGAAACCCGCGCGGCCACCGCGCCGACCCTGGAAGAGACGCGCGATGAACTTGCCGGCGAACTTCAGCAGAAGGCCGTCGAATCCGAGGTTACGGCGCTGACCGAAGCCGCCGCCATTACCCGCAACGTCGAGGGGATCGACCCGGCGGTACTGAAGAACACCACGCTTATCGACAACTGACATACCGCTGGGGGACCGCGATGGCCAAGAAGGATGCCGATCTGAAGGCCGATCTGAAGAAGCTTAAGGAAAAGGTCCAGAAGCTTCGCAAGAAGGTCAGGAAAACCGCCAAGTCCGAGGCCCCCTCGGCCAAGAAAGCCAACCCTGTTTCCCCGCTGGCACCGAAGGACGGGTTTCCTGCCCTGCCGGTCATCGCCGGGGTCGAATTTGCCGCGGTCGCGGCGGGCGTCCGGTACGCCGGCCGCACCGATGTGATGCTGGCCCGCCTTGCCCCCGGCACCGCCATCGCCGGGGCCTTTACGCGGTCCTCGACCCGCGCTGCCTGCGTGCTGGATTGCCAGGAGAAGCTAAGGGTTGCCGCCGAAAGTGACGAGGGCGCCGCGATCGTCGTCAATTCGGGCAATGCGAACGCCTTTACCGGCAAGGCCGGGCAGGAAGCCGTCGATGCCGTCACCGGTAGCGTCGCAGCGACGCTTGGCCTTTCCCCGTCGCGGGTCTTTTCGTCCTCGACCGGGGTTATCGGGGAACCCCTGCCCCATGACCGGATCACCGCGAAACTGGGCGATCTGACGGCCGCGCTGGACGAGGGCGGGATCGAGCTTGCCGCGCGCGCGATCATGACGACCGACACCTTCCCGAAAGGGGCGGGGGCCGAGATCGCGGGTGAGGGCGGCGCGATCCGGATTGCCGGCATCGCCAAGGGGTCGGGCATGATTGCGCCGGACATGGCGACGATGCTCGTCTATATCTTCACAGACGCATCCATCCCCGCGAAATCCCTGCAGAAAATGGTCTCGCGACAGGTTGACGACACGTTCAACGCCATCACCGTGGACAGCGACACCTCGACCTCCGACGCGCTGATCGTTGCGGCGACAGGCCAGTCCGACGCAGCCCCGATCACCGACCTTCGCAGCAAGGTTGCGCGCGATTTCGAGGCCGCCCTGCGCGCGGTGATGATGGAACTGGCGCACCAGGTCGTCCGCGACGGCGAAGGTGCCACCAAGTTCGTCGAGGTCCGTGTGACCGGGGCGAGCGACGCGGCCGATGCGCACCGGGTCGCCATGTCCATCGCCAATTCACCGCTGGTCAAGACCGCCATCGCCGGGCAGGACGCCAACTGGGGCCGGATCGTCGCGGCAATCGGCAAGTCCGGGGCACGGGCGGACCGCGACCTCGTGTCGATCCGGTTCGGCGACCTTCTGGTTGCCGAAAAGGGATGGCGCGTGCCGGACTACAGCGAGGAAGCCGCCTCGGCCTATATGCGCAATCAGGATCTGCTGATCCATGTCGATCTTGGCCTGGGCAAGGCCGCGAAAAGCGTCTGGACCTGCGATCTGACGCACCGCTACATCGACATCAACGCCGACTATCGGTCGTGACAAAGGTTGTCCTTGTCTCCGCCGTCGCGTTGATCGACGTGGACGGCCGGGTTCTTCTTGCGCAGCGCCCCGAAGGCAAGTCGCTGGCGGGCCTGTGGGAATTTCCGGGCGGCAAGGTCGAGCCCGGCGAAAGCCCCGAGGCGGCGCTGATCCGGGAACTGCATGAGGAACTGGGCATCGACACCTGGAAAAGCTGCCTTGCGCCGTTGACCTTCGCCAGCCACGCCTATGAGGATTTCCACCTTCTGATGCCGGTCTTCGCATGCCGCAAGTGGCAGGGCGTTCCTCATGCGAAGGAGGGGCAGAAGCTCGCCTGGGTGCGCGCCCGCGATCTTCGGGACTATCCCATGCCGCCCGCGGACCTGCCGCTGATACCGATCCTGCGAGACTGGCTCTAGACGCCACTTTCCGCCGAGCGGAATCATTTTGTTTCCTGAATCAGGCGAATCATGGCAGGAATCCGGTCGCTCGGTTCCAAACAGGCAACGGCCGACACGACATCAGCAGCCCAACGAGGGGGACAGGGTTATGCTGCGAACGATCGTTATCGGAACTTGCGTTCAGGTCCAGGGAACCTTGGAAAAGGAACTGGACAATGGACGGATTCTCATCCGCGTCGGAAACAAGGTCTTCGAAGGCCTGCCCGTCACGAAAAAGGCCGCCTGAAACGGCGGCCTTTCCAATTCATGTCCTTCGAACCGGACGTCAGGAAAGCTTGCGCTCAACCTCTTCGCGTTCGAAGATCTCGATGACATCGTCCTTGCGGATGTCGTCGTAGTTTTCGAACGCCATGCCGCATTCCTGGCCGGACTGCACTTCCTTGACCTCGTCCTTGAAGCGCTTGAGCGTCTTGAGCGTGCCTTCGTGGATCACCACGTTGTCGCGCAGCAGGCGCACACCCGCCGAGCGGCGCGCCACGCCTTCGGTGACAAGGCAGCCCGCGACCTTGCCGACACCCGAAACCTTGAAGACTTCGAGGATCCGGGCGTAGCCGATGAAGTTCTCGCGCACTTCGGCCTTGAGAAGACCGGAGGCCGCCGCCTTGATGTCATCCACGAGGTCGTAGATGATCGAGTAGTAGCGGATCTCTACGCCCTTCTGGTTCGCCGCGTTGCGCGCAGACGCGTTGGCACGGACGTTGAAGCCCACGACGGGGGCGCCCGAGGCTTCGGCAAGACCGATATCGGTCTCTGTAATCGCGCCGACACCATAGTGCAGGACGCGGACGCGCACCTCGTCGTTGCCGATCTTCTCCATCGCCTGAACGATCGCTTCGGCCGAACCCTGCACGTCCGCCTTCACGATGATCGGAAGTTCGGCAACGCTTTCGTCGGCCTTGGCCTTGGCCATCAGCTGTTCGAGCGTGGTCGCGGCTCCGGCGGCGGCGCGCTTGTCCTTGGCGGCCTGGATACGGTATTCGGCGATCTCGCGCGCCTGGGCTTCGGTTTCGACGACGTTCAGAACGTCGCCCGCCTCGGGCGTGCCGTTCAGGCCCAGCACCTCTGCCGGGACCGAGGGGCCAGCCTCCTGCACGCGTTCGCCCTTGTCGTTGATCAGCGCGCGGACCTTGCCCCACTGTTCGCCGACGACGAAGATATCGCCCTGCCGCAGCGTGCCGTTCTGAACCAGAACCGTCGCGACCGGACCCCGGCCCACGTCGAGCTTGGCCTCGATCACGGCACCCGCCGCCGCGCGGTTCGGGTTTGCTTTCAGTTCCAGGATTTCTGCCTGCAGCGCGATCGCATCAAGAAGCTCGTCAAGCCCCTTGCCGCTGATCGCTGAAACCTCGACGTCCTGTACATCGCCCGACAATGCCTCGACGACAACCTCGTGCTGCAGCAGGTCCGTGCGAACCTTCTGGGGGTTCGCGGCGGGCTTGTCGCACTTGTTGATCGCAACAATCATCGGAACCTTGGCAGCCTTGGCGTGGTTGATCGCCTCGACCGTCTGCGGCATCACCGCGTCGTCGGCCGCGACCACGAGGATCACGATATCCGTCACCTGCGCACCACGCGCGCGCATCGAGGTAAAGGCCGCGTGACCCGGCGTATCAAGGAAGGTGACAAGGCTGCCGTTCGGCGTCCTGACCTGATAAGCGCCGATGTGCTGCGTGATCCCGCCCGCCTCGCCGGAAACGACGTTGGTCTTGCGGATCGCATCGAGAAGCGATGTCTTGCCGTGGTCGACGTGGCCCATGATGGTCACGATCGGCGGCCGCGGCATGAGATCCTCTGCCTTGTCCTCAACCGTGTCGATGACCTGTTCGACGTCAGCATCGGAGACCCGAACGGCGCGGTGGCCGAATTCTTCGATCACCAACTCGGCCGTGTCGGCGTCAAGGGTCTGGTTCATCGTGACCATCATGCCCATCTTCATGAGCGCCTTGACCACGTCCGCGGCCCGTTCGGCCATGCGGTTCGCCAGTTCGCTGACAACGATGGTTTCGGGCAGCTGCACGTCGCGGCTTTGCTTTTCGGCCTTATGGCCGAAGCCCATCGCCTTGGCGCGCGCCTTTTCCTGCTTGCGCTTCATCGCGGCCAGCGACCGCTGGCGGCCGCCCTCATCAAGCGCCTCCGAAAGGGTCAGCTTGCCCGAACGGCGCGCTTCGTCACGCCCGCCTCTGTTGCGGTTGTCGCGGTCGGGTGCGCCGCGGTCGTCACGCTCACGGTCTGTCTTGCGCGGACCGACGGCCGCCACACCCTTGGTCGCGGCACGCGATGCTGCTGCCTCGGCCGCGGCCGGATCGGCCGGCGCGGGCTTGGCGGGTGCGGGCTTGCGCACTTCTTCCTTGCGGGCGGCGCGCACCTCGGCCTCGCGGGCGCGGCGTTCTTCTTCCTCGGCCTTCAGGCGAAGCGCCTCTTCGCGTTCGCGATCCTCGCGTTCCTTTGCCTCGGCCTCGACGCGGCGGCGTTCACGTTCTTCCTCGCGCGCACGCTCTTCCGCGGCGCGGGTCTCGGCCTCTTCGGCCTCGCGCGCCTTGGCGGCCTGAAGCGCCTTCAGGCGGCGCTCCATCTCTGCGTCGGAGATCCCCGCCGGACGGCGCGAAGGATCGCCCCCCGAGACCGAGGGCTTGCCAGGCGCCGCCGATGGGGCCCCGGGCTTCGGCACGACGACGCGCTTGCGCTTCGTCTCGACCACGACGCTCTTCGTGCGGCCGTGGCTGAAGCTCTGCTTCACCTGACCGGGACGACCGCCACCGAGACCAAGAGGTTTCTTACCGTCTGTATCGCTCATGCCGACTTCGTTTCCTTCCCGGCGGAACTTCCGCCGTCAACTTTGCGCAAGCCATTAAGCTTTGCGGCTTCCTCTACAACACGGATGCTGAGTCCGCCAGACGCAAGCGCGCCATGTATCACATTATCCCGTCCGAATGCCAGTCCGAGCTCCGACGCGGTCAAGCAGCCAAACCAGCGGCCACCCTGGGGCGTCCATAGCTTGCCCTTTCCGCGGTCGGAGCCGTCCGATGCCTGCAAGAGAACCTTCGCCTTGCCGTCGGCAAGCCAGCCCTTGACCTTCTCGAACCCGCAAACCGCAAGGCCTGCCTTGCGCGCCAAGGACACCAACTCGACGACACGCCGGGCCAGGCCGTCCTCGACCTTATCCACCAGATCCGGCGCAACGGTGACCTGTGCGCGCGCTGCCCGGGCGAACAGGCCCTTGGCGACAGCCTTCGCGATGGTATCGCGATCGGCCGTTACCCAGATGCCGCGCCCAGGCAGCTTTCCCGCGAGGTCGGGCAGGATCTGCCCCTCCGGCGAGACGACAAAGCGGACAAGTCCGGTCTTGGGCTGCACGTCACCCGTGACGATGCAGCGCCGTTCCGGTTCATCCCTCATCTTCTCGCTTCCCCCGCGGGTCATGCGCTACCTGTCCGAGGCTCAGGCCTCGGCCTCCTCTTCGCCGTCGTCAGCAGCTTCTTCGGCCTCAAGCTCCGCCGGGTCCACCCAGCCAAGCTGGATGCGCGCGGTCATCACCAGGTGCTGCGCTTCCTCCAGGCTCACGTCGAACTTCTCAAGAAGGCCTTCGTCCTTCACCCGCTCGCCGTTGACCGTGGTCCAGCCGCCCGCAAGTTCCCAGTCCGCGCAGGTCGCGAAGTCTTCGAGCGTCTTGATGCCGTCCTTGGCCAGTGCCTCGACCATCTGCGGTGTCAGCCCGTCGAAGCCGATCAGGCTATCCTCGACACCCAGTTCGCGGGCCGTCGCAAGCGCCTTGCGGTTCTGTTCCTCGATGAAGTCGCGGGCGCGCGCCTGAAGCTCCTCGGCCGTACCTTCGTCGACACCCTCGATCGACAGCAGTTCGTCCAGCTCTACATAGGCCACTTCTTCAAGGCTGGTGAAGCCTTCGGCAACCAGAAGCTGGGCGAAGAATTCGTCAAGGTCCAGCGCCTCCATGAAGAGCTTGGTGCGCTCGGCGAACTCGGCCTGGCGACGTTCGCTTTCCTCGGCCTCGGTCAGGATGTCGATGTCGAGGCCGGTCAGCTGCGATGCAAGGCGCACGTTCTGGCCGCGGCGACCGATGGCGAGCGAAAGCTGTTCATCGGGCACGACGACCTCGATCTTGCCGCCTTCCTCGTCGATGACGACCTTCGAGACCTCGGCGGGCTGAAGCGCATTCACAAGGAACGTCGCCTGATCCTCATTCCACGGGATGATGTCGATCTTCTCGCCCTGAAGTTCGTTCACGACGGCCTGGACACGGCTGCCGCGCATACCGACGCAGGCGCCGACCGGGTCGATGGAGTTGTCGTAGGAAATGACGCCGATCTTTGCGCGCGAACCGGGGTCACGGGCCACGGCCTTGATCTCGATGATGCCGTCGTAGATTTCCGGCACTTCCATCTTGAAGAGTTCGGCCATGAACTGCGGATCGGTGCGCGACAGGAAGACCTGCGGGCCGCGGGCCTCGCGGCGGACATCCTTGATATAGGCGCGGATGCGGTCGTTCGGGCGATAGCTTTCGCGGCCGATCTTTTCGTTGCGGCGCAGGATCGCTTCGCCCCGGCCGATATCGACGATGATGTTGCCGTATTCCTCGCGCTTGACGACGCCGTTGATGATCGTGCCCTTGCGGTCCTTGAATTCCTCGAACTGGCGGTCGCGCTCTGCCTCGCGCACCTTCTGGAGGATGACCTGCTTGGCCGACTGCGCGGCGATGCGGCCCAGATCGACCGGCGGAACCTCGTCCACGATCTCGTCGCCGATTTGCGGGTCGGCCAGATACTGTTTGGCCTGAGCGACGGTCAGTTGCGCCTGGTAGTTCTCGACCGCGTCATCCTCGACGACGGTGCGCACGCGGGTGAAGCTCGCGCGGCCCGTCTTGCGGTCGATCTTCACGCGAATGTCCATTTCGGAGCCGTAGCGGGACTTTGCCGCACGCGCGAGGCTGTCTTCCATCGCCTGGATCACCAGATCCGGGTCGATCATCTTTTCCCGCGCGACCGCCTCGGCCGTCTGCAGAAGCTCGAGCTGGTTGGCAGAGGTAATCGCCATGTCACTCCTCCTCGGAAGTCTCTTCTTCGATGTCGTCGAACTGCGTTTCGTCCGGCGCGGGTTGCGCCTTCTTCTGCCGCAGCATTTCAGTGATAAGTTCGTCGGTCAGGACGAGTTTCGCATCGGAAAGCCAGTCAAACTTCAGCCCGATGGTGCCTTCCTCGATCTCGATCAGAACCTCGTCGTCCTCGGTTCCGGCGATCTGCCCCTTGAACCGCTTGCGCCCGTCGATCATCTCCGAGGTCTCGATCTTGGCCTCGTAACCTTTCCAGGCGTCGAAATCCTTCAGCCGCGTCAGCGGCCGGTCGATCCCAGGGGAGGACACTTCAAGGTGATAGGCATCCTCGATCGGATCCTCGACATCCAGGACGGCCGACACGGCGACCGAGATCTTGCCGCAATCGTCAACGTCGATGCCACCTTCGGGTCGGTCGGCCATGATCTGAAGGGTCTTGGTATTTCCACCCATCAGCCGGATGCGGACAAGTTCATAGCCCAGGCCCTCGATGGTCGGGGTCACGATCTCGGCCAGGCGCCTGTCGATAGCTGTTTTTGCGATGAGTTCGGTCATAGGTTCCAGATAACAAAAAACGGGCCCTGCGGCCCGTCGATCTTTCCCGGTGGGTTTCGAGTTTGGACCCCGAAACGCCGCTGTTGAAGGCGATATAGGGGAAAGGCGTCGATGATGCAATGACGGAATGCGGTCGGCCTTGCTTGCGCTAGATCGTGGGGTTGAAACGCCAGATCCAGAAGTTCAGCGATGCGGCCAGCGTCAACCACGCGACATAAGGCATGAGGAGCACCCCGGCGAATCGATCCAGTCGCCAGAAGGCCACCAGCATCGCCGCCACCACAAGCCACAGGCACACGATGATGACCATTGCCAGCCCCGTCCGATGCGCGCCGAAAAAAACCGGAGTCCAGATCGTGTTGAGCGCGATCTGCAAGGCGAAAAGCGCGAGTGCCAGCCCGGCGCCGGGAAGCCCGGCTATGCGTGCGGCCGCGTATGCCATGGCCACATAGAGCGCAGTCCAGACGACCCCGAAAGCCCAGCTTGGCGGCGTCCAGGGCGCCTTGTCGAGCCCTGCGTACCATTCTCCGGGGCTGAACAGCGCACCTGTGGCCGCCGCAACTGCTGTCGCGGCCAGGAATACCAGAAGGGTCGCCCAGTCCATATCTACCCCTCGACCGCAACATAGACCTTGCGGACATGCTCGATCACCTGCCACTCGCCCTTCCAGCCCAGCGGCAGGTTGAAGGCATCGCCGGGACCGAAATGTTCGATCCTGCCATCGCCGTGACTGAGTGCAACCAGACCCGTCAGGATGTGGCAGAACTCAGACGACTTGCTGCGGTCTGCACGGAAACGGCCGGGCGTGCATTCCCAAACGCCCATGTCCACGCGACCGTCCGGCGAAGAATAGAGCGACACCGCGGCCTCGCGCTGGTGTCCCTCGAACGATGTCGGCTTGGCCTCCAGGGGTCCAAGGTCCATGGTGACGAGTGCGGGGAAGGAAGAGAAGTCGATCATGGGTCGGTCCTTCAGAATGCGCGTTCGACCGCTTCCAGGGCGGCAATCGTCTGCCCGGAAAGATCGTCGCGGATGAAATCGGGCCAAGACGAAAGCTTGACCGCTACAAGCCCGGTGTCCGGCGACACCAGGACCATCTGGCCGAAGATACCGAAGCAGAAATGGCGCCCGCGCTTGCTATCCTCGACCCAGAACTGGTTGCGATAGGCGCCGTTTGGCCAGTCCCTGGCAGTTTCTGCATCGTAAAGCCCGTGTGCGCCGTGGCGGATGTCGTTGCACCATTCGGCAGGAACGACTTGCCGGTCGCCCACGCGGCCGTCGTTCAGCATCATCAGGCCGAACCGTGCCATGTCGCGCAAGGATGCGCTGATGCCGCCGCAGGCCAGCCCGTAGCCCGCCCTGTCGACGCTTATGCTGGCATCTTCGGCAGCGCCCATGGGTCGCCATATGCGTTCGGAGATGATGTCGTGAAGCCGCTGCCCCGTAACCCGCATCATGGCATGGGCGACAACGTCGGTTTCGATCGAACGGTAGTGAAAGCGCGCGCCATGTTCGGCGTCCCGGACCGTCAGGCCCAGGATCTGATCCCAGATGCAACTGGGCCAGCCGGCCACATCGACGCCCTGAGGCGCCGGCTTCCAGCCCGAACAATAGTCCATGATGCCGACATCGCTGTCGGGAACCTCATAGTCCTCGGTGAAACGCGTTCCCGATGTCATGTCGAGCACATGCTGCAGTGTCGCGCCGTTCCAGGCAGTTTCCGCCAGCTCAGGAAGATAGGTCGTGATCGGCGCCGCAGGGTCAAGAAGGCCGTCGCCGACAAGGCAGCCCATGGCGGCGGAGGTCACCGACTTCGACACCGATTGCAGCAAGTGGATGCTGCGTGGCCCCATGCCGTTGTGGTAGCTTTCATGAAGGACTTTGCCGTCCTTCCAGACGAACATCGCATCGGTAAATGTCGCGTCGAGCATCGCACCGAAGGTCGTCTCTTGCCCGTCGCGATCCGCGAAGGTGAAACTGTCCAGTGAGCCCGATGCCATCGGAAGGGGCGCGACACTTTCCCCCCGCAGGATGCGCGCGGTCGGGATCATTTCACTGACATGCTGGAACGTCCAGCGGTTCCAGGGCGCCCGATCCCAATCGATCATTGGCGGCCTCATGTCAGGGGGCGGAGGCGATCCAACCATGATCGGAGGCACCGCGTCGGAGTTCTTGTCGCACTGTTCAGTCATGATTCTCTCGACCCATGGATCTTGAACAATCGGTCAGGACGAGCCTTGCGCTGTCAAGCAAGACGGGACCGTGCCGGAAGCCGTCGCCAGCGGTCAGCCGCGAAGCCCGTCCATCACCCGGACCAGTTCGGCGCTGATCCCCGGCTCCGACAGCGCGTGGCCCGCGACGGGGATCATCCGAAGCTCTGCGCGCCGCCAGGCCTGCGCCAGCGACCAGGCGGTCACCGGCGGGCAGATCATGTCGTAGCGGCCCTGCACGATGGTCCCGGGGATGTCGCCGATCTTGGGCAGGTCACGCAGAATCTGGCCGTCGGCCTCAAGGAATCCGCCGTTGACGAAGTAGTGGTTTTCAAGCCGCGCGAAGGCACGGGCGTAGTCCGACGGCGCCTCGCCCGCGAAGCCGTCGTTCTCGATGCTGGCCAGCGCGTTTTCCCAACCGGTCCAGGCGCGGGCGAACCGCGCCTCTTCGGCGTAGTTCCCCGAAAACAACCGCTTGTGATAGGCGCCGATCAGATCGCCGCGTTCTGCGTCCGGGATCATGCCCGCAAAGCGCTGCCACAGATCGGGCCAGAAGGCGCCGGCGCCACCGCCGTAGAACCACTCAAGCTCTGCAGCGGTCATCAGGAAGACGCCGCGCAGCACCAGGTGGACGACTCGTTCGGGGTGGGTCTGCGCGTAGATCAGACCAAGCGTCGCGCCCCAGCTGCCGCCAAAGACGATCCAGCGGTCGATGCCCAGCGCCTGCCGGATACGTTCGATGTCCGCGACAAGATGCCAGGTCGTGTTCGCCTCGACCGAGGCGTGCGGCTCAGAACGGCCGCAACCGCGCTGGTCGAACAGGACCACGCGAAAGACCGAAGGGTCGAAGAAACGCCGCATCGCCGGCGAGGAGCCGCCCCCCGGTCCGCCGTGCAGGACAAGCACCGGCAAGCCGTCGGGCTGGCCGCTTTGTTCGACATAGACGCGATGGCCGTCGCCAACGTCCAGAAACCGCCGGTCGAACGGTTCGACCTGCGAATAAAGATTGGCGCCTGTGCGCTTTTGCCCTGCGGCCCGGTCCATGGATGGACTATATACCGCAAACGAAGCGGCCCGCCATGGGGGCCGGACAGGACCGGAGCAGCCGATGGAAAGCGCGCTTAACACCGTCGATCCCGCCGAAGTCGCCAAGTTCGAGGCGATGGCGGCCGAGTGGTGGAACCCGCACGGCAAGTTCAAGCCCCTCCACATGATGAACCCGGTGCGGCTGGACTACATCACGCGGCAGATCGCGGCAGAGTTCGGGCGCGATCTGGCGGCGCAGATGCCCTTCGCGGGGCTCAGGCTTCTGGATATCGGGTGCGGCGGCGGCCTTCTGTCGGAACCGATGGCGCGGCTTGGTGCCGAGGTCATTGGGGCGGACGCCGCTGAACGCAACATCCCCGTCGCGCGCATCCACGCCGAGGCGCAGGGACTTGCGATCGACTATCGCCACACCACCGCCGAGGCGATGGCCGCCGCGGGCGAGGCCTTCGACGTCGTGCTGTGCATGGAGGTCGTGGAACATGTCGCCGACCCGGCGGGATTCCTTGCGACCTGCCGCGCGCTTTTGAAGCCGGGGGGTCTGATGATCGCCTCGACGATCAACCGCAACGCCAAGAGTTTCATGGCGGCGATCGTCGGCGCGGAATGGGTCATGCGCTGGCTGCCGAAGGGCACCCATGACTGGTCCAAGTTCATCACGCCCGACGAACTTGGCGACCTGCTGCGGAGTGCGGGGCTTGCCCCCGTGGATCGCAAGGGTTTCGTCTTCAACCCGGTCAGCTGGCAATGGTCGATCTCAGACCGCGATCTTTCGGTGAACTACGTCATGGCGGCGCGGCACGGCCAGGGCGCCCGCCACCCCGCCGGAGCCGGACCAGCCTAGCCGTCCTTGCCCAGCCGGGTGCGAAGTTCCCGAAGGATCGGCAGGACGGCCCGCACCTTGTCATTGCCGATCGCGCGGACAAGGTCCGTCAGGATCGGCGCGATCGACGCCAGCGCGGCATCGCGCGCCGAACGCCCGGCCGGGCTGAGCGACACGAACTTGCGCCGCGCGTCATCCCAATCGGGGCGGATATGGATGTGCCCGGCCCATTCCAGCTTGGCAAGCGTGTTGGTCATCGCCCCGCGGGTGACATGGAATGCGTCGGCAAGCTGCGCGGGGGTGCGTTCGTCCGCCACGTTTGCCAGATGGTTGAGAACCGAGAAATGCGAAAGCTCCATGCCCTTCGGCAATGCGCGCGAGATGCGGTTGCGTGCCAGCTGGTCGGCCATGAAGACCTCTGAAAAAAGCGCGACGGCAAGCTGTTCATGCGGGTCGGCCATGTCATGGCCCCTCGAAATCGCGGTCATGCGTCAGGGACGGCACACGATGGCGGGCGCGGGAGACAGCGGCAAGGTCGATCTCGGCGACTGTCGCGCCGACATCGGTCCCCGCATCCGCCAGCACCTCGCCCCAGGGGGCAACGATCATCGAATGGCCCCAGGTCCGGCGCGGCCTTCCGTTGTGCGCCGCATGACTGCCGCTTTGCGCTGGCGCCAGCACGAATGCCCCGTTCTCAATCGCCCGGGCGCGCAAGAGGCTTTCCCAATGCGCTGCGCCAGTAGTGTCGTTGAACGCCGCCGGGACGGTCAGGATTTCCGCCCCGGCCTGCGCGAGGCGGCGATAAAGGTGCGGAAAGCGCAGGTCGTAGCAAACGCTCAGCCCGATCCGGGCGAAGGGCGCAGTTGCCAGCACCGCCCGCCCGCCCGGCCTGAACCCTGCCGATTCGCGATACTGTTCCGTCTCTGACACGTTGACGTCGAACATGTGGATCTTGTCGTAGCGTGCCGCGACCGCGCCGTCGGGCGCGACAAGGAACGACCGGTTGGCAAGGCGCCCGTCGCCGTCCTTGGTCTTGATCGCGAGCGACCCGATCAGCAGCCACACGCCCAGCGCCTGCGCCTCGGCGCGCAGTCCCGCAAGGGTGATGTCTTCCGCCTCGGTCTGAAGCACACGGTCCTGATGCCCGCGATCGGAGGAAACGCAGTTGGTCACTTCCGGCGTCAGGATGAAGGACGCGCCCGCCGAAGCCGCCTGCCGCAGCAAGTCCCGCGTCACCGCCAGGTTTTCAGCCGGGCGATCCGAGGAACAAAGCTGGAGAAGGCCGACCTTCATGGTCTAACCGGCCAGCAGCGAATCAAGCTGGCCGCGATGGTCCAGCGCGTGAATGTCGTCGGACCCGCCGACATGCTGTCCGTTGATGAATATCTGCGGGACAGTGTGGCGCCCGCCTGCCCGCACCATCATGTGCTTGCGCAATTCGGGCTGCCCGGAAACGTCGGTTTCCTCGAAGCTGACACCCTTCCGCGTCAGAAGCCGTTTTGCCGCTATGCAGTAGGGGCAAAACGGGGTCGTGTAGATTTCGACAACTGCCATGATTTCCTGCCTGGTCGGTGGCGCAACTATAGGAAGTTAGGCATCCTTCGCAACACGCGCCAGCGCAAGAACAAATACCTCCTTTGCGCCTGCCGCAATGCAGGCATCGGCTGCCGCCGCAAATGTCGCCCCCGATGTCATGACGTCGTCGACCAGAAGAACGCGGCGGTCGCGCATCTTGTGGCCCCGGCGCGGATGGGCCTGGATCGCGCCGGCAAGGTTGGCGAAGCGCCCGTCGCGATCGCGATGATCCTGTGACGGCGTCCTGCGGCGGCGCACCAGAACGTCGGGGCAATGGTCAAGCCCGGCGCGCCGCGCGAACGCCCGCGACAGCAGCGCGGACTGGTTGTAGCGGCGGCGCAGCAGGCGCGACCAGTGCAGCGGCACCGGCGCAACCAGCATGTCGGGCGACAGGATCGGCCGCGCCGCGCGATCCAGCCATTCTGCCATCGGACGCACCAGATCCAGCCGGTCGGCATGTTTCAGCGCAAGCACGAAGCCGCGGCCGTTGTCCTTGTAAAGAAGCGCTGCCCGGCCGCGTGACCAGGGCCGCGCGATGGTCAGGCAATCGTCGCAGTATTCCGCGCGCCCTTCGTCTTCTCCGGGCAAGGGGACACCGCATTTGTCGCAGACAAGACCTGAGATGAACGGCGTCTCGCGCCAGCAGGCGCCGCACAGCCCGAAGTCCGACGATGTCGGTGCGCCGCAGCGCAGGCACTGCGGCGGAAAGGCAAGGTGGACCAGTCTTTGCAATCCCATTGCGAACCCCTAGGGTCGCGCCATGCAGACGCCGCCCGACATCACCGACGCCGACGCCCTTGCCCGAAACCGTTCCCGCGCGATTCGGCAGGGCGCGGAACTTTTCCTTCAGGACGACGCGGCCGACGAGATCAAGGAAAGGCTCGGCGAGGTTAACAGAAGGTTTACGAAGCCACTGATCGTGAGCGGTTTCGCCGAGCCCTGGCAAAGCCTTTGGCCCGGCGCACGGCATATCGCCGACACCAGCCTGCTTGCGGCAGAGCCCGGCGCGCATGATCTGGTCATCCACGCCTTCGGCCTGCACTGGGCGAACGATCCGGTCGGCCAGCTTGTCCAGTGCCGCCGCGCACTGATGCCTGACGGTCTTTTCATGGCCGTGCTCTTCGGTGGCCGCAGCCTGAGCGAACTGCGCGCCGCCCTGGCAGAGGCGGAAACCCGCCTGACCGGCGGACTTTCGCTGCGCGTTCTGCCGATGGCCGAGATTCGCGACCTTGGCGGGCTCTTGCAGCGCGCGGGATTCGCCCTGCCCGTGGCCGATTCGGCCCTGAAGACCGTGACCTACCGGACCGCGTTCCACCTGATCGCGGACCTGCGCGCGATGGGCGAGGGCAATGCGCTTGCGGCCCGAAGCCGCCGCTGGCCCGGTCGCGCCCTGTTCCCCGAGGCGGCGCGCGTCTACGCCGAAAACTTCCCCGCCGACGGGGGACGCATACGCGCCACGTTCGAGATGATCTTTCTGACTGGCTGGGCGCCGCACGAAAGCCAACAGCAACCGTTGCGTCCCGGCAGCGCCGTCCAGCGGCTTGCCGACGCGCTGGGCGCGGGCCGCGACATATCCGCCAAGAAGGTTTGACGCAGGCACAAAACCGACTATCTCCGACCGGACGGACAGGAAGGAAACCCGATGACCGCGATATTCGACCGGCCCGGCGAAGGCCGCCTTGCGCACGCACCGAAAGACCACCCGCCGCAGCCACGCCGCAAGATCGGCGTTCTGGTTGCGAACCTCGGAACTCCGGACAACTACGACTACTGGTCGATGCGCCGGTATCTGGGCGAGTTCCTGTCGGACAAGCGCGTGATCGACTTTCCCGCCTGGAAGTGGCAGCCGCTCCTGCAGCTGGTCATCCTGTCGAAGCGCCCGTTCACCTCGGGGGCGAACTACAAGTCGATCTGGAATCACGAGGCGGGGGAAAGCCCGCTGATGACCATTACCAAGGCACAGGTCGCCAAGCTGCGAACCGCGATCGAGGACCGGCACGGCGCCGATGTCATGGTCGAGTTCTGCATGCGCTACGGCAACCCCTCGACCGAAAGCGTGCTGCGAAAGATGGTCGCGGCGGGGTGCGAGAGGCTTCTGTTCCTGCCGCTTTACCCACAATATGCTGGGGCGACTTCTGCCACGGCCAACGATCAGTTGTTTCGCGCCCTGATGAAGGAAAAGCGCCAGCCCGCTGTTCGGGTGGCCCCAGAATACTTCGATCACCCGCTTTACGTCGAAGCCCTGGCCCAGTCGGTCGAACGGGCCTATGCCGGACTTGGTCACAAGCCGGATGTCCTTGTCGCATCCTACCACGGAATGCCAAAGCGCTACCTGATGGAGGGCGACCCCTATCACTGCCAGTGCCAGAAGACATCGCGTCTGCTGCAAGAACGGCTGGGATGGGATAACGGGTCGATCGACACGACCTTCCAGTCGGTCTTCGGGCGCGAGGAATGGCTGCGGCCCTACACCGTCGAACATGTGGCAAAGCTTGCAAAGGAGGGGAAGAAGCGAATCGCCGTGATATCGCCGGCCTTTTCGGCTGACTGCATCGAAACGCTGGAGGAAATCCAGGGCGAGATCTGCGAAGCCTTCGAACACGCCGGCGGCGAAAGCTTTACCTACATCCCCTGCCTGAACGACGACGACGCGCATATCGCGGCGCTGATGGCCGTCATCGGCGACAACCTTGCGGGTTGGCTCTGACAAAAGAAAAAGGGCGGTGGCAAGCCACCGCCCTTTTCCTGAAAGGTTTCCCGATCAGTTCGAAGCCGCAGCGGCAACGAGCAGCAGGAGAATAAGCGGAACAACGATGCCGCCGGCCGAGGAAGAAGCTTCCTGGACAACGGGGGTTTCATCCATAATCGGTTCAGCCATGCCGCCGGCGAAAGCGGAGGTCGCGGCGATCGAGAGAGCAGCAGCAAGTGCAAGCTTTTTCATTTGAGAGTCTCCAAGTTCACCCGGCACAGGTTTCATGAGGAATGACCGGGCATTCATTCAGTACCTCGTGTCGTCCAGTAGCGCATGTCGGGCATTTTTTGCAACGGCCCTTATGCAGTGCAAACAAAGGTTTCCCCCCTGTCGTCAAATAAGCAACACTTGCGTACCAACTTTCGTCAGACCGAAAAGTTCTGCTATGTGCTCGTTGTAAAGGCCGACGCAACCGTTCGAGGAACGGCGCCCGATCTTGCGCGTGTCGTGGGTGCCGTGGATGCGGTAGAACTGCCAGGACAGGTATAGCGCGTGGGTGCCCAGCGGGTTATCCGGTCCGGGCGGAACATAGTCCGGCCACTCAGGATTACGCTCCTGCATGGCGGGCGTCGGGCGCCAGTCGGGCCCCTCGACCTTGCGCACGATTTCGGTCCGGCCGCGGCGTGTCAGGTCTTCGCTCAGCGGCACGCTGGTCGGAAACAGACGATAGGTGCTTTGATCCTCGGACCAGAAGTGAAGCGCGCGCGAAGTGATGTCCACAAGGATCGCGCCCTTGCGGGTGTTCTCGAAATAGGGCCGCCAGTCGAGCGCGCGAAAGCTCGATATGTTGCGGCGGAAGTTCGAGGACGGATCCTGTTCGTATTCAGTCGTCTCGGCGCCAAACTGCGCGCGGACCGGGGTGGCCGCGGCAACGCCCAGAAAGGCGGCGGCGCCAAGGAAGCTGCGTCGATCAAGCCTGCATTTGCTGCCGGAGCTCATGCCTGTCTCCATGGTGTTTGGACGCGGATGCGTCATGGTGCGCGGAACCTATCCTTCATTCGCGACTTCGGCAACTCACGGCCCCGTCAGAACAGGCCGGCTGTCGGGATCCCGCCGATGGCGGAATATGGCGTTTGAAGTGCGCCGGGGCAGCGGGTAAATGGAGGGACCGCAGTATCAGGGAACCGCGCAGATGAAACCGTATCTTGGCCTTGTCGCCATCGCGATCCTCTCGCTTTCGGCTTGCGCCACTGCCCCCACCCAGATGGGACCGGACGGCAAGCCGCTGCCGAAGGTCTACATGATCAAGGGTGGCGATGCGTCGCGCGTGACCTATTCGATGGTCGATTCCATCAACACGCTGCGCGCCGCGGCCGGTGTGCCACCGCTGACCCTGAACGCCGAACTGACCGCTGCCGCCGCGACGCATTCGCGCGACATGTCGGTTCAGAACCGCCCCTGGCACTTCGGGTCGGATGGATCGTCGCCGGTCGACCGGGTTCGCCGCGCGGGCTACACCGGCACCATGCTTGGCGAAAACATCTCCGAGACCTACGAAACCGAGATCGAGACGCTTTCGGCCTGGATGAACCTGCCTGACACACGCTCGGTCGTGCTTGACCCGAATGCGCGCAATGTCGGTTTTGCCTGGTTCCAGGAAACCAGCGGCAAGCTGTGGTGGACCTTGGTTACCGGAAGCTAACCCTTTACCTGGGCGCTATTTTCTTGATCCTTCAGGGCGCGATGAAGATCGGCGTTCCGGTTCTGACCATCGAATAGACCTCTTCGATCTCATCATCTGTCACGGCGATGCATCCGGCGGTCCAGTCTGGGCTGGCACCTTTGTTCTTGCCAGCGCGGCCGTGGATGAAGATATCTCCGCCCGGGGGTTTCCCAAGTGCCTTTGCTTCTTCGACGTCAGATGCGTTTGGATAGGAGATTCCCAAAGACAGGTGGTAGGCCGAATTCGGGTTGCGCCGGTTGATGACATAGCCGCCCTCGGGCGTCTTCAGATCGCCCTCGATCTGCTTGTCGCCGACGGGGTTGCCGCCCAGCGCGATGTCGTATTTCTTGAGCGGCCGCTGCCCGTTCAGCAGATACATCTTCCGCTGTTCCTTCAGGACGAGGATCTGCGTGACTTCCGGTCCGCTGTAGGTGCGGAACTTCGACTTCTCGCATCCTGCCAACGCCGCCGCCGCAACCAGGGCCAACCCCGCTCCGATCAATTTCATTGCCTGTCCCGCCTTTCGCGTTTTCACGCTTGATACACGCGGGCGCGGGCCACGGGAAGTGCGCAGGTTTCCGCTCACGAAGTGCTGATGTGTCGCGAAAACCGGGCGGCGATCTCGACATGCGCGGACCATCGAAACTGGTCCACCACCTCGATCCAGTCGATCGCGTATCCACCGGCGACCATGATTCGTGCGTCTCGGGCAAAGGTGACGGGGTTGCAGGACACCGCCGCGACGACTGGCACCTCCGATCGCGCGATTTCGATGACCTGCGCCTCGGCGCCGGCACGGGGCGGGTCGATCACCACGGCATCGAATGCAGCCAGTTCGTCGGGCATCAGCGGCCGCCGGAAAAGATCCCGGGTCCAGGCCGACAACCGGCGCAATTCGGGCGCCTGCCGCCAGCCGGCCTCAAGCGCCGCGACAGCCGCCGGTTCCCCTTCGAACGCCTGCACCTCGCGATCCTCCGCAAGGGGCAGGGCGAAGGTGCCCGATCCCGCGAAAAGATCGGCCACATGCTGCGCGGGGCCGATCGCCTGTCGGACGCAGTCCAGCAGTGCCGCTTCCCCCTCGCGCGTGGCCTGAAGAAACCCGCCCGGCGGCGGAACGACCAGCGCGCGACCGAACCGCTGCGCCGCAGGCCTTGCCGACACGACCGTCTCCCCCTCCCAGGCCAGACGGGCGAAACCGGCCCTTCCGGCCACCCCGGCCAGCGCAGAAAACAGCGCGGCATCCATCGGCTTGCCGCCTGTCACGGCAAGCTCGACGCCGCCCTCGGTCAAGGTCAGGGCCAGCGAAAGCTCCCCCTTGCGGGACGCACCGACGGCCGTGATCTCCTCCGCCGCCGGGATTGCGGCCAGAAGTTCTGGTCGAAGCAGCCTGCACCCGGGGATCGCGACGACGGTATCGGAGGCGCGCCCGTGCAGCCCGACGACCGCACCCTTCTTCGTCCGCCGCCCCGAAAGAACGGCGCGCCTGCGCGATCCCTCGGGCGAGGTCGCGACGCCGCGAATGGGGGCCGCCAGGCCTTGTCCGTCCAGCGCGGCGCGCACGACCTCCTGCTTCCAGGCGGTGACGAAACCGTCCGAGGCATGCATCAGGATGCACCCGCCGCAGGCGCGGTAGTGGGGGCAGGCGGGTTTCACCCGGTCGGGCGAAGCGGTGACGATCCGGGGCGCGGGCATCCGGTCGCCCACGACCTCCCCTTCCACGACCTCGCCGGGCAGGGCCCCCGCGACATAGACCGGGCCGGCGGCAATCCCGTCAACGAGATGGCCAAGCCGTTCGATGGTCAGCCTCATTCCGCCGCTTCCTCTTCGGTGCCAAGGAAACCGCCCGACTGGCGGTTCCAGTAGCGCGCATAAAGCCCGCCGCGCGCAAGCAGCGTTTCATGGCTTCCCTCTTCCACGATCCGGCCGCGGTCCAGAACGATGATCCGGTCCATCGCGGCGATGGTGGACAGGCGGTGCGCGATGGCCAGCACGGTCTTGCCCTGCATGACGCGGTTCAGCGCCTGCTGGATCTGAGCCTCCACCTCGCTGTCAAGCGCCGATGTCGCCTCGTCCAGGACAAGGATCGGCGCGTCCTTGAGAAAGGCGCGGGCCAAGGCGATGCGTTGGCGCTGGCCGCCGGAAAGACGGACGCCGCGTTCGCCAAGCTGCGCATCATAGCCCGTCTTGCCCTTGTGATCGACAAGATCGCGGATGAATTCGTCCGCCTCGGCTGCCTTCGCGGCCGCGACGACCTCTGCCTCGGTCGCATCGGGGCGGCCATACAGGATGTTCTCGCGGGCGGACCGGTTGAACATCGCGGTTTCTTGCGTGACCATGCCGATCTGGCGGCGCAAGCTTTCCTGCGTCACGCCCCGCACGTCATGGCCATCGACCAGAACCCGGCCCTTCTCGCTGTCGTAAAGCCGCAGAAGAAGCGCCACCAGGGTGGACTTGCCCGCGCCGGAGGCGCCGACGATCCCGATCTTTTCGCCCGGACGGATCGTCAGGCGGATGTCTTCGACCCCGCCCACCCTGCGGCCATACGCAAAGCTGACATGGTCGAACGCGACCTCCCCCTTCGCGCGCGGCATCGATACGGCGTCGGGCGCATCGGTCAGCGTGTGCGGCGGCGTCAGCGTGCGCATTCCGTCCTCGACCTCGCCGATATTGGCGTAGATCGCCATGAGGGTGAAACTGACCCAACCGGTCATCTGGGCGATCCGGATTGCAATGGCGCCCGAGGCGGCGATGTCGCCCGCGCTGGCAAGCCCGTGGGTCCACATCACCAGTGTCCCGCCGACCAGGATCACCGGCAGCGATCCGGCAAGTGTCATCAGCGAAAGCCGGAACCACGCCGATATCACCCCGAATTCCAGCGCGCGCTCGCGGAAGGTGCGCATCGCCGACAACGCGGCTCGGTCCTCGTGTTCGGCATGGGCGAAAAGCTTGACCGTCTTGATGTTGGTGATCGTGTCGACGACCTGCCCCGACACCATCGCCCGCGCGCCCGCCCGCGCCGCCGAATTCTTGCGGACACGCGGAATGAAGAAGCGGATGAGGCCGACATAGGCCAGGATCCAGACCGACAGCGACACCGCGCCCCAGAAGTCGATCGCCAGCAGAAAGATCGCTGACCCGACAAGCGAAGCAAGCGCGAAGCAGACGGTGTTGATGAACTCGGTCGCGACATCGGTGACGGCACGCGCCGTCTGCATCTGCTTTTGCGCGATGCGGCCGGCAAAATCGTTGTCGAAGAACGTCACGGCCTGCCCCATGGTCCAGCGGTGCAGCCGCGACAGGACAAGCGGCGTCAGGTTCGGCCCGACAGCGATGGCGTTCGATGCCGAAGAGGCGCCGAAGGCAAGCGGGCGCAAGACCATGAAGAAAAGGACGATGCCGCCCAACAGCCAGAGATTTGCGGAAAAGAATGCCTCCGGGCCAGAGGCGTTGGCGGCGTCGATGACCTTGCCAAGGAAATAGGCGGTCACGACCTCCATCACTCCGGCGACAGACGACGCCGCCGCCGCCATGGTCAGGACCGGCCAGGATCCCGAAAGACACCATCCGAAGAACGGCAGCAGCTTCTTCGGCGGCGCCCCGTCCGCCGGTGCGAAGGCATCGAACAATTCGGCAAGCTTCATTCCGCTGCCCCTTCAGCCCCATCACCAATGCCGATGAAGCCGCCCGACTGGCGTTCCCAGAATCGCGCATATAGCCCGTTCATGGCCAGAAGCTGGGCATGGGTGCCCTCTTCCGCAACCTTTCCGTCATCCAGAACGACGATCCGGTCCATCCGCGCGATGGTCGACAGGCGATGCGCGATCGCGATGACCGTCTTGCCTTCCATCACGCCATAAAGCGTGTCCTGGATCGCCGCCTCCACCTCGCTGTCGAGCGCCGATGTCGCCTCGTCCAGAACAAGGATGGGCGCGTCCTTGAGGATGACCCGGGTCAGGGCGATCCGCTGCCGCTGCCCGCCCGACAGTTTCACGCCGCGTTCGCCGACCTGGGCATCGTAGCCGCCGCGCCCCTCGGGGTCGCGCAGCGTTTCGATGAAGTCGTGCGCCTCGGCGCGCCGCGCCGCGTCGACCATCTCGGCCTCTGTCGCGTCGGGGCGGCCATAGAGGATATTGTCGCGCACCGAACGATGCAGCAGGCTCGTTTCCTGCTGCACCATCCCGATGTTGCGCCGCAGGCTTGCCTGCGTGACATCGGCGATGTCCTGTCCGTCGATCAGGATCGATCCGGCTTCCGCGTCGTAGAAGCGCAAGAGAAGCTTCACCAGCGTCGATTTTCCCGCGCCCGAACGACCGACGACGCCGATCTTTTCGCCCGGCACGATGGTCAGATCGATGGAGGCCAACCCCCCGGACCCGCGTCCGTAATGATGGCTGAGGCCGCGAATCTCGATCCGGCCGTCCTGCACCTTCAGATCGCGCGCGCCGGGCCCGTCGACAAGACCGATGGGCTGCGCGATCGTTTCCATCCCCTCGGCCACGGTGCCCAGGGCCTGCACCAGCGCCGTCGAGGCCCACATGATCCAGTAGGTCATGTTGTTGAGCCTGAGCGCCATGGTCGTCGCAACGGCGACAATGCCGACAGAGGCATCCCCGAAATACCAAAGCCAGATTGCCAGCGCCGAAAGCCCCACGATCAACGCGCCGTTCAGCCCGGTCAGGATGATATCCATGCGGGTAATGATCCGCATTTCGCGCTGAAGCGCGGTGCGGGCGTTTTCGATCGCCTCGCCGGCATAGGCAATTTCGCGGTCGTCATGGGCAAAAAGCTTGACCGAATGGATGTTTGCGTAGCTGTCCACGATCCGCCCGGTCACCGCAGAACGGGCGCCCGAGGCGGCCTGCGCCGCGGGGGCGACCCTGGCGACCGAAACCCGCAGCAGCAAGACGTAGCCCAGGAACCAAAGCACAAGCGGTACCGCAAGCCGCGAATCGACTGTCGACAACAGGGCGACCGACCCCAGGAAGGTCGTGCAGGCAAAGGTCATCGCATCCAGGAGCTGATAGACCGCATCGCTGGTCGCCGGTGGTGTCTGCATCACCCGGTTCGCGATGCGCCCGGCAAAATCGTTCTCGAACCAGCCGACGGGCTGGCGCAGGATGTGGCGGTGCGCCCGCCAGCTGACAAGCGTGCGCAGGTTCGGCACGATGGTATTGTGCAAAAGCGCCACGTCCAGCCCGGCGACGAAGGGGCGCAGGCAGAGGACATAGAAGGCCGCCGCCGCAATCTCCACCCAATGCGCCGCAAGCACCGCATGGGGGTCTTCGCCCGACAGGAAGTCTACCAGCCGGCCCATGTACCAGATCAACCCGACCTCGGTCAGGGCGGTGAGCACCTTGACCAGGATCGCGGCCGCAAAGACACCGCGAAACGGGCGGGCATAGTCCTTCAGGAAAGGAACGAGCCGCCGCGGCGGCGCGTCCTTCTCCTCGTAGGTCAGATAGGGATCGACGAGGTTCTCGAAGAACCGGAACATGGAACAACCTTTGCGAGTTTGCCCCGGTATACCCTGACCCGGGCCGAAGGGGAATGTCAGTGCCAGACCAGCTGCACGACGGATAGGACGATCAGCGCCGCCATCGTCAGGTTGAATGCCCGCCGCCGAAGGTGCGATGTCAGAAAGCGGGAAATGGCCTGCCCAGCCAGAACCCAGACAGCCGAAGACATGAGCCCGCCGCCCAGAAACGTCACCGCAACAATGATCGCGGCCAGCCAAGGATCCGGCCCCGTGACGAACTGCGATGTGGCCGCGACGGCCATTACCCAGGCCTTCGGATTGATCCACTGGAAGGCGGCGGCGGCAGGAAAGGTCATGGGACGGGCGGGGCCGCCCCCGGTCGAAACCTTGCCGGAGGTCGCGATCTTCCAGGCGATCCAGACCAGAAGGGCCGCGCCGCCCCAGCGAAGACCTTCCTGGAGCGCGATGCTGGCCTGGAAGATCCCGCCCAGGGCAAGACCCACGATCAGCACCATCGCCGGGAACCCGAGGGCGACACCCAGCATATGTGGCAACGTGTGGCGAAATCCGAAGGCAGCGCCAGACGTGGCCAGCATCGCGTTGTTCGGCCCTGGCGTGAACAGGGTGCCCGCCGCAAGGCTTACAAGCAGTAGAAACGATTCAATCGGCATTGCAGCACCCGGAGTCTTGATCTGGACGCGGACTCTTGCCGCGCGCGCCATCGGCTTCAAGCCAGCAATTGTTCCCGTGACAATTCGAAACCGGACGCGATCCAGCGTTCTTCCAGTTCCCGCAGACGCGCGCCCAGCGCGGCGCCGGAAAAAACCGGCATCAGATCCCCTGACGCGACCGGAAAGACCGCAGTTGTGCCCTGCGCCACTCGATCTTCCCACCCTGCCGGCGGCTCGGTACCCGCACTTGCCGCCATCACCAGCACCACGTCCCGCGCGATTTCAGCTCCGTGGCGATAGGCAGTGACCGCCGCGCTTTCGCCGGCCGCAAGGGCGGCCGCAAGCGTTTCCGCCCGGCGCGCCTCGGCCCGCGACAGGCGAAGGCCATCCGCATGCCCGGTCCCACCCAGAACGCACAGGCGACGTATCCAGTCGGGCGCATAGGGGGGCTCAAGGTGCACAAGCGGCGCCAGCGCGCGCGCATCCGCGCCGGGAAGAACCCGCGCGAGGATGCCCGTCGCCTGCATCGCCGCGACCGATTGCGACGGGTCCGGCGCCGCCAGAAGCCGGCGCATCTCGTGACCGATCCTTTCGCGCGAAAGCGTCTCTATTCCAGCCGAATTTGCGGCGCAGGCGGCCAGCCCATCGGCATCAAGGCCTTCCTCGGGGTCGCCATACCAGGCGTGGAACCGGAAGAACCGCAGAATGCGCAGCAGGTCTTCGCGGATGCGCTCGTCGGCATCGCCAACGAAGCGCACGCGACGGGCCCAAAGGTCCGCCAGGCCGCCCATCGGATCGACCACCGCGCCCGTGGCGTCGGCGTAAAGCGCGTTCATGGTGAAGTCGCGCCGGGCCGCGTCATCCTCGATCCGGGTGGAAAACGCGACGACCGCCCGCCGCCCGTCGGTTTCGACATCGCGGCGGAACGTCGTGATCTCGTGCCCGACGCCCTCGGCGACGACCGTGATCGTCCCGTGTTCGATCCCGGTCGGAACGGCCTTCAACCCGGTGGCCCCGGCCAGCGCGACGACCCGTTCGGGCATCGCGTCGGTCGAGATGTCGATATCGGCGACGGGCTGACCCAGAAGGGCGTTGCGCACGCAGCCACCCACCAGAAACGCCTGGTGCCCCGCATCCGTCAGCATGTGCAGCACCTGCTGGACATGCGCCGCCTCGATCCACTCGCCCGCGATCTTCATCCGTTCATCCGGTCCGCCAACGCCCGCAGGATACGCGCGGTCGCGCCCCAGATGTAATAGGGACCATAGGGCACCGCATAGTAGCGCCGCCACTGGCCGCGCCATCGCCGCCCCTCGATGCGATAGTTCGCAGGATCGAGGAGATGCGCCAGGGGTACCGCGAACACTTCGTCGACCTCGCCTGCCTCCGGACGCGGCGTGAAAGGCCGAAGGACACGGCCAAGGACCGGCGTGACCGAAAAGCCGGTGACGGTCTCGTGCGGCTGCGTCGATCCAAGGATCGCGACATTGGTCCTGGGAAGGCCGATCTCCTCTTCCGCCTCGCGAAGGGCCGCGGCGACGGGGCCGTCATCGGTGTCGTCCACTTTCCCGCCGGGCAGCGCGATCTGCCCCGGATGATGCTTGAGCCGCGAAGACCGCTTGGTCAGCACGACCTGAAGCCCGCCCGGTGCTTGCTGAAACGCCACCAGGACCGCCGCGTCGGTCAGGCGGCGCCCCTCGGGCAGGACCGTTCCGGGGTTCAGGTCGTAATCGGATGTCGGCCGCCCCGGCGCCAACAGCGCGGCCGCAAGATCTTCGAACCGATCAGGCCTCGTCATCGGGACGCTCCTGCGCCTCGAAGCCAAGGGTGGTCGGATCGAATTCGTAATGCGCGCCGCAGAACTGGCAATCCGCGGTCACGATCCCTTCGTCCGTGGTCATGTGCGCGATGTCCTTGGCCGAATATATCGACAGGCTTTCACGCACCTTGTCCGCCGAACAGGTACAGCCGAACTGGACTGCCTGCGCGTCGAAGACCCGCGGCCCCTCTTCGTGGAAAAGCCGGATCAGAAGATCGGTCGGCTGGACCGTCGGGCCGATCAGCTCAAGTTCCTCCACCGTATCGAGAAGCAGGTTGGCGCGGTTCCAGTTGTCGCCTTCCTCACCGTCGAGGATATCGGCCGCCGACAAAAGCCCGCCTTCCCCGGTCGCGTCGTCACGCGCGACCAGCGGCGATGCCTTGGGCATGTGCTGAAGCATCACGCCGCCGCCGCGCCAGTGCTCGTCCTGGCCCGGAAGTTGCGACCGTCCGAACGCAAGCGCGAAGCGCGAGGGGAGCTGCTCTGACTGGGCAAAATATGTCTCTGCGCAGGCCGAAAGAGAACCGCCGGCAATCGGCGTGATCCCCTGGTAGGGCACGCTGCCGGCGCCCTGATCGATCAGGATCGCGAAATATCCCTTGCCGATCTGGCTGAACGCATGGCCGTCGGGGACGACCCTTTCGGGGTCGAAACTGGCCCAGCCGCGAATCCGGGCGGCCGCACCTTCGGACGCGGGCGCATAGTAGTCGGTCGCGATAATGCGGATCGGCCCGTCGCCCCGGATCTGGAGCGACAGCTTCCACCTGAGCTTGATCGTCTGCCCGATCAGCGCGGTCAGAAGCGCCGCCTCGGCCACCAGGGCCTCGACTGCGGCGGGATAGTCATGCTGGCTCAGCACCTTTTCGAGAACCCCGTCAAGGCGCGCGACCCGCCCCCGGATATCGGAGCGGTCAAGTTGGAACGGCAGGACGGTATCGTCCCAGACGATCTGCGACAGGCGTGACATGGGGTTTCCTTTTGGCCGGGGCCTTGGCATACCGCGTCCATATGGGGACGGCAACCGGTGCGCCAAGGGGGCAGACGTGATCAGGCGATTCGGCGAAGCAGTTCGTTCAGACCGGAGATACCGGATGCGGCACGGCGTTTACGCGGTGCTGGCGCTGGACGGCGACGTGTTGATCACCCATCAGGCAGAGCCAGACCCGGAATTCCAGCTGCCCGGCGGGGGGATCGATCCGGGGGAATCACCCCTGCGCGCGCTTCACCGCGAAGTCTACGAGGAAACCGGCTGGACGATCACCGGGGCACGCCGCATCGGCGCCTATCGCCGTTTCACCTACATGCCAGAATACGACAAATGGGCTGAAAAGCTTTGCACGATCTACCTTGCCCGGCCGGCGCGCCGCCTTGGCCCCCCGTCGGAACCGGGCCATCAGGCGCTTTGGGTTCCCGCGCGCGATGCCGCCCAGATACTGGATAACGAGGGTGATCGCCATTTCCTCGGCCGCGCCTTCGACCTGCTCTAGCCAGCTGCTCCGCCAGAGAATTCGATCAGCGCACCGGATACGTCATCGGCGAAGTCCCCTTCGGAGAGGGTATCAAGTCGTTGCATCAGCGCGTCGAGAAAGCCCTGGCCGGTGCAGCCGCGGATATCCCCCATCATGGCACGCAATCCCTCCTGCCCAAGTTCGGCGCCCGACGCGTCGGGCAGTTCGGTGATGCCGTCGGACATCAGGAACAGCCGGTCGCCCGGGTTCAGGGTGATCTCTGCCGTCTGGTAGGTTGCACCCTCGATCAGGCCGATCGGATAGCCGCCTGACCCGACGAATTCTACCCCGCCGCCGGCGCGCAGCACCGCCGGATGGGGATGTCCCGCCTGAACGATCGCTGTGCGGCCCGACACAAGGTCGATGTCGGCATAAGCCAGGGTAAAATACGTCTCGGTCTGCAGTTCGCGCAGCACGATCCTGTTCAGAAGCGACGCCAGTTCATCCGGCGCGCGCGCGCCGTAGCCATCGCCCGCCTGCACCAGAGCGAGGTTCTGTTCGGGTGTTGTGCCCGAAAGGAACCCCGCAAGCCGCGCGGTCATCAGGGCCGAGGTAATGCCATGCCCCGAAACGTCGATCGAAAACACGCCGATCCGGTTCTCGTTGATCTGGAAAACGCCGACCAGATCGCCGCCCACATGGCCCGAGGGCCGCAGAAGAAGCGCGACATCGGCACCCGGAAAGCTTCGGAACCGTTCGCGAACAAGGCTTTGCTGAAGCTTTCGCGCCTCAAGAAGGTCGCGGTTGATCGAATCGTAAAGGCCCTGGAGTTCATCCAGCGCCGAGGTGAGAAGGCGGTTCTTGTCCTTCAGTTCGCGCTCGACGCGAAGGATGCGTTCGCCCGCCGCGATGCGCGCGCGAAGCTCGTCGCCGGATACCGGCTTGGTCAGGAAGTCGTCCGCCCCGACATCCAGCCCCATCGCAACCTCGGCGGTTTCCGATTTCGAAGTCAGCAGGATGAAGTAGACATAGGCGTCCGCGTTCATCGCGCGCAGCGCCTTGCAGAAATCCAGCCCGCTCATGCCCGGCATCATCCAGTCCGAGATGACCAGGTCGGGCGGATCGGTGCGGCAGGTCGCAAGCGCTTCCTCGGCCGAACCCGCCTCTGCCACGCGGTACCCAGACCGGGCGATCTGCGAAACAAGGATCTTGCGCTGGACCCGGCTGTCATCGACCACGAGTATGCGCCGTCCGGCCGCAGATGCCGCAACGGCCGGCGTGAAGTCACGCGCAGGATTGTACGAAAGCGAGTTCACTGAATGGTCCGGGCAAATGTCAGGCCCCGACCCTAGGCGGAGTTCATTAAGGCAATCTGAAGCGGCGGGGATTCGAAGATTAACCCAGCATCAACGCGCATGTCCTAGCTTCGCGGCAAGAGGCCGGAAGGGGTGCATGCGATGATCGACTGGACGAGGGTCGCCAACCTGCGCGACGAGATTGGCGAAGACAGCTTTGACGAGGTGGTCGATCTGTTCCTGGAAGAGGTGGAAAGCGTCGTCGACCGGCTGCGCGCCGATCCCGATCCGGCGACCTACGAACAGGATCTTCACTTCCTCAAGGGCAGTGCGTGGAACCTCGGCTTTGCCGAATTCGGCGCAATCTGCCAGGACGGCGAACGCCTTGCCGCGCGGGGCGAAGGCCGGTCTGTCGATATCGGCGCCGTCATCGATTGCTATGGTCGGTCGCGCGCAGGCTTCATTGCCGGCATCGCCGAAGGCAAGGGACGGACGTCAGCCGCCTAGATCAGGAACTCCGCGAGGGTCTCGTCATCGGTGATGTCGCGATAGACGAACCCGGCCTGATCCAGTTTCGCCGCCAGGCTGGCAAAATTGGCCGCAGACCTGGTTTCGATGCCGATCAGGACGGAACCGAAGTTGCGCGCCGACTTCTTCAGATACTCGAACCGCGCGATGTCGTCGTCCGGGCCCAGCATCTCGAGGAACTCGCGCAGGGCACCCGGGCGCTGCGGCATCCTGAGGATGAAATACTTCTTCAGCCCGGCATAGCGCTGCGCCCTTTCCTTTACCTCGGGCAGACGTTCGAAGTCGAAGTTTCCGCCCGAAGTCACGCAAACCACCGTCTTGCCAGCGATCTGGTCGGCAAGTTCGGGCAGCACGTCGACCGCCAGCGCGCCGGCGGGCTCAAGAACGATCCCCTCGACGTTCAGCATTTCAAGCATGGTGATGCAGATGCGGTCCTCGGGCGCGGAAAGAACGTGGCCGGGATCGACATGCCTCAGGCGGTCGAAGGTTCTTTCCCCGATTCGCGCCACTGCGGCGCCGTCGACGAAACTGTTGATCCGCCTCAGCGTGACCGGCGCCCCCGCCGCCAGCGCGGCAGCCAGGCTGGTGCCGCCGGCCGGCTCGACGTAGCGGAACCGCGTCTCCGGCGCGGCTTCGCTGAAGTATGAGGTGACGCCCGACGCAAGGCCGCCGCCGCCGACCGGCAGGATGACCATGTCCGGCGCCCGCCCGAGTTGCCGGATGATTTCCACGCCGACGCTCGCCTGGCCCTCGATCACGTCCTCGTCGTCGAAAGGCGACAGGAACCACGCCCCATCCGCTGTGCAATAGGCCTGAGCCGCCGCAAGCGTCTGGTCGAAATAGTCTCCGGTCAGCCGGATCTCCACGTTGTCCTCGCCAAAGGCGCGGGTCTTGTCGATCTTCTGCTGCGGTGTGGTGACAGGCATGAAGATCGTCCCTGTCACCCCGAAGTGGCGGCAGGCATAGGCCACGCCCTGCGCATGATTGCCTGCCGAAGCGCAGACGAAATGCCGCTGGCCGGGATCGCGCGCAAGCACCTTGCGCATTGCGTTATAGGCCCCACGCAGCTTGTAGCTGCGGACCGGGGTCAGATCCTCCCGCTTCAGATAGATCTCGGCGCCGTAGCGCTGCGACAGATGCACGTTAAGCTGCAGCGGCGTCTCAGGGAAAAGCGTGCGGAGTGAGTTCGTCGCCTCTGCGGCGCGGTCGGCGAAGGAGGTCAAGGCGAGCATCCCTGTAAATGCGAACAGCCCTTAGCCACATTCGACGGCCCGGATGTCAAGCGGTGTATCGGCGATTTTCCTCTCAGCGCGGCGTTTCGCGCGGGCAAAGCGCCGATCGGCCACATTTCTGACAATTCTGTCTGCCTGAATCGCTTTATCCGCCAGCACCATAAGCTGGTAAACGGTGAGCCAAGTGTCTGGATCGAACGCCAAAACCATAGCCGCAGCATTCATGATGGCCGCGCTGTTGCTGGGCCCGCTCGCGCCGGCTCTGGCGTCGCTGGGGCAAGACGCGGCGTTCGCAAGGAACGACGGAAATGCCGGTGGGAATGGCGGCGGGAACGGCAATGGCAACAGCAACGCCGGCGGCAACGGAAAGGCGAACGGGAAAGGCAAGGCAAAGCCAGAGGCCGTCCAATCGATCAAGGTCGCGGTAGATGCGAACTACGGGCTTCTTGCGTCCGAACTTAAGGCCCTTGAGTCCATCATCGACAATCCTGCCGTTCTCAAGCGCGCCAACTCGGACAGCCAGATCGGCCGTTACCGTAGCTATCTGAGGGCCGCGGAGGCAACGATCGCAGCGGCGCGCACCTACGCCAAAAGCGGATCGGAAGCCGATTTGCACCGACTGCAGTCCGCGCAGCAGGCGGAAATCGACGCTCTGGCTGCCGCAGCGAACGGGCGTAGCCTATCGTCCGACGCCATCACGATGATCCGAGAGGTTCTTGGCGTCTCCGCGTGATCAAGCGAACCAAAGGGCCTGTGCCCTTGCCCGACGGGCGGAAACCCAATAAACGGCAGCCGAATTCACGTCACGCGATGAGGCTGCCCATGTCTTCCCCGAAGAAAGTCGTTCTTGCCTATTCCGGCGGTCTCGATACCTCGATCATCCTGAAATGGCTTCAAACCGAATACGGCTGCGAGGTCGTGACGTTCACCGCCGACCTGGGCCAGGGGGAAGAACTGGACCCGGCGCGCAAGAAAGCGGAGCTTCTGGGGATCAAGCCCGAGAACATCTATATCGAGGACGTGCGGGAAGAATTCGTGCGCGACTTCGTCTTCCCGATGTTCCGCGCCAACGCGCTTTACGAAGGGCTCTATCTGCTCGGTACCTCGATCGCGCGGCCGCTGATCTCCAAGCGCCTGGTCGAGATCGCGGCAATGACCGGGGCCGACGCGGTGGCCCACGGCGCCACCGGCAAGGGCAACGATCAGGTCCGGTTCGAGCTTTCGGCCTATGCGCTGAACCCGCATATCAAGGTTATCGCCCCCTGGCGCGAATGGGATCTTACGAGCCGCACCAAGCTTCTGGAGTTCGCCGAGGCGAACCAGATTCCGATTGCCAAGGACAAACGGGGCGATGCGCCCTTCTCGGTCGATGCGAACCTTCTGCACACCTCGTCCGAGGGCAAGGTTCTGGAGAACCCGGCCGAGGAGGCCCCCGAATACGTCCTTCAGCGCATTACCCGGCCGGAAGACGCGCCCGATGCCCCCGAATTCGTCGAGATCACCTTCGAGAAGGGTGACGCGGTCGCGATCAACGGCGAAGAGATGAGCCCCGCGACAATTCTCACCCGGCTGAACGAACTGGGCGGCAAGCATGGGGTCGGCATCCTCGACCTGGTGGAAAACCGCTTCGTCGGGATGAAATCGCGCGGCGTCTATGAAACCCCCGGCGGCACGATCCTGCTAGAGGCGCACCGGGGCATCGAGCAGATCACGCTCGATGCCGGCGCGGGCCATCTGAAGGATTCGATCATGCCGCGCTATGCGGAACTGATCTACAACGGCTTCTGGTTCAGCCCGGAACGCGAGATGCTTCAGGCCCTGATCGACAAGAGCCAGGAACACGTCACGGGCACCGTGCGCGTCAAGCTTTACAAGGGCTCGGCCCGCACCGTCGCGCGCTGGTCCGATCATTCGCTTTACAGCGAAAAGCATGTGACCTTCGAAGAGGATGCAGGCGCCTATGACCAGAAGGACGCGGCGGGCTTCATCCGGCTGAACGCCCTGCGGCTGAAACTGATCGCCACGCGCAACGAACGCGTCAAGGGCTGACCCCCTGCGCCGGCTGGCCCTGTCACCACGGGGCCGCCTGGCGCGCGGCAGGCCAACGGTCAGCCGCCGATGCCACCCACAGCGCGGATTTCGCGCGCGATCTCCTCAACGCCTGTACCGAATCGGAGGGAGGCGAAGATGTGCGGCCTTCCTGCCCGCATCCGCGTCGCGTCCCTTTCCATCACCTCAAGCGATGCGCCCACATGCGGCGCAAGGTCGGTCTTGTTGATCACCAGAAGGTCGGACCGGGTGATCGCCGGGCCACCCTTGCGCGGGATCTCCTCCCCCGCTGCGACGTCGATCACATAGACCGTCACGTCCGCCAGTTCCGGACTGAAGGTCGCCGACAGGTTGTCGCCGCCGCTTTCGATCAGCACAAGATCAAGATCGGGGTGGCGCGCCTGCATCTCGGCGATCGCGGCAAGATTGATGGAGGCGTCTTCACGGATGGCGGTGTGCGGGCAGCCCCCCGTCTCGACCCCGATGATCCGGTCGGCGGGCAGGATCTGCATGCGCATCAATGCCTCTGCGTCCTCGCGGGTATAGATGTCATTGGTGATGACACCGATCGAAAGCTGCGGGTGAAACAGCCTGGCGAGGCACGCGGTCAGTGTCGTCTTGCCCGCGCCGACAGGTCCGCCGATCCCGATACGCAGGGGGCCGTTAAGCGATGTCATGACAGAAAAAGCCTCGTTCTCAGGGATTCGTGCCGCATGGCGGCGATATCGGACAGAAAGGCGGTGCCCGCCAGATCATCCAGCGTCCGGTCGCGCGACGCCGCCGCAACCGGGGCGCACAGACGCCCGAGGCGCGCCAGGGTTCTTTGCCCTTCGGTCTGGCCCAGCGGCACCAGACGAACCGCGACCGAGACGAGGTTGGACAGGAACGATTGCAGATAAAGCACCTGCGTCATCTCCAGCGGCAAGCCAAGAAGGCGCGCGGCACGCCCGACCGCGACGGGATAGGTCAGTTCGGGAAGGTCGACCGCGTGGCTGGCCGCCACCGTCGCTGCGAAGGCCCGGCCCATCTTCAGGCTTTCAGACATTCGTTCGGAGGACGCCGCAAAGGCGCGCGCCACCGCGTCGACCTGCCTGACCGTGACGGTGCCGTGGGGCGCGGGGTCTGCCCCGTGGGCCGCGGCGATCAGGATGGCGTCGTTCCGGCCGGTGCCTGCACAAAGCACATCCTCAAGCCAGCATTCCAGCGTGTCGGCGGACCCGACGGCGCCTTCCTGAATCGCGGTTTCCAGACCGTGCGAATAGGCGAAGGCACCGACCGGAAAGGACGGCGACAGCCACTGCGACAGGATCAGCGCGGCGTCAGTGCGCATGAGCCTGCCCGTGTTCGCCACCGGTATGCGCGCTTGCCCCGTGCTCATGGCCATGCGTCCGGCCATGACCATAGGCACCACCCTCGGGCGTGAAGGGTTCGTAGACCTCCAGAACCGACGCGCCCAGGTGTTCCAGCATATGCGCGATCACCGGATCGCGTCCGATCAGCAGCCTGTCGCCGTCGATCTGGCAGGGCGTGTGCCGGTTGCCAATGTGCCAGGCCAGCCGGGGCAGGTCGCCCTGCACCTGAAGCAGGTCCTCCGCGGCGGCGGCAATCGCCACCAGACGTCCGTCCGACAGCTCCAGGACATCGCCTTCATCAAGCGACGCGGCCTGTGCCAGATCGACAAGAAAAGGGACGCCGCAATCGGTGCGCAGCCGCTTGCGCCGCAGGAAACGCCCCGCATAGTCAAGCGTGCAGACCAGCGCCGCGCCCGTCGTGCCGGGGCGGCGTTGGATGGTCTGTGCGATGGGCAGGTTCTTCATGTCTCGACCCTCAGAACAGGAAATATCGTTGTGCCATCGGCAGGACGGCGGCCGGTTCGCAAGTCAGAAGGACACCGTCGGCCCTGACCTCGTAGGTCTCGGGGTTGACCTCGATCCGCGGCAGCGCTGCGTTCAGGACCATGTCTGCCTTGCCGATGCGCCGGGTGTTTCGAACGGATGCCACATCCTTCGCAAGGCCCAGCCGCGCCCGTATCCCGCCGGCCTCTGCCGCGGCAGAGACGAAGGTCACCGCCGATCGTTCGACGGCCCGCCCGAAGGCCGCCCACATCGGCCGCGACCAGACCGGTTGCGGCGTCGGGATCGAGGCGTTGGGGTCGCCCATCTGCGCGCAGGCGATCATCCCGCCCAGCAGGACCATTTCGGGCTTCACGCCGAAGAACGCGGGATGCCAAAGCACCAGATCCGCCCGCTTGCCCTCCTCGACCGAGCCGATCTCGTGCGCGATGCCGTGGGCGATCGCCGGATTGATCGTGTATTTCGCGATGTAGCGGCGGACGCGGAAATTGTCGTTCTCGCCCGTCTCTTCAGGCAGGCGGCCGCGCTGCCGGCGCATCTTGTGGGCGGTCTGCCAGGTGCGAAGGATCACTTCGCCCACCCGGCCCATCGCCTGGCTGTCCGAAGCGATGATGGAGAACGCACCGATGTCGTGAAGGATGTCTTCCGCCGCGATGGTTTCTCGGCGGATGCGGCTTTCGGCAAAGGCCACATCCTCGGGAATCGACTTTGACAGGTGGTGGCAGACCATCAGCATGTCGAGGTGTTCTTCGACCGTGTTGACGGTGAAAGGCCGCGTGGGGTTGGTGGACGAGGGGATCACATTTGGGTTGCCGCAGATGCGGATGATGTCGGGGGCATGACCGCCGCCCGCGCCCTCGGTGTGGAAGGCATGGATCGTGCGTCCGCCGATCGCCGCGATCGTATCCTCGACAAAGCCGGATTCGTTCAGCGTGTCGGTGTGGATCATCACCTGCACGTCCATCGCATCCGCGACCGACAGGCAGCAATCGATGGCGGCCGGCGTCGTGCCCCAATCCTCGTGCAGCTTCATGGCGCAGGCCCCGGCTTCCACCATCTCGACCAGGGCGCCGGGCAAAGATGCATTGCCCTTGCCGGAAAGCCCGATGTTCATCGGCAGCGCATCGACAGCCTGAAGCATCCGGCCGATGTGCCACGGACCGGGCGTGCAGGTCGTCGCAAGCGTGCCATGCGCGGGCCCGGTCCCGCCGCCCAGCATCGTGGTCACCCCGGAATGCAGCGCCTCCTCGACCTGTTGGGGGCAGATGAAGTGGATGTGGCTGTCAAAGGCGCCTGCGGTCAGAATCCGGCCCTCGCCGGCGATGACCTCGGTCCCCGGGCCGATCACGATGGTCACCCCAGGCTGGCAGTCGGGGTTGCCCGCCTTGCCGATCTTGTGGATGCGCCCGTCGCGCAGGCCCACGTCTGCCTTGAAGATGCCGGTGTGATCGACGATCAGCGCGTTGGTAATAACGGTGTCCACCGCGCCCGACAGGCGGGTCGCCTGGCTTTGGCCCATGCCATCGCGGATCACCTTGCCGCCGCCGAACTTCACCTCCTCGCCATAGGTGGTGAAATCCCGCTCGACCTCGATGACAAGGTCGGTGTCGGCAAGGCGCACCCGGTCTCCGGTCGTCGGCCCGTACATCGCGGCATAGTCCGCGCGGGAGATTTCGCGCGGCATCTCAAAGCTCTCCCATGATGGACTTGCGGAAACCGTAGATGCGTCGCGCACCGGCAAAGGGCACCAGCCGGATTTCGCGCCGCTGCCCGGGTTCGAAGCGCACCGCCGTCCCGGCGGCAATGTCCAGACGGTAGCCGCGCGCCGCGTCCCGGTCGAACGACAGGGCGGGATTGGCCTCGGCGAAGTGATAATGGCTGCCCACCTGCACCGGCCGGTCGCCCGTGTTCGCGACCATGAGCGTTATTGCCGCCGCCCCTTCGTTCAGAAGAAGCGTTCCTTCGGGGCAAAGAATCTGTCCGGGAATCATCGCGCCACGCTCATCCCGCCAGCGCCAGCGCGACGCCGGCCATCATCGTCATTCCGCCCAGGGCACGCTGCGCCCCGGGCAGCCGGGCCAGCGCAAGGCCAAGTCCAGCACCCAAACCGTGCAGCGCCACGGTTGCCGCGGCAAAGCCTGCCGCATAGGGCAAGAGCCCGGCCGCCGGCCCCTCGGCGCCATGTGCGGCCCCGTGCGCCAGGCCAAAGACCGCCAGCATCGCCAGGACCGACACGAAAGGAAGCGGCCGCGCAAGTGCGACGGCGGCTCCAAGAAGGATGACCGACGCAATGATCATCGGCTCGACACCCGAAAGGGCCGGCCAGATATGGCCAAGGGCACTGCCCGCCAGCATCGACGCCACGAAGGCCAGCGGCGCGGCCCAAAGCGCGCGCACGCCGAGCTGGGATGCGAGCAAACCGACCGCGATCATCGCAAGCGCATGGTCCGCGCCGGACAGCGGATGCGACAGACCGGCGACAAGACCCGCGGTCTGGTGGCCGGGATGGGCCATCGCGGCCCCGGGCAGAATGAGGGCGGCAAGGGTGACGATCTTGCGCATGGTGAAGCTCCTTCAGCGGATCGGGTTGTGAACGGTGACAAGCTTGGTGCCGTCGGAAAATGTCGCCTCGACCTGCACTTCGGGGATCATTTCCGGCACGCCCTGCATGCAGTCTTCGCGGCTCACGATGGCGGCGCCCGCTTCCATCATGTCGGCGACCGACCTGCCGTCGCGCGCGCCCTCGAGAACCGCGTCGGTAATCAGCGCGATCGCTTCGGGGTGGTTCAGCTTCACACCTCGCGCCTTGCGTCTGCGCGCGACCTCGGCGGCCATGGCGATCAGGAGCTTGTCCTTTTCTCGCGGTGTCAGTTGCATCGTCAGAACCTCCAGACTCTGGGCAGGCTGCCGCCGCTCAGCCGGTCCAGAACCGGCAAAAGGGCGCGGCGAAGAAGAAATCCGTCGGCCGCAAGCACACGCAGGACCAAAACGTCCAGCCACAGAAGCGATGCCCCGCCCTCTGCGCCGACCAGGTCTCGCACCGCGTCCAGATGCGCGCCCGCGCCGGGTGCGACATGGACAAGGCTCGCCATGGCACCCGCGCCCGCGCCGGTCGCCCGCCGCATCATGAGGGCATGGGCATCGCCGTCGATCTCGATCCCGTCAAGGTAAAGCGGCGTGCCATCACGGTGGATGGTGAAGCGGTCCGAAAACCGGATACCGCGCAGTACCTCGCCCATTGCGGCCCGTCCGAAGATCAGCGGTTCGGCGGCCAGAAGCCGGGCATCCGGCGCAAGGTCGATGCGCAGGCGGCGGCGCAGCGCGCAACGGTCGAAAAGGATGGTTTCCTGTGGCAGCCATCGCACTTCGGCCCCGGCCTCGGCGATCACCCTGTTTTCTACCGCCGCGACCTCGTCCTGTTGCGCGCGATAGGCGCGTTCCGCGGCCTGTGTCGTCACGGTCAGCAAGGTTCCCGCCCCCGCCTCGGCGCGGATGCCAAACCGGTCGCCGCCGGTGATCCCGCCGGCGGTGTTCACCGCGACGACCTCGATCCCCCGGCCGACGGGGCGCGGAAACAGCAGCTTCAGCGACCCGGCCTGCCGCAGCCCCTGCAGTCGGCCGATCCCGTCGCGATCCTGCATCACCCTCACGCGCGCGTCGCCAAACGCGCGGGGTTGTGCGCATTCGGGGCTTGCAGGACGTATGTCGGCGGCTGCGTTGATCCCGGCCTCCCTCGGAAAGGTGTCGGGTCGATCCTGCCGCCCGTAGTGCAAAAAGCGCAGGGGCCGCGATACCGGACAGGGCCCCAAGACCGGGAGTGCCCGTTTTTTCGGCACTCGCTTGCCCGTGCTGACGCATTGGACGACAGGTCGTGCAGCCTGCGCGCGCGCCAGGCTACTGCTGGGCGACCTCGATCGCGACCGAAAGGGCTTCGCCCTCGCCCCCGGCGCGCGTTCCACGGACGGGGGCCGCCTGCGCGTAGTCCAGCCCGGTCGCGACCCGGACATAGCGCGTGTCTGCCGAAACGCAGTTCGCCGGATCGAAGGAAACCCAGCCAAGGCCATCGACATGCGCCTCGGCCCAGGCGTGCATCGCCTCTTGAGCGATGCGGTCCTCCAACATCAGGTAACCTGACACATAGCGGGCGGGAAATCCCAGTTCGCGCGCCCCGGCAACGAAGATGTGGGTGTGGTCCTGGCAAACGCCGCGGCCCTTGGCCAGCGCGTCCTCGGCACTCCAGTCCGGATGGGATGCGCCGATCTCGTAGGTCAGCGCCTCGTGCACCACACGCATCAGCGCGTGCAACCGGGCCAGGTCATCGCCCGCCTCCACCCGGCGCAGCAGCGCGCGGACCCCCGCCCTCGCCTCTGTTCGCGGGGTCGACGTCCGGTAAAGCCAAAGTGGGGCTGGCCCGGAATGGTTGCCCACCACGCCATGCAACTCCGAAATCTCGACCACGCCTTCGCTTGTCACCTCAAGCCGCGTTGCGCCCCGGTCCAGGCTGACAAGTTCGACGACATTGTTGTGATGGTCGGTGTAGGAAAGCTCCTTTCGGCCGCCCGATACGGTTGTTGTCCAGGTCTCGACAAGCTGGCCGTGGCTGGACTTCGGCGTCTTGCGAAGCTGTTGCAGACCGTGGCTGACCGGCGCGTCGAAATCATATCGGGTGGTGTGGCTGATCTTCAGGCGCATGATCTACTCGTAGAACCTGTAGTCGATTTCGATCTGCCGGCCGAGCTCGCCCAGCCGGCCCAGAACCTTCTGGATGAATTCATGCAGTCCACCGTCGAAAATCGCCTCGATGTCGCGGTCAAGATAGGCCTGAAGGTCATGCGCCTTGGCAAGCGATGCCGGCTGGCTGCCGTAGCTTGAGCCGAGATAGTCAAGGTTGTCGCGGATCTTGCGCACGCAAAAGCACAGGCTGCGCGGCATCCGGCGATCCAGGATCAGGAACTGAGCGATATCGCGCGGCGTGAAGTTCGATCCGTATTCCATGCGAAAACCGCCGCGCGCCGAGACCGACAGAAGGATGGTTTCCCACTGGACGTTGTCGATCGAACTGCCGACCGCAGCGACCGAAGGCAGAAGGACATAGTATTTCACATCGAGGATTCGCGCGGTGCTGTCGGCGCGTTCAAGGAAGGTGCCAAGCCGCAGGAAATCGTAGATGTCGTTGCGCAGCATCGTCCCGTCGGTCGCGCCTCGCACCAGCGCCGACCGTTCGCGCACCCGGTGCAGCACCTTGGGCAGGTCGCGTTCGGCGACCTTGCGCGACAAGGCCTCGCGCGCCCACATCCAGGTGCCGTTCGTCGCCTCCCACACGTCATGGGTCAGCGCGGTGCGCACCATGCGGGCGTTCTGCCGCGCGGCGGCAAGCGCGGAGAGGACCGAAGACGGATTGTCGGCGGACCGCAGCATCCAGTCGATCGCCTGATCCTTCGTCAGGCTGCCATGACCCTCGTCGTAGCCCTCCGCGACACCGGCTGTCTGCAGGATAGACCGCCATTCCCCGTCGCCGGCGCCTGACCGCGTCAGCGCGATGCGCTGGCCGGTCTCGATCAGGCGGGCCGTGTTCTCTGCCCGTTCAAGATATCGGTACATCCAGAACAGGCCGTTCGCGGTCTTGCCAAGCATTGCGGTCAGTCCTCCAGCACCCAGGTATCCTTGGTGCCGCCGCCCTGGGACGAGTTCACCACCAGCGACCCTTTCTTGAGCGCGACGCGCGTCAGCCCGCCGGGCGTGATGTGGACGTTGCCCGGACTGACAAGGACGAAGGGCCGCAGATCGACATGGCGGGGCGCAAGGCCGGCGCGGGTGAAGATCGGGACGGTCGAAAGCGAAAGGGTCGGCTGCGCGATGTAGTTGCCCGGCCGGGCCTTCAGCTTGTCGCGAAATGCGGCAAGTTCCTTGCGGCTGGCCGCCGGCCCGATCAGCATGCCATAGCCGCCGGATCCATGGACCTCCTTCACCACCAGCTCCGACAGATTGTCGAGGACATAGGCCAGCGCCTCTGCATCCTGACAGCGCCAGGTCGGCACGTTCTGCAAAAGCGGGCGTTCTCCGGTGTAGAATTCGACAATCTCCGGCATGTAGCTGTAGATCGCCTTGTCATCGGCGATCCCGGTACCCGGCGCGTTGGCGATGGTGATGCCCCCCGCGCGGTAGACATCCATGATGCCGGGAACGCCAAGCGTGCTTTCCGGGTTGAAGTTCAACGGGTCGAGAAACGCATCGTCTACCCGCCGGTAAAGTACGTCGATGGGCTTGTATCCCTCTGTCGTCCGCATCGCGACGCGCCCGTCGACCACGCGCAGGTCATGCCCTTCGACCAGTTCCACCCCCATTTCGTCGGCAAGGAATGCGTGTTCGAAATAGGCGGAATTGTAGATACCCGGCGTCAGCACCGCGACGGTGGGCGCCCCGTTCGTCTGCGGGGCGCAGGCGGCCAGCGACCGGCGCAGGTTCGCCGGATAGGTCTGGACGGGCTGCACCCGGTTGCGCGCAAAAAGCTCCGGAAACATCTGGAGCATGGTTTCCCGGTTCTCCAGCATGTAGCTGACGCCGGACGGCGTGCGGGCATTGTCCTCAAGGACATAGAACTGGTCGTCGTCGGTGCGGACTAGGTCTATCCCGACAATATGTGTGTAGACGCCCCCGGGGGGCGTCACGCCGATCATCTCGGGCAGGAATGCTTCGTTGCGTGATATCATCTCAAGCGGGATGCGCCCGGCCCGGACGATTTCCTGACGATGGTAGATATCGTGCAGGAAGGCATTGATCGCGCGCACCCGCTGTTCGATCCCCCGGCTCAGGCGCTGCCATTCCCGGGCCGCGATGACGCGTGGCACGATATCGAAGGGGATCAGCCGTTCTTCCGCCTCGGCCCGGCCGTAGACGTTGAAGGTGATGCCCGTCAGGCGAAAAAGCTCTTCCGCCTCGCGGCTCTTTGCCCGCAGCCGCGCGGGCGTTTCTGCATCGAGCCAGTCCTTGATGCCCGAATATGGCGCCCGAAGCGCGCTGTCGTTGCCCCACATTTCATCGAAGATCGGCGGATTGGTCATACCCGCATCCTAGGCGCGCCGTGCGGCAAGTCTCCAACGATCTTGCGAAGCGGCGCGAAAACTCGCCCCGGGTTGTTGCATTTTCGCGCGCGGCAGCGGGCACATGCCTGATTTTTCGGCGAACGTCGTGGTCAGACAGGCCCCCGGACCCAGGCGGCCCTCTTCGACAGGCAGTCCCGCCGGCGTTTCGGGCATTCGATCACCACGAAAAACCAAAAGCCACGCAGTCCTCTGGGGGTGCGTGGCTTTTGTCTGGTAACTGGTGCCGGTGAAGGGACTCGAACCCCCGACCCCATCATTACGAATGACGTGCTCTACCAGCTGAGCTACACCGGCATTTTCGCTGGCACGGCCGTACAACGGCCCTGACGGCAATTCAACCCCCCGAACGCCAAGTGACGGCCTGGGCATCGTCGGCGGGCTGATAGCATCAACGCCACCAAGTGTGTAGCCCTATTTTTCATTCTCTTCAGGTGTATTTCCTGTCTCGCCGTGCGCGACCACATAGTCTGTCGGCGGCACCGCGAAGTCGCCCGTTTCAGGCGCGTTCGAAGCGCGCTCGCCGACGATCAGGGGCAGCATGTCCGCGCCGCCTGCCGGGCCAAGGCCGCCCTCTTGCGGCTCGCGCCAGGTGAATGTGTCGAAGCCACCGCAGTTGGCACAGACCGGCGCCCATTGAGCTTCGATGTTGTGGCAGTTGTCGCAAACCCATTGCGGCCCGCGGCTTGCGGTCAGCGCGCGCGCCAGCCAGCCGCGCACGACCGCCTCGGACGATCCTTCACCGCGCTCGATCGCGGCCATTATGGTCAGGACCCGGGCGGTCGGGTGGGCCTGCGCAAGTGTTCCCATGGCGCGGCGCGCCGCCGGGAAATCTTCGGCGGCGATGCTCAGTTCGGCCTTCAACAGGCGGCTTTCCTCATGATCGGGGCGCGCGGCGATCAGCGTTTCGAACCGCTTCAACCGGGCTTGCGGCGTTTCCTCGGGATCGATGGCGGCATAGGCCGCAGCCAGATCCGGGTGGGGCTGTGCCGCCCATGCCTTGACAAGAAGCCGCTGCGCCAGCTTCGGCTTGCCCTTGGCGATATAGGCCTCTGCCGCCATCGCCGCCGCCGGAATCAGGTCGGGCGAGGCCTTGTTGGCCGCGATCGCCGCCTCTCGCGTCTCGATAGAGGCGTCTTCGTCGAAGACCTCGCGTGCTTCCTGCAGCGCAAGGACGGCATCGCGGCGGCTGTGCACATCGCGCGGAAGAAGACCCTGCTTGAGCTTCGCGCCCAGAACCTTGCGCGCACCGCGCCAGTCGCCGGACCCGGTCTGAAGCTGCAGAAGCGTGTCCTGCACCCCGGAATGGCGCGGGTTCAGGGAAAACGCCTTTTCCGCCAGCTTCAGGGCGGTTGCGGTATCGCCCTCGGACAGCTTCTGCATCATCAAGCCGCGAACCGCGACGAACCGCGTGCGGTCGTCGGACAGCAGGCGCTTGTAGACAGCGGTCGCGCGGCGCGTGTCGCCGGCCAGCTCCGCGGCCTGCGCCATCAGCAGGTTGGTCAATTCCGGCCTTTCGAGAAACTTCTCGGCCCTCGCGGCCTTGGACATCGCGACACGGCCGTCGCCCGAGGCGATCGCCATCATGCCCTCGGCCAGCGCCTCGAACCCCTTGCGCTCGCGGTTGCGGTTGAAGTAGCGGCTGATCGCCGTTTCGTCGCCGTTCAGAAATCGCAAGGTGGCGACAAGAAGCCCCAGAAGCTTGAGGCCGATCCACACCGCAACGACGGCCAGAACCCCGGCAATCGCGGCCTGAAGCGGCCCGAGCGTGAATTCGGTGTTGGCAACGACAAGCCGCAACCCCGTGCCCTGGTCGGCCAGATGCCCCGCCAGCAGCGTCAGCGCCGCGACGATGGCGACGAAGACGACGATCTTGATGAAGGACCAGATCATCCGCTGCCTTTCACTCCACCGTTTGCGCCAGGGCCGATACCGCGGCAAGTGCCGCCATCCGCCGTTGCGCCAGGCCGACCCACTCGGCCATCACCGCCTTGCCACCTTCGGGAAGCGCCGCGATCTCGTCGATGGCGGCGGCAAGGTCGCCCGCCTTCAGCGCGGCGTCGGCCCGCGACAGGATCGCATCGGGATCATCACCGGCGCGCGGAGTCAGCGACCGCGCGCCCGACTGACTGCGAAGGAACGCAGAAATCCGGTCGGCCCAGCCCTCGCCCGCGGTTTCACGCAACGAAACCGTCAAAGCCTCCCGCGCGGCAGAATCGAACCGGGTTTGCAGAAGCTGGCTGGTCGGAACGCCCTTGGCCTGTTCGGACAGCCCGGCGGGCAGCTCGACCCCCGCAGAAGACAGATCAGCCATCGCGCCCTCGATCGACGCGCCGCTTTCAACCGCAGCGCGCAGATGGCTCAGGGCGGCGCGCGCCAGCGCCCGCTTCGTCTCTGCCTCCGCCTCGGCGCGGATTCGTTCTGCTTCCGCCTCGGCCGCTTTCAGCCGGTCCTCCGCCTCGGCGGCCACCTGGGCCAGCCGGGCTTCCATCGCGGTGCTTTCACCGCGCTGCGCATCGATCTCGGACTTGAGCGCAGCAACCTCCCGTTCAAAGGATTGAAGCGCCGCCGCAGATATACCGTCGCCGGATATCGGTTGCCGTTCCAGCGTGGTCAACCGATCCTCAAGCGCGCTGGCCCGCGCTTCCAAAGCCTTCAGCGCGGCGGCCGTATCCTTGCGCGCTGCCTCTGATGCAGCTTCGGACGCTGACAGTCGGGCATCGAGTGCTGCAAGGTCCGCGGGGTTCGCACCCGGCGCAAAGGCGTCAACCCGCGCCTCGACGGCGGCAAGATCGGCGTCCTGACTGCCCAGCTGAGACCTGAGCCCGGCAATCTCCGCCTTCAGGTCCGTCGCGGGCGCAGACGTCGGCAGTGCGTAGTAAGCCGCGCCGAAACCAAGACCGGCCGCAACCGCGCCGCCAAGGATTGTGCCGAACCATCCACCACCCCGCCCTTGCGGCGCCTCTGGCGGCACCACCGGCTGATCGGGTTCCGGGGCCAGTTCCTGCACGTTCGGCGCTGGCTCTGGATCTTGAATTGCGTCGGCTGCCGGATCTTCGGGCGTCTCCACCTCTGGCCCTGAAACCGGGTCCAGCGGCGCCTCGGGGGTGTCGGAGCCCTCTGTCTTCTTCGTTCTGGCCAATCGCGCCTCCGGATCTTCGGCCCCACCGCCGCATCGTCATGGGCCGCTTTGTTCAATCTAGACGCCGAAGGGGCGCGCCTCAAGACGAACCGGCTGCGTCAATCAGCGCGCCAAGCGCATCCATCATCGCCTCGGCATCGGGCCGCGCGGCCACTTCCAGACTGGCGGGCCGCAGCGCACGCGCGACATCCGCGACACGCGCACTCATTGCGGCCACGCAAAGCGGTGCTGTCGCCGCCTCAAGTTCAGCAACCGCGCGCCGCGCCGACTCCGTCGAGAAAAGCGGAAGCAGAAGGGGTGTGTCGCCTTGCAGCCTGCTTCTCAACTCATCGCTGGCGGGCCGGGCCGCCTGTTCGTAGAGAATGGCGGAAACAGTCTCTATTCCAGCCAAAGAAAGCGCCGCCTCAAGATCGAAAGCGATGGTTGCACCGCGTGGATAGGCAACACGAACCGGCTGAAGATCCCTGGCGATCCAATGCGCCAGTGCGGCGGCGTCACCCGGACCCTCGCGTGCATCGAAACCCGCGGCGCGCGCTACTTCTGCGGTGCGCGCGCCGACACACAGGGCGGGAAGGTCGCGCCGGTCGCTGATGCGCACCAGGCCAGCGACCGCGTTTGCCGAGGTGAAGACCACGGCCTCGCACCCGTTCAGCGGCAGATCGGCGCAGCGAAACACGATATCGGTCAAAGGCGAGATGACGACCGGCCAGTCCGCACCAAAAACGGTCCGAAAGGATTCGGCGAAGGCCTCGGACTGCACCCGGGGCCGGGTCAGGATCAGCGTCGGTCGGAAAATCGCGCACCTCCATCCGGCCTGCCGGGATTGTATGACACCCATGCGGGTGTTACCTGCCGGAACAGGGCCGCGCAACCGGCAGGATCATGGACAAGACGATCACCATTCTTGGACTGGAAAGCAGCTGCGATGATACGGCGGCGGCACTCGTCCGCCTGTCGGCCGACGGGCCGGCGATCCTGTCCTCGGTGGTCGAGGGCCAGACCGCGCTGCATGCCGACTTCGGCGGCGTCGTCCCCGAAATCGCTGCCCGCGCCCATGTCGAACGGATCGACCTTTGCGTCGAACGCGCGCTGGAACAGGCCGGGATGACGCTGGCCGATGTCGATGCCATCGCGGTGACGGCGGGGCCGGGGCTGATCGGCGGCGTCATGGCCGGCGTCATGTGTGCCAAGGGAATTGCCGCGGCCACCGGCCTGCCGCTGATCGGCGTCAATCACCTTGCCGGTCACGCGCTGACCCCCCGGCTGACCGACGGCCTGCCCTTTCCCTACCTGATGCTTCTGGTCTCCGGCGGGCATTGCCAGTTCCTTCTGGTCAGCGGGGCAGAGGATTTTACCCGGATCGGCGGTACCATCGACGACGCGCCGGGCGAGGCGTTCGACAAGACGGCAAAGCTTCTGGGCCTGCCGCAACCCGGCGGCCCCTCGGTCGAGGCGGAGGCGGCGCTGGGCGACCCTGCGCGTTTCGCGTTTCCGCGCCCGCTGCTTGACCGGCCCGGGTGCGATCTGTCCTTTTCGGGCCTGAAGACTGCGCTCTTGCGGGCGCGCGACGGCGTTGTTGCCGAGAAGGGCGGGCTTTCCGTTCAGGACCGTGCCGACCTTTGTGCCGGGTTTCAGGCGGCGGTGACCGATGTGCTTGCCGTAAAATCCGCGCGCGCGCTGGAGGCGTGCCTGGACCGCATCCCCGCCGTTCCCGCCTTCGCGGTCGCTGGCGGCGTCGCAGCGAACCGCAGGGTCCGCGCCGCCCTTGAACGTGTCGCGGCGGATCGCGGGGCCCGCTTTGTCGCGCCACCGCTGGCGCTTTGCACCGACAACGCCGCGATGATCGCCTGGGCGGGGATCGAACGGTTTCGCCTCGGCCACCGCGACGGGATGGATCTTGCCGCCCGCCCGCGATGGCCGCTTGACCGGCAAAGCGCGCCGATGCTTGGCGCCGGAAAGAAGGGGGCCAAGGCATGACGATCGCGGTTCTCGGCGCTGGCGCCTTCGGCACAGCCCTGGCCATCGCGCTGGCCCGCAGCGGGACAGATGTCGGCCTGTGGGCACGCGATCCGGACCATGCCGAAGAGATGCGCGCAAGCCGGACGAACGCACGCCGGCTGCCGGGCGTCGAGCTGCCAGAAAACGTCACTGTTTCGGCCAAGATCGCGGATTTCTCAGCCGCGCGCACGGTGCTTCTGTCGGTCCCGATGCAGCGCCTTGACGGGTTCATGCGCGATCACGCTGCGGTGCTTGGGGATCGCACGCTGGTGGCCTGCTGCAAGGGGATTGACCTGGCGTCGGGGCGCGGGCCCGCGTCGATCATCGCCGATGCCTGCCCCGGCGCGACCCCCGCCATCCTGACCGGCCCCAGCTTTGCCGCCGATATCGCGCGCGGGCTTCCGACTGCCCTGACGCTTGCCTGCGCGGATGAGGCAGAGGGCGCCGCGCTCCAGGCGCGGCTGTCTACCCCTGTGCTGCGTCTTTATCGCACCAGCGATGTCACCGGCGCCGAACTTGGCGGCGCACTCAAGAACGTCGTCGCGATTGCGGCGGGCGTGGTCATCGGGGCCGGTCTGGGCGATAGCGCCCGCGCCGCCCTGATGACGCGCGGCTTCGCCGAGATGAGCCGCCTGGCGCTCGCGCTCGGGGCAAGGGCAGAGACGCTGGCCGGCCTGTCGGGTTTCGGCGACCTGGTGCTGACCTGCACCTCGGCACAGTCGCGCAACTTCCGCTTCGGCCTGGCCCTTGGCGCGGGCGAAAGCTTTGATGCCGGCGTCACCGTCGAAGGCGCGGCAACGGCGGGGGCGGCGGGGCCGGTCGCCCGCCGCCTGGGTGTCGATCTGCCCATCGCCGACATGGTCGCCGCACTTGTCGGCGGCAAGGTTTCCGTTCCGCAGGCCGTCGAGGCCCTGCTTTCCCGTCCCCTGAAGAAGGAATGATCATGCATTTCGCCGTCATCTGCCACGACAAGCCTGGCCATCTGCAGACCCGCGTCGACAACCGCGCCGCACATCTGGCCTATATCGAACAGACCGGCATCGTCGCCCTGGCCGGGCCGCTGATCGAGGGGGGGCAGATGTGCGGTTCCCTCGTCATCCTCGACTGCGCCGACCGCGCCGCGGCAGAGGCCTGGGTCGCGGGGGACCCCTACGGAATTGCGGGCCTTTTCGAAAGCGTCACCGTCACCGAGTGGAAAAGGGTGATCGGCTGATGGCGTACTGGCTTTTCAAGTCCGAACCCGACACCTGGAGCTGGGACCAACAGGTCGCAAAGGGCGCTGCGGGCGAAGAATGGACCGGTGTGCGGAACTACCAGGCGCGCAACAACATGCGGGCGATGAAGCTTGGCGATCTTGGCTTTTTCTACCATTCCAACATCGGCAAGGAAGTCGTCGGGATTGTCGAGGTTTCGGCCGAATGCCACCCCGACAGTTCGACCGACGACCCGCGCTGGGAATGCGTCGATATCCGCGCCGTCAAGGCCGTGCCGCGGCCGGTATCGCTGGACATGGCCAAGGCCGATCCACGGCTGGCGGACATGGCGCTTGTCAAGAACACCCGCCTTTCCGTCCAGCCGGTGAGCGAGGACGAATGGAAGGTCGTCTGCGAGCTTGCAGGGCTGTAGACCGGGACGCCCGTACACGGCATGATGGAACCAGGACAACGCGCGAGGTTTCATCATGTCATTTATTAGTGTTCTCGTCGCCGCCGCTGCGGGCTACGCATTGGGTGCGGCCTGGTACATGACCCTCTCACGGCAGTGGATCGCCGCATCAGGCGTTGCCTGCGACGCGGACGGCAAGCCGCTTGACAAGAGCGTCACGCCCTTCATCCTTTCGGGCATCGCAATGCTGCTGGTCGCGGGGATGATGCGGCACATCTTCGGCATGGCCGGGGTCAGTGGACTTGGCGCGGGCCTTGTGGCCGGTCTGGGCCTTGGCGCCTTCGTCGCCGCACCCTGGGTCATGATCAACTATGCCTATGCCGGGCGGCCGCGGGCGCTGACCATGATCGATGGCGGGTATGCCGTCCTTGGCTGCGGAATCATCGGCGCGGTACTGGGCCTGTTCTAGAAATCGACGGGGCCCCGGCCGTTCGGACCGGGACCCCTAGCCACCCCGGCGCACCCCTGCACCATCCGTGACAATTGCGGTCTCGACCGTTCTGGCCTGTTGAGGGGAACATAGCGCGCCGGGCGGATCGCCTCAAGCCTTTGATGCGGGCAATTATCATATAAATCAATACGTTGAATTATCCCCTCATTAACCATGCGTCGCCGGATCAGGGGTGGTGTGCCGCCGCGCCAAGCTGGAGAACCAGCATGTAGTAAAGCACCACGCGGTACTTCGGATCGCCCGCCGTCCCGTACATCTCGATCGCGGCGCGGATCGCGTCCGACAGTTCCGGCCCGTCGTGCAAGGTCAGCTTGCGCACCAGGAAATTGCGCCGGATCCGGGCCAGCTCTGCCGGATCGTCCACATCCACCGTCCCGCCATCGGGACCGAAGATCGTCGGCCCGCACCCATCCGCCACCCGTTCCAGAAGCGGCATGTCGGGCTCAAGCCCGCACTTGCCGCGCAATTCGTCAGCGTAAAGCGCGATAAGGTCTTCGCGTCGCCCCATGGTGCCCTCTCGACGGAACGATATCGCGCACGATCGGCGACGAAAAGCAAAACCCCCGCCGAAGCGGGGGTTTGCGAAACGCGCCGGTCAGTACCGGTAGTGGTCCGACTTGAACGGACCCTCGACCATGACGCCGATGTAGTCGGCCTGTTCCGGGCGAAGCTGCGTCAGCTTCACGCCGATCTTCGCCAGATGCAGCCGCGCGACCTTTTCATCCAGATGCTTGGGCAGGATGTAGACGCCGGGCTTGTATTCGGCCCCCTTTGCCCAAAGCTCGATCTGCGCCAGCACCTGGTTGGTGAACGAGGCAGACATCACGAAGGACGGATGGCCGGTCGCGTTGCCAAGGTTCAGAAGGCGGCCTTCGGACAGAAGGATGATCTTGTTGCCCGACGGCATCTCGATCATGTCGACCTGGTCCTTGATGTTGGTCCACTTGTGGTTCTTCAGTGCGGCAACCTGAATTTCGTTGTCGAAATGGCCGATATTGCCGACGATGGCCATGTTCTTCATCTCGCGCATATGCTCGATGCGGATCACGTCCTTGTTGCCGGTCGTGGTGATGAAGATGTCGGCGTCATGCACCACGTCTTCCAGCACGACGACCTCGTACCCGTCCATCGCGGCCTGAAGCGCGCAGATCGGGTCGACCTCGGTCACTTTCACCCGGGCGCCTGCGCCGCGCAGGCTGGCGGCCGACCCTTTGCCAACATCGCCATAGCCGCAGACGACGGCGACCTTGCCGGCCATCATCACGTCGGTCGCGCGGCGGATGCCGTCCACGAGCGATTCCTTGCAGCCATACTTGTTGTCGAACTTGGACTTGGTGACGCTGTCGTTCACGTTGATCGCCGGGAAGGGCAAAAGGCCCTTCTTGTGCAGGTCATAAAGACGATGCACGCCGGTCGTCGTTTCCTCGGAGACGCCCTTGATCGCGTCGCGCTGCTTGGTGAACCAGCCGGGGCTTTCCTTCAGCCGCTTCTTGATCTGGTTGAAGAGGCAGATTTCCTCTTCCGAGGTCGGAACCTCGATCAGTCCGGTCTCGCCCGCCTCGACCCGCGCGCCAAGAAGGATGTAAAGCGTCGCATCCCCGCCATCGTCGAGGATCATGTTGCAGGTGCCTTCGGGGAACTGGAAGATCTGGTCGGTATAGGTCCAGTATTCCTCAAGCGTTTCACCCTTGATCGCGAAGACCGGGATGCCCGCGTCCGCGATCGCCGCAGCCGCATGGTCCTGGGTGGAGAAGATGTTGCACGATGCCCAGCGGACATCGGCGCCCAATGCCTTCAGCGTCTCGATCAGGACAGCGGTCTGAACGGTCATGTGGAGCGAACCCGCAATCCGCGCACCGGCAAGGGGCTTCGTCGCGCCGAATTCCTCGCGCAGCGCCATCAGGCCCGGCATTTCGGTTTCGGCGATGTCCAGCTCCTTGCGGCCGTAGCCGGCAAGGGCGATGTCCTTGATGATGTAGTCCTTGGCCATGTCTCTCGCGTTCCTGAAAATCTGTTTGACGGGTGGCATATCATCCGGGTGACCTGCGGGCAATCTCCTGGACGGTTTACTTGGCGGTTGTATATGCCTAGTCATCGCGCGAACGGAGGATTTCATGCCAAAGACCCCACGCGCATGGCAAAGGATGCTTTCAGGCCGCCGGCTCGACCTCCTGGACCCCACGCCGATGGACATAGAAATCGCCGACATTGCTCATGGCCTTGCCTTTGTGGCCCGCTGGAACGGCCAAACCCTGGGTGACTGGCCCTACTCCGTCGCTGAACATTCGCTCCTGGTGGAAGAGATCTTCACCCGCCTCAACCCCGGCATCGCGGTGCGCTGGCGTTTGGCCGCCCTTCTGCATGACGCGCCCGAATATGTGATCGGTGACATGATCAGCCCGGTGAAGTCGGCGATCGGTCCCGGCTACGGTGCGTTGGACGAACGGCTGACCGCTGCGGTACATCTGCGCTTCGGCCTCCCGGCCTCGTTGCCCGGTCCGATCAAGACGCAGATCAAGCGAGCCGACCGCATTTCCGCCTGGCACGAGGCCGTCAGGATCGCCGGTTTCAACGAAGCAGAGGCATCGCGGTTTTTCGGGCGGCCCGAACTTCCCGTAACCGGTCCGATCCAGATTCTCTTGCGCCCCCCGGTCGAGGTGCGCACCGCGTTTCAGGAAAGGTTCAGCGTGCTCATGGCCGCCATGTGAGGGGCCCGCCCTTGCGGGCGCCCTCGAAACGATCAGATCGCCAGATCGTCAAGCGATTTCCCGGCCTTGAGCGCGGCTTCGACCCAACGCGGTTTCCGGCCCCGTCCCGTCCAGGTCTGCGACCGGTCGGCCGGATTGGCGTATTTCGCTTTCGCCGGCGCACGCTTGCGCGCTGGCACCGCAGCGACCAGTTCATTCAGCGTGAAGCCCAGCGCCTTGGCCTGTTCTTCTACGGCCGCCAATGCCTCTTTCTTCTTGCGATCGGCAAAATCATCGATGGCGCGCGCCACTTGTCCCTGAAGAGCCTTGAGTTCCTTCAAGGACATATTGCTCAGATCAATAGACAAGACATAACCTCCCTAAAGGTCGATAATAACAGATATCGACGAGCGTTTTTCACCAAACAGGGATTATTTGCAAGATTAAAACAACAATCTATTTGGGACTGCGCTTTGCCAGTATTCTTTGCAGGGTCCGTCGATGCATGTTCAAGCGGCGCGCCGTCTCCGAGACATTGCGATCACACAATTCATAAACGCGCTGAATATGTTCCCACCGCACGCGGTCTGCCGACATCGGATTGTCGGGTGGCGGCGGAAGTGTATCGCCCCGCGCCAGAAGTGCATTGGTAATATCATTGGCGTCGGCGGGTTTCGAAAGATAGTCCGTCGCACCGATCTTGACCGCCGCGACCGCCGTCGCGATCGCCCCGTACCCGGTCAGAACCACGACGCGGCAATCGGGGCGCCGCTCGCGCAGCGTCTCGACGACGTCCAGCCCGTTGCCATCCTCAAGCCGCAGGTCGACGACCGCATAGGCGGGGGGGCGGGCCAGTGCCGCGGCCTTGCCGGCAGCCACGCTTTCGGCGGTCTCGGGGGCAAAGCCGCGCTTTTCCATCGCGCGCGCCAAGCGCGACACGAACGGGGCATCATCATCGACTAGAAGCAGGGACCGGTCCGGGCCCAGTTCAGAGAATTCGTCGTTCGGCATTCTTGACTCGATCGCTGCTGATGGAACCGTTCTAAAGTCTGCATCCGGCGCGGTCAAATGATGCTAGCCAGCCTTGTCGACGAAACATGCCACGCTTTCAGCCATCGCTTCCGGCGATGTTTCACGCGAAAAGAATTCGACGAAACCCTGTGCCGGCAGCATGAGATAGGTCTGCGTCATGTGATCGACGAGGTAATATTCGTCCTCCGGGTTCTCGGGGGCCTTGTAGTAGGTCTTGTAGGCATTGGCTGCGGCGCGGATCTGTTCAGGAGTTCCGGTCAGGCCAATCAGGCGCGGATGCAGGTAATCCGTCCATTCCTTCAAGACCTCCGGCGTATCGCGGCGAGGGTCGACGGAAATGAAGACCGGCGTTACGTCATAGCCCATCTCGTCCAGTACATCGATGGCGGCGACGTTGCGCCCCATGTCCGCCGGGCAGATATCGGGGCAGAAGGTATAGCCGAAATAGACCAGGCTGGGCTTGGTCAGGACATCGCGGTCGGTCACCGCCGTCCCGTTCTCGTCCACGAGGGTGAAGGCGCCGCCGATCGCACCCGCGCCGCCGGCGATCACGCTTTGGCGGCAATCCGCGAACGGATCGTTCCCGCGCTGCTGGGTCACCGCGAAGATGCCGACCAGCAGGATGGCAAGGGCCGAGCCGGAGGCAAGGGCGATACGGCGGGGGGACATGGACATGACGGGGCCTCGGCTCGGTTGATCGGGTCTGCGTCTGCAACTATCAAGGCGAAGGCCCGTTTTCCAGAGCCGGGGACAGAATGGCGACTTCACAAGCGCGGGACGAGACGCCAGCGCCAGTTGATCTTCAAGGCGGTCAGGTTCGGCTGCGCACGCTTATCCTGTTGCGCTGGGCCGCTGTCGCGGGCCAGGTCGCGGCCCTGACCGTGGCCTCGGGGCCGCTATCGCTTGCCGTGCCGCTTGGTCCATGTTTTCTTGTTGTCGGCATTGCGGTTGCGGCAAACATGGCTGCGATCAGCGTCTTTCCGGAAACCAAGCGTCTGTCCGAAGGGCAGACGATGGCAAGCCTCCTTTTCGACACCGCGCAGCTGGCACTTCTTCTGGGACTGACGGGGGGGCTGGCAAATCCGTTCGCCTTCCTGATCCTCGCCCCTGCGACAATTGGCGCCACGGTTCTCAGCCCAAGGTCCAGCGGGGCGGTCGCGCTTGTGACCATCGCCTTCGTCACCCTTGTCGCGTTCTATTACCTTCCCCTGCGTACCGCCGGCGGCACGGTTCTGTCGCCCCCCGCGATCTTCGGCGTAGGCCACTGGCTGGCCATCGTCATCGGGGTAAGCTTCCTGACGATCTACGCCGGCCGCGTCTCGTCCGAGATCCGGTCGATGGGCCGGGCCCTGCTTGCTACGCAGATGGCGCTTGCCCGCGAACAGAAGCTGACCGACCTTGGCGGGGTCGTCGCCGCGGCGGCGCATGAGCTGGGAACGCCCCTTGCCACCATCAAGCTGGTCAGCGCGGAACTTGCTGACGAACTCGACGGAAGGCCCGAACAGCGCGACGACGCGCTGCTGATCCGGCGCGAGGCGGACCGCTGCGCCGAAATCCTCCGGTCGATGGGCCGTGCCGGCAAGGATGACCTGCACCTGCGCGCAGCCCCCCTTTCGGCGGTGCTGCGGGAAGCGGCGGAACCCCATCTTGACCGCGGCCGCGACGTGCGGTTCGAATGGCTGCCCGCGCCCGACGGCCCGGCCCGGGAACCGACCATCGCACGGCGCCCGGAAATCATCCACGGACTGCGCAACCTGATCCAGAATGCCGTTGATTTCGCGCAGGCCACCGTCTGGGTCGAGGCGCGCTGGAGCGCAAACCGGCTTGCCTTGCGCATCATGGACGACGGCCCGGGATTTCCCGCGCATCTTCTGGGCCGCATCGGCGATCCCTTCTTGCGCCGCCGTCCCACGGAGCCTTCACAGGACCGCCCTGAATACGACGGCATGGGGCTTGGGCTTTTCATCGCCAAGACGCTTCTTGAACGGACGGGCGCCGAAATCACATTTGCCAACGGATCGGACCCGTTCCTTGCCGAATCCGAACGTCCCGAGCGCGGCGGAGCGATCGTGGAGGTGATCTGGCCGCTGGCCCGAATTGCGCAATCGGCTTCCGGCCCACTTGGCGAAAACGTAAGGCACTGAAACGAACACAAAAACGCCCCGATTGGTTAATCGGTCGTTAACCCATTCCCGTGAACTCTTCGAACCCTGGGGGAACGGATCTGGGATGTGCTATGCCCTCGTCATTGGTTTTTGCGGTTGTGATCACCGTCTCGGCCTTTGTGGCCGCTCTCGTCGGCCTAATGGCTCTCGCGATCTTCGATGACTGGCGCAGGGCGCGCGGGTTTCGCGGCGCGCAGGCCGGACGCCATGAGCCCTATGTCTTTCTGTTCGACGGTCGCGACCTGATCGACGCCAGCCCTCCGGCGCGGGTGCTCTTGCGGCATTTGCCCGGCGGACCTGACGACTGGATCCGGCTGATCGCATTCCTTTCGCCGCGCTTCGCGGGGCTTTCGGACGCACTCGACACCGCTCCGGGGGCAGGCGGTCGGGAATTCCGGGCAAACGATGGAAGCACTCTGGAACTGGCAGGCGGCCCTGATCTGCCGCTCAGGCTGACCCTGGTCCCGGGTAACGGGCCAGAGGCGGACCTGCGCGTCGACACCTTGTGCCAGAATGCACAGGAACTGGAACTGTCATTGCTGCGAGATATCCTGGACACTCTTCCCTTTCCGCTGTGGCGCACCGATGACGCGGGCGGCGTCACTTGGGTCAACAGCGCCTATGTCTCTGTCGTATCGGACAGGTCCGGCTGTGCACCGCAAGATCTGCCCTGGCCATTGCCAGACCTTCTGGGCGATGCGCCGTCCACCGCCGACGAAACGCCGAGGCGGGTCGCGCTTTCCGGACAGCCCAATCGCTGGTTTCAGATTCACTCGGACCGGAGCACGGGGGCCGGGCAGCATGTAGCGGTCCCCTGCGATGCCCTCGTGCGGGCCGAAACCACGCGGGACGAAATGATGCAGACCCTCGCGAAGACCTTCGCCGATCTTCCGATTGGCCTGGCCGTCTTCGACCGCCAGCGTCAACTTGCGCTTTTCAATCCAGCCCTTTGCGACCTGACCGAACTTGGCCCGGAGTTCCTGATGACGCGGCCGGCCTTCCACAGCTTCTTCGATCGCCTGCGCGACAGCCGGATGATCCCGGAACCACGCGACTATCACGGCTGGCGACACGCGATTGCCGATATCGAGAAGGCGGCGGCAACCGGCCATTACGAGGACACCTGGAACCTGCCCTCGGGTGCAACCTACCGCGTCACCGCCCGGCCCCATCCCGACGGCGCCATTGCCCTTTGGTTCGAGGACGTGAGCGCGGATATGTCGCTCGCGCGCCGTTTCCGCGCCGAGGTGCAGACCTGTCAGGCAGTCTTCGATCACCTCGACACGGCGGTGGCAGTCTTCTCGCCGGCCGGCGTCATGACGCTTTCCAACGCAGCCTTTACCGATATCTGGGGCTTCGACGGCTCCGCCACGGCGTCCCCGGTTGATGCCGCCGACCTTGCGGCGCTGTGGCAGGCACAGACCGAACCATCGCAGATCTGGGACGAACTTGTGCGCTACCTGTCGGAGCTTGGCGGACGCGAACCATGGTCCGCGGAGGTGCGCCGCATCTCCGGGCAGCGTGTCGTGCTTCGTGCCCACCCGCTGCAAGGCGGTTCGACGATGGTCCAGTTTCGCGCCGAAGCCACCAACAGCAGCTGTCATGTAAAAGACCGCCCGGGACGGATCGCCACGCCCGCGATCTGAGCATTGCGCCGAAAACGCCGCTTGCCGCGCCGCGCCGCGCGACTAAAAGTCGGCGCATGGATCAGAACGACGCCCCGTCCCTGCACCTCGCGCTTCCCAGCGCCGAGGCGACCGATGCCCTCGCGCGGCGCCTGGCACCGTGTCTGGCCGCGGGCGATACCCTGCTGCTTGAGGGCGACATCGGCGCAGGCAAGACCCATTTCGCCCGTGCACTGATCCGCGAACGGCTTGGCCCCGCAGGACAGTGGGAAGACATTCCTTCGCCCACGTTCACGCTGGTCCAGACCTACGACACCGGCGACGCAACGATCTGGCACGCCGATCTTTACCGACTGACCTCCCCTCAGGAGGTCTGGGAGCTTGGGCTGGAGGACGCGTTCAGCAACGCAATCTGCCTGGTCGAATGGCCCGACCGCCTGGGCCCCGCAAGGCCGGCCGATGCGCTCACGCTCAGCTTTCAGGCGTTGCCCGACGACACCAGGCGCCTGGCGGTTTCGGCCAGCGGGCCACGATCGTATGCCTTGCTTGCCGCCTTCGGGTCGGGGGGCGGCGATGACTGATCGCGATACCGCGCTTGCCGCCTTTCTCTCCCGTTCCGGATGGGCAGATACGGAGCGGCGCGCGCTTGCTGGCGATGCCTCCGCCCGGCGCTATGAACGGCTCCGGCGCGGAGCAGCCCGCGCGATCCTGATGGATGCCCCGCCGGACCGGGGGGAAGATGTCGGGCGCTTCGCAAGGGTTGACGCGTGGCTTCGCGCGCAGGGCTATTCGGCGCCGCACCTTTTCGCCGAGGATGCAGGCAACGGCTTCCTGCTGCTGGAAGACCTGGGCGACGATCTTTTCGCGAACCTCCTCTTGCGCGATCCGGCGCTGGAAACCGCGCTTTATGCCGCCGCGACGGACTTCCTCGCCGATCTCGGGCGCCGGCCGGTACCCGATTTCGTCCGCCCTCTCGACGCGCCGGCGCTGACGGCACTTCTGGGATGGGTCGGCGAATGGTACATGCCCGCGATGGAGGCCGACCCCGCCCGGATCGCGACGCTGGGGGAAACCTTCGCGATGCTCTACAACGCGCTGGCGGCAGATGCGCCGACCGTCCTGTCGCTGCGGGATTTCCACGCCGAGAACCTCATCTGGCTTCCCGAGCGGACAGGCCATGCGCGTCTCGGTCTGCTCGATTTCCAGGACGCCGTGGCGGCGCATCCCGCCTACGACCTCGTGTCGCTTCTGCAAGACGCCCGGCGTGACGTTTCGACCGCGACAGAAACCGCCATGATCGCCCGCTTCTGTGCCAGTTCCGGCTGGAACAGTGACGAATTCGGTGCGATCTACGCGCTTCTCGGCGCACAGCGCAGCCTTCGTATTCTCGCCGTTTTCGCCCGGCTCTGCCTGCACCTCGGCCGGCCGCGCTACCTTGCCTTCATGCCGCGCGTCTGGGGCTATCTCTTGCGCAACCTCCGCCATCCCCGCCTCGCACCCCTCACCGCCGCGCTTGCCGACCTGCCCGCGCCGACCGAAGCCGCGCTGACCCGCCTGAGGACCCGATGCCCGAACCAGACGCGCTGATGCTTTTCGCCGCCGGGCTCGGGACGCGGATGCGAGATCTGACGCGCGACCGCCCGAAACCGCTGATTGCCGTCGGCGGCCGTACGCTGCTTGATCACGCGCTCGACATCGCGGCGGCGGCCGCGGTGGGCCGTATCGTCGTCAACGTCCACTACCTTGCCGATCAGATCCGCGCGCATCTGGCCGGGGGGGCTGCGATCTTCTCGGACGAGACCGCGGCGCTTCTGGAGACCGGCGGCGGGCTGGCGCGGGCGCTGCCGCTTCTGGCGTCCGATCCGGTCTTCACCCTGAACACCGACGCCGTCTGGACCGGCGCAAATCCCCTGGCCGAACTGCGCGCCGCCTGGCGCCCGGAGGCCGAGGGGCTGCTGCTTGTGGTGCCGCGCGACCGCGCAACCGGCCACGGCGGCGCGGGCGATTTCGACATGGACGGCACCGGCCGCCTGCGCCGGGGCACGGATTACGTCTACACCGGCGCCCAGATCCTGCGCACGGCCCGCTTTGCCGCCCGCCCGGCCGGCGCCTTCTCGATCAATCCCGTCTGGGACGAGATGATCGCGGCAGGCGGCCTTTACGGCACGGCCCATGACGGCGGCTGGTGCGATGTCGGCCGCCCCGAGAGCATTGCGCTGGCCGAGGCGATGCTCCACTCTGGCCGCGATGTTTGAACCGGCCGCGTCGCCCCGCCTTTTCGCCCTGCCCCCCGGCGCCGACTTTCCGGCACGGCTGGTCGAGGGGCTGATCGCGCGCATGGCCGATGAGCCGCCCGAGGCGATGGCGCGGGTCCGTCTTTACCTCAATACCACCCGGATGCGGCGACGCGTGCGCGCGCTCTTCGACGATCACGGGGCGCGGATCCTGCCGCGCATCGGCCTTGTCAGCGATCTGGGCCATGCCCCGGGCGCGGGCATCCCGCCGGCTTCACCCGCCTTGCGTAGGCGGCTGGAGCTTGCCGAACTGGTACGCGGGCTTGTCGAACGCCTGCCGGATTTCGCCCCCGGCACCCCGGTCTTTGGCCTGGCCGACAGCCTTGCCGACCTTCTTGCCGAGATGGAGGGCGAGGGCGTCTCTCCCTCCGTGCTCGAAAACCCCGCGCTGGTCGAAAACCACGCGGCGCATTGGGAACGCAGCCTACTGTTCCTGCGCATCATCGGCCGCTATTTCGGCACGGACCCGGCAGGCCTCTCACCCAGCGCCGAGGCACGCCAGCGCCGGATCATCGCCGCATCGATCCGGCTTTGGCAGGGCGACCCGCCCGATCACCCGATTATCGTCGCAGGATCCACCGGATCGCGCGGCGCGACCGCGCTTTTCATGGCGGCGGTGGCGCGCCTGCCCCAGGGCGCCGTGGTCCTGCCCGGTTTCGACTTCGACATGCCCGCCGCCGCCTGGGCAAGCCTGGACCAAGGCCCCGCACCGGCGGAAGACCATCCGCAGTACCGTTTCCTGAAACTCGCCAGGATGCTTGACCTCGGGCCTGCCGACATCCGGCCCTGGGCGGACGGCGCCGCCCCCGACCCTGCGCGCAACCGCGTTCTGTCCCTGGCGCTGAGGCCCGCGCCCGTCACCGATCAATGGATGACCGAAGGGCACATGCTTGGCGATCTGGTCGATGCGACGGCCAACCTGACACTGATCGCCGCGCCCGCGCCGCGGGCAGAGGCACTGGCACTGGCGGTCCGGCTGCGCGAGGCGGTCGACCAGGGCATCCGCGCCGCGCTGATCACCCCTGACAGGACACTGGCCCGGCGGGTCACCGCCGCGCTTGACCGCTGGGGTATCCTGCCCGACGACAGCGCGGGCCAACCGTTGAACCAGACCGCTCCGGGGCGGTTCCTGCGCCAGGTCGCCGAATTGGCCGGCCAGAAGCCGACGGCGGAGTCGCTTCTGTCGCTGCTGAAGCATCCGCTGGCAGCGACCGGCGGCGATCTTCGCGGCGACCACCTTCGGTATGTGCGCGAGTTCGAACTCAAGCTGCGTCGCCACGGCCCGCCGTTCCCGCAGGGCGGCGACATCCTGGCCTGGGCAGAGGGTCACGGGGATGCCCGGCGCCGGGCCTGGGCGGAATGGCTTGCGGGGATCCTGCCAGGGCTTGAGGATGCCGCGCCCCTGCCGCTAACGGAAAGGGTCGCCGCGCATGCCGCCCTGACGGAGTCCCTTGCCGCGGGCCCCGGCGGCACCGCCGGCGCCAGCCAGCTTTGGCGCGACGAACCGGGCCGCGCCGCCCGCCGTGCGCTGGACGCCCTGCAGCGCGATGCCGATGCGGGGGGCCTTTATACGCCCCGGCAATACGCGGATCTTCTGTCCGGCATCCTGTCGCGCGAGGTCGCGCGAAAACCCGACGGGACGCATCCGCTTGTCGCGATCTGGGGGACGCTCGAGGCCCGTGTACAGGGTGCGGACCTTGTTCTTCTGGCCGGGCTGAACGAAGGGGTCTGGCCCGATCTTCCGCCGCCTGACCCCTGGCTTTCGCGCCAGATGCGGCAAAAGGCGGGGCTCTTGCTGCCGGAACGGCGGATCGGCCTGTCGGCCCACGACTTTCAGCAGGCCGTCGCGGCGCCGCAGGTCGTCTTGTCGCGCGCCCTGCGCGATGACGAGGCCGAAACCATCCCCTCGCGCTGGCTGGCCCGTCTGACCAATCTTCTGGCGGGCCTGCCCGAAAATCGCGGGCCCGAGGCGCTTGCGGCGATGAAGGCGCGCGGTTCGGCGTTGCTGCAACTGGCCGGGGCGCTGGAAACCCCCGACCGGGCCAACGCTGCCCGCCGCCCCGCACCCCGTCCCCCGGTCGAGGCGCGGCCAACCGAGTTGCCCGTCACCGCGATCCGCACCCTGATCCGCGATCCCTATGCGGTCTATGCCCAGCGCGTCCTGCGCCTGCGCCGTCTTGACCCGCTGCGCGCCGAACCCGATGCGCGCCGGCGTGGCAACGTGCTGCACGATATCGTCCACGACTTTGTCAGGAACCGGCCCGAGGCCGAACCGGCAGGGGCGGCGCGGGCCCGGCTTCTCGATACCGCCGCGACGATCCTTGCGCAGGAAATCCCCTGGCCCTCCGCCCGGCGGCTCTGGCTGGCAAGGCTGGCCCGGATCGCGGACCGCTTCGTCGGCGCCGAAGAGCGCCGGGCAGGGCGCGGGGCGCCCGTGGTGATGGAAACGCAGCACCGCCTGCCGATCCCCGAACTTGGCTTCACGCTGACCGCCAAGCCCGACCGGATCGACGAACTGGAAGACGGCCGCGTCCATATCTACGACTACAAGTCCGGCAAGCCGCCCAGCGAACCGCAACAGGCCGCCTTCGACAAGCAACTGCTGCTCGAGGCGCTGATGGCCGAACGCGGCGCCTTTCCCGCCCTTGGCCCGCGCGAGGTCGAGGGCGTGACCTACATCCACCTTGGCGGGGACGGCGCCGACAAGCCCACCGCCATCACCCCCGAACTGCTTGAGGAAACCTGGGACGGGCTGATCAAGCTCATCCGGGCCTATCGCAACCGCGACAAGGGCTACATCGCCCGACGCGCGGTGTTCGAAAGCCGGTTCGAAGGCGATTTCGACCATCTTGCCCGCTACGGCGAATGGGAAATGGGCGACCCCTCTCTCCCGGAGGATGTCGGATGATGAACGACGCCACCCGCGCCCAGGTGCGCGCGGCCGATCCCGCAGGGTCGACCTGGCTTTCCGCCAACGCCGGATCGGGCAAGACGCGGGTGCTGATCGACCGCGTCGCGCGCCTTTTGCTGCAGGGCACCGAACCGCAGCGCATCCTCTGCCTGACCTATACCAAGGCGGCGGCAAGCGAGATGCAGAACCGCCTTTTCACACGGCTGGGGGAATGGGCGATGCTGCCCGAACCGAAGCTGCATGACGCGCTGGCCGATCTTGGCATCACCGGGTCGATCGACGCCGGCGCCCTGGCCAGCGCGCGCCGGCTATTCGCCCGCGCCATCGAAACGCCTGGCGGGCTGAAGATCCAGACCATCCATTCCTTCTGCGCGGCCCTCTTGCGCCGCTTCCCGGTGGAGGCCGGCGTATCGCCCGACTTCACAGAGATGGACGACCGCACCGCATCGCTCCTGCGTGCGGAGATCGTCGAGGATCTGGCCGACGGGGTCGATGTCGGCGCTGTCGACGCGCTGGCCGCGCTGGTCTCGGGCGACGATCTGGCCCCGCTTCTGGCCGATCTGGGCCGGAATAGTGACGTTTTCTCAAACCCGCTGACCCGGGCCGAGGCGCTTGCCCTGTTCGATCTGCCTGCGGGGATCACGGCGGAGGCGATCCTGGCGGACGTCTTGCGCGGCGATGAATCCACAATGTTCGCGGCGCTTGTTCCGGCGCTTGCGGCCAGCGGGACGAACGATGCCAAGGCGGCGGCAAAGCTAGCCACGCTGGACTTCGAACGGCCCGATCTTGCAACGCTTGCCGGGCTTGAATCGGTGCTGCTGACCGGGGCCGGCGCCAAGGCGCCGTTCACCGCCAAGATCGGCAGCCTTCCCACCAAGGCGCTCCGAGAGGGCAAGGCCGCGCCTCTGATCCCCGACCTGGAAGCGCTGATGAAACGGGTCGAGACCGCGCGCGCCGCGCGCATCGCGCTTGCCGCCGCGGAAAAGACGCTGGCGCTTCATCGCTTCGCGGCGGCCTTCCTGCCCCGCTACGCCGCGCGCAAGGCCGCGCGCGGCTGGCTCGATTTCGACGACCTCATCACCCGCGCGGCGGCCCTTCTGGGGGATCGCGCCGTCGCGGCCTGGGTGCTTTTCCGGCTGGACGGCGGGATCGATCACGTCCTCGTGGACGAGGCGCAGGACACCAGCCCCGCGCAGTGGAAAGTGATCGAACGCCTGACCGAGGAGTTCACCGCAGGCGAAGGCGCGCGTGGCACCGAACGCACGATCTTCGTCGTTGGCGACAAGAAGCAGTCGATCTATTCCTTCCAGGGCGCGGACCTGACCGAATTCGACGGGATGCACGCGCATTTCACCGCCAAGTTCGCCGCCGTGGGCCGCGCGATGGAAGCGATGGAGCTTCAGCATTCCTTCCGATCGGCCGAGGCGATCCTGCGCGTCGTGGACCTGACCTTCGACGACCGGGTGAACCGCGGGCTTGGCGGCGCGCCGAAGCACCTGGCCTTTCACGTCGACAAGCCCGGCCGCGTCGACCTTTGGGATCCGGTCCCCAAACCGGATACGGCGGAACCGAAGAACTGGTACGACCCCGTCGACATCCTGCCCGACGCGCATGAACATGTGGTGCTTGCCCGCAAGATCGCCACCCGGATCCGCCAGATGATCGATACTGGCACCTCGATCCTTGAAAAGGGCCGGCCCCGCCGCGTTCACGAAGGCGATTTCCTGATCCTCGTGCAGCGCCGCGGACCGCTTTTTTCCGAGATCATCCGCGCCTGCAAGGTGGCTGGGCTGGAAATCGCCGGGGCGGACCGCCTGAAACTTGGCGCGGAGCTTGCGGTCAAGGATCTGGCCGCGCTGCTGAACTTCCTCGCGCTTCAGGAAGACGACCTGTCGCTGGCCGCGGCACTCAGATCGCCGCTCTTCGGCTGGTCGGAGGCGCAACTTTACGACCTTGCCCACAATCGGGGCGACCGGGTCTATCTCTGGCAGGCGCTGCGCAACCGCGAAGATGCGTTCGCCCCGACGATCGCCATTCTGGACGACCTTCGCGACTGGGCCGATTTCCTTCGACCCTATGAGCTTCTTGAGCGGATCCTGACCCGTCACGGCGGCCGCCGGCACCTTCTGGCGCGGCTGGGACCGGAGGCCGAAGACGGGATCGACGCGCTTCTGGCGCAGGCACTGGCCTACGAGCGGACCGAGGTGCCAAGCCTGACCGGCTTCCTTGTCTGGATGCAGACCGACGAGGTGGAGGTCAAGCGCCGGCTCGACAGCGCCAGCCGCGCGATCCGGGTCATGACCGTCCACGGGGCCAAGGGGCTTGAGGCGCCGGTGGTCATTCTGCCGGACACCGCCAAACGTGCCGATCTGGTGCGGGACGAAATCTACATGACCGGGCAGGGCATCGCGCTTTGGAAAACCCCGGCGGCGGAAAGTCCGGCCCTCATTGCCGACCTGAGGGAAGACCTCAAGGAACGCCAGCGCCAGGAACGGATGCGGCTTCTTTACGTCGCGATGACGCGGGCGGAAAGCTGGCTGATCGTCTGCGCCGCCGGCGATACCGGCGCGGGCGATGACAGCTGGCACGCGCTGGTCGCCGCGGCGATGGACAAGGCGGGGGCGGCAACGGCGCCCGCAGCCGGCGGGGATTGGGACTTTGGCCCCGGCAAGCGGTTCGAACTTGGCGCTTGGCCCGCGCCGATCCCTTCCGCGCAGACCGATGCCATACGTTTTGCCGACACTTTGCCGACGCCGGGCCGATGGCTTGCCGACCCCGCGCCGGAGCCGCCGGAGCCCGGTGCGGCGCTCAGCCCCTCGGCGTTGGGCGGGGCCAAGGCACTGCCCGGCGAAGCCGGCCTTGACGAGGAGGAGGCCAAGCGACGCGGCACCATGATCCACCTGCTGCTGGAACATCTGCCGCTTTCCCCACGGGCCGAATGGCCGGCGATCGCGAATGCCCTTCTGAGCATCGAGGAAGACGCGACTTCGGCCGAGATAGAGACTGTTCTGGCCGAAGCCGCCGCCGTTCTCGAAAGCCGCGCCCTGGCCGCGATCCTGCCCCGCGCGCTCCGCGAGGTCGAACTGACTGCGGCGCTTCCCGAACTGGACGGGCGCCGGGTACATGGAACGGTCGACCTCTTGCTGATCGAACCGGCGCGGGTTCTGGCGATCGACTACAAATCCAACGCCATCGTTCCGGACCATCCAGGCGCCATCCCCGACGGCATCCTCCGCCAGATGGGGGCCTATGCCGCGATGCTGGGCCAGATCTATCCCGGCCGCGCGATCGAAACCGCGATCCTGTGGACGCGGACGGGGGAACTGATGGCCATTGATCCCGATATCGTGAGGGCAGCCCTGCGATCGACCACAACAGCTTGACGGCGGCGGCGCGGCTTCATACTTTCTGGCCAACGCATTCCCGGTATGGAGCAAGATCATGGCCACCGTCGCCGTCACCGATGCCACCTTCGACGCCGAGGTCCGCCAGTCGGACATTCCGGTTGTGGTGGATTTCTGGGCCGAGTGGTGCGGCCCCTGCAAGCAGATCGGCCCCGCACTGGAAGAGCTTGCGACCCAATACGCCGGCAAGGTGAAGATCGCCAAGGTGAACGTGGACGAGAACCCGAATGCCCCTGCCCAGATGGGCGTGCGCGGCATTCCCGCGCTGTTCCTGTTCAAGGGCGGTCAGGTGGTCTCGAACAAGGTCGGCGCCGCCCCCAAGGCCGCGCTGCAGAACTGGATCGAATCCTCGATCTGATTGACGGAACGTCTCCAAGACTGGGGCGCCTTCGGGCGCCCCTTCTGTTTGGCGCGGTTGCGGCGCGCGCCCCGGCCCGCCATATAGGGCGAAGACCCAGAAGGAGCGCGCAATGTCCGAAGACAGGTTTCCCGGCTGGCACGGCACGACGATCATCGGCGTGCGACGGGGCGGCAAGGTCGTGGTGGCGGGCGACGGCCAGGTGAGCCTTGGCCAGACGGTGATCAAGGGCACCGCCCGCAAGGTCCGCCGGCTGTCGCCGGGCGGGCGCGACGTGGTCGTGGGCTTTGCCGGATCGACCGCCGATGCCTTCACGCTGCTTGAACGGCTGGAGAAGAAGCTGGACGCCGCACCGGGCCAGCTGACCCGCGCCTGTGTCGAGCTTGCCAAGGACTGGCGCACCGACAAGTACCTGCAGAAGCTGGAGGCGATGCTGATCGTGACCGATGGCAAGACGCTTCTGGTGGTGACTGGCGCGGGCGACGTTCTTGAACCCGAACATGACATCGCGGCCATCGGATCGGGCGGGAACTTTGCCTTGGCCGCCGCGCGCGGGCTGATGGAAACCGACCTTTCCGCCGAAGACGTCGCCCGCAAGGCCATGGCGATCGCGGCCGATATCTGCGTCTACACCAACGGCAACCTGACGGTGGAGACGATCGGTGGCTGATACGCCGGAAAGCCTGGACCCCGCCAATATCCGCGCCGCCGTCAAGGCAGGTATCCTGACCGAGGCGCAGGCGGCCGAACTGACCGCGCTGGGCCGCCGCCGGGCCGAGGACCAGGCCGCAAGGACGCGCGAGGACGAGCCTTTCGAGTTCTTCAAGGGGTTTGCCGAAATCTTCGTGGCGATCGGCCTTGCGATCCTGCTTGGCGGCATCGCGCTTTTGCTTGGGGTGATCGGCGGGGTCGGCATCCTGATCGTGATCCCGGCGATCATGGCGGCGATTTCCTGGTGGATGGCGCGCTTCTTCACGCTGCGCTGGCGGATGAACCTGCCGTCCATGGTCCTTGTCGGCGCCTACGCAGGGGGGGTCTATGTCTCCTCTCTTACGTTTCTGGGTCAGGCCGGGCTTGGCCTGAAGGCGGTGGCCTTCCTGTCGGCCGCGATCGCCGCGGGGGCAACGGCGCTTTGGTTTCGTCGTTTCAAGCTCCCGTTTGCGATGTTCATCGTCGGATCCTTCGCGCTGATGGCGACCTATGCGCTGTTCACCCGCTACAACCCGGGCGGCACGTTCGACGACATCGACGGCTGGGCGCGCAGCTTCGTTCCGCGCGCGAACCTGACGATGGCGTCGCTTGTCTTCGGGGTCGCGGCCTTTGCGGGCGCCATGTCCTTCGACCTGAAGGATCCGCACCGGACCGGGCGCCATTCGGCGACGGCCTTCTGGCTGCATCTTCTGGCGGCGGGTGCACTGGTGAACGCGGTCGCGGGCAACATCTGGCGCGGTGGGGGCGGGGCGAACATCCTGCCCACGGTCCTTGTCCTTGCGGTCTTTGCCCTGATCGCGCTGGTGATCGACCGGCGGTCGTTCCTGACGGCGGGGATCGTCTATATCGCGGCGATCATCTACTGGGCCGTCGCCGGCGACGGCGGCGCAAGCGCCCGCGACTGGGCGCTGATCCTTATCCTGCTGGGGCTTTTCTTCACCGTCCTTGGTACCTGGTGGATACCGCTGCGCCGCCGGGTGATGCGGGCCCTTCCCGACTTTCCCGGCAAGACAAGATTGCCCCCCTATTCGGAGCGCACATGACCAACCTGACCCCGCGCGAGATCGTATCCGAGCTTGATCGCTTCATCATCGGCCAGAAGGACGCCAAGCGCGCGGTCGCGGTGGCGCTGCGCAACCGCTGGCGGCGCAAGCAACTGCCCGACGACATCCGCGAAGAGGTATATCCGAAGAACATCCTGATGATCGGGCCGACCGGCGTCGGCAAGACCGAGATTTCGCGCCGGCTGGCGAAGCTGGCCCGCGCACCGTTCCTGAAGGTCGAGGCGACAAAGTTCACCGAGGTCGGCTATGTCGGGCGCGATGTGGAACAGATCATCCGCGACTTGACCGATGCGGCAATGATCGAAACCCGCGAACGCATGCGCGAAGAGGTGAAGGCCCGCGCCCACAAGGCCGCCGAGGAAAGGGTGATCGAGGCGATCGCCGGCCCGGACGCCCGCGAACAGACGCGTGAGATGTTCAGGGCGCGGCTGAAGAAGGGCGAACTGGATGACACGGTGATTGAGCTTGAACTGGCCGAGCCCGCGCCGCAGATGCCGTTCGAGATGCCCGGACAGCCCGGAATGGGGATGATGAACCTGGGCGACCTGTTCGGCAAGGCCTTTGGCGGACGGCGCACCCGCAAGAAACTGACCGTCGCCGAAAGCTACGAGGTTCTGATTTCGGACGAGGCAGACAAGCTTCTGGACGACGAACAGGTCAAGCAGGCCGCGCTGGAGGCGGTTCAGGAAAACGGCATCGTCTTTCTGGACGAGATCGACAAGATCTGCGCCCGCGCCGAAACCCGGGGCGCCGATGTAAGCCGCGAAGGGGTGCAGCGCGATCTTCTGCCGCTGATCGAGGGCACCACGGTTTCCACGAAATACGGGCCGGTCAAGACCGACCACATCCTTTTCATCGCCTCGGGCGCCTTCCACATCGCCAAGCCATCGGACCTCTTGCCCGAGCTTCAGGGCCGCCTGCCGATCCGGGTGGAGCTGCGCGCGCTGACCGAGGAGGATTTCGTGCGCATCCTGACCGAGACCGACAACGCGCTGACCCGGCAATACACCGCGCTGATGGGAACGGAGGAGGTGGCGGTGACCTTCCGCGACGACGGGATCGCCGCGCTGGCCCGGATCGCCGCCGAGGTGAACCGCACGGTGGAAAACATTGGCGCAAGGCGTCTTTACACGGTGATGGAGCGGGTGTTCGAGGAGCTTTCCTTCAACGCGCCCGACCGCGCCGGCGAACAGGTATCGGTCGATGCGGCCTTTGTCGAACACCATCTGGGCGACCTGTCCCGCAGCGCCGACCTCTCGCGCTACGTGCTCTAGCGGACCTTTGCCCGCAGCCCGCGGCTGGGCTACAACAGTGATGTGTCCCCGAGGTCCCGTGCAATGCGCCGCCTGATCGTCATCTTTCTGTCCGCCGGGCTGATGTCGGCCTGTGCACCGCGCGGCACCGTCATCGTCGATCCGGCGGCGGCAAGCGTGGGTTCCGTGCAAACCGTATATATTGCGACGACCCGCGGCCCCGATCCCGAGTCAGGCGAGCCCTTCGGCGCCGGGCGCAGCAAGGAAACCCGCTATGTCCGGCTTGGCGTGGCCGTTCCCCCGGTGCGGGGACTTGGCCAGATCGAATGGCCCCGACCCCACGCGCGCCCCGATCCTGTTCACGACTTCCTGGCAACCGAGAGGGATATCCTTTCAGGGCCGGAGGCCTTTCGCGCGACCCTTTCGCAGCAGTTCCGGCACAAGCCTGCTGGAAAGCGTGACGCGGTTGTATTTGTCCACGGCTTCAACATGACATTCGCGGAAGGCGCGTACCGTCTGGCGCAACTGGGCCATGACCTGAAGCTGGATTCTGTTCTGGTGCATTATTCCTGGCCGTCCCGGGGCCATCCACTTGGCTATGCGTACGACAGGGACAGTGTCCTATTTGCGCGCGACGGTCTGCAGGACCTGCTGGAGCAGGTTTCCGCGGCGGGCGCTGACCACATCACCATCGCCGCCCACTCCCTCGGGTCGCTCCTGACAGTCGAGACCCTGCGCCAGATGGCGTCCTCGCGGTCTTCCTCTGCGGTCTGGCGAAAGATTTCGGGCGTCATCCTGTTTTCACCCGACATCGACGTGGACGTGTTCCACGAACAGGCGGCCGCGATCGGCGAATTGCCGCAACCCTTCGTCATCTTCACCTCCAAGCGCGACAAGGCGCTCGCATTGTCGGCGCGGCTGACCGGCGAAAGGGAACGGCTGGGCAACATCGACGGTGCCGACGAGGTGGCGGACCTCGCGGTGACGGTCATGGACACCACGGCATTCTCCACCGGGGCGGGCCATTTCGATGCGGCGGATTCCGCCTCGCTTCTGGCAGTCCTGGGGCAGATCGCGACGGCGGGTGGCGTGCTTGAGGGCGACGGGCGGGTCGGGCTGCTGGCCGGAACAGTCGTGACAGTACGCAACGCGACACAGATCATCATGACGCCGGTCGCCGCGATGTCGGGCATGTCGAACTGATCAGCGCGGGCGACGCAGATAGACGTAGTAGGCGCCGGCGCCCCCGTGCTTCAGGTGCGCGGTCGCGATCTGGAGCACCAGCGGACGCAGTGGCGGAAGGTTGAGCCAGTGCGGAACCTCGTGCCGAAGGGCGCCGATACGCGCAGGGATCGGCCCGACATCATCCTTTCGTTTCCCCTTGCCAGTGATGACCAGAACCAGCCGGCGCCCTTCGGCATGGGCATTGAGAATGAAATAGACAAGCTCCTGACGCGCCTCGGACAGGGTCATGCCGTGCAGGTCGATCCGGCCCTCGGGCTGCAGGCGCCCCCGGGTCATCGACCGGTAGGCCGCCTTGTCCATCTGAACCGGCTGTTGCGCCAGCGCCTCTGCCAGGGTGGGTGCTAGGTCGTGGCGCCGGGCGGCAGGCGCCGCCTCTCCCACGCGGAAGGGCGAAAGCGGGACGCGCGGGCGCAGCACCTCGGGCGCGACGGGCTTTGGCGCGGGTTCGGACCTTGCGGGACGTTCGGGGTGCAGCGCATGGGCTGTCCGCGCGACCCTTTGCCAAAGCTCCCGCTCTTCTGGGCTGACGGGACGGGATCGGCGGGTCATCCGGCGCGCCTGTTCCGCAAGCGGTCGGCCGGGATCATTCGCCGGTTGCGACCAGTTGCCAGTTCGGATCGCTCGCGCCCATCTTGCGCGCGAAGGTCCAGATGTCACGCTGCTTGCGCGGACGTTTGGGATCGCCCTCGACCAGCTCTCCGGCGCTGTCGCGCGCGGCCGAGACGATTTCACCGACGAAGCGCACGCTGATCTCGCCCTCGCGGGTGTTGCCGTCGAATTCGGCGGAATCCAGCGCGAGTTCACGCAGACCCAGGAATTCGGCCGTCACCGTCAGCCCTCGGCTGCGGCGTGCCGAGACCGCCTCGGAAAAGGCGTCGAAGACCTCGCGCGACATGAAGGGGCGCACCGAATCCAGATCGCCCTTCTCGAACGCCATAAGGATCATTTCGTAGGCACCACGGGCGCCCTGAAGAAAGCCCGACACGTTGAACGAGGGCTCCGCCTTCTTCATCTCGGCAAGGGCGCGTGCGGTGTCGCTGCCTTCCGGGGCGTGATCGGTGATGTCGCGGTCTGGTCCGCCTTCGATCACCTCGAAGTCCCGCCTGTTGCGCCGTTCGGACTGCGGCGCCGCGACCGGCGGTTTTTCAAAGCCGTCGCGCGTTCCCAGAACGCTTTTCAGCCGCAGGATGAGGAAGATCGCGATGCCCGCCAGAACGAGCAGCTGAATAATTGAACCATTCATACGTTTCAGAACCTCAATGCGCACCGGGTTGGTAACGTCCGCAGTTCCCACCTATGTAAGGGACGGGTGAGGTCAAGTCCACCGCACCTACCAAGATCGGAGTATGTCATGTTGCTTCTCTTCGCATTCATCCTGGTCCCGATGATCGAGATCGGGTTGTTCATCAAGGTCGGCGGCCTGATCGGCATTGGCTGGACGCTTGCCATCGTGCTTGCGACCGCGATTGCGGGAACCTGGCTGGTCAGGATGCAGGGAATGAGGGCGATGGCGGACCTGCGCGGGTCGCTGAACGAACTGCGCGACCCGACAGAGCCAATCGCGCATGGGGCGATGATCCTGCTGGCGGGTGCGCTATTGCTGACACCGGGCTTTTTCACCGATGCGATGGGGCTCTTGCTGTTGCTGCCGCCGGTGCGGCGCGCGGCCTTGCGCCACATGGCGACGCGGATGAACGTCGCGCGGTTCACGATGGGTGGCCGGCAGGCGGGCGGGCGGCGGCCCGACGATGCGATTGATGGCGAATTCACCGTGATCGACGATGAAAAACGCCCGGCGCACCGCCCTTCGGGCTGGACCCGGCATTGAGGCGGGTCGACCAAGGTGCTAAACCCCGCCACGACATTGCAGGGATAATTGGAGAAAGACATGGCCGAAGCCAACAACGGCGCCGCACCGCAGCCGGCCCAGCAGCTCAAGATGCAGATCCTGGGCCAGTTCATCCGCGACCTGTCCTTTGAGAACATCATCGTGCAGAAAGGCATCGGCGCGGCGCAGGTCCAGCCGGAGATTCAGGTCCAGGTCAGCCTTGATGCGCGCAAGCGCGCGGTCGAAAACCAGTACGAGGTTCTGACCAAGTTCAAGATCACCTCCTCCAACGCGTCCGACAAGGCGCCGCTGTTCCTTCTGGAGCTGGAATACGGCGGCATCTTCCACATCGAGGGCGTGCCGGAAGAGCAGATGCATCCGTTCCTGATGATCGAATGCCCGCGGATGCTGTTCCCCTACGTCCGCCGCATCGTCAGCGACGTGACGACCGACGGCGGCTTCCCGCAGCTGAACCTCGACACGGTCGACTTCGTGGCGCTTTACCGGCAGGAACTGGCCCGCCGCGCCGCATCGATCCAGAAACCGGCCGACCAGCCGGCCAACTGACGGGCGCAGGAGTGCCGTCCGGGCTTCACGATCCGATCCCGGCGTGGGTCGATGGCGCGCTTGCGCCGATGGACAAGCTTGACGTTCACCTGAAGGGCGTGCGGCACAAGGCCGTTTCGGTGTTCGTTCTGGACGGCCCGCGCGTGCTGATCCAGCGCCGCGCCCTTGGCAAGTACCACACACCCGGTCTTTGGGCGAACACCTGCTGCACGCATCCGCACTGGAACGAGGCGCCGCGCGACTGCGCGCTGCGCCGCCTTTCGCAGGAACTCGGGATAGACGGCCTCGATCCGCAGCCGGTGGACCGGGTCGAATACCGCGCGGATGTCGGCGGCGGCATGGTGGAACATGAAGTCGTGGACATCTTCATCGCGCAGGCGGCGGGCGATCTGCTGATCCGGCCGAACCCCGACGAAGTCATGGACACCCGCTGGCTGACGCTTGACGAACTTGTGGCCGAGATCGCGGCATCGCCCGAAATCTTCACGCCCTGGCTGAAGATCTATCTTGCGGACCACCGCGACCGCATCTTCGGGCAGGCTGCCTGACGCTCAGGCGATCTCCATCTCTTCCAGAAGGACGGCCCAGGCGGCGCCATGCATGTCGCGGTCCGCGGCGGTGCCCTGCACCGTCGGACGCGGGAACGAGAACTTCACCACGCTGAGATCCGCGATGTCGAACCGGCGGATGTCGGCGCCCGACACGCCATAAAGCGCCGCGACACGCGCGGTATCAAGCGCGCTGACAACGCGGGCGAAAACCTCGGCGCTGCCGCAGAAGATATCCACGGTCAGCCAGAAGGGCCCGGCATTCTTGGACCGGACCTTCTGAACGATCGCGCCAAGTTCAGCCATGTCCCACCTCGCTTACCTCAAGCCGGAAGGCCGACATCGGATTGTCCAGTGTCATCACATGGTGCAGGCAGAATTCGTAGATCGCGCCGCGCGACATTTCCGCCGGCGAGAAGGGGAAGGCGAAGGTCGGCATCGGCTCCTCCTCCGTCAGGGCGTGATGAAGAAGGTAGGGGTTCAGGATCTTGGCAATCTCCACCGCCTGCGGTTCGGTCGGGGCGGTCACGATCGCCAGCACGCCGACCTCGGTCGGGACGGTGCGGCCCGTTTCAAGCGGACCAAGCGTCGCGTCCTGGCCGACCAGCCGCATCTCGATCGTGAAGTCCGCTTCGGTCAAGCCGGTCCGCTCTACCGCGACCTTGCGGCAGCGCGCCGCGATGTCCTCGGCCCAGGTGCGGGCGTTCTCGACATAGCGCCGGTCTCGCAGCAGCGTCAGGCTGACGGCCTGGTACCCCGCGATACGCGCGCCTTCGAGCTTGACCGTATAGGGCCCGGGCACCCAGACGGACCCTTCCACCCGGACCCGTCGGTCATCCAGCGCGACATAGCGCGACCCGGTCACGTCAAGATGTCCACCCGGTTCGTAAAGGATGAAGGGGTCGGTGTTTTCGTAAAGCATGTGGGCAGAGACGGTATAGGGCGTCGCCCGCGCGATGCCGCCCAGCGGTTCCAGCGTAAAGCCGGTTTCGTCGAAGTCGATCTGGATGACACCCGAGGCCGGGTTGGTCGTCGCCAGCGCGCCGCATTCGCCGACCTTGGCGCCATGCCATGCCCCGCCGGCATCGCAGTTGCGCGCGATGGGAAGTGCCGCGATGATCGCGGTGTCGGTGGTCCGCCCGGCGATCACGATGTCGGCGCCGGTATCGATCGCCGCGCGAATCTGTTCGGCACCCGCCAGCGCGACGATGTTGGCGCAGGACCGCAGGGTTTCGGCGTCGGCACCGGGTGCGCCGCTTAATGGCTTCACCCGCCCGGCGGCCATCGCATCGGCAACGGCATCGGGCGACTGGCCGGAATAAAGCCGCGCGACCCGAAGCTTTTGCCCCAGCTCCGCGGCCAGCTCGCAGGTGATTTCGTAAAGCCAGTCCACCGCGCTGTCGGCGCCGCAGGTGCCCGCCGTTCCGATCACAAGCGGCACCCCCGCCTCGGCCCGCGCCAGCATCAGGTCACGCCATTCCGCCCTTGTCGTGGACCGAGAGTACTTGGAAACGCCGCGCCCGAGGTAGGAGGGCCCACTATCCGTGGACCCCCCGTCTACCGCGATGATGTCCGGCCGGTTGGCCACCCCCCGCGCCAGTGCCGCACGGTCGTAGGCCAGCCCAAGGGCACCGGTCGGGATCAGGACGCGAACCATGTCAGTCTTCGTTCGCGCTGTCGGGAACCGGCGGACGTTTCAACACGCCGCGCAGGAACATCGGCGCGATGAACCCGGCCGCCGCCGCAACCCACAGGACCGCTGCGATGGGCGAAGAGAACAGATAGGTCCAGTCGCCCCCCGACAACGTCATGGCGTGGCGCAGGTTGTTTTCCATCTGGTAGCCCAGAAGGATGCCAAGGATCACCGGCACCGTCGGAATATCCATCTTGCGGAACGCATAGCCCATGACGCCGAAGACGATCATCAGGACAAGGTCGAAGTAGCTGCCCGAAAGCGAATAGATGCCGACGAAGGACACCATGGTCACACCGGGCAGAAGGATCGCCGGCGGCACCATCAGGATCTTCACGAAGACCTTCACCATCGGCACGTTCATCGCCAGCAGCACGAAGTTCGCGATGAGGAGTGAGGCGATCAGCCCCCAGACGACCTCGGGCCGGTCGGCGAAAAGCGTCGGGCCAGGGGTGATGTTCAGGGTCATGAGAACCGCAAGCAGCACCGCCGTCGTACCGGACCCCGGAACCCCGAGCGTCAGCATTGGCACCAGTGCGCCACCCGCCGCCGCGTTGTTCCCGGCCTCCGGCGCCGCGACGCCCTTGGCGACCCCGGTTCCGAAACCACCCTTTTCGCCCGCGATACCCTTTTCCATCATGTAGGTCATGAAGGAACCGAGCGAGGCCCCGGCGCCCGGCAGGACACCGGCCACAAAGCCCACGATCGAGGACCGGATCATCGTCCAGCGGGTCGACCACATCTCGGCCCAGGGAACGGTGACCTTGCCCAGCTTGACGCCCGCCGCGCTGGACTTGCCATGCGTCTCGATGAATATGAACACCTCGGACACCGCGAAAAGACCGACGATGGCCACAAGGAAGTCGATCCCGTCCGCAAGGTGCAGGTTGCCGCCGGTAAATCGGTAGAAGCCCGAGTTGTTGTCGAGCCCGATAAGCGCGATCGCGAGCCCGATGAAGGAGGCCAGCGCCGCCTTGGCCTGGTTGTTGGACGCCATGCCGCCGAGCGTCGCGAAGGCCAGGGCATAAAGAGCGAAGTATTCGGCGGGGCCGAACTTGTAGGCGATCCGCGCAAGGAAGGGCGCGACCATGGCCAGCGCGATCGTCGCAAGAAGCGCGCCGACAAACGACGCCACGCCAGAGATGACCAGCGCATCGCCGGCCCGCCCGGCCTTGGCCATGGGATATCCATCGAGCGTGGTCATCATCGCCGGTTCGTCGCCGGGAATGTTGAGAAGGATCGATGAGATCCGTCCGCCATACATCGCGCCGTAGTAGACCGACGTCAGCAGCACCAGCGCCGCCGTCGCATCAAGGCCAAGCGAAAATGTGATCGGGATCAGGATCGCCACGCCATTCGACGGCCCGAGCCCCGGCAGGGCGCCGATGATCGTGCCAAGGAAACAGCCGACGACCGCAAGGACCAGCGTCAGCGGCGACAAGGCCACGTCGAAGCCAAGCGCGAGGTTGGACAGGAGTTCCATGAGATGTCCTCAGCCCATCAGGGCGCGCGGCAGGGCGACAAGACCCAGACCCAGCGCGTATTTGAAGATGACGAAAAGCCCGACGGACAGCCCGACGCCGATGATCGCGGCGCGCTGCGGCTTCGGGTCGATCTGGAAGCTCAGGATGGCCGCGACGATCGCCGTCGGGATCAGGAAGCCGGAGGGCCTGAGCGCATAGGCGTAGCCGATCATGACCGCCGTCGCGAAGGCAAGCGACAGAAGGCTTTTCGCGGCAGGCCAATCGGGTTCCGCGTCCGGCTTCAGGATCATCGCCGCCGCGCTGAGCGCCATGCCGATGCCCACGATGATCGGAAAGACCTTGGGGCCGAGCTTGTCGAAGATGTTTCCGGGCGGCAGGTTGTAGGCGCTCGCGATATACGCGAGCGCCACAAGGATCACGACCACTCCGAAGATGCGGTCGGTTCTGATCATTGGATCACACCGATCTCTTTCGAAAGCGCCTCGGTGTCGGCCACGACCTGATCGACCCAGGACTGGAAGTCGCCGCCAACCTTGGTGAAGGGCGCAAGCCCGTTCGCGGTCATGGTTTCCTTCCACTCGGCGCTGTCGGCGATGGCCTGGATCCTGGAGGCCCAGACGTTGAATTCGTCGTCCGAGATCCCCTTGGGAACATAGAAGCCGCGCCAGTTCACCGCGACGACGTCGAAGCCCTGTTCGCGCGCGGTCGGGATGTCGTCGAACCCGGGAACGCGGTCTTCGGTCAGGACGGCCAGCGCGCGAACCTCGCCCGACTGGATGAAGCCCACGATTTCCGACATGTCGCCGGTCATCGCCTGGGTGAAGCCGCCGACGGTCTGGGTGATCGCGTCAGCGCCGCCATCGACACCGATGTACTTGATCGAACCGATGTCGGTGAACCCTGCCGCCTTCATGACCTGAAGCGGCTTCATGTGGTCGAAGCCGCCCGCGGCGGAACCGCCGGCAAACGCCACCGAGCCCGGATCGGCCTTGATCGCCTCGACCATGTCGCCGAGCGTCTGGAACGGGCTGTCCTTGGCGACGACGATCACGCCGGGATCGGCGCCGATCGCGCCGACAAAGCGCACCTGGTCGGCGGTCGCGTCACCGAAAGCCTTCTGCGCAAGGCGGGTCGTTGTCGCGGACGAGGCGGCGACGATCAGGTCGGCGTCGGTGTTGCGTTCGTTCACGACGTAGCTGTAGGCCAGACCGCCGCCGGCACCGGCCATGTTGGTGACCTGCACGGGGGCGTCCACCTGCTTGAGATCGTAAAGAAGCTTGCCGACCTGGCGGCAGGTGAAGTCCCAGCCGCCGCCGGGGTTGGCGGGCGCGATGCATTCCGTCGCCCAGGCCGAAGAAGTCGCCGCAAGGGCAAGAACGGCGCTGGTGCCCAGCGCCTTGAGAGCCGTGAATTTCATGCTGTCCTCCCAGACATGTTCCGCTGGATCGGGATTCCGCAACCGTCGCGGTTCCCTCCCCTTGCGGATGGAACGATTCGCGGGAAAGCTGACACGAACCTGTCATCCGTGGGTCAGATGCGCTTCCTGTTGGTCGAGGACAATCCAGAGCTTTCCTGTTCGGTCGCGGACCGGCTGCGCCTTGATGGCCACGCCGTCGACTCGGCCGCCTCCCTGTCCGAGGCGCGGGATTGCCTTGCGGCGGCGGGTTACGACTTGATCCTGCTTGATATTTCCTTGCCGGACGGAGATGGCCGCGACTTCCTGAAATCGGAAAGGCGGGCGGGCCGCGACACCCCTATCATCGTGATGACTGCGCGCGCCGCGGTGTCGGACCGGGTCGATGTTCTTGACCTTGGGGCGGACGATTATGTCACCAAACCGTTCGATTTCGCCGAGCTTGAGGCGCGTTGCCGGGCGGTGCTTCGCCGGCGCGGCAGCGCGTTGCAGACCGTGCGGGCCTTCGCGGGCCTGACTTTCAACCCGCTGACCGCCACGCTGACCATCGGCCCCGAAACGCGCGAACTGCGCAACCGGGAACTTCGGCTGTTCGAGATCCTGCTTTCCGCGCCCGACCGGATCTTTTCGAAGGCCCACCTTTGCGACCGGCTCTTTTCCTATGCCGAGGCGGTGACGGACAACGCGATAGAGGTTTACGTCGGCCGCCTGCGCCGGAAGCTCGAGGGCTCCGGCGCGAGGATCGAGACGGTCCGCGGGATCGGTTACCGGCTGGTGGCGGAATGAAACAGGCGCCGATGTCGCTGCGCCGGAGGCTGGTGCTGCAGCTTCTGGGCATCGCGGCGGTCCTGGCGATCCTGCTTTACCTGACAGTCCGGACGGTCGCGAACTCTGCCGCAGAGGCCACGCAGGACGGCGTTCTGGGCGCCGCGACCATGGCCATCGCGGAACGGCTTCAGGGGGGCGACACGGGCGTCAGCCTTGACCTGCCCTACGAAGCGTTCTCGATCCTCGGCTCGATCAGCGATGACCGGATCTTCTACCGAGTGGACGCAAACGGCGAGACGCTTACGGGCTACGCGGACCTTCCCTTGCCGCGCCACGCGGCCCCCTCGGTCGAGCCGGTGTTCTTCTCGGACTTCTACCGCGAGTTTGCGGTGCGCATCGCGGTCACAAACCGGGCGGTTCTGGTCAACCGGCAACCGATCCTTGTCACCGTCGCGGTCGCCCAGACCCGCCAGGGGCAAGAGGCGATCGCCCAGCGGACGGCCAATCTTGCCGCCGCGATCGGTCTTGCCGCCTTTGCCCTGGCGGCGCTCTTGTCGATGCTCACGGCGGGCAGCGTGCTTGGTCCGATCAACCGGCTTGCCGATGCCGTCGGCCGGCGGGGTCCGCACGACCTGCGCGCCGTCGATCACCCCTCGCCCGAGGAATTGCGGCCGCTGGTGACGTCTCTGAACGGGTTCATCGCGCGACTGCGCGGCGCGCTGAGCCGAACCGAAACCTTCATCGCCGAGGCCGCGCATCACATTCGCACACCACTTGCCACGGTGCGCGCGCGCGCCGAAATCGCGCTGCGCCAGTCCGAGGCGGACGAGACGCGCGAAACCATGCGCGCGGTGATCCGCGCGGTCGAGGAAAGCAGCCGTTCCGCAAGCCAGCTTCTGGATCACGCGACCGTCGTCTACCGGTCCGACAGGCTTGCCGATGGCCCGGTGGATCTGTCGAAGCTGCTGCAGGGCCTTGCGCGGTCACATGGCCCGACGGCCGAACTGCGGGATCTCACGATTTCGGTGTCGGGCGCCGATTGTCCGGTCACCGTGCAGGGTGACCGCCTGCTTCTGGAAAGCGCGCTGCGCAACCTGATCGACAATGCGATCAAGTATTCGCCGCCCGAAACCGAAATTGCGCTGTCACTGGCGGCGCGGGACGGAAAAGCCGTGATCGCGGTCAGGGATCGCGGGCGGGGCCTGGGCGGGCGTTCGCAGCCGGAACTTGCCCGGCGCTTCGTCCGCGGCGCCAATGTCGATGACGTGGTCGGTTCGGGCCTGGGCCTGACCATCGTCGAGGAAGTCGCCGAGATTCACGGCGGATCGTTTCTGCTGACCGAACGGAAAGGGGGCGGCACATGCGCCGAACTGGTCCTGCCCTTGCGGTGATCCTGTCACTTGCGATTCTTCGTCCCGCCGCCGCTTTCGTGACCGAGGAGGAGGCTCTTTTTCCCGCCGCGGGCACCAGGGCACAGACGGTCACCGTCCTTTCCACCACGGACGCGGACGTTCTGCGCCCGGCGATAGAAGCCTTTCAGGAAGCCAATCCCGATGCCGAGCTGCGCTATGTCGTCGCCTCGAGCCAGGAGGTCTATGCGGCCATCGCCGAGGACCGGGCGCGGTTCGACCTGGTCATTTCGTCGGCGATGGACCTGCAGATGAAACTGGCAAACGACGGCTATGCCGCAAGATGGGACAGTGCTGCGACGGCGCGCCTGCCCGACTGGGCGAAATGGCAGGACCGGATCTTTGCCTTTGCGCAGGAAAGCGTCGTCCTGATCGCATCGCGGCGCGGATTCCAGGGCCTGCCAATCCCGCAGACCCGGCGCGATCTGACCGAACTGCTGCGCGATCACCCGGATGTCTTTCGCGGACGGATCGGCACATACGACCCGCGCGCGTCTGGCGCGGGTTATCTTTTCGCGACGCAGGAGGCGCGGCAATCGGACAGTTTCTGGCGGCTGGCCGAGGTTGCCGGCGGTCTGTCGCCACGCCTTTACGCATCGTCCATCGACATGATCTCGGATCTCAAGACCGGCAGGCTCGCGCTGGCCTACAACGTTCTGGGCAGCTACGCCGGGCCGCGGCTTGAAGCCGACGCGGACGGCGTTGTGGTGGAATTCGCGGATTTCACGCTGACGCTTCTGCGCACCGGCTTCGTGCCGACGGATGCCGCCAATCCCGTAGGCGGCGGCGCGTTCCTGGACTTCCTTTTGAGCGCGCGGGGGCAGGCGCTGATCCGCGATCGTGCGGGCCTGCCGCCCATCGACGAGGCCGCCTTGTCGGCAAGCCCTCATCTCCGGCCAATCCGGCTGGATGCGGGGCTTCTTGTCTACCTCGACCGGCTGAAACGGCAAGCATTTCTGACCGAATGGTCCTCGGCGATGTCGCAGGACTGACCACCGGCGAAATGGCGCTGCCCGTGCTGGTATTCCGGGCCGAAACTTGCAAGATGGGGCCACAGACGCGGTAATGTCCTGGGGGGATCTTTGCGCGGCCGTCGAACCATCTTGCGTCCTTTTTCGGGGGCGGCGCTTTCGGCGCTGCTCTTGATCGCAGGTGCATGGCCCGCGGGCGCGCTGGAGCAGCTTGAGTTTCTGACCGGCGACGCCGAAAAATCCCTGCGCGAAGACCTGATGGCGGCCTCGCTTCTGAGGCAGCTGCGCGAGGATGGCCGGGGCGACCCGTCCGAGATCCTGGCGGCGGCGCGCGAAGACTACGCGCGGCTGACCGGAGCGCTTTATGTAAACGGCTATTACGGCGGCGAAATCCACATCCTTCTCGACGGGAGGGAGGCGGCGGGGATCGCCCCGCTTGATGCGCCCGGGCAGATCGCGGGCGCCGTCATTCGCATCGATCCCGGCCCAAGGTTCCATTTCGGCGCCGCGCGGATGCGTCCCTATGCGAAGGGCACAAAACTACCCCCGGCCTATGCCGACACGAAGCCCGCCTATTCGTCGGCGATCGCCGACGCCGCGGAAGCGGGTGTGGATGGCTGGCGCGCGATCGGTCACGCCAAGGCGCAGGTCGCCGATCAGGAAATCCTTGCGGATCACGCGACCCGAACCCTCGATTCGGTCATCCTGCTTGAACCTGGTCCGAAGCTGCGCTTCGGCCGGTTGACCATCGATGGCCAGCAACGCACGCGCGAAGACCGGCTATACGAGATCGCCGGTTTTCCCGCCGGCACCACCTTCGACCCGGCAGTGCTGGACAAGGTCGCGACCCGCCTGCGTCGGACGGGCGTGTTCCAGTCTGTCGCGGTGACCGAATCCGAGGTTCCGAACGCGGACGGGACGCTGGACATCGAGATTTCAGTGGCAGAAGAGGCGCCGCGCAGGCTGGGCTTCGGGGCGGAGGTTTCCAGTTCCGAAGGTCTGGCGCTGTCGGCCTACTGGATGCATCGCAACCTTCTGGGCGGCGCCGAGCGCCTGCGGATCGACGGTGAGATCGCGAACATCGCGGGCGATGTCGCGGCGGCGGGATACCGGCTGGCCGCGCGTCTCGACCGGCCCGCGACCTTCACCCCCGACACGTCCCTGTTCCTGTCCACGGAGGCCATCCGTTATTCGCTTGGCGATCTGCGGATCGACGCAATCACCCTGGGCGCGGGTCTTTCGCATGCGTTCAGCGAGGATCTGAAGGGCGAAGTCGGCTTCGAGTACACCCATGCGCGGGCGGATTTTCTGGGCAGCAGCGCGACCTACGATCAGCTTGCGCTGCCGACAAGTGTCGAATGGGACCGGCGCGATGACCGGCTGAACGCCACTTCGGGATTTTACCTGAACGCGGCTGTCACGCCATTTCTGGGGTTCGGAACGACGGGATCGGGGGCGCAGATCAAGGGCGACTTCCGGACCTATCGAGGATTTGGCGGCGACCGTTTCGTCCTGGCCGGCCGGATGCAGCTTGGTGCCGTTCTGGGCCCGTCGCTGGCAGAGACGCCGCCCGACTATCTTTTCTATTCCGGCGGCGGCGGAACGGTGCGCGGCCAGCCCTATCAATCGCTGGGCGTTGTGCAAATGCTGGGTCCGGACACCTATGAGACCGGTGGGCAAAGCTTTGCCGCGCTGTCGGGCGAGGTTCGTGCGCAGATCACCGATTCGATATCCGTCGTCGGCTTCTATGACGCCGGGTTTGTCGGCGCCGAGGGTTTTTCGGGCGGGGCCTGGCATTCCGGCGCGGGCCTTGGTCTTCGCTACAATACCGGTCTTGGCCCGCTTCGGCTGGATGTCGCCGCGCCGGTTTCCGGCGACACCGGCGAAGGGATCCAGCTTTATATCGGCATCGGGCAGGCCTTCTGATGCGGGCGCTGGTTCTGTCAGTCCTTCTGGCGCTGTCCCCGCTGCCCGTCATCGCGCAGGACAGCGCGACCAGCGAGGCAGACCGCGGGTTTCTGACCGGTTTTCTTGAAGACAATCTGTCGGGGGCAGGCCGTTCGGTCCGGATCGACGGATTTGCGGGCGCTTTGTCGTCACGGGCAACCTTCACGCAACTCAGCATCGCCGATGACACGGGCGTCTGGCTGACGATCCGCAAAGGCGCGATTTCGTGGAACCGCACGGCCCTGCTGTCGGGCCGGGTCGAGATCGACGAGATGTCGGCCGAAGAGATCGTGGTGGAGCGCAAGCCCGCGACCGCTGGGGCCACAGATGACGCGGCGGGCAGCGGGGGATCTTTCGCACTGCCAGAACTGCCGGTTTCGTTGCGCATCAGCGCCCTGCGCGCCGATCGCGTCGCGCTGGGCGCCGGCATCCTGGGCGAACCTGTCGAATTCAGGGCAGAGGGCGCGGCGGAGCTTGCGGACGGGCAGGGCGAAGCAAAGTTCAGCGCGCGGCGAACGGGTCAGGGGCCGTCGGGCGATTTCACGCTGATGGCCAGCTATGCCAACGCGACCCGGCGGGCGGCCATCGACCTTCTGGCGGCAGAAGGCAAGGGCGGGATCGTCGCGCGCCTTGCCGGTCTTCCCGGAGAGCCCGCGATCCAGCTTGCCCTGAACGGGACGGGTCCGGTCGATGATTTCGCCGCCGACATCGCGCTTTCGACGGACGGCGCGCCGCGACTGACGGGGAAGGTCGGATTTGGGGCGGCGGGCAGCGATCTGGCCGCGGGTCAGCGGGTTCATCTGGACCTTTCGGGCGACATCCGCCCGCTGTTCGAACCCGCCTACCACGACTTCTTCGGCGACCAGTCCCGCCTTGTCGCCGATGGGCGCAGGTTTGCCGACGGGCGTCTTGAGCTTTCGGCGCTGGACCTTCGATCCAGAGCCCTGTCCCTTTCCGGGCAAGCCGCCGTGGGCGCCGACGGGTTGCCGCGGCGGCTGCGGGCCGACATCGCGCTGGGTGACACAGGCGGGGCGCCGGTCCTCTTGCCGGTGCCCGGCGCGGAGACGACCGTGACTGGTGCCGATCTGCACCTGACATTCGATGCCGCGAAGGGCGAAGGCTGGTCGCTTGACGGAACGCTCGCTGGATTTCAGCGCGCCGATCTTTCCCTGGGCGAGGTCATCCTGGACGGGTCGGGGCGGATCGCGCCCGACCGGGCCGGGGGAACGGTGACGCTTGCGATCGATGGCCTGCAGGCTGGCGACGCGGGCCTTTCCGAGGCTGTCGGCGACCGGATAGACGGGCGCGTCGTCTTTTCCTGGCAACGCGGCGGGGCGCTGCGTTTTCCGGTGATGGTGCTTTCCGGGACGGACTATCGCCTGGCCGGCCGGGCGGCCGTGGCCGGAACCGGCCTTGATGCCGATGTGACGGTCAGAGCCGCCGATCTGTCGCGTGCGGCCAGGATCAGCGGGCTTGGCCTGAGCGGTGCCGCGGACCTGTCGCTTTCGGGGACCGCGGACCTGACCAGCGGTGTTTTCGACGTCACCCTTGGCGGCACGGGCACCAGGCTGCGGGTCGGCATCGCGGATCTTGATCGTTTGCTGTCCGAAACGACGACGTTCCGGGCAGAGGCGGCTGGGCGGGTGGAAAACTTCGACCTGCGCGCCGCGTCACTGGTGACGGGGGGCTTTTCCGCCACCGCTGCGGGCCATGTCGCGCAGGGCGCGAACGATCTTTCGGCCGAAGTTGCGCTGGATGACCTTGGCCGGCTGCGCGAAACCCTTGGCGGATCGGTCAAGGCACAGCTGCGCCTGACAGAGGACTCCGGCCTGCGCCGGATCGAGGGGACGGCGACGGCAAACGACCCCCGCCTCGGCAACCCGACGCTGAACCAGGTCTTCGCCGGGCAATCCGATGTCGATTTCGCGGTCACCCAGCAGGACGGGACCATCCTTGTCGATCACCTCGCCTTTGCCGGCTCCCGGTTGTCGGCACGGATCAGCGCCGCGGCGGGCGATCCGCTTGAACTGTCGATAGACGCGAGACTTGCCAACGCGGCGATCCTCGCGCCCGAGCTTCCCGGCCCGGTGCAGGTTACCGGCACGCTCCGGCAGGGGGCGGGCTATCGGCTGGACCTGACCGGCACCGGCCCGGGCGGTATCGAGGCGGCGTTTTCGGGCGATGTCGCGGCGGATCTTTCCCGCGCCGACATTCAGGCAAGCGGCAGGCTGCGCGCCGAGGTGGCAAACGGATTCATCGCGCCGCGCGCCGCGTCCGGGCCGCTAGGCTTCGATCTGCGGCTTTCCGGCCCGCCGAAGCTGTCGTCGGTTTCCGGAACGGTCACGGCGGAGGGGATACGGGTCAGCGATCCGACAGTCTTCCTTTCGATCGAGAATCTGACCGCAAGGACGACCCTTTCCGGCGCTTCTGCCGGGCTTTCGTTTTCGGGTGCCTTCCGAGAGGGCGGAACCCTCGCGGGGGAGGGCACGGTTTCGCTTGCACCGGGGCTCGACACCGACCTGACGCTGACGCTTGAGGGCGCGCGGCTCCGCGATCCGCAGCTTTTCGAAACCGATGCCAGCGGAACGATCCGCCTTTCCGGCCCGATTCAGCGCGGCGGCAGGGTTTCCGGTTCGATAAGGCTTGGGCAGACCGATATCCGTGTGGGAACCGCAAGTCTTGGGTCCACCCGCCAGATCCCCAAGATCACCCATCGCGCCGAACCCGAACGGGTGCGCGCCAGCCGGGCACGGGCCGGGTTGACCGAAACGCAGGCCCAAGCGAAGGGGCCGAAGACCCCGATGACGATCGACATGACGATTTCCGCGCCACAGCGGATCTTCGTGCGCGGGCGCGGCCTGGATGCGGAACTTGGCGGCGCGCTGACGCTGACAGGAACCACGGACAATATCGTGCCGTCGGGCCAGTTCCAGTTGATCCGAGGCCGGCTGGACATACTGACCAAACGGCTGAACATCACCGAGGGCATAATCGAGATGCGCGGCGCGCTTGAGCCCTATCTGAAGTTCGTTGCGAGCCATCAGGGGGACGGCGTCACCACCCTGGTGACGATCGAGGGCCCGGCCAGCGCGCCTGAGATCCGTTTTTCATCGTCGCCCGAACTGCCCGAGGAAGAAGTCCTGTCGCAGCTATTGTTCGGCCGGGGGGTGCAGACCCTGTCGGTCTTTCAGGCCGCGCAGCTGGCCTCGGCCGTGGCGACGTTGGCGGGCAAGGGCGGCGAGGGGATCGTCGGGCGACTGCGCAACGCGCTGGGCGTGGACGATCTGGACGTTTCGACGGACGAGACCGGGGGCACTTCTGTCCGGGCGGGAAAATACCTTTCGGAAAAGGTCTATACGGATGTCACGGTCGACAGCCAGGGCAAGACCGAGATCAACCTGAACCTTGATATCCGCAAGGGACTGAAGGCCAAAGGATCGGTGGATTCGCGAGGTTCGACCGGCCTCGGGATCTTTTACGAAAAGGATTACTGACGCTGGCGCGTCCTTGTCAGCTCCGCGTTCACCACGGCGCCAAAAAGGACGATGTAAGCCGACATGTATAGCCAGACCAGAAGCGCGATCACCGCACCAAGCGAACCGTAGACGCGATTGTAGTTCGCGAAATAGGTCAGATAGGCGGAAAACCCGACCGAACCTGCGGCCCAGGTCAGCGCCGCAAGAAGCGCGCCCGGCAGGACATAGGATGACATCTCGCCGGGCCGGTGCAGCCCGACCCGATAGAAGATCAAGAGCGCGGACAAGACGACAAGCATGAGGACCGCCCAGGGCAGCACCGTCAGGATCGCCCCCTCGAACGGGCCGAAGGCGACGAAGTTGAGCGCGACCGGAACGACGACGACCGTGGCGAGCGCCGCAAACAGAAGCGCGAACAACCCCGCCGTGAGAACGGCGGTCCCGGCAAGACGCCAGAGGATCGCGTGGCGCTTGCGATCATGCGCAGCATGCAGCCCCGCCACCAGGGCATCGACACCTGAGTGGACAGAATAAAGCGCGATGACCAGCGAAAAGGCCGTCGTCCAGCCTGTCGTCCCGCCATCCGCCGACAGCAGCGTCATCAATTGCGCCTCGATCACGTCATAGGCCGCCGCCGGGATCAGGTCACGGACCGATACGAGGTAGAGGTCGATGACAAGGGGGTCCGCGAACAGGCTCCAGAACGCGATGAGAGCGACCATTCCCGGAAAGATCGCAAGCATGCTGTAGAAGGCGACGCCCGCGGCGATCAGCGACAGGTTCCTGTCACCCGTGGCCACCCAGACGGCGCGCAGGAAGGCACGCACGCCGGGCAGCCGCGCCCTAGCCGAACCGTTTCCAGACCGCGCCATCGCCAAGCCCCGTCACGAATGCGTCATGCGCGGCGGCCTCCGCCTCGGTCAGGCGCTGCGGAAGCGGCACCGGGCGCGGGCGCGGGCGCCAGTCGCCGGCATCCTGCGGTCCCGACGCGGCTTCGGCGCTGACGGACAGCGCGAAGTCCGGCTGGCGGCCACCGATCAGTTCAAGGTAGACTTCGGCCAGAAGTTCGCTGTCAAGCAGCGCGCCGTGTTTTTCGCGCGCGGAGTTGTCGATGCCGAAGCGGCGGCACAGCGCGTCCAGCGATGCCGGGGAGCCCGGAAACTTGCGCCGCGCCATCGCCACAGTATCCAGCGCACGGTCGTTGGCGATCTGGAGCTGGCCCGCCCAGTTCAGTTCCGCGTTCAGAAACTTCATGTCGAAGGCGGCGTTGTGGATCACCAGCCGGGAATCCGTTCCGATGAACTCCAGAAACGCCGTTGCGATCTGGGTGAACCGGGGCTTGTCGCGCAGAAAGTCGTCGCCAAGCCCGTGCACCTCGAACGCCTCGGCGGGCATGGCGCGGTCCGGGTTGATGTACTGGTGGTAGGTGCGGCCGGTCGGGACGTGATTGAAAAGCTCGATCGCGCCGATTTCGACGATGCGGTGCCCCTCGGCGGGTTCGAACCCGGTGGTTTCGGTATCCAGAACGATCTCACGCATGCCTTGCCCCGATGCTTGCGATCAGGTTTCGCACGGCAGAACGGGCGGCTTCAAGGGTTTCCGTCCCGATCAGATAGGTCGCCCGGGCGCGCTTGTCCGCGTCGGGCATCTGCCGCGCGAGGATCAGCGAAAGCTGTTCGGCCGTCATCCCGGGCCGCGCGAGCACCCTTTCGCGCTGGACCTCGGCCGGGACGGACACGACCACGGTCGCATCCAGATCGCGGTCGGCGCCGGTTTCGAAAAGAAGCGGGATGTCGAGAACGACAAGCCGGGCACCTTCCCTTGCGGCCCGCGCGATGAAACCGGCGCGGTCCGCGGCGACGATCGGGTGCACCGCCGCCTCGATCTGACGAAGGGCGGCGGGGTCGGTGGCGATCCAGTCCTTCAAGGCGCCGCGATCGACCGCGCCGTCGACAATCGCCTGCGGATGAAGGGCTGCGATCGCGGAAACCGCCGCGCCGCCAGGGGCATAGGCCCGGTGGACGGCGGCGTCGGCGTCCCAGACGGGAATTCCCTCGTCGCGGAACATCGCGGCGGTCGTCGATTTGCCCATGCCGATGGAGCCGGTCAACCCCAGAAGAAAGGGGCGGTTCATCCCTTCAGGACCGCGTCGCGGGTCTTCTGATCGACTTCGGGCCGCTTGCCGAACCAGCGCTCGAAACCCGGCGCGGCCTGATGCAGAAGCATGCCGAGGCCGTCGACCGTCACGCAGCCGATATCTGCCGCGGCATCCAGAAAGGCGGTGCGCAGCGGCGTGTAGACAAGGTCGTTCACGACGGCGTCCGGCGATAGGGCGTCCAGAGGCAGGCGCAGGTCGGGCTTGCCGACCATGCCCAGAGAAGACGTGTTCACCACGGTCACCGCGTCTTCCAGCATGTTGCCCGCCTGAACCCAGTCGTAAACCACGACCCGCGCCCCGAATTCCGACCGCAGGACATCGGCGCGCGCCCGGGTTCTGTTGGTGATGCGCACCTCGGGCGCACCGGCGTCGAGAAGTGCTGTGACAACAGCGCGCGCCGCACCACCGGCACCGATTACCGCCGCGGGACCGGCGGCCGGTCGCCATTTCGGCGCGTTCTGCCTCAGGTTCGCGATGAAACCGTGGCCGTCGGTGTTGTCGGCATGGATCTTGCCGTCCGCGCGGAAGATCAACGTATTCGCCGCACCGATCAGGGCTGCGCGATCGGTCACGATATCGGCAAGGGCAAGGACGGTTTCCTTGTGCGGGATGGTCACGTTCAGCCCGACGAAACCCGCCCGTGGAAGGGCGTGCAGCACCTCTTTCAGGTCAGCCTGGGCGACATCCATGGGGATGTAGTAGCCAGCGATACCGTAGGTTTTCAGCCAGTGCCCATGAAGCAGCGGGGATTTGGAATGCGCGATCGGGGATCCGATGACGCCAGCGAGCGGTATTCGAGGATGGTCGGTCATGACGCGATGTCGCCCCGAACCGAAAGCCAGGTCAAGAGTTCGATGAGCGGCAGGCCAAGCACATGGAAGAAATCACCCTCGACCCGTGCCATCAGGCGCACACCTTCCTCTTCCAGCTTGTAGGCGCCGACGCTTTCGCGAATGCTTTCCCAGTTTCGGGCGACATAGTCGTCGAGATAGGCGTCGGACACACCCCGCATGGTCAGGCGCACCTGGCCGACATGGCGCCAAAGCGGTTCCCCGTCCCTGCACACGACCGCAGCAGAAAGAAGACGATGGGTCTTTCCCCGGAGTGCGGCGATCTGGGCGCGCGCATCGGCCTGGTCTTGCGGTTTGGTCAGGATCACCCCGTCAAGTTCCAGCACCTGATCCGCACCGAGGACTAGCGCGCCGGGCCTGCGGGCAGAGACCTTGGCCGCCTTCGCCTCGGCCAGGGCATCGGCGATGTCGCGCGGGCTTGCGCCTTCGGCCTGAAGCGCGGCGCGAATTGTTTCCTCATCAACCCGCGCGGGGTCCGTTTCGACCGAAAGGCCGGCGTTGCGCAGCAGGGTGGCACGGATGGCGGAACCGGAGGCAAGGACAAGGTCGGCGGGCATCTGTGGATATGTCCTTGGATCATCTTTCCGGAGCGCTGGGGGCCAACGGCGGGAAATCCGGCGCAAGGACGAAGAGTCCGACCTACGGCCGACTTGTCAAGGCGCGACCACCATCCCGCCAACATGTGCACGGCATTTTGCCACAGCAGTGGACAGATCCCTTTCAGGGTCGGTTTTCCCTGACTGTCCACAGGATATCCGGGTCAAGCATTCTATCAAACATTTGATAATAAATGATATTTTCAGACCTCTGCGCCGTTCTGAAAGTTATGAACAGACTATCCACAGTCTCGCTCAGCGGTGGACAATCCACGGTCAAACTGTCTTTTCCCCGGTATCCACAGCCCCAACAACATCATCATTCTTTTCTTTTCTATTTATTATTGAGTAGGAAGAAGCACCGAATTCGGGGGTATAATGGTGATCGGCGACTTTCTGGCAAACGTCTATCCATGGACCAAGGCGCTGCACATCATCTCGGTCGTGACCTGGATGGCGGGGATCTTCTATCTGCCGCGGCTCTTCGTCTATCACGCCGAACAGGTCACCAGCGGTTCGGACACGGACGTTCTTTTTCAGACGATGGAACGCAAGCTGCTTCGTCTGATCATGAACCCTGCAATGATCGCGACCTGGATCTTCGGCCTGGCACTTGTCTTCACCCCGGGGATCGTGTCCTGGGGTGAGGTCTGGCCCTGGACAAAGGCGGGGGCCGTTCTTGCGATGACCTGGTTTCACCACTGGCTTGGTTATCGGCGCAAGGATTTTGTCGCCGGAACCAACACACGGACTGGCCGGACCTACCGGATGATGAACGAGGTTCCGACGGTTCTTCTGGTGCTGATCGTTTTCTCGGTCGTCCTGAAATTCTGAGCTTTTGTTGACTCCGGCCCGTTCCGGCGTATATCAGCGCTCAAGGCCCGGCCATCCGGCATGGGGCATTTCCCGAATATGAAAGAAACGGTGCCCACAGGGCGCCCTGCTGCGAGATTTCCATGGACCAGGAACGTCTGAACCTTGCCGACCTGAAAGCGAAGAGCCCGGCCGATCTGCTTGCGATGGCGGAAGAGCTGGAGATCGAGAACGCATCCACAATGCGCAAGGGTGAGATGATGTTCTCGATCCTGCGCGAGTATGCCGATGAAGGGTACGAGGTCGGTGGCGACGGTGTTCTGGAAGTCCTGCAAGACGGGTTCGGCTTTCTGCGGTCGCCCGAGGCCAACTATCTGCCGGGCCCCGATGACATCTATGTCAGCCCCGACATGATCCGCCAGTATTCGCTCAGGACCGGCGATACGGTGGATGGCGTGATCCGCGCACCGGGGGAGAACGAACGCTACTTTGCCCTGACCAAGGTGACGAGCATCAACTTTGCCGAGCCGGAGAAGGCGCGCCACAAGGTCGCCTTCGACAACCTGACGCCGCTTTATCCCGACGAACGGCTGAAGATGGAGATCGAGGATCCGACCATCAGGGACCGGTCCGCGCGGATCATCGACCTTGTGGCCCCGATCGGGAAGGGGCAGCGATCGCTGATCGTGGCGCCGCCGCGGACGGGTAAGACGGTTCTCTTGCAGAACATCGCCCATTCGATCGAGAAGAACCACCCGGAATGCTACCTGATCGTCCTGCTGATCGACGAACGGCCGGAGGAAGTCACCGACATGCAGCGCAGCGTGAAGGGGGAGGTCATATCCTCGACCTTCGACGAGCCGGCGACACGGCACGTCGCGGTCGCGGAAATGGTCATCGAGAAGGCCAAGCGCCTGGTCGAACACAAGCGCGACGTCGTCATTCTGCTCGATTCGATCACGCGCCTGGGACGGGCCTACAACACGGTGGTTCCGTCATCGGGCAAGGTTCTGACAGGCGGCGTGGATGCCAACGCCCTGCAGCGCCCCAAACGTTTCTTCGGCGCGGCGCGGAACATCGAGGAAGGTGGATCGCTGACCATCATCGCGACGGCGCTGATCGACACCGGAAGCCGGATGGACGAGGTGATCTTTGAAGAGTTCAAGGGAACCGGCAACAGCGAGATCGTCCTGGACCGCAAGGTTGCGGACAAGCGCGTCTTCCCGGCGATGGATATTTTGAAGTCCGGAACGCGGAAGGAAGATCTTCTGGTGGATCAGAAGGATCTGCAGAAGACCTATGTGCTGCGCCGGATCCTGAACCCGATGGGAACGACCGACGCGATCGAGTTCCTGATCTCCAAACTGAAGCAAACGAAGACAAACGGCGAGTTCTTCGATTCCATGAACGCCTGATTTGTTATTTTAAAACAATAGGCTAAGAAGAATGGACACGATCTACGCACTCGCTTCGGCGCGGGGGAAAGCCGGCGTTGCCGTGATCCGTGTATCGGGTCCGGCGGCTTTTTCTGCGGGTCAGGCGATTGCCGGCGATCTGCCCGAGATGCGACGTGCGGGGATGCGGCGTCTGGCCTGGCAGGGCGACACGCTTGACGAGGGGCTTGTGGTTTGCTTCGCGGCGCCCGCGAGCTTTACCGGGGAAGACATTCTTGAGCTGCATGTGCATGGCGCAACCGCAACCGTTGCGGCGGTGCTGCGTGCGCTTGGCGAACAGCCCGGTCTGCGCCTTGCAGAGGCCGGAGAGTTCACGCGACGGGCACTTGAGAATGGCCGTGTCGATCTGGCGCAGGTTGAAGGTCTGGCGGACCTGATCGAAGCTGAAACGGAGGCGCAACGGCAGCAGGCGCTTCGTGTGCTTTCGGGCCGTCTGGGACAACAGGCAGAGGGTTGGCGACGCGATCTGATCCGGGCGGCCGCTCTGATCGAGGCGACGATCGACTTCGCGGACGAAGATGTCCCGGTTGATGTCACGCCAGAGGTGACCGGGCTATTGCATGCGGTAAAGGCCGGACTTTCGGCGGAGTTGCGGGGGTTCGCCGCTGCGGAGGTGGTGCGGGAAGGGTTCGAGGTTGCCATCATGGGCCGCCCCAATGCCGGGAAGTCGACGCTTCTGAACGCGCTTGCCGGGCGGGACGCCGCGATTACCTCGGAACACGCGGGCACAACGCGCGATATCATCGAGGTGCGAATGGATCTCGGCGGCTATGCCGTGACGCTTCTTGACACGGCCGGCCTTCGGGAAACGGAGGACGAAGTCGAGGGGATCGGGATCGACCGTGCGCTGAAACGGGCCGCCGAAGCCGATTTGCGGGTCTTTCTGGACGACGGCGGCGGCGTGCCGATGCTTGAGCCACGGCAAGGCGACATCGTGGTGCAGGCAAAAGCCGATCTGCGGCAGGGTGTGCAGGGCCTCGCGGTGTCCGGAAAGACCGGACTTGGCCTCGACAGACTTGTCGCCGAGATCGGGCAAAGGGTCGAGGGCCGCGCTGCGGGCGCGGGACTGATTACGCGGGAACGGCACCGAACGGCAATCCGGCGCGCCCTTCGGGCTTTGGAATCAGCTGATTCCGAGGTAAGAGAGGGCCCAGAGAGGGCAGAGCTTGCGGCCGAAGAGTTGCGCGCGGCCATTCGGGCGCTTGATTCCCTTGTTGGCCGTGTCGATGTCGAAGACTTGCTGGACGAGATCTTTTCCAGCTTCTGCATCGGCAAGTGAGGAGCGTTTCACGTGAAACATTTTGATGTCATCGTGGTTGGCGGCGGGCATGCCGGAGCGGAGGCGGCGCATGCATCCGCCCGGATGGGCGCGCGGACCGCGCTTGTCACGCTTCGCAGGGATTCGATCGGCGTCATGTCCTGCAACCCGGCGATTGGCGGGCTGGGGAAGGGGCATCTTGTACGTGAGGTCGACGCGATGGACGGGATCATGGGCCTGGCCGCGGATCGCGCCGGCATCCAGTTTCGCCTGCTGAACCGGCGCAAGGGGCCGGCGGTGCAAGGACCACGGGCGCAAGCTGACCGCAAGCTCTATCGCGAGGCCGTTCAGGCGCTTCTGGCAGCCCGACCCGGCTTGACCATCATCGAGGGAGAGGTGGCCGACCTGACCGAGGCCGGGGGGGCCGTGACCGGTTTGGTGCTTGCGGATGGGTCAACGATTGCTGCGCGCGCAGTCGTTCTGACGACGGGCACGTTTCTTCGTGGTACGATTCATATTGGCGATGTCCGGCGTCCGGGCGGCCGAATGGGCGACAAGCCATCGGTGCGCCTGGCCGAGCGGCTGGAGTCCATGGGTCTGCCCATGGGGCGGCTGAAGACCGGGACGCCGCCGCGCCTGGACGGGCGGACGATCGACTGGGCCAGACTGGAAATGCAGCCCGGCGACGATGATCCGGTTGTTTTTTCGTTCCTGAATCGGACGCCCGAGGTGCGCCAGATCGCCTGCGGCATCACCCACACGAACGAGGCAACCCATCAGATCATTCGCGACAATCTGGCGCGGTCCGCGATGTACGGCGGCCACATCGAGGGCGTGGGCCCGCGATACTGTCCGTCCGTCGAAGACAAGGTCGTGCGTTTTTCGGACAAGACATCGCATCAGGTCTTTCTGGAGCCGGAGGGCCTGGATGATCATACCGTCTATCCGAACGGAATCTCGACCTCGCTGCCGCAGGATGTTCAGGAGGCCTACGTTCGTACAATTGCCGGCCTCGAAAGGGCGACGATCCTTCAGCCAGGGTATGCGATCGAGTATGACTACATCGATCCCCGTGCACTTGGCGAGACGCTCGAACTGAAGGTTCTTCCGGGTCTATATCTTGCTGGCCAGATCAATGGAACCACAGGATATGAGGAGGCCGCGGCCCAGGGGTTGGTCGCGGGGCTCAACGCGGCCCTGTCCGTGCAGGGTGGAGGGCGGTCGATCTTCGGTCGTGCCGATGGCTATATCGGCGTGATGGTCGATGATCTCGTGACCCGAGGCGTGAGCGAGCCTTACCGGATGTTCACATCGCGCGCGGAGTTCCGGCTGTCGCTGCGCGCAGACAATGCAGATCAGCGCATGACGCCGCTTGGAATTGCGGCAGGATGCGTCGGCGAGCAGCGAAGACGCGCGTTCGGGGAAAAAATGGACGCGATTGCATCTGGGCGGCGCATGCTGGAGGCGTTGGTCTTGACGCCAAAGCAAGCCTCGGAGCAGGGCCTGCGTGTGAGTCAGGACGGCGTCCGGCGCAACGGATTCACGCTTCTGTCGTTTCCCGACATCTGTTTTGCCGATCTTGTACGAATTCAGCCCGAGCTTGGAGCAATACCGGGACCGATCCAGCGACAGATAGAATGCGACGCGCTCTATGCGCAGTATCTTGACCGGCAGGCCGCAGATATCGACCAGGTTCGGCGGGATGAAGAACACGAGATACCTGGCGATTTCGATTACCTGTCCATCTCGGGCCTGTCGACGGAACTCAAGACCAAGCTGACACAACGGCGGCCGAAGACCCTCGCTCAAGCCGGTCGCGTCGATGGCATGACGCCAGCGGCGCTGACGTTGATTCTTGCGCGGCTGAGAAAAGGCGACCGACGCAGGTCGGCCGGATGACTAGAAGCTCCTTTCTTCGCCACCGCGATGTTTCACATGAAACATTGCGGCGGCTTGAGCACTACGAGGCGTTGCTTCGCAAGTGGAACCCGGCCATCAATCTTGTTTCGACCCCAACGCTGAACCACGTTTGGACGCGACACTTCCTGGATTCGGCTCAGGTTTTCGATCTGCGCCCGGCGGATGCTGCGACATGGGCCGATCTGGGTTCAGGCGGGGGTTTCCCGGGGCTCGTCGCGGCGATTATCGCGCTGGAGGAACAACCCGGCCTTCGCTTCAGTCTTGTCGAGGCGGATCAGCGAAAGTGTGCGTTCCTGTCGGAGGCGGCGCGCACGCTTTCTCTGAACGCAGACGTCGTGAACGCCCGCATTGAGGCGATCGATCCACTTTCGGCCGACATCATCTCTGCGCGCGCACTTGCGCCGCTCGGCGCATTACTTTCATTCGCCGAACGCCATCTTGCGCCCGGCGGCGTAGCGATCTTCCCAAAGGGCGCCAGATGCAACGAGGAGATCAGCCAGGCGCTTGAAAACTGGCGCTTTACATATGAGAACCATCCAAGCCTGACGGACACCGATGGCGTCATCTTGAAAGTCGGAGAAATCGTTCGTGTCTGATCCAACCCGACCTCCCGGCCCAAGGATTATTGCGATCGCGAACCAGAAGGGTGGCGTCGGCAAGACGACAACCGCCATCAATCTCGCGGCGGCACTTGCCGAAAACGGGCTCAAGGTCCTGCTGGTCGATCTCGACCCACAGGGAAACGCGTCGACGGGCCTTGGGGTCGAGCCGACGAAGCGGGGCCTGACCACCTATGACCTCTTGATCGAGGACGCTGCCCTTTCTGACGTGATCCGGAAAAGCGACGTGCCGGGGATCTGGATCTGCCCCGCGACGACCGACCTGTCCTCGGCCGACATAGAACTTGTGGCAAACGAAAAGCGCAGCTTCCTGCTGTACGACGCGCTTCGGCAGCCGGCGATCGATGTCTACGGTTTCGACTATGTGCTGATCGACTGTCCGCCGTCGCTCAGCCTTCTGACGGTAAACGCGATGATCGCGGCGCATTCGGTCCTGATTCCGCTGCAGGCGGAATTCTTCGCACTCGAAGGGTTGTCGCAGCTAATGCTGACGGTCCGCCAGGTTCGCCAGACCGCGAACAAGGATCTGCGGATCGAAGGGATTGTCCTCACGATGTATGATGGCCGGAACAATCTGGCACAACAGGTAGAGGCAGACGCCCGCGCCAACCTTGGCGAGCTTGTGTTCAGGACCATCGTGCCGCGCAACGTCCGCATCAGCGAGGCGCCATCCTATTCGGTGCCGGTTCTGATCTACGACAGTACATCGAAGGGAAGCCTGGCTTATCGCGCGCTCGCGCAGGAGCTCCTGGCCCGGCACGCCCGTGCAGCATGAGGGGAACATCATGACCGACAGGAAAAGCGAACGCCGTGGGCTTGGCCGCGGACTCTCTGCCTTGATGGCGGATGTGAACCTGACCGCCGAGCAGGGCACCCAGACGGACCGGCCCCGACGTGCGGAAGCGTATCTGCCGATCGAGCGCGTTGTGCCCAATCCAAATCAGCCACGGCGGGATTTCCTGCCCGAGGCACTCTCTGAATTGACGCAGTCGATCCGCGAGAAGGGCATCATCCAGCCCCTTATTGTGCGCAAGGCTGCTGAAAAACCAGACACTTACGAGATTGTCGCGGGGGAGAGGCGGTGGCGGGCCGCGCAGGCCGCTCAGCTGCACGAGGTGCCGGTGTTGATCCGGGATCTAAACGATACCGAGGTTCTCGAAATCGCGATCATCGAGAACATTCAACGCGCCGACCTCAATCCGGTTGAAGAGGCGATGGCCTATCGCCAGTTGATGGACCGGTTTGGCCATACACAGGAAAAGCTGGCAGACGCACTGTCGAAGAGCCGCAGCCACATCGCAAACCTCCTGCGGCTGCTTCAGCTTCCCGAAGAGGTCAGGACATGGCTCAGGGAGGGCAAGCTGACCGCCGGCCATGCCCGCGCCCTGGTGCCTTGCGCAGATCCGATCGCGCTGGCGCGCGAGGTCATGTCGCGCGGGCTTTCTGTGCGCCAGACCGAAGACCTCGCCCGGCGCGCGCAGGGCGCGACCAAGACCGCCCCACGCCGTAGCGCGCCAGAGAAGGATGCGGACACGCGGGCACTTGAAGGTGATCTGACCGCTAATCTTGGTATGCGCGTCGTCATTAACCACAAGGGGCTGGATGGCGGCGAGGTAACAATCACCTACCGGTCTTTGGAACAGCTTGATGAGCTTTGCCAGAAGCTCTCGGGCTTTTCCTAGGCGTCGGGGCGCGTCCACAGGAACGTCAGGACACAGGCAAGGGCCGCCGCCTGCACTGCAAGCGCCAGGGTGCCGAAACCCAGCGCCCAGGTCAGTACGAGCGCTGCCGCGGCGGAGACAGATGCGAACCGCTTGGCCCGTGCACTGACGGCCCCCCGATCGCGCCAATCACGGATCGGAGGGCCAAGCGTATCATGAGCGACAAGCCAGTCATGAAGGCTTTGCGACGACCTCGCAAAGCAGAAGGCCGCCAGAAGCAGGAAGGGGACTGTCGGCAATAGCGGCAGGAATAGCCCCAGAAACCCGCAGCCAAGCGCGATCAGACCGCCGGTGATCCACAGCAAACGGATCACGGCATCAGTTCCCGGATGACGCTGTTCAGGACGGCCCGGCCGCCATCGGTCGCCTGCAGGCGGTCATCCTTGATGCGCAGCAGCCCCATCTCGGAAAGCTCCCGGATCTTGCGGCTGTCCGGCGGGGAACCGGCGATGGTGGCGTAGCGCCTCAGGTCCAGCCCCTCGGCAAGGCGTAGCGCCATCATCAGATATTCGGTCGCCTGTTCCGGGCGCTCGACCGTCTCGGGCGCGCTTTCTCCCGAACCGTCCCGCTCAACCCGCGAAAGCCAATCACCAGGTGCGCGAAAGGTCTCGGTCGCCCGGCGCCGCCCGGCCAAGGTCAGGCGACCGTGCGCGCCGGGGCCAATTCCGGCGTAGTCGCCGCAGCGCCAGTAGATCAGGTTGTGCCGGCTTTCCGATCCAGGGGCCGCATGGTTCGAAACCTCATAGGCCGGCATTCCGGCTTCAGCACAAACTTCCTGTGTTTCCAGATACATATCAGCTGCAAGGTCATCCTCTGGCAGGCCTCGCAGGCCACCTGCCGCCTGCCGTGCGCCAAAGGCGGTTCCGTCCTCGATGGTCAGTTGGTAAAGCGACAGGTGGTCGATCGCCATGCCCAGCGCGGTCTTCAGTTCACTGCGCCACTCGGCGCGCGTCTGGTGCTGCCGGGCGTAGATCAGGTCGAAACTGACCCGCGCAAAGGCGGCGCGCGCGATGTCGAAGGCCGCCCGCGCCTCGGCCGCGCTGTGCAGCCGGCCAAGCCGCTTCAGGTCGGCGTCATTCAGCGCCTGAATGCCCATGGATACCCGGTTCACGCCGGCATCCGCATAGCCGCGGAACCGCCCCGCCTCGACCGATCCGGGGTTTGCTTCCAGCGTGACCTCGATGTCGTTGGCCGGGGTCCAGCGGGACCGCGCCCGTTCCAGGATTGCCGCGACCACTTCCGGCTCCATCAGCGATGGCGTGCCGCCGCCGAAGAAGACCGTGTTCAGCACGCGGGGCCCGGTCAGCGCAGCGACACGGTCGATCTCTGCCAGATAGGCCGCCTGCCAGCGCCGCTGGTCGATCCTGGCCGCGACATGGCTGTTGAAGTCGCAATAGGGGCACTTCGAGGCGCAGAAGGGCCAATGGACATAAAGCCCGAACCCCCCGTGACGCCAATCCTCCACGCCTCAGCCCTTGAAGGCCGTGACTTCGATCTCGATCTTCATCTCGGGCTTGATGAGACCGGCGATCACCATTGTCGCGGCAGGGCGAATTTCCCCCAGGTGCTTTCCAAGGACCGGCACAGCCGCATCCACAAGGGCCGCATCGGTGACGGTATACTGGACCCGGACGATGTCCTGCATGTCAAAGCCCCCTTCGCCGAGCGCCCAGGCGATTGTCGCAAAGCAGTTCTCCGCCTGTGCCGCGACGTCGTCGGGCATGGTCATCGTCTTGTAGTCATAGCCTGTCACGCCCGAAACAAAGCACCAGGGACCTTTCACGACGGCCCGGCTGTAGCCGAAGGCCTTTTCAAAGGGCGAACCGGTCGAGATCAGCTTGACGGTCATATCGTGCCTCCCAGGGCGGTGATGAACTTGCGGAACGCGTCGGCCCGGTGGCTGATCCGGTTCTTCAGCGCGGGATCCATCTCGGCAAAGGTGATGTCATGTCCTTCAGGCTGGAACATCGGGTCGTAGCCATGCCCCTGCGCGCCACGCATCGGCCAGACGACCTGTCCTTCAACTTTTCCCTCGAACACCTGATCCCTGCCGTCTGGCCAGGCAAGAACCAGCGTCGAACGGAAACGTGCCCGGCGCGGGTAGGGGGCGCTGGCGGCCTCAAGCGCGGTCCAGGTGCGGGTCATCGCCTGAACGAAATCGCGGCCGTTCGGCGTTTCGGCCCAATCGGCGGTATAGACGCCCGGCGCGCCGCCCAACGCGTCCACCTCGATCCCGCTGTCATCGGCCAGAGCCGGAAGGCCGGTCGCCTTCGCGGCCGCATGTGCCTTGATGCGGGCATTTCCGACAAATGTCGTCTCGGTCTCGGCGGGCTCGACAAGGCCCATCTCGGCGGCGCCGACACAGCCGATCCCCAGCGGCGCGAGCATCGCTGCGATCTCTTCCAGCTTGCCCTTGTTATGGGTCGCAACCAAGAGCCGGTCGCTGTCCAGCCACCGCATCAGATCGCCGCCTTCTGCGCCTCTACCAGTTCGGCGATGCCGGATTCCGAAAGGTCCAGCAGCCTGCCCATCTCGTCGCGGCTGAATGTGGCGCCTTCCGCAGACATCTGCACCTCGATCAGACGGCCGCGGCCGGTCAGGATGAAGTTTCCGTCAGTCCCGGCTTCGCTGTCTTCGGCGTAGTCGAGGTCGAGAACCGGTTGTCCGGCATAGATCCCGCAGGACACGGCGGCGACGTGATCAACGATCGGGTCGCTGACGATCGCACCGGCCTTGAGCAGCTTGTTGACCGCAAGACGAAGCGCAACCCAGCCACCGGTGATCGAGGCGCAGCGGGTGCCGCCGTCGGCCTGGATCACGTCGCAGTCAACGACGATCTGGCGTTCCCCCAGTGCGACGCGGTCGACACCGGCGCGCAGGGCTCGGCCAATAAGCCTTTGAATTTCTTGTGTTCTTCCGGATTGCTTGCCCGCCGCAGCCTCGCGCCGGTTGCGGGTGTTGGTGGCGCGCGGCAGCATACCATATTCCGCGGTCACCCAGCCTAGCCCCGTCCCCTTGAGGAAGGACGGCGCCTTGTCCTCGATGGTGGCGGTGCACAGCACATGCGTATCCCCGCAGCGGATCAGGCAGGACCCCTCTGCGTGCTTCGTCACGCCCGTCTCGATCGAAATCGCGCGCATTTCGTCCAGCTTGCGGCCCGAAGGTCTCATGTTCGCGTCCTTTCCTTGCTTGCCGCCACTTATCGCCCGCGCGCGCCGCGATGCAACCCCGATTGACGCCCCCCGCCTCGCATCCTTAATTTCAAGGATGAAACCGGGATGACCCATGGGCGAAACACCGAAGCTACTGTCCGAACTCAATGACCGCTCGCGCGAGGTTTTCCGCCGTGTGGTCGAGGGCTACCTCGACAGCGGCGATCCCGTAGGATCGCGCACGCTGACGCGCGCAATGTCGGAGAAGCTTTCGGCGGCGACGATCCGCAACGTGATGCAGGACCTCGAATACCTGGGGCTTCTGGACAGCCCGCATGTATCGGCCGGCCGGGTCCCGACGCAACTGGGCCTCAGGCTGTTCGTGGACGGCCTGATGGAGGTCGGATCAGTTTCGATTGAGGATCGTGAAACCATCGAATCGACCCTTGGCGGCAACGAGCCGGGTGTCGCCGCGATGCTCGACCGGGTCGGGGCGGCGCTATCGGGGATCACCCACGGCGCAAGTCTTGTTCTGACACCCAAGCACGAGGCGCCGATCCGGCACATCGAATTCGTGTCGTTGTCGCCCGACCGTGCGCTCGTCGTTCTGGTCTTTGCCGATGGTCATGTCGAGAACCGCATCTTCACCCCGCCGCTTGGTCAGACCCCGTCCTCGATGCGCGAGGCGGCGAATTTCCTGAACGCTCTGGCCGAAGGGCGGACACTGACAGAGTTGCGCCGCCACATCCGCACGGAGATCGAAAGCCGTCGGCAGGAACTCGACTCCCTCGCGCGCGACATGGTCGAAAGCGGTCTGGCGGTCTGGGAAAACCCCGGTGATTCGCATGAACGCCTGATCGTGCGCGGGCGCTCCAACCTCGTCGATCAGGCGGAAGCCGCCGATCTTGACCGCATCCGCACCCTTTTTGACGATCTGGAACGCAAGCGCGATATCGCGGACTTCCTTGAACTGGCGGAATCGGGCGACGGGGTCCGCATTTTCATTGGTTCGGAAAACAAACTTTTCTCACTTTCGGGTTCCTCTCTGGTGGTGTCTCCCTATATGAACGCTGACCGTAAGATCATCGGCGCCGTCGGTGTGATCGGACCGACGCGGCTCAACTATGGGCGGATCGTTCCGATCGTTGACTATACGGCGCAACTTGTCGGGCGTCTTTTGTCCGGCGGGCGCAGGGGACAAGACCTATGAGCGACATGAAGAAAGACGAGATTGCCGAAGACCAGGCCCTTATGGGCGACGAGGGGATCGACGCGGAACCCGCCGAGGCGGAGCTTGAGGCCCTCAGGGCCGAACGCGACGACTTCCGCGACCGGTTCATGCGGGCGCTGGCGGATGCGGAAAACGCCCGCAAGCGCGGCGAGCGTGACCGTCGCGAGGCGGAACAATACGGCGGGTCGAAGCTGGCCCGCGACCTTCTGCCGGTCTACGACAACCTGCGACGCGCGCTGGATGCGGTTGCCGAAGATCAGCGCGAGGTGGCGAAGGCCCTGATCGAAGGCGTGGAGCTGACGCTGCGCGAGCTTGTCAATGTTCTGACCCGCCACGGCGTGACCCCGGTGACCCCGGCGGTCGGCGACCCGTTCGACCCGCAGCTTCACCAGGCAATGTTCGAGGCGCCCCTGCCGGGAACAAAGGCCGGCGACATCATCCAGGTGATGACCGAAGGTTTCCTGCTGCACGAACGGCTCTTGCGGCCGGCCCAGGTGGGTGTCAGTTCGACACCGAAGGCGTAAGATCTGACGGGGGCCACCGGCCCCCGTTTCCATCCTTGTCAGACCCCTGCCGCCTGCGCGGCGCAATGCCGGTCGACGACGCGCTGTACCATCGGGGCAAAGTGCCAGTAGTCGGGCGTGTCCATGTCCGGGCGCTTTCCGGCCTCGTCCAGGTAACGTACCTGCACGATCTCCTTCAGGTTGGGATTCTTCTCGAACTCCGCGACCTCGTCCGCGCCCATCGGGCCGCCCTGAAGGTTCAGCGAATGGATCGAGGCTTCCGAAAGGCGTTTGAAATATTCGGGCTTCGTTGCGCAAAGATAGCGCTTCGCCGCGACATGGTATCTGACACAATCGGTGACCACGCTCGGGAAGAACTGCTCCAGAAGCTCCGCGCCGGCCTCCTCGTGGAACCGGTCTTCGGTGTCATCCATGCTGAAAGTGCCGAATTCCGATGTGAAATGGCCGATGTCGTGCAGAAGCGCGGCGACGACGATCTCTTCTGACATCGCGTTCTGTGCTGCGATCGTGGCGCCCTGAAGCATGTGCTGGGCCATCGTCACTGGTTCGCCCAGATATTCGTCATCGCCGCGACGGTCAAAGATGTCGCCGATGAAGGCCACGATGTTCTCTCTGGTCAGACGCGTGAAATCGGGGCGGGTCATTCGGCGGCCTCCTTGAGATTCAGCGACGCGAGCTTCGACAAAAGCCCGTCCTTGTCCGCGTAGCACCCCTGAAGCCAGCGGGTTCCAGCGCCCGAATAGCCTTTTCTTGCGTGCAGGACGCGTGTGTTGTCGACGACGAAGCATTCGCCGGGATTCAGGCGGAAGGTGACCTCCATCCCGGGGTCGTCGATGATCTCGCCGAACCGGCGATAGGCGGCGTAGTAGGTTTCCATCTCGTCGAACGGCACATCGGTGATCGCGGCGGCGGACCGGTTATTGAAGCGGACCGCGATCAGTTCCCCGTCTGGCGCAAGTTCGATCATCGGCCGGCGCGACCTGAGGACAACGCCCGCCTCGCCGGCGTATTCGAAGCGCGCGCAATGCCGCGTCAGCACGTCGAACCACTCGCGGTTTTCGTCCCGAAGCCGTTCCGCCGCACGGAAGCCGTCGACCACCATGTTTTCCCCGCCCGCGGCGGAGCTTTCAAGACAGTAGAGAACCTGAATGGACGGCACCGGATCGCGGTAGGGATTGTCGGTATGGGCCTGCAGGCCAAGCCCGGTATAGGCAAGATTGGTGGGGTTGACCGTGGTGCGCACCTCGAAATGGCGGCCATAGTTCGTCTCACGGACATAGCCGAACAGTGCGACCACCCGCATCAGCGCGCCGTCCTCGACCGGGCCGTTGGTCAGCTTGCCGAAGCCGTGGCGCGCGACCGCAGAAAGCCAGCGGCGCAGGGCGTCGGGGTTTGCGGAAACCTCGGCGAAATCGCCGGAGGGAACGTTGGCCATCAGCCCGGCATCCCAGGTCTCGATCTCCGCCCCTGTCCAACCCGCGTCGCGCGCCTGCACCACGTCGTAGCTGCGTGCGAAAAGCCAGTCCGGATCGTAGGCGACCGTCTTGTTCTCGGGTGCGAAAGTGACGTGAAGCGTGGTACCCGACATCGCGGCGGCGACGATCCGCGTGCCCGCGGGTATGTCGCCAAGGGTAATCAGCCGCTGTCCGTTGCCGGGTGACCGGGTCTCGCTGTCCCATGCGTTATCCCTGAGCCAGATCGCGTGAAACCGGGCGTGCCGGCCTCCTTCCGATAGCGTCAGAAATCGGCCGTCGGCGTTGACAGCTACCTGTGGCATCTCACTATCCCTAAAAAGCCCTGTTCGGCGCCATCTTCCGGTTTCCCCTGCATAATGGCAATTTAGCTTTGAATACATGGGAGTGCCGATTCTCTTATGGCTGAACGCAATCTTGGAAACTTGCCGCTTGAGTGGATCCGGGCCTTCGAGGCTGCGGGCAGGACCGGCAGTTTTTCCGCCGCCGCGCGCGATCTGGGCGTCACCCAGGCCGCGATCAGCCAGCGGATCGGCCATCTTGAGGCACGGCTGGGCACGCCCCTTTTTCTCAGGCAGTCGCGCCGCACCGTTCTGACCGTCGAGGGCGAGGCGTGGCTGCCGATGGTGTCCGACGCGCTTTTGACACTTCGGCAAAGCGCCGAAGATCTGTTTTCCGCCCGGCGCAGGCGTATCGCGGTTTCGGCAAGCGCGTCAGTGACGGAATTGTGGATCGCGCCCAGGCTGGTCCGGCTGGTGCCGGAATGGCGTATGGATCTTGTGTTTCACACAATGGTGCTGGCGACAGAGGCCAAGGTGGACGGGCCGCGCGCGGTTCGCATCCGCTATGGCGCGGGCGACTGGCCCGATCCCTTGCGCGCGCCCCTTTTCGCCGAAGCGATCGCACCCGTCGCGGCCCCGGCCCTCTTGCAGGGCGTCGGCGACTGGCGGCGGTTGCCGCGGATCGGGCTGACGGGGCCACGGCCGGGCTGGCAGGAATGGGCCGCGACATCGGGCGATGCCGCCGATCCGGTCCCCGCACTGCGCTTCGACAGTCTTGCCGCCGCGCTTGCGGCGGCACGGCAAGGGTGCGGGGTGTTGCTTGCATCCTTGCCGCTGGCGGCCAGCGATCTTGCGGCGGGAAGCCTTGTCCAGTTGGGGGACCGGACGCTGACACCGCCAGAAACATACTGGATTCTGGCTGGAACAGAGACTGTTTCGCCGCGCCAGTGGTCGATGCTGACCGCGCTTTTGTGCGACCCGGGGGCGGGTTAGCCGCCAAGCAACGCCCTAAGCTCGTAAAGCTCCCGCAGCGCCTCGATCGGTGTCATCTCGTCCGGGTGCAACGCACGAAGTCGTTCTTCGACGGGCGAGGGGCCCCTGGCGGGTCGTTGCGGCGCGGATGGCGCCACACTGAAAAGCGGCAGGTCGTCGATCAGCGCGTGCTTGCGGGTGCCGCCTTCCCGCTCTCCTTTCTCCAGCGCCTCAAGGACCACCTTGGCGCGTTCGACAACGCTTTCCGGCAGCCCGGCGAGGCGCGCAACCTGCACGCCGTAGCTGCGATCTGCCGCGCCCTTGCGGACCTCGTGAAGGAAGATGACCTCGCCTTCCCATTCCTTCACGGCGACGGTGGCGTTCTCCACGCCATCCAGCTTTTGCGAAACGCTTGTCATCTCGTGGTAATGCGTCGCGAAAAGGGCGCGGCAGCGGTTGACGGCATGAAGATGTTCAAGCGTGGCCCAGGCGATCGAAAGCCCGTCATAGGTGGCGGTCCCGCGCCCGATCTCGTCCAGGATCACCAGCGCGCGATCGTCCGCCTGATTGAGGATCGCGGCGGTTTCCACCATCTCGACCATGAAGGTCGACCGGCCCCGCGCCAGATCGTCGGCCGCCCCGACCCGGCTGAACAACTGGCTGACCAGCCCGACATGGGCGCGCCGCGCCGGAACGAATGACCCCGCCTGGGCGAGAAGCGCGATCAGCGCGTTCTGGCGAAGGAAAGTCGATTTGCCGGCCATGTTCGGCCCGGTCAGCAGCCAGATCGCAGGGGTCATGTCCGTGGTCAGAAGGCAGTCGTTGGCGACGAAGCTTTCGCCTGCCCGCCGCAGGGCGCGTTCGACCACCGGGTGCCGCCCGCCCTCGATCTCGAAGGCGCGGCTGTCGTCGACCTTCGGTTCGCACCAGTCGTCCCCGCGGGCGAGGTCCGCGAAGGCAGCGGCAAGGTCGATCTCGGCCAGCGCGCGCGCCGCCTGGGAAATGCGGGGCGCTGCGGCCAGAACGGTATCGCGGAGGCCCTCGAACAGCCGCTTTTCGATCTCCAGCGCAAGGTTCCCGGCGTTCAGGATGCGGGTCTCCATCTCGGACAACGGGACGGTGGTAAAGCGCACCTGATTGGCGGTGGTCTGGCGGTGGATGAAGGTTTCGTTCAGCGGCGGCGCCAGCATCCGTTCGGCGTGGGTCGCGGTCGTTTCGACGAAATAGCCCAGCACGTTGTTGTGCTTGATCTTCAGGCTCTGGATTCCGGTCAGCTCGACGTAGTCGGCCTGCATCCGGCCGATGACGCCGCGCCCCTTGTCGCGCAATTCGCGCGCCTGATCGAGGTCTGCGTCATGACCCTGGGCGATGTAGCCGCCGTCACGGGTCAGAAGCGGGGGTTCGGCGACCAGCGCGGCGTCTAGCATCGCAACCAGGTCTTCGAACCCTTCCAGGTCGCGCGCCGCTTCGGCCAGCCGTTCTGGCGCACCGTCGACAAGCCGCGACACGATCGCGCCGCCCTCGGTCAGGCCGGCGCGGATCGCCGCCAGATCTCGGGGGCCGCCACGGTCCAGCGCCAGTCGCGACAGCGCCCGGTCGATGTCGGGCGTCTTGCGCAGGCCGGCGCGCAGCGCCCCGGCAAGCCCGGCGTCAGCGACAAGGAACCGCACCGCGTCCAGACGGGCCTGGATGACCGGCAGATCTCGCGACGGCGCCGACAGCCGCCGTTCCAGAAGCCGCGCGCCGGCCGCCGTCACCGTCCGGTCGATCGCCGCGATCAACGATCCGTCCCGTCCACCCGAAAGGCTTTGCGAGATTTCCAGGTTCCTGCGTGTCGCGGCATCGATCTGGACCGTTCCGCCCGGCGTTTCCCGGACCGGGCGGCGCAACATCGGCAGTTTGCCCCGCTGCGTCAGATCCAGATATTCGACGATGGCCCCCATCGCCGCCGTTTCCGCGCGGTCGAAGGCGCCGAACCCCTCGGCCGTTGCGACACCGTAAAGCGCGCAAAGCCGCCGTTCCGCCCCGGCACTGTCGAAGGCCGCACGGGCCAGCCGGGTGACGGCAAGTCCGCCATCGCGATGGGCGGCGATGCGCTCCTCGTCCAGCGCCTCGCTGACAAGCAGTTCGCGCGGGGCAAGCCGCGCCAGTTCCGGCCCCAGGCGCGGCGCCGCGCAAGGTACCACCCGAAGTTCCCCGGTGGAGATATCGACCCAGGCGAGCGCGGCGGCTTCGCGCACCTCGGCCCAGGCGGCAAGGTAGTTGTGCCGCCGCGCCTCAAGCAGGGATTCCTCGGTCAGGGTTCCGGGCGTGACAAGCCGAACCACGTCGCGCGCGACCACGGATTTTGATCCGCGCTTCTTCGCCTCGGCCGGGTCCTCCATCTGTTCGGCGATGGCCACGCGGAAACCCTTGCGTATCAGCGTCAGCAGGTAGCCTTCGGCAGCATGAACCGGCACGCCGCACATCGGGATATCCTGGCCCAGATGCTGCCCCCGCTTGGTCAGCGCGATGTCCAGCGCCGCCGCCGCCGCTTCGGCGTCGTCAAAGAACATCTCGTAGAAGTCGCCCATCCGGTAGAAGAGAAGCGCGTCGGGATAGCGCCCCTTGATCTCCAGATACTGCGCCATCATCGGCGTCACGATGCCGTCGCTTGCGGTCACGCTTTCCCCCTTGTCCGCCGCGACCCTACAAAAGCCCGCGCGGGCCGGAAAGGGGCAAGTCTTTTTGCGCTAACGACCGGGTCGCTGTTATTGTGGATAAAGTCAGCCACGGCTATGACGGCGCAAAGGCACAAGGAAACGTCGCTTATGGCCCCCAAGAACCGCATCACCCCCGAAGAGGCGCTTTCGTATCACCTGAATCCCACGCCCGGGAAATACGAGATCAATGCCTCCAAGCCGATGGCGACGCAGCGCGACTTGTCGCTGGCTTATTCCCCTGGTGTCGCAGTCCCTGTCCAGGCGATCGCAGAGGCGCCGGAAACCGCCTACGACTACACAACCAAGGGCAACATGGTGGCCGTCGTGTCGAATGGCACCGCGATCCTTGGTCTTGGCAACCTCGGCGCGCTGGCGTCGAAGCCGGTGATGGAGGGCAAGGCGGTCCTGTTCAAGCGGTTCGCAGACGTGAACGCCATCGACATCGAACTGGACACCGAGGACCCGGATGAGATCATCCAGGCCGTCAAGCTCATGGGGCCGACCTTCGGCGGCATCAACCTTGAGGACATCAAGGCGCCCGAATGCTTCATCATCGAACAGCGCCTGAAGGAGATCATGGACATTCCGGTGTTCCATGACGACCAGCATGGCACTGCGGTGATCTGCGCCGCCGGCCTGATCAACGCGCTGGAGATCAGCGGAAAGAAGATCGAGGATTGCAAGATCGTGCTGAACGGCGCGGGCGCGGCGGGGATCGCCTGCCTGGAACTCATCAAGGCGATGGGCGCGCGACATGACAACTGCATCATGTGCGACACCAAGGGTGTCATCTACCAGGGTCGGACCGAGGGGATGAACCAATGGAAGTCGGCCCATGCGGCGCGGACGGATGCCCGCACGCTGGAAGACGCGATGGAGGGCGCGGATGTGTTCCTGGGCGTGTCGGCCAAGGGCGCGGTGACGCAGGCCATGGTCGAACGCATGGCGCCGAACCCGGTGATCTTTGCGATGGCGAACCCCGACCCGGAAATCACCCCCGAAGAGGCCCACGCAGTGCGCGAGGATGCGATCGTTGCCACCGGTCGTTCCGACTATCCGAACCAGGTCAACAACGTCCTGGGCTTTCCGTACCTTTTCCGTGGCGCGCTTGATATCCATGCGCGCGCGATCAACGACGAGATGAAGATTGCCTGCGCCGAGGCGCTCGCGCGGCTGGCGCGCGAGGATGTGCCCGACGAGGTCGCGATGGCCTATGGTCGAAAGCTGAGCTTCGGACGCGACTACATTATCCCGACGCCGTTTGACCCGCGCCTCATCTATGTGATCCCGCCGGCCGTCGCAAAGGCGGGGATGGATACCGGTGTCGCACGGCGGCCGATCATCGACATGGCTGGCTATGTGCTCAGTCTCAAGTCGCGGATGGACCCGACCGCTTCGATTCTGCAGGGGATTCATGCGCGTGCCCGTCAGGCCCAGGCCCGTATGATCTTCGCAGAGGGCGATGACCCGCGCGTCCTGCGCGCGGCCGTCGCCTATCAGCGCGCCGGTCTTGGCAAGGCGCTGGTGGTCGGGCGAGAGCAGGACGTCCGGGACAAGCTGGCGGCCGAGGGGCTGGGCGACGCGGTGCGGGAGATCGAGGTGGTAAACGCCGCCAACACCGCGCATCTGTCTGAATACAAGGATTTCCTGTACCAGCGGCTCCAGCGCAAGGGGTTCGACCGCCACGACATCCACCGTCTTGCCGCGCGCGACCGCCATGTGTTCTCGGCGCTGATGCTTGCGCATGGGCATGGCGATGGCCTTGTCACCGGCGCCACGCGCAAGTCGGCGCATGTGCTTGAGCTTATCAATCACGTCTTCGATGCCCACGCCTCGGACGGGGCCGTCGGAATCACCGCCGTCCTGCATCGCGGCCGCATCGTCCTGATCGGCGACACGCTGGTCCACGAATGGCCAGAGCAGGAAGATCTGGCCGATATCGCCGAACGCGGCGTTTCGGTCGCGCGCGGGCTTGGACTTGAGCCGCGGGTGGCGTTCCTGTCGTTCTCGACCTTCGGCTACCCGGTGTCGGAACGCGCCAACAAGATGCACCAGGCGCCACGGGTTCTGGACCGGCGCGGCGTCGATTTCGAATATGACGGGGAAATGACCGTCGATGTGGCGCTGAACCCCGAACAGATGGCGCACTACCCCTTCTGCCGCCTGACCGGTCCGGCAAACGTTCTGGTCGTTCCCGCCCGGCATTCCGCCTCCATCTCTGTCAAGCTGATGCAGGAAATGGCGGGGGCCACCGTGATTGGCCCGATCCTGACCGGCGTCGACAAGCCGATCCAGATCTGTTCCACGGGATCGACCGTCAACGACATCCTCAACATGGCGGTCATCGCCGCCTGCCGGCTCGGGCACTAGGCGATGGCGATATACAATCTTGGCTCGATCAATATCGACCATTTCTACGGCGTGCCGCACCTGCCCGTTCCGGGCGAGACGCTGGCGGCCGACCGCTACAGCTTCGGGCTGGGCGGGAAGGGCGCCAACCAGTCGGCGGCGGCGGCCAAGGCCGGGGCCAGGACGGTCCATATCGGTGCCGTCGGTCCGGAAGGCGCCTGGATTGTCGAAAGGCTTAGGTCATGGGGTGTCGATACGACCCATATCGCCGTACTCGATACACCGACCGGACATGCCGTCGTGACGGTCGACCGTTCCGCAGAGAACGCGATCGTCCTCTTTCCCGGCGCGAACCGTGCGCTGACAGCCGGCCAGGTCGAGGCGGCGCTGGCGGGTGCCGGACCGGGCGACACGCTGCTTTTACAGAACGAAACCACGCAACAGGCGGCGGCAGCCCGGATCGCGCGGGCGCGCGGGCTTCGTGTGGTCTATTCCGCCGCGCCCTTCGATGCGGATGCGGTGCGCGCGGTCCTTCCCGACGTGACCCTCCTGATCCTTAACGCGGTCGAGGCGAAACAGCTTTGCGATGCGCTGGGGGTGTCGATCGAAGCGCTTGATGTGCCCGAGATCCTCATCACCCGCGGAGCCGAGGGGGCGGAATGGCGGGCGCGCGGCGGCGCACGGGCCGTCACCCCGGCAGTCCGGGTCCAGGCGGTCGATACGACGGGCGCGGGCGATACATTCGCGGGCTATTTCGCCGCGGGCCTCGACCTCGGGCAGTCGCCGGAAGCCGCGCTGGCCTGGGCGGCGAAGGCCGCGGCGCTGAAGGTCACGCGGCCGGGCACCGCCGATGCCATTCCGACCGCTGCCGAGGTCGCCGCGTTTCAGCCCTGAGGGCTAGTGGATGAAGGGCGCGGCATCGCCCCAAAGCTGCTTGACCCGCGCGTCGCGCCCGCAGGCCTGCCGATAGAACGCATAGGCGTTGGACTGCACCTTTGGGCCGCGCCGGGTAAGAACGATGCCGGTGCCCTTGTAGTAGTCCTGATGGTAGGCCTCGGCCTTCCAGAAAGGTCCGGCATTCAGGATCGGCGTGACGATCTTTTGGCCAAGGGCCGCTTCCGCCTCGGCCTTGGCGCGTTCGGCTTCTGTGCGCTGGGCGGCATTTTTCACGAAGATCGCGGTCCGGTAGCTGTCGCCGCGATCACAGAACTGCCCGCCGGAATCGGTCGGGTCGATCGACCGGAAGAACAGATCCATCAGGTGTCCATAGCTGACCTTCGCATTGTCGAAACGAATCTCCACCGCCTCGTAGTGCCCGGTGCCGCCAGCGCCGACCTGCTTGTAGGTCGGGTTCTTCAATGTCCCGCCGGTATAGCCGGAAACGACCTCCTTCACGCCCGGCACGCTCTCGAAATCGCTTTCGACGCACCAGAAGCAGCCGCCCGCCACAATCGCAGTTTCGGTCGCGGCACTTACGGGGCTGGCCAGAAGAAGACCCAGGACAAAGACAAGACGGCGCATGGCAAACTCCTTTTGCGCCCATCGTGGGGGGCTTCCCGCAAATCGCAACTCATCAAAGCGTGAGCTCATCTTCCCGTGATCGAGCCCCTTTTCCCGGGCCCGCCGCCCCGGTAGGGTCCGCTGAGCCAGCAAGGGGGGCGACATGAGCGATCACATCAGCACGCATCAGGCCGAGGAGGATGCGCGCAACGAGGAGATCCAGATCTACGTCAACGGCCGGATCGTCCCGAAGCGCGACGCCGTGGTCAGCGTCTACGATTCCGGCTTCATGCTGGGCGACGGCGTCTGGGAGGGGATCAGGCTTTACGACGGGCGCTGGGCGTTTCTCGACGAACATCTCGACCGGCTTTTCGAGGCGGCCAGGGCTGTCGACCTCGATATCGGGCTGGACCGTGACGGGGTCAGGCAGGCGCTGCTGGCGACGCAAGCCGCCAACGGGATGCACACTGATGCCCACGCGCGGCTGATGGTGACGCGCGGGGTGAAATCCCGCCCGTTCCAGCATCCTTCGCTGTCGCGGTCCGGGCCGACCATGGTGATCATCATGGAACATTCCCGTCCGAAACTGCCCCGTCCGATCCGCCTTGCGACGGTGCCGCACATGCGGGGCCTGCCGATGACGCAGGATCCCAAGCTGAATTCGCATTCCAAACTCAACTGCATCCTCGCCTGCATCGCGGCGGAAAAGGCCGGTGCGGACGAGGCGCTGATGCTGGATGTCCATGGCTTCGTGAACACGACGAATGCCTGTAACTTCTTCATCGTCCGCAAGGGCGAGGTCTGGACCAGTACCGGCGACTATTGCATGAACGGCATCACAAGGCAGAAAGTCATCGACGTCTGCCGCAGGAACGCCATACCCGTGTTCGAGAAGAACTTCAGCCTGGTCGAAACCTATTCGGCGGACGAGGCGTTCCTGACCGGAACCTTCGGGGCGCAGACGCCGGTGAGCGAGATCGACGGCAGGGCGATCGGTTCGGGGGGCTTTGGCCCGGTGACGGAACGCATACGGGCGCTCTACAAGGCGCTGGTCGCAGCCGAGGGGTAACGAGGATTGACCCAGCAACCCGATCATGCCGGAACCGGCGCGCTGCCCCTGCGCATTGCCATGTGGTCCGGGCCGCGCAACCTGTCAACCGCGATGATGTATGCATTCGCGGCACGCGGCGACTGCGCCGTCTGGGATGAACCTTTCTACGCGGCCTATCTGAAGGCCACCGGGATAGACCATCCGATGCGCGATGCGATCATTGCCGCCCACGATACCGATGCCGCCAGGGTGTCGGCGGCCTGCGCCGGCCCTGCGCCCGGAGGAAAGCCGCTTTTCTACCAAAAGCACATGACCCTTCACATGATCGACGGTTTCGATCGCAGCTTCATGCGCGATTGCGTCAACGTCTTCCTGATCCGCCATCCTGCGCGGGTGGTTGCAAGCTATGCGCAAAAGCGCGAGGGCCCGGCGCTTGCGGATATCGGGTTCGTGCAGCAGGCGGAGCTTTTCGACGAGGTGGCAGACCGGTTGGGGCAAGCACCCATTGTCATCGACAGCCACGATATCCGCGCCGACCCGAAGACGTCGCTTGGCGCGCTTTGTGCCGTGCTCGGTGTTCCGTTCACCGACAGGATGCTGTCCTGGCCCGCCGGCCCGAAAAGCTTTGACGGCGCTTGGGCGCCGCATTGGTACAACGCCGTCCACGCCTCGACCGGGTTCGGCGCGCCGGAAGGGCCGTTGCCCGACCTGCCGTCCGAATATCGTCGGCTGGTGGACGCAGCGCTTCCTTTCTATGAACGACTGGCCCGGTTCGGGGCGCAGGAAGCGGAGGGCTGAAGCTGGTGGCAGCGATAGGCAAGTCTGGGGTTGTCGGCATCGTCGGTGCTGGAACGATGGGCGCGGGGATCGCGCAGCTCGCGGCGGCGGCGGGGCACCCGGTCCTTCTTTACGATGCCTGGGACGGTGCGGCGGAAAAGGGCCGGGCGCGGATCGCCAAGGGCCTTGAAGGCCTGGTGAAGCGCGGAAGGATGACCGAGGCGGAGAGCGCCGCGATCATGGCGCGCATCGCGGTGGTCACGAACCCGGAGGCGTTCGCGGGCGCGGCCCTTGCCATCGAGGCGGTCGTCGAGGACCTGGAGGTCAAGCGCAAGCTGTTCGCGCAGCTCGAGGCGGTCATGGGCGATGACGCGATCCTTGCCACCAACACCTCCTCGATCTCCGTCACCGCGATCGCACGCGACCTGCGGCGGCCCGGTCGGTTCGCGGGCATGCATTTCTTCAACCCCGCGCCGGTGATGAAGCTGGTCGAGGTCATCTCGGGCGTTGCGACGGATGCGGCGGTCGCCGCGACGGTCTTTGCCACCGCAGAGGCATGGGGGAAGGTCGCCGTTCACGCGAAATCAACCCCCGGTTTCATCGTGAACCGTGTCGCGCGCGCCTATTACGCCGAGGCGCTTCGGCTTTACGAGGAACGGGTCGCCGATCCGGCGACGCTGGACGCGCTGATGACCGAGGGCGCGGGGTTTCGCATGGGGCCCTTCGCGCTGATGGATCTGATCGGGCACGACGTCAACTATGCGGTCAGCCAGTCGGTCTTCAGCGCCTACTATCAGGAACCCCGGTTCCGCCCCTCGGTCGTACAGCTTGAACTCGTGAACGCCGGTCGCCTTGGGCGCAAGTCGGGTCGCGGGTTCTTCGACTATGCCGAAGGCGCCGCCCAGCCTGTCGCAGTAACGGAGACGGTGGAAACGGGCGCGGTTCCCCTGGAAGGTGCCGCCGCCGACCGGGTTTGCGATCTGCCGGCGGTCCGCATCCATCCGACCGACGGGCGCACCGCGCGAATGCTGGCCCGCGACTTCGCCAGGCCGGTCATCGTGACCGACTTGACTGCGGGCCGGGGAATTGCCACCCGCGTCGGGTTCGCCGCCTCGCCGGATGTGCCGGACCGGGTGGTTGCGGAGTTCGTCGCTGCGATGGGCGCGCAGGGCCTGTCGGCGACGCGGCTGCCCGACTGGCCGGGCCTTGTCGCGATGCGCACGCTTGCCATGCTTGCGAACGAGGGGTTCGAGGCGGTGATGCAGGGTGTCGCTGATGAAACGGCGGTCGATGCCGCGATGGTCAACGGCGTCAACTACCCGAGGGGGCCGATGGGCTGGGCGCGCGCGATTGGCCTTGGTCGCGTGCTTGCCGTTCTTGACAGCTTGCAGGCCCTGACCGGCGATCCCCGCTATCGCGCGTCGCTGGCGTTGCGCCTGGCCGTCGGGGACTGATCCGCCGGCCACGCCGGGGCCGGATCAGCCGGGCAGTAGTGCCAGCGTGATGACAGGGAACGCCGCCAGCGGCGTGGCCCTGCCCACCTGCCCGCGCGGCTTCGTTGATCCGCGGCGACCTGCGGCGCGCAACCGGGTCCTGGATTCTTCCGGCAATTACTGGCCATAGGCGCCCATCAGGGCGCGGGCTTCGTCGATCCGCGCCTGACCGTCGATGCCGCGGGATTTCATGTCGTCGATCCACCTCGCGTAGACGGGTTCGACGGTCCTGCGCCACTCCTCTGCTTCGGCGGCGCTGATGGTGATGATGTTGTTGCCAAGGTCGACCGCGATCTGGCGTGCCGGGTCATCCGCGTCCGCCTGCGTGCCGCCCGCGAAGACAGAGAAATCATGACCGGAGTTCTTGTCGATGACCGCCTTCAGATCGTCCGGCAGGCTCTCATAGCGGTCCTTGTTCATCGCAAGGACCAAGGTCAGGGTGTACAGCGCCGGCCCTTCGAATTCGGTATGGTTGTGCACCAGTTCCGAAACCTTGAGCGCGGTCGTAACCTCCCACGGGATCGTCGCGCCGTCGATCACCCCGTCGGCCAGTGCCTCGGACACGGCCGGAACCGACATACCGACCGGTGCCGCGCCCGCCAGCTCAAGAAGTTCGTTGACCATCCGACTGCCGCCACGGATCTTCATGCCCTTCAGGTCGGCAGGATGAACGACCGCCTTGTTGGTGTGAAAAAGGCCGGGTCCGTGAACCCAGGCGGCAAGGACGTGCACAGCGGCGAACTCTGTCTCCCTCATGTGCCGTTCGAGTACCTGCCACAGTGCCGATGAAGCGGCGCGCGCGTCCGTCACCATGAAAGGCAATTCGAAGACCTCGGTCGAGGGAAAGCGCCCGGGGGTGTAGCCCGGCACTGTCCAGACGACATCGGCGACCCCATCGATCGCCTGGTCGATCAGTTTCGGCGGCGTACCGCCAAGCTGCATCTCCGGAAACCGGTCTATCTTGATCCGCCCGCCTGAGTCATTCTCGACACTGTCCGCCCATGCATCCAGGATCAGCTTCGGAACATTCGCCTGTGCGGGCAGGAAATGGTGAAGCTTCAGCGTGACTTCCTGCGCCAGGGCGCCGGTCGCAGCGAACCCCGAGAGTGCTGCGCTGCCTAGAATGCAGAGGATTGTTCTGCGGTGCGTCATCGCCTTCCTCCTCGTTGTTTCGCATGTCATGCCCCGATCTCGGGCGAAGACTTCGTCTTCGCGCGCATGATCGCCGATCCTTCCTCCTGATCCTTGGAATGTCGCACGCGCCTGCCGCGCTGTCATCCCGCTTGTAGCCAGGCTTCTGGCTTGCGATCTAGACCGCGACCATGGTCAGAAGCTCGTATTCCGCAATCTTCTCACCGTCCTGATTGTCCAGCCGGACGTGCCAGCGCACCTCGCCGTAGTCGGCATTGCGCGGGGTCTTTTCCTTGACGGTCAGCGTGACGCGGATGCTGTCGCCCGGGACCACAGGTTTGAGGAACCGCAGGCCGTCCAGGCCGGTATTGGCAAGAACCGGGCCTTCCTTCGGCTCGACGAAGAGGCCCGCCGCGAAGGACAAAAGCAGATAGCCGTGCGCCACCCGGCCGGGGAAGAACGGATTTCGCGCCGCCGCCGCCTCGTCCATATGGGCATAGAAGGTGTCGCCGGTGAAACTTGCGAAATGCTCGATGTCGTCCAGCGTGACCGTGCGCGGCCCCGTGACGAGCGTTTCCCCGATGGCCAGGGCGCCGAAGCGCCGGGTGAAGGGGTGCGCCGGGCCGGGGGTTTTTGTCGCGCCGGGAACCCATCTTCCGCCGATCGCGGTCAGCATGGCGGGGCTTCCTTGCACCGCGGTGCGCTGCATGAAGTGTTTCACGCCACGGATGCCGCCCTGTTCCTCGCCGCCGCCGGCCCGGCCGGGCCCGCCATGGACCATGTGCGGCATCGGCGCGCCGTGGCCCGTTGCCTCGGCCATGCTGTCGCGGTCGTTCAGATAGACGCGGCCGTGCCACGAAGCGATTTCCAAAGTCACGTCGCGGGCGAACTGCGTGTCATGGGTGATGATCGATGCGACAAGGCTGCCCTTGCCGCGGTTCGCAAGGTTGGCCGCATGACCCGCATCGCGGTAGGGCATGATGGTCGAAACAGGCCCGAATGCCTCGGTCTCGTGCACTTTTGTCGCGCGGTCGGGGTCGGCGCAAAGGAAAAGCGTCGGGGCAACGAATGCACCGCCGGACGCGTTTTCGCCGATCGGCGCGAAACCCTCCTGCCCACCGAAGACGCATTCCGCCTCGGTCGCGATGATGGCTGCCTTGGCAAGGACGTCGGCTTTCTGTTCCTGGGACACGAGGGCGCCCATGCGCACCCCTTCGGCCCTCGGATCGCCGACGGTGATCTTCGACAGGCGCGCCGACAACGCTTCGATCACCGCGGCGACCAGCGGCTCGGGCGCGATGATCCGGCGAATTGCGGTGCATTTCTGCCCCGCCTTCACCGTGATCTCGCGGGCGGCTTCCTTGACGAACAGATCGAATTCCGGCGTGCCGGGCACCGCGTCGGGGCCAAGGATCGACGCATTCAGGCTGTCCTGTTCGGCTGTGAAGCGGACCGCGTTGCGGATCAGGTTCGGCGTTGCGCGCAGCTTCAGCGCGGTTTCCGCCGACCCGGTGAAGGTCACTGCGTCCTGGCTGCCCAGAAGGTCGAGCGTATCGCCAAGCCCGCCCGCGACAAGCTGCACCGCGCCTTCCGGCAGCAGGCCGCTGTCGGTCATCAGCCGTACGCAGGCTTCGGTGACATAGCAGCTTGCCGTCGCCGGCTTGACGATCGACGGAACGCCGGCCAGCAGGCTGGGCGCAAGCTTTTCCAGCATCCCCCAGACCGGGAAGTTGAAGGCGTTGATATGCACAGCGGCGCCGCGCAACGGCGTATAGATGTGCTGGCCAAGAAAGGCTCCGGTCCGTCCAAGCTGCTCCGGCCCGCCGTCCAGAAGGACATGCGCATCGGGCAGTTCCCGCCGCCCTTTCGAGGCGTAGACAAACAGCGTCCCGATGCCGCCATCAATGTCGAACGCGTGATCCGACAGCGTCGCGCCCGTCGCATAGGAAACGTCGTAGAGGACCTGCTTGTTGGCATTCAGATGAAGCGCCAGCGCCTTCAGCATCCGCGCCCGGTCATGGAATGTCATTGCGCGCAAAGAGGCCCCTCCGCGCGCGCGGGCAAACTCCAGCACCGCCGCGAAGTCCAGCGAATCGTTGCCCGCACGCGCAAAGACGCGCCCGGTCGCGGCATCGGCGATTTCCCTGGCGCCCGGACCCGGCGCGACCCAGCGGCCCAGGACGTGACTGAAGATTTCCTGCATCGGCTCGGCCCTCTGACCATATCTCGCGACGAGTCGAGAGGTATATTGACCGACCGGTTGGTTTATGCAAGTGTTTTGACAGGGAAGAGGAGAAACCGAGATGTCCGAGACGATTCTCGTTGCCAGCCACGGGACGTGGGTGGAGATCGCGCTGAACCGTCCGGACCGTCTGAACAGCTTCAACGACGAGATGCACCGCGCCCTTCGCGCCGCACTGGAGGATGCCAGGGATCACGGCATGCGCGCGATCCTGCTGACCGGTTCGGGCCGCGGATTCTGCGCCGGCCAGGATCTGGGCGATCGCGACCCGTCAAAGATGGTCGGCGCGCCGGACCTTTCCCGGACCCTGCGCGATTTCTACAACCCGCTTGTCCGGTTGATCCGGTCGCTTGATTGCCCGGTGGTCTGCGCCGTGAACGGCGTCGCGGCGGGCGCGGGCGCGAACCTCGCGCTGGCATGCGACATCGTCCTTGCCGCCGAAAGCGCCCGCTTCATCCAGTCCTTCGCCAAGGTCGGGCTTGTGCCGGACGCCGGCGGAACCTGGAACCTGGCGCGGCTGGTCGGCGAGGTGCGCGCCAAGGCCCTTGCCATGACCGCCACGCCCATCGCCGCCGCGCAGGCCGCCGACTGGGGCCTGATCTGGAAGGCGTTGCCCGACGCAGGGCTGATGGACGAGGCGCGCGCCCTTGCGGCCACCCTTGCCGCCGGGCCGACCCTTGGCCTTGCGATGACGAAGAAAGCCATTCAGGCGGCCTCGGGCAACTCCCTTGACGACCAGCTGGATCTTGAGGCGCAGTACCAGAAGACCTGCGGCGCATCGCGCGACTATGCCGAGGGCGTCAGCGCCTTTCTGGAGAAGCGCGCGCCGGTTTTTACAGGGGGCCGCACATGACACAGACGGTCGCAGAACGCGCCGCCGCGGCGATGTGGTCGGGTGACGGCGCCTCCAGATGGTTCGGTTTCAGGATCGCCGAGGTCGCAGAGGGCACCGCCGCGCTGACGCTTCTGGTGGAACCGCACCATTGCAACGGCCACGGCATGCTGCACGGGGGCGTGACCTTTGCGCTGGCCGACAGCGCCTTTGCCTTTGCCTGCAACAGCCGCGGGCAGCGCACCGTGGCGCAGACGAACACGATCACCTATCTTGCCGCGGGCAAGGTCGGCGACAGGCTTACCGCCAGGGCGCGCGAAGTGCAGTTGCGGGGCAAGTCCGGCATCTATGACGTGACCGTCACGCGCGAGGACGGCACGGTGATCGCAGAGTTTCGCGGCCAGTCCCGCGCCATACCGGGCAGTCTGTTCGACAGCGCAGGAGAACGGCAATGAAAGATCTGACCCCGCCGCGGGCCAGCCTCGACCCGATCGAGATCGCCAGCCGTGACGAGATCGCGGCGCTCCAGTTGCAGCGGATGAAATGGTCGCTGCGCCATGCCTATGACAATGTCCCGCACTACCGGCAAAGCTTCGACGCCGCAGGCGTTCATCCCGACGATCTGCGCACGCTGGCCGATCTTGCCAGGTTTCCCTTCACGACCAAGGCGGATCTGCGCGACAACTACCCCTTTGGCCTTTTTGCCGTCCCGCAAGAAAAGATCGCGCGGGTACATGCGTCTTCGGGCACCACGGGCAAGCCGACGGTTGTCGGCTATACTGCCGCCGATATCGACACCTGGGCAAATCTTGTCGCGCGGTCGATGCGTGCAAGTGGCACCCGGCCCGGCGACAAGGTGCATGTCGCCTATGGCTACGGTCTTTTCACCGGCGGCCTTGGCGCGCATTACGGCGCCGAGAAGATGGGCTGCACGGTGATCCCGGTGTCCGGCGGCATGACCGAACGTCAGGTCACGCTGATCGAGGATTTCCGACCCTCGACCATCATGGTGACGCCGTCCTACATGCTGAACATCCTTGAACAGTATCACCGGATGGGCCTCGATCCGCGCAACTCGTCGCTTGATGTCGGCATATTCGGCGCCGAACCCTGGACCAACGCCATGCGGCGCGAGGTCGAAGCGGCGTTCGACATGCATGCCGTCGACATCTACGGCCTGTCCGAGGTGATGGGCCCCGGCGTCGCCAACGAATGCGTCGAGACGAAGGACGGGCTGCACATCTGGGAAGACCACTTCTACCCCGAGATCATCGACCCTGAAACCGGCGCGGTCCTTCCCGACGGTGAGATCGGGGAACTGGTCTTCACCACGCTCACGAAAGAAGGGCTTCCGGTCATCCGCTACCGCACCCGCGATCTGACGCGGCTTCTGCCGGGGACGGCGCGCAGCATGCGGCGAATGGAAAAGATCACCGGCCGCAGCGACGACATGATCATCCTGCGCGGTGTGAACGTCTTTCCGACCCAGATCGAGGAACAGGTGCTCCGCACCCCCGGCCTTGCCCCGCATTTCCAGATCGAGCTTTTCTCGAAAGGGCGGATGGATGCGATGCGGGTGCATGTCGAGCCGCTGCCGGACCGGTCCGGAGCCGAGGCGCGGGTCGGGCAGGCGCGCGAACTGGCGCGTCACATCCACGATGTCGCGGGCATCTCGGTCGAGATCGCGGTGAACGATCCGGGCCAGGTCGCCCGGTCGGAGGGCAAGGCCAAGCGGGTCATCGACAATCGGCAGAAAGGTTAGGCAGGTGGCACGCCCGGTCGCAAGCGATCATGAAGACAAGCGCCATGCGATCCTCAAGACCGCAGCGCGGATTTTCGCGGACGAGGGCTACGGACGCGCCTCGATGGCACAGGTGGCGGCGGCCTGCGGCATATCGAAGGCCAATATCTACCACTACTATCCGGGCAAGGAGGCGCTGCTGTTCGATATCCTCGACAGTCACCTGCGCGAGCTGCGCGACCGGATCGTCGGTCAGGAATTCGCCAGCAACGACCCCGAGCAACAGCTGCGCGCCACGGTTGCCGAGCTTCTGGTCGCATACGAGGGCGCGGATGCCGAACATGCGGTGCAGCTGAACGCGATCCATGCGCTTCCCGAAGCGATGCAGGAGGTGCTGCGCGGCTATCAGCGCGACCTTGTCCGCTTTGTCGCCGCGCGCCTTCGCGACATCGCGTCCCCCGCGCTGGCGGCGGACCGCACCCGGCTGAGGGCGATCACGATGTCGGTCTTTGCGATGACGAACTGGCACTACCAATGGGACGCGGGCGCCGATCAGGCGGAGCGACATGCCTATGCCGATCTGATCTGCGATCTGATCACCGGCGGGCTTCACGGCCTGGGCTGAATCGGGCCGGCCGCAGCGCCGGCGAGGGAGGAACCGAATGGACGCTTTCATCTGCGACGGGGTCAGGACGCCGATCGGGCGCTACGGTGGCGCGCTTTCTTCGGTGCGCACCGACGATCTGGCGGCGATCCCGATTGCGGCGCTGATGGCGCGGCAACCGCAGGCCGACTGGTCACAGGTGGACGACGTGATCCTCGGCGCCGCGAACCAGGCCGGAGAGGACAACCGCAACGTCGCGCGTATGGCGGCGCTTCTTGCCGGCCTTCCGGTCGAGGTGCCGGGAACGACCGTGAACCGCCTCTGCGCAAGCGGGCTTGACGCGGTCGGCATGGCGGCGCGGGCGATCCGCGCGGGCGACCAGGATCTTGTCATCGCGGGCGGCGTCGAAGGCATGAGCCGCGCACCCTTCGTGATGCCCAAGGCGACATCGGCCTTTTCGCGCGCGAATGCCGTCCATGACACGACCATCGGCTGGCGCTTCGTCAACCCGCGCATGAACCGGGCGTACGGCACCCATTCGATGCCCGAAACCGCCGACAATGTCGCGGCCGACTTCGGCATCGCACGGGTGGATCAGGATGCCTTTGCCGCCCGGTCGCAGGCCCGATGGGAGGCAGCGCAGGCCGCCGGCGTCTTCTTGGAGGAGATCGTCGCGGTCGAGATCCCGCAGCGCAAGGGCGATCCGGTTGTCGTCGATACCGACGAACACCCCCGCCCGGGCACCACGGCCGAATCGCTGGCCCGTCTTGGCGGCGTGAACGGACCGGAGCTGAGCGTGACGGCAGGAAACGCATCGGGTGTCAACGATGGTGCCGCCGCCCTGCTGATCGCGGGCGAGGCCGCCGTGACGGCACAGGGCCTGACCCCGATCGCGCGGATCGTCGGCATGGCCGCTGCCGGGGTGGCGCCTCGCATCATGGGGATAGGCCCGGTTCCGGCAACGCAAAAGCTTCTGGCGCGCACCGGGCTTTCGATCGGCCAGATGGACGTGGTTGAACTGAATGAAGCCTTCGCCAGCCAGGCGCTTGCCACGCTGCGCGCGCTTGGCCTGCCCGACGATGCCGCGCATGTGAACCCCAACGGCGGGGCGATCGCGCTGGGCCATCCGCTTGGCATGTCCGGGGCGCGCCTGGTGCTGACCGCCGCCCGCCAACTGCGCCGCACCGGCGGGCGCTACGCCCTGTGCACGATGTGCGTGGGCGTGGGCCAGGGCGCGGCGCTCATCCTGGAAAGGGTCTGAGCATGTATGCACAGATGGTGACATCCGAAGCCGCCGATGACAGCCCCGAGGCGCGCGCCTTTCAGGCCCGCATCGATGCGGGCGAAAAGATCGAGCCGAAGGACTGGATGCCCGAGGCCTATCGCCGGACGCTGATCCGCCAGATCGGCCAGCACGCGCATTCCGAAATCGTCGGCCAACTGCCCGAGGGCAACTGGATCACCCGCGCGCCGACGCTTGAGCGCAAGGCGATCCTGCTGGCCAAGGTCCAGGACGAGGCGGGCCACGGCCTTTACCTTTACTGCGCGGCCGAGACCCTGGGCGTCAGCCGCGACGACCTGACGGAGGATCTGCTTTCGGGGCGGATGAAGTATTCCTCGATCTTCAACTACCCGACGCTGACCTGGGCGGATATGGGGGCGGTCGGCTGGCTGGTAGATGGCGCCGCGATCATGAACCAGGTGCCGCTGCAGCGCACATCCTACGGGCCCTATGCCCGCGCGATGGTCCGCATCTGCAAGGAGGAAAGCTTCCACCAGCGGCAGGGCTACGACATCATGCTGAAGATGTGCCGCGGCACGCCTGCGCAAAAGCGGATGGCGCAGGATGCGATGAACCGCTTCTGGTATCCCGCCCTGATGATGTTCGGCCCCTCGGACAAGGACAGCGTGCATTCCGCGCAGTCGATGGCGTGGCGGATCAAGATAAACACCAATGACGAACTGCGTCAGAAATTCGTCGACGAAACAGTCCCGCAGGCCGAATTCCTGGGCCTGGCGATCCCTGACACGGACCTGAGATGGAACGAGGAACGCGGGCACTACGATTTCTCCGAACCGGACTGGACTGAGTTTTATGACGTCATCAAGGGCAACGGGCCCTGCAACGTCGAACGCATGACGGCACGTCGCAAGGCGTGGGACGACGGCGCATGGGTGCGCGAGGGGCTTCTGGCCCATGCCCGCAAGAAGGCTGGAAAGGTGGCTGCAGAATGACGACGCAATCCAGAAAACCCGAATGGCCCCTGTGGGAGGTGTTCATCCGTGGCCAGCACGGCCTGAACCACCGCCATGTCGGATCCCTTCATGCGCCGGATGCCGAAGCGGCGATCCGCCATGCCCGCGATGTCTACACGCGGCGCAACGAAGGCGTGTCGATCTGGGTGGTCGAGGCGCGCCACATTGCCGCCTCTTCGCCCTCGGACAAGGGGCCGCTGTTCGAGCCGTCCGAATCCAAGGTTTACCGCCACCCGACCTTCTACGACATTCCCGACGAAGCGGGGCCGATGTGATGGACGCCTTGCATGAATTCTGCCTGCGAATGGGCGACAACACACTGGTCCTTGGTCACAGGGTCAGCGAATGGTGCGGCCATTCGCCGGTCCTGGAAGAGGATATCGCGCTCGCCAACACCGCGCTGGACCTGATCGGGCAGACGCAGATGTGGCTTGGCCTTGCGGCCGAGATCGAGGGCCAGGGCAGGACCGCCGATGATCTCGCCTTCCTGCGCGATGCCTGGGATTTCCGAAACCTGCTTCTGGTCGAACTTCCGAACGGCGATTTCGGTCAGACGATGATGCGGCAGTTCCTGTTCGACACCTGGCACCATGCGATGCTGACGGCACTTGCCGGATCTTCGGACGACCGGGTGGTGGCCATTGCGGCCAAGGCGGTCAAGGAAGCCAGCTACCACCTGGAACGGTCGGCGGGAACGGTGATCGGCCTTGGCGATGGCACGGCGGAAAGCCACGCGCGGATGCAGGCCGCGCTGGACCTGCTTTATCCCTACTACGGCGAGATGTTCGCGGCCGACGCGACGGACACGGCGCTTGCCGCGGCCGGCATCGCGCCCCTGCCGGAAAGCCTGCGGGCGTCCTGCGATGTCCGCCTCCGGCAGGTGACCGAAGAAGCGACGCTGACCCTGCCGGCCAGCAGCTTCGCACATTCGGGTGGCAAGACCGGGGCCCGGCACACCGAAAACCTGGGCCACATCCTGACGCAGATGCAATGGCTGCAACGCGCCTATCCCGGGGCGACATGGTAGCGCCCCGCCCCGATCCGGTCGAGATCTGGGCCTGGCTTGATGCCGTCCCCGACCCGGAAATTCCGGTGATCTCGGTCGTCGATCTGGGGATCGTGCGAGATGTCGCCTGGGATGACGGGGTGCTGACCGTCACCATCACGCCCACCTATTCGGGCTGCCCCGCCACCAGTCTGATCGCCACGGAGATCGAGAGCGCGCTGCGGGCGAAGGGGATCGACCGCCTTCGCATCGACCGGCGCATCTTTCCGCCCTGGACGACCGACTGGCTGACGGAAAAGGGCCGGGCGCGGCTTGAATCCTACGGGATCGCCCCGCCCCGCGCCGCCGGCGGCCCGGAACGCTGCCCGCGCTGCGGCGGGTCGGACCTGGAGCGCATCAGCCAGTTCGGATCGACGCCATGCAAGGCGCAGTGGCGGTGCCGGGACTGTCTGGAACCTTTCGACTACTTCAAATGCATCTGAGAGGTCGACCATGTCGCGCTTTCATTCACTGACCGTGACCGAGGTTCGCAAGACGATCCGCGATGCGGTCGTCGTCACGCTCGAACCCGGTGCGGGGGCGGATTTCTCGTTCTTGCCGGGTCAATATCTGACCTTCCGCCGCACATTCGACGGCGCAGAGATCCGGCGGTCCTATTCGATCTGCGCGGGCCTCGACGAAGGTCGGCTGCAGGTGGGGATCAAGCGGGTGGAGGGCGGGGCGTTCTCCACCTGGGCGAACGAGGACCTTCGGCCCGGCGCGGTGCTTGAGGCGATGGCCCCGATGGGCAGTTTCCACATCCCGCTTGACCCGTCGAGCGCGCGTCACTTCCTTGGCTTCGCGGGCGGATCGGGGATCACGCCGGTCCTGTCGATCCTGCGGTCCGTCCTGACGCGCGAGCCGCAAAGCCGCTTCACGCTCGTCTATGCCAACCGCGGTGTGAACACGATCATGTTCCGCGAGGAACTGGAAGATCTGAAGAATGCCCACATGGGCCGTCTGAACGTGATCCACATCCTGGAGGATGACGCACAGGACATCGAACTGTTCACCGGCCGTGTGACGCAAGAGAAATGCGCGGCCCTTCTGGACAACTGGATCGACATTGCCGATGTCGATACCGCGTTCATCTGCGGACCGGAACCGATGATGCTGGGGATCGCCGCGGCGCTGCGCGACCGCGGGTTTGACGACCGGCGGATCCGGTTCGAACTTTTCGCGTCGTCCCAGCCCGGCCGGGTCGCGCAGCGCACGCCGTCGCGCGCCGCTGCCGCCGCCGGGGCCACGATCGACCTGTCGCTCACGCTTGACGGCGCGACACGGTCGCTGCGCGCCGAACCGGGGCAGACCATCCTTGACGCCGCGCTGGCCAACGCGATCGACGCGCCCTACGCCTGCAGGGCGGGTGTCTGTTCGACCTGCCGCTGCAAGGTGATCGAGGGCGAGGCCGAGATGCGCACCAACCACGCCCTGGAGGATTACGAGGTTGCCCGCGGCTATGTCCTGTCCTGCCAGGCGGTGCCGCGGGGGGGCCGGGTGGTCGTGGACTATGATCAGTAGGGGCACGACATGACCGGGGAAATGAGGATCGCCGACTATCTTGCAGCGGGCGGCAAGCTGACCGCGCCGGACAACGCCCCGCCGCGCTACCGGGCGGAGCTTTTGCGCCTGATGGCCACGTTCGTGGACAGCACTCTGGCCGGTGCCGCCGGGTTCGCCGACACGATCAACGCCGGACCGGGAATTCCCGAAAGGATCGCCGCGGCGCGCATCGTGATGGAAAAGACCCGCAATGCCGGGCATGTGCTGGCCCTGATGGGCGATTTCGGCGCCGATACCGGACGCTATGTCGGCAACCATCCCTGGGGCGCCCGGCTGTCGCGGGCGGCCGATATCGGCGCCCGCCGGGGCGATCACGACATGCGGCTTGCCGTCTTCAACTACCCCCTTCAGGGCTGGGACGACGCGGTGGTCATGAACCTGCTGATGGGACATGCCGCCGTGATCCAGCTTCGCGATCTGGAACGTGTCAGCTACCAGCCGCTTGCGCGGCTTTTCGGCGAGATCGCCCCGGTCGAGACGCGGCATCGCGATCTTGCCGCAGCGGGGGTGACCCGCCGGCATGAACAGGGCGCCGACCGGGGCGCGCTTCAGCAATCGGTCGATTACTGGTGGCCGCGCGTCGCGGTTTCGTTCGGGGGCGCGAGTGCCGAACGTCAGGCGCTTCTGGCGGCTTTCGGCCTGCGCCACGCAACGGGCGCCGACCAACTTGCCGAATGGTCGCGCACCGCCGCCGCCGCACTTGACGGCCTGGGTCTTGCCGCCCCCGCCAGCGCCTGACCGGCACAGGCCGTGCGCAAGAACGCCGTTGCGGCGGCGTTCGGCATGCCCGATGCTCCTGGCCAGATCCGGCAGGAGCAATCGCGATGACCGCATACCCCGAACCTGTTGTCGATGCGCTGGCGGCGCGAGTTGCCCCTCTTGTGCCCGGCCCCGAAGGCCCGCGCCGGATCGTCGCCATCGCGGGGCCGCCGGGTTCCGGCAAATCGACGCTGGGGGCGCAACTGGTCGCGGCGCTTCTTGCGCGCGGCCACGCCGCCGTTCTGATGCCGATGGACGGATTTCATCTCGATGACCGGATTCTTGAACCGCGCGGACTTCTGCCCCGCAAGGGCGCGCCGGAGACCTTCGACTTCGCCGGGTTTGCCGCCACCTTGCGCCGGGTACGCGATGACCCTTCGGTCATGCTGCCGGTCTTCGACCGCGCCCGCGAAATCGCCATTGCCGGGGCCGAGGAGATCGGACCCCAGACGCGACTTGTGGTTGTCGAGGGCAACTACCTGGTCCTTGATGAAGACCCCTGGCGTGCGCTTGCGCCGCTTTGGGATCTCACGGTCTTCCTCGATGTCGCGATGGCGGAGCTGGAGGAACGGCTCGTCGGCCGTTGGCTGTCGTTCGGCCTTGCCCCAGACGAGGCCCGGGTGCGTGCCTTGTCCAACGATCTGCCGAACGCCCGGCGCGTCCTGGTCGCGCGCGGACCGGTCGACGTGATCTTGCGTGGCGGTGCACTGGTTCCGGGTTGATCCCGCGCGGGGCTTGACACCGCGCCGCTTGCGCGCGACCCCTCGCTCAGGACAGGAGACGGCAATGACCGACGACGACAAGCCCCGCAAGCCCAAGCGCCCCCAGGCGGTCTATACGCTTGTGGTCGAGGTGGGCCGAAAGACCGGCGACGGCTTGCCAAAGGGCGCGACCGGTGCGGCACTGGTGGTCTATGCCTCTGGCGTGGACGAGGACGAGGCCGTGCGCGAAACCGTTGCGATCCTCAAGCAGGCAGACCTCAACCCGCTGGATGTGACGGGCTACGGGACGGTCGAGGAACGGATCGCGCTCGGCCAGGAGATCGAGCCGGAGGAGCGCGCCCTGATGGACCGCGCGCTGGCGGAGAACTCGGTGATTGTCGCGCAGATGACCCCGTTCTTCGACAAGCCCTAGGCGGCAAAAAGGGATCGTCCGGCCCGGCGCGCAATGGCAAGTGCCGCCGCCTCGTATTGCTCCGCATCGCGCAGCGCGGTGCGCCGCTGGACCGGCAGACGCCCTGACCGGGCAAGATCGGCAAGCGGCGTTGTCATGGCCAGGTCGCGGTCCCGCGCAAGCCCCCCGATGCACAGGCTTTCCATCGGGCAACCACCCGGCGCGATGATGTGATGATCGTCCAGCAATAGACCGTGGTAGCGGAAAAGCGGACCGGCCAGCTCTGGCACGACGGTTTCACCGTCAAGCAGCGCGCCCGCCTCGACAAGCACCTCGTCCTCGCCGAACATGTAGTCCACATCGGGGCCTGACAGCGCCAGCCGATGCGAGGGTTGCACGACAAGGTCGCCGCCATGACCAAAGGGGGGCGCCTTCAGCCGGACAGGCGCATAGGCTCCCAGCGCCGGAACCTCGACCGATCCGCACCAGAGAACCTTCGAAAGACCGCCGTCGCGCGTGATCACGCGATCACCTTGCCGCAGCCCCGAAAGCGGCAGGTGCCCGCGCGCGGTCGGAATTGGCGTATCCCCGGCCATGCAGATCCCGGGGCCGACCGGGTGCAGGTGGTCCGCCGCGGCGTGCCAAACCAGGGAGGGATGGCGGTGATCCCAGCAACGGACAAGACCGCGCAGCTCTTTGCCCGTCAGGGCCGGCGCCACATCCACGGCCTGCTGGCGCAGCGTTCCAGCGGCAAGGTTTTCCGCCGTCAGCGTGGAATCCCCGGCCCGTGCGTCCCAGCGCAGGGTCACGCGCAGGCTTCCCCGCGCGCCCGGCCGCCCGAACCCCGTCGACATCTGGCAGAACCTGTCGCCTGCACGAAGCGTCACGTGCACCCGGTCACCAGTGACAAGGCTCAGCGTGACGGCCGCATCGCCTGCCCGCGCCCGGAAAAGGTGCTGTGGCGCCAGACGCAGTTCCGCCAGGTCGAATTCCCATAGAAGGCTTCCGGCGACCGCCTCCCGACGCTCCGTCCGATCCTGCGCGACCTTGCGGTCGCCGCGGTGACTTGCAACGACAAGCCAGCTCATACGTCTTCCATTCACCTGCCCATGCGCGCCGCCTGTCGGCGGCGCATCTTCGCATCGTCCGTAAAGGACCTGCGCCAACCCCAATATGTGGCCGGGATTATGCCGCCGAGGACTGTATTTTGGAATCTGCAAGGTGGGAATGCGCCGACCTGCACGACCGATGGTGACCCTGGCGCAACAGCCCGCGCGCGATTGCCCCGGTTCGCGGAACCGGATAACCCTGAGCGCGACAAGAAGGAGAGCGCCATGACCGCATCGCCCGCCGCCACACATGGCCCCGTCGATCCCGTGGACCTGACCGCCCGCCTGGTTCGCTGCCCCTCGGTGACACCCGAGGAAGGCGGCGCGCTGACGCTTCTGTCGGACCTGCTGGGTGCTGCCGGCTTCGAATGCACGCGCGTTGATCGCAATGGCACGCCGAACCTTTTTGCCCGCTGGGGCAGAAAGGGCGCCAACCGCAGCTTCGGCTTCAACGGCCATACCGATGTCGTCCCGGTCGGGGACCGTGGCGCCTGGACGCGCGATCCTTTCGGCGCCGAGATCGCCGAGGGCTTTCTTTGGGGGCGCGGCGCCACGGACATGAAATCCGGCGTGGCGGCCTTTGCCGCCGCCGCCGTGGACTTCGTCCGTGACACGCCGCCCGACGGGGCCATCATCCTGACCATCACCGGCGACGAGGAAGGCCCCGCCAGGGACGGGACAGTCGCGCTTCTCGACTGGATGCGCAGCAACGGCGAGGCGATGACGGCCTGCCTGGTTGGCGAACCCACCTGCCCCGACCGCATGGGCGAGATGATGAAGATCGGGCGCCGCGGATCCATGAACGCCGTCGTCACTGCAGAAGGTGTGCAGGGGCATTCCGCCTACCCCCACCGCGCGAAGAACCCGCTTCACGCGCTTGTGCGGCTTCTGGACCGACTGGCGAGCGAGCCGCTGGACGAGGGGACGGAGCATTTCGACGCCTCGACCCTTGCCATCACCTCGGTCGATACCGGCAACCCGGCGACCAACGTGATCCCGGCGCGCGCGGTCGCGCGCATCAACATCCGCTTCAACGACGCCCATACTTCGGCCGACATTACCGGCAGGCTGCGGGCCGAGGCGGACCGGGTCACGACCGAAACCGGCGTGACCTTTGCCCTTGCCGTCGATGTCTCGGGCGACAGCTTCCTGACGCCGCCCGGCGAATTCGTCGGCCTTGTCGCCGCGGCGGTCAGCGCCGAAACCGGGGTCGTGCCCGTCCTGTCCACCTCGGGCGGGACATCGGATGCGCGCTTCGTCAAGGATCATTGCCCGGTGGTCGAATTCGGCCTTGTCGGCCGCACGATGCACGCGGTTGACGAACGGGTATCGGTCGAACAGATCGGGCAGCTCAAGGCGATCTATTCGCGCATCCTGCGCGACTACTTCGCCTGAACCTTCGACGCTTTCCGCATGACGTGGCGGACGCGCCGTGCTAGGGCGCGGACATGAACCCGATCCCCTCAAAAGCCGAAATTCTTGCCTGGATCGCCGATCACCCCGGGGCGGCGGCCAAGCGTGACATCGCCAAGGCCTTTGGCATCAAGGGCGCGGCGCGGATCGAACTGAAGCGCATCCTCAAGGAACTTGAGGAGGACGGCGCAATCGAACGCCGCCGCCGCAGTTTCCGCGACCCGACCAAATTGCCGCCCGTCGCGATGCTGACCGTTCTTGCACCCGACCGCGACGGCGACGTCTTTGCCCGGCCCGTCGAATGGCAGGGCGAAGATCCCGCCCCCCGCGTCCTTTTCATCGCGAAGAAGGGTGATGCCGCCGTCGGCGAAGGCGACCGGATCCTGGCGAAGATCACCGAGGTGGCGGGCGAGGATCACGGCTACGAGGCGCGGCTAATCCGCAAGCTCGGCACCAATCCGCACCGGATCCTCGGCATCTTTCGCAAGGGGGCCGAGGGCGGGCGCATCGTGCCCATCGACAAGGGCGCGGACCTTGAATGGATGGTCGCCGCCGGCGCCACGCTTGATGCCCGGGACGGCGAACTGGTCGAGGCAGAGCAATCGGGCCCCAAGGTCCGCATGGGCCTGCCCCGCGCGCGGATCGTGGACCGGCTGGGCGACCCGACCGCGCCGCGGGCCGTATCGCTGATCGCGATCCACCAGCACGGCATCCCCGACGATTTCCCCGATGACGCCATCGCCGAGGCTGACGGCGCCAAGCCTGCGCCGCTGGGCGACCGGGAAGACCTTTGTCATCTGCCCTTCGTGACGATTGATCCGGCCGATGCGCGCGATCACGACGACGCCTGTCTTGCCCATGCGGACGATGATCCGAAGAACGAAGGCGGCCACATCGTCTGGGTCGCCATCGCCGACGTCGCCCACTATGTCACCCCGCAGTCCGCCCTGGACAGGGAAGCGCGGCGGCGTGGCAATTCCACGTATTTCCCCGACCGCGTCGTGCCAATGCTGCCCGAACGGCTGTCGGGCGACCTGTGTTCGCTGCACGAGGGTGTCGTGCGCCCGGTCCTCGCGGTCTGGATGAAACTGGACGCCAAGGGCCGCAAGGTCAGCCACCGCTTCACGCGCGCGATGATCAGGTCGGTCGCCAGCCTGAACTACACCGAGGTCCAGGCGGCGCAGGACGGCCAGCCGAACGATCGCTGCGCGCCGCTGATGGAACCAGTGATCGCCCCCCTTTACGCTGCCTACGAGGCGACAAAGACCGCGCGCGCGATGCGTCAGCCGCTTGACCTCGACCTGCCGGAACGCCGGATCGAGATCGGCGAGGACGGCCATGTGAAGTCGGTGGCCTTCCGCGACCGCTTCGACGCGCACCGGCTGATCGAGGAGTTCATGATCCTCGCCAATGTCGCCGCCGCCGAGGAACTGATCCGACTGCGCCGCCCGCTCCTGTTCCGCGTGCACGAGGAACCGAGCCCCGAGAAACTGGACGCCCTGCGCGAGGTGGCAGAGGCGTCGGGTTTCACGCTCGCCAAGGGGCAGGTGCTGAAGACCAGCCATCTTAACCGGCTTCTGGCGCAGGCCGAGGGGACTGAGTTCGACGAGCTTCTGAACATCTCCACGCTGCGGTCGATGACCCAGGCCTATTACCACCCCGAGAATTTCGGCCATTTCGGGCTGGCGCTGAAATCCTACGCGCATTTCACCTCGCCCATCCGTCGCTATTCCGACCTGATCGTGCACCGCGCGTTGATCCTTGGCCACGGCTGGGGCAAGGACGGCCTGTCGCCCGCCGACATCGAGACGCTGGAAGAGACGGCAACCCATATCTCGGAGACCGAGCGGCGTTCGATGGCAGCCGAACGCGACACGACCGACCGCTACCTTGCCGCCTATCTGGCCGACCGGGTCGGCAACGAATTCGCCGGGCGCATCAGCGGTGTCACGCGTTTCGGGTGCTTCGTGCGGCTGGACGAAACCGGGGCCGACGGGCTTATCCCGATCCGCACCATCGGAAGGGAATTCTTCCACTACGATGCCAATGCGCAAACGCTCACCGGCGCTGACAGCGGCCTTGTCATCGGCATCGGTCAGCGCGTCACCGTGCGCCTGGCCGAAGCGGTGCCCGTGACCGGCGGGCTGATGCTGGAACTCCTTGAGATCGAGGGGCAGGGCCGGCCCGGCGGCGCCCAAGCCAAGCGTGGCAAGCGGGTGATGCGCCGCCCTGGCGCAGCAAAGGCGAAGGCCGGCAAGCTGAAGCGGAAGGTCGAAAGACGCCGCCGCTGAACCGGCAAGGGACCGCCACCGCCGATCCCGGCCCTTCCCCAGTCACAGGAATGACGCTACGCTTGTGCAAAACGAACAAGCGAGCGGTTTCATGAGATCTGCGGCCTTAGGCGTGGCGCTATTCCTTTGTGCGATCGGCAGTAGCGCCGTTGCCGCAGATGCCGGCGCGGCTGCGAAAGGGGGCATATTGGGCGGTCCTGAAGAATTGGTTCCGGCCTCGGCCAACCTGGGGTTCGACCGCTGGATTTCCGGCTTCCGTGCCCGCGCACAGGCGCAGGGGATCAGCGATGCCACCCTAGACCGGGCGTTTCGCGGTATCACCTACAACACCTATGTGATCCAGAAGGATCGCAACCAGGCTGAATTCACCAAGGCGATCTGGGACTACCTGGACAGCGCGGTATCCGACACCCGTGTCGCCAACGGAATCAAGGCGCTGAAGAAGCACCGGAAACTTCTGGACCGCATCGAAAAGGCCTATGGCGTCGAAAAGGAGGTCGTGGTGGCTGTCTGGGGGCTGGAAAGCGCCTATGGCGAGGTGCGCGGCGACATCCCCCTGATCGAGGCGCTGGCGACGCTTGCCTACGACGGGCGCCGCGGCCGCTTCTTCGAAGGGCAGCTGATCGCCGCGCTGAAGATCCTGCAAACGGGCGATGTGGACGTGCGCCACATGACCGGAAGCTGGGCGGGCGCGATGGGCCATACCCAGTTCATTCCCACGTCCTACCTTTCCTTCGCGGTCGATTTCACCGGTGATGGCAAGCGCGACATCTGGTCGGACAACCCCGCCGATGCGCTGGCCTCGACCGCCGCCTATCTCGCGCGGTCGGGCTGGAAGAAGGGGCAGCCCTGGGGCATCGAGGTACGTCTGCCGGCGGGGTTCGATTATGGCCTGACCGGCGAAAAGGTGACGAAATCCGCCGCCGACTGGGCCGCGCTTGGCGTTCGCGACACCGCCGGGCGCAAGATCGGCGATCATGGCCCGGCCTCGGTCCTGATGCCGGCGGGCGCGCGCGGCGCGGCTTTCATGATCTTCAGGAACTTCCACGTCATCGAACGCTACAACGCCGCCGATGCCTATGTGATCGCCGTTGGCCACCTGTCCGACCGGATCAAGGGCGGCGCGCCGATCCAGGCAAGCTGGCCGCGCGAGGACCGGGCGCTGGTCTTCGCCGAACGCGTGGAACTGCAGGAACGGCTGACCAGGGCCGGGTTCGACACCGGCGGCGCGGACGGCAAGATCGGACCCAACACGATCGCCGCAGTGCGGGCCTTCCAGCGGTCCATCGGGATGGTTCCCGACGGCTACGCGAGCCTTGATATCCTGCGGCGGCTTCGCTGACGCACCCCCTTGGCCTTTGGCCGCCTTGCGCTCATATAGGGGGTGACACGCAAATCACGGGGGGCAGTCATGCTCGAATTCGGCCAGACACCGGCTGCGGCACCGGCGGATCTGATCCGCGACACCAACGAAGCCAGCTTCATGAAGGACGTGATCGAGGCCAGCAAGGATGTGCCTGTCATCGTCGATTTCTGGGCGCCCTGGTGTGGCCCCTGCAAGACGCTTGGCCCGGCGCTGGAAGCGGCGGTCACCGCCGCGCGCGGCAAGGTCCGGATGGTCAAGGTCAATGTCGATGAAAACCAGATGATCGCCGGCCAGATGCGGGTCCAGTCGATCCCGACCGTCTACGCCTTCTGGCAGGGCCGCCCGGTTGACGGCTTCCAGGGCGCGATCCAGGGGTCCGAGATCAAGGCGTTTGTCGACAAGCTTGCCGGCCTTGCCGGCGACGGCGGCCTTGGCGAGGCGATAGAGGCCGCCGAGGCGATGCTGGCCGAGGGCGACGCGGTCGGCGCGGCCGAAACCTTTGCCGCCATCCTTGGCGAAGAGCCGGAGAATGCGGCGGCCTATGGCGGGCTGGTGCGGGCGCATCTTGCGCTGGGCAACACCGCACAGGCCGAGGGACTTCTGGCCTCTGCCCCCGCCGCGATCGCCCACGCCCCGGAGGTGGAGGCCGTGCGTGCGCAGATCGATCTTGCGCGGCAGGCCGCAAGTGCCGGCCCGGTGACGGATCTTCTCAATCAGGTTCTGGCGCATCCCGACGACCATCAGGCGCGTTTCGACCTTGCGCTTGCCTTGCATGCGTCGGGCAAGGTGGAAGGTGCGGTCGAGGAACTGCTTGAGCTTTTCCGCCGTGACCGCGACTGGAACGAAGGGGCCGCAAAGGCGCAGCTGTTCAAGATCTTCGACGCGCTCAAGCCCAACGATCCGATCGTCCAGAAAGGGCGGCGCAAGCTGTCGTCGCTGATCTTCGCCTGAACCGCCACTAGGGAACCGCGGACCGATGCCCACGCTTGCGGACCTGCCTCGGACGATCCCGATCTTTCCGCTGCCCGGCGCGCTTCTTCTGCCGCGCGCCCGGCTTCCCCTGCACATCTTCGAACCGCGCTATCTTGCGATGCTTGAAGACGCGCTGAAGACCCGCGAACGGCTGATCGGGATGATCCAGCCGCGCCCCCTGCCGGGCGGTGGCGAGGCGCTTTCGGCCATCGGATGCGCGGGACGCGTCACCGCCTTTCAGGAAACCGAGGACGGGCGCTACATGATCACCCTGACCGGCGTGTCGCGTTTCCGCCTGGTGTCGGAGCTTGGCGGCTTCATGCCCTATCGCCGGGCCGAGGTCGACTGGTCGCCCTTCGACCGCGACCGCGGCCCGGCCGAGGGGGATCCGGGCTTCGACCGAGAGACCTTTCTGGCGCTCCTGTCGCGCTACTTCTCCGCCGAAGGGCTTTCGACCGACTGGAGCAGCCTGAAGGAGGCCGACGACGAGATGCTGATCAACGCGCTGTCGATCCTTTGCCCCTTCGAGCCCGAGGACAAGCAGGCGCTTCTGGAGGCGCCGACATTGCAGACCCGGCGCGAAACGCTGGTGACATTGATGGAATACGCCCTGCGGGGCGGCGGAGAGGAACGCATGCAATGACCGATGAAATCCGCATGGACCGCCGCATGCTCGAGGCGCTGGTCTGCCCGCTGACCCAGACCACGCTCAGCTATGACGCCGAGGCACAGGAGCTGATTTCCCGCGCCGCGCGGCTTGCATTCCCGATCCGCGGTGGCATCCCGATCATGCTGGTGGACGAGGCGCGCGAACTGGACTGACAGGCGACGCTTGCCCTTATGTCCGCCGGCGCCGGTTCAAAGCGGAAGACCCTGCAAGAGCTTCGGGGGGTCTCCGGCAAGACCGGCGGCCTGGCGGATGAAGGCGCGGCGCAGCGCCGGCACCGCGTTGACGGCACCCATGCCAAGGTCGCGCGCCGCGCGAAGGAGGGCGTTGTCGTTTGAGAACAGCTTGTTGACCGTATCCATCCCAAGTGCGAGCGACGTCGAATCGAACCGCCGCCAGCTTTCGTAGCGTTCCAGCACATCCTCGGCGCCGATATCCTCGCCGCGCCGTTTCGCGCCGACCAGCACTTCGGCCAGCGCGGCCACGTCGCGGAAGCCCAGGTTCAGGCCCTGACCCGCGATCGGGTGAACGCCATGTGCGGCATCCCCGACCAGCGCGACGCGCGGCGCGGCGTAGCGGTCCGCCAGGGTCAGGTTCAACGGATAGGTAAAGCGCGCGCCGGCAAGGCGGATGGCACCCAGGTAGTCGCCGAAGCGACGGCGCAGCACAGCCATGAAGGCCTCGTCGTCAAGCGCGGCGATGGTCCTTGCGTTCTCCTCGGTCTCGCTCCAGACGATGGAGGATCGGTTCCCGGGCAAGGGCAGGATCGCCAGCGGCCCGGTGGGCATGAAGTACTGTTGCGCGATGCCGTGATGGGGCAGGTCGTGTTCGACCGCGCAGACCAGGGCGGTCTGCCCATAGCTCCATCCCTGCCGCGCGATCCCGGCGCGCCGGGCAGTGCCCGACTGCCGTCCGTCGCAGCCCGCGATCATCCGGGCCCGCAGGCGCCGCCCGCCGGAAAGCGTGACGCTGACGCCGCCTGCATCCACCTCCTGCGCGGTGACAGTCTGCGCGGGGATATGGGTGATGCCCGCGGTTTCGCCCAGCGCCGCAAGGAAAGCGGCGTAAAGGTGCCGGTCCTCCAGCATGAAGCCCATCGGGCCTTCCTCGATCTCGGCGCTGTCGAAATGCAGGAAGAACGGCGCGGCCCCTTCGCCCGCCCGTCCATCGCTTGCCTTGATTTCCCGGATCGGCTGAACGCGATCCGATACCCTGTCCCAGACCCCGATCGCGGCCAGCAGGCGCTTGGACGCGATCGCCAGCGCATAGGCGCGCCCGTCAAAGGTAGCGTCCGCCCGCGCGCGGGCGGGCTGCGCGTCGACGATGATGACCGAAAGGCCGGCGCGCGCCAGCGCCAGCGCCAAGGCCGGGCCGTTCAGCCCGCCGCCCACCACGATCACGTCCGCATCGATCCTCATGGCGCCAAGTATCCCGCGCGGGGCGGGATTGTCCATGCGCCGCCTTGCCGCTACCGTTCGGCGCGACGGCGATGGAGGACAGGATGCACGACTGGCGAAAGATGACGGCGGGGGATCTGGGGCGTGCGATCGGTGCGGGCAGGATCGACCCGCTTGAGCTGACAGCCTGCTTCCTGGACGCGATCCGCGCAGAAGATCCCGACCACAGGATCTATGCGCGCGCGACCGAGGCACGCGCCCTGGCCGAGGCCGAGGCGGCCAGCGCAAGGGCCCGCGCCGGCCACAGGCTGTCGCAACTCGACGGGGTGCCGATGTCCTGGAAGGATCTCTTCGATACGGCCGGCACCGTGACCGAGGCCGGGTCGCATCTGCTGGCCGGCCGGGTGCCCGCGGCGGATGCCGAGGTGCTGCGCAAGGCGACGCTGCAGGGCCTGGTCTGCCTGGGCAAGACCCACATGACCGAACTTGCCTTTTCGGGCCTTGGGGTAAACCCGATGACCGCCACGCCGCCGAACGTCAACGATCCCGCGCTGGCGCCGGGCGGGTCGTCTTCGGGTGCCGCCGCCTCGGTCGCCTTCGGTCTTGCCGCGGCCGGGATCGGGTCGGATACCGGCGGGTCGGTCCGCATTCCCGCCGCCTGGAACGATCTTGTCGGCCTCAAGACCACCAGCGGCCGACTGCCGCTGACCGGGGTCGTGCCGCTGTGCGAAAGCTTCGACACCGTCGGCCCCCTGACCCGCAATGTCGAGGATGCCGCGCTGCTTCTGGCGGCGATGGAAGGATCGGCGGCGCCCGACCTGCGCGGGGCGACCCTGGCGGGCACCCGCCTTCTGGTGATGGAAACCGTTGCGCTGGCCGACTGCCGCGAGGCGCCGCTGGCCGCCTTCGAAAACGCCGTCGCCCGGTTGCAGGCCGCCGGAGCGCGCATCGAACGCGGCACCGCGCCCGAACTTGCCGAGGCGCAGGGACTTTCCGGCGTCCTGTTCACGACCGAAGCCTACGGCACCTGGGCCGACCGGATCGAGTCGGAGCCCGAAAAGATGTATGCGCCGGTCCGCGAACGCTTCCGCCTTGGCAACCGCTTTACCGGGGCGGAATACGTCGCCGCCTGGCGGCGCCTGCGTGAGCTGCGCGCCCTTTGGCATGCGCGAACGGCGGGCTTCGATGCCGTCCTTGTGCCGACCTCGCCGATCCTGCCGCCGGATGTCGCGCGGCTTCTGGCGGACGAGGACTATTTCACGACCGAGAACCTTCTTGCCCTGCGCAACACCCGGATCGGCAACCTGATGGGGCTTTGCGGGCTGACCCTTCCGACCGGCATCCCGTCTTGCGGTATCACGCTGCTGGCGGCCCCGATGGCCGAAGAACGCCTGCTGCGTCTTGGCGCGGCGGCAGAGGCCGCGCTGGCCTGATTTCCGCCCGGGGCCGAAAAGACACAGGCGTCCGCAACTACCGGGCGGAATCCATTGGTTTTTCTGGACCGGGCGGTCCCGTTTGGCTAGACTTCCGGCAAAACGGGGCGAAATGACCCCGGCAGTTGAGGCATGAATGGCATTTCCGGAGCGGTTCTCGAACCTGCCTGATTACGCGTTTCCGCGCCTGCGGAAGCTTCTCGACGTCCACCCGGCGGGTGGCGAGCCCGTTGCCATGACCATCGGCGAACCCCGCCACCCGATGCCCGCATTCGTGGGCGAGGTTCTGGCCGCGAACCTATCGGGCTTTGCGCTTTATCCGCCGAACGAGGGCACGCCCGAACTTCTGGCGGCGATCTCCGGCTGGATCGCGCGGCGCTACGGCGCCACCCTCGGGCCCGACAGGATCATGCCGCTGAACGGAACGCGAGAGGGGCTGTTTGACGCCTGCATGGCGCTTTGTCCCGAAACCAAGGGGGGCAAGCGGCCGGTCGTCCTGATGCCAAACCCCTTCTACCAGGTCTATGCGGCGGCGGCGCTTAGCGTGGGGGCTGAACCGGTCTATGTGCCGGCAACCGCCGCGACCGGCTTCCTGCCCGACTATGCGGGCCTTGCGCCCGATCTGCTTGACCGGGTGGCGGTCGCCTACCTTTGTTCCCCCGCGAACCCGCAGGGCGCCATCGCGTCGCGCGACTATCTGGCGGACCTTCTGTCGCTGGCGGAACGTCACGGGTTCGTGCTTCTCGCCGACGAATGCTATTCCGAGATCTGGCGCGATGCCCCGCCCCCGGGCGCGCTGCAGGTGGCGGCGGAAACCGGCGCAGACCCCGAACGTGTCGCGGTTTTCCACTCGTTGTCCAAGCGGTCGAACCTGCCCGGCCTCCGGTCCGGCTTTGTCGCGGGCGGCCCGCAGTCGATCGCGCGGTTCCGGCAGCTTCGCAACTACGGCGGCGCCCCCCTGCCCCTGCCGATTCAGCGCGTGTCCGAACGCGTCTGGTCCGACGAGGCGCATGTGGATGAGAACCGCGCGCTATACCACGAGAAATTCCGCATCGCCGATCAGGTGTTTTCGGGCCTTCAGGGCTACCGGACACCCGAAGGCGGCTTCTTCCTCTGGCTCCCGGTCGAGGACGGGGAAGCGGCGGCGCTGAAGCTTTGGCGTGAAACCGGCGTGCGGGTGCTGCCCGGCGCCTATCTTGCGCGCGATGTCGGGGGCGACAATCCGGGCAAGGGCTACATCCGTGTCGCGATGGTGGCCCCTAGGGAAGAAATGCAGCGCGGGCTCATCAGCCTCCGCGACTGCCTTTACGGTTGAGGACGGGTAAAGATGGCATCTTATCAGGCACGGCAGCGCGATCCGCTTCTGGACCAGCACACCCAGGCCGCGATCGAACGGCGCGGGAAGGAGCTTGTGGGCATCGTCCTGCTGGCGATGGGCATTGCGACCGCACTGATCATCGGCAGCTACAGCCCCGACGATCCCAGCTGGCTTGCCGCCACCGACGAACCCGCACAGAACCTTCTGGGCCGTTTTGGTGCTGCCATCGCTTCGCCGCTCTATGTCATTTCGGGCTATGGCTCCTGGGGTCTTGCGCTTGTCTTCGCTGTCTGGGGTGTCCGCCTGATCGTCCATGCCGGCGAAGATCGTGCCCTGTCGCGCGTGATCTTCGCCCCCATCGCCATCGCGCTGCTGTCGGTCTATGCCTCGACCCATGCGCCCGGCGCGGGATGGCTGCACAGCTTCGGCCTTGGCGGGCTGTTCGGAGACACCGTCCTGGGTGCCGTCCTTGGCATCGCGCCGCTTGACGCGGGCCTCTCGCTCAAGATCGTGTCGGCGCTGATCGGGCTTGGATCGCTTGCCATGCTGTCGTTCGTGCTGGGCTTCGACCGACGCGAACTGGCGATGATCGCCCGGTTCCTGCTGGTCGGGACTATCGTCGGCTATGACTGGATCCTGAGGATGTTGGGCAGGGGTGCCGTCGCCTCGCTCAGGGGGGCGCAGGCGCTGAACGAACGCCGCCGCGCCCGCCAGGATGAGGAAGACGACTGGGCGGAACCCGAAATGCCCGCCCCCGCCCTCTCGCGCCGCGCGAATGTCCTGCGCGCGGAACCGAGATTTGCGGGTCCGGTGACCGAACAGGAACCTGCCGCCGCACCGCGCGCGGGGCTTCTGGGCAAGGTCGGCGCGCTCTTGCGCGGCGGGTCCGAGGCGGACATGCGGATTGAACCCGAACTGGTGGAACGTGGCTTGCCGCGCATGGGCTGGACCGGCGAGGCGCCAAGCGCGGACCGCATCCGCGAACGGATCGCCGACGCGGTCAAGGCGCGGTCCGAACAGGGCGGGGTCCGCCCCCTGCCCGCTGCCGCCGACCGCCCCGAACCCACCCTTTCGCGGGGCGAGTCGTTCGGCCTGGACACGGACCTGCCCGACGAACCGCGGCTGACCGCCCGCGCGGCGCTGGCACAGGCGGAGACGCTGATTGAAACCGACGAGGACGACAACATCTTTGGCGACCTCGATCTTGACGAACCGGTCGACACCGCGGCGCTGCCGCGCGCCGAACACCGGCGTGTCGTGCAGCACGGCGCAATCAGGGCCCCCGCCCCCTCGCGTCAGGCCATCGCCGAGGCGCAGCCGCGCCTGCGGTTTGACGAACCGAAGGGCCACGCCTACGAACTGCCGCCGCTCTCTCTCCTGACCAACCCCGTCACGATCCAGCGCCACCAGCTTTCGGACGAGGCGCTTGAGGAAAACGCCCGCATGCTGGAAAGCGTGCTAGACGACTACGGCGTCAAGGGGGAGATCGTCTCGGTCCGCCCCGGCCCGGTCGTCACCATGTACGAACTGGAACCCGCGCCGGGCCTGAAGGCCAGCCGCGTGATCGGCCTTGCCGACGACATCGCCCGGTCGATGTCGGCGCTCTCCGCCCGCGTGTCCACCGTTCCCGGCCGCTCCGTCATCGGGATCGAGCTTCCCAACGCCCACCGCGAAAAGGTCGTCCTGCGCGAAATCCTCGCCGCCCGCGATTTCGGCGACGGCAACCACCGCCTGCCGCTTGCCCTTGGCAAGGACATCGCCGGCGATCCCGTCGTCGCGAACCTTGCCAAGATGCCCCACCTCCTGATCGCGGGCACCACCGGTTCGGGCAAGTCCGTCGCCATCAACACCATGATCCTCTCGCTCCTCTACAAGCTCACGCCCGAGGAATGCCGGCTCATCATGATCGACCCCAAGATGCTGGAACTTTCCGTCTATGACGGCATCCCGCATCTCCTCTCCCCCGTCGTCACCGACCCGAAAAAGGCCGTCGTCGCCCTCAAATGGGTCGTCGGAGAGATGGAGGAGCGTTACCGCAAGATGTCCAAGATGGGCGTCAGGAACATCGACGGCTACAACGGCCGCGTCCGCGAGGCGCTCGCCAATGGCGAGATGTTCAAGCGCACCGTCCAGACCGGCTTCGACGAGGAAACCGGCGACCCCGTCTTCGAGACCGAGGAATTCGCCCCCGTCCCGATCCCCTACATCGTCGTCATCGTGGACGAGATGGCCGACCTGATGATGGTCGCGGGGAAAGAGATCGAGGCCTGCATCCAGCGCCTGGCCCAGATGGCCCGCGCCTCAGGCATCCACCTGATCATGGCGACGCAGCGCCCCTCGGTCGATGTCATCACCGGCACGATCAAGGCGAACTTCCCCACCCGCATCTCCTTCCAGGTCACGTCGAAGATCGACAGCCGCACCATCCTTGGCGAAATGGGGGCCGAACAGCTTCTGGGCATGGGCGACATGCTTTACATGGCCGGCGGGTCAAAGATCACCCGCATCCACGGCCCCTTCGTCTCGGACGAGGAGGTGGAGGAGATCGTGACCCACCTCAAGTCCTTCGGCCCGCCCGAATACATGTCCGGCGTGGTCGAGGGCCCGGACGAGGACAAGGAAAGCGACATCGACCTTGTCCTTGGCCTTGGCGGCAACACCGACGGCGACGATGCCCTCTACGACCAGGCCGTGCAGGTCGTGCTGCGCGACCGCAAGGTCAGCACGTCCTACATCCAGAGGAAACTCGGCATCGGCTACAACAAGGCCGCGCGTCTGGTGGAGCAGATGGAGGAACAGGGGCTGGTGTCAGCGGCGAACCATGTGGGCAAGCGGGAAATCCTCGTCCCCGAACAGTAGGGTGATTTGTGCTTTCTTGTTGAAAGCTCCCTATTCTGTGCGTTCCGCGGTTCTAACCGGCCATATCTCTCAACACTTCCGCTGCGAGGAGTTGCGCTCGTTCGAATTCTATTGCCCACTCATCTACCTGTTGTGCCGCGGTTCCTACCACCTCTTCTGGACGAAATCGCTTGTTAGACTCTGCAGAACGTATCGCGTCTAAATGCTCCGGAGATGCCCCTCTCTCTTGCATGTAAGCTAAGATTTGGTCCTGCCACTGCTCGTCTTCGTGCCGCACTTCCCAACTTCTGGAGAGAATGGGCTCGAAGCCATACGTTTGGAGCATTGCCAGGACAAATGTCGCGCAGGTAAGCCCTCTCCCGGGGGGAGCCGGAAGCAGAGCACCAGTTGCCTTGTCGAAGATCAGTCCGTCCATATCAAAACCATAGGGAATAGACGGATGACCTTCGGCGATGACGTTCGCCAACGCGGCCAGAACGAGTTGATTTTCCGGATCCAGCCCGCTGGGCGCCCACCAGTAAGTTCCGTTCAGCGCCTCGTCCCGCAAGTCAAAGTGGAAAGCCAAATGAAGGAAGCGCACCACTTCGGCGTCTGGGCGATAAATGACGCCGCAATGACGTTGATTGGCGTCTATTTCTTTTATGCCGAGGCCAAAAATAAAGTCACCACCCATATTTTCCGCGGGCGCGGAAACAATTGGCATCGTTCAAATCATTCCCTTTAGAAGTCTACCGCTGTCTTTCCCACTTCTTTCAAGCGCAGACACAACGCGCGTAAGGAAGGTTTTCCAACCTCTTACTTTTGATCGAACAGGATAAGTCGCACGGGCGAACGCCAATAGAACGTGGCTGGAGGCATTCCTTGCTGTGGCATCATGCAGTACTTTTTCTAATGTCGCGTATTGCTGTTGGTAAATAATAGAATTGATGCCCCTAATGTAAGCCGACAGCTTTGCAACCGACAGCTGTCCACCTTCGTTCTGTGAGAGCGCATCAAAATACCAATCCAGTGAAATTGGATCGCTTTCTCGGGTGCATACGTGACTAGCCGCCTTGTTTCCTGTCACTACAAAGTGGGTTTTGATATACTGGCTCTCAATAAAATGATCCCCGGCTGCAACATCCGCGTCAAGATGGGCGGGTGTGCCCAATTTAGATAGTTGTGGGAAAAACCCAATAAATTCTTTGTCAGGCGTCCCGCGGCTCCATGGCGTCATGGAGCCGCGGCTTGATGTGCCATCTGAAAGCGTTTCTGGCCGCTCCGTTGTAGTACGCAAGTAGTCGGTAAGCATCTTCATCTTTCTCCATGGGGGAGTCAAAAAAGAAATCTGAATCGACAACATAGTTCTTTGTCGTTCCATCATCTGCGATATTTATTCCGCTCCTAATAGCCACACGTCCGTTGCCAATTGACAGAACGGTGGCCGAGCTTTGTTCAATAATACTATCGATTGGAATATCGCCGTCTCCCAATAAGCCTAATGCCGATCCACGTATTAAATCCGTCCACGGCACGTCGGATATTCCAAGGTCTGCACGTTTAATAATGTTTACGTACCTAAGTCCCAAGCGGGAGTAGAACGGCACGTCGTACGAAGACCGCAAGGCGCTGATCGCGCATTGTATATGGGAAAGGAAGGTCTCCCAGCGCGTGTATCTCACTGTTTTTACAGCTAAGAAATCGCTGCAAAGAGATATCGTGTATTGGCGATCTCGATCAGAGAAATCATAAATCACTCTGCGCGATGTGGGAGGAGCCGTTCCCTCCTCGTTACCAATGTGGAACGTGACTGTTTGGCGAGATTCTACCGATGGGTACGACCTTCCAAGCGACTTCTGGAAGTTAGCGGGAACACTGTCGTCTAGTTCCAGCAAACGAGGGAACCGCAATTGGCAGACAACCTCAGCCAACGGATTGCGCTCGTAGACTACGCGAGGTTCTTCAGTAAAGTTCATTAACTTCAGTACCTTACACCCGAAGGCCATTTTTCTTTTGTCCAACACGATTCTTGCACATAGCAGATTCGGCGTAAAGAACCGATTACATTCCAGCGGGCAGCAAGCGTAGGCCGGGGTTCTCCCTCGCCCTACGACCTCCCCCCTATTTCCCCAACCGGTAATCCCGGAACTTCCGCATCCCCTCCAGTTCCTTCTTCTCCTCCGCCGCCTTTCCCCCCCGGTGACCTTCCTTGCGCGACCATCGGACTTCGCGCCGGCACCTGCCCCCCCTCAGCCCCTTGCCATACGTTTTGCCGACACTTTGCCGACCCGGGGCCGACGTCTTACCGTCGCCATTCCGACAGCGGAATCCCGCGGCGGGCGCAGTCCTCGATGACCGGGTCGGGGGTCCGGGCGGCTGCGCCGCCTTGTGACGCAAGCTCCTGAAGTTCCGCAAGAATCCGCCCGGCCCCGAGGGTGTCGGCATAGTGGATCAAGCCGCCCCGCCAGCGCGGAAATCCGTGGCCCAGCACCGACACCAGGTCGATATCCGCCCCCCGCCCCGCCCCCAAAACCCCCGCCACCCCATCAATCATCGCCAGCACCAGCCTGCGCGAAATCTCGGCCGCGGGGATCGCCCCAGCGAGGGGATCGCGTGGCGTGTCGGCGGCGGCTGGCCCGGCCGGAAAACCGAACGCCACCATTGCCGCGTGCACTTCTTGGGGCCGCGCACCCAGCGAAAGAAGCGTATCGGCGGCCTCGTCACGGCGCGCGAGGATTCGGTCACCGATGGGGCCGACGCCGGCGTCCGAAAGGACCGGAACCTTGCGCAGCGTCCTGGCCAGGGCAAAGGCGGTTGCAAGCGCCGCGTCGGAAGTCGCCGCGCCCCGCACGATTTCCAGAAGTCTCGTCAGATGGGCCGGGGCCGGAAGCCGAAGCCCTAGAAGTCGGGAAGGTTCGTCAAGGCCGCGGGCGATCTGGTCGACATCAAGGCCAGGGGTGGTCGTGGCAAGTATCGTGTGTCCAGGCAGCGCGGCTTGCAGTCGTTCCATGGCCGCCCGCGTCGCCTGCAGGTCCGCGAACGCGGCTTCGACCGCAAGATCGGCGGCACCAGCGGCACCGAAGTCCTCTCTGATCGCCAGTCGTGCGCGCATCTGGTCGGCGCCATCGGTATCAAGACTTTCCCGCGACAGACTGTCCGCGATGATCCTGTCGATCTGGGCATGTTCCCTTTCGGCGGCACCGGTTGCCAGGATCGTCACCCGGAAACCGGCTTTCAGCATCGCACAGGCGATGCCGGCTACCACCGTCGCGTCGCCGGTGATTGCGACATGCCGCGGTGGCTGCGCAGTTGCAGTCAGCCAGGCCGGCGCCCGGGCAGCCCGTTCGGCAAAGAAGACATGGCGGAGCGCCCGCGCCTGGTCTGACTGGCGCAGGGCGAGGAACGTCTCCCGCTCATGGCGCAGCCCGGCGTCTAGGGGCTGGGTCTGAGCGAGCTCCAGCAGTTCAATCGCGCGGCGCGGGGCGATCTGGCCGCTCATGCTTCTTTCGGCGGCGTTGCGCGCGTCGGTGAACGCCACTTCGGGCGCGGTCGACGCGGGGCGCTGGCCGACCGGCAACGCCAGCTTGAGGCGCTTCGACGGCACGGCAGAAGCAAGCGCCACGGGATCGTCCGCCAGGGCATCGACAAGCCCGATCCGCAACGCCGCGTCGCCCGAAACCGCGCGGCCGGTCGGGATCAGATCCAGGGCCGCTGGCATGCCGACAAGGCGGGGCAACCGTTGCGTCCCGCCCGCGCCCGGAACCACGCCCAGCGTCACCTCGGGCAGCCCGAGTGTCGCGTCGGGCCGGGCGATGCGATAGCGACAGGCCAGCAGGATCTCCGCGCCGCCGCCAAGGGCCGCGCCATGCACCGCGGCGATCCATGGCACCGGGCTGAGCTCGATCCGCCGCAGCACCTCGGGAAGGTGCGGCGGTTCCGGCGCGCGGTTGAATTCACGCGCATCCGCGCCAGCGGCAAAGCCGCGGCCCGCGCCGGACAGGATCACCCGTTCAAGGGCCTCCGCCTCGGCCCATTGGACGGCGTCCAGAAGACCCTGACGCATTTCCCGGTTGATGGCGTTGACCGGCGGATTGGCAAGTTCGACATAGCCGATGGTTCCGTCCTTGCGGCGGGTGACTGTCATCCCTTCCTCCCCTGGTGTGCCGGCCGGTCCGGCGCGCGGCAGAAAACGCCGCCGGCGCGCCGGGTTCAAGCCCCCTGTTGAAGTCCCCCGTCGCGGCCCCCGTCGCGGCCCGCGCCGCGATCGTGCCTCAGAACGTGCCCAGATGCGGCTCAAGAAGCGTGCGGCAGGCCGAACGGGCGACTTCGACCGGCATTGAATCCGGGTCGATGCAATGCTGGATCCCCAGACCGTCGACCAGCGAGATCAGCGTTCTTGCCAACAGCGCGGCATCGACTGACCGCCCGTTCCGATCCGCTGCCTCGCCGATCGCGCCGGCGACGTCGCGGACAAAGACACTGTATTGCGCCGCGTGTTCGCCGCGCAGGTCATCGTTCAGCGTGACCTGACCCCAGAGCGTGAGCCAGATGTTGAAGGATTGCCGGTTGAACACCTCGGGCGCGAAGAACGCATCCAGCAGTGCGGCAAGCCGCGTCTCTCCGGGTACGACGGTGCGGGTCACCTTGGTGGATTCGTCGTACATCCGCGCGTAGACGGCCGCCAGAAGCGCGTTCATCGACCCGAAATGATGGGTGATCAGGCCGCGCGACACGCCCGCCTCGGCGCAGATCCGATCGACGGTAAATTCCTGGATGCCGCCGCGCGCCATGCAGGCCAGCCCCGCCGCGATCAGTTCGGCGCGTCGTTCCCCGCTTGTCAGACGGTTGAAGCGCGGCGCTTTCTGTTTCGTAGCCATTCCGTTCCCTTCGCCGTGGCGGCACCCTTGCGGGTGCCGCCGCCTGCGGTCGTCAAACCCGCGTGAACCGTACCGGGTCGGGATGACCATCGGCAAGGATCACCGGCTGCAGGTCGGAATCGTGGATCGCCACCAGCGGCTCGAAACAGATGAAGACGAAGTCGCCCGAAAGCTCCATCAGGTCTTCCATCCGGTTGAACATCGCCCGCCGCTTGTCCGGGTCCAGCTCGGTCAGCGAGGTCTGGTAAAGATCCTCGTATTCGGCGCTGTCGAAGAAGGTCCAGTTGTAAACGCCGATCTGGTCGGGGCGGAACCAGACAAGGTTCTCGGTCGGATCGACGCCGCCCGCAAAGGATTGCAGCACCAGTTCCAGCGACAGGTAGTCGTCGCCGGCCGTCTTGTCGCCAAGCGCCCAGTAGGCGGCTTCCTCCGTCGGCTGGATCTCGACCGTGATCCCGGCCTCGCCAAGGCTGGCCTGGATGATCTGCGCGATCGTCTGCGAGGTGGAATCCGTCAGCGCGACAAGGTTCAGCGTCAACCCTTCGGCGCCCGCCTCGGCCAGCAAGGCCTTCGCTTTCTCCACGTCGCGGGTGTCGATGAGGTTCTTCGTCCGGGCATAGGTCGTGCCCGGCTGGACCACGCCGGCCGACCTTCCCACAAGCCCGTCATAGGCGCCTTGCAGGACCGCGTCGCTGTCATAGGCATACTGGATCGCCTGCCGCACCCGGATATCCTTGAGCGGTTCGGCGTTCTGGTTGATCGTCAGCCAGACATAGCGGGTCGATTCCGCCTCGATCAATGTCGCGCCCTCAGGCATCGCCTCCTTCAGTTGGCGGACCGCGCCGGGCGCGATGCGCGTGAAGTCGAAGGCGTCTGCCTCGTAGGCGAGCTGCGCGGCCTGGTCGTCGCCAAGAATGTAGATCTCGACCGTCGAAAAGGCAGGCGCTGCGCCGGTCCAGCCGGGGTTGGCCTTCAGCGTCACCTTCTGCGCCTGTTCCCAGCTGTCCAGCAGGAACGGGCCGCACTGTGCCGGGATCTCGGTCGTGTAGCTGCCGCCCGCCGCCTCGACCGCGGCCTTGCAGACGATGTGACCGCCATAATAGGGCATCGCGATCACGATGAAGGGCGCAAAAGCCTCGGTCAGATGGATCACGCCGCTCCGCGCGTCGATCACCTCGACCTCTTTCAGTTTCTCGAACTGGTAGGCCCAGGCGCTGTCGGAACCGGCGATACGTTCGTAGGAGAACTTCACATCCTCGGCCGTGACCGGGCCGAAGTCGCCCGTCCACATCAGCCCGTCGCGCAGCGTGAAGGCAAGGCGCGTGCCGTCCAGCCATTCAAGCTTTTCGGCGGCGTAGAGCTCCCAGTTGTTTCCGTCGCGCATGTCGCCCATGCGCACCAGCGACACCTGCGTGCAGCGCGGGATGACCTCGTCCAACCCGCCGATGATGCCCCAGGGGTCCAGCACCTGAAAATCGGCATCCATGCGGATGCGCAGCGTATCGCCGTCAGCCGCCCAGGCGAAGTTCGGTGCCGCGGCCGCCGCGGCAAGACCAGCGCCCGCGGCTTTAAGGAAATCGCGTCTGTTGGTGTTCCAGTTCATTTCATCCTCCCTTGTCATGCGTTTCGGGGAAATGGCACCGCACGGAATGCCCGGGGCCGAGGGCTTGCAGCGCCGGGGCGGCGCTGCGGCAGATATCTTTCGCGACGGGGCAGCGGGTGTGGAATTCGCACCCCTGGGGGCGGCGCAGGATGCTTGGAATCTCGCCCTTGATGGCAAGGTCGCGCCGCCGCCTGCGGGGGTCGGGCTTCGGTTCCGCGGCGATCAGGCTGCGGGTGTAGGGGTGGCGGGGCGCCGCGAAGATCTGCCGGGTCGGCCCGGTTTCGACCAGCCGGCCAAGGTAAAGGACGGCGATCCGGTCGGCCACATGGCGAACCAGCGCAAGGTTGTGGGTGATGATCAGATAGCTCAGCCCGTGGCGATCCTTCAGATCGGCCATCAGGTTCAGAATTTCCGCCTGCACGGACACGTCCAGGCCCGCCGTCGGTTCATCAGCGATCACCAGCGCCGGCTTCAGCGCAAGCGCCCGCGCCACACCGACCCGCCGCGCCTGTCCGCCCGAAAGCTCGTGCGGAAAACGTGCGGCCATCTCTGGCGGCAGGCCCACTTCGGCCAGCAGTTCGGCAGCCTTCGCGCGGCGGTCGGCCACGGATTCGTGGTGTATCGCGAAGGGTTCGATCACGGCCTGCCCCACGGTCATCCGGGGCGACAGCGATGCGGCGGCATCCTGAAACATCAGCGCGGTGCTGCGGCGGATGGCATGGAAATCGGCTGGGCCGCAGAGGTCGGCGCCCTTGAACCGTATCGTGCCGGCGCTGGTCGGCTGAAGCCCCAGCACGGCGCGCGCCAGCGTGGTCTTGCCCGACCCGCTTTCGCCGACAAGCCCCAGCGTCTCGCCACCGGCAAGGTCAAGCGAGATATCCGACAGGATGTTGACCCGTGCCCCGCCGCCGGGCGACAGCCAGCCGCCCGATTGCAGGTCAACGCAGATCCCGGCGATCGACAGCAGGGGCGTCATGGCGCGACCTCGTGGCAAAGCGCGGCCCTGCCGGGGCCGATCGTCACGCGTGGCGGCGGAAGGGTGCGGCAGCGGTCGCTGGCCAGCGGGCAGCGGGGGGCAAAGGCGCAGCCCGGCGGCGGTGCCGTGAGGTCCGGCAACCGCCCGCCGATCGCGGGCAGCCGCCCGGTGTGTTCCTCGATCCGGGCCGGGTCGCAGGCCAGCAACGCGCGGGTGTAGGGGTGGCGGGGGTCGTGGTAAAGCGCGTCGACCGGCGCCTCCTCGACCACCTGGCCGGCATACATCACCGCGACGCGGTCACAAAGCTCCGCGATCACGCCCAGATGGTGCGTCACGATAACGATGGCGCAGCCGTAGTCCGCCTGAAGTTCCCGCAGGAGATGGATGATCTGCGCCTCCATCGTCACGTCGAGCGCGGTCGTCGGTTCGTCGGCAATGAGGACGGCGGGGCGCATCAGAAGTGCCGCGGCGATGGCGGCGCGCTGGCGCATCCCGCCGGAAAGCTCGTGCGGGAACCTTGTCATCGCCAGGTCGGGGTCCGAAAGACCGACTCGCGCCAGCATCGCGCGCGCGCGGTCGCTTTTTTCGCGCCGTGAAACGCCATCGAGGTTGCACTGGAAGTCCACCAACTGCGACCCCATGGTCAGGACCGGGCTGAAGGCGGTCATCGGATCCTGGAAGACCATCGCCACGTCGCGCCCCCGCATCCGGCGGCGGTCGGCCTGGCCTAGCGAAAGGATATCGCGCCCCGAAAGCCGGATCGTCCCCGCGGTCCGTTCCGCGTTCGCGCCGGTCAGGTCGATCATCGCCGCGGCAAGCGTGGATTTACCGCAACCGCTTTCGCCCGCGATCCCCAGAACCTCGCCGGGCTGGACAGACAGGCTGACATCGCGCAGCACCTGCAGCGACCCGCCCGGCACGCGGTAGCGAAGCGACAGGTTCTCGACCGAAAGGACCGGGTCCGTCATCGATGCCCCCGTCCCTTGAGCCGCGGGTCAAGCGCGTCGCGCAGCCCTTCGCCGAGGAAGGTGAAGCCAAGCGTGGACAACACGAGCGGCAGGCCCGCGACAAGCACCATGTAGGGCGCGGACCGCAGCGAGGTGTAGCCATCGTAAAGGATGTTGCCCCAGGATGGTGTCGGCGGGCGCACGCCCAGGTTCAGATAGGACAGCCCCGCCTCGAGCATGATGACAACGGGGATGTCCATCGACAGCAGGATGACCAGCGGCCCGACGACGTTCGGCAGCATGTGACGCAGAAGGATGCGCGTCCCCGATGCCCCCATGGCCCTTTCCGCAACGATGAAATCGGCCCCCGCCAGGGCAAGCGTCTGGGCCCGGATCAGGCGCGCATAGGCCGGAACAGAGACGAGAACGACCACCAGGATCAGGGTTCCTGTGCCCGGCCCGACGACGGTGATCACCGCCAGCGCGAACATGATCATCGGCAGCGATGACAGCGAATCGAAGACCAGCACCAGGATCGCGTCCAGCCAGCGCGGACCGAACCCCGCAATCATGCCAAGGATCAGCCCCGCCAGCCCGGCCATCCCGACCGAGGTGACGGCGATCGACAGCGCCGTCCGCGCCCCGAAGATGATCCGCGACAGAAGATCCCGCCCCAGCTGGTCGGTGCCCGCCAGATGGTCAAGACTGGGCGGCTGGAACTTTTGCGTCACGTTCAGCTTGATCGGGTCGGCGGGTGCGATCCAGGGCGCGAAAAGCGCCATGGCCACGAACAGCACCACAAGCGCCAGCCCGAAGGCGCCCATCGGGTCGCGCAGAAGCGCGCCGAGGACCGTCTTTCTACCGGCGGAGGACATCGCGCACCCTCGGGTCGAGCCGGGCGATCAGAAGATCGGCGGCGGTGACGATGAAAAGGTAGAAGGCGGTCATGAACAGGACCGTTCCCATGACGACCGGATAGTTGCGTTTCTGTACCGCACCGGTGATCAGTGTGCCGATGCCGGGACGGCCGAAGACGGTTTCGACGAAGACCGCGCTTGACAGGATCGACCCAAGGCCGACCGCCATCAGCGCGATCGTCGGGATGATCGCGACGCGCAGGCCATAGCGCAGCACGACGCGGCTTTCGGGAAGGCCGAAGGCGCGCGCGGTGCGGATGTGGTTTTCGCCCATCACCTCAAGCAGCGAGGCGCGGACAAGCCGCGCGAGGTAGCCGACCCAACCAACGCCCAGCGCGAAGGCGGGCAGAACAAGCGCGCGCAACTGGCTGAGCGGATCGCCGGGATTGCCCGCGCCGATCGCCGGAAGCCAGCGCAGCCAGACGGCGAAGATCAGGATCGCATAGATCGCCACCACGAAGGCCGGAACCGAAATCAGGCCGACCGACAGAATCCCCAGAAGCCGGTCGGCGACCGTGTCGCGCCAGACGACCGCTGTCGCGCCCAGCGCGATGCCCAGTGTCAGCGCCCAGCCCAGCGCCGCGACGCCAAGGATCAGCGTGTTGGGGAAGAACTCGAGGATCTGGTCAAGCACCGGCCGCTTCGACCAGACGTCATAGCCCAGGTCGCCGGTCGCCGCGCTGCGGAAGAAGTGCCAGACCTGCCAGAGAACGGGTTCGTCAAGCCCCATCCTTTCGCGCAGGAGCGCCTTGAGCTCCGGCGTCGCGCGCGGTCCCAGCGCCAGCGATGCCGGATCGCCCGGCACCAGAAACACCATCGCATACATCGCCAGCATCACCGTGATCAGGATCACGACAGCCAGGGCAATGCGCTTGACGGCATATCTCAGCATGGCGCGCGGGGGCCTCCGGTCTCAGACATGGTCCCTCGGTATCCGTTCGTCCCAGGACCGTTCGAACACCGACGCACCGTTTTCGGTGACGCGCAGGCTGACCTCGATCCGGAAATGGGTTGCGTCACAGGTCATTCGGCTGGTCGAATGATGGCCGAAGACGCCGTCCTTGCGGGTGATTTCGACGGTGCAGCCTGTCTCGCAGGCGGCGGAAAGCGGATCGCCGTCGGTGATCCGGTAGCGCGCGAAGGCGTCTGAGGCGACGGTCTGCCCGATATCCGGCATCCGGTGCGCATAGGTCCAGCGCGGGAACTCCACCACCATCTCTTTGCTCAGCAGGTCGCGCCGGACGCCGCGCCGGACGGTCTTTTCGGCGGGCAGATCCTCCGACGGTGTCGGCGCCGCCATCTCTGGCGGGTCGAACCGGCGCAGCCGCGCGTCGGCCGGGTCCTCGGGCCGGACCGGCAGCGCAAGGCGGCTTTCGCCAGTATGGACCGTCACCGTCGCGAGTTCCGGCGACGGCCAGCAGATCGGCCAGTAGGTCGTCGAGATCGACACCGCGATGCGGTGCCCCGCCGGGAAGGAATGGGCGATGTCGTCGATATCCACCACCGCCTCGTAGACGCGGCCGGGTTCCAGCATCGCCGCCTGTTCGTGGCTGTCGCGGTGGGTCAGGTTCAGACAGCCCAACGCCACCCGCGTCGATCTTCCGTCCGGCATCACATCGTTCAGCCGGACCGCGACCAGCGCCATGGGCTTGTCCACGCTGAACCTCAGGTGAAGCTGCGGCGCCCCCAAGATCTCCAGCGTCGCGGGCAACGGGTCGGTCGTGAAGACCAGTGACCCGCCGTCATCCTCGCGCTGGTCGGGCGGCCAGTCGGCATCCTCGCCATACCGGCCGACCTCGCCCGCGGTTAGCCCGACCCAAAGGGGTGAACAGATCGGGACGGGGGTGCCTTTGGCGGCTGTGCCCTGCAACCGCCCCCCTGCGTTCAGGAAAAGGTCGCGCCAGTCGATCCGGGACGAGGGCCATTCCGCCTCGCCCACCCAGCGGCCAGCACGTTCGAGGTAGCAGGTGGAAGGCGGCGCGCTTTGCTGCATCCAGACCCGGTACATGGGTTCGTCCATGATCCCGGTATCGCGCCCCTTCAGCCAGTGATCGCACCAGCGCCTTACCTCCTGCAACCAGCCGATCGCAGGCTGCACCGCCACGTCGTGCGGAAAGGAATGGGCCCAGGGGCCGATCAGGCCAAGGCGCGGCCCGGACAGCCCCGACAGAAGGCGCGGCACGCTTTCCGAATAATTGTCGGCCCAGCCGGAAACCGCGTAGACGGGGATCGTGATGGCGCTGAAATCCTCGCAGACGGAGCCGTGCTTCCAATAGGCATCGCGCCGCTGGTGGGCCAGCCAGGTCAGGATCCAGGGCGTGTTGTGTGCCATCCGCGCGCGCCACATGTCGCGCCAACCCGGGCCGACGATTTCCGGGTCCGGCGGAAGGTCGTTGTGGGCGAACATGGTCGCCGACCAGTCGGGATTGTCCTTTGACAGACAGCCCCCGATATAGTGGACATCGGTCGCATAGCGGTCATCAGTCGAACCCACGGTGATGATCGTCTTCAACGCGGGCGGCTGGCGCGCGGCGATCTGAAGGCCGTTGAACCCACCCCAGGAGATGCCGTACATCGCGACCTGTCCGTCGCACCAGTCCTGCGCGGCGATCCAGGCGATCGCGTCGCAGCCATCGCGGATCTCCTGTTCGGTATATTCGTCGTCGATCAGCCCCTGGCTGTCGCCGGTGCCACGGATGTCCAGCCGGATGCAGGCGTAGCCGTGACCCGCCAGCCAGGCATGCATCTTCTGGTCGCGTCCGCGCGTGCCTTCCCGCTTGCGGTAGGGCAGATATTCCAGGATGACCGGTACCGGCCCGATGTCCCTGGGCCGCCAGAGCTTTGCCGCCAAGCGGGTACCGTCGGGCAGGGGCACGAAGATGCTTTCGACGATTTCGACCTCGTTCGGGAAATCCTTCCGGATCGCTGCCATGGTTTCGTCCCCCTCAGTTCATCGGTGCGCCGCCCTCGGCCTTGCGCCGTGCGACATAGGCATCCAGTTCCTCCGCCACCGCGGGGTCGAGTGCCGGTTCCTCGTATTCCGCCAGAAGTGTCTTCCAGACCGTGTTGGCACGCGCCCGCGCGTCGATGGCCCCGCGTTCGAGCCAGGTTGGATAGTTGTCCCAGTTCGACAGAAGCGGCGCATGAAACGCCGTCTCGTAGCGCGCCATCGTATGGGCGGTGCCGAAGAAATGCCCGCCCGGTCCCGCCTCGGCGACAGCGTCCAGCGCAAGCGCATCGGGCCCGGTGTCGATCGGGTCGAAATAGGCGTCCATCATCATCAGAAGCTCGGCGTCAAGGATCAGCTTCTCGAAACTGGCGGTCAGGCCGCCGTGCAGCCAGCCGGCCCCGTGTTCCAGAAGGTTCGCGCCCCCCATCAGCGCCCCCCAAAGCGCCATCTGGCTTTCGTAGGCGGCCTGGGCGTCGACCTCGTTCGCGGCGGTGACGTTCGAGGACCGGAAGGGCACGCCGACATGCCGGGCAAGCTGCCCTGACGCCTGCGCGGCCTTGACGTATTCCGGCGTCCCGAAGGCCGGGCTGCCCGACCGCATGTCCACGTTCGAGGTGAAGCCGCCATAAAGCACCGGCGCGCCCGGCCGCACGATCTGCGTCAGGACGATGCCTGCCAATGCCTCGGCGTGCTGCTGGGCCAGCGCACCCGCCAGCGTCACCGGCGCCATCGCACCCGCGAGCGTGAAGGGTGTGATGGCCAGCGCCTGCCCGTGTTCGGCCATCGCGATCAGCCCCTCGGCCATCGGGATGTCGAGTTGCAGGGGCGAATTGGTGTTGATCACGCCGACCAGCGCCGGACGGTCGATGAGCCCTTCGGGCGTGGTGCCCAGCGAAATCGCGGCCATTGCGATCCCGTCCATGGTGCGCGCCCGGCCAAGGGTCTGTCCCTGCCAGGTCTTGTCCAGAAGGCCGATCTGCGCGCGATAGATATCCAGATGCCGGGTGTTTGCGGGCAGGTCCATCGGCTCGAACGGGCCGCCGCCTTCCTGATGGATGACGTTCAGGACCTGCACCAGCTTCAGGAAATCGCACATCTCGTCAAAGGTCCCGTCGCGGCGGCCTCGGTCGTTGTCCATCACATAGGCCGGACCCCCGACAGAGGTGTAGACACAATGATCGCCGCCCAGAACGACGTTATGCGAAGGATTGCGGGCATGAAGCGTGAACGTCGCGGGCACCGTGCGCAGGCGTTCGGCCACAAGGCCGGGGTCAAGGCGCACGGTATCGCCCGAAACCTTGCCGCCGGCGCCGCGATACAGCGCGCGCGCGCGGTCGTCCAGAACGCGGATGCCGATCCGCGACAGGATCTCCAGCCCGGCTTCGTGGATCGCGGCGACCTGATCGTCGCCAAGTACCCGGACCGGCGCATAGGGGCGGCGACGCTGGCCATAGGCGGGTTGGCCAAAGCCCGCCGCCCGGCCCCCACGCTGGCGCCGCCGGGCGGTCATTCGGCGGCCTCGCGCGGGGCGGCGATGTCGCGCATCGCGTAGGGGGCATCGCGCAGAACCTCGCGCGGCGCCGCCCCGATCTCGCGCGCGGTGCGGTGGCCCTGATAGACCGCGTGGGCGATGGCGCCCGGCGCGTTGGCGTCGCCCGTCAGCGCGACCGAGGGAAAGATCCCTTCCGCGACCACCGCGTCATAGAGCGCCGAGCCGCCCGCCCTCTGACCGACGATCACCAGCGACCGCGCGGCAATCGTGCTCCGTTCGCCCGAGAAGACATGGGCGAGGGTCAGGTTCCGGCCGTCGAAACCCTCCACGATTTCCAGCGTCCGGCAGGCGATCCCGGCCTTGCGGAACGCCTGATGCACCAGCGGTTGTTCATTGGTCATGACGCCCCAGGATTGGGCCGACCCGGCACTGGTCACATAGGTCGTGGCAAGCCCCTCGGCGGCCAGATGTTCGGCGATGGCCGAACCCATGTAGTAATTGTCGAAATCGAAGACCGCGACCGGCCCTTCGATCCGCACCCCACGCGCAATGTCGTCGGGCGTATAGACGCGCGGCGCGTCGATCGGGCCTGTCGGGATCTCGTTCGGGCCGCACAGGTTCGTCGTCCACCTTGCGCCGGTCGCGATCACCACATGATCGGCGCCGAAGTCGCGCAGCTCTTCGGCCCCAAGCGCGCTTTCGGAATGCAGCGAGACATTGGGCATCCGCCGCAACTGGCCCAGCCGGTATTCCGCCACCCGGAACCACTGGCGCAGGCCCGGCAACCGCGTTTCCCACAAGAGCCGGCCGCCGAAATCGCGCCCGGCCTCTGCCAGCGTCACCGCGAACCCGCGCCGGGCAAGCGTCAGCGCCGCCTCCAGCCCCGCGGGCCCGCCCCCGACGACAAGCGCCGTGCCCTCGGCATCCTTGCGGACGACCTCGGGGTGCCAGCCGCGCCGCCATTCCTCCCCCGCCGTCGGGTTTTGCGTGCACCGTACCCAGACCCCGTCATGCCAGGAAGAGATGCAGATGTTGCAGCCGATGCATTCGCGGATGTCTTCGGCCCGTCCTTCTTCGATCTTCCGTGGCAGGAACGGATCTGCGATGGAGGGCCGCGCGCCGCCGATCAGGTCCAGAACGCCCCTTCGGACCATGGAAACCATCGTGTCGGGCGAGGTGAAGCGGCCGACGCCGACGACGGGCTTGTCGGTGATCTGCCTTACAAAATCCACCACCGGTTCGTGGCTGCCCTCGGGCGTGAAGCGCGACGGGGCGCAATCGGTCGCCGAGTAATCCATCTTCACGTCGAAAAGGTCCGGTGCGTCCTTCAGCAGTCCGATGATCTCATGCGCCTCGGACGGCGCGTTTTCCGAAGCCCGCGCCCGAAGCTCCTGAAGCGACACGCGCAAGGCCACCGCGCAGCGCCCGCCGGTCGCCTCGCGCACCGCGTCGATCAGTTGCGCCACCAGCCGCACCCGGTTCGTCGCGCTGCCGCCATAGGCATCTGTGCGGTGGTTGTAGTCGGACAGAAGGAACTGGTAGGGCAGATAGCCCATGCCTGCATAGACATAAAGAATGTCGAACCCCGCCTGTTCGGCCCTTACCGCCGCCTCGGCGTGCCAGCGGATCAGGTCGCGGATATCGCCCGCGTCCATCACCCTTGGCCGGGCGGAGGACATGAAGCCGACATGCGTTGCCATCCACGGCACACCCGAAGGCGAAAGCGGGGCGTGCCGCGTCGTGCGGTTCACCGCCGCCGCGCCGCCATGCCAAAGCTCCACCGCGGCAAGCGCGCCGTGGGCATGCACGGCGTCGGTCATCACCGCATGGGCGCGGATATCCGCCGCATCCCAAAGCGAGGCGAAGGGAAATGGGCTGTCGTCGGACGATGGATGCACCGAACAGGCCCCTGTCGATACCACACCCCAGCCACCCTCGGCCTTGGTGCCCCGGAACGCCGCGCGGACATGGGGGTTGGCATTGGTCATGCCCGATGCGTGGGGAACCTGGAAGAACCGGTTCTTCGCGGTCTTCGGACCGATCGCGACCGGTTCGAACAGGATGTCGAATCGCGGGTCGCGGGCCATCGGCGCTCCTTTGTTGAACTATAGTATAGTTGCGCCCGGTTTCGCGACCTGTCAAGCGCGATGAAACGGGGCGGAATCTGCGGCACCCCGCGGCGCGATGGCGGGCTGGCAAAGGCGCGGCCCGGGCGATAGCCTTGGTCCATCGGGGCGCCGATGCCGCAGGCCGGCGCCCGTCTCTTTATCGAATTGCAGGGAGGAATGGATGACCCGGAAAGTCTGTCTTGTCACCGGCGGCGGCCGGGGTATCGGCGCGGCGGTGGCGCGCGAAATGCATGCACAGGGCTATGCGCTGGCCCTGATGTCGCCCTCCGAAAGCTGTGAGACGCTGGCGGTCGAACTGGGCGGAGTGGCGCGTCGCGGCGTCGCACAAAGCGCGGAGGACATCGCGGGGATCGTCGATCTGGCGATGCGGACCTACGGACGGATCGATGCGGTGCTGAACCACACCGGCCATCCGCCGAAAGGCGACCTGCTAGAGATCACGGACGAAAACTGGGATCTCGCGAACGAAATGATCGTGAAGTCGGTCGTGCGCATGGCGCGCCTTGTCACCCCGGTGATGGAGGCGCAGGGCGGCGGTTCCATCGTCAATGTCACGACCTATGCCGCGTTCGAGCCCTCTCCCTGGTTTCCGGCGTCTTGTGTCTACCGCGCCGGGGTGTCGTCCTTCACCAAGCTCTATGCGGATCGCTACGGCCCGCAGAACATCCGCATGAACTGCCTGATGCCTGGTTTCACCGATAGCCTCGACGTCGGGAAATTCGCTGATCTTCCGGCGCTCAGGCGGATCGCGCGGGCGGAGGAGCAGGCAAAGGCCGCAGCCTTCCTGCTGACGGATGCCTCAAGCTACATCACCGGCCAAAGCCTTCGCGTCGATGGCGGGCTGACACGGCACGTCTGATCCGTGGCGCAAGGCCGGGTGGCCGTTCGCAACGGCGCGGGTCAGGTCGGCGCGCCGGCGAACGGCAACGCCGGGCCTGCTCAGGCGGAAGGGTCGTCGGACGGCGCGAGGCCAAGTATCTCGCGCGCCTCCGCAGGGGTCGCGATGGCCCGGCCATGGCGATCGCACAAGTGCGCAACCCGCCGCACCAGCGCGGCGTTCGACGGCGCAAGCGTCGTGCGGTCCAGCCTCACGTTGTCCTCAAGCCCGGTCCGGGCATGGCCACCCGAAGTGACCGACCATTCGTTCAACACGATCTGGCTCGCGCCGATGCCCGCCGCGCACCAGGGAACGTCCGCACCGAAAAGCCGTTGTACCGTGCGGATGTAGAAATCGAAGACCTCGCGGTCGGCGGGCATGGCGTTCTTCACGCCCATCACGAATTGCACATAGGGCGTCGCGGCGATCTGCCCGGCCTGCCACATCCGATGTGCCTGGAGGATATGCGACAGGTCGAAGGCCTCGATCTCGGGCTTGACGCGGTATTCGACCATTTCGGCAGCCAGCCAGTCGACAAGGTCGGGCGGGTTTTCATAGACGCGGGTGGGAAAGTTGTTGGAGCCGACCGACAGGGACGCCATGTCGGGCCGGAGCCGCAGCATGCCACCGCGCGCCCTTCCGGCGCCCGAACGCCCGCCGGTCGAGAACTGGATGATCATGCCCGGGCAGTGCCTGCGGAGCCCTTCCTGAAGACGGGCGAAGCGGTCAGGATCGCTTGTCGGTTTGCCGTCATCGTCGCGCACGTGGCAATGCGCGATGGACGCACCGGCCTCGAACGCCTCGTGGGTGGATTCAATCTGTTCGGTCACGGTGATCGGCACCGCCGGATTGTCGGCTTTCGACGGTACCGATCCGGTGATTGCAACGCAGATGATGCAGGGATCCATGAGGGAAGCGTCGGTCATCCGTCACACCTTCGAAGACCATGCCCCGCGCCGCGATCAGCATGGGCCGGCGTGACGATGCTAGAACACAAGCGCCGGGGTATGGAACCGTATTTGCGCGACAAGGCGTGAGGGCGCGGTCTGCGCGGCCAGTCGGAGGTGGCGAATTCTTGCCATACCTCTTGCCGACCCGCTGCCGACGCCCCGCCGATGTTATGGCATTACACTCCGAGAGCGCCTAGATACAGGGGATGAAAACACCGATCCTTGCCCTGTTCCTGTCGCTTGTCGCGGCCCCGGCCCTGGCCGAGAAACTGTCGTTGTCGCAGCTTTCAGGTTATCTGAACGGACTGACCACGGCAGAGGCCGGGTTCATCCAGTACAACGCCGATGGCACGACCTCCGAGGGGCGTGTGCTGATCCAGCGGCCGGGGCGGATGCGCTTCGAATACGCGCCGGACGCGACGCTGGTGCTGGCGTCAGGCGGGCAGCTTGCGATCTTCGACCCCAAGTCGAACCAACCCCCGGAACAGTATCCACTGGCGAAAACCCCGCTGAACCTGATCCTTGCGAGGACCGTGGATCTGGCAAGGGCCAAGATGGTCGTCGGCCATTCCGAAGAAGGTCCGCTGACGACCGTCATTGCCCAGGACCCAGATCACCCGGAATACGGGACGCTGACGCTGGCGTTTTCCGCCGATCCGATCGCACTGCGTCAATGGACGGTGACAGACGAGTCCGGCAACCGGACCACTGTGGTCCTTGACGATCTGCGGACCGGCATGACCTACCAGCCGTCGACCTTCTCCATCTCGTTCGAAGTGGGAAGGCGCGGTCTGAACTGACCGCGTCTAGAGCTTGCCGCAGGTGAAAAGCTGCTGGTGATACATCTGCGCCCGCGTACCTACATCGTCGGCGACGCGCAGCAGCCAGGCCTTTTGCAGATGCGATCCGCGCGAATAGCCGGACTGGCCTTCGTGATAGGCCAGGTACTGGTTGGTCGCGTCGTATTTCAGAATGCCCAGCTTCTGTTCACTTTGATCCATGTACCAGCCGATGAAGTCGGTCGCGTCCTCGATCCTCGTACGGCTGGCGCCACGGCGGCCGGTTGCGGCGCGATAGTCGTCCCAGGTGCCGTCGATCGCCTGGCTGTAGCCGAAGGCAGAACTCTGGCGCCCCATCGGAATGACCCCCAGCGCGAACTTGCGCGGCGTCTTGGCGTTCCCGATGAATTTTGATTCCTGATAGATCGTCGCCATCTGCACGGCGACCGGAACGCCCCACCGGCTCTCGGTCTTTTTCATCGCCCTGAGATAGGCGGGCCGTTCGTCGACGATGTCGCAGGCATCGTCCAGGTTGCGTGGCGCCCGGTGGCCGCCACACGCGGCCAGGAGCATCACCAGCGCGATGCACACAAGTCTGCTCATACTGCCTCTCGTTCAATGTTTTTTTGCGATTTTAGCGAACTTGGACGCAGGTTGGAATCACAATCCCGTCGATATCAAACGAGGAAACCCAGCGTTGCGGGAATCGAAACGACCGAAACGATGGTCGAAACCACCACAAGGCCGGCGACGGCATCCGCGTCGGCCCCGTATTTCTCAGCCAGCATGTAGGAAGTCACGGCGACCGGGGTCGCGATCTGAAGGATGGTCACTGCCAGCGCGACACCTTCCAGTCCGAAACCGTATCCGACCGCCCAGGCGACGGCCGTGCAGATCGCGACCCGCACAAGGCTGAGCCCCAGGGGCGGCAGGAAGTGGCTGGGATGCAGTCGCGCGATGGCGACGCCAAGCGTGATCAGCATCATCGGGATCGCCATCTGTCCGGTCAGTTCAAGTGTGTTGGTCAGCCACTGCGGTGTCTGCCAGCCCTGCCAAAGAAACAGCCCGCCCAGCAGCGTTGCCGCGACCATGGGCTCGCGCAGCACCCGTGCAGGGGACCCGCCACCCGACACCAGCCAGAGCCCGAAAGTGAACGACAGGATTGCCATGACCGCGAAGATCACGACCGCGTAGCCGAAGCCGGCTTCTCCGAACGCGAACAGCGCGAGCGGAAGGCCGAGGTTACCGGTGTTGCCGAAGATCATCGGCGCGAGGTAGGTGCGCCGGTCCAGACCTCCGAGGCGCAGAACGGCCCAGAAGATCACCGTCAGCGCCGCATAGGCCGCACACGCGGCAAGCGAAACCGTCGTCAATGCGGCGGGATCGATCCGCGTCTTCATCAGCGCCACGAAGATCAGGCAAGGCACGGAAAGCGTCATCGCGAGGCGTGTCACGAACTCCACCTTGTACTCCAGACCGATCCGCACCCAGACGAAGCCGACAGCCCCGAGGAGGAACACCGGGGCGATGGTCTGGAGCACTGTAAGGATGACGTTCACAGACTGTTTCCGCGTGATTCGCCTTCAAGGATGGACACTGGCCGCACCTCGGGAGTAGCTAAGGGAAGGTGGGGACGAAATCCATGTTGAAGACGACGGCGAAGTATCACTTGGGGCAGGTTCTGCGGCATCGCAAGCACACGTTCAGGGGTGTGGTGTTCGATGTCGATGCCAAATTTTCCAATACGCAGGAATGGTATGACGCGATTCCGGAGGAAAGCCGGCCAGCGAAGAACCAGCCGTTTTACCACCTTCTCGCAGAGAATGACGAAAGCTACTACGTCGCCTATGTCTCCGAGCAGAACCTGCTGCCCGACGGGGCGTCCGGCCCGGTGGGACACCCCGATCTTCCCGATCTTTTCGGGGATTTCGAGGACGGCAGCTACCCGCTTCATTTCCAGATGAACTGAACGCTAGTAGCCCAGCGCGCAGCCGTCCTTGCGCGGGTCGGACGCGCCCGTCAGGACCCCCGAATCCTCGATCCGAATCGCTTGTCCGCCGCCCAACGGCTCATCGGCCTCGATGACGCGGTGGCCCATGGCTTCCAGCTCTGCGGCAACCGAGGGCGAGTATCCCCGTTCCAGCTTCAGCGATCCGTCGACCGCGAAGGCGCGGGGGGCGTCAAGCGCGGCCTGGAGGTTCATCCCGTAGTCCAGATGATTGGTCACGAACCGTGCGTGACCGGTAGGCTGATAGGCCCCGCCCATCACGCCGAAGGGCATCCGTACCCGTCCGCCCTGGCACAGCATCGCGGGGATGATCGTGTGCATCGGGCGCTTGCCGCCGCCCGCCTCGTTCGGATGTCCCGGTGTGAGCGTGAATCCCGCGCCGCGGTTCTGGAACAGGATGCCGAAACGGTCGGATGCGATGCCAGAGCCGAAGCCCCAGTAGGTTGAATAGATCAGCGAAACCGCCATGCGGTCGCGGTCGACGACGGTGATGTAGACGGTGTCGCGGTGCACCGCCTCGGTCCGTTCAGTGACCCGGTCCATCGCCCGCGACGGATCGATCAGCGCCGCAAGCCCGGCCGCCGTTTCGGGCGCAAGCATATGGCCCAGGCGGCTGGTGTGGTCGGGGTCGGCGATGAACCGGTCGCGCGCGTCATAGGCCAGTCTGGTCGCCTCTGCCTCAAGATGCGCGCGTGCGGCGCCCAGCGGATCAAGCGAGGGCAGGTCGAAATGCGACAGGATGTTCAGCATCAGGATCGCTGTCGCGCCCTGACCGTTCGGCGGATGTTCGACAAGGTCGTGATCGCGGTAACTGCCGCTGACCGGATCGGTGTAAGCGCAGGCGGTCGCAGCGAAATCCTCAAGCGTGTGGGATCCACCGGCCGCCTTCAGCGACGCGACCATGTCCTCCGCGACCTCGCCGGAGTAGAAACCCGCGCGCCCCTCGCTTGCGATGCGGCGCAAGACTTCTGCCTGGCCGGGCGACCGGAAAACCTGCCCGACGCAAAGGGCCTTGCCCTGGTCAAGATAGAAACCCCGTGCGGCACCGCTGAGACGCGTTTCCGCCTCGGGCCAGTCGAAGGCCACCCGCGGGGCGACCGGAACACCCGCTTCGGCGTAGTGGATCGCCGGTGCAAGGCTCGCGGCCATTCCGACACGTCCCCAGTCTTCCGACAGGCGACACAGCGCGTCGACCGCCCCAGGAACCGTGACGGACTCGATCGATTCGGTACCGATCGCTGCCAACCCCCGGTCGCGCAGCGCCGCCGCGGACAGGCCGGCGGGCGCCCGCCCCGAACCGTTCAGCGCCACAATCCGGTCGTCGCCCGCAGGTTTGAGCAGGACAAAGCAGTCGCCACCTATGCCGCAGGACTGAGGCTCCGCGAAACCAAGCAGGACCGCACCGGCAATCGCGGCATCGACGGCATTTCCCCCGTCTTGGAGAATGCGGATCGCGGCCTGCGCGGCCAGTGGATGCGAGGTCGCGCACATCCCTTCCGTGGCCAGTACTGGGGATCGTCCGGGAAACTGGAAATCGCGCATCTCGTCCTCCGTATCTGAGCGGAAGCTAGGCGGCAATTTCGCAGAAGGGAAGACCTCGGCGTCGCGCTATGGGTGGGGGCTGTTAAACGCGACGCCGAGGGAAGCCTTATGAAGCTACATCTTTACTTTCTCGCGCCAATCGGGCCGAGTTTTGAGCGAATTGGGGCATGATTGCGGCGGACAGGATTTATTCGAAACTGATCGGAATGGCGACGCGCAGGCGGTTGCAGCCCGCATCGCGCCGGTAGTCGAGGTCGCTTGCGACCGTGCGGATCAGCGCCCAACCCCAACCCCCTTCGGGCAGTGTCTCGATCCCGGCCCCGCAGCTCGGAAGCGCGCCTTCGGGAATGGCCAGACCCGGAAGGGAGCGCCCCCAGTCCTGAACGTTGCAGACAAGCGTTTCGGGCAGCATGTCCGCGACAACCTCGACCTCGCCGATGCTTTCCTCGCCGTAGGCGTGTTCGACGATGTTGTTGAGGATCTCCGCAAGAACAAGTTCGACCGAGCCGGCGTCGGAGGGGCCGATATGCTTTTCGAAACGCTTCAGAAGGGCATATAGCAACATTCGCACGGCCAGGGGCCGCGCTTCGACCCGCGCGACGAAGCGTGCGGGCCCCCCCGCCGGCTCATCGCGGGTCCTGCCGCTGCCCGGTTGCACCCTTGCCTCAGCCGCCATGATCCGTCCCGGGCGCGGGCAGAGTGGCGTGGATCGTGAAGACCGCATCCATGCGTGTCAGGTGAAAGACCTTTGCGACATTTGCGGTCAGCGCCGCAAGCTCGAGCCGCCGCGAAGGGGCCAGGAATTTCATCACCGCGACGATGGCGCCAAGACCGGAACTGTCGACAAAGCGCACCCGCCCGAGGTCCATGATGACCCGCGGCGGCGCGTTGGAAGCGATTTCGCGCATACGGTCCTTGAACTGGATCGCACAGGCCGCATCGATGCGATCCGCAGTGACCTGCACGACAAGCGCATCGCCAAGCGTCGTCGTTTCAAGATTCATCCATCCCTCCGCAGTCTTTCCGCCGCGGTCAGGCTAGACGGCATTCCTTACTATTCTGTATGTCCTGATCGGAGACGCGAGGAAAGGAGAGCCCATGAACGAGGTCGTCATAGCAGGAGCTGCCCGCACCGCGATGGGCGGGTTCCAGGGTGCCTTCGCTACCACCGAAGCCGCGGTTCTCGGCGGTGCGGCGATCCGCGCCGCGCTGGCAGATGCAGGCGCCCGCGCCGACCAGGTCGAAGAACTTCTGATGGGATGCGTCCTGCCTGCGGGGCAGGGTCAGGCCCCGGCGCGCCAGGCGGGCTTTCTTGCCGGTCTGGGCGAGGACGTGCCCGCGACGACCCTCAACAAGATGTGCGGATCGGGCATGAAGGCGGCGATGATCGCCTGCGACCAGGTCGCGCTGGGCACGACCGGCATCATGGTCGCGGGCGGCATGGAAAGCATGACGCTTGCGCCCTACCTGCTGCCGCGGATGCGCGGCGGCGCGCGTCTTGGCCATGCCCAGGCGCTTGACCACATGTTCCTCGACGGTCTCGAGGACGCCTATGACAAGGGCCGCCTGATGGGCACTTTCGCCGAGGATTGCGCCGAGGCGTTCCAGTTCAGCCGCGCCGACCAGGACGCCTACGCCCTCGCATCCCTCTCGCGCGCGCTCGCCGCGCAGGAAAGCGGCGCCTTCGCGGGGGAGATCGCCCCCGTCAGTGTCGCCTCGCGCAAGGGCGAGGTCCGCATCGACGCCGACGAACAGCCGGCGACGGCGCGGCCTGAAAAGATCCCGACGCTGAAGCCCGCCTTCCGCAGGGACGGAACCGTCACGGCGGCCAATTCCTCGTCCATCTCCGACGGCGCGGCGGCACTTGTCATCGCCTCGCGTTCGGCCGCCGAGGCCGCCGGGCTGAAGACCCGCGCCCGCATCCTCGGCCACGCCTCTCATGCCCAGGCGCCCGCGCTTTTCCCAACCGCACCGGTTCCCGCCGCGCGCAAGCTACTCGACCGGCTCGGCTGGTCGGCCGATGACGTCGACCTGTGGGAGGTGAACGAGGCCTTCGCGGTGGTGCCCATGGCCTTCATGCGCGAACTTGGCATCGCGCACGACCGGGTGAACGTGAACGGTGGCGCCTGCGCGCTTGGTCACCCGATCGGGGCCTCGGGCGCACGGATCATCGTCACCTTGCTGAACGCCCTTGAAAAACGGGGCCTGCGGCGCGGGATCGCGGCCATCTGCATCGGCGGCGGCGAGGGGACGGCCATCGCCATCGAACGCATCTGACCTCTTCTTTTCACAAATATCCTCGGGGGGTCCGGGGGGCAGACAGCCCCCCGG
>JACKKJ010000003.1 GCA_024236495.1 Paracoccaceae bacterium
GCTCCAGTACCTCAACGCCCGATACTACGACCCGAGGCTCGCCATGTTCATCCAGCCCGACTGGTGGGAGGTGACGCAGCCGGGCGTGGGGACGAATAGGTACAGCTACAGCTTCGCGATCCGGTCAACGGGAAGGATCCGGGGGGCATGACATTGACGAAGATCCCAGGGAAAAGTCAGTGAATGCCGATCTGTACTCTTCTGCCATAAAGGAACAGAGTACCAAGGTCCAAATAGCCAGTGGTCATTACGGAGGCCAGCTTGACATTGACGGAAATTGTCAAACATCTTGCGAAATCAGAGCATTAGTTGGCTTATACGAAAAGACCGGCCCCTACACTAGAGAGGCTGTGTTTGTGAGTCTAGGGCGCTATGATCGTATTGTCGGCCCCAACACCGCACCAAGAGGAACGGGCTCGGAGACTGGCAACATTGCCAAGGGTTTCGGGCATTATCTGGGTGGCACAGGAACGCCGGGATGGGAAGACGTAAATGGCATTGGCAACATCGATGTCGAAATTGCAACAAAGATTGCCAAGTCTACTTATGGTTTGCCAGGCTCATCTGGTACGATAAGGCGAGCCATCAATGCCGGAGTAGACTCTGTTGATATTTCGATACCGACCTCGTCAGGGTGGGCTGATATCACGGCTGGAGCAGTCAACTCAAGGGGTGCGATTCGCATTGTTGGATCGGGTGCAAGTCTTTCGGTCAATGGTTCACTGAATGCGGACAGCGAGCCATTTGACTTAAACCCAAACTCAGCTCGGAGCCCGGGCCTGAACAGCGCGATTGGCCGTGCCGACGAGATCACGAATTTTCTTGGGGTCGGCAAGCCATTTGAGCAAAACTACTACGGCACCGTAAACTTTAGATACACGCCTGGCTTGTAGGAGCAGTAGTTATGTTGAGGGGCATCGCTCTCGGGATTGCCTTGGTTTCCACTCTGGCTATCGCCGGTTTCGGAATTCTTGCTCTTGGTCTGCGAAGCCGCGTTCAATCTGATCGCCCTGTGTTTTGTCGCACTGGGATTGAGGCTTTGGACGAGGAACTCGCACGCGCTTACATTGTTGCAACCCTGTACAGGTTCAGGGGGAAAGAAGACGATGGCTTTGCAGAGATTCCAACTGATGAACGAATTATTACGCGCGAAGTTAGGCAATTTCTTCCCAGCACATTGATCAGAGACCTGACCATACCGAAAGTTTCAGAGAGTCTGGAACCCATGTGGGTCTTCGAGGCACATTCGTCCTTTGGCACTCGAAGGATAACGTTGATATCGCTTCAAAACTGCGAGCAATTATTGTCCTTTGATAGTTTTAGAAGAGCTAACCGTTAGGGTCAGATTCCATTCCACGTCACAGGGCATTGTTGCGAAACTCTCGCTCAGGTGCGGCTTCCCATTTCCTGCGTTTACATCATACCACTTGGACGACTGCGGCGGCGTCGACGGGGCGCGGCTGAAGAAGATCGAGACCGACCCGATCACCGGGGCGCAGGATGTGACGCTCTATATCGGCCCGCTGGAGATCCGCCACTGGGGCCAGGGGTGAGGCGCGCCCGGGCGATCTTCCGGTGGAAGATCGCCAGTGCCGAACGCACGATCCGCGCGGATCGGGCCGGGGGCCGAGGAGTTCCTCTGGTATCCCCTGCCCAACATCCGCGTGACGCGCACCAAGGACGCCTCCGGCACCGTCATCAAGACAGTGGGCACGCTTCACCTCGACGGTCTCGGCTCCGTCCGCGCGGTCACCGACGAGACCGGCCTCGCGCGTGAGCGCACGACCTTCCGCCCCTATGGCGAGGAGATGGCGGCGCTGACCCCGCTGACGCTGCCGGAGAGTGCGCCGGCGCGGCGCCACCGGTCCGAGCCCGCCGGCGCACGGCTACATCGGCGAACGCTACGACGACGCTTCGGGGCTCCAGTACCTCAACGCCCGATACTACGACCCCAGGCTCGCCATGTTCATCCAGCCCGACTGGTGGGAGGTGACAAAAGAAGGCGTCGGAACGAATAGGTATTCGTACTCCTTCAACGACCCCGTGAACTGGAAGGATCCAACCGGGCACGTAATCGATACGATTTGGGATATTGGCTCAATCGCATACGATCTGGGCAAACTCGGCTATGCTGGATGGACAAACGATGATGAGCTTTGGGATGAGGCGGTTGTCGATCTGGCAGTCGACAGTGCCTCGGCGCTTGTCCCGGGGCTTCCAACTGGCTCATCGAAACTTGCACGGGCCACGACACAGGTAGTACAGAAATCTGCCAGGGGAGTGGTGGGCCACCAGACCCATCACATCATTTCACAAAAGCTCGGCAAGCAATTCAAGGATCTGTTCAAGAGAACGGGGTACGACATCAACGGGCAGAAGAATCTCATCGATTTGCCAACCGACCGGAAGTACCATCCGACGCGCACGGTTCACTGCGGAAAGCACTGTGGCAGTTATGACCGCCGTGTTGAAAGCCGTCTGACGGAAATTGAAAAGCGGCTTGATAACGGTGAGATCACGCCAGCGCAGGCAAGGAAGGAAATCGACGATCTAGCAGATGAGTATTACGGCAAGCTGGAAAGAGGCGAAATCAACCTCAACAAGCGTAGCGAAGCCCAGCCCCCGGAACCGCGCGAACCTGACAAGGATGACCATGACAAGACCGATCTGCCAGGACCATAGGCAAGGAGAGAGCGGCCAATGATCTGGTTCTGGTGGTGGGAATATGACCTGCCCGGTCAGCCCGACCTCATATTCGACCCGGAGAGGTCGGGGTTTAAATTCTACAACCTAAGCGAGCCAGGTGAAGAAACCAGAATAGCCGGCCCGATCCAGTTCGAGGTCGGGCGTCGGACGGTTGCCAGCCTTGCCCGGTTTTCGATCCTGCCGGCGACGCAATTTCCGCTGGTCAGGGGGGCTGCCTTGCAGGAGTTTCAGGCCTTGCCGGAAGACGAGGTCGCCTTCCATGCGACCAACATCACCTGTCGCGACGGAGAGGTTGACGACTTTGTGCTGGTGCGGCCAAAAATTCAGTGCCAGTGCGCGGATATCGAGAAATCGGACATCAAATGGGTCAGGGAAGGTGAATTCTACGTCATGTGGAAACGCCTTGCCGCGCTTCCTGACAGCTGCATGGGCGGGCGGAGCATTGCCAGGGATTCCTGAACCCGATGATCGTTGTCTCCGATCAGTTCAAGGCGAGGATTGAGAAACTGGCCGTCAAGGCGGTGGCGTTTACCGCCGTCGAAGGCAGCCGCAGGGATTCGCCGATTGGGTTCCGTGACCGGCCGATGGCCTGCCGATCGCCATCCAACATCTTAGGTCCTTGACGTTGCCGGTCCTTGAGGGTGTTGATCGGCGTTCTGCCCCTGACCGTCACCTATGCGGGCAAGACCACCGCTTACGGCTGCGGCGCCGACGGGGCGCGGCTGAAGAAGATCGAGACCGACCCGGTCACCGGGACGCAGGATGTGACGCTCTATGTCGGCCCGCTGGAGACCCCAAAGCGTCGGACGAAGACCGGGAAGGGCTGATCGATGCCGAAGATCCGCTGCGCCATCTACACCCGCAAGAGCTCGGAAGAGGGCCTGGAGCAGGAGTTCAACTCGCTCCACGCCCAGCGGGAGGCCTGCGCCGCTTACGTCGCGAGCCAGAAGGCCGAGGGCTGGGTTCTCATGCCGACAGAGTATGATGACGGCGGCATCTCCGGGGGCACACTGGAGCGACCGGCACTGCAGCGCCTGCTTGGCGACATCGATGCGGGTCTCGTCGACCAGATCGTGGTCTACAAGATCGACCGCCTGACCCGGTCGCTGGCGGACTTCGCGAAGATCGTCGACCGGCTCGACGCGGCGGGGGCCTCCTTCGTCTCGGTCACCCAAAGCTTCAATACCGCGACCAGCATGGGACGGCTGACGCTCAACATGCTCCTCTCCTTCGCACAGTTCGAACGCGAGGTGACGGCCGAACGCATCCGCGACAAGATCGCGGCCTCCAAGCGCAAGGGGCTCTGGATGGGGGGACAGGTGCCCCTCGGCTACGAGGCCGACGGACGGACGCTGAGGATCAACGCGGAAGAGGCCAGAACGGTCCGGACGCTCTACGCGCTTTACGATAGGCTCGGGACGGTGCGCGCGGTCAAGGCGGAGGCCGACCGGCTTGATCTCGTCACCAAGGTCAGGAGCAAGCCGGACGGATCACGCACCGGTGGGCTTCAGCGAAGACAGCGTCGCGAAGGCACTGAGGGATTTGTTTGATCGTGAAGGGCTTGAAGTGGACGTGAAAGTTGTGAAGTGAGGAGCCATGGGAATAGATTGCCGAGTAGAGTTTGACTGGCTGCCGAAGCGAGAAGCGGTACTGGCGCTATGGGTGCAGGTGCTCTTGGCGTTCGTGCGAAATGGCGTTCTACCATCTGTCATGTATCGGACGGCGAACTCAAAGAAAGCGGCTTTGCAACAGCCGATTAGCCTTAGAGATGAAAAACAGGTACGCAGCTTCGTCACCGAAGCGTTAAACGACAAGGCGTGGCTAGATGGGATCGTTGTGGAAGGTCTATGGCACGAGGAGGAGAATGGTGGTGTGATCCGGTTCAGCTTATTTGATTTTCGACGAGTGAACCAATTAACATTGAAGACTGAGCGTGCTTCCGATGCTGAGCTTCGGGCCGCTCTCGTTGAGGTTCAAACGCAGACGCCAATCGACCTTAATGTAGTCAATTTTTAGGTATCAGACGCTCCTAGCACGGCCGGGGACCAGGCCTTCAGCTACGACGCCGCGGGCCGCCAGCGCACAAGCAGCCGGGTCGGCAGCTACGCCTATGCGAACCCCACGGTGGCCTACGACCGCGGAGAAAGAATAGCACCGGTTCCTGCAGAATAAGTAGAACTGCTGTGGCCTTAACCTATCTCACCCCCTGGCCAGGGCGCTCGCCATCGACCCCGGCGCGATCGATCCCTCGGCGCTCTGCATCACCGCGCCGTTCCGGAGCCGCAAGCGCGGGGTGGAGACGAAGCTGATCCTGAACGGCACCGCGCGCCCCGTGGACCCGGTGCTTCTGGCCAATATCGCCCGCGCCCATTCCTGGTTCGCGATGATCCGCGAGGGCAAGAGCTACGAGGAGATCGCGCGCGCCACCGGGACCTCCCGGCACCGGGTCCAGCAGATGCTGCACTTCGCTTTCCTGGCCCCCGACATCGTGCGGTCCATCACCGAGGGTCGGCAGCCCGCCCTGCTCACCACCAAATGGCTGACGCGCCATCCGCTGCCGTCCGACTGGCAGGCGCAGCGTCGGATCCTCGCGACTCTCTGACCGCATCCCCCCAAACCGCATCGCGAGTGCCATCGGCGCCCCTGCAACCGTGCAGTCCGGAAATCCCGTGGCGAGACAGGCGCCCGAAACCGACCCCGTTCCGCGCACCACTGCGGTCTCCGTGCTCACGGTATGCCACCAAGCCGCGGATATTGCGCGCCTATTCAGGGCGGGACAAAAGAGACGGGAATTATGGAGACTGGATGGCTGGGGCGCCAGGATTCGAACCTGGGAATGGCGGTACCAAAAACCGCTGCCTTACCACTTGGCGACGCCCCATCCGGTGCCGGGGTTCTTATCCAAGCCCATTCGTCGCCGCAAGCCCAAAAACGCATCCGGTTGACGTTGAGCGGGCGGCAAAACCCGGCTATGGCCAGCGGATGCGATCCTGTGATGTCCTTGTCCTCGGGGCCGGCGCGGCCGGTATGTTCGCCGCCGCGGAGGCCGCCCGGCGTGGGCGCCGTGTCGTGGTCGTCGACCATGCCGCGCGGCCGGGGGAAAAGATACGCATTTCGGGCGGCGGGCGGTGCAACTTCACCAATCTGGCGACCGCACCCGACCGGTTTCTTTCGGAAAATCCGCGCTTTGCAATCTCTGCGCTGGCGCGGTTCGGCGCGCTGGATTTCCTGGCCCGGATCGATGCGGCGGGGATCGCCTGGCACGAAAAGGCGGCGGGGCAGTTGTTCTGCGACGGCTCCGCCCGCCAGGTGGTCGACATGCTGGTCGGCGATCTGCGGGGCGGCGGGGCGGAGCTTTGGCTGTCCACCTCCCTCCACTCGGTCGAGCGGGCAGGCGGGGGGTTCGTGACGCAGACCGGGGCGGGGGCGGTCGCCTCGGCCGCGGTGATCGTGGCGACCGGCGGCAAGTCGATCCCGAAGATGGGGGCGACGGGTTTCGGGTACCGGGTTGCAGAAGGCTTCGGGCTCGGGGTGACGGAAACGCGGCCGGGGCTGGTGCCCCTGACTTTCGCCGAACAGGAGCTTGCGGCGATCCGGCCGATGGCCGGGGTGGCGCTGCCCGCCCGCGTCTCATGCGCGAAGACCAGTTTCGAGGAACCGCTGCTTTTCACCCACCGGGGGCTTTCCGGCCCTGCCGTCCTCCAGATCTCCTCCTACTGGCGCGAGGGCGGGGAGATCGTGGCAGACCTCCTGCCGGGGAGGGATCTCGCGGCCGAGATGGCGGCGCTGCGCCCCGAGGCCGGGCGCCAGGCGGTGCATAATGCGCTGTCGCGCTTTCTGCCCGACAAGGTGGCCGCCTGGGCGGTGGCGCGTGCGGGGCTTGCCGGTCCGCTGGCCGCGCAGTCCAACGCCGCGCTTGGCCGGCTGGCGCAGGCGGTGCATCGCTGGCGCATCCGCCCCGTCGGGTCCGAGGGCTACCGCACCGCCGAGGTGACGCTGGGCGGGGTCGATACCGCCGGTCTCGACGCCCGCACGATGGAGGCGAAGTCGGTCCCCGGGCTTTATTTCGTGGGCGAGGTCGTGGATGTCACCGGCTGGCTTGGCGGCTACAACTTCCAGTGGGCCTGGTCCTCGGGCTGGGCCGCGGGGCAGGCCGCCTAGGCCAAAGCGCCCTTCGCTTCAGCGAAAACACTCCCGCCGGGGCACCTGAGCCGCCGCCGACGCCGGCGGGCGGCGAGGCAGGTGGATCGCGCGCGTCAGCGCGCCCCGCCGGATCGCGAGGCGTCAGACCCGAAGCGGATCGGCCTTGGCGATGCGGTCAAGCGCCATGAGCGTCTCAAGAAGTCTCGGCATCTGGTCGAGCGGGACCATGTTCGGCCCGTCCGAGATCAGGGGATCGGCGTCTGGCGCCTGGTGCGTCTCGATGAAGACGCCGGCGATGCCAAGGCTGACGGCGGCGCGCGCCATGGCCGGGGCAAACTCGCGCTGCCCGCCGGAGGCGCCGCCAAGCCCGCCGGGCTGCTGGACCGAATGTGTCGCATCCATGATCACCGGATAGCCCGTCTTCGCCATCGTCGGCAGCGCGCGCATGTCGGCCACCAGGGTGTTGTAGCCAAAGGACGTGCCGCGTTCGGTCAAGAGGATCCTTGTGTTGCCGGTGCTTTCGACCTTGGCCGCGACATTGGCCATGTCCCAGGGGGCAAGGAACTGGCCCTTCTTTATGTTGACGACGCAGCCGGTTTCACCGGCGGCCAGCAAGAGATCGGTCTGGCGGCACAGGAAGGCCGGGATCTGGATGACATCGACGACGGCGCCCGCAACCCGCGCCTGTTCGATGTCGTGGACATCGGTCAGGACCGGCATGCCAAGCGCGCTGCGCACGCCTTCCAGAACCTTCAGACCCGCATCCATGCCGATGCCGCGCTTGCCCTTGAGGGAGGTGCGGTTGGCCTTGTCGTAGCTGGCCTTGAAGATGTACTGCGCGCCGACCGCGCGGCAGGCCTCTGCCATGCGACCCGCGATCATCTGCGCATGATCGGCGCTTTCAAGCTGGCACGGCCCCGCGATCACGGTCAGGCCGCGGTCGTTGCCGACGGTCAGGCCGCCGATCGTCACATCCTTCATCATCGGGCTCTCCCCCTCAGGCGCTGACCTGTTCCCGCAGGATCGAGACCGTCAGCGACAGCATCAGGTAGATGCCAGCAAAGATCAGGAAGGCCAAGGCCGTATTTTCGAAGGCGCGCGGGTAGGTCGGTTCATCGGGTGCGATCGGGCTCACGCCGGTCGACAGGTAGCGCACCTGCCGGTTCGCCTCGATCCGTGCCAGTTCTAGCTGCTGCAAGGCCTGCGACAGCATCAGTTGCCGGGTCTCGAGGTCATGCTCCGCGATCCGCATCTCGCCGGTGACGGCCGCCAGCGACGCGCCCGACGCGGTGCTTCCGGTCAGCTGTTCGCGAAGCCCCGCCACCATCGTCTCGATCCGCGCGATATCGCCCTTCACACCCTCGACCCGGGCCTGGTTCGGGCGCGCGTTGTCCAGAAGCTGCTGCAGCTCCAGCCGCTTCCTTTGCGCCTCCAGATCCAGCGCCGAGATCTGGGACTGGATCGCGCCGGATTCCGACAGCGGGTCGAAGACCCCCAGCCTCTCCTGCAGTTCCTGAACGCGCATCTGCGCCGCGAGAAGCTTCTTTTCCGCATCCTCGTAGACCTCGCGGGCGCCTTGCATCTGGTCTTCGCGCAGCCTGAGCGACAACCTGTCGACCCGTTCCTCGGCATAGCCGATCAGCGCCTCGGAAAAGGCCTGCGACGTGGCCGGGTCCGTGGCGATGACCTCAAGCTTGATGATCCCCTCGCTCGGGTCGAAGCCGATGCGGACGTTGCGCTTGTAAAGCTTGTATGCGGCCTCGTTCGAGGCGTCCGGCGCAAGCCGCTGGATCGGGTCGATCCGCTCCTGGCTGAAATGAGCCTTGAAGCCGAGGTCCGCATCAAGCCGCGCCATTGCGTCACGCGACTGCAGGTAGCTCTGGACGGTGATCGAATCCTGCGAGGTGGCGAACTGTGTCCCGCTCAGAAGACCGCCGAAGGGCGATCCGCTTGCGGTCTCCGCCTGCTGGATCAGGAACTCGCTGCGCGTGGCGAAAAGTGGCGTGGCGATGGCGAAGAAATAGTATCCGACAAGCACCGTCGGCAGCACGATGAAGGCGGCCAGACGCACCATCAGCGCGACAAGCGCGCGGCGCCGGCGGCGGACGATGTCGCGCTGCATCTTCAGGATCTCGCGCGCCCTCTGGCCTTCACCCATCGGCGCGGCCGGCACCATCTTTTCCGGCGGAGGGACGACCTGGGGCAGGGCGCCCCGGTTCGCATCGGCGCGCTCCGGCACACCGTCCGCGCCCTGCTGGCCGGCGATCCCGACAAGCTCCGCGCGGGCAAAGGGGTCGATTCCCGCCTGACGCAAGAGCCGGACGGCGTCGAATTCGGACGTGGCAGCGAAGCCCCGCCGCTGGGCGATGCGCTGGGCAGTGCGCAACTGGTGGCCGGTCAGCCCTTCGGCCTTGATCGCGGCAATGGCGGCGTCCTCCGCGGGCGGCGTGGCGGTCGGAAAGCGTTCGTTGCCGAAGCCGTCCTCCTCCTCCTCGACCATAGGGGCGGCGGTTGTCGCGGTGTCGCGACGGATGCGGAATCTCGTGGCCTTAGGCTGCATATTCGTACATCCGTTTCGCTTCTTCGAGGGTGTCGAACATGTGAAGGCGGCCGTCGCGCAGGACGGCGGCGGACCGACAGAACTTCTCAAGCGTCTTCGCCTGATGCGACACGATGACGACCGTCGCATTGCGCAGCCGGTCGCGCAGGATGTTGCCGGCCTTGCGGTTGAATTCCACGTCCGTCGTGCTCGGCATGCCCTCGTCGATCAGGTAGATGTCGAACTCGAGCGCGAGCAGCAGCGCAAATCCAAGCCGCGCCTTCATCCCGCTGGAATAGGTCGCCACCGGCCTGTCGAAGTACTCGCCGACATCGCAGACCCATCGGCAGAAAGCCTCGACATAATCCGGGTCAAGACCGTAAAGCTGGGCAAGGAAGCGTGCGTTCTGCTTGGCGCTTTGTGTCGCGTTCATCGTTGATGGCGCGCCAAGCGGAAAGGAGACGCGGCAGGTGCGACGGATGCGCCCTTCGTCGGGGCGCACGAGGCCCGCCATCATGTTGATGATCGTCGTCTTGCCCGTACCGTTCGGCGCAAGGATGCCCAACGAATTGCCCAGCTCGACCCGGAAGGTCGCCTGGTCCAGGATCACCTTGCGCCGTGTGCCCGTCCAGTAGGACTTGCTCACTTCCATGAATTCGAGCATCTGCCCGCCCCGATCTCTGCTCTCGCTCCGTCGTCCTTACGGCAATTTTCTTAACAGGGACGATACACGATTTCCGGGCGCCATTATGACGTCTTCGTGCCCCAAAGGGGAAGAGGGTTTGCCATCGGGGCAGGAATCAGCCGCGGACTTTCTCCACCCGGCAGAGCTTGCCCGCCAGGAGAGAGATCAGCGCGGCCCCGAAGGAGAAGAGCGCACCCATCTTCGCGGCATCCTGCACCGCCCCGCCCGGGAAGGCGACCGAGGCGACGAACAGCGCCACGGTAAAGCCGATGGCGGCGACACAGCCCACGACCACAAGGTCGATCGTCCGCATGCCCATTGGCAGGCCGAATCGCAAGGGATAGGCGGCGATCCAGCCCATGATCGCGATGCCCAGGGGCTTGCCGATGATGAGCCCGAAGAAGACAAGCCAGGTCGGTTCCGAAATCGCCGAGAACTCGACCCCCGCGTTCAGGAGGCCAAAGAAGAACAGGATGATCTCCACCGGGTATTTCAGGTGGTGTTCCATCCAGTTCAGAAGGTCGGTCAGGTGTTCTTCGGCAGCGGCGAAGATGCCGAAGGCGCGGTCGGCATGCGGGATCGTCGGCACGATCGGCAAAAGGCCAAGCGCCGGATGGATCCCCGCCTCCTGGAAGCCGAACCAGCTTGCGGCGCCGGCGATCAGGTAGGGCCAGAACGACAGCCGGGCGCGCACCCAGGTGGAATTCGGGCGCAGCTGGTTGCCCCGGTCAAGCCGCCGCGGCAGCCAGTTGAACAGGAAGAAGACCGCAAGCGCCGCACCCAGCGACAACAGCAGCCATTCCGGCGCAAGCTCTCCGGTCGGGTAGAAGATCGCCAGGATGATCAGGCCGGCCGCGTCGTCGGCAATCGCCAGGAGGAGAAGGAAGCGGATCGCCGGGTGACCGGCGCCAAAGACCATCCGGCCGACAAGGTACGAAAAGGCGATGTCTGTCGCCGTCGGGATCGCCCAGCCCCGGCTGACGCTTTCGTAGACGCCAAGGACGGCGGCAAGGCCCAGATAGACCGCGACCGGCCCCAGCATCCCGCCCGCCGTCGCGATCAGGGGCGTCACCGCCTTGCGTCCGCGCAGCGCGCCGTTCTCCAGGATCACCGCCTCCCAGACCTCTTTCGCGGCGATGGCGAAGAAAAGCGCCATCAGCACGTCATTGATTAGGAAATGCAGCGTCAGCGTACGGGTGACATGGCCGCCCTCCGCATGGGGATGGCCGATCCAGAAGTTGTCGATCAGCACATATTCGACGAAATGGTGATAGCTTTCTGCGTCGATATTCGCCCAGACAAGGGCCAGGAGCGCGCCTGCGATCAGCAGCAGGGAATAACTGGTGACGAAATTCCAGACGCGATACATGCGGTTCCCTCCTCCCGGCATTTTCCCCGTGGCTTACTGGAAACCGGCAGACGGGGCAACCGGCAGGATCGCGCGGGCGCCACGCATTGCCGCGCCCGGGCAGCGACCCTAGATAAGGGCGATGCGCAGCCATGATCCCCACCTGCCCGAGGCGATCGCCGCCTGCCGCCTGTGCGCCGGCGATTTCGCCGCGACGGCGACCGCGCATGTGCCCCGCCCGGTGGTCTGGTTCCGCCCCGGCGCCCGGCTTCTGGTCGCGGGGCAGGCGCCCGGCGCGCGGGTCCACGCCTCGGGCCGGCCCTTCACCGATCCCTCGGGCGACCGGCTGCGCGACTGGCTGGGTCTGTCGGGGGACGCCTTCTATGACCGGGCGCGGGTGGCGATCGTGCCCATGGCCTTCTGCTTTCCGGGCTACGACGAAAAAGGGGCCGACCTACCGCCACCGGCGCGGTGCGGCGCGACATGGCACGCAAGGGTGATGCGGGCGCTTGGGCCGGTCGCCCTGACGGTTCTGGTCGGTGGCCATGCCCACCGCTGGCATCTGGGCGCCGCCGCCTGCAAGGGGGGCGTGACCGCCACGGTGGCGCGCTGGCGCGATCTCGGCCCCGGCGTTTTCCCCTTGCCCCATCCGTCCTGGCGCAATACCGCGTGGCTGAAGCGAAACCCCTGGTTCGCCGAAGAACTTCTGCCCGTCCTGCGCCGGCGGGTGGCCGAGGTGATGCACGATGACCGAGACGACTGCGCTTGATCTGGCCCATGCCGCGATGGAAGCCGCGCCCGAGGATAACGCGGCCCGCCTGCGCTTCTATCACCGGCTGGCCGACAGCGAGCTTTTTCTGCTTCTGAGCGCCGAGCCCGATGGCGAAGACATCGCCCCGCAGGTCTTCCGGCTGGAAGAGGGCGCCTTTGTCGCCGTCTTCGACCGCGAGGAACGCCTGGCAGCCTTCTGCGACGCCCCGGCGCCCTATGCGGCGCTACCCGGGCGGGTGATCGCGGCCCAGATGGCGGGGCAGGGTGTCGGCCTGGCATTGAACCTTGCCGTCGCGCCTTCGGCCTATCTGTTGCCCGCCGGGGCGGTGGACTGGCTGGCGCGGACGCTGCGGCAGGGTCCGGGCCGCGCCGAAGCCGGGCAGGCGCCGCGGCCAGAAAGCTTCGCCGCGCCGAACGATGCCGCGCCGGAGCTGTCGGACGAACTTGCCGCAAAACTTCGCGGGTTCGCCGCCTTTGCCAAGGGGGCGGGGCTGGTGCAGGCCGATCGTGGCGACGGGTCGCAGAGCCTTCTGCTTGTCTTTCTGGGCGCCGCACCCGCGGCCGAACCCGCGCTTGCCAAGGCCGTGGCCGAGGCGCTGGCCTTTTCCGGCGTCGATGCGGCACTTGATGTCGCCTTCCTGCCGGCGGACGATCCTGCGGCGGATGCGGTCAAGCGGGTCGCCCGGATGTTCGATCTGTCCGGTTCCACGCCCGCCGATGCCCCCCCGGCAAGGCCCGTCCCGGCCGAGCCCCCTGTCCCCAATCTGCGCGGCTACCGACAGCGGGATACTTGATCGGAGGATCTGCCGCGCGCATCGGGATTCGCGCGCAAGGCCCTGAATATCGGAAATTTATCCGGTTCAGTAACCCAGCGCCCGGTCGACCTGGAACAGGAACGGTTCCCCCGCTTCGCCACGCCGGATGTTTTCGGCAATCACCCCGGCGGCGGTGTCGGTTCGCGTATCGGCGGCGACATGCGGGGTCACCGTCACCTTGGGATGCGCCCAGAAGGGATGCGCGGGCGGCAGCGGTTCGACGCGGAAGACATCAAGCGTCGCATGGGCGATCCGCCCCGCGTCCAGCGCGGCCAGAAGCGCCTCGTCGTCGATCAGCGGCCCGCGTCCCGGGTTGATCAGGAAACTGCCCATCGGCATCCGCGCGAAGCGGTCGGCGTTCATCAGGTTTTCCGTCGCGGCGGTGCGCGGCAGCAGCGTCACCAGGATGTCGGCCCGCGCCAGCGCCTCTTGCAGGCCGTCCTCGCCGCAAAGACAGGCGATCCCGTCGATCCGTTTCTCGGTCCGACTCCACCCCGTGACCGGAAAATTCAGCGCGGCCAGCGCCCTGGCGCAGGCGGTGCCGAGTTCGCCAAGACCAAGGACCGTCACACGGCGATCCCGCGCCAGCGGCGGTTTCACCGCGCCGCGCCAGACGCCGTCCTGCCCAAGGATATGGGCATCCATCCCAAGGTGATGGCGCAGCGCATGCCCCGTCACCCACTCGACCATCCCCTCGGTCAGGCCGCTGTCGACCATCCGGCACAGGGGTTGCGTCAGCGTCGGATTGGGCGCGATCCGTTCGACCCCGGCCCAAAGGCTTAGGACCGCCTTGCAGCGCGTGAAGGGGGTGAAATCCGCGATGGGCGCGTTCGGAGCGTGGACGATGTAGTCCACCGCCGCGGGGTCGGGCGCGGTATCGGCCAGAACGACATCAAGGCCAAGGCGGGCGCAGGAAGATTGCAACGCGGTCCGGTAGTCGGGCCACAGGTCCGCGCCCGCGGCGAAATAGACGTTTGCGGTCATTGCGTTACCTCGGTCTGTGAATGTGCGCGCTTTGGACAAGCCCGAAGGCCAGGAGAAGGATCATCATTGCCGTCCCGCCATAGGACACCAGCGGCAACGGCACGCCCACGACCGGGATGAGGCCCATCACCATCGACATGTTGACGGCGAAGAACAGGAAGAAGGTCGACCCGATCCCGATGGTCAGGAGCGCGGCGAAGCGGTCCTTGTTGGACAGGCCCGAGACGAGGGCGAAGATCACCACAAGCGCATAGAGCATCAGAAGGGAGAACGCGCCGACAAAACCGAATTCCTCTGCCAGCGTGGTGAAGATGAAGTCGGTGTGTTTTTCGGGCAGGAAGTTCAGCCGCGACTGCGTGCCCTGCATGTAGCCCTTGCCGGCCCAGCCGCCGGAGCCGAGCGCGATCTGCGCCTGCATGATGTTGTAGCCCGCGTTCAGGGGATCGCTGCCGGGGTCAAGGAAGGTGTCGATCCGCTTGAACTGGTAGTCCTTGATCAACTGCCATTCGGTGCCCCGGCTTTCGAAAACGGCAAAGACAAGGGCGATGACAAGGGCGATGACGGTGCCGAAATACCAAAGGCTGACGCCTGCCGCGAACATCACGATTCCGCCACCCGCCAGCAGCAGGATCGCGGTCCCGAGGTCGGGCTGCTTGAGCACAAGGACAGTCGGCAGAAGGATCAGCGCAACCGGGATCGCAACCCAGACCGGGCGCGATACCTTTTTCACGTCCAGCCAGTCGTAGTAGGCCGCCAGCAGCATGACGAGCGCGATCTTCATCAGCTCCGACGGCTGCAACCTGAGCGGACCAAGCTCGATCCAGCGCTGTGCCCCCATGCCGATCGCACCGAACAGCTCGACCGCGACCAGAAGCAGGAGCGAGACGAGGTAGGCCAGCGCCGAGAGGTTTCGCCAGACCCAGATCGGGACGAAGGCCACGGCGAACATGCCCGCCATTCCGACGGCGAACCGCTTCATCTGCGGCTCCGACCATGTTTCCATCCGCCCGCCGGCGACCGAATAAAGCATCAGGAACCCGATGGAGGCGATGGCGGTCAACAGAAGGACGATCGGCCAGTTGACATACAGCACCTTTCGGATGCCGGTCGGGACCGTCTTTACGTTGTACTCAAGATAGCTCATGCCCGCGACCGCGCCCCCTGGCTGCCTTCGCGTTCCAGAAGGTTCAGTTCCTTCTGCTGCGCCTCGATCCGGTCGCGCTGGTTCGCCGGATAGGCGCTAAGCGGCGGCAGATCCTTGTAAAGCGCCTGAAGCAGGATGTCGCGGGCGATGGGCGCGGCCGCCGCCGACCCGCCGCCGCCATGTTCCACCACGACCGAGACCGCGATTTCGGGGGCGTCGTATGGCGCAAAGCAGACGAACAGCGCGTGGTCGCGCCGTTCCCACGGCAGGTCGTCGTTCGAAATCACGCCGCGGTCGCGTTCCGCCTTGGTGATGTTGCGCACCTGGCTGGTGCCGGTCTTGCCCGCCATCCGCAACGAATCCTCGACGATGCGCGACCCGTAGGCGGTGCCGCGCTGGCTGTTCATGACATCGAACATCCCCTTGCGCACCGACCTCAGCGCTGCCTCCGACAGGCCAAGCGGGCCTGGCGCCGGGGCGGCTTGGGGCTTGCCGTCCTCGGCCCGAACCAGCCTTGGCCTGACGTCGGTGCCACTGGCCACGCGCGCGGTCATCACTGCAAGCTGAAGGGGCGATGCCAGGACGTAGCCCTGACCGATGCCCGCGTTCAGTGTGTCTCCGATCAGCCACTCCTTGCCATACTTGCCCAACTTCCAGGCGCGGTCGGGCGCGATGCCCTCGCTGATCGCCGACATCGGCAGGTCGTGGCGCACCCCGATGCCAAGTCTGCGCGCCATTGCGGCGATGCGGTCGATGCCGACGCGCTGCGCGACCTCGTAGTAATAGACGTCGCAGGACTGTTCGAGGCTCTGGGCCAGTGCGACATGGCCGTGCCCGCCGCGTTTCCAGCAGTGAAAGCGCCGGTTGCCAAGTTCGGTGTAGCCGGGACAATAGACCGTCTCACCGGCGTCGATCACGCCGGCTTCCATGGCGGCAAGTGCGGTAACGATCTTGAAGGTGGAGCCCGGCGGATAGGCCCCCTGAACCGTCTTGTCGGCCAGAGGGCGATGGTCGTTTTCCGTCAACGCCTTGTAATCGGCCGAGGAAATGCCGCGCACGAAAAGGTTCGGGTCGAAGGTCGGCGCGGAAACGATCGACAGGATGTCGCCGTTTCGCACGTCCATCACCACCGCCGCGGCGCTTTCGTCGCCAAGCCGTGCCTGGACATAGTTCTGCAGGTAACGGTCAAGGGTCAGTTGCAGCGTCGTGCCGGGCGTGCCTTCCTTGCGATCCAGTTCGCGCATGACGCGGCCGGTCGACGTGACCTCGATCCGGCGCGTGCCGGCCTTGCCGCGCAGGTCTTCCTCAAGCCGGCCCTCGACGCCGACCTTGCCGATCTGGAATTTCGGGATCTGCAGAAGCGGGTCGGGGTTCTCGATCTTCGACAGGTCGTAGTCGCTGACCGGGCCGACATAGCCCAGCACATGCGCGAAATCGCCACCCTGGGGGTAAAGCCGCGACAGCCCCACCTCGGTCGTGATCCCGGGCAGGGCGGGGGCGTTCACCGCCACGCGCGAGATGTCTTCCCAGCGCAACTGGTCGGCGACGGTGATCGGCAGCGTGGGGCTGCGGCGCATGACCTCTTTCAGGGTGCGCGAGATGTCGTCCTCGGTCATCGGGATCAGGCGGGCAAGGCGGCGCAGGATGTCCTCGACATCGCCGGCATCCTCGCGGGTGACGACCACACGGTAATTCTGCCCGTTGCCGGCCAGAACGCCGCCGTTGCGATCGAGGATCAGGCCGCGCGCAGGCGGCAGAAGGCGGATCTTGATCGAGTTTTCTTCGGCCAGCAGGCGGAACTCGTCGGCCTGTTCGACCTGCATGAAGCGCATGCGCAGCGCCAGCGTCGCGATGGTCGCGGCCTGCAAGCCGCCGATCACAAGTGTCCGGCGGCTGATCCGGCGGGCGCTTTCCAGCGTGTCCTTCGGCGATCGTCTCATAGCCGCTGGCCCATCGCGTCAACCTCGCCCGGCGCGGTCCGGCGCAGGCCAAGGACCGCCTGAAGCGCAAAGGCAAGGACAGGGTAGGCTGCCACCGACACGATCACCTGCAACATCGACATGCCAAGCCCGGCCTGCGGCACCACGAAGAGCGCAAGCACGGCCCGGTTGACCAGCATGATGGCAAACATCGCCAGCGATGCAACCAGCCATTCCAGAAGGAAGTTCACTTCGCGCAGGCTGATCCTGTGCGACCGCAGGAATTCGCTGACCAGAAGGACGATCGCCGTCCAAAGGCCGGGCGGGCGCATCGTCATCAGATCCTCGATCAGCAGGACGGCGACGATCAGCGGGGCGGGCACATGATCGGGGCGCCGGATCACCCACAGGATCGTCAGCAACAGCACGAAGTCCGGCCCCGGCACGCCGACCGGAAGCGTCGACAAGGGCAAGAGGCGCAGGAACAGGAAACCCAGACACAAGGTCGCGTAGATGACCGGATAGCCAAGGCGGCGGGCAAGGACGGGATCAACCATTTTCCGGTTCCTCCGCCGCCGTCTCCGCCTCCGGTTCCTGCATGAGAAGCGGGGGCAGGGGCGGCGGGATCAGGACGCCCGGTTCGGTGATCTGTTCGGCCGGATGGCTGCGCAGGACGCGCAGGAACTCAAGCCGCTGGTAGTCGGCCGAAAGCCGCACCCTGAGCCGCAGGTCGGTGCCCTGCGCCACCTCGCCCACCAGAAGCCCCGCCGGAAACACCCCGCCATCGCCCGAGGATATGACCCTGTCCCCCGGCCGGACGTCATCCGCGCTTTCCAGAAAGTCGATCGCCGGTGTCGCGCTGTTGTCGCCCACCAGCATCGCCTTTTGCCCCGACGGCTGGAGCGTGACGGGAATGCGGCTGGAGGCATCGGTCAGGAGGATTACCCGCGACGTGGTCTGCCCCACGCCGGATATCCGGCCGACGACGCCAAGCCCGTCCATCGTCGCCCAGCCGTCCACGATGCCGTCGCGCGCGCCCACGTTCAAAAGCACCGATTGCCGGAAGGGCGACCCGGCATCGGCCAGCACCACGCCCGAAACCGTCGTCAGCTTGGGATCCAGCCGCACCTGGTTCTGCGCCAGAAGCTTGGCGTTTTGCTGTTCAAGCTGAACCGCCGCTTCCTTCCAGGACTTCATCTGCTGCAGTTCGCGGCGCAGTTCCTGGTTCTGTTCGTAAAGGCTCGCGTAGGACTGGAAGCCCTCCACCATGGCGGCAAGCCGCGTCACCGGCACCATCGCCCAGTCGAAACTGGGCACGACCCGGTCGATGAAGGCCGCGCGGAACCGTTCGACGCGCGGGCTGTCGATGCGCCAGATCAGGAAGGTTCCGGCAAGCGCAAGCGCAAGAATGGCGATCAGCACGCGGCGGACCGGACCCTTGTAGTCGGCGCTGTCATTCTGGCGTGCCATGCGCGGCCTTGTCCCGGGGGCGCTGGGCAGGGGCTCAGCTGTCGTAGTCGATCACGTGGCGAAGCTGCTTTTCGTATTCAAGCGCCTTGCCGGTGCCGAGCGCCACACAATTCAGCGACTGGTCGGCGATGGAGATGGGCAGCCCGGTCTGTTCGCGCAGCGCCAGATCCAGTTCGCCCAGAAGCGCGCCGCCGCCGGTCAGCATGACACCGCGGTCCACGATGTCGGCGGCAAGGTCGGGCGGCGTCGCCTCGAGCGCGATCATCACCGCCTCGCAGATCTGCTGGACGGGTTCGGCCAGCGCCTCGGCCACCTGGGCCTGGTTGATCTCTATCTCCTTCGGCACGCCGTTCAGAAGGTCGCGGCCGCGGATCTGGATCGAGGCGCCGCGCCCGTCGTCGGGCATCCGGGCCGTGCCGATCGAGGTCTTGATGCGTTCGGCGGTCGATTCGCCGACCAGAAGGTTCTGCTGGCGCCGCAGGTAGGAGATGATCGCCTCGTCCATGCGGTCGCCGCCGACGCGGACGGACCGGGCATAGACGATGTCACCCAGCGACAGCACCGCGACCTCGGTCGTGCCGCCGCCGATGTCGACGACCATCGACCCGGTCGGATCGGTGATCGGCATCCCCGCGCCGATGGCCGCCGCGATCGGTTCGGCGATCAGCCCGGCGCGACGTGCGCCGGCGGAAAGGACCGACTGGCGGATCGCGCGCTTTTCAACCGGGGTGGCGCCGTGGGGCACGCAGACGATGATCTTCGGCTTTGAGAAGGTGGTGCGCTTGTGAACCTTGCGGATGAAGTGCTTGATCATCTCCTCGGCCACGTCGAAGTCGGCGATGACGCCTTCGCGCATGGGCCGGATCGCCTGGATGGAGCCGGGCGTGCGGCCCAGCATCAGCTTGGCATCCTCGCCCACCGCCAGGACCTGTTTCTTGCCGTCCTTGACGTGATAGGCCACGACCGAGGGCTCGTTAAGGATGATCCCCTTGCCCTTCACATAGACAAGCGTGTTGGCCGTCCCGAGGTCGATCGCCATGTCCGACGAAAAAAGACCTATACCCATCATCTGCGCTTTCCCCAAACCGCCAAGGCCCGCGACTCGCCGCGCGGGCCTTAATTCGTTGGCGTTTCTTATAGGCGCAGGGCGGCCAAAGCGGAAGGGGGCTAGGGCAAGGTCTGCGGCGGGATTCTGCCGGGCTTCACTTTTCGAACATTGTCGGCCGTATTGCGCCGTGTGTGAGGGGTACGAACTGCCATTTTGCAACAATATCACCTGTCTGCCCTTGGCTCGGTGCAAGCCCCGGATGGCGAACGGGGGCCGGATCGCGGCCCCCGTGCCCGTCCCGGCGCCTGCGCCGCCCCGGTCGGGACGGCGCGGCGGCGCTATTGCCGGTGGTAGCTGACGGTCTTCACATCCTCGCCCGGCGCGGTCTTCTGCCGACGCACGATCAGCCGGTTCAGCGCGTTCACATAGGCCCGCACAGACGCCACGATCGTATCGGTATCGGCGGAAGAACCGGTGACGATGCGGCCATCTTCCTGAAGCCGGACGCTGACCGTCGCTTGCGCGTCGGTGCCTTCGGTCACCGCGTTGACCTGGTAAAGTTCAAGCCGCGCCTGATGGGGGAACAGCATCTTGACGCAGTTGAAGGCGGCATCCACCGGGCCATCGCCGGTTGCATCGATCTTGTGTTCGACCCCGTCGATCGCCAGCACCATCTCCGCCTCCTGCGGGCCTTCGGTGCCGCAGATCACACGCAGCTTCTTCAGTTGCAGATGTTCGTATGCGTCGTTCGTCTGTTCGTCGGCGACCAGCGCGATCAGGTCTTCGTCGTAGACCTCCTTCTTGCGGTCGGCGAGCGCCTTGAAGCGCACGAACACGTCGTTCAGCTGGTTGTCGGCCAGGTCGTAGCCAAGGTCCTTCAGCTTGGCGCGCAACGCCGCGCGGCCCGAATGCTTGCCGAGCGGCAGCGAAGTTCCGGCCAGCCCGATATCCTCGGGGCGCATGATCTCGAAGGTTTCCTTGTTCTTCAGCATCCCGTCCTGGTGGATCCCGCTTTCATGGGCAAAGGCGTTCTTGCCGACGATCGCCTTGTTGAACTGGACCGGAAAGCCGGAGACCGAGGCGACGCGGCGCGAGATGCTCATGATCTTCGTCGTGTCGATGCCGGTGCGGAAAGGCATGATGTCGCCCCGCACCTTCAGCGCCATCACCACCTCTTCCAGGGCGGTGTTGCCGGCGCGTTCGCCAAGCCCGTTGATCGTGCATTCGATCTGGCGTGCGCCCGCCTCGACCGCGGCCAGCGAATTGGCCGTCGCCATGCCCAGGTCGTTGTGGCAATGGGTGGAAAAGACCACCGTGCCGGCGCCCGGCACCCGTTCAAGGAGCATGCGGATCAGTTCGGCCGATTCCCGCGGCGCGGTGTAGCCCACGGTATCGGGGATGTTGATCGTGGTCGCGCCCGCCTTGATCGCGATTTCCACCACGCGGCAAAGGTAATCGTGTTCGGTGCGCGTCGCGTCCATCGGCGACCACTGCACGTTGTCGCAAAGGTTGCGCGCATGGGTCACCGTTTCATGGATGCGATCGGCCATCTCGTCCATGGTCAGGTTCGGGATCGCCCGGTGCAGGGGCGAGGTGCCGATGAAGGTGTGGATGCGCGGCCGGCCGGCGTTGCGGACCGCTTCCCAGCAGCGGTCGATATCCTTGAAGTTCGCCCGTGCAAGGCCGCAGATCACCGCATTCTTCGACCGGCGGGCGATTTCGGACACCGCCGCGAAGTCGCCTTCGGAGGCGATGGGGAAACCGGCTTCGATGATGTCCACGCCCATCTCGTCGAGCATTTCGGCGATCTCGAGCTTTTCATCGTGGGTCATGGTCGCGCCGGGCGATTGTTCGCCGTCGCGCAGCGTGGTGTCGAAAATCAGCACGCGGTCCTTGTCGGCCTTGGCGCCGTTCGGTGTGGTCGTGTCGGTCATGGCTTGTCTTCCGTCTTTGTCCCTAGCGTTGGCTTGGCGCTGATCACCTCTGAGCGGTCGCGCCGGATGGCACGCTCAGAGGCTGCTAAGGAGGAGAAGGCCACGGCGGCGGTCCGCGCGGGGGGCGCGGAGAAGCGAAAGCATGTGCCGGGTCCGTGTCATGCGCGCGACTATACGGAAGGCGGCGGAAAGGGGAAGCGGAAAATGCGGGCTTGCCGCCGCCGCCGGTTGGTGCGGGCTCAGTTTCCTGCGCCCGCCTCGGTGCCGGCGTCTCCGGCGGCCCCCGATCCCGTCGCGCCGGCCGCGGCGGGTTCGGTGCCCGCCTCGGTCAGGGCATCGCCATCCCAGGTGCCCGTCGCAACCTCGCCCGTGGCATAGCGCAGCGTGCCCTGGCCCTGGCGGCGGCCGTTGCGGAACGTGCCTTCGTAGACATCGCCGTTGGGGTAGGTGGCCACGCCCTTGCCGTCGATCTCTCCGTCCTTCCACTGGCCGGAATAGCGGAAACCGTCGGTCATCACGATATCGCCTTCGCCCTCGCGCTTGCCACCGGCGAAACCGCCCGTATAGACGGTGCCGTCGGCATAGACCGCGGTGCCCTGGCCCTCGCGCGCGCCAGCCTTCCAGTCCCCGTCATAGGAATAGCCGTCGGGGTAGGTCATCTTGCCCTTGCCGTCGTTCTTCCCGGCTTTGAACCCGCCTTCGTAGACAAGACCGTTGGCATAGGTTGCCTTGCCCTGGCCCTCGATCACGCCGGCCTTCCAGTCGCCTTCATAGGTCGCGCCGTCGGCATAGGTGATCTTGCCCTTGCCATCCGCCTTGTCGGCCTTGAACTGGCCTTCATAGACGGACCCGTCGGGATAGGTGGCCTTGCCCATGCCCTCGATCCGTCCGCCCATCCAGTCGCCATCGTAGAGATAGCCGTCATGGCCGCGGAAGGTTCCCTTGCCTTGCCGGTTGTCGTTGACGAATCCACCTTCGTAGACGTCGCCGTTGGTATAGGTCACCTTGCCGGTCCCGTGGCGCTTGCCATCGGCAAGAAGCCCCTCGTAAACATCGCCGTTGGGTTGCGTCAGCTTGCCCAACCCGTTGATCTTGCCCTCTTTCCAGGCGCCTTCATAGACCAGCCCGTCGGCGGTGGTCAGCTTGCCCTGGCCCGCGCGCTGCCCGCGCAGCATGTCGCCTTCATAGACGGCCCCGTCCGGATAGGTGATCCGGCCCTTGCCTTCCTTGACGCCCATCACCCAGTCGCCATCGTAGGTGTAGCCGCCGGGGCTTTCCATCTTGCCCTTGCCGTTGTGCAGCGCCTTCACGAAACCGCCGGTATAGGTGACGCCGTTGGCGTAGTGCGCCACACCCTCGCCCTCGATCTCGCCCTCGACCCAGTCGCCGTCGTAGGTGCCGCCGTCGGCAAAGGTGATCTTGCCCTTGCCCTGGGGCTTGCCCTTGACGAACGTGCCTTCGTAGACGGACCCGTTTGGATAGCGCGCGACGCCCTGGCCCAGGATCTCCCCCTCGACCCAGTCGCCGGAATATTCGTAGCCGTTCGGAAGGCGGTAGGTGCCGCGGCCGTGCTGCTTGCCGTCCTTGAAGGTGCCCTCGTAGATGCCGCCGTCCTCGTATTGCTTGGAGACGACATCCTGTGCTGTGGCCGGTCCGCCTCCGATCGCGCAGGCAAGCGCCAGCGCCAGACCGCGAACCGTCATACCCTTGGTCACCATGCATGCCCCCGCAATAACCAAACTTCGCCGCCGGAACAGGTCCAGGCGGCGCACCCTGCGAGAAACCTATTGAACGGGGCAGGCGGTGGCAAGCGCCCGCAGGCGGTTGAAGGCCGATCCCTGCCGCCGGCCCTTGCCGCTTTCGCTGGCGTGCGGTTCTGATAAGAGGGGGCAAACGCATGGGGAAGCCGAATGTCCGACAGATTCCGCCTGACGCTCGCGCAGCTCAACCCGACGGTGGGTGCCATCGCGGCGAACGCGGCGCGGGCGCGTGATGCCTGGGCGGCCGCGAAGGCCGCCGGCGCCGACATGGTCGCACTGCCCGAGATGTTCGTCACCGGCTACCAGACGCAGGATCTGGTCAAGAAGAACGCCTTCGCGCGCCACGCCATGCAGGCGGTGGAAGACCTGGCGCGCGACTGCGCCGAGGGACCGGCGCTGGGAATCGGCGGACCCTGGCTGGACGAGGACGGGCGCCTTTTCAACGCATGGTTCGTCTGCGAGGGCGGGCGCATCGCGGCCCGCATCCTCAAGCATCACCTGCCCAATTATTCTGTCTTTGACGAAAAGCGGCTTTTTGAATCCGGCCCGGTCTCTGGCCCCTACAGGGTCGGCCCGCTGCGAATCGGTTCGCCGATCTGCGAGGACGCGTGGTTCCCCGATGTCTGCGAGACGCTGGCCGAGACCGGGGCCGAGATCCTTCTGGTGCCGAACGGATCGCCCTATTACCGCGGCAAGTTCGACCGCCGGGTCAACCTGATGGTGGCGCGCGTGGTCGAGACCGGCCTGCCGATGGTCTACCTGAATTTCGTCGGCGGCCAGGACGATCAGCTGTTCGACGGCGGCTCCTTCGTGATCAACCCGGGCGGCCATCTTGCCGCGCAGCTTCCGGTCTGGGAAGAAACCGTCGCGCATGTCGATTTCACGCGCCATGCAGATGGCTGGCGGGCCGAGACAGGGGCGCGCGCCGTTCTTCCCGACGAATGGGAACAGGACTACCGCGCGATGGTCCTGTCGCTTTCGGACTACATGGGCAAGTGCGGTTTTTCGAAGGTTCTTCTGGGTCTGTCGGGGGGGATCGACAGCGCCCTTGTCGCGGCGATCGCCACCGATGCGCTGGGGCCCGAAAACGTCCGCTGCGTCATGCTGCCCTCGGAATTCACCTCTGCCCATTCGCTGGAGGATGCCGCGGCCGTCGCCCGCGCGCTTGGCTGTCGTCTTGATACCGTCCCGATCTCCGGTCCGCGCGCGGCCGTGACCACGGCGCTGGCGCCCCTGTTCGAGGGGACGCCCTTCGGCATTGCCGAGGAAAACGTGCAGTCGCGGATGCGCGGGCTTCTCCTCATGGCGATTTCGAACAAGTTCGGGGAAATGCTTCTGACCACCGGCAACAAGTCCGAGGTGGCAGTGGGCTATGCCACGATCTACGGCGACATGGCGGGCGGCTACAATCCGATCAAGGATCTTTACAAGATGCGGGTGTTCGAGACCTGCCGCTGGCGCAACGCCAACCACCGGCCGTGGATGAAAGGGCCCGAGGGCGCGGTCATTGCGCAGCGCGTGATCGACAAGGCGCCATCGGCGGAACTGCGCGCCGACCAGAAGGACGAGGATTCGCTGCCGCCCTATCCGGTGCTTGATGCGATCCTCGAACGGCTGATCGAGGGCGACATGTCGGTCGCCGAGATCGTGGCGGAGGGCTTCGACCGCGCCACGGTGAAGAAGGTCGAGCACCTTGTGTATATCAGCGAATACAAGCGCTTCCAGTCCGCGCCCGGCGCGCGGCTGACGCGCAAGGCCTTCTGGCTTGACCGCCGTTACCCGATCGTCAACCGCTGGCGCGACGAAAGCTGACGGCGTGCCCCCGGCTTGACCCCGGACGGAGGGCAGGCCAAGGTCGCCCGATCACAGCCGGACCGGGGGACAGATGCGCAAGACACGACTGGGGGCGGGCGGGCCGGAGGTATCGGTTCTTTGCCTAGGGACGATGACCTGGGGCAACCAGACGCCCGAGGACGAGGCGCATGCCCAGATCGACCGCGCCCTCGAACGGGGCGTGAATTTCATGGACACCGCCGAGATGTATCCGGTGAACCCCGTCCGCCGCGAGACGGTCGGCCGCACCGAAGAGATCATCGGCAACTGGATCGCCGGGGGCGGGCGGCGCGACGACTGGATCATCGCCACCAAGATCGCGGGCGAGGGCGGCGCGGCGCGCGACCCCGGCGAGGTCATCGATGGCCCGACGATCCGCAAGGCGCTGGAAGGGTCGCTCAGGCGGCTCAGGACCGACCAGGTCGATCTGTACCAGTTCCACTGGCCGAACCGCGGCAGCTATTTCTTCCGCAAGCACTGGGCCTATGACCCCTCCGGGCAGGATCGTGCCGCGACGCTGGCCAACATGGCCGAATGCCTCGAAACCATCGATGCCCTGGTGCGCGAGGGCAAGATCCGCCACTGGGGCCTGTCAAACGAGACGGCCTGGGGCATGGCGCAGTGGATCGGGCTGGCCGATCAGGGTCTTGGCCCGCGTCCCGTGTCGCTGCAGAACGAGTATTCCCTGCTGTGCCGGCTTTACGACACCGATCTTGCCGAACTTGGCCATAACGAGAAGGTGACGCTCCTGGCGTTCTCGCCGCTCGCCACCGGGCTTCTGACCGGCAAATATGCCGGGGATGTCACGCCGCCATTGTCGCGCCGGACGCTGAACCCCGATCTGAGCGGCCGGATCACGCCGCGCGTCTGGGGCGCGGTCGACGCCTATGTGAAGATCGCGCGGGATGCGGGGCTGGACCCGTCGCAGATGGCGATTGCCTGGACCCTGACGCGCCCCTTCCCGACGCTGCCGATCATCGGCGCCACGACGCTGCCGCAGTTGGAGATCGCGCTGGGCGCGGCCGACCTGACGCTGCCGCCAGATGTGCTGGCGGCCATCGTGCAGGCGCATCGCGCCCACGCCATGCCTTACTGACCGCGCCCCGCCCGAAGCGCCGTCGCCGTCGACCCGAAACGCGCGCGAAAGGCGCGGGCAAAGGCCGCCTGCCCGGAAAACCCTGTTCTCAGGGCTATCTCCTGTAGGGGCAGACGCGAGTCTGTGACCATCCTCCGCGCCTCCTCAAGACGCAGGTCAAGGAAGAACCGGCCGGGCGAGGTACCAAGGCGCGCGCGAAACAGCATCTCCATCCGCCGTGCGGACAGGCCGATCCGGCGCGCGATCTCGGCCACGGGGGGCGGATCTTCGACTGCCGCCTCCATCAGTGCGACGGCGCGGCCAAGGGCGGGGTCGGCGCGGGCGATGCGCGCGGCCGACATCGTGCGTTGCGGGGCCGTGGCGGTCTGGACGGGATCGTAAAGCAGCGTACCCGCGACGCTGAGCGCAAGCTCAGCGCCCTGCCGCGCGCGGATCAGGTCCAGCATGAAGTCAAGGCTTGGCGCGGCGCCGCCGGTGGTGATCCGGTCGCCCGAGATGACATAGCGGTCGCGCCTGACATCGATGGCCGGAAAGTCGGCGGTGAAGGCCTCAAGATCTTCCCAGTGGACCGTCGCGCGTGTCCCGTTCAAAAGGCCCGCGCGGGCAAGGAACCACGCCGCCCCGTCCACCGCCGCCATCGCGCGCACCTGCGGCGCGAGCCGCCTGAGCCGGGCGAGGAAGGCCGGGGTCGACTGTTCGGCGATGCGAAAGCTTGCCACGAGGATCAGAAGGTCGCAGTCGATCCGGTCGCCCAGGGGCTCGGTCGGAACCTCGATCCCGGCCGTCAGACGGACCGGCCCGCCGCGCACGGAATAATAGCGCCAGGCATAGTGGCTCCGCCCGGTCCGGCGGTTGGCCACGCGCATCGGGTCGACGACCGCCGCCAGCGACAGCGCGTTCGTCTCCTCCATCAAGAGGATGCCGACCGAAAGGGGGGCGGATTCCGGGGCAAGGATCGTTGCGGGTTTCATCAAGACATTTCGTATTGCGCAAAGGGTCGGTCCGGCAAGGGCCTTCGCCACGAGGGCGCGCGCCCCGCGATGGGTGCGATCAGCCCCTTGCGCTTTCCGTCGTGCCGTGCCGAGAGTGCCGCGAACGGGCAGGAGGCGGGAACGATGTTCAGGGCGGTCGCGAGTGTGGTTGCGGTGGCGATGCTGGCGGGTTGCGCAGGTGCGCCGGAAGGACCGATCCGCAATGCGGGCGTGCCGATCACCTCGCTTGCGCTTTACGATCCGGCGCGGATGGCGGGCGACTGGCACCTGGTCGCCGCCTATGGCGAAGAGGTTGCCTGCGGTCCGGTCACCGAACGCTGGACGCCGCGCGGGGACGGGACGCTTGCGGTTTCGGGCACCGCCTGCCGGGGCGCTTCGCGCGTGTCGCTTGATACCGTGGCGCTGCCTTCGGGGCCGGGGCGGTTCGAGCGCCGGGGCGTGTCGGGGCGGGAAACGCTCTGGGTCCTTTGGGCGGATGCGGACGACCGGGTCGCAGTGATCGGAACGCCGGACGGTGGCTTCGGGCGCATCCTGTCGCGCGAACCGGCGCTGCGGCCCGACCTGATGCAAGCGGCGCGACAGGTCCTTGACTTCAACGGCTACGATCTTGCGCGCCTGCGCTTTCCCGCCTTGTAAGATCGTCGCGCAACCCCTTAAGGAAAGATGGAAAATCGCGGGCGCCAACCTGCGCCTCGCGGACCAGCCAGTCGAAATGCTGGCTGATCGCGACAACCCGCTGGCTGTCGCGAAAGGCAAGGTAGTGACGGCCAAGGTAGATGACGGCAAGCAGCGGCCCGAAGACCGTGACGGGTGCCGAAAACACCCGCCGGGCGTCGAACAGATAGATGCGCAGGCGCGGATAGAGCTGATCGCAAAGCCGCGTCAGCCGGTCGATCTGCGCGATCCGGATCGCATAGGGCAGGCCGCTGTAATAGCCCTCGGCGCGGGCAAAGGCGCGAAGCTCATGGAGTGGCAGGGCGATCTCGTAGTCCGACTGCGCCCCCCGTATCCATTCCAGCCGGTCCTCGCTGGCGCCGATGGCCTGGTCGGCGCTGCGGCCAAGCTGCGGTTCATATTCCCAGCGCAGCATTTCGCGGGTCTTGAACATGTCGGGCAGGGTCGCCGGGACGTGGCGCACCTTGTAGCCCGCCGCTTCCTGGTGCCAGCCAAAGATCGTCTCGTCGATCAGGGCGCGCGGCGCCTCGGTCAGCGTCAGAGAGGTCGCCAGCAGGTTGGCCAGAGGTTCGGGCCGTTCGGTCAGGCCCAAAAGCCAGTCGGCCGACACCGCCAGCGCGCTGGCGCATTCCGCGACGACCTGTGCATTGGGCAACCGCGCGCCATCCCCGCCAAGTAGCTGCGAGATGGTCGACCTGTCCACGCCCACCCTGCGCGCCAGCCCGCTTTGGGTTTCGCCCTTGTCGGCCATCGCCTGCGCCAGGCGTTCGCGAAAGAGGCCGGCGCGATCCCGTTTGTCGAATTTTGTAAGCATGATGTGAGTAAAATCACATTTGATGAGAAATGTTAATCATATTCGGAATTCGCAATCTCGTGCAGCCGCCATAGCAGGTAGCAAAGGGAAAGGGACGGCATGGAAACCCGCAAGCGCACGATTCTGAAAGCAGTGCTGTGGAACGCCCTCGGGCTGATTTCGATGGCGGGGGTTGGGCTTGCGATGACGGGGTCGGCCGCGCTGGGCGGGGCACTCGCCTTGGCAAACACCGCCGTGGGGTTCGTCGCCTATGTCGTCTACGAACGCTGCTGGGCACGGATTTCCTGGGGCCGCAGCCGCAGGGGCGAGGGGGCAAGCCATGGCTGAGCGCAAGCGCGACTTCGAATGGCCGACGCTTTTGCTGCTGGCGCTCGTCTACCTCGGCTGGGCTTTGGCGACGACGGTCCTTCCCGAATTGTCGATGCCACTGGCTTTCGCGGTGCTGGTCCTGTCGATCGTCCTGCATTCCTCGCTTCAGCACGAGGTTCTGCACGGCCACCCCTTCGCCGCGCGCTCGTTGAACGAGGCGCTGGTGTTCCTGCCGGTCGGCCTTGCCTATCCCTATGGCCGCTTCCGCGACACCCACCTGGCGCATCACCGCGACGAACGCCTGACCGATCCTTACGACGACCCGGAATCGAACTTCATGGACCCGGCGGTGTGGGAACGCCTGCCGGCCTGGCGCCAGCGGATCATGCGGGTCAACAACACGTTGGCGGGGCGCATGGTCCTGGGGCCGGCGCTGGGCATGCTGTCGTTCTATGCGACCGATTTCCGCGCCATCCGCGCCGGCGACTGGGCCATCGCGCGGGATTGGGTGCTGCATCTGGCGGGCCTGGTCGCCGTCCTGCTTTGGGTCGGGTACAGCGGCTTTGGCTGGACGCCCTACCTGCTTGCGGCCTATGCGGGCATGTCGATCCTCAAGATCCGGACCTTCCTGGAACACCGGGCGCATGAACTGGCGCGCGGGCGCACCGCGATCGTCGAACGCGGCGCGATCCTGCCGTTCCTGTTTCTGAACAACAACCTGCATATCGTTCACCACGCGAAACCCAACGTGGCCTGGTACCGCCTGCCGCAACTTTTTCGCGAGAACCGCGACGCGTACCTCAGGCGCAATGACGGCTATTACTATGCGTCCTACGGCGACATCTTCCGCCGTTATTTCCTGCGCGCCAAGGATCCGGTTCCCCATCCGCTGATGCGGCGGAAGTGATCTTTCCTCCGGGCGCGGCGCATGTCACAACCGCCGCGCGGGAGGGGCCATGGAAATCTGGATCGTCTTCACGATTGCGGCGGCGGCACTGCAGACGCTGCGCTTCATGCTGCAAAAGGTGCTGCAGGGCGCGGGCCTGTCCTCCGGCGGGGCGACCTTTGCGCGGTTCCTGTTCGCCGCGCCCGTCGCCTGTGCGGTGGCGGCAGGATCGCTTTGGCAGGCGGGGCTGGCGATTCCCGTGCCCCCGGCCGGGTTCTGGGGCTTCATCCTGGTCGGCGGCGCGGCGCAGATCGTCGCGACCTTCCTGACCGTGTCGCTTTTCGCGCTGCGCAACTTTGCCGTCGGTGTGGCCTTCACCAAGACCGAGACGGTGCAGGTGGCGCTTTTCTCGGCCATCGTCCTTGGCGAACCGGTCAGCGCCTTCGGCTGGGTCGCGATCGGTGTCGGCCTGATCGGCGTGCTGCTTCTGTCGCGCAGCCCGGGTGCCGGCGCGGGCTTCATCGGGCGCCCGGTCGTCTACGGGGTTCTGGCGGGCGGTCTTTTCGGCATATCGGCGGTGGGTTACCGGGGCGCGACGCTGGAACTTGCGGCGCTACCGTTCTTTCCCCGCGCGGTCATGGCGTTGGCCGCCGCGACAGTCCTGCAAAGCATCGGCATGGCGTTGTGGCTTGCCTGGCGCGAACCGGGGGAATTCACCCGCGTTCTCGCGCGGTGGCGCCGGACCGTTCTTGTGGGGATCACCGGGGTCTTCGGCTCGATGGGATGGTTCGCGGCCTTCTCGCTGCAAAACGCCGCCTATGTCCGCGCCGTCGGCCAGGTGGAGATCGTCTTTACCCTGCTGGCCTCGGCGCTTTTCTTTCGCGAACGGCTGAAGCTGCGGGAGGGCGCGGGGATCGCGCTGGTCGTGGGTTCGCTTCTGCTGATCGTGCTTGCGCTGGGCTAGGGTCAGCTCAGACGGCGGAAGGTCGGTCGGTCGCCTGAATTGTCGAAGAAGGGCACGCTGTCGGGCCGTCCGCCGCGCGACAGGAGCGCGCCGACCTCGGCCAGGACGACTTCTGTGATGAAAGGAAGGTTCAGCCGGCGTGCCTCGGCGATCGGAACCCAGTGCAGGTGGGACAGTTCGTCCGAGGCGCGCGAAAAGTCGTCGGGATCGCCGGTGACATCGCTGGCGCTGGCCAGGAAAAACCGCGCATCGAACCGGCGGGTTCGACCCGGGGGCGTGATTGCCCGGAAGACGAAGGCAAAGGGCGCGGCGTCCGGCGTGAAGCCCTGCGCGGCGAAGTCCTGCCAGTCCTGCGGGGCGGGGGCAGGCCAGCCGCCGCGCGCGCCGACGATCAGGCCGGTTTCTTCCCAAAGCTCGCGCACCGCGCAGGCGGCAAGCGCGCCGCCCAGCCCCGGTTCGGCCCGTTGATCGAGCCTTTGCGCGCACGCGGCCGCCAGCGGGCGGGCCAGCGGCACACCGGCATCGCCGGCATCGAGCGCGCCGCCGGGAAAGACGTATTTGGAGGGCATGAACGCCGCGCCGGCCCCGCGTTGCCCCATCAGCACCGAGGGGCCCCCATCGCCGTCGCGCCACAGGATGACGGTTGCCGCGTTGCGGATGGCGGTCTTGTCGACGGCGGCGGTGTCAGACATTCGCAGGCTGGCCGAAGCCGTGCATCCGCTTGGCCCACTGGATCGCGACGAACACCCCCTTCAGCCGCGGCAGAAGGTAAAGCGACAGGCTGACGCAACCGACGGCGAAGATGGTCGAAAGGATCCAGGGGTCGGGTTCGAACTTCATGAACGACCACAGAAGGAGCGGCGCCATGAGGTGGCCGACGATCACGATGGTCACATAGGCCGGGCCGTCATCGGCGCGGTGATGGTGCAGCTCCTCGCCGCAGACCGCGCAGGTGTCGCGCACCTTCAGATATCCCGACAGCATGGGGCCGGACCCGCAGCACGGGCAACGGCGGCGCCAGCCGCGCTTCATCGCCTCTTTCATCGGCCGTTCGGGTTGGTCGGTCACTGTCGTGGTCTCTCTGTTGCGCTTTGTCCCGCATGTAGCATCCGGCGGCCCGGTTGGGAAGCGCGGGGGGCTTGCGATGGAATGTCGCGGCGGCCCGCGACGGAAACGCCGCCCTGCCGCGTGAGATGGTCATGAGGGCGCCGGAAGCGCCCGCTTTCGAAGAGCAGGAGATGAACATGCAGACCAGAAAGATTCTCGCCGCACTGACGTTGGGGACCGCCTTGATCGGCGCCGGGGCCGCGATTGCGCAAAACGCCGGCCAGGGGCAGGGCCAGGGGCAGGGCCAGGGGATGGGCCAGGGGATGGGCCAGGGGATGGGCCACGGCCAGGGTATGGGCGATGGTATGATGGGGGGCATGATGGGCGGCATGATGCCGGACTTCGCCGCGCTTGATGCCGACGGCGACGGCAAGGTCAGCCTTGAGGAGTTCCGCGCCTATCGCCAGGCGATGGTTTCGGGCATCGACGGTGACGGCGACGGCAAGATCAGCGCCGCCGAGCTTGAGGCGCATATGTCGGTTCGGATGGCCGAACGCATCCGCGAGATGGCCGAGGCGCGGATCGCCGCGCAGGATCTGGACGGTGACGGCGCGCTCAGCATCGAGGAGATGATCGCCCCGCCGATGCCGCCACGGCTTTTCGACCGGGCCGACGCCGATGGCGACGGCGCGGTGAGCCAGGAAGAATTCGAGGCCGCGAAGGCCCGCATGCAGGACATGCGCGAGGGCCGCGGACGTGGCAAGGGCGGCAAGGAAGGCCGGGGCCACGGCGACCGCCAGCGGCACATGCACGAGGGTCACGGGATGCGTGGTGGTGGCATGGGCGGCGGCATGGGCGACGGCTGGGGCAATGACGGCTGGGGCTGGTTCGGCTGGGGTATGCCCGGTATGGATGACCGCTGAGGCCGCAAGGCATCAGGATCAAGCCGCGCGCCGCAGGAGCGGCGCGCGGGTGGCGCAGCAGGACGGGCAGGTGGGCGTGGGATCGGCCGGAGAGGAGATCGCACCGGCAGGGGCAACCGGGGAAAGCGCGGAGGACGCGCTCTTGCGGCTCTATGCCGCCGGCGATTCCGCGGCTGCCCGCCAGTTGACCGACCGGCTCGCGCCCCTGGCCTACCGTGTCGCCCACAGGATGCTGGGCGATACCGCCGAGGCCGAGGACATCGCGCAGGAAGCGATGCTGCGTCTTTGGCGCGCGGCGCCGGGGTGGCAGCCGGGGGGGGCGCGGATCTCGACCTGGCTCTACCGGGTCGCCACGAACCTTGCCACGGACAGGCTTCGCCGCCGCCGCCCCGGGACGCTCGACGACGCGCCCGAGGTCGCGGATGGCAGGCCGGGCGCGGTCGCGGCGCTGATCGAGGCAGACCGGGCCAAGGCCCTGAACGCGGCGCTGCTTCTGCTGCCGGAACGTCAGCGCCAGGCGGTGGTGCTGCGCCATCTGGAGGGGCTCGCCAATCCCGAGATCGCCGAGATCATGGAGGTGGGCGTGGAAGCGGTGGAAAGCTTGACGGCGCGCGGGCGCCGGGCGTTGCAGGCGGCGTTGTCCGGGCGGCGCGCCGAACTGGGATATGAGGAGAGCTGAGATGGCCGACGACAAGGAGCTTGAGGCATTTTTCGCCGCGGCGCGGGCCGATGTCGCCGTGCCGGACGCGGCGCTGCTTGACCGGATCGCGGCCGAGGGGCGCGCCCTGCAACCGGCACCACGCCCGCAGGTTGGGTCCGGCCCTGCGCCCGGGCACGCGCGGCGCGGCGGCGGCGGATTTCGCGGTCTGCTGGGCGGGATCGGCGGCTGGCCGGTTCTGGGCGGGCTCGTGACGGCGGGGTTGGCCGGGCTGTGGCTGGGCCTGTCCGACACCGGCGGTGTGTCGGGTTATGTCTATGGCGCGGCTTCGGATGGCTGGCTTTACGGGCCGGCCGATGTGGTCGCGCTGGCGGTGACGGAGGAGGGTATATGAACGAGACGGTCGAAAAGCCCGCGGGCGCGGGACGCGGTGTCAAGGTCGCGCTGGTCGCGTCGCTGGCGCTGAACCTGCTGCTGGGCGGGTTGATCGCGGGCGCCGCCCTGCGTCATCACCGCGACATGGGGCCCGGCGACCGCGCCGGTGCGGCCTTTGCGCCCTATTTCGAATCCCTCGACCGCAAGGATCGCGCGGCGCTGCGCGACGACCTTTTCCGCCGGGTTCCCGGCCTGCGCGACATGCGCCGGGAACGGGCGGAGGACGCGCGCGCCTTCATTGACGCGGTCCGCGCCGATCCCTTCGACCCCGAGGCGGCCGAAGCGGTCCTGACGCGCCAGCTTGGCCGTGCCGCTGAGCGTCTTGACGATGGAAGGGAGCTGTTCCTCGCACGGCTGTCCGCGATGTCGGCGGCGGAACGTCAGGACTATGCCGACCGTCTGGAGCATGAGCTGAAACGCGGGCGGGACTAGGCTCTGCCCGCTCCTTCGTCCGGGCGTCCAACCGCGCCTTCGCGGTGTTCCCGGGGGCTGACCGCCGCCACGCCTTGTCCTCTTGTCCCGATTGACCTACCGGTCCCGCGCGTCAGGCGGCGTCGCGCCCGATCGTCACCTGGTTGCGGCCCCTGGTCTTGGCGCGCAATAGCGCGCGGTCCGCGGCCTCGATCAGGTCCCCGATCCCCGGGGCGGGCAAGGGCGCACCGCCCATCGCCAGCCCGATCGACAGGGTCACGCGCACATGCCGGCCGTCGGCCAGAAGGACGGGGCCTTCCTCGATCGTGTGGCGGATGCGTTCGGCCATCGCGCGCGCCGAAGCCAGCGACATGTCGGGCGCGGCGATCACGAACTCCTCCCCCCCGAACCGGGCGGCGATGTCGCCGGGCCGCAGGTTGGCGCGAAGCCGTTCGGCGACCTCTACCAGGACGGCGTCGCCTGCGGCATGGCCGAGCGAGTCGTTGATCGTCTTGAAGCGGTCGAGATCCAGAAGCATCAGCGCATAGCAGCGCCCGTTCGCACGGGCGGCCTTGTCCAGCGCCTCGAGCTTCGGCAGCGCGTAGCGGCGGTTGTGCAGGCCGGTGAGCGGGTCGGTCATGGCAAGGCGAAGCCCGTCGGCAACGGAATGGCGCAGCCGGTCGGCCCGGCGTTTTCGCGACATCTGGGCGGACAGCCGCAGCGCGATCTCGGCGGGGGCGGCGGCATCGTCGATCAGGTCGTCGGCGCCCAGGTCAAGCGCGATGGCCGCGACCGAACCGGCCAGGCGCGGAACAAGCAGGCAGATCGCGCAATGGCGCGTGGCCGGACGGGATCTGAGGTCGGACAGAAGGCGCAGGGTCGTTTCCGGGCGCCCCGGATCTGCGACGACGAGAAAGACATCGGGCACCGGGCCGTTGGCCGACAGGCCGATCGCGGCGGTGTTGTCGATGAGTGTGAACCTGTCGGCTGTCGTGCGCACCAATTCATCACGCAGCGAACGGCCGGCGGCGCGGGGGGGGGCGACGATGGCGATGTGTCCGGGCGGGGTGTAACCGGTGGCGGCTTCGTCGAAAGCCGAGACGCTGCTGGCGGTGTCGATGAACTGGCCCTGTGCTTCGCAGTCGCGCGCCCGGATGAGAGAGCGCAGCCGCGCCAGCAGCAGCGAATCGTCGACGGGTTTCCAGAAGACCTCTGCCGCGCCGGCGCGCAACGCCTCTATCCTGCGGGCGTGGTCCTGGCGCCCGGTCACCATGACGACCGGAATGTCACGCGTCGCAGGGTCGTTCTTCAGCTTTGCACAGACCTCCGCCCCATCCATGTCCGGCAATTCCACTTCAAGAAGGATCAGGTCGGGGCGTGCCTGCCGGGCAATCGCGATTGCCTCTGCCCCTGTTGCGGCCTGCAACGTGTCGTAGAAGGCCGAGGCCAGCTTGACCTTGAGCACGATCCGGTTCGTCGCGATATCGTCCACGATAAGGATGCGCTCTGTCATGTGATGTGCCTACCCGCTTTACTTGTGTTCACTGTCCGGACATCCTGTTTCGGCAGTGGTTAACAAATGATTTCGAAACCGGGGCGAATTTGACCAAATTGCAGCGTGAGCAGGAAAACGCCGAAACCCTGGCGCTGCAGGCCCTTGGCTGGATCGCGGCGAACGACGAATTGCTGCCGGTCTTCCTGGGCGCCTCCGGGCTGCGGCCGGACGAACTGGGGCGCCGCGCGGGCGAACCGGAAGTCCTCGCATCGGTTCTTGATTTCCTGTTGATGGACGACGCCTGGGTGATCGCCTTCTGCGATGCCGCGGGGCTTGGCTATGACCGCCCGCGTCAGGCCCGCCACGCCCTGCCGGGGGCCACGCCGGACTGGTAGGCGCGGGCCTTGCCAGCCCCCGGCGAATCCGCCAGTGTCGCGCGGTTTGCAGGGCGGAGGAACCGATGCGCGCGATCCGTGGACTGGTGTTCGACAAGGACGGGACGCTGTTCGATTTCCGCGCGACCTGGAGCGCCTGGACGCGCGCGCTGCTTCTGGAACTGACCGAGGGGCAGGAAGATCCCGCGATACGAATCGGACAGGCCATCGGATACGACTTGCGAACCGGCGATTTCGCGCCCGACAGCCATGTCATCGCCCATACCCCGGCCGAGATCGCAGATGTGATGATCCCCTTCCTTCCAGACGTGGACCGCAGCGCGCTGGTGGCGCGCATGTCGTCGCTGGCGACCGAGACCGACCTCGTCGCCGCGACCGAGCTTGCCCCGCTTTTCGCCGCGCTGAAGGGGGCGGGACTGTCGATCGGCCTTGCCACCAACGATTTCGAGGTGCCGGCGCGGGCGCATCTGGACCAGGCCGGTGTCCTGGAGTTCTTCGACTTCGTGTCCGGCTTCGACAGCGGATACGGCGCCAAGCCCGAACCGGGGCCGCTTCTGGCCTTCACGGCGGCGCGCGGGCTTGTCCCCGCCGAGGTGGCGATGGTCGGCGACAGCGTGCACGACCTTGTCGCGGGTCGCGCCGCCGGTATGCGGACCGTGGGTGTCCTGACCGGGATCGCCGGGAAAGACGATCTGGCCCCTTATGCCGATGTGGTCTTGCCCCATATCGGCCACCTGCCCGAATGGCTTGCGACGGGCGGCGCCGCGTCGTCGTAGGCTGAAAGGAGAAATACGACACTTTCTGTCGCTAAAGTTGGCGAAGAGCGCGCGCCTCCCTTCGATTGTGCGCAAAAGACTTGGGGGAAACGCGATGTCCGAGGATCTGAAACGCAAGCGCAGCGGGGGACGCACCGGCAACGCCCGTCGCGCGGGGGGGCATGCGATCACCCAGATGCCCTGGCGCATCCCGGTCAACCCCGACCGCCCGATCGAGCCGATGGGCCCCGAGGGGGTCGAGGCGATCCACAAGGGCGCAATGGCCATCCTGCGCGACATCGGGATCCGGTTCCTCAACGACGAAGGGCTGGAACTTCTGGCGCGGGCCGGCTGCAAGGTCGATGGCCAGACCGTGCGGATGGACGAGGACTTCGTGATGGAGATGGTGGGCCGCGCGCCGGCAGAGTTCACCATCACCCCGCGCAATCCCGACCGTATCCTGCCGATGGGCGGCCGGAACATCCTTTTCGGGAACGTCTCCTCTCCGCCGAACTACTGGGATCTTGAGCGCGGCAAGGTGTCGGGCTTCATGGACGGGTTCCGCGACTTCATCAAGCTGACGCAGTATTTCAACTGCATCCACTTCGCCGGCGGCTATCCGGTCGAACCGATCGACATTCACCCGGCCGTCCGTCACCTTGATTGCATCTACGAAAAGCTTGTCCTGACCGACAAGGTCGTTCACGCCTACAGCCTTGGCAAGGAACGGGTCGAGGACGCGATGGAGATGGTGCGCATCGCCGGCGGCCTGACGCACGATGAATTCCGCGCGACGCCGCGAATGTTCACCAACATCAACTCCGTCTCCCCCCTCAAGCACGACTTCCCGATGATCGACGGCGCGCTGCGCATGGCGCGGGCGGGGCAGGCGGTGATCGTGACCCCCTTCACGCTGGCGGGCGCCATGGCGCCGGTGACCATGTCGGGCGCCGTCACCCTGTCCATCGCCGAGGCGCTGGCGGCCATCGCGCTGATCCAGTACGCAGTGCCCGGCGCGCCTGTGATGATCGGCACCTTCACCTCCAACGTCGACATGAAATCCGGCGCGCCTGCCTTCGGGACGCCCGAATACATGCGCGCAACGCAGATGACCGGGCAGATGGCACGTTTCTACGGGCTGCCGCTGCGATCCTCCGGCGTCTGCGCGGCGAACATTCCGGACGGCCAGGCGATGTGGGAAACCTCGAACAGCCTTTGGGCTGCAGTGCAGTCGGGAACGAACCTGGTCTACCACGCCGCGGGCTGGCTGGAGGGCGGGCTGATCGCCAGCCCCGAGAAGTTCATCATGGACTGCGAAGTCCTGCAGATGATCCAGCGCTACATGGAGCCCGAGGTCTGGGCGACCGCGCCCGAGGACATCGCCATCGGCACCATCGCCGAGGTTGGCCCGGACGGCCATTACTTTGGCTGCCAGCATACCCAGGACCGCTACACGACCGCCTTCTACCAGCCCTTCGTCAGCGACTGGCGCAACTTCGAGGCCTGGCAGATCGACGGCTCGGTCTGGACGCCCGAACGCGCGAACCGCATCTTCCACGCCATCATGGCCGAATTCGAGGCGCCGCCGATGGATCCCGGCATCCATGAGGAGCTTCGCGCCTTCGTCGACCGCCGCAAGGCCGAGGGCGGGGCGCCGACCGACTTCTGATCCGCCGATGCGGGGGGGCGTCGGCCCGGCATTTGCCATTTCTTAACCCGCCGCGCGCTAGTCTAGCCCAAACCGGGGCAAGCTGGCCATGCATGGACTTATAAACCGCTCGATTCAGTGCTTTTTGCGGGAAACCTACGGGGCCGCTTTTTGGTCGCAGGTCGCGCAAGCGGCGGATGTTTCGCCCGAAGGCTTCGAAACCATGTTGAGCTATGACGAGGCGATCACGGACCGGGTGATCGACCTTGCCGCTCGGGATCTGGCAAAGCCGCGCGAGGCGTTGCTTGAGGATCTGGGCATCTATCTTGCGACGCTGGAACCGCTTCGCCGGCTACTCCGGTTCGGCGGGGTCGACTATGTCGACTTTCTCCATTCGCTTGATGACCTCGCGGAACGCGCGCATCTGGCGGTTCCCGAACTGGACCTTCCCGATGTGCACCTGAAACCTCTTGGGCCGGACCGGTTCCGGCTCGTCTGCGCCGGGCGGCGCGGATACCGCGCGGTCTTTGCCGGCATCCTGCGGGCGATGGCCGACGATTACGGCGCGCTGGCGCTGATCGACGCGGAGGAGGGGGCAGAGGCCGTCGCGATCGAACTGCTTCAGACGCGCTTCGCCGAGGGGCGTCGCTTCGATCTGGCGCTGGGCGGGACGGCATGATGGATGGCCCCCCGATGCCTGCCGGCGCCGCGATCCCCGACGAGGGCTTGGCAAGGTTGATGCCGATGTTCGCGCGGCTGTCGGAATGTGGCCATATCCGTGCCGCAGGTCCGACGCTGCGCCGGATCTGCGGCAACATCGACCTGGCGGGTCGGCGTTTCCTTGATGTCTTCGACGTCGCGCGTCCCCATGCCGTGCGGTCCTGCGCGGACCTTTTCGACCTGTCGGATCGCAAGATCGTGGTCAGGTTCCGCGCCCTGCCAGCGCAGCAATTGCGCGGGCACCTTGTGCGACTGGCGCCGGGCGACGGCGCGATCGTGAACCTTTCCTTCGGAATCTCGGCGGCAGAGGCGGTGCGTGACCACGGGCTCAGCCATGCCGATTTCGCGCCGACCGACCTGACGGTCGAACTGCTTTACCTGACCGAAGTGAAGTCGGCCGTCATGGGCGAACTGAAATCGCTTAACCAGCGTCTCCAATCGGCGCGCCGCAAGGCCGAGGCGCAGGCATTGACCGATCCGTTGACGGGGCTGGCCAACCGACGGGCCTTCGACCTTGCGCTTGATCGTGCGGTCGCGGGAACGGGCCGGGGGATGAGCTTTGCACTGCTGCATCTTGACCTGGACCGGTTCAAACAAATCAACGACAGCCTTGGCCACGGCGCCGGTGACAGGGTTCTTGCGGAGGTGGCGCGGATCCTCAGGGCGCAGATGCGCCAGAACGATACGATCGCGCGCGTCGGCGGGGACGAATTCATGGCCATCCTGATGGGCGCGTCCGAGCCCGAAAGCCTGCTGCGGATCTGCGACCGGGTCATTGCGGCGCTGGAACAGCCGATCGACTATGAAGGCACGGCCTGCCGCATTTCCGGCAGCATCGGTGTCGCGCGCTCGGTCTCCTACGCCCGGCCGGAACCGCGACGGATGATCGAGGATGCGGACGCGGCGCTTTACCATTCCAAGCACATGGGGCGCGGGCGCACGACGATCGACCGCCCCGGGCACGACGCCGCCGCCTGATCTCCCGCCGCCTGATCTCCCACCGCCGCCCGATCCCCGCTGCCCGGCGGCGAAACCCTATCGCCGGCAGCGGGCGCCACAAGCAGCCGCCCGCGCTGCTTTCGGTCCGTCCCGGCCCTCGTCGCGGACAGAAACCGGTTGCCGCCCGGGGCCTTTGTGACGAGGTTGGGAAAAGTCTGGATGGGGGGGGGAGCAATGACCCGGATCGGATCGGGCAAGGGGCGGCTTGACGGCAAGACACTGGTGATGACGGCCTGCGGGCAGGGCATGGGGCGCGCCTCGGCCATCGCCTGCGCCGCCGAGGGCGCGCGCGTCATCGCGACGGATGTGGATATGGCGCTTCTGGCCGGGCTGGAAGGGATGGAAACGGCGCGCCTTGACGTGACCGACCCCGCCGCCATCGCCGCCTTTGCCGGCGAGGTGGGCCAGATCGACGGGCTTTTCAACGTCGCGGGATTCGTCCATCACGGCACCATCCTTGATCTCACCGATGCCGAATGGGACGCCTCCTTTGCCCTCAACGTCACGTCGATGATGCGAATGATCCGGGCCTTCCTGCCGGTGATGCGACGGCGCGCAAGCGCGACCGGCACGGCGGCGATCCTGAACATGGCGTCGATGGCCTCCTCGATCAAAGGGTTCCCGAACCGCACTGCCTATGGCGCGACGAAGGCTGCCGTGATCGGCCTGACCAAGGCAGTCGCGGCGGATTTCGTCGGCGAGGGGTTGCGCTGCAACGCGATCTGCCCCGGCACGGTCGATACGCCCTCGCTGCGCGGGCGGATCGCCGCCCGGCCCGACCCCGTGCGGGCGGAGCGCGATTTCATCGCCCGTCAACCGATGGGGCGTCTTGCCACGGTTGACGACATCACGCCGCTTGTCGTCTATCTGCTGTCGGACGAAAGCCGCTATGTGAGCGGGCAGGCGATGCTTGTGGACGGTGGCGCGACGATCTGAGAACAGCGACGGGAACGGGACGATGAAACTTGTGCGATTTGGCCCGGCGGGGCAGGAACGGCCGGGGATGCTCGACGACGCGGGCCGCGTGCGCGACCTGTCGGGGCGGATTGACGACCTCGCGGGGGCCGCACTTCTGCCCGAAGGCCTGGCCGCACTTGCCGCGCTCGACCCCGAAAGCCTTCCGCTCGTGCCCGGAACCCCGCAGGCCGACCTCAGGCTTGGCCCCTGCGTCGGCGGGATCGGCAAGTTCGTCTGCATCGGCCTGAACTACGCCGACCACGCCGCCGAAAGCGGCCTGCCGGTGCCGCCGGAACCGGTGATCTTCAACAAGTGGACCTCTGCCGTCAGCGGGCCGGATGACGACGTGGAAATTCCGCGCGGCTCGGTCAAGACCGATTGGGAAGTGGAGCTGGCGGTGGTGATCGGCAAGCCCGGCCGCTACATCGCGGAGGCGGAGGCACTGTCGCATGTCGCGGGCTACTGCGTGGTCAACGACATTTCCGAACGCGACTTCCAGATGAATCGCGCCGGCACCTGGGACAAGGGCAAGGGCTGCGACACCTTCGGGCCGATCGGCCCCTGGCTGGTGACCCCGGACGAGGCGGGCGACATCGACGACCTGCCGATGTGGCTGGAGGTGGACGGGCGCCGCTACCAGGACGGATCGACCGCGACGATGGTGTTCCGCGTGCCCTTCCTGATCCACTATGTCAGCCAGTTCATGTCGCTTCGGCCCGGCGACGTGATCTCGACCGGCACGCCGCCGGGGGTGGGCATGGGCCAGAAGCCGCCCGTCTACCTGAGGGGCGGCGAGGTGATGCGCCTGGGCATCGCGGGGCTGGGCGTGCAGACCCAGAAGGTCCGCCCCGCCCGCTGATCGGGCCCCCCAGTCTGGTCGCTCAGTCTGGCCGCTTCGTCGTCGGCGCGCCGCCCTCGAACCAGTTCGGGCGCGCGTAATCGCAGGGCGCTTCCTGCATCTGCAGGTGCAGGCCGGTTCCGGTATAGGGATGGGCACGCGCCAGATCCTCGTCGAACTCGATGCCGAGGCCCGGCGCGTCGGGAACGATGACATAGCCGTCTTCCCAGCGGATCGAATTCTTGATGAGCTTCAGGTGGAAGGCTCCGCCGGTCTCGATCGTCTCGACCATCAGGAGGTTCGGGATCGAGGCGCCAAGGTGGATGTTCGCCGCCCATTCGACCGGCCCCGCGTAAAGGTGCGGTGCCATCTGGGCGGTGAAGACCTCGGCAATCGCGGCGATCTTCTTGCATTCCCAGATACCGCCCGCGCGACCAAGCGCCGGCTGCAGGATGCGCGCGCCCCCCGTCCTGAGGACGGTGGCGAATTCCGCCTTGGTGGTAAAGCGTTCGCCGGTGGCGACGGGGATGCGCACCGCCTTCTGCACCTCGGCGAAGTCCAGGAGGTTGTCGGGCGGGATCGGTTCTTCGTACCACAAGGGTCCGTAGGGTTCGATCGCCTGCGCCAGCCGCACCGCGCCCGCCACGTTGAACTGTCCATGCGTGCCGAAGAGAAGGTCGGCGCGGTCGCCCACCGCCTCGCGGATGCGCTTGCAGAAGAGGGCGGAGCGGGTGATGTCGGACTGGCTGGGGTCGTGCCCGCCGCGGATCGTGTAGGGGCCGGCGGGGTCGAACTTCACCGCGGTGAAGCCCATGTCGGCGAAGCGCGCCGCGGCCTCGGCCGTCATGTCGGCATTGACCCAGAACTCGCCCGATTCCTTGCCCGGCTCGGGATAAAGATAGGTGTAGGAGCGCAGGCGTTCGTTGATCTTCCCGCCGAGAAGCGCGTGGACCGGCCGCCCCCGCGCCTTGCCGAGGATGTCCCAGCAGGCGATCTCGAGCCCCGAGAAGGCCCCCATCACCGTCAGGTCCGGTCGCTGCGTGAAGCCCGAGGAATAGGCGCGGCGGAACATCAGTTCGATCATCTCGGGGTTTTCGCCCGCCATGTGGCGGTTGAAGACGTCGGTGATCACCGCCTCCATCGCCTTCGGCCCGACCGAGGAGGCGTAGCATTCGCCGTAGCCCGCGATGCCGTCGTCAGTCGTCAGCTTGACGAAGATCCAGTAACGCCCGCCCCAGCCCGGCGCGGGGGGGGCAACGGTGAAGATCTCGAGATCCTTGAGACGCATGGTTCCTCCGGTTCTGGCGCGGAGCGGGGGGCTTCGCGCCCCCCGGGACCGGGTTCCCCGGTCCTCCCCCCGCGGGATATTTGGGAAAAGAAGAAGTCAGAAGATCAGGACATTGCGGCGGGCGGCTCCGGTCCTGGTGTCGGCGATGGCTTCGTTGATCTGGTCGAGCGTCCAGCGGCCGGAGATGAGTTCGTCAAGCTTCAGGCGGCCCTGGTGGTAGAGATCGACGATCCAGGGGATGTCGCGGGCAAGCACGGTGTCCCCCATGAAGGAGCCGGTGATCGCCTGGCCGGTGGCGGCGAGGATGACCGGTTCCCAGGCGGATTTCGCGCCGGAATGCGGCATGCCCACCGCGACGAGGCGTCCGCCCGGGGCAAGGTAGCGTGCCGCGCTGTCGTAGGCGGGTATCGCGCCCACGGTGACAAGGACGGCGTCGGCGCCGCGGCCGGCGATCCGTTTCGCGCCCGCCCAGGGTTTGGGGTCCGTGGCGAGGAGGGCATCTGTCGCGCCGAAGTCGCGCGCGGCGTCGAGCTTGGCGGGGTTGGTGTCGACGGCGATGACACGGGCCGCGCCCGCCAGGCGCGCGCCCTGGATCGCGTTCAGCCCGACGCCGCCCGCGCCGATGACGACGACGACCTCGCCCGGGCGGATGCGGGCGGTGTTCACCGCCGCGCCAAGCCCGGTGATGACCCCGCAGGACAGGAGCGCCGCGGTTTCCATCGGGATGCCCTCGGGCAGCGGCGCGGTCTGGCTTTCATGCACGACCACCCGTTCGGCGAAGGCCGCGCAGTCAAGCCCCTGGGCGACCGGCGTGCCGTCCGCGCGGCTGAGCGGCGAGGGCGGTCGCGCGGGCGCAGAGCAGCGCGTCGGATGACCGGAGGCGCAGGGGGCGCAATGGCCGCAGGCGCGGATCAGCGTGACGAGGACCGAATCGCCCGGCGCCAGACGGGTGACGCCCGGTCCGACGCGGGCAACGCGGCCCGCGGCCTCGTGGCCGAAGACGGCGGGAAGCTCTCCGCCCCAGCCGCCGTCGATATAGGTGATGTCGGAATGGCATATGGCGCAGGCCTCGACCTTCACCTCGACCTCTCCCGGTCCCGGCGCGCGCAGGGTCAGCGCCTCGACCCGAAGGGGCGCGCCGAAGGTTTCGCAGATCGCGGCCCTGACTGTGGTCATGCGCATTCCTTTCCCGTGGTCAAATCTGTGTCGGCGGTGCCATGGGTGACCGCGAGGGTGCGACAAGGATCAGCACGATAGCGACCATGATGACGGCCGACAGCATGAAGGGCGCGCCCGGCCAGTGCATCGCCGTGCCGGCTTGGGTGAAATGGGCGAAGATCCAGGTCATGACGAGCGGCGAGACAGTGGCGGCGACCGCCGAGACCGAGGCGATCACGCCCTGCAACTCGCCTTGCTGGTCCTCGGGCGTGAGATTGGTCATGCGGCCCTGCATGGCGGGGCCGGCGATGTCGCCAAGGGCCGCGATGGGGGTGAAGGCCAGCGCCCAGAAGCCCGAGGTGACAAGGCCGTAGAAGCCGAAGGTCAGTACATGCATCAGGCAGCCGTAGACCGCCGTCCGTTCTTCGCCCCACAGGCGGGTCGCGGGGCCGACGCCGAGGCCCTGTACCAGCGCCATGAAGACACCGAAAACCGCGAGCGAAAGGCCGTTCCACCAGCCGTCCCAGCCGAACTGGGCGGCGCCGAAATACGACCAGACCGCGGGATAGGCGGTGAAGCAGACGGTATAGAGGAACATGACCGCCAGATAGCGGCGCAGGCCCGGCAGATGGCCGATTGCACGGAACGATGCGAAGGGATTGGCGCGGGCGAAGGTGATCCGGCGGCGGCGGCCCTCGGGCAGGCTTTCGGGCAGGATGACAAGGCCGAAAAGGAAGTTCGCCGCGGCGATGGCTGCGGCCGCGTAGAACGGCGCCCGCACGTCGATGACCGAGGTCGCGCCCCCGATCAGCGGACCCAGAACGAAGCCCAGGCCGAAGGCCGCGCCGATCAGGCCGAAGTTGCGCGCCCTTTCGTCCGGGCCGGAGACGTCGGCGACATAGGCCCCGGCGGTGGCATAGGTGGCCGCGGTCGCCCCCGCGACGACGCGCGCGGCCAGCAGGAGCCAGACCGACTGCGCCAGCGCCATCACCAGGTAGTCGAGCGCCATGGTGGCGAGTGCGGCCAGCATCACCGGGCGGCGGCCGAAGCGGTCCGACAGGTTGCCGACGACCGGGCCGCAGAGGAACTGCATCGCGGCGAAGGCCGTCGCCAGGACGCCACCCCAAAGCGCCGCATCGGCCAGCGAGGCGCCGGTCACGTCGCGCATCAGGTCGGGCATCACCGGAAAGATGATGCCAATGCCGATGGAATCGATGGCGACGGTCGCCAGGATGAAGATCAGGGCAAGACGATTCTGCATGGGGTCCCGGCCCGCGGAGACGGCCGCCGGGCCGCGCCACGCTAGCGCCGGTCAGGGACGAGGGAAAGGGGCTTGCGCGGTGATCGTATCAAGAAGTCGGGCAAGCCGCGCCGGGCAGGTGAAGAACGGCGAATGCCCCGACGAAAGTCGGCTGACGGCGGGGCCGAAGGGGCGGGCCATCTCGGCCTGGTACTCTGGCGGGATGGTCCGGTCGTCCTCGCACAGGATGTAGTGGCGGGCCGGTGCCGGCGTTTCGGTGCCTTCGGGCAGGGGCGTTGCCTGCGGCGCGATGGGTTCGGGGCAAAGGCGGGGCAGAGCCCGCGCGACCAAGGGGGCCGGGCAATCGTGGTAGAAGGTGGCCCGCGCGCCTTCGGGGTCGGCGCTGTAGGTCATGCCACCGGGATCGGCCCGCACCACCCCGGCAAGCGGCTGGCGCGGCCCGGCCCGGCGCAGGTCGATCATCGACCTGCCGGGGGCCGGCACATAGGCGCAAAGGTAGACAAGCCCGGCGACCCGATCTGGCGCCAGCGCCGCGGCCAGCGTGACCGGATAGCCGCCCGCGGAATGGCCGACAAGGATCGCCGGGCGGTCGAGCGCGGCGACGATCGCGCGGGCGTAGCCTTCCAGCGTTGCATCTGCCGAAGGCGTCCGGTCCGCGCCGTGGGCAGGCAAGTCGATGGCACGGGCGTCATGGCCAAGCCGCGCCAGCGCCGCGATCGTCGCGGGCCAGCACCAGGCGCCGTGGCAGGAGCCGTGGATCAGCAGGAACCGCGCCACCCTGCCTTAGCCCGTGTGGCCGATGTCGCGCAGGAAGCCGCCAAGGATCTCGGCGAATTCGGCGGGCTTCTCGACCGGGGGCAGATGGCCCGCGCCGCGGATCAGGTGAAAGCGGCTGCCGCGCACCAGATCCGCCGTCTCGCGCACGAGGTCGGGGGGCGTCGATCCGTCCTCGGATCCGGCGATTACCAGCGTGGGCAGCGTCAGGCCCGAGGTCGGGGTGATGAAATCCGTCCCGCCGATGGCGGCCGAGCAACCGGCATAGCCATCGACCGGCGTGCGCAGGAAAAGCGTGCGCCAGCCCAGAAGCTCCGGGGTGTCGCGGAACTTGCGCGAAAACCAGCGTTCCATGATCGTTCCCGCGATGCTTTCCAGCCCGTCCGCGCGAACGCTGGCGATGCGCTCGGCCCAGGTCTGCGCGGTCCCGATCTTGGCGGCGGTGTTCGACAGGACCATGGCGCGCACAAGGTCCAGCCGCTTGACCGCCAGCCCCTGCGCGATCAGCCCGCCCATCGACAGGCCCACGAAGGCGCAGTCGCGCACGCCCAGCGCATCCAGAAGCCGTTCGGCGTCGCGGATCAGCGCGCCCATCGCATAGGCCCCGGCGGGGCAGGCCGAAAGCCCGTGGCCGCGCGTGTCGTAGCGGATCAGCCTGAGCCCGGCCGGCATCAGGGGCACGATCTTGTCCCACATCCTGAGATCGCTGCCGAGGGAGTTGGAAAAGACCACCGGTGCGCCATCCGGGTCGCCGTCTTCGCGCCAGTGGATATGGGTATCGCCCAGATCGAGGATGTTCATGCGTCCTCCGCCATGGAAAGCGCGCGGGCGAAGACGCCCTGATCGACGTTGCCGCCCGAACAGACGGCGATCACGCTGTCGCCCGCGATGCTGCCGGGGTGAAAAAGCGCCGCGGCCAGCGCCACGGCGCCGCCCGGTTCGACGACGATCCGCAAATGGGCGAAGGCCATCGCCATGGCGCGCAGGGCCTCGTCTTCGGTCACGACAAGGCCGGGGCCTGCCAGCCGCGCGAGGATCGGGAAGGTCAGCTTGCCGGGTTCGGGCGTCACGATGGCATCGCACAGCGAACCGGAAAGCCGGGTGTTGCGCTGGATGCTGCCGGTGGCCAGCGACCGGGCCATGTCGTCGAAGGCCTCGGGCTCCACCGTGCGGACCCTCAGGCCCGGCGCCTCGGCCTCGCAGGCAAGGGCGATCCCGGAACTGAGCCCGCCGCCACCGCAGGGCACGAGGATATCGGCCCGCCTCACCCCCGCCGCCGCGGCCTGGCGGGCGATCTCCAGCCCCGTGGTGCCCTGGCCCGCGATGACCTGCGGTTCGTCGAAGGGCTTGATCAGGGTCAGGCCGCGTTCGGCGGCGATCGCCGCCCCGATGGCGTCGCGGTCCTCGCCGGCGCGGTCATAAAGCACGACCTCGGCCCCCAGCGCGCGGGTGTTGGCGATCTTCACGGCAGGCGCATCGGCTGGCATGACGATGACGGCAGGCGATCCGTGCCGCCGCGCCGCCAGCGCCACACCCTGCGCATGGTTGCCCGAGGAATAGGCGATCACCCCCCGGTCCAGCGCCGCGCGGGGCAGGGCAGAGACCGCCGACCAGCCGCCGCGGAACTTGAAAGACCCGGTGTGCTGAAGGCATTCGGGCTTTACCAGAACCTGCCGCCCGGCCATGTCGTCCAGTGCGGGCGAGGACAGGAGCGGGGTTTCCCGAACGGCCCCCTTCAGCCGCGCCTCGGCCGCGCGGATCAAGTCGATGTTCATGCCAGTAGCTCCAGCCAGGCGCGGATCGCCTGAAGGCTTTCCGTCTCGTCAAGAAAGGGAACATGGGCGCGGTCCGGCACGTCGGCAAAGATCATGTCGGGGCGCCGCCTTTGCATCTCGGCCGCCGTCTCCGGGGACAGAAGGTCGGAATTTGCCCCCCGGATCAGCGCCAGGGGCAGGCCCGCGCAGGCGTCGAACAGCGGCCATAGGTCGGCGACCGGCGCCCGGTACCCGGCCAGGAAGCTTTCCCGCAGCGCCGGGTCGTAGCGGATTGCCAGCCCGGTTTCCGTCTCTTCGTAAAGCTGGCGGGCGAAGTCGGTCCAGCGTTCGGGCGAAACGCCGTCGAAGCCGGGCATGGTGCGCGGCATCCGCGCGGCAAGGTCGTCGATGGTCCGCGCCGCCGGATTGCGCCCGACATAGTCGCAGATCCGGTCCAGGCCGCCGCGTTCGATCACCGGGCCTATGTCGTTCAGGCAAAGGCCGCTCAGCCGGTCCCGCGACGTGGCGGCCAGCGCCATGCCGATCAGCCCGCCGCGCGAGGTGCCAAGGATCGCCGCCTGCCCGATGCCAAGGTGATCGAGAAGGTCAAGCGCGTCCTGCGCCTCGCGCGGGATGGTGTAGGTCTCCGCGCCGGTCCAGTCCGAACCGCCGCGCCCGCGGTAATCCGCCCGGATCAGGCGGACACCGTCCAGATGCGGGACGAGGAAGTCGAAATCGGTCGAGGATCGGGTCAGCCCGGCAAGGCAAAGGACCGGCAGGCCGGCGCCCTCGTCGCGGTAGGCAAGGCGCGCCCCGTCCGAGGCGGTGAACTGGTGCAGCGTCATGAGGTGGCGATGTCCGGGATCGTGGTCAGGTCGGAAAGGATGTGATGGGGGCGGCCCGGCAGGCGGTCAAGGGGCAGCCCCGACCGGTTGACCCAGGCCACGCGGAACCCATAGGCCGCGCCCGCCGCCGCGTCCCAGCCGTTCGAGGATACGAACAGCACCTCGGCCGCCGGACAGGCGAAGCGGTCGGTGACAAGGCGGTAGACCGGCGCCGCGGGCTTGAAGACGCCGACGCTTTCGACCGAAAGCACATCGTCGAGCACCGCGCCGATCCCGGCCGAACGCACCGCACCCTCAAGCATCTCGGGCGATCCGTTCGACAGGATCGCGGTTTCCAGCCCCGCGCGTTTCAGTGCCGCAAGCATGGCCGGAACCTCGGGATAGGCCTGAAGCTCCCGGTAAAGCGCCAAGAGCCGGTCGCGCAGCGCCGGGTCGGCCAGGCCCGAGGCGTCGAGCGCCCAGTCGAGCCCGTCCTGCGTGACCTGCCAGAAATCGGCGTGCGTGCCCATGACGGCGCGCAGCCAGCTGTATTCAAGCTGCTTGCGGCGCCAGTCCTCGGCCAGGCGCGGCCAGGCCTTCGCGAGGCTCTGGCGGCCCGGCTCCGCGGCGGCGATGCGCGCGGCGGCCGCCACGTCGAAAAGCGTGCCATAGGCGTCGAAGACGCAGACCTTGATCGGCATGGGGTCCTCCCTCGCGGGCAGACTGGCCCCGGCGCGGCGCGGGCGCAAGCCCGGATCGGCCTTGACCGCGGGGTTCTGGCTTTCGCAGTGCTTCCGTGTTCAAATCGGCCCGAAGGGATGGAAGCGGAGGCCCCATGACCAGCCCGTTCGACCGCCTGAGGGCGCTGCTTGAGGAAACCCGCAGCGAGATCGACCGCGACCTGGCGGAGCGCCGCGAACGGTTGCGATACCGGATCGAACGCGGCAGGGCGGTCTTCGACGCCGAGATCCGCGAGGCGCACCGCGCAATCCGCGAAAGGCTGCCGGGCTATGTCCTGCATGCGCGCCTGCGGGTGATCCTGACCGCGCCTGTGATCTATGCGCTGATCCTGCCCTTCGCGCTTCTGGACCTGTTCGTCGCCGTCTACCAGGCGATCTGCTTTCCGGTCTACGGGATCGCCAGGGTGCGGCGGCGCGATCATATCGTCATCGACCGGCACCGGCTGGCCTACCTGAACGGTCTGCAGAAGCTGAACTGCCTTTACTGCGGCTATATCAACGGCCTGATTTCGCTGGTGCGGGAAGTCGCGGCGCGGACCGAACAATACTGGTGCCCGATCCGGCACGCCCGCAATCCGGCCGATCCGCACGACCGCTATCCGGACTTCCTCGACTATGGCGACGCAGAGGCGTTCCGCGCCCAAAACAAGCGCTTGCGGGACGATCTTCGCGCGGATCGCTAAAGGTTTTCGCCCTGTGGCATCCCCAGGACGTGATAGCCGCCGTCGACCCGGATGACCTCGCCCGTGGTGCAGGCGCCGTAGTCGGAACAAAGGTAGACGGCCGTCCCGCCGATCGCCTCCAGCGTGGCATTGGCGCGCAGGGGCGCGTTCGCCTCGGTATGGCGGAAGGTCGCGCGCGCGCCGCCGATCGCGGCCCCGGCAAGCGTCTTCATCGGACCGGGGGAGATTGCGTTGACGCGGATCTTCTGCGGGCCAAGATCGTTCGCCAGATAACGCGTGGCGCTTTCCAGCGCGGCCTTGGCGACCCCCATCACGTTGTAGTTCGGCGTCACACGGTTGGACCCGCCATAGGTCAGCGTGATGAGACAGCCGCCCTCGGGCATCAGTTCGGACGCGCGCCGCGACACGTCGATGAACGAAAAGCACGAGATCGACAGCGAGTTCCTGAAGTTGTCGCGGCTGGTGTTGATGAAGCGGCCGGTCAGTTCGTTCTTGTCGGAATAGGCGATGGCGTGGACCAGGAAGTCCATCGTGCCCCAGCGCGCCTTCAGTGCGCCGAAACAGGCCTCAAGGCTTTCGTCGTTCGTCACGTCCACATCGACCAGGAAGTCCGACCCGACCGAGGCCGCCAGCGGTTCTACACGCTTGCCGAAGGCCTCCCCCTGGTAGGAAAAGGCCAGTTCCGCACCCTCGGCGGCCAGCGCCGCGGCGATGCCCCAGGCGATGGAACGTTCGTTCGCGACGCCCATCACAAGCCCGCGTTTGCCCTGCATCAGTCCGGCCATGTCAGATCACCCGAGATATTTGCTCATCACAAGGGTCGCGTTCGTCCCGCCGAAGCCGAAGCTGTTGGACAGGACGCTGTCGATGGTCACGCCCTCGCGCAGTTCGGTCACGATCTCCGACGGGTCGAGCGCGGGGTCGAGCGTGGACACGTTCGCCGAGGCCGCGATGAAGCCCTTGTTCATCATGATCAGCGAATAGATCGCCTCGTGCACGCCGGTGGCGCCCAGCGAATGGCCGGTCAGCGACTTGGTCGATGCCACGGGCGGCGTGGTGCCCTTGCCGAAGACGCGGCGGATCGCCTCCATCTCGGTCACGTCACCGACCGGGGTCGAGGTGCCGTGGCTGTTGATATAGTCGATCTTGCGGCCCTCGGGCAGTGTCGCCACGGCAAGCCGCATCGACCGTTCGCCGCCTTCACCCGACGGCGCGACCATGTCGTATCCGTCCGATGTCGCGCCATAGCCCGTCACCTCGCCATAGATCTTCGCGCCGCGCGCGAGGGCGTGGTTCAGTTCTTCCAGCACCACGACGCCGCCGCCGCCGGCGATGACGAAGCCGTCACGGGTCGCGTCATAGGTGCGCGAGGCGGTTTCCGGCGTGTCGTTGTATTTCGACGACATCGCGCCCATGGCGTCGAACAGGCAAGACAGCGTCCAGTCCAGCTCCTCGCCGCCGCCGGCGAAGACCACGTCCTGCTTGCCCATCTGGATCAGTTCGGTGCCGTTGCCGATGCAATGCGCCGAGGTCGAGCAGGCGGAGGTGATCGAATAGTTCACGCCCTTGATCTTGAAAGGCGTGGCGAGGCAGGCGGAGTTCGTCGAGGACATGCAGCGGGTGACCATGAAGGGGCCCATGCGCTTGGGGCTGCCCTTGTTGATCACCGTGTCGAAGGCCACGAAGAAGTTCTTGGTCGACGGCCCGCCCGATCCCATGATCAGGCCGGTGCGGTCGTTCGACACCTCGGCCTCGGTCAGGCCGCTGTCCTTGACCGCCTGTTCCATGGCGATGAAGTTGAAGGCCGCGCCATCGCCCATGAAGCGCAGGTTGCGCTTGTCGATATGGTCTTCGAGCACGATCTGCGGCTTGCCGTGAACCTGGCTGCGAAAGCCGTGTTCCGCGTATTCGGGGGCGAAGACGATGCCCGACCGCCCCGCGCGGAGCGAGGCCTCGACCTCCTCGGCGTTGTTGCCGATGGGCGAGACGATCCCGATCCCTGTGATGACGACGCGGCGCATGGGCGCACTCCCTTTCTGGTGGTCAGCTTGCGGAAAGCGCGACCTTCATGTCCTTGACCTGATAGATGACTTCGCCATCCGCTTCCACGATCCCGTCGGCCACGCCCATGGTCAGGCGGCGGGTCTGGATCGCCTTGGTGAAATCGACCTTGTAGGTCAGCATCTTGCGGTCGGGTCTTACCATGCCGGTCAGCTTGACCTCGCCCACGCCCAAGGCGTAGCCGCGCCCCTGCCAGCCGCGCCAGCCAAGGTTGAAGCCGGTCAGCTGCCAAAGCCCGTCAAGGCCAAGGCAGCCGGGCATGATCGGGTTGCCGGGGAAGTGGCAGGCGAAGAACCACAGGTCCGGCGTGATGTCGAATTCGGCGACGACATGGCCCTTGCCATGCAGGCCGCCGTCTTCGGAGATGTCGGTGATCCGGTCCATCATCAGCATCGGGGGTTCGGGCAGCTGGGCGTTGCCGGGGCCGAACAATTCGCCGCGCGCGCATTTCAGCAGGTCTTCGCGACCGAAGCTATTCGGATATGGCGACATCCAGTTTTCCCTGTCCCACGTGGCTTGACTCATCCCCTCTAGCACCCCCGCGCGCGGCAGGGCAAGGGTGCGACCTTGGTGCTTCGGGCAGTGGTTGTCGGGAAAGATTGAAAAATGCATCGCTTCTGGTCTAAATGGAGCCGAAGAGAGGCAGGAGCGGCCATGAAAGAGATCGAGGCAACGCGCGCGGAAAGCTGGCTGGCGGGGGCAGGGCTCAGGCCGACGCGTCAACGCCTGGCCCTGGCCTCGCTGCTTGTGGGGGATGGCCAGCATCGCCATGTGACCGCCGAAAGCCTGCATGCCTCCGCGCGCGAGACGGGCGATGTCGTGTCGCTCGCGACGGTCTACAACACGCTGCGCGCGTTCTGCGACGCGGGCCTCTTGTCAGAGATCACCGTCGACGGGTCGCGCAGCTATTTCGACACGCGGCTGGACGACCATCCGCACTTCTTCTGGGAAGACACGTCGCAGCTTGCGGACGCTCCGAACGACGAGCTTGAGATCGCGCGGCTGCCGAAGACGCCGCAGGGCGGCGAGGTGACCAGGGTCGATGTGATCATTCGTCTGCGGCGCGCCTGATCCGGGCCTGATCAGGGCCGGTCCCGCCAGGCCAGAACCGAAGCCGCGATGATTGCGCCAAGCGCATTGAACACAAGGTCGAGCGCGGTATTGTAGTAGCCGCCGACATTGGTGTCCGCGATGCCAAGGACGGCCACGAATTCGATCATCTCGTTCATCGCGCCCAGCCCCATGGCGCCCAGGGCCGAATAGACCGGCAGGGTCCAGCCGCCGCGCGTGCCCGGATGATTGTGCCGCATCAGGTGCCACAGAAGCCAGGCGGTGATCCCGAAGCCGCAGGCATGGACGGCCTGGTCATACTTCAGCATCGTCATCTCTCCGGTCCCGCCAAGGGGCAGGAGGACGGCGTTGTATAGGACGCCGTCGCCCACCGCCACGCCGCCGCCCGCCATATGCGCAAGTCCCCAAAGCGACAGCCCCCACAGAAGCGTCGGCGGAAAGGCGGCGCGGCGCAGCGTCAGGCCGACCAGCGTGACAAGGGCCGCCATCGTCAGCAGGTACCAGATGAATTCGTAGTTCCCGATCGACAGGAACCACAGGCCGAAGCCCGCCGCATAGGCCAGCGTGAACGCGAGAACGGCCCATTCCCCGGCCCTGACCTTCATCGTCCCGGCACCCGGTTCAGAACCATTGCCCCGGCTCCATCAGACCCGCATCCATGAGCTGCTGCGCCGTCCAGTCGAACCGGACCGACCGCGGCCAGGCAAAGCTCTGGACGGCGTGACGCGAGGCGGGGTTGCGGCGCAGCGCCTTGGCGGTGCGGAAGGACGCGACGGCGGCGGTCAGGTTGTTGTGCCAGGGACAGGCGTAGGTGTTGCCTTCTTCGACCGAAAGCCGGTGATCGGGCAAAAGTCGGACGCCCGGTTCGGCGCGGAAAAGCGCGATCCGGTCGATCCGGCGGCGGGCCCAGGGAATGTGTTCCTCGAACCGCCACTTGAGCCCGCCGAACAGATCGACCTGGCGTTCAAGCTCTGCCCCGGTCTCCTCATCCCAGCGGGAGAGCGCATAGTAGCCCGCGCCATCGAACATCGCGTCCGACACCGAGACGCCGGTGGGCGCGGCGCCGAGGTCGGCGGCGTAAAGGTCGACGACGGTGCAAAAGACCGCGTCACGCCGTTCCTCGGTGTGGAAGGCCAGCATTTCCGAAAGGCTGCGGGATTCCGCGAACGGGTGAAACAGGTATTCGGCGTTGTAGCCGTAGTAGATCCAAGTCCTTGCAGGGGCCGCCGCCGCGACGGCATTCACGGCGCCGGTCACCGCGTCATCGGCGCGGGTGTCGAACCGGATCGCGTGGACCTGCTGGGTGAACGCGTCGGGCAGGTCGATCCCGTCGGGCAGGAACGCCAGCACGAGGCCGAACCCCGCGGCAAGGTGATGGCCGAGGGTCGAGCCAAGCTCGATCTCGTCCTCCGCAAAGATCAGCGCCACCGGGCCCTTCGACAGAAGGCCCGAGCCGGTTCGCAGGAAGTCGCCGAGGGTGTCGTGGTACATGCGTCGCCTTTGCAGTCCGGGTCGTGGCCGCCGCAAGATGGTCGCAACGCGGGCCGGGAATCAAGGGCCGGATTGGTACGGCGTGCTAGCGGTGGCCGCTTCCGGCGCAGCCCGCCGAACTGGTCGAGGTAAAGCTGTTGCCGGAAATGCGCATCGTGGAAACCTCGCGGATGCCGTTCGACCAGGCCAGCCTGACGGTCAGCGTGCTGCCTGACAGGGTGGCGCTGCCGTTCGCGCTGAAGCCAAGCGAATTGCCGGCGCTGGCGTTCCAGGTTCCGTCCCCGCGCGGGCTGAACGTCGTCCAGCCCGAGACGCGCAGAAGAAGGGCGCAGTTCGCTGTCCATTGCCAGGTGCCCGCCGGATCGAGGGCCGGGGCGGCCGCTGCGGGGGCGCGGGTCGTGGCGCCGGGCTCGGTCGGTGCAGGGGCAGGGGCGGCGGCGATGGCCGCACAGGTGCCAGCCCTTGCGCCCTTCAATTCCCCCAGCGCGGCTTCCGACCCAAGTGCCGTGCGCGCCAGCCCCGAACCCGAGGCGGCGCGGTAGCGGTCCCATGCGGCGCGGGTGCGTGCGCCCGCGATGCCGTCCGCGCCGCCCGCCGAGCAGCCGATACGATTGAGCTCTGTCTGGGTTTCCCGCATGAGATCGCGCGCAGCCAGGGCCTGCGCGTCCGGTTCCGGGGTGGCGGGCTCCGGTGTCGCGGGCAGGGCGGGGGGCGTCGCCGGCGCGATCGCCACACGTTCGGGCGCGGCGGTCGCGTCGCGGTCCATCGCTTCCAGCGCGCGCCGCGCGAGGTCGACCGTGAAGTCGCCCGACGTGCCGTAGCGCTCGATGAACCCTTCAAGCGCGTCGCGCGTGCCAAGTTCCGTCGCCAGCCGGAAATCGGCGCGAACCTGGTTCTGCGCGGTGGCAACGGGCGCGGCGTCGGCCGGTTCGCCCGCCGCCGCGTCGGCGAAGTAGAAGTTGCCCAGAAGTTCGTCGTAATAGGCCGGGAACTGCGCGTGATTGCGCGTCCGCGCAAGGTCGCGCACCTCGACCCGAAGTTCCGAGATCAATTCGCGCAGTTCGAGGTCCTGACGGTCGAGCTTGGGCAGCAAGAGCCGCGTGAAGATCGAGTTGGGGTCGGCGTCGCGATCGTCCAGCGCGTCCAGCGCCGTCTGCCCGGCCCCGGCGGAGAAGACCACAAAGGTGCCCTCGGGCGCGGTGACGCGGCCAAGCCCGCGCGCGCCGCCGATGGCGCGCTTGGTTCCGCCCGCGGCAAAGGGGTTGTTGCGGCAGGCGTCCAGGAAGACCAGGGTCGCGCGCGCCCCGGTCTCGCGCACGGAATCAAGAAGATCCGACAATGCGAAGCTTTCCAGCCGGATATAGCTTTCGCCGCCGTCCTCGGGCGCGGTGATGTCGACCGGCAGAAGGTAGTTTTCGCCCTCGATCTCGACCCCGTGGCCGGAATAGTAGACAAGCGCCGTGTCGCCCGGCTCGATCCGGGCAAGGAATTCGGCGATGTCGCGCGCCATGTTGCGCCGCGTCACGTCGAAATCCGCGATAACCTCGTAGCCCTTGCTGCCCAGAACGCCCGCGATGGCGCGCGCGTCGCCGCCCGCCTTTTCAAGCCGTGGAACCGATTGGTAGTCGTCGTTGCCGATGACCAGCGCGACTTCCTTGGCCTCTGCCCAACCGGCCATGATCCCGGGGAAAAGGAAAAATGCTGCCACGGCGAAAATGCGCATGCCGTCCTCCTGCTATCTTCGGGGCAAGAGTGCGGCCTTGGCGCGGCCCCGGTCAACCTCGGAAGGGGGGAAATCGCGCGCTGTTGCCCCTTGCACGACATTGCGCTATCCCGTCGCATCCGAAAGGATCCGCGCATGTCCGAACCCAAGAAGCTCTTCATCAAGACCTACGGCTGTCAGATGAACGTCTACGACAGCGAACGCATGGCCGAGGCGCTGGGCGCGGAGGGTTATGTGACGACAGAGGTCGCCGAAGACGCGGACATGGTTCTTCTGAACACCTGCCACATCCGTGAAAAGGCGGCGGAAAAAGTCTATTCCGACCTTGGCCGCCTGCGCCCGCTGAAACTTGCGAAACCCGATCTGAAGATCGGCGTCGCGGGCTGTGTCGCGCAGGCCGAGGGCGAGGAGATCCTCAGGCGGATGCCGCTGGTCGATCTGGTCGTCGGGCCGCAAAGCTACCACCGCCTGCCGGCGATGGCCAAGGCCGCCGAAAAGGGCCGGAAATCCGTCGATACCGACTTTCCGCAAGAGGACAAGTTCGACCACCTGCCGGACCGGCCCAGGGCCAATGTCCGCCCGACCGCGTTCCTGACCGTTCAGGAAGGCTGCGACAAGTTCTGCGCCTTCTGTGTGGTGCCCTACACGCGCGGCGCAGAGGTCAGCCGCCCCGCCGAACGCGTCCTGGCCGAGGCACGCGGGCTGGTCGAGAAGGGCGTGCGCGAGATCACCCTTCTGGGCCAGAACGTGAACGCCTATCACGGCGCCGGGCGCGACGGGGACTGGACGCTGGCGCGGCTGGTGCGGGAACTGGCGCGCGTCGACGGGCTGGAACGTATCCGCTACACGACATCGCACCCCAACGACATGGCCGACGACCTGATCGCCGCGCATGGCGAGGAAGCCAAGCTGATGCCCTATCTGCACCTGCCGGTGCAGTCGGGTTCGGACCGCATCCTCAAGGCGATGGCGCGCAAGCATACCGCCGACCAGTATCTGCGCCTGATCGAGAAGATCCGCGCCGCGCGCCCCGACATGATGATGTCGGGCGACTTCATCGTCGGCTTCCCCGGCGAGACGGATGCCGATTTCGACGCGACGATGGACCTGATCCGCGCCGTCAACTACGGCATGGCCTATTCGTTCAAGTATTCCGCCCGTCCCGGGACGCCTGCCGCCGAAAAGACGCCGGTCGCCGCCGAGGTGGCCGACGCCCGGCTCCAGACGCTGCAGGCGCTGATCACCTCGCAACAGCGCGCCGCCCAGGAGGCGATGGTCGGGCGCGAGGTGTCGGTGCTGCTTGAAAAGGCGGGGCGGCTGCCGGGCCAGATGGTCGGCAAGTCCGACTATCTGCACGCAGTGCATGTGCAGACCGATCTGCCGGTGGGGGAGATCGCGCGGATGAGAATCGTTTCTTCCGCCCCGAACTCTCTCGCGGGCGCGGTTCTGGACGCCTGACCGGGGCACAAACCGTCGCAATTCCTTCATACTGGCCGAAGATCGGCCGCGAAATGGGGCAGATGGGCACCGCAGGCGCCTCTCGCCGGCGCATTTGCGCAACAATATGCGCAGAGGGGACACAAGCCCTTGCGTGACCCGGCGATGGGATGCACCATTTCTTTGCGAACCCTCTGCCAAGGAGACTTGTTTGGGCATCTCCGCCTTGACCCCCCCGCCGAAGCCGGAAGACCTGCATGAGACGCTTCTGGAATTCCCCGACAATCGGCTCCTGATCGACCTGTGCGGCGAGTTTGACCGCAACCTTGCACAGATCGAACACCAACTGGGGGTCCATATCCTGCGCCGGGGCAATCACCTTGCCGTGGTCGGCGGGGCGGAGGGCAGGGGGCGGGCAGCCGCGGTTCTGCAAACGCTTTACGGCCGGCTTGAGACCGGACGCGGCATCGACGCGGGAGAGATCGACGCGGCGATCCGGATGGGGGAAATGGGCATTGCCAACCCGCCAAGCCTTGACGAACAGCTTGAAATGTTCGCCGCTGGCCGGATGGAGATACGCACCCGCAAGAAACAGGTCGAACCGCGCACCGAGGCGCAGAAGGCCTATGTGAAGAACCTGTTCCAGCACGAACTTGCCTTTGGGATCGGCCCGGCGGGCACCGGCAAGACCTATCTGGCCGTCGCGGTGGGCGTGACCATGCTGATCGGCGGGCATGTCGACAGGATCATCCTGTCGCGCCCCGCGGTGGAAGCGGGCGAAAGGCTTGGCTTCCTGCCCGGCGACATGAAGGAAAAGGTCGATCCCTACATGCAGCCGCTTTACGACGCGCTGAACGACTTCCTGCCCGCCAAGCAGGTGCAGAAGCTGATGGAGGAAAAGCGGATCGAGATCGCGCCGCTGGCCTTCATGCGCGGGCGGACGCTTTCGAATGCCTTCGTGGTGCTGGACGAGGCGCAGAACGCCACCACCATGCAGATGAAGATGTTCCTGACCCGCCTGGGCGAGGGCAGCCGCATGGTCGTCACCGGCGACCGAACGCAGGTGGACCTGCCGCGCGGGACCGCATCGGGCCTTGTCGATGCCGAACGCATCCTCGACGGGGTCAGGGGTGTCAGCTTCAACTACTTCACCGCAAAGGATGTGGTCCGCCATCCCCTTGTCGCCCGCATCATCGAGGCCTATGACCGCGACGATGGAGCCGCTGGTTGACACATTGATCGAGGACGCGCGCTGGGGCGCGTTCGGGCTGGAGGATCTGGCCGAGGCCGCGGCCGGTGCGACGCTCGCCGCGCTGGCCTTGCCCGCGTCGGGGTTCGAGATCAGCCTACTCGGCTGCGACGACCGGCGGATCGCCGATCTGAACGCCGATTTCCGCGGCAAGCCGCAGCCGACAAACGTGCTGTCCTGGCCGTCGGACGAACGCGGCGCCGATGCGGACGGCGGGGCACCCGCCAGACCGCACCCCGGCCCGGCCGGCATGCCCGAGGAGCTAGGCGACATCGCGATCGCCTGGGAAACCTGCGAACGCGAGGCCGAAGACCAGGGCAAGCCCCTGCGCGACCACGTTTCGCATCTGATTGTTCATGCAACCTTGCATCTTCTGGGATATGACCACGTCCGCGACGGCGATGCGGCATTGATGGAAGGCACGGAAATCCGCATACTTGAAGCCATGGGGCTATCGAACCCATATGAATGAGCCGGGGCCACGCGGCCTTGCAACTTGGAAAGGACAGATGGGCGAATCCGCAGACGGATCGCAGTTCGCAGACAGCGCTGACGATCCCTCAGACAGTAGCGCGCAGAAGGGCTTCTTTGGCCGGATCTTCAGCGCCCTCACCCCTTCGGAACCGGACGAGGACACGAGCCAGCCCGCCCAGCGCGGCGAGGCGCCGGCCCAGCTTGCGGCGCTTCCCGGTATCGCGAACCTGCGCAGGCTGCGGGTTGACGACGTGGCGATCCCCAAGGCCGAGATCGTCGCAGTTCCGGTCACGATCAGCCTGTCAGACCTGGTCGCGAAGTTCCGTGAGAGCGGTTTTTCGCGGCTTCCGGTGTTCAAGGGAACGCTCGACAGCCCGCTGGGGATCATCCACCTGAAGGATCTGGCGCTCCAGCAGGCATTTTCCGATGCGAAGCCAAGATTTTCGCTGCGCAAGCTGTTGCGGCCGCTGCTTTATGCGCCGCCGTCGATGCCCATTGGCATCCTCTTGCAGAAGATGCAAAGCGAACGGATCCACATGGCGCTTGTCATCGACGAATACGGCGGCGTCGACGGCCTCGTGACGATCGAGGATCTGATCGAGACCGTCATCGGCGAGATCGAGGACGAACACGACACCTCTGAATCCGGACTCTGGACGCTTGAAAAGCCCGGCCAGTACATCGTCCAGGCCCGTGCCCCGCTGGACGAGTTCGAGGCCGAGATCGGCATGAAGCTTGCCGACGAGGAAGAGGGCGAGGAGATCGACACGTTGGGCGGGCTGGTCTTCATGCTGACCGGCCGGATTCCCGCGCGGGGCGAGGTCGTGCCGCACGAAAGCGGGTCCGAGTTCGAGGTGGTGGACGCCGATCCGCGCCGGATCAAGCGGCTGCGGGTGCGCCTGCCGAAGTCCAGGGGTTAGAATGGGGCTCTTGCGCGCGCTTGGCGCCGCCGCGCGGCCGGGCTGGTCCAGGCTTGGCGCCGCGGCAATCCTTGGCGCGGGCGTGGCGGCGGGGCAGGCGCCCTTCGGGTTCTGGTGGCTGTCGCTCCTCTCGCTGGCGGTCCTGATCGCCGAGATCGCCGCCGAGGGACGCCGCGCCCGGCGCCTCTGGCTATCCTGGGCGGCGGGCGTGGGCTATTTCGCGCTGGCACTTTTCTGGATCGTCGATCCCTTTCTGGTCGAACCGGAAACCTTTGGCTGGATGGCGCCTTTCGCGCTCTTGCTCATGTGTGCGGGGATGGCGCTTTTCTGGCTTCTTGCGGGGTGGATCGCCGGGGTGGGCAGGTGGCCCTTCGCCCGTGCCCTGGGCTTTGCGCTGGGGCTTGCGGTGGGGGACCTCGTGCGAAGCTATGTCCTGACCGGGTTTCCCTGGGCGCTCTTGGGGCATATCTGGATCGATACGCCGGTCGCACAGGCCGCGGCCGTTGTCGGGCCGGTGGGGCTTTCGGTGCTGACGGCGATCACGGCCGCGCTTCCGGTGATGGCCCGCGACCGCCGGGGCCGGGCTGTCCTTTCCGCGGTTGCACTGGCGGTTCTGGGCTGTGTCTGGCTGGCGGGCAGCGCGCGGCTGAACCAACCGGTCGAACCGCGTGATCCGCCGGTTCGGGTGCGCCTTGTTCAGCCGAATGCGGAACAGGCGCTGAAATGGCAGGGGGATATGTGGCGTGTCTTCCTGGACCGCCAGCTTGCCTGGACCGCGCAACCCGCCAGCGAGCCACTCGACCTGATCATCTGGCCCGAGACGGCGGTGCCCTATCTTCTGGAATACTCGGACGACCTGTTTTCAGAGATGGCCGCCGTCTCGGGCGGGGTGCCGATCGTGACGGGGGTGCAGCGGGCCGACGGCGCGCGCTATTACAACAGCCTCGTGGCGCTCGACGGCAGGGGCGCGGTCATCGCGATGCATGACAAGTCGCACCTGGTCCCTTTCGGAGAATACATTCCCTTCGGCGACTTGCTGGTGCCGTTCGGGATAAGGGCCTTCGCCGCGCAGGAAGGTTTCGGCTATACGCCCGGGGCCGCGATCCGGGTTCTTGACCTCGGTCGGGCCGGACGTGTCCTGCCGCTGATCTGCTACGAGGCGATCTTTGCCCAGGACCTGAACCGGGCCGTAGGGCAGGCGGACTGGATCCTGCAGATCACCAACGACGGCTGGTTCGGGGATATTTCCGGTCCCTACCAGCATCTTGCGCAAACGCGCCTCAGGGCGATCGAGCAGGGCCTTCCGGTGCTGCGGGTCGCCAACACCGGTGTCTCGGGCGTGATCGACGCTGCGGGACAACTGCTGCACGCCCTGCCGCTGAACACCGAGGGGGCGCTGGACGTCGCCGTGCCCCCCGCGCGGCCCCGGCCACTTTACGCCCGCACCGGCGACCTGCCGGTCGCGGCATTTCTGGTCCTGGCGCTGCTGGTCGTGGCGGCACGCCGTCGTTTTGCCGATTGACCGCCGCGCCCGTGACGGATAGTCAGGCTCGACGAACCGTCACAACGGCTTCCTGGCGTGACGGGGATAACCCCAATGGAGCATTTCATGTCCCGCAAGAACTACATTTTCACCTCCGAATCCGTGTCGGAGGGACACCCTGACAAGGTTTGCGACCGAATTTCCGATGCCGTACTCGATGCCTTTCTGACCGAGGAACCGAACGCGCGGGTCGCGTGCGAAACCTTCGCGACGACGAACCGCGTTGTCGTCGGAGGCGAGGTGGGTCTTTCCAGCAAGGAAAAGACCAAGGCGATGCTGGCGCGCGTCGACGCGATCGTGCGCGAATGCGTCCGCGACATCGGCTACGAACAGAAGAAGTTCCACTGGGACAAGATCAAGATCCACAACTACCTGCACGAACAGTCGGCGCATATCGCGCAAGGCGTGGACCGTGACGGGGCGGGCGACCAGGGGATCATGTTCGGCTACGCCACGCGCGAGACGCCCGAATTCATGCCGGCGCCGATCCAGTACGCCCATGCGATCCTGCGGCGTCTGGCCGAGGTGCGCAAATCCGGCGCCGAACCGACGCTGGGCCCCGACGCGAAAAGCCAGCTGTCGTTGCGCTATGTGGACGGCAAGCCGGTCGAGGTGACCTCGATCGTGCTTTCTACCCAGCACACGTCGAAGCGCCAGACCTCGAAGGTGATCCGCAAGATCGTCGAGCCCTATATCCGCGAGGTGCTGCCCGAGGGCTGGCTGACGCGCAAGACCGAATGGCACGTCAACCCGACCGGCACTTTCGTGATCGGCGGGCCGGACGGTGACGCGGGCCTGACCGGGCGCAAGATCATCGTGGATACCTACGGAGGCGCCGCGCCGCACGGGGGCGGGGCGTTTTCGGGCAAGGATCCGACCAAGGTCGACCGCTCCGCGGCATATGCCGCGCGCTACCTTGCCAAGAACGTGGTCGCCTCGGGGCTTGCCGACCGTTGCACGCTGCAGCTGTCCTACGCGATCGGCGTTGCCAAGCCGCTTTCGATCTATGTGGATACCCACAGCACCGGGCAGGTCCCCGATGCCCAGATCGAAAAGGCCGTGTCCGAGATCATGGACCTCACTCCGCGCGGGATCCGCACGCAGCTTGGCCTTGACCGGCCGATCTATCAGCGCACCGCGGCCTACGGCCATTTCGGCCGCGCCCCGGAAGCCGATGGCGGTTTCAGCTGGGAACGCACCGACCTTGTCGATGCGCTGAAGAAAGCCGTCTGAGCGCGGAACTTGCGGCGGGCGCCGGGGGTCTTGCGCCCCCGGACCCCCGCGAGAGTATTTTCGCAATGAAGAAGGGCGGGGCGCGGCTTGACCTTGCCCCCGCAGAGGGCGTAGGGGCGCGCCATGACCGACACCCGCGACACCGACCAGCCCGAATGGCGCAACTTTTATGGCCGGCGCCACGGAAAGACATTGCGGCCGAGCCAGAAGATCTATCTGTCCGAGGATCTTGCGACGCTGAGTCCGGCGGGCATTACCCGGGAGGACAATCCGGACCGCGCGATCATCGATCCCGCGGCGATCTTTGGCGATGACCGACCTGTCTGGCTTGAGGTCGGGTTCGGGGGCGGCGAACACCTTGTCCACATGGCTGCGCGCTACCCCGATGTCGGGATCGTCGGCTGCGAACCCTTCATCAATGGTGTGGCGATGCTCCTCGGCAAGATCCGGGCGGCGGCGGTCACGAACCTTGCGGTGCATCCGGGCGATGCGCGCGACCTGATGGAGGTTCTGCCCGAAGGGTCGGTTGCGCGCGCCTTTCTCAACTATCCCGATCCCTGGCCGAAACGCCGCCACCACCGACGCCGATTCGTGACGGCGGAGCATCTTGGGCCGCTGGCGCGGGTCATGGCCAGGGGGGCTGAGTTTCGGGTCGCGACGGATATCCCCGATTATGTGCGCCAGACCCTGAGGGAGGTCCCAAGGGCGGGTTTCGTGCTTCGGTCGCAGGGGGGCACCGCCTGGGACGACTGGATTTCCACACGCTACGAACAGAAGGCCCTGCGCGAGGGCCGCGTTCCCCACTACCTGAGCTTTGTGCGGAGCTAGGGCGGATCAGCCGAACAGCGGCTGGGCCAGCAGATAGCGTTCGATGATCGGCAGCGCGGCGGCGCCGATGGCGCGCGCGTTGCGGCCGATGGCGGCCTCGGCGATTGCCGGTTCCCCGATGCCTTGCGTGTCGATGGTGCGCAGGGCCGCGCGCGTGCGTTCGACGATCAGGCGGCGCACCGGGTCGGGGCAGTTGGCGTCGATCAGCACCGCTTCGAAGTCGATGACGGAGGACACGGCGACCGCGGCAAGCGCCAGGTGCCGCGCGGTATGGTCAAGCCAGTCCTCCAGCGGGGCGCCAAAGGCGGACCAGTCGGTGTCCGGCGCCCAGATCAGGGCCGGGTCGATACCCGCCCGTTCCAGCCGCATCTCCAGAAGGTAGAGCGAGGCGTGGTGGATCAGTTGCTGCGCCCCGGTTTCCGTCGCCACCGGAATCGATCCGAAGGCGCCCGCGTTGCCGGTCCGCCCGGCGTAGACCGTGTCGTTCAGCACCACGCCGCCGCCGATGAAGGAGCCGATGAAGAAATAGGCGTAGTCCGCGAATTCGCGTCCGCGTCCGAAGACATGTTCGGCCGTGCAAGCCGCCGTCGCGTCGTTCTTGATCGTGACCGGAAGCCCGGTGATCCCGGCCACCGCGGCGGCGACATCGAAGTCGCGCCAGCGGCCCATCTCTTCCTTCGGGGCATTCACCACGTCGAGCCAGTTCCAAAGCTCGAAGGGTTCGGCCACGCCGATGCCGGCGATGCGTCGCCGGTCACCGGGGGCGAGGTTGTGCAGGATGCGTCCGAAGTTTTCCTCGAGGAACGCCGTCAGTGCGAAGGGTGTGGGGTAGGCATAGGTTCGCTTGATCTGGGCCCGGATCTTGCCGGTCATGTCGATCAGCACAAGATCGATGCTCTTGCGTCCGATGTTCAGCCCGACGGAAAGAGCGCCGTCCGGTCGCAGCGTCATCGGGATGGAGGGCTTTCCGACCTTGCCCCGGATCGGTTCGCCGCGCGCCAGAAGCCCATCCTTTTCCAGTTCGCGGATGATGATCGACACGGTCTGCGCCGACAGGTTGGCGCGCCGTGCGATCTCGGCGCTGGGCAGGCCGCCATGCCGCTGGATCAGCGAAAGGACAAGCCTTTCGTTGTGATCGCGTAGCCCTGACTGGTTTGCGCCCCCCATCGGGTCGCGGATCGTGGTGGCGTCCATGGCCAATGCCTGACGGGTTGCTGCTGCGCGGTCAAGGTGCGCGATGCAAATTAATAAATCAAGTTTATTTATTTATTGACAGGCAGCCCCGACTCGCCCCATAGGAAGGGCAGGGAACGGCAGTTTGCCGCCGGTCCGGCAGTTCGGCGCAAGGCAGGAGCCCCGCCGGTAGCGATCCACGGGAGGATGACATGACGAAATTTCTGACGGGCGCCGCGGTCGGCGCGCTTCTGATCGGCGCCGCCTCGGCCGCTTCGGCCGAAAGCGCGTGCCTGATCACCAAGACCGACACCAACCCCTTCTTCGTCAAGATGAAGGAAGGCGCGACGGCCAAGGCCGCCGAGATGGGGATCGAGCTGAAGTCCTATGCCGGCAAGATCGACGGCGACAGCGAAAGCCAGGTCGCCGCGATCGAGACCTGCATCGCCGACGGCGCCAAGGGCATCCTGCTGACCGCTTCGGACACCAAGGGCATCGTTCCCGCGGTGCAGAAGGCGCGTGAGGCCGGGCTTCTGGTGATCGCGCTCGATACGCCGCTCGATCCGATCGATGCGGCCGACGCAACCTTTGCGACCGACAACTTCCTTGCGGGCGAGTTGATCGGCCAGTGGGCCAAGGCCGCGCTGGGCGATGCGGCGGCCGATGCCAAGATCGCCATGCTCGACCTCGATGTCAGCCAGCCGACCGTTGGCGTCCTGCGCGACCAGGGCTTCCTTCAGGGCTTCGGAATCGACCTCGGCGACCCGAACAAGTGGGGCGACGAAACCGATCCGCGCGTGGTCGGCCATGACGTGACCCAGGGCAACCAGGAGGGCGGCCGCCGCGCCATGGAAAGCCTGCTGGCGAAGGATCCCTTCATCAACGTCGTCTACACGATCAACGAACCCGCCGCGAGCGGCGCCTACGAGGCGCTGAAGGCCGTCGGCCGCGAAGGCGACGTGCTGATCGTGTCGGTGGACGGTGGCTGCCCCGGCGTCGCCGACGTGAAGGGCGGCGTCATCGGCGCGACGTCGCAGCAGTACCCGCTCTTGATGGCCTCGCTCGGAATCGAGGCCATCGCCGCCTGGGCCAAGGACGGCACCAAGCCGGAACCGACGCCGGGCAAGAGCTTCTTCGATACCGGCGTGGCGCTGGTGACCGACAAGCCCGTCGAAGGGGTCGAATCGATCGACACCGCCAAGGGCGCCGAGCTTTGCTGGGGCTGATGCCCCGGGATTGATCGGATCGTATCCGAGGGACAGAATACCTTCCGGGGGCGGTGGAGACGCCGCCCCCGGTCTTTTTTCCGGGGAGGACAGCACGATGGCCAGCGATTCGAGGTCCGCACCAGGCTATGAGGGCGCGGTACAGGGCAGTCCCGAGACGGTTGCAGAGTTCGCGCAACACCGATCCGCCGTGCACAGGTTCCAGCATCTGCTGCACCAGACGCCGTCTCTGGTGCCGCTGATCGTGTTGATGGCCGCGATCGCGGTCTTCGCGATCCTGCTGGGGGCCAAGTTCTTTTCGCCCTTCACGTTGACGCTGATCCTTCAGCAGGTCGCGATCACCGGGATTGTCGGCGCGGCTCAGACGCTGGTCATCCTGACCGCGGGCATCGATCTGTCGGTCGGTGCGATCATGGTGCTGTCTTCGGTCGTCATGGGGCAGTTCACCTTCCGCTATGGCCTGCCGCCGTCATTCGCGATTCTCTGCGGCTTTGCCTGTGGGGCGCTGATGGGCTTCATCAACGGCACCCTCGTCGCGCGGATGAAGCTGCCGCCCTTCATCGTCACGCTGGGCATGTGGCAGATCGTGCTGGCGACGAACTTCCTTTATTCCGCGAACGAGACGATCCGCAGCCAGGACATCACCGAACAGGCGCCGATCCTGCAGCTTTTCGGCGAAAGCTTCCGCATCGGGGGCGCGGTCTTCACCTATGGCGTCGTCGCGATGCTGGTGCTGGTGCTGGTCCTTGCCTATGTGCTGCGCCACACGGCCTGGGGCCGCCATGTCTATGCCGTCGGGGACGATCCGGACGCGGCGGAACTGGCCGGGGTGCAGGTGCGGGGGGTGCTGGTTTCGGTCTACGTCCTTTCGGGATTGATCTGTGCGCTGGCGGGCTGGGTGTTGATCGGGCGGCTTGGCTCCGTCTCTCCGACGGCGGGTCAGTTCGCCAACATCGAAAGCATCACTGCGGTGGTGATCGGGGGCATCTCGCTTTTCGGCGGGCGCGGCTCGATCCTCGGGATGCTCTTCGGGGCGTTGATCGTTGGGGTCTTCTCGCTCGGGCTCAAGATGCTCGGCACCGACCCGCAATGGACCTATCTCCTCATTGGCGCGCTGATCATCGGCGCCGTTGCCGTGGACCAGTGGATCAGAAAGGTGGCTGCGTGATGGAACCGATTCTCAAGGCCCGCAACCTCGTCAAGCGGTATGGCCGTGTCGTGGCGCTCGACCATTGCGACTTCGACCTGATGCCGGGGGAAATCCTCGCCGTGATCGGTGACAACGGCGCCGGCAAGTCCACGCTGATCAAGGCGATTTCCGGCGCGGTCGTCCCCGACGAGGGCGATGTCTGGCTCGAGGGCCGCAAGATCGCCTTCACAAGTCCGCTGGAGGCGCGCGGGGCCGGGATCGAGACCGTCTATCAGACGCTGGCCATGTCGCCGGCGCTGTCGATCGCGGACAACATGTTCATGGGACGGGAATTGCGCAAACCGGGGGTCATGGGCCGTCTTTTCCGCCAGCTCGACCGCCCCGCGATGGAAAGGTTCGCCCGCGAGAAGCTGACCGAACTTGGCCTGATGACCATCCAGAACATCAACCAGGCGGTCGAGACCTTGTCGGGCGGGCAGCGCCAGGGGGTGGCGGTCGCACGCGCGGCGGCCTTCGGGTCCAAGGTCGTGATTCTCGATGAACCGACGGCGGCGCTTGGCGTGAAGGAAAGCCGCCGGGTCCTGGAACTGATCCGCGACGTAAGGGCGCGGGGTATCCCGATCATCCTGATCAGCCACAACATGCCGCATGTGTTCGAGGTCGCGGACCGCATTCACATTCACCGGCTTGGGCGCCGGCTTTGCGTGATCCGGCCGGGCGACTACACGATGTCCGACGCAGTCGCCTTCATGACCGGCGCAAAGGAAGCCCCGGCCGAGGCCGTCGCCGCCTAGGTGGCGGCGGGGGACGGGTTCACTCGGTCTGGAAGCCGCCGATCAACTGGCGCAGTCCAAGCCAGGCACCCAGTGCGATGGCGGCCAGCGTCACCGGCCCCGACCAGGCCAGCGCCGCCGTCGCGGTAACGCCCTGACCGACCGAACAGCCCATCGCGATCACGCCGCCTATTCCCATCATCGCCGCACCGCCGACCTGCCGGCCAAGTTCGCGGGGGTCTTCGCAGGCTTCCCACTGGAACAGGCCGCGGATCATCGACCCGGCCAGCGCGCCCGCGAGGACGCCGACGACGGAGCCCACCGAAAAGGTGATGCCGCCGGCCGTCGATGTCATCAGGTAGATCAGCGTGCGCCCGACCGGCGCGGTGAAGGACGGACCTTCGACCGCAATTTCGTTCAGGCTGGCGTCGGCCAGCCAACTGGTCGCGGCAAAGCACCAGACAACCGCAAGGCCGGCCGCGACGCCCCAGGCCATCATCTGCGGCCGGGCCCTGAGCGGGGCATGCGACAAACCCCAGGCAAGGCACAGGATCGCGACAGCGGCGACGGTGGCGGCGGCGGGAATGCCCAGGGTCTGAAGGTCATGGATCATGCCCTGCGGCCCGGTGGCCGCCGGCTGGGGGAAAAGCGCGACCCGAAGCGGCGCCAGCGGCCCCGAAAGGGCGACGAAACCGAAGATGCCCATGACAACGACGACGACAAGCGACCGCAGGTCTCCGCCGCCGAAGCGGACCAGCGCGCCAAAGCCGCAGTTGCCCGCCATCGCCATTCCGTAGCCAAAGATCAGCCCGCCCGCGACCGAAGCGACGGGGTTCCAGGAAATCGCCTGGTACATGCTGCTGCCAAGATCGATCCAGCCCAGGATGACCCCGGTCTGTGTCCCCAGGATCGCAACGCCCAGCACGATTCCCCAAAGGCGCATCCGGCTTTGGTCCCGCCCGTAGATCGCGCTTTCCAGTGCCCCGAGCGTGCAGAAATCGCCAAGGCGGGCGGCCAGCCCCAGTACAAGCCCGCCCAACAGCCCGACAAGGGCTGCGATCAGGCCGAAAGGCATGGCATCCATTCAGTTCCTCCCTTGCCCCTCGCGGGGGCCTTCCGCGCCACGGCGCCTTCAGTCAGTCCGGGTCGCAGAACAGTCGTGACAGAAGATTGACCATCTCCAGAACCCTGGGATCAAGGATCGAGTAATAGATCGCCTGACCTTCCCTGCGGGCGCTGACCAGACCCTCAAGCCGCAGCCGCGCAAGCTGCTGGCTGACGACAGCCTGCCGCGACGACAGAAGGTTTTCAAGTTCGGTAACGCTTTTCGGACCGCTCTTGAGGTGACACAGAATCGTGAGCCGCCCGTCGTGCCCAAAGGCCTTGAGAAAGGTCGCGGCCTCCTGGGCGCGGCCGACCAGCGCGCCCAGATCGTCGGTCCTGTTGTGCGGCGTGTCCATCATCCGCTCATCGCCCTAGCCCCTGGCCCCTCTGCTTCTGGTCCTTCATGGCGGGACCGGCCGCGATCGGCAAGCCCGTGTCTGCACATATCGTCCCGGCCCGGCGTGCCCGGTGCCTACTCCGCAAGCACGGCGCCGGCATCCCGCAGGAGCGAGGCAAGAAGCGGCCAGAAGAAATCCTCGCCCGGATAGCCCTCCAGCCGGCCCGTTTCCACGCCGTCCACGATGACAACGAAGGTCGGCGTGAAGATCGGATGCCCGTCGATCGTGATGCCTTCCGGAAGCGGCGCGCGCAGGTCCAGCCGGCGCAGCGGCGCCGCGCGCCCTTCGGCGGTCCGGGGATATTCGGGTGCGACTTCCTCGTTCCAGCGGGCGCAGTAGACGCAGCCGGGTTGTTCGAACATCAGCAATTCGACATCGGCCGCCAATGCCGGAAGGCCGGTGACGGAAAACCAAAGAAATGTCAGGATCGCGCGAATAGCCATGTTGACAGATCATCTTGATATAGAAATATCCTAATGTAATTTGGCGAACCCGGCAAGTGCCGCTGCGTTGGAGCCCACATGCTTGAGATTTCATTTGGCGGCGCGATCCTTGCCGGCTTCCTGGCATTCTTCTCGCCCTGCGTACTGCCGATGGTGCCGTTCTATCTTTCCTACCTTGCCGGCGTCTCGGTCAGCGAGCTGGGGACGGGCGGCGGGCTGAGCGCGGAGGCGCGGATGCGCCTTGTCGTGCGCACGGTGGCCTTCGCGCTCGGGGTGACGACGATTTTCATGTTGCTGGGGCTGGCCGCCTCCGGGCTCGGCAGGGGGCTGGCGGCGTGGATGGACACGCTGTCGTGGGTCGCGGGCGGGGTTCTGATCCTGTTCGGCCTGCATTTCCTGGGCATCCTGCGCATCGGCCTTTTCTACCGCGAGGCGCGGCTTCAGTCCGACCAGCGGCCAACGACGATCATGGGTGCCTATGTGCTGGGCCTTGCCTTCGGTTTCGGCTGGACGCCCTGCGTCGGCCCGGCGCTGGCGGCGATCCTGATGATTGCCGGCGGCATGGGCGAGATCTGGCGGGGCGGCGCATTGCTTCTGGTCTTCGGCCTCGCGATGACCTCCCCCTTCGTCCTCGCCTCGGTCTTCGCCGGCCCGTTCCTGTCCTGGCTGGGCCGGCACCGCGCGATCGTGCGGCATGTGGAGAAGGCCACCGGGGTCATGCTGATCCTCTTCGGCGTCCTGATCGCGACCGACACCGTCAATCTTATCGCGGACTGGATGATCCGGAATTTCGACTGGTCCGCGACCGTCACCTGAACAAAGGAGCATTGCCATGAAGACCCTTCGCGCCATCGCTGCCGCCCTGATCTTCGCCGCGACGCCCGCCCTTGCCGTCGAACTGGGCGACGACGGCCTGCACAAGCCCGACTGGCTGCGCGAAACCTTCAAGGATCTTCGCGAGGATCTGGCGGAGGCCAACGCCGAGGGCAAGCGGCTGATGATCATCATTGAACAGCGCGGCTGCATCTACTGCACCAAGATGCACGAAGAGGTCTTTCCCGTTCCCGAGATCGATGCGCTGATCCGCGAAACCTACTTCGTCGTCCAGATGAACCTTTTCGGCGATGTCGAGGTGACCGATTTCGACGGCACCGTCCTGCCCGAAAAGGACATGGCGGCGCGCTGGGGCGCGCTGTTCACGCCGACGCTGATCTTCCTGCCCGAAGAGGTTCCGGAAGGGCAGACGGCAGCCGATTCGGCCGTTGCGATGATGCCGGGCGCCTTTGGCAAGGGAACCACCGAGGCGCTGCTTGTCTGGGTGCGTGACCACGGCTACGAAAGCGGCGAACACTTCCAGAAGTTCCTCGCCTCGCGGGTGAATCCAGAGGGTTAGGTGGTGTTCGCTTCGGTGAATATAAGAATATTCATGAATGCCTATATTTTTTGTTGCCCTTCGCCGGGGAACAAAGATAACCTTCGGAACTGGGAGAGATCAGGGAGGATCGCAATGAAAAGCCGAGTTTGGCTCGCGTCCTTGGTGGCCGTTGCGGCAGCGATGCCGCTGGCTGCCGAAACCGCGCCGGGTGACGTGACCTATGTGGAAGGGGCCGTGCCCGAATCCTTGAGCGGCAGCGCCGGGGATGCGGATGCTGGCGCCAAGATCATGACCACCAACGCGCTGGGCAACTGCGTGGCTTGCCACCAGATCGGGGCCATGCCCGACGTTCCCTTCCAGGGGGACATCGCGCCGGCGCTCGACGGGGTGGCCGACCGCTACGACGAGGCACAGCTTCGCGGCATCGTCGCAAACGCCAAGATGACCTTTGACGGCACCTTCATGCCGGCCTTCTACAAGACCACCGGCTTCATTCGTCCGGGCGACGCCTACACGGGCAAAGCCGCGCCCGAAGATCTGCCGCCGATCCTTTCGGCCCAGCAGATCGAGGACGTCGTTGCCTATCTGCTCACGCTCAAAGAGTGACGGGCAAGAGGAGTTCAAGGAGATGACAATGACTATTTCCAGACGCGATGCCATCCTGGCCGGGTTTGGCGGCTTTGCGGCCGCCGCGCTTCCGGGCCTGGGCCTTGCCGCCACGATGGAAGAACTGACCACCGCCTTCACCGGCGGCGCCGCGCCGGGGGAGGGCGGGATTACCCTGACCGCCCCGGAGATCGCCGAGAACGGCAACACCGTTCCGGTCGAGGTGAACGCGCCGGGCGCGGTGGCGATCATGCTGCTGGCCGCGGGCAACCCCGAACCGGCGGTCGCGACCTTCACCTTCGGCCCGGCTGCCGGCAGCCAGCGCGCCGCGACCCGCATCCGTCTTGCCAAGACGCAGGACGTGATCGCGATGGCGAAGATGGCCGACGGTTCGATCGTCCAGGCTTCGTCCACCGTCAAGGTTACCATCGGCGGCTGCGGCGGCTGAGGATCAGGAGTTAGAGATATGGCAAAAGACGCAAAACCCCGCGTGAAAGTCCCGAAGTCGGCCGCTGCCGGCGAGGTCGTCACCATCAAGGCGCTGATCAGCCACAACATGGAATCGGGCCAGCGCAAGGACAAGGACGGGAACATCATCCCGCGGTCGATCATCAACCGCTTCACCTGTGACCTGAACGGCGCGAACGTCGTCGATGTCACGCTGGAACCGGCGATCTCGACGAACCCCTACTTCGAATTCGACGCGAAGGTCGATGCAGCGGGCGAGTTCAAGTTCACCTGGTACGACGACGATGGGTCTGTCTACGAAGACACCAAGCCCATCACCGTCGCCTAAGCGCCGGGCAACACGTCGGGGAGGAGACGCAATGCACAGCAGAACGACACGGAACCTCGCAGCCGCCGCGGCGCTTGGCCTCGCACTTGCGGGTTCGGCCGGTGCCAACCCGGTGGACGAGACGCTTGAAGTCACGACGGATGACGGCACGATCACGTTGACGACGACCGCGCCGGCGCCCGATCACCTGAAGGACGCGTTCGACACGATCTATTCGGGCTGGCACTACCGCGATACCGAAACACGCAACATGGAACGCGACGATTTCGACAACCCCGGCATGGTGTTCGTCGACATCGCCCGCGAGAAGTGGGACGCGGCGATCGGCAAGAACGGCGAAAGCTGCGCTGGCTGCCACGACGGACCGGAAAGCATGGCGGGGCTGCGCGCGGTTACGCCGCGGGTCGATGCCACGACCGGCAAGCTCATGATCATGGAAGACTACATCAACACCTGCGTTACAGAACGCATGGGGCTTGAGGCCTGGGGGACGACCTCGAAGGACATGAAGAACATGCTCGCGCTGATCGCCCTGCAATCGCGCGGCGAGATCGTGAATGTCGCCATCGACGGGCCGGCTGCCGAATACTGGGCGAAGGGCAAGGAAATCTACTACACCCGCTACGGGCAGTTGGAGATGTCCTGCGCAAGCTGCCACCAGGATAACGCCGGCAACTACATCCGTGCCGACCACCTGAGCCAGGGCCAGATTTCGGGTTTCCCGGTCTATCGCCTGAAGGATGCCGGTCTGGTGTCTGCCCAGCAGAGGTTCGTGGGCTGTGTCCGCGACACCCGGGCCGAGACCTTCAAGGCCGGTTCGGACGAGTTCAAGGCGCTTGAGCTTTACGTCGCGTCGCGGGGCAACGGCCTTGCCATCGAAGGCGTGGGCGTCCGCCACTGAACGATCGAAGGCCGCCGGCGCGACCGGCGGCCTTCCCCCGGAATTTCTAAGCAAGGGCGTAAGGACCGACGCGCGGGCGCGACGGCTTGCGCATTTCCGCAAGGCAAGGAGCTGAAAATGATCACGCGTCGGGAATTCCTGCAGGCCTCCCTGGCAGCCTCGGCCATCGTGGGCGCCTCGGGCGTCGGCAACTGGTCGCGCCTTGCGGCGCAGCAGGCGCTGACGCAGGACCAGCTTCTGCAGTTCGACGACTTCGGCAATGTCACGCTGATCCACATCACCGACCTTCACGCCCAGCTCAAGCCGATCTGGTTTCGCGAACCCGAATGGAACATCGGCGTCGGCGATGCGAAGGGCCAGCCCCCGCATGTCGTCGGCAAGGAATTCCTCGACATGTTCAAGATCCAGCCGGGCAGCCCCGAGGCCTATGCGCTGACCTACGAGGATTTCGCGGCACTGGGCAAGGCTTACGGCAAGATGGGCGGGATGGACCGGGTCGCCACCGTGGTCAAGGCGATCCGCGCCGCGCGGCCCGAGTCGATCCTTCTTGACGGCGGCGATACCTGGCACGGGTCGATGACCTCTTTCCTGACCAAGGGGCAGGACATGGTCAACGTGATGAACGCGCTTGGCGTCGATGCGATGACCAGCCACTGGGAATGGACCTATGGCACCGAACGCGTCAAGGAAATCGTCGAGACGCAGCTGAACTTCCCCTTCCTCGGCGCCAACATCTTTGACGCGGAATGGGACGAACCGGCTTTCGAGCCCTACCAGATCTTCGAAAAGGGCGGGGTGCGGATCGCCGTCATCGGCCAGGCCTTCCCCTACATGCCGATCGCCAACCCCAAGTGGATGTTCCCCGAATACAGCTTCGGCATCCGCGAGGAACGGATGCAGGAAGTCGTGGACGAGGTTCGCGCCGAGGGCGTCGATCTGGTCGTCTGCCTGTCGCACAACGGTTTCGACGTCGACCGCAAGATGGTCAGCCGGGTCAAGGGCATCGACGTGATCCTGACGGGCCACACCCATGACGCGGTTCCCGAACCCGTTCTCATCGGCGACACGATCCTGATCGCCAGCGGATCGAACGGCAAGTTCGTGAGCCGCGTGGACCTTGACGTGCGCGACGGCAAGATGATGGGCTTCCGCCACAAGTTGATCCCGATCTTCTCCGATGTGATCACGCCGGACGCCGACATGGCCGCGCTGATCGACGCCGAACGCGAACCGTTCAAGGCCGATCTGGAGGAACAGGTCGGCACGACCGAAAGCCTGCTTTACCGGCGCGGCAATTTCCAGGGCACCTGGGACGACCTGATCTGCGACGCGGTGCGCAGCGAACGCGACGCCCAGATCGCGATGTCGCCGGGCGTGCGCTGGGGCACCACGCTGATGCCCGGCGACGCGATCACGCGGGAAGATATCCACAACGTCACCTCGATGACCTATGGCGCCTGCTACCGGACCGAGATGACCGGCGAGACGATCAAGACCATCCTGGAAGATGTCGCCGACAACATCTTCAACCCCGATCCCTACTACCAGCAGGGTGGCGACATGGTCCGCATCGGCGGCCTCGCCTTTACCTGCGACGTGTCGCAATCGATCGGCAACCGGATCAGCAACATGGCGCTGGCCGATACCGGCGAGGCGATCGACGCGGCCAAGTCCTACACCGTCGCCGGCTGGGCCAGCGTCAACGAGGGCACCGAGGGCCCGCAGATCTGGGATGTCATCGAGGCGCATGTGCGCAAGATCGGCACCGTCAAGCTTTCCCCCAACACATCGGTCAGCGTGACCGGACTTTGAGATCAAGGAAGGAGCGTTCGCCATGACCGACGAACCCGCCACAAAGCACGTTCCAGGCGCCTCGCGCCGGAAATTTCTGAAAGGCAGCGCCGCACTTGGCGCCGGCGTGATCGCGGCGGGAACCGCCCGCGCCGAAGGGCCCGATCCGCTGATCACAGAGGTCCAGGACTGGGCCAATGCCTTCGGCGATGCCGTCGACGCCGCGCCCTATGGCACGCCGATCCACTTCGAAAGCCATGTGGTGCGCCGCAATGTCGAATGGCTGACCGAAAGCCCGGTTTCCTCGATCAACTTCACGCCGATCCACGCGCTGGAAGGCACGATCACCCCGCAGGGCTGCGCGTTCGAGCGTCATCATTCCGGCGCGATCGAGCTTTCGAAATCCGACTACCGGCTGATGATCAACGGGCTGGTGGACACGCCCCTGGTCTTCACCTTCGAAGACCTGACGCGTTTTCCGCGCTCATCCATGGTCGCCTTTTGCGAATGCGCGGCGAACGGCGGCATGGAATGGGGTGGCGCCCAGCTCGAGGGCTGCCAGTTCACCCAGGGCATGATCCACAACATGGAATATGTCGGCGTGCCGCTGCGCGTCCTGCTTGAGGAAGCCGGCGTCAAGCCCGAGGGCAAGTGGGTTTACGCCGAGGGCGCGGATGCGTCCTCCAACGGGCGCTCGATCCCGATGGAAAAGGCGCTTGATGACGTGCTGGTCGCCTTCTACGCCAACGGCGAGGCGCTCCGGAAGGAACATGGCTATCCCGCGCGGCTTGTCGTGCCGGGCTGGGAAGGCAACATGTGGGTCAAGTGGGTCCGCCGGCTGGGTGTCTACGAACACGCCGTCGAAAGCCGGGAGGAGACATCGAAGTACACCGACCTGATGCCGGACGGGCGCGCGCGCAAGTGGACCTGGGTGATGGATGCGAAATCCGTCATCACCTCGCCCTCGCCGCAGGCGCCGGTGCGTCACGGCAAGGGCCCCCTGGTGATTACCGGGCTCGCCTGGTCGGGGCATGGCAAGATCGCCAAGGTCGACGTCTCGCTGGACGGCGGCCGCAACTGGCAGGAGGCCCGCATCACCGGCGAGGCCAAGCCGAAGGCGCTGACGCGCTTTCACCTCGATATCGACTGGGACGGGTCGGAACTGCTGCTGCAGTCGCGCGCCACGGACGAAACCGGCTATGTCCAGCCGACCAAGGACGCGCTGCGCGCGATCCGCGGCCTGAACAACGTCTATCATAACAATGGTATCCAGACCTGGTGGCTCAAGTCCGACGGGGAGGTTGAAAATGTCGAAGTCGCTTAACCTTCTTGCCGGAACCGCCCTGGCGGCGGGCCTGATCGCCGGACCTGCGATGGCCGAAAAGCTTGGTCTTGGCCGGGCCGCGCTGCCCGAGGAAATCGCCGCATGGGACGTCGCCGTGCAGCCTGACGGAACCGGCCTTCCCGAAGGGTCGGGCGATGTCCTGACCGGGGAAGAGGTCTTTGCCGACAAATGCGCGACCTGCCACGGCGAGTTTGCCGAGGGCCTTGACAGCTGGCCGGTGCTTGCCGGCGGCGAAGGCACGCTGAAGGATCGCCGCCCGGTCAAGACGATCGGCAGCTACTGGCCCTATCTGTCGACGGTGTTCGACTATGTCCACCGCTCGATGCCGTTCGGATCGGCGCAGACGGTCAGCGTCGACGAGACCTACGCGATCACCGCATTCCTTCTTTATTCCAACGGCCTGGTGGAGGATGACTTCGTCCTGACCCGGGACAACTTCACCGAGATCACCCTTCCCAACGCCGATGGCTTCTATGTCGACGACCGGCCGGAAACGGAATATCCGCTGTTCTCCGGCGCGGCCTGCATGACCGACTGCGGGGCCGAGGTGAAGGTGACCAAGCGGGCGGTCGACCTGAACGTGACGCCCGAGGATCCCGACGGGCGGCCGGCGGGAACGCTGCCGGCGCTGACGATGGCGGCGGCCGGGACCGCCGCCCCGGCAGAGGCTGCCGCATCCGAAGCCGCGACCGAGGAGACGGCGACCGAGGAGACGGCGGCCGAGGAGCCTGCAGCCGAGGAAGCCGCGACCGAAACGGCGGCGGCCGATCCCGCGCTGGTCGAGGCCGGGCAGAAGGTCTTCAAGAAATGCGCGGCCTGCCACAAGGTCGGCGAAGGCGCCAAGAACGCGACCGGCCCGCATCTGAACGGCGTCGTCGGACGCACGGCCGGGACGATTGAAGGCTTCAAGTATTCCAAGCCGATGACCGATGCCGGGGCGGGGGGGCTTGTCTGGGATGCCGATGCGCTGACCGCCTATCTTGAAAACCCGAAGGGCTTTGTGAAAGGCACCAAGATGTCCTTCGCCGGGCTCAAGAAGGAAGAAGATCGCGCCGCGATCATTGCCTATCTCGGCACGCTGGCGCCCTGATGGGGCGGGCGCAGCCGCGCCCGTCCGCCAAACAAAGGGGGGACCCCCATGCGTCTGACCCGTAGAACCGTCATCGCCGGCGGCGCGGGTGCCGCCGGCCTGATCCTGGCGCCGGCGGTTCTTGGCCAGGGCAGGCCGCGCGTCGTCGTGATCGGCGGCGGCGCGGGCGGGGCCAGTGCGGCGCGCCACCTTGCGATCGCCTCCGGCGGCGCGGTCGATGTCACCCTGGTCGAGGCGAGCCCGCTTTACACGACCTGCTTCTTCTCGAACTTCTACCTTGGCGGCCTGCGCGACATCGAGAGCCTTCAGTTCGGCTATGACGGGCTGACGGCGGCGGGTGTCACCGTGATCCATGACCTTGCCACCGGCATCGACCGCGACGCGCGGACAGTGACACTGGCCGGGGGGGCCGTCCTTTCCTACGACCGCCTGGTCCTGTCGCCCGGCATCGACTTTCGCGAGGACGCGGTGCCCGGCTGGTCGCTCGACGCCGCCGAGGTGATGCCCCACGCCTACAAGGCCGGACCGCAGACGGTGCTCTTGCGGCAGATGGTGCAGGCGATGCCCGAAGGCGGCCTTTTCGTCATGGTCGCCCCGCCCAATCCCTATCGCTGCCCGCCCGCGCCCTATGAACGCGTCTGCATGATCGCCCATGCGCTCAGCCAGACGAACCCAACGGCGAAGATCATGATCCTCGACCCGAAGGACAAGTATTCCAAGCAGACGCTTTTCGAGAACGGCTGGCTGAAATACTACGACGGCATGGTCGAATGGATCGGCCCCGATTTCGGTGGCGGCGACGTCGAGGTTCGCCCCGACACGATGGAAGTGCTGATCGAGGGCGAGGCGCAGCCGGTCGATGTCTGCAACGTCATCCCCGCGCAGAAGGCCGGCAAGATCGCCGACATCGCCGGGGTGACCGACGACAGCGGCTGGGCGCCCGTCGATCCGGCCAGCATGCGGTCGCGTCTTGACGAAAACCTCTGGGTCCTGGGCGATGCCTCCAACGCGACCGAGATGCCGAAATCCGCCGTCGCTGCGAATTCGCAGGCGGGTGTCGCGGTGGCCGCGATCCTGGGCGATCTGACCGGCGCCGCCGTGCCCGCCGCAAGCTACATCAACACCTGCTGGTCCGTTCTTGCGCCCGACGATTCCGTCAAGGTCGGCGGCGCCTACGAACCCGCGGGCGATCACATCGCCTCGGTCGGCAGCTTCATCAGCGCCGCCGACGAGGATGCCGAGACACGCCGGCTGACCTACGAGGAAAGCTTTGGCTGGTACGATGCCATGACCGCCGACATCTTCGGCTGACACCAGGAGCCAGGGAGCCCGCCATGCTGACCCGCCGCCACTTCCTTGCCGCTTCGTCCTCGCTTCTGGCGGCGCCGGCCACACGCCTTTGGGCGGCCAGCACGCTGGATCTGGGCGGCGCGCGCCTCGATACGCTCTCGGACGGCAACCTGACGCTGCCCGGCGACTTCATCCTGGGCGGCATGCCGCAGGCCGAGATGGCCGCGATCGTCGCCAAGTACGGGCTGCCCACCGATCAGCTGACGCCGCCGTGCAACGTCACGCTCTGGCGCGACGGCACCAACACGGTGTTGTTCGATGTCGGCGCGGGGCCGGATTTCCAGCCCACCGCCGGCAAGCTGTCGGAGGCGATGGAGGCCCTTGGACTTGCGGTCGAGGATGTCACGCATGTCGTCTTCACCCATGCCCATCCCGACCACATCTGGGGACTTCTGGACGAATTCGACGAACCCGTCTTCCCCAACGCCGAATTCGCCATCGGCGGGGCGGAGTTCGACTACTGGACCGACCCGGACACGGTAAACACCATCGGCGAGGCGCGCACGACCTTCGCTGTCGGCGCCGCCCGCCGGCTTGGGGTGATCGCCGACAGCGTCCGCCGCCTTGCCGACGGGGAGGAGGTCCTGCCGGGTCTGATCGCGCGGCTGACCCCCGGGCATACGCCGGGACATCTGTCCTTCGACATCGAGGGCGGGCCGGTTCCCGTCACCGTTCTGGGCGATGCGATCGGCAACCACCACGTCGCGTTCGAGCGCCCGGAATGGGCGTCTGGCTCCGACCAGGACAAGGACATGGCGGCGGCGACCCGTGTCGCGCTTCTGGACCGGCTGGTCGCCGAAGAGCGGGTGATCGTGGGTTACCACCTGCCCGAGGGCGGGGTGGGCCGCGCCGAGAGGGCCGAAGCGGGCTATCGCTACAACGCGGGCCTCTAGGCCAGTGCAAGCCGGGCGCGCTGATCGACGACGAAGTCGGTCAGCGTCGCGCCGATCCACATGCAAAACAGCGCAAGCCAGGCGGTCGCGGCAAAGATCGACCCGCCGGTGACGCCCGCGCCGATCGCGCAGCCCCCCGCCAGCATCGCGCCGAACCCCATGAGAACCGCGCCGGTCATCGACCGCCGCATCTGGCTCTCGCCGTCGAATCCCTGAAAGCGCAGGCGCCCGCTCAGCGCGGCGGAAACCAGCGCGCCCGCGAAGACGCCGGGCACCAGCCCGATGTCGAAGTCAAGCGCGGGGCTTTCGGTCAGGAAGAACATCAGCGTGTCCGCCGAGGGTCCCGAAAAGGAGGCGGAGGTGATGCTGACCGGCTCGAACGCGACCTGTGCCAGCGAATAGGTCAGTACCCATCCAAGCGCCACCGCGAAGCCCACGCCCGAGGCGAAGACAAGCCGCGACCAGCCCAGCCCGTTGCGAAACGACAGCCACAGCGACAGCGCGGCGATCGCGATGCCCAGAAGCAGGCCGGACATGTCGGGCAGGCCAAGGGCGCTGACCAGATCGACATTGCGCCCCCCCGGCGTGACCCAAAGCGCGGCAAGCCACTGGCGCGCGGGCGCGAGCCAGCCGTGACGCGCCATCTGCGCCACGACGGCAAAGATCAGCCCGGCCACGACCGAGCGCAGGTTGCCTGTCGCGGCCAGGACCAGAAGCCGCCCCGAACAGCCCCGCGCCAGGACCATGCCCGCCCCGAACATCAGCCCGCCGATGATCGCCCCCGACCAGGACCCGGCGATTGCCATCATGCGCGCATCCTCGGGCCGGAAAAGACCCAGGTGCCGCGCGCCCTGAACCCAGATCACCGCGGTCGAGAAGGTCAGAAGCCAGACCGCCATCCGTTCGCCAAGCCGCCCGCGGGCGAATTCGACCGCCGCGGCGCGCAGGCAAAAGGCCGACCGTTCGGCGGCAAAGCCGAAGACCGCACCGGTCAGAAGCCCCAGAAGGGCGGCAAGAACCGGTTCCTCGAAGAACTCCAGAAGGGGCGTCAGATCCATCGTCACCTCCGTTTCCCGGGCCTTAGGCCCTGGGGCGCGGGGTGTCCTTGATCTGGATCACGGCGCCGCGTCGCAGGCCGAAAGGGGTGTCGCTGCGGGTCTCGCGCCCCGGCCTGTCATGCGCGCATGAAACGGTGCCGGCAAGGTGAAGACGACGCCGACGATCCGTGCCGAAAAGCCGGGGTCGATCATTGCAGCCCAAGTTCCCGCGCCGCCGCGTCAAGCCGCTGCAACGCGCCGGAATTGCCCGCGAAGGCCGCCCGGGCCGCATCCAGCGCCGCCTGCGCCGCCGCGCCCTCGCCCAGGACGACCCGCGCCCTTATCAGCCGGTGCCAGCCCTCCAGATCGTCGGGATCTTCGGCCAGCCGCTGGGCCAGGCCGTCGACCATGCCGCGGATCATCGCCTGTCTGTCATCGGCGCTCATCTCCTGCGCGGCGGCGATGTCGGCGGCGGTCGGGCCGGGGGCGTTGGCGGTGGGCGGCGTGAGGTCGGGTGAGGTCAGGTCGGGGGCGATCGGGGCGGCCGAGGGGGCAGCGGCAAAGCCCGGCCGCCCGGCAAGGTCGATCCCCGCGTCCGGCGCGCGGTCGCGGATGCGCGCGCGCAGGTCGCCAGTCCAGGCCGCGTCAGGCGGCGCCTTGGCAAGGATATCGAGCCAGAGCGTGACCGCGCCCGCGGCATCGCCCGCCTGATCCATCGCCAGCCCCTGATAGAACCGGGCGCGGGGGTTCTGCGGGTCGGCCGCCAGCGCCTCGGCGATCGCGTCGCGGGCGCGGTCGGTCACGCGTTCGCCATCCGCCCGCACCAGCGCCTCGGCCCGAAGCGACAGGATGTCGGCATCGCCCGGCGCCAGCGCCGCGGCGCGGGCATAGGCCCCGGCCGCGTCCTCGAACCGGCTGGTCCCGGCGTAGGACCAGCCCAGCATCTTCCAGCCGTCAAGGTTGTCGGGGTCCGCCTCAAGCCGTTCGGCAAGACGGGCGATCATCGTGTCGACATCGGCCAGCGGCGCTGCCGGGGCCATCGCGGCGGCAGTGCCCGGCGCGGGCGTCATCGACCCGGTCGGCGCGGGCAGCGCCAGTTGCGGTGCCAGCTGCGACGCGGAGGGCAGGGCGCGCGGTGCGGCGGCTCCGGCAAGTTCCGGCCGCCCCGTCGCGCCATATAGCAGCGCGCTGCCGACGACGACCCAGCCCACGGTGACCGCCGCGACGGCGACCTGCGCCTTGGTTCCCAGTTCGCGCATATCTTCCCCTTCCGCCTTGCGGGCCGCCGCGATGACGCGCCGTTCGATCTCGCGGCGCGTCGCCTCTGCGTCTTCGGCCGAGACGACGCCATCGGCCAGATCCCGTTCAAGCTGCCGCGCCTGTTCGCGAAAGACCTCGATCCCCGCCACCCTGGTCCCGGGCGCCGCGTGCCCGCGCAGGAAGGGCAGGGCGACGGCAAGGGCGGCGGCCGCGGCCAGCGCGCTGAGGACAAGCCAAAGGATCATTCCCGGCCCCCATCCTTGAGAAGCGCCGCCGCCAGCGCGCGATCCTCGTCGCTTAGCCGGGGGGGCTCGGGCCGGGCGCGGCGGCGCCAGAGCCGTGAAAAGCCGAAAACCGTCGCCAGCATCAAAAGCGCCGGGCCGCCCCAAAGCAGGTAGGTCAGCGGCCGGACCGGCGGGTCGAGAAGGACATAGCTGCCGAAGCGGTCGACAAGAAAGGCCACCGCCGCTTCGTCGCTGTCGCCCGCGACAAGGCGTTCGCGCAGGATCACCCGCATGTCGCGGGCCAGCGCCGCGTTGCTGTCGTCGATCGACTGGTTGCGGCAGACCACGCAGCGCAGATCGCGGCTCAGGGCGCGCGCCCGCGCCTCAAGCGCGGGGTCGGCCAGCATTTCGTCGGGCAGCACCGCCAACGCCGCGACCGGCGCCAGATTGGCGGCGGCCAGCATCGCGCAAAGCGCAAGTCGGAGGGCGGCGCGCCTCATGCCGGGGTGCCCCTGGCGGCGGGGCGCGCCGCCAGCGCACCCACCCGGAATCGGCGGTCCGCCAGCGACAGGATGCCGCCAAGCGCCATGATCAGCGGGCCGAACCAGATCAGCAGGACGAAGGGGTGGTAGTAGATGCGCGCGCCCCATTTGCCGTCGGCCGCACCACCACTGACCGAGACATAAAGGTTGGACAGGAAGCGCGGCGCGATGGCGGCCTCGGTCGTCACCCTACGGCTGATCGGGTAGAACCGGCGCTGCGCCTCGAGCGTGGTGACCGGCGCGCCATTGCGGCTGACCTCGAAGGTGGCCCGTTCGACCTCGTAATTCGCCTCCAGCTCGACGCGGACGCTGCGCAGGGTAAAGACATAGCCGCCGGCGGTAGTGCTTTCGCCCTCGGCGAGCGCGACGATGACCTCTTGCTGCCAAAGGCTCACGCAGGTGATGCCGGCGACCAGAAGGCCAAGCCCCGCATGGCCAAGGACCGTGCCCCAGGTGGCCAGCGGCGTGCCGCGCAGGAGCGCGCGGGACCGCGCGCCCGGCAGCCGGAAGGGCTGGACGCGGGCGACGACGATCCAGGCCGCGCCCAGCACCAGCCAAAGCGCGATGCCAAGCCCCAGGGCCGCACCAAGGGCCGTGCCGATGGCCGCCCCGGCCGGGCCAAGGCCCGCAAGAAGCGCGAGGGTCAGGACGGCGGTCGCGGCCAGCGGCCAACGCAGCCGCGACAGCGCCGCGCGCAGTTCGTCGCGTTTCCAGCGCAGGAATGGCCCGGCCGAAAGCGCGAGGAAGAGAAGCACCATGATCGGCCCGAAGGTCCGGTTGAAATAGGGCGGCCCGACCGAAATCTTCTCGGGCCCCGTCAGTTCGACGAACAGCGGGTAGAAAGTGCCCAGGAAAACGGTGCCGGTCGCGACCACCAGAAGGATGTTGTTGAGGATCAGCGCCCCTTCGCGGCTGACCGGACGGAAGCTGACGGACTGGTCGAAGCCGCCGGCGCGGGCGGCGAACAGCGTCAGCGCCCCCCCGGTGAAGACCACCAGGATCGCCAGGACGCCGACGCCCCGCGCTGGGTCGGTGGCGAAGGCATGAACGCTGGTGATGACGCCCGAACGCACCACGAATGTCCCGATCAGGCTGAGCGAGAAGGTCAGGATCGCGAGCAGGATCGTCCAGACGATCAGCGTCTGGCGCCGTTCCACCACCAGCGCGGAATGCAAAAGCGCGGTGCCCACGAGCCAGGGCATGAAACTGGCGTTTTCGACCGGATCCCAGAACCACCATCCGCCCCAGCCGAGTTCGTAATAGGCCCAGTAGCTGCCCAGCGTGATGCCGATGGTCAGAAAGACCCAGGCCGCCAGCACCCAGGGCCGCACAAGCCGCGCCCAGGCCGCATCCACCCGCCCCTCGATCAGCGCGGCCACGGCAAAGGAGAAGACGACGGAGAACCCGACATAGCCAAGGTAAAGGAACGGCGGATGCAGGATCAGCCCGATATCCTGCAGCAGGGGGTTCAGCTCCATCCCCTGCGCGGGCGCCGGATGCAGCCTTTCGAACGGGTTCGAGGTGAAAAGCGCGAGGACGAGGAAACTGGCGGCGATCAGCCCCTGCACGGCCAGCGTGCGCGCCTTCAGCGTGCGCGGCAGCGCGCGGCCGAAAAGTGCCACGGCGGCGCCGAAGACCGCAAGGATCAGGATCCACAAAAGCAGCGACCCCTCGTGGTTGCCCCAGGTCGCGGACAGCCGGTAGCGCAGCGGCATCGTCGCGTCGGCGTTGTTGGCCACCGTCAGCACCGAAAGGTCGGCATCGGCGAAGGCCACAAGCAGCATCGCGAAGGCCAGCGCCACGAAGGCCAGCCCGGCGACGGCGGCGGTGTCGGCAAAGACCATCAGCGTCAGATTCCGCCGCCACGCCCCATAAAGCGGCAAGAGCGCCTGCGCCAGCGCGATCCCCAGCGCCAGGATCATGGCGAAATGGCCGATTTCGGCTGTCATGCGGCCTGCCCCCTCAGTGCCGGACCGGTTTCCTGTCCGGCCGCGCCCTGGCGCGCGGCCGGTCTCCGGTCACTTGTATAGCGAAAACTCGATCCGCCGGTTGCGGCCCTTGTTGAAGGCGGAATCGTTCGGAACCATCGGCTTGTCCTCTCCGAACCCGGCCGAAAAGAGCCGCCGCGCGTCGACGCCGCGCCGCACGAGGTAGTCGACGACCGATCGCGCCCGTTTCTCGGACAGCGACTGGTTGTAGGCGTTCGACCCGTCGTCGTCGGTATGGCCCGAGATCAGCAGGCGAAGGCCGGGGCAGCGCTGGACGATGTCGACCACCGTTCCAAGCATGAAGTCGCTTTCCGCATCCAGCCGCGCGCTGCCCGAGGCGAAGTAGATGTTGCCGGTCTCCGACAGGATCTGGAACCGGCCCACGCATTCGTCATAGGAAAACTCGCCCTGCGTCTCAAGCGCGGCAGAGGCCGCGGGAACCACCTCCGGCTCTGGCGCGGCAGATGTTGCCGCCTCGGCGACCTGTGCGGCGGATCCGGCTGCGCGGCGGTTGAAGGTGAACTGGTAGGTGATGTTCATCTCCGGCACGATGCTGAAGCCGCCCGCAGTTTCGGCGATCTTGCGCAGGTTGTCGCCCAGCTGGAAATCCTCGACGTTGAAGACGATCGGCCGCGCCGATGTGGCAACGAAGCGGTCGTTGCCGTCGGGTGTGATGATCGCATCCGTCACCAGCCGGTTGGTCGCGCCGTGGATGTCGAGCGAGAAGGGGAGTTGCACCTGCTTCTGCCCCCCCGGGGCAAGACCGGCGGCCATTTCCGGTGTCAGCTGGGCGGTCACCACTGCCTCGGGGAACTTGAAGGTTTCGAAGAACAGGAACCGCATGCGCACGTTGCGCAGGTCGTTGCGGGTGTCCACCGATTCAAGCTTCACGTTGATCGTGGCCTTGCCGTCTGCCTCGATCTTGCTGTCGAACGTGGCGAAGGAATGGGTTTCCACCACGTCCTGCCCGTCGACGTTCTTGATCGAGCTGAAGCGGATGAAGGACGTCGCGGGGTCCAGATCCCAGCCCGGGGCATAGGGGTTGTCCTGCGCGCGCGCCGCCGGCCCGAGGACCAACAGACACAAAGCCACGATCGCGGCGGCGACACGGCCATCGAGTTGCCAAAATCCGGTGCCAAACAATTCTTTGCCCTCGCGGGTTGCCCAAGAAGAAAACGGGTTCACGCAATCGATGGATGCCGAATGACCAAGCGGCCGACGTACCGAATCAGGCGCGTTCCCTGTGGGGAAACGTTAGCCGCGGCCTGTCTCGTTGCCAAACAATCCTTGCCGCACGGAAAGTTGAGGGCCGTGCAATCCGCCCGGGGGGCACATGTCGCGGAATTTCCGGACCGGGCGGTTGCCGCGGGGTTCGTTTGGGGCGTATTGTCGCACCCAGCGCAAAACAGGACCGGGTCGATGTCTCGACTTCTTGCCGTATTGGTTTTCCTTCTTGGATTTTCGGTGACCTGTGCGCGGGCCGAACTTGTGCTTGCGAACCGGGCCGGCACCGGCCCCGACGGTGAGCGGCGCATCGCGCTGGTGATCGGGAACGGCGGGTACACCGCGATCGGCGGGCTCGACAACACGGTGAACGACGCGGCGCTGATGGCCGATACGCTGCAATCCGTCGGGTTCGAGGTGACCAAGCTTCTCGATGTCGACCAGAACGCGATGAAGCGGGGGATCGCCAATTTCGGCCGCGCCCTGCGCGAGGCCGGGCCAGAGACGGTCGCTCTTTTCTACTACGCCGGGCACGCGGTGCAGTCCTTCGGCAACAACTACCTGCTGCCGGTCGATGCGGCGATCCGCGACCAGGCCGATCTTGACCTTGTCGGCGTCGAGGCGGGCTGGATCCTGCGGCAGCTTTATTCGGCGCGGGTGCGCACCAACATCGTCATCCTCGATTCCTGCCGCAACAACCCCTTTCCGAACGTGATGGGCTTCCACGATCAGGGCCTGGCCGAGATGAACGCACCCACCGGCACCTTCATCGCCTATGCGACCGCGCCGGGCAGCGTCGCGCTGGACGGGCTGGCGGGCAACAGCCCCTATACCAGCGCTCTGGCCAATGCGATCGACGCGGACCGGGAATCGATCGAACTTCTGTTCAAGAAGGTGCGCGTCAAGGTCCTGGAAACCACCGGCGGCGCGCAGACCCCCTGGGAAAGCTCCTCGCTGACCGCCGATTTCTACTTCCGCCCGGTCGCAGCGCCGGCGCCGGCGACCGCGTCGTCCGCCCCCGCCTCGAATGCCGAGGAAACGCTTTGGGTCTCGGTCAAGGACAGCGGCGACAAGACCCAGGTGCAACTGTACCTCTGGACCTTCCCGCAGGGCGCCCATCGCACCGAGGCCGAGGCGCTTCTGACCGCGCTGGCCCGCAAGCCCGAGGCCGCGCCCGCGGCGGGGCTTGCGGACCCGACGGCTGTGACCTTCACCGCGCCGATCCAGCGCGGCGAGCCGCAGATCATCGGCCGCTCGATCCAGGAACTGATCAGCTCGCAGCCGCTTTTCCCGCCGTTCGAGGGGATCCCCGACGAATTGTGGAAGGGGCAGCAGTGTTCGAACTGCCACGAATGGACGGCGACGCGCATTTGCGACCAGGCCAAGTTCTATCTCGGCGAACAGGCGGAAAGGGCGCTCGACAAACCCCATCCGCTTGGGACCGAGTTCAAGCAGCACCTGCGCAACTGGGCGTTGGGCGGCTGCCGCTGACGGCCGCGCCCCGCGCCCCGTCTCAGAACGACTTCGACACCCCGGCGAGGAAATAGAATTCCCGCTGCTTCTGGTTGATGGTCGAGGTCTCGCGATCGGACCAGCGGCCGCCGGCGTCGAATTGCAGGCTGGTGGAACGGTCGATCCGGTAGCGGAAATTGACCGAAGGCATGACGAAGGTCTCCTGGCCATCCGCCAGATCGCGGTAACCGACCCGCAGGCGCGGGCTCAGGTAGATGTCCTCGGCCAGCGGAATGCGGACAGATCCGTCGGCGACGTAAAGGCTGCTGTCCTGCGCGTCTGCGAAACGCAGGCCAAGGTTGACCCGGTCATTTTCCATGAAGACGTCCGACCCGGTGAGACGCAGGCCATAATAGCCGCGCACCCCGTCGTCATCGACGGCCGCGACGGGGGTGCCCGTCGTCGACGCCGGCGTGCCGCTGTTGTGGTAAAGCGTCCCGTCAACCGAAAGATCCCAGGTTTCGTTCAGCTTGCCATAGTAGGTCAGCCCGAGTGTCGTCACCTTGGCCGACCGGTCAAGCGCCAGATCCTCGACCGCGTCCTCGCCAAAGAGCGCGACCAGCTCCTCGACCGTGTCGACGCTCTGGCCGATCAGGGCGTTTTGCATGTTCAGCGTGGGGCTGCGGTAATAGGATACCCGCCCGGTCACCCGCGCGTTGTTGTCAAGCCTTGCCGTCCCCGACACAAGCACACGGCTCAGTTCCTGGAACTTCAGGTCGTACTCGGCGTTCGCATACAGGCTGAAGTCGTCGAAGCTGCGTTCGTATTCGACGCCAAGCGCGTGGCGATAGGTCAGCGATCCGTCCTGTTCCATCGCGGTATAGACGGTCAGGTCGCCGTCACCGCCGAGGTCTTCCCAGGTGGCGCTGGCGCCCAGAAGCCAGCGGTCGCCGGACAGGAAATCGTCGCGAGAGCTCTCGACCACGCGGCCAAGAACCGCCCCGACCGTCACGCCGCTTCCCGTCGGCCATTTCAGCGCGATGCCGTCCGTCCGGTAGGCGATGGCGCGCGGGTCCAGCTTCTGGCGGCCGATGGTGATGACCCGGCCCGATGCCTTGTCCTCGAAGGAAATCAGAGCTTCCGACAGGCGCAGGTCGCTTTCGTTGTCCTCGAAGTCGTGATCCGCGATACCCGCGAATGTCAGCCGGATGCGCCGCTCTGCATTGTCGATGGTGCGGGTAAAGTTCAGCCCGGCCACCAGCGCGTTTTCAAAGACGTCGTCCTCCTCGGCCGGTGTTTCCGGTGTCGGCGTCAGTTCCGTGATCTCGGTCGTGCCTTCGTTGTAGCGATAGGTCAGCGTGAGGAGGCCGCGATCCTTCACGGTCGTGCCGGTCGAGGCGGCGTCCGCCGCCGCCGCCGTCGCGGCGGCGCTGCGGCGAGGGGCGGCCGCGCGCGGGGCGGCAGTCTGCGCGGGCGCCGTGGCGGCGACCGCCGGGGCAGGGGGATTGGGCGGCATCGGCGTCGCACCCGACAACAGCGCGTTCAGCCGCGCCTGAACACGCGCGGCGCCCTCGCCGTTGGGGTATTTCTGCAAATAGGTCTCGTATTCGGCCTTGGCATGCGCCAGCTGTCCGTTCGCCTCGCGCACATTGCCCAGAAGCTCCTGCGCGCGCGCACTGTAGGCGTGTTCCGGCATCGAGGTCAGGCGGGTCAGAAGCTGGACCGCGTGGATGTATTGTTCGGCGTCGATGGCCTGCTGGGCCTGCTGCATCAGGTTCTCGACCGCGGCACTGGGCGCGGCTGTCTGTGCTGCGGTAATCTCTGCCTGCCCGATCTGGAGCGCCAGGACCGTCAGGCCGATGCTCGTGATCCGTTTCATGCTCTGCCCCCTTTGATGACAGGAGTGGGTCGGTCTTTGCGACGCGTTCCCTTCTTGGTGGCCTTGCCCCGCGCGCGGGACAGGGCATCGGTTCTGGCCGGGGCCGCCACCCGTGCCATCAGAAATGGCAGCCAAGGCAGTTGTCGCCGGACGAATGGGCGCTTCCCCTGATCGCGTTGCCATCGGCAGGGTCGCGCGTTTCGCCGGGATAGCCGTAGTGGCAGTCCACGCAATCGCCGTTATCGACGACAAGCGAATGGTTCATGATCGGGGTCGGCGGTTCGCCCGCATTGTGGCAGTCCGTGCAGTCGTTCGATGTGATCAGGCTGACGGCGTGGAAGCCCGGCTGCTGGCGCGCGCCCCAGTTGTTGCCCGGAACGTGGCAGCTTGCGCAGTTCAGCGTCGTTTCGTCGTGATCGAGGCTCACGCTGGCGAAATCGTCCGTCGACAGGTGGCAGGCGGCACAATCCGTTGTCGTCTCGGTGTGCCAGACCGGCTGGGTCGGTGCGCCCCAGGTGTTGCCGGCGTAGTGGCAGCTTTCGCAGGTTCCGATGACCTCGTTATGGTCCACATCGATGCCCGACCCGAAGCTGGCGGTCGACCCGTGGCAGGCCGCACAGTCATCCGAGGTCGCCATGTGGTCGCCGGGCTGCGTCGGCGCGCCCCAGGTGTTGCCCGAGAAGTGGCAGCTTTGGCAGGTTCCGATGACCTCGTTGTGATCCACGTCGAGGCTCGCGGTGAAGCTGGCGGTCGATCCGTGGCAGGCCGCACAGTCATCCGAGGTCGCCATGTGGTCGCCGGGCTGGGCGGGCGCGCCAAAGGTGTTGCCGCCGAAGTGGCAGGTCGCGCAGGGTTCCATCGTTTCCTGGTGGTCGAAGGTCCGCCCGATCGAGAAGGCCAGGGTATTGTGGCATTCGGCGCAGTCCTGCGACACCGGCGGGTGGCTTGGCGGCTGCGATTCCGCGCCCCAGGGATTGCCGTCGAAGTGGCACGACACGCAGGCGCCCGGAACCGCGTCATGGTCAAGGTCGACGGCGGCGAAGCTGCGTTCGAAGAAGGGCGTGTGGCAGGTATCGCAGGTCTCGGGCGCCGGAATGTGATCGACGGGTTTGCCCATGGCGGTGGTGCCGTTGTGGCAGTTCGCGCAGGGCTGGTCGATCAGCAGGTGATCGACGGAGGCGCCGGCGAAGGTCAGCGTGCCGTGGCAGGAGGCGCAGTCGTCCGGCGCCTCGATGTGGTCGGCGGGCTGGCCGGGCGCGGTCGTGCCGTTGTGGCACGACGCGCAGCTTCCGATCACGTCGCGGTGGTCGACGCGCACGTCCTTGCGGTTGGTCGTGACATGGCAGTTGTCGCAGCGGTCGGTCGCCGGGATGTGGTTGGCGGGCTTGCCGCGTGCCTTCGATCCGTTGTGGCAGGTGGCGCAGTCCTGGGTGATGCCGCTGTGGTCAAAGGCGAAAGGCCGGAAGTTGCGGGTCGTGTGGCAATCCTGGCAGGAATTGCCGACCGGCGGGTGCGATGCCGGCTTGCCGGGCGCGATGCCGCCGTTGTGGCACGACACGCAGTCGCGCGGCGTGCCTTTCGTCGTGTTGTTGACATGGCAGGCTTCGCAGAAGATCTCGGCGTGGCGTCCGGTCAGCGGGATGCCGCCAACCTGCACATGGTCGAAGCCGGGCATCGAATTGGCGCTGTCCTGGGCCAGAGCGGGCTGCGTCACTGCGATCAGCATGGTCAGGAATGCCGCGAGAACCGCGAAAAGCCCCGTGCGTCCTGCATGAACGGTACGCATCGCCGCCCCTCCGAATGGCCCGTTGGTCATTCCGCAATCTCCAAACTGCCCTGCCGACTGCATCAATTTGTCGCGCACAATCACGTTGACGTGACCCTAGGGTCGGGTTTCCCCGGGGTCAACGCTTTTGCGCCATTGTATCTCTTATGGGGTGGAGTGTAGCTCCATAGTCGCAAGGACGTGCTTTCAGGTCGGTCGGAAACGCCGACGAAATCGGCGGTTCGCATCGCGGTGCTGCCCATGGACGCTTCGGAACGCTTGCGCTATCAGCGGGGCAGATCTTGAAGGGAGCTCCGAATGTCCGGCCATGGCGAACCCATTCCGATGACCGCGCGCAGGTCCGGTCCGCTTCGCGGCGTGGCCGAGGTGCCGGGGGACAAGTCGATTTCCCATCGTTCGCTCATTCTGGGCGCGCTTTCGGTCGGCGAGACGCGGGTGACGGGGCTTCTCGAAGGGCAGGACGTACTCGACACCGCGAAGGCGATGCGCGCATTCGGGGCCGAGGTGACGCGGCTTGGCGCGGGCGACTGGTCGGTTCACGGCGTCGGCGTCGGCGGGTTCGCGGAGCCGGCCGACGTGATCGACTGCGGCAATTCCGGCACCGGCGTACGGCTGATCATGGGGGCGATGGCGACATCGCCCATCAGCGCGACCTTTACCGGCGACGCATCCCTGCGCAAGCGCCCGATGGGGCGCGTGACAGATCCTCTCGCCCTATTCGGGGCGCAGTCCTACGGGCGCAAGGGCGGCCGGCTGCCCATGACGATCGTCGGGGCGGCGGAACCGGTGCCGGTGCGTTACACCGTGCCGATGCCGTCCGCCCAGGTGAAATCGGCGGTGCTGCTGGCGGGGCTCAACGCCCCCGGCGAAACCGTGGTGATCGAAAAGGAACCGACCCGCGACCATTCCGAACGGATGCTGCGCGGCTTCGGCGCCGACCTGACGGTCGAGGATACGGCTGAAGGCCGGGTGATCGTCCTGAGGGGCCAGCCGGAACTGAAGCCGCAAAGCGTCGCCGTGCCGCGCGATCCGTCCTCGGCCGCCTTCCCGGTCTGCGCCGCGCTGATCGTCGAAGGCTCCGACATCCTGGTGCCCGGCGTCAGCCAGAACCCGACCCGCAACGGCCTTTACACCACGCTGGTCGAGATGGGGGCCGACATCGCCTTTGAAAACCCGCGCGAAGAAGGGGGCGAACCCGTCGCCGACCTGCGCGTGCGCTTTTCCGCGCTCAAGGGGATCGAGGTGCCGGAGGACCGCGCGGCAAGCATGATCGACGAATACCCGGTGCTGTCGGTCGTCGCGGCCTGCGCCGAGGGCACGACGGTGATGCGCGGCGTCAAGGAACTGCGCGTCAAGGAAAGCGACCGCATCGACGCGATGGCGCGCGGGCTTGAGGCGATGGGCGTCAGGATCGAGGAAGACGAGGATACGCTGATCGTTCACGGCATGGGGCCGGGCGGCGTGCCGGGCGGCGGCACCGCGAAGACCCATATCGACCACCGGATCGCGATGTCCTTCCTCGTCCTTGGCCTTGCCGCGAAAAAGCCCGTCAGCGTCGATGACGGATCGCCCATCGCGACCTCCTTCCCGCTGTTCGAGGGGCTGATGGCGGGCCTTGGCGCGCAGATCGCGCGGGACGGCGCGTGATCTTCACGGTCGCCATCGACGGGCCGGCGGCGGCGGGGAAGGGCACGATCTCGCGCGCGGTCGCGGCGCATTTCGGTTTTGCCCATCTCGACACCGGGCTTCTTTACCGCGCCGTGGGGGCGAAGGGCGGCGATCCGGTTCGGGCGGCGCAAACCCTGTCGGACGCGGACCTGGCCCGCCCCGACCTGCGCACCCTCGCGGCCGGCCAGGCCGCCAGCCGCGTCGCCACCATCCCCGAGGTGCGCGCCGCCCTTGTCGCCTTTCAGCGCGCCTTCGCCCGCCGCGAAGGCGGCGCGGTCCTGGACGGGCGCGACATCGGCACGGTGATCTGCCCCGAGGCGGAGGTGAAGCTTTACGTCACCGCCAGCGCGCAAGTCCGCGCCCACCGCCGCTGGCTGGAAGTCGGCGGCGACGAGGCGCAGGTTCTGGCCGAGGTGATCGAGCGCGACAAGCGGGACGCGGAACGGGCGGTGGCGCCGTTGAAACCCGCCCCGGACGCGCTGGTGCTGGATACGAGCGAGATGACGGTAGAGGAAGCGGTCGACGCCGCGCGTGCGGTCATCGCCGCGCGGATCGAAGGGCGGTCCTGACGCAGGCGGCCCGGCAGCCGCCGCCCGGCGGGCCGGATGCCCCAATCTCCTTGCGTCCTTGGGCGCTTGCCGCTATAGCGCCCCCATCCTGAGGCAGGAGTCGCCGAGCGCCGGGCAGTCGTCCGGACGACGCGGCTTTTTGTCGTGGGGCCAGCAAAGACCGGCGGAGCCAACCGCATGGCCAGTCAAATCGCTTGTAAAGGAACTGAACACGCATGTGCGCTAAAGCGACCATGGAGGAATTCGAAGCCCTCCTGAACGAAAGCTTCGAGATCGACACCCCGGACGAGGGGTCTGTCGTCAAGGGCAAGGTCATCGCCATCGAGGCGGGCCAGGCCATCATCGACGTCGGCTACAAGATGGAAGGCCGCGTCGATCTGAAAGAATTCGCAGCCCCCGGCCAGGCCCCCGAGATCGCGGTGGGCGATGAGGTCGAGGTCTATCTCGACCGCGTCGAGAACGCCCGCGGCGAAGCCGTCATCAGCCGCGAGAAAGCCCGCCGCGAAGAGGCCTGGGACCGTCTCGAAAAGGCCTATGCCAGCGAAGAGCGCGTCGATGGCGCCATCTTCGGCCGCGTCAAGGGCGGCTTCACCGTCGATCTGGGTGGCGCTGTCGCGTTCCTTCCGGGGTCGCAGGTTGACGTGCGTCCGGTGCGCGACGCCGGCCCGCTCATGGGCATGAAGCAGCCGTTCCAGATCCTCAAGATGGACCGCCGCCGGGGCAACATCGTCGTCTCGCGCCGCGCGATCCTCGAAGAGAGCCGCGCCGAACAGCGCGCCGAGGTCATCGGCAACCTGTCCGAAGGCCAGGTCGTGGATGGCGTGGTCAAGAACATCACCGAATACGGTGCGTTCGTTGATCTTGGCGGTGTCGACGGCCTTCTCCATGTCACCGACATGGCGTGGCGCCGCGTGAACCACCCGTCGGAGATCCTGAACATCGGCGAGACCGTGAAGGTCCAGGTGATCAAGATCAACAAGGAAACCCACCGCATCTCGCTCGGCATGAAGCAGCTTCAGTCCGACCCGTGGGATTCGGTCGAGGCGAAGTTCCCGCTGGGCTCGGTCCACAAGGGCCGCGTCACGAACATCACCGACTACGGTGCATTCGTGGAACTGGAAGCCGGGGTCGAGGGCCTTGTCCACGTCTCGGAAATGTCCTGGACCAAGAAGAACGTCCATCCGGGCAAGATCGTCTCCACCTCGCAGGAAGTGGATGTCATGGTCCTGGAAATCGACAGCGCCAAGCGCCGCGTGTCGCTGGGCCTGAAGCAGACGATGCGCAACCCGTGGGAAGTCTTCGCCGAGAAGCATCCGTCGGGCTCGGTCATCGAGGGCGAAGTCAAGAACATCACCGAATTCGGTCTGTTCGTCGGCCTCGAGAACGACATCGACGGCATGGTGCACCTTTCCGACCTCAGCTGGGACCAGCGCGGCGAGGATGCGATCCAGTCCTACCGCAAGGGCGACGTGGTCAAGGCCGCGGTCACCGAGGTGGACGTCGAGAAGGAGCGCATCTCGCTCTCCATCAAGGCGCTGGATGCCGACACGTTCTCCGACGCCGTTGACGGCGTGAAGCGCGGTTCGGTCATCACCGTGAACGTCACCGCGATCGAGGATGGCGGCATCGAGGTGGACTACAACGGCATGAAGTCCTTCATCCGCCGGTCCGACCTTGCCCGCGACCGCGCCGACCAGCGGCCGGAGCGGTTCCAGGTGGGCGACCACGTCGACGTTCGCGTCACCAACGTCGACAGCAAGACCCGCAAGCTGGGTGTGTCGATCAAGGCGCGCGAGATCGCCGAAGAGAAGGAAGCCGTGGAACAGTACGGCTCCTCGGATTCCGGCGCGTCGCTCGGCGACATCCTGGGCGCCGCGCTCAAGGGCAACAAGTAAGACAGGGGGCCACGGCCCCGGCAAGGCCCCGCGCAGCCGCGCGGGGCCTTTGCATTTGTGCGCGAATCATCTGCCTGCGGCGGGCCCGTGCCGCATCGCCGTGCCGGTGGTTCTGCAGCGCGGCAAGGCACCCCGGGCGTCCCCTGCCGCAGGATTCGCGCCCCAAGCGGCGGGAACGCGAACCTTTCCAAAGGCTTTACTGTTTGTCGCAGGGGATTTTCCGCCTATAGTCCTCGGAAAATACAAACGTCGGCGGCCGCGTTGCGAGCCGTACGCTCAGGGGGGTTGAATGATCCGTTCCGAACTGATCCAGAAGATCGCCGAAGAAAATCCGCACCTGTTCCAACGTGATGTCGAAAGGATCGTGAACACGATCTTCGAGGAAATAGTCAGCGCGCTGGCACGCGGCGATCGGGTGGAATTGCGCGGATTCGGCGCCTTTTCGGTAAAGCGGCGCGACTCGCGCCAGGGCCGTAACCCGCGCACGGGCGCCTCGGTCGATGTGGACGAAAAACATGTACCCTTCTTCAAGACCGGAAAGCTCTTGCGCGACCGACTGAATGGTGGCTGATCGCTTCTGATGCTGCGCTTCGTGAAATGGCTGTTCCTGGCCCTTCTGGGCCTTGTCCTGCTGGCCGTGGCCTCTGCCAACCGCGATCCAGTGCTGCTGCGCCTTCTGCCCTCCGAGGTGGACAGCTTCTTCGGATTCGGTCTCGCGCTTGAGGTGCCGCTGTTTCTTGCGATCTTCGCGGGCATCGTTGCAGGCCTTGGCATCGGTTTCGTCTGGGAATGGCTGCGCGAGGCAAAGCACAGAAGCGCTGCGACCCAGCACAAGCGCGAGGCAGGCCGTCTGGCGCGCGAGGTCGACAGGCTGAAGACCCAGAAGAACGAACCCGAAGACGAGGTTCTGGCCCTGATCGACGGCAAGGGGACACGCTGAGCCTGCCGGCGAGGGCCCCGGAGGGGCGGGGGGATTTGTGTGCCCCGCGATTTTCGTCTAAGCCCTGCGCATGACCACCGCCGTGAAGATATGCGGGCTTCGCGAAGCCGCCCATGTCGCCGCCGCCGCCGATGCGGGCGCGCGCTATGTGGGCTTCGTCTTTTTCGCCCGTTCGCCCCGCAACATCCTTCTTGCCGATGCCGCCGCGCTGGCGCTTTCAGTGCCCGAGGGTATTGCAAAGGTCGCGCTGAGCGTGAATGCGACCGACGCCGAACTGGATGCGATCACTTCTGCCGTGCCGCTCGACATGCTGCAGCTTCATGGCGGCGAAAGCCCCGAAAGGGTGGCCGAGGTCCGCGCACGCTACGGCCTGCCGGTGATGAAGGCGGTGGGCGTCGCGGATGCCGCCGACCTGGCCGCGCTTGATCTCTACCAGACTGTCGCCGACCAGATCCTTGTTGATGCCAAGCCGCCGAAGGACGCCGTCCTGCCCGGCGGCAACGGGCTGGCCTTCGACTGGCGGCTCCTGCTGGGCCGGGTCTGGCGGCGCCCCTGGATGCTGGCGGGCGGGCTGACGCCCGAGAACGTCGCGCTGGCGATCCGGTCGACCAACGCGCGGCAGGTCGATGTCTCCTCCGGCGTCGAGATCGCGCCCGGGGTGAAGGACGAAGGCATGATCCGCGCCTTCTGCAAGGCGGCGCAGGCATGATCCGCTTTCGCCAGGCGACCGAGGCGGACGTGCCCGCCGTGGTGGCGCTTCTGGGCGACGACAGCCTTGGCGCCCGGCGCGAGGGCGGCGACGACGCGGGCTATCTGGCCGCCTTTCGCCGGATGCAGTCCGAGGGCGCGAACCAGCTGATCGTCGGCGAAGACGACGGGCCGGTCATCGCCACCTACCAGATCACCTTCATCTCGGGCCTGTCGCTGCGGGCCACCCGAAGGGCGCAGGTGGAATCGGTGCGTGTCGCCGCCGGTCTCAGGGGGCAGGGGATCGGCGCGGCGCTGATGCGCGACGCCGAGGATCGCGCCCGCGCGGCGGGTTGCGGGCTCTTGCAGCTGACCACCAACAAGGCCCGCCCCGACGCCCACCGGTTCTACGAACGGCTCGGCTTTACCCCATCCCACATTGGCTATAAACGCGATCTGAAGTAAGAGGAGGCGACCATGGCCGAGGACCTGATCAACAGTTTCATGACCGGACCCGACGAACAGGGGCGGTTCGGCATCTTCGGCGGGCGGTTCGTCAGCGAAACGCTGATGCCGCTGATCCTCGATCTGGAGGCCGAGTACGAAAAGGCCAAGACCGACCCGACCTTCTGGGCCGAGATGGACTGGCTCTGGAAGCACTACGTAGGCCGGCCCTCGCCGCTTTACTATGCCGAACGCCTCACGAAGCATCTGGGCGGCGCCAAGATCTACATGAAGCGCGACGAGCTGAACCATACCGGCGCGCACAAGATCAACAACGTCCTGGGCCAGATCATCCTTGCCCGCCGCATGGGCAAGACCCGCATCATCGCAGAAACCGGCGCGGGGCAGCATGGCGTGGCGACCGCGACCGTCTGCGCCAAGTTCGGGTTGAAATGCATCGTCTACATGGGCGCCCATGACGTGGAACGCCAGGCCCCGAACGTCTTCCGCATGCGGCTCTTGGGGGCAGAGGTCGTGCCCGTCACATCCGGTCGCGGCACGCTGAAGGACGCGATGAACGACGCGCTTCGCGACTGGGTGACCAATGTGCGCGACACCTTCTACTGCATCGGCACCGTCGCGGGCCCGCATCCCTATCCGGCGATGGTGCGCGACTTCCAGTCGATCATCGGCAAGGAAGTGCGCTGGCAGCTGGCCGAACAGGAAGGCGAGGGGCGCCTGCCCGACACCGTCGTGGCCGCCATCGGCGGCGGATCGAACGCCATGGGCCTTTTCTACCCCTTCCTCGACGACCCTTCGGTGCGCATCATCGGCGTCGAGGCGGGCGGCAAGGGCGTGGATGAGCGGATGGAACATTGCGCCAGCCTGACCGGCGGACGGCCGGGCGTGCTGCACGGCAACCGCACCTACCTGCTGCAGGATGACGACGGGCAGATCCTGGAAGGGTTCTCGATCTCCGCCGGGCTCGACTATCCGGGCATCGGTCCCGAACATGCATGGCTGCACGACACCGGCCGCGCGCACTATGTCTCCATCACCGACAAGGAGGCACTGGGTGCATTCCAGCTATGCTGCGCGCAGGAGGGAATCATCCCCGCGCTCGAACCATCGCACGCGCTTGCGCATGTGATGAAGATCGCGCCCGACCTGCCAAAGGACCACATCATCGTCATGAACATGTGCGGCCGTGGCGACAAGGATATCTTCGCCGTCGCCAAGCACCTCGGCTTCGAGATCAAGACCTGAGAAGGTCTTCCGTTCCGATCCTCAAGGGCGCCCTTCGGGGCGCCTTTTCGTTTCGCAGGCTGTCGATAACCGGACGATCCGGCGCATAAACCCTGGTTTATGCGGTTCCACCCCCGGTTTAGTGACCCGCAGATAAACCTCGGACAGATTTGCACGACGGGCTTTGCGGGCTCTCTTGGCCTCGCGTCGGATGAGCGGCGCCATTCAAGGAGAAATCAGATCATGAAACGCGTTTTGATGTTGACTGTATGCACCATTGTTCTTGGCCAGCCGGCGCTCGCCCATGTTGACGCGGCACCTGCTTCGAAAGCCGGTGCTGTGACGCTTGCCCTGTCCGGCATGTCGGACGATGCGACGATCCTTCTTGCAAAGCACGGATCGGATGACGGCCCCGATCATGATGCGAACGACGACAAGGGCGGCGATCGCGACGACGACGACGACGACAGGGACAACAGCGGCAAGGGCAGCAGCGGCAGCAGCGGCAGCAGCGATGACGACGATGATTCCTCCGGTTCCGGTCGCAGCAAGCCGCGCATTCCTGGCGGTTCGGGCTGCGATGATGCGGGCGATGTCGCTGAACACGCCGATTGCCAGGTTTGATCCAGTGGGGTTCGGGCGGCCAGGGTGCCGCCCGCATCCGATTGACGGGGTAGCCCTTGATAGAAGGACCAAAGGGATGTTCAGAACCTTTCTGATGACCGCGGCCACCGCCGCCTTTGTTGCCGCCGGCGTCGTCGCCACGACCGGCCCGGCGCTTGCCCTGACCTCCGACGAGGTGATTTCGGAACTGCAGGCCCAGGGTTACACCAGCATCGAGGTCAAGGTCGGGCCGACGCAGATCAAGGCCGAGGCGTCGAACGGCACCGACAGGCTTGAAGTCGTCTACGACAAGGAAACCGGCGACGTCCTGAAAAGCGAGGTCTACGCCGGCCAGGGCCTCGATGTCTCACCGGGGATCGAGGTCGAGAGGGGCAGCAGGGATTTCGTCGGCGGCGGCAGCGATGATGACGACGACGATGACGGCGACGACGATGATGATGACGACAACAGCGGCAAGGGCAGCGGCGGTGATCGCGATGACGACAACTCCGGGCACGGCGGCGGCGATGACCGCGACGATGACAAGGGCGGCGACCGCGGTGACGACTGAGTTCACGACGGGCGGCGGGCTGTCCGGGTCTTGCACCGCTTACGCGGATTTCCGATAGTGGCCACAGCGGTCCGAATGGACGGGCAGGGGCGGCGCCGATGAAACGACGGCACTTCTTGATGACGGCGGTCGCGGCGGTTGCCGCGGCCCATCCTGCGTTCGCACAGGACATCGTCAGCGCGATCCGCGCGCAACTGCGCGCGCAGGGATACACCTCGATCTCCGTCACACGCACACTGCTTGGTCGCAGGCGCATCTTCGCCAAAAGCGATGAATACCAGCGAGAGATCATCGTCAATCCCCGTACCGGTGAGATCCTGCGCGACTACTGGACCCTGCTGCCAGGCGTTGTGGCGACACCGGACAACGACATGCAGATCGTCAGCGGCGGATCAGATTCGTCATTCGATGACGATGACGATGACGATGACGACGATGACGACAAGGACGACGACAAGGACGACGACGACAAGGACAATTCCGGGTCGTCCTCGAACTCCGGCCCTGGCGGGGGCAGCAATGACTGACCGTTTGTTCAACTGCAGGGGTGAATGCGGGTGCCCGGTGAAAGGGTGTCCCGGGTGACAGGCAAGATCGTCGTGGCCGCAATCCTTCTGGTTCAATCCGTCTGCGCGATCTTCTTCGTGTCCGACATCGTGCTGTCGGTCTTCAATGTCTATGTCTCGCCAATCCCGTGGCAGACGCGCGAATACCTGGAAATCGGTGCGGCCGTCGGCTTGATCATGGGCGTTGTTCTGGGGGCCATGGTGATCCATCGCAGCCACCGAGAGCGCCGCCGGGCGGAGGAAAAGCTGCGCCGCGCATCGGGCGCCTTCATGCAGCTTCTGGTCGAACGCTTCGGCGAATGGGGCCTGACGCCCGCCGAAGAGGATGTGGCCCTTTTCGCGATCAAGGGGATGAGCACGTCCGAGATCGCGCAACTGCGCAATACGTCCGAAGGTACGGTCAAGGCGCAGACGAACGCGATCTACCGCAAGGCCGGCGTGGCGGGGCGGCCGCAACTCCTGAGCCTGTTCATCGAGGATCTGATGGAGGAGGGGCCGCTGTCGCGGGCCAGGGCGAAGGCGGGCTAGGCATCCGCCCCGTGCGACCTGAGAACCGCAAGCGGAACGATGTCGAGAGCCCTGGCATGCGTCGCAGCAAGCCGGACGCGCGGTGCGCAGCCTTCCTCGTGCGCCTGCATGAACCGTGCGGCGCACAGGCACCAGCGATCCCCGGGTTTCAGCCCTGCAAAGCGGAACTCGGGCCGGGGCGTCGAAAGGTCGTTGCCCACATATTTCGAATAGGCCAGGAATTCTGCCGTCATGACGGCGCAGACGGTGTGGCTGCCGCGATCCTCGGCGCAGGTGTTGCAATGGCCGTCACGGAAGAAACCGGTCAAGGGCGCGGTCGAACAGGGTTCCAGCGGCGTGCCGAGGACATTGATGCTGTCGTCTTTCATCGTCATGGTCGCGGCTCCGCCTGCCAGGGGATTTCATCGGGTGCCGGCGGGTGCCAGTCCACCCAGCGGCCGTGAAAATCGGCGCGCCCCAGTGCGATCCTATGATCGCCCGGCCAAAGCCGCAACGTCAGCGCGGCGCCGGGCGTGGCCGCGTCGGCCTCCATCCCGAACCAGGCGAGCGGGGCCAGCGCCGTGGCGCTCTGGCCCGCGGCTGCAATCATGGCCTGCCCGCGCGCCTGGGCCGCGGGCGGGAAATACTGCCAGGCCACTGTCGAATAGATCAGGTGCAGTGTTCCGCGCTCATGGCCCAGGCGGCGCCGGAGCCAGTCGATCGCATCGCCCCGTTCCGGCGCGGGCCCCGCGACCGAAAGCGCCGCATCGGTCAGCGCGCGCCGTTCCGGCTGGTCGGGCCAAAGATAGGCGCGCAGGCGCAGACGGTCCGCCGCCCGGCCGGGATCCAGCGGATTGAGGTCGACCCCCGCGCGCGCGTCGATGACGAAGGGGGCTGCGGGCGGCGGCGGGCCGCGCCAGTCGGGCGCTAGGGTCAGCACCGGGCGATCCGCCCCCCGCGTCCAGTCGCCGTGCCGCAGGGCGAAGCGGTCGAAGGACAGGTTCAGCCCCGCGCTGGCGCCCAGCTCGGACAGGCGCAGGGGGCGGTCGCAGACTGCCGCAAGCCAATGGGCGGCCGCGATCAGGACGGCGGCGCGGCGCACCTCGTTCGTTTGCGGCGGGCTGTCGATGAAACGCCCGATCATCTTAGCCTCGCCGATCAGGGCGGCCTCGACCGCCGCCCAAAGGATGTCGTCGGAGGTCCTGGCAGGGGGGTAGACGGCACCAAGGCCCGAATGCCCCGAAAGGCAAAGCGCGTGAAGCGCGCCGGCAAGCCGCAGCGGTACAGACGCCCCACGCGGGCCAACCTCGCCCTGCCAGGCGAAAAGCCGGTCGGTCAGCGGGCTGCCGGGCACCAGCCGTTCGGCGCAAAGCCCCATAAGCCGCGCCATGAAGGGCGACCCGAGTGCCGCGCAGCTTTCCGCCTGTTCGCGGAAGGCGTCGCGCAGCCCGCCGGTCACCGGAAGCGGTCCATCAGCTTTTGCAGCGCGCTGCGCCCGTCCTCGGGTTCCCGATCGCCGTTCGGCATCGCTTCGGCCTGGGGTCTGGCGGGCGTGGACAAGGAGACGGAGCTTTCCGCAGGCTTCCCGCCGGCGGTCGAGGACCGGGGCGGCGCGGTGCGCAGCGCGACCGCGTTCTGGAACCGCGCGGCGTCCCCCTCGGCCAATGCCACGGCACCGTCCGATATGCCGCGCAACAGGTCGTCCAGCCAGTCGCCATCGGCCTTGGCGAAATCCGACAGGACATAGGGCGCGACCCGGTCCTTGTGGCCGGGATGGCCGATGCCCAGCCGCACGCGCTGATAGCCTTCGCCGATATGGGCGTGGATGGACCGCAGGCCGTTGTGGCCCGCATGACCGCCCCCCATCTTCACCCGGCACTTCCCGGGCGCCAGGTCCAGTTCGTCGTGAAAGACCGTGATCTCGGCCGGTTCGATCTTGAAAAAGCGCATCGCCTCGCCGACCGACTGGCCCGACAGGTTCATGAACGTCTGCGGCTTGAGAAGCGCGACCCGTTCGGAACCCAGCCTCCCCTCGCTCAGGACGCCCTGGAACTTGGCGCGGAACGGGGGAAAGCCGTGGTCCTGCGCGATGCGGTCCAGCGCCATGAAGCCGATGTTGTGGCGGTTGCCCGCGTATTTCTGCCCCGGATTGCCGAGGCCCACGAATAGCCGCATGGGATGCTCCCTTCCTCGCGGGAAAGCTAGGGCGGGCGGGGGCGTTATGCAACGGCACGCTGCCTGCCCCATGGGCGTGCCCAAAATGAAAACGCAGGGCCAGACGGCCCTGCGTCACACTCCCGTCACCGCGAGGCGGATCAGGATTCTTCGGCTTCCGCCTCGTCCCCGGACGACCGCAGGCCCGAAGGCGCGGTGATGTTCGCGATGACGAAGTTACGCGCGATGGTCGGCTTCGCGCCTGCGGGCAGTTCGATGTCGCCGATGTGGATCACGTCGCCGATTTCGCGGCCGGTCAGGTCGACGGTGATGTGATCGGGGATGTCACCCGCGGTCACTTCCAGTTCGACTTCCGGGCGCACGATCGTGACGGTCCCGCCCTTTTTCAGCCCCGGCGCCTTCTCGTGGTTCTCGAAGGTGACGTGGATGAACAGGTTGATACGGGTGGTCCGGCGGATGCGCATCAGGTCGACATGCGTCGGCAGGTCCTTGACCACGTCGCGCTGAACGCCGCGGCAGATCACGCGCACGTCTTCCTGGCCTTCGACCTTCAGGTTGAAGAGCGTTTGCAGGAAGCGGCCCGCTTTCAGGCGCTTGAGCAGCGAATAGTAGTTCACGTTGATCGGAAGCGGATCTGCGCCGCCGCCGTAAACGATGCCGGGTACGTTGCCCTCACGACGAGCTTGACGAGCGGCCCCCTTGCCTGTCCCCGTCCGTACCTCGGCGATAAGATCGGGGATCTCACCAGCCATTGGTCTCTCCATAGATGTTAAGGGCATCCTCCAAGGGTGCATGCCCATGAGCGGGGGGCTATAGAGGCAAACCGCGCCGATGGAAAGCGGAAAAAATGTTCCTGCGCTGTCGCACGGGGATAAGCCGCCCCCCCTTGTCCGTGCGATATCCCGGGGATACGGAGTTTCCCGACATGCCGATCGCAAGACAGATACGCCTGGCCCGTGCGCCGCTTGCCGCCTTTGCCGCGATGGGCATGGTCTGGGGCGCCTTTGCCGCGCTGGTGCCCGATATCAAGGCGATGCTGGGCGCGTCGGATGCGCAATACGGCGTCCTCTTGCTGGCGACGCCGCTCGCGGCGGTCGCCGCGATGCTGGCCGCGCCGAAGATCGCGCCACGGCTGGGCGCGCATGTCCTGCCGGTGTCCATGCTGGCGCTGGCGGTCGCCTTCCTGTTCCCGGGCTGGATGCAGCTGCCGGTCTTCTTCGCGGGGGCGATGGTGGCGGTGGGCGCCAGCAACGGCTTTCTCGACGTGACGATGAACGCGCGCGTCAGCGCGCTGGAACTGTCGCACCGGCTGCACCTGATGAACCTCAATCACGCGGCCTATTCCTTCGGCTACGCGGCCTCGGCCGTCGCGACGGGGCTTGCGCGGGCGGGCGGGCTTGGCCCCGGCCAGATCCTGACGGCGGTCGCCCTGACCGTCGCGGTATCCGCGCTGCTGACCTTCGAACGCGGGCCGGACATCAACGGCTTCGAACGCTCGACCGGGTTTGTTGGCCGTCTCGGCGCGCTGCCGGTCTGGGGCGGCATCATCGTGCTGATCGCGTTCATGGCCGAAAACGCCGCCGAAAACTGGTCGGCGCTGCACATCGAACGCACGCTGGGCGGATCGGTGAAGGAGGGCAGCTTCGGCCCCGCGATCATGGCGCTGACCGCCGGACTGGGCCGGACCCTCGGGCAAGTGGTCGTCGCGCGGATCGACGAGGCGCGGCTGATGCGCGGCGGCGTTCTGGTGGCGGCGGCGGGCCTTGTGCTGACCGCGCTGGCGCCCAGCCCGCTGGCGGTACACCTGGGGCTTGTCGTCACCGGGCTTGGAGCCTCGGTCATCGCGCCCACGGCGTTTTCGGTCGTCGGGCGATTGTCTGACCCCGGGCGACGGGCGCTGATGATCGCGCGGGCGACGACGCTGGGCTATCTGGGCTATTTCTTCGGCCCGCCTGCGCTTGGCCTCGTGGCGGAGCTTTTCGGGTTGCGCGCGGCCTTTCTCGGCATTGCCGGCGTCGTCCTTGTCGTGCTGTGGCTGTTTCCGCGACTGCTGGCCTGCGGCGCGGCCGGCCAGCCGGCCGATCCCTCGCCGCAACGCGCGGCATAGGCGGTGCGGCAGATGCACCATCTTTTTCGCGCCGCCCGTCTGTCCCGCGCGCCCAGCCTTGCATTGATGGCGGTCGGGGTCTTCTGGGGCGCGTTCGCGGCCTATATCCCCGATATCAAGGCACGGATCGGCGCCGCCGACGGCGCCTTCGGAATGGCGCTGATGATGGCGGCTGCGGGTTCCATCGTCTCCATGCAGCTTGCGCCCCGGGTTCTCGCGCGGTTCGGGCGCGCGACGATGCCCGCCGCGGGCGCTCTGGCCGCGCTCGCCGCGCTGTCGCCGCTTGCGGCGGGCGATACGCCGGGGCTCGGTGCCGCGCTTTTCTTCATGGGCGCGTCCATCGCGATGATCGACATCACCGCCAACATCCGCCTTTCGGTCGAGGAGGAGGTGCAGGGCCTGCACCTGATGAACCTCTGCCACGCCGCCTTTTCCTTCGCCTTCGCGCTGGCGGCCTTTGCCGCGGCGCAGGCGCGCCAGGCGGGCTGGCCGCCCGAGGCCTTCCTGCCGCTTTCGGCGCTGGCGATCCTGGCGCTGGGGCTTTGCACGCACGAAGGCGCGGGCTGGCGCACCGCGCCGCCGTCGCCCGAGGGCGCGGGCCGGTCAGAGGGGCTCTTGCGCGCGGTGCTGCCGGTGGCCATCATCCTGTTTCTGGCCTTCATCTGCGAAAACGCCACCGACAGTTGGTCGGCCCTGCATATCGAACGGACGCTGGGGGCCGGGGCGGGCTTTGGCGGCTACGGTCCGGCGATGCTGGGCCTGACGATGGGGATCGGGCGGCTGGGCGGGCAAGTCGCCGCGCAGCGCCTGGGCGAGGCGGCGCTGATCTTCGGTTCGGCGCTGGTGGGCGTCTTCGGGGCGATCGTCACGGCGATCGCCTGGGCGCCCGGGATCGGTATTCTGGGCGTCGCCCTGATCGGAGTCGGCGTCGCCGTCATGGTGCCCTCGGCCAACACCATCCTGGGGCGGCTGGTGCGCCCCGACCAGCGCGGGCTGGCCCTGTCGCGCGCCTGGATCTTCGGCTTCGCGGGCTTCTTCATCGGCCCGTCACTGATGGGGCAGGTTTCGGCGGCCTTCGGTCTGCGGTGGTCCTTCGGCTGCGTCGCCGTCCTTCTGGCGGCGATCCTGCCCGTCGTGCTTCAACTGCGGCGGCTCGAGAGCCGCCGGCCGTCAGCTGTAGGCATTCAGGAAGCCGTTCGGCAGCAATAGGTTGTGCCGCCCGACCCGGGCGATGTCGCGTTCGCCGCAAAGCGCCATGGAGGTGTCCAGTTCCTTGCGGATCACCTCAAGCGCGGTCGTCACGCCCTTTTCGCCCATCGCGCCCAGCCCGTAGACGAAGGCGCGCCCGATCATGGTGCCCGTGGCGCCAAGCGCGCGGGCCTTCAGCACGTCCTGGCCCGACCGGATGCCGCCGTCCATCCAGACCTCGGTCCTGCCGCCCACCGCCGATGCGATCTCCGGCAGCATCCGGATCGAGGACAGCGCCCCGTCAAGCTGGCGCCCGCCGTGGTTCGACACCACGATCGCATCGGCGCCGATGTCGGCCGCGCGGGCGGCATCCTCGGGGTCGAGGATACCCTTGAGGATCACCTTGCCGCCCCACATGTCCATCAGCTTGCGGATCTTGTCCCAGTTCAGCGCCGGGTCGAATTTCTCGGCCGTCCAGGCCGACAGCGACGAGGGGTCGGAAACGCCCTCCACATGGCCCACGATATTGCCGAAGAACCGCCGCCTGGTGCCCAGCATCTCAAGCCCCCAGGCCCATTTGGTGGCAAGGTTCAGCATCGTCGGGATTGTCAGCTTGGGCGGTGCCGACAGGCCGTTCTTCAGATCCTTGTGGCGCTGGCCAAGGATCTGCAGATCGACGGTGATGACCAGCGCCGAACAACCCGCCGCCTTGGCGCGGTTGATGATGCTGGCGTTGAAGGCATCGTCGTTCAGCGTGTAGATCTGGAACCAGAACGGGCTTGAGGTGTGGCGCGCCACATCCTCGATCGAACAGATCGACATGGTCGACAGCGTGAAGGGCACGCCGAACTTCTCGGCGGCGCGCGCGGCCTTGATCTCTCCGTCCGCGTTTTGCATGCCGGTCAGCCCGACCGGGGCCAGCGCGACGGGCATCGCCACGTCCTGCCCGATCATCTGCGTGGCGACGGTGCGGCCGGTCATGTCCACGGCGATGCGCTGGCGCAGCCGGATGTCGGCGAAGTCCGAACTGTTCTCGCGGAAGGTCTGTTCGGTCCAGCTGCCCGATTCAGCGTAGTCGTAGAACATCCGAGGCACCCGGCGGCGGTAGATACGCTTCAGATCGTCGATGCAGGTGATGACGGGCATGGCCGGGCCTCTCTGAATTGGTAAGGTTCTGTTACCGATTTACGCGGTTTGGTGCAATCGCTTTCGGGCTTGCCGTTTGCGCCGGGCCCTGCGACGAAGGCGCTCAGGCAATGCGGAGCGTGTCATGGGACCGGTGGTCTGGGGTCTGGTCGGCGGATGCGTCGCCTTTCTGGCGACGACGGCGGGGGCGATCCCGGTTCTTTTCGGCCGCAAGATGAGCCAGCGGATGAACGACACGCTCCTTGGCTTTGCCGCCGGGGTGATGTTGTCGGCCTCCTATTTCTCGCTGATCCTGCCGGGGATCGACGCGGGGGCCGAGGCGTTCGGGTCGCTGACCGCCGCGGCACTTGTCGCGGGTGCGGGGATCGCGCTTGGCGCGGGCTTCGTGGCCTGGCTGAACGCCGTCCTGCCGCACGAACACTTCTTTTCCGGCCGCGAGGGGGCCGAGGTCGCGGGGCTGGGGCGGATCTGGCTTTTCGTGATCGCGATCACCATCCACAACTTCCCCGAAGGCATGTCGATCGGTGTGGCCTTCGGCGGCGGCGACCTGTCGAACGGCGTTTCGGTGATGACCGGCATCTCGCTTCAGGATCTGCCCGAGGGGCTGGCGGTCGCGGTCGCGTTGACCGGGCGCGGCTATTCGCCCTGGCGCGCCTTTGGTGTCGCCGCGCTGACCGGGCTGGTGGAACCCATCGGCGCGCTTCTGGGCGCCACGGCGGTGGCGATCAGTTCGGGCCTGCTGCCCTGGGGGCTGACCTTCGCGGCCGGCGCGATGCTTTACATCATCAGCCACGAGATCCTGCCCGAAACCCACAGGAACGGACATCAGGACCGCGCGACGGCGGGCCTGATCTTCGGGCTGATCCTGATGATGGTGCTGGACGTGACGCTGGGCTGAACCAGCGGCCTGCCGCCCGGGCCTCAGGCGCTGTGCGCGCCCTCGGCCAGGCCCTTCACGAAATCCAGGATTTCCGCGACCTTCTTCTTCTCCTCGACCATTTTCACGATGGCCGAACCGACGACGGCGCCGTCAGCGACCGAGGCGATGGCGCGGGCGGTGTCGGGGGTGCGGATGCCGAAGCCGACGATCACCGGCAGGTCGGTCGCCGCCTTGATCCGCGCGACCTCGGGGCCGACATCGCCGGCCTGTGCCGCCGCCGCCCCCGTGATCCCGGTGATCGAGACGTAGTAGACGAATCCGGAGGTGTTCTGCAGCACCTTCGGCAGCCGCCGGTCATCGGTCGTCGGCGTCGCAAGGCGGATGAAGTTCAGCCCCGCCTTCTGCGCGGGGATGCACAATTCGTCATCCTCCTCGGGCGGAAGGTCGACGACGATCAGACCGTCGACGCCCGCGGCCTTGGCGTCGGCAAGGAACCGGTCCACGCCGCGCGAATAGATCGGGTTGTAATAACCCATCATCACGATCGGGGTTTCGTCGTCGTCCTTGCGGAACGCCGCGGCCATGTCGAGCGTCTTTTGCAGCGTCTGCCCGCCGTCCAGCGCGCGCTGGCCGGCAAGCTGGATCGTCGGGCCGTCGGCCATCGGATCGGTGAAGGGCATCCCCAGTTCGATGACGTCCACGCCCGCGCCCGGCAGGCCCTTCATCAGCGCAAGCGAGGTTTCATAGTCGGGGTCACCCGCCATGATGTAGGAGACGAAGGCCTTCTTGCCCTCGGCCTTCAGGGCGGCGAACTTGCGGTCGATCCGGGTCATGCGATGTCTCCCTCGTGCGTCGTGCGGGTCTTGCAGAAAAGCGCCGGGAAAATCAATGGGGCTAAGCGGCCGCCAAAGCCGCTCGGGTCCGGTGTTGCCTGACTGGTGCGATGCGGATACGATAAGTCGTGGATCCGCAACCGGCAGAGGAGGATGTCATGCAGGCCATTGTCATTCGACGCGCCGGGGCGCGGACCTGAGGGGTTTTCCCCAGCCATCGCCCCGATGACATGTCCGACCGCCGCGCAGGCCGCGCGCGGTCGCCACGCCGTCTTACAGGGGTATCCCATGACTTCACATCCGACGCTTGCCGATCTTGGCTGGAACAACCGCCTGCTGGGTCAGCTCTCGATCCCAGAACTTGAAAACCGCCTGCCGGCCCGCGTGGCCGAGGTGCACCGCGACCGGCTGGTCGCGCTCTCGGCCAAAGGCCCGCTGACGCTGACACTTCCGCCGGACCTGTCGACAGGCGCGGTCGCGGTCGGCGACTGGCTGATCTGCGACGAGGACCGGCTGGTCGTCGACCGCCTGCTTGACCGCTCCACCCGCTTGTCCCGACGTGCGGCGGGCGAGGCCGCGCGCGAGCAACTCATTGCCGCAAATGTCGATACGGCCTTCCTGACGACTTCTTGCAACGCCGATTTCAACGTCGCCAGAATAGAGCGCTACCTGGCGCTGATCCACGGCGGCGGGATCGAGCCGGTGATCGTCCTGACCAAGGCCGACCTCGACGATCCGGCGCCCTATCTGGACCGGCTGCGCACCATCGCCCGGGACGTCGCGGCGCTGGCGGTCGATGCACTTGGACCGGATGTTGCGGACAGGCTGGCCCCCTGGTGTGGTCGCGGGCGCACGCTTTGCTTCCTCGGCTCTTCCGGCGTCGGCAAGTCGACGTTGTCGGCGGCGCTGACGGGCCGCGCGCTTGCGACGGCAGCGATCCGGGAAGATGACGCCAAGGGCCGCCACACCACGACCGCGCGGTTGCTGATGCCCGTTGTGGGCGGCGGCTGGCTGATCGATACGCCCGGCATGCGCGAATTGCGGCTGGCCGACGTGGCCGAGGGTATAGATGCCGCTTTTTCCGATCTGGCGGAAACCGCCCGCCTTTGCCGCTTCTCGGACTGCCGGCACGAAAGCGAACCCGGCTGCGCCATCCGTGCGAGGATCGATGCGGGCGAGATCGACCCGGACCGACTGCGCCGGTGGCAGAAACTTCAGCGCGAGGACAGCTGGAACAGCGCCACCGTCGCCGAGTTGCGCGCCCGGTCGCGGCAATTCGGGCGCATGACGCGGGACGTGAGCAAGCACAAACGCAACCGGTGGGAGGGCACCTGAGCGGCCGCGGGAACGGTCCCGCGCTGGTCATCGCCGGACTGGACCGTGCCTTGGGCTCCGGGCCGGGGCCGCCCGGAACGCCGCGTCCCCGACCACGGGGCTTGACCAGGGCAAGCCTTCCCTCCTACATGCGCCCGACTTCAACAGGGGGCGCGGGATCATGGGTTTCAGGATGGGCATCGTCGGGTTGCCGAACGTGGGCAAGTCGACCCTTTTCAACGCGCTGACCCGCACAGCCGCGGCGCAGGCGGCGAACTTTCCGTTCTGCACGATCGAACCGAACGTAGGTGACGTCGCCGTGCCCGATCCGCGCCTGGAAACCCTGGCCGCCATCGCCGGGTCCAAACAGATCATTCCGACGCGGATCACCTTCGTCGATATCGCGGGCCTCGTGCGCGGCGCCTCGAAGGGGGAGGGGCTTGGCAACCAGTTCCTCGCCAACATCCGCGAAGTCGATGCCATCGCCCATGTGCTGCGCTGCTTCGAGGACGGCGACATCACCCATGTCGAAGGCCGCATCGACCCGGTCGCCGACGCCGAGACGATCGAGACCGAACTGATGATCGCCGACATGGAATCGATCGAACGGCGGCTCGCCAATATCGCCCGCAAGATCAAGGGCGGCGACAAGGAGGCGGCGGCACAGGAACGGCTGATGAAGCTGGCGCTGGCGGCCTTGGAAAATGGCCAGCCCGCGCGCAGCGTGGCGGTGGCGGAGGAGGACGAGAAAGCCTGGCGGATGCTTCAGCTTCTGACCTCCAAGCCCGTCCTCTATGTCTGCAACGTCGAGGAATCGAAGGCGGCGAACGGCAATTCCCAATCCGACCGGGTGGCCGAGATGGCCGCGAAACAGGGCGCGGGGGTCGTCGTGATCTCTGCCAGGATCGAGGAGGAACTGGCGCAGATGCCCGAGGAGGACGCCGCCATGTTCCTTGAGGAAATGGGGCTGGAGGAGGCGGGCCTGGACCGACTGATCCGTGCCGGCTACGACCTTCTGGGGCTTCAGACCTATTTCACCGTCGGTCCGAAGGAGGCGCGCGCCTGGACGATCGAGAAGGGAACGCTGGCCCCGGCGGCGGCGGGCGTCATCCACGGCGATTTCGAACGCGGCTTCATCCGCGCCGAAACCATCGCCTATGACGACTACGTCGCTGGCAAGGGCGAGGCCGGCGCGCGCGAGGCAGGCAAGTTCCGCGTCGAGGGCAAGACCTACGAGGTCAAGGACGGCGACGTCCTGCACTTCCTTTTCAACGCCTGAGGCTGCGCTAGCCCTCGGGGGAGAACTGGGCGCTGACGGCATGCCAGCCTTCGGCGCCCTCGCAAAGCAGCGCCGACAAGATCACGCCCACCCGTCCGGCATCACTTCCGTCCGGGTGCGAAAGTCCCGAAAGCACGAAGCGCTGGATGATCTGCGCGACACCGGGCGCCACGGCACGCAGGCGCGTCCGTCCGCTCACCAGCCTGGCGCGCGCAAGCGTTCCGGCGAGCTCGGCCGCAAGCACATCCTCGATCGCCGGCGCGCCCTCGGCCCAGTGGCCGGTCAGCGACAGGAAATCCGCGTCCTTGGAAAAAAGCGCCGCGATGGCGCCAAGATCGCGCGACGAGAATGCGTTGGAAAAGGCGCGCGGGAAGTCGGCCGGGTCGGCAAGGGTCATCGCGACACCTCGACCACCTTGCCGGGGTTCAGGATGTCGTCGGGGTCCAGTGCGCGCTTGATCCGGGCCATGACATCCCAGGCCCCGCCATGTTCCAGGGCCATCAGCCCCTTCTTGCCCAGCCCCACGCCATGTTCGCCCGTGATCGTGCCGCCCAGCCGGATCGCGCGGTCGGCCAGCCGCCGCGTCAGATCCTTGGCGCGCGCCAGTTCGTCCGGGTTGTCGCGTTCCAGTAGCAGGATCGCGTGGAAATTGCCGTCGCCCACATGGCCGAGGATCGGACCGTCCAGGCCCAGCTCGACGATATCGGCGCGGGTCTCTGCCACCGCCTCCGCCAGGCGGGAAATCGGGACGCAGATATCGGTGACCATTCCCATGCAGCCGGGGCGGGATGCGATGCAACTGCGGTAGGCGCCATGGCGCATCCGCCAAAGCCGGTTGCGGTCCTCGGTCGTGGTGGCCCAGTCGAAACCCAGCGCGCCGTAGCTTTCGGCGATCTCGCCGAAACGGCGCGCATCCTCTGCCGCGCCCGCGTCCGATCCGTGGAACTCCACCATCAGATGCGGCAGTTCGGGAAAGCCGGTTCCGGCCTCGGCATTGAAGATGCGGGCGATTTCCTCGTCCACGAATTCGATCCGCGCCATCGGAATCCCCGACTGCACCGTCGCGATCACCGCCTCGACCGCGGCGGCGAAATCGGGAAAGGCGCAGACCGCCGCCGAAATCGCCTCGGGCTGGCCATGAAGGCGCAGCGTCAGTTCGGTAATCAGGCCCAGCGTCCCTTCGGAGCCGACGAAAAGCCCCGTCAGGTCATAGCCCGCCGCCGACTTGCGCGCACCCGACCCGGTGCGGATCACCCGGCCGTCGGCCAGAACGACCTCAAGCGCCAGGACATTGTCGCGCATCGTGCCATAACGGACCGTCGTCGTCCCCGAGGCGCGGGTGGCGGCCATGCCCCCGATGCTGGCATTCGCCCCCGGATCGACCGGAAACATCAGGCCCGTTGCGCGCAGGTCCGCGTTCAGCGCCTCGCGCGTGATGCCGGGCTGCACGACCGCCTGCATGTCGCCGGGCCGGACCTCCAGCACCCGGTTCATGCGGGCGAAATCGACGGCGACGCCCCCGCCGAAGGCCAGCGCGTGCCCCTCAAGCGAGGTGCCCGCGCCCCAGGCCACCACCGGGCAGCCGTGCCGGGCGCAGATGGCGACCAGGCGCGACACCTCGTCGGTCGTCTCGGGATAGGCGACCGCGTCCGGCGGGGTTTCGGGAAACCAGGATTCGCTCTGGCCATGCGCCCGCAGGTCCGCGGCCGCGGTGACAAGGCGGGGGCCAAGCAGCTCCGACAGGTCTTGCAGCACCCCGGTCTTCATCGGCCTCAGTGTCCGCAGCGATAGGCGTAGACGGCGGATTCACGACCGGGCGGGGTGAATTCAAGATGATCCAGCAGCGATCCGAAGCTGACCAGGGTGATGCGCGTGTCCTTCATCGTCGGCCCGGTCAGATCCACGCCCCCGTCCGACACGCGGTAGCGTGCCGAAAGCGCGCTGCCCCCCGCCTCGGCCATCAGGACAAGACCATAATCGAAGGTGATCGGGTCGGAACACTGTTCGGGCACCATTCCCGGCGGCAGGCGCAACGGTGCTTTCTGCATCGTCCAGCGCCCGAGCAGGAAGCTGGGCGTGTCGGCCTTGAAATCGTCAAGCCCGGTCAGCGTTGCATATTCGGGCAGGAAATCCGCGAAGCCCTGGCTTTCGCGCAACTGTTCAAGATAGATCGCAGGGTTTTCAGTCCGCATCCGCAGGAAGTAGTCGGCGGTGCGCGTCTCTAGCGCGTGAAGCGCGACGAAATAGCCGACAATCGCCACGACGACGGCCACGACGGCCGCCCATTGCTGTGGCAAGAGCCGCGGCAGCGCGGGCAGTTTCAGCTTGGCGATGGCGGTCCGGGTCATCCGCGGCCTCTTTTCCTGTGCGAATTCCTCGGCCCCCGTGTCCCTTGCGTTTGCATCCGCCGGGTCAACGGCGTAGCAGGAGGCAAGCGAGTCTGAACAGCAACCGATCGGGTGGCCCGACATTAGCCATGCGCGCGCCCGTCCACAACCGCGCCCTTGGACGATGACCGAAACCACGCCGAACGACCCCCAGCACGCCTTTCCCGACAACCGCCGCCTGTCGATCATCTGGCTTTCGCTGATCGCGATCCTGATCGGCGTGGTCACCGGCCTTGGGGCCATCGCCCTGCGCTATCTCATCTCGATCGTGCACAACCTCGCCTTCCTTGGCACGTTCTCTCTCGACTACGACGCGAACCTGCCAACGCCGCCCGCACCCTACGGCCCGCTCGTCATCTTTGCGCCGGTCGTCGGCGGGCTGATCGTGGTCTGGCTTGTGCGCAGTTTCGCGCCCGAGGCGAAGGGCCACGGCGTGCCCGAGGTGATGGACGCGATCTACTACCGCGGCGGCAAGATCCGCCCACAGGTCGTCCTGGTGAAGTCGCTCGCCTCGGCGCTGTCGATCGGCTCGGGCGCCTCTGTCGGGCGCGAAGGCCCGATCATCCAGATCGGCTCGGGGATCGGATCGGTCCTGGGGCAGCTTTTCCGGCTTCGGACATGGCAGGTCATCACCATGGTCGCGGCGGGCGCGGGCGCGGGGATCGCCGCGACCTTCAACACGCCGCTCGGCGCGGTGCTTTTCGCGGTCGAGCTGATGCTGCCTGAGTTTTCCGCCCGCACGCTCATCCCGGTGGTTCTGGCGACCGGCACCGCCACCTATGTCGGGCGGCTTGCCTTCGGCCTTGCGCCGGCCTTCCTGGTGGCCAGCCATGACCGGCCCGAGCTTTTCGTGCCCCTGTCGGCCGAAATGCTGCCGCTTTACGTCATCTTCGGGATCGTGACGGGGGTTGCCGCGACCGGCTTCGTGCGCGGCCTTTACAAGGTCGAAGACCTGTTTGACGGCTGGAAGGTCAATCCCTACCTGAAGAACTTCGCGGGGATGCTGTCGCTTGGCATCCTGATGTATGTGTTGCTGGTCACCACCGGCAACTATCACACCGCTTCGGTCGGCTACGACACGATCGAGGCGATCCTGACCGGCCAGCTGACCGCGCCCGCCTTCCTGTTCCTGCTGTTTCTGCTCAAGATGCTGGCGACATCGGTCAGTCTCGGGTCCGGCGCGTCGGGCGGCATCTTTTCGCCGTCGCTTTTCCTAGGCGCGGCACTGGGCGGGGCCTTCGGGGGATTCCTTGACCTTCTCTTTCCGCATCTGGGCTTCCATTCGGTCACTTTCGCGCTGATCGGCATGGCCTGCATCGTCGGCGCCTCCACCGGGGGGGCGCTGACCTCGATCATGATGCTCTTCGAGATGACCGGCGACTATTCGATCACGCTCGCCGCCATCGTCGCGGTCGTCGTCGCCATGGGCGTGCGCAAACGGTTGTCGGCCGATGACATCTACACGATGAAGCTGACGCGCCGGGGCCACCGCATCCCGCGCGAGAGCCGGTCGCACATGTTCGCGATCCGCATGATCAAGGAGATGATGGAACCCGCCGTCGCCGTCATCGAAAAGGCCGATCTGGGCCAGCGTGGCGAGGTCGATACGGAACTGGGCCGCGAACGCCAGTATGCCGTTGTCACCGAGGGGCGCAATGTCGTCGGCATCGTCCGGGTCCACCCCGAAGACCCGACCCGCCGGCATGGCCCGATCATCTCGCCCGTGGGCTATGTGCAGGAATCGAGCTTCCTGCAGATGGCGATGACCAACATGGCCGACCGTGGCCATGCGGCCCTGCTGGTCTTGCCCGACAAGACGGTGCCGCGCCCCGAGAACGTCATCGGTGTCCTGACCCGCGATTCCATCGCGACGGCGGTGCTGCGCGATTACCGGAGCTGAGGCGGGCGCGGGGGCCTAGATGGCCCGCGTCGCCTCCTCCAGCCAGGTTTTCGCCGCGTCCGAAAGGCGCGGTCCGATCCTGTCGCGCACTTCGGCGTGATAGGCGTTCAGCCAGTTGCGTTCACCCGCCGACAGCACCGCCGCATCGACAAGCCGCAGGTCGATGGGCGCGAAGGTCAGGGTGCGGAACGAAAGCATCTTGCGATGCGCGTCGCCGCCGGGCAGGGGGGCGGCCTCTTCCACCACCACAAGGTTTTCGATGCGGATGCCGAACGCGCCTTCCCGGTAGTAGCCGGGTTCGTTCGACAGGATCATCCCCGGCTCAAGCGGCACGTCCGAGACGCGCGACAAGCGCTGCGGACCTTCGTGAACGCACAGATAGGCGCCGACGCCGTGGCCCGTGCCGTGGTCGAAATCCTGCCCGGCAAGCCAGAGGTTGTAGCGCGCCACGCTGTCAAGATGCGCACCCGCCACGCCCCTCGGCCAGCGCAGGCGGGAAATGCCGATCATCCCCTGCAGGACGCGGGTGAAACAGGCGCGCACCTCGGGGTCGACGGGGCCGACGGAAACGGTCCGGGTGATGTCGGTGGTGCCGTCCAGATACTGCCCGCCGGAATCGATCACCACGACCTCGCCCGCGCTGATCGGCCGGTCGCTGTCCTCGGTGACGCGGTAATGCATGATCGCGCCGTTCGGACCGCTGCCGCAGATCGTCTCGAAGCTGATGTCTTCAAGCGCATTGGTCGCCCGCCGGAATCCTTCCAGTGCGTGGACCGCGGCCACCTCGGTCAGGCCGTCGCCCTTCGCCGCGCGGTCGAACCAGGCCAGGAATTCGACCATGGCCGCGCCGTCGCGCAGATGCGCCTTTGCCATGCCCTCGATCTCGGCGGGGTTCTTGCGCGCCTTGGGAAGGATGCAGGGATCCTGCCCCCAGGCGACCGCGACGCCCGCGTCCTTCAGGATGCGCGACACGGCCAGGGGGGCGGTGGCCCGGTCAACCCGGACCGGCCCCGTCAGGGTACGCAGCGCGGGTTCGAGCGCCTCGGGCGGGCGCAGGGTGATGTCGGGGCCAAGATGCGCCCGGACGTCATCCGAAAGCTTGCCGCCCGCGATGAACAGCGTGACATGGCCACCTGCCTCAAGGATCGCGAAGGCATGGACGACGGGGTTGCGCGGAATGTCGGTGCCCCGGATGTTCAAGAGCCAGGCGATCGAATCCGGCAGCGTCAGAACCGCCGCCGCATGACCGGCCCGCGTCAGCTCCGCGCCAAGGCGCGCGCGCTTGTCGGCGGCGGATTCGCCTGCGACTTCTAGCGGATGAACCCGCACCGGGCCCAGTGGCGGGGCCGGTTGATCGGGCCAGATGGAGTCCACGAAATTCGTTGTTTCACAGATCTCTATGGCCGTACCTTCAAGTCCCGCACGAAGATCCTCGATCTCTCTGGCGGTGTGAAGCCAGGGATCGAACCCGACCTTGCCGCCCGCGGGCAGCATTTCGCGAAGCCAGTCGGCGGGCTTCACCTCGGGCCAGTCGACGGGGGTGAAATGGGCAAGGTCGACCTGGACCTTGACCTGGGTGCGATAGCGCCCGTCGACGAAGACCCCGGCGATCGCCGGCAGCACCACGGCGAACCCGGCAGATCCGGTGAACCCGGTCAGCCAGGCCAGCCGTTCGTCATGGGGGGACACATATTCGCCCTGGTGGACATCGGCGCGCGGCACGATGAAGCCGTCAAGGCCCGCCCCGGCCAGCGCCGCGCGCAGGGCGGCCAGGCGCGGCGGTCCCTGATCCGGACGGGCGGTGGAATGGAAGGTCTGAAACATCTGGTCCCTGTCCCCGTCGCGGCGATGGCGTTCAGCCCGCCTTCCTTATCCCCATCACCCGCGCCCGGGCGCGGGGGTCGCTGTCGAAAAGGCTTGCCAGCTGTTCGGTCATCGCGCCCGCCAGCTGTTCCACATCGGTGATCGTCACGGCGCGCTGGTAATAGCGGGTCACGTCATGGCCGATACCGATGGCGATCAGCTCCACGGCCTTGCGGCGTTCGACCATGGCAATCACGTCGCGCAGGTGTTTTTCCAGATAATTCGCGGGGTTGACGGACAATGTTGAATCGTCCACCGGCGCCCCGTCGGAAATCACCATAAGGATCTTGCGCTGTTCGGGCCGGTGGATCATTCGCCGATGCGCCCATTCAAGCGCCTCGCCGTCGATGTTTTCCTTCAAGAGCCCTTCCTTCATCATCAGCCCGAGGTTCGACCGGACGCGCCGCCAGGGGGCGTCGGCGCCCTTGTAGATGATGTGGCGCAGGTCGTTCAGGCGGCCTGGCTGCGGCGGGCGGCCCTGCGCCAGCCAGCGTTCGCGCGACTGCCCGCCCTTCCAGGCGCGGGTGGTGAAGCCGAGGATCTCCACCTTGACCTGGCAGCGTTCCAGCGTGCGGGCCAGAACGTCGGCACAGATCGCGGCGATGGAGATGGGCCGCCCGCGCATCGAACCGGAATTGTCCAGAAGAAGCGTCACGCAGGTGTCGCGGAACTCGGTGTCCTTCTCGATCTTGAACGAAAGCGGCGTGGTGGGGTTCGCCACCACCCGTGCCAGCCGGCCGGCATCAAGGATGCCTTCCTCAAGATCGAATTCCCAGCTGCGGTTCTGCTGCGCCTGAAGGCGGCGCTGAAGCTTGTTCGCCAACCGGCTCACCGCGCCCTTCAGGGGTTCGAGTTGCTGGTCAAGATAGGCGCGCAGCCGTTCCAGCTCGACCGGTTCAGCCAGATCCTCGGCCTTTATTTCCTCATCGAAATCCGTCGTATAGACCGAATAGTTCGGGTCTGCATCGGAATGCGGGGCAGGGGGCGGCGGTTCCAGCGGCGCGTCGCTTTCCGGAAGCTCGGCCTCCTCGCCCTCTTCCATGTCGGCGGCCTCGTCCATCATCACCTTGGACTCGGTCGTGTCCTGCTGGTCCTCCTGGCTCTGGTCGGGGTCGGCGTCGGTCTCTTCGCTTTCGCTTTCCTCCTGCCCTTCCGAGGTGTCCGGCTGTTCCTCGGTCTCGTCGCCCTCGCCCTCTTCCTCGTCGTTCAGGTCGGGGTCGTCGCCCAGCTGGTCGCCGTATCCAAGATCCTTGATGACCTGCCGGGCAAGACGCGCAAAGGCAGCCTGGTCGGCCAGAACCTCGTTCACCTGTTCCAGCGTCCCGCCGGCCTGTTCCTCAAGGAACGGGCGCCAAAGCTCCATCACGTTGCCCGCGCCGCCGGGCATCGGGCGCCCGGTGGCCAGATGGCGCACCAGATAGCCCGCCGCCTGCGCAAGCGGCGCGTCCTGCGCCGCGCGGATCTGGCCATAGCCCTTGCGCTCGGCCTCCTGCGCGATCTTGGCGTCGATATTGCCCAGCGTCCCGGGCATGGCGCGCGCGCCCACCGCCTCGCAGCGTGCGGTTTCCATCGCCTCGTAAAGGTCGCGCGCCATCTGGCCGGCGGGCTGATACCTTGCCGCGACCGCCGCATCGTGGTGACGGCGCCGCAGCGCCAGAGCGTCGGCCGTGCCCCGCGCGACCAGCACCTCTTCGCGCGTCATGCGGCGCGACACCTGCGGCAGGCGCATCGCGTCCGCCGTCATTCCCGGCGGATCGACCGAATAGGTGACGGTCAGGTCCGGATCGTCGGCCATGGTCTTGGTGGCCTCGGCCAGCGCCTTCTTGAACGGATCGGCGGGGTTGTCGGAGGTTTTCGTCATCGTGTCACCGCCACTTCCTCAAGTCTGCGCGTCCCGTCCGCAAGATCGGCCAGAACCGCCACATGCGCGTCCAGCGCATCGATCACCGGAAATCCCGGATCCTCTCCATCGAAGGCAAGGTTCAGATCGGTTCCCGCCAGGACGATCGCCTGCGCGCCCCTGTCCATCATCCGACACCCGGCATCGAACATCAACTTACGCGATTCAGCGGGGCAAACCCCGCTGACGGCCATGTCCTGATAATGCTGGCCGACGTCCTGAAACCGGTCTTCCGGAACAAGAACCTCGGTTCGCGTCATCTGCCCGAAAAGCCGCGTCCGCATCGCGACCCAGGTCCCCAGGATCCCGACCTTGCCCAATCCCCTTGCGACAAGGTGATCGTCCAGCGGCGTGATCGCACTGACAAGCGGCAAGCTGGCAAGCGCGCGCGTCTCCTCAAAGCAGAAATGCGCCCCGATCGAGGTCAGCGCCGCGCAGTCCGCGCCCGCCGCCTTCAACCGCTCGATCAGCGGCGCGAACAGCCGTGCCTGCGACTCGCGTCCGTCTGAATTCGCGTTCCCGATCAGCGGCCGAATGTCCGCCTGCACCATCGTCAGGTCCAGTGGCGTATCGCGCGCAGCCATCGCCCGGCAAAGGCGCTGATAGTAAACGATGGCGGCAGCCGGGCCTATTCCAACGATCAGGCCGATGTGCATGCCATCACCGAATGCTCTGGCTCGCAGCACTTTCCGGCAGTTCCTCGTCAAAACAGCGCTGGTAGAACTCGGCCACCGTCTTGCGCTCCAGCTCGTCGCATTTGTTGAGGAAGGTCAGCCGGAAGGCATAGCCGAGATTGCGGAAGATTTCCGCGTTCTGGGCCCAGTTGATGACCGTCCGGGGGCTCATGACGGTGGACAGGTCGCCGTTCATGAAGGCCGTCCGCGTCAGGTCCGCGACCGTGACCATCTGGTTGATCTGCTTGCGGCCCTTCTCGGTGTTGTAGTGCGGGTTCTTGGCCAGGACGATGGCGGCCTCCGCATCGTGCGACAGGTAGTTCAGCGTCGCCACAAGGCTCCAGCGGTCCATCTGCGCCTGGTTGATCTGCTGGACACCATGGTAAAGCCCGGTCGTGTCGCCAAGACCCACGGTGTTCGCCGTGGCGAACAGGCGGAAGGACGGGTTCGGGGTGATGATCTCGTTCTGATCCAGAAGCGTCAGCTTTCCGTCATGTTCCAGCACGCGCTGGATCACGAACATCACGTCCGCCCGGCCCGCGTCGTATTCGTCGAAGACGATGGCGACGGGATTGCGCAGCGCCCAGGGCAGGATGCCCTCGTGGAACTCCGTCACCTGCTTGCCGTCCCTGAGCTTGATCGCGTCCTTGCCGATCAGGTCGATCCGGCTGATGTGGCTGTCGAGGTTGACGCGCACGCAGGGCCAGTTGAGATGCGCCGCGACCTGTTCGATATGGGTCGATTTGCCGGTGCCGTGATAGCCCTGGATCATGACGCGGCGGTTGTAGGCGAAGCCCGCGAGGATGGCGAGCGTGGTGTCGGGGTCGAACTTGTAGGTATGGTCCACCTCGGGCACGCGGTCGGTCCTGTCGGCAAAGCCCTTCACCTTCATCTCGGTGTCGATCCCGAAAACCTCCCTGACAGAGATTTCCTCGGTGGGTTTCGCGGTCGTATCCAGCATCGTCCTGCCCATTCTGATCAAGGGCCCCAAGGGGCGGGGCCGCCACCCGCGATTGATGGATCATATCGCCCGGGGGTGCAAGGGCGGCGGGCGAATTCCACTGGCCAGTTCGCGACAATCCATGGCGCCAGCCGCCCCGTTTGCGCGCCCCCCCGCCGCACGCCCCGCCAGGCGGCGCCGGTCACGCGATTGCGATCACCGCTCGCCGGAGTTTTACCGCAAGGCGCGCGCGAATGCGTCATGATGGGGCCAACCGACGAAAGGAACGGAGCAATGATGCTGACCCGTCGTGCAATCCTTGGACTGACCGGCGCGGGACTTGCCGGGCTTGCCCTGCGCCGCCCGGCGCTGGCCGAAGAGGTCTTCGAAGTGACCCACAGCGAAGCGGAGTGGCGCCGCCTGCTGTCGCCCGCCCAGTACCGCGTCCTGCGCGAGGAAGATACCGAGCGCGCCTTCACGAGCCCCCTCAACGACGAACACCGCGACGGCACGTTCCATTGCGCGGGCTGCGACCTGCCGCTCTATGCCTCGGCGACGAAATACGACAGCGGCACCGGCTGGCCCTCCTTCTGGAAGCCCCTCGACAATGCCGTGGCGACCCGCGCGGACTGGGGCATCCTCGGCCGCCGGACCGAGGTGCACTGCCGCCGCTGCGGCGGCCATCTTGGTCATGTCTTCAACGACGGCCCGAAGCCGACCGGCAAACGCTATTGCATGAACGGGCTGGCGCTGACCTTCCGGCCGGCCTGATCCTGGGTCCCGATCGCCCGATCCGCCCGCGCCCTTCTTCTTTTCACAAATATCCCGGGGGTGCGGGGGCAGCGCCCCCGTCCTTCCGCGCCCCGTTCTAATGTGACCCGCGCGACGGCGCGATCATTCCTTGAAGTTGCGGCTGTCCTTGATCTGATCCCAGGCCCAGACAACCTCCTGAAGGCGCTCCTCGTCGGAGCGGTCTCCGCCGTTCATGTCGGGGTGAAGGTCCTTTACCAGGCTCTTGTATTGCCTGCGAATCTCGATCTTGGTCCAGCTGTCCTTCGCCTCCAGGATCTCAAGCGCGCGGCGTTCGGTGGGCGGCAGCTTGCGCCCCGCGCTGCGGCCGGGGTTCTGGGTGGCGTTGGCGCCCAGAAGTTCCATCGGGTCGGCGATGCCAAGGCGTGCCCAGGCGCGGTCCTCGACGCCTTTCTTGCCGAAGGGCTTGGTCTCGCGTCCCCAGACGCGATCCTTGTCGAGGAACTTCTCGAACTCCTCTTCCGTGGAGCCGTGGAAGAAGTTCCACTTCAGGTTGTATTCGCGCACATGGTCGCGGCAGAACCAGAAATAGTCGTCGAGATTGTCGGGCGACTTCGGGGCGCGGTACTGGCCGGCGGCGGTGCAGCCCGCGTGGTCGCAGGCGCGGGTCGAGGTCTCGAAGGCGCCGGACATGCCGCGCTTGCCCTTTGCGCGCCGCTTCTTGTCGGACGCGGCAGAGATATCGAATCCGAAGGGGTCGTTGCTGCTCATCCTGCCTTCCGAAAACTGGCGTTCCGACTCGGGGCACCAAGTTTAGGGTTTTTGGCGGGGCTTGGAAGGGGCGATGCGAAAAAAAACGCCCGACGATTCCACGGCGGGCATTTTCAAGGCCTCATGTTCCGAGGGGCGTGCGACTGCCGAGCCTGGCCTTACCCTGCCATGAAGGGCTGGCCCGGGCGCGGGGCGCGAAACGACCGGCCCATGCCCGAGGCGGCAGGGGAAAGAAGCCGGACGCGGCGCGGCGTGACGCCGAGTTGGCTTTCGCTTGTGCGGGTTGCGCCCTGGCCAGGGCGGGTCATCACCTTGACCGGCGCAAGGGTGCTGGTGCGGCGACGAAAGACCATGAAGGATTCGCTGCGCTGGCGGACGAACCCGAGCCAGGTCCGTGAAAGCACGTTTCGATCTTCCGTGCCGACAAGTTCCCAGCCGGCGCGGGCCAGAATTTCCATTTCGCGTGTCGTGAGGCTGGCGGGCGCTCCGATGACAGATTTCAGCCACGTCGCGCCAAAAGCAGGCCTGGAGGCCTGAAAATACTTGAACTCGTACATCCTGTTTCACCACTTAACATCAGCCTTCCTTCACCACATGCCGCGCCATCGGTTCGCCAGAACTCTTGGTCGCAGGGCGCCGCTTGCGCGGAAGGCCGTTCACAGGATGTATCTAACGGGCAATACCCTCCTCCATCCATCGCTCTTAGGGTCACTTGCGTGATCCAAAAGAGATGGAGGGGTTCCTTGGAGGGGGGGGGGGCGAATGGCAAGTCAGGGATCGTCCCGGCCATTGAAGGCTAGGCGCCCGACGGCGGACCGGGGCGCGCGCCGGGGTTGGGCGGTAAGGTGTAGATGGTGACGGGATCGTCGCGATGCCGCCGGAGCCACCCTGTCGCGCCGACGATCCGTGTCACTGCCCAGGTCCGGGCGGCGGGAGGATTCCCTCGCCCGGGTCAGGGTTCAGCCGGTGCCGGCCTGTCGCCTCAGCTCGCGAGAAGCGGCAGGGCGGGGCGCAGGGAGCGGGGTTGCGGGCGATGGGTGCCGTGGCCGGGGTTGAGCACGCGCACGCGGCGCGGCTTGACGCCGGGTTCGCGCCAGGTATCGACGCTTTCGCCCGGACGCGGGCCGATCAGCAGTGGAACATGCGCCCGGATGTCGGTCGGGCGGCGGAAGACCATGAAGGATTCATGGCGCAGGTGCGACCGGCCGAACCATCCCCGAACCGTGACGGGGCGGTCTTCAAGCCCGATGAATTCCCAGCCTGCATCGGCCAGAAGATCCATTTCACGGGCTGCAAGATCTGTAAGGGCTGTTTTGGAGGACTTGTGTCCCTTGCCGCGGCGAACCGGCTTTGGCGCCTGGAAGTATTTGAACTCGTACATTTTCAGTCACCACTTAACAACACCACGATCATGCCTGCCACCGCGACTCGTCGCAAGACTGGATCCGCAGGGCACTTCGGACGTTGTTTTATAGGTTGAGTTGAGTCATTCAAAAATATCTTATTATTTTCAATGCCTTCAATCCATAACTCGTTAGCCTAGGCGGAAGTCGCCCAAAGCAGAAGTGCCTATGGCCTAAAGTATTCCCGCGCCATACCGTTGAGTGGGCGTCGGCAATGGATCAATGATCAGGAGATTGTTGATCGATCGCCCGCGCGGCGCTGACCTGGACCGCGAAGGTCTCCGTGCCTTGCGACGCGGGCCCAGAGCCCCGGATCAGTTCTCGTCCTTGGAGATCTTCGGTTCCTGGCGCTGAAGGACCAGCGGTTCCCAGGTCGGCGTCGGCGTCGGCTCGGGGGCGCGGTTCGCCGTGAAGCTGGGACGGGGCGTTTCGGAAGGGGTGCTGGAGAAGCTATCGCTGACCGGACGGCGGAAGATCATCAGCGTCTGGTGCACGGTGACCGACCGGCGGGCCAGCCCGACCTTGTCTTCGCGGGTGAAGGTATCGGTGCGCACATAGTCCCAGCCGTCGCGGCCAAGGCGATTCATCTGCTGGACGATGGCATTGGCATAGCGTTCATCGGCTGTCTTGGCGCCTGGCGCCTTCTCGCCCTTTTCGGGCAAGGGAACGGCCTTGTATTCGTAACGTTGCATCGACCCCCTCCGCATGGACCGGCTCAAGATAGCCGATTCGACGCGCCGCGACACCCGCAGGCGAACAGCGATCTGCCCGGAGGGGACACCGCGCAACAGCCTTGTCTCCCCGGGGGGCTTGTCAAGGGCGCACGGGACGGGTGAACTGCGGTCGCCGGGTACGGAGGGGCGGATGGCGACGGGATTCTATTTTGACGAACGCTGCATGTGGCATTCGGCGGGGGAACACGCGTTCTTCCTTCCGGTCGGGGGCTATGTGCAGCCGCCCGCGGGCGGGCAGCATGCCGAAAGCCCGGAAACCAAGCGCCGGTTCCGCAACCTTCTGGACGTGTCGGGGCTTCTGGGCCGTCTTGCGGTGTCCAGCGCCGCCCCGGCGACGCGCGCCGATCTGGAACGGGTGCATCCCGCCGACTACCTCGACCGGTTCAAGGCGCTGTCGGATGCCGGCGGCGGCGACATGGGGGAGGAGGCGGCCTTCAGCCGTGGCGGGTACGAGATCGCGGCGCTGGCCGCCGGGCTTGCGATGCGGGGGCTTTCCGATGTGATGGCCCGCACGGTCGACAACGCCTATGTCCTGTCGCGTCCGCCCGGGCACCATTGCCTGCCCGACAAGGGCATGGGCTTCTGCCTTCTGGCCAATATCGCCATCGCGCTGGAGGCGCTGCGTGCCGAACGGGGGCCGCTCAGGGCCGCGGTCGTGGACTGGGACGTGCATCATGGCAACGGGACGGAGGCGATCTATTACGGGCGCGACGACACGCTGACGATCTCGCTTCATCAGGAGGGGTGTTATCCGACCGATACCGGCCGCGCGGCAGACCGGGGGGAGGGTGCGGGCGAGCGGTGCAACCTCAATGTGCCGCTGCTGCCGGGCGGCGGGCACCGCGCATATCTGGACGCGATGGAACTGCTTGTCGTGCCCGCGCTGCGCGAATTCCGCCCCGATATCATCGTCATCGCCAGCGGTCTTGACGCCAACGGCCACGACCCGCTGGCGCGGATGCTGGCGACGTCGGAGACCTTCCGCGAGATGACCCGGATCCTGAAGGCCGAGGCGGCGGCGCTGTGCGGCGGGCGGCTGGTCGCGGTGCACGAGGGTGGCTATTCGGAGGTGGTCGTGCCCTTCTGCGGCCTCGCCATCGTGGAGGAGCTTTCGGGCCTGCGCACCGACGTCAGGGATCCCTTCCTACGCTCGCTGAGGGAAAACCAGCCCGCGCCCGACCTTGTCGCCTTTCAGCGTGCGCGGCTCGCGGCGCAGGCCCGCGCGGTCTTCGGGGGCTGAGGCCGCAATTGGGCCAGCGGCGGAGGCCGCAGTTGGTTCAGCGGCGGAGGCGGCTTTGCACGGCAGCGCTCTGGGCGCATACTTCCTGCGCCGGCACTTGAAGGGAGTTGCACGATGCAGTCACGCGACCAGTCAGAGATCGAGGCCGTCGTGGGTACCTATATCGAGGGGATGATACGGGGTGATCGCGCGATGCTGGAGCGCGCGTTTCATCCAAGGATGAGCGAGATCGGCCATTTCGAAGGGGCGTTGATGTGGAACGACCGCGACCAGTTCATCGGTCTTTGCGAGGGGGCAGCCGACCCCGGTCTGCCGGCGTCGTGGACGATCCTGAACCTTTCGGTGTCGGGCGATATCGCTTCGGTTCATGTCGAGGATGACTGGGCGGGCTTGACCTTCGACGACTACCTGCTTCTCTTGCGCAGCGAGGGCCGCTGGCAGATCGTGTCGAAGGCCTTTCGCGTGCGGCCGTGATCGGCGGGACCGGTGGCCGCGTCCGACAGGCCACCTTCCCTGCCGCCGTCCTCGCCCGGGGCCCGGCCAGAACGGAGACATGAATGACCCTGACCATCCGCCCGCTTCGCCCCGGGGACGCGCCCGAATGGCGCCGTCTTTGGACCGCCTACCTCGCCTTCTACGAGACCGGCGCGAGCGAGGAGGTCTACCGCACGACCTTTGCCCGCCTTCTTGACCCGGAGCGGCCGCAGCAGAACGCGCTGGTGGCCGAAGTCGACGGCCGCCTTGTCGGGCTGGTCCACTACATCTTCCACGCGCACAACTGGCGGATCGAGGATGTCTGCTACCTTCAGGATCTGTTCGTGGACCCCGAGGTGCGCGGCACCGGCGCGGGTCGCGCCCTGATCGAGGCGGTCTACGCCGAGGCGGACAGGAACGGCACGCCCGCCGTCTACTGGTTGACGCAGGACTTCAACGCCACGGCCCGGCAGCTTTACGACCGGATCGCGAAAGTGTCGCCCTTCATCCGCTACAACCGTTAAAGGCCAAGCTTCCTTGCCACCAGGTCGTTGACGGTGGCGGGGTTGGCCTTGCCGCCGGTCGCCTTCAGCACCTGGCCGACGAACCAGCCGGCGAGCTTGGGGTTCGCCCTGGCCTTTTCCACCTGCGCGGGATTCGCCGCGATGACCTCGTCCACCGCCGCCTCGATCGCGCCGGTATCGGTGACCTGCTGCATGCCGCGCGCGGCGGCGACGGCGGCCGGATCGGCGCCCTTCTCCTCTGTCCAGAGGATCTCGAAAAGATCCTTGGCCATCTTGCCGGAAATGTCGCCCTTGGCCATCAGGTCGAGGATGCCGCCAAGCTGGGCCGCCGACAGCGGGCTTTCGGCAATGGCGAGCCCTTCCTTGTTGAGCCGCCCGAACAACTCGTTGATGACCCAGTTCGCGGCCTGTTTGCCGTCGCGGCCCTTCGCGACGTCTTCGAAGAAGGCGGCGTTCTCGACCTCGGCGGTCAGCACGTTCGCGTCGTATTCGGTCATGCCGTAATCGGCCACGAAGCGCGCCTTCTTTTCGTCCGGCAGTTCGGGCATGGAGGCGGCGATGTCATCGACCCAGGCTTGCTCGATATCCAGCGGCAGGAGGTCGGGGCAGGGGAAATAGCGGTAGTCATGCGCCTCTTCCTTGGACCGCATCGACCGCGTCTCGCCCTTGTCGGGGTCGTAAAGACGGGTTTCCTGCACCACCTTGCCGCCATCCTCGACGATGGCGATCTGGCGGCGCGCCTCGTATTCGATGGCAGCCTGGATGAAGCGCATGGAGTTCATGTTCTTGATCTCGCAGCGCGTGCCAAGATGGCTGAAATCGCCGGTTTCCTGATATTTCTCGTAAGCCCCCGGCTTGCAGACCGACACGTTCACGTCGGCGCGCAGGTTGCCGTTCTGCATGTTGCCGTCGCAGGTGCCAAGGTAGCGCATGATCTGGCGCAGCTTGGCGACATAGGCCGCCGCCTCCTCGGGCCCCCGGATATCGGGGCGGGAGACGATCTCCATCAGCGCGACGCCGGTGCGGTTGAGGTCGACGAAGGACATGGTGGGGTCAAGGTCATGGATCGACTTGCCCGCATCCTGTTCAAGGTGGATGCGCTCGATCCGCACGCGCCGCGCGACGCCCGGGCCCATGTCGACGATCACCTCCCCCTCGCCGACGATGGGGTGGTAAAGCTGGCTGATCTGATAGCCCTGCGGCAGGTCAGGGTAGAAATAGTTCTTGCGGTCGAAGGCAGAGCGCAGGTTGATCCCGGCCTTGAGGCCCAGCCCGGTGCGCACCGCTTGGGCCACGCAAAACTCGTTGATGACCGGCAGCATCCCCGGCATCGCCGCATCGACGAAGGAGACGTTGGAATTCGGCTCCGCCCCGAACTCGGTCGAGGCGCCGGAAAACAGCTTGGCGTTCGAGGCGACCTGGGCATGCACTTCAAGCCCGATCACCAGTTCCCAATCCGACTTGGCGCCGGCAATCACCTTGGGTTTCGGGGCTTCAAAGGTCAGGTCGAGCATGGGGCGGTCCTTCGTCTGCACGGGGGGCTTTCTAGGGCAGGGGCGCGTGGCAGACAAGGCGGATCGGCGCTGACCGGCGATCCGGGCCGGGGCGGCGGGTGGCGAATCTTCGCCGATACGCAAAACCCGCGCTTGCACAAGTGGGCGCGTTGCGGAATTTGGCAGTGCCGGACATGTGGGGCCGGTTTCACTGGATGCCGCGCGCATGTCCCTGAAAACCCGTTTGGCCGGGACGTCCCGTCTGGCTGGCCTGGCCGCCGCGGCGCTGGCGCTTTCGCTGCTGTCGGCTTGCGTGACGCCGCAGGCGACGATGGGCGCGAACACCCTGCCGCCGATGCGCTGGGACCATCTGCCGGGAACCGAGGGCTGGACCGCGTCGACGCTGCAGGCGCTGCGCGGGCACGGCGCCGCGCTGCCGCTGACCGTGCCGCAGGACATCGACACCTTCTGCCCCGGCTACCGCAATGCCGGGATCGAGGATCGCCGCGCCTTCTGGGCGGGGCTTCTGTCGGCGATCGCGAAATATGAAAGCACCTGGAACCCGACGGCCAAGGGGGGCGGCGGGCGCTGGATCGGGCTGATGCAGATCGCGCCGGGCACGGCGCAGGCCTTCGACTGCACCGCGCAGGATCGCGCGGGCCTTCAGGACGGCGCGGCGAACCTGTCCTGCGCGGTGCGTATCGCCGCCCATCAGGTTGCGCGCGACGACGCGATCGTCAGCGACGGGACGAAGGGATGGCGCGGGATCGCGCGCGACTGGGCGCCCATGCGGTCGGCCGAGAAGCGCGCGGAGATCGCCGCCTGGACCCGCGCCCAGGCCTATTGCGCCGCGAAGGGCTAGATCAGGACCGGAAGGCCAAGGCCGGCGAATTCCGCGACCAGTCGGCGGGTGCCGAAACGTTCGGCGCCCGGAAGCGCCAGACGGTCGCCCGAACGCAGGTTGAGCACGCAGCGCGTCGTGTCCCCGACCGGCTGGTAGACCGTCACGCTGGCGACCTCGGCCAGGGGTACCTGGCGGCGATAGTGGCCCTCGAAGAACTCAAGCCCCCCGTCCGACAGGCGGAATCCGCGGATCGGATTGATGGCGATGCGCCACAGGACGACGCCCACGAAGAGGAGCGCGAGCAACTGGTGCAACTGCGGCAGGTCGAGATTGTGGACAAGGTAGGCGGAGGCGATAGCGGCCCCGAGCGCCAGATAGGTTGCAGGCGTACGCGCCTGATGGCGGTATTCGAAGGTTTCACACAACATGGGACTTCACTCGTTACACTGACGCCAGAGTGACCCAAGCCGACGCATCCGCAAAAGGGAAATCGCCGGCCCTGTCGCAATGGCGCGGCGGAAGAAACACTTGCGGCGCCTGCGCGGCGATTGTCCGTGGTCCGGGGCTGGTCCGCCGGGGCGGCACCGCGACCCGCGCGGCACGGGCGCCGTCCAGGCGGTGCCGCGCAGGGTGCGATTCGACCGGGTAGGGGCGTCAGCCGCCCAGGATGCGGCCGGCCATCTCGGTCAGGTCGCGGCTGAGGCCGGGCGTCTGGCGGATCCGTTCCAGCTCGGCCCGGATCAGCGCCTGGCGGTCCGCGTCATAGCGCGCCCAGGTTTCGAACGCGGTCGACAGCCGTGCGGCGATCTGCGGGTTCAGCGCATCGAGACGCAAGAGCCAATCGGCATAGAACCGGTAGGCCGCGCCCGAGGCTGCATGGAAGCCCGCATGATTGGCGGCAAGACCGCCCAGCAGCGCGCGGGCGCGGTTGGGGTTCTTCCAGTCGAACCCGGGATGCGCGGCCAGCCGTTCCGCGACCGCCGCCGCATCGGTCGGCGCGGCATGGACGGCCTGCAACATGAACCACTTGTCGATGACCAGCCGGTTGCCCTGCCAGCGGTCGTGGAAGGCGCTCAGAGCGGCCTCCGCGCGGCCGGCCTCGATCAGGCAGGCCAGGGCAGCGGCGCTTTCGGTCATGTTCGTGGCCGTGTCGAAAAGGGCCCTGGCGCGCCCCCCGCCGTCAACCCGGTTCAGAAACGCCAGCGCCGCGACCCGAAGCGCCCTGCGCCCCGCCGCGGCCGCATCGGGGGAAAACGGGCCGGTGTCGGCCATCGCGTCATAGGTCAGGGCCAGCGGACGGACCAGCCGTTCGGCGACCGTCCTTGCCAGCGTCTCGCGCGCCTTGTGGATGTGGTCGGGGTCGGGTGTCAGCCCGGCATCGGCCAGCGTCTGCGCCAGATCGTCCTCGGACGGCAGGCGCAGGCACAGGGCGCGGAAGGCCGGGTCGAGCGTGTCGTCTGTCAAGAGCCGGCCAAGCGCCGCGACATGGTCTGCCGAGGGGTCTGCGCCGTCCGTGACCATCCTGACCAGAACGTCCTTGGCCAGCGCCCGCCCGGCTTCCCAGCGATTGAAGGGATCGGTGTCATGGGCCAGAAGAAAGGCGCGTTCCGTCGCCGCAACCTCGTGTTCCAGCACCACCGGCGCCGAAAAGCCCCGCAGGATCGAGGCGACGGGGCGGCTTGCAAGCCCTTGGAAGGCAAAGCTTTGCGTGGCCTCGGTCATTTCCAGCACCGTCGTCGGCACGACCTCGTCCCCGTTGGGGTTCAAAAGGCCGACCGCGACGGGGATCACCCGAGGGGGCTTTTCGTCCTGGCCCGGGGTGGGCGGGGTCGTCTGCGTGAAGGTCAATGTGAAGGTGCCGCCCTGATCGCCGGGGGCCCAGTCCTCCGCCACGCTCAGCCGCGGGGTGCCCGCGTCGGTGTACCAGCGCATGAACTGCGCGAGGTCGCGGCCCGTCGCATCCTCGAACACCTTCAGCCAGTCCTCGATCGTTGCGGCATCCCCGTCATGCCGGTCGAAATAGAGGTCGAGTGCGCGGGCATAGCCGTCATCGCCGACGAGCCGCTTCAGCATCCCGATCACCTCGGCGCCCTTCTCATAGACGGTCGCGGTGTAGAAGTTGTTGATCTCGACAAAATGGTCGGGCCGGGGCGGATGGGCAAGCGGCCCCATGTCCTCGCGGAACTGGCGGGCGCGCAGCGTCAGCACGTCCTCGATCCGCTTGACCGGGCCGGAGCGCATGTCGGATGTGAACTGCTGGTCGCGGAAGACCGTCAGCCCTTCCTTCAGGCAAAGCTGGAACCAGTCGCGGCAGGTGATGCGGTTGCCGGTCCAGTTGTGGAAATACTCATGCGCGATGACGCCCTCGATCCGCTCGAAATCGAGGTCGGTGGCGGTTTCGGGCGAGGCAAGGACAAGCTTGGAGTTGAAGATGTTCAACCCCTTGTTCTCCATTGCCCCCATGTTGAAATCGTCGACCGCGACGATGTTGAAGACATCAAGGTCGTATTCGCGGCCATAGGCGTCCTCGTCCCACTTCATCGACCGGATCAGGCTGTCCATCGCATAGGCGCAGCGGTCAAGGTCGCCGGGGCGGACCCAGATGTTCAGCTCCACCTTCCGGCCCGACCGGGTGGTGAACGTGTCGGGCAGGTTGACGAGGTTTCCCGCGACGAGCGCGAAAAGGTAGGCGGGCTTCGGCCAGGGATCGTCCCATTCCACCCATCCGGCGCCACCTGCGGCCTTGTTGCCGTTCGACAAGAGGACCGGCAGATCGCTTTCGATGCGGACCCCGAAAGGTGCCATCACGTCGGGCCGGTCGGGGTAATAGGTGATCTTGCGAAATCCCTCGGCCTCGCACTGGGTGCAATAGATGCCGCCGGACATGTATAGCCCTTCGAGCGCGGTGTTGCCCTCGGGGTCGATCTCGACCTCCGCTTCCCACAGGAAGGGGCCGTCGGGCAGGGCGCTGGCGGTGACGGTCAGCCCCTCGTCGGTGATCGTCACGACCTCTGCGGGGATGGGCGCGCCGTCGATCCGGGCCGAGAGAAGGCGCAGCTTTTCCCCGTGCAGGAAAAGGTCGTGACGGCCGGGCCGCGCCGGGTTGGGGGCGAAGGCGATGCGCGAAGCCACGCGCGTCGCGCGCGGGGCAAGGCGGAAGGTCAGGTCCACGCGTTCGACCGCGAAGGGATAGGGCTGGTAGTCGGACAGGTGGATGGTCTGCGGGCTCGCGTCTTTCATCTGGGCACTCCGGCTTCGTCGGGGCGGACGTTAGGGCACCGGCCCCGGCGCTGCAACCGGCCCGCTGCCGGGCCGGCCCGCCGGTCTGTTCCGCAAACGGCCTAGTCGGCCCCGATATGCCGCGCCAGCTTGCCAAGCGTCTGCAGCCCCAACTCGACCGCCCCGAAGCCCTTGGCGTTGCGGTATTCCTCGGTGCTCACGAAGGTCATGGTGAGGGTGACGCGCGTGCCGCCGTCCTCGGGGGTGAACCGGGCGCTGGACTCGGCGTGCACGGGTCCGTTTTCGCCCCAGTGCAGCACATAGTCGATCCGCGCCTGCGGCACGATGCGGGTGTAGCGATGATGGTTGGGAAAGACCGTTCCATCCGGCGCGATCATGTCGAAAACCCACTCGCCGCCCTCTCGCAGGTCGATGCGGCTGGTGCGGCAGGAAAATCCGTCGGGCCCCCACCATTGCGGCAGGGCCAGGGGATCGAACCAGGCGCCCCAGACCGCCGCGACGGGCGCGGCGATGAAGCGTTCGATGACCATCGTGCGGTCTTCGGACCCACCGGGCGCGGTCATTTCATCAGACCTTTCGCATAGTCTTCAAGCTGCGTCACCACGGTGCCCCAGCCGTCATAGAAGCCCATCGCCTTGTGCGTCTCTGCCGTCTCTGCGTTCCGGTGGCGGGCGATGGCGGTATAGGTGGTGCCGCCGTCCCTGGCGTCCGAGAGGATCAGGATCGCGGTCATGAACGGGTCCGGCGCGGGTTTCCATCCTTCGGAATAGGCGTCGGTGAAGACCAGCTTCTCCTGCGGTACGACCTCTAGGTAGACGCCGTTGTTCTGCATCTCCTTGCCCTCCACCTCGAAGGTGGTGTTGAACCGCCCGCCGACCCTCAGGTCAATGTCGCAGGCCGTCACCCGGTGCGGACGGGGCACGAAGAAATGCGGGATGTGTTCGGGCGAGGTCCAGCATTCCCAGACAAGGGCGCGGGGCACGGCCAGGCTGCGGGTGAAGTGAAGGTCAGTCTTCGGGTCGAGGTCCATTCGCGCGGTCCTTCATCAGGCGGGTTACATAATCGTCAAGCCGGTCAAGGCGCCCTTCCCAAAGCGCCCGCTGTTCGTCGAGCCAGGACCGCACCGGCGTGAACGCCCCGGGGACCAGCGTCACCTTGCGGGTCCGGCCGTCCTTGGCGGTTTCCACCAGCCCGGAGGCTTCGAGCCGGCGGACATGGGCCAGAAACGACGGCAGCGCCATGTCGAAGGGCGCGGCAAGTTCGGTCACCGTGGCCGGTCCGCGCGCTAGCCGTTGAAGGATCGCGCGCCGGGTCGGGTCTCCAAGGGCCTGGAACAGGATGTCGAGCTGGCCGGGGGAAAGGTTCATGCGGGGTCCAGATTGTTAGCTTGCAACCTAAGTATCTGGCAGCGGCGAGTCGCGCAAGAAAAACTTAGGCACATGGCTAACTTTCGCGCACGAACGGTGATTCCGTGCAAACTTGAAAATGACCCGCCCGCAAAGATTGATGCGCGGCGGGCGGTCCTGTAGGTAGGGATCATTCTCGGCATACCGCCGTATGCGGAACGATGGGGAAAACATGACGCGGGTTGAACGGAACGGGCTTCAGGTGGCAGGCGAACTGGCCGCTTTCATCGAGGGGCAGGCGCTGCCCGGAACCGGGGTGTCGGCAGAGGCGTTCTGGGCGGGGCTCGCGCGCCTTGTGGCCGAACAGGGGCCGAAGAACCGCGCGCTTCTGGCCAGGCGCGAGGACATCCAGGCCAAGCTTGATGCCTGGCACGTCGCGCACCGGGACCAGCCCCACGACCACGAAGCCTACAAGGGCTTTCTGGGCGAGATCGGCTATCTTCTGCCCGAGGGTCCGGCGTTCGAGATCGACACCTCGAACGTCGATCCGGAAATTGCCACGGTGCCGGGGCCGCAGCTTGTCGTTCCGGTGACGAACGCGCGCTATGCGCTCAATGCCGCGAATGCGCGCTGGGGCAGTCTGTACGACTGCCTTTACGGGACCGACGCCATGGGCAGCGTTCCGCCGGCGGGCGGATACGAGCGCGGGCGTGGCGCGCGGGTCATCGCGCGGGCGCGGGTCTTCCTGGACGAGGCTTTCCCGATCGCGGGCACCAGCCACGCCGATGTGCGCCGCTACTACGTCAAGGATGGGCAGCTTCTGGTCGATGACCTGCCGCTGGTCGATCCGGCGAAATTCGTGGGCTATCGCGGCAATCCCCGCGCGCCCGAGGCGGTATTGCTGCGCAACAACGGGCTGCATGTCGAACTGGTCTTCGACCGGGCGCATTTCATCGGCGCCCGCGACCAGGCCTGCCTGGCCGATGTGCAGATGGAAAGCGCGGTCTCCGCGATCATGGATTGCGAGGATTCGGTCGCCTGCGTGGATGCCGAGGACAAGGTGCAGGCCTATGGCAACTGGCTGGGCCTGATGCGCGGCGACCTTGAGGAAGCGTTCGAGAAGGGCGGGCGTCCGACCTTGCGCAAGCTGAACCCCGACCGGGCCTATACGGCGCCGGACGGATCGCCGATGACGGTGAAGGGCCGCGCGCTTCTGTGGGTGCGCAACGTCGGCCATCTGATGACCAACCCCGCGATCCTCGACGCGACCGGCGAAGAGATCGCCGAGGGGCTGATGGACGCGATGGTGACGGTGGCCATCGCCATCCACGACCTGAAGAAGACCGGCGGCGCGCGCAATTCCGTCATGGGCTCGGTCTACGTCGTGAAACCCAAGATGCACGGCCCCGAGGAAGTGGCCTTTGCCGACGAGACCTTCGCCATGGTCGAGGACGCGCTGGGCCTGCCGCGCCATACCGTCAAGATCGGCATCATGGACGAGGAACGCCGCACTTCGGTCAACCTCAAGGAATGCATCCGCGCCGCACGCCACCGGGTCGCCTTCATCAACACCGGATTTCTCGACCGGACCGGGGACGAGATCCACAGCTCGATGGAGGCCGGGCCCTTCAGCCGCAAGGACTTCATCAAGCGCAAGGGCTGGATCACCGCCTACGAGAACCAGAACGTCGATATCGGGCTGGAATGCGGATTGTCGGGGCGCGCGCAGATCGGCAAGGGCATGTGGGCGATGCCCGACATGATGGCCGCGATGCTGGAACAGAAGGTGGACCATCCCAAGGCCGGGGCCAACACCGCCTGGGTGCCTTCGCCCACCGCCGCGACGCTCCATGCGCTGCACTACCATCGCATCGACGTCTTCGCGGTACAGGCGCGGCTGAAGAAGGGCGGGCGGCGCGCCTATGTCGACGCGCTTCTGGACATTCCTCTTGCGACCTACCGCAAGTGGACGCCCGACCAGGTGCGCCGCGAGGTCGAGAACAACTGCCAGGGCATCCTTGGCTATGTCGTGCGCTGGGTCGACCAGGGCGTCGGCTGTTCGAAGGTGCCCGATATCCATGACGTGGGTCTGATGGAGGATCGCGCGACCTGCCGCATCTCGGCCCAGCATGTCGCCAACTGGCTCCATCACGGGGTCGTGGGCGAGGGCGAGGTGATGGATATCCTGAAGCGTATGGCCGAGGTGGTGGACCGCCAGAACGCCGGCGACCCCGCATACCGACCGATGGCGCCGGGGTTCCAGGGGCTTGCCTTCCAGGCGGCCTGCGACCTCGTTTTCCTTGGCCGCGTCCAGCCCTCGGGCTATACGGAGCCGATCCTGCACCGCCGCCGGCTTGAGGTGAAGCGGGCGGGCTAGCCTGCCGGGGGAAGCCCCGCGGGAAGGTCCGGGGACAGGGCCGGGGGAAGGCCGGGGGCGCTGCCCCCGGACCCCCGGAGTATTTGCGCCAGAATGAAGGGGAGGACGGGAATGGAGCTGGGGATCGAAACGGCGCGCCGGATCATCGCGGTGGCGCAGGAGACCGGGCGGGCGCGGGGGATGAAGCCCCTGTCGGTCGTCGTTCTGGACGCGGGCGGCCATCCGGTCGCCTTCGAGCGTGCCGATGGCGCATCGCCCGGGCGGTTCGAGATCGCGCGGGGCAAGGCTTACGGCGCGGTGATGCTGGGCATGGGCGGGCGGGCGCAGGCCGAACGCGCCGCCGCCGGTCCGGCCTTCATGGCGGCGGTAAACGGCGCGTTCGGCGGGCAGCTGATCCCGGTGCCGGGCGGCGTGCTGGTGCGCGACGCGGCGGGGCGGGTGATCGGCGCGGTGGGCGTGACCGGCGACACGTCGGACAACGACGCCGAGGCGGCGCTGGCGGGGATCGCGGCGGTGGGGCTTTCCGGCGAGGCGTGAGGGCCAGAGACCGAAAGGGGCCGGAAGTAATCCCGGCCCCGCAGTCGCCCCTTGCCCCTCGGGTTTGCGCGCCGGCGGGGCGGCGCCTAGTTCGCGGGCGGAAGCAGCACCGCGTCGATGACATGGATGACGCCGTTCGAGGCGGCGATGTCTGCGGTCGTCACCCTGGCCTTGTTCACCCGCACGCCCTTGCGGCCATCGACATGCACACTGGCGCCGTTGACCGTCGCGACATTCAGGCGCTGGCCTGCCAACTGGTCCGAGGTCACGGCCCCCGGCACGACATGATAGGTGAGGACCGCGACGAGCTGGTCCCTGTTCTCGGGCTTGAGGAGCGATTCCACGGTTCCGGCGGGCAGGGCGGCAAAGGCCGCGTTTGTCGGCGCGAAGACCGTGAACGGGCCGTCGCCTTTCAGCGTTTCGACCAGTCCTGCCGCCTTGACGGCGGCGACAAGCGTCGAGAAGTCGTCGTTTGACGCGGCGATGTCGACGATGTCGGGGTCTTTCGGGGTCATCGGGGCGCAAGCAGCAAGCGCGGACGCCGACAGGATGGAAAGAACGATGCGGCGGTTCATGACGGTTCCTTTCTGGAAAAAAAGGGGCGCCGCTTGGGGGCGCCCGTTCTGAAAGATCAGTTCGACGGCGGAAGGATGACCGCGTCGATGACGTGGATGACGCCGTTCGAAGCCTCGATGTCGGCCCCGGTGATGTTGGCGCCGTTCACCTTCGCGCCGTCCGCGGTCGTGATGGTCACCTCGGCCCCGTTCACCGTTGCCGCCTGCATCCCGTCCGACAGGTCGCCCGACATCACCTTGCCGGCGATGACGTGGTAGGTGAGGACGGCGGTCAGCTTGTCCTTGTTTTCAGGCTTGAGCAGGTCTTCGACGGTGCCGGCCGGCAGGGCGGCGAAGGCCGCGTCGGTCGGCGCGAAGACGGTGAACGGGCCGTCGCCCTTCAGCGTTTCGACCAGTCCGGCAGCGTCGAGCGCGGCGGCAAGTGTCGTGAACTGTCCCGCCGCAACGGCCGTGTCGACGATGTCTGCGGGTTGGGCGGAGGCCGGCAGGGCGGACAGCGCGAGGGCGGCGGCAAGGCTGAGCGGCTTGAGCGATCTGGTCAGGAGGGTCATGTCGTCTTCCTTTCGATGTGTTTGGTCCGACGCGGGATGCGCGGGTGTTTTGAAAATTGGTCAAAACATTTGCGCTTCAAGAAAATTTTAGTAAAAAGAAAGTGATGTGCATCAGGTTCAAAAGCGGTGTCGTCTTGTTGCGCGTGGGGCAAAAGGGACGGGCGATGGTTTCGGATACTCTCGCGGAGATGATCGACCAGTACGCGATTGGGGCGAAGCTCAGGGCGCTTCGGACCGCCAAGGGGCTGGGCTTGATCCAGCTTGGGGCACATACCGGCCTTTCGGCTGGCATGCTGTCGAAGATCGAGACGGGGCAGGTGATCCCTACGTTGCCGACGCTCCTGCGGATCGCGCTGGTTTTCGGCGTCGGTCTGGAGCACTTCTTTGAGGCCCCGACGGCGCCCGTGCTGGAGATCGTGCGCAGGAGGGACCGTTTGCGCCTGCCGAACCCGGCCACGGGCACGCCCTCATACTATTTCGAAAGCCTCGACTTTCCGGTGCCGGACCGGCCGATCGAAAGCTATCTGGCCGATTTCGCGCCCGGCGCGCCTGCCTCTGTGCCGCACAGTCATGACGGGGTCGAGCTGATCTATATGCTGACCGGGCGGCTGACGCTGCGGATCCACGAGGTCGCGCATGTCCTTGAAGCCGGGGATTCGATCTATTTCGATGCCGGGTTCGACCACAGCTATGGCGCGGCGGGCGACGAAACCGCGCGCGCGGTGGTCGTCGTTTCCGCGATGCGGGGGTGAACACGCCTTGTGCAACCGTGCCCTCGACCGCGCCGGCCGGGCGGGTTAGTCTTTGCGCAGAACTGTCACAGGTGCGCGAACGCCATGCGAAGGCCCATTGTCGGTATCATCGGCAACAACAATCTGCTGAACGACGAATACCCGGTTCACACGGGCGGGCTTATGAACTCGATGGCGGTTGCACAGGTCGCCGGGTGCATGCCGCTCATCATCCCCTCCGATCCGAGGCTGGTTTCCGTCGATGAGTTGCTGGAACTTTGCGACGGCTTCGTGTTGACCGGGGGGCGGCCAAATGTGCACCCCGAGGAATACGGAGAGGCCGCGACCGAGGCGCACGGGGCTTTCGACCGGTGCCGCGACGCGGTCACGCTGCCGCTGGTCAGGGCTTGCGTCGCGCGCGGGCAGCCCTTCTTCGGCATTTGCCGGGGGTTTCAGGAAGTGAACGTCGCCATGGGCGGCACACTTCATCCGGAGATCCGCGACCTGCCGGGCCGGATGAACCACCGGATGCCGCCCGAGGGGACCCTGGACGAGAAGTTCGCCCTGCGCCATGTCGTCCGCTTTTCCGAAACCGGCCCCTTTCGCAGGCTTCTGGGCGCAGACGAGGTGATGACCAACACGCTGCACGGCCAGGGGATCAAGACGGCGGGCGCGCGGATCGTCGTGGACGGCTGGGCGCCCGACGGCACGCCCGAGGCGCTTTTCGTGGAAGGCGCGCCGGGCTTTACCCTGTCGGTCCAGTGGCATCCCGAATACAATGCGGCAAGCGACCCGGTGTCGCGCCCGCTGTTCGAGGCGTTCGGGGACGCGGCCCGCGCATGGGCTGCGTCGCGGGCGGGGATCGGGGCGAAGGCGCTAAGCGCCTGAGACCCGCACCTGAGCCCCGCCACGCGGCCCTTTCAAAGCGCGGTGCGTACCCGCCAAAGCTCGGGGAACAGTTCCACCTCGAGCATCCGGCGCAGGTAGGGCACGCCGCCGGTGCCGCCGGTGCCACGCTTCAGCCCGATCACGCGTTCGACCGTGGTGACGTGGTTGAAACGCCAGCGTCGGAAGTAGTCCTCGAAATCGACAAGCTTCTCGGCCAGTTCGTAAAGCGCCCAGTGATCCTCGGGGGCGCGATAGACGGATGCCCAAAGTTCCTTCACGCCGTCGTTTTCCACCCAGGGTTCGCGGAAGTCGCGGTTGAGGACGGCATCGGGCACGGCAAGGCCCGCGCGCGCGGCCACGCGCAGCGCCTCGTCGTAGATCGAGGGGCGGGCAAGTTCCGCCTCCAGCTTCGCGAGGATGTCGGGACGGTGCGCATGGGGGCGCAGCATCGCCGCGTTGCGGTTCCCGGCCGCGTATTCGATCAGCCGGTATTGCCAGGACTGGAAGCCCGAGGATTGGCCGAGAGCCGCGCGAAACCGCGTGTAGTCGGCGGGCGTCATGGTGCGCAGCACGTCCCAGGCGGCGTTCAGCTGTTCCATGATCCGGGCCACGCGCGACAGCATCTTGAAGGCGGGTTGCAGCGCGTCCTGTGCCATCGCGGCACGGGCGGCGGTCAGTTCGCTGATCGCAAGCTTCATCCAGAGCTCCGAGGTCTGGTGCTGGATGATGAACAGCATCTCGTCCTGGGCGTCGCTGATCGGCGATTGCGCCGTCAGGATCGCGTCGAGTTTCAGGTAGTCGCCATAACTCATGCGGCCGTCGAAGGACATCTGCGCGCCTTCGGCCGAGGGATCGTAGGTGGTCATCGGTATTCTCCCGTGAAAGACTGGTCGGATTTGCCCCGCCGGGGCCAGTCTAGGGGGTGTCGGCGGCGATGACCGCGCTGCGGCCCAGGGTCCGCCAGAGCCCCGCCCAGGCGCCGGGGCGGGCAAGCCGCGGTTCCCTGCGGGCGGTGTCGGGGGTCATGGCCCGGCCTCCGCGTCCGTCGGCATCGCGCCGAGGTCGAGCGACATCAGGAACGTGTCGAAGACCTGTCCGTCGACCGGGTAGGGGTCGAAGCTGTCGACCTGCCATCCCTGCCGTTCGAAGAAGCGGCGGGCAAGGTGGCTGGCGCGGACCGTCAGCCGCGTCAGGCCGCTGGCACGCGCCTCGGCCAGAAGCGCACCGTAAAGCGCCCTGGCGACGCCCTTGCCCATCACCTCGGGCAGGACGAAGGCCATGTCGAGGTAGCCTTCGCGGTCCAGCGACATGAAACCGGTCATGCCGCTGTGGTCCTCGGCGACCCAGCACCACTGGTCAAGCTGCCGGTCGGGCAGGGCCCAGTCCGGCTCGGGCGAGGGCGCCCAGACGGCGCGCTGCGCGGCGTCATAGAAGGGCGCGGCGCCTTCGTGGACCGCGCGGTAGAAGACACCCGCCTTCGCCGACCGGTCCTGCGGGCGATAGGCGCGGATCTGCATCATGTCACCTTGGCGCGGGTCTTGAACTCGGGGCGGTCCCACAGGGCGTCGTCCATGATCCGCTTCAGGATCGCCACCGCGCCCGTCACATCCTCCATCGAGGTGTAAAGCGGCGTGAAGCCGAAGCGCAGGATGTCGGGCGCGCGGAAATCGCCGATGACGCCCTGGGCGATCAGGGCCTGCATGATCGCATAGCCCTCGGGATGGCGGAAGCTGACCTGGCTGCCGCGGCTTTCGGGATCGCGCGGAGAGGCGAGCGCAAGGGCGGGGCAGGCGGCCTCGACCGCCGTCAGGAAAGCTTCGCACAGCGCGACCGACCGCGCGCGCACATCGGCCATGTCGACCCTGTCCCAGATATCCATGGACGCTTCCAGCGCGGCCATCTGCAGGATCGGCGGCGTGCCGACCCGCATCCGTTCGATCCCCGCGCCGGGGCGGTAGTCGAGGTCGAAGGCAAAGGGCGCCTCGTGCCCCAGCCAGCCCGACAGCGCCGGGCGCACCTGTGCGGCCAGCCGGGGCGCGACATAGATGAAGGCCGGGCCGCCGGGGCCGGAGTTCAGGTACTTGTAGGTGCAGCCGACCGCGAAATCGGCGTCCGAGCCCGCCAGGTCCACTTCGATCGCGCCGGCGGAATGGGCCAGATCCCAGACGACCAGCGCGCCGGCGGCATGGGCCTTGGCGATCAGCCGCCGCATGTCGTGCTTTCGCCCGGTGCGATAGTCGACCTCGGTCAGCATCAGGACGGCAAGATCGGGGGTGATCGCGTCCTCTACCGCCTCGGGCGCGACGGTCCGCAGTTCGTAGCCCGCGCCCAGCGTGCGCACCAGCCCGTCGGCCATGTAGAGGTCGGAGGGGAAGTTGCCGGTGTCCGACAGGATCACCTTCCGCCCCGGGCGCAGTTCGGCGGCAGAGGCCAGCGCCTGGTAGACCTTGATCGACAGCGTGTCGCCCAGGACGACCGTCCCCGGTTCGGCCCCGATCAGCCGCCCGATCCGGTCGCCAAGCGCGCGGGGCTTGTCCATCCAGCCCGCCCGGTTCCATGCGGTGATCAGCATCTTTCCCCATTCGTCCTCTGCGCAGGCGCGCAGCTTTTCGGCGGCGCCGCGCGGCAAGGGGCCAAGCGAGTTTCCGTCAAGGTAGATCACGCCCTCGGGCAGATCGAACATGGCGCGGGTGGCGTCGAAGTCGGCGGTCATGGGGATCCTCTGAAAGTATTTCATGCTTAAAACAACTCCGGCCGTTCGCCAAGGAAATTCGCATCCCCCGCGGGCAGGGCCCTTGCGGTCGCCGCGGGGGCGGCTAGGCTGCGCCGGCAGAAACGGAGGCGGGATGCGGCTATTCAGGGCGATCGACTATCCGCCGGTCTGGCTGGCGGGCTTCCTGGCGGTCAGCTGGGCGGTGGGGCGGGTCTTTCCGCTGCCCGGCCTTCCGGTGACCGGGCTGGTCCTGGCGGGGGTCGGGCTTGCGCTGATGCTGGCAGCGGCGGGCCAGATGGTGCTGGCGCGCACGACCTTCGTGCCGCGCCGGGTGCCGGGGGCAATGGTCAGCCGCGGCCTTTTCGCGATGACGCGAAACCCGATCTACCTGGGCGACGCCCTGATTCTTGCCGGGATGTCGCTTTTCTGGAACGGGCTTCTGGCGCTGCCTTTGGTCGCAGTCTTCGTGCATGTCATCCGCAAACGCTTCATCGAGGGCGAAGAAACCGTTTTGCGCCAGCGCTTTGGCCCGGATTTCGACGCCTATTGCGCGCGGGTCAGGCGCTGGATCTGAGGTTGAAATAATCATTGCCGCAGCGCGGCGCCGCCGGTAACAAAGTTGCGCGAAGGCCAGTGAGGGCGGTTTCTTGCCGGTGGGCGGGAAATCACCGCAGGGGGAAGGGAGATACAGTGAAGATCGGGGCAGCCAGGGAAATCTTTGAGGGCGAGGCGCGGGTTGCGATGACGCCCGACTCGGCGGTTCAGCTTCAGAAGCTGGGGCATGCGTGTTTCGTGCAGTCGGGCGCGGGCGTTGCGGCGGGGTTTTCGGACGCGGCCTACGAGAAGGCCGGGGTCACGGTCGTGGCGGATGGTCCGGCGCTTTTCGCGGCGGTGGACATCGTTGCCAAGGTGCGCCCGCCAAGTCCTGAGGAGGCAGCGCTTCTGCGCAAGGACCAGACGCTGATCTCCTTCTTCTGGCCGGCACAGAACAAGGATCTCCTCGAGGCCTGCAAGGACCGGGGCGCCACCGTCATCGCGATGGACATGGTGCCGCGCATCAGCCGCGCGCAGAAGATGGACGCGCTGTCGTCGATGGCCAATATCGCGGGCTACCGCGCGGTGATCGAGGCGGGCAACAACTTCGGCCGTTTCTTCACCGGCCAGGTGACGGCGGCGGGCAAGGTGCCGCCGGCCAAGGTGCTGGTCGTCGGCGCGGGCGTCGCAGGCCTGGCGGCGATCGGCACGGCGACCTCGCTCGGTGCGATCACCCATGCGTTCGACGTGCGCCCCGAAGTGGCCGAACAGATCGAATCGATGGGGGCGGAGTTCGTCTATCTCGACTTCTCCGAGACCCAGACAGACGGCGCGGCGACCGGCGGCTATGCCGCGCCCTCGTCCCCCGAGTTCCGCGAGGCGCAGCTGAAGAAGTTCCGCGAACTGGCGCCTGAGATGGACATCGTGATCACCACCGCGCTGATCCCGGGCCGCGACGCGCCGGTCCTTTGGACGAAGGACATGGTGGAGGCGATGAAGCCGGGTTCGGTCATCGTCGACCTTGCCGCCGAGCGCGGCGGCAACTGCGAACTGACCAGGGCCGATGAGAAGATCGTCAGCGACAACGGCGTGACCATCGTCGGCTACACCGACTTCCCCAGCCGCATGGCCGCGCAGGCCTCGACGCTTTACTCCAACAACATCCGCCACATGATGACCGACCTGACGCCCGGCAAGGACGGCACGGTCGTGCAGAACATGGAAGACGACGTGATCCGTGGCGCGACCGTCACCCATGACGGCGCGATCACCTTCCCGCCGCCGCCGCCCAAGGTGCAGGCCATCGCGGCGCAGAAGCCGAAGGAAAAGGCCAGGGAGCTGACGCCGGAGGAGAAGCGCGCGCAGGAAGTGGCCGCGTTCAGGGCCCAGACCCGCAGCCAGGTCACGCTTCTGGGTGTCGGGGGGGCGCTGATGCTTCTGGTCGGGCTTTACGCCCCGGCAAGCTTCCTTCAGCACTTCATCGTCTTCGTGCTGGCCTGCTTCGTCGGCTTCCAGGTGATCTGGAACGTGTCGCATTCGCTGCACACGCCGCTGATGGCGGTCACCAACGCCATCTCCTCGATCATCATCGTCGGGGCGCTTCTGCAGATCGGGTCGGGGTCGTTCCTCGTGATCCTTCTGGCCGCGCTTTCGGTCTTCATGGCCGGGATCAACATCTTCGGTGGCTTCATGGTCACCCGGCGCATGCTCGCCATGTTCCAGAAGTCGTAAGGAGACGGTCGCGATGGAATACGGATTCTCCACGGCCGCCTATGTCGTTGCGGCGGTTCTCTTCATCCTGTCGCTGGGCGGGCTTTCGGGTCAGGAAAGCGCCAAGCGCGCCGTCTGGTACGGCATCACCGGCATGGGCCTTGCCGTCTTCGCGACCCTGATGGGGCCGGGGCAGGGCAACTGGGCGTTGTCGGTCGCCCTTGTCCTGGCGGGCGGCGCGATCGGCTGGGTCGTCGCGCAGCGCGTGCAGATGACCGAGATGCCGCAGCTTGTCGCCGCGATGCACTCGCTGGTCGGCCTTGCCGCCGTCTTCATCGGCTTCAACGCCGAGATCGAGATGGTGCGCATCGCCGCCCTGCACGCCGCGGGCGACGCGGCGGGGATCGAGGCGCTGAAGGGCTTTGCCCAGAAGGTCGCGCACAAGACCCCGGCCGAGATCAACATCCTCAAGATCGAGGTCTTCCTGGGCGTCTTCATCGGTGCCGTCACCTTCACCGGCTCGGTCATCGCCTTCGGCAAGCTGGCGGGCAAGGTGACGTCGAAGGCGGTGAAGCTGCCGGGCGGGCATCTTCTGAACGCGGCCGCGGCGGCGGGATCGCTGGCGCTTCTGGTGATGTACTTCAACGGAGCCGGAAGCTGGACGCTGATCGGGATGACGCTTCTGGCCTTCTTCATCGGCTATCACCTGATCATGGGGATCGGCGGCGCCGACATGCCGGTCGTGGTGTCGATGCTGAACAGCTATTCGGGCTGGGCGGCGGCGGCGATCGGCTTTTCGCTGTCGAACGACCTCTTGATCGTCGTCGGCGCGCTGGTCGGGTCCTCGGGCGCGATCCTCAGCTACATCATGTGCAAGGCGATGAACCGGTCCTTCGTCAGCGTGATCCTCGGCGGCTTTGGCAACACCACCGGCCCGGCGATGGAGATCGCGGGCGAACAGATCGCCATCGACGCCGACGGCGTGGCGGCGGCCTTGAACGATGCCGACAGCGTCATCATCATCCCCGGCTACGGCATGGCGGTGGCGCAGGCGCAGCAAAGCGTCTCGGAACTGACGCGCAAGCTGCGCGCCAGGGGGAAGAACGTGCGCTTCGCCATCCACCCGGTGGCGGGCCGTCTGCCCGGCCACATGAACGTGCTCCTGGCCGAGGCCAAGGTGCCCTACGACATCGTCCTTGAAATGGACGAGATCAACGAGGACTTCCCGGAAACCGACGTGGCCATCGTCATCGGCTCCAACGACATCGTGAACCCGGCCGCGCAGGAAGACCCGGGCAGCCCCATCGCCGGGATGCCGGTTCTGGAATGCTGGAAGGCGAAACAGGTCTTCGTCTCGAAGCGCGGCCAGGGCACCGGCTATTCGGGGATCGAGAACCCGCTTTTCTACAAGGAAAACACGCGGATGTTCTACGGTGACGCCAAGAAGTCCATCGACCAGCTCATCCCGATGATCGAGTGAACCCCAGACCCCCGGCCCCGCGCCGGGGGTCCCGACAAGGGAGGGGCCCCGTGCGAAGCATCCCGAAGGGCGTCGTCGCGCTGGGACTTGTCAGCCTCTTCATGGATGTCTCGTCCGAGATGATCCACGCGCTGCTGCCGCTTTTCCTGACCGGCACGCTCGGGGCGACCGCGCTGGCCGTCGGCCTGATCGAGGGCCTGGGCGAGGCGACGGCGCAGATCGTCAAGGTCTTTTCCGGCGCGTGGTCGGACCGGATCGGACGTCGCAAGCCCCTGTTGCTGCTGGGCTACGGGCTGGCGGCGGCGACCAAGCCCTTTTTCGCGCTGGCGGGCAGCGCCGGCATGGTCCTGTCGGCGCGTGTCGCCGACCGTGTCGGCAAGGGCATTCGCGGCGCGCCGCGCGACGCGCTGATCGCCGACCTCGTGCCGGAGGCCGGACGCGGCGCGGCCTATGGGCTGCGGCAGTCGCTGGATACGGTGGGGGCCTTTGTCGGCCCGCTTCTGGCGATCGCGCTGATGTGGGGTTCGGGCGGAAACATCCGGCTGGTCTTCGCCGTCGCCGCGCTGCCCGCGCTGATCGCGCTGGCGGTCCTGTGGCGGGGGGTCGTGGAACCGGCCCGGTCCGCTGCCGGCCCGCCGCCCGATCTCGGGAATGGCCCTGCGCCGGTCCCTTCACCGCGCCGCGCCGTTTTCGACCGGGCGGTGATCGCGGCTCTGGGGCCCGCCTTCTGGCAGGTGACGGGCTTTGGCGCGATCCTGGCCGTCGCCCGGATATCGGAGGCGTTCCTGATCCTCAGGGCGGTGGAGGCGGGGCTTGGCGCTGCCTGGGCGCCCGCCGTCTTCGTCGTGCTGAACATGGTCTACGCGGCTGTCGCCTGGCCCGTGGGCGCGCTTTCGGACCGGATCGGGCGCGCCGGGCTTTTCCGGCTTTCGATCCTGGTGCTGGCGGCGGCGCACGGGATCCTTGCGCTGCCGGCGGGGGTGCCCGCGGCCTTCGCCGGGATCGCGCTTTGGGGGTTGCACATGGGGCTGAGCCAGGGGCTTCTGTCCGCCGCCGTCGCCAGGACCGCGCCGGAGGGCGGGCGTGGCACCGCCTTTGGCATCTTCAACCTGGCGCTTGGTCTCGCGACGCTTGGCGCGAACGCGCTGGCGGGTGCGCTCTGGGTCGTGGGCGGTCCGGGGCTGGCCTTCGCCGTCGCGGGCGGAGCGGCGCTCGGGGCGCTGGCACTGGCGCCCGCCCGTGCCTGATGCTTTCCCCGGCCTTACGCGTTGCACAAATGCAAGTATACTTCGGTGTGCGCCGCCCGCGCGATCGCGGGGCTGAAACGGCCCGGCGGACAGGCTATCTGGTGACCCAAGTATCGGGAAACGACCATGATCGAAGACCATCCGCTGCGCTATCCGCTTGTGAACGAACTGCACGCCCGGCCCTTTCCCTCGCTGGAGGTGCCGTGCCAGGCGGTCTATGTCGCGGTGAAGGAACCCCTCGACGCCCATAACCGCGACCGGGGCCGCGACCGGGCGCATCTTCTGGCGCTTCTGGACCGGCACGGCGCCGCCCATCCGCAACCCGGCGCGACCCATCACGCCGCGCGTATCGGCAAGCACGACCTGAAATGGGAAAGCCATACGGAGTTCGTGACCTATTCGGCGTTCTCGCGCGGGCTTTCGGCGCGTCCCTTCGACCCCCACGGGGCGGAGGTCTTTCCGCTCGACTGGCTGGCGCAGGCCCCGGGGCGGCGCATCGCCTCAGTCCTTGTCCGGGTCGAGGACCTGCCAGAGGACGCCGAAGAGGTCAGGGCGCGGATCGAGGACTGGTTCGTTCCCGAAAGCGTCGCCTGTTCCTGGGTTCTGGACGAGGCCGCGATCATCGCGGGCGATTTCCAGATCGATCCGGCCGGCCACATGCGCTTTGCCGTCTTCGTCCGGCCCGGCACCGGCGCCCGCCGCGTCGGCCGCATCGTCCAGCGCCTGTGCGAGGTGGAAACCTATCGCGCCATGTCGATGCTGGGGCTCGGGCGGTCGCGCGAGTTGAACAGCCACCTGAACGCGCTGGACCCGAAGCTTTCGCAGATGGTGTCGGCCATGGCCGACAAGAGCCAGCCCGCCGAGGAAACGCTGCACGAGCTTCTGGAGATCGCCGCGGGGCTTGAAAGCCTGGCGGTGCGCCATTCCTTCCGTTTCGGCGCTACGGGGGCCTACGAGGCACTGGTGAACCAGCGGGTACAGATCCTGCGCGAGACCCGATTCAACGGGCGCCAGACCTTTGCCGAATTCATGATGCGCCGCTACGATCCGGCCATGCGCACCGTCAAGTCCGCCGAACGACGCCTGTCCGAGATGGCCGAACGTGCCGAACGCGCGGGCGAGTTGTTGCAGACCCGCGTCGATGTCGAACGCTCGGCGCAGAACCAGAAACTTCTGGAAAGCATGGACCGGCGCGCCGATCTTGCGCTCAGGCTCCAGCACACGGTCGAGGGGCTTTCGGTCGTCGCGATCAGCTACTATGCGGTCAACCTTGCCGCCTATGCGGCCTATCCGGTCGCCGAACCGCTGGGTCTGTCCAAGGGGATGATGACGGCGGTGCTGACACCGGCCGTCATCCTTCTGGTATGGCTGATGATCCGCCGGATCCGGCGGGCGATGCACTAGGCCCGCCCGCCCGGGTCCTATTCGGCCGGGGTCAGAACCGGGTCGGCGCGGTAGCCGTAGGTTGCACGGCGCTCCAGCGCGCGGTGCGTCGCGACGGCACCTGCGGCGATGGACGAAAGCGTCAGGATCGCGGCGACCGAGAGGGTCGGCACCCCCGCAAGGCCCGCGCCCACGGTGCAGCCGCCTGCCAGGACCCCGCCCACGCCCATCAGCGCGCCGCCCGCAAGGTAGCGGCCGGTTTCGCGCGGGGTGGCGAAGCTTTGCCAGCGGAAGCGGCCGGCGATCAGCGACAGCGCGGCGGCGCCCGCCAGAACCCCGCCGATCAGCCCGGTGCCGAAGCCCGCCGGGATCGAGCTCGACGCGACGGTCCAGAAAAGCGTGTCCGCCGCCGGCTGGGTGAAGGACAGCCCCTCGAAGGCGATGGGGTCGAACTCGTCCAGCAGCACAAGGCCGGTGCCGACCCAGGCCAGCGGTACCAGCGCCCCGATCAGCGCGCCGCCCGCAAGCACCGCGGGCCGGTTGCCCGACCGCAGGGCATAGGCCCCGGCGCTCGCGACCAGAAGCGCCGACCAGACCGCCGGGCCACCGGGCAGCCCGCCCAGCGCGGCAAGATCGCCAAGCCCGAGCGTGACACCGGACACCGCCTCGCGCAGGGGGGAAAGGACGCCTTTCATCGCGGCATGGGCGGCGATGGCGAAGACCAGAAGGACGGTGACCGCACGCAGGTTGCCGGTGCCCGCAAGCACCGTCAGCCGCGAGGCGCAGCCGCGCGTCAGAACCATGCCGGCCCCGAACATCAGCCCGCCCGCAAGGATCGCCACGACCGGGAGATCCGGCGCAAGGAAGCGGTGATCGGCGAAGCCGATCCATCCAAGCGCGACGGCGCCCTGGGTTCCGGCAACGGCGACGGCCAGCGCCATCAGCCAAAGCCCCAGCGCCGGACGCCGTTCGGCGCGCGGACCGACCAGCCCGCGGCGCAGGCAAAAGCGCGTCGCCTCGGCCAGCGCGCCGAAGGCAAGGCCGACGATCAGCCCGAAGACCACCGAGACTTCGCGCGGCCCCCAGTTCTCGAACCCCAGCGACTCGAACATCTGAACATCTCCGCATATGGGAATTTGTTCTCAGGTATCGTTCTGGAAAGGGCGGTCAAGGCCGCGAAAGGCCCCGCATCGGGGCGCTTCCGGAACGTTGTTCCGGTTCGGGCGCCCGGTCCGGGCACCGCGTTCCGCTTCGGCCCGGCAAAGGGAAACGGCGCGGGCCCATGCCCGCGCCGTCGCAAGATGTCATCCTTATTTCGCCCTAGCGGCCGCGAATGCGCGGATCGAGCGCGTCGCGCAACCCGTCGCCGATGTAGTTCACGCTCAGCACCGTGAGCGAGATGGCGAGCCCGGGGAAGATTACCCGTTCGGGATAGAGCTGCATGTATTCCAGCCCCTCGTACAAAAGGCGGCCCCAGGTCGGGAAATCGGGCGGGAAGCCGAGGCCCAGGAAGCTGAGCACGGATTCCGTGATGATCGCCTCGGCCACGCCGAGCGTCGCGGCCACCATCACCGGCGAGACGACGTTGGGCAGGATGTGGCGCAGGATCACCCGCCGCGGCGAGGCGCCGATCGAGCGGGAGGCCAGCACATATTCGCGCTCCTTCAGCGCCAGAACCTCGCCCCGGACGATGCGCGCGGCATGCATCCAGCTTGTCACCCCGATGGCGAAGACGATCAGGATGAAGGCGCCCATCTCGGGCCCGAGGACGCGGGCGATCTTGTCGCGGAAGAGCATCACCATGACCAGCAGGAGCGGGATCAGCGGCAGTGCCAGGAACATGTCCGTCAACCGCATCAGGATGCCATCGAGACGCTTGAAATAGCCTGCCAGCACGCCGACGAAGGTGCCAAGGAAGATCGCGATCATCATCGCGACGAAGCCGACCGCAAGGCTGACCTTGCCGGCGGCCATCATCCGCGCCAGCTGGTCACGGCCCAACTGGTCGGTCCCCATCGGAAACTTCAGGCTGGGACCAAGGTTCTTGGACTTCAGCGCCTCGACCACCTTCAGCTTCTCGGGCACCCAAAGCATGGGTCCGATCACCACGAAGACCACAAGCAGCGTCAGGACGACAAGGCCGAACATCGCGCCTTTGTGCTTGCGGAACTGCGCCCAGACCGCCGCGCGGAATGTCTCTGGCGGGGCAATGGCGGCGTTGGTGTCAGTCATAGCGGATCCTCGGGTCCAGCATGCCGTAAAGAAGGTCGGCGACGAGGTTGAAGGTCACGATCAGGATCGCGAAGATGAAGGCCAGCGTCTGCACCATCGGCAGGTCGTTGCCGTGGATCGCCTGGATCAGCGCCGACCCGATGCCGTTCACGCCGAAGAGGTTTTCGGTGATGATCGCGCCGCCGAAGATCGAGGGGATGCCGAGCGCGATGACGGTCACGACCGGGATCAGCGAATTGCGCAGGACGTGTTTCAGAACCACGGTCCGTTCGCTCATCCCCTTCGCGCGGGCGGTGCGCACATAGTCCTGCCCCATGTTTTCCAGCATCGAGGACCGCATGTAGCGGCTGATCGAGGCGGCGTTGGCCAGGCCCAGGACCATCACGGGCATTGCCATCTGCCTGAGTTGCTTGAGAAAGCTTTCCCAGTCGGTCACATCAAGCGTCGTGTCGTACTTGGTCGGAAACCAGCCGAGGCCGACGGCGAAGATGATGATGAAAAGCGTCCCGGTAAAGAAGGTGGGCACGGAAAAGCCGATCATCGCGAACATCGTGCCGAGCTGGTCGAAGATCGAATACTGGCGATAGGCCGAATAGATGCCGATCGGCAAGGCGATCACGACGCCAAGGAAATAGGCGCTGCCGATCACGATCAGCGTCTGCGGGATGCGGTCGCCGATGATGCCGAAGACGGGCGCGCGGCTTTGATAGCTGATGATGCGCTGCATGCCGTCGGCATAGTGGGTGCCGAAGATCGCGTCGAACCCGTTCAGCGGTTCGACCCAGAAGAACTGTTTCAGCCACAGAAGATAGCGCACATGGACAGGCTCGTTCACGCCAAGTGCCTCAAGGATCTTCATGCGCACTTCGGCCGGCACGGTCAGCGGGATCTCGGACGCCGGGCTGCCGGGGGCAAGATCGACCAGAAAGAAGATCACCAGACTGATCAAGAGAAGCGTCGGGATGGCCAGAAGTAGCCGTCTCAGCGTGTAGTTGAGCATGGGCGGACGCCTCGGGTCAGCAGTCTGTTTCGGATGGGGCGGGGGCCCTCGCGGCCCCCGCGTGCGGGACAGGCCGTGGGCCCGCCCCGCGGTTTTGCGCGCTTACTTCAGGCGGAACCAGTCCTGGGCGTTCCAAAGTTCGGTGTCCCAGGTGTTCAGCACCACGCCGCCAAGCGTGTTCGAGGCTGCCGAAAGGCGGCCGCGGTCAACCAGGGCGACGACGACGTAGCTGTCCTTGGTCAGCATGTCGTTCAGCTTCTTCGCGATCTCGCCGCGCTTGGCCATGTCTGCGGTCTTCGACAGTTCGTCGACAAGCGCATCATAGGCCGGGTCGCAGAAGCGGTTGATGTTCTCGCCCTGCCACTGGTTGTCCGGGCCCGGGATCTTGTTGCAGAGATATTGCGCCAGATAGGGCTCGGGGTCGGTCCCGTCGAAGTTGTTGGCGTACATCTCGACGTCTGCATAGAACTTCTGGAACGTGTCGGGCGAACCCGCGTCGCCGCCGAAGTAGACCGAGGCGTCGATGTTCTTCAGCTCGGTTTCAACGCCGATTTCCGCCCACCAGTCCTTGATGACCGCCTGGAAGTCCTGACGGACCGGGTTGGTCGAGGTCTGGTAAAGCACGCGCAGCTTCATGCCGTCCTTGTCGCGGACGCCGTCGCCGTCGGTGTCGGTCCAGCCGGCTTCCTCAAGAAGCGCCTTCGCGCCCTCGATGTCCTGGGTCAGACAGTCGGTGTTGTCGGACGCGAACATTTCCGGTGCCGGCACCAGGTTGCAGGTCGGACGGCCGGCAGAGCCATAGCCGATATCGACGAGGATCTGACGGTCGATCGCCATCGACAGCGCCTTGCGGACGCGGATGTCGCTGAGGAACGGGTGCGGATGCTTGGTGGTCGAACGCTCGCCCTCGGCCAGGTCGGGCGACGGGTCGGTCATGTTCATCTCGATCCGTTCAACCAGCGTGCCGAAGCCGTTCAGAAGAACGCCCTTGCCGGCCGCCGACATCTGCGCCTGCTGTTCGGGGTTGATCTGGGTGTTCCAGGCATAGTCGAATTCGCCGGTTTCCAGAACCGCGCGCGCCGCCGCGCCCGCATCGCCGCCGCCCTTGATCGTCATGGTGGCGAAAGCCGGCTTGGCCGGGTCGCGGTAGTTGGGGTTGGCGACCAGTTCGACCACGTCGTTCACCTTGAAGTCGGTGACCATGAAGGGGCCGGTGCCGATCGGCATGAAGTTCTGGTCCGAACAGCTGGAGGCCGCAGCGCCCAGGCAGTTGGCGAATTGCGCCGCCTGCAGGATGGGCGAGGTGCCGCCGACGAAGGCGGTATAGGGGTTGGGCTTGGGCGCCGCGAAGTTGATGACGATGGTCAGGTCATCGGGCGTCTCGATCGAGGAAATGCCCTCGTAACGCGCGGCCTGCGCGCAGCCGCCCTCGGGGTGGGTGCAGTATTCATAGGTGAACTTGGCGTCGGCCGAGGTCACGGGCGACCCGTCGGACCACAGAAGGCCGGGCTTCAGCTTCCAGGTGATCTGGGTCAGGTCGGCGGTGATGCCGCCATTCTCGACGGTCGGGACGTCTTCGGCCAGGCGTGCGATGACCTCGCCCTTCTCGTTGAAGCCCGCGAGCCCCTCGAGGATGAGCGAGGCAGTCTCCACGTCCTTGGTGCCGGACGACAGATAGGGGTTCAGGATCGAGGGCGCCTGCCAGTACAGGACGCTGACATGCCCGTCGGCGCCGCGCTCGGCGAAAGCCGCGGGTGCGAAGGCCAGCGAGGCCACCGCGCCCATCAGGGCGGTTCTCAGTTTCATAGCGATACTCCTTGTTGGTTACGCTCGTAATCCTCGGACGCGCCGGTTGATCCGGCTGCGGCGGCTGTTGTCTCGTAAAGATGGCAGGCGACGAAGCGCCCCGGCTCGATCTCGGCCAGGTCGGGCTTGATGTCGCGGCAGACGTCCATGACGCGCGGGCAGCGGGTGCAGAAGTTGCAGCCCTTCGGCGGATTGGCGGGCGACGGCACGTCGCCGGTCAGGATGATCCGCTTGCGGTCGGTCTCGATTCCCGGGTCGGGTTCGGGAACCGCCGACAGGAGCGCCTGCGTATAGGGGTGCAGCGGGCGATCATAAAGCGCATCGCGCGGCGCCAGTTCGGCGATCCGGCCCAGATACATGACCGCCACCCGGTCGGCGATGTGGCGCACCATCGACAGGTCATGGCTGATGAAAAGGTAGGTCAGGCCAAGCCTGTCCTGAAGATCCTCAAGCAGGTTGACCACCTGCGCCTGGATCGACACGTCCAGAGCCGCGATCGGTTCGTCGCAGACGATGAACTTGGGGTTCAGCGCAAGGGCCCGCGCGATCCCGATCCGCTGGCGCTGGCCGCCCGAGAATTCGTGCGGATAGCGGTTGGCGAAGTTGCGGTTCAGGCCGACGGCGTCCATCAGTTCGTAGATGCGGTCAAGCTTTTCCGTCTTCGAAAGCTGCGTGTGTTCGTCAAGCGGCTCGCCGATGATCGCGGCGACGGTCATGCGCGGATTGAGGCTGGCCTGCGGATCCTGGAACACCATCTGCATGGAGGGGCGCAGCGGGCGGAGCGTCTGGTTGTCGGCCTCGGCGATTTCGGTACCGTCGATGCGGATCGACCCGGCGGTCGGCGCATAAAGGCGCAGGATGACGCGCCCGCAGGTGGACTTGCCGCAGCCCGATTCCCCGACAAGGCCCAGCGTCTCGCCCTCGAAGATATCAAAGCTGATCCCGTCGAGCGCCTTGACGTCCCCTACCTTGCGCCGCAGGACGCCGGCGGTGATGGGGAAATACATCTTCAGCCCCTTGACCTCGACCAGCTTGCGGGGGGTGGCGGGCGCGTCCCGGTCAAGCATCTTGCCACTCCTCCTGGCCGGGATCCCAGAAGCAGGCGATGTCGTGGCCCGGTCCGACCATCCGACGCAGCGGGTTCTCGCGGTCGCAGCGCGCCATCGCGTGCAGGCAGCGCCCGCGGAAGGCGCAGGCCGAGGGTTCCGCCTTCAGGATCGGGGGCTGTCCCTCGATCACATTGAGCTTTGCGGTGCGTTCGCCGCGCACCGATGGCACGGTCTTGAGGAGCGCGCGCGTATAGGGATGGCGCGGGTTGGCGAAGAGTTCGCCCACCGGCGCCTGTTCGACGACCTGGCCGCCGTACATCACCATGACCCGGTCGGCGATCCCGGCGATCACACCAAGGTCGTGGGTGATCCAGACGATCGCCATGCCCAGCTTCTGGCGCAGTTCGCGGACCAGTTCGAGGATCTGCGCCTGGATCGTGACGTCAAGCGCGGTGGTCGGTTCGTCGGCGATCAGCACCTTGGGGTCGCAGGCCAGCGCGATGGCGATCATCACCCGCTGGCGCATCCCGCCGGAGAACTGGTGGGGATAATCGTCAAGCCGGCGCGCCGGATCGGGAATGCCGACAAGATCCAGAAGTTCGGCCGCGCGCGCCCGCGCCGCCCGCTTGTCGAGGCCCATGTGCTTGCGCAAGGGTTCCATCAGCTGAAAACCGATGGTGAAGACCGGATTGAGCGATGTCATCGGGTCCTGGAAGATGAACCCGATGCGCGCGCCGCGCACCGATCGCAGGTGTTCTTCCGAACAATGCAAAAGGTCCGTGCCGTCGAACATGACGGTTCCCCCGCGGACATCCGCGGGCGGCGAGGGCAGAAGGCCGATCAGCGACATCATCGTCACCGATTTGCCCGACCCGCTTTCCCCGACGACGCCCAGAAGTTCACCGGGGCGCAAGTCGAAGCTTACGGAATTGACGGCGTGCACCTCGCCGCCGCGTGTCCTGAAAACGGTCTTGAGGCCCTTGACGTCAAGGACGGGCTCAGCCCCATCGGGCATGGAAACTCCCCAGTCGGTTTCTTTTTCATTTTTGCCCCAGATCTGCGCAGGGGCTTAGGCTTTCGAGTGTTAGCGATTTTCCATCGCCCGGCAACTCACAAAGTGGGCTACATTCCGTAGGGTCACGCGCGGCATTCTGCAGCGTCCAACCGGCATCTTGACCAGGCTCGTCACCCGCGCCAGTGTGGCGCCGGACGGGCAGGGGTGGAAGGCTTGCAATGGCGGCGGAACTCGAACAGGCGGCGCGGCGCATCCTTGACCGGCTGGTGTCCTTTCCGACCGTCAGCCGCGACACGAATCTGCCGCTGATCGACTGGGTCGAGGACTATCTGGCGGATCTGGGCGTGGCATCGCACCGGGTCTGGAACGCCGACCGCACGAAGGCCAGCCTCTACGCCTCGGTCGGGCCGGATGTCGCGGGCGGGGTCGTCCTGTCGGGGCATACCGATGTGGTGCCCGTCGACGGGCAGGACTGGTCCTCCGATCCCTGGACGGTGACGGAACGCGACGGGCGGCTTTACGGGCGCGGCACCTGCGACATGAAGGGATTCGTCGCGCTGGCCCTGGCGGCGGTTCCCCTGGCGCAGGGATCCGGGGTCCGGCGCCCGCTGCAGATCGCGCTGTCCTATGACGAGGAAGTCGGCTGCACGGGTTGCATCGGCATGGTCGAGGAGATGGCCGCGCGACTGCCCCGCGCCGCCGCCGTGATCGTCGGCGAACCCTCGCGGATGAAGGTCGTGACCGGGCACAAGGGCGGTGGGGGCTTTCACGTCCATGTGCGGGGGTTCGAGGTCCACTCCTCGATCATGAACCAGGGCGTCAGCGCGATCATGGAGGCCGCGCGGCTGATCGGCTGGGCGAACGACCGCAACGCCGAGAACGCGGCGAAGGCGCCCGGGCCGCTTGCCCGGGCCTTCGATCCCCCCTGGACCACCGTGCATGTCGGCAAGATCGCCGGCGGCACCGCACACAACATCACCGCCGGCGACTGCCGGATGGGTGTCGATTTCCGCGTCGTTCCGGGCGAGGACGTGGAAGCCTGGCTTGCCGCCTTCGAGGCCGAGGCGTCACGGCTTGATGCCGGGGTAAAGGTCGTCCGTCCCGAGGCGGGCGTGGACCTGCGCCGCTTCTTCACCGTGCCCGCGCTGGTCCCCGAAACGGATGGCGCGGCCGAGGCGCTGGCGCGGCGGCTGACCGGCGACAACGCGACCCATGTCGTCAGCTACGGGACCGAGGCAGGGCATTTCCAGAAGAACGGTTATTCCTGTGTCGTCTGCGGTCCGGGCGACATCGCCCAGGCCCACCAGCGCGACGAATACATCGAACTGAGCGAATTCCGGGCCGGTGCGGCCTTCATGGAAAACATCGTGGCGGAGCTTTGCAAGTGACCCCTTTCCCGATCGGCCTGCACCTTCCCGCAAGGTTCACCGCCCCCTTGCCCGCGCGGGCCGATGTCGTCGTCATCGGCGGCGGGATCGCCGGGGTCATGACGGCCTGGTTCCTGGCCAGGGCCGGGCAGTCCGTCGTCCTGTGCGAAAAGGGCCGGATCGCGGGCGAACAATCGTCGCGCAACTGGGGCTGGGTCAGAAAGCAGGGCAGGGATCCCGCCGAGATCCCGCTTGTCGCCGAGGCGCAGGCGATCTGGGCGGGGCTCGCCGCCGAGGTCGGGCAGGACCTTGGCTACCGGCAGACCGGCGTCCTTTACATCGCCAACACGGCGAAGGACATCGGCCCGCACGAGGACTGGATGGTCCATGCGCGCGCCCACGGGCTCGATACCCGGATGCTGAGCCGGGCGGAGCTTGAGGCGATGGTGCCCAATGCCGCCGGGTGGGTCGGCGGGCTCTGGACCGCGTCGGACGGGCGGGCGGAACCCTGGGTCGCGGTGCCCGCCATCGCCGCCGCGCTGGCCCAGCGCGGCGTCGCCATCGCCGAGGATTGCGCGGTGCGCGCGCTGGACCGGCAGGCGGGGCGCGTCACCGGCGTCGTCACCGAACGCGGTCGGATCGCGGCCGATCATGTCGTGCTGGCGGGGGGCGCGTGGTCGGGCCTTTTCGCCCGGTCCGAGGGGCTTTACCTGCCGCAGCTCATGGTCCGCGCCAGCGTCTGCGCGACCGAACCCCTGCCCGAGGTCTTTGCCGGGGCGGCGGCGGACGCCGGTTTCGCCTTCCGCCGTCGCGAGGACGGGGGCTACACCCTGGCCCCGGCGGATTTCCACGAGTTTCTGATCGGGCCGGACGCGTTCCGCCACCTGGCGATCTATCGCCCGGGGCTGCGCACGCCGGTCAGGGGCACCCGGTTCCTGCCCGCGGCGCCCCGGGGGTTCCCCGACGCCTGGTCGACGCCGCGCCGCTGGGCGGCGGATGCGCCCGGCCCGTTCGAGGCGATGCGCGTGCTGAACCCGGCGCCCCACGCGCCCCGCGTCGAACGCCTGCGCGAGGATTTCGCCCGCGCCTTTCCCGCCCTGGGCAAGCCGCGACTGCGGGCGGCCTGGGCGGGGATGATCGACACCATGCCCGATGTCGTCCCCGTCATCGACCATGCCGAAGGGGCGCCGGGCCTGACCATCGTCACCGGCCTGTCGGGCCACGGTTTCGGGATCGGGCCGGCGATCGGCCGGATCGCCGCCGATCTGGTCCTGGGCCGCGCGCCGGGCCACGATCTGTCGCGGTTCCGCCACGCGCGGTTCACCGACGGATCGAGAATCGAACCCGGCCCGTCGCTCTGAGCCTTGCGGGCGGCGGCGAAAGTCGCCACCTTCCGGGCAGCAGCGCGAAAGGAAGGATGCCATGCCCGTCAAGAACCGCTTTGCAGAGCTTCTGCCAGAGATCACCGCCTGGCGGCGGGACTTCCACGAACATCCAGAGCTTCTGTTCGACGTGCATCGCACCGCCGGAAAGGTCGCGGAACTTTTGCGCGGCTTCGGCTGCGACGAGGTGGTCGAAGGGATCGGTCGGACCGGCGTCGTCGGCGTCATCAAGGGCAAGACCGACAGCGCGGGCCGGGTGATCGGGCTGCGCGCCGACATGGACGCCCTGCCGATCAAGGAAGCGACGGGCCTGCCCTATGCCTCGAAGACGCCGGGCAAGATGCATGCCTGCGGCCATGACGGCCACACCGCCATGCTGCTCGGTGCCGCGAAATACCTGGCCGAGACGCGCAACTTCGACGGCACCGCGGTGGTGATCTTCCAACCCGCCGAAGAGGGCGGCGGCGGCGGACGCGAGATGGTGGCGGACGGGATGATGGCGCGGTTCGGAATCCAGGAAGTCTATGGCATGCACAACATGCCCGGCATTCCGGTCGGCCAGTTCGCGATCCGGCCCGGCGCGATGATGGCGGCGGCCGACCAGTTCGACATCCTGGTGACCGGCAAGGGCGGCCATGCCGCCAAGCCGCACGACTGCATCGATACCACCGTCGTCTCCGCCCACATCATCCTTGCGCTGCAGACGATCGCGGCGCGCGTGGTCGACCCGCTCAAGCAGGTCGTCGTCTCGGTCTGCACGGTCAAGACCGAAAGCGAGGCGCACAACGTCATTCCCCAGACCGTGCTGATGCGCGGCACTGTCCGCACCATGGACCCCGCCGTGCAGGACATGGTCGAGGCGCGGATCAAGTCGATCGTCGAGGGAACCGCGCTGGCCCATGGCGCGACCGCCGAGGTGACCTATATGCGGGGCTACCCGGTGACGATGAACACACCCGACAACACCGATTTCGCCGCCGATGTCGCGCGGGCGGTGTCGGGGCAGGTCGATACCGATACCGCGCCGCTGATGGGGGCGGAGGATTTCAGCTACATGCTGAACGAACGGCCCGGCGCCTATATCTTCCTTGGCAACGGCGATACCGCGATGGTCCATCATCCGGCCTACAACTTCGACGACAACGCCATCCCCTTCGGGTCAAGCTGGTATGCCGGTATGGTCGAATCGCGGATGCCCGCGGCCTGACCCCGAATTTGCCGCATTCTCCGTGCAGGGTGGGGCATCCCGTCCGTCACGGACGCACCGACAGGAGAGGACATGCGCTTCGCACTGGCCTTCATGATCGCGCTCGTCGCCGGCAGCGCGGCCACGGCCCAGGATTTCACCATGAAGGTGAACAGCCAGTTCGTCGCCGACGAATTGCGCTGGAAGGCCCAGGGGCGCTCCTACCGGCTGATGTGGGGGCTGACCTATGTGAAGGGGCAGATCGCCGTCTGCGGCGTCGGCCAGTTCGTCAATCCCAACCTGCGGCAGAAGACCCTGCAGCAGATGAAGCGCGGCAAGGTGATGCTGGACCGCAAGGCGATCTTGAAGGACATCACCTTCTTCGCGACCATCCCCGAGGGCAAGCCGCTGAACCGCGCGACGGCCAACTGCCGCCTGACCAGGACGAAGAAACCCAAGGGCGATTTCCTGGTCTATCTTGACGTGCAGGGGCAAAGCCGGTTCTGAGGACGGGATATGTCTTCGGCGCTTGATCTATGCGCTGGGTGCGTCTAGATCAAATTATTGATTTTTCAGGGGAATAGATTGAGACCTTTGTTCTTTTCCGCCGCGGCGATTTTTGCGTTCGCCGCGTTTCCAGCCGTCTCGGCGCCCGACTTCAAGATCCCGGTGACCGACCGCTTCTCGCTGGAGGATCTTACCTGGCAAGGGGAAGGACGTTCCTACGAGTTCTTGTGGGATGTCGCACTCCACAAGGGAACGATCATTGTCTGCGGCGTAGGCCGCTTCGTTTCACCCCACGGCCGCAGCCAGACCGCTTCCCTGCTGCGCAAGGCGACGGTCTATCTGAACGACAAGGCGATCTTGCGCGACATCACGTTCTTCACGCTGGTCAAGGCCGACCAGCCGCTTGAAAAGCAGATGGCGACCTGCCGCGATACCGGGGTGGCGCCGGCCTCCCGGTCCGACAAGGTCAGGCTCGACATTCGGGGCGTCGGGCGGTTCTAGCGGTGCCAAGGCACCCGTCATGCGGCGCGTGTCACACCCCCCCCACCTTCGCACCAGCCTACAGCCTGGACAGCGCCCGATCCATCATCGCAAGCGCCATGTCGGCATCGGCGGGTTCGAAGACCAGCGGCGGGCGGATCTTGACGACATTGCCCAGGATGCCTTCGGACCCGACCAGAAGCCCCTCGTCGCGCAGAAGGTTGACGAGCCGCTCCGTCTCTTCCGGCGCGGGCGTCAGGAGCGCGCGGTCGCGCACAAGTTCCATCCCGAAGGCCAGCCCGGCCGAACGCACGTCGCCGATGATGTCGTGCCGCGCCATCAGCGCCTTCAGCCCGCGATGGAAATGGCGCGCCGTCTCGCCTGCCTTGCGCACCAGGTCGCCATCCTCGATCACGTCAAGGACCGCGCGGCCCGCCGCCGCCGACACGTTGTTGCCGCCGAAGGTCGAGAAAAAGGCGGTCCGTTCGCAGAAGTGGTCAAGGATCTCGGGCCTTGTCAGCACGACGCCAAGCGGGTGGCCGTTGCCCGCGGGCTTGCCGATGGTCACGAAGTCGGGCGTCACGCCGTGATGCTGGTAGCCCCAGAAATGCGCGCCCATCCGCCCGAAGCCCGATTGCACCTCGTCGGCGATGCAGAGCCCGCCCGCCGCGCGCACCTTGTCGAAAAGGGCCGCGACATAGCCCGGCAACGGCGCAAGGATGCCATTGGTCATGAAGGCGCTGTCGACGATCACGGCGGCGGGCTTCATCCCGTCCCCGGCCAGCGACGCGATGGCGCGGTCGGCATCGTCGGCATATCGCGCGGCGATCTCCGGCGTGCCGTGGCGATGGGGTCCGCGATAGCCGTCGGGCGCCAGAAGGGTGCGCACATGGGCGGGCGTCCGGCCCTGCCGGATGGCCGAGGGCGACACGGCGTCGATCGCCTCGGTGATGCCGTGATAGGCGAAGTCCTGACACAGGAACCCGGCGTTGCCGGTCCAGGCGCGCGCCATGCGCCAGGCGATGTCGTTCGCCTCGGAACCGGAGTTGACGAAGGCGCAGGCGGTCAGCGCGCCCCCGGTCAGCGCGCCAAGGCGTTCGGCATAGTCCAGAACCTCCTCGCCCAGATAGCGCGTGTTGGTGTTCAGCACGCGCATCTGCCGGTCGATCGCGTTCACGACGCGCGGGTGGCAATGCCCGACGATCGGCACGTTGTTGTAGCAGTCCAGATAGCGCCGCCCGCCCGCGTCGATCAGAAAGGCGCCTTCGCCCCTCACGATGTGAAGCGGCGGGTCGTAGAAGACATAGGGCCGCGATCCCATCACCCTCTTGCGCCGGTCCAGAAGCGAGGCGACGGGTGACCTGCCGGGCGCCCCGGCCGGGCGGGCCGAAAGCCCGCAGGCCCGGCGGAACACCGCCGTCGCCGCATCGCGCCCAAGGGCGTGCAGGTGGCCAAAGGCGTCGGGTGTGCCGAAGCCGGTGGCGGTCATGTAGGCCTCCGCCTCCGGTTCGTCTGCGGCGCGGGCGGCGATGATGACCATGGTCGCGGCCTGACGGGCCAGCATCAGGTCGTATAGCAGGCCGATTTCCGCGTCCTCGAAAGGGGTGACGCTGTCGTAGCCTTCGACCAGCGCCCCCATGACGGGTTCGGCCGCATCCGGCCCGGTGATGAAATCGCCAAGGGCCGAACCCGCGTCGAAGACCAGCGGCGCATGGATCATGTCTCCGAAGTCGATGAAGCCCGCGACGGCATTGCCCGGGCCAAGGATCAGGTTGTGGCCATGCACGTCGCCATGGATGGTCTGCGCGCGCAACCGGGGCAGGGCGGGCATGACCGCCGTCACGAAGTGATCGAGGCAGGCCGCGATATTGTCGCGCGGCAGGCTGTCGGGCAGGCGGCCCGCATGGGCCCTCAGCGTCTCGGCGGCGCGCAGGTCCCACAAAAGCGGCCGACCGGTCAGCGCCGGATGGGCAAAGCCGCGCAGCGCCCGCCCGAGCCGCGCGATGCCCGCCCCGATGCGCCGGTAATCGGCCGCCGCCAGGGGCCGGTCGGCGGCGATGTCCCCCTCCAGGTAGGAGACTGCATAGGCTGTGTGGCGGCGCCCGTCCGCCCCGGTCACCACGACGCAGTCCGACCCGTCGCGCGTCGGCAGAACCACCGGCACCGGCAGGTCCGGGTCGGCCCGGGCGATATGGCGAAGTGCGGCGATCTGCGCCGCGACAAGGGCCGGTTCCTCGGCCGCGTTGGCGATCTTCAGCACCCAGCCGCGCCCGTCCGCCGCCCTGAGCAGCATGTTCTGGTCGCGTTCGGAATAAAGCGGCACCAGCGTGCCCGACAATCCGAAGTGGCGCCCGGCCAGGTCCTCGAATGCGTCGGGCCCAAGGCGCGGCGCGTTGGCCATCAGTTCGGTCATCTGTCCCCCTCCGTCCGTCGCCGGGTCGCGGCGGGGCGACTGTTCACCAGTCCGGGCGGAGTTTCAACAGCGCGCTCAGGCGACCGCGCGCATCCGGCGCGGCGCGTGGCCATAGGTGGCGCGGTAGACCTTGGCGAAATGCGACAGCGACCGGTATCCGCAGGCCACCGCCACCTCGGTCACGGACAGTTCGGTCTGCATCAGCAGGCTGCGGGCGCGTTCCAGCCGGAGATGGGCGTAAAACCCCATCGGCGTGGTCGCGAGATAGCGGGAAAACAGCCGTTCGGTCTGGCGCGGCGACATGCCGGCGATGTCCGCGATCTCCTGCGCGGAAAGCGGCGTTTCCAGGTTCGCCTCCATCGCAGCCAGTACGCGGACAAGGCGCGCGTTGCGCACGCCAAAGCGCGATTGCGCCGAAACCGTCTGGCGCGACTGGGGGCCGCGGACATTGGCCCAGACCATCGCGTCGGCGATGCGGGTGGCCAGGTTCGCCCCGTGCCGTTCGGCGATCAGGTGCAGCATCAGGTCGGTCGCCGCGGCGCCGCCCGGCGCGGTGGGCCGGCGCCCGGCGACAAAGGCCGCGCGGCTGACCTCGATCCGGGGAAACTCCTCTGCCATGCCCTCGGCCACGTCCCAGTGCGCCGCGACCGTTTCATTGTCGAGAAGCCCGGCCCGCGCGAGTGTCTGGATACCGGCACCGATGGCGCCGATGCGCGCGCCATGCGCGGCCTCGCGGCGCAGGGCCGCGAAGACCTGGCCGCGCGTCGCCTCGTCCTCGCCCGCGGCGCCGATGACCATCAGCGTCTCGCCCCGCCCGAGCCCGGCGAACCGGTCGTCGGCCAGGACCGCAAGGCCACCGATCGCCACTGCGGGCGTTCCGGCCATGGTCACGATCCGCCAGCCGTAAAGCGGCCTGCCGCTGATGGCGTTCGCCTGGCGCAGGGGTTCGGTCGCCCCGGCAAGGGCCAGCGCGTCGAACCCGTCGAGCAGAAGGAAGACGAAGGTTTCGGTCGCGCCCTGCGCCAGGGCGCGGGCGTCGGTCGCGATCCGGGCAGCCGCCCGCGGTTGAGATTGAAGCAGCATTGCGATCCCCCCTACGGTGCGCCTGCGCCTTGGCCGCAGGTCGTTCCTGAACCGTTTTATGTCGATTCCACGCCCGCAACACAGTACATTTGCGTCAAACTGCCGTTACAAATGCGTCACCCGACACAAACTGCGGCCTCCGCGCCCGCGCCGGCGTCCCCGGCCCCGCCCGCCCGTCTTCGGGTGGGGATCCTTCTTGCGCGCCGCTTCACGCTGGCCGCGATGGCGAACTTCGTCGATGTCCTGCGCCTTGCCGCCGACGAAGGCGACCGGTCGCGCCCGATCCTGTGCGCCTGGCGCGTCGTCGCCCCGCGCCCGGGGCCGGTCGAGGCAAGCTGCGGGCTCTTCGTCGACGCGGAAGAGGCGCTGGGCGACCCCGAAAGGTTCGACTACATCGCCGTGGTCGGCGGGCTCATCGGCGAAAGGCAATGGCTCGCCCCCGAGGCGGAGGACTGGCTGCGCCGCGCCGCGGCCGCCGGGGTGCCGCTGATCGGGCTGTGCACCGGCCCCTTCATCCTGGCGCGCGCGGGGCTCATGCAGGGCTACCGCTGCTGCGTCAGCTGGTTCCACCGCAACGACTTCCTGGAGGAATTCGAGGCGATGCAGCCGGTGTCCGACCAGATCTTCGTCGTCGACCGCGACCGGCTGACCTGTTCGGGCGGGGCGTCGACCGCCCATCTGGCGGCGTTCCTTGTCGACCGCCATGTCGGACGTGCCGCCGCCCGCAAGAGCCTGTCGATCATGATCGTGGACGAGGCGATGGCCGCCGAACGGCCGCAGCCGGGCCTGCCCTCGGATCTGGGTGCCAGCGATCCCCTGGTGAAGCGTGCGCTTCTGTGGATGCAGCAATTTCCCGAAACACCGCTGACCGTGGGGCAGCTGGCCGGTCAGCTCGGCGTCAGCCGGCGCAAGCTGGAACGGCATTTCGCCGACGATCTGGGGCTGACGCCGGCCAAGGCGGGGCAGCGGATGCGGCTGGCGCAGGTGCGCGCCCTTCTGACGCGGGGCGAAAGGTCGGTGACCGAAATCGCGGCGGAAACCGGGTTCTCGGACGCCTCGCACCTGATCCGTGTGTTCCGCGCCGCCGAGGGTGTCACGCCCGAGGCCTGGCGCAGGGCCTTGCCGGGCTGAAGGGCGCCACTAGCCGCCCGTATGGCTCATGTGGCGAGAGACCTGGCCCGCGACCTTCTGGCGGGAATAGTCGAAGTCGTGTCCCTTCGGCTTGCGGGCGATGGCCGCACGGATTGCGTGTTCCAGAAGCGCGTCGTCCGGGGCGGCGCGCAGGGGCGCGCGCAGGTCGGCCATGTCCTCCTGCCCCAGGCACATGAACAGTTCGCCCGTGCAGGTCACGCGGACGCGGTTGCAGCTTTCGCAGAAATTATGCGTGAGCGGCGTGATGAAACCGACCTTCTGGCCCGTCTCCTCGATCCGCACATAGCGGGCGGGGCCGCCGGTACGTTCGGTCAGATCGCTGAGCGTGAAGCGTTCGGCCAGGCGCGCGCGCAGATCCTTCAGCGGCCAGTACTGGTCAAGGCGCAGTTCCTCGCCCATCTCGCCCATCGGCATGACCTCGATGAAGGTCAGGTCGTGGTCTTCCTTCGCGCACCAGTCGAGAAGGTCGAAAAGCTCCGCCTCGTTGAAGCCCTTGAGGGCGACGGTGTTGATCTTGACCCTGAGCCCGGCGGCCTTTGCGGCCTCGATCCCCTCCAGCACCTGCGGCAGGCGGCCCCAGCGGGTGATGTCGGCGAACTTGGCCGGATCGAGCGTGTCGAGCGACACATTGACCCGGCGGATGCCGCAGGCGGCAAGGTCGCCCGCGTATTTCGCCAGTTGCGATCCGTTGGTGGTCAGCGTCAGTTCCTTGAGCGCGCCGCTGTCCAGATGGCGCGATATGGTGCGGAAGAAGGTCATGATGTCGCGCCGGACCAGGGGTTCGCCCCCGGTGATCCTCAGCTTCTGGACGCCGAGCCGGATGAAGGTCGAACAAAGGCGATCCAGTTCCTCTAGCGTCAGGAGATCCTTCTTGGGAAGGAACTGCATGTGTTCGGCCATGCAATAGGTGCAGCGGAAGTCGCAGCGGTCCGTCACCGAGACGCGGAGGTAGGAAATCGGTCGGGCGAAGGGGTCGATCAAGGGTGTCATGGCGCAAATCTAGTCACTTGCGCGCGCCCCCACAAGCCGACCTTCGGATAGGGTCAGGCCAGGTGTTTCCCGGCCTCCCTGCGGGCAAAGGGCTTCAGCCGGTCGCCATGGGCCTTAAGGAACGCGCGCACACGCGGCGCGTCGTGTTTCGACAGGTCGCGCAGCCACCAGGCGATGGCCTTCTGGATGAACCATTCGGGATCGTCCGCATAGCCCGCCGCCCAGCCCAGCACCCGATCGCGGATCGCAAGATCCCCGGCGCTCGGATGGTTCTGCTTGGTCCAGGGCAGGGTGATGACCAGCGCCGCGCGCCGTGCCCACATGTGGTCGGACCGGGTCCAGCCCTCGACCTCGTCAAGGCGGGCGGGGTCCGCGACCAGCCGCCGTTCGCCCGCGTCGCAGGCATGGTCGGCGATGGCCCAGCTGTCGAAATCCGGCACCCAGGACGCGATCAGCCGCCAGGCGGCGGCGTCGTCACGGATGCGCGCCTGCGTCAGGACCTTTGCCGCGGCGATCCGCGCCTCGAAGATGTCGGTCCGCCACAGCGCATCGGCCAGCGCCACCCTTTCGGGCACCGAAAGCGTCTGCCGCCACCCTTTCGCCAGATCGTTCAGGTACGGAACCGGGATGCCCAGGACCGGGCGCGTCTGCTTGTGATAGGCGGCCATCGCCGCAGTGCGGCCGGGTTCGATCCCGGCGCGCAGCGCGGCGAGCGCGTCTTCCGGCGTCATTCCACCGTCACCGACTTTGCCAGGTTGCGCGGCTGGTCCACGTCGGTGCCCTTGGCGACGGCGGCATGGTAGGCCAGAAGCTGCGCGGGGAGCGCATAGGCGATCGGTGCCAGCGTCGGCGGGATCGTCGGCAGGGTGACGCATTTCCACGTTCCCTCGCGCGCCTCGGCCGCGCCCTTCGCATCGGTGATCAGCACCACCTTGCCATGGCGTGCCATGACCTCCTGCATGTTCGACACGGTCTTGTCGAAAAGCGCGTCATGGGGGGCGAAGACGATGACCGGCACCGATTTGTCGATCAATGCGATGGGGCCGTGCTTCAGTTCGCCCGATGCATAACCTTCGGCGTGTATATAACTGATTTCCTTGAGCTTCAGCGCCCCCTCAAGCGCCAGCGGGAACATCGTCCCGCGTCCCAGGAACAGGATGTCCTGCGCTTCGGCGACGCTGGCCGCGATTTCGGCGATCTCGGCTTCGCGGGCCAGTGTCTGGTTCATCAGGCCGGGCAGGGCAGACAGGTCGGCGATCCGGGCCGCCAGCTCCTCGGGGGCAAGCCGGCCGCGATCCGCCGCGGCCTTGAGCGCGAGGAGGTACAGGACAAGCAACTGGCAGGTGAACGCCTTGGTCGAGGCCACGCCGACCTCCACCCCCGCGTGGATCGGCAGCGCCACGTCGGCCTCCCGCGCGATGGAGGAGGTGGTGACGTTGATCACCGCGACTGTCCGCGCGACCTTTTCGCGGGCAAAACGCAGCGCGGCCAGCGTATCGGCCGTCTCGCCCGACTGGCTGACGAACAGCGCGAAGGACTTGGCCGGAAGCGGCGGTTCGCGGTAGCGGAACTCCGAGGCGATATCGACCTCGCAGGGCAGGCCGGCAAGGCTTTCGAACCAGTACTTCGCCGTCTGGCAGGCGTAGTTCGCGGTCCCGCAGGCAACCAGCGTCAGCCGGTCGAGCGCGGCGAAGTCCAGCGCGTGCGGCAGCATGATCTGCCCGCCGCGCACATAGTGCCTGATCGCATCGGCCAGCACGACCGGTTGTTCGGCGATCTCCTTGGCCATGAAGTGCTTGTAGCCCGCCTTGTCGATCCGCGTCTGGTCGAGCTGTATCTTCGCGGCCTCGCGGTTGGCGCGGCGGTCCGACACGTCGAAGATCTCTGCCCCCTCGCGGGTGACAAAGGCATAGTCGCCTTCCTCCAGATAGGTGATGCGGTCGGTCATCGGCGCCAGCGCGATCGCGTCGGAGCCCACGAACATTTCCCCCTCGCCGTGGCCGATGGCCAGCGGCGACCCCTTGCGGGCGGCGATCATCAGGTCGTCCTCGCCCTCGAAAAGGAAAAGCAGGGCAAAGGCGCCTTCGAGCCGGTGCAGGGTGGCGCGCGCGGCCTCGCGCGGGGGCAGGCCGCGATCCATGTAAAGCCGCACCAGCAGGGCGACGGTTTCGGTATCCGTCTCGGTCTCGCACGAAAGGCCTGCCTCGGAAAGCTCGACGCGAAGTTCGCGGAAGTTCTCGATGATGCCGTTGTGGACGACCGCCACCGGGCCGGACCGGTGGGGATGGGCGTTGACGACCGTGGCCGCGCCATGGGTCGCCCAGCGGGTATGTCCGATGCCGGCCTTGCCCGGCAGGGGTTCGTGGACCAGCAGGTCGGACAGGTTCGCCAGCTTGCCGACCGCCCGGCGCCGGTCGAGCCCGCCGTGGTTCACCGTGGCGATCCCGGCGGAGTCGTAGCCGCGATATTCCAGCCGCTTCAGCGCCTCGACCAGAAGGGGGGCGACCTCATGGTTGCCCAGTACACCGACAATTCCACACATTATTTGCGATCCTCGTCCCGCCGGGCTTTCGTTTGTTTCAACTTTTCGAACAATCTGACCGCTAGGCCGGGTTTTGTCACCTGTTTCGCCCTACCGAGCGCCAGCGCGCCATCCGGCACGTCTTCGGTGATGACCGAGCCCGACCCGGTCAGCGCGCCCGCCCCGATCCGGACCGGAGCCACCAGCATCGTGTCCGACCCGATGAAGGCATGGGCGCCGATCTCGGTCCGGTGCTTCATCACGCCATCGTAGTTGCAAGTCACCGTGCCCGCGCCGATGTTGCTGTGTTCGCCGACATGGGCGTCGCCCAGATAGGTCAGGTGGCCGACCTTCACGCCCTCGTCGAGGATCGCGTTCTTGACCTCGACGAAGTTGCCGACGTGCACGTCCTCGGCCAGTTCGGTGCCGGGGCGCAGCCGCGCGAAGGGGCCGACGCGCGCCCCGCGCGAGATGTGGCACCCTTCGAAATGGCAGAAGGGCAGGATCTCCGCCCCCGATTCCACGGTCACGCCGGGGCCGAAGACGACATTGGCGCCAATCGTGGCGTCCCGCCCGACAACGGTGTCGAGCGCGAAGAAAACGGTTTCGGGCGCCGTCATCGTCACCCCGGTCTCGAGCGCCTCGGCCCGGGCGCGTGCCTGGAAGGCGGCTTCGGCGCGGGCCAGTTCGGCGCGGGTGTTCACGCCCATCGTCTCGGCCTCGTCGCAGGTGACGACGCGGGCGCTGTGCCCCGTCGCGCGGGCCGCGGCGACGATGTCGGTCAGGTAGTATTCGCCCGCCGCGTTGTCGTTCGTCAGCCCCGCGACCAGGCTCGCCAGAAGCCGCGCCTCGACCGCCACCACGCCGCTGTTGCAAAGTGTGATCGCGCGTTCCGTTTCCGTCGCGTCCTTGAACTCCACGATCCGGTCCAGCGCGCCGTCGGTGGCGATCAGCCGCCCGTAGCGCCCGGGGTCCGCCGCGACAAAGCCCAGAACGGTCACGTCCGCCCCGCTGACCAGCATCGCGTCCAGCGTTTCGGCCCGGATGAAGGGGGTGTCGCCGTAAAGGACGATCACCGTACCCTCGAACCCCTCCAGCGCGGGCAGCGCCTGCTGCACGGCGTGTCCGGTGCCAAGCTGCTGGTCCTGCCGGACCACCGCCGCCGTTTCGTCATAGGCGCGCACCGCCTTTTCGACGGCCGCCGCGCCGTGGCCCGCGACAACGACCACCCGTTCGGGCGCAAGCGTCGCGCCCGCGGCCATGGCATGATGCACAAGCGGCGCGCCCGCGACCTTGTGCAGGACCTTGGGCAGGTCCGAATTCATCCGCGTTCCCTGTCCCGCGGCGAGGATAATCAGCGCTGTGGCCATGCTCTTGCTCTTTTCTTTCGTCCATGCCCGTTTTACCGATGGGGCCACGCGCCGCAAGGCCGGGGGGCTCACAACTCCTTTCCAAGGGTTACAGCGGGGCGTGCGGCGCCCGGAAAGAGGGCAGGATGCGCACGGTTATCTTCGATCTGGACGGAACGCTTGCCGATACATCGGCCGACCTGATCGCGGCGGCGAACGCCTGTTTCCGGGGGCTTGGCGCGGGCGACATCCTGGACCCCGTCGCCGATGCGCTGACCGCCTTTCACGGCGGGCGGGCGATGTTGCGGCTTGGCTTCTCGCGCCTTGGCGCGGTGGCAGAGGACGAGGTCGACCGCCAGTATCCCATCCTTCTGGCCGCCTACGAGGACGGGATCGACCGCCATACACGGCTTTATCCCGGCGCGGTCGAGGCGGTGGAAACCCTTCGTGGGGCGGGTTTTGCCACCGGCATCTGCACCAACAAGCCCGAACGCCTGGCCGAGATCCTGATGACGCGCCTTGGCGTGCGCGACCTTTTCGGCTCACTCGTCGGGGCGGACACGCTGCCGGTGCGCAAGCCCGATCCCGCGCCCTACCGCCTGTCGGTGGACCGCGCGGGCGGCGTGGTCGAACGCTCGATGCTGGTGGGCGATACCGACACCGACCGCAAGACCGCCGCCGCCGCCGGCGTGCCGGTCGCGCTTGTCACCTTCGGTCCGGCGGGGCGCGGTGTCGCCGATTTCGCGCCAGAGGCGATGTTCGACGCCTTCCACGAGTTGCCGTTGCTGGCCGGGAAACTTATCGGCTGATCTTCGCCTTACCGTTTCCGGAATGGAACCGCCTTCCGGGCGCAGGACCCCATTGACCCGACTCACCCTTCCGCCCTATGAATTGAACAGTCGTTCATTTCCGGGAGGCCGACGATGTTCACCGCATCCATGAAATTCCACCTTGGAGAAGAGGTCGAGGCGCTGCGCGACATGGTGCATCGCTGGGCACAGGACCGGGTGAAGCCGATCGCCGCCGAGGTCGACCGCACCAACGACTTCCCGGCAGAGCTTTGGAAGGAAATGGGCGATCTTGGCCTTCTGGGCATCACCGTGCCGGAGGAATACGGCGGGGCGGGCATGTCCTACCTCGCCCATGTCGTCGCGACGGAGGAGATCGCCCGCGCCTCGGCCTCGGTCAGCCTGTCCTATGGCGCACATTCGAACCTTTGCGTGAACCAGATCAAGCTGAACGGGACGGACGCGCAGAAGCGCGCGTACCTGCCGGGCCTGATCGCCGGCACCCATGTCGGCGCGCTCGCCATGTCGGAGGCGGGGGCGGGGTCCGACGTCGTGTCGATGAAGCTGCGCGCGGAAAAGCGCAACGGCTACTACGTTCTGAACGGCACCAAGTTCTGGATCACCAACGGCCCGGATGCCGACACCCTCGTCGTCTATGCCAAGACCGACCCGGAGGCCGGATCGAAGGGCATCACCGCCTTCATCGTCGAAAAGACCATGAAGGGCTTTTCCACGTCGAAGCACTTCGACAAGCTCGGGATGCGCGGCTCCAACACCGCCGAACTGATCTTCGAGGATGTGGAGGTGCCGTTCGAAAACGTGCTCGGGGCCGAGGGCAAGGGCGTCCGCGTCCTGATGTCGGGCCTCGATTACGAGCGCGTCGTCCTGTCGGGCATCGGCACCGGCATCATGGCCGCCTGCCTGGACGAGGTGATGCCCTACCTCGCGCAGCGCAAGCAGTTCGGCCAGCCGATCGGGTCGTTCCAGCTGATGCAGGGCAAGATCGCCGACATGTACACCAAGATGAACTCCGCCCGCGCCTATGTCTACGAGGTCGCCCGCGCCTGCGACCGCGGCGAGGTCACCCGCCAGGACGCCGCCGCCTGCGTCCTTTACGCCAGCGAGGAGGCGATGGTCGTCGCCCACCAGGCCGTGCAGGCGATGGGCGGCACGGGCTTCATGAACGAGAGCCCCGTTTCCCGCATCTTCCGCGACGCCAAGCTGATGGAGATCGGCGCCGGGACGAGCGAAATCCGCCGGATGCTGATCGGGCGGGAGTTGATGGGGGCGATGGGGTAGGTATACACAACAAGCGTTAGCTGACAGTTGCAAAAGCAGGAAAATCAATGAAATTCAAGATTTTCGCCTTGTTGTTGGTGGGGAATGTACTGCTTCCAATGGCCGTACCAGCACAAACGTTGGAATCCATAGACGGCTTCGATGCCGAGTTGCATTTGAATCTAAAGGGATGCTTTGGGGCGAGCATTGGCGAGAACCTCGCGTGCCTGAGTCACGCGCTCGAGACCTGTCACGGTTTCACGAACGATCTTTCGACTGCGGGCGGATATTACTACTGCAGCTATGTCGCCTTTGAGAAAGTGGACGCTGAACTCAACCGGCATTACTCCGGCTATGTAAATGCGGCTGCACAGAATGCTTGGGGTGAGGAGCGTCGTGCCGAAAGCGAGGAGCTACTTCGCGCTGCTCAGCGAGCATGGGTCTCCTATCGCGATGCAATGTGCGAGGTTTCGCCGCGATGGTCCGGGATTGGCCCTGGGTTTGACGCGGTTGTTGATGACTGTCGATCCCGCCTTACGCTGATGCAATTGGAAACGCTTTCCTCCGAGTTGGGTGGATTCAATCACGATCAGTAAATCGTGTGGGTTGGGGTGAAGGCAATCTTTGCGATCTGCATCCGCAAGGGAGTTTTCCTCCGCGCTGTGGGAACAAGAAAGCAATGACATGAAACTCACCTCCTCCGTCCTTCCCACCTCCGACACCTTCCGCGTCGCTCCTACGTCGAGGTTTGCGACGGAAAAAGGGCGCGCCGTCCTGGCGCGCCCTTCTTGTGGTCCTGACCGGACCCGTTCTTCAGAACTTCATCACATACGAAAGGCCGAAGACGACCGGATCGATGTTGACCGTGCCGATCGGCGCGCCGTCCAGGGTGACATCGCTGTCGATGTCCATCCAGCGCACCTCGGTCCGCAGCGCGCCCTTGTCGGAGATCGCGACGTCAAAGCCCGCCTTCACGGCAAGCCCGAAGGAATCGTCAAGCTTCACGACACCAAGCGCGGATTCCTCGCTGAAGAAGGTGGTGTAGTTGATCCCGGCACCGACGAAGGGTGTCACCTTGCCCGCGGTCGGGATGTGATAGACAAGCGAAAGCGTGGGCGGGAGGTGCTTGGTCGTCGCGGTGCCGACGCCGCTGATCGTCGCGGTGTGCTCGAAGGGCGTTGCGGCCAGAAGTTCGATCCCGACGTTGTTCCAGGGGAAGTACTCGACCGTCAGGGTCGGGCGCAGGTCGTTGTCGACCGAGGTCGCCGCACCGGCCAGAAGCCCGTTGTCGCTCTTTGGCGATACCCAGCCGACACCTACACCGACCGTCCAGTCCCCGGCGGATTGGGCGAAGACGGGCGTGGCCGCCATGAGGGCGACGAGGGCGGGGGCAAGACTCAGTTTCATGATAGCTTTCTCCGTTCTTTCGCGCCAAGCCGCAGTAGCATCGCTGCGTTGCGGCACATTGATGTGAGTCAAACAGACGCCACTCTTGCGGCCTCTCCCGGCGGCCGTTGCCGCTTTGCCACGCCCCGAAGATGGAAACCGAACCAAAGAAGGGTGATCGCATGCGCCTGACCTCCTCCATCCTGCCCACCTCCGACACCTTCCGCGCCAACCGCGCGGCGCATGAGGCAATGCTGGCCACTATAGCCGATGCCGCCGCCCTCGCCGCCGCCGGGGGCGGTGCGAAAGCGCTGGCGCGCCACACCGCGCGTGGCAAGATGCCGCCGCGCGAGCGGGTGGCGAACCTTCTCGATCCCGGCTCCCCGTTCCTCGAGATCGGCGCCACCGCCGCCCATGGGATGTACAACGGCGACGCCCCCGCCGCCGGCGTGATCGCCGGGATCGGCCGCGTCATGGGGCAGGAGGTCATGGTGGTCGCCAACGACGCCACCGTGAAGGGCGGCACCTACTACCCGATGACGGTCAAGAAACACCTCCGCGCGCAGGAGATCGCCGAGGAAAACCATCTGCCCTGCGTCTATCTGGTCGACAGCGGCGGCGCCAACCTGCCCAACCAGGACGAGGTCTTCCCCGACCGCGACCATTTCGGCCGCATCTTCTACAACCAGGCACGGATGAGCGCCAAGGGCATCCCGCAGATCGCCGTCGTCATGGGATCGTGCACGGCGGGCGGCGCCTATGTGCCCGCGATGTCCGACGTCTCGATCATCGTGAAGGAGCAGGGGACGATCTTCCTCGCCGGCCCGCCGCTCGTCAAAGCCGCGACCGGCGAGGTCGTCAGCGCCGAGGACCTCGGTGGCGGCGACGTGCATACCCGTCTTTCCGGCGTGGCCGACTACCTGGCGGAGGATGACGCCCATGCCCTCGCGCTTGCCCGCCGCGCCATCGGCAACCTCAACCGCCAGCGCCCGGCGGCGGTCCGCTGGCAAAGCCCCGAAGACCCGGCCTACGACCCCGATGAGATCCTCGGCCTCGTCCCCGCCGACCTGCGCACGCCCTACGACATCCGCGAGGTCATCGCCCGTATCGTCGACGGTTCCCGCTTCGACGAATTCAAGCCCCGCTTCGGCGAGACGCTGGTGACGGGGTTCGCCCATGTGGAGGGCTGCCCGGTCGGCATCGTCGCCAACAACGGCGTGCTTTTCAGTGAAAGCGCCGTGAAGGGCGCGCATTTCGTCGAGCTGTGCTCGCAACGCGCGATCCCGCTCGTCTTCTTGCAAAACATCACCGGCTTCATGGTCGGCCGCAAATACGAAAACGAAGGCATCGCGCGCCACGGCGCCAAGATGGTGACGGCGGTCGCCACCACCAATGTGCCGAAGATCACCTGCCTCGTCGGTGGTTCCTTCGGCGCGGGCAACTACGGCATGGCCGGGCGCGCCTATTCCCCCCGCTTCCTCTGGACCTGGCCGAACAGCCGCATCTCCGTCATGGGCGGCGAACAGGCGGCGGGCGTCCTCGCCACCGTCAGGCGCGAGGGGATCGAACGGGCAGGGGGCACCTGGTCGCCCGAGGAGGAGGCCGAGTTCAAGCGCCCCACGATCGAGATGTTCGAGGAACAATCCCACCCCCTCTACGCCTCCGCCCGCCTCTGGGACGACGGTATCATCGACCCGAGGAAGACCCGCGCTGTCCTGGCGCTGTCGCTTTCCGCCGCGCTCAACGCCCCGATCGAGGCGACGCGCTTCGGCGTCTTCAGGATGTGATGGCGATGCCGACCCGCCCCTTCTTCTTTTCCGCAAGTATCCCCGGGGGTCCGGGGGCCGGCAGCCCCCGGCGGCCCGCCATGCGAAAGGTCCGCTGATGTTCTCGAAGATCCTGATCGCCAACCGGGGCGAGATCGCCTGCCGCGTCATCGACACGGCGCGCAAGCTGGGCGTCGCCACCGTCGCGGTCTATTCCGACGCCGACGCCACCGCCCGCCATGTCGCGATGGCCGACGAGGCGGTACATATCGGCGGCCCCCGCCCCTCCGACAGCTATCTGAGGGGCGGCGCGATCATCGCCGCCGCCCTCGCGACCGGGGCGCAGGCGATCCATCCCGGCTACGGGTTCCTGTCCGAGAACCCCGATTTCGTGGACGCGGTGGAGGCGGCGGGCCTCGTCTTCATCGGCCCCTCGGCCAGCGCGATCCGCGCCATGGGCCTCAAGGACGCGGCCAAGGCACTGATGGAAACGGCGGGCGTGCCGGTGGTGCCCGGCTACCACGGCGACAACCAGGACGGCGAACACCTGGCCGGGGCCGCGGATACGATCGGCTACCCGGTCCTCATCAAGGCGGTCGCGGGCGGCGGCGGCAAGGGGATGCGGCTGGTCGAACGCCCCGGGGATTTCGCCGCCGCGCTCGAAAGCGCGCAGGGCGAGGCGCGGACGGCGTTCGGCAACCCGGCCGTCCTGATCGAGAAATACGTCTCGATGCCTCGCCATATCGAGGTTCAGGTCTTTGGCGACGGCACCCGCGCGGTCCATCTTTACGAACGCGACTGTTCGCTTCAACGCCGCCATCAGAAGGTGATCGAGGAGGCGCCCGCGCCGGGCATGACCGCCGAGATGCGCGCCGCGATGGGCCAGGCGGCGGTGCGTGCCGCCGAGGCCATCGGCTACAAGGGCGCGGGCACCATCGAATTCATCGTCGACGGGTCCGAGGGGCTGCGCCCCGACCGCTTCTGGTTCATGGAGATGAACACCCGCCTTCAGGTCGAACACCCGGTGACCGAGGCGATCACCGGCATCGACCTTGTCGAATGGCAGTTGCGCGTCGCGAGCGGCGAACCCCTTCCGGCCGCGCAGGCGGACCTGACCATCACCGGCCATGCCTTCGAGGCGCGGCTTTACGCCGAGGACGTGCCGGCGGGCTTCCTGCCAGCGACCGGCACCCTGACCCATCTCCACTTCCCCGAAGGCGCGCGCGCCGACACCGGCGTGCGGCCCGGCGACACGATCAGCCCCTGGTACGATCCGATGATCGCCAAGATCATCACCCGCGGCGCGACCCGCGCCATCGCGCTCTCGAGGCTCCGCGCCGCGCTCGAGGACACGGAGGTCGCGGGGTCGGTGACCAACCTCTCGTTCCTTGCTGCGCTGTCGCGCCACGAAGGCTTTGCGCGGGGCGAGGTCGATACCGGCCTGATCGGGCGCGACATCGACGCGCTGACCGCCGCCGCCGCGCCCGATCTTGCGGTGCAGGCGCTGGCCGCGCTGGGCGCGGCGGGGCTTGCCGACGGCGGTGGCGCCCTGACGGGCTTCGCGCTCTGGTCGCCGCTTCTGCGCACCGTCGCGCTTGACGGGCTGACGGCGGGGGTGGAGGTGCTGGCGCCCGGCCATGCCCGCGTGACGATCGACGGGGCGGTGGCCGATTGCCGCCTGATCGCGGGCGGCTGGTGGGTCAACGGGCGCCCCTCGGGCGCGCGGATCGTGCTGACGCCGGGCCGCGTCAGCGTTTTCGGCCCCGGCGCCTTCCATTTCGACCTGACCGATCCGCTGGACCGCGCCACCCAGGCGGCGGGGGGCGGGCTCACGCTGTCGCCGATGCCGGGGCTCGTCAAGGCGGTCTTCGTCACCGCCGGCCAGGCGGTCGCGGCGGGCGACCGGCTGGCGGTTCTTGAGGCGATGAAGATGGAACACACGCTGACCGCCGCCCGCGACGGAACCGTGGCCGAGGTGCTGGCCGAGGCCGGCAGCCAGGTGGAGGCGGGCGTCGCGCTGATCCGGCTGGAGGAGGAGGAATGATGAACCCGGTCCTGCACCACGTCCCCTTTTCCCGGTCCTTCCGCGTCCTCTGGCTCCTGTGCGAAATGGGGCTGGAGCCGGAAATCGTCGAATATTCGATCACCGACGGATCGCTGCGCCATCCCGACTACCTTGGGAAATCGCTGGCGGGCCGGGTTCCGGCGCTCGAGATCGACGGGATCACGATGTCCGAAAGTGGCGCGATCACCGAATACCTGTGCGAGACGCGCCCAGAACACGGTCTTGGAAGGGCTGTGGGCGATCCCGAACGGCCCGCGTTCCTCGAATGGGTGCACTTCGCCGAGACGCAGGCGCATCTGCTTGCGAACCTCAACCTGCAGTGGGTGTTCCTGCGCGACCCCGCGATGCGGTCGAAGACGCTTCTGAAGCTTGACACGATGCGGCTGGAGCTGACCCTGCGTACCGTCGAGGCGCGTCTGGCGGGGCGCGACCACATCCTGTCTTCGGGCTTCTCGGGCGCCGACACGATGCTGGTCTACAACCTTCTGGCGGCGGCCTATTTCGTGCGGCTCGATCCCTTCCCGGCGATCCGCGCCTATCTGGTGCGGGTGGGCGCGCGGCCGGGTTTCGTGCGCGCGCGCGATCTGGACGGGCCGCAGAAGTTCTACGACCGCGATTTCTACGAGGTGGCCGATGCCTGACTTCGTCGAGATCGTCGAGATGGGCCCGCGCGACGGGCTGCAGAACGAAAAGCGGCTGATCCCCACCGCCGAGAAGATCGCGCTGGTCGATGCGCTGGGCAAGGCGGGCTTTCGCCGGATCGAGGTGGCCAGCTTCGTCAGCCCGAAATGGGTGCCGCAGATGGCCGACGGCGCGGCGGTGATGGCGGGCATGACCCGCGCCCCCGGCGTGCGCTACATGGCGCTGACCCCCAACCTCAAGGGCTACGAGGCCGCGCGGGCGGCGCGTGCCGACGAGGTCGCGATCTTTGCCTCTGCCTCCGAAGGGTTCTCGAAGGCGAACCTCAACTGCACGATCGCCGAAAGCCTCGAACGGTTCCGCCCTGTGGCCGAGGCCGCGCGGGCCGACGGGATCGCGCTGCGGGGGTATGTCTCGGTGGTGACGGACTGCCCCTATGACGGTGCGGTGGCGCCTGTGTCGGTGGCGCGGGTGACGGCGGCCCTGCGCGACCTTGGCTGTCACGAGGTCAGCCTGGGCGACACGATCGGGCAGGGGCGGCCCGAACGGGTGGACGCGATGCTGGCCGCGGTGCTGGAAGAGATGCCCGCCGAAGCGCTTGCGGGCCACTACCACGACACCGCGGGCCGGGCGCTGGCCAATATCGAGGTGTCGCTGGCGCGCGGCCTGCGCGTCTTCGACGCCGCCGTGGGCGGGCTTGGCGGCTGCCCCTACGCGCCGGGGGCCGCGGGCAATGTCGCGACCGAGGCGGTGGCGGCGCGTCTTGGCGCGCTTGGATACGACACGGGCCTTGACCTTGACCGCCTGGCCGAGGCGGCCGCGATGGCAAGGGCAATGCGGGGCGAAGGGCAGGGGGAAGGCCAATGAGCGAAACCATCACCATCGACTGCGACGCGCGCGGCGTCGCGCGGCTGACGCTGAACCGCCCCGAGAAACACAACGCGCTGTCGGCGCGGATGATCGAGGAACTGACCGGGGCGGCCGGGCGGCTTGGCCGCGACCCGGCGGTGCGGGCGATCGTGCTTGCCGGGGCAGGCGAAAGCTTCTGCGCGGGCGGCGACCTTGGCTGGATGCGCGACCAGATGGCGGCCGACGGCGCGACCCGCGCGCGGGAGGCGACGAAGCTTGCGATGATGCTGCAGGCCCTCAACACCTGCCCCAAGCCGGTGATCGGGCGCATCCATGCCAACGCCTTCGGCGGCGGGGTCGGGATGATGGCGGTCTGCGACGTCGCGGTGGGCGCGACGGGCGCGCGCTTTGGTCTGACCGAAACCCGCCTTGGCCTGATCCCCGCCACCATCGGCCCCTATGTGCTGGCCCGCATGGGCGAGGCGATGGCGCGCCGCGTCTTCATGTCGGCGCGCCTTTTCGGCGCGGCCGAGGCGGTGACGCTGGGTCTTCTGGCGCGCACGGCCGATCCCGCCGATCTGGACGCGGCGGTCGAGGCGGAAGTGGCCCCCTATCTGGCCTGCGCCCCCGGCGCGGTGGCCGAGGCGAAGGCGCTGGCGCGCCGCCTCGGCCCGCCCATCGACGAGGCGACGATCGCCGAAACGATCGGCGCGCTGGTCCGCCGCTGGGAAAGCGACGAGGCGCGCGAGGGAATCGCCGCCTTCTTCGAAAAACGCAGCCCGGGCTGGAAAAGCTGACGGAATCGCTTTGACGGATGGCCCTTGCGCCCGCCCGCGGCACGGCGCGGGGCGTGCCGCGCTTTTTCGCGGTTTTTCCCCCATCATCAGGGATTTCCCCGGTTTTCCGCGCCCTCGCGCGGTCCGGCCTTGGTTGACCCCGCCAAGGCGGGAGAGTAAACGGCTCAGAAGCCACATGCCGCAGACGCATTGCCGTCGCGTAGAAGGAGCCGCCCCTTGGACATACTCCTCAGAGAATACCTTCCCATCCTGATCTTTCTGGCCATCGCCGTGGGCCTCGGGCTTGTCCTGATCCTCGCCGCCGTGGTGGTCGCCGTACGCAACCCCGATCCGGAGAAGGTTTCCGCCTACGAATGCGGCTTCAACGCCTTTGACGACGCGCGGATGAAGTTCGACGTGCGCTTCTATCTGGTGTCGATCCTCTTCATCATCTTCGACCTCGAAGTGGCCTTCCTTTTCCCCTGGGCGGTGGCGTTCAAGGATGTCTCCGACGTGGGGTTCTGGTCGATGATGGTGTTCCTCGCCGTCCTGACGGTCGGCTTTGCCTATGAATGGAAGAAGGGGGCGCTGGAATGGGCGTGATGACCGGTGCCAACACCGCCGGCGCGGACCGCGAGGTCGCAACCGAGGCGCTGAACCGTGAGCTTCAGGACAAGGGTTTCCTGCTGACCACGACCGAGGACATCATCAACTGGGCGCGCAACGGGTCGCTGCACTGGATGACCTTCGGCCTCGCCTGTTGCGCGGTCGAGATGATCCAGACGTCGATGCCGCGCTACGACCTTGAACGGTTCGGCACCGCGCCCCGCGCCAGCCCGCGCCAGTCCGACCTGATGATCGTCGCGGGCACGCTGACCAACAAGATGGCCCCCGCGCTCAGGAAGGTCTACGACCAGATGCCCGAACCGCGCTATGTCATCTCCATGGGATCGTGCGCCAATGGCGGCGGCTACTACCACTACAGCTATTCGGTGGTCCGGGGCTGCGACCGCATCGTTCCGGTGGACATCTACGTCCCCGGCTGCCCGCCGACCGCCGAGGCGCTCCTTTACGGTATCTTGCAACTGCAGCGGAAGATCCGCCGCACCGGCACGCTCGTGCGCTGAGGAGAAGACAATGTCCGCAGCCCTTGAAGAACTTGCCGCCCATATCGAGATCAAGCGCCCGAACGATGTCGTGGCGACCGAGGTCGCCTTTGGCGAGCTGAACGTCACCGCGACGCTGGCCGGGATCGTGGAATTCGTCGAATTCCTGCGCGCCGACCAGAACTGCCGCTTCTCGACGCTGGTCGACATCACCGCCGTGGACCATCCCGAACGGCCGGCGCGCTTCGACATCGTCTATCACTTCCTGTCGATGTACAGAAACCACCGCATCCGCGTGAAGGTCGCCGTGCGCGAGGACGAGATGGCGCCCTCGATCACCGCGGTCCACCCCTCGGCCAACTGGTTCGAGCGCGAGGTGTTCGACATGTTCGGCATCCTCTTTTCCGGCCACCCGGACCTGCGCCGCATCCTGACCGACTACGGGTTCCGCGGCCACCCGCTCCGCAAGGATTTCCCGACCACCGGCTATACCGAAGTGCGCTATGACGAGGCCGAAAAGCGTGTCGTCTACGAACCGGTGAAGCTGGTGCAGGACTACCGGCAGTTCGATTTCATGTCGCCCTGGGAAGGGGCGCATTACATCCTTCCGGGCGACGAGAAGGGGGCGAAGTGATGGACGGCAATTTCAACGACGCCCAGACCGGCGAACAGCAGATCCGCAATTTCAACATCAACTTCGGGCCCCAGCACCCGGCGGCGCACGGCGTGCTGCGCCTCGTGCTGGAGCTTGACGGCGAGATCGTGGAGCGCGCCGACCCGCATATCGGGCTACTCCATCGCGGCACCGAAAAGCTGATGGAAAGCCGCACCTACCTGCAGAACCTGCCCTATTTCGACCGGCTGGACTATGTGGCGCCGATGAACCAGGAACATGCCTGGTGTCTGGCCATCGAACGGTTGACCGGCACCGTGGTGCCGCGCCGCGCCTCGCTTATCCGGGTGCTTTATTCGGAAATCGGGCGGATCCTGAACCACCTGCTGAACGTCACCACGCAGGCGCTTGACGTGGGCGCGCTGACGCCGCCGCTCTGGGGGTTCGAGGAACGCGAAAAGCTGATGATCTTCTACGAACGGGCCTGTGGCGCGCGTCTTCACGCGGCCTATTTCCGGCCCGGCGGCGTGCATCAGGACCTGCCCGAGGATCTGCTGAACGATATCGAGGCCTGGGCGGATCACTTCCCCAGGGTTCTGGACGATATCGACGGCCTGCTGACCGACAACCGCATCTTCAAGCAGCGCAACGCCGATATCGGCATCGTCCATGAAAAGGACGTGCTGGAGTGGGGTTATTCGGGCGTCATGGTGCGCGGCTCGGGCCTGGCCTGGGACCTGCGCCGTGCGCAGCCCTACGAGTGCTACGACGAGTTCGACTTCAAGGTGCCGGTCGGCAAGAACGGCGACTGCTACGACCGCTATCTTTGCCGCATGGCCGAAATGCGCGAATCGACGAAGATCATCCATCAGGCCATCGCCAAGCTGCGCGCGCCCGAGGGCAAGGGCGACGTGCTGGCGCGGGGCAAGATGACGCCGCCGAAGCGGGGCGAGATGAAGCGCTCGATGGAGGCGCTGATCCATCACTTCAAGCTTTACACCGAGGGCTTCCATGTGCCGGAGGGCGAGGTCTATGCCGCCGTCGAGGCGCCGAAGGGCGAATTCGGCGTGTACCTGAAGTCGGACGGCAGCAACAAGCCCTACCGCGCCAAGATCCGCGCGCCCGGCTACCTGCACCTCCAGTCGCTCGACTGGATGGCCAAGGGCCACCAGCTGGCCGACGTGGCCGCGATCATCGGCACGATGGACGTCGTGTTCGGGGAGATCGACCGGTGATGCGTCTTGCCTCAGCCGCCTTGCCGGTCCTTCTGGCCGCCGCCCCGCCGGTTTCGGCGCAGCCCGCCAATCACATCGGCGAACCTATGGCGGATATCCTGCTGGCCAATGGATGCGCGATGTCCGAAACGGACCTGGCCGCCGCGATGGATGCCGACGGTTGGCATATCAGCGACTTCCAGGCCCAGGTCCGCGCGCTTTTCAACGGCGGCTACGTCGTCAAGGCCGCTGATGGCCGCCTAACACTCACAGGTTGGGGAAACTGCAAATAATGCTCCGCCGTCTTCACCACGAACAGCCCGCCTCCTTCGAATTCACGCCCGCGAACCTCGCCTGGGCGAAGGGGCAGATGACGAAATATCCCGAGGGGCGCCAGGCCAGTGCGGTCATCCCGCTTCTGTGGCGCGCGCAGGAACAGGAAGGCTGGCTTTCGCGCCCGGCGATCGAGCATGTCGCCGACATGCTGGGCATGGCCCATATCCGGGCGCTGGAAGTGGCCACCTTCTACTTCATGTTCCAGCTGCAACCCGTTGGTACCGTTGCCCATATCCAGATCTGCGGCACCACGTCGTGCATGATCTGCGGCGCGGAGGAGCTGATCGCGGTCTGCCGCGAAAAGATCGCCGCGACGCCACACACCCTGTCGGCGGATGGCAAGTTTTCCTGGGAAGAGGTCGAATGCCTCGGCGCCTGCACCAACGCGCCGATGGCCCAGATCGGCAAGGATTATTACGAGGATCTGACCGCCGCGGGCCTGTCGCGCCTTCTGGACGACCTGGCGGCGGGCAAGCTGCCGGTGCCGGGTCCGCAGAACGGCCGCTATGCGTCCGAGCCGCTGAAGGGCCTGACCTCGCTCAAGGACATGGAAAGCGGCCGGACACAGTACAACGGTTCGGTCCAGCGGGCGATGGATGTCCGTGACGGGATCAAGCGGATCGACGGCACCGAAGTGCCGCTTCTGACGCCCTGGCTGGGCGGCGCCGCGAAACCGGCGGCTGTGGCGAAACCGGCAAGACCGGCAAAGGCGGCCCCGGCTGCGGCCCCGGCTGCGACCCCGGCGAAACCGGCCGCGGCGGCCCCGGCGGAAAAGGCGAAGAAGCCCCGTGGCCTCAAGGCTGCCCGCAAGGGCGTTGCGGACGATCTGAAGCTGATCAAGGGCGTCGGCCCGAAGCTCGAGGCGCTCCTGCATAGTCTTGGCTATTTCCACTTCGACCAGATCGCGGCCTGGGGCCCGGCCGAGGTCGCCTGGGTGGATGACAATCTGGAAGGTTTCAAGGGCCGGGTCAGCCGCGACGGATGGGTCGCGCAGGCTGCGGCGCTTGCGGAAGGCAAAGGAAATTGAGGTGAAGTGATTGGCCCCGGCGGGGGCGGGAACGGGGGGACATGGCGCAAGGTACGGATTCAACCTGTCGGACGATGTGCTGGCTGGGGTCGATTATTCTGGGCGGGGCGATCGGAACGATCCTCCATCACTCCGCCGGGCTTGCGCTGGTTCCTTCCGTCCTGATCGGCGGGTTCGTCATGGGGGCCGGAGGCGTCATCGGGCCGGGCATCCTGTGCCGGGCGCGGGCCGGGGCGGGCCAGGGCGCTTCTGCCGTCGCGGTGCCGGCCAGGGCGGCCCCGGTCAGCGCAGCGCCGGTGGTAACGCCGGCAGAGGCGGCGCCGGCATCCGCGCCGGTGAAGGAGGCCCGGATGGCGCCGCGCGTTTCCGGGCCCTCGGGCCCGCATGACGCGGCCCGGCCGGTCAGCGGACTCGATGCGGCGCTGGCCCGTGCGCAGCGCCCGCAGGCCGAGCCCGCGCCAGAGTTTCTGTCGGCCCCGCGCGGGGGCAGGGCCGACGACCTGAAGCTGATCCGGGGCATCGGGCCCAAGCTGGAGCGGCTTCTGAACGAGGCAGGGGTCTGGCATTTCGACCAGATCTCGGGTTGGCGGGCGCGCGACATCGCGCTTGTCGACGAGAAGATGACCGGCTTTCATGGCCGCATCGCCCGCGACGAATGGGTCCGGCAGGCCCGGGACATCGTCGCGGCCCGCAAGGGCGAGGGGTGAGCATGGCGGCGCGAAAGCCAGACGAGGTCGACATGAGCCAGGTCCGGCAGGCCCGGCTTGTGGCGATCGTGATTGCCGTGGCCGGTGCCCTGTGGGTCGCCGCGCAATGGCTGGTCGAACCGACAAGCCGCTATGCGGCGCTGTTCGACCTGATGGCTTTGGCGGCGTTCATCTGGGCGTTCGCGGTAACCTGGCGGATCTGGCGGCGCACCCGGCGCCAGGAGAGATGAGGGACTAAGATGCTGAAAGATCAGGACCGGATCTTTACCAACCTCTACGGGATGCACGACCGCAGCCTGAAGGGCGCGATGAAGCGCGGCCACTGGGACGGGACGGCGAGGATCCTGGCCGAGGGGCGGGACTGGATCGTCCAGCAGGTGAAGGATTCGGGTCTGCGCGGCCGTGGCGGCGCGGGCTTTCCTACCGGCCTCAAGTGGTCGTTCATGCCCAAGCAGTCCGACGGGCGTCCCTCCTACCTTGTCGTGAACGCCGACGAATCCGAACCGGGCACCTGCAAGGACCGGGAGATCATGCGCCACGATCCCCACACGCTGATCGAAGGCTGCCTGATCGCGTCCTTCGCGATGGGGGCGAATGCCTGCTACATCTACATTCGCGGCGAATACATCCGCGAACGCGAGGCGCTGCAGGCGGCGATCGACGAATGCTATGACGCCGGGCTGATCGGCAAGAATGCCTGCAAGTCGGGCTTCGACTTCGACCTTTATCTCCATCACGGCGCGGGCGCCTATATCTGCGGCGAGGAAACTGCGCTTCTCGAAAGCCTTGAGGGCAAGAAGGGGATGCCGCGGATGAAGCCGCCGTTCCCGGCGGGCGCGGGCCTTTACGGCTGCCCGACCACGGTGAACAACGTCGAAAGCATCGCGGTGGTGCCGACGATCCTGCGCCGGGGCGCGTCCTGGTTCGCGGGCTTCGGGCGGCCGAACAACACCGGGACCAAGCTTTTCGGCATCTCCGGCCACGTCAACAACCCCTGCGTCGTCGAAGAGGCGATGTCGATCCCGCTGAAGGAACTGCTCGACAAGCATTGCGGCGGCGTGCGCGGCGGCTGGAAGAACATCAAGGCGGTGATCCCGGGCGGCTCCTCCGTCCCGATGCTGAACGCCGCGCAATGCGACGAGGCGATCATGGATTTCGACTGGCTGCGCGAACAGCGGTCGGGCCTTGGCACCGCCGCCGTGATCGTGATGGACCAGTCGACCGACGTCATCAAGGCGATCTGGCGGCTTTCCAAGTTCTACAAGCACGAAAGCTGCGGCCAGTGCACGCCCTGCCGTGAAGGCACCGGCTGGATGATGCGGGTCATGGACCGCCTCGTGAAGGGCGAGGCGGAGATCGAGGAGATCGACATGCTTCTCAGCGTCACCAAACAGGTCGAGGGCCACACGATCTGCGCCCTTGGCGACGCCGCCGCCTGGCCGATCCAGGGCCTGATCCGCCAGTTCCGCGACGAGATCGAGGACCGGATCAAGGCCAAGAAGACCGGCCGGGTCAGCGCGGTCGCGGCGGAGTAACCCATGCCGGTCGACGAGATCCTTTCCACTATCGCCGAACTTGGCGCGCAAGGTCGCCGGGGGGCTCTCGGGCTCTGGGCGATCCTTGGGGCGCTCATCGGCGCGGGTGTGGGTGGATATCTCGGGTATCTCGGTGGCGACTTCGGCGGTCTGATCGCGGGGGTCCTGCCCGGCGCGCTTGTCGGTTGGCTGATCGCGTTGCTGTTGCGGGGGGCTGCGATCTTCCTCGTCATCTTTGTCCTGATCCTTGCGGTGACACTCGGATGGCAATGGCTGACAGGGGCGTTCGGATGACGCGTGACCGGCGGCACCTCGCGGAACTGAACGTCGGGCAGCTTCTTGCGCCGACGGACGGCCCATGCCGGGCGGCGGGGTAGCGGCATGATGATGGTCTTTTCCTTCTTAAGCCCGCTCATCGCCTCGGTCCTCTACCTGGTGGTGATGCAGAAGGCGGGGTTCCGTGGCGCGATCCTCGGCATCGCCGCGCTTCCCTTGGCAAGCGCGCTGGTCAGCCGGCTTCTGATCGGCGGCGGGTATTACATGGGTGGCGGGATTCTGGGTCTGGCGTTCCTCTTGCCGATGGTCCTGTCGCTGGTGCCGCTTCTGGTCCTGGCCTTCGTGCCCTGGCCGCCCGTCGGCGACACTCCGCGCGGAGGGGGTTCATGACCGCCGCTGTTATTGCCTATCAGGGGGCCGGCCCCTTCATCGGTGTCACGGGGCAATCCGCCCCCGGAGGACATTCGATGAAACGCACGATCACCCGCGCCACCGCGGCGCTTCTTGCGCTTTTCCTGGCCGACGCCTCGTCCGCCGCCGCCCTGCCGCCGCTTGGCGAACAGGCCGTCATTGTCGACAAGCTCGTGTCGGTGCGGGTCGCCGATCGGATCCGCCGCACCTGCCCGACGATCAGCGCGCGCCTGTTTCGCGTGCTGTCCGAAAGCAACGCGCTGAAAAGCGAGGTGCGGGGGCTGGGCTACAGCGAGGACGTGGTGCGCGCCTTCCTGCGCGACGACGCCGAACGCGCGAAGATCTACGAGAAGGCCGAGGCCTACCTGAGCGCGCATGGCGCGAAGGCGGACGAGGCCGAAACCTTTTGCGACCTCGGTCGCGCCGAAATCGCCGCGAACACCTATGCGGGTTCGCTGATCTACGAAAAATAACCGGGCGCGGGGCCCCCCGCGCGGGACGTGAAGGACAGGAAATATGGCTGATCTCCGCAAGATCATCATCGACGGCATCGAGGTCGAGGTCGATCCGTCGATGACGCTCATCCAGGCCTGCGAACAGGCCGGGGTGGAAATCCCGCGTTTTTGCTACCACGAACGCCTGTCCATCGCCGGCAACTGCCGGATGTGCCTGGTCGAGGTGGTCGGCGGTCCGCCCAAGCCCGCCGCCTCCTGCGCGATGCAGGTCAAGGACCTGCGCCCCGGCCCGAACGGCGAACCCGCGGTCGTCAAGACCAACAGCCCGATGGTCAAGAAGGCCCGCGAGGGGGTGATGGAGTTCCTCCTGATCAACCACCCGCTCGACTGCCCGATCTGCGATCAGGGCGGCGAATGCGACCTTCAGGACCAGGCGATGGCCTATGGCGTCGATTTCAGCCGCTACCGAGAGCCCAAGCGCGCGAGCGAGGACCTGGACCTTGGCCCGCTGGTCGCCACGACGATGACGCGCTGCATCTCCTGCACGCGCTGCGTCCGCTTCACGACCGAGGTCGCGGGCATCACCCAGATGGGTCAGACCGGGCGCGGCGAGGATGCGGAGATCACGTCCTACCTCAACACCACGCTCGATTCGAACCTTCAGGGCAACATCATCGACCTTTGCCCGGTGGGCGCGCTGACCTCCAAGCCCTACGCCTTCACGGCGCGGCCCTGGGAACTGACCAAGACCGAGACGATCGACGTGATGGATGCGCTCGGGTCCAACATCCGCGTCGATACCAAGGGCCGCGAGGTCAAGCGGATCGTGCCGCGCAACCATGACGGCGTGAACGAGGAATGGATCAGCGACAAGACCCGTTTCGTCTGGGACGGGCTGCGCCGCCAGCGGCTTGACACGCCCTACATCCGCGAGGGCGGCAAGCTGCGCAAGGCGACCTGGGCCGAGGCGCTTTCTGCCGCCGCCGCCGCGATGAAGGGCAAGAAGGTGCTGGGCCTCGTCGGTGACCTCGCGCCGGTCGAAGCGGCCTTCGGCCTCAAGCAACTGGTCGAGGGGCAGGGCGGTTCGGTCGAATGCCGCACCGATGGCGCGCGGCTTCCGGCGGGCAACCGGTCTGCCTATGTCGGCACCGCGACGATCGAGGATATCGACAGCGCAAAGGTGATCTTGCTGGTCGGGACCGATCCGCGGACCGAGGCGCCGGTGCTGAACGCCCGCATCCGCAAGGCCTGGGCCGCGGGCGCGCGTGTCGGCCTGATCGGCCCGAAGGTCGATCTGACCTACGACTATTACCATTTCGGCAACGACCGTAAGGCGCTGACCGATCTGGTGGCCAAGGTCCAGGCGAAGGACGACACCATCGTCATCGTCGGCCAGGGCGCCCTGAACGAAGCCGACGGCGAGGCGGTGCTGAGCCAGGTCATGCGCTACACCGAAGGCGCGGGCGCGAAGCTTCTGGTCCTGCACACCGCCGCCGCCCGCGTCGGCGCGATGGATGTGGGCGCGGTGACCGAGGGCGGATTGGCCGCGCTCGAAGGGGCCGAGGTCGTCTACAACCTTGGCGCCGACGAGGTGGAGATCGCGCCGGGTGCCTTTGTGATCTATCAGGGCAGCCACGGCGACCGCGGCGCCCACCGCGCCGACATCATCCTGCCCGCCGCCGCCTATACGGAGGAGAACGGGCTGTTCGTCAACACCGAGGGCCGCCCGCAACTGGCCTTCCGTGCGGGCTTCGCGCCTGGCGAGGCTAAGGAAAACTGGGCGATCCTGCGCGCGCTGTCGGCCGAACTGGGCGCGACCCAGCCGTGGGACACGCTGGCCGGGCTTCGCCAGGCACTTGTCGCGGCCCATCCGCATCTGGCGGGCATCGACAGCGTTCCGGTCAACGCTTGGCAACCGCTGCCGATCAAGGCTCCGGGCAACGCGGATTTCCGCTACGCGGTCAAGGATTTCTACCTGACCAACCCGATCGCGCGGGCATCGGCCCTCATGGCGGATCTTTCGGCGATGGCCAAGGCGCGCGGCAAAGCGCCGATGGCGGCGGAATGACGATGTCGCGCGCCTTCGCCAGTGCGGGGACCAGGGACGGGGCCATGCCCCGGCCCGCCGGTCATGCCCTTGGCGGGGGCACGAAATTCCTGTGCCACAGCGTCAGGAATATCGACGAAGAGGGTGGCATTTGGCGCGCGGATGCTGTTTACAGCGTCTCGCCTGATTTGCCCATCGCGGCGCGGGTGATCGCCGCCGCGACGGCATCGGCCAAATGTGCCCAAAAGGGAATACCGACGGTCTGAGGAACAACATGGCAGATTTTCTTGCGACCCCCTTTGGAACCTTCCTCCTGATCGCGGTGCAGTGCCTGGGCATCATCGCCTTCGTGATGATCTCGCTCCTGTTTCTCGTCTATGGCGACCGCAAGATCTGGGCGGCGGTGCAGATGCGGCGCGGCCCGAACGTGGTCGGCCCCTGGGGCATCCTGCAGTCGGTCGCCGACGCGCTGAAATTCATCGTGAAGGAGATCGTCCTGCCCGCCGGGTCGGACAAGTTCGTCTTCTTCCTGGCGCCGATGCTGTCCTTCGTCCTTGCCGTGCTGGCCTGGGCGGTGATCCCGTTCCATCCCGGCTGGGTGCTGGCGGACATCAACGTCGCCATCCTCTTCGTCTTCGCCATCTCCTCGCTCGAGGTCTACGGCGTGATCATGGGCGGCTGGGCGTCGAACTCCAAATACCCGTTCCTCGGCTCGCTGCGCTCGGCGGCGCAGATGATCTCCTACGAGGTGTCGTTGGGCCTCATCATCATCGGTGTCATCATCTCCACCGGGTCGATGAACTTCTCGGCCATCGTGGCGGCGCAGGACGGCTCCTATGGCCTTTTCAACTGGTACTGGCTGCCGCATCTGCCGATGGTGGTGCTGTTCTTCGTCTCGGCGCTGGCCGAAACGAACCGCCCGCCCTTCGACCTGCCCGAGGCGGAATCGGAACTGGTCGCGGGCTTCATGGTCGAATATTCCTCGACCCCCTATCTTCTCTTCATGGCCGGCGAATACATCGCGATCTTCCTGATGTGCGCGCTCATCTCGCTTCTCTTCTTCGGCGGCTGGCTGTCGCCCATCCCGGGCATCGCCGACGGCTGGTGGTGGATGGTCGGCAAGATGTGGGTCTTCTTCTTCATGTTCGCCATGGTGAAGGCCATCGTCCCGCGCTACCGCTACGACCAGCTCATGCGGATCGGCTGGAAAGTGTTCCTGCCCCTGTCGCTCGGCTGGGTGGTGATCATCGCGTTCCTGGCGAAATACGAAGTGCTTGGCGGCTTCTGGGCCCGCTGGGCGATTGGAGGCTGAGATGGCGCTCGACTATACCCGCGCGGCGAAATACTTCCTGCTCTTCGATTTCATCAAGGGTTTCGGCCTGGGCATGAAGTACTTCCTCGCCCCCAAGGCCACGCTGAACTACCCGCATGAAAAGGGCCCGCTGTCGCCCCGTTTCCGTGGCGAACATGCCCTGCGCCGTTACCCGAACGGCGAGGAACGCTGCATCGCCTGCAAGCTTTGCGAGGCGATCTGCCCCGCCCAGGCGATCACCATAGACGCCGAACCGCGCGAGGACGGCAGCCGCCGGACGACGCGCTATGACATCGACATGACGAAATGCATCTACTGCGGCTTCTGCCAGGAAGCCTGCCCGGTCGATGCCATCGTCGAGGGCCCGAACTTCGAATTCGCGACCGAAACGCGCGAGGAGCTGTTCTACGACAAGGCCAAGCTTCTTGATAACGGCGCCCGCTGGGAAGCCGAGATCGCCCGCAACCTCGAAATGGACGCGCCCTACAGATGAGCGATGCATTCCAGAAGATGTTCCAGCAGATGATGGAGCAGGGCCAGGAAATGGCCCGCACGCTCAACCCTGCGCTGGAGAACTTCAAGGGCTTCGACTTCGCGAAGATGTGGCCCACCATGTCCAAGGACATGATGGAGGCCTGGTTCGGCAACACCTTCAACCGCGAAGGGCTCGACGCAAAGACCCGGCTTTTGCTGACCATCGGGGCGCTGACCGTCCTTGGCGCGCAGGCCGAGGCGCAGATCAAGATCGCGATCCGCCACGCGATTGAAGCCGGGGCGACCCAGCGCGAGATCGCCGAGACGATCTATCAGATGAGCATGTTCGGCGGCCTTCCGGCGATGACCAAGGCGCTTGAGATTGCCCAGGCCGTCTTCGACGAGGCCGGAAAGAACGAAACGGGGGACAGCGCATGAGCGTGTTTGTTTTCGCCTTCTACCTTTTCGCCATCTCGGCGGTGACGGCGGGCCTTATGGTGGTGATGAGCCGCAACCCCGTTCATTCGGTCCTCTGGCTGATCCTCGCCTTCCTGTCCTCTGCCGGGCTTTTCGTCCTGATGGGGGCGGAGTTCGTGGCGATGCTCCTGATGATCGTCTATGTCGGCGCGGTCGCGGTGCTGTTCCTGTTCGTCGTCATGATGCTGGATGTCGATTTCGCCGAACTGAAGGGCGAGATGGCCCGCTACATGCCGCTTGGGCTTCTGATCGGCGTCGTGATCCTGATGCAGCTCGGCATCGCCTTCGGCGCCTGGGCCCCGGCCGAAAACGCCGATGCAATGCGCGCCGCGATCACGCCCGAAGGGGTGTCGAACACCGCCGCCCTCGGCCTGCTGATCTATGACCAGTATGTCTATCTGTTCGAGGCCGCCGGCCTGATCCTTCTGGTCGCGATGATCGGGGCGATCGTGCTGACCATGCGCCACCGCCCGAACGTCAAGCGCCAGGACGTGCTGGCGCAGATGTACCGCGACCCGGCCAAGGCGATGGAACTGAAGGACGTGAAGCCGGGGCAGGGGCTTTGACCTGCCGCCCCGCCAAGGCGGGGATCTGAACGGATCGTGACCCCCGCCGTCGCGGGGGTGACAGACGGAAGAGAAGACACGGGATGCGCATGTACGCATCCGGAGGGACGGAAATGATCGGACTGACCCACTATCTTGGCGTTGCCGCCGCTTTGTTCGTGATCGGCATCTTCGGCATCTTCCTCAACCGGAAGAACGTGATCGTCATCCTGATGTCGATCGAGCTGATGCTTCTGGCGGTCAACATCAACTTCGTCGCCTTTTCCACGCATCTCCATGACCTCGTGGGTCAGGTCTTCACGATGTTCGTCCTGACCGTCGCCGCCGCCGAGGCCGCGATCGGGCTTGCGATCCTCGTCTGCTTCTTCCGCAACCGCGGCACTATCGACGTCGAAGACGTCAACGTGATGAAAGGGTAAGGGCAAATGGAAAAGATCATCCTCTTTGCCCCGCTCGTGGGCTCGCTCATCGCGGGCTTCGGCTGGCGCGTGATCGGCGAAAAGGGCGCGCAGGCGGTGACGACGGGCCTTCTGTTCCTGGCCTGCCTGCTGTCCTGGGGCGTGTTCCTGGGCTTCGACGGCACCACGCAGCACCTGCATGTGCTGGACTTCATCCGTTCGGGCACGCTTGATACCCAGTGGTCGATCCGGCTCGACCGGCTGACGGCGATCATGCTGATCGTGGTCACGACCGTCTCGGCGCTGGTGCACCTCTATTCCTGGGGCTACATGGCCCATGACGAGAACTGGGGCCATCACGAACACTACAAGGCCCGGTTCTTTGCCTATCTGTCCTTCTTCACCTTCGCGATGCTGTCGCTGGTGACGGCCGACAACCTTGTCCAGATGTTCTTCGGCTGGGAGGGCGTGGGCGTCGCCTCCTACCTGTTGATCGGGTTCTACTACAAGAAAGCCAGCGCCAATGCCGCCGCGATCAAGGCCTTCGTGGTCAACCGCGTGGGGGACTTCGGCTTCGCGCTGGGGATCTTCGGGCTTTTCTACCTGGTCGACAGCATCAACATGGATGACGTCTTCGCCGCCGCCCCCGCGCTGGCCGAAACCAACCTCCATTTCCTCTGGACCGAATGGAACGCCGCGAACCTTCTCGCGTTCCTTCTTTTCGTCGGCGCCATGGGCAAGTCGGCGCAGCTGTTCCTGCACACCTGGCTTCCCGACGCGATGGAGGGCCCGACGCCGGTTTCCGCGCTGATCCACGCCGCGACGATGGTGACGGCGGGCGTGTTCCTTGTCTGCCGGATGTCGCCCTTGTTCGAATACGCGCCCGAGGCGAAAAGCTTCGTGATGTATATCGGCGCGGCGACGGCCTTCTTTGCCGCGACCGTGGGCCTTGTGCAGAACGACATCAAGCGCGTGATCGCCTATTCGACCTGTTCGCAGCTTGGCTACATGTTCGTGGCTGCGGGCGCGGGCGTCTATGGCGCGGCGATGTTCCACCTTTTCACCCACGCCTTCTTCAAGGCGATGCTGTTTCTGGGCGCGGGTTCGGTCATCCACGCGATGCACCACGAACAGGACATGCGCAACTACGGCGGCCTCAGGAAGAAGATCCCGCTGACCTTCTGGGCGATGATGATCGGCACGCTGGCCATCACCGGGGTGGGCATTCCGCTGACCTCGATCGGGTTCGCGGGCTTCCTGTCGAAGGACGCGATCATCGAAAGCGCCTGGGGTTCGGGCAACGCCTTTGCCTTCTGGGCGCTGGTCGTGGCGGCCTGCTTCACCTCCTTCTATTCCTGGCGCCTGATCTTCCTGACCTTCTACGGAACCGAACGCGGCGATCATCATGCGCATGAACATGCCCACGAAAGCCCGCTGACGATGACGGTTCCGCTGGGCGTGCTTGCGCTTGGCGCGATCCTGGCCGGAATGATCTGGTACAAGCCCTTCTTCGGCGATCATGACGCGATGACGAAGTTCTTCGCCATGCCCCACCACGAAGTCGCGATGACCGGGGACGAGACGGCGGACGCGGCGGCGACGGGCGAGGCCGCGACCGGCCACGGCACCGAGGCCGCCGCCAGCGCGACCGAGGGCGCGACGACCGAGGGCCACGGTGAGGCCGCCGCCGAATCGCATGCCGCCGACGCGCATGGCGCCGGTCAGGCGCCGCAGGGCGCGATCTTCATGTCCGAAGCGTCGAACACCGTCCTGGACGATGCGCACCACGCGCCGGTCTGGGTCAAGGTATCGCCCTTCGTCGCGATGATCCTTGGTTTCCTTGTCGCCTGGATCTTCTATATCCGCCGGCCCGAGCTGCCGCGCATCTTCGCCGAGAACCAGCCGATCCTTTACCGGTTCCTGCTGAACAAGTGGTATTTCGACGAAGTCTATGACGCGATCTTCGTCCGCCCCGCCAGGGCGCTTGGCAACTTCCTGTGGAAGAAGGGCGACGGCGCGGTCATCGACGGCACGATCAACGGTGTGGCGATGGGCTTCGTGCCCGCACTGACCCGCATCGTGAACCGGGCGCAGTCGGGGTATCTCTTCCACTACGCCTTCGCGATGGTCATCGGCATTGCGATCCTTCTCGTCTGGATGACGCTCTTGGGGGGCGCGCACTAATGGAAAACCTTCTTTCCATCATCACTTTCCTGCCCCTCGTGGCCGCCGCGATCCTTGCGCTGTTTCTCAAGGGCGACGATCCGGCCGCGCAGCGCAACGCCAAGTCGGTCGCCCTTTTCGCGACGACCGCGACCTTCCTCATCTCGCTTTTCCTGCTGACCGGGTTCGACCCCGCCGACACGGGCTTTCAGTTCGTGGAGGAACGCGACTGGATCATGGGGCTGAAGTACAAGGTCGGCGTTGACGGGATCTCTGTCCTTTTCGTCCTGCTGACGACTTTCCTGATGCCGCTGACGATCCTGTCGACCTGGGACGTGACAGTGCGGGTCAAGGAATACATGGTCGCCTTCCTGATCCTCGAAGGGCTGATGATCGGCGTCTTCGTGGCGCTGGATCTTGTCCTTTTCTACCTCTTCTTCGAGGCGGGGCTCATTCCGATGTTCCTCATCATCGGGATCTGGGGCGGCAAGGAACGCATCTATGCGGCGTTCAAGTTCTTCCTTTACACCTTCCTCGGGTCGGTCCTGATGCTGGTCGCGATGATCGCGATGTATGTCGATGCGGGCACGACCGACATCCCGACGCTGATGGGCCATCCCTTCGGGTCAGACACGATCTCGATCCTCGGCTTCCATGTCATCGGCGGGATGCAGACGCTGATGTGGCTGGCGTTCTTTGCCTCCTTCGCGGTGAAGATGCCGATGTGGCCGGTGCATACCTGGCTGCCCGACGCCCACGTCCAGGCGCCGACCGCCGGGTCGGTCATCCTGGCTGCGGTCCTTCTGAAGATGGGGGGCTACGGCTTCCTGCGCTTTTCGCTGCCGATGTTCCCGGTCGCTTCTGACCTTCTCGCACCGCTCGTCTTCTGGATGTCGGCCATCGCCATCGTCTACACCTCGCTGGTCGCGCTGGCGCAGTCCGACATGAAGAAGCTGATCGCCTATTCCTCGGTCGCGCACATGGGCTATGTGACCATGGGGATCTTCACGGTGAACCAGCAGGGCATCGACGGCGCGATCTTCCAGATGCTGAGCCACGGCTTCATTTCCGGCGCGCTCTTCCTCTCGGTCGGCGTGATCTACGACCGGATGCACACGCGCGAGATCGATGCCTATGGCGGCCTTGTGAACCGGATGCCGGCCTATGCGCTGATCTTCATGTTCTTCACCATGGCGAACGTCGGCCTGCCGGGCACCTCCGGGTTCGTCGGCGAATTCCTGACGCTGATGGGGATCTTCCAGGTCAACACCTGGGTGGCGCTTGTCGCGACCTCGGGCGTCATCCTGTCGGCGGCCTACGCGCTTTGGCTTTATCGCCGGGTGATGATGGGCGAGCTGATCAAGGAAAGCCTGAAGGGCATCGCCGACATGACCGCCCGCGAAAAGTTCGTCATGGCGCCGCTGGTCGCGATGACCCTGCTTCTGGGCGTCTATCCCAGCCTTGTCACCGACATGGTCGGCCCCTCGGTCGAGGCGCTGATTGCCGACTACCGTGCCGACGTGCCGCTGCCCGAGGCAGTGGCCGAAGCCAGCCACTGAAGGATCTTACGCGATGATTTCCGCTGATTTCTCCGCCGTTCTTCCCGAGGTGCTGCTGGCGATCTATGCCATGGCCGCGCTGTTGGGCGCGGTCTGGGGCGGCAAGGACCAGATGACCTCGACCCTGACCTGGGCGACCGCCGCGATCTTTGCCGGCGTCGCGGCCTGGATCGGGCTTTCGGGCGCGGGCGACACCCAGGCCTTCGGCGGTGCCTTCACCGACGACGCCTTTGCGCGCTTTGCCAAGGTGACGATCCTCCTGGCCGCCGCCGGCGTCCTGGTGATGAGCCAGGACTACATGGAGCGGCGTGGCCTTGCGCGGTTCGAATACCCCGTTCTTGTCACCCTTGCTGTCGTCGGCATGATGATGATGGTCTCGGCGGGCGATCTGATGTCGCTTTACATGGGGCTGGAACTGCAGTCGCTGTCGCTTTACGTCGTGGCCGCGCTGCGCCGTGACAGCGTGAAATCGACCGAGGCGGGGCTGAAGTATTTCGTGCTGGGCGCGCTGTCGTCGGGCCTTCTGCTTTACGGCGCCTCTCTGACCTACGGCTTTACCGGCACGACGCTCTTTTCGGGGATCCTCGAAACCATCGCCGAGGGCCATGTTTCGGTCGGGCTTCTTTTCGGGCTGGTGTTCCTGATCACGGGCCTCGCCTTCAAGGTCTCGGCCGTGCCCTTCCACATGTGGACGCCCGACGTCTACGAAGGCTCGCCCACCCCGGTCACCGCCTTTTTCGCCACAGCACCGAAGGTCGCGGCGATGGCGCTCTTCGCCCGCCTTGTCCATGACGCCTTTGGCGGCGCCGTCGGCGAGTGGAGCCAGGTGATCGCGCTTCTTGCCGCACTGTCGATGTTCGTCGGCGCGATCGCCGCGATCGGGCAGCGCAACATCAAGCGCCTGATGGCCTATTCCTCGATCGCGCACATGGGGTTCGCGCTGATGGGGCTGGCGGCGGGCACCCAGATGGGCGTGCAGGCGATGCTGACCTACATGGCGGTCTATGTCGCCATGAACATCGGCACCTTCGCCTTCATCCTGTCGATGGAACGCGACGGCGTGCCGGTCACCGATATCGGCGCGCTGAACCAGTTCGCCAAGCGCGAACCGGTCAAGGCGCTGGCAGTCCTGATCCTGATGTTCTCGCTGGCGGGCGTGCCGCCGATGCTGGGCTTCTTCGCGAAGTACGGCGTGCTGCGCGCCGCGCTGGACGCGCATATGACGCTTCTGGCGCTGGCCGGGGCCATCGCCTCGGTGATCGGGGCCTTCTACTACCTGCGCATCGTCTACTTCATGTATTTCGGCCAGGAGGGCGAGGCGCTCGACAGCCGGATGCCCGCACCGCAGTGGATCCTCCTGATGGCCTCGGCGGCGGCGATGATCTTCGGCGTCATCAACGTCTTCGGGATCGAGGGCGCGGCGGCGGTCGCGGCCGAAGTCCTTGTCCACTGACCGGGCGTTCCCCGACCCGACGGCCTGGCCCGAGGGCGTGGCGCGTCACGTCCTGGACGAGGTCGACAGCACGAATTCCGAAGCGGCGCGGCTGGCGCCGCATCTGACCCAGCCGACCTGGATCATGGCGCGCCGCCAGACCGCCGCGCGCGGCCGACGCGGGCGCGTCTGGGTCAGCCCGGAAGGCAACCTTGCCGCGACTCTGGTGATGCGCCCTGCGGGCGAACCCGCCCAGGTGGCGCTGCGCAGCTTCGTCGCGGCGCTGGCCTTGGCCGACGCGATGGCGCTGGTGACCGGGCCGGGCGCGGTGATTTCGCTCAAATGGCCGAACGACGTGCTCTTGAACGGCGGCAAGGTCGCGGGGATCCTTCTGGAAAGCACGGGCGCGGGCACCGGGACCGGCGCCGGTGTCAGCCATCTGGCGATCGGTATCGGCGTGAACCTGATCGCCGCGCCGCCGCAGGAAGCGGTCGAACCGGGCGCCGCGGTGCCGGTGTCGGTCCTGGGCGAGACCGGGGTACGCATCGCGCCGGAGGATTTCCTGACCTACCTGGCCGCAGCTTTCGCGCGCTGGGAAGGGCAGCTTGTGACCTGGGGCTTCGCGCCCGTGCGCAATGCCTGGCTTGGGCGCGCGGCGCGGCTGGGGCAGCCGGTCACCGCCCGCACCATGACCGAGACAATCACCGGAACCTTCGATACGCTGGGCGAGGACGGATCGCTGATCCTGAAGACGGCGGCGGGGCGGCGGGCGATTCCGGCGGCGGATGTCTATTTCTGAGGCGGAGGGCGGGATGCTTCTGTGCATCGACTGCGGCAACACCAATACGGTCTTTTCCGTCTGGGACGGGACGCGGTTTCGCTGCACGCTGCGGACCTCGACCGAACACCAGCGCACGGCGGACCAGTATTTCGTCTGGTTCTCGACCCTGATGCAGCACCACAAGGTGCCGGTCGATATCGATGCCGTCGTCATCTCCTCGACCGTGCCGCGGGTTGTCTTCAACCTGCGTGTCCTCTGTGACCGCTATTTCAACTGCCGCCCGCTGGTGGTGGGCAAACCCGACTGCGCCCTGCCGGTGGCGCCGCGCGTCGATCAGGGCACCACGGTCGGACCCGACCGGCTGGTCAACACGGTCGCGGGCTTCGACCGGCACGGCGGCAATCTGATCGTCGTCGATTTCGGCACCGCGACCACCTTCGACGTGGTCGATGCCGATGGCGCCTATATCGGGGGGGTGATCGCGCCGGGCGTGAACCTCAGCCTTGAGGCGCTGCACATGGCGGCGGCGGCGCTGCCGCATGTCGACGTCACCAAACCGCAACACGCGATCGGTACGAATACGGTTGCCTGCATGCAGTCGGGCATCTACTGGGGGTATGTGGGCCTTGTCGAAGGGATCGTGCGCCAGGTTCGCCTGGAACGGATGCGCCCGATGAAGGTCATCGCGACCGGCGGGCTCGCGCCTCTTTTCGGTCAGGGCACGGATATCTTCGACAGCGTCGAGGATGATCTGACGATGCACGGGCTGGTGCTGATCCACCGCCACAACATGGAACTGGAAGACGGATGAGCGTGAAGGACCGCCTGATCTACCTGCCCTTGGGCGGGGCCGGCGAAATCGGCATGAACTGCTATGTCTACGGCTACGGCCCCGAGGGGGAGGAGCGGCTGATCGTCGTCGATCTGGGCGTGACCTTCCCCGACATGGACAGCACGCCGGGCGTAGACCTGATCATGGCCGATGTCGCCTGGCTGGAGGAAAACGCCGACCGGATCGACGCGATCTTCATCACCCATGCGCACGAGGACCACGTTGGCGCGCTTGGCCATCTCTGGCCGCGCCTGCGCGCGCCGGTCTATGCGCGCCCCTTCACCGGCGCCATCGCAAAGATGAAGATGGAGGAGGCAGGCCAACCCGCCGACGCCGTCCGCATCGTCGCCCCGCGCCCGGCAATGACCGAAGCCGGGCCCTTCCGCGTCCAGTTCGTGCCGGTCAGCCATTCGATCCCCGAAAGTGCCGCGCTGGTGATCGACACGCCGGCCGGCCGCATCGTGCATACCGCCGATTTCAAGCTGGACGGAACGCCGGTCGTCGGCGAACCGTTCGACCCGGTGCTGTGGCATGCGATCGCCGGAGAAGGCGACGGGATCCGCGCGCTCGTCTGCGATTCGACCAATGTGTTCTCGCCCCTTCCGGGCCGGTCGGAGGCAAGCCTCGTCGCGCCGATCTCCGATCTTCTGAAGGGGCAGGAGGGGATGGTGGTCGCGACCACCTTCGCCTCCAACGTCGCGCGGTTGAAAACGCTGGCCGAGGCGGGCCGGGAGGCCGGTCGGTCGGTCTGCATGCTGGGACGTGCGATGAAGCGGATGCTGACCGCCGCCGTCGAGACCGGCGTCCTGACCGATTTTCCGCCGATCATTCAGCCCGAGGACGCGGCCGAAGTGCCGCGCGGCAGCCTGATGCTGATCGTCACCGGCAGTCAGGGCGAACGGCGCGCGGCATCTGCACAGTTGTCGCGCGGCAAGTACCTTGGGCTGGAGATGAAGGCGGGCGACATGTTCCTCTTCTCCTCCAAGACGATCCCCGGGAACGAACGCGGCGTGATCCGGGTGATGAACGCCTATTCGGAGATGGGCGTCGATGTCGTGGACGACCACGGCGGGCTTTACCATGTGTCGGGCCATGCGAACCGGCCCGATCTGGAAGCGGTGCACGATCTTCTGAAACCGAAGATGCTGATCCCGATGCACGGCGAACACCGCCACCTGCGCGAACATGTCAAGCTGGGCCTGGCCAAGGGAATCGCCGCCGAGATCGCGACGAACGGCACCATGCTGGACCTGACCGGCGACACCCCGGCGGTTGTCGAATACATCGAGGCAGGCCGCACCTATCTGGACGGCACCCGGCTTCTGGGCGCGATGGACGGGGTCGTGCGCGACCGGATCCGCATGGCGCTGAACGGCCATGTCCTGGTCACCATCCTTCTGGACGAGGATGACGCGCCCCTGGGCGATGCCTGGGTAGACCTGAAGGGGCTGGCCGAAACCACGCGGTCCGGCGCTGCGCTGGCCGACGAGATCGAGGCCGAACTGACCGAGTTTCTGGAGAAGGCCGGCCCGAAGGTCATTCGCAACGACGACAAGATAGACGAGGCGGTCAAGCGGATCGTCCGCCAGGTCGCGGTCGAAGAGATCGGCAAGAAGCCCGAGGTCACGGTCGTCGTCAGCCGACTGGCACTGGAATGAAAAACCGCGGTGCCAGGGGCGCCGCGGTTTCGCATCGTTTGATCTGAACCCGTCTCGGGTGGATCAGTTCTCGGCCCGCTTCGGCAGGCCGCGCATCAGGAAATCGGGAACATGATCGCCCATGCCGACGACCGGCGTGTCGCGGCGGTCGTCGTCACGGCGGCGGTCGCGGCGCGGCTGATCGCCTTTGGCACGGGACTCGGGGCGGGGTTCTTCCCGCCGGTCGGGCCGGCGTTCCTCGCGGCGTTCTTCCCGCCGGTCTTCATTGCGCGCCTCACGCGGTGCGGGCACTTCGGCCTCGGGGCGCGAAGGCACGGGCTCCACCTCCAGCGCCTGCATCGGCGCGACCTCGTTATGCGGCTTCACGGGGCGGTCGCGGCGGTCTTCGCGTCCGCCACGGCGCGCGCTGTCTCGGCCGGGCTTTTCGGGGCGCGGGCGGGGCGGTTTCTGCGCGGCTTCCGACAGGGCGAAGCCCTCGGGGATGGCGCCACGCGGGATTTCCTTTTTCACCAGGCTTTCGATCGCATCGAGGAACTTCTTGTCGCCCGGTGTCGCAATGGTGATCGCCACGCCCTTGCGGCCCGCGCGCCCGGTGCGGCCGATGCGGTGAACGTAGTCTTCCGCATGGCTCGGCACGTCGAAGTTGAAGACATGGCTGACCGCCGGAATATCCAGCCCACGCGCCGCCACGTCCGAGGCGACAAGAAAGCGCAGGGTGCCGTCGCGGAACCCGTCCAGCGTCTTCATCCGCTGGCTCTGGTCAAGGTCGCCGTGGATCGGCGCGGCGTCGAAACCATGCGTCTTCAGCGACTTGGCAAGAATGTCGACCTCGCTCTTGCGATTGCAAAAGAGGATCGCGTTGGTGCAGGCGTCGCCCTCGGCCTGGATCAGGGCGCGCAGCAGTTCGCGCTTGGCCTTGGCGCTTTGATCCTTGCGGGCCGGCGTGATCTCGATCAGGCGCTGTTCGATCGTTTCCGATGTCGTCGCCTGGCGCGCCACCTCGATCCGGGCGGGCGAGTGCAGGAAGGTATTGGTGATCCGCTCGATCTCCGGCGCCATGGTGGCGGAGAAGAAGAGCGTCTGGCGGGTAAAGGGCGTCAGCTGGAAGATGCGTTCGATATCGGGGATGAACCCCATGTCGAGCATCCGGTCGGCTTCGTCCACCACCATGATCTGAACGCCGGTAAGAAGCAGCTTGCCGCGTTCGAAATGGTCCAGAAGCCGGCCCGGCGTGGCGATCAGGACGTCGACACCGCGGTCGATCAGCTTGTCCTGGTCGGCAAAGGAAACCCCGCCGATCAGAAGCGCCTTGGTCAGCTTGGTGTGCTTGGCGTAGATGTCGAAGTTTTCCGCCACCTGTGCGGCCAGTTCGCGCGTCGGCGCCAGGACCAGCGACCGGGGCATCCGCGCGCGGGCGCGGCCGCGGCCCAAAAGCGTGATCATCGGCAGCGTGAAGCTTGCCGTCTTGCCGGTGCCGGTCTGCGCGATGCCCAGAACGTCGCGCCCTTCGAGCGCATGCGGAATGGCGCCTGCCTGGATCGGGGTTGGGGTTTCATAGCCGGCTTCGGCAATGGCTTGCAGGACGCGTGCGTCCAGCTTCAGGTCCGTGAATTTCGTCATCAGCGTCCGTCGATCTGCGGCGTCGGGCCGCAAGGGTGATGGGCGCTGTCACAGGGCGCCCGTGCGTCGTCAGGCCAAGGGCCACGCGCTCCGTTAGCCGAAGGCGGCCCAAAGGTCAAGTTTCGCCGCCCGGCCAGCTTTCTTCCCGGCTCTGCCGCATCAGTTCCAGGCGCATCCGCATGGTTGCGAAACGTCGGAAGATGTTGCGGGGGTCGCGGTTCAGCCGGTCCATCAGCGCGCTGGCAAGCGGTCCCGCGTTCGGCGCGGCCAGCGCCTGTTCGACGATGTCGAGCAGGAGGTTCGCCTCAAGGTCGCCGCCGACGATCTGAAAGCCCAGCATGTCCATCGGCAGCGGCCCCTTGGCGCGCCCGGCGATGCGGAATGGCTCCTCCGACGGGGTGCCGGAATACTGGCGTTCGTATTCGTAGAGCTTCATGAGGGAAAAGAGCACGTTCATCGACTGCCCGATGCGGCGGTCGGCCTCGGTCGGGCCGTGTTCGGCGAAGGTGATGATCGAGGATATGAGCCAGCGCGACGACAGCCGGTCGATCAGGAAACCGGCCTTCTCGCGCCAGATGCGCAGGAACAGCGCGGGCGCGTGATCGGGCCAGGCGAACTTGCGCAGGTTCGAGATCAAAAGCGCGTTCAGCAGGCAAAGCTCCGGCTGGCCGCGGAAGTCTGGCTGAAGATCGTGGCACTTGCGGGCAAAGCTGCTGTGGCCCTTGGGCAGGGGGGCGGGCGCCTCGTCCGGCACAAGCCGGGCCACAAGCGCGTCAAGGTCGGTGTCGAGGGGGGGCAGGGATTCCCCGGCGTGGTAGACCAGCGCCGCGCGCCGTCGCCGACGCGCCGCAATCAGCGACCGCATGCCGTCGGGATAGGTTTCGAACGGGTCCGTTTCGGTCATGTCGTCGCCGGTCCTGCTGCCATCCCGCGACCCTTACAGGTCTGGACCCGTCTTGCAAAGCGAAGCCTTCGCAACGACGGACGCCGCCCGGAAACCGCGCGGCGCCGCCTGTGGGTAATGGAATGTGGGTGCAGTCGGATGATCGGCGGCGCTCTCCTTTCCTGTCGGGGCGCGCTCTGCGGCGCGTATCTGTCTTCGCTTGTTTCTTGCCGTTTCGGTGCAGCTTGGGATGGAGGGCGGCTCTCGCGAGGGAGAAACGGAGCCGCCCCTTCACCTTCACGCCGTCATCTGCTCTGGCCCGGGGTGGCCGACGACGCGCAAACTGCTGAATTCCAGGTGGGGACACCCATTGTTGCAGGCGCCTCACCAATCATCTTCAATGGGAATAAGACTTTTTTGTGGCCAAGGTGACTGTATCCACAGGATCACCTCAATTGCCCCTGATTACGCTAACTGTTGCCGGACGGCGCGGCAATCGGTGCTGCGCGGGGTTGACATTTCGACGCCGCGCCAGGGTCATCCGGGTATTGTGGCGGCATTATGATCATATTGGCCGCATGCACGCCTGATTCGGCGCGCGTCAGATCATCATTTCCTTGGTCGCGGACAGCTTCAGCGCGGGGTGATCGCGCTGGATGCGGTCGATATCCCATTGCAGACGTGTCAGATAGACGATGTCGCCGTCATGGTCGTGGGCGATGTGGCCCTTGTTGGCGTTGACGAAGGTCTCCACATCCGCCTTGGGCCCCGTGACCCAGCGGGCCGAGGTGAACTGCGTCGGCTCGAACCGGACGGGCAGCGAATACTCGATCCCGATCCGGCTGGCCAGAACGTCGAACTGGAGTGCGCCGACGACGCCGACGATGAAGCCGGACCCGATCGCGGGCTTGAAGACCTTGGCCGCGCCTTCCTCGGCGAACTGCATCAGCGCCTTTTCCAGATGCTTGGCCTTCATCGGATCGCCGGCGCGGACGTTTTGCAAAAGCTCCGGCGCGAAGGACGGAATGCCGGTGAAGCGCAGCGTTTCCCCCTCGGTCAGTGCATCGCCGATGCGAAGCTGCCCGTGGTTCGGGATGCCGATGATGTCGCCCGCCCAGGCTTCCTCGGCCAGTTCGCGGTCGGCAGCGAGGAACAGGACCGGGTTGGAAATCGCCATGGGTTTCTTCGAGCGGACATGGAGAAGCTTCATGCCCCTTTCGAAATGGCCAGAGGCGAGTCGGACAAAGGCCACGCGGTCGCGGTGCTTGGGATCCATGTTCGCCTGCACCTTGAAGACGAAGCCGGTGACCTTGTCCTCCTCTGGCGCGATCTCGCGTTCCGCGGCCTTCTGCGGTTGCGGTTCGGGGCCGTAGTCGCCGATGCCGCGCATCAGTTCCTTGACCCCGAAGGAGTTGATCGCAGATCCGAACCAGATCGGTGTCATGTGCCCTTCAAGGAAGGACTTGCGGTCGAAGGCCGGCAACAGTTCGCGCGCCATCTCAAGTTCCTCGCGCAGCTTCGCGAGCTGCTCGGCGGGGACATGTTCGGCCAGCTTCGGATCGTCGAGCCCGGTGATGGCGACCGATTCGGCCACCTTGTTGCGATCGGCGCGGTCCATGATCTCCAGCCGGTCGTGCAAGAGGTCGTAGGCGCCGATGAAATCGCGGCCCATCCCGATCGGCCAGCTGGCGGGCGCCACGTCGATAGCCAGGTTCTCCTGAATCTCGTCGATGATCTCGAACGTGTCGCGGCTTTCGCGGTCCATCTTGTTGCAGAAGGTCAGGATCGGAAGGTCACGCAGGCGGCAGACCTCGAACAGCTTGCGGGTCTGGCTTTCCACCCCCTTGGCGCCATCGATGACCATGATCGCCGCGTCCACCGCCGTCAGCGTTCGGTAGGTGTCTTCGGAAAAATCGCTGTGGCCCGGCGTGTCGACAAGGTTGAAGCGGAAGCGGTCGAAGTCGAACGACATCGCAGAGGCGGAAACCGAGATGCCGCGATCCTGTTCCAGCTTCATGAAGTCCGACCGCGTGCGCCGCGCCTCGCCCTTGGCGCGGACCTGGCCCGCCATCTGGATCGCGCCGCCGAACAGCAGGAACTTTTCGGTCAGCGTCGTCTTGCCCGCGTCGGGGTGCGAGATGATCGCGAAGGTGCGGCGCCGGGCGATTTCGGCGGGAAGGGCGGGGCGATTGGGGGCGGACTGAAGCATGGGCGGCATATAGCGCCGGACTTTGCCGATGGGAAGATGGCGGCAGCCCGCGCGCCCGGCCAATCTGCGCGAGGCGCCCGGGCTTGCGGGCCTAGCCGATCTTGCGCATCACGTCGCCGCGCCGGATCGTGCCGTCACGGGTCACGCGCCCGTAGATTCCGCGCAACCGGTTGGCCTTTCCGGGGCCGGTGTTGACGAAGACGCAGGCATCGCGCCCGTAACGGTCGATGAACGACTGGCAGCCGTTGTGCGGCTCTGCGGTCAGGATCAGTTCGACCGTGCCGATCGCCACCCGGGTGCCGGGGGGCAGGTTTTCGGGGCTCAGGTCCATGTCGATGAAAAGGTTGTCGCCTGCCGCGGCCCAATTCGCCTCGGGCCCCGCGATCGCCTCGATGCAGCGGGCGCTCATGATGCAGACCTGCACGTCGGGGTGGGGCGCGCCATCCTCGGTCGAAAGCCAGCAGCCCTTCGCCCAGTGGTCGCCCTCCAGCCCGCCGCGGGCGCTGACATCGACCCGGTCAAGCATGCGCCGCTGGCCCGCGGCCGGGCGAATGACGATCGCGCGCACCTGCCCTTCGTCGGCGGGGGCCGACAGGATGTAGGGCAGGCTTTCCAGCAGCTCGTCACGGCTGCGGAAGCGGTCGGTGGCGGGGGGGTCTGACTGTCTGGCCGTATCCATCCTGGGAACCCTGTGTTTGGGGCGGCATGTTGGCGCCTTCACGCGGGAGGGTCAACGCACGACGTGACCGGGCGAGGGGTCAGCCGCCCTGCACGGCGGCATGGGGGCTTTGTTCCAGCCCCGGAAAGCGTGCGCGCAGGTCGTCGGCGATTTCGGCGGGCAGGCGCGTCAGGATGTCGGCGCCGACGCGCAGGCTTTCGACGGGGATGCCCTCGGCATAGATGATCTCGTGCTGGTCGAAGACAAGGCTGTAATAGTCGATCCATGCCGCAGGTCTTCGGGTGATGCGGTCGCCGTCGACCAGGTGGCGCGCCTCGATCAGGGCCGCGGGCGGACCGCCGCTGCGCGCATAAAGAAAGAGGCGGTGATGTGGACTGACAGCCAGGTCGCCCGGATTGCCCATGGTTCCCGCCGTGACCACCACCGGTGCAAAATTGCCGTCGGCCCGCAGGGTCACCTTGCCGACCCAGCGCAAGGGTTGTGCACCGCGGTCGCGGGTCAGGATCGCATCGCCCGGACCCAGCCGTTCCACCGGGACAGGCGCCGCGCCGGGCAGGGCGATCATCGTTCCCGCGGCGAAGGCCATGCAGATCGTGTCGGCGATCCTGAGGCCGGGCGGCGGCGTGTCGGCGGCGATGAACGTGAAATCGGCACCCGCCGCGATCGGCGATAGCGGAATGATGAAATCGCCCCCTGACGCGACGTGGCGGATCAGCAAAAGCTCCAGCCGGTCGCCGCCGTCGCGCAAGAATGTCAGCAGGGACAGGAACTCGAACGCGTCCCCCGGGGCGCCGATGTCGGTCCCTTCGCCGGCAAGCTGGGGGGCCGTGGGATCGGCCGAGATACGCAAGGCAAGCCGTCGTGGCCCGGCGCCTTTCCGCAGCCGGTAGATATCGCCGGGCACGCAGGCCGCGCCGTCGCCGACCGGATCGCCCGGCTGGACGCCCGATGCGACGCGGAAGTCGGCTGCGGGATATGCGTCTGCGCCTTGCGCGGGGGGATCGTGGGGCATCGGTCCTGATCTGGTGACGGCGGCGGCCCTTGGTCTAGCGCGCCCCGGCGGTCTCTGGCAACAGCGGCGCGCGGCCCCCGGGGGGTGCTGGCCCTTGCGGGATCTTGCGCTATGCTCCGCCCGCAACGGAACGGAGGAAACAGCATGGATCTTGGGATTCGCGGCAAGCGGGCGCTGGTCTGCGCCTCGTCGAAGGGGCTTGGCAGGGGCTGCGCCGAGGCGCTGGCGGCGGCGGGCGTCGATCTGGTGATGAACGCGCGCGGGGGCGAGGCGCTGGAGGCGGCGGCCGAAGCGATCCGTGCCCGCCACGGGGTCGCCGTCACCACCGTCGCGGTCGATGTCGCGACCGAGGCCGGACAACGCGCACTTCTGGACGCCGCGGGGTCGGTGGACATCCTTGTCAACAACGCCGGCGGACCGCCCCCGGGCCATTGGAGCGACTGGACGCGCGAGGATTTCCTGCGCGCCCTTGACGCCAACATGCTGGCGCCCATCGCCTTGATGAAGGCGCTTCTGCCGGGGATGATCGACAGGGAATGGGGACGTGTCGTCAACATCACGTCGCAGGCGGTCAAGGCGCCGATCGCGGTGCTGGGTCTTTCGAACAGCGCGCGCGCGGGACTGACCGGCTATGTCGCGGGCACCTCGCGCCAGGTCGCGCGTCATGGCGTGACGATCAACAACATGCTGCCTGGCATCCATGCGACCGACCGCGCCACTGCGCTTGACCGCGGCGTGATGACCGCCGAGGGCATCTCGATGGAAGAGGCGCAGGCGCGCCGCTTTGCCACCATCCCCGTCGGCCGCTACGGCACGACCGAGGAGTTCGGCGCGATGTGCGCCTTTCTCTGTTCGGTTCACGCGGGCTTCATCGTCGGCCAGAACATCCTGCTGGACGGCGGCGCGATCAACGCGACGCTGTGACCGGCGTCCTGCGCTACCTGACCCACCCGGAGGTCGCGATCGACCCCGCGGTGCCGGTGCCGGACTGGGGGCTGAGCGACCGGGGCAGGGCGCGCGTCCTCGCGCTGGCGGCGCGGGGATGGCCCGCGGGCACGGGCCGCATCGCGTCCTCGGCGGAACGCAAGGCCGCCGAGACGGCCGGCATTCTGGCCGCCGCGCTTGGCCTGCCTGTCGAACGCCGCCCCGCGCAAGGCGAGATCGACCGCAGCGCGACCGGCTATGTCCCCCACGAACGGCACGAGGCGCTGGCCGACCGGTTCTTCGCCGACCCCGACCAAAGCGCCGAGGGCTGGGAAACCGCGCGCGCGGCGGGCGCGCGGGTGCTTGCCGATCTGGAGGCGCTTCTGGCACGTCACGGCGCGGGCCGGGGCGCGGGCGATCTGCTGGTCGTCGGGCATGGCGGTGTCGGGACGCTGCTATACTGCCATTTCGCCGGTCTTCCGCCCGCGCGCCGGCACGATCAGCCCGCTGGCGGCGGCTGTGTCTTTGCCCTCGACCTGGCGACCCGGCGGCCGAGTCACGGCTGGCGGCGGGCCGAAGACCTTTAGCCCCGGCGCGCCTTGCGGCGCGACGCGGTGCCTGCTATGCCCCGAAAGCCCGAGTGTTTTCATCGGGCTCAGGGTCCAGGGGGGTTCGTGACCACGCCGCCGCCAAGACTTGAGGTCCAGAACCTGACGCGCGTCTACGATGGCAAGACCGTCGTGGACGATGTGTCGCTGACCATCGGCGCGGGGCAGGTGACCTGCCTTCTCGGTCCGTCGGGCTGCGGCAAGTCCACCACGCTCAGGATGATCGCGGGCGTCGACATGCAAGACAGCGGCCGCATCCTGGTCGATGGCAACCTCGTCTGCGACACGGTCTTCCGCATCCCGCCCGAACGGCGCTCGATCGGGCTGATGTTCCAGGATTTCGCGCTTTTCCCGCATCTCAGCGTCGCCGAGAACATCGCCTTCGGGCTGGCGCGATCCGACCCCGCGCGTCTTGGCCGGGCCGAGGAACTGCTGGAACGGGTCGCGCTGAGGGGCTTTGGGCCGAAATATCCCCACGAGCTTTCGGGGGGCGAACAGCAGCGCGTGGCGCTGGCCCGCGCGCTTGCGCCGCGCCCGCGCATCCTTTTGATGGATGAACCCTTCTCCGGTCTGGACGAACGGCTGCGCGACGGGATCCGCGACGACACGCTGGCGCTTCTGAAGGAAGAGGGGACGGCGGTACTTCTGGTCACGCACGAGCCGCACGAGGCGATGCGCATGGCCGACGAGATCGCCCTGATGCGTGCGGGCCGGATCGTGCAGCGCGGCGCGCCCTACAACCTTTACAACGCCCCGGTGGACCGGGCGGCGGCGGCCTTCTTTTCCGACGTCAACATCCTTGACGGCCGGGTTCAGGGCGCGCTGACCCAGACCCCGTTCGGGGAATTCCTGACCCCCGGGCTTGCCGACGGCACCGAGGTGGAGATCGTCATCCGCCCGCAGCACCTGAAGATCGACTTCGACCGCGCGGGCAAGGGGCCGTTGCCGACAGCCGCCGACGGAACGGCGGCGCGGGCCGAGGTGGCGCGCGCCCGCTTCATGGGGCGCGAAAGCCTGGTGGAATTCCGGCTTTGCCACAGCGGCCAGATATTGAAGGCGACGGTCCCGGCGGTGTTCCTGCCCAGGCCCGGAACGCCGATGTGGCTGATGCTGCGCCGCGACCGCTGCTTCGTGTTCCCGAAAGTCGCGTGATCCTCGTGCCCGCGGGGCCCCGTCAGGGGCGGGCCTGCCGCGCCAGGTAATCCTCGACCGTGCGGCCCGGTTCGGGCAGGAAGGCGCCGCCATCCGGCGTCAGGCCCTGGATCATGTCGACGCGAAAGATGCGGAAGTCGCCGCGCAGCTCGCACCAGGCCAGGAGCGTCCAGACCTTTCCCCAGAACTCCAGCTGCAGCGGGCGGACCCGGCGCTGGCTGTCTTCCCCCGCCTCGTCGCGGTAGGCCAGGGCAAGCGTCAGATGTTCGCGGATCGCGCGGCGGATCAGCCCCAGATGCGGCGCGGCGCGGGCGGCCTCGGCCGAGGAAAAGACGAAGCTGTCGCTGCCCGCCTCGGCCAGGATCGTCGGCGCGACGGCGGCGATCTTGGCGCGCAGGCTGACCGCCGCGCGCGCCGCCGTCTGGTCCGCGCCCGAGGCAACAAGGCCAAGGCCCAGCCGCAGCGCCTCGAACTCGTCGCGCGAAAGCGCAACGGGGGGCAGCGCGACCGGGTCTCGCAGCATGTAGCCGATGCCGCGCTCGCCCTCGATCGGGACGCCGTTGGCCTGCAGTCGCGCCATGTCGCGCCATGTCGTGCGCACCGATACGCCGGTGGCCTTGGCAAGGTCGGCGGCGCGGTGCAGCTTGCCGTCGCGCAGGATGCGGATCAGGTCGATGAAGCGGTCCGAACGGGGCATGGCGGGGCGGGCAGGGTCGCGGCGGTGGCGGGATCTTCGCCCCCTTGTGCCCGAACGGAGGACCGAAAGGCAAGACTTACCGACAGAATCCTGTCAGTTGCGGTCTGCCGCGCCCCCTTCCGGCGATGGCGCGAGGCGCGGTTTCGGTCTTTGATGATCGCAGGAACGCCGGCAACCGCCGGCATGGACCCGCCCGGCAGGGCGGCCCTTTCGGAGGAACAAGACATGCAGATGGGTCCCTGGCAGCTAATCATCATTGCGATCGTGGTGCTGGTGCTTTTCGGGCGCGGCAAGATCAGCTCGCTCATGGGCGAGGTCGGCAAGGGCATCACCGCCTTCAAGAAGGGCGTGAAGGACAGCACGGCCGAACTGGAGAAGGAAGCCTCCGACACGGCCAAGGACGTGACGCCGGAAGAGAAAGACAAGGCCTGAGGCCACCCCGACAGGATTTCGGGCTGACGTTTTCTGGCTGACGGAGCGCGCATATGTTCAACATGGGCTGGACCGAGCTTCTGGTCATCGGGGTCGTGGCGCTGATCGTCATCGGCCCGCAGGATCTGCCGGAAATGTTCCGCCAGCTTGGGCGGTTCACCGGCAAGATCCGGTCGATGGGGCGTGAATTCCAGCGCGCCATGGACCAGGCGGCAAAGGAATCGGGCGTCAAGGACGTGGCGAAAGACCTCAAGACCGCAACCTCGCCCAAGGCGCTTGGCCTTGACGCGGTCAAGGGTGCCGCCGACCGGTTCGAAAAGTGGGATCCGCTGAAGCAGGCCAAGCCCGCGGCAAAGCCGGTGGCGGAAAAGAAGACCGCCAGCGCGGATGCGGCTTCCCCCGATGCGGCCCCCCCCGATACCGCAGGGCCGGCGAAGCTGACCGGCAAGGCGGCCGACGCCCGGACGACTGCCAAGGCCGCCGAGAAGGCGACCGAAAAGCCCGCGCTTGGCCCCGCGACGCAGGCGCTTGCCGACAAGCAGGCCGCGCGCAAGGCGGTGCTGGCCGAGACGACCGCCAAGCTCAAGGCGATCGACGCGGGCGAAGCTTCGGCGAAGGCCGCGCCCAAGGCCCCGGCAAAGCCGAAGGCGCCCGCAAGGCCCAAGGCCGCGCCCAAGGCCGGCTCCGCCGCGAAAGGCACCGCCGCCGACACCGCCAAGCCAGAGCCCAAACCGCGCGCGCCGCGGAAGAAGAAGGCCCCCGAGGCATGACGAACACCGATCAGCTCGACGATTCGACCGCGCCGCTTGTCGAACATCTGCGCGAACTTCGCACCCGCATCCTTTATTCCATCGGCGCCTTCGCCGTCTGCTTCGTGCTGGGCTATCTGGTCTGGGAATACATCTTCAAGTTCCTGACCCACCCGATGTGCATGGTGCTGACCGAACGCGGTCAGCAGTGCCAGCTGATCCTGGTCAAGATGCAGGAAGGGTTCTTCGTCGCCATCAAGATCGCCCTTTGGGGCGGTTTCGCGATGGCCTTCCCGATCATCGCCTACCAGATGTGGCGTTTCATCGCGCCGGGGCTCTACCGTTCCGAAAAGGCGGCATTCCTGCCCTTCCTGGTCGCCTCGCCGGTGATGTTCCTGATCGGCGGCGCCTTCGCCTACTACATCATCCTGCCCTTCGCCTTCCGCTTTTTCCTGGGCTTCCAGGATGTCTTTGCCGACGCGATCGAGGCGGGCGGTTCGCTGTCGTCGCCGCCGACCGGCATTTCCTTCATGGGGTCGATGGAAGCCTATCTGTCGCTGACCATGACCTTCGTCCTGGCCTTCGGCCTGTGCTTCCAGCTTCCGGTCCTGCTGACACTGATGGGCAAGGCGGGGCTCATCTCTTCCAGCGGGCTCAAGGCGACGCGCAAGTACGCCGTCGTCGCGATCCTTGCGGTTTCGGCGCTTGTCACCCCGCCCGACGTCTTTTCGCAGGTCATTCTCTTCTGCGCGGTCTATCCGCTTTACGAGCTGTCGATCTTCCTGATCGTTCGCTTCGAACGGGACCGGGAGGCACAGGCCCGCGCCGACGGAACCTGGGACGAGGATGACGAAGACGAGGACGCCGACGGCGGGGACAGCGGCAGCGACGGCGGCAGCGACAGCGCCGGGGCCAGCGGCGGGGAGAGGGCGTGAGCGACGACCTCAGCCGCATCGCCGATGCGCTTGAGCGGATCGCCCCGGCGCCCGCCCGCGCCCCCGACTGGACGGCGGCGGAAGCCTTTGTCTGGCACACCGCGCCCGACCGGCTGGATCCGGTACCCGAGGTCGCGCGGGTGGAACTGTCGCTTCTGGTCGCGGTCGACCGGGCGCGAAACACACTTCTCGAAAACACGCTCCAGTTCGCGCGCGGCTACCCGGCGAACAACGCGCTTCTCTGGGGTGCGCGCGGGATGGGCAAGTCCTCGCTCGTCAAGGCGGTCCATGCCGAGGTGCTCCGGCAGGGGTTGGGGCTGAAGATCGTGGAACTCAGCCGCGAAGACCTGCCCAGCATCGGGCGGCTTCTGGCGCATCTGCGCGCGGCGCGCGACCACCGGTTCCTTCTTTTCTGCGACGACCTGTCTTTTTCGCACGACGATCAGCACTACAAGGCGCTGAAGGCGGTGCTGGACGGCGGGATCGAGGGGCGCCCCGCCAACGTCATCTTCTACGCGACGTCGAACCGGCGCCACCTGATGCCGCGCGACATGATCGAGAACGAACGCTCAAGCGCCATCAACCCCTCCGAGGCGGTGGAGGAGAAGGTGTCGCTGTCCGACCGGTTCGGCCTTTGGCTGGGGTTCCACCCCTGCAGCCAGGACGAATACCTGGCGATGATCCGTGGATATTGCGCGGCCTGGGGCGTGGCGATCGACGAAGACACGCTGCGCGCCGAGGCGATCGAATGGCAGGCCACGCGCGGCGCCCGTTCGGGCCGCGTGGCCTGGCAGTTCTTCACCGATCTTGCGGGACGGCGCGGCGTTCGTCTTTGATCCGCGCCGCCTGCCGGGATCACTTCAGGTAGGGAACCGGGTCCGTGCTTTCGAGCCCCTCGCGCACCTCGAAATGGACGAAGGCGGGGTTCGCGTTGCGCACCACGGCGATCGGTTGCCCGCGCTTGACCTTGTCGCCCTTGGCGACCTTGATCCCGTCGATATTGGCATAGACCGTCAAAAGGTTGCCGTCGTGGCGGATCACCAGGATCGGCACCTGGTCGGTATCCTTGGTGATCGCGGCCACGGTTCCGTCGCCTGCGGCCTTCACCGGCGTGCCGGCGGCGGCGCCAATGTCGATCCCCTCGTTCTTCTTCTTCTGGTAGGGACGGATGATCTTGCCGTCGACCGGCATGCCAAGCCGCGCCGCCGATGTGCGCTGTGCGCCCAGATCGGGCGAAGGGGGCGTGGCCGTCGCGGCGGCGGCGGGGGTCGTCTTTTCGGCAGGCAGCGGGGTCGAGGCCGAAGGCGGCACCGGCGTGGGCGACCCCTGGCCCGGTTCGGTGACCGGGTCCGACAGCGTGCCGCTTGCGGCCAGCGGGATCAAAAGGTACTGGCCCTCGCGCACCGAAAGGTCGGCGCCAAGCCCGTTCCAGTCCCCCAGCGCCTTGACGTTGACGTTGTAAAGCCGCGCGATCGAATAGGCGGTTTCGCCGCGCTGGACACGATGGCGGATCGGTTCGCCCACCGGCGCGCTGCCCGGCTTTGCGGCGGCAGCCTGCGCCGAGGTGGTGCCCCCCGTCTGCGCCCGGTCGATGGCCGAGGACGCGATCGAGGTCACGTCGATGCCGCCGCCGGGGGCGGCCGTCACTGGAACGCCGGGCGTGCCGACCGGACCCGCCGCGACCCGCGACGGCAGGACCAGAAGTTCGCCCCGGCGCAGCGAGGTGCCCATCGGCACCGCGTTGAACCGCGCCAGTTCCTCGGCGTTCACGCCGACACGGGTCGCGACCGTGGCGACCGTGTCGCCATCCTGGGTGACCGCCACCTGGTAGTTGGGATAGGTGATGACGCCGCGTGCATCGGTCTGCGGACGGGCCTGTACGGCCTGGGTCGCGGCCCCGGCCGTCGAGAACCCGCCCGGGCCATAGCGCCTCAGGTCGGGGTCAAAGCCGTTACAGGCCGACAGCGCCAGAACGGAAGCGCCCATCACGGACAGGGAAAGCCACCGGTTCCTGGGGGAAGACATCATCGCTCGCTCCTCATCGCACGGGCCCCGTTTTCCGGGCCTTTGTCGTTGTCACCGGGGCTCAATCCTGCCCCAGCCCCTCGACCAGCGGCACGAAGCGCACCGGCCGAAGTTCCTCGTAATCATAGCCGCTGGCGGTCCGCGTGACCCGGATCAGGCTTTGAACGGCGTCCGACTGCCCCACCGGCAGAACCATGATACCGCCTTCGCGCAACTGAGCCAATAGGGGCCCCGGGGGGTCTTCGGCGGCGGCGGTCACGATGATCCGGTCAAAGGGCGCCTGTTCGGGAAGGCCCCGGCTGCCGTCCGCGACGATCGCGGTGATGTTGGTCAGGTCAAGCGCGTCGAACACCTCCTGCGCCTCGCGGACAAGGCGGCGGTGACGTTCGACCGTGTAGACGCGCCGGGCCAATTGGCTGAGGATCGCGGCCTGGTAGCCGGAGCCGGTCCCGATCTCCAGCACCTTGTCGCGCGGCCCGACGTTCAGCGCCTGGGTCATCAGGCCGACGACCGAAGGCTGGCTGATCGTCTGACCGCAGGCGATGGGCAGCGGCGTATCCTCGTAGGCGCGTTCGGCGAACAGGCCCTTGACGAACAGGCCACGGTCGATGCGTTCCATCGCCGACAGGACCGCCGGGTCCGTCACCCCCCGTGAGCGGAGCGCGTAGAGAAAGCGCATCTTCCGCTCTGCCGCGTCGGTCATGCCAGCGCGGCCTCCAGCGCCTCAAGCCGGTCATGCGCGGTCAGGTCCGCGCGCATCGGCGTCACCGCGATATAGCCCTCGAGGTTGACCGCGACATCGGTGCCGGGGGCCGTCGGTTCGTGTTGCGGCCCGCCCTTGATCCACAGGAACTTGCGCCCGGATGGCGAGATATGGGGCTCCACCCCGAAGAAGGTGTCGCGCCGGTAGCCCTGCGCCGCGACCCGCGTGCCCTTGACGCCGGAAGCGGCGACCGGCGGGAAGTTCACGTTGTAGAAGACGCGGTAGTCCTGCGGTTCCCAGAACCCTTTTTCCAGAAGATCGCGCACCACCTTTGCCCCGTGAACCCGGGCGGCCTCGAACGGGTCGTCGATCTCGTTCGTCTCGGGGCCCATGAACTGCGACAGCGCGATCGCGGGCACGCCCTGAAGCGCGGCTTCCATCGCGCCGCCGATGGTGCCGGAATAAAGCACGTTCTCGCCCGCGTTGTTGCCTCGGTTCACGCCGGACAGGACCAGATCGGGGCGGCGGCCCTGAAAGACATCGTAGATGCCGGCCAGCACGCAGTCCGCCGGGCTCCCCTCGGCCGCGTAGCGGCGGGGGGCGAGCTTGGCGATCATCATCGGATGGGTGTAGGAAATGCAGTGCCCGACGCCGGATTGTTCGAAGGCGGGGGCAACCGTCCAGACCTCGCCCGTCGCGCCGGCGATCTCGGTCGCGATTTCGTGCAGGACCTGGAGCCCCGGGGCATTGATGCCGTCGTCGTTGGTGATGAGAATGCGCATGTCCCTTGCCCGTCCGCCCATTGTGCCCCCCCGACGCCGCCCATGCGGCCAGGGCCGGTGTTTTCCCCTGCTTAGACGGAAGCGGCGGGCAGGTAAAGGCGCGGGGGCCGACCGGCCGGTCCGAACCCGGATCGGGCCGGGTCATGGCGGGGGCGGGTCAGGGGGCCGGGTCAGCGGGCCGGGTCAGCGGGGCGGGGTCAAAGCGTGGCGATAAGGCGCCGGGCCTCGTCGTGGATATCGGCCAGCGCCGCCCGGTCCTCGCCGGGGTAGAACCGGGCGCGGGTCGCGGTGGCCATCGGGCGCGGCGTCGCAATCACGACGCGCGGGCCGATCCGGGCGGTTTCCGCCTGCCAGCTTTGCGCCAGCGCGATCTGGGCTGCCTTGGTCGCGCCATAGGCGCCAAAGAACCTTTCGCCACCACGCGGATCGTCCAGAAACAGCGCCGTGCCGCCCCGAACCCGCAACAGCGGCTCGACCAGCGGGATCAGGCTTGCGGTGGCGCGGATGTTGGTCGCCAGGCACTTGTCCAGATCCTTGAGGTCCAGGCTGCCCGCCGGCGCCAGGGGCGCGGCATGGATCGCGGCATGGACCCAAAGGCCAAGCCCGCCCCAGCGCCCGGCGATGGACTGCGCCAGATGGATCATCGCCTTGTCGTCGGCAATGTCCATCGGGGCCAGCGTCGCCTGGCCGCCGGCGGCCTGGATGCGATCGTCAAGTTCCTCAAGCCCGCCGACGGTGCGGGCGACGGCGATGACGTGCCAGCCCGCGGCGCCAAGCGCCGAGGCCAGGGCGAAGCCAAGGCCGCGCGAGGCGCCGGTGACAAGCGCGACCCGGGCGGCGGCGGGATCTGACTGGGTATCGTTCATGGCCGCTCCTTTGGCATTCCGGCAGGGCGGGCGCAACAGAATTGATTGACAGGACGCCGCGCCGCAGCGAAATTGCGCGCCAAATCATCCTAAGGAAGGACGCCGAAATGACCCTCTCCAAGGCCCTCGTGCCGTCGCAGTCGCTTCTGACCCGTGCGCTCATGGTTCTGGGCGGTTCGCTTTTCATCGCCGTCGCCGCGCAGGTTTCGGTCGGGTTCCCGGTGCCGATGACGCTGCAGACGCTGGCCGTGCTGATCGTCGGCCTGACTTTCGGCGCGCGTCTGGGCGCGGCGACGCTTCTTGCCTATCTCGCCGAGGGCGCGATGGGGCTGCCGGTCTTTGCCCAGGGCATGAACGGGCTGGCGTTCTTCGGCCCGACCGCCGGCTTCCTTGCCGGCTTTGTCGGCATGGCCTGGATCGCGGGCTTCGCGACGGACCGCGGCATCAAGGGCCTTGTCCCGACCGCGCTGGTGGCGATCCTCGCCTCGGTCCTTCTTTATGTTCCGGGCGTGGCCTGGGCGATGCTGGCCGACACCGTCTTCGGTCTCGACGCGACGAAATGGGGCGCCGACAGCTTTGCCTCGATCTGGCAGTACTACATGGCGCCGTTCCTGCTGGGCGACGCGATCAAGGCCGTCATGGCCGCGCTGATCGTGACCGGCGGCTGGGCCGCGCTGCGGGGCCGCAACGCCTGAGCCGGGCAGGACCCGAGACGATGAACGCCGCCCTTCGGGGCGGCGTTTTCATTTTCCCTCGTGCAGCCGGCTGAGGGCCGCCTCGCACATGCCGTAGGGTTCCCATTCGCACCCCGCGCAGAGCGTCCGCAGGCTGCCGGGCGGCACCTTCGCCCTGATCCGCGCCCGCGCCTCCCCCCAGGTCAGCCGTTCGCGCGGTGTCAGGTCCAGCGCCGCCGCATGGGCGCGGTCAAGAACCTTGATCTTGTCCTGGCTGGTGCAAAGGTTGCCGCGCCGCTTGGGGCAGGGCGCGCAGATATCGTCCGCCGCCCCGGTCACCTCGATCACCGTCGCCTCGCCGCCCGCCGCGCGCAGACGTCCCATGACGATCGCCGTCATGTTGGCGGTGAACGCCTCGGAATAGCCCTTTCCCTCGAAGCCGAGCGAACAGAGGAAATGATGCGGGCGGTAGCGGACGGGCTGCCCGCTCACTCCGCCGCCTTCATCTCGAAGCCCTGCGCGATCTGGTCAGAGGGCGCGACGGGATACTGGCCCGAGAAGCAGGCATCGCAATACTGCGGGGATTTGGCGTCACGGCCCTTCGCCTCGCCCACGGCGCGGTAAAGCCCGTCGAGCGAGATGAACTTGAGGCTGTCGACGCCGATCCAGTCGCGCATCTCTTCCTCGCTCATCGTGGCGGCCAGAAGCTTGCCGCGGTCGGGCGTGTCGACGCCGTAGAAGCAGGGCCAGGCGGTGGGCGGCGAGGCGATGCGGAAATGCACCTCCGCCGCGCCGGCATCGAGGATCATGTCCTTGATCTTGCGGCTGGTGGTGCCGCGCACGACCGAGTCGTCAACAAGGATCACCCGCTTGCCCTTGATCAGCGCCCGGTTGACATTGAGCTTGAGGCGCACGCCCATGTTGCGGATCTGCTCGGTCGGTTCGATGAAGGTCCGGCCCATGTACTGGTTGCGGATGATCCCCATGCCGTAGGGGATGCCGCTTTCGGCGGCATAGCCGATCGCCGCCGGGGTGCCGCTGTCGGGGACGGGACAGACCAGATCGGCCTCGACCGGGCTTTCGCGGGCCAGTTCCACGCCGATCTGGCGCCGGGTCTCGTAGACCGACCGGCCGCCAAGGATCGAATCGGGGCGCGAGAAATAGACATGTTCGAAGATGCAGAACCGCGATTTCGCCGGGCTGAACGGGCGGGAGCTTTCGATCTGCCCTTTCGAGATCACGACCATCTCGCCGGGGTCGATCTCGCGCACGAACTCGGCCCCGATGATGTCCAGCGCACAGGTCTCCGACGACAGGACGAAGCCGTCGTCGCCGATCCGGCCCAGCACCAGCGGGCGCACACCCAGGGGATCGCGCACGCCGATGAGCTTGGTGCGCGTCATGGCAATGACCGAAAAGGCGCCTTCGACCGCGCGCAGCGCGTCCTTGATGCGTTCGGAAAGCGATTTCTGGATCGACCGCGCCATCAGGTGAATGATGCATTCGCTGTCCGACGACGACTGGAAGATCGCGCCGCGTTCGATCAGGTCGCGCCGCAGCGCCGCGGCGTTGGTCAGGTTGCCGTTGTGCGCGATCGCCGCTCCGCCCATCGAAAACTCGCCGAAGAAGGGCTGCACGTCGCGGATCGCGGTGTTGCCCTTCGAACCGGCGGTGGAATAGCGGACATGGCCGATGGCAAGGCTGCCGGGCAGCATCTGCATCACGTCGGCCTTGGTGAAATTGTCGCGGATGTAGCCGAAGCGGCGGGCGTTGTTGAAGCCTTCGTGTTCGTCATGGGCGACGATGCCGCCGGCCTCCTGCCCGCGGTGCTGGAGTGCATGCAGGCCAAGGGCCACGAAATTTGCCGCGTCGGGAACGCCGATCACGCCAAAAACGCCGCACTCCTCCTTCAGCTTGTCGTCGTCGAAGGGGTGGGCAAGGAAGCGGGTCATCGGCAAGGGCTCCGAATCCGGGTCTGTCTTGGCCCTTCATTTAGTGGGATGGGCGGGCGGTGTCACGCCCTGCCGTTCCAAAAACTGTCTGTTCAGCCGCCGGACGACGGCGCGGTCAGCGTCTTGGCGCCTGTCCCGGTGTCATCCGATGGTTCGGCAGGGGCCAGGGGGATGTCGGCACCGGCGCAGGACGACACGAGTTCCTCGTACTTGCGAACGACCCAGCCCGGCGCGTCCGTCGGCATCTGTTCGTTCAGCCGAGCCTCGAAGTCCTGAAAGATTTCGGCGGAACGGGCATTGTCGACGACCGGGATCGATGACCCCGCAAGGGCGCGCTCGTAGACAAGGAAGGCAACCGCGACCAGCACGATCCCGCGCAGCGCGCCGAACAGGAAGCCAAGCGCCTGGTCGATGCCGCCAAGCGCGGACCGTTGCACCGCCGAGGCGAAAAGCGGAATGAAGATCGAGGCGACAACCAGCGTCAGCGCCAGCACGACCGCAAAGGACGCGATCATCGAAAGCTCGCAACTGTCGCCAAGGAAGCGGTCAAGGACCGGGATCTGCTGCACCAGCGGCTGTGCCTGAGGGGCGAAGACGAAAGCCGCGATCGCGGCCGCGACCCAGCCGCCGATGGCCAGGACCTCGCGCACGAAACCCCGGCTGTAGGCAAGAACTGCCGACAGCAGGATGATGACACCGACCCCGGCGTCGACGATGGTGAAGCCTTCCATGCTCGTTCTCCTGTCCTAACCTGCGCCGAACAATTCGCCGACAAAGGCCACGAGGTCGGGCATCTTGCGTACCCTCATCCCGTCATTGTTGACCTCGGATTTTGACTTTTCCGGGGCTATCGCGCTTGAGAAACCAAGTTTTTGCGCCTCTTTCAACCTGTTTTCACTCTGTGCGACAGGCCGGAGCGCGCCAGACAGGCTGATTTCGCCGAAAATCACCATGTCTGGCGGCAAAGCCACATCTTCGCGCGCCGAAAGAAGCGCCGCGGCGATCGCGAGGTCGGCTGCCGGTTCGGAAACGCGCATCCCGCCGGCGACATTCAGGAACACGTCGAGCCCGGCAAAGGGGATGCCGCAACGCGCCTCCAAGACCGCGAGAATCGTCGAAAGCCGGCCCGCGTCCACGCCGACGACCGTGCGGCGCGGGGTGCCAAGCGGAGAGGGCGCGACAAGCGCCTGCACCTCGGTCAGAACCGGTCTTGTTCCCTCGATCCCGGCGAAGACGGCCGATCCGGGCGCCGGTTGCCCCCGGTCGGACAGGAAAAGCGCCGAAGGGTTGGTGACCTCGGCCAGGCCGGCGCCGGTCATCTCGAACACGCCGATCTCGTCGGCGGGACCAAAGCGGTTCTTGACCGCGCGCAGGATGCGGAACTGGTGGCCGCGTTCGCCTTCGAAATAGAGGACGGTGTCGACCATGTGCTCCACCACGCGGGGCCCGGCGATCTGGCCCTCCTTGGTGACATGGCCGACAAGGACGACGGAGGTCCCGCGCGACTTGGCGAAGGTGACAAGCTCATGCGCGGCGGCGCGCACCTGTGCGACCGACCCCGGCGCGCTTTCGACGGTATCGAGCCACATGGTCTGGATCGAATCGATGATCGCAAGACCCGGGCGTTCGGCATCAAGCGTGGTCAGGATGTCGCGCAGGTTGGTTTCCGCGCCCAGCCGGACCGGCGCGTCGGCCAGCCCCAGGCGCTGCGCGCGCATCCGCACCTGCGCGCTCGCTTCCTCCCCGGATATGTACAGGGATTTCAGTCCATTGCGGGCGAAACTTGCGGTCGCCTGCAAAAGCAGCGTGGACTTGCCGATGCCCGGGTCGCCCCCGACGAGGATCGCCGACCCCGGCACCAGACCGCCGCCCAGCACGCGGTCGAATTCGGAAAGCCCGGATTCGCGCCGGGGCAGCGGCGCCTCGGTCGTGGCAAGGGTGGTCAGATCGACGGTCCGGCCCCGGACGGCGCCAAGCGCGCGCGCGCCGGGCCCGGCCGACAGCGGCGCCTCCTCGGCGATGGAGTTCCAGGCGCCGCAGGCATCGCAGCGCCCCGCCCACTTGCGGTGGACCGCGCCACAGGCGGTGCAGGTAAAACTTGTCTGGGCCTTTGCCATGCCGCTTCCTGCCCGATGCCGCCCCGTCTGGCAAGGGGCTGGCACAAGGCTGGCAAGGGGCAGGCACGGGGCAGGCACGGGGCTCGCGCGGCTCTGGCGCGGCTCTGGCGGAAAGGGGCGTTGACCTTGCGCGGGGGCGGCGCTAGCCACGCGCCATGGCACGCGCACCTCTTCTTCAGCTTTCCGGCATCTCGCTGACGTTCGGCGGCAATCCCGTTTTCGACGGGCTCGACCTTGTGGTTCAGCCTGGCGACCGTGTGGCCCTTGTCGGGCGCAACGGGTCAGGCAAATCCACGCTGATGAAGGTGATGGCGGGGCTGGTCGAACCAGATCAGGGCGCGCGCACGGTGCCACCGGGTGTAACCGTGGGCTACATGGAACAGGAACCTGACCTGTCGGCCTTTGCCACGCTGGGCGATTTCGCCGCCTCGGGCCTGCCCGAGGGCGAAGGCTACCGTGTCGCGGTCGTGGCCGAGGGCCTGCGCTTCGATCCCGAAACGCCGGTCGGCGCGGCCTCGGGCGGGGAACGGCGGCGCGCTGCGCTGGCCAAGCTTCTGGCCGAGGCGCCGGAACTGATGCTTCTGGACGAACCGACCAACCATCTGGACATCCAGGCGATCCGCTGGCTGGAAGACCAGCTGCGCGAAACCCGCGCGGCCTATGTGATCATCAGCCACGACCGCGCCTTCCTAAGGGCGCTGACGAGGGCGACGCTGTGGATCGACCGGGGCACGGTGCGACGCAACGAACGCGGATTCGAGGCGTTCGAGGACTGGCGCGAAACCGTCTGGTCCGAAGAGGACATCGCCCGTCACAAGCTGGACCGCAAGATCAAGGCCGAGGCGAAATGGGCGGTCGAGGGGATATCGGCGCGGCGCAAGCGCAATCAGGGGCGGGTGCGCGCGCTGCAGGCGATGCGGGCGGAAAGGGCGGCGCTGATCCGCCGCCAGGGTACTGCCGACATGGCGCTTGAAACCGGCCAGACCTCGGGTCGTCTGGTGATCGAGGCGAAAGGCATATCAAAGCGTTACGACGACAAGTTGATCCTGCGCCCCTTCGATCTGACGGTGCTGCGCGGTGACCGGGTCGCCTTTGTCGGTCCGAACGGGGTGGGCAAGACGACGCTTCTGAAGATGCTGACGGGCGAGGTCGCGCCCGACACCGGAAGGATCCGCCACGGCACCAACCTGCAGATCGCCGTCTTTGACCAGGCCCGCGCCACGCTCGACTTCAGCATGTCGCTTTGGGACGGGCTGGTGAACGACCCCGACATGGCGGTGTCGGGCCGGTCGGATCAGGTAATGGTGCGCGGCACGCCGAAGCATGTCGTCGCCTATCTGAAGGACTTCCTTTTCGACGAGGCGCAGGCGCGCGCGCCGATCGGGTCGCTGTCGGGCGGAGAACGGGCGCGGCTTCTTCTGGCGCGGATCATGGCGAAGCCGTCGAACGTGCTGGTGCTGGACGAACCGACAAACGATCTGGATGTGGAAACGCTCGACCTTCTGCAAGACGTGCTGGGGGAATATGACGGCACCGTCCTTCTGGTCAGCCACGACCGCGATTTCATCGATCGGGTGGCGACGACGACCGTGGCGATGGAGGGGGACGGACGCGCCACGGTCTATGCCGGGGGCTGGACCGACTATCAGGCGCAGCGGGGCGATGAGGCGCCGGAACGCGTGGTGTCGAAGCCGCTGGCAAGACCCGCGCCGGCGCCGGAAGAAAAGGTGAAGAAAGCAGCACAAAGGCTTACATTCACGGAAAAACACCGGCTGGACGCTCTTCCTGGCGTGATCGAGAAGCTTGAGGCGGAGATCGCCAGGCTGACCGCCTTCCTGTCCGATCCCGACCTCTTCGCCAAGGCGCCGGACAAGTTCCGCAAGGCGTCCGAGGGGCTGGCCGAACGTCAGGCGGCGCTTGCGGCGGCAGAGGAGGAGTGGCTGATGCTGGAAGACAAGGCAGGCGCATGAGCGGGCCGCTGGCCGGCCTCAGGATCGTCGAGATCGCGGGGCTTGGGCCCACGCCCTTTGCCGCGATGACGCTGGCCGACATGGGCGCCGAAGTCGTGCGGATCGAACGCCCCGGCACCCGCCACATCTTCGGCCTGGACTACGAGGTTCTGGACCGCGGGCGGGGGTTCGTCACGCTCGACCTGAAATCCGCGGACGACCGCGCCGTCGCCCGCCGCCTGATCGCCCGGGCCGATGGGCTGATCGAGGGGCTGCGCCCCGGCGTGATGGAGCGTCTGGGTCTCGGCCCCGGCGATTTCCCCGAGAACCCGCGCCTTGTCTACGGGCGTATGACCGGCTGGGGGCAGGCGGGACCGCTGGCCAGGACCGCCGGACACGACATCAACTACATCGCGCTGACCGGGGCGCTGCATGCGATCGGAACTGCCGACCGACCGGTGCCGCCCCTGAACCTTCTGGGCGATTTCGGCGGCGGCGGGATCTACCTGGCCTTCGGAATGGTCTGCGCGTTCCTTGAGGCCGCGCGATCCGGCCGGGGGCAGATCGTCGATGCCGCGATCACCGACGGGGTGGCGCATCTGACGGCGATGATCCGCACCCTGGTCGCGGGCGGGGCGTGGGAAGACCGGCGGGGGGCGAACCTCTTGGACGGCGGCGCGCCCTACTACGACACCTATCGCTGCAAATGCGGGGGCTTCGTGGCGCTTGGGGCGATCGAGGAGAAATTCTGGCGCACCTTCCTTGGCCTCGCGGGGCTTGATCCGGCGGCTCTGCCCGACCGGCGGGATCCGGCGGCCTGGCCCGTGCTGCGCGACATCCTTGCCGCGCGGTTCCTGACCCGGACCCGTGACGACTGGGCCGCGCTGGCAGCGGGGACGGACGCCTGCCTGACCCCGGTCCTGACGCTGGCTGAGGCGCCCGGCCATGCCCACAACGCCGCGCGCTGCACGTTCGTGGATCACGAAGGGGTGGCAGAGCCCGCGCCCGCGCCGCGCCTGTCGCGCACGCCCGGCGCCATCGGCGCGGGGTCGCAGACAGATCCGCTGGACCCGGCCGAGGTTCTGGCGCGCTGGGGCGGCTAGGCGGTCATCCCCGCCGCCGGCGACGCCCGCCGTCGGCCCCGCCGCCCGAACCGCCGGTGTTGAAGCCGACATCGGGCAGGGTGACGATCCTGGAGAGCTCCGGGAAGGCATCGGTCGCGTGCGGGATCGCGTTGGCGGCGACGAAATGTTCCTGGAATCGCGGCTCGATCGCCGTTTCGACCTTGTGGATGCGCTTGACCTCGTCCTCGATCGCGGCCCGCGCGCCGATGTTGCATAGCGCGATGCGCGCGCCGGTTCCGGCCGCGTTGCCGGCCGACTGGACCATGTCCAGCGGTACATCCGGGATCATGCCCAGTACCATCGCGTGCTTGGGGCTGATATGCGCGCCGAAGGCGCCGGCCAGGACCACGCGATCGACCTTGTCGATCTGCAATTCGTCCATCAAGAGCCGCGCGCCCGCGTAAAGCGCCGATTTGGCAAGCTGTATCGCGCGGATGTCGCCCTGGGTCACGGTGATCAGCGGCCCGCCCTCGGCGGTGCCGTCATGGAGGACGTAGGCGTTCGTGCGCCCGGTCGGGATGCAGCGCGCGGTGCCGGTCTGGTCGGCCGACCCGATCAGACCGCTTGCGTCCAGAAGGCCGGCCATCCGCATTTCGGCCACCACCTCGATGATGCCGGACCCGCAGATGCCGGTGATGCCGGTCGCCGCCGTCGCGGCGGCAAAGGCCGGGTCGTCGGACCACAGGTCGCTGCCGATGACGCGGAAGCGGGGTTCCTTCGTCACCGGGTCGATCTCGACCCGTTCGATGGCGCCGGGCGCGGCACGCTGGCCAGCGCTGATCTGCGCGCCCTCGAACGCGGGGCCGGTCGGCGAGGAACAGGCCAGCACCCGGTCCTTGTTGCCGCACAGGATCTCGGCGTTGGTGCCGACATCGACGATCAGGACCATGTCTTCGGACTTGTCGGGTTCCTCCGACAGTGCGACGGCGGCGCAATCGGCGCCGACATGGCCCGCGATGCAGGGCAGGATGTAGATGCGCGCGTGATCGTGGATCGCATCGAGTTCAAGATCGCTGGCCGGCAGCGACAGGCTTTCGGACGTGGCAAGCGCGAAGGGCGCCTGGCCAAGTTCCACCGGGTCGATGCCGAGAAGGAGGTGGTGCATCACCGGGTTGCAGACAAAGACCGCCTCGACGATCTGGCGCGGATCGATGTTCGCCTCGGTCGCGATGGCCTGGGCCAGCCCGTTCAGCGCATGGCGCACCGCCGAGGTCATTTCCTTGTCGCCGCCGGGGTTCATCATCGCGTAGCTGACCCGGCTCATCAGGTCTTCGCCAAAGCGGATCTGCGGGTTCATCAGGCCCGAGGAGGCAAGGACATTGCCGTTCCTCAGGTCGACCAGATGCGCCGCGATGGTGGTGGAACCAAGGTCGATCGCCAGCCCGTAGAGCCGGCCTTCCCAGAAGCCCGGCCAAAGGTCGATGATGCGCGGCTTGCCGCGGTGGTCCTTGTGGATGGCGACGGTGACCTTCCATTCGCCCTTGCGCAGGATCGGCTGCAACCGGCCAAGCAACGTCGCGTCGGCTTCCAGCCCGTCGATCTGCCACTGGTCGCGCAGCGCGTCGGCCAGCCTTTGAAAATCGCCCGAGGGCTCGTGCATGTCGGGTTCGGCGACCTCGACGTAATAGGCGTGGGTGGCGGGGTCCATGGTGATGTCGCGGGCGGTCGCGGACTTGCGGATCACCTGGCGGTGGACCTGGCTTTCCGGCGGCACGTCGATGACGATGTCGCCCATGACCTTCGCCTGGCAGCCCAGGCGGCGGCCTTCCTTCAGGCCGCGGATGCGGTCATAGCGCGCCTCCACCTCGTTCCACTCCGACAGCGCGCCTTCGCGGACGGTCACGCCATGCTTGGGAAATTCGCCGTGGCCCGGGGTGATCTGGCACTTCGAACAGATGCCGCGTCCGCCACAGACCGAATCGAGGTCGACGCCCAGCTGCCGCGCCGCCGTCAGGACGGGCGTGCCCACGGGAAAACGCCCCCGCTTGCCAGAGGGGGTGAAGATGACGAGCGGCTCGTCGGTCATGGGTCTACTCCGGGAATTCCTGTCGCGCGCGGCCACCATAGGCGAGGATCGCGCGGCGGCAAGGTCCGTTCGCGGCAGGTCAGTGTCAGGGCGCGTCAGGCGTGCGGGTTTCCCGACCCGCCAGCCAGTCCAGAACCCAGGCCCGGTCCCCGTCGAGCGTCGGCGCGGGGGCGCGGGCGGCGGGTTCGGCAAGCCCGGTCATCTTGACCGGATTGCCCGCCGCGACAAAGGCGGGACGGCCCGGCGCGGCGGCGATCGGCAAGACCATGTTGCGGGCCAGGACCTGCGGGTCGGCCAGCGCCTCGGCCATGTCCTGCACGCGCCCGGTCGGCACGCCATGCGCCTCGAGCGTGGCGATCCAGTGGGCGCGGGGCAGGGAAAGCGTCTCGGTCTCGATCAGGCGCTTGAGGATATGCACGTTCTCGCAGCGCGCCGCATTGGTCGCAAAGCGGGGATCGCCGGCCAGGCCCGGCTGGCCGAGCGCGTCGCACAGGCGGGCAAAGATCGCGTCATTGCCGGCGGCGATGACGAAGAAGCCGTCGGCGGCGCGGAAGGTGGAAAAGGGGGTGATGGTCGGATGGCGCGCGCCGGTGGGGCCGGGCGGGGTGCCGGTCGCGGTGGTGATCGCAAGGGCGTGTTCCTGGATCGCGATCTGCGCATCCAGCATGGAAATGTCGATCTTCGCGCCCTGGCCGCTGCGGTCGCGGGCGTAAAGCGCGGCGATCACGCCCTGGACCAGATACATGCCCGCCACGATGTCGCCGATCGAGGCGCCGACCCGTACCGGGGGGCCGCCTTCCTCTCCGGTGATCGACATGACGCCGCCGCGCGCCTGCACGACCATGTCATAGGCGGGTTTGCCCGCCTCCGGCCCGGTATGGCCAAAGCCCGAGACCGCGCCGTAGATCAGGGAGGGAAAGCGTTCGTGCAGGTCGGCCCAGCCATAGCCGAGCCCCTCCATCGCGCCGGGGCGAAAGTTTTCCAGCACGATGTCGGCCCGCGCCAGAAGCCGTTCGAAGACCGCCCTGTCACCTTCGGCCTTCAGGTCAAGCGCGATGGAGCGCTTGCCGTGGTTCAGCGCCGCGAAATAGGCGCTTTCGCCGTCCTTGAAGGGGGGGAAGGCGCGGGTGTCGTCGCCGCTGCCCGGGCGTTCCACCTTGATCACCAGCGCCCCGAAATCGGCAAGCTGGGTCGCCGCGAAGGGCCCGGCAAGCACATGGGTCATGTCAAGCACGACGATCCCGTCAAGCGGCGCGGTCATCAGGGGCTCCTTCCAGGGTCAGGGAACCCTAGGATGCCCAGATTCCCCCGCCATGATCCAGATCATCCCTGCGGGGAGGGGGGGCGGGCGGCCAAGCGCCGCCCGCGCGCGCGATCAGCCGCGTTCGTCGGCGACGATGCCCTGCATCGCCTCAAGCGGCGCAAAGCCCCGCAAGAGCTGTTCGCCGATGATGAAGGAGGGCGTGCCCGCGATCTGCAGACGCTGGGCAAGAAGGTGGTTGTCCTCGATGATCTTCGTCACCTCGGCGTCGTTCATCCGCGCCAGGATCGCATCGCCGTCAAGCCCGAGGTCGGCCGCGAAGTTCTTCAGCGAGGCGTCCGTGACATCGCCGCGGAACCCTTCGTAGAATCCGACGCCGATCCTGGCATAGGCATCGTCCCCCGCGACCATGCGCGCGGCGATGGCGAAGCGCGAGGCAAGGACCGACTGATCACCTAGGATCGGGAATTCCTTGACGATGAAGCGGATGTTGCCGTCGGTTTCCAGAAGTTCGGTCACCGCGCCGTGGGCCTTGCGGCAATAGCCGCAACGGTAGTCGAGGAATTCGACAACGGTGATGTCACCCTCGGGATTGCCGCCGACAAAGCTCCAGCCGTCGTCGAAGATGTCCTGCGCGTTTGCGGTGACAAGCGCCTTGTCGCCCTGGGCCTGCGCATCGGCGTTGCGCTGTTCCAGTTCGTTGATGACCTCGACCAGAACCTCGGGGTTGGCCAGCAGGTAGCTGCGCACCTCCTTGCCGAAGGCGTCGCGTTCGGCGTCCGACATCGCGGAGATGTCGAAGGCGAGGGCGGGGTGGGCAAGGGCGACCGCAGCGGCAAGCGCGCAAGAGGTGGCAAAGGCACGGGCGGAGGCTGGGCGTTTCATTCGGTCATTCCTGTCGTCGGGCCGTCCGGCCGGTTGGGGTGCCACGCCTGACACAGGCCAGCCGGGGCGCAAGGCGACGATACGCCGCGGCGGACCCGGGGCATTGACCTTGGCCGCCCGGGCTGGAATGTACGGGCGCAGATACGTCGGCGGACACAATAGGGACGTTTTCATGCGGGCTTCAAGACGCGGATCGGTCGATCCCTTCATTGTGATGGATGTGCTGGAGGCCGCACGCGCCGCCGAGGCGCGGGGCCGCAGGATCATCCACATGGAGATCGGCCAGCCATCGACCCCCGCGCCCCAGGCCGCGCGCGCCGCGCTGGCCCGGGCGATGGAGGCGGATGCGCTGGGATACACCGTGGCGCTTGGCCTGCCCGCGTTGCGGGCCCGGATCGCGGGGCTTTACCGCGACTGGTACGGGATTTCGCTTGACCCTGCGCGGGTGATCGTCACCTCCGGTTCCTCGTCGGCGTTCCTTCTGGCCTTCACGGCGCTTTTCGACGCCGGTGAACGGGTGGCGCTGGGGGAACCCGGCTATCCGTCCTACCGGCAGATCCTGAAGGCGCTGTCGCTGGATCCGGTCGGCATCCCGACCCGGATCGAGGACCGCTATCAGCCGCGGCCCGGCGACATCCCGGAAAACGTCGCAGGGCTGATCGTGGCGTCGCCCGCCAACCCGTCCGGCACGATGCTGTCGCGCGCGGCGCTGGCGGGCCTTGTCGAGGCGGCACAGGCGCGCGACATCGCCTTCGTATCGGACGAGATCTATCACGGGCTGCACTACGACGACCGGGCGGTTTCGGCGCTGGAGGTCAGCGACGATGTCTATGTGATCAACTCCTTCTCGAAGTACTTCTCGATGACGGGGTGGCGCGTGGGCTGGATGGTGGTGCCGCCCGATCATGTGCGGCTGGTCGAGCGGCTGGCGCAGAACATGTTCATCTGCGCCCCGCATGCCAGCCAGGTCGCCGCGCTGGCCGCACTGGACTGCACGGCCGAGCTTGAGGCGCATCGCGCGGTCTATGGCGAAAACCGCAGGCTGATGCTTGAGGGGCTGCCAAAGGCCGGGTTCAGCCGCATCGCGCCGCCCGACGGGGCCTTTTATGTCTACGCCGATGTGTCGGACCTGACCGGCGACAGCCGCGCGCTGGCGGCAGAGATCCTTGAGGGCGCCGGCGTCGCGGTGACGCCGGGGCTGGATTTCGACCCGGTCCGGGGCGCACGCACCTTGCGGTTTTCCTATGCCGGCGCGACCCCCGACATCCGGGAAGGGCTGGCCCGGCTCCGGGACTTCATGATCCGCCGGGGCTGAGGCGGGCAAGGATTGCAGGGCGCCGCACACCCGCTATGATCGCGCGAAAAAGGCGGGCAGCATGAAGCGGTTGGCGGCGATCCTGATAGTGGCACTGGCGGTCGCACCCCGGCCGACCGCGGCGGGTGAACTGTCGGCGCTGGCGCGGCTTGATCCCGCGGCGTCGGGCATCACCGATACCGAGGACGGCGTGGCGATCGACCTTTCCCTAGATCAGCCGGTGCCTTACCGGGTGTTTCTCTTGGCCGATCCGCCGCGCGCCGTCGTCGATTTCCGCGAGGTCGATTTCGGCGCCGCTGCGCCCGCGGCGCTCGACCGCAGCGCCCGCGTCCTTGGCCTCGGGGCCGGTCCGGTCCGCGCGGGATGGTCGCGTCTGGTCCTTGAACTGGACGGGCCCTATGCCGTCGCCTCGGCCGCCGAACCCCGGACGGGCAACGGTGCGCAGGTGTCGATCCGTCTTGCCCCCGCGACGAAGGATGCATTCGCCGCTGCCGCCGGCGCGCCCGCCGATCCCGACTGGCCAGACCTTCGCCCGGCCGATGTTTTGGCACCGAAGCTGCGCCAGGACGGCAGCCGCCCGCTGGTCGTCGTGCTGGATCCCGGCCACGGGGGCATCGACCCGGGCGCCGAGGCGGGGCCGCTGCGCGAGGCGCACCTGACGCTCGCCTTCGCGCGCGAGCTGGCCGAGGTTCTGCGCCGCGACGGGATGATCGTGGAGCTGACGCGCGGCGACGACAGCTTTGTTCCGCTCGAGGCGCGCATCTCCATCGCGCGCGGCGCGGGGGCGGATGTGTTCCTGTCGCTGCATGCCGACGCGCTGGAAGAAGGGTTGGCGACCGGGGCCACGATCTACAAGCTGGCGGCGGGGGCGGGGGATGCCGCGGCGGAGCTTCTGGCCGAACGGCACGACCGCGCCGACCTTTTGTCGGGCGTGGATCTGTCCTTTCAGGACGATGCCGTGGCGGCCGTGCTGATGGACCTCGCGCGGGCGGAAACGGCACCGCGGATCGACCGGCTGGCATCGCGCCTTGTCGACGCGATCCGGGATGCGGGGCTGCGCCTGCACCGCCACCCGGTGCAGGAGGCGGCCTTTTCGGTGCTGAAGGCGCCAGATATCCCCGCGGTGCTTCTGGAACTGGGGTTCATGTCTTCGCCGAAGGACCGCGAACGGCTGGCCGATCCGGTCTGGCGCGCCACCATGGCCGCGGCGATCCGCGCGGGCCTGAGGGCCTGGGCCGGCGAGGACGCGGCAGAGGCGCGGCTGGTCCGGCAGTGACCCGCCGTCACCGGCCGGGAACACCCCAAGTTGCTTTGACCCCGGCGGCCCGAGGCTGTATAGAATGGCACGCTATTTCCGGGGATATCGTGTGATCCGCTTCTTGTTTTCGACCTTCGGGGGACTTTTCAGCTGGATCATCACCGGCGTGTTCTTCGGCGCCCTGACGCTTGGCGCGGTGTTCTGGTTCTATGGCCAGGATCTGCCCAACCACGAACAGCTGACCCAGTATTCGCCCAAGACGATCAGCCGGATCTATTCCGGCGAGGGCCGGATCATCGACGAATTCGCCGAGGAACGGCGCATCTTCGTATCGATCGAGGAGGTGCCGGACCTGGTGAAATACGCCTTCATCTCGGCCGAGGACAAGAACTTCTATACCCACCAGGGCTTCGACACCCGCGGCATCGCCGCCGCCCTGTGGGAGGCGGTCAAGTCGCGCGGCAAGAACCTGCGTGGCGCCTCGACCATCCCGCAGCAGGTGGCGAAGAACTTTCTTCTGTCCGGCGACAAGACGATCGAGCGCAAGATAAAGGAACTGATCCTGTCCACGCGGCTGGTTGAAAGCCTGTCGCGCGACAAGATCCTTGAACTTTACCTCAACGAGATCTTCCTGGGCCAGAACAGCTATGGCGTCGCTGCGGCAGCGCAGACCTATTTCAACAAGTCGCTGAGCGAACTTGCCCCGCACGAGGCGGCGACCCTTGCCTCGATGCCGAAGGAGCCTTCGAACTTCCACCCGGTGCGCAACCACGACAGGCTGCTGGAGCGGCGCAACTATGTGCTGCGCGAGATGTGGCAAAACGGCTACCTGGACGAGGCCACCTATCGCAGCGAACGCGACCAGCCGCTGCGGTCGGTGCAGAACGGCGACTTCCCCGCCTTCCGCGAGGCGCTGCCGCCGCGCGACTACTTCACCGACGAGATCCGCCGCCAACTGTCGCGCAGCTTCGGCGAGGAGGAGTTCTTTTCCGGCGGGCTTTCGATCCGCGCGACGGTCGATCCCGCGATGCAGGCAGAGGCTGCGGCGGCCCTGCAGGAGGCGCTGGAGAGTTATGACCGCAAGCAGGGCGTCTGGCGCGGCACCGGGCGTGTGCTTGCGCCCGAGGCGCTGACGGGCGAGGCCGCCTGGCGCGCGGCGCTGGCAAGCGTCGACGTGCCGCGCGATGTCGCCGGATGGTCGCCCGCCGTGGTTCTTGAGGTCGGCGAGAAATCGGCGCGCATCGGCATCGAGGGCGTGGAGGACGACGCCGACGGCCATTTCATCCCGGCAGAGGACGTGACCTGGGCACGCAAGCGTCAGGCCGACGGCAAGCTTGGCGCCAAGGCGAAGGTCGCGGGCGATCTGGTGTCGGTTGGCGACGTGGTCATGGTCAAGGCGCTTTACGCCAAGGACGGCGCCTTCGACCGCTGGTCGCTGCGCCAGGTGCCCGAGGTACAGGGCGGCTTCATGGCGATGGACGTGGACACCGGCCGGGTGATCGCCATGCAGGGCGGGTTCTCCTACCAGTCCTCGGTCTTCAACCGCGCCACGCAGGCGCAGCGCCAGCCGGGCTCGTCGTTCAAGCCCTTCGTCTATGCCGCGGCCCTTGATTCCGGCTTCACCCCGGCGACGATCGTCGTCGACGCCCCGATCGAGGTCGACACGCCCCAGGGGCTGTGGCGGCCCAAGAATTCCTCGAACAAGTACTACGGGCTGACCCCGCTGCGCACCGGGATCGAACAGTCGCGCAACCTGATGACCGTGCGCGTGGCGCAGGAAATCGGGATGGAGACGGTGGCGGGCTATGCCGAACGCTTCGGCGTCTACGACCGCCTGCAACCCTTCCTGGCCAATGCGCTCGGGGCGCAGGAAACCACGCTTTACAAGATGGTCGCCGCCTATGCGATGTTCGCCAACGGCGGCGAACGGGTGGAACCGACGCTGGTCGACCGGGTTCAGGACCGCTGGGGCCGGACGGTCTATCGGCACGACCAGCGGACCTGCGTCGATTGCGGAACGGACAGCCTGCCCGCCGGGCGCGCGCCGACGATCCGGTCGGACCGCGAACGGGTGATGGACGCGATCACCGCCTATCAGCTCACCTCGATGATGCAGGGCGTGGTGACGCGCGGGTCAGGGTCGGGGGTGCGGCTGCCGGTGCCCGTCGCGGGCAAGACCGGGACCACGAACGACGCCAAGGACGTGTGGTTCATCGGCTTCACCTCGAACATCGTGGCGGGCTGCTACATGGGCTACGACCAGCCGCGCACGCTTGGCCCCGGCGCCTTCGGCGGAACGCTATGCGTGCCGGTCTTCAACAGCTTCATGAAAAAGGCCGTCGAGAAGTTCGGCGGATCGCAGTTCAAGGTGCCGCCGGGTGGGCATTTCATCAGCATCGACCGCTATACCGGCGAACAGCTGCCGCCGGGCGTGAGCGGCGATTTCGTGCAGGCGGAATACTTCCGTGACGGCGTCATTCCCATCTTCGGCCTTGGCGCGCTGGTGGACGGCGGGTTCGGTCTCACCCAGAACCTGCCGCTTTTCGCGCGGGGCGAAATCGATGGGGAGAACGGCACGGCTGTGACCACCTCTTCGGGGGAAACGGTGATCATCCCGGACAAGGCCGATTTCGGAACCCTGAACTCCGGTGGGCTCTACTGACATCGCGGGGCTGCCAGCGCGGTCGCCTGCCCTTGCCGGGGCGCGGCGGCTCGGCTATCACCCGCGCCGAAATGTGAAGGAAGGAACGGCCAGATGCGCGCCGAAACGCAGAACACGGTCGAGGCGATCCGAAAGTCGCTGAAGCTTCTGGGCCAGCGGATGGACTGGGAAACCGCGCCGCACCGGCTGGAAGAATTCAATGCGATGATCGAGGATGGCGACCTCTGGTCGGACCCCGCGCGCGCGCAAAAGCTGATGCGGGAACGCCAGATGCTGATGGATGCGGTGGAAACCTACCGCAAGATCGACCGCGACCTGACCGACAATGTCGACCTGATCGAACTGGGCGAGATGGAGGACGACGCCGAGATCGTCACCGAGGCCGAGGCCAGCCTGAAGGCGCTGCGCGAATTCGCCGCCGCCAAGGAGCTTGAGGCGCTTCTGGACGGGGAGGCCGACGGAAACGACACCTTCCTCGAGATCAACGCCGGCGCGGGCGGCACGGAAAGCTGCGACTGGGCCTCGATGCTGGCGCGGATGTATGTCCGCTGGGCCGAGAAAAAGGGCTACAAGGTCGAACTCATCTCGGAAAACCCGGGGGAAGAGGCGGGCATCCGGTCCGCCGCATACAAGATTTCCGGCCCCAACGCCTATGGCTGGCTGAAATCGGAATCGGGCGTGCACCGGCTGGTGCGCATCTCGCCCTACGACAGCGCGGCGCGGCGGCATACGTCCTTTTCCTCGGTCTGGGTCTATCCGGTGGTGGACGACAACATCGAGATCACCATCCCCGACAACGAGATCCGCATCGACACCTACCGGTCGTCCGGCGCCGGCGGGCAGCACGTCAACACCACCGATTCCGCCGTGCGGATCACCCACCTGCCGACCGGCATCGTCGTGACCAGTTCCGAAAAGTCGCAGCACCAGAACCGCGCCAACGCCATGGCCGCGCTGAAGTCGCGCCTGTATCAGCTGGAACTCGACAAGCGGAACGCCGAGATCAACGCCCAGCACGCCGCCAAGGGCGAGGCGGGCTGGGGCAACCAGATCCGCAGCTATGTGCTTCAGCCCTATCAGATGGTGAAGGATCTTCGCACCAGCTACGAGACGTCGGACACGCAGGGCGTTCTCGACGGCGATCTCGACGCCTTCATGGCGGCGACGCTGGCGATGGATGTCGCCGGCAAGAGCCGCGCCGAGGCGCAGGCCGAGGACTGATCCCCCGCAATCGAACGCTTGTCAGGCGGGCCGCGACTGTCCTAGCCTTCTCCTGCGCGCGTGGGAGGAGGATGCATGTCGGAGGTTACGTCGGGTCCGGACCCGTTACCTGAAATCCATACGCTGGGAATGGGCGATGTCGTCGGGGTGCTGCGGGCCGGGGCCGCGGACTTCCTGCGCGCGCCCTTGTTCGGGCTTTTCTTCAGCGCGGTCTATGTCGCGGGCGGGATGCTCTTGTGGCGGATCTATTCCGCCGCCGGACAGGAATGGTGGATCGCGCCCCTGGCCGTCGGTTTCCCGCTGCTGGGCCCTTTCGCCGCGGTCGGCCTTTACGAGGTCAGCCGCCAGTTCGAGACGGGCGCCAGGCCGACCTGGGGCGGCGTCCTGGGGGTGGTCTTTGCGCAAAAGGACCGGCAGATCCCCGCCATCGCCGCGGTCATCATCGTCTTCTTCCTGTTCTGGGTCTTTGTCGCCCATGCGCTTTTTGCGCTGTTCGTGGGGCTCAGGGCCTTCAGCGGGTCGATGAGCCTTGTGCAGATCTTCCTGGAAGGCAACGGGCCGATCATGCTGCTGATCGGGACGGCCGTCGGGGCGGCATTCTCTGCCGTGCTGTTCGCGATATCGGTTGTCGGCCTGCCGCTTCTTCTGGAGAGAGAGGTCGATTTTGTCACCGCGATGATCCATTCGGTTCAGGCAACGCTCGCAAACCTGCCGGTCATGATCGTCTGGGGGGGGATCATCACCGGCGCCCTGTTCCTGGGCATGGTCCCGATGTTCCTGGGGCTGTTCGTCGTGCTGCCGGTTCTGGGTCACGCAAGCTGGCACATGTACCGGCGGATCGCCGCCACCGGCTGAGCGGGCGCAAACCCCGCCCTGCAAACGATAAGGGGCGCCACTGGCGCCCCTTTTTCAGTCGATCGTGGAACCCTTACTTCGCTGCGATCGGGGCGGCCTTTGCGGCGCCCGATCCGCCGGAGATCGGATCGTCCTGGCGTTGCACGGAGCCTTCGAAATGCGCGCCGCTTTCGATCGCGATGGTCTTGTGGATGATGTCGCCCTCGACCCGCGCGGTCGCGGTCAGGCGCACCTTGAGGCCACGCACCCGGCCCACGACGCGGCCGTTGACGACGATGTCGTCGGCGACGATCTCGCCCTTGATGGTGGCGCTTTCGCCCACGGTCAGAAGGTGGGCGCGGATGTCGCCCTCAACCGTGCCTTCCACCTGGATATCGCCCGATGTCTTCAGGTTGCCGACCACCGTCAGATCGGAGGACAGCACACTTGCCGGCGGCTTGGCCTTGGGGGCCGAGGTGGTGAATTCATAGGCAGGTTTCGCAGTCGAAACCGGATCGGATGCGCGCGGGGCGTCACTCTCGGGGCCGGTCTTGCCGACAGGCTCATTGATTCTGCTTTTAGAGAACATTCTTTCCAGCCTTGATGTAGATCATCGGATTCTTCGCCGCACCGTTCACGCGCACTTCGTAATGAAGGTGCGTCCCGGTCGAGCGCCCGGTATTTCCCATAGCACCGATCTTGTCCCCGCGCGAGACTTTTTGCCCCACCGTCACGTTGATCGCCGAGAGGTGACCATAGCGCGTTTCCAGCCCGAAATCGTGGCGGATGCTGACAAGCTGCCCATAGCCGTTCTCGGGCCCGGCGTGCACCACCACGCCATCGGCGGTCGCGTAGATCGGGCTGCCGTGCGCGCCGGCAAGGTCGACACCTTCGTGCATGCGGCCCCAGCGGCGCCCGAAGGGCGAGGTGTAGCGAAACGAGGTCTTGAGCGGCATGGCAAACGGAAGCTTCCCGGCCGCGATGCGGTACATGTTCATCCGGTCGAGCCCGTCGAGGATCGAGGAGGCGCGCGCGTGGTCCGCGATGGCGCCGGGGTCGGTTTCGTCGGCGGGCAGGGGCGCAAGCAGCGGACCCATCGGGCCGCCCTGACCGGAATAGCCCTGGCGGATCGTGTCGATCAGGTCATCGGGGTCCATGCCCGCCGCCGAAAACATCTTGTCGAGGGGCTCCATCGACACCGTCACGGCATCTTCAAGCCGCGCAAAGATCTCGTCATGGCGTTCTTCCAGAAGCCGCATCGAATAGGCGGCCTCGCGGCTGGCTTCCTGCGCGTCATTCGCGGCGACCGCCATCAGATCGCGTTCATCGGCGGTACGATCAAGCGCATCGGTCAGAAACTCGACGGTGCCCGCGACATCCTCGACCACCGGGCCCTGCGGCGTGTCGCCGACGCTGCCGGCATCGGCAAGTTGCGAAGCCTCGGCCCGCGCCGCATCTCGTTCCTTCATCGTGTGCTTGAGGGTCGCCTGGATGACGCCGATGCCGGTCTCAAGCTCCTTGCGGCGTTCCTCGGAATTCAACAGCGCGACCTGCATTTCCGAAACCTGCGAAAGCGCCAGGGCAAAGCGCTCCTGGGCGGCGGCGGCCTCGGTCGCGCGCAGGTCGCGTTCGCGCGACATCTCGTCCAGGCGCATCTCGTACATCGCCTGTTCGCGCAGGGCTTGTTCGCGGCTTCCACCCGCGCCGATCGAATCCATGACCACGATGGAGGTGGAGACGATGGTCCAGGCCAGAAGCAGCGCGATCCCGGCAAGGACGGCCGCCTGCGTCGCAGGCTTGAGTCGGATGAACCGTGTCTCGGTATCGGATTTCAGGAACAGACGCTGTTCCGGTAGGCGGCGCTCAAGATACGCGTGAACGCGATTTGAAAGTCGTGCCGGCAAGCCGATGGTCCCCGTTCTGCAGCATCCCCATGTGTTCCGGCACCCCTCCAGAAGCCCGAACACTTGCGGGATTAACAATGTGAAACCGGTGTCGCAAGATTTTTGAGCCTTGCGCCCGGTGCGCTGGCGGGAAGATGCCGATGGTTCAGCCGGGGTCGGGCCGGAAAGCCGGGGGAAATTCCTCGGCCAGGGGCCAGTAGAAATCGGGCGGCAGCCCCGCTTCCGCCCGCTTCTCCTCGTTGAAGGGGGGCTTCAGGGCGCCGTGGAAGTAGCGCCGGACAAGGGCGTGGAAGGTGTCCTTGGGATCAAGGTTTTCGCGGCCGCACAGGAAGTTGAACCACTTCGCGCCATAGGCCACATGGCCCACTTCCTCGGCGTAGATCGTTTCCAGCGCGGCGGTCGCCTGCGGATCCTGCGCCTTGCGGAAGATCTCGATCATGCCGGGCGTCACGTCGAGCCCGCGCGCCTCCAGGACCATCGGCACGACGGCCAGCCGCCCCATCAGGTCATCCGCCGTATCCTCGGCCGCGCGCCACATGCCGGCATGGGCGGGCAGCGCGCCATAGTGGCTCCCCATCGCCTCAAGACAATCGCACAGGAGGTTGAAATGTTTGGATTCCTCGTCCGCGGCCTTGACCCAGTCGTCGAAGAATCCCGGGGGCATGGGGACATGGGCGAAACGCGCCACGATATCCCAGTGCAGGTCCACCGCGTTCAGTTCGATATGGGCCAGCGCATGCAGAAGCGCGATGCGACCCTGGGGGGAGCCCGGACGGCGGCGGGGCACGTCGCGCGGCGGCAAAAGCTCTGGCCGATCGGGGCGGGCGGGGCGATCGGGCGGCTGCGCCCTGCCGATGGGCAGCGCGTTGCCTGCCCTGCGCGCGGCGAACCAGTCGGCGGCATGGGCGTGCGACAGGGCGGTCTTGGCCCGTCCGTCGGCGGTGCGCAGCACCTCCTCGGCGCGTTCGGCCAGGCTTTTCATCATCTCGGCCCCTCTTGCCGCCGCTTCCCCCGCGTGGCCCTGCGTCAAAGTGCGCGCACCGCCGCCAGAACCTCTTCGGCGTGCCCGGCGACCTTCACCTTGGGCCAGACCCGCGCCACGCGCCCGTCCGCCGCAATCAGGAACGTCGCGCGTTCGATTCCCATGTAGCGGCGCCCGTACATGTTCTTTTCGACCCAGACGCCATAGCGTTCGCAGGTGTCGCTTTCGGCATCGGACGCCAGGATGATCCCCAGACCGTGCTTGCGGCAGAACTTGTCATGGGCCGCCACGCTGTCCTTCGAGAGGCCGATCACCGTCGCCCCGGCGGTGCTGAAATCGCCCGCGAGGCGGGTGAAATCCAGCGCCTCGGTGGTGCAGCCCGGCGTGTCGTCCTTGGGGTAGAAGTAAAGGACGACCGGCTTTCCCGCGAAATCCGACAGCGATACGGTGCCGCCGCCGTCGCGGGGCAGAGAAAAACCGGGGGCAAGGTCACCGGGGTTGGGCATTTCCGCACTCCTTTGCGGTTGGCAATGTCTATATGTTTTAATCGCTGCCCGGCGAAGTTAAAGGGGGGCAGGGGCGCACGGCACAGGGGCGCACGGCACAGGGGCGCACGGCACAGCGGCGCACGGCACAGCGGCGCGCGGCACAGGGCGGCAATGAACGAGGTCAAGGCCAAACCAGTCAGACGGCACCTGCGCTGGCCCGCGCGGGCGTTGATCTTTGCGCTGGTCGCGGTGCTTGTCTTTGGCGGTGTCGTGCTGGCGCTTGGCTTGTCCGGCCGGGCGATCTCCGCGCCGCAGTGGGTTGTCGAGGAAATCGAGGCGCGCGCCAACACCGGTCTGGCCGGGCGCGCGACGGTACGGATCGGCGCGGTCGAGGCGGTGGTGGAGGCGGGCTTCGTCCCGCGTGTCCGCCTGAAGGACGTGGCGCTCTTTTCCCCGCGCGGCCTGCGCCTGGCGACGCTTGAGCGGCTGGGGGCGAGTTTCTGGCCGCGCCCGCTTCTGGACGGCATCGTGCAGCCGCGCAGCCTGCGGCTGGTGGGCGCGCGCATCGCGCTCAGGCGGACGGCCGACGGCAGTTTCGACATTTCGCTGCCCGAGGCCGATGTCGCCCCCGACACCGCGCTGAGCCCGGGCCAGATCCTTGACGAGATCGACCGCGCCTTCGGGTTGCCGGCGTTGCGCGGGATCGAACGGGTCGACGCCACCGGGCTGGACATCCGGTTCGACGACCTCCGTTCCGGCCAGTCCTGGAGGATTTCGGACGGGCGCATGTCGCTGACCCAGCACAGTGCACGGCTGGCCTATGACGTGGCTTTCGCGGTTGCGGGCGCCGGCGGCGACCCGGCGCAGGTCGAACTGTCCTTCTCGACCGAGAAGTCGAATTCCGAGGCGGGGATCATCGCCCGCATCACCGGCGTTCCGGCGCAGGATGTCGCGGCGCAATCGCCCGCGCTCTCCTGGCTTGGCGCGCTCGATGCGCCGATCTCGGGCGTGCTGCGCACCGGGATCGACCGCAACGGCGAGGTGCGGGTGATGCAGGCGGAACTGGATATCGGGGCGGGCGCGGTGCGGCCGAACCCGGGGGTCGCCCCCTTGCCCTTCGACCGGGCGCGGGTGGCGATGTCCTATGCGCCCGCTCGCGCCGAACTGGCGTTTTCCGAGATCGTGATCGAAAGCCCGACGCTGAACGCCTCGGGTGACGCCCAGGCCTGGTTGCAGGGGTCCAGCGACGGTTTTCCCGATTCGATGACCGTGCAACTGCGTCTGGGCCATCTTTCGGGCAACCCCGACGGCCTGTTCGCGGCGCCGCTGACCTTTGACGACGGGCTGATGGACTTCAAGCTGACGCTGAAGCCCTTCGGCGTGACGCTTGGACAGCTCAGCCTTTTCGACCAGGGCCGGCGCGTGACGCTCAGCGGTCGGGCAGAGGTCGGCGCCGAGGGCTGGGTCGTCGCCGTCGACGCCGAGATGGAACGGCTGGCCGCGCGCCGCCTGGTCGAGCTTTGGCCCCTCAAATTCGCGGCAAAGACCCGAGCCTGGCTTGGCGAGAACCTGCTTGCGGGAGAGGCTTTCGACGCGCATGGCGCGCTTCGCCTTCGTGCGGGGCAGGCGCCTGTCTTCTCGCTTGGCTTCAGGTTCCGCGATGCCTCGGTTCGTTTCATGAAGTCGATGCCGGTAATCCGGGATGGGGCGGGCTACGGGCTTCTCGACAACTTCACCTTCACGCTGGTCGCCGAACGCGGCACGGTCGAGGCGCCGCAGGGTGGCCAGATCGCGCTGGACGGGTCGGTGATGCGGGTCGAGGATACCCGCGTCAAGCCCGCGATCGGCCAGTTCGATTTGAAGACGTCGGGCAGCATTGCCGCGACGTTGTCGTTGCTGGACCAGCCGCCGCTGGAGGTCATGAAGAAGGCGGGCAGGCCGATTGATCTGGCACAGGGACGCGCGGTGGGAGAAACCCGACTGGTGTTGCCGTTCCGCAAGGGCCTGACCATCGCCGACGTCGACTACCGGGTGCGGGCGCAGTTGCTGGACCTGCGGTCGGAGGCCATCGTCCCCGGGCATGACCTGGCGGCCGAGCGGCTTGCGGTGACGGCCGACAAGACCGGCGTGGCGATTTCGGGGGCAGGGGACCTTTCGGGGGCGGGCTTCGACGTGACCTGGCGGCAGGCGGCGGGGGCGCAGGGGACAAGCGCCGTTGCCGGATCGGTAGACTTGTCCCGGTCGTTTCTGGATGCCTTCGGGTTGAAGTTGCCGGACGGCATGTTCTCGGGCTCGGGGAAGGGTGAGATCGCGCTGGATCTCGTCCGCGGGGAACCGACGCGCTATCGCCTGACCTCGGGGCTTGCGGGAATCGCGATGGAGATTCCGTCGCTGGGATGGGCAAAGCCCGCATCGGCACAGGGGCGGCTTGATGTTTCGGGCGTGCTGGGGCAGCCGGCTTCAGTGGACGCGCTGGAACTGGATGCAGCGGGCCTTTCGCTGTCCGGCAGCGTCCAGTTGTCGCCCGAGGGTGCGTTTCAGGGCGCGTCCTTCCCCGCCGTATCGATTGGAGGATGGTTCGACGGGGCGGTGGTCCTGACGGGACGTGGCGCGAACCAGCCACCGGCCATCGCCGTCACCTCCGGCAGCGCCGACCTGACGCGGGTGTCGCTGGGCGACGCAAGCCGGTCGGGCGCGCGGTCGGGGCCGATCTCCGTTGCGCTTGACCAGATTCGGGTCAGCGAGGGCATACGCCTGACCCGTTTCCGCGGTGATTTTACCGACGAGGGCGGGCTTTCGGGCCGCTTCACCGGCCTTGTGAACGGAGAGGCGCCGGTGACTGGCGCGATGGTGCCGATGGGCGGGAAGTCGGGATTTCGCGTCCAGTCGCAGGACGCGGGTGCGACGATGCGCGCGGCCGGGGTCTTTACCAAGGCACGCGGCGGCACGCTTGATCTGGTGCTGCAGCCCGAAGGCGGAAAGGGCCGCTATGCGGGAACGGTCGAGATCGAGACGGTCCGCGTCGTGGACGCGCCAGCCCTTGCCGGGCTTCTTGATGCGATATCGGTCGTCGGGCTGATCGATCAGTTGAACGGCCCCGGCATCCTTTTCAACCATGCTTCGGGCAAGTTCCGCATGACCCCCGACGCGGTCGAGATCAGCGAAGGGGCGGCGACCGGCGCCTCGATGGGCATTTCAGCCGCCGGGCTTTACCGGTCCGACACCAAGGAAATCGACATCCAGGGCACGATTTCGCCCGTCTACCTTCTGAACGGCATCGGGCGGATCGTGTCGAAGAAGGGCGAGGGGCTTTTCGGTTTCAACTACGCGATGACGGGTCCGGCCTCGGCGCCCCGGATCAAGGTCAACCCGCTGTCGATCCTGACGCCGGGCATGTTCCGCGAGATCTTCCGTTCGGCGCCGCCCAGGATCGAAGAATGAAGCTGTCGGATTTCGATTTCGACCTGCCCGAGGCGCTGATCGCCACGCGGCCCGCAAGTCCGCGCAGCGCCGCGCGCCTTCTGGTGGCCGAAGGCGACGGGATCGCGGACAGGGTCGTGCGCGATCTGGCCGACATCCTGCAGCCCGGCGACCGGCTTGTCCTGAACGACACGCGGGTCATTCCGGCGCGGCTGTCGGGTACGCGGACGCGGGAAACCGGGCAGGGGCCGGCCACCGCCCGGATCGAGGCGACATTGCTTGAGCCGCGTCCCGACGGAACATGGGCGGCGCTGATGAAACCCTTGCGGAAAGTGCGGGAAGGCGAGGAGATCCGCTTTTCCGACCGGCTTTCGGCCCGGGTCGAGCGGATCGCCGGGGGGCAGGCCGACCTGCGCTTCAACCTCGCGGGCGATGATTTCGATGCGGCCCTGGCCGAGGCGGGCGACATGCCGCTGCCGCCCTACATCGCGGCGCTGCGCGCGCCGGACGCGCAGGACAAGACCGATTACCAGACGGTCTGGGCGCGCCGGGCGGGGGCGGTGGCCGCGCCGACCGCGTCGCTGCATTTCGACGCGGAGCTGCTGGCCCGTCTGGCGGCGCGGGGCGTCACGTTCACCCATGTCACCCTGCATGTCGGCGCCGGCACCTTCCTGCCGGTCAAGGTGGAGGACGTGACGACCCACCGGATGCACGCCGAATGGGGCGAGGTCACCGAAAGCGCCGCGGCAGAGATCAACGCGACGAAAGCGGCGGGCGGACGGGTGATCCCGGTCGGGACCACCGCGCTCAGGCTGATCGAGACGGCGGCGCGGTCGGGCCGGGTCGAACCCTGGCGCGGGCCGACCGACATCTTCATCTACCCGGGCTTCGCCTTTCACGTCACCGACGCGCTCATCACCAATTTCCACCTGCCGAAATCGACGCTCCTGATGCTGGTCTCGGCGCTCATGGGCAGCGAACGGATGCGCCGGGTCTATGCCCACGCGGTCGCTTCGGGTTATCGTTTCTTCTCCTACGGCGATGCGTCGCTGCTGATTCCCTGAAGGTCGCGGGCCGACGCGGAGGGGGGCCGATCCGGAGGAGCCGACATGACCTATCTTCTGCTGAAGGCCGCCATTTCGGGCGTCATCGTCGCGGTTGTGTCCGAGGTCGCCCGGCGCAGCCCCGGCGCGGGGGCGCTGATCGCGTCCCTTCCGCTTGTCTCGATCCTCGGGATGATCTGGCTCTGGCGCGACACCGGCGACGGCCCGCGGATCGCCGCCCATGCGACGGCAACCTTCTGGTATGTGCTGCCTTCGCTGCCGATGTTCCTGCTGTTGCCCTGGCTGATGCGCCAGGGCGTCGGGTTCTGGCTTGCCCTGGGGGCCGGATGCGTTCTGACGATCGGGCTTTACCTTGCGCTGGTCCGGATCGCGCCCCGGATCGGCCTTGCGCTTTGACCGGGCCGGTTTCGGGCGCGCGGGCGTCGCTGTCGGTCCCGACGCGCGACCCCGGCCGCGCTAAGGCCACGACAGAAAACGCGGAGTTGCCATGCTGACCGTTCTTCGAAATTCCTGGGCCCTGCTTCTGGGCATGATGCTTCTGATGATCGGGAACGGCGTTCAGGGCACGCTTCTGGGCATTCGCGGCGGGATCGAGGGCTTTTCGACCAGCCAGATGTCCTATGTCATGTCGGGCTATTTCCTGGGCTTCCTTTTCGGGTCGCGGATGACGCCGGGCATGATCCAGCGCGTCGGCCATGTCCGCGTCTTCGCCGCGCTCGGATCGATGATATCCGCGGTGCTGATCGCCTATGCCGCGGCGCCCGACTGGATGGTCTGGATGGTGATGCGGGTGCTGATCGGCTTTTCCTTCTCGGGCGTCTACATCACCGCCGAAAGCTGGCTCAACAACGCCTCGACGAACGAGACGCGCGGCCAGGCGCTGTCGCTTTACATGATCATGCAGATGCTGGGGATCATCGCTTCCCAGGCGCTTTTGAACCTTGGCGACCCCTCGGGCTATTTCCTGTTCGTGATCCCCTCGATCCTCGTTTCGGTCGCCTTCACGCCGATCCTCCTGTCGGCCAGCAAGGCGCCGGCCTTCGAACTGACCAAACCCCTCGACTTCGTCAGCCTGTACCGCACCTCGCCGCTTGGCTGCGTCGGCATCTTCCTTCTGGGCGGGGTCTTTTCGGCCCAGTTCGGCATGGCCTCGGTCTGGGGGGCGTCGGTCGGGCTGAGTGTGCGGGACCTGTCGATCTTCGTTGCCAGCATCTATACCGGCGGGCTGGTCGCGCAGTATCCGATCGGCTGGCTTTCCGACCGCATGGACCGCCGGAGACTTGTCTTCGCGCTGTCGGTGCTGGGTGCGATCGCGACCGTCATTCCGTTCGTGATCAGCGCGAACTTCTTCGTTCTGGTTCTTGTCGGGGCGATCATGGGGGGCGTGTCGAACCCGCTTTATTCGCTGCTTGTCGCCTATACGAACGACTTTCTCGATCCGCACGACATGGCCGCCGCTTCGGCCGGGCTCATCTTCATCAACGGGGTGGGCGCCATCGGCGGTCCGATCCTGACGGGCTGGATCATGGCGCAGATCGGGCCCGACGGGTTCTTCCTGTTCATCGCCGTCCTGTTCGGCGCCATGGCGGCCTATGCGGCCTGGCGGATGACGCGCCGACCGTCGCCCGCGACCGAGCATACCGGCGCCTTCACGCCGCTGTCGCCGACCGCGTCGGCCCTTGCGATCGAGGCCGTGATGGAGGCGCGCTCCGAGACCCCGCGACCGGAGGAGACGGAATAGGTCTGGTCAAGTCCGCGCGGCCCTGCCAACCTTGCGGGGTCGAAAGGGGGGGATCGCCATGACCATCACGGGCGAGATCGTGCGCTTCTGGCTGGACGAGGTCGGGCAGGCGGGCTGGTATGCGGCTGTCGATGCGGTGGACGACGCGATCCGCGACCGCTTCGGCCCGCTGTGGCAAGAGGCCTGCGAGGGCAGCAACGTCGACTGGTGCGAAACGCCGCAAGGCGCGTTGGCCTATCTGATCCTCACCGACCAGTTTTCCCGCAACATGTTCCGGGGCGATGCGCGCGCCTTCGCGACCGACGCGGCCGCCCGCGCCGCGGCCCGGATCGCCCTGGGCCGCGGGCTCGACCTTGCGGTCGAGGAACCCGCGCGGGTCTTCTTCTACATGCCCTTCGAGCATTCCGAGGCGCTGGAGGATCAGGACTTTGCCGTCGACCTGATGGGCCGCAACCTGCCAAAGACCGGGGCGGGCTATCTGCTGCACGCCCGCGCGCACCGGGAGGTGATCCGGCGATTCGGCCGCTTTCCGTTCCGAAACGACGCGCTTGGCCGCGAAACCACCCCCGAGGAGGCGGAGTTTCTGGCCGGCGGGGGATACGCGGCGATCGTCCGCGAACTGGGCGGCTAGCCATGCAGGCCGCGCAAGGCACCCTTACCGAGGGGCGATTGCGAGTCGCTGGAAAATAGTTTAATGCCAAACTACTTTTTCTGAGGGAGGAAGAACCGTGGCGCAGACCTTCGACATGATCGTGATCGGTGCGGGTCCGGGCGGCTATGTGGCCGCGATCCGCGGCGCGCAGCTTGGGCTGAAGGTCGCGATCGTGGAGCGCGAACATCTGGGCGGGATCTGCCTGAACTGGGGCTGCATCCCGACGAAGGCGCTGCTGCGTTCGGCCGAGGTCTTTCACCTGATGCACCGTGCCAAGGAATTCGGGCTCAAGGCCGACGGGATCGGCTATGACCTCGACGCGGTGGTGGCGCGGTCGCGCGGCGTGGCCAAGCAGCTTTCGGGCGGGATCGGCCACCTGATGAAGAAGAACAAGGTCACGGTCTTCATGGGCGCGGCGACGCTGCCGGCGAAGGGCGTCGTTTCCGTCAAGACCGACAAGGGGTCCGAGGAGCTGACGGCGAAGTCCATCGTCCTGGCGACCGGCGCGCGTGCCCGCGAATTGCCGGGGCTGGAGGCCGACGGCGATCTCGTCTGGGCCTACAAGCACGCGCTGCAACCGAAGCGGATGCCGAAGAAGCTTCTGGTCATCGGCTCGGGCGCCATCGGCATCGAATTCGCCAGCTTCTTCAACACGCTCGGCGCCGAAACGACGGTGGTCGAGGTGATGGACCGTGTCCTGCCGGTCGAGGACGCCGAGATCTCCGCCTTCGCGAAGAAGCAGTTCGTCAAGCAGGGCATGAAGATCGTCGAGAAGGCGATGGTCAAGAAGCTGGACCGCAAGCCCGGCATCGGCGTGACCGCGCATATCGAGAAGGACGGCAAGACCGAGACCCAGGATTTCGACACCGTGATCTCGGCCGTGGGCATCGTCGGCAACGTGGAAAACCTGGGGCTGGAAGCGCTTGGCGTGAAGATCGACCGCACCCATGTCGTGACCGACGAATTCTGCCGCACCGGGGTCGAGGGTCTTTATGCCATCGGCGACATCGCGGGCGCGCCCTGGCTGGCGCACAAGGCCAGCCACGAAGGCGTCATGGTCGCCGAACTGATCGCGGGCGGCCATCCCCATCCGATCAAGCCGAACTCCATCGCCGGTTGCACCTATTGCCACCCGCAGGTCGCAAGCGTCGGCCTGACCGAGGCGAAGGCGAAGGAGGCGGGGCATGAGGTCAAGGTCGGCCGCTTCCCCTTCATCGGCAACGGCAAGGCGATCGCGCTTGGCGAACCCGAAGGGCTGATCAAGACCGTGTTCGATGCGAAGACCGGCGAGCTTCTTGGCGCGCATATGGTGGGCGCCGAGGTGACCGAGCTGATCCAGGGCTATGTCGTCGGCCGCACGCTGGAGACGACCGAGGGCGAGCTGATGGAAACCGTCTTCCCGCATCCGACGCTGAGCGAGATGATGCACGAGGCGGTGCTCGACGCGTACGGCCGCGCGCTCCACATCTGAAGGGGAAGGGGGCGCTGCCCCCGCCCTCGCGCGCCGCGCGAGGACTCCCCCGGAGTATTTTTCCCAGAATGAATGAGGGGGGCGGTCGGCGCCCCGCCTCGGGCGGCTGATACCGGGGAGACGGGGCGCTTTCACTCTGGGCGGTCATCGGCGCTCCCGCCTGTACCGCAGCCCCACTCGAACCGAAATTCCTTTCAGTCTGGTTAAAATACTCTCGGGGGGTGCGGGGGGCAGACGGCCCCCCGTTCCTACCGTTCCACCGCGCCGCCGGCCGAGATCCAGTCGCCGAGACCGCCGATGTTGTAGACTTCCGCATAGCCGAGGTCGCGCAGCATCTGGGCCGCCATCTGGCTGCGCCCGCCCGAGGCGCAGTAAAGCGCCACCGCGCGGTCCCGGCCAAGCCCGGCGGGGCAGTCGGGCGCGTTCGGGTCGCAGCGCAGCCGCACCAGCCCCAGCGGGACGTGAAGCGCGCCGCGGGCCTTGCCCGTCATGGCGACCTCGCCCGCCTCGCGGACGTCGATGACGACAAGCGTTCCGTCGCCGGCACGCCGGACCGCTTCGTCAAGGGCGATGCGCGCGGCGCCCCGGTCGGGTCTGAGGAATGAAAGCATGTCGGTCCGGTCTCCTGTCGGCTGCTGGCTCCTGATCTCCGCTGAATATAAATTCATGTTTGCGAATATTAAAGGGCCGGATCGCAGGGATTTGCGCGCCGTTCCGTCGAAATGTTCATCATATGTTCACATTTTCCGGTTGGAGACTCGCGCGTGCTCGACTATGTCTGGGGGTGAACACCGGGGGCGGGCATGGCCGAACAGAAATTCATCGAGGTGCGCGGCGCGCGGGAGCACAACCTCAAGTCCGTCGATGTGGATATCCCGCGCGACCGGCTGACGGTCATCACCGGGCTTTCGGGCTCCGGCAAGTCCTCGCTGGCCTTCGACACGATCTATGCCGAGGGCCAGCGGCGCTATGTGGAATCGCTTTCCGCCTATGCGCGGCAGTTCCTCGACATGATGGGCAAGCCCGATGTCGATCATATATCCGGCCTCTCGCCGGCCATCTCGATCGAACAGAAGACGACCTCGAAGAACCCGCGCTCCACCGTCGGCACGGTGACGGAGATCTACGACTACCTGCGGCTTCTCTTCGCGCGCGTGGGCACGCCCTATTCCCCGGCAACCGGCAAGCCCATCGCGGCCCAGCAGGTGCAGGACATGGTCGATGCCGTCATGGCGATGGAGGAGGGGACGCGCGGCTATCTGATGGCGCCGGTGGTGCGCGACCGCAAGGGCGAATACCGCAAGGAGTTCATCGAATGGCGCAAGCAGGGCTTCCAGCGCGTCAAGGTGGACGGGCAGTTCCACGACCTTGAGGAACCACCGGTTCTCGACAAGAAGTTCCGCCACGACATCGACGTGGTGGTCGACCGCATCGTCGTGCGCGAGGGGCTGGAGACGCGGCTGGCCGACAGCTTCCGCACCGCGCTGAACCTCGCCGACGGGATCGCGGTTCTGGAAACCGCGCCGGCGGAGGGCGATGCGGAACGGATCGTCTTTTCGGAAAAGTTCGCCTGCCCGGTGTCGGGCTTCACCATCCCGGAAATCGAGCCGCGGCTTTTTTCCTTCAACGCACCCTTCGGGGCCTGTCCGACCTGCGACGGGCTCGGGGTGGAGCTTTTCTTTGATGAACGTCTGGTCGTGCCCGATGTCACGCTGAAGCTGAAGGATGGCGCGCTGGCCCCCTGGAACAAGGGCAAGTCGCCCTATTTCACCCAGACGATCGATGCGCTGGCGCGCCACTACGGGTTCGACGCGAAGAAGCCCTGGAAGGATCTGCCCGAAAGCGTGCAGCAGCTTTTCCTGCGCGGCTCCGGGGAGGAGGAGATCCCTTTCCGCTTCGACGAGGGCGGGCGCGTCTATGAGGTGACGCGCAGCTTCGAAGGCGTGATCCCCAACATGGAACGGCGCTACCGCGAAACCGACAGCGCCTGGGTGCGCGAGGAATTCGAGCGTTACCAGAACAACCGCCCCTGCGGCGCCTGCGGCGGCCATCGCCTGCGGCCAGAGGCCTTGGCGGTGAAGATCGCAGGGCTCCATGTCGGCGCGGTCGTGCAGATGTCGATCCGCGAGGCCTTCGACTGGATCGCGACCGTACCCGGCGCGCTGACCGCGCAGCGAAACGAGATCGCGCGGGCGATCCTGAAGGAGATCCGCGAAAGGCTCGGCTTTCTCAACAACGTCGGTCTCGAATACCTGACACTCAGCCGCAATGCCGGCACGCTGTCTGGCGGCGAAAGCCAGCGGATCCGGCTGGCCAGCCAGATCGGGTCGGGCCTGACCGGCGTCCTATATGTCCTCGACGAACCCTCCATCGGGCTTCACCAGCGCGACAACGACCGGCTTCTGGGCACGCTGAAGAACCTGCGCGATCAGGGCAATACCGTGCTGGTCGTCGAACATGACGAAGAGGCGATCCGCGAGGCGGACTATGTCCTCGACATCGGGCCGGGCGCGGGGGTCCACGGCGGGCAGGTCGTGGCGCGCGGCACCCCGGCCGAGATCACGGCGGACCCGGCCTCCCTCACCGGCCAGTACCTGGCGGGCCAGCGGGAAATCGCGGTGCCGAAGCACCGCCGCAAGGGCAGCGGCAAGAAGCTGACGGTGGTTGGCGCGACGGGCAACAACCTTCGCGACGTGACGGCGGAATTCCCGTTGGGCAAGTTCGTCTGCGTGACCGGGGTGTCGGGCGGCGGCAAGTCCACCCTGACGATCGAGACGCTTTACAAGAACGCCGCCCTGCGGCTGAACGGCGCGCGGGAAACGCCCGCGCCCTGCGAGACGATCAAGGGCTTTGAGCATCTCGACAAGGTCATCGACATCGACCAGCGCCCGATCGGGCGCACCCCGCGCAGCAACCCCGCCACCTATACCGGTGCCTTCACGCCCATTCGCGACTGGTTCGCCGGGCTGCCGGAGGCCAAGGCACGCGGCTATCAGCCGGGGCGGTTTTCATTCAACGTCAAGGGCGGACGCTGCGAGGCCTGCCAGGGCGACGGTGTCATCAAGATCGAGATGCATTTCCTGCCCGATGTCTACGTCACCTGCGAGACCTGCAAGGGCCACCGCTACAACCGCGAGACGCTGGAGATCCGCTTCAAGGGCAAGTCCATCGCCGACGTGCTGGAGATGACCTGCGAGGATGCGCGCGAATTCTTCCAGGCGATCCCCTCGATCCGGGAGAAGATGGAGGCGCTCTGCCAGGTCGGACTTGGCTATATCAAGGTCGGCCAGCAGGCCACAACGCTGTCGGGCGGCGAAGCCCAGCGGGTGAAGCTTTCCAAGGAACTGAGTCGCCGGGCAACCGGCCGGACGCTCTATATCCTCGATGAACCGACGACGGGGCTGCATTTCGAAGACGTGCGCAAGCTTCTGGAAGTGCTGCACGAACTGGTCGATCAGGGCAACACCGTGGTGGTGATCGAACACAACCTCGATGTCATCAAGACCGCCGACTGGATCATCGACATCGGCCCCGAGGGTGGCGACGGCGGCGGAGAGATCGTGGCGACCGGAACGCCCGAGGACGTGGCCAAGGTCGAACGCAGCCACACCGGGCGTTACCTGGCCCCGATGCTGAAGGCGCGGCGGGTCGCGGCGGAATAACGCCGCCCAAAGGGGCGCCCCCTTTTCAGTCTGGCGAAAATACTCCCGCCGGAGGCCCGGCGTCGCGGCCGCTGCCCGGCGGCGGCCGCGAGAGATGTCATGCGCGCCGCCAGCGGCGCGCGCCACCGGATCAGGGCGTCAGGATTTCTTCATCGGGCAGGTGCTGAGCCCGAGGATCGAATAAAGCGGGCAGGTCCGCATCAGCCCGGTGGCCAGCGGGATGATCCCGATGAGATAGAGCCAGCGCATCGACGCTTCGGTGTTCAGGAAGAAGCCCGCGATCAGCGCGAGGCCGACGACGATACGCAGGATGCGGTCGATGCCGCCGACATTGGTCTTGAACATAGATAGTCCTCCATGACTGCCCGGTTTGCCCGGCTCTCCGGTCGGTCCTTCCGCCGGGTGCGTGCGGCCAACCTGCACCGGCGCCTCAGGGTGCGTCTGTGATCTTGTCACCCCGGCTCGCGCTCAGGGCGAGCCGCCGCAGCGCCTGCGGGTCGCGCAGGGTGACCGCCCCGCGTTCCGTTTCGACCCAGCCCTCGCGCGCGAAGACCTCGAGCCGGCGCGACACGACCTCGCGCGCGGACCCGATGCGGGCGGCCAGTTCCTGATGGGTTGCGCGCACCGCGCCGGCCTCGGCCAGGGTCAGCAGTGCCTCGGCCAGCCGCGCCTCGACACGGATGAAGGCAACGCGTTCCAGCACATGCATCATGCCCTGCATGCGTTCGGCGAAGGCGGTGAAGACAAAGCCGCGAAAGGCCGCCGACTGGTCCATCAGCGCCAGGAACATGTCGCGCGGCACCAGGACGATCCGGCAGTCGGTCGCGGTCAAGGCCTCGGCTGAATAGTCGTCGCCCCCCAGAAGGCCCAGCGTCGTCTGGACGCAGGACCCGCCCGGTTCGACCGCATAAAGCAGGATCTCGCGGCCGGTGGTGCCGGTCAGGTAGACGTCGATCCTTCCGTCAAGGACGATCACAAAGCCCCGGGCGCTGTCTCCGGGGCGGAAAAGGACCGATCCGCGCGCGATCTCTGCGGGAACAAGCCGCCCCAGCCGGTCGCGCGCGGCGGGGTCGAGCCCTTCCAGTCCGGCGGCGTCGGATGACCAGCTCAAGGCGGGATCAGTCCAGGATCGCGCTGACGGCGCGCAGGACGGTGACGATCGTATAGGTATCCTCGTCCACCACAAGGATGGTTCCGTCCACGATCAGGTAGCGCTGGCCGGGGCCAAGCGGCGGCAGGCCGTAGCGGTCATGGTGGCGAATCCGGTGATAGTCGCGATCGCCAACATAATCGCCCCGGTGCCAGCCCTTGCCAGCCTGGCCCGGCGGCACGCAGGGCACCGATTTCTTCGCAAGCCCGGGCGGACAGCCCTTTGCGTCGGCAAGCGCGGGGGTGCCGCCAAGGGCGGCGGCCACCACGAGCGGAATCATCAAGGTCTTCATCACCGGGCTCCGTCCTGGCGGCCATTATAGCCGCCGGGACGGGAAAGGGCAGGGGCGCGATGCCGCTTGCCGGCAGAAATCAGCCGCGGTGGCGTTTTTCGAACCGCGGCAGCATGGCGGAAAAGTCCATGCCGCGCCCGTCTTCCTGTTCCACGAAGGTCGCGTAAAGCCGCGCAGCCAGTTCGCCCATCGGCGTATCGGCATCCGCGCCCTCGGCGGCCTGCTGCGACAGGCGCAGATCCTTCAGCATCAGTTCGGCGGCAAAGCCCGGCTTGTAGCCGTTGTCGGCGGGCGATTTCGGCCCGACACCGGGGGCGGGACAATAGGCGTTCATCGTCCAGCTGTAGCCCGAGGAGGTGGAGACGACGTCGAACATCTTCTGCCGGTCAAGGCCCAGCTTGTCGGCCAGTGCGAAAGCCTCGCAGGTGGCGATCATCGTCACGCCGAGGATCATGTTGTTGCAGATCTTAGCGGCCTGTCCGGCGCCGGCGTCGCCGCAATGCACGGCCTTCTGGCCCATGACGTCGAAAAGGGGCTTCACCTTGTCGAACGATCCGGCATCGCCGCCCACCATGAAGGTCAGCGTCCCGGCCGAGGCACCGCCCACGCCACCCGACACCGGCGCGTCCAGCGCGCCCACGCCCGCCGCCTGGGCATCGGCCGCGACGGCGCGGGCGCTTTCGACATCGACGGTGGAACAGTCGCAGAGGACCGCACCCGCCGACATCGCGGGGATCACCTCGGCCGCGACGGCGCGCAGGATGGCGCCGTTGGGCAGCATGGTGATGACCACCTCGGCCCCGGCCGCCGCGGCTGCGGCGCTGTCGGCACGGGTCACGCCGTCGGGCATCGGTGCCGCGGTGTCGTAGCCCGTGACCTGATGACCCTCTTTCACCAGATTGGCGGCCATCGGCGCGCCCATGTTGCCCAGACCGACGAATCCGATCTTCATGTCCTAGTCCTCCTCGAAGCTCAGCGCGTCCGCGCCAAGCGGGTTCAGCATCCTGTCGATGTCCTCGGTCCGGACCGCGTCCGGTCCGGCGTGCCGCCAGTGCGGGTTACGGTCCTTGTCGATGATCGCGGCGCGGATGCCCTCGATGAAATCGGCATGTTCCATCGCGCGAAAGGTAAAGCGGTATTCCATGTCCAGCGCCCGGCGGATCGTGGCGCCGCCGCGCAGGCGGCGGATCATCTCGATCGTGCAGGCCGCCGACAGGGGCGCCGCGCGCCCGAGGGCCTTCAGCGCGCCCGTGGCAAAGTCCGACCCGTCCTCGGCAAGTGCGCGGGCGATGTCGGCAAGGGTGTCGCCCGCGAAGAGCCGGTCGATCCGGGGCCGAAGGGCGGCCAGCACGCCTTCGGGCGGCGGTGCGTCCCGGGCGGCGACCGCGCCCGCGTCGCCGGTCTCGATCAGCCGCGCCTTGAGGTCGTCCCAGGCCGCCTCGGGGACGAAATGGTCGGCAAAGCCCGCAAGGATCGCGTCCGCCGCGCCCATCCTGGCGCCGGTGGTGCCAAGGTATTCGCCCAGCCGGCCCGGCGCGGTCGCAAGGATGAAGCTGCCGCCCACGTCGGGCACAAGGCCGATGCCGCATTCCGGCATGGCGACCTGTGCGCTTTCGCCGACGATCCGGTGGCTGCCGTGGCAGCCCACGCCGACGCCGCCGCCCATGGTGAAGCCCTGAAGGAAGCTTGCCACCGGCTTGGGGTATTCCGCCAACCGCGCGTTCATCCGGTATTCGTCGGCCCAGAAGCGGCGGCCGTAGTCGAAATCTCCCGCCGTGCCGGTTGCATACATCTCGGCGATGTCGCCGCCGGCGCAGAAGGCGCGGTCACCCTCGGCGTCGATCAGGACAAGCGCGACATCGGGGTCGCCCGCCCAGCCGATCAGCGCCGCATCGATCTGTCGGCACATCGCATAGGTCAGCGCGTTCAGCGCCTTGGGGCGGCTCAGCGTGATGCGCCCCGCGCGGCCTTCCTTGCGGATCCAGATGTCGTCCATCAGCCCCTCTCGGCCAGAAGGGCGCGGGCGGTGATGAGGCGCATGATCTCGTTCGTGCCTTCCAGGATCTGGTGCACGCGCAGGTCGCGCACGGTCTTTTCGACCCCGTAGTCCGCCAGATAGCCGTAGCCGCCGTGCAGTTGCAGGCACTGGTTGGCGACCTCGAAGGCGTTGTCGGTGACCAGAAGCTTGGCCATGGCGCAGAACTTCGTGGCGTCGGGCGCCTTCTGGTCAAGCTTCCACGCCGCCTGGCGCAGGAAGACGCGCGCCGATTGCAGCTTGACCTCCATCTCCGCCAGCCGGAACTGAAGCGCCTGGAACTGGTCGATCGACCGGCCAAAGGCCTTGCGTTCGCCCATGTAGACAAGCGTCGCGTCCAGCGCCGCCTGCGCCGCGCCAAGGGCCGAGGCCGCGATGTTGAGCCGCCCGCCGTCGAGCCCCGCCATCGCATAGGCAAATCCGCGCCCCTCTTCGCCCAGAAGGTTGTCCGCGGGAACGGTGCAATCGTCGAACTGGACCTGCGCGGTCGGCTGGGCGCGCCAGCCCATCTTGTCCTCGAACGCGCCGAACGACAGGCCCCCGGTACCCGCCTCGACGATCACGGCAGAGATGCCTTTGGGCCCGTCCTCGCCGGTTCGCACCATGCTCAGGTAGGCGTCCGAATACCCCCCGCCCGAGATGAAGGCCTTGGTGCCATTGAGCCGCCAGCCCTCGTTCGTGCGCTCTGCCCTTGTGCGCAGCGCGGCCGCGTCGGACCCCGATCCGGGTTCGGTAAGGCAATAGGAAAACACCTTCTCCATCGTGCACATGGCGGGCAGCCAGCGCGACTTGTCCGCAGGGCTGCCGAACTTGTCGATCATGCCCGCGCACATGTTGTGGATCGACAGGAACGACCCCACGGCGGGGCAGGCCATGGCCAGCGCCTCGAAGACCAGCGTGCCGTCAAGCCGTGTCAGCCCCGACCCGCCGTAGTCCTCGCTGACATAGATGCCACCCAGCCCCAGCGCCCCAAGCTCGGGCCAAAGCGCCTTGGGGATCGTTCCCTCCGCCTCCCAGCGGCGGGCGTTCGGGGCGATATGGTCCTGCCCGAAGGCGTAAGCCATGTCGAAGATCGCCTGCTGTTCCTCGGTCAGGGAAAAATCCATGTCAGCCTCCCGCAGCGATGAATTGAACGGGTGTTAAATTCCAATTGTTGCCAGAGTTTTGCAACCCCCCTGCGGCGGCCTTTGTCGCGCGCCGCCGGAACCGAAAGTTTGCCGAAATTCCACCGCATCGGCATGTCCCGCGTTCAGGGGCGGTTAAGCGCCCCGGGAATAGGAAGGCGCACTGACACCAGCAATCAAGGGATATTGCATGACACTGGCGAATTCGACCTGGTACTTCGACGTGAACGAAGGCGGCCCGAAGCCCTTCATCATCAAGGTGGCCTTCGGGCCGCAGAATGCCGATGGCGGCGCCGTCACCTTTGGCAGCCTGACCGGGCAATGGGCCGAATCCAACGGGTTGTTCACGATCGAACTGTCGGGCGGCAGCTTCGGCTTCGACACGATCTGGACGGGCGAATACCGGGGCCGGGCCGGTTCGGGCTTCGGGTCGCCGGAATTCAACAACATGGCCTTCGACTTCTCGATGACCACGACACCGCCCGCGGACGGGGTGCTTTGCGATATCGGCGATCTTCTGAAAGGGCTTCAGAAGAAGGCCGCCTGAGCGAAACGAAAAGGGGGCGCGGCCTTCGCCGCGCCCCCGATTCCGGCCCAAGGGCCGTGATCAGTCCATCGCCTTGAAAGCGAATTCGCCGCCTTCCTTGATGCCGGAGAACCAGCGCGCGGTGACCGTCTTCGTCTTGGTGTAGAAGCGGAACGCATCGGGGCCGTACTGGTTCAGGTCACCGAAGGCCGATTTCTTCCAGCCCCCGAAGGAGAAGTAGCTGAGCGGCACCGGGATCGGGAAGTTGATGCCCACCATGCCGACGTTGACGCGGGACGCGAAGTCGCGCGCGGTGTCGCCATCGGCGGTGAAGATCGCCGTACCGTTGCCGTAAGGGTTGTCCATCGTCAGCTTCAGCGCGTCTTCATAGGTCTTCGCGCGCACCTGGCTCAGGACCGGGCCGAAGATCTCTTCCTTGTAGATGTCCATCTCCGGCGTGACGTTGTCAAAAAGCGTCGGGCCGACGAAGAAGCCGTTTTCATAGCCCTGGATGGAGAAGTCGCGGCCGTCGGTGACAAGCGTCGCGCCCTGGTTGACGCCCGAGGTGATCAGGCCCTTGACGCGGTCTTGCGACGCCTTGGTGATCAGCGGGCCGTAGTCCACGTCCTCGCCCGCCGTGTAGGGGCCGACCTTCAGCTTCTCGATCCGTGGCACGAGGCGCTCGATCAGCGCGTCGGCGGTCTTGTCACCGACCGGCACCGCGACCGAAATCGCCATGCAGCGTTCGCCGGCCGCGCCGAAGCCCGCGCCGACCAGCGCGTCGGCAGCCTTGTCCATGTCGGCATCCGGCATGATGATCATGTGGTTCTTCGCGCCGCCGAAGCACTGGGCGCGCTTGCCGTTCGATGCGGCCCGGCCGTAGATATACTGCGCGATCGGGGTCGATCCGACGAAGCCGACGGCCTGGATCACCTCATGATCGAGGATCGCATCGACCACTTCCTTGTCGCCGTTGACGACCTGCAGGACGCCGTCGGGCAGGCCCGCCTGCTGCAGCAGTTCCGCCAGAAGTAGCGATGTCGAGGGGCAGCGTTCGGAGGGTTTCAGGATCATCGCGTTGCCGCTGGCCAGTGCCGGCGCCATCTTCCACAGCGGGATCATCGCCGGGAAGTTGAAGGGCGTGATTCCGGCGACGACGCCAAGTGGCTGGCGCATCGAGAAAAGATCGATCCCCGGGCCGCCGTCGTTCATGTATTCGCCCTTGAGAAGCGCGGGCGCGCCCATGCAGACCTCGACCACCTCTAGCCCGCGCTGCACGTCGCCGCGCGCATCGGGCAGGGTCTTGCCGTGTTCGCGGCTGACCGCCTCTGCCAGCTTGTCCATGTTCTCGTTGATCAGGGCGGCGAATTTCATCATCACCCGCGCGCGGCGCTGCGGGTTGGTGGCACCCCAGCCGACCTGGGCCCGGGCGGCGTCGGCGACGGCCGCGTCCAGTTCCGCGACAGAGGCAAGCGGCACCTTCGCCTGCACTTCGCCGGTGGCGGGGTTGTAGACGTCGGTGAAGCGCCCGGTGGTGCCCTTCACATGCTTGCCGTTGATCCAGTGGGTCAGTTCTTGCATTCAAGCCTCCCGAATTTTCCGGGCGCAGAATAGTCTTGCAGAATTGCTTGGAAAAGAGGCAGTTTCCCAAATGTGTTTTGCGTTTTTGCAAAGGAGACAGCCGTGGCGGACTGGGACGACTTGCGAATCTTCCTTGCCGTCGCGCGGGCGGAAAGCCTGTCGGGGGCGGGCAAGGTGCTGAAACTCGATCCAGCGACGGTGGGGCGGCGCATCGCGCGGCTTGAGGAACGGATGGCGGCGCGGCTTTTCACCCGCTCTGCCCAGGGCTATGCGCCGACCGGCGAGGGGCAGCGCCTTCTGGCGCATGCGACCCGCGTGGAACAGGCGGTGACCGAGGCGATGGAGGAGGTGGGGGCCGAGGGGCCGGGCCTGACCGGGCAGATCCGGGTGGGCGCGCCCGACGGCAGCGCGAACTATCTTCTGCCGCAGATCGTCGCGCAGATCTGCGCCGATCACCCGGGGCTTGAGGTGCAGATCGTCGCCCAGCCGCGCGTCTTCAACCTGTCCAAGCGCGAGGCCGACATCGCCATTGCCGTCAGCCCGCCGGTATCGGGCCACCTCACGGTGCAGCGGCTGACCGACTACAAGCTGCATCTGGCGGCGACGCAGGATTACCTGGACCGCCACCCCCCGATCCGCACCCTGGCCGACCTCAAGGCGCATCGCATGATCGGCTATATCCAGGATCTGATCTTCGACAAGGAACTGGACTACCAGACCGAGGCGGGGATGGAGAGCGTGACACTCGCCTCGAACTCGGTCTCGGTGCAGCTCAACTGGGTCCGGATCGGCGCGGGGATCGCCGTTGTCCACGACTTCGCCCTGCCGGCGCTCCCCGGTCTGGTCAAGGTGCTTCCCGACAGGCTGTCGCTGACGCGGTCGTTCTACCTTATCCGCCATCCGGAGGATCGCCGGGTCGAACGCCTGAACCGCTTCGCCGAACTTCTGGGGCAGGGGGTGCGCCGGGAGGTCGCGCGGCTGGAATCCCTGTCTTGACAGAATATTGCGTTGCGGTGACGCTGTTCGAAAGGTTCTTACCGACAGGAGGTTGCCATGCAGGTCCACCAGATCCTTCGCGCCAAGCCCCAGGGGAACGTGATGACCGTCGCGCCAGACAGTTCGGTCGCCGATGCCGCCCGTCTGCTGGCCGAACGCCGGATCGGCGCGGTGATCGTGTCGGGCGACGGTGAGAAACCGCTGGGTATCCTGTCGGAACGCGACATCGTGCGCGATCTGGGGCGCCGGGGCGTGGTCTGCCTGTCCGATACCGTCGAGGCGTTGATGACGCGCAACCTTGTCACCTGCAGCCCCGACGATTCGGCCGACGCGGTGCTTGAGAAGATGACCGCCGGGCGCTTTCGGCACATGCCGGTGATGGCCGGGGGCGTGATGGTCGGCATCATCTCCATCGGCGACGTGGTCGCGGCACGCTTGTCGGAACTGGCGATGGAAAAGGACGCGCTGGCCGGGATGATCATGGGGAACTGAGGCCGCCGGTCTTGCATTTCGGTGCGCAATATTGTTGCGTCCGGGCGTGACGGGCGTGTCAGGAAAGGAAGACCCATGCGCATCGGCCTTTATCCGGGGACATTCGACCCGATCACGCTGGGTCATACCGACATCATCCAGCGCGCCATGGCGCTGGTCGATCGCCTGGTCATCGGCGTCGCCATCAACCGTGACAAGGGCCCGCTGTTCAGCCTTGAGGAACGCGTGGCCATGGTCGAGGCCGAATGCGGGGCGATCGTCGCCAGGACCGGCGGCGAAATCATCGTCCATCCGTTCGAGAACCTGCTGATCGATTGCGCCCGCGACGTCGGCGCCAGCGTCATCGTGCGCGGGCTGCGGGCAGTGGCCGATTTCGAATACGAATTCCAGATGGTCGGCATGAACCGGGCGATGGACGACAGCGTGGAGACCGTCTTCCTCATGGCCGATGCGCGGCGGCAGGCGATCGCCTCGAAGCTTGTGAAGGAAATTGCCAGGCTGGGCGGCGACGTGTCGAAATTCGTGACACCCGAGGTGCGCGCGGCGCTTCTGGCGAAATTCGCCTGAGGCCGCGCGCGGCCGGCTGTTAGATCAACCGTCCCATCTGGACGGCGGTGTCTGCCATACGGTTTGAGAAGCCCCATTCGTTGTCGTACCAGCTGAGGATGCGGCACATGCGCCCTTCCATGACCTTTGTCTGGTCCATGTGGAAGATCGACGAGCGGGGGTCGTGGTTGAAGTCCATCGAGACGTTCTTGAACTCGGTATATCCGAGGATGCCGTTCAGCGGCCCGTCTGCGGCGGCGCGGATGGCGGCGTTGATCTCCTCGACGGTGGTGTCCCGGGCGGCTTCGAACACGAGGTCGACGACCGAGACATTGGGCGTCGGCACGCGGATCGCGACGCCGTCGAGCCGCCCCTTCAGCTCCGGCAGCACGAGGCCCACCGCCTTGGCCGCCCCGGTCGAGGTCGGGATCATGGACAGGGCCGCCGCGCGGGCGCGGTACAGGTCCTTGTGCATCGTGTCGAGCGTCGGCTGGTCGCCGGTGTAGCTGTGGATGGTGGTCATGAAGCCCTTGGCGATGCCGATGGCGTCGTTGAGCACCTTGGCGACCGGGGAAAGGCAGTTGGTCGTGCAGGAGGCGTTCGAGACGACGATGTCGTCCTTCGTCAGCGTGCCGTGGTTGACGCCGTAGACGATGGTCTTGTCGGCGCCCTCGCCGGGGGCGGAGATCAGGACGCGCCTGGAGCCGTTTTCCAGGTGGGCGGCGCATTTTTCCTTCGAGGTGAAGATGCCGGTGCATTCCAGCACGACATCGACATGGCCCCAGGGCAGGTCGGCGGGATTGCGGATCGCGCTGACCTCGATCGGGCCGCGGCCGACGTCGATGGTGGTTTCGCTTGTCGTGACCTCGGCCGGAAAGCGGCCATGGACGCTGTCGAAGCGCAAGAGATGGGCGTTCGTCTCGACCGGGCCAAGATCGTTGATCGCCACCACCTCGATGTCGCTCCGGCCGGATTCGACGATCGCCCGCAGCACGTTGCGTCCGATCCGCCCAAAACCGTTGATCGCTACCTTGACTGCCATCGCCTTGTCCTCCGCCGGAAGGGGTCGGGGCCCCGTGAGTTTGCGTTACCGCTAACATCATATGATACGCCGAAGTCAACAGAAGAGTCGCCCCTTCAGCGCCAGAAGGCCAGATACTCGATCACATCGGCGAGTTTCTTCGCGAGGAACAGCGAAGCGGCGCTTTCGTTCACCCAGACATCGGTGACGAGGGCGCCAAGGATCAGAAGGCCCAGGGCCAGGGCAATGCGGTTCGTCATGGGCAGGGCGCGCGGCGCCCCAGCGGCTCCCTATTGCAGGAGCCGCCCCATCGCGCCGGCCACATCGGCCATCCGGCAGGAGAAGCCCCATTCGTTGTCATACCAGGCCAGCACACGGACGGTGCGCTTGCCCACGACCTTGGTCTGGTCCGGTGCGAAGATAGAGGAGAAGGGCGTGTGGTTGAAGTCGATCGAAACCTTCGGTTCGGGGTCGTAGGACAGGACCATGCCCATATAGCCTGCCGCGGCTTCCCTTACGATTTCGTTGACATCGGCCACCGTCACGTCGCGCCCGGCCTGGAAGGTCAGGTCCACGGCCGAAACGTTGGGCGTCGGCACGCGGATCGCGGTTCCGTCCAGCTTGCCCGAAAGTTCCGGCAGCACCTCCCCCAGGGCCTTGGCGGCACCGGTGGAGGTCGGGATCATCGCCATCGCGGCGGCGCGGGCACGGTAAAGATCCTTGTGGCGGCGGTCCAGCGTGGGCTGGTCACCGGTATAGCTGTGGATCGTCGTCATGATGCCCGACTCGATGCCGATCGCGTCGTTCAGCACCTTGGCCAGCGGCGCGAGGCAGTTCGTCGTGCACGACCCGTTCGACACGACGAGGTGATCGGCCTTCAGTTCGCGATGGTTCACACCGTAGACGACGGTCTTGTCGGCGCGCTTGGCGGGGGCCGAGACCAGGACCCGCTTGGCGCCGCGCGTCAGGTGGACCGCCGCCTTGTCGCGGTCGTTGAACTTGCCGGTGCATTCCAGCACCACATCGACCCCGTCCCAGTCCAGTTCGTCGGGGTTGTAGGTCGACATCACCTCGATCGGGCCGCGGCCAAGGTCAAGCGTGTTCCCGGCGACCTTCACCGGACCGTTGAAGCGGCCATGGACGCTGTCGTATTTCAGAAGATGTGCGTTGGTTTCGATCGGGCCGGTGGCGTTGATCTTCACGACCTGCACGTCGTTGCGCGCCGCCTCCGCGATATGCGCGAGCGTGCAACGGCCGATGCGGCCGAATCCGTTGATCCCGATGGTGACCGTCATGGCAGCTCTCCTGATCCTGTCGCGGGCGCGAGTCATCTTTCCGAATACCAGCGAAGAAATGTCATTAAAACCCGCCCTTTCAACATGTTAGCGAAAACAGGCGGGTGTTAGCGAAAACACCCGGGGCAATCGTGCAAAGGCGGCACCTTTGTCGTCATTCTCGACATCGGCTTGCGCGTCTGGCGCGATGGGCTAGGTTGGCGGGACATCCGGGGCTGGAGGGAACATGAGCGGCCTGCTTGCGCTTCTTGACGACGTGGCGGCGATTGCGAAGGTCGCGGCGACCTCGCTTGACGATATTGCCGGCGCCGCGGCCAAGGCCGGGACCAAGGTGGCCGGCGTCGTGATCGACGATGCGGCCGTGACGCCGAAATATGTGCAGGGCTTTCAGGCGAACCGCGAACTGCCGATCATCGGGCGCATCGCGCTCGGGTCGTTGAAGAACAAGCTGATCATCCTTCTGCCGGCCGCGCTTCTGCTGTCGGCCTTCCTGCCGCAGGCGATCACCCCGATCCTGGCGCTTGGCGGGGCCTACCTGTGCTTCGAGGGGGCGGAAAAGGTGTTCCACGCGCTCTTGCCCCATGCCGATCACGAGGTAGAGGCGGATTTCGACGTGAAGGATCCCGCGCATCTGGAAGAGGAGAAGGTGGCGGGCGCGATCAAGACCGACTTTATCCTGTCGGCCGAAATCATGACCATCGCGCTGTCCGCGATCCCCGAAAGCGGCTTCCTGATGGAGGCCGCGGCGCTGGCCATCGCCGGGGCGGGGATCACGCTGGTGGTCTACGGCAGCGTCGCGCTGATCGTGAAGATGGACGACATCGGCCTGTTTCTGGCCCGCAATGCCCGGCTTGGCGCGACCCGCGCCTTCGGTCGCGGGCTTGTCGTCGCGATGCCGCGCCTGATGACCGCGCTTTCCACGATCGGCACGGCGGCGATGCTGTGGGTCGGCGGGTCTATCGTGATTCACGGGCTGGAATACGCCGGACTTGCGGTGATCGGCCACGTCATCCACGACTGGGCGGCGCTGGCGGGCCATGCGGTGCCCGCGGCGGCGGGGGCGGTCGAATGGCTGGTCAAGGCGGTGCTCGACGGCATCTTCGGCCTTGCGCTGGGTCTGGTGCTGATCCCCGCGGTCACCCGGGGCATCGCGCCCGCCTGGTCCGGGCTGAGGGGGCTTTTCGCCCGCCGGGCCTAGCTGGCGCTGCGGCGCTGGCGGCGGTTGCGCAGACGCCTGAGGCGCGGTGACAGGAACAGGACGATGCCCGAAACGCCGAAGACGACCATCGCCGCCGCCGTGATGTCGGCGGCCCAGGTGCCCAGCCGGTTCGAAAGCCAGCCACGGACATGCAGGCGCTTGAAGATGCTGCCCCAATAGGTCTTCGTTTCAAGAAGCTGCCCGTCGGGGTCGTAGGTCAGGCGCTGGAACCCTGTCTTGACCCAGTAGTGCCCGGTTTTCAGCGCAACGATCACCTGGCCTTCGGGGAAATCGAGGATCGCGGCATCGCGCCCGTGGTAACGCGTGTCTCCGGCCTGGGTGAAGTCCGCGCCGGGAAAAAGCCGTTCGCCAAGCGCCCTCGCGCCGGCCGCGTCCATCGGGCGGGGGGTGGGAAAGGCGTCGAACGCTGTCTCGTCATAGGTGTCGGCGGGCAAGAGCCCCAGCACCAGATCCTCGTGGTTGAGGTAAAGGCCCGTCAGGCCGATGATCAACACCCACGGCAGGACGAAAAAGCCCAGCCATCCGTGAACGGTCTTCAGAAGTCGCATTCGTATCCGCCTGTTGCCTGCGCCCCGCACGCCCTTTTGGCGTGACCCTAGCAGGGCTGTCCCGCCGGGTCTGCCCAAAAAGGAAACGGCGGCCGAAAGCCGCCGTTCCGTGTGCCGCGAACCCGTGCGCGGGCCCGTGCGCGGGTCAGAGCAGCGCCTTGACCTTCGCCGCGACCGCCTCGGCGGTGATGCCGAACTCGGCATAAAGCCGTTCGGCCGGGGCGGAGGCGCCGAAACCTTCCATCCCGACAAAGGCCGCCTTCTTCTCGGTCCCGCGTTCGCCCAGAAGGAACCGGTCCCAGGGCTGGCGCACCGCCGCCTCGACCGCGACGCGGACCGGACCGGCGGGCAGGACGCGCTTGCGGTAGGCTTCGGGCTGCGCCGCGAAAAGCTCCATGCAGGGCATGGAGACGACGCGGGTGCCGATCCCCTCTGCCTCCAGGAGATCGCGCGCCTTCATCGCGATTTCCACCTCTGATCCGGTGGCCATCAGGATCGCGCGGCGTTTGCCGGTCGCCTCGGCCAGGACATAGCCGCCCTGGGCGGTCAGGTTCTTCGCGGTGTGCGTGGTGCGCAGCGTCGGCAGGTTCTGCCGCGACAGGGCAAGGACCGACGGCGTCTTGTCCGTCGTCAGCGCCAGTTCCCAGGCCTCGGCCGTTTCCACGAGGTCGGCGGGGCGGAAGGTCCAGGTATTGGGCGTCGCGCGGCAGATCGCCAGGTGTTCGACCGGCTGGTGGGTCGGGCCGTCTTCGCCCAGGCCGATCGAATCGTGCGTCATCACATAGACCGTGGGCACCCCCATCAGCGCCGAAAGACGCATCGCGCCGCGCGCGTAGTCGGTGAAGCAGAGGAACGTGCCGCCATAGGGGCGCACGCCGCCGTGCAGCGCCATGCCGTTCATCGCCGCCGCCATGCCGTGTTCGCGGATGCCGTAGTGGACGTGGCGGCCCTTGCGGTTGGCTGGCGTGAAGATGCCCAGATCGGCGGTCTTGGTCAGGTTCGACCCGGTCAGGTCGGCCGAGCCGCCAATGGTTTCGGGCATCACCGGGTTCACCGCCGCCAGCACCATTTCAGAGGCCTTGCGGGTGGCGACCTTGGTCAGCTTTTCGGAGGCTTCCTTCTTCACCGCGCGGATCGCGGCGGCGAGCTTCTTCGGCGCGGTCCCGGACATCTGGCGGTCGAACTCGGCCCGCCGGGCGGGCGACAGGGCGGCCATGCGGCCCTCCCACTCCGCCCTCGCAGCGGCGCCGCGCGATCCGATCGCGCGCCAGGCCTTCAGGATGTCGGCGGGAATGACGAAGGCGTCGTGATCCCAGCCATAGATCGCCTTGGTCGCCTTGATCTCGTCGGGACCAAGGGGGGAACCGTGGGCGCCCGCCGTGTCCTGCTTCTTGGGGCTGCCGAAACCGATGTGGGTCTTGCAGTCGACCAGGACGGGGCGGTCCGACCCCTTGGCGGCGGTCAGGGCGCGGTCGATGTCTTCCGGGTCGTGTCCATCGCAGGAAAGCACCTTCCAGCCCGAGGCGGCGAAACGCGCACGCTGGTCGGTCACGTCCGACATGGAAATCGGCCCGTCGATGGAGATGTTGTTGTTGTCCCAAAGGACGATCAGCTTGCCCAGCTTCTGCATTCCGGCCAGGCCGATCGCCTCCTGGCTGATGCCTTCCATCAGGCAGCCGTCACCGGCGATCACCCAGGTGTAATGGTCCACGACCTTGGCGCCGAAGCGCGCGCGCAGGCTTTCTTCGGCCATCGCGAAACCGACCGCGTTCGAAATTCCCTGACCAAGCGGCCCCGTCGTCGTCTCCACGCCCGAGACATGGCCGTATTCCGGGTGGCCGGCCGTGATTGCGCCCCACTGGCGGAAGTTCCTGACCTGGTCCAGCGTCACATCCTGGTAGCCGGTGAGGTGCAAGAGCGCATAGATCAGCATCGATCCATGGCCCGCCGACAGGATGAACCGGTCGCGGTCGGCCCAGCGGGGGGCGGAAGCGTCGAACTTGAGATGCTTTTCGAAAAGCACGGTCGCCACGTCGGCCATACCCATCGGCATGCCCGGATGGCCGGAATTCGCGGCCTGAACCGCATCCATGGCGAGCGCGCGGATTGCGCAGGCCTTCATCCAGTGGTCGGCGTGTTTATCGCGAAGCGTGGCAATGTCCAAGGGCCCGGTCCTTCTTGCGCATGTGGGTGTCGCCCGCTTGATAGCAGCCATCCGGGCAAGATCAAGCGCAGCGCCTAAGGTATTGGGGGCAAAGGGGCAGAAAAGCCCGCCGGGTTTGGCTAACATGGGCGTGCCGGCGCGTGCGACCGATTCGCCATCGCGCGGCAGGGCGGGCGGGCAAGGACCCGTACGCAAGGATCGACAAGGGGGCCTGCCGACATGAGCGACATCACCGAACTGGAACGCCGCGTGTCGGCCGCGCTGTCGCGGATCGACCGTGCGCTTGACGCCATGCCCGGGCCTGCGGCCGAAGACCCCGCCCTGCACGAGGCGCTGGAGTCCGAGCGGGCGGCGAATGCCCAGTTGATGGAACGGGTGCGCGCCATCAAGGAAAAGCAGGAAATCATCCTCTCCGCGCTGGAACGCAAGGTGGCCCACCTGACCCGCCAGCTTGACACCGCATCGCGCGATCTTGCGCGGCAGAAGGCGGTCAACGACGACCTTGTGGAAACCAACCGGATGCTGAACGACGCGCTGCGTGACGGCATCGCCGCGCCGGGCCTCGTCAATGCCGCGATGGAAAGCGAACTGGCCGCCCTGCGCGCCGCCCGTGCCGAGGAACTGGCCGAGATCGAGGAGATCATGGCAGAGCTGAAACCCCTGATCGGAGAGGTGGCCTGATGCCGGAGATGAAGATCGCCATCGGCGGCCGCGAATTCGACGTGTCCTGCCAGGAGGGGGAGGAACATTTCCTGCGCTCCGCCGCGCGGCTTCTCGATACCGAGGCAAGCGCGCTGATTTCCCAGATCGGGCGCATGCCCGAGGCGCGGATGCTCCTGATGGCGGGGCTGATGATCGCCGACAAGGCGGCGGGCCTTGAGGATCAGCTGCGCGCGGCAGAGGAACGCGCGACGCTGGCCGAACGGGTCGCCGCGAACGCGCGCGCCAACCCCGAACGGGTAGAGGTGCCGGTGATCCCGCCGCAGGTGACCGAGACCCTGGCCGAGATCGCGGCGCGCGCCGAGGCGCTGGCCGCCCGGCTGGAGGAACGCGCCGGATGATCCGCCCGGCCTGTGCCGCGCTTCTTCTGTCGGCGCTTCCGGCCACGGCCGGGGTGGAGGTTCTGACCTTCCGCTACCTTTGCGAACGCGGGGCCGAGGTGCCGGTCGCCTATGTCAACGCCGCCGATGGCGCGGCCGTGGTCCTGACCGTCGAGGGGCGGCAGATCGCGCTTGTCCAGGGCCCGTCCGGGTCCGGCGCGCGCTACGAATGGCCCGGCGGCGGGTCGGGTTATGTCTGGTGGTCGAAAGGCGCGGGCGCCATGCTTTTGTGGCACGACGGCGCGACCGGGGAAGATCAGACGATCTACGCCGATTGCCGGTCGCAGGAGTAGGCGGAGAGGGCAGGGCCCAGACGGGGTGCGGGCCGGTCCGGTTTGCGGACGAAGCGGGCTTTCGCTCGACGTGTACCAATGGCCGTAGCCAGCCCAAACAGGACATTCGCACCTGAAGCAGCGATGGCCCCGCTGCAGAAGTCACCGTTCTGGTCGAACGACGGCACTTGCAGCTATAATCGGGTGGCCGTCGTCTTGACCTTTAAAATATCTCCGATAGTGCCGCGTACTTACTGTTCTTCCCGCTTCTGCATACAATCGGAGTAGGAATATTAGCCACGGAAAGCCCCCATCGCTTCTAGAACAGAAGGCCAGTTTGTCCGCCTCCATAGGCGATCTACAAAGGGAGTTCCTCTCGGATTTCAACCATGAGATATGCCCGTCCGCTAGAGAGACAATGGTATTGGGAGCATCATGGGGGCGGCGAGACTTAGCAAAATCAACAGCATGATCAAGTAGCGTCTCAGGTTTAAGGCTGCTGCCGCCCGCGAGAACAAACCCGAATACCTGATCGAGGGCATTGTCGATCGAGTATTGTTCAGCTTCAGTTCCGGACATCATGATCTGAGAGCCATATTTTCGGTAGGGCACCGTGGGCCGCAAGCCAAGCGTAACTTCCTCGACCTCCACCACTCGGCTAAGTGACTTCACAGATTGAATCTTGGAAAACGCATCTTCTAGTTTCGCCTTATCTAGACTGCTCTTCACCTCGCCTACCGCTAACACCCCTTCCACGGGATAGTAGGTGGCCTCCGGCGTATCATTGATAGAGAAAACGGGACATAGGTGCTTCTCAAAAACGACTATGTCTTGTTGCTTACTCTGGCCACCAAAACTATCAATTACAATGCCGGAGCCGATGCCGATATTTCCTGGCAAGACCCTCTCCAGCTGCAATCGTGCTGGAGTTTCTCTCGCGGCGCCTATAAGGCCGGGATGACCTGCTCCCGCAGCCTCGGCAAAATCAAAAACCAGCCGCCTCGCCATCAACTGAAGATGATCAATTCCCGAAAAGCACTTGGCCATTGATGCCTCCCTAATTAGCGACCGTATATCAGTACGGGTTGCACGTGTAATCACGCTATGGACCACGGCTTCCCAAGCCGCGTTCTCCAGAAATACCTATCCGCTACCTACCCCAAATCGGACGCAAGTTGCTACTATGTCGAAGGACCGCCCCGCCCCGCACCTCCGACCTCTGGTCGCGCGTCACCGTCGTAGTCGCAGTGAAGGGCTGCAATCGCGGCATTGAGTCGCGCCGACCAACTACAGGATTGGCCCGTTCCGCCAAACTCTGCAAAGTCCGCTCCCTGCGCTTCGCAGCCGTCTGTAGGCGGCGCAGCATTCCGTAAAATGGCCTCTCAGCGGCCAGCGCCCCCGCCAAAGAAAAGAGGGCCGCGAAAGGCCCCCCTGATCGTCCCGCTGTCCCTTCGCCTCAGGCGTTCGCTTCGCGGATCTTGTCCGCGGCTTCCTTGGAATAGCCGATGCCGTTCGCCTCGAAGAGCTGGTCCAGCTCGCCCGAAAGCGTCATCTCGGTGACGATGTCGCAGCCGCCGACGAACTCGCCCTTGACGTAAAGCTGCGGGATCGTCGGCCAGTCGGAGAAATCCTTGATCCCCTGGCGGATATCCGCATCGGCCAGCACGTTCACATCGACGAAATCGACGCCCATGTAGTTCAGCACCCCCGCCACGCGGGAGGAAAACCCGCATTGCGGCATCGACTTGGTGCCTTTCATGAAGAGGACGACATCGTTCGCCGTCACGGTTTCGCGGATCTGGTCCTGCGCGGTGGTGGTGGTCATCTTGGGTTACTCCGGTGCCTTGGTCGTCAGCGCCAGCGCGTGCAACTCGCCCTGCGCGCCGTCCATCTTGCCCTTGAGCGCGGCATAGACCGCGCGCTGCTGCTGGACGCGGTTCATCCCGCGGAAGCTTTCGTCGATGACCTCGGCGGCATAGTGGTTCCCGTCACCCGCAAGGTCCGTGATCGTGATCTTCGCGTTCGGGAACGAGGCCCGGATGAGGGTCTCGATATCCTGCGCTTCCATCGCCATGCCGCAAGGTCCTGTATCGTTCGTCTTGCCCTACATGTAGAACCGCCGCCCGCGCTCCGCAAGCGCAGAGCGGCAGACGGCCAGTGAAGGATCGCGGCGGGTCCGGGCGCGTGCGGCCCCGGGGGGCCTAGCGGCAGAGCGGTACGGACAGGTAGACGCCGAATTCGGTGCCGATATCGGCACTGACACGCGCGTGGACGCGGCCCTGACGATCCAGGAACCGCTGCCTGTCCTCGACCGGAAAGACGCCTTCGTGCCAGATGTTCGCGTGGATGTAGAGCCCCTTGCTGCCGTCGCACCAAAAAGCGACCACCTTGTCGGGTGTCAGGTCGTCGCCGGGCAGCGCCAGTGGCACGACAAAGGGCTTGCGGTCGAGCGGAAAGAAAAGCTGGCCCCCGTCGGGATGGTAGTTCATGTGCCACAAGAGCACCTTGTCGCGCGGTCCGGTGGCGCGGTCGGTCTGCGCCTTCTGCGGATCGGCCGACCAGCCAAGCACATAGTTGCCCCTGACCGCCTCGTTCTCTCCGTAAAGGACATCGCCGCGCCAGTCGCAGCGAAAGATGCCCTCGACCCAGCCGCCCTCGTCGCCGGTGCCGTCGTCGACGGGGCGCCAGCCCTGCGCGGGCCAGCGGGTGATCTCGATCTCGAAACCTTCGTGGTCATCCACGAGATGGCCGTAACCCTTCAGGCTCTCCGCCGTCGCCTCCACCAGCGGCACCTTGTGCAGCGGAAGGCTCGGCTTTTCGGCCGCATCGAACATGTAGACGGGCGCGCTCACTCGGTTCCTCCCGCGTTGATCGGGGGAAGGCTAGGTGGCAAGGCGGCTGCCCGCAATCGGGTTTTCCTTATCGATCGCCGGCGTTCGGCTTATGCGACCGCGGTCGCAAAGGCGCTGCGGTAAAGGCCCGACAGTTCCGACATCGCCGCTTCGGATGCGCCCAACCGCACCATCGCGCCGCCGAAGCTGCCCACGCGCGCCGCATCGACACCCGCCGCGCGGGCCGCCGCCAGAAGGTCGTCCACCGCGCCGGGGGCGACGGCGACAAGGTAGCGCGCCTGATCCTCGCCGAAAAGCTGCGCGATGTCGGCGCTGTCCAGTGTCACGCCCAGCCCCGCGCCCTCGGCCATCTCGAAGGCCGCAAGGGCCAGGCCGCCGTCCGACAGGTCCGATGCTGCCCGCACCCGCGCGCGATTGGCGCGCAGGAAGTCGCCGTTCCTGCGTTCAAGCGCCAGATCGACAGGGGGCGCATCGCCTTCCTCGCGGCCGAAGGCCTCGACCAGCAGCGCGGACTGGCCCAGGTGGCCCGCCGTCGCTCCGATGACCACCGCCGCGTCGCCCTCGGTCGGCAGCCCGGCGATCATGTCGTCCAGCGTCGCCAGAAGCCCGACCGCGCCGATCGTGGGCGTCGGCAGGATGCCCTTGCCGTCGGTTTCGTTGTAAAGCGACACGTTGCCCGACACGATCGGGAAATCGAGCGCCCGGCAGGCCTCGCCGATGCCTTTGATCGCGCCGACAAGCTGGCCCATGATCTCCGGCTTCTCGGGGTTGCCGAAGTTCAGGTTGTCGGTCGCGGCCAGCGGCAGTGCGCCCACGGCGGTCAGGTTGCGCCAGGCTTCCGCCACCGCCTGCTTGCCGCCCTCGTAGGGGTTCGCCTTGACGTAGCGCGGCGTCACGTCCGAGGTGAAGGCCAGCGCCTTGCCGGTGTCGTGTACCCGCACGACGCCCGCACCAAGGCCGGGCGTGCGCACCGTATCGGCCATGACCTGCGTGTCGTATTGTTCCCAGACCCAGGACTTGTGAGCATGGTTGGGGGAACCGATGAGCGCCTTCAGCCCCTTGATCGGGTCGATGTCGACAGGGCCGGCAAAGGCCGCCGGGGCAGGGGTTTCCACCCAGGGGCGGTCGTACTCCGGCGCACTCGACGACAGTTTCGACAGCGGCAGGTCGGCCTTCACCTCGTTGCCGTGCAGGATCAGGAAGCGGTCTTCGACGATGGTTTCGCCGACGATGGCGAAGTCGAGATCCCATTTCTCGAAGATCGCGCGCGCCTCGGCCTCCTTTTCGGGCTTCAGCACCATGAGCATCCGTTCCTGGGATTCGGACAGCATCATTTCATAGGCGGTCATGTTGCGTTCGCGCTGGGGCACGTTGTCAAGCTGCAGCTTGATGCCAAGCCCGCCCTTGTCGCCCATCTCGACCGCCGAACAGGTCAGGCCGGCCGCCCCCATGTCCTGGATGGAGATCACGCTGTCGGAAGCCATCAGCTCAAGGCAGGCCTCCAGCAGGCGCTTTTCGGTGAAGGGGTCGCCCACCTGTACGGTCGGGCGCTTTTCCTCGATCGTGTCGTCGAACTCGGCGCTGGCCATCGTCGCGCCGCCGACGCCGTCGCGGCCGGTCTTGGCGCCAAGGTAGACGACCGGCATGCCGACGCCCGAGGCCGCAGAATAAAAGATCTTGTCGGCATCGGCGAGGCCCGCGGCAAAGGCATTCACAAGGCAGTTGCCGTTGTAGGAGGCGTGAAACCGCACCTCGCCGCCGACGTTCGGCACGCCAAAGCAGTTGCCGTAGCTGCCGACGCCCTCGACCACGCCCTTGACGAGATGGGCGGTCTTGGGATGCGACGGCAGCCCGAAGGAAAGCGCGTCCATCGCCGCGATGGGCCGCGCGCCCATGGTGAAGACGTCGCGCAGGATGCCGCCGACGCCGGTCGCGGCGCCCTGGTGGGGCTCGATGTAGGAGGGGTGGTTGTGGCTTTCCATCTTGAAGACCACGGCCTGCCCGTCGCCGATGTCCACGACGCCCGCGTTCTCGCCCGGACCGCAGATCACGCGGGGGCCGGTGGTATGGAGCGTGCGCAGCCATTTCTTCGACGACTTGTAGGAACAGTGTTCGTTCCACATCGCCGAAAAGATCCCCAGTTCGGTGAAGGTCGGTTCGCGCCCGATGATCTCCAGGATGCGCTGATATTCGTCCGGCTTCAGCCCATGCGCGGCGATCAGGTCGTTGGTGATCTGCGGTTCCTGCATGTCCATCCCCCGGGGCGCTAGCGATTGCGCGCCTTTTAGGGGGGAAGGCGCCGGGTGAAAAGGCCCCAAAACCGTGCGGCGGGGGATTTCTCCTGCCACGCGGGCGGGGGGATTCGCCCCGGTCGTGCCGCCGGTCCGGGCCATGCCGCGCTGCGGCGCAATCCGGCGCGTTTCCGTTCGCGGGGCGCGGGTTTATTGTGCAGGCGCAGAAACGAGTGACCGGATATCAGGCAACCGACTGATCGTATTTAGGTTTTTCACAAATTCCGGGCGAACTTCGACGAAGACCCGTGGACAGCCGCACCCGACCGTGCTGCAAGGGCGGCAGGGCGAAAAAAAAGGCCGAGACGAAGCTCGGCCGAAGTCCAACAGGGAGGTAGGAAGCTGCGGGAGAATTCTCAACCGCCGCGTCCTGCAGCCCATGTAGGTTTAGCGGTTGAACCATTCAAGCAAAAATCGGTTGGGTTGACGACAATGCCGCTATGCGTTGCCGTCATGCCTCATCTGCCTAGCTGGCGGATTCCGCGGCCTGGCGCTTGCGATAGGCGATGACCTCGTCGGTCACGAAGTCGCGGAAGGCGGCGACGCGCTTGGAATGGCGTAGCTCCTCAGGGTAGGCCAGGAACACCGGAACCTCGCCGGATTCCACGTCAGGAATGACCCGCACGAGGTTCGGGAAATCGTCGGTCAGGTAGTCGGGCAGAACCCCGATGCCCAGGTTGTTGCGCACGGCCTGCAAGACGCCGTAGTAGTTGTTCACCGTCAGCGTGGACCGGATGTCGTAGGTCAGCAGATGCTGCACCAGCACACCGCCGGCCTGGACCTGCGCGGCATTGGCGCTTTGGCAGATCAGCCGATGGTTCGACAGATCTTCAAGCGTCACGGGCATGCCGCGCTCCGACAGGTACTCCGGCGAGGCATAGAGGCGCATCCTGATGTTCATGAGCCGCCGCCGGATCAGGTCGGCCTGGCTCGGCTCCTTCATGCGGATCGCCACGTCGGCCTCGCGCATGGCAAGGTCGAGGACGCGTTCCTCAAGCATCAGGTCGATCTTCAGGTCTGGGTATTTCTCGTAAAGCGTCGGCAGCCGCGGCGCGAGCCACAGGGTGCCGAACCCGGTGGTCGTGGTGACCCGGATCTCGCCATAGACCTCGTCCTCGCTGTCGCGGATGCGCGCCGCGGTCGCATCCAGCCGCTTGTTCATCGAGCGGGTCGCCTCGAACAGAAGCTCGCCCTGTTCGGTCAGAATCAGCCCCCGTGCGTGACGGTGGAAAAGTGTGGTGTTCAGGCTTTCCTCTAGCGCGCGAATCTGCCGGCTGATCGCCGATTGCGACAGATGCAGCGTATCGCCGGCATGTGTCAGCGAACCGGCATCGGCTACCGCGTGAAAGATTCTGAGCTTGTCCCAGTCCATGATCGCCGCTTTCTGTCTTTTTACTGCCCTGCGGTGGAAGTTGACCTACATAGACGCCAAATAGGTGACAAAAAAGCCTTGGCCGCACAAAAGATTTTGTAGGTCAGCATTTGTGACCTATAATGGCACTCCAGGGCAGGAGGACCAGAATGCGCCACGATGTCAGCCTAGCGGACCGTTTCGACCTCACCAAGTCATCCGTGCTCTTGAACGGCACGCAAGCGCTGGTTCGCCTGATGCTTGTGCAGAAGGAGCGTGATCGCCGCGCCGGTTTGCACACCGGGGGCTATGTTTCGGGCTATCGGGGGTCGCCGCTTGGCGCCGTCGACCAGCAGATGGCGCGCGAAGACAAGCTGCTGCGCGCCAACGACATCCTGTTCCGCCCCGGCCTGAACGAAGATCTGGCCGCGACGGCGATCTGGGGCACCCAGCAGGCCGAACTGCGCGGCGAAGGGAAGTATGACGGCGTCTTCGCGCTTTGGTACGGCAAGGGGCCGGGGGTCGACCGGTCCGGCGACGTGATGCGCCACGCCAACATGGCGGGCACCTCGCCCCATGGCGGCGTGCTGATGGCGATGGGCGACGATCACACCGGCGAAAGCTCCACCGTCTGCCACCAGTCGGACTGGGCCCTTGTGGACGCCTACATGCCCATCGTGTCGCCCGCCGGCGTGCAGGAGATCCTGGACTTCGGGCTATACGGGTTCGCGCTGTCGCGGTTCTCGGGCCTCTGGGTCGGGCTGAAAACCATGAAGGACACGGTGGAGGTCACATCCGTCGTCGATGGCGGGCTGGACCGGATGGCCTTCGTCACCCCCGACTTCCCGATGCCCGAAGGCGGGCTGAACATCCGCCTGAAGGATCACTGGATCGCGCAGGAAGCGCGGATGATCGACCACAAGCGTTTCGCCGCCGAGGCGTTCGCGCGGGCGAACCGCATCGACCGCCGCGTCTGGGGCAAACCCGGCGCCCGCATCGGCTTCGTCGCGGCGGGCAAGAACTGGCTCGACCTTACCCATGCGCTTGACCTTCTGGGCATCGACGCCGCCGAGGCGGAACGGCTTGGCATCACCACCTACAAGATCGGCCAGACCTTCCCGCTGGACATGACGTCGTTTCATGACTGGGCCGAGGGGCTCGACCTGATCGTCGTGGTCGAGGAAAAGCGCAAGCTGATCGAGGTCCAGATCAAGGAGGCGATCTTCGACGACCGCCGCGGCCGCCGCGTCTATGGCTGGTACAAGAGCGGCGCGGGCGGAATGCACGAGGACGAGCTTTTCCCGACGCGGATGGCGCTTGATCCGGTGATGGTCGCCGCCAGGATCGGCGATATCCTTGTCGAGGAGGGGCGCGGAACCGACAGGGTCAAGGCCGCGCTGCAAGTCATCGGGGACGCGCAGAAATCCGCCAACACGCAGGATCTGGCCGCGCGGCTTCCCTACTTCTGTTCGGGCTGCCCCCACAACACCTCCACCAAGGTTCCGGAGGGCAGCCGCGCCTATGCCGGGATCGGCTGTCACTTCATGGTGCAGTGGATGGACCGTTCGACCACCGGTTTCACCCACATGGGCGGCGAGGGCGCTAACTGGATCGGCGAGGCGCCGTTTTCCACCCGCGCCCATGTCTTCCAGAACCTTGGCGACGGCACCTACAACCATTCGGGCGTCCTCGCGATCCGTGCCGCGCTCGCCGCCGGGACCAACATCACCTACAAGATCCTGTTCAACGACGCGGTCGCGATGACCGGCGGGCAGACCAACGAGGGCGGCCTGACCGCCGACCGCATCGCCCGCGAGGTGCAGGCGATGGGGGTCGGGCATATCGCCGTCGTGGTGGATGAAAAGGAAGACCTGGACCGGGGCCGGTTCCCGTCAGGCATCGCCTTTCACCCCCGCGAAGAGCTTTTGAAGGTGGAAGAGAAGTTCAGGGATATCAGCGGCGTATCGGTCATTCTTTATGTCCAGACCTGTGCCGCCGAGAAGCGCCGCCGCCGCAAGCGCGGCACCTTCCCCGACCCTGACCGCCGGGTCTTCATCAATACCGATGTCTGCGAGGGGTGCGGCGATTGCGGCGTGCAGTCGAACTGCGTCTCGATCGTGCCGGTCGAGACGGAACTGGGCCGCAAGCGGGCGATCGACCAGTCGTCCTGCAACAAGGACTTTTCCTGCCTGAACGGCTTTTGCCCCTCCTTCGTGACGCTTGAGGGCGCAAAGGTGAAAAAGGCCGCGACCGCCGCGCTGGATCTGCCCGACCTTGCCGAACCTGCGCTTCCGGCGATCGCCGGGACGCATAATGTCGTGATCACCGGTGTCGGCGGGACCGGGGTGGTCACCGTGGGCGCTGTCCTGGCGATGGCGGCGCATCTGGACGGCAAGGCCGCCGGCATGATGGAGATGGCGGGCCTGGCCCAGAAGGGCGGCGCGGTCCATATCCACCTGCGCCTTGCCGAAAGGCCGCAGGACATCAACGCGATCCGCGTCGCGGTGGGGGAGGCCGATTGCGTGATCGGTGGCGATCTTGTGGTGACGGCGGGGTCGAAAACCCTTGGCCTGATGCGCCAGGGCCGAACCGGGGCAGTCGTGAACAGCCACGAGATCATCACCGGAGAGTTCACCCGCAATCGTGAATTCCGCTTGCCCTCCGGGCAGATGCGGCTGGCGCTTGAAGCGCGGCTCAAGGATCGCGCGGCCTTTTTCGACGCCACGGATCTGGCGGCGAAGCTTTTGGGCGACGCGATCTATTCCAACATGCTGGTCCTTGGCGCCGCCTGGCAGAAAGGGCTGGTGCCCGTCTCGCTGGCCGCGATCCGCGCGGCGATCGAGATGAACGGGGCCGCGGTCGCCGGAAACCTGCGGGCCTTCGACATCGGTCGGTGGGCGGTCGCGCATCCCGAACAGGCTGCGGAAATCACTGCAGAAGACGACCCCAAGGCGCTGACGCTGCAAGAAAAGATCGACTTTCGCGCCAACCGTCTGGCGGCCTATCAGGATCGTGCCTATGCGGACAGGTTCCGGGCGCTGGTCGACCGTGCCCCGGAGCCGCTGAAGGAGGCGGTCGCGAAGGGGTATCATCACCTGCTGGCCTACAAGGATGAATACGAGGTCGCGCGGCTGCATCTGGAGACCGCCCAGAAGGCGAAGGCGGAATTCGACGGCGATTTGCGGATGACCTTCCACCTCGCGCCGCCGGTCCTGGGGGGCAAGGGGCCGGACGGACGTCCGCGCAAGCGCGCTTTCGGGCCCTGGGTGCTGACGCTTTTCGGCGTGCTCGCACGGATGAAGGGGCTGCGCGGGACGGTGCTTGACCCCTTTGGCTGGCTGCCGGAACGGCGGGTCGAACGGGCGCTGATCGCGCAGTACGAGGCCGACATGGCCGAGGTGCTGCCCCTTGTCGCCCCGCCGACCGAAGGGGCGGTGCGCGCGCTGGCGGAGCTGCCGCTTGCCATCCGGGGTTTCGGCCCGGTGAAGGACGCGGCGGTCGAAAAGGCCGCGCGTCAAAGGGCAGAGTTGCTGGCGGCGATCCGCGCGGGCGGCACCCCGCAGGCGCAGGCCGCAGAGTAACCGAACCGTCATCGCCCCGTCATCGAACCGTCGTCATCGCATGCGAGCCTTGCGCAAGGTGACGGATCGGGGGCGCCATGACCGGACGGCTTGCACGCGAGATTTCATATGCATCCTCGGCGCGGACGCGCACGGGGCGGGTGCTGATCCGGGTGATGGAAAACGCGACGGGGCGCCTTTCGCTGATCCGGCGCGCCGCCGGCTATGCCGAGGATGTCGCGCAGGGCGAGGATTTCTGGCGGGTGATGGTCGATCGCTACGGCCTGAGCCTGGACGTCGTCGGGGGATCGCTTGACGATATTCCGGCGCGCGGGCCGCTGATCCTTGTGGCCAATCACCCCTATGGAATCCTTGACGGCCTGATCATGGGCTACCTTCTGTCGGCACTGCGGGGCGATTTCAGGATTCTCGCGCATCGTGTCTTCCGGCGCGCGGCGGAGCTTGACCGCGTGATCCTTCCGGTGAATTTCGATGCCACGCCCGAGGCGGCGCGGGAAAACCTGCAGGCGCGGGCCGCGGCGCTTGACTATCTGGGGCGGGGCGGCGCCATCGGCATCTTTCCCGGGGGCACGGTTTCGACCGCCGCCGGGCCGTTCGGACGTCCGCTTGACCCGGTCTGGCGCAACTTTACCGCCCGGATGATCGCGAAGTCGGGCGCGACGGTGGTTCCGATCTTCTTCGACGGCGCGAATTCGCGTCTGTTCCAACTGGCCAGCCACCTGCATTTCACCCTGCGCATGGGGCTTTTGATCCGGGAATTCCGCCAGCGGATCGACGGGCCCGTGCGCATCGCCGTCGGCCGGCCGATTTCCGCTGATGATCTTGCCGCGCACCGGGGCGACAGTGTGGCGATGATGGATTTCCTGCGCCGGGCAACCTATGCCTTGTCACCCGGGCCGCTGCCGACTATCGGCTACGGTTACGAATTCGAGGAACGGTACCGCGCCTGACCCTGTGCGCGGTTGCGCGGAGGCTTTCATGGCGGTGGGCGTTTTCGACAGCGGGCTGGGCGGGCTGACAGTTCTGGACGCGGTCGCGCGCGACCTGCCCGATGTACCCTTCGTCTACTATGGCGACAACGCCCATGCCCCCTACGGGGTGCGCGACGCCGACGACATCTTCGCGCTGACCTGCGCCGGGGTCGAACGGCTTTGGGCCGAGGGCTGCGACCTGGTGATCCTCGCCTGCAATACCGCATCGGCCGCGGCACTCAAGCGGATGCAGGAAACCTGGGTGCCGGCGGACAAGCGGGTTCTGGGCGTCTTCGTGCCGCTGATCGAGGCGCTGACCGAACGGCAGTGGGGCGACAATTCCCCCCCGCGCGAGGTCGCGGTGAAGCATGTCGCGCTGTTCGCGACCCCCGCGACGGTCGCCAGCCGGGCCTTCCAGCGCGAACTGGCCTTCCGCGCCATCGGCGTCGATGTGGAGGCGCAGCCCTGCGGCGGTGTCGTCGATGCGATCGAACAGGGCGACGAGATCCTGGCCGAGGCGCTGGTGCGGTCGCATGTGGAGGCCCTGAAGCGCCGGATGCCGCACCCGGAGGCGGCGATCCTTGGCTGCACGCACTACCCGTTGATGGAGGCGACCTTCCGCGCTGCCCTGGGACCGGGGGTCAAGGTCTTTTCCCAGGCGGACCTGGTGGCCGAAAGCCTGAAGGACTATCTGCACCGCCGGCCGGAGTTCGCCGGCGCGGGGCGGGTATCGAAATTCCTGACCACCGGCGATCCGCAGCGCGTTTCGGACAAGGCTACGCAGTTCCTGCGCCGCCAGATCCGGTTCGAGCCCGCCTGAGGCGCGCGCCGGTTTCCCGACCGGATGGTCCATTTCATGTCGCAAACGGGTCGCCCGCGGCCAACCGCGTCGCGCGCGGGACAGAGTTTGGCGCCGCCGCGATGAAGTCTTGCCCGGACAGGGGAGGACGGAATGAGATACGGAACGGGCGTCATGCTGGTGGTGCTGGCCGGGGTGCTGTGGTCGGGGTTCGGCCTTGCGGTGCGCCACCTTGACGGGGCAGGGGCCTGGGCGGTCGTCTTCTGGCGATCCGTCGCGCTGGTCCCGGCGCTGATGCTGTTCATTTCCTGGCGGTCCGGCGGGCGGGCGTTCTCGCGGGTGCTGGCGACCGGCTGGCCCGGTGTCTGCGGCGGCCTTTGTCTGATCGCGGCGTCGCTGGGCGGGATCTATTCGATCCAGGTGACGACGGTTGCCAATGCCGTCTTCCTCTTTGCCGCGGCGCCCTTCCTGACTGCCGTCCTGGGCTGGCTTCTGCTGGGCGAAAGGGTCCGGCGCGCGACCTGGGTCGCGATCGCCATGGCCGCTCTTGGCATCTTCCTTATGGTGCGGGAGGGGTTGGCGATGGGCGCGCTGGACGGCAACCTCGCCGCGCTTGGCTCGGCCCTGGGATTCGCGGGGTTCACCATCGCGATCCGGTCGGGCCGGCAGGGCGACATGATGCCGACCGTCGTCCTGGGCGGGGTTTTCACGATGATCGCGGCTGCCTTCGTCGCGCCCCTGATGGGCGAGACGCTTTGGGTCTCTGCCCATGATATCCTTCTGTCGCTGGGGATGGGGGCGGTGCTTCTGGCGACGGGCATGGCGCTTTACACCGTCGGCAGCCGGGTGATCCCCGCCGCCGAACTGCCGCTTCTGTCGATCGTCGAGGTACTTCTGGCGCCGGTCTGGGTCTGGCTTTTCCTGGGCGAGACGGCATCGGCCGGCACCATCGCGGGCGGAGCGCTGCTGGTGGCGGCTGTCGTGTGGAACGCGCTGAGCGGGATGCGCGGGCGCGCGCCGGTCCCCGCCAAGGCGTGATCCCCACGGCGCGATTGCCACGACCTGCCATCCGTGGCAGGGAAGGCGCATGATCCGCGCCTTCTTTGCCCTGACGCTGCCGGAGCTTGTCGTCGAACAGATCGAACGGCTGCAGGACGCCATACCCTTTGGCCGCGCGTCGGCGCCCGACACCCTGCACCTGACGCTGGCGTTTCTGGGCGAGGTGACGCCCGAGACGCTTGAGGCGGCCCACGAGGCAGCGGAAACCCTTGCGCCAGACCCCTTCGCGGTCGAACTGCGGGGGCTTCAGCTTCTGGGGCGGCCCCCGGGCGGTGTCCTGGCCGCGGGCGTCGCGCCGGAGCCGCGGCTGGACGCGCTGGCGGCAAGCCTGCGGTCGCGTCTGGCGGGCGCGCGCATCAGCCTTCCGCGCGAACGCTTTCGCCCCCATGTCACGCTCTTGCGCCTGAAACCCGGGGACGCGGACGAGGCGACGCTGGCGCGGGCGCTGGGGCGACACGCGGATTTTCGGGCGGGGCCGGTTCCGGTGACCGGGATGTCGCTTTTCCGGTCCACCCTTGGCCCCAAGGGCGCGCGGCACGAGGAGATGGCGCGCTATCCGTTCGATCCGATCGACGGACGCGACAATTTTTAGCGTTGAAACCGCCGCGCCGGGCGTCCATCTAGCCAGTGCCGGGGGCTTGTCCGGCCAATTGGAGGAAGCGACATGAAGGGCCTGAAGAAGCAGCGGCGTATCCAGATCATCGTTCTGGCCGTCGTGGCCATGGTGGCGAGCTTCGCCGCCTTCTACATCGCGGCCCCGAATGCGCTGCAGTACTTCCGGTCCCCGACCGAGGTGACCGAGAACCCGCCCGGCCCGGCCGAGACCTTCCGCATCGGCGGTCTTGTCGAGGAAGGAAGCCTCGTGCGCGGGCAGGGGGCGGAGATCACCTTTCGCGTGACCGACGGCAACGGTATCGTTCCGGTCAGCTATACCGGCCTTCTGCCCGACCTGTTCGACGAGGGCGAAGGGGTCGTCGCGACCGGCAAGCTGGTCGGCGGCACCTTCGAGGCAAGCGAGATCCTCGCCAAGCATGACGAGACCTACATGCCCAAGGAGGTCATCGACGCGCTGAAGGAACAGGGCATGTACGTCGAACCGGACGCCCAGGCAGCGACGAATTAACGAAATCCGACCAGCTTTCCGGGGATCGCAACCCCGGAGAGCGCCATGCCCAGCGTCGAAGAGATCGCCCATCAGATCAGCGCCCGCGAGGGCGGCTATGTGAACGACCCCGACGATCCGGGCGGCGCCACAAAGCATGGCGTGACGCTCGCGACCATGCGACGGCTGGGGATCGACCTTGACGGCGACGGCCAGGTCACCGCGTCGGACGTCAAGCGCCTGACGCGGGCGCGGGCGGAACAGGTCTTCGTCGAGGAGTACTTCCGCAAACCCGGCCTTGCCCTTCTGCCCGAGGCGGCGCAGGCCAGCGTCTTCGACATGTATGTGAACGCGGGGGCGGAGGCCGTGCGCCTCTTGCAGCGGCTTCTGAACGCGATGGGCTATCCGGTCGCCATCGACGGCGTGATCGGGCCCGAGACCGCCAAGGCCGCCGAAGCGGCTGCCCGGGGCGCGCCGGTCCTTTTTGCCGATGCCTACGGGATCGCGCGGCGCGATTACTACTACGCGCTTGCCGACCGGCGTCCGGCCAGCCGCAAATACGCCCGGCGGAAGGATGGCGGCAAGGGCGGCTGGATCCTCAGGGCCGAGGAATTCATTTCCCCCCGCTTCCGGCTGAGCGATGCCGAACATCGTGAAAGGACCGCGTCATGGGGTTGATCTCGCGCATCTTCGGGGGGGCGGCGGCGACCGGCGCGCTGGGGCAGGCGGTGGTCGACATCGCCGAGGTCTTCACCCCCAACGCCACCGGCAGGATGCAGGCGGCGCAGGCCGCCTATATCGCCGCGCTCGACGAATTCGGGACGGAGTTCCAGGTGGTGCGTCCGGGCGCCTTCGACCGTTTCGTCAACGGGCTGAACCGGTTGCCCCGCCCGATGCTGGCTTTCGGGACGCTGGGGCTTTTCGTCTATGCGATGGCCGACCCCGAGGGGTTCGCGCGCCGGATGACCGGGCTCAACCATGTGCCCGAACCGCTGTGGTGGCTTCTCGCGGCGATCGTCGGTTTCTACTTCGGCGCGCGCGAGGCGCATTACCTCAGGGCACGCCCGGTCGCGCCAGCGATCTCCGCGACGGCAGATCCCGCAGTGCCCGACACCGGCAACCCCGCTTTGCGGGAATGGCGGCAATCGCGCGGCGGCGACGGACGGCAGGACAGGCACAAGGAACCGGGGCGCGATCGCTAGTCGGGCATTGCCGGGGCGCGCCGGGGTCGGCTAATTGGCCATATGGCCTATGCCGCATCGATTCTCGTCCTGTCGCTTCTTGTGCTGGCCGGCGCGTTCCTGGCCGGGCAGAGCCTCCTGTCGGTCGCGATCCTCGGGCCGGCGACGGTGGCGGCGGTCATGCTGGTCTGGATCATCGGCCAGGCGCTTCAGCCGCGCCGATACTGGATCGTGGTGGACGGGTCGAATGTGCTTCACTGGCGGGAGGGTCCGCCAGATATCTCCACCGTCGCCATGGTCGCCGCGGAATTGCGGCGGATGGGATATACGCCTGTCGTCTGGTTCGACGCCAATGTCGGGCAACTGGTCGCGGAGCGCGACCTGGGCCGCGTCGCGCTGGCAAGGCTTATGCGCCTTCCATCGATCCAGGTTCTCGTTGCGCCGAAGGGGATGCCTGCCGACCCGCTGCTTCTGGCCGGCGCGCGCAACCTTCAGGCGCGGATCGTCACCAACAGCCGCTATCCCGAATGGTCCGACGACTACCCCGAGATCGCCGAGGCAGGACGCCTTGTGCGAGGCAGCATCACCGACAGTAGTGTGCAGCTTGTCCTGGCCCCGGCAGAGACTGAGGAAACCGCCTAGGCCTGCGCCTTCTCGCGCGCCTTGGCCGCATTCCAAAGTGCGTCCATCTCTGCAAGGTCGCTGTCTTCGGGGCGCTTGCCGCGCATCGCCAGCTCTGCCTCGATCGCCCGGAAGCGGCGGGTGAACTTCGCGTTCGCGGCACGCAGGGCGGCCTCCGGGTCGATCTTCAGGTGACGGGCAAGATTCGCCACGACAAAGAGAAGATCGCCGAACTCCTCGAAGGTCTCGGCCCCGCTCAGGGTGTCGCGCGCCTCGACCAGTTCGCGCGCCTCCTCGACGATCTTGTCCAGCACCTCGTCGGTCGATGGCCAGTCGAATCCCACCCGCGCGGCGCGGTTTTGCAGCTTCAGCGCGCGCAGCAGCGCGGGCAGACCCAGCGCCACGCCATCCAGCGTCCCGCGCGCGGGCCCGGAGGCGCGTTCAGCCGCCTTCACCCGTTCCCAGTCGCGCGTCTGCTGTTCTGCGCTCTTGTCGCGGCTTTCGTCGCCGAAGACATGGGGGTGGCGCGCGATCATCTTGTCGCAGATAGACCGGACCACATCGCCAAAGCCGAAATGCCCTGCCTCGCGCGCCATCTGGGCGTGATAGACGGCCTGGAACAACAGATCGCCCAGCTCTCCGCGCAGCTCGTCCCAGGCCTTGCGTTCGATCGCGTCCGCGACCTCGTAGGCCTCCTCGATCGTGTAGGGGGCGATGGTCGCGAAATCCTGCTCGATGTCCCAGGGGCAGCCGGTCTCGGGGTCGCGCAGGCGGCGCATGATTTCCAGCAGGCGCGGCAGACCGCCTTCGGGGTCAAGGCACAGGCGCTGGCTGTCGTCGGGGGTCATGCTCTTCCTTTCGTCGCGCGATCGTTGTTAGTCTGGCCCGAGCATGCCGGAGGTGATCATGCCCGTCCTGAACAGTATCGCGGAAATGGAAGCGGAGATGAAGGGATGGCGGCGGCATCTGCACGCGCATCCCGAGCTTGGGCTGGAGTGCCGGGAAACCGCCGCCTTCGTCGCCGCGCGGCTGCGCGATTTCGGGGTGGACGAGGTCCATGAGGGCATCGGCAAGACCGGGGTCGTCGGGCTGATCCGGGGGCGGGCAGGGGGGCGCACCATCGGGCTGCGCGCCGACATGGACGCACTGCCCATGCCCGAGACGACGGGCGCCGCACATGCCTCGACCGTGGCGGGGCGGATGCATGCCTGCGGCCATGACGGCCACACGACGATGCTTCTGGGCGCGGCGAAGTATCTGGCCCAGACGCGCAACTTCGCCGGCACCGTGGCGCTGGTCTTCCAGCCGGGGGAGGAGACGGGCGAAGGCGGGCCGGCGATGCTGGCCGACGGGATGATGGACCGCTTCGCGATCGCCGAGATCTACGCGCTCCACACCTCGCCCAAGCAGGATCTGGGCACCTTCGTCACCCGGCCCGGACCTTTCATGGCGGCGGTCTCGGATTTCGACATCCACATCCGCGGCCGGGGCGGCCATGCCTCGCGCCCCGAGGAAAGCCGCGATCCGGTGGCCGCCGCGCTGACCATCGGCGCCGCGATCCAGACGATCCTCGCGCGCAATACCGCCGCGAACGACCAGCTCGTGGTCTCCGTCACGCAGGTGCATGCGGGCAGTACCCACAACGTCATCCCGGCAACGGCCTATATCGGCGGCACCATCCGCAGCTACCGCCCCGAGGTGCAGGACCTGGCCAAGCGCCGCCTGCGCGAGATCTGCGACGGGATCGCGGCCGCGATGGGCGTCACGGTGGAAATCGGCGGCCAGATCGACCTTGCGCCCACGCTGAACGACCCCGACGCGACCCGTTTCGCCGTGTCCGTCGCCGCGGAAGTGTCGGGCGAGGGGCAGGTGACAAGCGACCACCCGCCGCTGATGGGGTCTGAGGACTTTGGCGCCATGCTGGCCGAACGGCCCGGCGCGATGCTGTTTCTGGGCCAGGGCAAGGGTCCGGGCGTCCACGAGACGGACTTCGATTTCAACGATGCCGCCGCCCCCATCGGCGCCAGCTACTTCGCGCGGCTCGTCGAACGCGCCTTGCCGCTCGGGTGACGCCGCGGCAGGGTGAAAGTCGCCATTGCGCCGGCGCGCAAGCGGTGAAATGGTCGCGCCGTCCCCTGACAGGAGGTTCCAATGCCGGTCCTGAACCGTATCGCCGATTTCGCCCCCGAGATGCAGGGCTGGCGCCGCTGGCTGCACCAGCATCCCGAACTGGGCTTCGACTGCCATGAAACCGCGGCCTTCGTCGCAGAACGCCTGCGCGAATTCGGCGTGGACGAGATCCACGAGGGTATCGCCCGGACCGGCCTTGTCGCGATCATCAACGGGCAGGGCGAAGGCCCGACCATCGGGCTGCGCGCCGACATGGACGCGCTGCCGATCGAGGAGACGACGGGGGCCGAATACGCCTCGACCCGGCCGGGCAAGATGCATGCCTGCGGCCACGACGGCCACACGACCATGCTTCTGGGCGCGGCGAAATACCTGGCCGAGACGCGCAACTTCCGCGGCCGCGTGGCACTGATCTTCCAGCCCGCCGAAGAGGATGGCGGCGGCGGCGACGTGATGGTGCGCGAAGGCATGCTCGACCGCTTCGGCATCGGCGAGGTCTATGCGATCCACAACACGCCGCAGGTTCCGCTTGGCCATTTCCTGACCACCCCGGGGCCGATCATGGCCGCCGTCGACACGCTGCGCGTCGATCTGAAGGGGCGGGGCGGCCACGGCGCCTATCCGCACGACTGCATCGACCCGATCGCAGCCGCCGTCGGCATGATCGCCGCCCTGCAGACGATCGTCAGCCGCAACACCAACCCGCTGCATGAGATCGTGATCTCGGTCACGCAGATCCATGCGGGCACGGCATCGAACATCATCCCCGAGGATGCCTGGTTCGGCGCGACGATCCGCACCTTCGACCCCGAGGTGCGCAAGGCGACCAAGGCGCGGATCGAACAGATCGTCGCCGGGCACGCCGCCGCCTACGGGGTCGAGGCGAAGATCGACTACGACTGGGGCTATCCCGCCACTGTGAACGATCCCGGACGCACCGAGTTTGCCGTGCGCGTCGCCGAGGAGGTGGCGGGCGCGGGCGCCGTCGTCGCCACCTCGGGCCGCGAGATGGGGGCCGAGGATTTTTCCTACCTCCTCGAAAAGCGGCCGGGCTGCTACCTGTTCCTTGGCCAGGGTGACGGCGCGGGGCTGCATCACCCGAAGTACGATTTCAACGACGAGGCCGCGCCCTTTGGCGCCAGCTTCTTCGTCCGGATCGTGGAACGCGCCCAGCCGCTCTGATTCCCCCCCGGGGCGCACCCTTCGAGGGAATTCGGGCGCGCCCCCTTCAGTCTGGCCCAAATACTCCCGCCGGAGGCGAAACCCGCACGCAGTGCCAGAAGGTTTGTGCGCGGGCCTGCCCGCGCACGCGATGGGGTCCGGTGGAATGCGATCGCCCGCCCGCCGTTGCGCTGACCCTTTTGATCAAAAGGCTTGTGATTCTCGCTCCAATCGCTATCCTGCGCATATTGACTGGAGATTCAAAATGACTCACGCCGCGCACAGCCTCGCCAACGAAGCCCTCTGGGAAAAGGACCGCGACCATGCCGTCCATCCCTGGACGAACTTCGGACCGTTCGAGGAACAGGGCTCGCTGATCTTCACCCGGGGCGAGGGGTGTTACCTGTGGGACGCCGACGGGCGGCGCTATTTCGACGCGATCGGCGGCATGTGGTGCACCAACATCGGGCTCGGCCGGCGCGAGATGGCCGACGCGATCGCCGAACAGGCGATGCGGCTTGGCTATTCCAATTTCTTCGTCGATACCGGCAACGACGCGGCGGCGCTTCTGGCGGCGCGCCTTGCGGAACTGACGCCGGGCGATCTGAACCGCGTCCACTTCACCACCGGCGGTTCGACCGCCGTCGATACCGCAGTGCGGCTGGTGTCCTATTACCACCATGTCCGCGGCAATCCGGACAAGACCGAGATCGTGTCGCGCGAGGCGTCCTATCACGGCTCCACCTACCTGACCATCTCGGTGGGCAAGCGGGCGGGCGACCGGATCGAGGAATTCCGCTACAAGGAGGACGGCATCCACCATCTGTCGAGCCCGAACCTCTACCGCCGCCCCGCGGGCACAAGCGAGGAGGCCTTCTGCGACATGCTGGTGGCCGAGTTCGAGGATCTGATCGCGCGCCGGGGCGCGGACCGGATCGGCGGCTTCATCGCCGAACCGATCCAGGCTTCCGGCGGGATCGTCATTCCACCCAAGGGCTATCTGAAACGGATGTGGGAGGTCTGCCAGCGCCACGACATCCTGTTCATCGCCGACGAGGTGGTGACGGCCTTCGGCCGCCTTGGCCACTGGTTCGCCTCGAAGGACGAGTTTGACGTGGTCCCGGACATGATCACCAGCGCCAAGGGTCTGACCTCGGGCTATGTGCCGCTTGGCGCGCTGATCTTCTCGGACCGGATGTGGAACACGATGGCAGAGGGCGGGCACCGCTGGTTCTCGACCGGGTTCACCTATTCGGGCCACCCGGTCGCCTGCCGCGCCGGCCTGAAGAACATCGAGATCATGGAGCGCGAGGGGCTATTGGGCCGCGCGGCCAAGGTCGGCGCCTATTTCGAGGACCGGCTGGCGACACTGGCCGATCTGCCGCTGGTCGGCAACGTGCGGGGTCGCAAGCTGATGGCCTGTGTCGAAAGCGTCGCCAACCGGGAGACGAAGGAACCGCTGCCCGACGAGGTCGGCGAAAGCAAGCGGATCTCGGACGCCTGCGAGGCGATGGGGCTGATGGTACGGCCGATGGGGCATCTGAACGTGATGTCGCCGCCCCTCGTCATCACCGAGGGAGAGGTCGATTTCGTCGTCGAAACCCTTGGAAAGGCGATCGTCCAGGTGACCGACCAGCTGGTGCGCGAAGGCGTGCGGATCGGCTGATCGGCCGGGCCGTTCCGGGGCGCGCGCCTAAGCCCCCGGCAGCGGCCCGTCCTTCAGCGCATAGCCCGCATAGGCCAGCCTCAGCCAGGTCCGCCTGAGCGACGCAATCGGGAAGCGGCGCGGCACCCGGCGCACCAGGTCCGGCAGGTGGGCGGGTTTGCCGGTCATCAGCCGCCCGATCTGCCGCCCCGAATAGGAGGCCGCCGCCACGCCAGACCCATGCCATCCGAAGGCTGCATGAAGCCCCGGCGCGCCCGGAACCTCGCCCACGAAGGGGGCAAGGCTTCCGGTCAGGCAGACAAAGCCAGACCAAGTGTGCTCCGTCGCGGCCCCCGCCCAGGCGGGAAAAAGCGCCTCGAAATGGCGGCGTACCTGCGTCTCCATCCCGCGATGCGCGGCCTGCGTCCCCGAGGTGCCGCCGCGCATCCCGAACAGGAACCGCCCGTCCGGCAGGTGGCGGAAATAATGCAGAAGCTTGCGGGCGTCGAAGGCCATGCGGGGGTCGGTATAGCCCTGGTCGCGGCGTTCGGCATCGCTGAGGGGGCGGGTGACCAGCACGGCCGAAAAGGCAGGCAGGTTGCGCCCGCCGATCCAGCGGGGCAGGTCGTCGGAAGAATAGCCGTTGGTCGCCACCAGCACCTTTGGCGCGCGCAGGCGGCCGCCCGGCGTGGTCAGGCACCAGCCGCCGCCATCCGGGGCGATGGCGGTCACCGGGCTTTCGCCGCAGATCCGCACCCCCGCCGCCAAGGCGAGCCGCGCCAGCCCCTCGACATAGGCCATCGGGTCCAGCGGAAAACCTTCGTTCAGGATCAGCGCGCCGTGAAAGCCCGGGCCCGAAAGCCCGCGTTCGGCCAGCGCGCCGGGCGCCACGAGCTCGGGCGTTTCGCCGTAAAGCGCCTGCAATTCGCGCGCCTCCTGCGCGAACCCCGCCCAGACCTTCGGGGACTGGGCCAGGACCGCCTCGCCTTCCGGCCCCTGGCGGGCGTTCCAGCCGTTGTCGTCGATCAGCGCGCCGACATGGGCGATGGCCGCCCGCTGGAAGTCGCGGAAGTCGCGGGCCCCGTCGCGGCCGACACGCGCGACGATTGCCGCGTCCGAGAGCTTCGCGCCACCATAGCCGCAAAACCCGCCGTTGCGCCCCGATGCGCCCCAGCCCGGCTGCACCGCGTCGAGCACGACGACGCGGGCGCCCGATTCACGCGCCGCCTCAAGCGCGGCATTCAGCCCGGCAAAACCCGCCCCGATCACCGCGATGTCGGCCGTGGCTTCCCCCTCAAGGGGCGGCAGAGCGAAGGGTGCGGGGTGGCTGGCGCGCCAGTGGCTTTTCGGCCAGGCCGGGTCATAGGCGGGGGCTTCGTAAAGACGGCGCATCTGTGTGTCCTGCATGAAGGGCCGGGGCAGCGCCGGGATTCGGGGGGCGCAAGGAACCGGGATCAGTTGCGGGCGAGCGTATTTGATCAAATTATTCTTGACAAGCAGGCAGCGAACCCGGCTTTCTTGAGCCACCCGGATCCGCGGCGTCTCCGGCCATGAACGACGGCGCGACTTTTCCCGAGAGAGACTCATGGCACTCGAAGATGCAAGGACCGAGGTCGATTCCGCATTCACCCGCAAGGGCCAGCGTGGGCTGTCCTTTGAAAACGCCTTCGGCGGGGCGACCAGCTTCCTCCGCCGCAGCTATACCAAGGACTTGACCGGGGTCGATCTGGCGATCACCGGCGTCCCCTTCGACCAGGCAGTGACGCATCGCACCGGCACCCGGTTCGGCCCGCGCGCGATCCGGGAGGCGTCGACGCTTCAGCCTTACGATCCCCCCTTTGGCTGGCCGACCAACCCGCTGGAGGATCTGAACATCGTCGACTATGGCGATGTCGCCTTTGACTATGCCAGGACATCGGAATTTCCGGACCGGCTGACCGATCACATCCGGGGCATCCTGGCGGCGGGGGCGGGGACCGTCACGCTTGGCGGCGATCACTACATAACCCTGCCGATCCTGCGCGCCTATGCCGAAAGGTTCGGCCCCCTCGCAGTCATCCAGTTCGACGCGCATTCCGACCTCTGGCCCGATGACGACATGGGCCGGATCGACCACGGCACGATGATGTACAAGGCGGTCAGGACCGGCCTTGTCGATGCCGCGCGGTCCGTCCAGATCGGCATTCGCACGGTGACCGAGGATTACCTGGGCGTGAATGTCATCGACGCGCGGGAAGTGCACGAGAAGGGCGCCGCCGCCGCCGTCGCCCGCGCGAAGGAGATCGTCGGCGACGGCCCGGTCTATGTCACCTTCGACATCGACGCGCTGGACCCCGCCTTCGCGCCGGGCACCGGCACGCCGGTCTGGGGCGGGCTCGCCTCCTGGCAGGCGGCGGCGATCCTGCGGGGCCTTGCCGGGATCGACATGGTGGGTGGCGACATCGTCGAGGTGTCGCCCCCCTATGACACGACGGGGGCAACCGCCATCGCAGGTGCGCATGTGGGATACGAGCTGATCTGCCTTTACCACTGGGCGAAGACGCGGCGCTAGGCCGGCCGGCGGGCATGTCGGAAACTGGCATGCGGCGGGGGCGGGGGCGTGCTAGCCTGCCGGGATCGTTTCAAAACCCGAATTGGAGTGTACCATGCGCCTGCCCGTGCTTGCCGTTCTGATCGCCGGTTCCCTGGCCACCCCCCTGTCCGCCGAGACGCGGCTGCGCGTCATGAGCTTCAACATCTGGGGCGGCGGCCAGAACGAGGGCAAGGGGATAGAGGAAACCCTGGCGGCGATCCGCGCGGCGGGCGCCGATGTCGTGGGGCTTCAGGAAACGCGCCTTGAATCCGATCCCTGCACCGCCGAAAGCTGCCCGGCGACCGGCCCTTCGGTCGCCGGCGCCATTGCCGAGGCGCTTGGCTGGCATGTCTACGACCAGACGGCCGAAAATGACGCGCTTTGGGCCAATGCCGTGATCTCGCGCCATCCGATCGGCGCGGCCAGCCCCAACGACCTTGGTGTCGCGCTGGATGTTGAGGGCCGCGAGGTCTGGCTATTCAACATCCATCTGGATGACGAACCCTACGGCCCCTATCAGGTCATGGGCATCGAATACGGGCCCGCGCCTTTCGTGACGACCGGGGAAGACGCGGCGGACTGGGCGGCGCGGACGCGCGGCCCGGCGCTTGACCTGCTTGAGGCCGACATGGCCGCGGTCGCGGGCGGGGCCGCGGCAGTCCTGGTGACGGGCGACTTCAACGAGCCCTCGCCGCTGGACTGGACCGAGGCGACCACGGCGGCGGGCCACCACCCGTTTCCGGTCGCCTGGCCGACGGTCGGCCGCCTGATCGGGCAGGGCTTCGTCGATGCCTACCGGATGGTGCACGCCGACCCCGTCGACCGGCCCGCCTATACCTGGACGCCAAGCTATGACGAGGCGGCGACAGACGACCACCCCGACCGGATCGACTTTGTCCTGGCGCGGGGCGCGGGGCTTGCCGTCACCGATGCGGCGATCGTCGGGGAAGACGGGCCGAGGTCTGACATCAAGGTCACGCCCTGGCCGTCGGATCATCGCGCCGTCGTGGCCGAGGTGTCGTTCTGATCTGCGCCCTCGCTGACCCGATCGGGGCCTTGACCTGACCGGGGCCATCGGCGAAACCCGCGCCATGGTACCCTTGGACAAACTCGCCCAGATCACCCAGCGTTTCGAGTTTCTCGAAGCGAAGCTTGCCTCTGGCGCGGCCCCGGCCGAGATCGCATCGCTCAGCCGCGAATATTCCGACCTCAAGCCGGTGGTGACGGAAATCGCCGCCTACCGGCAGGCGCTGGCCGATCTGGAGGAGGCCGGGGCGATGCTTGCCGACCCCGAGATGCGGGCGCTGGCCGAGGACGAGTTGCCGAAACTCAAGGCCCGCATCCCCGAGATGGAGGCGCGGCTCCGGATCGCGCTTCTGCCAAAGGATGCCGCCGACGCGCGCCCCGCCATCCTGGAGATTCGCCCCGGCACCGGAGGGGAGGAGGCGGCGCTTTTCGCGGGCGACCTTCTGCGCATGTATCAAAAGCACGCCGAGGCGCAGGGCTGGCGCTTCGAGCTTCTGGAACTGACCCAGACCGAGCTTGGCGGCGTCAAGGAAGCCATGGCGAGGATCGAGGGGGAGGGCGTCTTTGCGCGGCTGAAGTACGAAAGCGGCGTCCACCGCGTGCAGCGCGTGCCGGAAACCGAGGCGGGCGGGCGCATCCATACCTCCGCCGCGACCGTGGCGGTGCTGCCCGAAGCCGAGGATGTGGAGATCGACATTCCGGCGGCCGACATCCGCATCGACACCATGCGCGCCTCGGGCGCGGGCGGGCAGCATGTCAACACCACCGACAGCGCGGTCCGCATCACCCATATCCCGACCGGCATCGTCGTGACCTCGTCCGAGAAATCGCAACACCAGAACCGGGCGAACGCCATGGCGGTTCTGCGCGCGCGGCTTTACGACATGGAACGCAACCGCGCCGATGCCGCCCGCGCCGCCGACCGCAAGGCACAGGTCGGATCGGGCGACCGGTCCGAACGGATCCGCACCTACAACTTCCCGCAGGGCCGGATGACCGATCACCGGATCAACCTGACGCTTTACCGGCTCGAACAGATCATGGAGGGCGACCTGACCGAGGTCATCGATGCGCTTGTCGCCCATGACCAGGCTGCGAAACTGGCCGAGATGGAGGCATGACGGGCCCTGCGACGGCCGCCGGGGTGCTGCGCGCGGCGATTGCGCGCCTCGCCGGGGCGGGCGTGGCCGACCCGCAGCGCGACGCGCGCATCCTGCTTGCCCATGCGCTGGGGATTGGCACCGACCGGCTGACGCTGGTCCTGCCCGACCCGATACCCACCGAGGCACAGGCGGCTTTCGCGGCCGCGGTCACCGCCCGCGCGGCGCGACAACCGGTCAGCCAGATCACCGGGCGGCGGCTGTTCTGGGGACGCTCGTTCAAGGTCACGCGCGACACGCTCGACCCGCGACCGGAAACCGAGATCCTTGTTGCGGCGGCGCTGGAACGGCCCTTCACACGGATCCTCGACCTTGGCACCGGGACCGGCTGCATCCTCCTGTCCTGCCTTGCCGGGATGCCCTTCGCGACGGGGACGGGCACCGATGTTTCCGGTGCGGCGCTGGCGGTCGCGGCGGAAAACGCTGCCGCGCTCGGGCTTGACGCGCGCGCGCGGTTCGCCCGGTCCGACTGGTTTTCCGCCGTGACGGGGCGGTTCGACCTGATCGTTTCGAACCCCCCCTATATCGCGGCAGAGGAGATGGCATCGCTCGCGCCCGAGGTGCGCGACTGGGAACCTTCGGGCGCGCTCAGCCCCGGCGGCGACGGCCTTGACGCCTACCGCGCCATCGCGCGCGGCGCCGGGGCGCGGCTTATGGCGGGCGGGCGCCTGATCCTTGAAATCGGGCCCACCCAGGGCGCGGCGGTGGCGGCGATGCTGGCCGCGCAAGGCTTCGAAGGGGTGGAAATCCGCCCCGACCTTGACGGACGCGACCGCACGATCGTCGCCCTGAAGCCTGGCGACCCCGAAGATTGCGGCTGCGCCTGATCGACAATCCGCTGCAAATCCGCACTATTCTTTGCGAATTTCCGCGGCTTGCAGGCAAGATCGCAGATTCGGCTTGTCATGCCCGCCACATCGTGCATAGAGGAAACGTGATGTGACGGCTCAGGCCCGAACGTTGCGTTTCGCCCGAAATCCAGGTGCCACGACCAGACAGCCGGTTGGCTTGGGTCGGCAGCCGGGCGAGGCCTTATTTTCTTTGCCTCAAAACACGAAAGCACATGAGATCCTCCAAATCCCGTTCGCGTTCGAAGTCGAACCGCCAGCGTACGCTTGGCAACATCATCAACCGCGTGTTCGACAGTTCCGGGCCCGAGGGCAAGGTTCGCGGGACGCCGCAGCAGATCATCGACAAATATCTGATGCTGGCGCGCGACGCCCATCTTTCGAATGACCGTGTGGCGGAACAGAATTTCCTCCAGCACGCCGAACACTACACGCGACTTCTGGGCGAGGCGCAGAAGGAACAGCAGCGCGAACAGGAACAGCGCCAGCAGCAGAACCAGCACCAGCAGGGCGGCCAGAACGGCGACCGCGGGCAGGGCGGGCGGGACCGCTACGACCAGCGCGCCGAGGGCGGCGACGGTGCCGAGGACTTGCCGGGCCTTCCCACCTCGACGGAGGCCGACGAAGGCCCTGGGCTTGTGGAAACGCCCGAGGCGCGCGCCGCGTCCGGCGATGACCGGCCTGCGGCGGCCACGGTGACCGCAGACGCACCGGCGGAGGCCGCCGCGCCGGCGACCGACGCGCCGCGCCGCGAACGCAAGCCGCGTGGCGAGGGCAAGCCGGCTGGCGAAGGCAAGCCGCGCGCCGAGGGCAAGCCCCGTGGCGAAGGCGATGCCCGCGGCCCGCGCCGCCCGCGCGAAAAGCGCGGCGAGGCCAAGGACGGCAACGCCAATCCCGACGCTTCCGAAGACACGGCCCCCGCGGCCAATTGATCCGACGGGGCGGGCGCCTGCCAGTCAGGTGCCCGCGCGTCAGGTGGCGTCGGCTGCGGCGGCCACCGCGCGCGCCAGCGCGCAGAATCCTTCCAGCCCGATCTCCTCCGCCCGCGCGGTCGGGTCGATCCCGGCCTCGGCCAGGCGCGCCTCGATCTCGGGGGCCACGCCCTTCAGGCTGGCCCTCAGCATCTTGCGGCGCTGGTTGAAGGCCGCCGCGACGACGCGGGCCAGCACCTTCGGGTCGGCGGGGTGGCGCGGTTCGGGCAGGGCGGTCAGATGCACCACGGCCGAATGGATCTTCGGCGGCGGGGTGAAGGCCTCGGGCGGAAGCGTCAGGACGATCCGCGCGTCGCAGCGCCACTGCGCCAGGATTGCCAGCCGCCCATAGGCCTTCGACCCCGGCCGCGCGACGATGCGTTCGGCGACCTCCTTCTGGAACATCAGCGTCAGGCTGGTCCAGACCGGGGGCCAGGCGGGGGGCGTCAGCCAGCGCACCAACAGCTCGGTGCCCACGTTGTAGGGAAGGTTCGCGACGATCCGGATCGGCGGCGTCAGATGGGCCAGCGGGTCGATCGCCAGCGCGTCGGCGTTCAGAACCTCAAGCCGGCCGGGATAGGCCCCTGCGATCTCCGACAGCGCGGGCAGGCAGCGGTCGTCCTTTTCCACCGCCAGAACGCGGCGCGCACCCTCGGCAAGAAGCCCGCGCGTCAACCCGCCGGGGCCGGGGCCGATCTCAAGCACGTCGGAGTGCGACAGATCGCCCGCCATGCGCGCGATCTTGGCTGTCAGGTTCAGGTCCAGAAGGAAGTTCTGGCCAAGGCTCTTGCGGGCCGAAAGTCCGTGGCGCGCGATGACCTCGCGCAGGGGGGGCAGGCCGTCGATCGTCGCCATCAGGCGATTCCCCGCGCGCGGGCCATGTCGGCGGCCATCCTGAGCGCGGCGACAAGGCTGGACGGGTCGGCGACCCCCTTGCCCGCGATGTCAAAGGCCGTCCCGTGGTCGGGAGAGGTGCGCACGAACGGAAGCCCCAGCGTCACATTCACCCCGCCCGCGAAATCCAGCGTCTTGATCGGAATCAGCGCCTGGTCGTGATACATGCAGACCGCGACGTCATAGGCGGCGCGCGCGCCCGGGTGGAACATCGTGTCGGCGGGCAGGGGGCCCGCAATCGTCATCCCCCCGGCCCTGAGGCGGTCGAGGACGGGGGTGATGATCCGCTGTTCCTCGGTCCCCATCGTGCCGCCTTCGCCCGCATGGGGGTTCATGCCGGCAACCGCGATACGGGGCGCGGCAATGCCGAAGCTTTCGACAAGACCCGCGCGCGTGATCCTGAGCGTTTCCTCAAGAAGCCCGGGCGTCAGGGCGGCGGGCACCTCGGACAGCGGAATGTGGATGGTGACCGGCACGACGCGCAAGTCGGGGCAGGCCAGCATCATCACCACGCGCTCGACGCCCGCAAGCGCGGCAAGGTATTCGGTATGGCCGGGAAAGGCAAAGCCCGCCCCGTCCTTCAGCGCCTTCTTGTTGATCGGCGCCGTGGTGATGGCGGACGCCTCGCCCGCACGCACCAGCGCGACCGCGCGCGCGATCACCGCAACGACCGCGGCCGCGTTGGACGGATCGGGCCGGCCCGGGATCGCGGGCGCGGGGAAGTCATGCGTCAGAACCGGCAGGATATCCGGCGCCACCCCGGCGGCGTCGGCAGGGCGCGCGATCGCCTGCCAGGCAGATCCCGCGGGCAGGTGGCGGGGATCGCCGATCCAGAAGAAGGGCAGGTCCGCGCCCAGTACCCCGCGCGCCCGTGCCGCTATCTCGGGGCCGATGCCAGAGGGTTCGCCGCAACTCAGCGCGACCGGACGCGCCGCGGGCCGCAGGCTCATGGGCGGGTGATGACGGCTTCGGCGCGCAGTTCGGCCAGATAGGCGTTGGCAAGTGCGCCCAGCCTCTGGTCGACGATCTCCGACCGCATCGTATCGGCGGAAGGGCCGCGGCCAAAGCCAAGGTCCTTGTCCACTGCGGGCCGGGTCTCACCTTCCGCCGGGGCGGCGGCCGTCACCGGGATCTCGGCCGTGCCGATGGCGGTATAGGCGTTGCGGTCGCACAGCATCAGCAGGACCTGCGTGTCGCCGCGGCGCAGGGCGGTAGAGATTTCGTTCTCGTCCATGTCTGCCAGCACGCCGGCGACATCGGCCGGCACCTGCGTCAGCGCACGGGTTTCGCGCACCAGCCGGTCAGAGGGCATCTTGCGCGCGTACTCGAACAACTCGCCGCAACTTTGCGCGGCGGCGCGGGCGCGGTCCACCTCGGCCGCGGCCTCGGGGGTGCCGGCGCCGGGGACAAGATACTGCAGATAGTCGACGGTGATATCCGCCGGGTCGACCGGCCCGCCCTGATCGATCGCCCGCAGGCGAACCAGCGCGATGGCATTGGGGACCGGCAGCGGCGGGCTGACCTGCCCCGGACGCATCTGCATCACCACCGGGCGCAGCTGCGGCGGCAGGTTCGTCACCGGAATCCAGCCGACAAGGCCGCCGTTGTCGCGCGAGGGCGCGGCGGAATGTTCGCGCGCGGCCGCCGCAAAGGCACCGTCGCTGGTCGCGGTTTTCGAAAGCTCCTCGGCAAGGTCGCGCTGGTCAAGGAACGTCGCGGGCGAGGTCGGAAGCAGGATTTCCGAGATCATGACGCGCGGTCCCGCGCCCCGGCCCTGTTCGACGGATGTTGCCCGCGCGATCTCGGCATCGGTCACCACGACGCGGGGGGCAAAGCGGGCGCGGACCACCTCGCGCCACAGAAGGCCGGCGTGCACGAAGTCGCGGTAGGTTTCCGGCGCGATCCCGCCCTGTCCGATCGCCTCGAGGAACTGGTCGAGCGGCAGGTTGGCGCGCGAGGCGAACTCCTCCATCCCGGCTGTCAGCTGCGCGGGCGTGACGGTGATCCCGTCGCGCTTGGCCGCCTCAAGCCGCAGCCGATCCTCGATCAGTCCTCGTTCCGCCTCGGCCAGGTGATCGCCGGGAACCCGCAGGATATCGAGAAACAGCACCCGCTGGTCCAGTTCGTAGCCGGTGATGACCCGCCCGTTCACCGTGATGACAGGTTCGAAGCTGCCCTGCGCCTGCGCCAGCGGCGCAACGAGTGCAAGGGTCAGGCCGACAAGAAAGGGGATCACGCGCATCGTCACAGTCCGTCTGCTCTTCTTTTCATGTCTTGGGGGGATCGCCCCCGCTTCACCGCGCACAGCTGCGCCGGTACGACTGGCCGTCATACCCAGACCCGATCCCGCCCAGCGTGACCGACAGGTTGAAGTCCGTCGTGGGCGTCACACTAGTCGAGGACGTGAACCGACGCGAGAGGGAAAGATCGATCAGCGCGCATTCGGTCCGGTATTCGAAGCCGAGGCCGGCATAACCCGTGCGCCCGGCGGTGAAATCATGACGCCCCTCGATCCGGCCGCGCCAGCCTTGCGACATCTGCCAGTAGCCAGAGAGCGTCAGTTCCTGGGTGTCTTCGGGGCGATCCTCGGCCAGATCGGCGTCCAGCATCAGATAGCCGGCCGACACGCCGTAATCGGGGCGCTGCCAGGCCAGCGACAGGCTGTTGCGCGTCAGGCTCAGGTCGTCGTCGAAAAGCGCGCGCCCGACAAAGTTCAGCCCTTCGGGCGTCTGTACCTGCCCGGATACCAGCCAGTCCGAGGCGGTGCCGCTCAGTCCCGAGCTGTTGGTGAACTGCCCCAGATCGCGGTCGCGGAACACGCGCCCGCCCGCCAGCGTGAGGTTCCAGCCGTCCGGGTCGTAGCGGGTCCAGCTCAACCCGATGTTCGTGCGCAGGCCCTCTTCGCGCAGGTCACGCCCCGCAAAGCGGTCGAGCGCGAAGAGGTTCCCCTCGTCAAACTCCACCAGGGCGCTGTCCTCGTTCGGAACGGTGGTGTTGCTTTCCGGCGTCCAGAGGATCTGGGCGATCGGTTCCAGAACATGGACCGCGCCACCCGCACCCGACCTGAGCAGCGGCCAGCGCAGTTCGGCGCCAAAGGTCGATGTCAGTCGCGTGACCGTGCCCGGAAAGGTCACGTCCTGCGTGATCGCGTAGAAATCGGCGCCGATGTCGAACATGCCGGATGCGACAAGCCCGTTCTCAAGGACCCAGTTCCGCCGCCAGTCGATGCCAAGGGAGGCACGCGCCACATCGCGCCCGTCTGCGACACCGTCGCCGTTCACGTCCGTATCCACAGTCGAGGGCCGGTAAAAGCCGCGCGTCTCGAAGCGCAGGCCACCCTCGCCGCCCAGATAGGCCGGAGAGAAGCGGCGTTCGTAGACAAGCGCGCCAAGTGTGGTTGGCGTGGTGGAATTGCCCTCGCCTTCCCGGATCGAATGGTAGTTGGCAAACGAGCCGTAGATGTATTCGTTCCGCCGCGTCCGGGTGATGTCGACGCCGCTGCGCAGGCGGTCGTCGTCAGATATCCCGTAGTCGAGAAGATAGGCCGGGTCCGATACCAGCCGGATTTCGGCGGTCAGCTTGAACTTCTCCGGAAGGTCGAATGATCCTGTACCGAACAGGTAGCCGCGGGTTTCGTCCGGCAGGATGTCGTCGCGCGAGACGGCGCCTTGCACTTCGACCCGGCCGTTCTCGAAGGCCTGACGGTAACGGAACTCCAGCGTGCTGGTGCGTCCGGACACATAAGGCGCCAGCGTCACGTCGCGGCTGTCACCGAGGGTGATGAAGTAAGGCACCTTGATCCCCACCCCGAGGTTCGAGGTAGAGCGGATGCTGGGCAGCAGGAACCCGGTCGCGCGGTCCAGCGTGGGGTCGGGCATCCTGAGCCAGGGCGCATAGAAGATCGGCAGCCCCATGACGCGGAACTGCGCGTGATCGAAATAAAGCTGGCGTTCCTGCTGGTCGTGGACGACCCGTTCGGCGCGGATCTCCCACAACGGGATCGGATCGGACGGGCAGACCTCGCAGGCGGAGGCGACGACGCGTTCCATCCGCGTGTAGCGCCCCGCCTCGCGCACGATGCGGTTCGATGCGATCTGCATCTGCTGGTCGATGACCATGCGCGCGCTGTCCAGGATGCCGTCGGTCATGTCGCGCGACAGGCTGGCTGCGTCGGCCATGATGACGGTCCCGCGCCCGTCTTCGACCGTCAGCGGACCGGTGATGGTCAGCCGGTCGCTGGCCGGGTCGTAGATGATGGCGGCGGCGGTCAGCCGCGCGTCGGCAAAGAACACCTCCACATGGCCCTCGGCGGTCAGGGTGCCGGTCCCGGTCAGGAATATCCGGTCGGCGACCAGGGTCGCGGCGTCCTCCGCCAGCGCGGCGGCGGGGGCGGAGGCGATCAGCCAGGCCAGAAGAAGGGCGCGAAGGCGGATCATCCTTCCTCCATGTGCAGCACGAGGCCGATCGACAGGAGCGCGGCGGCGACCGGCGTGCTCCAGGCGGCAAGGGCGACCGGGATCTGGCCGTTCTCGCCCAGAACCTGCGCGAAGTTGCGCAGAAAGAAGATCGCGAAACCCGAGGAGACGGCCAGAAGGACCATCAGGCCGGTGCGCCCGAACCGGACATGGCGCATGGTGAACCCGGCGCCGATCAGGACCATGGCGACCAGCAAGAGCGGCAGCGCCAGCTCCATCTGGAACCAGACCATGTGCGCGCGGGCGGAAAAGCCCGCCTTCTGCAACCCGTCGATGAAACCCGGAAGATCCCAGATCGAGATGGTCGCGGGCTGGCCGAAGCTGTCGCGGATGCGGTCGGCCGTGAGGTCCGAGGGCAGCGAAAGCTCGCTTGTCACCACCGCCTCGGCCTCCGGGTTGGTTCCGGGGGCAAGCGGCCATTCCTTCGCCCCGGAAAGCCGCCAGCCGCCGGGTTCAAGGACGGCGCTTTCCGCGGCGATCCGCCGGGCCGGCACGCCGTCGGGGGTGAAGGTCATGAAGGTGACGGACGAAAGGATCGTGCCGTCCGTGTTCGCGCGCGCGGCGTGGATGACGGTCTGCCCCTCGGGGCCGCCCTGACGCAGCCACAACCCTTCGCCGGAAATCGACAGCGTGCTGGCCGACCCGCCGTGCTGTCCCGACCGCAGCTCATAGGCCTTGGTCGTGCCCGCCGCTATCGGGTTCAGGACGGCGACCGCCAGCGCGCCGATCAGCGCCGCCGTGACGACCGGGGCCATAAGCGTCACCAGCGCCGACCGCCCGCCAGCGCGGATCACCACCAGTTCGGAACTGCGTGCCAGCGCCAGGAACAGCCCGACGGTCGCCAGAATGACGATCAGGGGCAGGATCCGGTAGATCGAGGCCGGAACGCTGAGCGCGGCCAACTCCGCCGCCTGACCAAGGCCGATCCCGGAGAAGCGCCGGACCTGCTCGACCATCTCGACCAGCGACATCAGCATCAGGAACCCGGCGAAGATCGCCGCGAACATGAAGACGAAGCGCCGTGCGATGTAGAATGTCAGGGTCATGCGGCCGCCTCCGCATCCGCGAGGCCGGGCGCGCGCACCCGTCGGGTGCGCCCGGCATAGGCCAGCATCACGACCGCACCGATAAGCCCTGTCAGCGCGGGCAGATAGGTGACGGGCCACAGTGCCGCGTCGGCCCGCACCAGCCCGGTTGCCACGTTGATCAGCATCTGCACCCCGATCAGGCAGGCCACGGCCATGGCAATCTGGCGCCAGAGGCCGAGCCGGCTGAATTCGCCGGTCATCAGCGCGGCGAACCCCAGCAACGCCGAAACGATCGCCATCAAGGGTTGGGCAAGACGCTCGTGCCCTTCGTAAAGCAGGGTCGCACGATCTGCGCCGACCAGATCCTGGGTCTCTGGGTCGGCAGCCAGAAGCGCGGGCGTCGAAAGCTCGTCAATCGTCAGGGCCCTCCCGCCGCTGCGCGACACGATGGCGCCGATGTCGAAGGAAAAGTCGGAAAAGCGGGTGACGGCGAGCCGTCCGCTCGCGGCGTCGAGATTCTGCGCCATGCCGTCGAACATCACGAGCTTCGGCCCGGTATCGCTGCGCACGATCAGGGCGCGCTGTGCGGTGTAGGTTGTCGTCGTGCCTGCAACGCCCCCTTCGGACCGCCGGGAATCGGACAGGAAGATCTCCTTCAACTCGCCCTGCGGGCTGATCTCGCGCACATAGAAGGTGACGCCCGAGCCGGGGTGGACGAAGGTGCCTTCGGACAACAGTCGCGCCGTGACATTGGCCGAAATGTCGTCGTTGCGGTCGGCAAGCCGCGCGCGGCTGGCCGGAACAAGAAGGTGCACGAGTATGGCCATCATCACCGCGACGATCACGCCGAAGACCAGGACCGGCCGCGCCATGCGGAAGGGTGAAAACCCGGTCGCGCGCATGACGACAAGCTCGCTTTCGCCTGCCATGCGGTTGGTCGCGTAGACGGCGGCGATGAAGGCGGCGATGGGCAGGACGATACGGATCACATAGGGCAGGGTCAGCGCGGTGAATTCCAGGAAGGTCCAGGCGGATTGCCCGTCCGCGATCAGCCGGTCAAAGAGCTGCACCGCGCGGTTGACCCAGTAGACCGCCACCAGAACAAGCGCGAAGAAGCCGAACAGCATCATCAGCTGCGACAGCATGTATCTGTCGAATCTGGACACCTGTGGCCGCCCCCGTCTTCCTTCCGATACCTTCCCTAGCCCAAAGTGCAGGCGGGGGGAACTCATATCTGGTCAAGCCGGGGCGGCTTGGGTAGGGTCCGGCCAAAGCATGCCGGAGAGTGCCATGACGACGCCCGCAGACATCCGTTTCGCCACCGCCACCCCCGAGGAAATCGCGGCCTTCACCGGCCGGCTTGCGCTGATCCTGCCGCCCGAGGGGGCGATCGGGCCCGAAGCGCGGCGCGTCGACCGTCTGGCCAGGGGCGCGGTCGGGCGCGCGATGGCGGGCAAGGCCTGGGGCAAGCTCAAGCCGGGCGAGGCGCTTGATCTCGCGTTTCCAGCCGGTCTTGCCGCCGAGGCGCTGCAACTCGTGAAACTGCCGCGCAAGGCCGGCGTGACCGAAGCGCGCAGGGCCGGGGCGGCAATCGGCAAGTCGCTTGGCGAAAGCGGCGCGATGGTCCTGGCGGGCGCGCATCCGCAGGCCGCCGACATCTCCTTCGGCCTCGCGCTCAGGGCCTATGACTTCGATGCCTACCGGTCGGGCGACAGGACGGCGAGGGGCGCCGTGACCCTGTCGGTCACCCGGCCCGAGGCGGTCGCGGCGACAGCCCGCCCGCTGATGGCGCTGGCCGAGGGCGTGTTCTTCACCCGCGACCTCGTGAACGAACCCGCCAACGTCCTGACCACCACCGATTTCGCCGCCCGCCTTGCGGCGATGCAGGAACTGGGGCTCGAGGTCGAGATCCTCGAGGAGGAGGAGCTTGCCAAGCTTGGCATGCGCGCGCTTCTGGGCGTGGGGCAGGGGTCGGAAAGCCCGTCGAAGGTCGTCGTCATGCAATGGAATGGCGGCATCGCGGGTGAGGCGCCGCTGGCGCTGGTCGGCAAGGGCGTGGTCTTCGACACCGGCGGCATTTCCATCAAGCCCGCGGCGGGGATGGAGGAGATGACGATGGACATGGGCGGCGCGGGCGTTGTCGCGGGCGTCATGCGCACGTTGGCGCTGCGCCGCGCCAGGGCCAATGTCGTCGGTCTTGTCGGTCTTGTCGAAAACATGCCCGACGGGCGGGCGCAGCGCCCCGGCGACATCGTCAGGTCGATGAAGGGCGACACGATCGAGGTCATCAACACCGATGCCGAGGGTCGCCTGGTCCTTGCCGATGTGCTTTGGTACGCGCAGGACCGGTTCAAGCCCGCGGGCATGATCGACCTTGCCACGCTGACCGGCGCCATCATCATCGCGCTTGGCCACGACAATGCCGGGGTCTTCGCCAACGACGACGCGCTGGCCAACGCGGTCCTTGCCGCCGCCGCGGCGGAGGGCGAGGGCGCCTGGCGGATGCCGATGGGCGATCCCTATGACAAGCTGATCAAGTCGCGGCTGGCCGACATGAAGAACACCGGCGGGCGCCCCGGCGGGTCGATCACCGCGGCCCAGTTCCTGCGCCGCTTCGTCAGGGACGAAACCCCTTGGTGCCACATCGACATCGCCGGGGTCGCGTTGCCGCCCTCTGAAACCGCGCTGGCGCCGAAGGGCGCCACCGGCTGGGGTGTGATGACGCTGGACCGGATGATCCGCGACAGGTTCGAGGGCTGATGGGCGAGGCGCGCTTCTACCACCTGACGCGGTCGGGGCAGGACGCGGTGCTGGCGCAGCTTCTGCCGCGCTCGCTCCAGTCCGGCTGGCATGTCGTGGTGCGCGGGTGCGACAGCGCGCGGCTTGACCATATCGATCGGATGCTCTGGCTGGGCGCGGAGGAGGGGTTCTTGCCGCACGGGCTGGCCGGGGGGCCGAACGACGCGCTGCAGCCGATCCTGCTGACCACCGGGACGGACCGGCCGAACGGCGCGCGATGCCTGATGTGCATCGACGGCGCACCCGTCGAGCCCGAGGAGGCGCGCGGTCTGGAACGCGTCTGCGTGATCTTCGACGGCAGCGATCCTGCCGCCCGAGATGTCGCGCGCGACCAGTGGCGCCGCCTGACCGGCGCCGGCATCGCCGCGGAATACTGGAGCGAGGAAAGCGGGCGCTGGCAAAAGAAGGCGGAAAGCCGGAGCGGTTGACACGCCGTGCGCCCTGCAGCCTAGATGCGGAATTTGCAACGTGAGGATTATTTCATGAACATCGAAGATCCGGCGGTCCTCGAGGGTAAACGTATTGAGTTTCTTGGCAGAGAACTGGGCCTTGGTCGCGATAGCCGCATTCTCGATGTAGGCGCGAATCCGATTCATGACGCGCCCTACAAGCCGCTTCTCGATGCCGGCCTGTGTCATGTATGGGGCTTCGAGCCGCATCCAGGCGCGTTCCAGAAACTTCAGCAAATGAAGTCGGACAGGGAGACCTATTTCCCGCACGCCGTTGGCGACGGCACGCCCGGCACGCTCTATATCTACGGTGGCAGCGGTTACACCTCGACCTTTCCGATCCGCGAAGAAACGCTGAAGATCTACGGAACCGTCGGCGGTATGACGACGCTGAAGAAGACCCTGGATCTTGAGACGGTCACGCTCGACAGTCTTGACGACCTGCCGAACGTCGATCTGGTCAAGATCGATATTCAGGGGGGCGAACTCGCGGTCTTTCAGAACGGTCGATCGAAGATGGCCGACGTGTCTGCCGTCGTGACCGAAGTGGCCTTCATCGACCTTTATCACGGGGAACCGACGCTCGGCGATGTCGATGTGGAACTGCGCGCGCAGGGCCTTATCCTGCACCGCTTCCTTTTCCAGACAGGCAAGGTTCTGGACAGCTCCCAAAGCCAGCGGTTTCGGGCCCATACCCCTTTCACCAAGACCCAGATCCTTGACGGGGACGCTGTCTACATCCGCGACATCACACGACCAGACAGCATCAGTTCAGACCAGCTGCGCAACCTTGTCCTGTTCGCGGACAGCGTCTTCAAGAGCTTTGACCTCGCGGTCTTTTGCATGGACCGCCTGGTCGAGCGCGGCGACGTTGACGCGTCCGTGCCCGCGCGTTACTTCGACATGCTGCCAGCGAATGTGAAGCTCTAGACCCGGTAGCTTCCATGGCGGCGTTGTGCGATACGGCACGCGCCCAGTGGCGCAGCCTGACCGGCGCCGGCATCGCCGCGGAATACTGGAGCGAGGAAAGCGGGCGCTGGCAGAAGAAGGCGGAAAGCGCCGCGCGGCCAACAGGAGGGGACGCAGGATGAAATGGGAAACGCGCGCGCTCTCGGCCGCGGATACACGGCTTCCGGATGGCTATGAGACGGCCCCCTGGGGGGCCTATGCTCCGGGCGTGCTGCAGCGTGCGCTGATCGGCATCGCGCGAGGAAGTTTTCTGCACCGCGGCCGGATGCGATACCTCATGACCATGCTGATCCGGCGTCTCGGAACACCTCTGGACGTGACGTTCCAGGGGCTCAGGTACAGGATCGAGGGTCGCAACAACCTGATGGACTACGGCCTGCTTCTGCATCCGGACTACAACGGCGAAGAGATCCGCTTTCTTCGCGGGGCATGCGCGGAGGGGGGCGTTGCCGTCGATATCGGGGCAAATATCGGGCTTTATTCGCTGCCGCTGGCAAGGGCGGTCGGGCAGGGTGGCCGCGTCATCTCGATCGACGCCAACGCGGCTGTCCTGCAGCGCCTCAAGGTCAACGCGCGTCTCTCCGGCCTCGACAACATCACCGCCGTTGCCTGCGCGGTGGGCGACAGCGTCGGTCAGGTGGACCTGGAGATCGCGCATTCCGACCTTGCCATCGTCTCGGTCACCCCGAGCGCCCAGGGCAGCATTCCGCTGCGGCCGCTGCGCGACATCCTCTCGGATGCCGGTATCACGCGCGTCGATGCCCTGAAGATTGACATCGAGGGCTTCGAGGACGCGGCGCTCGTGCCGTTTCTGGAAACCGCGCCCGACGCGATGCTGCCGCGCCGCATCAGCATCGAGCGGGGCGGGCCGGGGCGCACTGACTATCAGGGATGTGCCGCTGCTTTCGCGCGAAAAGGGTACCGCCTTGTCGGCCGGACCCGGCTGAATTCCTTCTACGAACGCTCTTGACCCCCGCCATGCCCCTGACCGCCCGACTTGTCGGGGGCGGGCAGGGCGCGCGGCCTCCCCGGTTGCTATCGGGTCAGATGCAGCCGATCGCCCGAGATCGCGAGCGTGCGGAACCGGCCCAGATAGCTCATCCCCAGAAGCGACGTGTCCAGATCGCCGGCATTCACAACGGCGGGCAGGTTGCGGTCCTCGAAGGGGCCGAGGGTGAAACGCTCCAGCCGCACCGGTGCCGTGCGGACCATTCCGTTCGCCGTCTGCGCGCTGCCGAAATAGCCTAGCCCCGCGGGATCGAGTCCCGCGCGTTCCGCGTCGCGCGCGGTCAGCACGATCTGGCTGGCGCCAGTGTCGACGACGAAAAGCACCCGCGCCCCGTTCACCTCTGCGGTCAGGTAGTAGTGGCCGTCGTCAGAGGCCGCGACCTCGATCCCGTCTCCGACCACCCGCGTCTGCTCCGGCAGGGCCGTCCGCCTGAGATCGCCCCATAGCCCGTAGGCCACGATCACGCCGATGAAGATGAAGACCCAGATCGCCGCCTGCTGGGCGGTACGCCCCAGATTGCGGCGCGCCTGCGCCACGAAATAGCCCCCGACCGCCAGAAGCAGAAGGGCCAGGTAGGCAAGCCGTCCGAAATCGTCGCCGTCCATCGCCGCCTCAGATCAGCCCGGTGCCGCGGATCCCGTCCAGCACGAACTGCACCGAGAGCGCGGCCAGAAGCATCCCCAGCAGGCGCGTGATGACGATGATGCCGGTGCGGCCCAGCATCCGCTCGATCACCGGCGCGGCCAGGAAGAACACGAAGGCCGATGCGACGACCGCCGCCATCACCGCATGGATCGCCAGCGTATGGGCGACGCCCGACGTGGGTGAATTGTTGACCAGCAGGATCATCGTGGTGAAGGCCCCGGGCCCCGCGATCAGTGGCGTCGCCAGCGGAAAGACCGACGGATCATGGGCCGGGTCGGCATGCTGTCCCTCGCGCCGCTGGGTGCGCCGTTCGAAAAGCATGTCGAGCGCGGTGACGAACAGCAATATCCCGCCCGAGATGCGGAAGGCGGGCATCGAAATGCCGATCACGTTCAGGATCTTGTCGCCCAGAAGCCCGAAGAGCGTCATCAGCACCGCCGCGATCAGGCAGGCGCGCAGCGCCACGGCGCGGCGATGCGCGGGCGCCATTCCTTGGGTCAGCGCGATGAACAGGGGCGCCAGCGCGATCGGGTCCACGATCACGAAAAGCGTGACAAAGGCTGTCAGGTAGAACTGTGGGTCCAAGGGTCAGGCCTCTGCCGCTTCAAGCTTCTCCGCCGCCTTCAGCCAAAGCGCCTCGGCCCGGTCGAGCCCCTCCATCACCTCGGCATATTTCTTCTGCCAGATGGCGGCTTCGTCGGGGCGGGCGTAAAGCTCCGGATCGGCCAGCTTCACCGACAGTTTGTCGCGCATATCGTTCAGCTTGGCCAGCCTTTCCTCGCATCTGCGCAGATCGGCCTTCAGCGCCAGCATCGCCTCGCGCGTGGGGCGGGCCGGTTTTTCCCTGACCTTCGGGGCGGGCCTTTCGGCCTCGTCGCCCGCCAGAAGCTCGCGCCGGTAGGCGTCAAGATCCTGCCCGTAGGGCGCGACCGCGCCGCCCTTCACCAGCCAGAGCCGGTCTGCCACCAGCCCCAGAAGGTGCATGTCGTGGCTGACCAGAACCACCGCGCCGGAATATTCCGTCAGGGCCTCCACCAGCGCCTCGCGGCTTTCGATGTCGAGGTGGTTGGTCGGTTCGTCAAGGATCAGGAGGTGCGGCGCGTCGATCGTCGCCAGCACCAGCGACAGCCGCGCCTTCTGCCCGCCCGAAAGGCGCGCGACGACGGTATCGGCCTGATCCGCGCCAAGGCCGAAGCCCGCCAGCCGCGCCCGCAACTTCGCCTGGTGTTCGGCCGGCCTCAGCCGCTGGATGTGCTGCAAGGGCGTCTCGTCCAGGTGCAACTCGTCCACCTGGTGCTGCGCGAAATAACCGATCCTGAGCTTCGAGGACCGCGTGATCCGGCCCTCGCAAACCTCAAGCTTTCCGGCCAGCAGCTTGGAAAGGGTCGATTTTCCCTCGCCGTTCCTGCCCAGAAGCGCGATCCGGTCGTCCTGGTCGATGCGCAGGTCCAGCCGCCTGAGCACCGGCGCGCCGCCATAGCCCACCGCCGCCCCGTCCAGCGTGATGATCGGCGGCGACAGCTGTTCGGGCGCAGGGAAGGAAAAGACGACCTTCCTGGCCTCTTCCGGCGCCAGGATCGGCGTCATCTTCTCCAGCATCTTCACCCGGCTTTGCGCCTGGACGGCCTTCGACGCCTTGGCCTTGAACCGGTCGACGAAGCTTTGCAGATGCGCCCGCCGCGCCTCCTGCTTCTTGGCCTCCGCCGCCTGCACCGCGCGCTGTTCGGCGCGCGACCGCGCGAAGGTATCGTAGCCCCCCGACCACAGGGTCAGCTTGCGGTTTTCAAGATGCAGGATCGCGCCGACCGCCCGGTTCAGAAGCCCGCGGTCGTGGCTTATGACGATCACCGTATGGGGGTATTTCGCCAGGTAGCTTTCCAGCCACAAGGCGCCCTCCAGATCGAGGTAGTTCGTCGGTTCGTCCAGCAAGAGAAGGTCGGGCTGGGCGAACAATACCCCCGCCAGTGCCACCCGCATCCGCCAGCCGCCCGAGAAATCCGAACAGGGCCGCCGCTGGTCCTCGGTGTCGAAACCCAGCCCGCGCAGGATCGCCGAGGCGCGCCCCTCGGCCGACCAGGCGTCGATATCGGCCAGCCGGTGCTGGATATCGGCGATGCGGTGCGGGTCGGTCGCGGTCTCCGCCTCGGCCATCAGGGCCGCGCGCTCGGTGTCGGCAGCCAGCACCGTGTCAATCAGCGAGGTCGACGACGACGGCACCTCCTGCGCCACCCCGCCGATGCGCGACCGGGCGGGAAAGGCGATCTCGCCCCCCTCCAGCGCCAGTTCGCCCCGGATCAGGCGGAAAAGCGTGGTCTTGCCGGTGCCGTTCTGGCCCACAAGGCCGACCTTGTGGCCAGCGGGAATCGTCGCGCTGGCGCCCTCGAAAAGGGGGCGCCCCTCGACCGAATAGGTGATGTCGGAAATCCTCAGCATCCGCGCGCCTTAGCAGAGGCGGCAGGGGACGAAAAGCGCCCCCCCTTCATTCTGGTCCCAAATACTTCCGCCGGAGGCTCCCGCAACCGGCCAGCCGCGCAACCTTTCCGCCCGGCGCGACCTTTTCAAACGCGCCCGCCCGTGCTAGCAGGCGCGCGATCCAAACAGCGGCGCGATCCGCGCCCCCAACGATAGGTTCCGACATGGCGATCCAACGCACCTTCTCGATCATCAAGCCCGACGCGACGCGCCGCAACCTGACCGGCGCGATCAACGCCAAGCTGGAAGCCGCCGGCCTGCGCATCATCGCGCAAAAGCGCATCCACCTGACCAAGGCACAGGCGGGGGTCTTCTACGCGGTCCACAGCGAGCGTCCCTTCTATGACGAACTGTGCGAATTCATGTCGTCCGAGCCGATCGTGGTGCAGGTTCTCGAAGGCGATGACGCGATCGCGAAGAACCGCGAAGTGATGGGCGCGACCAACCCCGCGCAGGCCGCCGACGGCACCATCCGCAAGGAATTCGCGCTGTCGATCGGCGAAAACTCGATCCATGGCTCCGACGCGCCGGAAACCGCCGCGGTCGAGATCGCCTATTTCTTCTCGGGTCTCGAACTGGTCGGCTGACCGGCCGCACGATCCCCTCTTCGATCAGGCCCGTCCCCGGAAAAGGGGGGCGGGCCTGACACATTTGTGACGCCTGCGCGCTTTTGGAGACTTGTCCCGGAAAGTGACCGCGTTAGCATGATGGCGCCCAGCCGCCGGGCAAAGGCGGTGCAAGGGTGTGCAGGACCATGGCCGATCTTCTGCCGTCATCCTCGACCGTCGCGACCCTGCCGCTGGCCGATCTTGCCCATGCTGCCTGCATGCGGGAGATCGTGGAGCGGGGCTTGCGCGAGGTTCGGGCCCGTCACGTCGCCGAACGGATCGGCGTCGGTGCGCGCGAGCTGTCGCGCCTTTGCCCCTGGGCCGATCTGCGCGCGCGCGCCTATGAGCAGGTCGAGAACGAGATGATGGACGAGGTCTTCCCCCCCGGCGAGAAGCCCGAACTTGTCATGGAGACCTGGCTGGCCAGCGCGTTCGACGCCCGAACGGCGCGCGCCTGGCAGCGTTGGTCCGACGCCTGGGACATGTCTTGCATCGATGCCGCGATGGCGGCGGCCTTCGCCCGCATCCAGAATCGCTATTTCGAAGAAATGTCCAGCACCCTGGCTGCGGGGCCCTGGCGCCTGCCGGACCCGGAGGCCTCTGCGATACGGCTGTTCGCGATCGAGGATGGGCTGGCCTGCCAGATCCTGACCTGCGCCCCCTTCATCACCCGCAAGCGTGCGGAATCGCTTCTGCGCGGCGCGTTCGAACTGGAATGCAGCCAGCGCGGCGCTATCTGACCCGCTGGCGCGGCCGCAGGCCGATTTCGTCCATCGCCGCCTCGAAGCGGGCGTCCCTCGCTGCGGGCGATGGACGCGCGCCCACCCTGGCCTTGATCGCGTCGAAGCGCTGGCGGAGCCGCGCCTTTTCTTCGCCCTGGCAGTCGTTCCAGGGGCGCCCCTGAAGGCCCATGACCAGGACGTAGTAGCCGATGAAATGCGGCGCGGCGCCCGACTGCAAGAGCCGCTCGTAGGCGGCGTCAGGTCCCAGCGCCTCGATCTCCTCGGCGGAATGGATGCCGGCGCGGGCAAAGGCCTCCTGCGAGGCGGGGCCAAGGTTGGGGATGGCGCTGACCGGTCTGGTCATCGCGCCCGGGCGGGGCGGCTTTCGCCGCCGCAGTCATGCCGCCCGGCGGTGCGCGCGGCGATCAGATCGAGGCCCAGTCGGTGATCGCGGGCGTTTCGCCCATGCGCGGCGCTTCCTGCGTCTCGCCTGCCTGCGGGCGGCGGCCTGGCGCGTCCTGCGTCATCTGGCGCGGCTGGTCGCCCGCCTTGCCGGTCTGCGCGTCCTCGGTCTTGCCCGACGCCATTTGCGGGGTCTTGTCCATAGCGGCTCTTTCCATTCCTGCGTTGCCTGCCTTCGCCGGACACTCCGGTCCGGGCGCGGCGCATCTATGGCCGGAAACCGGCATCGTCAAGAGATTTTGCGGCATTTTCCGGCGCTTGCCAAAGGATGCGCGCAAACCCGCGCGAAATGGCCCGGACCTCGTGACGAAAAGGTAACAATCTTTCGTCATGGCTGGTATTCGCGCCGGTTTGCTTCCGGTCCGGCCCGGTTCCGTCGCCTGCGGGGGACTCAGCTGCGGAACGCCGCGGCGAAGGGTTCGGGCAGGTCGAACTCGCGCAGCGCCCTTTCGCGGGCGGCGGCGGACATCTTGCGCGCGGTCTTCTCGACGATGCGCAGAAGGCCCGCAGGGTCGCGCCCCTCGGCGAAGGGGTGGAAGTACCAACGCAGGAAGACAAAGCAGATCACGTCCTCAAGCATCTGCACCTCCGGGTCGCGCTTGATCCCCTCCTTGCGCAGGAGCGTGCCGGCGCGGTCCGCCTCGTCGCCGCCGTAGCCCGCGTCGCGCATGATCTCGCCGACGCGGCGGGCGTGGAAGGCGCCCAGGTCGCGCCGCCAGGCCAGGTAGCCCTCGCGCCCCTCGGGATAGGCCGCACGCGGCGAAGTCCAGCGTTCGATATGCTGGCCGCGCGCGGCGATGCGCAGGACGTCGGGCGCGCCGGGGAAAAGCCGGTCGAGTTCCGCGCTCATGCGGGTGCCGTAAAGGGCCGCGGCGGGCGCGCCCTCGCTCGTGTCGGGGTCCAGCGCGTTGGCGGCATCGATGGCGGCAAGGGCGGTTTCAAGACGGGACATCCGGGGGCCTTTCAAGGTTTCCCGCGACCCTCGCACCCGCCCGGGCGGCGGTCAAGGACCGCCACCTGTTGCCGCCGCGACTCGCTCACCTGGAATTGTTCGCGGGCGGATTGACCGAAAGGCGCGTCATGCCCATTCTTTCCCCAGAGGCAGACAAACGAGCAGAAAATGCCCATGCAAAAGACCTACCACAGCTCCTCCGGGGGGTTCGATTTCCTTGGCCTGCGCCAGAACCGTGGCGGCGGCGTGGAGATTGTCTATGACGACGGCGTCGCGCGGCGCATGGTGTGGCGCGTGCGCTCCTCGGTCCATGACGGGGTGATCGGCGAGGCGCTGCGCCACGCGGTCAACCAAAGCCGCGTCGTGCCGGCGCTTTACGCCGAGCTCAAGAAACGCGCCATCGCGGTCGAAAGCGTCGTCTGACGAAAAATGGCCGGGCGTTGGCCCGGCCAGTTGGAAGAGGCCCCGCAGGGGATGGTTGCGGGAAACCTCAATCCTGCCAGAAATGGCGGGAGCATTCGGCGTTCGCGGACGCGGGTTCAAGTCCGACGTCACGCAAGAGCCGATCGTCGAGCCGGCCGAGGTCCAGTCGCGATTGGCGGCGCATCGACACAATGCGCAGGGTGTGCATGATCCAGGTCACGAAGCTGCCGGCGTCCCGGGGTGCGGTGCCAAGGGTGCTTGTCAGATCGCGCATGATCTCGTCCTTTGTATCGATACAAAGTTGGTGAATCTTGTAGACATATGGCTACAATAAGGTCACAATAGCGTCCATCGAAACATTGTCATCAGTACAAAGAGGGGCCATGGCGACCGACTGGCAGCCCGATCTGGCACAATTCGCGGGGCCGAAATACCTCGCCCTCAGCCATGCGCTGCGCGCGGCGGTGCGGTCGGGGGATCTGCCGGAAGGCGCGCGGCTGCCGCCGGTGCGCGAACTGGCGTGGCAACTGGGGATCACCCCGGGCACCGTGGCGCGCGCCTACCAGATCGGGACGCAGGACGGGCTTCTCGAGGCGGTGGTGGGCCGGGGCACCTTCGTGGCCGCCCGCAACCCGCGCCTTGGTCCGACGCAGCCCCTGTTCACCGATGTGCCGCCGGTCCCCGGGCGGGCGGAGGGGCCCGTCGACCTGCGCGCGCCGCAACTGCCGGAGGCCGGTCACAGCCAGGCCTTCGCGCGCATCCTGCGCGACATCGCGGGTGGCGGCTGCGACTGGCGCGGTTACCCGACCAACCGGCGCGACCTGCCCCTGCGTCAGGCCTTCAGCGACTGGCTGTCGGACCGCGCGCTTGGCGCCTTCGACGCCGACGACCTGGTCCTGACGCATGGTGGTCAGAACGCCGTGGGGCTGATCATGCAATGCTGCCTGCGTGGCGAACGCCCCGCCGTCCTGTGCGAGGAACTGGCCTTCCCCGGCTTTCGCCGCGCCGCGCGGCTGAACCGGGCCGATGTGGTCGCGGTGCCCCTGGACGGCGAGGGGATCGTGCCCGAGGCGCTGGACGCGGCCTGCCGGCGCACCGGCGCGCGTCTTCTGTGCGTGACACCCGAGGCGCAGAACCCCACCGCCGGGCGGATGAGCCTTGGCCGCCGCCGCCGCATCGCCGAGATCGCGGCGCTTCACGATCTCCAGATCATCGAGGATGATTGCTACTCGGTCGCGGAACCCTCGGCGCCGGCGATCCGCGCGCTGGCGCCCGACCGGACCTGGTATGTGACCTCGCTGTCCAAGGCGGTTTCGGCCGGGTTGCGGGTCGGCGCCATCGTCTGCCCGACGGGGAACGGGGAATCGGGGCGGATCGCGGCGCAGCATTCCTTCTTCGGGTTGTCGCTGCCGCTGGCGGAAATCGCGCTCAGGCTTTTCACCTCGGGCGAGGCGGCGCGGCTCAGGGACGCGGGGCAGGCGGTATTCGCGCGGCGGCTGGAGCTCCTTTTGAACATTCTTGGCCGGCACGAGATGCGCTGGCAAATGGGGCTGAGCTTTGTCTGGCTGCCGCTGCCGCGCGGCTGGCGCGGGTCCACCTTCGCGCGCGAGGCCGAGGCGGCGGGTGTCCTGATCCGGTCGGCGGACGAATATGCGCTGGTCGACGGCCACGCGCCGAACGCGGTGCGCATCGCGCTTGACGGGGAGGTGGCCGAACCCCGGTTCATCGCCGCGATCGAGACGCTGGCGCGGCTTCTGGACAACCCGCCTGCGGATATCCCGGTCTGAAGATCAGCTGTCGGGCGGCACGAGGCCCAGCCCGCGCAGGTAGATCCCGATCCCGGTTTCCAGAAGATCCTCTGGCGGGAAGGGCGACCGCGCCCCCGGCGTGCCGCGTGTGTAAAGCTCCACGACACCGTGGCTCATGGCCGAGATGTGGGCCGCGAACATCGCGGCGGGCGGGCGCCGGCCGGGCGGGAGCTGGCGGGTCAGTTCCTCCGCCGCGCGCAGAAGGATCGCGCCCGCCCGTTCGGCGGCGCGCGCCAGCGTCGGGTCGGCGTTCATCGAGATGCCGCTTTCGAACATCGCCATGTAGTGACCGGGAAACTTGCGGGCAAAGGCCAGATAGGCGCGCCCGGTCGCCTCGAAGGCGCGCAGCGCGGTGGGCTTGCCGTCGTTGTAGGCATGTTCCATCAGGTCGCCGAAGATCGCGAAACCCTGGCGGGCGCATTCCGCGATCAGGTCGTCGCGTCCGGCGAAATGGCGATAGACGGCGGCAGGGGTCACGCCCGCCGATTTCGCCGCGTCCGACAGCGTGAAGCCCTGCGGACCCTGCTCTTCGATCAGCTTCAGCGCGGCTTCGATCAGCGCCTGCCTGAGGTTGCCGTGATGATAGCCCTGCTTAGCCATTCAGGATGTCTGGCCCGCCGCAGATCTTCGCATCGACCTTGCCGATGGCCTTGCGGTCCTTGCCCGCATAGTCGACCGCGTTCAGGACCGACTGTATCGCCGCGATCCGCGCGCGCGCCTTGTCGTCGGCGCGGATCACCGTCCAGGGCGCGGTCCTCGAATGCGACTTTTCAAGCGTCTCGGTGATCGCGGCGGTGTATTCGTCCCATTTCTTCAGGCCCTCCACGTCGATCCAGCTCAGCTTCCACTGTTTCAGGGGATCGTTCTCACGTGCGAGGAACCTGCGCAGCTGTTCGGCCCGCCCGACGTTCAGCCAGAGCTTCACCAGAGTGATCCCCTCGTCGATCAGCATCCGTTCGAAATCGGGCAACTGGCGGAAGAAGAGCCGGCGCTGTTCGGGCGTGCAGAAGCCGAAGACATGTTCGACCACGCCCCGGTTGTACCAGGACCGGTCGAAAAGCGCGATCTCCCCCGCCGCCGGCAGCCAGTCGACATAGCGCTGGAAGAACCACTGGCTCGCCTCGCGTTCGGTGGGCTTCGGCAGGGCGACGATATAGGCGTTGCGGGGGTTCAGGTTTTCGCGCATCCGTTCGATGGCGCCGCCCTTGCCGGCCGCGTCGCGCCCCTCGAACAGGACGCAAAGCCGCTTGCCCGTCGCGCGCAGGTCGTGAAGCATCTTCACCAGCTCGATCTGGAGCCGGTCCATCTGCGCGTCGTAGTCCCTGTCCTTCAGTTCCCGGTCATAGGGATAGTCGCCGGACAGGATGTCCTTTCGTCCCGCCGTCTCGATCGCCTTGCGCACCTCGGCGGGCGCGCCTTCGTTCAGGAACCGCGTGATGTCGCCCACGAAGGGGATTTCCGGGGCAGGGGTCTTGGCGGACTTGGCCATGCGCGATCTCCGTTCCTGATGCCGCCAGTATGGCGATTGCGGACCCGGTTGCAATCGGGCCCGGCCGCGCGCCGCCGCGCCCCGACCTAGCCGCGCCAGTCGGTGCTTTCCTGGCCGATCCTGTCCATGTCGAAGGGGGTTGTCAGATAAAGCTCGCTGACCCAGTTGCCGTATAGAAGATGCGCATGGCTGCGCCAGCGGTTCAGGGGGGCGCGGGCGGGGTCGTCCTCGGGGTAGTAGTTCAAGGGCACGTTGATCGGTGTGCCAGAGGCGACATCCCGGTCGTATTCCTGTTTCAGCGTGTCGCTGTCGTATTCGAAGTGGTTGAATATATAAAGCGCCCGGTGCCCGGGGTCCTCCACCAGGCAGGGTCCCACCTCGTCCGACCCCAGAAGCGTGCGAAGGCCCGGCGCGGCGTCGATCTCGTCCTGGCGGACTTCGGTCCAGCGGCTGACGGGAATGACGAAGTCGTCGGAAAATCCGCGCAGATAGGGCGAGGCGGGGGCAAGATTCTTCTGCCGGAAGCAGCCAAAGGCCTTGTGATCCAGGATGTGCTTCCTGACGCCGTGGAAATGGTTGATCATCGCCATCCCCCCCCAGCAGACGCCGAAGGTCGAATGGACGTTGGTCTGCGTCCAGTCCATGACCTCCTTCATCTCGTCCCAGTAGGTGACCTCCTCGAACTCCAGATGCTCGATCGGCGCGCCGGTGATGATGAGGCCGTCGAACTTCTCTTCCCGGACCTCCTGAAAGGGGCGGTAGAATTCCTCCATGTGTTCGGCGGCGGTGTTCCTGGCCTGGTGTTCGCTCATGCGGATCAGGCGGAAGTCGATCTGCAGGGGCGTCGCGCCGATCAGCCGGGCGAACTGGTTCTCGGTCTGGATCTTCTTGGGCATCAGGTTCAAAAGCCCGATGCGGATCGGCCGGATATCCTGATGCGCGGCGCGGTCCGGGGTCATCACCATCACGCCTTCCTTCGACAGGACGTCAAAGGCCGGCAGGGTGCGGGGCAGGGTGATGGGCATCGGAAATCTCCTTACGGGACCGCCCTAGATAGTCCGATCAGCGAGGCTGCTCAAGGGCTTCCGCGACCAGCCGGGTGAAGTCGCCGGGCGTGCGCAGGCCGGCGACCTGGGCGGCGTCGACGGTGATCCCCCAGTTGCGGGCCATCGCCGCATAGCGGGGCTGCCGGTGATCCAGAAGGCGCGCATAGGCAAAGCGCAGGAACCCGTCGGGGTCGACGCGGTCGGCGGGCTTGCCTTCCTGTTGCAGATAGTCCGACCAGACACGCAGCAGGAAATCGGGTTGGTAGTAGATGGGCTTGGGGTCGCGGTCGAACCGTCGGATCAGTTCGTCGCGGTGCGACTCGTCGCCCCGGATCCAGATCATCAGGACGTTTCCTGCAAGGTCGGACAGGACCGGATCGGCCGGGTCTTCGGGGTTCACGACCTCGCAGATCGAGCCGCCGCTGTCGCAGACGAAATTCGTGTAGCCGTAAAGCTCGTGCGCGCGGGTCGCGAAATGCGCGGTGTCGCGCAGCGCGGAAATCTCGGCCGTGCGGTGCTGGTCCTGCCGGCGCTGGTATTCGGCAAAGGGCAGGCCGCCCCTGGCCGGGTCGCCCGGCTTGCCAAGGTAGGTCGACAGCGGGGCGAGGTTGTTGAAAGTGATGTTCGAGGTGATGTGAACCGAATCCGTCATCAGAAGGTCACGCAGAAGCGGCACCTTCATCGCCTCGCGCTTGAAGTTGTCGGCGATATGCTCGCCCATGTAGCGCGTGCCGATCCGGTAATCGATCGAATACTGGAACCAGTTGCCGCCCTCGCGCAGCATGTTGGACACATAGGTCTTGCCAAGGCCCGACATGCCGAACAGAAGCACGCGCTTCCCCTCGCTCCCAAGCCAGTCTTCCGCCGTCCGGTAGATCATTCCCGCCCCCCGTTTGGCCCGTTCCTAGCGGGGGGCGGGCAAAGTTTCACGCGGAATCTTTGCCCAAGGCGCGTCTTCAGAAGCTGACGCCGACGCGCACGCCCGCCGCCACGGCGGAGTTGTCGGTGAAACTTGCCCCGATGTTGGTCACCGCATCGCCGATCTGGTAATAGCTGACGCCGCCGGTGATCTTGATGTTGTCATGGGTATAGCTGGCCGCCAGCCCGATGCTCTTGTAGCCGTCGACGGGGCCGAGGTTGCCGGTCACGTCTCCGTTGGAGGGCTCATAGCCCAGCGTCACGGCGCCCGACCATGTGTCGGAGAACTTGCGGCCGATGCCCAGCGAATAGCTGATCCGGTCGGACTGGTAGGACACCAGCGGCGAACCGACAAGGAAGGTATAGGCCGCCGGGCTGATGTCGAAGGCCGACCAGTCCTGCCAGCGGACCGACCCGAAAAGAAGCGTGTCGGCGGCGATGCCGGTCTGGAACTCCAGGTTCAGCGACTGCGGCACTTCGGTCTCGAACGACCCGGTCGGGTTGCCGTTTTCCACCGATTGCAGCGTATGGGTGATCGGCGAGACATAGGTCAGCGCCACGCGGGCCGCGATCTCGGGCTTTTCCCAGGCGGCGCCGACCAGGTAGCCCCAGGCCATCTGGCGGTCGGTCGCGAGGTTGTAGAAGGGGATCCCCACGAGCGGCGCGATGATCGTCACGTCGCCCTTTGCCTGTTCGGCGCGCAGGCCGCCATAGACGGAGATGTTGCTGGGCATCTTGTAGCGCAGTAGCCCGGTGATGGCGGCTGCCTGAAGGTTGGCCGTGGTCCCGGCAAGCGCATAGCCGGTTCCCGCCGCGTAGTCGACATCCGCGCCGATCGGTTCGTTCATGATGATCGCGAAATCGAGCTTGTCGCTCAGCGACTGCTTGATGCCCAGCGAATAGGTCAGATAGCTGCCCAGCATGTTGCCCGACGCGCCGCCGAAGGCCGTGCCGCTGACATCGGGGCTGCCATAGCCCAACGTCACCTCGGCATAGTTGCCCTCCTCGAACAGGATCGCGACCGAATTCGGGCCCCGTTCCACGCCGCCGGCGACTGCGCAGGTGGCCGCGCTTGAAAATCCCGCCAGAAGGCAGATGAACCTAGCCTGCATTGTTCCTCCTCCAGAAACCGGAGTTACGGTTATTTTAGGTCGAGATTACGTCAATGACTGACGTCGCGTGAAGGTTTCGTGACGTGGCGTTATAAAATTGCGCGCAAGGGTAGCTTTTGAATCACACTTTCGGCGGATCACCGGCCCCTGTGGCTCGCGTTCAGGTTGATCCAGTTGGCGCCGAAGATGATGGCCCCGCCAAGAAAGACCCAAAGATCAAGGGGTTCGGCGTAAAGGATCATGCCCACGACCGCGATCGCGGGCAGGCGGAGGAAATCCACCGGCACAACGATCGTGGCCGGGGCAAGCGACAGCGCCTTCGTCAGGCTCATGTGCGCGACGATGCCGCCGATGCCCATGGCCGCGACCCAGGGCAGTTCCACGGTCCCGGGCAGCGCGATGGATCCGTCCCATCCCGCGACAGCCAGCGCGAAGACGCTTTGCATGATGGTCAGCCAGAACAGGATGCAGACCACCGTGACCCGGCGGGTGAGCCGCTTGGTCACGATCATGCTGCCCGCGAAGCAGAAGGCGGAGGCCAGCGCCAGCAGGATGCCGGGGCTGAGACCCGCCTGCGAGAATGGCCGCGCGACGATCAGGATGCCCGCAAAACCCAGCGCGGCCGACAGGAGCCTGACCGGGGTCATGCGTTCGCCCAGCAGAAGCGGCGCGGCCAGCGCGACGATCAGCGGAGAGGAGAATTCGACGGCAAAAAGCTGTGCCAGCGGGATCAGCGGCAGGGCATAGAGCCAAAGGTTCTGGCCGGCGAAGTGGATCGCGTTGCGCAGGGCGTGGACGCCCAGCCGCTGGCTGTTGATCTCGCCCGTGCGGCCGGTCAGGACCGCGTGTCCGGCGACCAGCACGACGCCGATCAGCGACCGGTACAGCATCATCTCCGGCGGATCGAGCGCGCTGCCGATCGCGCGCCCCGACACCGCGATGACCGAGAACCCGAGAACCGAGCCCAGCATCCAGATCGCGGCCAGAAGCGGACGGTGGGTGTCGCTCATGTCATCTCCGGCGGTATTGGCGGCCTTGCGGGTTCAGGGCCTTCTGGCCTTCAGGCCGGCGATTGTCCAGCGCGGCTGGCGCGGGCGTGGAAGATGAAGCCAAGGAAATTCAAGAGCACCTGCGCGGCCAGGATGGCGGTCGATCCCGTGGGGTCGTAATCGGGCGCGACCTCTACCAGGTCGATGCCGACGATGTCATGGGCGCGGGCGGCGCCCTGAAGGATTTCAAGCACTTCGTAGTATAGAAAGCCGCCGTGGCTGGGCGTGCCGGTCCCCGGCGCGATCGAGGGGCAGAAGCCGTCGATGTCGATGGTGACGTAAAGCCGCGCGCCTTGCGGGATGCGCGCCAGAACCCCGCCGGGACCAAGCGCGCGCACCTGGCGCACCGACAGGATGTCGGCGCCCATCGCGCGGGCGGCCGCGTAGCCTTCCTTCGCGGTCGAGGACACGTTGCGGATGCCAAGCTGGGTCAGGCCGGTGACATAGCCCTTTTCCGCCGCGCGCCGCATCGGGTTGCCGTGGCCGTGGCGCACGCCGTGGCGTTCGTCGACGAAATCCAGATGCGCGTCGATCTGCAGGATGTGGATCGGGCCCTGGTCGTCGAAGGCGCGGATGCAGGGAATGTTGACCGAATGATCGCCGCCGATCACCACCGGCAGCGCCCCCGCCTTCAGGATCGCGCGCACGCCCGCCTCGATGTTGGCGTGGCTTTTTTCGGTGTCGGTGTGGACGATGTCGGCATCCCCGATATCGACGATGCGGACCTCGGGGCCCAGATAGGTGGCGTCGTCCTCGTGGTCGTAGGCGCCCGCGTGGCCAAAGGAAAACAGCGTCGATGCCTCGCGCACGCCGCGCGGGCCAAAGCGCGCGCCGGCCCTGAACTGCGTGCCCATGTCGAAGGGCGCGCCAAGGATCGCTGCGTCGGCCTCGATCGCGGTCCAGTCCGCGACATGGGGGCGCTTGCCAAAGGTCGCGATCCCGACGAAAGGCAGGTTCAACCGGCCGCTCTCATATCCGTGTCCTGCCATCTCGCCCTCCGGTTTCGGGCGCAGACTAGGACCGGACCGCGTCCCCGTCCATGTGCAATCGCCCGGCCGGCGCCTGGCCTGCGGCGAAAAATCTCGGCGCCGCCACCATTTGTCCCTCGCCAAAGGCTGCTGAAACCGGCACACTTTGCCAAAGGCAGAAAGGCCGGCAACGTCCGGCGCAGTCAAAGCAGGCAGAACCCATGGCGTTCCATCCCCCCAAACCCGTCCCGCCGGGACTGTGGCGGCGTACGCCGCCGGCGATCTTTCCCTCCATCCTCGGTCTCTTCGGGCTTGGGCTGGCCTGGCGCCGGGCCTCCGTGCGCCTGGACCTGCCCTCGGAGGTCGGAGAGGTCATCCTTGGCGCGGTCACCGGGCTGTTCGCCTTTGCGGTGCTGGCCTATGCGGTCAAGCTCATCCGCCGCCCCGCGGTTCTGGCGGAGGATCTGGCGATCCTTCCGGGACGCGCGGGCGGGGCGGCCATGTGCCTTTCGGTCTACCTCGCCGCCGCCACGCTCTGGCCCTATCTCCCCGGCGTGGCCTATGCGGTGTTCATGGCCGGCCTTGCCTGGCACGGGCTTTTCGTCGTGGTCCTGATCACGGTCTTCCTGCGCGGCCCGGCGGCACAGCGGCGCGTCACGCCGGTCTGGCACCTGAGCTTCGTGGGCTTCATCGTCGCGGCGATGGCCGCGCAGCCGATGCGTCTGGCCGAGCTGTCGGAGGCGCTGTTCATCGTGACCTTCGTGATGGCGCTGGCGATCTGGGGGATCAGCCTTGAACAGGCCCGGCGCGAATCCGTTCCGGCGCCCCTGCGCCCGCTTCTGGCGATCCACCTGTCGCCCGCCGCCCTTTTCGGGCTGGTCGCGGCGGGGTTCGACCTGATGTCGCTGGCGATGGGCTTCGCCGGGCTCGCCGGGGCGATCCTTGTGCTCCTTCTGATCCGGGCGCGATGGCTGACCGCGGCGGGATTCACCCCGTTCTGGGGCGCCTTCACCTTTCCGCTGGCCGCCACCGCGTCGCTCTGGCTGACGCTCGGCGGGATCTGGGCGCTTCCGGGGGTTGCCGCGCTGGCCGGCGCGACGGCGCTGGTGCCCTGGGTGGCGTGGAAGGTTCTGCGGCTCTGGTCGCGCGGGCAACTGGCGACGATCACCAACGCCGCGGTAGCCTGAGGCCGCCGGCTGACGCCGCCGCGAAGCCCCGGTCAGAGAAGCCCGGCCCAGGCGCGGGCGATCGCAAGCCCCGCGGCATCGGCGGCGGGGCCCTGCACGGCGGCGGTGCGTTCGAACGCCGCAAGCCAGCCCGGCTGCCGCGCCTCCACCGCTTCGGCGAAATCGCGGTTCCAGGCCTCGACGACGGCGCGGTTCGCCTCGAAATGGAACTGCGTGCCATAGGCCGCGCGCCCGATGCGGAAGCACTGGTTGGCGACCGCGCCGGTCGCGGCCAGATGCACCGCGCCTTCGGGCAGATCGAAGGTGTCGCTGTGCCATTCGAAGATGGGCGACCCCTCGCCGATGGCGCGCAGCACCGGATCGGCGCGCCCGGCGTCTGTCGGCGTGACATGGTGCCAGCCGAATTCGCGCGCCGCCCCAAGATGGTTCTGCGCCCCGTAGGCGCGGGCCAGAAGCTGCCCGCCAAGGCAGATCCCCAGAACCGGCCCGCCATCGTCGCCGTATCCCCGCATCAGCGCGGCCAGCCGGGCAAGATAGGGGTGGCTGTGATCGTCCAGCGCGCTTTGTTCGCCGCCAAGCACGACAAGACCCGCGTAACGGCCCATGTCGCCGGGCAGGCGGCCATCGTCCCAGGGGCGCCAGATGTCGATCAGCGCGCCCGCCTCGGCCAGCGCGACGCCGACCTGGCCCAGATGCGTAACCTCGGTATTCTCGACGATCGCGACGCGCATGACACCCTTTCCCCCTGGGCCGCTTCCCGGCAAGGGCCCGGCAAGGGCCCGGCAAGGGATTGAACACGCGCCGGGGCCAAGCGCAAGGGGTGGGTTTTTGGCCTTGCACTCCTGCCCGCCCCGTGAAATGGGGAAGCGCCAAACGAAACTCCCCCAGGAGGCCCCCATGGAGATTCGCGAGGCGCTCACCTTTGACGACGTGCTTCTTGTTCCCGCTGCATCCAGCGTGATGCCCTCGGGCGCCGATACGTCGACCTTCGCAACCCGTTCGATCCGCATGAACATCCCGCTTCTGTCCTCGGCGATGGACACGGTGACCGAAGGGCGCATGGCCATCGCCATGGCGCAGGCGGGCGGGATCGGCGTGATCCATCGCAACCTCGACCCCGACGCGCAGGCCCGCGAGGTCAGCCGGGTGAAACGCTTCGAATCCGGCGTTGTCTATCAGCCGATCACGCTGACGCCGGACCAGACGCTGGCCGATGCAAAGCAGTTGATGGAGCGCTACCAGATCACCGGTTTTCCGGTCGTCGATCACCAGGGCCGTGTCCTTGGCATCGTGACCAACCGCGACATGCGCTTCGCCTCCGACGACAAGACCCCGGTTTCGGTGATGATGACCGCCGAAAACCTTGCCGTCCTCAAGGAACCGGTGGACCGCGACGCGGCGATCAGCCTGATGAAGTCGCGCCGCATCGAAAAGCTTCTGGTGACCGACGGCCAGGGCAAGCTGACCGGCCTTCTGACGCTGAAGGACACCGAGAAATCGGTGCTGAACCCGCATGCCTGCAAGGACGACCTCGGGCGGCTTCGGGTGGCGGCCGCCTCGACCGTGGGGGATGCCGGATTCGAACGCAGCCAGGCACTGATCGACGCGGGCGTCGACATGGTGGTGATCGACACCGCGCATGGCCACAGCGAGGGCGTGGCCGTCGCGGTCGAGCGGATCAAGAAGATGTCGAACGCCGTTCAGGTCGTCGCCGGCAACGTCGCCACGGCAGAGGCGACGCGGGCGCTGATCGGGGCGGGCGCGGATGCCGTCAAGGTCGGCATCGGACCGGGGTCGATCTGCACAACGCGGATCGTCGCGGGCGTCGGCGTGCCGCAACTGACCGCGATCATGGACGCGGCGGCGGCGGCGGGCGACGTCCCTGTCATCGCGGACGGGGGCATCAAGTTTTCGGGCGATTTCGCCAAGGCGATCGCGGCGGGTGCCTCCTGTGCGATGGTCGGTTCGGCGATCGCCGGCACCGACGAAAGCCCCGGCGAGGTGATCTTGTGGAACGGCCGCAGCTTCAAGGCCTATCGCGGCATGGGCAGCCTCGGCGCGATGGCGCGCGGCTCCGCCGACCGCTATTTCCAGAAGGACGCCGCGACCGACAAGCTTGTCCCCGAGGGGATCGAGGGCCAGGTGCCCTACAAGGGGTCGGTCTCGGCGGTCATCCACCAGATGGTCGGCGGCCTGCGCGCCGCGATGGGCTATACCGGCAACGCGACCGTGGCCGAGATGCGGAAGAACTGCAACTTCGTCCGCATCACCGGCGCAGGGCTGAAGGAAAGCCACGTCCACGACGTGCAGATCACCCGCGAAAGCCCGAATTACCGCGCGCTCTGATCGTCCCGCAGCAGCGTCAGGCGGCCATCCGGGCCAAGGCCGACCTCGGTTTCGGGGTCGGCGAAGATCCGGGCAAGACAGGGGTAGCGGTCCAGGATCCGCTGCCCGCCCGGGATGCGTTCGGGGCAAAGCCTGCCCTGATCCCAAAGCCTGATGCCGTCGATCTCGACCGTCGGGTCAATCACGTTGAGCGAGATTTCTCCGGGCGGATAGTCGCCGCAGGTGTGCAGGTGCAGGATACGCGGGTTGCCGAAGGCGCCCGTCTCCCAGCGCTCGACATTCTCGGCGGCCGCCTTGCGGTAGGCGCAGCCGGGGTGGATGCCCGCGTGCCATGAATGGACGAACCACGGATCGATCCCGAACCGTGCCCCGACCGTCTCGTAGTGCCGGCGCGCCGTCTGTGCATCCCGCCGGCTGCCCTCGAACCGGACGATCCTCGTGCCGTCAAACTCCACGAGCAGCACGTCCTCAAGCGCAACTGCGTAGGGTTCGTAGTAATGCGATCCTGTCCCGACAAGGAACCCGGCCTGCGCCACACGCCCGGCAAAGCCCGACGCGGGTGCGGGCGTGAAGACCGACATCGGGAACCGGGTGATGGTGCAGTCGCCCCCGGCCGCCGGAAACCGCACGCCCGGCCCGCTGAAATCGGTACCAAGCGGGCAGGTCACCCGCACCCGCCCCGCCGTCGCAAGCGCGGAATTCACCAGCGCCTTGATCTCCAGAAGGCCGCCGAAATGCGCCTGGCCGAATCCAGACCCGAGCATCTCGGCGTCCAGCGCATAGGAAACCACCGGATTGATCGGGCCCATCGAGGGGCGGAACCGGATCTGGTCGCCCAGCCGGGCAAGAAACAGCGTGCGATCCGCCGCCGCCATGCGCCGCGCCAGCGCCGGCGAGGGATCTGCGGCCTGCGGGGCAAAGGGAACCTCTTCAAGCTCGGCGCGGATCCCGGCGGTCTCTGCCGCCTTCGCGATCGCCCCGGCCAGCGTGCCGTCATAGATACCGGCATCCGGTCCTTCGTGAAGGATCAGAAGTGTCTGGCCCTTGCGCATGCCCGCGCAGTTTTCCAGAAGGTTTCGTGCCCCTTGAAGGATGTCGGCGGGCAACTTGGCCATGGCTGGCTTTCCGGTGCGATTGGGTGACCTGTGCATCTAAGGGCGTGGCCGGTGCCCGTTCCATTCGATTCTCATTACCTGTCGCTTAAGCAAAACTTATGAAGTGCGGCCTTCCCAATCAGCGCGCGCTGGTCTAGGGCGGGCTGTCGCAAGTGAGGTGAGCCATGACGCCCGAAGCACGCATCGGCGCCGCGATCGTTGTTCTGGACCGGGTTCTGGCGGGGGAGCCCGCCGAACGGGCGCTGACCACCTGGGCGCGCGCCAGCCGGTTTGCGGGGTCGCGCGACCGCGCGGCGATCCGCGATCACGTCTACGACGTGCTGCGCCGACGCCGGTCCGCCCAGGCGCTGTCGGGGCAGGCGGAACCAACGGGGCGGGCGTTGATGATCGGGCTTCTGGTGGCACAGGGGCACGATCCTGCGACGGTGTTCACCGGGCAGGGCTATGGCCCCGCCCCCCTTTCCGACAGCGAACGCGCGGCCCTTGCCGCCGCACCCAGCGCAGGCGACCTGCCGGAGGCGGTGGCGCTGGACGTGCCCGACTGGCTGGCGGGTCCGCTAAGGGCGCGGCTCGGGGACGATTTTGGCGCCACGATGGCGCTGATGCAGACCCGCGCGCCGGTCTTTCTTCGGGTCAACGCGGCGCGCCTTGACCGGGCCGGCGCGACGGCGGCGCTGGCCGCCGAGGGGATCGCGACGCTTCCCTCGCATCTCGCGAACGGCGCGCTGGAAGTCACCGAGGGCGCGTCAAGGACCAGAAGTGCGCAAAGCTATCTTTCGGGGCTGGTGGAGCTGCAGGACGCGGCATCGCAGGCGGCGGTCGAAAGCCTGCCCCTGGCAGAGGGTCAGCGCGTTCTGGACTATTGCGCGGGGGGCGGGGGCAAGGTTCTGGCGATGGCTGCCAGATGCCGGGGAACCTGGTTCGCCCACGACGCCGATCCCCGCCGGATGGCCGATCTGCCGGCGCGGGCAGAACGCGCCGGCGTGCCCGTGCGCCGGATCACCACCCCCGAGGCTGCCGCGCTCGCGCCCTTCGATCTGGTGCTGACCGACGTGCCCTGCACCGGGACCGGGACCTGGCGCCGCACGCCCGAGGCGAAATGGACGCTGACGCCGGCGCGTCTTGCGGCGCTCGTCGCCACACAGGCGGACATTCTTGATCGCGCCGGGGCACTGGTGCGACCGGGCGGGGTGCTCGCCTACATGACCTGTTCGCTCCTGGAGGCGGAAAACGGCGACCAGATTGCCGCCTACCTCGCCCGCGCGCCGCACTACCGGCTGGACCGGGAACGCCGTTTCGGGCCGCTGGATGGCGGCGACGGGTTCTATCTGGCTTGCCTGCGGCGGCTCTGACCGCCACTCTGGGGCAGGAAGGACGTTCGGACGGCCCGCGGTTAATCCGGTGTTAAGGATTCGCCGCTGCTATTGTGCAGATCGGGAACAGAGGATGACCGCGTGACGCTGAAGGCGCAGGAGCCCTTGGGGCGGGGCGGACGGATCGGCGGCCTTGCCCGCTACAGTTCGGTGCTGGCCGGGGGCGGCATCCTGCTGGCCCTCGTTGCCACTGTCGCGGGTGGAACGATGCACGGGGTTGCCTTCCTGGCCGCGGCCGCGACGCTTGTTGCCCTGTCGATCATCGTCGTGACGGTTCAACACCGAAGACAAGGCGACGGCCAGCGACTTTCGGAAGCGCTGGCCAGGCTGGTTGCATGCGACCCGGTCGCAAGCTTCATCGAGGCGCCGGACGGAACGATCAGCGATCGCAACGCCGCCGCCTCCGAAGAATTCGCGAACACCGCCAAGAGCCTGGCCGAGGCGCTGTCGCCGCTTGTCGCGGCACCCGGCCCGGTCCTGGACCGGCTGCGCCAGGGGGCGGCACGGACCGGCACGGCGCAAGAAGACCTGGTGACCGCGCGCGGGCATCTGCGATTGGTTGCGCATCCCGTCTCGGGCGGCACTCTCTGGCGCGTTCATCATGTGGGGGGCCAGGCGCTTGCGACCCGGCCGGGGGACCAGATCGGGCTGCCCATGATGGTCTTGTCGGGCGCCGATCATGTGCTTTTCATGAACGACGCCTTGCGCCGGCTGCTCGGGGCGCGGGTCGGAACGCTCGGGGCTGTCTTCGACCCCCTGCCGGTCCGGGGCGGCGAGATACGCGCGCTTGCCACCCCGTCCGGCTGTCACCGGGTCCTCGTCTCCGAAGTGGCGAGGCCGGGCCATCGACGGGAGCTTTACCTCATTCCCATCCCGGCCGAGGTCGGCGGGCGCGAATCTGCCGGCCTTGGCGCGGCGGCCGCGTTGCCGGTCGCGCTGATGCTGCTGTCGCGCGGCGGCGCGCTGATCGAGGCGAATGCCGCCGCCCGCGCGCTTGTGGGCGATTTCGGTGCCGGCACCACCCTTGCCGGGCTTCTGGAAGGGCCGGGCCGGCCGGTCGGCGACTGGATCGCCGACGCCGCCGAGGGCAGGACCGAGGGCCGGCCCGAGGTGCTGCGCCTGCGCCGCCAGGACAGCGACACCTTCCTGCAGGTGACGCTGTCGCGCACGATGACGCCCGAAGGCACGGGACTGATCGCGATCCTGTCGGATGCGACCCAGCTCAAGACGCTTGAGGCGCAGTTCGTGCAAAGCCAGAAGATGCAGGCGATCGGCCAGCTGGCCGGGGGGATCGCCCATGATTTCAACAACCTGCTGACCGCGATCAAGGGGCATTGCGATCTTCTGCTGCTGCGCCGCGGGCAAAGCGACCCGGACTATGCCGATCTGATGCAGATCGACCAGAACGCCAATCGCGCGGCCAGCCTGGTGCGCCAGCTTCTGGCCTTTTCACGCAAGCAGACGCTGAAGGCGCGGGCGATCGACCTGCGCGAGGCACTGGCAGACCTTGCGCATCTGCTGAACCGTCTGGTGGGCGAAAACATCCGCCTCGTCCTTGATCACGACCCGGCGCTGCACCCGATCCGGGCCGACCGTCGGCAACTCGAACAGGTCATCATGAACCTCGTTGTCAACGCCCGCGACGCCATGGCCGAGGGCGGGACCATCCGCATCACCACCGAGAATGTCCACCTGGCGGAGGAACTTAGACGCGAACGGGCGAGCGTTCCGCCCGGCGACTATGTGATCGTTTCGGTCGCGGACGAGGGGACGGGCATCCCACATGACCGGCTGCAGAAGATCTTCGAACCCTTCTACACGACCAAGCGGCAGGGCGAGGGGACGGGGCTTGGCCTGTCGATGGCCTACGGGATCGTCAAGCAGACGGGTGGCTTCATCTTCTGTGACAGCCGCCCCGGCGAGGGCACGACGTTCCGACTGTACTTTCCGGCCCACAGCGGCGCCGACACCGCAGAACCCGACCCCGAGCCCGCGCCCGTCCGGACGGTGGCCCCCGCGCCGGTCCGGCGGGGCAATGCGACAATCCTGCTGGTGGAGGACGAGGCGCCTGTGCGGGCCTTTGCCGCGCGCGCGCTCAGGATGCGCGGCTATGTCGTCTTCGAGGCCGACTGCGCCGAGGCGGCGCTGGCGTTGCTGGAGGATCGCAAGCTGGCCGTCGATGTCTTTGTGACGGATGTCATCATGCCGGGCCTCGACGGGCCGACCTGGGTGCGCCAGGCTCTGGCCGACCGGCCTGGCGCGAGGGTCGTCTTCATGTCCGGCTATGCCGAGGAAAGCATTGCCGAAACCCGCGACCGGGTGCCGAACTCGGTCTTCCTGCCAAAGCCGTTCTCGCTTGCCGATCTTATCCGCACGGTTCAGGACCAGCTTGGCCCGATCCGATCCGGAGAGGATCAGGCCGGTCTGGACAGGGACGGTGCCGGCCCGCCCGCGAGCCCGCCGGCTCCAGAGCCCGGCCAGAAACGCGGCGAAGGTCAGTCGAGCGTTGCGTAAAGTGCGAAGTCGGCGGCCCGTTCGCGGCGCAGCCGCGCCTCGGTCTCTGGCGCAAGCTGCGTCGATCCCTCGGGCGAGACGTTCAGGCGCGGCAGGATGATCTCGAAATCCAGCCGATCCTCCAGGAATTCGATGAAGGCGCCGATGTTCTCATAGCGGAAAACCCGGTCGATGCCCGGGCCGTTGCCGGGGTCGAGGAACCGCGCCTGGCTGCCGACATCCGCGAAGCCGGGGCAGGGGTCCGCGAGGTGGGCGGTGACGAAGCTGTCGAAGTCCATCCCGCGGGTGGACCGTTCCTTGATCGGGATCGCGTCGCGCTGGCGGTACCGGTACCAACTGCCCAGCCAGTCGATCGGCTCGCGCATCAGCGCAACCACGGTGAAATCCTCGCCCGCGGCCGATCGCAGGTAGGGCGCCAGAAACCGCTGATACCGGCGCACCGGCGTGTGCTTCAGCGCAGGGGGGTTCTGGATGGAAAGATTCGCCAGCGGCTGCAAGGCAGCCTCGATCGCCGTGGTGCCGGTCTTGGGCGTGGCCAGAAACACCAGCCGTTCCTTCCAGAATACAAGCATTCCCGTCCCTTTTCTTCAACCGGACGTCTTTGCCCGCCGGCCCTTAACTAAACTTTAACCGCGAAAAGAAAAAGTCGGCTTCAGGAAGAATTGGATTGTAATGTTCCCGTTTTGTCCGCATAGATATGCGAACAAGGCAAGAACAAATGGCAGGATTGCCCCCCGTGGCGGGCTATGGAATAAGGATGTGACCCGTGGCAGCAGCGACCCTTTTCGACATGAACGACAAACGTAGTGCGGACAAGCAGAAGGCGCTCGATTCGGCGCTTGCGCAGATCGAACGGCAATTCGGCAAGGGCTCCATCATGAAGCTCGGCGCCGACAACCCCGTGGCGGAGATCGAGGCGACATCGACCGGCTCCCTCGGGCTCGATATCGCGCTCGGGATCGGCGGGCTGCCCAAGGGGCGGATCGTGGAGATCTACGGGCCGGAAAGCTCCGGCAAGACCACCCTGACGCTGCATGTCGTGGCGGAAGAACAGAAGAAGGGCGGCGTCTGCGCCTTTGTCGATGCCGAACACGCGCTTGATCCGCAATACGCGAGGAAACTGGGCGTCAACCTTGACGAGCTTCTGATCTCCCAGCCGGACACCGGCGAACAGGCGCTGGAGATTGTCGATACCCTGGTGCGCTCCGGCGCCGTCAGCCTTGTCGTCGTGGACAGCGTCGCGGCACTGACGCCGAAATCCGAGATCGAGGGCGACATGGGTGACGCCACCGTCGGCGCCCAGGCCCGCCTGATGAGCCAGGCGATGCGCAAGCTGACCGCCTCGATCAGCCGGTCGAACTGCATGGTGATCTTCATCAACCAGATCCGCATGAAGATCGGCGTGATGTTCGGCAACCCCGAAACCACGACGGGCGGCAACGCACTGAAGTTCTACGCTTCCGTCCGCCTCGACATCCGCCGCATCGGCGCGATCAAGGACCGCGACGAGGTCGTGGGCAACTCCACCCGCGTCAAGGTGGTCAAGAACAAGGTCGCGCCGCCCTTCAAGCAGGTCGAGTTCGACATCATGTATGGCGAGGGCATTTCCAAGACCGGCGAACTGATCGACCTTGGCGTCAAGGCCGGCGTGGTCGAGAAGTCGGGCGCCTGGTATTCCTATGGCGATGAAAGGATCGGCCAGGGGCGCGAGAACGCCAAGCAGTTCCTGCGCGAGAACCCCGATGTCGCCCATGCGATCGAGGACAAGATCCGCGCCAGCCACGGGCTTGATTTCGGCGCGGCCGAAGACGGCGGCGGGGACGACGTGATGGAGGCCTGAGGGCCGCAAGCCAGCGACATGAGCGGGCCGCCCGGCAGGGTGGCCCGTTTGCGTTTCGACGGCTCCCGAATGCCGTGCGATCCCCGGGGGCGGTTCGACCCGTCCGGGCGGATGATCGGCAAGGCGCCGGACGTCTTCCGGGGCTGGCGCCACCGGACGTGCCGGCCTGGCCCGAACCGCGCGATCCGGCCTGCACGGCGCCGTCCCGGGCACCCTGCCGGCGGGCCCAAACCCTTGCTGGACAGGGGCGCGCACGGGGGATAAGAAACCCCAGCCGATTTCCCCTTGAAATACCCCGGGAGCCGCCGACACATGGCCAGCCTGAACGACATCCGCTCGACCTTCCTCGACTTCTTCCGGCGCAACGATCACCGGATCGTCGCAAGCTCTCCGCTTGTGCCGCGCAACGACCCGACGCTGATGTTCACGAACTCCGGCATGGTGCAGTTCAAGAACCTTTTCACCGGGGTCGAGACGCGCGACTACAACCGCGCCTCCACTGCGCAGAAATGCGTCCGCGCCGGCGGCAAGCACAACGACCTGGACAATGTGGGCTACACCGCGCGCCACCATACCTTCTTTGAAATGCTGGGAAATTTCTCGTTCGGCGACTACTTCAAGGCGCAGGCGATTCCCTATGCCTGGGAACTGCTGACGAAGGACTTCGGGCTGAACCGGGACAAGCTTTTGGTCACGGTCTATCACACCGACGACGAGGCGGCAGGGATCTGGAAGAAGGTCGCGGGGCTTTCCGACGACCGCATCATCCGCATCCCCACAGACGACAATTTCTGGCGCATGGGCCCGACCGGCCCCTGCGGCCCCTGCACCGAGATCTTCTATGACCACGGCGACCATATCTGGGGCGGCCCTCCGGGTTCGGCGCAGGAGGACGGCGACCGCTTCATCGAGATCTGGAACCTCGTCTTCATGCAGAACGAGCAGTTCGAGGACGGCACGATGCGCGCGCTCGACATGCAGTCGATCGACACCGGCATGGGGCTGGAGCGGATCGGCGCGCTTCTGCAGGGCAAGCACGACAACTACGACACCGACCTGATGCGCAGCCTGATCGAGGCCTCGGCGCATGCGACCTCGACCGATCCCGACGGGAAGGGCAAGATCCACCACCGGGTGATCGCCGACCACCTGCGCTCCACCTCGTTCCTGATCGCGGATGGCGTCATGCCCTCGAACGAGGGGCGCGGCTATGTGTTGCGGCGGATCATGCGCCGGGCGATGCGGCATGCGCACATGCTGGGCGCGCAGGACCCGGTCATGCACCGGCTGGTCGGCGCGCTGGTCCGTCAGATGGGCGGGGCCTATCCGGAGCTTCAGCGCGCTGAGGCGCTGATCGAGGAGACGCTGAAGCTGGAGGAGACGCGCTTCAAGCAGACGCTCGAGCGTGGCCTGAGGCTTCTTGACGACGAACTGGCGAAACTGGGCGAGGGGCAGGCGCTGCCGGGTGCCGCGGCCTTCCGGCTTTATGACACCTACGGCTTCCCGCTCGACCTGACGCAGGACGCGCTGAGAGAGAAGGGTCGCGCCGTCGATGTCGCCGGCTTCGACCACGCCATGGCCGAGCAGAAGGCCAAGGCGCGCGCCGCCTGGGCGGGTTCGGGCGAGGCGAAGGACGCCACGATCTGGTTCGACCTGGCCGAAAGGCACGGGCCGACGGAGTTCCTGGGCTACGACACCGAAACCGCCGAGGGCCAGGTCATCGCACTCGTGGCCGATGGCACCGAAACGGGCGCGGCAACGACGGGGGCCAAGGTTCAGATCGTCGTCAATCAGACGCCCTTCTACGCCGAAAGCGGCGGACAGGTGGGCGACAGCGGCCTGATCCGCACCGATACCGGCATGGCGAACGTGACCGACACCAGGAAGTCGGCCGGTGTCTTCATCCACATCGCCGAGGTGACCGAGGGCGAGATCGCCCGCGGCCAGCCTGCGAAGCTCGAGGTCGGCCACCGCCGCCGCAGCGCGATCCGCGCCAACCATTCGGCCACGCACCTTCTGCACGAGGCGCTGCGCCGCGCGCTTGGCGACCATGTGGCGCAGCGCGGCTCGCTCAACGCCGAGGACCGGCTGCGCTTCGACTTCAGCCATTCGAAGGCGCTGAGCCTGGACGAGCTTGCCGCAGTCGAGGCGGAGGTCAACGCCTTCATCCGCCAGAACACCCCGGTGGAGACGCGGATCATGACGCCCGACGACGCCCGCGCGCTTGGCGCGCAGGCCCTTTTCGGGGAAAAGTATGGCGATGAGGTGCGGGTGGTCTCGATGGGCACGCTTGCAGGCTCGGGCAAGGGGCAGGATGGCGACACCTATTCGCTGGAACTGTGCGGTGGCACCCATGTGGCGCGCACCGGCGACATCGGCGCCTTCGTGACGCTGGGCGACAGCGCGTCTTCTGCCGGCGTCCGCCGGATCGAGGCGCTGACCGGGCAGGCGGCGCTCGACTACCTGCGTGCGCAGGATGGACGGCTGGCCGAAGCTGCGCTGACGCTCAAGGCGCAGGCGGCGGATGTGCCGCTGCGGGTCAGGGCGCTTCTGGATGAACGCCGGGCGCTGCAGAACGAGGTCGCGCAACTGCGCCGCGAACTGGCCATGGGCGGCGGCGCGTCGGGCGGGCCGGAAGTGCGGGAAATCAACGGCGTGCGCTTCATCGCTCAGGTCGTCACAGGGGTGTCGGGCAAGGATCTTCCGGCGCTTGTCGATGAATTGAAGGCGCGCGTCGGATCGGGCGCGGTGCTGGTCGTGGCCGATACCGGCGGCAAGGCCGCGGTGGCGGCGGGTGTGACCCAGGACCTGACGGCGCGGCTTTCGGCCGTCGATCTGGTCAAGGCCGCGGCGGAGGCGCTTGGCGGCAAGGGCGGCGGCGGCCGGCCGGACATGGCGCAGGCCGGGGGCGCCGATGCCACCAGGGCCGATGATGCCGTCAAGGCCGCCGAAGCGGTGATCGGAGGGATGAAATGACCGAGACGAAGGGCGCGTTCTGGATCGCGCATGTGAAGGTTCTGGACGCGGAACGCTACGGCAAGTACGCGGCGCTTGCGGGCCCCGCGATCGCCAAGCACGGCGGCACCTTCCTTGCGCGGGGCGGCCGCTATGTCCAGCTTGAGGGCAACGACCGCCCCCGCAACGTCGTCGCGCGCTTCCCCTCGCTCGACGCGGCGGTGGCCTGCTATCACAGCCCCGAGTATCAGGAGGCGCTTTCCCATGCGCGCGGCGCATCGGAGCGCGACCTCATGGTTGTCGAGGAAGGCTGACGGCAACGCTTTTGCAACCCGAAGCGATCATGCTGCACCCGGCGCGGCCGATGCGCGCGACGAACACCCGAAACCGGGCGGAGGGCTAGGGATGTGCCGCTGGGCTGCCTATACGGGCGCGCCGATCCTCCTGGAGGAGGTGGTCTGCCGTCCCGGCCATTCGCTGATCGAACAAAGCCACGGCGCCACGCAAAGCAAGACGGCGATCAATGCCGACGGCTTCGGCATCGCCTGGTATGGCGAACGTCCCGAGCCGGGGCTTTTCCGCGACATCCTGCCGGCCTGGTCCGACCCAAACCTGCGATCCATCACCGCGCAGGTGCGCTCGGGGCTGTTTCTGGCGCATGTGCGCGCCTCGACCGGCACCGCCACCAGCCGCAACAACTGCCATCCCTTCGCGGTGGGGCGCTGGTCCTTCATGCACAACGGCCAGATCGGCGGCTTCGACCGGATCCGGCGCGAGGTGGACATGATGATCCCCGACGCGCTTTACCCCCAGCGCAGGGGCGCGACCGACAGCGAGGCGCTGTTTCTGGTCGCGCTGAGCGAGGGGCTGGACGAAGACCCGATGGGCGCCTTCGCGCGTGCGGTCGGCCGGCTGGAACGCTTGTCGCGCGACCGCGGCGTTGCCCCTCATGTGCGGCTCTCGGCGGCCTTCAGCGACGGTAAGACGCTTTTCGCCTGCCGCTACGCCACCGACGACTTCGCCCCGACGCTCTATCACCGCTGGTCGGACCGGTTCGGTGGCCGCGCCGTCGTCTCCGAACCGCTGGAACTGGGCGAATGCTGGGACGCCGTCGCGCCCGGCAGTTTCTGCGTCTTCACAGAAGGCGCGGTCGAGACGCGCGCCTTCGTCCCCGTCCTGTCCTGAGGGACGCGCGAATTGGAAAGGGGGCCGCCCATGAAAGGCCGCCCCCCTCAGGTTCCGTGACTGACCCGGTCAGGCGACCTTGGCCTGACGCTTGCGCTCGTGCGGGTCAAGGAAGCGCTTGCGCAGGCGCACGATCCTTGGCGTCACCTCTACCAGCTCGTCGTCCTGCACATAGGCGATCGCCTCTTCCAGGCTCATCCGTACCGGCGGCGTCAGGCGCACCGCCTCGTCCGTGCCCGACGCGCGGACGTTGGTCAGTTTCTTGCCCTTCAAGGGGTTCACTTCCAGGTCGTTGTCGCGCGAATGCTCGCCGATGATCATGCCTTCGTAGATCTGTTCCTGCGCGCCGATGAAAAGCCGCCCGCGTTCTTCGAGGTTCCACAGCGCATAGGCCACCGACACCCCGTTCTCCATCGAGATCAGCACCCCTTCGCGCCGTCCCTGGATCGGCCCCTTGTAGGGCGACCAGCCGTGGAAGATGCGGTTCAGCACGCCAGTGCCGCGCGTGTCGGTCAGAAACTGGCCGTGATAGCCGATCAGCCCGCGCGAGGGCACATGGGCGACGATGCGTGTCTTGCCCGCGCCGGCGGGGCGCATCTCGACCAGTTCGCCCTTGCGCTCGCCGGTCAGCTTGTCGATCACCGCGCCGGTATATTCGTCATCGACGTCGATGATCGCTTCCTCGATCGGTTCCAGCCGTTCGCCGTTCTCCTCGCGCATGATCACGCGCGGGCGGGAGATCGACAGTTCGAACCCCTCGCGGCGCATGTTCTCGATCAGGACGCCCATCTGCAGTTCGCCGCGGCCCGAAACGACAAAGGCCTCGCCGCCCGGCGTGTCCTCCACCCGGATCGCCACGTTCATCTCGGCTTCCTTCATCAGCCGTTCGCGGATGACGCGCGACTGGACCTTGCCGCCGTCCTTGCCGGCCAGCGGGCTGTCGTTGATCCCGAAGGTGACGGAGATGGTCGGCGGGTCGATCGGCTGGGCGGGCAGGGCGGTATCCACCTCAAGCGCGCACAGCGTATCGGCCACGGTCGCCTTGGACATCCCGGCCAGGGTGACGATGTCGCCCGCCTGCGCCTCGTCGATCGGCTGTTGTGCCAGGCCGCGGAAGGCCAGGATCTTGGTCACGCGGAACTGTTCGATGCGTTCGCTGCCGCGCGACAGCGCCTTCAGCGTCTCGCCGACCTTCAGCTTTCCGCTTTCGACGCGGCCGGTCAGGATGCGACCGATGAACGGGTCGGCCGACAGCGTCGTCGCCAGCATGCGGAACGGTTCTTCGGCGCGCGCGATCTGGGCGGGCGCGGGCACATGGCGCACGATCAGGTCGAAAAGTGCCGACAGATCCTTGCGCGGCCCCTCAAGGCTTTCATCGGCCCAGCCGGACCGCCCGGAGGCGTAAAGGTGGGGGAAGTCGAGCTGTTCGTCATTGGCGCCGAGGTTGGCGAACAGGTCGAACACCTCGTTCAGCGCGCGGTCGGGTTCTGCGTCGGGCTTGTCGACCTTGTTGAGGACGACGATCGGGCGCAGCCCCAGCGCCAGCGCCTTCGACGTGACGAACTTCGTCTGCGGCATCGGGCCTTCGGCGGCATCGACCAGAAGGACGACGCCGTCCACCATGCTCAGGATCCGCTCCACCTCGCCGCCGAAATCGGCGTGGCCGGGCGTATCGACGATGTTGACGCGCGCGCCCTTCCACTCGACGCTGGTGCACTTTGCCAGAATCGTGATCCCGCGTTCGCGTTCGATGTCGTTGCTGTCCATCGCGCGTTCGGCAACGGACTGGTTTTCCCGGAACGCGCCGGACTGCTTGAGAAGCTCGTCGACAAGGGTCGTCTTGCCGTGGTCGACGTGCGCGATGATCGCGATGTTGCGAAGGTCCATAAGTCTACCTTGATCCTGAGGTTGGCGCCCCGATAGAGGAATTCCCGGGCAAAGGCTAGGCCCTCGGGGAAAACGCCGGGAAATCTGGCGCGGGGTGCGGCGGGATCACCCGACCGGCTTGCCGATCTCGCGCAGGATCTTGGCGCGGATCGCGCGGGGATAGTCCACATGCCCGCTGACCGTCATGACGAATCCGCCGGGGCTGACGACGAAACGCTGATAGTAGACGGTGATCGAGACGCCGATGCTTTCAATGGCCAGCGCGTTGATCTCGATCCCCAGGGCCAGCGCCTTTGCCCGCAGGGGGGCGAGTGGCAGGCCGGCGTTCTGCGCCCCGTCGCCCGACACGTCGATCACCCGCCGGCGGCAGTCCGCGACGGGGTCGAAACGATCTGCCGCGAAACCCAGCGCCTCGCCCACGGCGGTGTCGGCGCCCTTGTAGGCGCGCGGGAGCACGCGAACCTCCTCGGCCAGGGCGCGTGCGTCGGCGGGCGTGTCGATCGTCCGCCAGCCGATGCCAAGATCCTGCATCCCGCCCGCCGACCATTGCATCAGTGCGATGCGCGCCTGCGCGGCGGAAAGCGCCTCGGCCACCTCGGGGTCGGACAGGGCGTTGGCGGTGCCGTCCATCTGGATGCGGTATTCCCCCGGATCGATGGAGCCGGAGACGTCGATGGCCAGCATCAGCGCCACGTCGCAGGCCCGCGCCGCCGGGGCGACGAGGATCAGGGCAGCCAGTGGAAGGGCGCGCAAGGCCTGCATCGCCCGATCATGGCGCGGTCGCCCCGCCCGGGCAAGCGCCCGCCGACCCCGTCCTGTCAGCCAAGCCGTTCGCCGGACAGAAGCAGCAGGAAGGCATCTTCGGGCAGAAGCCCCGCCTGCTGGAAGAAGGTCAGGAAGTCGAAGGCGTTATACGCCTCGGTGATGCGGTCGCCCTCGATCCGCATCATGACCTGTCCGGCCGCGCAAATGGGCGCCATGCCTTCGGCCGTCACCGCATGGACGGAGATCTGCGCCCAAAGCCAGTCGCCCGCCTCGATCGAGCGGTCGATCCGGATGTCGAGGTTGCGCACCAGCGCCAGAAGCGCGGGCACCAGCGCCTTGAAATCCTCAGGCCCGACCTGGCCGTCGGGCATCAGCCCGTCCGCACCGGTGCGCGGGGAAAAGTAGCGGTCCACGGCGTCAAGGTCAGCCTCGATCCAGACCTGCCTGTACCAATCCTGCAAGAGCTTGAGTTTCGACATCGCTGATCCCCGGACGGCCCGCGATGCCAGACTAGGGCGGCAAGGTTTACGAAGGATGAAGGGGGGAAGGTGCAGGCTTCTGTTGCCAGGTGCCTGCGGACCCCGCCTTACGCTGCTAGGCGCAAGGGCTTAGGTTTCGGCGACCCGAACTGCTTACGCAGCCAGAGCCATTGCCGGAGCACGGTTGTTGTTGGCAACTGTACATTTCGGACCGATAACGGTGGTACCTCACCGGGACAAAGCAAACCCCTTTAGACGTTCGTCGATCCTGTTTCGGCCCCATCTTCCCCCAACAAGGGCATCTGGTGGAGCCGCCGGGTACCGCCCCCGGGTCCGATCCGCTTATTACGAGCGCGTTTATGTCCATAGTCCGGGCGAACCCGAACAGCGCGAATATAGGACGCGGGCCGCGCCCCCGCAAGTCACGGCGCGCGCTGGAACGGATTTCGCAAAGTGGCAATAACCCTTCGTTAAGTGCGAAATGGCGCGACAACAGAGGGCTATACTCGCGCCAGATACGGAGGATTCCCATGCCGCTTACCATGAACCGCGACGTCTTCATCACCTGTGCCGTGACCGGATCGGGCGCGACGCAGGACCGCAGCCCGCATGTGCCCCGCAGCCCCGAACAGATCGCCAATTCGGCCATCGACGCCGCCAAGGCGGGCGCGGCCGTCGTCCATTGCCACGTCCGCGACCCCGAAACGGGCAAGCCCTCGCGCAGGCTCGACCTTTACCGCGAAGTGACCGAACGCATCCGCGAGGCGGATGTGGACGTGGTGCTCAACCTGACGGCGGGGATGGGCGGCGACATCGTCTTTGGCTCGACCGAACGGCCGCTGCCGCCGGTCGCGGGCACCGACATGGTCGGCGCCGCCGAACGCGTGGAACATGTCGCGGACTGCCTGCCGGAGATCTGCACGCTCGACTGCGGCACGATGAACTTCGCCGAGGCCGACTATGTCATGACCAACACGCCCGGCATGCTGACCGCAATGGGCCGGATGATGACCGCGCTCGGCGTCAAGCCCGAGATCGAGGCCTTCGATACCGGCCACCTGTGGTATGCCAAGCAACTGGTCGAGGATGGCGTTCTGGCGGGCCCCGCGCTGGTGCAGCTTTGCATGGGCGTGCCCTGGGGGGCGCCGGACGACCTCAACACCTTCATGGCGATGGTCAACAACGTGCCGAAAGACTGGACCTTCTCGGCCTTCGCGCTGGGGCGCAACCAGATGGCCTATGTCGCGGCCTCGGTGCTGGCTGGCGGCAACGTCCGCGTCGGGCTGGAAGACAACCTCTGGCTTGGCAAGGGCCAGCTTGCCACCAACGCCCAACTGGTCGAGCGTGCCGCCAACATCATCGAAAACCTCGGCGCCCGGGTGATCGGGCCGGAAGAGGTGCGCGCGAAGCTTGGCCTGACCAAGCGTGCGCCACGGGCGAAGTAGGCCCGTGCCCACGGTCCTTCTGTACGGCGACAGCAACACGTTCGGGACGCCGCCCATGGCGTCCCTGGACGAAGATCGCCGGTTCGGCCGGGCGATCCGCTGGCCCGGCGTCCTGGCGGCGGCGCTGGGGCCGGGTTGGGACGTGATCGAGGAGGGCCACCCCGGCCGCACGACGGTCCACGACGACCCGATCGAGGGGGCACATCGCAACGGCCTGACGGTCCTGCCCGCGATCGTCGAAAGCCACCGGCCCGTCGATATCGCGGTGCTGATGCTGGGCACCAACGACCACAAGCAGCGCTTTTCGCTGACCGGCTTCGACATCGCCCGGGGCGCGCGGCGCCTGGTGGAGGCGCTGCAGGCCTCGGGCCATGTGCGCCGGATCCTCTGGGTCTGCCCGCCGCCACCCCTGGAACGCGGCGTGCTGGCAGAGATGTTTCAGGGTGCCGAGGCGCGGGGGGCAACGGTCGCCGGCCACATGCGGGCGATGGCCGCCGAATGCGGCACCGATTTTCTGGACGCGGGGGCGGTGGCGGCGGTCGATCCCCTCGACGGGGTACATCTGAACGAGGCGGCCCATGCTGCGCTTGGCGCGGCGATTGCGGCGAAGATCGCGAAGATGCTTCCCGCGACGACATGACGGACGGCTCCCGCGGCGGATGCGCGGGCGCCAGGCGATCGAGAGACACGGCATATGCCCGCAAGACGGGCCAGAACAAGGAAAGGGTGGCGCAGATGGCGCGCAAGGCAGCGATAATCGGGGGTGGGGTGATCGGCGGCGGCTGGGCTGCGCGGTTTGTCCTTAGTGGCTGGGACGTCAATGTTTTTGACCCCGACCCCGAAGCCGAACGCAAGATCGGCGAAGTCATGGCAAACGCCCGCGCCGCGTTGCCGGCGCTGTCCGACGTGCCGATGCCGGCCGAGGGGCGGATCACCTTCTGCGGCACGATCACCGAAGCGGTGGAAGGCGCTGAATACATTCAGGAATCCGTCTCCGAACGGTTGGAGCTGAAGCACCGCGTCTTTGCCCAGATCCAGCAGGCGAGCCACGGCGTGCCCATCGGCTCCTCGACCTCGGGCTTCAAGCCTTCGGAATTGCAGGAGAACGCCGCCGACCCCTCGGTCATCTTCGTGGCGCATCCTTTCAACCCGGTCTACCTGCTGCCCCTGGCGGAGGTCGTCCCGAGCGCAAAGTCCGACGCGAAGGTTATTGAAAACGCAAAGGAAATCCTGCGTGAAATCGGGATGTTCCCGCTCCATGTGCGGAAGGAGATCGACGCCCACATCGCCGACCGCTTCCTTGAGGCCGTCTGGCGCGAGGCGCTGTGGCTCGTGAAGGACGGGGTGGCGACGACCGAGGAAATCGACGAGGCGATCCGCATGGGCTTTGGCCTGCGCTGGGGCCAGATGGGCCTTTTCGAGACCTACCGCGTCGCCGGCGGCGAGGCGGGCATGAAGCACTTCCTGGCGCAGTTCGGCCCCTGCCTGACCTGGCCCTGGACGAAGCTGATGGATGTGCCGGAGTTCAACGACGAACTGGTGGACCTGATCGCCGGGCAGTCGGATGCGCAGTCCGGCAAGTATTCGATCCGTGAACTGGAACGCATCCGCGACCAGAACCTGATCGGCTTCATGCGGGCGCTGAAGGATCGCAACTGGGGTGCGGGCAAGGTTCTTCTGGACCATGACGCGCGCCGCCGCGCGGCGTTCCACGAAGACCTGGCGTCAGGGGCGGGCGCGCCGCTGGAACTGGTCAAGATGCAGGTTCTGCCGGGCTGGATCGACTACAACGGCCATATGACAGAGGGGCAGTATTTGTCTGCTGCGTCAGAGGTTTCAAACGCGTTCCTCAGGTTGATCGGGGCAGGGATGGACTATGTGGAGGGCGGCCACAGCTACTACACCGCCGAGACCCACATCATGCATCTGGGCGAGGCGAAGCTGGGCGACCGGTTGACCGGCACGCTTCAGGTCCTCGGCGTCGACGAAAAGCGCATCCATGCCTTCATCTGCATCCTGCGCGGCGACACGGTGATCGCGAGCCTTGAACAGATGTTCCTGCATGTGGACATGAAGGCCGGAAAGGCCTGCCCGGCGGCACCTGAGGTTCTGGCGCTGCTCATGCCCATCGCCAAGGCGCACGAGGCGCTGGCCCGGCCCGAGGCCGCAGGCCGCCATGTGGGGCAGCGCCGGTGAGCGCCCGGGTCGTCATCACGGCGGGCGCCTCGGGGATCGGTCTGGCGATGGCGCAGGCGTTCCGGGCGCGCGGTGACCGGGTCTGGGTCGCCGACGTGGATGCCGCGGCGCTGGCCAAGGTGCCCGAGGGGATCAGGGCCACGCGCGCCGATGCCTCGGACGAAGGGCAGATGGCTGGTTTCTTCAAGGAAATCAGTGACGAATGGGGCGGTGTTGACGTTCTTTGCGCCAATGCCGGGATCAAGGGGCCGACCGCCGCGATCGAGGACATGGACCTTGGCGCCTGGCGCGAGTGTCTGGCGGTGAACCTGGACGGGGCGATGCTGGCGGCGAAATACGCGGCACCGATGATGAAGGCTGCGCGGTCTGGAGTGATGATCTTCACCTCCTCGACCGCCGGGCTTTACGGCTTTCCCTACCGGTCGCCCTATGCGGCGGCGAAATGGGCGGTGATCGGGCTGATGAAGACGGCGGCGATGGAGCTTGGCCCCTTCGGCATCCGCGCCAACGCGATCTGCCCGGGGTCGGTGAACGGCCCCCGGATCGACCGGGTGTTCGAGGCCGAGGCCGCCGCCAAGGGCATGACGCCCGAGGCGGTGCGCGCGGGCTATGCCGCGGGCACCGCGCTTGGCAGCCTTGTCGATGCCGAGGACATCGCCAGCATGGCGGTCTTCCTCGCCTCCGACGGGGCGCGGATGGTGTCGGGCCAGGTGATGACGGTGGACGCCTTCACCATCAACCCGGACCCCAAGGTATGACCGTTCCCCCGGCCCCCGTTCGGAGGCCGGCCGGTCGGCCCGGTCTATTCGCCGCGCGGGAAGCGCTTGCTTTCCTCAAGGATGTTCAGATCCATGTGATTGCGCATGTAGCGTTCCGACGCCTTTTGCAGCGGCTGGTAGTCCCAGGGGAAGTAGTTGCCGTTGCGCAGCGCCTCGTAGACGACCCATCGGCGGGCCTGGCTTTGCCGCACCTCGGCGTCGAACCGGGCGAGATCCCAGCGCGCCTCGGACCGCGCGCGCAGATCCGCGAGCGTTGCCGCGTGGGCCGGGTCGGCGGCAAGGTCGGTCAGTTCGTGGGGATCGGCCTCAAGATCGAAAAGCTGATCGGGATCAAGGGCGCAGCGGTTGTACTTCCAGCGCCCGGACCGCAGCGAGACGAGCGGCGCGTAAGAGGCTTCGGCCGCGTATTCCATCATCACCGGGGCGGTGCGTTCGGCGCCCTTCGCCAAGGGCAGCAGGCTTTCGCCATCGGTCCAGGGCATCACCTCCTCGATGCTGACGCCGGCGAGGTCGCACAGGGTCGGCGTCACGTCGATGGTGGAAACGGGCGTGGCGATGCGTGCGGGCGCAAGGCCCGGCGCGGCGATCATCAGGGGCACCCGGGCAGAGCCTTCGTAGAAGTTCATCTTGAACCACAGCCCGCGTTCGCCCAGCATGTCGCCATGATCGGACACGAAAAGGATGACCGCCTCCTGCCGGGTGGTCTCCAGCGCCTCAAGAATCCCGGCGATCTTGTCGTCGAGGTAGGAGATGTTGGCGAAGTAGGCGCGGCGCGACCGGCGGATGTCGTCTTCGGTGATGGTGAAGTTCTTCCAGTCGTTGGCGTCGAAGATGCGCCTGGAATGGGCGTCGTGCGCCGCGTAGGGCATCGCCGGGATCTCGGGCAGGAGGTGTTCGCAATCCTCGTAGAGATCCCAGTACTTCTTGCGCGCGACGTAGGGGTCGTGCGGATGTGTGAAGCTGACCGTGAGGCACCAGGGCCGGTCGTCGCCCCCGCGCGCGAGGTCGTAGACCTTGCGGGTGGCGTTGTAGGCGACCTCGTCGTCGTATTCCATCTGGTTGGTGATCTCGGCCACGCCCGCGCCGGTGACGGAGCCCATGTTGTGATACCACCAGTCGATGCGCTCGCCGGGCTTGCGGTAATCGGGGGTCCAGCCGAAATCGGCGGGGTAGATGTCGGTGGTCAGCCGTTCCTCGAAGCCGTGAAGCTGGTCGGGGCCGACGAAATGCATCTTGCCCGACAGGCAGGTCTGGTAGCCCGCGCGGCGCAGGTGGTGGGCGAAGGTCGGGATGTCGGAGGCAAACTCGGCGGCGTTGTCGTAGACGCGGGTCCGCGACGGCAGCTGGCCCGACATGAAGGACGCGCGGCCCGGCGCGCAAAGCGGCGAGGCGGTGTAGGTATTGGCGAACCGCACCGAACGCGCCGCAAGCGCCTTGAGCGTGGGCGCATGCAGCCAGTCTGCCGGGCCGTCCGGAAAGAGGGTTCCGTTCAACTGGTCGACCATGACGATCAGAATGTTCGGTTTGCGGCGCATCGACGGCTCTCCTTGTCGTTCGAGGCACAGAAGACAGCGCGGCGGGTGATTTCACTCGCCCCAAAACGACAGGTTGGCGGCGATATTCTCCGCCAGGGAGGCATGTGATGGTCAGGACGGTGACGGATTTCCCGCGCGAGGTGACGCAGACCCCGGACATGGGCATCGTGCTGGCCGACGGCTGCCGACTTTCGGCGCGGGTCTGGATGCCCGCCGACGCGCTGCGCGATCCCGTCCCGGCGGTGCTGGAATACATTCCCTATCGCAAACGCGACATGACGCTGCCGCGTGACGAGCTGATGCATCCCTGGTTCGCCGGTCACGGCTATGCGGCGGTGCGTGTCGACATGCGCGGCTGCGGCGACAGCGAAGGGCTGATGGAGGACGAATATACCGAACAGGAGCTGTCGGACGCCTGCGAGGTCATCGCCTGGCTGGCCGCGCAGCCCTGGTGCACCGGCAAGGTCGGGATGATGGGGAAAAGCTGGGGGGGCTTCAACTGTCTGCAGACCGCGATGCGCCGCCCGCCCGCCTTGAAGGCCGTCGTCACCGTCTGTTCGACCGTGGACAGGTTCGCCGACGACATCCACTACAAGGGCGGCTGCCTGCTGGGCGAAAACTTCGGCTGGGCGGCACAGATGATGTCCTATGCCTCGCGCCCGCCCGATCCGATGCTGGCGGGCAATTCCTGGCGCGACACCTGGCTGCACCGGCTGGAAGCGCAGCCCTTCCTTGCGTCCCGCTGGTTCGAACACCAGAGCCGGGACGCCTACTGGAAGCACGGATCCTTGTGCGAGGATTACGGATCGGTGACGGCGGCGGTCCTTTCGTTCGGCGGCTGGGCCGACAACTACATGAACACCGTGTCGCATCTTGTTGAAAACGTGAAGGCACCGGTAAAGGGAATCGTCGGGCCCTGGGTGCATCAGTATCCCCACACCGCGCTGCCCGGCCCGGCCATCGGCTTCCTGCAGGAAGCGCTGCGCTGGTGGGACCGATGGCTGAAGGATGTGCCGAACGGCGCCGAGGACGACCCGGCCTATCGCGCCTACATGCTGCATTCCGCACCGCCGGACGCAAATTCCGCATTCCGGCCCGGTCACTGGGTGGCCGAGGGCGACTGGCCCACGGCGCGCGTCTCGCGGCAGGTCCTGGCGCTGTCGCCGGGGGGTGGCCTGGGCGGGCAGGGCGGCGCGCTTTCGGTGCCCGTGAGGACGCCGCAGCACCTGGGCCTGCACGCCGGCGAGTTCTTCCCGATGGGTGGCAACGGCGAGATGCCGGGCGACCAGGCGCCGGAGGATGCGATGTCGGTCTGTTTCGACACGGCGCCGCTGGACGCGCCGCTCGACCTTCTGGGGGCGGCGGAATTGCGGCTTCGGCTCAGGTCGGACAGGCCGCGCGCCTTTGTCGTGGCGCGGCTGTGCGACGTGGCGCCGGATGGAAGTTCGGTGCGTATCTGCCACGGGATGCTGAACCTTTGCAGCCGCGACAGCATGGAAAGCCCCACCGGCATTCCGGTGGGCGAAGAGATCGCGGTGGCGTTCCGGCTGGACCAGATGGGCTACCGGCTGGCGGCGGGGCACCGGCTGCGGCTGGCGCTTTCGACGACCTACTGGCCCTTCGTCTGGCCAAGCGCCGCGGCCGCGACGCTGACGCTGGCGGCGGGCGAACTGGACCTGCCGGTTCACGCGGGCAGCACCGGCGACGAATGGACCTTTCCGGCGCCGGAGGCGGCGCGGGGCTGGAACCACCGGGTGATCCGGCCCGAATCCTATGTGCGCCGCATCGAACACGACCTGATTTCCGGCGACCGGACGTTGGTGATGGAGGCCGACGCGGGGGATTGCGAAAACCTCGATCACGGCTGGGTCTTCGGCGATACCGTGCGCGAACGCTGGCGGATCGCCGGCGACGACCCGCTTTCGGCAAGACTGGATGTGGACTGGGAACAGCGGATGGGCCGCGCCGACTGGTGGGTCAGGACCCGGATCGAGGCCAGCATGACGGCGGACGCGGGCAACTTCCGCCTTCGCGCGGAGCTTGTCGCGACGGAAGGCGGGCCAGAGGGCGAAACGGAGGTTTTCCGGCGTCAGTTTGACCAGGAGGTGCCGCGCGGAATGATATGAGGACCGAAGCGGGGGGAAACGGCATTTTTTGTTTGACCGGGACGTCCCAGCGATCATTATTGACTCAGCAATCAACAAAGTTCTCGGGGAGATGAGAATGAAAGACGAACTCGCAATGCTGCTTGACCGGCTCGACGCGATGGGGATCACCCGCCGCGGCTTCATGGGGCGCGCCGCAGCCTTCGGCGCGGCAACCGCGCTTGGTACGACGGTGATGGGCAGCGCTGCCCGGGCGCAGGAGCCCAAGCGTGGCGGCGTGCTCAAGATGGGTCTTGGTGGCGGTGAGACGACCGACTCGCTTGATCCGGGTCTGTCCGACAGCCCGGTTCCGTTCTCGGTCAACCGCCAGTGGGGTGACACGATCGTGAACGTGTCGCCGGATGGCCAGATCGAACCGGCGCTGGCCGAAAGCTTCGAGGCGAATGCCGACGGCACGGTCTGGACCTTCAAGATCCGCGAAGGGGTCAAGTTCCATGACGGCTCCGATCTGACCGCCGAAGACGTCGCGGCGACCTTCCGCCGCCATTCGGACGAAAACTCCAAGTCCGGCGCGCTGGGGATCATGCAGGGGCTTTCGGACATTGCGGTCGACGGGCAGAACGTGGTTCTGACGATGGCGACCGGGAACGCAGACCTTCCCTACCTGTTGTCCGACTACCACCTTCTGATCCAGCCGGGCGGCGGTGTCGACAACCCGTCGGCGGCCATCGGGACCGGGCCCTACAAGCTTGTCTCGGCCGAACCGGGCGTGCGCTTCGTCTTCGAGAAGAACCAGGACGACTGGAACGCCGACCGCGGCTACTACGACGGTGTCGAGATCATCGTGATCAACGATGCGACCGCAAGGACCGCGGCGCTTCAGTCGGGTCAGGTCCACATGATCAACCGGATCGACCCGAAGGTGGCCAAGCTGCTTTCCAAGGCGCCGGGCGTGCAGGTCACGAACGTGTCGGGCCGCGGGCATTATGTGTTCATCATGCACACCAACACCGCGCCCTTCGACAACAAGGACCTGCGCAATGCGCTCAAATGGTCGATCAACCGTCAGGAGCTGGTCGACAAGATCCTTGACGGGTTCGGTGGCGTCGGCAACGACATTCCGATCAACGCGGCCTATCCCCTGTTCGACGACAGCCTTGAGCAGCGCGAATACAACGCCGAGAAGGCGGCGGAGCTTTACAAGGCCTCCGGCCATGATGGCAGCCCGATCGAGCTTCTGGTGGCCGATGGCGCCTTCCCCGGCGCGGTCGATGCGGCGCAGCTGTTCCAGCAGTCGGCGCAGGCGGCGGGCATCCCGCTTGAGGTCAAGCGGGTTCCGGACGACGGCTACTGGTCGGATGTGTGGAACGTGAAGCCCTTCTGTGCCTCCTACTGGGGCGGGCGTCCGGTGCAGGACCAGATGTATTCGACGGCCTATCTGTCGACCGCGGACTGGAACGACACCAAGTTCAACAACCCGGAGTTCGACGCGCTTCTGCTTGAGGCCCGCGCCGAGACGGATCTGGCAAAGCGCAAGGACCTCTACTCGAAGATGGCGCACATCCTTTGGGACGAGGGTGGGCTGATCTGCCCGATGTTCAACGACTTCATCGATGCCCATGGCGAAGCGATAGCGGGATGGTATGAAGACCCCAACTACGAGATGATGGGGGGCTGGGCCTCGTCGAAGACCTGGTTCGCGTAAGCGGCCGCGATACCCTGCCCGGCGTTCCAGCCGGGCAGGGTCCGTTTCTGCCCGGGGCCTTCTGGCGAATGCACTCCCCGGTCGATCCACAGGCCGCCAGATGACAGGGTGGCAAAACAATAAAAACGGGGAGATTCGCATGAACGACGAACTGAAGTACCTTCTTGGTCGCACGGTCCAGGGCAAGCACAGCCGCCGGGCCTTCCTGGGGCGCGCCGGGGCGCTTGGCGTGTCCGCAGCGATGGCCAACACGCTTCTGGCGGGCGCTGCGCGTGCACAGGAGCCGAAGAAGGGCGGCCTGATCCGCATGGGGATGCAGGGCGGCGAAAGCACCAATACGCTCGACCCCGCGCTGGCCGCGTCCGAAGTTCCGTTCGCGGTCAACATGACCTGGGGCGAGATGCTGACCGATGTGGACCCGCATGGGAACCTCGACATGCGCATCGCCGAGGAGGTTTCCTCCAGCCCGGATGCGAAGACCTGGAAGTTCAAGATCCGCCAGGGCGTCGAGTTCCACAATGGCAAGACGGTGACGGCCGAAGACGTGCTGGCGACCATGCAGCGGCATTCCGACGAAAGCTCGCAGTCCGGCGCGCTTGGCATCGTGCAGGGGATCGAATCCATGTCGGCCGAGGGCGACATGTTTACCGTCACGCTGGCGTCGGGCAACGCCGACCTTCCCTATCTGATGGGCGATTATCACCTGATCATCCAGCCGAACGGCGGGCGCGACGATCCGGCAGCGGGCATCGGCGCCGGCCCCTACAAGGTCGTTGTCAACGAACCGGGCGTTCGTCACGGGTTCGAGAAGCATGCGAACTACTGGGATGACCGGATCGGCCATGCCGACCAGACCGAAATTCTCGTCATCAACGACACGACCGCGCGTGTGGCGGCGCTGCAGGCGGGGCAGGTCCAGATGATCAACCGGGTGGACCCCAAGGTCTACGGCCTTCTCAAGAAGGCGCCGGGCATCCTTGTTCACGCGACGCCGGGACGGGGGCATTACGTCTTCATCATGCACTGCACGGCCGCGCCCTTCGACAACAACGACCTGCGCATGGCGCTGAAGCTCGCCATCAACCGCCAGGAAATGGTCGACAAGGTCCTTGGCGGGCTTGGGTCGGTCGGCAACGACTTTCCGATCAATTCGGCCTATCCGCTGTTCGACGACACGATCGAACAGCGCGAGTATGACCCCGATCAGGCGGCCTTCTACTACAAGAAATCCGGCCATGACGGCACACCCATCGTCCTGCGCACCGCGTCAGGTGCATTTCCCGGTGCGGTCGAGGCGGCACAGCTTTACCAGCAGACCGCCGCCGCGGCGGGCATTCCGCTGGAGATCAAGCGTGAGCCGGACGACGGATACTGGTCTGATGTGTGGAACGTTCAGCCCTTCTGCGCGTCCTACTGGGGCGGACGCCCGGTGCAGGACCAGATGTATTCGACGGCGTATCTTTCGACCGCGGAGTGGAACGACACCAAGTTCCACAACGAGAAGTTCGACGGCCTCCTGATCGCGGCCCGTGCCGAGCTGGACAATGCCAAGCGCAAGTCGATGTACGCGGAAATGGCCCATATCCTTCGCGACGAAGGCGGTTTGATCCTGCCGATGTTCAACGACTTCGTCGAAGGCGTCAGCGATACGATCGGGGGCTGGGAATCCGACCCGAACGGCGAATTGATGAACGGCCGCGCGCACGTCAAGTGCTGGCTTGCCTGAGGCCCGCGGTATGCATCCGATCCTGAAACTGGTGACTCAGCGCCTTGCGCTGGGTCTTCTCTTGCTGCTGGCGGCGTCCGCGCTGATCTTCATCGGGGTCGAGCTTCTGCCCGGCGATGTCGCGCAGTCGATCCTGGGCCAGTCGGCCACCGAAACCGCGTTGCGTAACCTTCGCGAGGAACTGGGGCTGAACGAACCGGCACTGACGCGGTACTTCAAGTGGCTTTTCGCCGCGCTGCAGGGCGATCTGGGCACCGCGTTGACGAACGGGCAGAGCATCTCCAAGGCCGTCGGCGAACGTCTTGGCAACACGCTGTTCCTGGCGTTCTGGGCGGCGCTTTTCTCGGTCCCGCTGGCGATCGTTCTTGGCCTGATCGCGGTGCGCTACCGCAACCGCTGGCCGGACAAGCTGATCTCCGGGATCACGCTTTCGACGATCTCGCTGCCGGAATTCGTGGCGGGCTATCTGCTCATGTATCTGTTCACGGTCAAGATCCGTCTCTTTTCGCCGATCTCCACCATCTATTCGGGGATGAGCCTTGGCGAAAAACTGTCGGCCATCGCGCTGCCGGTGATGGTTCTGGTGCTGGTCGTTCTGGCGCACATGATGCGCATGACGCGGGCGGCGATCCTGAACGTCATGCAGTCCGCCTATATCGAGACGGCGGAACTGAAGGGCCTGCGGCCCTTCGTGATCATCGCGCGCCATGCCTTCCCGAACGCCATTGCGCCGGTTGTCAACGTGGTGATGCTGAACCTGGCCTATCTGGTTGTCGGCGTCGTCGTGGTCGAGGTGGTCTTCGTCTATCCCGGCATGGGGCAGTACCTGGTCGATCACGTCACCAAGCGTGACCTGCCGGTGGTGCAGGCCTGCGGGCTGATCTTCGCGGCGGTCTACATCGGGCTGAACATCCTTGCCGATGTGATCTCCATCCTTGCAAACCCCCGTCTGAGGCATCCGAAATGAGCCGTATTCCCGTTTCGGCCCTGATCGGTCTGATCCTGACCGGGGCTTTCTTCTTCACCGCGATCTTCGCCGATTTCCTGGCCCCCTACGGTCTGAACCAGACCGTCGGCGATGTCTGGGAAAACCCGTTCTGGTCGGAGGAGCCGTCGCAGTACCTGCTGGGAACCGACAACATCGGCCGCGATCTGCTGAGCCGGATGATCTATGGCTGCCAGATCACGATCTTCCTTGCCACGGCTGCGACCGTGGTCAGCTTTACCACCGGATCGGTGCTGGGCTTTACCGCCGCGGTCCTTGGCGGCTGGATCGATCAGGTCATGTCGCGGATCGTCGATCTGTTCATGTCCCTGCCGTCGCTGATCCTGGCGCTGGTGATCCTGTCGGTGATGCAGGTGACGCTGCCGGTCCTTGTCATCGTCATCGGGTTGCTCGATTCCACCCGGGTCTATCGCCTGGCCCGCGCGGTCGCGGTCGATATCGTCGTGATGGACTATGTCGAGGCCGCGCGTCTTCGCGGCGAGGGCACACGCTGGATCGTCCTGCGGGAAATCCTGCCCAACGCGCTGTCGCCCCTGGTCGCCGAACTTGGCCTGCGCTTCATCTTCGCCGTCCTCTTCATCTCGACCCTGTCGTTCCTTGGGCTTGGCGTGCAGCCGCCGCTGGCCGACTGGGGCGGCATGGTGAAGGAGAACAAGGAGGGGCTGGTCTATGGCGTGTCGGCGGCGCTTGTCCCGGCGATCACCATCGCGGCGCTGGCAATCTCGGTCAACCTGGTGGCGGACTGGATCCTGAACCGCACCACCTCGCTGAAAGGAGGCCGCGGTGCCTGACATTCTTCTGGACGTCCGCAACCTCAAGATCGGCGCGACGGTCTATCCGCCCGGCGAGGCGCCGAAGGATATCGAGATCGTGCATGGCGTGTCCTTCCAGCTGGAAAAGGGCAAGGTCCTGGGCCTGATCGGGGAATCCGGGGCGGGCAAGTCGACGATCGGGCTTTCGTCCATGGCCTATGGCCGGGGCGGGGTGCGCATCACCGGGGGCGAGGTCTTCGTCAACGGGCGCGACATCCTGAAGGCGGGGGCGGCGGGCTTGCGCGCGCTGCGCGGCCGCGAGGTGACCTATGTCGCGCAATCGGCGGCGGCGGCCTTCAACCCGGCCAAGAAGATCATGGAGCAGGTGATCGAAACGACGCTGATGCATGGCCTTGCGACGCGGGCCGAGGCAGAGGCGCGCGCCGTTGCGCTTTTCGGCAAGCTTGGCCTGCCCAACCCGCAGACCTTCGGCGACCGCTACCCGCACCAGGTTTCGGGGGGGCAGTTGCAGCGGGCGATGACCGCGATGGCGCTGTGCCCCGAACCCGATCTGGTGGTCTTTGACGAACCGACGACCGCGCTCGACGTGACGACGCAGATCGACGTTCTGGCCGCCATCAAGGAGGCGATCCACGCCACCGGGGTCGCCGCGCTTTACATCACCCACGACCTTGCGGTCGTCGCGCAGGTGTCCGACGACATCATGGTTCTGCGCCATGGCAAGACGGTCGAGTACGGCACCGTCAGCCAGATCATCGAAACCCCGAAGGAAGACTATACCCGCGCGCTCGTTTCCGTTCACGCCATCGCGCACGAGGAGAAGCCGGCGACGGCCGAACCGGTCCTGAAGGTCGAAAACGTGACCGCGCGCTACAAGGGCACGAATTTCGACGTCCTGAAGAACGTCAGCGTGGAGCTTCATCCCGGGCAGACGCTGGCGGTGGTGGGCGAAAGCGGATCGGGCAAGTCGACGCTGGCACGCGCGATCACCGGGCTGCTGCCGCCGTCGCAGGGGCGGATCACCTTTGCGGGGCGCGAACTGTCGCGAGAGTTGAAGGACCGCAAGCTTGATGATCTGCGCGAGTTGCAGATGATCTACCAGATGGCCGACGTCGCGATGAATCCGCGCCATACCGTCGCCACGATCATCGGCCGTCCGCTGGAATTCTACTTCGGCCTGAAGGGGGACGCGAAGCGCAAGCGGGTGCAGGAACTGCTGGACGAGATCGAGATGGGCAGGGGTTTTGCCGATCGCTATCCGGCCGAGCTGTCGGGCGGGCAGAAACAGCGCGTCTGCATTGCCCGGGCATTGGCGGCCAAGCCCAAGCTGATCATCTGCGACGAGGTGACATCGGCGCTGGATCCGCTGGTGGCGGCGGGCATCCTGCGGCTCTTGCTGGACCTGCAGAAGATCGAGGGTGTGGCCTATCTCTTCATCACCCACGACCTTGCCACGGTGAAGTCGATCGCGGATTCCATCGCCGTCATGTACCAGGGCGCGGTCCAGCGCTACGGCGGCAAGACCGATGTGCTGACCCCGCCCTATGACGACTACACCGACCTTCTGCTGTCGTCGGTTCCCGAGATGAAGCTTGGCTGGCTGGAACACGTTCTGGCCCACCGCAAGATGGAGAGTGCCGGAAATTGAGCCATAACAAGCTGCTCCTCATCATCCTCGATGGGGTTCCCTATGCCAACTGGCGCAGGCTCTTCGGCAATCTCGAAGGCTGGGTGGAGGCGGGGGAGGCGCGCGTCTGGCGGATGCGGTCGGTCCTGCCGTCCACCTCGGCCTCCTGCTATGCCTCGATCCACACCGGGCTCCTGCCGCAGGTTCACCGGATCTGGGACAATGCCGACATCCGCCGGCTGGAGTTTCCCGACATCTTCTCCGAGGCGGTGAAGGCCGGGCTGAAGACCGGCGCCGTGACCCACAGCTACTGGTCGGAGTTCTTCAACCGCGCGCCCTTCGACGTGGTGCGCGACATCGAGTACGACGAACCCGAAGGGCCGATCACCCACGGCCGGTTCCACACGATGCACGGCTATGGGCATGTCAACCAGATGACGCCCGCCGATTACGACCTTTTCGGCACGCTGACCCGCCTGGCCGAGGTCAAGGGGATCGACTACGGCATCTTGCATACCTGCACGCTCGACAGCATGGGGCACCGGTTCTATCACGACTGCGAGGAAATGGACGACGCCTGCTTCAAGATGGATGCGACACTGGCGCCCTTCGTCGATCGCTGGCGGCGCGCGGGGTACGAGGTGATCGTGACCGCCGACCACGGGCAGGACGCGCGCGGCCATCATGGCGGCACCGGGTCCGACCAGCGCGACTTCGCGCTTTACTACTTCGGCCCGGCCGAAGGCCCCGCGCCGGACACGGTCCTCAACCAGCTTTCGCTGGCGCCGACCGTGCTTGGCCGCCTTGGTGTCCCGGTGCCCGAAACGATGAAGGCCGCGCCCTTCCTGCGCTAGCGCCAGCCCCTGAACCAGCTTCGCTTGCGGGGGGCAGGGGCCGCCAGTGACGCGGTGACCGACGGCAGCGGCCGGCGCGTCGGCGTGATCAGGATTGCCGTCAGGACCAGCGCGCCCGCCAGCGCCTCGGGCAGGCCGACCGGCTCGCCGAAGGCGAACCAGCCGACGGCGAACATCGTCGGCAGTTCGATGCTGCCAAGCGCCGCGGCCTTGGCGCCGCCGATCTTCGGCACGAAGACGGTGTAAAGAAGTTGCGGGATCAGCGCCGAAAAGGTGCCAAGCGCCAGCGCCAGCGACCATTGCGCCGCGCTCGCGGGCAGCACCGCCTCTGCCGGGTAGGTCAGGATCAGGGGGACGAGGCCGCTTGAGGAGCCGATGGCGAAGATGCCCATCCGCGACACCGGCGGCAGGACATGAAGCTTGCGCGCCAGCACATTGATCGAGATGCCGAAGCCTAGCGGCGCAGCCAGCGCCAGCATGATCGCGGCCAGGCCGACGCTGCCGCCCGACCCGCCGGTGCGCGCCGCCAGCGCGGCGGCCAGCAGGATCATCCCGCCGCCCGCCGCCGACCTGAGCCCGGGCCGGTCCGAAAAGACCAGCCAGCCGATCAGCAGCGTGAACAGCGGATAGGTCATGTAAAGAACCCCCGCCGCCGAGACCGGCATCAGCGACAGCGCCTTGACATAGCCCACCCAGCCAAGCCCGACGATCAGGCCCGAAAAGTAGCCCCAAAGGCTCGCGCGGCCCTGTTCGCCCCGAAGCTTCAGGAAGGGCAGGAAGGCGATGGCCGGAAAAAGATAGCGGAAGAAGGCGATGGCGGGCGGGGCGATCCCCGCCTCGGTCAGGCTGCGGGCAAAATAGGGGACCATGCCGAAGAAAACGGTGGAAACGGCGACGGCGAGGATCCCGACAAGCGGAATGTCGGTCCAGCTGCCCTGCGGGGCGGGCGCGTCGCTCATCGGTCTTCAGGCCAGGGAAACGCGCCGCGTGCAAGGGCCGCGATGGCATCGGTGATCCGCGCGAAGGCGGCGGCGGCGCGCCCCGACATGTGGCGGGCGCGCAGGAAGCCGTGAACCATGCCGGGCGCGATCTCGCACCGAGCGTTGCCGCCTGCGGCGGTGACGCGGGCGGCATAGGCCGGGCTGTCGTCGCACAGGGGGTCGCATTCGGCCGCGATCAGGAAGGTGGGCGGCAGGCCACCGAAGTCGGTATCGGCCAGCGGCGCCGCCGTCGGATCGCCCGCCGCCGGCCGCCCCTCGGGCATGCGGATCGCGCGGTAGAAGATCATGTCCTCGCGGGTCAGCAAGGGGGCATTCGCATGGGTCGCGTAGCTGCCGGTGGTCCCGATCGTGTCGGCGAAGGCGCCGTAGATCAGCACCTGCCCGACGATCGGGAAGCCCGCCCCGCGCGTGGCATGAACCGTCGCGGCCGCAAGGTTCGCCCCCGCGCTGTCGCCCGCCAGAACGACGGGTCCGCCGAATTCCGCAATGATCGCCGCGGTCGCGGCGGTGCAGTCCATGAAGGCCGCGGGATGGCGGTGTTCGGGCGCAAGGCGGTAGTCTACGGACACCACGCGGCAGCCGGTCGCGGCGCAGATTTCCGCGCAGACATCGTCATGGCTTTCCAGCCCGCCGACGACAAAGCCGCCGCCGTGAAAATAGATCACCGTCGCGACACTGTCGCCGCATTCGTAAAGTCGGCAGGCAACGCCCGCGAAGCTGCGGTCGGTCGCGCCGACGCCGGGTGGGTAGGGAACCCGGAAATCCACGCACATCGCGTCGTAGACGCGGCGCTGGTCGTCGATGGTGAAGCTCACGGTGTCGTCGGGATAGCTGGCCTGCGTGCGGTGGATGAAGGCCCAGGTCTCGTCGTCGATCAAGGCGCTGTAGTCGGTCATCGTCCCTCCGGTCCGGCTGCTCCGGTCTGGGCAGAGTGTGTTGCGCGGGCAGGCCCGAGGCTATCGCAAATGCGACATGGCGCCCGCGGTGGGGTGTAGTTCCGGCGCATAGCCCGCCGCAAGGACCGCGACGAGCGGCGCGGGCGTCAGGACGCGGGCCGCGCCCTTGGCCGGGCGGGGCAGGGGGGCACCGTAGCCCGCCGCCGACCAGGGCCGGATCTGCGCGCCAAGGACCAGAGCCGGCCCCGCATCCAGCCGCACGAAAGCCCCGTCGGGCAGTGCCGGCCAGGGAGTCGCGAAGGTGACCTTTTCGCCCGTGCGCGGCAGGATGCGCGCGCGGTGGAGCGCCTGGTCGAAATCCCCGGCGCGCGGATCGCCGCCAAGCCCCGCCGCCGTCCAGGCCGCGCGGAACCGGGTGTAGGCGGCGCGCCGGCAGGTGGCGCAGGGCCGATGCCCCGCCGCCATCGCCACCGCCTCGTCCAGGAAGAACAAGGGTGTCCAGCGATGCGCGTCCTCCAGGGGCTGCCGGTCGTCTTTCCAGCACAGCACGCAAGAGATCCACGCGCGGTGCCGGTGGGTCCAGCGCATGCGGCCCTCGGCGTCGTAAAGGATGCCGCGATTGCCGGTGAAAAGGCCGCGCGCCGGATCGGCGGTGATCGCGCCTTCGGGGGTGACGCGGTTGCGCCGGGCCATCAGCGCATGCGCAGCGCGCCGTCGAGGCGGATGACCTCTCCGTTCAGGTATCCGCATTCGACGATGAACCGCGCCAGTGCCGCGTATTCGGCCGGATCGCCCAACCGTTTGGGGAAGGTCACTTCGGCGGCCAGGCTGTCTTGCACCTCCTGCGGCAGGCCCTTCATCATCGGCGTGGCGAAGATGCCCGGCGCGATCGCGCAGACGCGGATCCCGAGCGTGGCCAGATCGCGCGCCGCAGGCAGTGTCAGCCCGACAATGCCGCCCTTGGAGGCAGCATAGGCCGCCTGGCCCTTCTGTCCGTCGAAGGCGGCGATGGAGGCGGTGTTGACGATCACGCCCTTTTCGGCCCCCTCGTTCCTGGCCATTTCGGCGGCGGCCAGGCGCAGCGTGTTGAAGCTGCCGTTCAGGTTGATGTCGATGGTCCGGCGGAAGGCGGAAAGCGCATGCGGCCCCTCGCGCCCGACGATGCGTTCGCCGGTGGCGATGCCCGCGCAGTTGACCAGCACATGCACCGCGCCGCCCCCATGCGCCCTTGCCGCCGCGATCCCCGCGGCGACGGAGGCTTCGTCGGTCACGTCCACCTGGGCGAAGGTGCCGCCGATCTCGGCCGCGAGCGCGGTTCCGCCGGCCTCGTCGCGGTCGAAAAGCGTGACGCGGGCCCCGGCCGCCGCAAAGTTTCGCGCCGTCGCGGCCCCAAGCCCGGAGGCGCCCCCGGTGACGATGGCCGATCTTCCGTCGAGCTGCATGGCTCCCCCCTTTAAATGAACGTGCGTTCAAAAAATGAGAGTAACCCCGCCGGCCCCACCTGTCCAGAGCGGCCGGAAGCCGCCGACACGCGAAGGTGATCGGCGCAATCCGGCGCAGGCGCGGCGGTCTTCGGCTTGTGATCGGGGGTGATCACGCCCGGCCATTGGCAAGCGCGCCCCTGGCCACCAACTGCGGTGTCGCAGGCATCGTGCCGGGCAGCGACCCGGGCCTTGCTGCAAGAAGAGACAGGAGTTGAACATGAAAGTGCTGAGTTATCTTGCCCTCGCCGCAGCCGCGACGGCCGCCGCCCCCGCCCTTGCCGGCGGGCTTTCAGAGCCCGCCCCCGAAGAGGTCGTCTTGCCCGCGGTGCCGGTCGTCATGGGGTCGGACTGGACGGGCGGCTATGTCACCGGCCGGCTGGGCTATGGCGATGCCTCGGCGCCCGCCGACGGCAATGGCGTGACCTATGGCATCGGCGGTGGCTATGACTGGGATCTGGGCGACTGGGTCGTCGGCGTTGCCGGCAACTACGATGCCGCCGACATCGACCTTGGCACCGGGGGCGACACGCTGGATTCCATCGCGCGGCTGGGCGTGCGCGCGGGCCGTGACCTTGGCAGCACGCTCGTCTATGCGACGGCGGGCGCGGCGCGGGCCGATGCGACCATCGGCGGGACCGGCGTGAACGACAACGGCTGGTTCGCCGGCGTCGGCATGGACTACGCCCTGACCGACCGGGTGACGCTGGGCGGGGAGATCCTGACAAACCGCTTCAGCGATTTCGGCGGATCCGGGTCGGACCTGCGCGCGACGACGGCAAGCGTCAACGTCGGCCTGCGCTTCTGACGCGCCGAAGGGGCTGGCGGGGTCACCACCTTCCGCTGGCCCCGCCGCCTGAACTGCGGCCGCCGCCGAAGGATCCGCCCGACCCGCCGCCGCGCCGCCGGGTTGGGGCGATCCGGTCGCGGCGTTCGTCGTGCCATCCGCAGCTGGGGCAATCGGTCCGTACGCGCTGCAGCCCCGCGGTGTCGCGGGTGGCGGGCGTGATCGTGTCGCGCGCGCGCCGCAGGCCCGTCCGCCCGCAGGTCGGGCAGCGGCGGAAACGCTGCGCCATGTCGCCGATCCGGCGCCGGAAGAAGGCCAGCGCGAAAGCGGCCGCCACCGCGAGCGGCGCCAGCCATCCCGCCGGTTCGGGCGATCGCGTCAGCGGCAGCGGCGCAAGGCCCTCGGCGTGACGCCGCGCGATCCGGGTGTCGATCTCGGCGGTCCCGTTCTCGATGCCGGTGGCGAAGTCGCCGTCCCGGAACGGCGGCAGGAAGACCCGGGTCACGATATCCTGGGCGATCGTGTCGTAGTCCTGGCTGTAGGCAGCGCCCAATGCCACGCGCATCTCCCGGTCTTCGGTCAGGACAAGGACAAGGATCCCGTCGTTTCGGTCCGCAAGCCCGATCCCCCAGTGGTTGAAAAGCCCGGTGGCAAAATCCTCCAGCGTGGCTTCGGGGTCGTAGTCACGCCGGGTTGCAAGCGTCAGCACCGTCGCCTCTACCCCGGTTTCCGACTTCAGCAGCGTCAGACGTTCGCTGAGCCGCGTTTCGGTGCCCGGATCAAGCACATCGGCCAGATCGTTGACGAAGAGATCGGCATGATCGGGATAGGTTTGCGCCCGCGGATCGTCAGGCACGAGGCAGAGCGACAGGGCAAGGGCAAGGAAAAGGCGCGTCATCGCGGGCTCCGGCAAGGTCGTGTCGAAGGATTGCACGGAAAGCGGAGAAGTCAAAGCCGGCAGACAGCCAGGTTTCGCGCCACCAGGGGTGGTATCGGCGATATGTGGCATTTTCAACAATCGCGCCCGTTTTTTACGAATTGCGTCCAACTTTCGCCCGCTTTCGGCTTATAACCAGCGCGGATGAGTACATTCCTTGGAGCATGACGTGATACTTATGAGACAAATCATTCGCAGCGCGGTGATCGCCTCGGCGCTTCTGGTTGCCGGGTGCGCGCCCTCTTTCTACACGCGCTACGATGCCCCGATCTCGGCCGAGGTATCCCGTGGCTGGCGTCTTGCCGACGTTCGCGTGACTGTCCCCGATGAGCTGGTCGTGTCCGAGAAGAAATCCGTCTTCCCCAAGGCCGACATCGTCTGGCGCGAGGACCCCGAAGGCGACCGCAAGCCCCAGGTCGCCGCGATCATCAGGAATGCGGCGCGTGTTGCAGGGCAGGGTCTGACGGGTGGCACGCCCGTCGTCCTCGACATCACGCTTGTCAGGTTCCACGCGCTGACCTTCGAGGCGGAAAACAAGCTTTCCGACGCGGGGGTCCACAATATCGAGTTCAACGCCCAGGTCCGCGATGCGCGCACGGGCGAGGTTCTCTTTGGTCCGAAGTTCATCGAGGCGGCGCTTCCCGCCCTCGCGGGGGATCAGATGAAGGCCGCCCGTGCCCGCGGCGAGACGCAGAAATCGCAGATCACCGCGAATCTCGTGCGGACGTTCCGCGGCTGGCTCGGGATCGGCGAAGACCCGCGGTTCCAGTTCCAGCGTCTCGGCGGCTGACATCCGCCTGGCGATTGCGAAGGCCCGGCCATTGGCCGGGCCTTTTGCCGTTCGGTCCCTAGTCGGAGGTTGCCAGGCTTTCCGCGAAGGCAAGCAGGCGCCCGAGCGCATCGTCCAGAAGATCGTCGGCCACCGTCAGCGCGATGCGGATATGGCCCGATGCCGCCTGACCGAAGCTTTCGCCGGGCATGACCGCGATCCGCTCATGCTCAAGCAGACGCAGGGCGAAAGCTTCGCCGGACAGTCCTGTCGCGCGGACATCCACCATCACATACATCGCGCCGCCCGAGGGAACGAGCCTGAGCAGGTTCGCCTGCCCCAGGCGCGCCAGCGCAAGGTCCCGACGCCGCCTGAAGGGGCCTGAGACCCCCGCCTCGAAATCCGGACCAAGCGACAGCGCGGCAAGCCCTGCGTCCATGATGTAGCCGGGCAGGCCGTAGGTCGTGTTCGTCGCAAGCGCGGTGACCGCCGCGACCACCGGCTCGGGCGCGATCAGCCAGCCGATGCGCGATCCGGTCATCGCGTGGCTTTTCGACAGCGACCCGACGACCAGCGTGCGTTCGGCCATGCCGGGCAGGGCCCGCGGGCTCTGGTGATCGCCCGACCAGAGCTGGGTATCGTAGACCTCGTCGGAGATGAGCCAGAGGTCGTGATCCCTGACGACCTCGGCCACGGCCTCGAGCGTCGGGCGGGTGTAGACCGCGCCGGTCGGGTTGTTCGGCGTGTTGATCAGGAGCGACCGCGCGCCCTTTGCGCGGGCCGCGATGGCCCTGGCTTCCGGCTGGAAGCCGTTTTCGGGCCGGGTGGGCACCGCGACATCGCGCGCGCCGGTCGCGCGGATCGTGCCGGGGTAGGTGGCATAGTAGGGGTCGCAGTAAAGGCCGGTGTCGCCGGGGTCGAGCGTCACCATATGCGCGGCGAAAAGCGCCGCCTGGCCGCCGGGGGTGACGATGACGTTCTCGGGCCCGGTGGGAACCCCGGTGCGCGCGCTCACCCGTTCGGCGATGGCGCGGCGCAGCTCCGGCTTGCCGGCGCCGACGGTATAGCCGGTGTTGCCCGCCCGCGCGCTTTCGGCCATCGCCGCGAGGATGCGCGGATCGGTGCGGATGTCGTGTTCGCCGATGGTCAGGTTCACCACCGTGACGCCCCCTGCCGCCAGGTCGCGCGCGCGGTAATAGATCTCCCATCCGTCCGACCCTTCGCCGGTCATGTGGGCCACTCTTTCGGCAAGCCGCATCCGTTCCTCCCTTGTCCGTGGCGCAAACGATCACGGACCGGCGCGGCGGACAAGGGCAAATGGCACGAAATAGGTGCTTGGCAGGCGCAAGGGGACGCGCTAGACCTTGGGGCATGAAACGGACCGCAACCCTCTGCATCACCTGCATTACCGGCTGACATCGTCAGGCGGGCCGTTCCCTGTTTTCAAGACCACGAGAACACGCTAAGCCCGCCGCGGGACGCCCTGCGCGTGAAGGAACTGGCATGACGACCATCAGGCTGACCAATACCAAGACCCGGACGAAGGATGTCTTCGAGCCGATCGACCCCGATAACGTGCGGATGTATGTCTGCGGGCCGACCGTCTATGACCGCGCGCATCTGGGCAACGCCCGGCCCGTCATCGTCTTCGACGTGCTTTTCCGGCTCCTGCGCCATGTCTACGGGGCGGACCATGTCACCTATGTGCGCAACTTCACCGACGTCGACGACAAGATCAACGCCGAGGCGCAGCGGAGGAAGGGGCTTGGCGATCCGCGGTCGCTGGAGGAGCTGATCCGCGAACGCACCGAAGAGACGATCCGCTGGTATCACGAGGACATGGACGCGCTTGGCGCACTGCGCCCCACGCAGGAGCCGCGCGCGACCGAATGGATCGGCGCGATGATCGCGATGATCGGGGATCTGATCGCCAGGGGCCACGCCTATGAAAAGGCGGGCCATGTCCTGTTCCGCGTCCGGTCCTATCAGGGATACGGCAAGCTATCGGGCCGCTCGGTCGACGACATGATCGCCGGGGCAAGGGTGGAGGTCGCGCCCTTCAAGGAAGACCCGATGGACTTTGTCCTGTGGAAGCCCTCGACCGACGACCTGCCGGGCTGGGACAGCCCCTGGGGGCGCGGGCGGCCCGGCTGGCACATCGAATGCTCGGCCATGAGCCACGAGCTTCTGGGCGACAGCTTCGACATCCACGGCGGCGGGATCGACCTGCAGTTCCCCCACCACGAGAACGAGATCGCGCAGTCGATGTGCGCCCACCCCGAGGCGGATTTCGCCCGCGTCTGGATGCACAACGAGATGCTGCAGGTCGAGGGCAAGAAGATGTCCAAGTCCTTGGGGAATTTCTTCACCGTGCGGGATCTCCTGGACAAGGGCATCCCCGGCGAGGTGATCCGCTTCGTGTTCCTGTCCACGCATTACTCGAAGCCGATGGACTGGACGGAGGAGAAGGCGCGGCAGGCGGAGGCGACGCTGCGGAAGTGGCGTGGTCTCGTCGCAGGCGTCGAGCCTGCGCCGAGCCCTGCGCCCTCGGTCGTCACCGCGCTGGCTGACGACCTCAACACGGCGCGCGCGATTGCGGAACTGCACGCGCTTGCGGGAAAGGGTGACGCGGCGGGATTGAAGGCGTCGGCGGAAATGCTGGGTCTGCTGGTCGCAGAGATAGATACTGGATGGTGGCGCAGTATTACGGTCGCTGCGGGGACCGGACGCGCCACTGGCCAGGGACATGCTCCAAGCGTTGTAGTCGGTACATCGGCGCTTGAGGATGCTGCCAAAGTGCTCTCGGAAGCGAGAAAGGTTGCGCTGGCGAGCAAGGATTTCAGCCGGGTCGACGCGATCAGGCGGGCCTTGTCCAACGCCGGCGTTGAGGTGCGAATGAGCAAAGCGGGTATTGAGCTTATTCCTGGCACGAATTTCGACCCCGCCAAGCTCGAGGCCCTGAAATGAGCCCTCGTCCGTCATCGCGCACAGCACAGGTTTGCCCCCGGCCCGAGGGTGGGGGCGGTTTCGCCCCCGCCCTGGGGGGCGGGTCGGGGGCGAACCGGTTCGCAGGCGAACCGGTAAAGGGGGGGCGCAATGACTAGGGACCGCCTCTACCTTTACGACACCACCCTTCGCGACGGGCAGCAGACGCAGGGCGTGCAGTTCTCGGTCGCCGAAAAGCGGCAGATCGCACAGGCGCTCGACACGCTGGGGATCGACTACATCGAGGGCGGCTGGCCCGGCGCGAACCCGACGGACAGCGATTTCTTCGACAGCCGCCCCGAGACGCGCGCCACCTTCACCGCCTTCGGCATGACCAAGCGGGCCGGGCGGTCGGCCGCGAACGACGACGTGCTGGCCGCCGTCCTGAACGCGGGCACCCCGGCGGTCTGCCTTGTCGGCAAGACCCACGATTTCCACGTCACCACCGCCCTTGGCATCACGCTCGCGGAGAACCTCGAAAACATCGGCGCCTCGGTCGCGCATTGCATCGCCAGCGGGCGCGAGGCCCTTTTCGACGCGGAACATTTCTTCGACGGCTACCGGGCCAACCCGTCCTACGCGCTCGATTGCCTGCGCGCGGCAGAGGCGGCGGGCGCGCGCTGGATCGTGCTTTGCGACACCAACGGCGGCACGCTGCCCCCCGAGGTCGGCCGGATCACCGCCGAGGTGATCGCGGCGGGCATCGCGGGCGACCGGCTGGGCATCCACTGCCACGACGACACCGGCAACGCGGTGGCGGCGAGCCTTGCGGCGGTGGACGCCGGCGCGCGGCAGATCCAGGGCACGCTGAACGGGCTTGGCGAACGCTGCGGCAATGCCAACCTGACGTCGCTGATCCCGACGCTCCTGCTCAAGGAGCCCTATGCCAGCCGCTTCGACACCGGCATCACCCGCGACGCGCTGACCCGCCTGACCAAGGCCTCGCGGCTTCTCGACGACATCCTGAACCGGGTGCCCCTGCGCAGCGCGCCCTATGTCGGCGCCTCGGCCTTTGCCCACAAGGCCGGGCTTCATGCCAGCGCGATCCTGAAGGACCCCGCGACCTACGAGCATATCGACCCGGCCGCCGTCGGCAACGAACGGGTCATCCCGATGTCGAACCAGGCGGGCCAGTCGAACCTGCGCGCCCGCCTTGCCGCCGCCGGGATCGAGGTCGACGCGAGGAACCCGGCGCTGGCGCGCATCCTCGACACCGTCAAGACGCGGGAGGACCAGGGCTATTCCTATGACGGCGCCCAGGCCTCCTTCGAGCTTCTGGCGCGGCGCGAACTGGGGCTCCTGCCGACGTTCTTCGAGGTCAAGCGCTACCGCGTGACGGTGGAACGGCGCAAGAACAAGTACGACCGGATGATCACCCTGTCCGAGGCGGTGGTGGTCGTGAAGATCGGCGGGCAGAAGATGCTGTCGGTCAGCGAAAGCATGGACGAGACAGGCAGCGACCGCGGCCCGGTCAACGCGCTTGCCAAGGCGTTGGCCAAGGATCTTGGCCCCTATCAGGCCTGCATCGACGACCTGCGCCTGGTCGATTTCAAGGTGCGCATCACCCAGGGCGGGACCGAGGCCGTGACCCGCGTCATCATCGACAGCGAGGACAGCGCGGGCAAGCGCTGGTCGACCGTCGGTGTCAGTCCCAACATCGTCGACGCGAGCTTCGAGGCGCTTCTGGACGCGATCACCTGGAAACTGGTGCGCGACGGGGCGGTGGCGGCATGAGGGACGACGCCTTTTTCGAACTGCACCGCGACATGCCCCGGCAGGGCCCTGGCGATGCCGAGGACGTGCTTTGGGCGCTGTCGGTCCTCGGCCAGCCCGCCCGGGTGATCGACGCCGCCTGCGGTCCGGGCGCCGATACCGAGGTTCTGGCCGAGGCGCTGCCGCTTGCGCGGATCGAAGGCGTCGATCTGACCGCCCATTTCATCGCAGAGGCCCGCGACCGGCTGGCCTGCTTCGGCCCGCGCGTGACGCTGCGCGAAGGCGACATGCGCGACCTCGCGGGGCCCGCCGACCTGATCTGGTGCGCCGGGGCGCTCTACTTCCTTGGCGTCGAGACGGCGCTCGACCTCTGGCGGCCGGTGCTGGCGCCCGGGGGCGCGGTCGTCTTTTCCGAACCGGTCTTCACCTGCGACCCGCCGCCGCCCGGGGCCGCGGCCTTCTGGGCGGACTACCCCGGCGTCGGCACCGCGGCGGATCTGGCGGCGCGGGTGCAGGCGGCAGGCTTCCGGACCCGCGCCACCCGCCTGATCACCGGGCGCGCCTGGATGAACTACTACCTGCCGATGATGGCGCGGGTGGCGCGGCTCAGGATCGGGGCAGGGCCGGAGCTGGCCGCCGTCCTCGACGAGGCCGAGGCCGAGTTCGCCCGCTGGCGCGCCGCCCCCGATGAGGTCGCCTATCTCCTTAGCGTGGTCGAACCGGCATGACCGCCCCGGCGCTGGCCGAGGCGGTGCGGACCGGCGATCCGGACCGTTTCGCCGCGACGATGGCAGCACCACCCGCGCTGCGCCCGCGCCTCTGGGCGCTATACGCGCTGAACCTCGACATCGCCCGCGCCCCCTGGGCCTCGAAGGAACCGATGGTCGCGGAGATGCGGCTGCAATGGTGGATCGACGCGATCGGCAG
>JACKKJ010000004.1 GCA_024236495.1 Paracoccaceae bacterium
CCGCCGTTCTCCCCGCCGTTCTCCCCATTGACCGGCGGCGAAATCCCAAGCATATGCCGCATCCATGACCGAGCTCTCTCAGATCCGCAATTTCTCCATCGTGGCCCATATCGACCACGGCAAATCCACGCTGGCCGACCGTCTGATCCAGACGACCGGCACGGTCGCCGACCGCGACATGAAAGCCCAGCTTCTGGACGCGATGGATATCGAACGCGAACGCGGCATCACCATCAAGGCGAACACCGTCCGCATCGACTACCGCGCGAAGGACGGCAAGGACTACGTCCTGAACCTGATCGACACGCCGGGCCATGTCGACTTCGGCTATGAGGTTTCCCGCTCCATGCGCGCGGTCGAGGGGTCGCTTCTGGTGGTGGACGCCACCCAGGGGGTCGAGGCGCAGACGCTCGCCAATGTCTATCAGGCGATCGACGCCAACCACGACATCGTCCCCGTCCTCAACAAGATCGACCTGCCGGCCGCCGATGTCGATGCCGTCAAGCACGAGATCGAGGATGTGATCGGCATCGACGCATCGGATGCGATTGCGATCTCGGCCAAGACCGGCCTGGGCATCCCCGACGTTCTCGAGGCGATCGTCACCCGCCTTCCCGCGCCGAAGGGCGACCGCGACGCGCCCCTCAAGGCGATGCTGGTGGACAGCTGGTATGACGCCTACCTTGGCGTCGTCGTGATGATCCGCGTCATGGACGGCACCGTGCGCAAGGGCGACCGCATCAGGATGATGCAGACCGGCGCGATCTACGGGATCGACAAGCTGGCCGTGCTGAAGCCCAAGATGACCGACATCGCCGAGCTTGGGCCCGGCGAGATCGGGGTTCTGACCGCCTCCATCAAGCAGGTGCGCGACACCCGGGTGGGCGACACGATCACCCATGAACGCAAGGGCTGCGACAAGGCGCTGCCGGGTTTCAAACCCGCCCAGCCGGTCGTCTTCTGCGGTCTTTTCCCTGTCGATGCCGCGGATTTCGAGGCGCTCAGGGACGCGATCGAGAAGCTGGCGCTCAACGACGCTTCCTTCAGCTACGAGATGGAGACATCGGCCGCGCTCGGCTTCGGCTTCCGCATGGGTTTCCTGGGCCTTCTGCATCTTGAGGTCGTGCGCGACCGTCTGGAACGCGAATACGATCTGGACCTGATCACCACCGCGCCGTCGGTCGTCTTCCGCCTTCACATGCGCGACGGCGAGGTGCGCGACCTGCACAACCCCGCCGACATGCCCGACCTGACCTATGTCGACCATATCGAGGAGCCGCGGATCAAGGCCACGATCATGGTCCCCGACGACTACCTCGGCGATGTGCTCAAGCTTTGCCAGGACCGGCGCGGCATCCAGATGGACCTGACCTATGCCGGATCGCGCGCGATGGTCGTCTACGACCTGCCGCTGGCCGAGGTCGTCTTCGACTTCTACGACCGGCTGAAATCGGTCACCAAGGGCTATGCGAGCTTCGATTACCAGATGCTCGAATACCGCGAGGACAGCCTGGTGAAGATGTCGATCCTCGTGAACGACGAACCCGTCGACGCCCTGTCGATCATGGTCCACCGCGACCGGGCCGAGGCGCGCGGCCGCGTGATGTGCGAAAAGCTGAAGGACCTGATCCCGAGGCACATGTTCAAGATCCCGATCCAGGCCGCCATCGGCGGCCGCGTCATCGCCCGCGAAACCATCGCCGCGATGCGCAAGGACGTGACGGCGAAATGCTATGGCGGCGACGTGACCCGGAAGAAGAAGCTTCTGGAAAAGCAGAAGGCCGGCAAGAAGAAGATGCGCCAGTTCGGGAAAGTGGAGATCCCGCAGCAGGCGTTCATCAATGCGCTGAAGATGGATGGGTGAGTGGGGCCTCGCCCTGAAGAAGATTCATCGTTCGGGCCAGTCTTGGGGTCATTTTGTCTTCGGCTGGGGGGCGTTGCAGCACGCTTTGATTCATGAACCGAAGGGGGTGCCAAGCGCGCCATCATTGCAGTTTGACCTGCTGGAGCATAGTTTTCTGCAGGCGTGCGATGCTATAGAAATTCAATAGTGTTTGGTGTTAAACTGGAAACGAAATTCCAAATACATTAACATTGTTTCAAGGCATGCAATTGAGGCAATTTTGTGTTGACAGGTGCCTGCTCGATACTACCTTCGAGGTTATATTGATGGAGGTCATATGAAAGCGCTAATCATTTCTTCCGCATCATTGGTGCATCTGGTTTCACCGTCTTTTGCCACGACATATGACGCGCTTGTTTCATATAGTGTCTTGGACCCGAGCGGTTCGTACTACTCGCCCCGTTGTGATGACGTACCAGTGGCGGGAGAGGCCGTCTGCCAGGGTTCGAACACCTTCGCGGATTACTGGTACAGTCCAGATGTGGTTCCCACTCAGGTCGTCGGATATGATGGTCATGCCGCCGCGACCAGCACCGAGCTGAAGGTCAGTACTTGGTTGGGCGGGGGCAACATCATCAGCTACTCTGCTGAATCCGAGAATATTCCCGGTCATATGGCCGACGGTGAGGAAATCCATCGTTTGCGTTCGGTTGCCGGATTTCGGGATGCGTGGACGGTCTTCGGTGGCGTGGCAGGGGAACTGGGGCGGCTCACATTGTCTTTTGCGCTGGATGGCTTCTTTACTGGTTTCGGCCCCTCGGTTGTCAGCCCGAATATCTACGATTCCTTGGTCAGCTTGAATCTTCAGAACCTCTCCGGCGGTTTGGCTCGCTTTGATGTTACGGCCTTTGAACTGAATTTCGACAACGAGGTCGACTTATCGATCGATCTCTCCGTTCCGATCATCTTCGGGGAACAGTCGTCCTTCCTTGTTTTCATGGAGGCGATGTCCGAGTTCAATAATACGCGCATTACCGATAGTTTCGCGACGGGCGCGGATTTCTTTCACACTGCTACCTTGTCCGACATCTCGGTCTTTGATTCGTCCGGTGCCGCGGTCGAATTTTTGCTTGCCAGCGCGTCTGGGGATGCCGCTTTCGAGAGCTTCTCGACTGCGACGGGCGGCGGAAGCCCGACACCGGTGCCATTGCCCGCCGGGATGCCACTGCTCTTGGGGGGGCTGGGCCTGATGGCGCTGATGAAGCAAAGGGCTCGCCCGTCTGGCGCTTGCGTGGCTTAGGTTAGGCGGTCAGGCGGGCGGGTTTCACCCTCGGCCCCCGGGCTTGACCTAGCGTAAACTTCACACCGGACAGGCCCCCGGAAACCATGCTATAGTCCCCCTCGGGTGGGTTCTGGGACCGGCCCGCAATCCCGCGGGACGGCGATGTCGGATCCATAGGGGAGGGACGCTTCATGGCGCAGTACATCATTACCGGCAGCTATACCGCCGAAGCGATGCGGGGGATGATCGCGCAGCCCAGCGACCGCGAGAAAGCCACCGGCGGGCTGGTCAGGGCGGCGGGTGGCAAGCTTGAAAGCTTTTTCCTGACGACCGGCGATCATGACTTCATCATGCGGGTGACGACCGACGACGTGACGCGGATGCTGGCCGCGCTCATCGTCGCGGGCGCGTCGGGCGGGGTTTGCAACCTCAGGACCGTGCAGTGCTTCACCGCCAAGGAATTCATCGCCGCGCAGAAACAGGCGGCCGAGATCGCCGCCGCCTACCAGGCGCCGAACTGAACGCCGCGCGCCCGGACCTAGAACAGCCCGTCGCCGCCCTTCTGGTCCTCGACCACCTGGTCGGCCAGGACGGCGCCGCCGGCGCCGATGACAAGCGGCGCGCAGCCGCAAAGCGTTGCAAGGAAGAGAAGCGGCAAGATGAGTCGCGTGCGGGTCATGGGATCCTCCTGCCGGGGAGGGTGGCAGACCCCCGCGCGGAAGGAAACAGGGTTCCACCCCGATGATCGGGGGGGGCGCGCCGCAAGACCACGACCCGGCGGGAGGTCACGATGATGAAGGTGCTGTTGGCGGCCGTGATCGGTGCCGGTCTTGTCTGGGCCTATGTGACGGTAAACCCCGCGGCGCGGAATTCCCTGGGGTTGCCGCAGGCCAGCGGAGGCGCCCTGTCAGGCGCCGCCGCACGCGGCGTGTCGACCGGGATCGGTAACCTTGCCGGCCGGGTCTTTCACTGACACCGCGAGGGCCGGCAAGGCGCCGGGACTCAGAACGGGTTGATCTTCTTCATGATGTCGCGCATCAGCTTGGCGGCCAGCTTCTCGCAATCCTCCATCGCCTTTTCATAGCCCTTGGCGTCAAGCGTGTGCTTCTGCATCACCTGCGCCACCTGCGCCAGCGGAACGTTCGTCGCCTTTGAAATCAGTTTCGCGATCTTGACCGGATCGACGGCCTTGTCCTTGCCCATTGCAAATCCTTCCGATGATAAATGCCGCCCCTCGGCGGTGCCCGCGAAAGTCGCATGGGGTTTCTTGCTTATCAACGAAATTGCACCCGGTACGACGCAGGATTTTTTACCTTGCGTTAACCGTTTCCGTGACAGCCTCGCGCCATGCGGTTCCTGTGTCTTCTCCTTGCGCTTTCGGCCTGCGGTGCCTCTCCGGCGCCGCAGTTCTTCGGCGCGGAGCGGCACGAGGTGACGCTGGGTGGCATCGATTTCGTCGTCTTCCGCAAGGGCGACCGGGCAGAGGTCGTGCGGCTTGGCTACCTGGGCCGCGCCGCCCGCGACCCCGTCCCCGCACTGATGGAGGAGGCGGTCTTGCGAACGACCGGCTGCCGCGTCAGGCCGGGGTCACGGGTGACGGGGCTTCCCGGCGACACCGGCGAGGCGCGATACGAGATCGACTGCGGCTGATGATCCAGATCAAGGCGGCGGGACGCGGGCCGGGGCAGCTTGGCCGGCGAAACGCGCGCAAGATGGAAAGGGACAGCCATGCTTCGCCTATTCTTCCTGATGTATACCCTGGCCGCCACGGTGCTGGCCGGATCGGCCATCGTCGCGGTGCTGACGATGCAGATGCAGGGCGCCCGCCCGATCATCGTCGCCGCCGCACTGGGCGCCATTGTCGCGATTCCGGTCGCCTGGACGATCGCGCGCCGGCTCCTGGCTTGACAGGCGACGGAATTCCGCGCCAAGCGCGTTGAACGCTTGTGTGACAATCTTCGGAGATCGTGATGAAACCCCAAGGCTACAGCCGGTCGCAGATCCTGCTTCACTGGTTCGTTGTGCTTCTGTTGCTGCCGCAATATCTGTTCGAGGACGGGATAAAGGGCGCCTGGCGCGCTTTCCGGCAAGGCCAGGAGGCCGCCTTCGACATCACCGTGCCATTGCATGTCTTCGGCGGGCTCGCGGTTCTGCTGCTGGTTGTCTGGCGCGTCGTCCTGCGGCTGCGGCGGGGGGCGCCCGAGGCGCCCGCGGGCGGAAGTGCGATGATGGAACGGGCCGCGGGGCTGACGCATCTGGGGCTTTACGCGCTCCTCGTCGCGCTGCCGGTGACGGGCGGGCTTGCCTGGTTCGCCGGCTACACCGAGCTTGGCGAAGTGCACGAGGTGCTCAAGACGCTTCTTCTGATCCTTGCCGGGCTTCACGTCCTGGGTGCGCTTTATCACCAGTTCGTGCTGCGCGACGGCCTGATGTTGCGCATGAAGCGTCCGATGGACTAGACCCGGGCGGTCCCGGTCAGCCCAGAAAGGCGCGCAGCGCCGCTTCGAATTCGCGCGGGCGGTCGGCATGAAGCCAATGGCCCGCGCCCGGGATCTTTGCCTGTCTTGCCTGCGGAAAGAGACGCTTGATCTCTGTCCGGTGTTCTGGGCGGACATAGTCCGATGCGGCCCCGGCCAGAAACAGGACCGGGCCGTCAAAGCGCCCGTCCGTCCCCGGCCAGCCGATGATCCGGGGCATCTCTGCGTCCAGAACGTCAAGGTTCAGCCGCCAGCGCGGCGGAACCGCCTTGAGGTCGAGCGACTGCAGCAGAAAGGCGCGCACGCCGGGGTCCGTGACGGCGGAGGCCAGGCGGCGGTCGGCCTCCATCCGCCCGTCGAGGCCGGTCAGGTCCAGCCCGCGCATCGCCGCGATCAGGTGGCTTTGGGTGTGGCCGTAGGCCACAGGGGCGATATCGGCCACCACAAGGCGGTTGACCCTCTCGCCATGGGTCAGCGCCAGCTGCATCGCCGCCTTGCCCCCCATGGAATGGCCCACCACGTCGGCGCGCCCCCCGATCGCGTCGATGACCTCAGCGAGGTCCGCGGCCATCTCGGCATAGCCATGCACGGGGAACCAGGGGCTTTCACCGTGGTTGCGCATGTCGACCGCCACCACCTCCCTGTCAGAGGCCATTCGGCGCGCGATGGCGCCCCAGTTGCGGGCGGACCCGAACAATCCGTGGACGATCAGCAGCGGGGGCAGGGCAGTCGGGTGCCCGTAGCGGGTCATGGTCAGCATGGCCTTTCGTAACCTGAGCGGACGGCACGCGCCAGAGCGTTGCCGAACCCCGCCGGCGCGGCTAGGATCATGCGCCGGGGAGGAACTGTATGAAGAGTGCATCGGTTGAGCAGATGGCGGATCGCGTCGCCGCGCTGATGGGGGATCGGCTTGGCGTGCGGGGCCGGACGTTGGGCGACAAGCTGCGCCGCGGCGGCGCGCGCTTGCCCAGGAAAATCCGGGCGGAAGCGGAGCTTCTGAACCGTGCGATCGCCGAGGCGGGGAACCCGGTGCTTCGCACGCGGATGGATCACACCCGCGTGGCGGCAGCCTTTGACGCCTGCATGCGCCACCTGCGCCCCATTGGCGGGCGGCAGCGCTGGCGCAACCGGATCCTCGACCTTGCGGCACAGGTCGCCTTCATCACGCTTGCGACCGGCCTGCTTCTGCTGGCGACGCTGGTCTGGCGGGGCTTTCTATAGGCGCGCGGACAAGCACGTCGCGAAAGACCAGCGTGACGGTGACGAAGCTGACATAAAGCAGCAGGTACCACGACCCGATCTTTGCATAGCTGACACCCTGCAGGGCAGACTGGCCGGCGTAAAGCCAGGTTCCGGTCATGGTGCCGACATTCTCGGCCAGCCAGAGAAAGAGGCTGGTCAGGAAGGCGGCCAGCGGCAGCGGCATCCAGTAGTCGCGCGCGCCGATCGCGAACCAGACACGGGTGCGGGCATAGATCGCGACCGTCGCGGCGAAAAGCGCCAGCCGCGCGTCGGGCAGGTAGTGATGGGCGAAGAAGTTGACGTAGATCCCGGCGGCCAGAAGCAGCGTCAGGGCAAAGGGCGGATAGGGGGCGAAGCGCATGTCGAAGATGCGGATGACACGGGCCATGTAGCTGCCGACCGCCGCATACATGAAACCCGAAAACAGCGGCACACCCATGATCTTCAGGATCCCCGGTTCGGGATAGGCCCAGGAACCGGCGCCGACCTTGAACCACTCCATCGCCGTGCCGGTGAGGTGAAAAAGCAGGATCACCTTCGCCTCGGCAAGGGTTTCCAGCCGGAAGACCAGGAAGATCGCCTGCGTGAGAAGCGCAAAGGCGACAAGTGCGTCATATCGGTGAACCGGCCAGTCCGGCTGCCAGATTGCCTTGCTGACAAGCAAAGCCGCCAGAAGAAGGCCGCCGAACAGGCAGGCCCAGCCCTGTTTCAGCACGAACAGGACGGTGTCCGCCGCCCAGCGGGGCAGGCGGGCGCGGGTTGCATCGCCAAGGGCGCGTTCGATCTGGCGGGTGGTTCTGTGCTGGTTCATCCGCCCATATTCACCAGTTTCGGCGGGACCGAAAGCCCCCGGGCGCGGTCCGGCGCGGTTTCGCCGCCCGATCCGCCCGTGCCGGATCGCCGGTTGCACTGGCGCGGCCCGGGCATTATCTCATCCGGCGGTGGTTTTCCTTGGCGGGCGGCGCGGCAGGCTTTGGCGGCGCGGGTCCGCGGACACGGAAACCGAACAAGAAGGATGACCGAGGATGAAGAGCATAGCGAAGACCCGGCCCGATCTGTCGCGGTACCGCATCGCGGTCGCCGCCGCGGCGGCCCCGGCGCCCGTGCTTGCAGTGGCGGCAGAACGGCCCGTGCCGAAGGGAATGGCTGTCTTTCCGAAGTGAACGGCCCGGCGTCCCGGGCCGGATCGGTCCCGCGACAAATGGAAAGGGCGCCCCCGGCCGGGGGCGCCCTTCGTCATTGCAGCCCGGCGATCAGAGCGTCGGGTAAAGCGGGAAGCGGGCGCAAAGTGCGGCGACCTCGCCCTTGACCTTCGCTTCCACGGCGCCGTTGCCGTCGTCGCCATTGGCGGCAAGGCCATCGACGACCTCGACGATCCAGCGGGCGATCTGGCGGAATTCCTCCTCGCCGAAGCCGCGGGTGGTGCCGGCGGGCGCGCCAAGGCGGATCCCCGAGGTCACGAAGGGCTTTTCGGGGTCGAACGGAACGCCGTTCTTGTTGCAGGTGATATGGGCGCGGCCAAGTGCGGCTTCCGCCGCCTTGCCGGTGACCTTCTTCGGACGCAGGTCGGCAAGACACAGGTGGTTGTCGGTGCCGCCCGACACGATGTCGATGCCGCCCTTCATCAGCTCGTCCGCCATCGCGGCGGCGTTTGCCTTGACCTGCGCGGCATAGGCCTTGAACTCGGGGCGCAGCGCCTCGCCGAAGGCCACCGCCTTGGCGGCGATGACATGCATCAGGGGGCCGCCCTGGAGGCCGGGGAACACGGCCGAATTGATCTTCTTCGCGATATCCTCGTCGTTGCACAGGATCATGCCGCCGCGCGGACCGCGGAGCGACTTGTGCGTCGTCGTCGTGCAGACATGGGCATGCGGCAGGGGCGAGGCATGGACGCCGCCGGCGACAAGACCCGCGATATGGGCCATGTCGACATGCAGATAGGCGCCGATTTCATCCGCGATGGCGCGGAACGCCGCCCAGTCCCATTCCCGGCTATAGGCGGTGCCGCCGGCCAGGATCAGCTTCGGCCGGTGTTCCAGCGCCTTGGCGCGCACGTCGTCCATGTCCAGCCGCTGGTCCTGCTGGCGCACGCCGTAGGACACGACGTTGAACCATTTGCCCGACATGTTGACGGGCGAGCCGTGGGTCAGGTGCCCGCCGGAGTTGAGGTCGAGCCCCATGAACGTGTCGCCCGGCTTCAGAAGCGCCAGGAACACCGCCTGGTTCATCTGGCTGCCGGAATTCGGCTGGACGTTCGCGAACTTGCAGCCGAAAAGCTCTTTCGCCCGTTCGATTGCCAGCGTCTCGGCCACGTCGACATACTGGCAGCCGCCGTAATAGCGCTTGCCCGGATAGCCTTCGGCATATTTGTTGGTCATCACTGACCCTTGCGCCTGCAGCACGGCGAGAGAGACGATGTTTTCCGAGGCGATCAACTCGATCTCGTCGCGCTGGCGGCCCAGTTCGTCACGGATGGAGCCGAAAAGCTCGGGGTCACGGGAGGCGAGGCTTTCGGTGAAGAAACCGGCGTCGCGGTGGGGGGCGTTCATGGGCGTCTCCTGATGTCGCGGATCGCTTGCTCTTTAGCCGAGAGGGACGCCTCGGAGAAGTTTGAATCCGACCTGATTTGGTGCGCCGGCGAAACATCGTTTCCGATCGGAAACTTTCTTGCGCGGCGGCGCCGGAGCCTCGACAGGGAGGCCTGGGCACCGGCAAGGCCCAATTCCATCTCTCCACGGCATCTCAAGGGCTTGTCTTCGCCCCTTCGGCGTGGATCAATGCGATGGAATTTCCAGGGACAAGAGGTTCCGGTGTCCGTTCCAATTGCCTTCATGGCCAGCGAAACCGAGGTGGCGCAAGCCGCCCTGGGACGACTTGTCGCACGCTACGGGTCCGTCGCACCCGAGGCGGCGGGTGTGATCGTGGCGCTGGGCGGCGACGGTTTCATGCTGACGACGCTGCACGACACGCAGGGGCTTGGCCTGCCTGTCTACGGGATGAATTGCGGTACCATCGGCTTTCTGATGAACGAATACGCCGAGGACGGGCTTCAGGAACGGCTGTCCAGCGCGGTGGAGGAGGGGATCAACCCCCTGTCGATGCGCGCAACCGGCACGGATGGCCGCATCGTGACCGCGCTGGCGATCAACGAGGTGTCGCTCTTGCGGGCGGGGCCGCAGGCGGCGAAGCTGCGCATCACCGTCGACGGGATCGAACGGCTTGAGGAACTTGTCTGCGACGGGGCGCTTGTCTGCACGCCGGCGGGGTCCACGGCCTACAACTATTCCGCCCACGGGCCGATCCTGCCGATCGGAACCGAGGTTCTGGCGCTGACCGCGATGGCGGCGTTCCGGCCGCGCCGATGGCGGGGTGCCTTGCTGCCGATCACCGCGACCGTCCGCTTCGACGTTCTCGACCCCGACAAGCGCCCGGTCATGGCCGATGCCGACAGCCGGGTGTCGGTCCGCAAGGTGCGCACAGTCGAGATACGATCCGAACCCGGGGTACGCCACCGCATCCTGTTCGATCCCGGTCACGGGCTTGAGGAACGTATCACCCGCGAACAGTTCGTCTGATCCTGCCGGGCGGGATACCGAACCCTCTCAGGTCGTCTTCCAGCCCTCGATCTTGCGGTAAAGCGTCGAGGGCGCGACATCGAGCGTGCGCGCCGCCCGCGGCACCGATCCGCCGTGTCGTGCGATCGTCGCCTCGATCACCAGCCGCTCCACCTCGGCCAGGGTCCGGCCGACAAGGCCATCCAGCGTGACGGCAGGCGGTCCGGCGGTGCCACCGGCGACCGCGTGGGGGGACTCGATCAGGTGGTGCATCTCGATCGGGAGCATGGACCGTGTCACCACGGGGCCGTCGTTCAGCACGACCACGTTGCGCAACACGTTCAGAAGTTGCCGCACGTTTCCCGGCCAGGCGAAGTTCCGGAAAAGCGCGCGCACCTCGGCATCCATCGCGCGAAAGCTGCGCCCTTCTTCCCGCGAAAAGCGTTCCAGCGCCGCGTCGGCGATGATCCCGATGTCCTCCGCGCGGTCGCGCAGCGGCGGCATCTGGATCGGTACGACGTGCAGGCGATAGTACAGGTCCTCTCGGAACCGCCCCTGGCGCACCGCTTCAAGCGGGTCGCGGTTGGTGGCGCAGACGATCCGCACGTTTACCTTGCGAGGGCGCACCGCGCCGACCGGCTGGATCGTCGAGGTCTGGAGAAATCGCAGAAGCTTCGTCTGCAGGTTCGGGTCCAGTTCGCAGATCTCGTCGAGGAATAGCGTGCCGCCGTCGGCCGAAGCCGCTGCACCCGCCTTGTCCGATATCGCCCCGGTGAAAGACCCTTTCACATGGCCGAATACTTCGGATTCCAGAAGTTCCGAAGGGATCGCGCCGCAGTTGAGCGGCACGAAGGGCCCCCGCGCTCGGTCCGAGAGATCGTGGACGGCCTGCGCGCAAAGCTCCTTGCCGGTGCCGCTTTCGCCGGTGATGAACACCGTCGCCATCGACCGCGCGGCGGACCTGATGCGGTCGTAGACCTTTCGCATCGGCTCGGAATTGCCAATGAACTCCCCCGGCGGGCGATCTGCCCCGTCCGAGCGCGCGCGCGGCGTAATCGTCGCCGCGGTGCGCAGCGCATTGTCGACTGCTGCAAGAAAACGCTGTTCGTCAAAGGGTTTGACGAGAAACTCATGCGCGCCCTTGCGCATCGCGGCAACCGCCTTGTTGATCGACCCGTTGGCAGTGACGACGATGACGGCGGTTTCCGGACGCAGGGTCAGGATGTCGTCCATAAGGTCCAGGCCATCGCGGTCCGGCAGGATAAGGTCAAGAAGCACGACCGGCGGCTGCAACGTGCGGAAGGCCGCCAGCCCCGATTCTGCGCTGCCCTCGCTCTTGACCGTGTGGCCTGCGTTCTTCAGGACGGATTCGTAGACAAGCCGGAGCGATGGCGTATCCTCGATCAGAAGGATCGGGGGGGCGCTCATGGCCGTGCCCGCCGTGCGGCACGTTCCGCCGCCACGAAACCGATCAGCGTTTCGAGAAGCGGCAGGGCTTCGTCGCCTGCGGCATGGTCGAACGGCTGATCCAGATGGGCCTGTTCATTCAGGGTCTGGGCCAGCGACTGGAGCCGTTCCGCGCCGACGGCGCCGGCAAGCGCGATCAGGACATGGGTCTGGGCCCGGATTGCGTTTCGGTCCTGCGCCTCGATCCCTGACATCAGCCCCGTCCTTGCCTGCCGCAAGTCCAGGTCAAGACGGTCGAGCAGTTCGTTCGTGGCCTCTGGGCCGGCGATTGCGATCAGCCGGTCGAAGGTTGCGCGGTTCATCTCTGGCGGCGGCGGGGGCGCCTGTTCGCCGCGCAGGGAGCCCGTTCGGCAAAGCGCGTCGGAGATCGCCTTGCCAAAGACCTCGATCGCGGGCAGGGGCTTGGGCAGGATCGCGTCGGCGCCCGCCGCATAGATCGCGTCGCGGTTGGCACGCATCACATAGGCGGTGACGGCGATGACCGGCATCTTGCGGTTGGCCAGCGTCATGGTCCGCAGCGTGCGGATCACCTCGATGCCGGACATGCGCGGCATCTCGATGTCGATCAGCGCAAGATCGAACGCTTCCCGTTCAAGCCAGTGAAGCGCCTCGTCTCCGTCTTCGGCGATGGCATGTTCGGCGCCCATCCGGGTCAGCATCTGGCCCACGATCATCTGGCTGGTCGGGTTGTCCTCCGCCACCAGGACTTTCAGCTGGCTGAGGTCGGGTAGGGGCACCGCGGCGTCTGCGGTGCCGCCACGAGCCCAGGTCGCGGCTGGCAGTTCAAGGCGCACACGGGCGCCACCTTCGGGCCTGTTCTCGACCGCGATGCGGCCGCCAAGGCGGCTCGTCATGTCCTTGGTGATATGCATGCCGAGGCCAAGCCCCGGCTTGGCGTTGCCCAGCGGCCTGCCCTCGAACTCGAAAAGCCGCGCGAGCGCTTCCTTCGAGAAGCCGGGTCCATCGTCATCAACGGTGATGGTCAGCGCGCCCACCGGCGACATGGCGACGTCCAGCGACACGCTGCCGCGGTCGGTGTACTTGACGGCGTTCGACAGGATGTTGGACAGGATGCGTTCCAGCGCGATCCGGTCCAGCGCGATCACCTGCGGCACGTCCGGCGCACGGCTGAGCCTGAAGCCGAGGCCCTTTTCCTGCGCGCGTGCCGACCAGCGCATTTCCACATCGTAGAGAAAGCGCGCGAGTTGAAGGTTGCCGGGAAGCGCGCCGCTGCCGTCCTCCTCGCCCAGCATCGCGGCCAGGGCTTCCTCCATCAGGCGGGCAAGCAATTCGCCCGCCGCGCGGACCCGTTCGAGCTGCAGGCGGGTGTGGGTGTCAAGGTCGTTCTGGTCGATCAGCCTCAGCCCGCCGATGACGTCCGAGACGGCCGCGCGCAGGTCGTGCCCCAAAAGCGCGGTATGCGCCGGGACTGTGGCGGCCTTGTCGGGGTCGGCCGGCTGCGGTGCGGGTCGCATGGGCATCAGGATTTCGACAGTCGCGATAGCTGGGGCGGGTTCCGGCCGGGGGGGCGCGGTTTCCTAATCTATACAGCAATTGCAGCCCAATCCAACCTGTCACCGGCTCCGGCCGGTAGGCCGGAGCAGGATGGTCAGGCGCGCGGATAGCCCAGCGTTTTCAACGCCTCGGCGATCTCGTCAAGGATCGCGGGGTCGTCGATCGTCGCGGGCATCTTGTAGCTTTCGCCATCCGCGATCTTCACCATCGTGCCGCGCAGGATCTTGCCCGATCGCGTCTTCGGCAGCCGGTCGACCACGACCGCCAGCTTGAAGGCGGCGACAGGCCCGATCTGGTCGCGGACCCGGGCGACGCATTCCTTCACGACCTCCTCGTGGGGGCGGTTCGACCCCTTGTTGAGGCACAGGAACCCCAGCGGAAGCTGCCCCTTGAGATCGTCCGCCACCCCGATGACCGCGCATTCGGCGACATCCGCATGGCCCGCCAGAACCTCCTCCATCGCGCCGGTCGACAGCCGGTGGCCCGCCACGTTGATCACGTCGTCGGTGCGCGCCATGATGTAAAGATAGCCGTCCGCGTCGATATAGCCCGCATCGCCCGTCTCGTAATAGCCGGGGAAGTGGTTGAGGTAGGACTTCCGGAACCGGTCCTCGGCGTTCCACAGCGTCGGAAGCGTGCCGGGGGGCAGCGGCAGCTTGACCGCGATGGCGCCAAGCGTGCCGGGCGCGACCGGGTGGCCGCCTTCGTCCAGCACCTGCACGTCATAGCCCGGCATCGGCACCGAGGGGGAGCCGATCTTGACCGGCAGTTCCTCGATCCCCAGCGGGTTGGCGGCGATGGCCCAGCCGGTTTCGGTCTGCCACCAGTGGTCGATGACCGGCACGCCAAGGTGGCGCTGCGCCCATTCGATCGTGTCGGGGTCGGCGCGTTCGCCGGCAAGGTAAAGCGCCCTGAGGCCCTTCAGGTTGTAGTCGGCGATCAGTTCGCCCTTCGGATCCTCGCGCTTGATGGCGCGGAGCGCCGTGGGCGCGGTGAAGAAGGATTTCACCTTGTGGTTCTGGATCACCCGCCAGAAGGTGCCCGCGTCGGGGGTTCCGACCGGCTTGCCCTCGAAGACGATGGTGGTGCAGCCCGCGATCAGCGGGGCATAGCAGATATAGCTGTGGCCGACGACCCAGCCCACGTCCGAGGCCGCCCAGAACACGTCGCCCGCCTCGACGTTGTAGACCGCCTTCATCGACCAGTTGAGCGCGACGAGATGGCCTGCAGTCGGGCGCACAACGCCCTTGGGCGCGCCGGTCGTGCCTGAGGTGTAAAGGATATAGGCCGGGTGGTTGCCCTCGACCGGGACGCATTCGGCCGGTTCCACGCCGTATTGGAACGTGTGCCAGGCGAAATCGCGCCCCTCGATCAGCTTGGCGACTTCCTGTTCGCGCTGGAAGATCACCGTGAAGTCCGGCTTGTGCGCCGCCTGGTCGATGGCGGCGTCCAGAAGCGGCTTGTAGTGGACGACCCGCCCGGGTTCGAGCCCGCAGGACGCCGCGATGATCGCCTTGGGCTTGGCGTCGTCGATGCGCACGGCCAGTTCGTTCGCGGCAAATCCGCCGAACACGACCGAATGGATCGCGCCCAGCCGCGCGCAGGCCAGCATCGCCTCCAGCGCCTCGGGCACCATCGGCATGTAGATGATGACGCGGTCGCCCTTCTCGATCCCCTTGGCGCGCAGCGCCCCGGCAAGCGAGGCCACGCGGTCACGCAGTTCGCGGTAGGTGATCCCCTTTGTCGAATGGGTGATCGGGCTGTCGTGGATGATCGCGATCTGGTTGCCGCGCCCGGCCTCCACATGGCGGTCGACCGCGTTCCAGCAGGTGTTGACCTTCGCGTCCGAAAACCATTCGTAGATCGGCGCGTTCTGCGCGAAAAGCGCGCGGCCCGGCTTTTCGATCCAGTCGATCGCCTCGGCGGCGTCCATCCAGAACGCCTCGGGGTCGGATTTCCAGCGTGCGTAGGTTTCCTGGTAGCTCACGGGGGTCGCCTCCTCCTCGATGCCCGCCTTGGCGGTCGTGAAATGCATATCGACGGGTCGCCCCTCTCACAAGAATGTTGCGCAAATTTTGCATCTGCAGAAAGCTTTGTGGGATCGGCCCGGTTTTGCGCTAACGCGACGGGGAACCGGTTCCTTGCCCTTGCGCCCGGTGGCTGCCCAACCTGTCCTTGCCCCCGGGGCGGGCAGGGGGCAATCTGCGCGCCGCAGTTGTTCCGGGGGGCAAGATGATTCCGGTCAGGGGATATGCGGGCGCCCGCGTGGCGGTTCTCGGGCTGGGGCGTTCCGGCCTTGCGACCGCGCGCGCGCTTGTCGCGGGCGGGGCCGAACCGCTGCTTTGGGACGACAGCCCCGAGGCGCGGGCGCGGGCCGAGGCAGAGGGTTTCGCGCTCTTCGACCTGACCCGTGCGACGGCATGGGAGGGCGTGGCGGCGCTGGTCGTGTCGCCTGGCATCCCGCATCTTTACCCTGAACCGAACCGGCTGATCGCCCGCGCGATGGCGGCGGGCGTGCCGGTCGACAACGACATCGGGCTTTTCTTCCGGTCCTTCGCGACCCCCGACTGGGACGAGATGGACGTGACCCCGCGCGTGGTCGCGGTGACCGGATCGAACGGCAAGTCCACGACGACGGCGCTGATCCACCATATCCTTGAGGTGGCGGGACGGCCGACCCAGATGGCAGGCAACATCGGGCGCGGCGTCTTCGACATCGACCCGCCGCAGGACGGCGAGGTGGTGGTGCTGGAGCTTTCCTCCTACCAGACCGACCTTGCCCGCGCGCTGACCCCCGACATCGCGGTCTTCACCAACCTTTCGCCCGACCATCTGGATCGTCACGGCGGCCTTGGCGGCTATTTCGCTGCCAAGCGCCGGCTTTTCGCCGAAGGCGCGCCCGATCGCGCGGTGATCGGCGTGGACGAGGGCGAAGGGCGCTTCCTGGCCAACCAGATGGCGCAGGGGGCGGCCGACGACCGGGTGATCCGCGTTTCGTCGGGCCAGAAGCTCGACGGGCCGGGCTGGCTGGTCTTTGCCCGCAAGGGGTTTCTGGCCGAATGGCGCAAGGGGCGGCAGGTGGCATCGGTCGATCTGCGCGACATTCGCGGCCTGCCCGGCGCACACAATCACCAGAACGCCTGCGCGGCCTATGCCGTCGCGCGCAGCCTTGGCCTTGCCCCCCGCCTGGTCGAGACGGCGTTGCGCAGTTTCGAGGGCCTGCCGCACCGGTCGCAGTTCGTCGGCGAACGGGATGGCGTGCGGTTTGTCAACGACAGCAAGGCCACGAATGCCGACAGCGCGGCCAAGGCGCTTCAGGCTTTCGGCCGCATCCGCTGGATCGCGGGCGGGCTGGGCAAGGACGGGGGCATCGCCGCACTTGCCCCGCATTTCGGATCGGTGGTCAAGGCCTATCTGATCGGCCATTCGGCGCGCGACTTCGCATTGCAGCTTGGCGATGTCCCGCACGAGATCTGCGAGACGATGGAACGCGCCGTCGCCCGCGCCGCCGCCGAGGCGGAGCCGGGCGAAACCGTCCTTCTGGCCCCGGCGGCGGCAAGTTTCGACCAGTACCGCGATTTCGAACGCCGGGGCGAGGATTTCGCCGCCCGTGTCCAGGCGCTGATCGGCGGCTGATCGGGTTTGCGCCCCGCGCCGGCCAGGGCTTTCGCGGGGTTCCGTCGGGGCAGCGCGGTTGACATCCCCCGCGCCGCCGTTATGCACCTGTGATAGCATGTGAAGGTTCGGAGACGCAGATGACGATGATCGGCACGGTAATCAAACCGATGCACCCGGAGGGGCGCAAGTTCGTCGCGGCCTTCGCCGCGGCCACGGTCGTTCTGTGGCTGATCTGGGCGCCGCTGGGCTGGATCGGGCTGGGCCTGACCATCTGGTGCTATTACTTCTTCCGCGATCCCGTCCGCGTCGTGCCGCTGGCCGAGGGGCTGGTCGTCAGCCCCGCCGACGGCGTCATCTCGCTGATCGAGCCGGCGGTTCCCCCGACCGAGCTTGGCATGCCCGCGACGCCACTGACGCGGGTCTCGGTCTTCATGAATGTCTTCAATTGCCATGTGAACCGCGCGCCGGTGCCCGGAACCGTCGGCGCCGTCGCCTACCGGCCGGGCAAGTTCCTCAACGCCTCGCTCGACAAGGCGAGCGAGGACAACGAACGCATGAGCCTCAAGATCGACATGGCCGATGGCCGCACCGTCGCCTTCGTGCAGATCGCCGGTCTTGTCGCGCGCCGGATCGTCTGCTTCGTCGAAAAGGGCAGGCGGCTGGATGTCGGCGAACGCTTCGGCCTGATCCGCTTCGGTTCGCGCGTCGATGTCTACCTGCCCGAAGGGGTCGAGCCCCTGGTGTCGCTTGGCCAGACGATGATCGCGGGGGAAACGGTGATCGCCGACCTCAGCGGCGCCGCCCGCCCGGGCGGCATGCGGCGGGACTGAACGCATGGCCCGCGCCCCCAGGTCGCAAAAGACAGAGCTGCCGCTTTTCCAGCTTGTCCCGAACCTGATCACGCTGGCGGCGATCTGCGCGGGGCTGACGGCCATCCGCTTTGCCTTCCAGGGCAGCATCGAATACGCGGTGGCGCTGATCGTCCTTGCGGCGGTTCTTGACGGGATCGACGGCCGTCTGGCGCGGGCACTGAAAAGCGAAAGCGAACTGGGGGCAGAGCTCGATTCCCTCGCCGACTTCCTGAACTTCGGCGTCGCGCCCGCGCTGACCCTTTATGCCTGGACGCTCAGCGAACCGCGCGGCGCGGGCTGGATCGCGGTGCTGGTCTACGCCATCTGCTGCGTCATGCGCCTGGCGCGGTTCAACGTAGGGATCAAGACGACCGAGGGCGGCGACAAGCGGTTCTTCACCGGCGTTCCGGCGCCCGCCGGGGCGCTTCTGGTGCTGTTTCCGATCTTCGCGACCAAGGCGGTTCCCGGCTGGCCGGTCGTCCCGCGCGAGGCGATCAGCGCCTATATGTTCGTCGTCGGCGGGCTGATGATCAGCAAGCTTCCGACGCCGTCGCTGAAGGCCGCGAAAGTACGCGCCGATCACGCGCGCTATGTCCTTGTCGCTGTCATCGCGATCTTTGCGGCGCTTGTGACCTATCCCTGGGTGACGCTTTTCACCCTGGATGTCTTCTACATTGTCACCGTGCTGGTCGCCCTGGTGCAGTGGCGGCGCACACAGCCGCCCAAGGCCGGCTAGACGGGCGATTGCGCCAAGGGTCCAGCCTGTCTAACCTGTTGTCAAAATCAGGGAGGCGGCGATGAAGACGGTCAACTGGGGCGTTCTTGGGGCGGCGAAATTCGCGCGCGAACACATGGCGCGGGCCATCCACGAAGCCGAGGGCGCGCGGCTTCATTCCCTTGCAACCTCCGATCCGGCCAAGGCCGAGGGGTTCCGCGCCTTCTGCCCTGATCTGAAGGTTCACGCCAGCTATGACGCGCTGCTGGCCGACCCGGAGGTCGATGCCGTCTATATCCCGCTGCCCAATCACCTGCATGTCGAGTGGACGCGCAAGGCGGCCCTGGCGGGCAAGCATGTGCTGACCGAAAAGCCCATCGCGCTTGCGGCGGCCGAAATCGACGGGCTGATCGCCTTGCGTGATGCAAGCGGCCTTCTGGTGACCGAGGCCTATATGATCGTCCACCATCCGCAGTGGCAGCGCGCAAGGCAGCTGGTGGCCGAAGGCGCGATCGGGCGGATCCTTCACGCCGACGCGGCCTTCAGCTACGACAACCGCGCCGATCCGGGCAATATCCGCAACCGCCCCGAAACCGGCGGCGGGTCGATCCCCGACATCGGCGTCTATGCCTATGGCTCGGTCCGCTGGACGACGGGGGCGGAGCCGGTGGCGGTCCGGTCGCGGATCGCGCGGGAAAACGGGGTGGACGTCTTTGCGCAAGTCATGGCGGACATGGCAGGGCCCGGGGGGCGCTTCACCTATGCCGCCATGACCTCGATGCGCCTGCCACCCCGGCAAGAGGTCGTCTTTCAGGGCGAAGGCGGCGTCATGCGCCTGACCGCGCCCTTCAATGCCGGGCTCTTCGGAGAGGCGCAACTGCACCTGTTCCGGCCCGGACAGCCCGATCATGTCGAACGGTTCCCCGGTGCCCGGCAATACCGCAATCAGGTCGAGGCCTTCGGAAGGACCATCCGAGAGGGCGCGCCCTATCCCTGGTCGCTCGAGGACGCGCGCGGCACGCAGGCGATGATCGACAGGGTCTTTGCAAGCGATCGGCCCCTCGCGGATTGAGCCGGATCAAGGCCGCCGGGGACAGCCTGCCCTATCATGCCATCATGGGCATGAAGAGGGCATCGCCATGAAACCAGTACGGACTTTGATTCTGATCGCCGATGATGTCACTGCGCGGTTCGTCGTGAACGAGGGCGTGGGCAAGGGGCTACGCGAAGAATGCGTGCTTTCGGTCAGCCAGTTCGCGCAGGACCAGGTCGCATTCGAAGACCGTCCGGGACGGGGTTCGGGCGGGGCAGGTGGGCGTCATGGCTATGAGACCGGGGCGACGGCCGACGACATGGGGCGCGCCAGGTTCGCGCGCCATGTGTCCGAGGCGCTTGACCAGGAATGGCGCGCGCTGTCGCCTGACCGGCTGATCCTTGTTGCGCCGCCCAAGATGCTGGGCGTCCTTCGCGGCGCCCTTGGCCCCGAACCGCGTGCCGCCCTTCTTGCGGACCTGGCGAAGGATCTGGTCAAGGTCTCGCTCGTCGAACTTGCAGGGCATCTGGAACCGGTCATCGTTGCCTGACCAAGGATGGTGGCCGGCCGCGCTGCCGCGTTGAACGCGACGCAATTCCTGCTAGTGTCGCGCCATGTCCAGACCGGCCGTCGTCATTCACCTTCCCGTCGCTTGCCTGCTTGGGCAGGAACATGTCGCCCCCTATTTCCACAAGCTGCGCGACGGGCTGGAGGCGCGGCGGATCCGGGTCGAGATCGAGGCGCTTGAACGCGACGGTTTCATCGACCGGATCGGCCGGGACGAGAACTTCCACATCGTCAACCACGGCGATTTCCGGCACCCGCGCGTGCTGAACACCGCTTCGGCCTATATCGCGCCCTTCTGGTATCTCGACCCCGTGGGGATCAGGCGCCATTCCTCGATTGCGGCCAAGACCTTCGATCCGGCGGGGATCGACCCTTCCGCCGCCCATGCCTTCTTCAACGCGCTGCGCCGCCGCCGAATCGGCGAACGGACATCGCGCTATCCACAACCCGAAACGGCGGAGGAAATGCCGAAAGGCGCCATCGCGGTCTTCCTGCAAAAGGGCGATGCCGATACCGGCGCCCATGTCGGCCGCGCCGCGATGATCGACGCACTTCTGGCGCGCCACGACACCTCGCCCATCGTGATAAAGCCCCATCCGCGCGACACGAGCGACGAGACCGCCGATCTGATCGCCGCCGCAGCGCGCGATCCCCGGGTGCGGGTGACCGGCGCCAATATCCACGACATCCTTTCCGCCGCGCGTGTCACCGTTACCATCAACTCCGCCGTGGGGCTGGAAAGCCTGATGCACCGGGTGCCGGTGGTGTTGTGCGGCCCGGCCGATTTCCACCATTCGGCGGTGACGGTGCGCGATGCCTTCGACCTGGACGCCGGGCTTTCCAGGGCGCGGCTCTGGCCCTGGCACTATGCGGCCTATCTTTACTGGTTTCTCAAGCTGAACTGCGTGAACGCGGGCGCGCCGGACATGATCGACGACGTGATCGCGCGGATCGCGGCCACCGGCTACGATACCAGCCGGCTCTTGCCTGGAGGTGCGGCTGCCTAGCCTCTGCCTAGGTCCAGCTGCAGGATGTGCTGCGGCCCGGTCCTGCCGCCCTGGTAAAGCGCGCCGGTGTCTCGCCACCCGCCCGCCAGATAGACATGCCGCGCCAGCGGGTTGGTGCAGTTGACGGTCAGCAGGATCGCGGACTTGCCCGGAAAGACACCGGCCAGATAGGCGGGCAGGGCGGCCATGACGGCCCGCCCGTACCCCTTGCCCTGGTACTGCGCCCCGATCAGCATGCCCCTGAGGCCGGGAATGCCCGGCGGGGCGAAGTCGTGCCTTTCGGCATAGTCGCGGTCGGTCTTGAAAAAGCCGACGACCTCCCCCCCGTCGCGCCGCGCGGCATGGAAGGCGACGCCCGGCACCCGGTCCGTCACCATCTCTGCGATCGGATGGACGAAGATCTCCTGCCCGGCACCGACCAGCAGGTGCAGGACATCCGCGACCCGGTCATGGGGCAGCGGCGCAAGGGCGATCACGCCTCCATCGCCTCCAGCTCGTCGATCATGCCGGCGATCATGGAAAGGCCCTTGTCCCAGAACTTCGGGTCGGTCGCGTCAAGCCCGAAGGGGGCCAAGAGCTCCTTGTGGTGCTTCGATCCGCCCGCCTTCAGCATGTCGAAATACCTGGCCTGAAAATCCGGCAACCCCTCTTCGTAGACGGCGTAAAGCGCGTTCACGAGGCCATCGCCAAAGGCATAGGCGTAGACGTAGAAGGGCGAATGGACGAAATGCGGGATATAGGCCCAGAAGGTTTCATACCCGTCCATGAATTCGAACGCATCGCCAAGGCTTTCGCCCTGGACGCTCATCCAGAGCGCACCGATATCCTCGGGCGTCAGTTCGCCTTCGCGCCGCGCCGCGTGCAGCTTGCATTCGAAGTCATAGAAGGCGATCTGGCGGACCACCGTGTTGATCATGTCCTCGACCTTGCCGGCCAGAAGGACCTTGCGTTCGCTCGCGGTCCTGGCCTGCGCCAGCAGCTTGCGGAAGGTCAGCATCTCTCCGAAAACGCTGGCGGTTTCGGCGACCGTCAGCGGGGTGGAAGACAGCATCTCCCCCTGGGGGGCGGCCAGCACCTGGTGGACACCGTGCCCAAGCTCATGCGCCAGCGTCATCACGTCGCGCGGCTTGCCCAGATAGTTCAGCATCACATAGGGATGCACCTCGGTCACGGTCGGGTGGGCGAAGGCGCCGGGTGCCTTGCCGGGTTTCACGCCCGCATCGATCCAGCCCCGGTCGAAGAAGGGTTCGGCCAGCGCCGCCATTTCGGGGGCAAAGCCCGCATAGGCGTCCATCACGGTCTTGCGCGCCTCGTCCCAGCCGACGATCTTCTTTTCCTCGATCGGCAGGGGGGCGTTGCGATCCCAGACCTGAAGTTTGTCAAGCCCCATCCACTTCGCCTTCAGCCGGTAATAGCGGTGCGACAGCTTCGGGTAGGCGGCGACGACGGCGTTCCTGAGCGCCTCGACCACCTCGGGCTCCACATGGTTCGACAGGTGGCGGGCGTATTGCGCGGTCGGCATCTTGCGCCAGCGGTCCTCGATCTCCTTTTCCTTGGCAAGCGTGTTGTGGACGCGTGCGAAGGTCTTGAGGTGCTTGCCGAACACCTCGGCCAAGGCCCGTGCGCCCGCCTCGCGACGGTCACGCTCGGGTTCGGACAGAAGGTTCAGCGTGGCTTCCAGGTTCAGGGGTTCCGACACGCCCTCGGGGGCGAAGGTCAGACCGGCCAGCGTCTCGTCGAAGAGCCGGTTCCAGGCGGCGGCGCCAACCGTCGACTGGTCGTGCAGGAACCGTTCCAGTTCATCCGACAGCTGGTGCGGCTTCATCGCCCGCATGCGGTCGAAGACCGGCCTGTAGCGCGCGATCTCGGGCGAGGCGGCAAAGACCTCGTCATAGCGCGCATCCTCGATCCGGTTGAATTCGAGGCTGAAGAACACAAGCGGCGTCGTCATGTCGGTGATGCGGTCCTGGCAATCGGCCATGAACTTCGCCCGCGCCGCGTCGATGGTGTTCTGGTAATAGCGCAGGCCCGCGAAGGACATGATGCGGCCCGCGACCGTCTCGATCCGCTCATAGCGCCGGATGCAGTCCAGCATCGCGGCCCCGTCAAGCGTCGCAAGCTTGTCCTGGTAGTCGGCGGCAAAGCTTGCGCAGGCCCCCTCCAGCCAGTCGAGGTCACGCTTGACCTCCGGCGCGTCAGGGGCGGCGTAAAGATCGCTCAGATCCCATTCCGGCAGATCGCCGAGCCCTCCGGCGGTGGCGTTGGCGTCGAAGACGGGGCGGGGCAGGCGGATCGGCATGGAAGGCTCCTTCGTTCGTCGCCCCGACAATGGCCATCCGGGGCCGTATCCGCAAGGGCGGGCGGCGATTTCCGCGCAGCAGTTGCAGCGCCCCGCGCGCGGCCCTAGTGTGGCGCCGCCTGGGGATACGGAGGACGGCGATGACTTATGGTGTGGGGCTCTTGCTGAGGGACGGAATGGTGCTTCTGTCCGATACCCGCACCAATGCCGGGATCGACCATATCTCCTCCTACAGGAAGATGTTTCACTTCGCCGTCGCGGGGGAACGGGTCATCTCGATCCTGACGGCGGGCAGCCTGTCGGTGTCCCAGGCCACGATCGCCCGCCTGCAGGAGGCGATCGAGGATCCCGACGCCACCCCCGAAACCTCGATCCTTCTTGCACCCTCGATGCTCAAGGTCGCCGAGATTGTGGGCGCCACGCTCTGGTCCGTGCGCGAGGCGATGGACCGGCGGCTGCATACCAACGGCAGTTTCGGCCAGGCGTCGATGATCGTCGCGGGTCAGCGGCTGGGCGGGGTGATGCGGATGTTCCTTGTCTACCCCGAAGGCAATTTCATCGAGGCGACCGAGGACACGCCGTTCATCCAGATCGGGGAACACAAGTACGGCAAGCCGATCCTCGACCGCATCGTACGACCCGAGACATCGCTGTCGGACGGTCAGAAGGCCGTGCTTCTGTCGATGGATTCGACGCTCAGGTCCAACCTGTCGGTGGGGATGCCGCTTGATCTTGCGATCATCGAACGCGATGCCTGCCGCGTTACCCACGAACGCCGGATCGAGGCGGGCGACGACGATTTCCGCGCCATGAGCGAGGCGTGGTCCTCTGTCCTGCGCGACGGGTTCAAGAAGATCACGCTGCTCAGCTGATCCGTCAGCCCGCCGCGCCGGCGAAGGCTTCGCAGACCCGGGTCAGGAACCGGTCGCGCACCTCGGGCAGTTCCATCATGATCTCGTGCTCGGCGCCGGCGAAAAGATCGAGCCGCCCGTTCGGCCAGCCGGCCATCACCGCATCGATGGCCAGCGTGTCGACGATGCGTTCGCGGGTGCCGAAGGCGGTGTAGCAGGGCGTTGCCGGGGCAGGCATCGTGCGCAACCGCCGCGTTTCCGCCAGCGCCTCGTTCAGCCAGTGAAGGGAGGGGCCGCCGAGGCCAAGTTCCGGATGCCTCTGCGTCTGAGTGCGCATGAAGTCCCACATCGCGCGGTCGCGGGTCAGGAAATTGTCCTCGAACGCGGCTTCAAGCACATAGGTGGCCGCCGATGTTCCCGGCGCATAGCGATGCCCCTGCCGGACCGAACGCGCGGCTGTGGTCAGCGCCAGCGCCGTGGGCCTGAGAAGCGGATGAATGCGGATGCCCCACATCGGCGCCGAGAAGGCGGCGGCGCGGACCGGCAGGCCCGAATGCAGCGCCCGAAGGCCGATGCAGCCGCCCATGGAATGACCCAGCAGGAAACGCGGCTCCGGCGCGCCAAGCGCGGACGCCGTCTGCAGCAGCGCCGCCACATCGGTCTGGTAGTCCACGAATTCGTGGACATGACCGCTCATCGGGTCGGCGAGGATCCGGTCGGAAAGACCTTGTCCGCGCCAGTCGATGATCAGGCAGGCGTGCCCCGCGCCGGTCAGGCGGGTCAGGGCGGGGCCGTATTTCTCGATATACTCCGACCGCCCCGGAAAGATCAGGACGGTTCCGTTGCGCTCGCCGGTTTCCCCGCCGCGCCAGTAGCCGATCCGCAGCCGGACGCCGTCGGCGGCCGTCGCCCAGACAGTCCGCCCGCCCGCGGGGGCTTCGGCGATATCGGCGAAGAAGGGCGCGGGTTCCATCCTCAGGCGAGGGCCGACCCGAGTTGCATGGCAAGGCCCATGTTGCCGTCCACCGTCAGCTTTCCGGTCATGAAGGCGGCGGTCGGGTTCACGTCGCCCTCCAGCATGCCGCGGAAGGTATCAAGGCTCGCGGTCAGCGTCACGTCGGCCTCCTCGTCGCCTGCGCGGGCGCCCGCGCCATCGACCATGATCGCGCCCTCGCCCTCGATCACGAACTTGGCCACGCCGGAAAACCCGCCGCCCAGTTTTCCGTTCAGCGCTTCGACCGCGGCAGAAATCACGTCGCTCATCCAATCCTCCAAATGTGACCGCCGGACCACTCGCATTCCGGCGCGCTTCGGTTACAGTGATCTTATGCGCAATCCACGCCGATATCTCAAACCTATCGCTACGGCAGTTGCCATTCTGTTGATGGCGGCCGGCGCTGCCCTGCCGCAGGATGCGGACCTGGACCGGCTTTATGGCGAACTTGCCGACCCCGACAACCGCGACTGGGCGCGCGTTCAGGCCGATATCCTGCGCGAATGGTCCAAATCGGGATCGGCGGCGATGGACCTTTTGCTGCAACGCGGGCAGGACGCGCTCTCGCAGGGCGATTTCGACGCGGCGATCGAACATCTGACCGCGCTCATCGACCAGGCCCCTGGCTTTGCCGAGGGCTGGAACGCCCGTGCCACCGCCTATTTCCACGCGGGCTATCTTGGCCCCTCGCTGGTCGACATCCAGCACACGCTCGCGCTCAACCCGCATCATTTCGGCGCTCTTGCGGGTCTTGGCATGATCCTTGAGGCGACCGGCAAGACAGATGCCGCCCGGCGCGCCTATGCGGCCTCTCTTGCTATACATCCGCATCAGGACGGGATAAGGCAGGCGCTCGACAGACTTGAGCAGGAAAGCTCGGGGATCGAGCTTTAGGAGAGCCGCCCAATGAACGCGCAGGCGAGGGTCGCCGCGGTCCTCGGGCCGACCAATACCGGCAAGACGCATTACGCGATCGAACGGATGCTGGCGCACCGTACGGGTGTGATCGGCCTTCCCCTCAGGCTACTGGCGCGCGAGGTCTATGACCGCATCGTCGCGCTGCGCGGCCCCTCGGTCGTGGCGCTGGTGACGGGCGAGGAGCGGATCGTTCCCGAACGCACGCAATACTGGGTCTGCACGACCGAGGCGATGCCACAGGAGATCGGCGCGGATTTCGTCGCGCTGGATGAAATCCAGCTCTGCGCCGACCCCGAACGCGGCCATATCTTCACAGACCGGCTGATGCGCGCGCGGGGCCTGCACGAAACCCTGCTTCTGGGGTCCGAGACGATGCGCCCGGCCATCGCCGCGCTGGTGCCGAAGGTGCAGTTCATGCGCCGCGAAAGGTTCTCGACGCTCAGCTACGGCGGGTCGAAGAAGATCAGCCGCCTGCCGCCGCGGTCGGCCATCGTCAGCTTCTCGGTCGAGAACCTTTACGCCATCGCCGAACTGATCCGTCGCCAGCGGGGCGGCTGTGCCGTCGTCATGGGCGCGCTGTCCCCGCGCACCCGCAACGCGCAGGTGGCGCTTTACCAGAACGGCGACGTGGATTTCATCGTCGCCACCGACGCGATCGGCATGGGGCTGAACCTCGACATCAACCATGTCGCGTTCTCCGCCACGTCGAAATTCGACGGCCGCCGCATGCGATCGCTTTTCCCGCACGAACTGGGTCAGATCGCGGGCCGCGCGGGACGCTACATGCAGCCGGGCACCTTCGGCGTGACCGGAGAAGCGTCGCCCTTCGACGACGATCTGGTCGATGCGCTTGAGAACCACCGGTTCCGGCCCATCGACCGCCTGCAATGGCGCAGTGGCGATCTGGAGTTCGGCACGACCGACCGGCTGATCGCCGCGCTCGAAACCTCGCCCGCGAACGAATGGCTGATCCGCGGCCGCGAGGCCGACGACCTGCGCGCGCTGAAGGCGCTTGCGGCGCTGCCCGATATCCGCGATCGCGTCCAGGGGCCGCGCGATGTGCGGCTCTTGTGGGATGTCTGCCGGATCCCCGATTTCCGCTCGATCTCGACAGGCGAGCATGTCTCGCTTCTGGACCGGATCTTCGGCTTTCTCCAGGACCGGGGCCATGTCCCCTCCGACTGGCTTGCCCAGCAGATTGCGCGCATCGATCGCACGCAGGGCGACATCGACACGTTGTCGAAACGCCTGGCGTATATCCGCACCTGGACCTATATCGCGCAACGCTCGGGCTGGGTCGATGATGAATCCCATTGGCGCGGCGAAACGCGCGCTGTAGAAGACCGCCTGTCGGATGCGCTCCACGGCGCGTTGACGCAAAGATTTGTGGACCGGCGGACCAGCGTGCTGCTTCGCCGGCTCAAGCAGAAGGAGAGCCTTGTGGCCGAGGTGAACGACAAGGGCGAAGTGACGGTCGAGGGCGAATTCGTCGGCCGGCTGGAAGGGTTCCGCTTCCGGCAGGATGCGTCGGCAACGCCCGACGAGGCGAAGACGCTGCGCCAGGCCGCCTACGAGGCGCTTCGGCCCGAGTTTCACTTGCGCGCGGACCGCTTCTACAACGCCCCCGACACCGAGCTTGATTTCACCGAACAGGGCGGCCTGATGTGGGGCACCTACGCGGTCGGCAAGCTGGTGAAGGGCGCCGATGCGATGAAGCCGCAAGTCGAGGCCTTCGTGGACGAGGAAGCCGGCTTCGATGTCGGCGAAAAGGTGCGCCGCCGTCTGCAACATTTCATCGACCGCAAAGTCGCGACGCTGTTCGAGCCGCTCTTGAACCTTGGCCGCGACGAGACGTTGACGGGTCTTGCCCGCGGCTTCGCCTTCCGCCTGGTCGAGAACCTTGGCGTCCTGCCGCGCGAGGGTGTCGCCGACGAAGTCAAGGCGCTGGATCAGGACGCGCGCGGCGCGCTGCGCAAGCATGGCGTGCGCTTCGGCCAGTATACGATCTTCCAGCCCTTGCTTCTCAAGCCCGCGCCGACCCGGCTGCGGCTTGTGCTGTCGTCGCTGGCGCAGGGGCTTGACGAATTTCCCGAAAGCCCGCCGCCGGGGCTGGTGACCATTCCGAACCTGCCCGACGTGCCCAAGGGCTACTATACCCTTTCGGGCTATCACCCGGCGGGCGCGCGGGCGATCCGGATCGACATGCTGGAACGGCTTGCCGATCTCTTGCGCGCGCAGGACAGCCGCGCCGGATTCGAGGCAAGCGCCGACATGCTCTCGATCACCGGCATGACGCTTGAGCAATTCGTCGATCTGATGTCCGGCCTTGGCTACAAGGGCGAGCAAGGCGAACGCGAGAAGGTCAGGACGGAGGTCACGGCGCCGGCCGAAGGCGAGGGGGCAAACCCCATCCCCGAGGGCGAGGCGGCGATGCAGACCGTCACGGAAACCGAGGTTTTCTATACGTTTACCTGGGCGCCGAAGCCGCGCGCCCCGCGTCATCCCCGGCCCGAAAAGCGCGGTGAACCGCGTGCCGACCGCGGACCGCGCCCCGACCAGCCGGCCCGCCGAGACGGCGAGCGTGGCGACCGGGGCGACAGGGGCGGCGACCGGGGCGGCAAGCCCGGCAAGGGCAAGCCCCAGGGACGCCGCGACAAGGACGCGCGGCGCGACGACAAGCCCCGCAACTTCGAATCGCGCCCGCAGAAGAAGGACCGGATCGACCCGGACAACCCCTTTGCCGCAGCGCTCATGGGGCTCAAGGACAAGCTCTGACGCGCCCTTGGCCGAGGATCGCATCCGCATCGACAAATGGCTTTGGCAGGCCCGGTTCTTCAAGAGCCGGACCCTGGCCGCCGAACGGGTCGCAGGCAGCGTCATGCGCGTGAACGGCCAGCGCGTCAGCAAGCCCGCCCATGCCGTCGGCCCCGGCGATGTCCTGACCTTCGCGCAGGGCGGCGCAATCCGCGTCGTCCGGGTGCTGGCCTCCGGCACCCGGCGCGGCCCCGCAGAGGAAGCCCGTCTGCTTTACGCCGAACTCGACGGGCCGCCGGGGGCAGCCGATGGCGGATCAGAGGACTGATTTCCCTCAAACCCGCCCGGGCATGGTCGGCCGGACTTTCCGGTGCGGGTGGTCTTGATTGATCCGGTGCTTGGGGCTAGGTAGCGACAGAATTCCAAGCCCCGGGGTCCGGACATGACCTATGTCGTCACCGACAACTGCATCGCCTGCAAGTATACCGACTGCGTCGAAGTCTGTCCGGTGGACTGCTTCTACGAAGGCGAGAACATGCTGGTCATCCACCCGGATGAATGCATCGATTGCGGCGTGTGCGAACCGGAATGCCCGGCCGACGCGATCCGCCCGGATACCGAACCCGACATGGAAGACTGGGTCGAGTTCAACCGCAAGTACTCCGAGATGTGGCCGGTGATCACCCAGCGCAAGGATCCGCTTCCCGAAGCGGAGGCGCGCGACGGAGAGACCGGAAAACGCGACAAGTACTTTTCGGAAACGCCGGGAAGCGGCGACTGAGATCGCGAATCACGCATGTGATTCGCTGCACGGAATGGTCCGTTCGCGACATTGCGGCTGTCGCGTTCAATCCATTTGTCGTGACCCCCCTCTTTTTTTGAATGCGTTTTTCTGTTATATTGTCGTCACAATAAACCGTGGATACCGGAAAACCCGCAGCTCAAGCATTCTGCGGCGTTTTTTTTGGCCGCCACTGCCGTCTCTCCGCCCCGGCCTTGATCTGGCGGCCAGACGATTGCGGAGGCGGCATCCGATGCGAGGAAGAACTGAATGACCAAGACCAAGAAGACCGATTTTCGGCCTGATGACTTCGTGGTTTATCCCGCGCACGGCGTGGGCAAGATCATTTCCATCGAGGAACAGGAAATCGCCGGCCTCAAGCTCGAACTGTTCGTGATCTCGTTCGAGAAGGACAAGATGACGCTGCGCGTGCCGACCCACAAGGCGACCGAGATCGGGATGCGCCAGCTTTCAACCCCGGATGTGGTGAGCAAGGCGCTCGATACGCTGAAGGGCAAGGCCAAGGTCAAGCGCGCGATGTGGTCGCGCCGGGCGCAGGAATACGAGCAGAAGATCAACTCCGGCGATCTTCTGTCGATCGCCGAGGTCGTGCGCGACCTGCATCGCACCGACGATCAGCGCGAACAGTCCTATTCCGAACGTCAGCTTTACGAAGCCGCGCTTGAGCGTCTGACGCGCGAAGTCGCGGCCGTGTCCGGCGTGGACGAGGCCGGCGCCCAGAAGAAGGTGGACGACGTCCTTCTGTCGCGCGCCGCCTGACCGCGCGACGTCCCTGACGATGCAGAAACGCGGCCCCCCCCGGGTGCCGCGTTTTTCATTCGCTTTCCGGGTGGTCCTGTTCGCTCGACCGTTCGCCCAGCCTTTCGCGGGCCTTTGCGTGACGCGCCATCAGCGATGCCTCCAGGTCGCGATTCAGAACCTTGGCCCGCGCGATGTATTCGGGGTTCTTGTCGTTCGGCACTCCGGGTTTCCACAGCGTCGCGAGGTCGCGGACCGCTTCCCGGTCAAGCTTGTAGAACAGTGTCTGAAGCTCGTGCGCCTCGTATTGTGAAAGCCCCATGTTCTCAAGAACGTAGCGCGCCATCCTCAGGCTTGAATCGAAGTGTTCCCGGACGATGTCGTTGGCCCCCGCCCGATAAAGTTCGTAGACATGTTCGCGGTCGCGCGCCCGGGCGACGATATGCAGGTCGGGGCGCTGACGGCGGGCATAGCGGACGATCTGGGTGTTCGAATCGCGGTCGTCCAGGCAGGCGACGAGAACACGCGCGGTATCAAGGCCCGCAGCCTTCAGAAGCTCGGGCCGGGTAGGATCGCCGACGTAACCCTTGAAGCCGAAGTGCCGCAAGAGCTGGATCGTCTTGAGGTCGTGGTCGATGACGGTCGTCTTGAAACCCGAACTGGTGACCATGCGGTTGATGACCTGGCCGAACCGCCCGACACCGGCAATGATGATCGGTTGCTGGTCGTCTATCTCGTCGGCCTTCAGGGGATCGGCCTCGTCGCCAAGCCTGCGCGCAAGCATGTCATGCAGGATGAAGAAGAGCGGCGTCAGCAGCATCGACATCGCGATGACCAGAAGCAGCGTCTGCGCCAGGTCGGTGCCGATGATCCGCTGCGCCAGCGTGAAGGACACAAGGACAAAGCCGAATTCGCCCGCCTGCGCGAGGCCAAGCGTGAAAAGCCACTTGTTGCGGCCCCGCATCCCGAAGACAAGCGCAAGGAAGAACAGGACGATCCCCTTGGTCAGCATCAGCGCGGCGGTCATGCCCAGGATGGTCAGCGGTCGGTCGAGGAGAACGCCAAAGTCGATGCCGGCGCCGACGGTGATGAAGAACAGACCCAGCAGAAGCCCCTTGAACGGGGCTACGTCGCTTTCCAGTTCATGGCGGAACTCCGAGCTTGCCAGCACCACCCCGGCCAGGAATGTGCCAAGCGCGGGCGAAAGGCCGACCATCAGCATCAGGGACGCGATCGACACCACGATCATCAGCGCGAAGGCGGTGTGAATCTCCCGCAGCCGCGCGGCGTGCACATAGCGGTAAAGCGGCCGGATGAGGTAGTGCCCGCCCGCCACCGTCGCGACCACCGCGCCAAGTGTCACCAGCGTGACCCCCCAGCCCGGCAGGCTTTCGATCAGGCTCATCGCGGCGTGGCCGCTTGCCTGTTCGGCCTGCGCGATGGCACGCGCGCCCGGCAGCGCCAGAAGCGGCAGGAGGGCAAGGATCGGGATGACCGCGATGTCCTGGGTCAGAAGGACGGCAAAGGCGTTGCGCCCCCCCGCCGTCTGCATCAGTTTCTTTTCCGACAGCGTCTGAAGCACGATCGCGGTCGAGGACAGCGACAGCGTCACGCCCACCGCGATCGATACGCGCAGATCGTAGCCTAGCGCCTGTGCGCCAAGCGTGATCAGGACCGCCGTCAGCACGATCTGCAATCCGCCAAGACCCAGAAGCTTGGTGCGCATCGCCCAAAGCGCCTTTGGCTCCAGTTCAAGGCCGATCAGGAACAGCATCATCACGACGCCGAATTCGGCGAAATGCTGGAGATCCTGGGTCTCAGACCCTACGAGGCCCAGAACCGGCCCGATCAGGATGCCCGCCGCCAGATAGCCCAGCACCGAGCCGAGCCCCAGCCGCGACGCGAAGGGAACGGCGATCACCATGGTGACGAGGTAAAGCGTGGCCTGGAACAGGAAACCTTCCATCGTGGCCTCAGACTGGCAAGGGGGCGTCGGGTTTGAACTGGTCCATCACGATCTGGCTTTGCACGCGCGCGACCGAGGGATGGGTCAGAAGGACCTGGTGTATCAGGCGGTTGAGTGCCGAAAGATCGTCACAAAACACCCTGAGAAGATAGTCGGCCTCGCCGGTCAGCGTCCAGGCAGAGATGACCTCCGGCCGCGTCGCGACAAGGCGCGAAAAGGCAGTGGCGGTCTCTGTCCCGTGCCGTGCCATCTGCACCTGCACGAAGGCCTGCACGGAAAGCCCCAGCTTCACCGGATCAAGCCGCGCGGCGTAGCCTGTGATCAGCCCTTCGGATTCCAGACGCTGCCGGCGCCGTCCGGCCTGGCTGGGCGAAAGGTTCAGCGCCTCGCCAAGTTCCTGCGCAGTCAGGTGGGCATCGCGCTGCAGGGCGGCCAGAAGGCGCGAATCCGTTTCATCCAGAATGATGCGTGAATTTTGCATGTGATCTTGTTTCTACGCGCAAAATACGCGCAAATCCATGAAAGTTTCATTGCATCCGCGCAACAATCGCGTGATGGGCGCGATATCCTGATGACAGCGCGCACAGGAGGTCTTGCCATGGGTCCTTTCCCACACTCTGCCCCGAAGTCGGTGATTTCTGCGGATAATCCGGCGGGGACGGACGGTTTCGAGTTCGTCGAATTCGCCCATCCCGAGCCTGAGGAGCTGCGGCAGATCTTCGCCCGCATGGGTTATGAACTTGTCGGTTGCCACCGGTCGAAGCGGATCGAGCTTTGGCAGCAGGGCGACATCACCTACATCCTGAACGCCGAACCTGGCAGCTTTGCCGCGCGCTTCGCCGCCGAGCATGGTCCATGTGCGCCCGCGATGGGATGGCGCGTGGCGGACGCCGCGCATGCGTTCCGGCACGCGGTCGCCAAAGGCGCGGAGCCCTACGAGGGCGACGACAAGACCATGAACGTGCCCGCGATCAAGGGCATCGGCGGGTCGCTGATCTATTTCATCGACCGCTACTACGAAACCTCGCCCTACAACGAGGAATTCGACTGGCTGCAGAAGTCCAAGCCCGAAGGGGTGGGGTTCTACTACCTCGACCACCTGACCCACAACGTCCACAAGGGCAACATGGACAAGTGGTTCGACTTCTACGGGCGGCTGTTCAACTTCCGGGAAATCCGTTTCTTCGACATCCAGGGCAAGTTCACCGGCCTTTATTCGCGTGCGCTGACCTCGCCCTGCGGGCGCATCCGCATCCCGATCAACGAGGATCGCGGCGAAAAGGGCCAGATCGTCGAATACCTGCGCCGCTACAAGGGCGAGGGGATCCAGCACATCGCTGTCGGGACCGAGGATATCTACGCCGCAACCGATGCGATCCACGACCGCGGTCTGCGGTTCATGCCGAAGCCGCCGATGAGCTACTACGAGATGAGCCACAAGCGTGTCGCGGGCCACGAGGAGCCGGTCGAGCGTCTGGCGAAGCACGGCGTCCTCATCGACGGCGAAGGCGTGGTGGACGGCGGCGAAACGAAGATCCTCCTGCAGATCTTCTCCAAGACCGTGATCGGGCCGATCTTCTTCGAATTCATCCAGCGCAAGGGCGACGACGGTTTCGGCGAGGGCAACTTCAAGGCGCTTTTCGAATCGATCGAGGCCGACCAGATCGCGCGCGGCGTTCTGCACGCAAGCTAAGGGAGGGGCGGGGGGCAGCGTCCGGAACGGGACGCGCCCCTTTGTCTTCGCGCTGACCGTCAGCTCTTGTTGGTCATCTTGAGGACATGGGTCTTGCCGCCCTTGACATAGGTCAGCTGCCCGTCGCCAATTCCCGACACCTTGCCGCCATCCAGCTTGTCTCCGACCGTGACGGTCAGGATCTTGCCCTTTTGGGTGCGCACCAGCGCGCGCGGCCGCGAGCTTGAGCCGACGATGCCGATCAGGCTCAGGTCTCCCAGGTCGATCGCATTGGCTATGGTGGCCTGCTTGGCGACATTGGCCTTCGTCGGGATGTCCGGCGCGGCGGATTCAGGTTCGGGCTCGTCCAGGTCTTCGGGGGATGCGGCGGCGGTGTCCGTCTCGGCGGTTGCCGAGGGTTCCGCGAGGGCAGCAGCCAGCGCCTGTTCGACCGCCCGGTTCAAGAGGCTCGGGCGTGGCGCAGGAGAGGGAGAAGTGGCGACGGCATAGCGCGATGCCGCAAGCACCGGGGCCGGTTCGGTCGCGGCCTTTGCCGCATCGGCGATGGCCGCAGGCCGGGCCAGCGGGCGTCGGGCGGCGGTTGCAGGGTCCGGCGGAGGAGGGGCCGCCATGGCCTGATCGTCGGGCGCCGGTTCTGCCGGGGCTTCCACGGGGGCTTCGGGCGCATCCGGTTCAGCGGATGGGAATGCCTCAGGGGGCGCGGGCGGAACGATCGCGGCCGGTCGCGCAACCGGGCGTTGCGTGGAAGCGGTCAGTTCCTGCGGTTCTGGCGCGGCGAAAAGCACTTCGTCAGGCGCCAGAGCTTCGCCCCCGGCCGATTCGGCCGGCAGCGTCGCGGCGTCTGCGGTCTCCGGTGCGGTGGAGGAGACAGCCGCCGATGCCATAGCAGCCGCCAGCGCCTCTATCGCCTCTGGCCGTTTCGGGGGGGCCGTTTCGGGGCGCCCGGCATAGAGGACGAAGCCTTGCGGCGTGCGCACGCCTTCTGCGGTCGCAACGATGTTGCCGTCGGCGTCAAATCGCTGCAGCGCGCCAAAGGCAACCGGCGCGGGCTGTTCGGATGCGGGCTGGTCGCTGGCTGCGGTCGCGAAGGGCGGCAGCGGCGCTGGCGTCGGCAGGGTGACCGCGCTTTCAATCGCGGCGCCGGGCCGCCCGGTCGACGCGTCGGGGATCGGATCCGCCGCGACCGCGGGCGCAAGGTCGGGCAAACTGGGCGCGACATCGTTCGGTCCGGCGGGTTGGGGTTCACGCGATGTCGCCGTCGCCGTCTCTGCCGGTTCGGTCGTGGGCGCCGGTGATTCCGGCTCGGTTACCGGCGCCGCCGCCGTTTCGTCCGGGCCCGGCGTTTCTGGCACCGGCTGCACCGCCGCCGGGTCGGTCGCCGCATTCTCGACGACTGTTGCGGGCGCGTCCTCGACCGCGGGGGCGCTCGCCTCCGGGGCGATCGCGGCATCCGCATCGTTTGCCGGTTCCGACGCTGCGACCTGTGGCTCGGGCGCGGCTTCAACCTCGGCGGGCGCTGTCGCGATCCCGGCCTCGGGCGCTGCCGGGGTCTGTGTTTCGAAGTACCACCACCAAAGACCGACAACCGCGGCAAAGGCCACCGCCGCCGCACCCGTCGCGTTGCGCAGCATCCCGCGGTTGCGATGCTGCCGTGCCCGTTCTTCGGCGGTCCCGACGGGCGCGCGCACGCGGTCGAGCGCACGGATCAGCGTGTCACCGGCCTCAAGGACGCTGTCGGGCGCCTGCGCCATCCCGGGCTTGCGCAACAAGGGTGGGCTTGGCGGCGGTGCAGACCGTTTCGGCGCCGACTGCGGCAAACGCGGCGCGTCCTGCTTTTCGGCCATCTGGATGCGCGATGTGATGTTCTCGAGCCGGCTCGGGCCGCTTCCGGCAAGCCCGGCAGGCCGGTGTGAAGCGAAACCGGGTGGCAGCGAAGGTATCTCGGCGGCGCCGCCATCAGGGGCGTCCCCGTCCCCGTCGGCAACCCCGGTGCTGCCGGAATGCGCGGCATCGGGCCCCGCAAGCGGAGACGCGGTTGGCACGACGTCATTCTCGGGTGCGAAGATGTCGGCATCGTCCACGAACTCGGCAAAGGGTGCCTCTTCGGGCGCGGTGTCCGCTTCGGCCTCTGTGGCGGGGGCAAGATCAGCCGCCGGCGCCGCCGTTCCTGCCGTGGTCTGGCTGGTTTCCCCGGCGACACTGACCGGCGTGGCGCTTGCGGCGGGCGCTGCGGCGGCCGGCCCTGCATCCGAGGCCGCGTCTTCTTCGGGCAGCCCCTCATCGGCCGCGATCGCGGGCCCCTCGGGGACGGCCTCGGGGGCGGCCTCGGGTACGACCTCCTCATCGGGCGATACCAGCGCTGTACCCAACTCGGGCAAGTTCAGGCCTACCGGCTCCCCGTCACGGTCCAGCGCATCGCCCCCGGGAAGATGCGCTGCCTGACGTTTGGTCGGTCCAAAAAATGGCTCGCCCGCGAACTGGCCGGTTTCGGGTACGGTCACGAAGGACACCGGCGCGAAATCGTGTTCCTCGGCAAAGCCCTCTGCCTCGTCAAGGGTCAGGCGGGCGACGACTGCGACCTGCACGACCTTGCCCTTGCCCGACCAGTCGAACACCAGTTCCTCGGCCCGGTAGGGTGTGCGCCCTTCCAGTGCGGCGGCAATCTGGGCGCTGCGGCTGTCGCGATCGGGCCCGGGGGCGGCGATGTCGGCGAAAAGAACCTGACTTGGCGGCAGCACAAGCTTGGTCCGGAACCCGCCGGGCGCAATCGCCAGCGCGCGGGCCCGCAGCGCCGCCATGTTGGTGGCAAGATCGCCCTGCGACGGATCGACCGCCCCCAGATGCGCCCATCCCTCCGGCGTTCGTCCAAGAAGGTCGATCCGTTCGTCGGACAGGGAAAGCGCAAATTCCGGTTTCATGCCCTGCGTCTACCACCAGTTCGCGGCCGCCGGAACGGCCGGTCGGCGCTTAATCCCTCTAAAGCAGAAATCCGCCCAAGAAAAGCCGACACGCCAAGGAATGGCTTGCCGCGCGCGTCCAAGTTCCGACAATCCTTGATGACCAGACGGAGATTTCCATGCGCATCCTTTCCCTGATCCTTGTCGCCGCCCTTGCCGCCTCGCCGGCGCTGGCCGAAGACCGCAAGCCGGTCATTTCCGTGACCGGCGAGGGCAGCATCGAGGCGCCGCCCGACATGGCCACGATCTCGCTTGGCGTGACGACGACCGGCAACACCGCATCCGAGGCGCTGGATGCCAACAGTGCCGCGCTGGCGGCAGTGCTGGCGCGGCTGACGGCGGCGGGAATTGCCGAACGCGACGTCCAGACATCCGGCCTGTCGCTGGGGCCGGTCTACGACTACGCATCTTCGGGCGAACGCGGCGGGCCGGTGCTGACCGGGTTTCAGGCCTCGAACATGGTGACGGCGAGGGTCCGGGTGCTGGACGATCTGGGCGTGCTTCTCGACGCGGCGGTGGGCGAGGGGGCCAATACCGTGAACGGGGTCTATTTCGGTCTCGCCGACAGCGCCGACGAGGCCGATGCCGCGCGGCTTGCGGCGATGGCGGATGCGCGGCGCAAGGCCACGCTTCTGGCCGAGGCGGCGGGGCTGACGCTTGGTCGGATCGTGTCGATCGGCGAGGGCGGAACGGCGATGCCGATGGCGGCGATGGGTGGTGTGGCGTTTGAACGCGCGGCTGCGCCGGTCCCGGTCGCGGCGGGGGAGCTGACGGTGTCGGCCAGCGTCGCGGTCGTCTGGGAGCTTGAAGGCTGAGCTGCACCGGCTGACCCAGGCAGGCGCATGAAAAAGGGGCGCAGCCGCGCCCCTTTTGCCGTCCGGTGCAGGGGCGTCAGGCCGTGGCCTTTGCCAGTGCCTGATCGAGGTCGGCGATGATGTCGTCGGCATCCTCGATCCCGATCGACACGCGCACCACGTTCGGCGCGGCCCCGGCAGCTGCCTGCTGTTCCGGGGTCAACTGGCGGTGCGTGGTCGAGGCCGAATGGATGATCAGCGACCGGGTATCGCCAAGGTTCGCGACATGGCTGAACAGTTCCAGCGAATCCACCAGCCTGACGCAGGCCTGATAGCCCCCCTTGACCGCGAAGGTGAAAAGCGCGCCGGCCCCCTTCGGGCAGACCTGCCGCCCGCGTTCGTAATAGGGCGACGACGGCAGTCCCGCGTAGGTCACGAAGTCGACGCGAGGGTCTTTTTCCAGCCAGTCCGCGACCTTGCGGGCGTTCTCGACATGGCGCTGCATGCGCAAGGACAGGGTTTCGATGCCCATCAGCGTGTAATGCGCCGCCTGCGGGTTCATCGTCATGCCCAAGTCGCGCAACCCGATGGCGATGCCATGGAAGGTGAAGGCCAGGCTGCCGAAGGTCTCGTGGAACTTCAGGCCGTGGTAGGCGGGTTCGGGCGCGGACAGCGACGGGAACTTGTCCGAGGCCGACCAGTCGAACTTGCCCGAATCGACGATCGCGCCGCCGGTCACGGTGCCGTTGCCGGTCAGGTACTTCGTGGTCGAATGGACGACGAGCGTCGCGCCAAGGTCGATTGGACGGCAGAGGTACGGCGTGGCCGAGGTGTTGTCGACGATCAGCGGTATGCCCGCCTTGTCGGCGACATCGGCGACCGCCCGGATGTCGGTCACATAGCCGCCGGGGTTGGCGATCGATTCACAGAAGATCGCGCGGGTGTCGCCGTCGATGGCGGCGGCCAGCGCATCCAGATCGTCGAAATCGACGAACTTCGCCGACCAGCCGAAGCGTTTGATCGTCTGGCTGAACTGGGTGACCGTGCCGCCATAAAGCCGGGTTGAGGCGATGATGTTGCGCCCCGGTCCCATCAGCGGGAACAGCGCCATGATCTGCGCGGCGTGGCCCGACGAACAGCAGACCGCGCCCACCCCGCCTTCGAGCGTCGCAATGCGCTCGCCCAGCGCGGCAACGGTCGGGTTCGTCAGCCGCGAGTAGATGTAGCCCACTTCCTGCAGGTTGAAGAGGGCGGCGGCGTGGTCGGCGTCGCGGAAGACATAGGCCGTGGTCTGGTAGATCGGAACCTGCCGCGCGCCTGTCGCGGGGTCGGGCCGGGCGCCGGCATGGATTTGCAGCGTGTCGAAGCCGTAGGTCTTGGTCATCGGGGTCTCCGCGGAATTGGATGCGGAGCAGACGTTAGGGCAAGGGCCGCGCGGTGACAACAGCCGCGCGGCGGCATCGAACGACGGTCAGCGGCGTTCCGTGTCCGGCCGGCGGGCCGGGGCGGGTTTCGCGACCTGCGGGACGTGGTGTGGCCGGGTGCGAACGACACAGGTCAGCGCCGTCGTGAACAGCGCGAGCGCGGCGAGAATCGCGATGATGGTCATGGGATAGCATCCTCCCTTGACGACACTCTACCACGCGCTGCGGCTCAAACGGCAATCACATCGAAGAGAGCAGGGGCGCAGGTGCGCGCTATCCCCTGATGCGCAGGACAACGCGTTGCCCGTCGCGCACGAAGGCGATCTGCCATCGGCGGCTTTGGTCCTGCACCGCCGCCGCGAGGTCGTCGAGGCTGCGGATATCTGCGCCGTTGATCGACAGGATGACATCGCCCTCCTGAAGCCGGGTGGCGCGGGCCGCGCCGGTGACACCGGTCACGATGATTCCCTCGGCCGAAAGCGGCAGGCCGAAGCGTTCGATCAGCGCCGGGGTCAGGACGGCGGCGGCCAGCCCGTCGAACATCGTGTCGGCGCGGATCCGCAGGCTTTCGCCGGTGCCCGCGGGGGCGGGGGACAGCGTGACCTCCGCCTCCTCCATGGCGCCGTCGCGCCAGTAGCTGACCGGCGCCGTCCCGCCGGTGCCCATCGTGGTGAGCCGGAACTCCAGCTCTTGCGGGCCATCGACATCCAGGCCGGAAATCGCCGTGATGACATCGCCTGTCTGCAGGCCCGCGCCCGCAAAGGGGCTGTCGGGGTGCAGCCGTGCGATGACCACGCCGCGCGGCGCGGGCATGCCCATCGCCTCGGCCATGGCGGCATCGACGACCTGCACCTCTATCCCCGACCAGGGCCGTTCGATCGCGGTCCTTCCGGCCTCGGCCTGTTCGACATACTGGCTGACCAGGTTCGCCGGGATCGCAAAGCCGATGCCGTTCGATCCGCCGGACCGGGTCACGATCTGGCTGTTGATGCCAAGGACATGACCCTCCATGTCGATCAGCGCGCCGCCCGAATTGCCGGGGTTGATCGGCGCGTCGGTCTGGATGAAGTAACCGCGCCCCTGGCCCATGCCGCCGCCCGACCGGGCCAGGCCCGAGACGATACCGGATGTCACCGTCTGGCCGACGCCGAAGGGGTTGCCGATGGCAAGGACCAGGTCGCCCACCTCGGCCTGGTCGGAATCGGCCAGCGTCAGCGCCGGCAGATCCGAAGCGCCCTCAAGCTGGATGACCGCGATGTCGGCGGCGGGGTCCGCCAGGATCACCTTTCCGTCGTATTCGCGACGGTCCGACAGCACCACGCGAATCTCGTCGGCGCCCGCGACGACATGGACATTCGACACGACGATGCCGTCCTCGCGCAGGATGACGCCGGAGCCGAGCGAATTCTGCACCCGCGGCGCCGCCTGTCCCAGGCCGAAGAACTGCGAAAAGAAGGGGTCGTTGGCAAACGGGCTTTGCCGCTGTTCGACGATGCGGCGCGCGTAGATGTTCACCACCGCAGGCGCCGTCGCGCGGACCAGCGGCGCGAAGCTCAGCGATATCTCAGCCGCGTCTTGCGGCACCCTGTCCTCGGCGCGCGCAGGCCCGGCCAGCACGACCGCGGCACAGATGGACAGCGTCAGAAACGGTTTCATGGGGGCTCCTCCGGCGGGCTTGTGCCAGAACTTCGGCGTGGCCGGGCGCGATTTCAAGGGTTTGCGGGCAGGTCTAGCGAAGCCAGAGCTTGGCCTGCTTGATCTTGTTGCGGATCGCCTGTTCGCGCGGGGGCAGGTTCGCGCGGTCGAACATTGCCCGCACGACGGCCCCCTTGCCCTGATAGACCATCTTGCGGACCGGTTCGTAGTCCTTGACCGCTTTCTTGATCCAGTTCGGCGCCAGCGCCGTCTCCACGGCGGCCACCGCGCGGTCGTCTTCGCGCGCGTAAAGAAGGGGCAGCAGCCGGTAGTGGCAGCTGACCGCGCCGTCCAGGCCGGCCAGCGCGGGGCCCGGCCTGCCGCCGCCGAAGGAATGGACCACCAGGGGCAGCGCGACCTGGTCCAGCCAGGGATCGAGCGACTGGCACACCAGTTCGTCGGGTGCGTCGTCGCGGATCGCCAGCGCATAGTCGAGGAAACGCTGGCCAAAGGCCCGGGGGTCGCGGTGGAAGAACCAGCCCGCGTTGAAATACAGGTAGCGTTCCCAGTATTCGTCGGGCTGCGTCAGGTCGAGTGTGCCTTCGAAATCCAGCCCGAACTTGTCGTAAAGCGATTTCCAGATCCGGCCATAGCCCGGCCCGTAAAGCTCGATCTCGGGCCAGGTGCCCTCGCGCCGCATCGACGCGGCGGGGCGGTCGAAGTCGAAGCCCACGTCCGACAGCGGGCCGGTAAAGGCGGTGTCGGTGTCGAAGAAGACGAAGGGCCGGTCGCCCGGCAGTGCCGTCAACGCCTCGATCTTGTTGCCGTAGGGATAGCTTTGGCCGAAGTGGCGGCTTTCGAAGGGCACGATCTCGGCGTCCAGACGTTCCAGGACGGCGCGCAAGTCGCCCGGCACGCGGGTTTCGGCCTGCCAGAGCGGGCCCGGCTGCGGTTCGGCCATCACCAGCCGCCCGGGAAAGCCGGGGTTCGCCGCGCGGAAGGTGGCGGCGAATATCACCGCCTCATAGGCCAGACGGCCGGCCTGCACCACGCACAGGACGTCGAAGCTTTCAACCTTGGGATGCAGCGGTGCCATGGCGCTATATTGCGGCTGGCAGACCGGCTGGCAAGTGGGATCGGCGCCGGTCGGCGGCCCCGGGGCAACCTAGTGGTCCGGCCCGAGGTGACGCCCGCGCTACCCCGTCAGAGCGGCGCTGCGGCCGCGGGTACCGGCATGTCGCAGATCAACTGGCGGAACCGGGCGGGCGTGGTGCCCGCGGTGCGCCGGAACGAGCGTTCGAAAGCGCTGCGGTCCGAATAGTCGAGCCGGGTCGCGATCTCTTCGATCGTCAGCGTGCCGACACTCAACAGGTTGCGTGCCATGTCCTCGCGGCAGGTGTTCAGAATGACCGAATAGCTGTTGCCCGCAGCGCTCAGGTGGCGGCGCATCGATCGTTCGGAAAGCCCGACGGCACGCGCCACGTCGGCTTCGCCGCAGGCGCCATGCCCTATGCCGCGTACAATCTCGTTGCGAACGCGCAGCGGCAGCGGCAGCGACCGGTCGCGCATCCGCGCGTTGCTGACCAGCACGTCCGCCCGGCCATGGAACTCTGTCCTGTCCTTGCCCGCCAGGGGCAGGGTCAGCAGTCGGGCGGGAAACCGCAGCGTGTTTTCCATGGCGCCGTGGACGACCCGACAGCGCATCTCGGAGCCGTAGCTGTCTTCGCTTGCATGCGGCAGGTGTTCGGTGGAGATGCTGCTTGGTCGCCAGCCGGGGCCGGCGGCGCGTTCGATCAGGGCGGCGATGATGCCCAGCGTAAACTCGGCATCCTGCGCCCGTGGCCATATCCGCGGATTGAGTATCCGGTAGGTCACCACTGCCTCGCCGTCGCGCACGTCGAGTGTCATGACGGAATCGCTCTGGATCACCGCAAAGGCGTTGCAGAAAAGACGGATCGCGCTGCGGACGTCGGGCGCGGCAAGGACGGTTTCGCCGAAGGGGCCCAGCAGCGCCAGGTCGAAGTCCCGACCGGCAAGCCAGCCGAAAAGCCCGTTGCCATGCTGGCGGGCGGCGGACTGGAGGAACGTGACAAAGGAAGACAGCGAGATCATCGCCTCCGCCCCATCCGAACGCATGTCGTCGCGCAAGGCGGTCAGCAATTCCTCGATGTCGGCCAGCGCGACACCTGCCTGGTGCAAGAGCGCGCATGGGCCGGCCAGACTGCTGGCGACGATTGAAGCGTCCTTGGGCATTGTCCGCTATGCTCCCTCCGACCTAGCGGGTCCGTTCCCGGGTGTCTCCGGTCCTCCCGAATGGATCATTCCGCCTGTCGGGCGATTCAGGCAAGTCCGTTGCGTGGATTTGGCCGGAATTGTCATGTTGTTTCGCGCGCAACAGGCCAAACATCGGGGATCGCCTATGGAAGGGAGACCATCGGCACCCCATGTCACGCTTCGATGTCGCCATAGCAGGATGCGGCCCGGCGGGCCTGACCTTTGCGCTTCGTGCCGCCCGTGAAGGCGCGCGGGTCGCGGTCATCGGCCGCCCCGCAGCGGGTGCGCGGATCGAAGGCGCCTCGGCTCGGGTGGCGGCGCTCTTGCAGGACCTGGGGCTTGACATGGCGCTTCTGGGTCCGCGCCTTGCGCGCGCGGCCGACTGGCCCGGCCTGACCTCGACCGGGAACGGCGAACATCTGATCGACCGGCAAGGGCTGGACGCGGCGCTTCTGGATCTGGCGCGGGCGTCAGGCGTGACCTTCGAAGCCGCGCAGGTGCGGCGGCTCGTGCCGTCGCGCGGGGTGGTCGAACTTGACGGCGGCGGCGAATGCGCGGCCGCCCTTCTGGTCGAGGCGCGCGGCCGCAGGGCGCCGGTCGGACCTGCGCGCCTGAGGGGGCCGGCCACTGTCGCGCTGGCGGGTTTCGTCGGCCGTGGCGCCGGCCCTGCCGGAAGCTTTGTCGCGGCGCGCGCGCAGGGCTGGCTCTGGCGGGCGCGGCGGGTCGCGGGCGACGACTGGGTGCAGATCGCCGTCGATGCCGCAGACCTGCGTGCGCGGGGCGCCGGGGCGCTTTGGCGCGCCCTGGCGGGCGATCTGGCGATGCCCGCGACCCTGCGCCGGACCGGGTGCGAACTGCGCCTGTCGCGCCCCGAACTCGAACCGGGGTCCCTTGTGCTTGGCGATGCGGCGGTGGCGATGGACCCGCTGTCCGGACACGGCCTTTTCTGGGCGCTCGGCTCTGCCCTTGCGGGCGTGCCGATGGCGCGCGCGATGATCGACGGACATGGCGATCTTGCCCGACGTTTCCACCGCGAACGGGTGGTCGAAACCTTCTACCGCCAGGCCCGGATCGGCCGCGACTTCCACGCGCTGGCCGCGCCCGGCCCGGATGCGCCCGCCTTCTGGCGCGGCCGCGCCGCCTGGCCCGACGCAGAGCCGGCGAAACCGGACGGTGCCCTGGCCGGCGGCGGTTCGGCCCTGGGAACTTCGGGCCGCTGGATGCGCAGGGTCATCGTCCAGAACGGCGATCTTGCCGAACGTACCGTCCTTGCGACCACGGAAGCGCCCGGCGGGGTCGCCTTTGTCGCGGGGCTGGAGCTTGAGGGCATCGCCGCGCGCCTGTCCGGGCGCGTCCTGCCCGGACTTCCGGAATTCGCCGCGCGGGTGGCGCCCGCCGCCTCGCCCCGGCAGGTGCAGGCCGCGCATGACTGGCTGGCCCGTCAGGGCTTTGCCGCAAATCCCTTTCCCGGAACCATCTCTGACGCGATACAGGAGGTCACATCATGAAACGCAACCCGCTGGCCGGCCCCGCGCCGGCGCGGCTACTTCGTTCGGCGGCGGTCCTTGCGCTGCTTGGCGCGACGCCGGCCCTTGCCGATGACGCGGAGCTGCTGGCCAAGGCCTGCGGCGACTGCCACACCACCGCGGCGGACGGCACGCTGAGCCGCATCTCGGGCCAGCGCAAGACGCCCGAGGCCTGGCTGATGACCATCGTGCGCATGCGCATGTCGCATGGCGCCGACATCGACCGGCAGACCGAGGCGGCGCTGGTGCGCTACCTGGCCGACACCCAGGGCCTTGCCCCGTCCGAGGCGGAGCCCTATCGCTACGCGCTCGAAAAAGACCCGAACATGGTCGAGGCGATCGATGAACCGCTGGGCACGATGTGCGCGCGGTGCCATACCGGCGCAAGGGCGCTCTTGCAGCACCGCACGCCCGAGGAATGGCGAACGCTCATCGATTTCCACGTCGGGCAGTTCCCGACCATCGAATACCAGGCGCTGGGCCGCGACCGCGAATGGTACAAGATCGCCTCGACCGAGATTGCCGAACTTCTGGCGACGACCCAGCCGCGCGATACCGAGGCGTGGTCGCAGTGGCAGGCGGCCGACAAGCCCGGCGTGGCGGGCGACTGGATCGTCCTGACAACGCTGCCCGGCGCGGGGCAGGCCTATGGCCGCCTGACGGTGTCGGGCGACGCCTCGCCCTATGCGGTGTCGGGCGATCTGACGCTGGCCGACGGATCGACGCAGGCGGTGTCGGGTCAGATGAACCTTTACACCGGCTACGAATGGCGCGCGACGCTCGACATCGGGGGGCAAAGCTATCGCCAGGTGCTTGCGCTTGACGGCGCGGGCGGACTGTCGGGGCGTCAGTTCCTGACCGCGCAGGACAGCCTGGGCGGACACCTTTCGGGGGTGCGCGCCGATGCCGGTGCGCATGTCCTGGGAACCGTGCCCGAGGCGGTGGCCGGCCTTTCGGGCACCGTGCAGGTCGTCGGGGCGGGGCTTGAGGGGCTGACGGTCGAAGGCGCGGCGGCCGACGGGCTTGCCGCCAATGCCGCCGGTGCAAGCGTCTCGCTCAGCGCCGAGGCGCAGGGGCGGGCCGTCCTTTCGGCGGGCGACAGCAGCGTCGGCGTGGCGCTTTACACCGCGCCCGACCGTCTGACCGTGGAACCGGAATTCACCATCGCCCGCGTCGGCGGCGGGTCCGATGTCGGCCCCGCGGCGGTCCCGGCGCTTTTCAGCGCCGTCGGCTGGCTCAACGGGCCGGACGGGGCCGCTGGCACCGGGGACGACATCCGCATCGGCAGCCTTTCGGCCGAATGGACGACCACCGACGCCAACGAGACCGCGGCGATGATGCAGGACGCGGCCTATGCCGGAACGCTCGACCAGAGCGGCCTTTTCATGCCGGCGGTCGCCGGGCCGAACGCGGAACGTCCGTTTTCCACCAACAACGCGGGCGACCTGACGATTACCGCGAAGGCGGGCGGGCTGGAAGCTTCGGGGCGTCTGATCGTGACGGTCCAGCGCTTCATCGATCCGCCGCTGCGCTGAGGAGGCAGGCATGGGATACCTTTTCTACCAGCCGCAGAACGCGCACCGGGTCGAGGTCGAGGGGCGGAACCTTCTGTTCCACGTCCCCACGACATCGCTTTTCGAGATCGATCCCCTCGACGCCGCGGTGATCGACGCCTTCGCCGAGACGGGAAGGGCGGATGCCGACGCGATCCGCACGCTCTTCCCCTCGGCGGAGCCTTCGGACATGGCCCGCCGCATCCAGGGCCTTGTCGATCTGGAGATCCTGACCGACGGACGGGCGCCTTCGCCCGAACGGCCGCCGGTCAAGATCACGCAGTTTCCGCTGACGACGATCGTGCTGAACGTCAACACCGGCTGCAACCTGTCGTGCACCTACTGCTACAAGGAAGATCTCGACACCCCGTCCAAGGGGCGTCGCATGGCCTTCGACACGGCGGTACGCTCGATCGACCTCCTGCTAAGGGAAAGCCCCGACCAGCAGTCCTACAACATCGTTTTCTTCGGGGGGGAACCCCTGTCGAACCTCGGGCTGATCCGCGATGTGGTGGACCACGCCGAACCGCGCTTTGCGGCGCTCGGCAAGGCGGTCAACTTCTCGCTGACCACCAATGCCACGCTTCTGAACGAAGGGGTTGTCGACTGGCTCGATGCCCATCGCGTCGGGCTGACGGTGTCGATGGACGGGCCGAAGGCGCTGCACGACAAGAACCGCAAGACGGTCGGCGGCAAGGGCAGCTACGACGCGGTCGCGGCCAAGGCGCGGATGCTGCTGTCGCGCTACCGGTCCAGGCCGGTGGGCGCGCGCGTCACCCTGACGGCGGGCGTCACCGCGGTCGAGGAGATCTGGGACCACCTGAAAAACGAACTCGGCTTCTCCGAAGTCGGCTTTTCGCCCGTCACCTCGGGTCCGATGACCGCCTTCAACCTGACCGGCGACGAACTGCTTGAGGTGTTCGAGGGGATGAAATCCCTTGGCCGCCGCTATCACCGCGAGGCGCTGGAGGGCCGCAACATCGGCTTTTCCAACATGCATCAGATGATGCAGGACCTTTACGAAGGCCGGTCCAAGGCGCTGCCTTGCGGCGCGGGCGTGGGCATGCTCGCCGTCGATCACTCGGGCGAACTGAACCTTTGCCACCGCTTCACCGGATCGGACATGGAAACCTTCGGGTCGGTCACCGAAGGGATCGCCCGCGACCGCCTGTCGGGCTTCATCGAGGCGCGGGCGGACCGGTCCGGCAAGGGCTGCGCCACCTGCCGCATCCGCAATCTCTGTTCGGGCGGCTGCTATCACGAAAGCTACGCCCATTTCACCGACCCCATGAAACCCGCCTACCACTACTGCGATCTCATGCGCGACTGGGTGGATTTCGGCATCGGCGTCTACGGCGACCTGATCGCCCGCGCGCCGCACTTCTTCCAAAACGTCATCGCACCCCGGAGGGCCAACGGAAAATGAAACCCCTGAACCAGAAAGCCGACCGTGTGCTCAAGGCCGCGGCCGTGGACAAGATGGACGAGGTCCGCGCCATGCAGACCGTGACCGCCGGCTGCGCGACCACCTTCGATCCGGGCTGGGAGGTGGACCCCTTCGGGTCCGTCGCCGCCCTGTGCCAGCCGATGGAGGCAGACCTTTACGGCTGTTCCGACCCCTGCTGGTGGCCCGCGCAGGTGCCCGACACCATGGTCACCCAACCCGACTGGGACGCCAATGCCAACAGCGCCGCGCGGGACTGGCGCGCGCTGGGCACGGTCTTCCCCGGCGACAGCAATACCTGAGGTGAAAGCGATGAAAACATTCCTCACCGGGCTTTCCCTGGCGCTTGCCGGGGCCCTTGCCCCCGCAACCGGCGCCGAGGCACGCGACCTTCTTGTCACCGTCGCCCGCCCCGACAACCTTTACGTCATCGACGCGGCCAGCCGCGAAGTGATCAAGGATTGCAAGATCGGGTCCGAACACGCGACGCCGGGCATCACCGTGATGTCGCCGGACGGGCATGTCGCCTACATGCTTCTGGACCGCTGGCAAAACGTCGTCGGTGTCAACATCGACACCTGCGAAAGGGTCTTTTTCGCCCGCCAGTCGGAAGACAAGGTGATCCGCCGGTCCATCGCCTCGATCACCGTGTCGCGTGACGGGACGCGCCTTTACACGGTGCGCAACCCCGTGCGCCATCACGCCGACCACTACGAGGTGATGGAACCGGAATTCGCCGTCTTCGACACCGCCGCCGGTCTTGACGCCAAGCCGATCGCGATCCACCCCGCGCCGCGCCGGTCGACCCTGATGGCGGCCGACGACACCGGCAAGGTCTATATCGCCGGGCACGATATCTATGCCGTCGATCCCGAAACCGGCGAGACCGGCGTGGCCATCGCAAACGCAAGCTGGGACCGCCCGACCTATTCGGGCCCCGACGTCCTGGCCTTCTGGCCCATCGGGACGCAGAACGACGAATTCATGCTTCTTTACTCTGCCGCAGTCTTCACCGACGAGAAGCAGGAGGAGCTGGCGGATTTTGTCTGGGGCTACGAGACGGTGGACCTCAAGACCGGGGCGACCGAGATCAAGGATTTCGCGTCCTTCGAGGTCATCATGTTCTCGGCCGTGCGCAATCCGAACGCGCCGAACGAGCTTTACGGCGTCTATACCCAGCTTTCGAAACATGATGTGGGTACGGGCGAGCTGGTCAAGCGGGTCGACCTTCCCCACACCTACTACGTCATCAACATCTCTTCCGACGGCAAGGAGATCTATGTGGGCGGCACCAACGACGACATTGGCGTCTATGACAGCACCACGCTGGAGCGTATCGGCGAAATCCGCCTGCCCTCGGGCGGCGACATGAGCGTCAGCACACTTCAGATCGTGCAGTCGGAATGACCGACCTGCCGGTTCCCGGCAGGGCCTTCCCGGCCCGGATGCGCCGCAGGCTGATCCTGCGCGCCTTCGGGTCGCAGTGGCTGTTCGACCGGCTCCGCCCCTATCTGGGGCGGGGTCTTCTGCTTCTGGCGCTGGGGCTTCTGGCCGCCGCGCTGGCGCTGGTGCCGCCCTGGCTGACCAAGCTGGTGATCGACCGCGGACTTGTCGCGCGCGATTCCGGCGCGCTTGTCACCTGGTCCGCCGCGCTTCTGGGCGTCGGCTTCGTGACGCTGGGTCTTTCGTCGCTCAGCAACATCTTGCACATGCGCGCCTCGGTGGCGATGCTGGCCGACCTCAGGCTGGCGCTGGCGCGGCTGGTCCTCGGGCGCTCGCCGCACTGGCGGTCCGGCCAGCAGGCCGGCGAGATCATGGCGCGCCTTGACGGCGACGCGGGCGAGGTCCAGCAGTTCGCCTTCAACCTCACGCTGACCGGCGCCTCGGCGGTGGTGCGGCTCCTGGGCGGCGCGGCGCTTCTTTTCGCGCTGAACGCCAAGCTGGCGCTGGCCGCCGTCCTGCTTGCGCCGTTCGAGCTTCTGTTCCTGACCTGGGCGCGCCCGAAGACAGAGGCCGTCACCCGCGCGGCGCGTGCCGCACGCGGCGATCTGGCCTCGCGCCTCACGGAAATGGTGCAGGGACTGATGCCCATCCAGGCGGCGGGCGGCGAGGGCGCGGTGTTGGCTGCAATTGGCCGCGCGCAGGACGGGCTGAACCGCGCGCTTCTCAGGGCGCAGGTCTGGGGCGAGGTCACGCGCACCGTGCCCGCGACGCTGGCGGCGCTGGCGCGCGCGGGGGTGGTGCTTCTGGGCGGTTTCGCGGTGATCGACGGCAGCCTGACGCTGGGCGGCTTCGTGGCCTTCCTGGCCTATCTGGCGTTCCTGACCGGGCCGGTGCAGTCGCTTCTGGGGCTTTGGCAGGCGCGGGTCCGCGTGACCGCCGCGCTTGAGCGGATCGAGGCGCTGCGCCGCGACCCCCCGGGCGAACCGCGCTGGCCCGAGCGTCCCGCCGCGATGCCGGCGGGGCAGGGTGCCCTGACGCTTGACGGCATTCCCCTTGCCGGCGGAGACACGCTGTCGGTTGCGATCCCGGCCGGAACCAAGTTGCGCCTTGCGGGGCCGAGCGGGGTCGGCAAATCGACGCTTCTGGCGCTCTTGCAGCGTCATGCCGATCCCGGCCGGGGGCAGATCGCGCTGGACGGCGCCGACATCGCGACGCTGGCGCGCGCCGATCTGCGCGGAGCCGTCCGGCTTGTGCCGCAGCGACCGTTCCTCCTGTCGGGGAGCGTGGCCGAGAACCTGACCCTGTCCGCGCCCGACGCGAGCCATGCCGCGATGTCGGAGATGCTGGCACTTGTCGGCCTGGCCAGGCGTCTGACCCCGGAAAGCCGCATCGGCGAGGACGGCCTGACCCTTTCGGGCGGCGAACGCCAGCGGCTTTGCCTCGCGCGCGCACTCCTGGCGCCGTTCCGCGTCCTGGTCCTGGACGAGGCGCTTTCGGAAGTGGACCCGGATTCGGTGCGCCGGATCATGGGCGCCATCGACACGGCCTGGGGCGACCGCACCCGCATCGTCGTCAGCCATGGCGCGGTCGAGGCCTATGGCGCCTTCGACCGGGTGATCGACCTCGGGGGCAGTGTCCGGTGATCCGCGTGGCGCTGATCGACGGGCCGCTTCGGCCGGACCATCCCGCGCTGGTGCGGCGCAACGTCCTGCGGCCGGGCGACACGGGCGCGGCGGAAGGCGGCCATGCGGCGGCGATGGCCGCGGCGCTGCTGGCGGGCTGCCCGGATGCCCGGATCGAGAACCTGGTCGTCTTCGCCGGCGGGCTGACGACAAACGCGGCCTGCGTGGCCGATGCGATGGAGGACGCGCGCGGGGCGGACCTTGTTCTGTGCGCCTTCGGCATGACGCGGGCCGATCCCGCCCTGGCCCTGGCCACGGCGCGGGTGCTGGAAGGCGGGGCGGTGATCGTCGCGGCCGCGCCCGCGCGCGGGGCACCGGTCTTTCCGGCCGCGTTCGACGGTGTCGTCTCGGTTCAGGGCGACGCCCGTTGCGGCCCGACGGACTGGTCGCGGCTCGATCTGCCGCAGGCGCGGTTCGGGGCCTGTCCGGCGCTTGCCCCCCATCCCGGCGTCGCGGGCGCCAGCGTTGCGGCCGCGCATTTCGCGGGCATCGTCGCGCGTCATATTGCCGGGGGGGCGCCGGGTGCCGATGCGATCGCCCTGATCGCCCGCACTGCCCCCCATCAGGGCCGGGAACGGCGCGGGCTTGCCGCCGCCCCGCAGCCGGGCTGAGGGGGCATTTGGCCGGAATTGTCGTCGCCTCGGGCGCGGCGGCCTCTGGCCCCGCGCGGTCGCATGACGCAGAATGCGGCTCCGGGCCGGGGAGGGTACCGGGAAGGCCGCGGCCCCCCTGGGGCAGCAGGATGGAGGACAGGATGCAGCAAGACGATGCAGGTTTCCCGATGGGCGGTCTTTCGCATGTTCGCGGCGCCACGGGCGAACCCTTGATCGAGGCGACGATCCCCGCGCTGCTCGCGCGCACCGTCGCGCGGATGGGCGATGCCCCGGCAATCGTCTTTTCCGCGCAGGACATCCGCCGCACCTGGCGCGAATTCGCCGCCGACGTTGACCGCCTCGCATCCGGTCTTGCCGCTCTGGGGCTCCGGCGCGGCGACCGCGTCGGGATCTGGTCGCCCAACCGCTACGAATGGCTCCTGACCCAGTTCGCGACGGCGCGGATCGGTCTTGTCCTTGTCACCATCAACCCCGCCTACCGCGTCTCGGAACTGGACTACGCGCTGCGCCTGACGGGATGCGCCGCCCTGGTGCTGAGCCCGCGCTTCAAGGGCTCGGACTATGTCGCGATGCTGGCGGAGGTGGCGCCGGAACTGCCCGCCGCCGCCCCCGGCGCGCTGCAATCGGCGCGGCTTCCCGCCCTGACGCATGTGATCGTGATGGGCGAGGACGCGCATCCCGGTGCCTGGCGCTTCGCCGAGGTGATGGAGCGGGGGGGCGGGGCCGACACGGCGGCCCTGGACCGGATCAGCGCGACGCTCGATCCCCATGACGCGATCAACATCCAGTTCACTTCGGGCACCACGGGCCTGCCCAAGGGGGCGACCCTGACGCATCGAAACATCGTCAACAACGCGCATTTCGTAACCGCCCGGCTGAACCTGACCGGGGCCGATGCGCTTTGTATTCCGGTGCCATTCTACCATTGCTTCGGCATGGTCATGGGCACGCTTGGCTGCGTGACCAAGGGCGCGCGGATGATCGTCCCGGCCGAGGCCTTCGATCCTGTCTCGGTCCTCGCCACCGTCGAGGCGGAGGGGGCGACGGGGCTTTACGGCGTGCCGACGATGTTCGTCGCCATGCTCGAACATCCCGATTTCGCGAAGTTCGACCTTTCCACCCTGCGCACCGGGATCATGGCGGGCGCTCCGTGCCCGATCGAGGTGATGAAGCGCGTGCAGACCCTGATGCACATGCGCGAGGTCACGATCGCCTACGGCATGACCGAAACCAGCCCGGTGTCCTTCCAGTCGGCCACCGACACGCCGCTGGAAAAGCGGGTCGCCTCGGTCGGTCGCATCCACCCGCATGTCGAGGTGAAGATCGTGGACGAGGCGGGCGGGACGGTTCCCGCCGGCGAACAGGGGGAACTTCTGACCCGCGGCTATTCGGTGATGAAGGGCTATTGGGACGATCCCGCGCAGACCGCGAAGGCGATCGACGCCGAGGGCTGGATGCATACCGGCGATCTGGCCCGGATCGACGCCGAAGGCTATTGCAACATCACCGGCCGGGTGAAGGACATGATCTGCCGGGGCGGCGAGAACATCTATCCGCGCGAGATCGAGGAATTCCTCTATACCCACCCCGATGTCAGCCAGGTGCAGGTCTTCGGCATCCCCGACGACCGCCTGGGCGAGATCGTCTGCGCCTGGATCGTGCCGAAGCCGGGCGCCGCACCGTCCGAGGCCGCGATCCGCGACTTCTGCAAGGGGCGCATCGCGCATTTCAAGATCCCCGCCGTGGTCAGGCTGCGCGACAGCCTGCCGATGACGGTCACCGGCAAGCCGCAGAAGTTCCTGATGCGGGACGCGATGATCGACGAACTGGGCCTGGTGGTGGCCCGCACCGCCTGAAGGGCCGCCTTTCCGGGGCGGGGTTCAGCGGGGTTTATGCAAAACGGCCAGAAGTGATGCTTGACATATCAATATGGATGAACAAATCATCACATATGATATCGAAAGCAAACAGATGATTACCGCCGCGCAGATGCGCGCCGCCCGCGCCCTTCTTGGCATGGACCAGAAGACCCTGGCTGAACTTTCCGGCCTTTCGGTGCCGACAATCCAGCGGATGGAGGCCAGCGACGGGACCGTCCGGGGGGTTGTCGGCAGCCTGACCAAGGTTGTCGAGGCGCTGGAAGGCGCCGGCATCGAACTGATCGGCGAGGGCGCGGCAAGCCATTCGGGGGGGCGCGGCGTCCGGCTGAAATCCCCCGTACCAAGACCCTGACATCAGACAATACCCTGCCCGAGACCCCGATACGAAACCCGCGACGGCGACCGCCGACCCCTAAGCCGACGATGCCGCCGCGTCCTTGACCAAGGTGCGGCCCCAGATGAACGACCAAAGACCCCGCACGGCCCATGCCCAGGGTACCGAAACCCCTGGTTTCGCCGCGCTCTTCACGCCGAAACTCGTCACCGTCCTGCGCGAGGGCTATGGCCTGGCACAACTGCGCGCGGACGCCGTGGCGGGCCTGACCGTCGCCATCGTGGCGCTGCCGCTGTCGATGGCGATTGCCATCGCCTCGGGCGCGACGCCTGCGCAGGGGCTTTATACCGCCATCGTCGGCGGTTTCCTTGTCTCGGCGCTGGGCGGGTCGCGGTTCCAGATCGGCGGCCCGGCGGGGGCCTTCATCGTGCTTGTCGCAGCCACGGTGGCGCAGCACGGGATGGACGGGCTGATCCTGGCCACCTTCCTGTCGGGTCTGATGCTGGCGGCGGTGGGGTTCCTGCGCCTTGGCACATTCATCAAGTTCATCCCCTTTCCCGTGACCGTCGGCTTCACCGCCGGGATCGCGGTCATCATCTTCGCAAGCCAGGTCAAGGAACTCCTCGGCCTGTCGCTGGACCACGAACCGGGGGAGCTTCTGGCGAAGGTTCCCGCGCTCTGGGACGCGCGGGGTAGCGTGACGCCGGCGGCGGTCGCCCTGTCGGCGGGAACCGTCGCGGTCATCCTCGCGCTGCGCCGCTGGCGGCCCCACTGGCCAGGCATGCTGATCGCGGTGGGCGCGGCGGCGGTGGCGGCTTCGCTGCTGAACCTGCCGGTGGCGACCATTGGCACCCGTTTCGGCGGCATCCCCTCGACCCTGCCGGTGCCCGCGCTGCCCGCGCTTTCGCCCGAACGGATTGTCGCGGTCCTTCCCGCCGCCGTTTCCTTCACCCTGCTCGGCGCCATCGAATCGCTTCTGTCCGCCGTGGTCGCAGACGGGATGACGGGGCGGCGCCACCGGTCGAACTGCGAACTGGTGGCGCAGGGCGCGGCCAATGTCGGGGCGTCGCTTTTCGGCGGCTTTTGCGTGACCGGCACCATCGCGCGCACCGCCACGAACGTGCGCTCGGGCGCGCACGGGCCGGTCGCGGGGATGTTGCACGCGGCGTTCCTCCTGCTTTTCATGCTCGTCGCCGCGCCGCTGGCGGCCTATATCCCGCTGGCCGCACTGGCGGGGGTTCTGGCGGTGGTCGCCTGGAACATGATCGAAAAGCCCGCCATTGCCATCCTCCTGCGGTCCGGCCGGGGGGAGGCGACGGTGCTGGCCGCGACCTTCCTTCTGACCATCTTGCGCGACCTGACCGAGGGGATCGTGGTCGGTTTCGCGCTCGGGTCCGTCCTTTTCATCCACCGGATGAGCCGGATGACGGCGATCGCCACGCAGACGCCCTTCGTGGCGCGGGACCGGTCCGACGCCTCCGGCATGCGCGACGCCTATGACGAGGCGCTGGCGGCGAACCCCGATATCGTCGTCTACCGGATCACCGGGGCGCTGTTCTTCGGCGCTACCGCCTCCATCGGGTCGGTGCTGGACCGGATCCAGGACGGGCACCGGGCGCTGGTGGTAGACTTCGCCGCGGTGCCCTTTCTCGATTCCACCGGTGCCAACATGATCGAAGGGCTGGCCCACAAGGCGCGAAAGCGCGGCGTGACGCTTTGGCTGACCGGGGGCGGGCGCGACATTCGCCGCACGCTCCTGTCGCACGGGCTGCGCAAGCCGGGCGTGCGGTTCGCCGCCACGGTCGAGGATGCCGTCGCCGCGATCGTCGGGCAAACCGGGGCCGAGGGGGCCGGGAGACGCGCAGGGGATGCGGAACCATGACCCGCGCGGCGCCGTCCCAAACCCCACGTGGCACCAGGCATGACCGCCCCGCCCCGGCGGAACTGCGCCGCCGCGTGGTCCTTCGGGCGCTGGAAAAGCCGCGCACCCAGGCGGAACTGCGTGACATGGTCGGGCTTTCGAACAGCGGCATCCTGCAGCTTCTGCGGCGGCTCGAACGCGACGGCCTTGCCCGCCCGGCCGAGCGTATCGGCAGGACACGCGTCTGGGAAAAGGGGCGTGGCTAGGGGCGGGGGGCGGCGCCGACGAAGCGACCCATCAAAAGCGGCGTCAGGAACATCGGGATCTGGTAGCAGCCGATGAAGATCAGGAGCGGCGCGATCACGTCCTCCGGCAGGGCGATCAGGAAAAGCGCGACATTGCGGTTGCCCGCGATCACCGCGATGGTGCCGGCATCGGGGCCAAGCACCGTGCCGCGCAGCGCCCGGGCGGTGACGATCTGCAGGCCGAAGTTCAGCGCGCAGGCAAAGGCAAGCCAGCCGGCCAGCGTCGCGGGCCGGTCGCGCAAGGCAGGGCCGACCTCGGCCATGAGGCCGACGACCATGACGGCCAGCAGCACGATCGAGGCCCCGTCGATCGCCGCGATCCGGCGCGGCGTCAGCTGACGCTCGACCGCGGCGCGCAGGGCAAAACCCGCGGTGCCGCCGCCTAGGATCGCCGCCATCAGCCTGAGGACCGGGGGCAGCACATCGCGCCCCCCCATCAGCGCGGGCCAAAGCGCGAAGACGGCCAGCACCGACATGGGCAGAAGCGCCGTTCCGACCAGCAGAAGCCTGAGCGCGAGGGCGGGGTGGTGGCCCAGAAGCGCGCAGATGTTCGGCGCGCCGGAAATCGACGACCCCGCCAGCACCAGGAGCACCGCCGCGATGGCCGGTGTCGCGGGCACCGACAGCGCACCAAGCCCGCCGGCGGTGGCGGCGGGCACGGCGAACTGCATCACCGCGAGGATCGCGACGGTGCGGCCAAGGTCGCGGACCGACCCGATCCCCTGCCGTATCCCGATGCGAAAGGCCGACATGAACAGAAGCGCCGCCGCCATTTCGGGCAGCCAGGGCTTCAGGATGGCGGCGGTGCCGGGCATCAGGACACCGGTCGCCAGCCCGACCGGCAGCACCCAGCGCCCAAGGCCCGCAGCCGCGACAAGGAAGTCTGTCAGCCCCATATCGTCCGCCCCAGAAGGATCAGCCCGGCAAAGCCCGAAGCGGCCAGCATCAGGGCGCGGTATCGGGTGTCGAAGGTCGCGCGGAACCGCCCCGCGACCACAAGCCCCGCGATCATCGCCGGGGCCATGACGGCGGCCAGTTCCGCGTCGTGCCAGCGGCACCATCCGGTCAGGATCAGCGCGCCAAGCGACAGCGCGACCCCGAGCGTGAAGAAGGCCGCAAGCGTCGCGCGCGAAGGTCCGGGCGGGCGGCTTTGATAGACAAGCGCGAGCGGCGGCGCCCCGACAGAGGTGATGGTGCCCATGATGCCCGACACGACCGCCACCGCGACAAGCGACAGGCGGTTGAACGGGAACCGCACCCCGGCAAGCGACATCGCCACCGCAAGGATGACGAGCACCGCGAAGGCGATGGTGAAGGCATCGCGCGAGAAGCTGACAAGAAGCGCGGTGGTGATCGCCACGCCCGCGAACCGCCCGGCGGTCGCCAGGCCCACCTCGGGCCAGACGATCTGGCCGCGGTGCAGGATCGCCACCCAGGCCGAGGAAAAGAACCCCAGGATCAGCACCGGTGCGGGCACGAGCATCGGGTCAAGCAATGCCACCATCGGCGCGGCGGTCAGGCCGAAACCCATGCCAAGGCCCGCCTGGACGATGCCGGCGAAGAAGACGATCGCCAGCACCGCAGCCAGAACCCCGGGTTCGGCCAGGAGGTCCAACGCCGGTCAGCCCGGCGTCTGGCGCATGTTCTCGGGCAGCCAGGTGGCGAGCTCGGGAAACGCGATCAGGATGAAGACCATCACGACCATGATGAGAAACATCGGCAACGCCGCCTTGGCGATGTAGTTCATCTGGTGCCGCGTCATGCCCTGCAACACGAAAAGGTTGAACCCGATAGGCGGCGTGATCTGCGCCATCTCGACCACCACGACGATGAAGATGCCGAACCAGATGATGTCGATCCCCGCCTGGCGGATCATCGGTTCGACCACCGCGATCGTCAGCACGACCGAGGAGATGCCGTCAAGAAAACAGCCGATGACGATGTAGAAGACGAGAAGCGCCATGAGAAGCTCGAACCGCGTCAGGCCAAGCGAGGCGATCCATTCGGCCAGCGCGCGCGGCAGGCCGGTGAAGCCCATCGACAGCGACAGGAAGGACGCGCCCGACAGGATCAGCGCGATCATCGCCGAGGTGCGGGTGGCGCCCATCAGGCTTTCCTTCAGGTTCCGCAGGGACAGCGACCCCTGCGCCAGCGCCAGTGCCATCGCGCCAAGAACGCCGAAGGCCGCCGCTTCGGTCGCGGTGGCAAAGCCCAGGTACATGGACCCGATGACAAGCGCGATCAGCATCAGGACCGGGACAAGGAAACGCGAATTCGCAAGCTTCTGGGCAAAGCTCATCCGTGGTTCGGGGGTAGGCCGGTAGTTTCCGGAAAAGCGCGCGTAGATGGCGATATAGGCCATGAAAAGCGAGGCGAGGACGAGGCCCGGCAGGATGCCCGCGATGAAAAGCTTGGTGATCGATTCATTGATCGTCACCCCGTAGACGATCAGCGTCAGCGACGGCGGGATCATCAGCCCCAGGGTCGCCGCCCCGGCCAGCGTGCCGATGACCATGTGTTCGGGGTAGTTGCGGCGCAGGAGTTCGGGGATCGACATCTTGCCCACCGTCGTCAGCGTCGCGGCCGACGACCCGGACACGGCGGCGAAGACCGTGCAGCCCACGACATTCGTGTGCAACAGGCCGCCGGGAAGCCGCGCCATCCAGGGCGAAAGGCCCTTGAACATGTCCTCGGACAATCGTGTCCGGTACAGGATCTCGCCCATCCATATGAACAGCGGCAGCGCGGTCAGCGACCAGCTGGAAGCCGATCGCCAGATCGTCGTCATCATCGCGTCGCCGGCGGGGCGGGTGGTGAAAAGCTCCATCCCCACGAAGGCCACGCCCAGCAGCGCAAGGCCGATCCAGACGCCCGATCCGAGAAGGAGGAAAAGGACGAAAAGGAAGACGGCGACGGGGGCAAGTTCGTGGATCATCTTGGCCCCTATTCGGCGTGCGAGGCCGCGGTCGCGTCCTCGACGATGTTGTCGCGCCCGCTGAAGAGGAGCGTCACGAGGTTGTCCCAGAAGGCGACGGCCAGAAGGACCGCCCCGAAGGCCATGGGCATCTGCACGATCCACAGCGGGGTCGCGTCCTGCCCCTGGCTCACGTCCTTGAGCTTGCGCGACCAGTAGACAAGCTTGACCGCATACCAGGCCAGGTAGGAAGAGGCGGCGGTGGCGATCAGGAGGCACCACAACTCGCCCAGGAACCGGAACCGCCCAAGCCGTTCCAGCATCAGCGACACGCGGATATGCGCGCCCCGGTTCAGCGCATGGGCAAAGGCCAGGAACGAGGCCGAGGCCATCAGGTAGCCCGCATATTCGGTCGATCCGGGGAAGGTGATCGCCGACCAGCGCGCCGCCATCTGCAAGACGATGACGGTCAGGATGCCGACCAGGCAAAGCGCGGCCAGCGCGGCGCTGGCATCATAGATGGCGTCAAGCCCGCGGCGCAGCGGCGCGGGAAAGCTGGGGCGTGACATGGTTCCTCCTTCGCGGAGCGGTGGGGCGGCCAGTGGGCGGCGGATGCGGGCGGCGTCATTGGGGCGCCGCCCGCCCGTGGCCTTTTATTGCGCCTTGTAGGCCTCGACGATCGCCTTGCCGGTATCGCCCGCGCTGGCGACCCATTCGTCCACCATCGTCGCGCCGAAGGCCGCGAGGTCGGACCTGAGCTGATCGCTCGGGGCCTCGACCTTCATGCCGTTGTCGGCCAGCGTCTTGAGATAGCCCGCCGTCAGTTCCTGCGCCCGCGCCTCGCCGCGGGCACCGGCTTCGGCGCCGCAATCCATGACGGCGGCCTGCGCGGCCGCGTCAAGCGCGTCGAAGGCGTCCTTGTTGGCGAAGACCGTGTTGCGCGGCAGCCAGGCCTGCACGTCGTAGAAATTGGTCAGGCTTTCCCAGACCTTCGAATCGACGCCGGTCGAGCCGGAGGAGATGAAGCTTTCGGCGACCCCGGTGGCCAGCGCCTGGCTCAGTTCGGCGGCTTCGATCTGCACCGGGACCATGCCGGCCAGTTCGGCGATACGCGCGGTCGCGGCGTTGTAGGCGCGGAACTTGACGCCCTTCATGTCTTCGGCCGAAGTCACGTCCTTCTTGAAGTAGAAGCCCTGCGGCGGCCACGGCACCGAATAGACGAAGACCAGGTTCTGTTCGGCCAGCGCCGCCTTCACCGCGTCGGAGGCCGCGGCCCAAAGCTTGTCGGACTGTTCGAACGAAGTGGCAAGGAAGGGGATCGAATCGATGCCGAACAGCGGGTTTTCGTTGGCATGGGCCGACAGCAGGCGTTCGCCGATCGGCGCCTGTCCGGTCTGGACCGCGCGCTTGATGTCGTTGCCGCCGAACAGCGATCCGCCCGCATGAACGACGATTTCCAGCGCGCCGCCGGACTTTTCCTTGACGCATTCGGCAAAGGCTGTGCCGTTCTCGCTGTGGTAGTTGGTCGCCGGATAGGCCATGGGCATGTCCCAGGACTCGGCCGCGGCGGCGGTCGCGCCGCCGGCCAGGATGGCGGTGGTGGCGACAAGTGCTTGGATTTTTTTCATTTCACTCTCCCGTTGGTTTATCGTCTGTCGTCTTTGGTGCTTATTGAAAGCGTCTTGGGGCGTAGGGGGCAAGATCAATGTTCGGTCGCGCCCCATTTATCAGCCCCGCCAGCAGCCGCCCGGTCGCCGGCCCGGCCGTCATGCCGATGTGGTGATGGCCGAAACCCATCCAGGCGCCCGCCAGCCCCGGCGCGGCGCCGATCAGCGGGATTGAATCGGCGGGCGCGGGCCGGTGGCCCATCCATTCCTCTGCGCGATCGTAGCCAAGGCCGGGCAGCGCCGCCCGCGCGTTCTTCAGCAAAAGCGCGAAGGGCGCGCGCGAGGGCGGCGCGTCGAGCCCGCCGAATTCCACCACGCCCGCCAGGCGCAGGCGCCCCTCCATCGGGGTCATCACGAACTTGCCGCCCGCCACCATGACCGGGCCGCGCAGCGTGACCGTGGGGTTCCACAGGTCGAGGTGGTACCCGCGTTCGCTCTCCAGCGGCACCCTGACGCCCATCCTGCGGGCCAGCGGCCCGGACCAGGCGCCCGCCGTCAGGACGACGGCATCGGTGGCGATCCGTTCTGCCCCGGCGATCACGCCGGTGACGCGGCCGTCCTCCTGCGCGATGTCCGTCACCTCGGCCTTAAGGAAGCGGCCGCCCGACCGCGCGACGTGATCGGCCAGCCGCGCCACATAGGCGCCGGGATCGCTGATGTAGCCATGCCCGCCCAGCCGCGCGGCATAGCCGATTTCCGGCCCGAAGGCCGGGTCCGCGGCCGTGATGCCCGCCCGGTCGAGAAGATCCCAGCGATAGCCCGCCTCGGCCCGCAGGCCCCAGCCGAAGGCGTCGCCCTCGAAATGCGCGCGGTCGCGGTAGAGAAACAGGTAGTCCGACGGGCGGACATAGCCCTCGGCCCCGGTGCCCTCGGCCAGATCCTGGTGCGCCTGCAGGCTGCCCGCGGTGATCTGCGCCAGGGCGCGCGCGGTGGCGCGGGTCCGCTCTGCGGTCCCGTTCGCCAGGTAACGGACAAGCCAGGGGGCAAGTCGCGGCAGGTAGGACCAGCGCAGGAACAGCGGCTGGCCCGGGTCCATCGCCATGCGCGGCGCCTTTTTCCAAAGGCCCGGGACGGTGACCGGCACCACCGAACAGGACGCGAGGATCCCGCCGTTGCCAAAGCTCGCCCCGCCGCCCGGGCCCAGCTTGTCGACGACCGTGACCTGCCGGCCCGCGCGCTGCAGCCAGATCGCCGTCGCGAGGCCGACGATGCCCGCGCCGACGATGACGACAGGGGCGGGCGCGGGGTGGTTCATGCGATCCACTCCGACACCGGGGCGGCGGCTTCGTGCAGGGGCTGGGACACCACGTCGACGAGCGTCGGCCCGTCATGCGCAAGCGCAAGCCTCAGCACGCGGTCTAGGTCGGACGGATCCTCCACCCGCCAGGACCGGACGCCGAAGGCCGCGGCCACCGCGGCGTGATCGGTACGGCCGAAATCGACGTTGTGGAACCGCTGGCCGAAGCCCGCGTTCTGTCCGGCCTTGATCCAGCCATAGGTGGCGTTGGAAAAGACGATCATCGTCAGCGGCAGGCGATAGCGTGTGACGGTTTCCAGCTCGCCCACGCAAAAGCCGAACGAACCGTCGCCCATCGCGCAGACGGTCCTGCGCCCGGGCTGGCCGACCTGCGCCCCGATCGCCGCGCCCAAGGCATAGCCCAAGGCGCCATGCGCGCGGTTGGTGATGAAATGGCGCCCCGCGCGCGGCCAGCGGTAATGGGCCGAAAAGTAGGGGCAGGGGGTGCCGGGGTCGGCGACGACGGTCGCGTCCTCGGGCAGAAGGTCCATCAGCGCGGCGATCACCGCCTCTGGCCGGATCGGGGCCTCCTTCGCGGCGGCGTGGGCCGCGAAATCCGCAAGTTTCGTCGCCCAGGCCGCGCCCGCGCGGGCGGCCCCGCCCTGCGGCCGGATCGTGCCGCCGCGCCGCGCGATCTCGTCGCATAGTGCCTCGACCGCCAGCCGCGCATCGGCGCAGATCGCGACGGCAGTGGGATAGTTCGCGCCGATCACCAGGGGATCGCTGTCGATGTGGATGACCGGCAGGCCGGGGCGCGGCGACCGCCAGCGTTCGGTCGTGACCGACCCCGCGCGGCAGCCGATGAACAGCACCAGGTCCGCCTCCTCGACCACGGCGCGGGTGGATGGCACGCCGCCGTTGGTGCCGACGACGCCGACCGCCTGGGGGTCGGTCTCCGCGATCGCCCCCTGGCCCGAGACGGTGGTGGCGATGGGCAGGTCCAGCATCCGCGCCAGCCGCGCCAGCGCCCCCTCCGCCCCCGCAAGGACGGGGCCGCCGCCGCAGATGGCCACCGCCCGCCGCGCGCCAAGAAGAAGGGTCGCGGCCTCGGCGACGGCGTCGGGATCCGGTGCTGCGCGCTCGGCCGGGAATGTCCGGTGGCGCGCGTCGGCCCAAAGCTCCGCCTCGTCCACCTCGGCCTTCTGGGTATCGAAAGGCAGCGCCAGGTGCACCGCGCCCGGCCGCCCCGTCGTCATCACCCGGAACGCCTGACGCAGCATCGCAGGCAGCCGTGCCGCGCTGTCGAGAGAGGCGCACCATTTGGTCAGCGGCGCGAAGAGCGCGGGCTGGTCAAGTTCGGTCAGCGGATAGCGCCCGCGCGAGGTCGTGGAGACATCGCTGTTGAAGGCAAGGATCGGGACGGAGCTTTCGTTGGCCTCCACCACGCCGGGCAGGATATAGGTCGCGCCCCCGCCCGATGGCCCCTCGCAGATGCCGGGGCGCCCGGTGACGCGGGCATAGCCGTCTGCCATGTAGGCGGCATGGCGTTCGTCGCGGGTCAGAAGGTGGGTAAAGCCCGGCCGCAGCCGCGCGACGGCGTCGTAGAAGGGCAGGGTGGTATCGCCGCAAAGGCCAAAGACATGCTGCACGCCGTACAGGTCGAGCATGCGGACCATCGCCTCCGCGCCGGTCATCCGATTGCTGGGTGCCACCGTCCGATATCCTGCATATTGACCTGTATACAGCCATGCATATTGTGTCGCAGACCGAACTGTGTCAACGCTGGATACAGGGAAGGCGGGCGAACCATGAGCGAGGGCAGAGTCGAGACGCTGTATGCCGCCGTCAAGGCCCGCGCCGCCGCGTTCGAGATCCGGCCCGGCGAGCGCATCAACGAGGTGGCACTGGCGCGCGAACTGGCGGCCAGCCGCACGCCCCTGCGCGAGGCGCTGAACCGGCTGGTGGCCGAACGGCTGATCGATTTCGTGCCGGGGCAGGGTTTTTACTGCCGCGCGCTCGATGTCGAGGGGATCGGCCAGCTTTACGAATTGCGCCGCGCGCTCGAGGTGCTGGCGATCCGCCTGGCCTGCGAACGCGCCGGCGACGACGACCTGCGCAACCTGGCGGAAGAATTCGGCGGCGACGGCGAGAACCTGCGCGGCAAGACCGTGGGCGAACTGACCGCCCGGGACGAGGCGTTCCACCTGGCCATCGCGGAACTGTCGCGAAACGACGAGCTTGTGCATCAGATCAGGCTGATGAACGAGCGTATCCGCTTTATCCGCTGGGTCGACATGGGCAACCGGACCCGCCAGACCAAGGGCGAACACCGCGAGATGATCGACGCGCTTTCGCGGCGCGACGCGGACCTTGCGGCAAGTGTGATGGACCGGCACATCATCGGGCGCACCGACCAGATTCGCGATGCGGTGCGGCAGGGGTATTCGAACCTGTTCGTGGATGGCCCGGCCGCGCTTGCCGGGCGTCTTGTGGACACGGACTGATGGGGGGCGCATGATCGCGACAGGCGGCAAGGCGATTTACGGGGCGGCGGTCGGCATCCTGATGCTCGAGGCGCGCTTTCCCCGCATTCCGGGCGACATGGGCAACGCGCTGACCTGGCCGTTTCCGGTGCACTACAGGGTCGTGCGCGACGCCTCGCCCGACCGCGTGGTCCGGGGCGGTGCCGAGGGGCTGCTGGGCCGGTTCGTCGACGCGGCGCGCGATCTGGTGGCCGACGGTGTGGACGGGATCACCACGAACTGCGGGTTCCTGTCCCTGTTTCAGGAGGAGCTGGCGGCCGCCGTGGGCGTGCCTGTCGCCACGTCCTCGCTGATGCAGGTGGGCATGGTGAACCGCCTTCTGCCGCCGGGGCGGCGCGCGGGCATCCTGACCATCTCCGGCTCCACCCTGACCGCGCGGCATCTGGACAAGGCGCATGTGCCGCAAGGCACCCCCGTCGGCAGCACCGAGGGGCTGCGCGAGTTTACCCGCGCGATCCTTGGCAACGAATTGCAACTGGATGTCGAGGCCGCGCGCCAGGACAACGTCGATGCCGCGCGCGCGCTGCAGGCGGCGCATCCCGACCTTGGTGCCATCGTCCTGGAATGCACGAACATGATCCCCTATGCCGCCGATATCCGGCGCGCGACCGGCCTTCCGGTCTTTTCGATCCTGAGCTTCGTCACCTGGTTCCAGTCCAGCCTTCAGCCTCGGGTCTTCTGATGGAGGCGGACTGGGCCATCGTGGGCGGCGGTGTCGTCGGGCTTTCCGTCGCCTACGGGCTGGTCCGGCGTGGGCACCGGGTGCTGGTCCTGGATGGTTCCGACGCGGATTTCCGCGCCTCGCGGGGGAATTTCGGGCTGATCTGGGTGCAGTCCAAGGGGCTGGCCGAACCCGCCTATGCACGCTGGACGCGGGCGTCGGCGGCCCTGTGGAAGGACTTCGCGGCCGAACTTTCGGCGGCTTCGGGGGCCGATCTGTCGCTCAGCCAACGGGGCGGTTACGAATTCTTCCTCGACGAAGGCGCGCTGGAGTTGCAGGCGCGCCGCTATGACCGGCTGAAGCAGGAGCTTGGCGGCGACTATCCGTATCAGGTGCTGGGCCACAATGCGCTCAAACGCGAGGAACCCGCCATCGGCCCGCGCGTCGCGGGCGCGCTTTTCCACGACGAGGACGGGCATGTGAACCCGCTGGCGCTCCTCAGGACGCTGGCGTCGGAAGTTCGCCGCTGCGGCGGCACGGTGGTGAACGGTGTGACCGTCACCGATGTGGCGCAGTCGGGCGGCTTCACCCTGCGGACGGCCGACGGGCGCAGCTTCCGCGCCGGGCGCGTCGTCATGGCGGCGGGGCTTGGGGCCGCGACGCTTGGGCCGCGTCTGGGATTTCGCGCGCCTGTCCGCCCGCAACGCGGTCAGGTCCTGATCACCGAACGCATGCCGCCGCTTCTGTCGCGGCCTTCGGGCACGCTCCGCCAGGTCAACGAGGGCGGCATCCAGATCGGCGCTTCGAACGAAGAGGTCGGGCTTGATGACGGCACCTCGGCCAGTGTCAGCGCCCGCATCGCCGCCGAGGCGATCGCGGTCCTGCCCGACCTGGCGCGGGCGCGGGTGGTGCGCAGCTGGGGCGCGCTGCGGATCATGTCGCCCGACGGCCTGCCCATCTATCAGCAAAGCGCAGCGATGCCGGGGGCCTTCATGGTGACTTGTCACAGCGGCATCACGCTGGCTGCCGCCCATGCCCTGCGCCTGCCCGCCTGGCTTGAGGGCCGCGCCGATGCCCCGGATCTGGAGGTGTTCCGTGAAGACCGCTTTTCGTGATCTTGCCGCCGGGGGGGCTTCGGCGGATGCGTCCGAAGGCGCGCGGGTTCCCGTCAGCTTCGAGGGGCGGGCGCTTCTGCTCAGGGCGGGCGCGAACCTTGCGGCGGAACTTCTGGTCGCGGGCGTCATGCCGTTTCGCCACACGCCGGTTTCGGGCGCGCCCCGGGGGCCCTTTTGCATGATGGGGGCCTGCTACGACTGCCTGGTGCGGATCGGCGGCGTCACCCAGCAGGCCTGCATGATCGAGGTCGCCGGGGGGATGGAGATCGCGATGCCTCCGGCAGGGCCGGCCGATGGGGGCACCGATGACTGAGGCCGACCTGATCGTGCTTGGCGCCGGGCCCGCCGGCATGGCCGCGGCGTGTCAGGCCGCCGGGGCGGGGCTTTCCGTCCTGGTCCTTGACGAACAGCCGCGCGCGGGCGGGCAGATCTACCGCGATGTCGCGCGCGCGGCCGCCCTGCGGGGGCGGATCCTTGGGTCCGACTACACCGGGGGGCAGGCGCTGGTCGCGGCGCTGGATCACCCGCTGATCGCGCATCTGCCGGGCGCGGTGGCCTGGCGCGTCGACCCCGACGGGACCGTTGCCTTTTCCCGCGCGGGCGTCGCGGGCATGGCAAGGGGCCGGCGGCTTCTGGTCGCGACCGGCGCGCTGGAACGGCCGATGCCGGTTCCGGGCTGGACGCTGCCGGGGGTGATGACGGCGGGTGCCGCGCAGATCCTGCTCAAGGCTTCAGGCGTCGTCGCCGGGGACGCGGTCCTGGCCGGGTCGGGGCCGCTTCTCTATCTGGTCGCGGCGCAGATGGTGCGCGCGGGCACCCCGCCCCGCGCGCTGGTCGAGACGCAGGGCACGACCGACCTGCTGGCGGCGGCGCGGCATCTGCCCGGGGCGCTTGCGGGCTGGCGGATGCTGGCCAAGGGGGGCGCGCTCTTGCGCGAACTCGCCGGCGCGGGGGTGCCGCGGTTCCGTGGCGCCAGCGCGATCGCCGTCGAAGGCGCGGATCATGCCACGGCGATCACCTTCGACTGCGGCGGCACCCGCCACCGCATCCCATGCAGCACGGTCCTTCTGCACCACGGCGTCGTGCCCAACACCCAGGTCACCCGATCGCTGGCCCTTGCCCACGACTGGGACGCGGCGCAGCGCGCCTTCCGGCCGGTGCGCGACGGCTGGGGGCGCACCTCGCTCTCCACGGTCTTCGTCGCCGGGGACGGGGCGGGGATCGGCGGGGCAGGCGTGGCCGCGCTTTCGGGGCGTCTGGCCGCGCTGGCCATCGCCCATGACCTTGGCCGGATCTGCGCGGGCGACCGCGATCTTGCCGCCCGGCCGCTCAGGGTCCGCCGCGCGCTGGACCTGGCCGCGCGCCCCTTCCTTGACCGGGCCTTCCCGCCCTTCCGGGGGGCGCTGGCGCCCGATGATGCCACGATCATCTGCCGCTGCGAGGAGGTGACGGCGGGCGACATCCGCCGCCACGCCGCCCTGGGCACGCTGGGCCCGAACCAGGCCAAGGCGTTTTCCCGCGCCGGCATGGGCCCCTGCCAGGGGCGCTTTTGCGCGGCGAGCGTGGCCGAGATCCTGGCCGCGCTACAAGGCACGTCGCCGGGCCGGATCGGAACGCATCGCGTCCGCGCGCCGCTGAAACCGGTCACGCTGGCGGAAATCGCGGCGCTCGCCGATGACCTGCCCGGTCCTGGCCCCGGCGCCTCCTAGAACGCCTTCAGAAGCCGCGTCGTCTCCGGGTCAAGGAAACCCGCTACGGTCGCGTCCGTCTCAAGCTCCATCGCGCGGCGAAGCCCGCCGGCCGTCGCCTGGTTCAGCACCCGCTTCATCGCCCGGACCGACAAGGGCGGCAGGGCCGCAAGCTGGGCGGCGACCTTGCCCGCCTCGTCGCGCAGCGCCGCGTCGGGCACGACCTTCCAGGCCACGCCGCAGTCCTTCAGATCCGCAGCGGTGTAGCGCTGGCCCAGAAACAGCATCTCGCGCGCCTTCACCGGGCCGGTGATCGCGGGCAGGATCGCGCTGACCGCGCCGGTCACGAAAAGGTTCAGCGACACTTCGGGGAAGAACCCCTTCGCGCTTTCGGCCCAGATCGGGAAGTCGCAGTTGATCGCCCATTCGAAGCCGCCGCCGACGGCCCAGCCGTTGATCGCGCCCACCACCGGCTTGGCGCCGAAGACGATGGCGACCGTCGCGCGCTGGATCGCGTCGACCAGGTCGCGGGCTTCTTCCTCGGTTTCGGGGTGGACGTGTTCGTGGCGGTCGTCGCCCGCGCAAAAGGCGCGGCCCTCGCCGGTGAAGACGATGGCGCGTGTCGCGGGATCGCGGTTGGCGTCGTCGAAGGCAATCGCCACCTCGTCGATCAGCCGCCGGTTCATCGCGTTCAGCGATTGCGGCCGGTTGAGCGCGATGGTCCGCACCCCCTCTCCGGTCAGGGTGGAGAGGATCGTGTCATAGGTGAAATCGGTCATGGATGGCTCCTGATCACGCGTCTTGTCTTGCCCTCGGTTACCGGGAAGGTGCCGGCGGGAACGATGGTCACGCGGGCGGTCGCGCCCAGCCGGGACTTGAAGGCCGCCTCGAGCCGCCGCGCCAGCGTCCCGTCGTCGCTACGCCCCTTGGCCAGTTCCGCCCGGACCGGCAGCGCGTCGTAGGGCGGCGGAGTGTCGAGGACGATGCGATAGTCGCCGGAAAGCTCGTCGAACCCCGTCACCACCGCCGCGACCATCGTCGGGAACATGTTCAGGCCGCGCACCACCACCATGTCGTCCGACCGCCCGATGACCCGGAACCGGAACCCCGCGCAGCCGCAGCCGCAGGTGTCGGTCGCCTCGATCGCGATGATGTCGCCGGTACGAAAGCGCACCAGCGGCTGGCAGTCGCGCGCCAGGTGGGTCAGGACCAGTTCGCCCTCGGCCCCGGCCCGAAGCGGCCTCACATCGCCGCTGTCGGGGTCGATCAATTCCGCATGCAGCACGTCATGGGCGACAAAGTGGAGCGCCGTGTCATGGTCGCACTGGGACGCGAAGTTGCAAAACACGTCCGACACGCCGTAGTTCGAATTGCGCGGCTCCATCCCCCAGGTGTCGCGGAACCGCTGGCGCAGGGCCGGGTCGTCCAGCCCCGGTTCGCCGCCGAAGAGGCCCAGCCTGAGGCCAAGGTCCGCCGGCGCGATGCCGGGGAACTTCTCGGACACGACGCGTTCAAGGACGGCGGGGTAGGAGGGCGTGCAGGAAATCGCGGTGATCCCCGTCTCGAGGATCGTGCGCACCAGAAGCTCGGTCGATCCGACGCCGAAGGGCACCACCGTCGCACCCGTCCGTTCCAGCGTCAGGTGGTCGGTCAGCCCGCCCATCCACATCTGGTAGTTCAGGCAATGCACGACCGTGATGCCCGGGCCAAGCCCCGCCAGCGCCTGCGCGCGGCCGCCGACGATTTCGGTAATCTCGCAGTCGCGCGCGCTCATCGCGAGGTTCATCGCCTGACCGGTGGTGCCCGAAGTGCGATGCAGCCGGCTGACCCGGTCGCGCGGCGCGGCCAGGTAGTCGCCGAAGGGCGGGTGCGCGGGCTGCGACAGGCGCAGGTCGGCCTTGTCCGAGAACGGCAGCTCGGGCAGATCCTCGAGCCGCCGGGGCGGAGTCGCGCCGTTCCATATCCGCCGGTAGAAGGCCGAATTGGCGGCGACGTGGGCGCTTTGGCGTTCCCAGGCCTCCTGTCGGTGACCGGCAAGCTCATGCAGCGCAATCCGGTGTCCGTCGTCGATCAGGCTCATGATGCCATGCCTCGTTTCCAAAGATCGGTCAAAGTCTCAAGCAGCGCGTCGCGATCCTGCGACAGGGCGCCCACCCAGGGGTCCTCGGTGATGAACAGGGCGGTAAGGTACTGGTCCACCATGCCGCCGAGCGCGTAGGCGCGTCGCATCAGGTCATCTTCGGGTCGCGCGGCATCGCCCGCGCGCCGCTGGGTCGCGCGCACCACGGTCAGCACCCATTCGTGGTTCAGCCGCTGGAATGCCGCGCGCGCCTCGGGGAAGGCATCAAGCCCGACCACAAGGCATTTCATCAGCCCGGGATTTTTCTCGAATAGGTCCATGTAGGCGGCCGTCGTGTTGCGCGCGGCATCGCCCGGGCTTCGCGCCGCCGCCCGCATCCTGCCCTGCACATGATCGACGAAGGCGCTGAGAAGCGCACCGGCCAGCGCGTTGCGGTCGCTGAAGTATAGATAGAAGGTGCCGTGTGCGACGCCGGCGGCCTTGCACAGCGCGGCGACGGTCAGCCTGTCGAGCGGGGCAATCGCCAGAAGCTCAGCGCCCGCGACAAGCAGGTCGATGCGGGTGCGTTCGCCCTTGCGACGGTCTTCGCGGTCGCGGACCAGCCAGGCCGCGAACCCGTCTTGCCCGCCGTCCGGCGCGCTGGATCTGGCACTGATCGCCGACATTCGGCCCCCAATAAAACTGATACTGATATCATATTCATTTCACGGCGCTGTCAAGTCCGTGCTCGCGGCCCGCAAGAACCAGACCGGATGGCCTGCGTCCGGGGCTTGCCGGTGGCCTGCGGGGGAGGCGAGGGGCGGCGCCACGCCCGCTTTGCCAGTTGCGGAATCGTCATGATGAAACGCAGTCGGCGGGCGCCCACCGCAAAGCCGGGATGGTCACAGGGCGCGACCCTTCGGCGGCGACGACGAGGGTTGACCCATTGACCTTGGACCGCACATCGGGCGCGTGACGCATGCGCGCCACCCCGCCTGCCCGACGAGGCGCTAGGACTTGCCGCGCCGGGGCGGTTCGCGTCCGTCGCGCGGCTTGCCAAAGCCCTTCTTGCCCGGCTTGGCCTTGCCAAAGCCCGGCTTGCCCGGCTTCGACGACGCGAAGGGCTTCTTGCCAACGGGTTTTCCATCGGCGGATTTCTTGCCCGCAGGCTTCTTTCCGGCGGGTTGCCAGTCCGTTTGCCGGTCTGGAGCGCCCTCGTGCTCGACGCGCGGTGACCGGGGTTTGCCCTTGGCGGCCACGCCGCCGGGCTTGCCCGCGCCGCCCGCCGGGGCCGCCCACTTCTTTGCCTTGCCGCCCCAGGGGGCGGATGCGGCCTGCGCCGGGTCTTCCCCCTGCGCTGCCGCCGGGTCGTGGCGCGCGGGCGTCTTGCCCTTCGCCTCGTACGTCGGGCGCGGACGTTCGAACTTGCCGGCGGGGCGGGGCGCGCGGTCCGGCGCTGTCCCTTCGCCCTGGCCCTTGCGATGGCCCGCACCCGGGGCACGCAGGCGTGCGGGCGCCCCGGTCAGGGGCTTGCGCCCGCCGGGCGACAGATCGGGCGCGCCTTCCAGCGCCCGCGCCCTGACCCCGTCGGCGACCTCGCCCTCGGGGCCAAGCGCGGCCAGGAACGCCCTGGCGCTCGCTTCGGCGATCTCGACATAGGTTTCCGTGTCCTGAACGCGGATCGCGCCGATCGCGGCCTTCTCAAGATCGGCGGCACGGCGCAGAAGCGGCAGGATCCAGCGCGCCTCCGCCCGCTCCGCGCGGCCGACGGACAGGGCGAACCAGCGGCTTGGCCCGAAGGCCGGCTTGTCGCGGGCAGGCGCGCTGTCGGGCGGCAAAAGCTCCTCCGGGGCGGCGTGGCGCGACTGGTGCAGCCGCAGGAAGGCCGCCGCGACCGCCTCGGGGCTGCGGCTGGCCAGCAGGCGCCGGGCAAAGGCGGCCTGCTCCTCGCTCACCGGTTCGTCCCAGCCGGGATCGGACATCAGCCGCTCCTCGTCCTTGCGCAGGATGTCCTCGGCCGAGGGCGGTACGGTCCATTCCGCCGAGATCTTCGCCCAGCCCAGAAGCCTTTCGGCCTTCTTCACCAGCTTTGGCGGGACGATCAGCGCCGATATGCCCTTGCGCCCGGCGCGGCCGGTACGGCCCGACCGGTGCAGCAGGCTTTCGGTATTGGTCGGCAGGTCGGCATGGATCACCAGCGTCAGGTTCGGCAAGTCGATGCCGCGCGCCGCGACATCGGTCGCGACGCAGACGCGGGCACGCCCGTCACGCATCGCCTGCAGCGCGTGATTGCGTTCCGACTGGCTCAGTTCGCCCGACAGGGTCACGACCGACAGGCCGCGATTGGCAAGCCGCGCGGTCAGGTGGTTGACCGCCGCGCGGGTGTTGGCAAAGACGATGGCGCCCTGATCCTCGTGATAGCGCAGCAGGTTGAAGATCGCGTGGTCGGTGTCCGGCGCGGCCACCCGAAGCGCCCGGTAGGCGATGTCGGCATGCTGTTCGGCCGAATTGATCGTGCTGACGCGCTGCGCATCGCGCTGATACTGCTTGGCCAGCTTCGCGATCATCGGCGAAACGGTGGCCGAAAACATCAGCGTCCGCCGCTCTGCCGGGGCGGCGGCCAGCATGAATTCCAGATCCTCGCGGAAGCCGAGGTCCAGCATCTCGTCGGCCTCGTCGAGGACGACGGCCATCAGCGCGCCAAGATCCAGCGACCCGCGTTCGATGTGGTCGCGCAGGCGCCCAGGCGTGCCGACGACGATATGCGCCCCGCTTTCCAGCGCGCGCCGTTCCTGCCGGATGTCCATGCCGCCCACGCAGGAGGCGACGACCGCGCCGGTGCGGGCATAAAGCCAGCGCAGTTCGCGCATCACCTGGAACGCCAGTTCGCGCGTCGGCGCGATGACAAGGGCCAGCGGCGCGGCGGCGGGGCCAAAGGCCGTGGCCTCGCCCAGAAGCGTCGGCGCGATGGCAAGGCCGAAGCCCACTGTCTTGCCCGAACCGGTCTGCGCCGAAACCAGCAGGTCCGCGCCCTGAAGCCCGGGCGCGATCACCGCCTCCTGGACAGGGGTAAGATTGACATAGCCACGCTCGGCGAGCGCCTCGGAGAGGGGGGGGATCACGGCGGGGGGTTCCACGGATAAGGACAGGGGCACCCTAGGCGCCCGAAGGGTGAGGTGCGGTGTCTCTAGCGACAGTTTGCGGGAAAGTATATGCCCAAAACGGCCTCCTCTGCGCGATTGCCGTGCCTTTTCGGGGCCCGCCCCGTTTGCCGGCTTGCAACCGCCCGCGCAATCGACAGGATCGGGCGGGGCGGCGTGCCAGGGCATAGGAGGGGGCGGGCGTGAGCTACGCGATCTACATCGGGAAGAACCACAGCCGGACCGGGCATGCCTGGCTGGGCGGTTACGGGGACGAGCCGTCATCGCACTGGCTTGAGATCGTGCCGCGCGCCAGCCATCCCGCGGGTGCAACGATCGAGGTCGGCGTCGGGCCGGATGCCGACATGCCGGGTGTGCGCACGTCCATCCCCCAGGTTCCGCAGACGGCGCGGCACATGCGGGTCAGCTATTCCTACTACAAGGGCGTTCCCGCGCCGATCACCAACGGCGGTGTGAACGAACACGGGGTCGCGGTGCGCGATGTCTGGTCGTCTTCGCGTGCGGAACTTGTCGCGATGACGCCGAAGGATCAGACAGGGCCGAACTACAGCGACCTTGCAAGGATCGTCCTCGAACGGGCGCGGACGGCGCGCGAGGCCGTGGACATCTGCGCAGCGCTTATCGCGGACCACGGTGAAAGCACCTATGGCGGCAATTCGCACCTCTTCGCGGATGCCGGGGAAGCCTGGGTGATGATCCAGTTCGCCGGGGGACAGGGCCTGTGGGTCGCCGAACGGCTGGGCCCCGACAGCATCCGCGCCTCGCGCCCCGGCTATGTGCTGGAGGTGCCGGTCGAAACGCCGGGCCACCCGGATTTCCTCTGGTCGCCGAACCTCGTCGGTTTCGCGCAGGAAATGGGCTGGTATTCCGGCGGGCCGTTCGACGCGAACGCCATCTATGGTGACGGCAAAGGCCGCTGGGAAGGCGTTCGCTGGATCGAGGCCGAGATGACGGCGCGCGCGGCGCGGCCCGAAAGGATCGGCCTGGAAGACATGACCTGGGCCGTACGGACAGAGCGTCTGACCGGCGACACGGCAGGCTATGGCCAGGTGGTGCCGCTTCTTGACGCGCCGGATCCTGCCTTCCGGATGATGTGGCACAGCCCGACCGGTGCGCTGGCCGCCCCCTTCTCGCCGGTCTTTCTTGGCCAGGGGGTGGTGCCCCCCGAATTCGGGCCACACCGCTATCTGACCGTGGGCGAGGCGCATCGGTTCATGGACCTGCGCAAGGCCGACGAAGCCGATACCATATCCATCGTACCGCAATACGCCGAGGCGCTTCCATCGGCCTTTCAGGAATCGAAGCGGCTTCTTTACCTGATGCAGTGTCTTGGCGAACCGGCGCTGCGCCGAGTGACGGCAGTGTTTGCCGCCCGGGAATCCGCCATCGCCGATCTTGTCGCGTCCCACCTGCGCCTTGCCGCTGCCGGGCTCGAGAGGGGCAACCTCGATGATGCGATCGCCGTTCTGGGCGCGTTCAGCCGCGCCGAGATGCTGGCATCCTTGACGCTGGTCCAGGATCTTGTGCGCGGCCTTTCCGCCGAGGCGTCGGTGCTTGCGACGGCGGGTGCTGCCGGATCGCCCCGGACTTTCACGCAGATCTGGTAGCCGGGGGATGCCTTGAAGGGGCCGCTCAGGCGGCAGGCGGACGGAACCGCGCGACGATCGTGTCCCAGAAGGCCTGGGCTGCCGGGCCCAGCCGACGCGCCGGATTGCGCAGCATCGAAAGCGTCCGCGTGACCGCCGGATCGACCGGGCGCACGAACCCCAACCCGCCCGGCAACATCGACATCGCGCCCTCCGGCAGGATCGTCGCGCCCAATCCCTCGCGCACGAAGGACAGGAGCGCCGTGGTGTTGCGCGCCTGAAGGTTGCATGTCTCCAACAGTTTGGCGACATCACCATGCGCAACCAGATCGCACAGCGGATTGGCGATCAGCGGTTCGTGCCGCAAGAGCGACCAGCCCGGCGCGCCGTCCATCGCCCCCACTGCCCGGTCGATTGCGCCGCCCTCGCGGTAGACGATGCCAAGCGCATCGCCCGCTATCGGAAAATCGTCCTCGCCGCCGCCCGGCGACCCGGTCAGAATGCCTATGTCGGCCTCGTCGAAACGGATGCGCCGTCTGACCGAATCGCTGTCGAGATCGCTGATTTCCAGGCGGACGCCGGGATGGGTCGCCCGGAAGCCAGCGATCGCACCGGGCAGCAACGTCACGATCACCGACGGCACCGCCGCGATGCGCACGGTTCCCGCGATCGAGGCGGTCAGGCGCCGGATCGCCTCGGCGCTGCTGTCGAAGACGTCGGTCGCGCGGACCGCCTCTGCCAGGACCAGGTCGCCAAGCTTCGTCAACCGGTTCTTGCGGTCCGTCTCGAACAGGGGCGCGCCGATATTGTCCTCAAGCTGCGCCAGCATCATCGATACCGCCGAGGGCGTCCGGCCCAGCACGCCCGCCGCATCGGCAAGCGATCCCTCCTCCGCCGCGACACGAAAGACGCGGAGCATCTCCAGCTTGATCGCCATTTCAGTATTCCTGAAATAATGTTCAGTTGTTCCAGATTGTCTAAATGCGCCTTCCATGTCTAGGCTGATCGCGGTCAGGGAGGATGGCGATGGAACAGATGACGGGCATTCACATCGCGGGGCGCTGGGTCGCGGGCGCCTCGGAGATCGAGAACCGCAACCCGTCGGATCTTTCCGACCTGATCGGCCGCTACGGCCAGGCCGATGCCGCGCAGCTTGACGAGGCGCTCGATGCGGCGCGCCGGGCGCAGGTTGCCTGGTGGGCCGCCGGCATCCAGAAGCGCCACGACGTCCTGATGGCGATCGGGACGGAGCTGATGGCGCGTGCAGAAGAGATCGGCCGCATGCTCTCGCGCGAGGAAGGCAAGCCGCTGGCCGAGGGCCGGGGCGAGGTTTACCGCGCCGGACAGTTCTTCACCTACTTCGCCGCCGAGGCGCTGCGCAATCAGGGCGACCTTGCCGAAAGCGTGCGGCCGGGAATAGAGATCGACGTGCGCCGAGAACCGGTGGGGGTGGTTGCGATCGTCAGCCCCTGGAACTTCCCGGTGGCGACGCCCGCCTGGAAGATCGCGCCCGCGCTGGCCTTCGGCAATGCCGTCGTCTGGAAGCCCGCCAACCTGACACCCGCGAGCGCCGTCGCGCTGACTGACATCATCGTCCGGCAGGATATCCCGGCGGGGCTTTTCAACCTCGTCACCGGTCCGGGCCGCGCAGTGGGGCAGCGGCTGGTCGAAAGCCGCGCGGTGGATGCGATCAGCTTCACCGGTTCGGTCCCCGTCGGGCGCCAGATCGCGGCCAGCGCGGTCGCCAACATGACCAAGGTCCAGATGGAGATGGGGTCGAAGAACCCCATGCTGGTCATGGACGACGCCGATCTTGACCTTGCCGTCGCCCATGCCGCCAACGCGGCCTTCGGCGGCACCGGGCAGAAATGCACCGCCGCCAGCCGCCTGATCGTGCACGAGGCCGTTCACGACGCCTTTGTCGAAAGGCTGGTCGCCGCCGCGCGGGCGCTGAAGGTGGGGCACGCGCTGGAGGACGGGACGCAGATCGGGCCGGTCGTGTCCGAAGACCAGCTGGCCCAGAACCTTGACTACATCGCCCTTGGCAAGGCCGAGGGTGCTGAACTGCTTTGCGGCGGCGACCGGCTGGAACGCCCGACAAAGGGGTTCTACATGGCGCCCGCCGTCTTCGCCGGCACCCGCAACGACATGCGCGTCAACCGGGAGGAGATGTTCGCGCCCGTCACCTGCGTGATCCGCGCGGGCAGCTACGACGAGGCGCTGGCCATTGCCAACGACAGCGACTTCGGCCTGACGGCGGGGATCATGACCCGGTCCCTGTCGCGCGCCAGCCACTTCCGCGCCAACATGCGCGCGGGCTGCGTGATGGTGAACCTGCCGACGGCGGGAACCGATTATCACGTTCCCTTCGGCGGGCGCGGCGCGTCGTCGTTCGGGCCGCGCGAACAGGGCCGCTATGCCGCCGAATTCTACACCACGGTCAAGACCGCCTATGTCGCGGCGGGGGCACCAGAATGACGCCCCTGATCGACGGGTTGCAATATGCCAACTGGTCGGAAAGGATCTTTCGCCAGATGCGCGCGGGCGGGGTTGACGCGGTCCATGTCACCATCACCTATCACGAGACCTTCCGTGAGACGGTCTTGCAGATCGAACGCTGGAACCGCTGGTTCGAACGGTTCCCCGACCTTGTCTTCCAGGGGCGGACGGCGGCGGATGTGCAGCGCGCCCGCGACACCGGCCGCACCGCGATCTTCTTCGGCGCGCAAAACCCGTCCTGCATCGAGGATGACATCGGCCTCGTGGAGGTCTTGCACACGCTTGGCCTGCGCTTCATGCAACTGAGCTACAACAACCAGTCGCTGCTGGCCTCTGGCTGCTATGAGGATGACGACACCGGCCTGACCCGCATGGGCCGCGCGGTGGTGGCGGAGATGAACAGGGTCGGCATGGTCGTGGACATGAGCCATTCGGGCGAACGATCGACCCTTGAGGCGATCGAACACTCGACACGGCCCATCGCGATCACCCATGCCAATCCCGCAAGCTGGCATCCGGCACTGCGCAACAAGTCCGACCGCGTGCTGCGGGCGCTTGCCGAAAGCGGCGGGATGCTGGGCTTTTCGGTCTATCCCCATCACCTGCGGGGCGGCAGCGCCTGCGCGCTTGACGATTTCTGCGCGATGATCGCGCGCACCGCCGAGATGATGGGCATCGACCGCATCGGCATCGGCACCGACCTGTGCCAGGACCAACCCGACAGCGTGGTGGAATGGATGCGCGTCGGACGCTGGACCAAGTCCATCGACTATGGCGAGGGCAGCGCCGATGCGCCGGGCTTTCCGCCGATGCCCGGCTGGTTCGGCGGCAACGGGGATTTCGGCGCCATCGCCGCCGGTCTTGCGGCGGCGGGGATGGACGGGGCGGAAGTGGCCGCCGTGATGGGGGGCAACTGGCTTCGAATGTTCGCCGATGGCTTCGGACCGGCCGCCGCGACCGGCCGGGTGGGGTGAACGATGACCATGCTTGACCCGCCACACCCCAAGGAGGCGTCGGTCGCCCCGCGCCCGCCGCAAACCGTCATGAGGCTGGCGCGCATGGGCGCGGCGCATCCGTTCCGGCTGTCGTTCCTGCGCGTGATGCTCAGGCGGATGGCGGCCGAGGGCTGGCGCTTCGACCGCCCGGTCTGGGATCTGGACGCGCGGGGCGTCGGGCGCGCCGTCTACCGCGCGACGGGGCCGGACCGCACCTACAGCCTTGTCGCCTTCGCCCACGATCTGCCCGACGACATGCGGTCGGACCGGGTGATCGCGACCGCCTGGGACGCGACCTTCGCGCTCTTCGACGGGATGCCGTCATCGGCCGATCTCGACCGGCTCCAGGCCAACGTGCCCCTGCAGGAAGCGGGCCGGATCAGCGGGCGGGAACTGTCGCTCAGCCGTGCCAACCGGTCGGTCCGGCTCTGGTCGCATGTGGTGGCGGCACTGGCCGAAGGCCGCCAGCCGGACCCGGCCGAAATCGCGGCGGTGGGCTACCTGATGCGTACGACCGCCGTCTACGGGGCTGGCAAGTTCGGGGCCGCGGACTGGTCCGACATCGCCGGCCGGCCGGAGCTTTCGGTGCCTTTCCAGGCCGAGATGCTGTCGGTCTGGCTGACGCGGCAGTTTACCGTCGATATCGTCGAACACCTGGCGCGGGCAAAGGGCGGGCAGGGGGCGGTCCGCCTGTCCCGCGAGATCCGCGAAAGCCTTGGCGTCGGCAATTCCACCGGGCTTGGCATGGCACCCTATCTGGTCCGCCACCCGGTGCTCTTGAACAACTGGATCGCGGCGCGCGAAACGGCGCTGGCGCGGGTGCGGTCGCTGTCCACCGCGACGGAACCGGCGGTCGAAGAGTTCAAGGCCGCCTGGGCCGCCGCCGTTGCCAACGCCGGGCGCTGGCGGTCTCAGCATCCGATCCAGACCGGACGGCTTGCCGACCTCAGGCGCGACCTTGCACGCATCGGCGACCGGCTGGCCACCTTCCCCGGCGACGCGCCCCGTCCCTGGGACGCGCTCTGGCGCTGGGGCGAGGGGGCACTGAGCCTTGAGGGGCAGGAGGCGCTTCTGGCGATCCTTCTGGAACCGCACGGCGCGCTGATCGACGATCTGGCGCAGACCATGGCCGCGGACGAGGCATTCGGGATCGACGGCGCCATGACGCTCGACGCCTTGCGCGCGGTGCTTGCGGCAAGCTACGACTGGGCGCTCGCAATCGACTTTTCCGATCCGGCCCAGCAGGCCCGTTTCTGGTATGTCTCGGAAGAAAAGCTTGAACCGCGGCTTGGGGAACGCGCAACCGAGGCGGGGGCCGAAAGGGAACAGCCGCTGTGTGTCGGGCGGCTGGCCAGCGAACTGGACGCGGCACTTGCGGCCTGGCCCGCCGATGCGACCGTTGCCGCCTTCCTCTTGCGCCATCCCGAACACCGCTACATGGTCCGCCGCGCCCAGATCGCGGCCACGCATCCCTATTCGGAGGTGCGCGACAACCTGATCGCGGCGGATGTCCTGCCCATCGACCTGATGCGCTGCAAGCTCGCCTTCTTCGGTGCAAGTCATTTCGACCCGAGGTCGGACAAATGGGTGCGTATCAGCCTCTTTCAGGGCGCACCCTATCCGCTCGATATTCCGGCCGAGCCTGACCCGGCGGGCGCCGCCGCTGCGCCGCTATCCGACAAGGCAGCCCCTTTGCGGCGGGCGCCGGAAGTCGCCCTGTCGCGCAACGAGATCGAGACGCTTTGCACCAAGGCCGCGCGCGGCACCGGGTTCTCCTGGGGCCTGGCGGAGGAGGCCGGCCGCGCCGCCGCGTGGCTTCACGCACAGGGGCTGGACGGCGCGGCGGCGCTTCTGGCCCATCTTGAACGCGCGGGCGACCAGGCGGGGCAGGCGCTGCCTGCCGCGATCGCGCCGGGCCACTGGACCGCCGCCGGGGGCGTGACGCTCTGTCCCGTGGCGCTCGGGGCGTCGCTTGTCGATTTCGGCGGTGTTCCTGCGGCGGGGGGGCGCGGCCTGGCGCTTGGCCCGGTCGGACGTCCGCTCATGTTGCTGCCGTTCCTGGCCGCGCTGTCCCTGGCGCGTCAGACCGCGCTGTCCTTGTCTTGGGACGGGGGGCAGGTCTGGCTGGACGGCGCGGGCAGTCCCTCTGGCGATCTTGCGGCGCTGGCGGACCTGCCATTGGCGATGCTGCATCTTGCCTGCGATCCAGGCACGGTCGCCGCCGCTGCGCCGAGGCAGGCGCGCGGCTGCGATGGCGCGGTCGCCGACCGGCTTGGTCTGTTCGCACTGAGGACGACGGTCCCGCCCTCGGCGAAATCGCGCGAGGATGCCGGGGCCGGGACCAGCGACAACGACTGAACCAGCCTCCCCGGGGCACCATTGCGCGGGGCCGTCGCACCCGTCCGGAAAGGGAAGAACCCATGCAGATAGCGATCGCAGAGATCGAACGGATCAGCGAAAAGGCTCTGGCGGCCCACGGCGCGGGGACCTGGCAGGCACGCGAGGTGGCCCGCGCCATCGCCCGCGCGGAAGAGACCGGGAACGTCATCTGCGGGCTCTACTATCTGGAAAGCTACTGCCGACAGCTGCTGTCGGGACGGGTCAACGGCACCGTCGATCCCGTCGTGACGCAGCCCAGGCCCGGCACGGTCCTGGCCGACGCCCGGCTCGGCTTTGCGCAGCCCGCCTTCGCCCGCGCCTTCGAACCGGCCGTCGCGGCGGCGCGCGCCTGCGGCATCGCAAGCCTTGCGGTCTGCCATTCGCACACCTGCACGTCGCTGGGTTTCTTCACCGAACAGATCGCGGCGGCGGGGTTGATCGGCCTCGGCGTCACCAATGCCTCTGCCATCGTGGCGGGGCCGGGGGGGCGGCTGCCGGTCATCGGAACCAACCCGGTCGCCTTCACCATCCCCGGTGCCGACGGTCCCGCGATGCATGCCGATTTCTCCACCGCCGCGGTCGCGCTGGGCAAGATCACCATGGCCAAGGCCGCGGGCGAGGCGATCCCCCCGGGCTGGGCGGTGGACCGCGAGGGCCGGCCCACGACCGACCCCGAGGCGGCGCTGGCCGGGTCGCTTGTCAGCGCGGCGGGCTACAAGGGCTGGGCGCTTGGCCTTCTGGCGGAATTCCTGGCGGCGGGGCTGACCGGATCGGTCAATGCCCTGGATGTCCGTGCGCTCAAGGCAGAAGGCGGTCCGCCGCATGACCTGGGCCAGTTCTACATCCTGATCGACCCGGGCCCGGCCGCCGACACCCTGGCAAGCCGCATCGCGCGCGTGGCCGAGGCGATCGCGGAAGACCCGCAGGTGCGCATCCCCGGGGCCGGGCGCAGGCCCCGCGCCATGGTCGATGTCGCGCCCGATCTTTGGGCGACGGTCGCCGCGCTGGCGGCGCGACAACCGGGCTGACCGCTGCCCGGCGCTGGCGGCATCGCACCCGCCGCCCGCGCCGTGGGATCAGGCGGAGATGTCCACCTCGACATCCAGGAAGGGCGCGTATTGCTGCGCGCCGAAGATGTCGCCATCGCCCGCGCTGCCCGAGGGGCGGACGCGCAGGATGGTGAACTTGATCGCGAAGGCCGGGTCGTATTCGACGAAGTCGGTCAGCCGTTCGGGCGCGACGTTCAGGATGCGGCAGACGCTTTCACGGGTCAGCGCGCCGGACCGCTTGACCATCTCGTAGGTCGCGCGTTCGCGGAAGATGATGTCGAAGGTGATCTTGTCGGTGCCGGCGTTTTTCGACCGGATCGTCTTGGCCAGGTCCGACAGTTTCTTGCGGGTGTTCATGGTCGCGTTCATGGGGGCGTTCATCCTGGGCCTCAGCCGACGGTGGCGGTGTGGGTGGGGAAAAGCTCCAGCGGGTCGCTGACGGCCATCGTGTGATTGAGCGTCCAGCGATAGGCCGGGCTGGCCTGCATCACCTCGTCCAGCACGAAGGATACGCCGCCGGCGGTCCCTTTGACGTCGGGAAGGCGCGCGTAGAACATCTGCCGGGTGCCGGTCATGCAGACCTCCTCGGCCATTTCGCGGGTGGGCGCGATCCCCTGGACGACCACGCAAAGCTCATGCCCGGGCTGGTCCTTCAAGGGCTCCATGTCGCCCATCACGCCGTTGCGGCCGAAGACGCTGTAGTGAAGTTCCCAGCCCTCGGGGCCAAAGCGTTCTTCCGTCTGCCGGCGCGCCCAGTCGATGACCGCATCGACATTGGCGATCGTATAGGGATCGCGGATGCCTGCCATCCCGACAAAGCGTTCGCCGACCTTGCCCGACCCTTCCAGCTTGACCCGGAATTCCTCGGCGGGGACGAAATCCATCCCGGTCACGCGGGTGGTCCTGTCGCTGGCCTGTTCATAGGCGCAATGCGTCATGTCCAGCATCCCGCCCGCCACGAATTCATGGAAGGGGTTCGACCGTTCGTACATCGCGTGACCCGCGACAGAGGCCACGGTGCAGCGCTGCCAGGGGGCCATGGCCGTCACCTCGACCGCCTCGGGCGTGATCTCGCCCATCACGGTTTCCTTCGCACCATAGGGTTCGGCGCAGAACGACGCGCATTCGAGAACCTTGCCAAGGTAGTAGCTTTGCGCCTGCGGATAGCCCTTGTGAAGCGCGCAGGCCGCGAAGATCGCGCTGTCTGAGGACCGGCCGCCGATGATGACGTCGCAACCCTCCTCCAGAAGCTTGACGAAGGGATGGACGCCCGCCATCGCCACCACGCGGCTTGTCGCGTCCAGCTCCGCCTCGCTCAGATCCTCGCGCGCGTCCAGACCACGCACCGGCGATCCGCCGCGGATCTTGGCGCGGATCAGGTCGCGGTCCACCTCGGAATAGAACCAGCCCAGCTTGAACGGCGCGAGGCCGTGGCGCGCCGCGATGTCGCGGATGATCTGCACATACATGTCGACGCGGCTGTTGGTGCCGGTGTCTCCGGCAGAGCCGATCAGCATCGGCACGCCCAGCCGCCGCGCGGCCAGAAGCATCTGCTCAAGGTCGTGTTCCTGCCAGGCGCGGGGGCTGGCGCAGCTGTCGTTGCCGAGCGGCACCGGGCCGATATCGTCGCTGCCGGAATCGGCGGCGATGAAGTCCGGCCGGGTCTCCACGGCAAGGTGGAAGCTTTCGGTCTTCAGGGGCGCGAAGCCCAGATGCCCGTTGGGGCAGATGATCCGGATCGACGACATGGATTCCTCTCAGGCAGGGCGTTGTCACCGATCTATATGCGCAGATCGTGCCAGCCAGCGCCGCGGCGACGCGCAGTTCGGCCGGTGACGGCCCGGGGGATTGCGCGGGTTTCGCGCCCCGGTGTGGAAATCACGCCTTGAGAAGCCCGAGCTTGATCATCTGGTGGCGCAGCGCGTGGCGCGACAGGCCAAGCGTCCGCGCGGCCTCCTGCTGGTTTCCGGCTGCACCGGTCAGCGCCCGGGCGATCAGGTCGCGCTGAAAGGCTTCGGTCGCGGCATGGTAGTCGCCGCCGCCGTCGGCGGGCCCGCCGGGAACCGCACGCCCGGCCGCGGTCACGCTGCGCAGGATCCGGTCGGGCAGGTGGCGCGGCTCGATCTCGTCGTCGTCTTCAAGGATGAAGATCCGTTCCAGCAGGTTTTCCAGCTCGCGCACATTGCCCGGCCAGGGATAGCGCAGAAAGATTTCCTCGGTCTCGGCGCTCAGCCCGCGCAGCTTGCGCCCGTAGGCACGGTTGAACCGGCCGATGAAATGGCGCGCCAGGGTCAGAACGTCCTCGCCGCGGTCGCGCAGCGCGGGCAGGTTCACCGCGACGACCTGCAGGCGGTAGTAAAGGTCTTCGCGGAAGCGACCCGATGTCACCTCGGACAGGAGAACCTTGTTGGTCGCCGCGATGAAGCGCACGTCGACCGTCACCGGCTTGATGGCCCCGACGCGGCGGAACTGCTGGGTATCAAGCAGCGACAGAAGCTTGGCCTGAAGCGTCAGGTCCATTTCGCGGATCTCGTCCAGAAAGACGGTGCCCTGGTTCGCGGCCTCGACCAGCCCCAGCTTGCGGTCGACCGCACCGGTAAAGGCGCCCTTCTCGTGGCCGAAAAGCTCCGATTCCAGAAGGCTGGCGGGCAGGGCGGCGCAGTTGATGTCGACGAAATCGCGCGCTGCGCGGCTGGAGGCCTGGTGGATCATCCGCGCCACAAGTCCCTTGCCGGTGCCGGTCTCGCCATAGATCAGGACCGTGCGGGTGGGGCTGCGGGCGATCCGCTCGATCAGGTTGCGCAGGGTTTCCAGCGCCGGCGAGGTGCCGACAATCTCGTTCCGGTAGTCTGCCATCCGCCTGTCGCCGCCCTAGCTTGCGCGGCAGGGCTCCGGCGCCTGCCACCTGTCCAGGCACGGCGTCCCTTCCGCGACTTCCATTGCACCCAGCCTACACGAATAGATGGCGCAGGAAATGGTCTCGGCGCCGTCGGGCCTGTCGGCGTGCTGGCAAATCGGCGCGCCGTCGGGGCCGGGATGGGTGGCCATCAGGGCGCGGGCCGCGGCGGCCGTCCAGTCGCGGCCGGGCAGGCGGCGCGACAGGAAGGCGTGCCTTGCATGGGAATTCCCGGCGATGCGGTCGCCCTCAGGCCCCAGGGTTTCGCCAGCGATCGCGGGGGTGGTGAAATGGTTGGTCCGCCACTGGACGCCGCCCTCGCGGATTGCCGGTCCGCCGGCGGACAGTTCGACCGCTGCGGTCGCGCCCTGCCGGTCGGCCATCACAAGCGTCCCGCCGCCCGCGTGTGGCAGGCTGCGGATCATCGCCAGCGCCGCTGCGACCGTCGGCGCGCGCGCCAGAAGCCGCGGCATCAGGAAATAGCGCAGCCAGCCGACCCGGTGGCGGTTGACCGCGACCTGGGTGTCGGCAATCGCCAGCCCCGCGGCGTTGATCCCCGACGACCAGGCGGCAAGGCTGCCAAGGCTGCCAAGGCTCAGGATCTGGCCGGTGGCGATGTCGGGCCCGGCATGGCGGAACACGCACTGGATGCCAAGGTGACGGCCCGAGTAATCCCGGTTCTTCACCACCAGCGGCCCCTCCGGCCCGCCCGGCACGGCCCAGGCGCTGCAACCCTCGATCAATTGCGCGCCACCCTTCATGTCGCGCAGTGTCCCAAGATGGAGATGGGCGAAAAGATCGGCTTCGGACAGGCCGAAGGCGCGCGCGATCCCGGCAAGCTCGGCAAGGCTTTCGGGATCGTGCGCGTCGTGAAAGGCGCGCTGCGCGGCAAGGTAGGCTTCCGCGTCGGCGTCGATCAGCCCTTCGGCGCGGGCCGTTTCGACCCGCGCGACGGTGGCCGCGCGCAGCGTCTCAGCCGGGGCTGCGCCCGCCTGGGCCTGCCCGCGCGCCGCCGCCGGGCCGGTTGCCGAAATCTCGATCACCGCCCGCCCTCAAGCAGGCTCAGCCCTTCATCCAGCCGGTGACAGGCAGCCGAATGCGCGCCGCCAAGGTCGCGCGTCTGTGGCGCGGCGCTGCGGCAGATCCCGGTCGCCAGCGGGCAGCGGGTATGGAACTTGCACCCTTTCGGCGGGTTCAGCGGCGATGGCAGGTCGCCCTGCAGCCTGACCCGCGCCTTCCTGTCGCGCCGCGCGCCGATCTCCGGCACCGCCGACAAGAGGCTTTGCGTATAGGGATGGCGCGGGTTGTCCAGCACCGCCGCCACCGGGCCGGTTTCGACGATCTCGCCCAGATACATGACCGCGACCCGGTCCGAGAGATAACCGATGACCGAAATGTCGTGGCTGATGAACAGATAGGTCAGCCCGAGGTCGCGCTTCAGCTCAAGCAGAAGCGCGATGATCTGTGCCTGGATCGACACGTCCAGCGCCGAGACCGGTTCGTCGCAGACGATGAATTCCGGGTTCGACACCAGCGCCCGCGCGATCCCGATGCGCTGCCGCTGACCGCCCGAGAACTGGTGGGGATAGCGGTCAAGCTGGCCGGCCTTCAGGCCCACGCGTTCCAGCACGCGGGCGGTGATCTCTCGGGCCTCCTCGCCGCTGGCGATCCCGTGCAGCGCCAGGGGCAGGCCGACGATTTCGGCCACGGTGCGGCGGGGGTTCAGGCTTGCGTAGGGGTCCTGAAAGATGATCTGCATCCGCCGCCGCATCGCCTTCAGCGCGGGCGGGGCAAGGGCGGTCACCTCGGTTCCGTCGAAGGTCACGCGGCCCGCGCTTGGTTCGTGCAGGCGCAGGATCGCGCGGCCAAGCGTGGACTTGCCGCAGCCCGATTCCCCGATCAGCCCCAGGACCTCGCCGCGTTCGACGGCCAGCGACACGCCGTTGACCGCGCGCACGACCTGGCCCGGATCGCGCGTCACCCTTTGCACAAGCGACGGGCGCCCGGCGTAGTGCTTTGACAGGCCGGTGACCTCAAGCAGGCTCATGACGTCTCCTCCAGGCGCAGGCAGCGCGCTTGCCGCCCCGGTCCGGCCGGCAGCATCGGCACCTGGACCAGACAGCCCTGCCGCGCCAGCGGGCAGCGGGAATGGAAGCGGCACTGCGGCGGCAGGCCGACAAGGTCGGGCACCTGGCCCACGATGGGCCGGATCGGCTGACCGCGCAGCGCTGGACGCGGGATCGAGGCGAGAAGCCCCCGTGTATAGGGATGGCGTGGCGCGCCGATCACCTGGTCGGTCGGGCCTTCCTCGACCACCTGGCCCGCATACATGACCATCACCCGGTCGCAATGTTCGGCGACCACGCCAAGATCGTGGGTGATCAGCACCACCGACATGCCAAGCCGCGCCCGGATGTCGGAGATCAGTTCCAGAACCTGCGCCTGGATCGTGACGTCCAGCGCCGTCGTCGGTTCGTCCGCGATCAGAAGCTGCGGGCGGCAGGTCAGCGCGATCGCGATCATGATGCGCTGCCGCATTCCGCCGGAAAACTCGTGCGGATATTGCCTGAGCCGCGTTTCGGGGGCGGGGATGCCGACAAGGCCCAGCATCTCGACCGACCGGTCGCGGATCGCGGACCGCCGCGCGCCGCGCGCCGATGGCAGCGTGTCGTCATGGGCGATCATGACCTCTGCCATCTGTTCGCCCACCGTCAAGGCCGGGTTCAGCGCCGTCAGCGCATCCTGCATCGTCATCGCGATGTCGCGGCCGCGGATGGCGCGCATCTCCTCCGGCGCAAGGCCGCGCAGGTCGCGGCCGTCGAAGTGGATGGTGCCCGCCGCCACACGCCCCGGCGACCGCACCAGCCCCATGACCGAGGAAAAGGTGACGGACTTGCCCGAACCGCTTTCGCCCACGACGCCAAGGCATTCGCCGCGCGCCACCCGCAAGGAAACCCCGTCGACCGCCCGCACGAGGCCCGCACGGGTGGCGAATTCCGTGCGCAGGTTGGTCACCTCAAGCAAGACGCTCATTCGCTGAACCTCGGGTCGAAGGCGTCGCGCAGGCCCTGGCTTGCCACGTTGATGGCCAGAACCAGAAGCAGGATCGCGATACCGGGGAAGGTGGAGACCCACCAGGCCTCGAGGATGAAGGCCCGGCCGTCGGACACCATGCTGCCCCAGCTTGCGGTGGGCGGCTGCACCCCAAGGCCAAGAAACGACAGCGAGGCTTCGAGGATGATGACATTGGCCATCCGGATGGTGGAGATCACGATGACCGGCGACAGGATGTTGGGCAGGATCTCGCGCCACATGATGTGGCGCGGGCCGGCGCCAAGCGCGCGGGCGGCCTCCACATATTCCAGTTCGCGCACGGCCAGGGTTTCGCCGCGCACCACGCGGCAGGGGATGACCCATTCCTTGTAGGCCAGCGCCAGCACGATGTTCATAAGCCCCGGCCCCATCATCGCCATCAGACCGATGGCGAAGATCAGGTAGGGAAAGCCCAGAAGGATATCGACGACACGGCTGATGACCACATCGACCCAACCGCGGAAATAGCCCGCCGCCAGCCCGGCAAGGATGCCGACGCCGGTCGCGAGAAAGATCACCGCAAGGCCGATGAAGATCGAGATGCGCGCGCCGTAGATGATCCGCGAAAGGATGTCGCGACCCAGCCCGTCGCAGCCAAGCGCATAGGCCCAGTCCCCGCCTGGCGCCCAGCCCGGCGGCTGCAGCCGGCGCAGAAGGTCCGTCTCGTTGGGGTCCTGCGGCGCGATCAGCGGCGCCGCGACAGCCATCACCACGAAGACGAGGATCACGATGAGCGAGGCCATGGCCAGCCGGTTGCGGCGGAAGTCGCGCAGGTTCCTGCGAAACAAGGATTCGGCCTGCGGGACGGAAAGGATGGCGGCGTCGGTCACAGCTTCACCCTCGGGTTCAGGACGGTGTAGAGGATGTCGGCGATGAAGTTCAGCAGCACATAGGTCACTGCGTAAAGCAGCACCGCCGCCTGGATCAGCGGGTAGTTGCGCAGGAAGATGCTTTCCACGACCAGCCGGCCAAGCCCCGGCCAGCCAAAGACCGTCTCGACGATCATGTTGCCGCCCAGAAGGCTTCCGGTCTCGATCGCGGCCACCGAAACGGTGGGGATCAGCGCGTTCTTCAGCGCGTGCCGGTAAAGGACGCGGCGGCGCGGCAGGCCCTTGGCCTCGGCAAAGGTGACATAGTCCTGGCGCATGACCTCAAGCATCGAGGTCCGGGTGACCCGCATCAGGATCGCCGTCATCGGCAGGCCAAGTGTGATCGCCGGAAGGATCAGGTGGCGCAGCGCGTCGCCAAAGGCCGCGATGTCGCCCGCCAGCAGCGTGTCGATCAGCAGGAAGCCGGTGACCGCCGCCACCTCGTTGTCATAGCCGATGCGCCCCGAGACGGGCAGGATCTGCATGTGCACGGCGAACAGCATGATCAGCAGGATGCCGAACCAGAAGCCGGGGAGGGAAACGCCCAGAAGGCTGCCCACCGTCGCCACCCGGTCGAGCAGCGAATTCTTGCGGATCGCCGCCATCACGCCCAGCGGGATCGCCGTCGCCAGCGCCACGACCAGCGCCACGAGCGACAGCTCGATCGTCGCGGGCAGCCGTTCGGCGATCACGTCGGCGACCGGGCGGCCGTGGTAGAAACTGGTCCCGAAGTCGAAATGCGCCGCGTTCATCAGGAAGATGAAGAAGCGTTCGGCCATCGGCCGGTCAAGGCCAAGGCTGTGGCGCAGTTCGGCCTCCTGCGCCGGCGTGATCGACTGTTCGCCGACCATGATCTGCACCGGGTCGCCCGGCGTCAGCGCCATCATCACGAAGACGATCAGGCTGACGCCAAGCAGGACGGGGACAAGCTGGACGATCCGCTCCAGCAGCTTTCCCAGGCTCATCCCCGTTTCCTCCCTCCCGGTTCAGGTGCAGTTCGGGTTCAGTTCAGGCAGGCGTCGTGCAGGTTGATGCGGCTGTCAGCGCTGGGCTGCCAGCCCGTCACGCGTTTCGACACGCCGTAGATGTCTTGCGGAACCCACAGGTAGACATAGGGCTGGTCGGCGTTGATCATCATTTCCGCGTCATGATACATCGCGCGCCGCTTCTCCACGTCCAGTTCGACCGCCGCCGCATCGAGGACCGCGTCGAGATCCGGGTTGGCGTAGCCCGCGGAATTGCCCCGGTCGTTGGTCCGGTGCGTCGGCGTGAAGATGTCGAAGGGATCGAGCGATCCGTTGCCCCAGCTGGTAAAGTACATGTCGCCCGACTTCGGCGCGCCCTTGGTGCGCCACTTGTCCGACAGCTGCGCACCTTCGCCCACCGCGACGGTGGTGCGGATGCCCGCCTTCGTCAGCATCGAGGCGACCGCCTCGGCGGTGTCCTTGAACGCGCCCTCGACATCCATCGTCACATCGATCCCGTCGGGAAAGCCCGCCTCGGCCAGAAGCGCCTTCGCCTTTTCCGGGTCGTAGCCGGCATGGGGCAGTTCGCTCGCGCCGAAGGCGTCGGGCGACAGGATGCCGTCGATGGGCGCGGCGTTGCCGGCAAGGATCTTGTCGATGATCAGCTGCTTGTCGATGGCCATGGCCGCGGCCTGGCGGACCTTGAGGTCGTCGAAGTATTCGCCCTGCATGTTCATCGCGATGAAGAAGCTTCGGGTGCCGTTCACCGTCATCACCTGGGTGCCCTCGTTCGCCTCGACCTGGCCGATCGAGAAGGCGGGCAATTCGTTGATGATGTGCACCTCGCCGGCCAGAAGGGCGGCGACGCGGCTGGCGCTTTCGGGGATGATCTTGAAGATCACCCGGTCGACGCAGGCCGGGCCGACCGGCGCAATGTCGGTCGCGCCGCCATAGTAGTCGTCGAACCGTTCAAGGATCACCGCATCGCCCTTGCGCCATTCGGCAAGCTTGAAGGGGCCGGTCCCGTTCTCGGCGGTGGCAACGCCTTCGTTGCCCGTCTTCTCGACCCAGGCCTTCGAGACGATCTGCTGGTTGGGCAGCATCGCGGGCAGGATCGGCCAGGGTTCCTTCAGGGTGATGCGCACAGTATCCGGGGCCGTCACCTCGACCGAGGCGACCGGACCCATCAGGCCCTGGCGGGGGCTGGTCACGCCGTCGCCCATGCCGCCGTCCTGCACCACGCGGTCAAGCGTGAACTTCACGTCCTCGGCCGTCATCTCGGTCCCGTCGTGGAACCTGATGCCGGGGCGGATCTTGAAATCGTACTCGGTGGCCGAAACCTGCGTCATCGATTCCGCGATCTCGGGGACGACCAGCATGTTGGCGTCGCGCGTCAGCAGGCCGTCGTACATGTTGCGGATGATGGTTTCGGTCTCGCGCTTGCGGTGGTTCGCCGGGTCGAGCGTGTCGGCATCCAGCGTGAAGCCCACGATCAGGTCCGCGGCGCTGGAAGCGGCGGGGACGAGCGCGGGGCAGGCCGCCAGTGCGGTGGCCAGAAGAAGGCGCGGCAGTGTTCTCATCTCGTGATCTCCCTTGTGGATCGGCCCCCGTGGCGCGGGCGCATCAGTCCTTGTTCGTTCGGACATCCTTTCTCATGCACAACCCGTGCCAGCATTTGCGCGGCCGCCAGCCGACCGGGCGCGCGCTGCGCGCGGGTTTCACGCGCCCGTGCTTGCACTTCACGCCTTGCGGCGCCCGGATTGCGGCGCGATCCCCGCCAGGGTGCGATACTTGGCGACCGTCCGCCGCGCAAGGGCGGCCCCCTCGGGCAGCAGGAGCCGGGCGATTTCGGCGTCCGACAGCGGGTGGCGCGGATCCTCGGCGGCGATCAGGGCGCCGATCCGGTGCAACACCGCCTGCACCGAGGGCGGGTCCTCGGTTCGCCTGGCGGCCGGGGCTGCCGCCGACATCAGCGCCCTGAGCGTGACCGTGCGGCGGGGCATTGCCATCACCATCGCCGCCGTGACCCGGCTTGCGGTGCTTCGGTGAACGCCTGCCGCCCGCGCGAGGTCGTTGATGGTCAGCGCCGCCAGCGGAAGGGCGGTGTCGCGAAGATGCGCGTCCTGCCGCGTCACGATCTCGGCGGCGATGGTCAGGACCGTCGCGTTGCGCCGGTCAAGTGCCGCGGCGGTGGCGCGCGCCTGCCGCTGCGCCTCGGACCTTGGGTCGTCGCCGGGCCGCAGGCGCAGCGCGGGCGTGGTGTCGGCGTTCAGCTCTAGCAGCCATCCCTCGCCGTCGCGCCGCAGGATCAGGTCGGGCGCGCGCGCCGTCCGACCCGGTTGCCTGGTCGAAGGCCGCGCCGGGTTTCGGATCCATCCGCCTGAGGGCGCGCACCATCGCCGCGACCTCGTCGGCGGGGCAGGCGCAGGCAGCGGCCAGGGCGTCGATGCGGCCCTCGGCCAGAAGCGGCAGGTTTCGCAAGAGGGCCGCGAAGGCCGGCGTCATCAATCCGCGGTCCTCGGCCTGCAGCGACAGGCATTCGGCCAGTGACCGTGCGAAAAGGCCCGCGGGTTCTGCCGCCTGCAGCTGCGCCAGAACCGCCTTTGCGCGCGCTGGATCACAGCCCGCCTCGTCCGCGATCTCCTCAAGCCCCGCGCCCAGCCAGCCGGTCGGGTCAAGCGCGCGCAGAAAGGCCAACGCGACGGGGCGATCCTCGGCCGCGCGCACCAGAAGCGGCAGTTGCGCCTCGACATGGGCGATCAGGCCGGGCGCGGCGGCGGCGATGGTGCCGGTCTCGACCCCGCCAAGCCCCGCCCGGTCCCGCCAGGCAAGCTGGCGCGGACGTCCTGCGGGGGCCTCCACATGCCGCGCAAGGCCGATCCAGGCGCCGGGTTCGGACCCGGCGGTCGTCAGATCCGCGTCCTGAAGCCGCAGATCGGCCAACCGGGCCGAGAGTTCGGCGTTCGACAGGGCAAGAAAGCCGATCGCCTGCTGAAGCGCGGGCGTCATCGCCAGCGACCCGCGCTGTTTCAGGCCCAGTTGCAGTTCCGACATGTCCGTCCCCAACGGCGCCCCGGCCGTCGTCCGGGGACAGCCCAGCATGGCAGAACTTGCCGCCCCCCGACAACCGGCGCCTGTTCCGGGGGAGACGAGAAATTTCAAACCAGAAATTTCAAGCTTGAAATTGTTTCGCGCAGATGCCAGTCTTCCCGCATTGCAGGAGGGAGGCGGCGGATGAAGGTTCTGTGTCTCGGGGGCGGCCCGGCGGGTCTTTACTTCGCCATCTCGATGAAGCTGCGCGATCCAGCCCACCAGGTCACGGTCCTGGAACGCAACCGCGCCAATGACACCTTCGGCTGGGGCGTGGTGCTTTCCGACGACGCGCTGGGCCGGATGCAGAAGAACGACCCCAAGTCGACCGATGCGATCCGGGGCCATTTCGCCTACTGGGATGACATCGCCGTCGTCCACGGCGGGCACCGCACCGTTTCGGGCGGCCACGGCTTTGCCGGGATCGGCCGAAAGCAGATGCTCGTCCTCTTGCAGGAACGCGCCCGCGAACTGGGTGTCGACATGCGGTTTGAAACCGAATTCGACAGCGCCGGGTCCTATCGCAAGGATTACGACCTTGTCGTTGCCTGCGACGGCATCAATTCGCGCGTGCGCAAGGAATACGAAACCACCTTCCGACCCGATATCGACACCCGCAAATGCAAGTTCGTCTGGCTGGGAACCCACCAGAAATTCGACGATGCCTTTACGTTCATCTTCGAGAAGACCGAACACGGCTGGGTCTGGGCGCATGTCTACCAGTTCGACGCCGACACCGCGACCTTCATCGTCGAATGCCTGCCCGAAACCTGGGACCGCTGGGGGTTCGAAGGCATGACGAAGGAAGAAACGGTCGAGACCTGCCGCAGGATCTTCGAACGCCACCTGGGCGGCCATGACCTGATGTCGAACGCGGCCCACCTGCGCGGCTCTGCGGTCTGGATGCAGTTTCCGCGCGTGATCTGCGAACGCTGGTATGACGGAAATGTCGTCTTGATGGGCGACGCGGCCGCGACCGGGCACTTTTCCATCGGTTCCGGCTCGCGCCTTGCCTTCGACAGCGCCATCGCGCTGGCCGACTACCTGCACAGCGAACCGACCCTGCAAGCCGCCTTCGAACGCTATCAGGAAGAACGGCGGACCGAGGTGCTGCGCCTGCAATCGGCCGCGCGCAACAGCCTTGAATGGTTCGAGGAGGTGGAGCGCTATCTGGACCTGCCCCCCGCCCAGTTCGCCTATTCGCTGCTGACCCGGTCGCAGCGCATCAGCCACGAGAACCTGCGCCTGCGCGACCCCGACTGGCTGCGCGGCGCCGAGGACTGGTTCCAGGACGCGGCGGGCGGCACGCGGGGAAGGGCGCCGATGTTCGCGCCCTACCGGCTGCGCGACATGGCGCTGAAGAACCGTGTCGTCGTGTCGCCGATGGCGCAGTACAAGGCCGTCGACGGCTGCCCGACCGACTGGCACTTCGTCCACTACGCCGAACGCGCCAAGGGCGGCGCGGGGCTTGTCTATACCGAAATGACCTGCCCCTCGCCCGAGGGCCGCATCACCCTGGGCTGCCCGGGCCTGTACGCGCCGGAACACGAGGCGGCTTGGCGGCGGCTGACCGATTTCGTCCACCGGGAGACGACGGCGAAGATCTGCTGCCAGATCGGCCATGCGGGCCGCAAGGCCAGCGTCCAGGTGCCCTGGGAAGACAACGAAATGCCGCTGAAGGCCGGCGGCTGGGGCACCATCGCCCCCTCCGCGCTGGCCTGGTCGCCCGACCATGCCGTCCCGCGCGCGATGACGCGCGCCGACATGGACAGCGTCCGCGACGACTTCGTGCGCGCCACAGAAATGGCCGCGCGGGCGGGTTTCGACATGGTCGAACTGCATGCCGCGCATGGTTACCTCGTCTCCTCTTTCATCAGCCCAGTCTCGAACCGGCGGACCGACGACTACGGCGGGTCGCTGGAAAACAGGATGCGCTGGCCGCTTGAGGTCTTGCGCGCCATGCGCGCGGCCTGGGGAAAGGCGAAGCCGCTTTCGGTCCGGATCTCGGCCAATGACTGGCTGGGCGATGACGGCGTGACCCCGGCGGAGGCCGTCGAGATCGCAAGGATGTTCGCCGCCGCGGGCGCCGACATCATCGACGTCAGCGCCGGCCAGACCTCGACCGAGGCGAAGCCGGTCTATGGCCGGATGTTCCAGACACCGTTTTCCGACCGGATCCGCAACGAGGCGGGGCTGGCCACGATGGCCGTCGGCAACATCACCGAGGTCGACCACGTCAACTCCATCCTGCTGGCGGGGCGCGCCGATCTTGTCTGCCTGGCCCGCCCGCATCTGGCCGATCCCTACTGGACACTGCACGCCGCCGTCGAACTCGGCGACGAGGCCGAGGCCTGGCCGATGCCCTATCGCGCCGGCCGCGACCAGGCGCGGCGGCTGCGCGAAAAGGCGGTGGAGGTGATCCGGGCATGAGCCTGACGGGCAAGCGCGTATTGATCACCGGCGGCGGCACCGGGGCGGGGCGGACCTGGCCCTTGGCTTCGCGCGCGCCGGCGCCGAGGTCGTCATCACCGGCCGCCGCGAGGACGCGCTGCGGGCGACGGCGGCGGGCCATCCGGCGATCCGCTGGGTGCAGGGCGACGTGACCGACGAGGGCTCCGTCCAGGCAATGTTCGCGGGCGCGGGCCCCTGCCAGATCGTCATCGCCAATGCCGGCGCCGCCGACAGCCGGGTGATGGCAAAGACCACGGTGGACCAGTGGAACGCGATGATCGCGGTCAACCTGACCGGCACCTTCCTTACCCTGCGCGAGGGGCTGCGCCAGATGGACGGATGGGGCCGGCTGATCGCAATTTCCTCGACGGCGGGGCTGAAAGGTTACGCGAAGGTCGCGCCCTATGCCGCTGCAAAACATGGCGTTATTGGAATGGTCAGGTCGCTGGCGCTGGAGATTGCCCGGGGCCCCGTCACCGTCAACGCGATCTGCCCGGGTTTTCTCGACACGCCCATGACCGACCATTCGGTCGAGGTGATCGCCTCACGGACCGGCCGCAGCCTGTCCGAGGCGCGCGCCGCGCTGGAGGCGATGAGCCCGCAGAACCGGCTGATCCGCCCGGCCGAGGTCACGTCCTGCGCGCTGTGGCTTTGCGCGCCGGGATCGGAGGGGATGAACGGCAAGGCCATCGCGATCGACGGGGGCGAGACATGAGCGATCTGTCGAAGCGGCGGCTGAAGCTCTGGATCCGGCTTCTGGGGGTGACGCGCGGGGCCGAGAACCGGCTGCGAGAATACCTGCGGGTGGAGCATGGAACCACGCTGCCGCGCTTCGACGTGATGGCCGCCCTTTTCCGCCGCCGCGACGGCGTGACGATGAGCGAACTGAGCCGGATGCTTCTTGTGTCGAACGGCAACGCGACGGCGGTCGTCGACCGGCTGGAGGCCGAGGGGCTGGTCCGGCGCACCCCGTCCGAGACCGACCGGCGCACCGTCTATGTCGCGTTGACGGAAACCGGCCTCGCGAGTTTCGAGACCCTCGCGGCCGATCACGAACGCGCGGTGGACGCGATCTTCTCGGCCCTCTCCGAGGACGATCTCGACCGCTTGACAGAAGTGATGAAACGGATGGGAAAACAATGACCTCCATGTCGAAGCTGAAGCCCGTTCATTTCCTGTGGGAGGTCCGCGACCGGGTCGCGGTGATCCGGCTTGACCGGCCCGACCGGAAGAACCCGCTGACCTTCGAGAGCTACGCGGAATTGCGCGACACCTTCCGTGCGCTGCCCTATGCCGACGACGTGGATGTGGTCGTCCTCGCCTCGAACGGGGGGAACTTCTGTTCGGGCGGGGATGTCCACGACATCATCGGGCCGCTTGTCGACATGGACATGAAGGGGCTTCTCGCCTTCACCCGGATGACCGGCGATCTGGTGAAGGCGATGCTCAATTGCAGCAAGCCGGTGATCGCGGCGGTCGAAGGCGTGGCGGTGGGCGCCGGCGCGATCCTGGCCATGGCGTCGGATCTCAGGCTGGCGGCGCCGGAGGCGAGATGCGCCTTTCTCTTCACCCGCGTCGGGCTGGCGGGCTGCGACATGGGGGCTTGTGCGATGCTGCCCCGGATCATCGGGCAGGGCCGGGCGGCGGAGCTTCTTTATACCGGCCGCGCGATGAGCGCCGAGGAGGGCGCGGCCTGGGGGTTCTGGAACGCGATCCACCCCGCCGAACGGCTGGAGGCGGAGGCGATGGCGCTGGCGGCGCGGATCGCGGCGGGGCCGACCTTTGCCCACGGGATCACCAAGACGCAGCTGAACCAGGAATGGAACATGGGCCTTGACCAGGCGATCGAGGCCGAAGCGCAGGCGCAGGCGATCTGCATGCAGACGCGCGACTTCGAACGCGCCTACCGCGCCTTCGTCGCCAAGGAAAAACCCGTCTTCGAGGGAAACTGAGGGCAAGGCAGGGGGGCGCCGCCCCCCTGACCCCCCGGGATATTTGGGAAAAGAAGAAGGAATGAGCGACAGGAGTTTTCTGGACTGGCCGTTCTTCGAGGACCGTCACCGCGACCTGGCGGAACGGCTGGAGAGCTGGTGCGCGGGCAATCTGCCGGTGGATCATGGCGATGCCGATGCCGCCTGCCGGGGGCTCGTCAAGTCGCTGGGGGCGGGCGGCTGGTTGGCGCCGAGCGGCGCGGCGGCAGGCGAGCGGCTGGATATCCGCACGCTCTGCCTGATCCGCGAGACACTGGCGCGCCATGACGGGTTGGCCGACTTCGCCTTTGCGATGCAGGGGCTTGGCATGGGAGCGGTAAGCCTGTTCGGCACGACCGGGCAGCGCGGCTGGCTGGCGCGGACGCGGGCGGGGGCCGCGATCGCGGGCTTTGCGCTGACCGAACCCGGGGCGGGGTCGGACGTCGCCGAGACGGCGACGCTGGCGCGGCGCACGAGCGAGGGCTGGGTGCTTGACGGGGAGAAGACCTATATCTCCAACGGCGGAATCGCCGATATCTATGTGGTCATCGCCCGGACCGGCGAGGCGGAGGGCGCGCGGGGCCTCTCGGCCTTTCTGATGCCGGCCGATACGCCCGGGCTGAGCGTCGCGGAACGGATCGGGGTGATGGCGCCGCATCCGCTGGCGCGGCTGCGTCTGGACGGCGTGCGGTTGCCGGCAGATGCGCTGATCGGCGCGGCGGGGCAGGGTTTCAAGGTGGCGATGACGGTGCTGGATCATTTTCGCCCGACCGTCGGGGCGGCGGCGCTTGGATTCGCGCGCCGTGCGCTCGACGAGGCGATGGCGCGGGTGGCGCGGCCGCGCCCGGGGGGCGGGCGGCTGGCCGATCACCAGATCGTCCAGGGCCACCTGGCCGACATGGCGCTGAAGATCGACGCGTCGGCGCTTCTGGTCTACCGCGCCGCCTGGACCAAGGACCGTGGCGCCGGCCGCATCAGCCGGGAGGCGGCGATGGCCAAGCTTTACGCCACCGAGGCCGCGCAGGAGGTCATCGACATGGCGCTCCAGCTGCATGGCGGCGACGGCGTGAGAACCGGCTTCGCGGTCGAAGCGCTTTACAGGGAGATCCGCGCCCTGCGCATCTACGAAGGCGCGTCGGACGTGCAGCGCATTGTCATCGCGAGGGCGCTTGGATGATCTTCCGGCAGGACATCCGGGTCGGCTTCAACCATTGCGATCCGGCGGGGATCGTCTTCTACCCGCGCTATTTCGAGATGGCGAACACGGTTTGTGAAAGCTTCTTCCGCGAGGTGGCGGGCCATTCCTATGGCGCGATGATGGCGGCGGGCGAAGGCGTGCCGATGGCCCGGATCGAGGTGGATTTCCAGGCGCCGAGCCGCCTTGAGGAAGTTCTGGACTGGCGGCTTGCGGTCCTGCGGCTGGGCCGCACCTCGGTCACCGTCCGGCTTGCGGCGGAGCGCGGCGGCCAGCGGCGTCTGAGCGCCGCGCTGACCCTGGTTTTCGTCGACGGCGCGGGGCGCCCGAAGCCCTGGCCGCAAGATGTCCGCGACCGCATCACGAGCTTCATGGAGAGAGCCGATGAGCCATGACTTCCTGCAACCCAAGGGCTGGAAACCCGCCGTGGGCTATTCGAACGGCGTGGCGGCCCAGGGCCGGATGATCTTTACCGGCGGGCTGATCGGCTGGAACGGCGATTGCGAGTTCGAAAGCGATGACTTCCTCGGGCAGGCGGCGCAGGCGCTGCGCAATGTGGTCGCGGTTCTGGAGGCCGGCGGGGCGCGGCCCGATCACCTGGTCCGGCTGACCTGGTATGTGACCGACAAGCGGGAATACCTGGCCAGTCTCAAGGCGCTGGGGGCGATCTACAAGGAAGTGATCGGCCGCCACTACCCGGCGATGGCGCTGGTGCAGGTGGTGGCGCTGGTCGAGGACCGCGCCAGGGTGGAGATCGAGGCCACGGCGGTCATTCCGCAGGATTGAGGCGCGAAGGGGGAGGACAGCGCATGCTTGGACCGACGGGACACGAGGATACGTTCACGCGCGACAACCTGCCGCCGGCAGAGCTCTGGCCGGAGATCCGGCTTGAGGGGTTCGACTACCCGGACTGGCTGAACGCGGGGTGGAGCTTTCGGACCGCATGGTCGAAAGGGGGTTTGGCGATCACACCGCGCTTATCGGGAACGGCCGGCTTCGGACCTACAAGGAACTGGCCGACTGGTCGAACCGCATCGCCCATGCACTGGTCGAGGATTACGGCGTAAGGCCCGGAAATCGCGTCCTGATCCGGTCCGCGAACAACCCTGCGATGGTGGCCTGCTGGCTGGCGGCGACGAAGGCGGGGGCGGTCGTTGTCAACACCATGCCGATGCTCAGGGCGGGCGAACTGGCCAGGATCGTCGACAAGGCGGAGATCGGGCTTGCCCTGTGTGACACGCGGCTGATGGACGAGATGGTCGCCTGCGCCAAGGATTCGCGGTTCCTGCGCAAGGTCGTGGGGTTCGACGGCACCGCGAACCACGACGCGGAACTGGACCGTATCGCGCTGGGCAAGCCGGTGCGCTTTGCCGCCGCAAGGACCGGGCGCGACGACGTGGCGCTTTTGGGCTTCACCAGCGGCACGACGGGCGATCCGAAGGCGACGATGCATTTCCACCGTGACCTTCTGATCATTGCCGACGGCTATGCCAAGGAAGTGCTGAAGGTCACGCCGGAGGATGTCTTCGTCGGGTCGCCGCCGCTTGCCTTCACCTTCGGGCTGGGCGGGCTTGCGGTTTTTCCCCTGCGGTTCGGGGCGGCGGCGGCACTGCTGGAGGCGGCGTCCCCGCCCAATCTCATCTCGATCATCCAGGAACACAAGGCGACGGTTTGTTTCACCGCGCCAACGGCTTACCGCGTGATGTTGAAAGCGATGGAGGAGGGCGCGGACCTGTCGTCGCTGCGCGCCGCGGTCAGCGCGGGCGAAACCCTTCCCGCGCCGGTCTATGCCGAATGGATCGAAAAGACCGGCAAGCCGATGCTGGACGGGATCGGCGCGACCGAGATGCTGCACATCTTCGTCACCAACCGGTTCGACGATCACCGGCCAGCGTCCACGGGCAAGCCGGTAACGGGTTACGAGGCGCGGGTGATCGATGTCGAGGGGAAGGAATGCCCGCGCGGAACGCCGGGGCGGCTGGCGGTCAAGGGGCCGACCGGGTGCCGCTACCTGGCAGATGCCCGCCAGACGGCCTATGTCCAGAACGGCTGGAACATCACCGGCGACACCTTCGTGCAGACCGAGGACGGCTATTTCCACTTTGCCGCGCGCAATGACGACATGATCATCTCGTCGGGCTACAACATCGCAGGGCCCGAGGTGGAAGCAGCGCTTCTGGCCCATGACGACGTGCTGGAATGCGCGGTGATCGGCGCGCCCGACGCCGCGCGCGGCCAGATTGTCGAGGCGCATGTGGTGCTGGTCGAAGGGGTGTCGCCGGATGACGCGACGATCCTTCGGCTGCAAGAACACGTCAAGCGGACCATCGCACCTTACAAGTATCCGCGCAGGATCGTCTTTACCGGCGCGTTGCCGAAGACCCAGACAGGGAAGATCCAGCGGTTCCGGCTGCGGGGCGGGGACGTCTGAGGGGAGGATGCCTGAGCGGGCGTCAGGAAATCGGGGTTTGCAACCGCGGCCAAACCCTTCAAAGTGATCGCAAAGAAACAAACAGGGAGACGGAAGTGATGAAGACGAGGACAATCCTGCTTTCTACGCTGGCGGCGATGGCCCTTGGGGCCAGCGGGGCCACGGCAGAGGGCATCAAGGTCGGCATGATCACGACGCTGTCGGGTGGCGGCGCGGGGCTGGGCATCGACGTGCGCGACGGCTTCGACCTGGCGTTGAAGATGGCGGGGGCGAGCGACGTCGAGGTCATCGTCGAGGACGATCAGCAAAAGCCCGATATTGCCGTCCAGATTGCCGACAAGATGATCCAGTCCGATCAGGTCGACGTGCTGACCGGCATCATCTGGTCGAACCTCGCGATGGCGGTCGTCCCGGCCGCGGTGGCGCAGGGCAAGTTCTATCTGTCGCCCAACGCGGGCCCTTCGCCCTTGGCGGGCGCCGGGTGCGACAAGAACTACTTCAACGTCGCCTGGCAGAACGACAACCTGCATGAAGCGGCTGGAGCGTATGCGAATTCAGCGGGTTACAAGAATTCCTTCATGCTGGCGCCGAACTATCCGGCGGGCACCGACGCGATCACCGGTTACAAGCGGTTCTACACCGGCGCGGCGGCCGGCGAGGTCTATACCCAACTTGGCCAGACCGATTATGCGGCAGAGATCGCGCAGATCCGCGCATCCGGCGCCGACAGCGTGTTCTTCTTCCTGCCGGGCGGCATGGGGATCGCCTTCATGAAGCAATACGCTGAATCCGGCGTGGATATCCCGCTGGTCGGACCGGCCTTTTCCTTCGACCAGAACATCCTTCAGGCGGTCGGCGACGCGGCGCTTGGCGTTCACAACACCTCCCAGTGGAACAAGGATCTCGACAATCCGGCCAACAAGGCCTTCGTCGAGGCGTTCCAGGCGGAATACGGTCGGTTGCCGTCGCTTTACGCAAGCCAGGGCTTCGACACCGCGAACCTGCTTCTGTCGGCAAAGGCCAAGGCCGATGTCGGCGATCAGGACGCTTTCCGCGCCGCGCTGGAGGCGGCGGACTTCGCCTCTACCCGGGGGGATTTCAAGTTCGGGCCGAACCACCACCCGATCCAGGACATCTATGTCCGCGAGGTGGTGAAGGAAGGCGATGTCTACACCAACAAGGTCGTCGGTGTGGCGCTGGAGGATCGTGGCGACGCCTACGCCGAAGAGTGCAAGATGTAAGCACGCACGGCCGGGGGTGACCCCGGCCGCTTTTCAAGGACGTGATCCGGTGATGCTTCTGGCAGAGCAGGCCCTGAACGGCCTGCAATACGGAATGATGCTGTTTCTCATGGCGGCGGGGCTGACACTGGTCTTCGGCGTCATGGGGCTGATCAACCTGGCGCATGGGTCGCTTTACATGCTGGGCGCCTACGCCTGCGCCTGGGTGGCGGCGGCGACGGGGTCGTTCGCCCTTGGACTGGCCGCAAGCCTTGCCGCCGCGGCGGCGGCGGGCGCGGTGGTGGAAGTCGCGGTGATCCGGCGGCTTTATGCGCGCGACCATCTGGAACAGGTGCTGGCGACCTTCGCGCTGATCCTGGTCTTTTCGGAGGGCACGCGCTGGGTCTTCGGGTCGTTTCCGCTATACCTGACGCTGCCCGGGGCACTTTCCGGGGCGGTGACACTGCCCGGCGGGCTGCAGTACCCGCTGTTCCGGCTGGCGATCATCGCGACGGGCGCGGCGGTCGCGCTGGGTCTTTGGCTTCTGATCGGGCGCACGCGGCTTGGCATCCGCATCCGTGCGGGCGAGGCCGACCGGGAGATGGTGGCCGCGCTTGGCGTCGATATCGCAAGGCTTTACACGATGGTCTTCGCGTTGGGGGCGGCGCTGGCGGGGCTGGCGGGTGCGCTGGTCGGCACGATCCAGTCGGTGCAGGTGGGGATGGGCGAACCGGTGCTGATCCTTGCCTTCGTCGTCATCGTGATCGGCGGCATCGGGTCGATCAAGGGGGCCTTTGTCGCGGCGCTTCTGGTCGGGTTGACCGACGCCCTGGGCAAGGCGCTTTTGCCATCTCTCTTCGCGCGGGTGATGGAGGCGTCGGCGGCAAACGGGATCGGCGCGGCGCTTGGCTCGATGCTGATCTACATCCTGATGGCGGCCGTGCTGATCTGGCGGCCTGAGGGTCTTTATGGGGCGCGTGCGTAGGATGCGACAGGCCGCGATCGTCAACGCCGCCGTTTTCGCCCTGCTGGTCGCGGTGGCGCTGGCCGCCCACGTTCTTGGCGCGCCCTATGTCGTCACGCTGGCCACCAAGGCCGCGATCTTCGCGATGGCGGGGGTGGGGCTGAACCTGGCGCTGGGCTACGGGGGGATGGTGTCCTTCGGACATGCCGCCTTCTTCGGGATCGGCGGCTATGTCACCGGCATCTTCGCCAGCCACGCCGCAGCCGGGACGCCGGTCCTGACCTTGCCCTTCACGGTCGCGGGCAGCGCCGAGATGCTGGGCATCTGGCCCATGGTCATGGTCGTGACGGCGCTGGCCGCTATGGTCATCGGGGCGCTGAGCCTGCGGACGACGGGTGTCTATTTCATCATGGTCACGCTCGCCTTTGCCCAGATGGTCTATTACTTCGCGATCAGCTGGCGCGCCTATGGCGGGGAGGACGGGCTGTCGTTCTATGTCCGCAACAGTTTTCCGGGCCTGAACACTTTTGCGCCGATCCAGTTCTTTGCCATTGCGGCCGCGCTCCTGGCGCTGGCGATGGGGTTCGTGGCGCTGGTCACGCGGTCGCGCTTCGGGCTGGCGTTGCAGGCCGCGCGGGCGAACCCGCAGCGGGTCATGGCTTCCGGCATCCGGCCCTTCGCGCTCAGGCTGACGGCCTTTGTCCTGTCGGCGGTGATCGTCGGGCTTGCCGGGTCGCTTTACGCCGACCTCAATCGCTTCGTCAGCCCGGCGATGCTCAGCTGGCACATGTCCGGCGAGATCATGGTGTTCGTGATCCTCGGGGGCGTCGGGCGGCTGGCCGGGCCGGTCGCGGGGGCAGGTGTCTTCATCCTTCTGGAACAGGTGCTGGGCGGGGTGTCGGACTACTGGCAGGCGCTTCTGGGCCTGCTGCTGCTGGCGATCGTGCTTTATGCGCCGGGGGGCATCCTGGGCCTTTTGCCCGGGGGGCGGCGCCATGTCTGACGTGATCCTCGACATCCGCGGGCTGGAGAAGAGCTTCGGTGCGCTGAAGGCCACCGACGGGGTCACGCTGGACCTCAGGCGGGGCGAGATTCACGCGCTGATCGGGCCGAACGGGGCGGGGAAATCGACGCTGATCAAGCAGATCACCGGCGAGATCCGGCAGGACCGGGGCAGCATCACCTTTGAAGGCCAGGCGATCGACGGGCTGGACGCGGCGGCGCGGGCGCGGCTGGGGCTGGCGCGCAGTTTCCAGGTGTCGTCGGTGGTGCCGGAGTTCACGGCGCTGGAAAACACCATGCTGGCGGTTCTGGGCGCGGGGGGCGGGGTCTTCCGGTTCCTCAGGCCCGCGCTGCACGACCCGGCGCTGACCGATCCGGCGCGTTTCCATCTGGATCAGGCGGGGCTTGCGGGGCGCGCCGCGGTGCCGGCCGGCGTCCTGTCGCACGGCGAAAGACGGCGGCTTGAGATCGCGATGGCGCTTGCCATGCGGCCGCGCGCCTTTCTTCTGGACGAGCCGATGGCGGGGATGGGGGCGGAAGGCGCGCGCGACCTGACCGCGATCCTGTCGGACCTCAGGGCCGAGGCGCCGATTCTTCTGGTCGAACACGACATGGACGCGGTCTTTGCGCTGGCTGACCGGATATCGGTTCTGGTCTACGGGCGGATCATCGCCACCGGCAGCGTCGAGGAGATCCGCGCCAATGCCGAGGTGCGCCGGTCCTACCTGGGGGAAGAGGCATGAGCGCGCTTCTTGAGCTTTCGGCGGTGACGGCGGGCTACGGGGCGGTGCAGGCGCTGTTCGGCGTGGACCTGGCGGTCGCGGAGGGCGAGGTCGTGGCGTTGATGGGGCGCAACGGCATGGGCAAGACGACGACGGTGCGCACGATCTGCCGGATGTTGCCCGCGACCGGGGGGCGGCTGACCTTCGGGGGCCACGACCTGACGCGGCTGCCGTCCCACCGGGCGGCGCGGCTGGGTCTTGGCCTTGTCCCCGAGGGGCGGCGCACCTTCGGGCCCCTGACGGTTGCGGAAAACCTGGCCGTGGCGGCGCGTCCGGGGCCTGGGATCTGGCGCGGGTCACCACGCTTTTCCCCCGGCTCGGGGAACGCAGGGGCCAGATGGCGCGGACGCTTTCGGGGGGGGAACAGCAGATGCTGGCGATCGCGCGGGCGCTGATGACGAACCCGCGCCTCCTGATCCTGGACGAGGCGACCGAAGGGCTTGCGCCCTCGGTCCGGCAGGAGATCTGGGCGGCGATCCGGGCGCTGAAGGGCGAGGGGCTGTCGATCCTCCTGATCGACAAGTCGCTGCGGGAGATTGCCACGGTCGCCGACCGCGCCGTCGTCCTGGAACGCGGCGCGACGGTCTGGTCGGGCGCCATGGCCGGCGTCGCCGGAGAGGTCGCCGACCGCTACCTTGGCGTCTAGCCGCGTCAGAGCCGGCCGTATTTCGCCATGACCTGCATCAGGCGCGCGGTGTCGATGCCGTGGCAGGTCTTGCCCTCGGGCTTGACGCAGGCCACGTCCTCGCCCTGGACGATGGCGTTGATGACGCTTTCGTCCACCGCCTCGACCGCCGCCTGGTAAAGCGGGTCAAGCTCGTCCCAGTTCAGGCTGTGGCGGGTGATGACGGGCCCGGCATGGGGCGGGGCAGGCATGTCGTCGGCGACCGAGAAGGCAAGGAAGATGTCGCCCGAACTGTTGCCGCCGGGCGAGCCGGAACGCGCGATGCCAAGGCCGGCGCGGCGCGCGAGCCCGCGCAGGATCGCATCGGAAAGCGGCGCGTCGGTGGCGAGGATGACGATGATCGACCCGGTTTCCTGGTCACGGATGGTGCCTTCGGGCATCTCGCGGCCGACCGGGACGCCCAGGACCGTGAACCACGGGCGGCGCCCGTAGTTGGCCTGCACGAGCGCCGCGACGGTATAGGTCGCCCCGCCGATCTCCACCCGGCGGGAGGCGGTGCCGGTGCCGCCCTTGAAGTCGTAGGCGATCATGCCGTTGCCGCCGCCGACCGACCCTTCGGCGACCGGACCCGTCGCGGCGGCGTCAAGCGCGGCGATGGCGTGTTCGGGCTTGACGTGCAGCGCGTTGATGTCGTTCAGCGTGCCGTCATAGGTTTCGGCGACGATGGGCATGGCCCAGGCGTGTTCGTCGCGGAAATGGCTGTCATAGGTGCGGATCATCCATTCGGTCGCGCCGTGATGGCAGGCGCCGATGCCGTGGGTATTGGTGATGAGGACGGGGCCAAGGAAATAGCCCGCGTCGTTCACCCAGTGGGTTCCCGTCATCTCTCCGTTGCCATTGAGTGCCGCGAAGCCCGCCCAGACCGGGCGGGGGCTGCCGGAGTCCGGGCGCGGCAGGATCGCGGTGACGCCGGTGCGCATCTTGCGCGCGGGGTCTGTCAGCGTGGTGAAGCCCACGCGCACGCCGGGCACATCGGTGATGGCGTTGAAAGGGCCGGGCGTGCCGGGGAAGGGCAGGCCAAGGTCGCGGGCGCGGGGTTTCATCGGGGCCTCCGGTCTTGTGTCATGACGGCGACGGTGCCGCGCCAAGCCCCCGCGCGCAAGGCCCGGCGTGCGGGTCAGCCGTCGTAGGCGGGGGCGGACTGTTCCAGCGCGCGGCGGGCGAGGACGGCGGCGCGTGCGAAGGTGCCGCGATGCGCGCGCCAAAGCATCCAGACCACCACGCCCGACAGCGCAACGTTTGACAGCGGCATGGCGAGCCAGACCCCGTCCACCCCCATCAGCTGCGGCAGGAGGTAGAGGAACGGCAGTTGCACCGCGATGTTGCCGACGGTGATGATCGTCGCGTTGCGGGCCTGTCCGACCGCCTGGAAATAGGTGGCGGCAAGCACGATGAAGCCGTCCAGCATCATTGCCGACAGGTGCAGGCGCAGGCCGTGCGCGGCTTCGGCGATCAGGGCGGTATCGCTGCCCGCGAAGACCTGCGCGACGGGGCCGGGGAAGGCCACGACCAGCGCCGTCAGCGCCACGCCGCCGCCAACCCCGAGCATCAGCGCGAGCTTCAGCACCTGGGCCATGCGCATCCGGTCGCGTGCGCCGTGGTAGTAGCTGGCAAGCGGCTGCATGCCGCCGGCGACGCCCTCGGCGAAGTAGTAGAAGAACGACATGACGTAGCCCGCGACCGTGTAGGCCGCCAGCGTCAGCGTGCCGCCGTGCTTGAGAAACAGCATGTTGTGCAGGACGACGACGAAGCTGATGTAAAGCGCCATGATCATCGAGGAAAAGCCGATCGCGAGGATGCGGCCCGCGCGCACCAGCGCCCCGGCACCCGGGCTGAGCGCGGCGAAGGCGCCAAGCCGGGCCATCGCGGCGGTGCAGATCAGGATGACGACGATCTCGGCGATCACGGTCGCGCGGGCGGCGCCGGCAAGCCCGTGGCCAAGCTCGATCACGAAAAGCCAGTCGAAGGCGACGTTCACAAATGCACCGGCCAGCATGGCCACGGTGGCAAGCCCGGGCGCGCCAAGGTTGCGCAAGAGAAGCGGAAAGGCCATCCCGGCCATGATCGCGGGCGCCGCCCAGCCCTGGACGGACAGGTACCCAAGCCCCATCGCGGCCAGCTCAGCATCTGCGCCCTGAAGCGCCAGGAATGGGCCGCCGAAGCCCAGGATGACGGCGCCGGTCGCGATGCCCACGAGCACCATGAGAAGGAGGGTCACGGCCAGGGTCTCGCCCAGCGCGCGGCTGTCGCCGGCGCCGCGCGCGCGGCCGGTTTCGGCGCCGCCGCCCATGCCGACCAGCATCGCCACCGCCCAGATCAGCCCTGCCAGCGGCCAGGCGAGGTTCAGGGCCGACAGGCCGGGCGCACCAAGGGCGTGGCCGATGAAGATGCCGTCGACAACCGCATAGAGCCCGCTGACCATCAGTGCGGCCATGGCGGGAAGGGTGTAGGACCAGAAGGTCCGGGTCAGGGTCGTCGTCTTCATCGTCACCTCCACCTGTCAGGCGGAGGGGAGCCCCCGACAGGCTTTTTCGAACAGTTCCTCGAACCGGGCCAGTTCCTCGGCGCCAAGGGCGGCGGCAAGGGTGGCGGCGGCGCGCGCATGGATGGCGCTTTCTTCGCTTTCCAGTGCCGCGGTCTTCGGCGTGGGCCGGATCAGGCTTGCACGCTTGTCCTCGGGGTCGGGGGTCCGGTCAAGGTACCCCCGCGCCTCAAGCTTGGAGGCCATGGCACTGGCGGAGGCCTTGCTGACCCCCATGCGCTCTGCCAGATCGGTGAGGCGCAACCCCTCGGGGTGCCAAGCGACGACATCGAGATAGTCGTACTCGGTGGAGGTCAGGTCCATGCTGCCGCTTTTCTGCGACTCCTGTCGCCAGAGACGCCACAGGTGCCATTGCAGGCGCCTGATGCTGTCTTGCAGCTGCGTGGAAGCTTCCGTTTGTTTGTTAGGCATGACTAACTTAAATTCCACCCCGTGTCAAGCGCCCCCCGGACAGTCAGCGGAGTGGGGATCGCGTTTGCATCTTCCCGGCCATAGTTAACGCAGCTTATCAAGAGAGCAAGCAAGGGAGAGAGCCGATGACGCATGTGAACAGCCTGCCGGTTCTGGGGGTGGCGTTGACGCTGGAGGATCTGGAAGGCGTGGAGGGGCTGCGCGATTTCGTCTTCGCGGCGGACCGCGACGTGGAACTGCGCGACTTCATCCCCGTCGATGCGCTGGGCCGCGACTGGCGCGAGATCGGGCGGCGGGGAAGGCGGGCATTTGCCGGGCATCGCGGGCGGATCGGCATTCATGGCCCCTACGAGGGGCTCATGGTCGATACCCCGGACCCTGAGGTGCGCGCGATCGTCCAGCGCCGGTTCCTTGCCGCCCTTGACGGTCTGGCAGAAATGGCCGAGGGGCGGGAGGCCGCGCATATGGTACTGCACAGCCCCTATACGACCTGGCATGGCCACAACCGGGGCACCGAATGGGATGACACGGAAGGTATCCGCGCGCGCACCCATGCCGTTCTTGCGCCCGTGGTGGCCCGGGCGGAGGCATTGGGGGTGACGCTTGTCTTCGAGAATTGCGAGGACATGGACCCGGCCGAGCGCGTGGCGCTGGCGGCGTCGTTCGATACGGGCGCGGTCGCGGTGTCGCTGGACACCGGTCACGCCCATTACGCCCACGGCGTGACGGGGGCGCCGCCGGTTGACGCCTTCGTCCGGGCTGCGGGCGCGCGGTTGGCGCATGTGCATGTGCAGGACGCCGACGGCTGGGGCGACCGGCACTGGCAGATCGGGCGGGGCACCATTCCCTGGCACGCGGTCTTTGCCGCGCTGGCGGCGCTGCCTGAAATGCCGCGGCTGATCCTGGAACTGGCGGACGTGCGCGGCGCGCCGGCATCTGCCCGCTGGCTTGAGGGGCAGGGCCTCGCGCGCTGAGGTGGTTCAGGCGGGGCGCGAGGATACCGCCAGGAACGTGACCTCATCGGCCAGGATCTCGCGTACGCCGTGCCGCAACTGGGCGTCGAAAGTCAGCGTATCCCCCGTCTCCATCCGATACCGCTCTTCGCCGCAGGCGTAGACGCAGGCGCCATCCAGAATGCTGACCGTGACAAAGCCGCTGCCGTGAGAGACCGGGTGGGTGCCATCATCGGCCCTGTTCAGGGTTACACGCGCCACCGAGAAATGCAGCGACTTGTTCGAGAACTTGCCGAGGATCCGGTAGTCGTGGCTGTGTCCGGGGGCGACGCGGCGGGCCTGAAGCCCTTCGCCGGAGCGGGCGAAGGCGACATCCGACTTCTGGACCGTGTTCTGGAAGAGCGAGATGACCGGCACATCAAAGGCCACCGCAAGGGCTTCGAGTGTCGAGAGCGAGGGGGAAACCTGTCCATTCTCGATGCGAGAGATCATCGCTGGCGAGACATCGGACTTTCTTGCCAGTTCCCGCAACGTCATCGCGGCCTGCATTCGAAGGCTGTGTACGGCGGTTCCGACCGCGGTTGTAATGTCTGTCCGGGTCGAGAGGTCAGCGTCAGCGTTCGAGTTGAAATCCTTCACGGGCCATCCTTTCGCGCCATTCTTGATCATGCGCGAAAGATCTCCCGTCTCCAGACAGAAATTGTCCCGCGCGGAATTTATGACGTAAAGTCAAGCAAGAAGACGCTCAAGGAGCGCAAAAGCATTGCCGCCTTCTATTTTGCGTTTTGCTTCCGGCTCAACATCCGCGGGGGCGAGGGTGCGGGCAAAGGGATCGTCCGTGAAGATCGGGTAGTCGGAACCAAGGAAGATGCGTTCAGCGCCCAGCACCTTGACCGCTGCTTCCAGCGCCCGCGGCCCGAGCGAGGCGCAATCGTACCAGAGGTTGCCCAGCCTTGCGGTCGGAAAGGGGTGGTCGGGGGTGCGGTGCCGGGCGATCGCCTCCATCCGTTCGAAGATGAAGGGGATGGTGCCGCCAAGGTTGACGACCTGAAAGCTGAGCCGGGGCCAGAGATCCTGGATGTCGGACAGGATCAGCGTAAGGACGGTTTGCGTGGCCTGGGCCTGCAGGGCCACGGCCGAGGTTCGGTACTGCGCGAAGTCGGCCGGCGGCGCGGGCGGGGCGGTTGCGACCTTGAGGCCGGGGTGCAGCATGACGTGGCAGCCGGTTTCGTTCGCCGCCGCAAGGACCGGGGCAAGCGTCTTCGCCTCGGCGACGGAGTTGAAATAGTCCGAGGGCAGGATGATGCCGGGAAGGCCGAGGTCGCGGCGGATGCGCCGCACTTCCTGCGCCGCCGCGTCGATGTCGGCCAGGGGCAGGCCGGCCAGTCCGAAGATGCGCCCGCCCGACGCGGCGCGAAGCCCGGCGAGGTGGTCGTTGAAGCCGGCGATCATTTCCCGCGCCTCGTTTGCCGGCAGGACGTCGAGCCCAAGCGCGCCGGGAAAGGTCAGGAGCCGGTGGGTCAGCCCCTGCGCGTCCATCTGCGCAAGGCCCGTTGCGATGTCGAAATGGTCGGAGGTGAAGGGAAATTCGCCGTTCATGGCGACCATCGCGAGCGCCCCGCCGGGTCGTTCGCGCAGGCAGGGCCGTTCGCTGCGGGCCAGCAGCGCCTCGACCAGGCCGCCCCCGTAGAAATGGGCGTGCATGTCGATCCGGGGCGTGGGCCGGGGGCTGGGCGCAGACATCGGTTTCCGGAGGTGAATGACTTTAGTGAATCTTAAACATCTGCTAATGCGTGATGCAAGAGAGTCCGGCTTGGGAGGGATCGATGTTTTCGGGCGAGTTTCCGCGCAACGCCTGGTATGTCGCGGGCCGGAGCGAGGACTTCGGGCGGGATCTGCGCGCGTTGCGACTTTTCGGAGAAGAGATCGTCTTTTTCCGAAGGGGCGATGGCGGCCCGGTGGCGCTGGAGGACGCCTGTCCGCATCGCAAGTTGCCCTTGTCGAAGGGGGCGCTGCAGGGGGACAGGGTGGTCTGCGGCTATCACGGGCTGACCTTTGACGGGTCGGGGGCCTGCGTGGCCGCGCCGACCCAGAACGGCGCCATACCGAAGCGCGCGCGGGTCCATTCCTTTCCGCTGGCGGAACGCTACGGGTTCGTGTGGATCTGGCCGGGCGATCCCGCGCAGGCCGATCCGGCGGCAATCCTGGATATTCCGAACTACCACAACCCGACCTGGGGACAGACCCGTCGCGGCGCGCTTGAGATCGCGTGCAACTATCTTTGGATTACCGACAACCTTCTGGACCCGAGCCATGTCGCCTGGGTTCATCTGACATCCTTCGCGGGCGCGGGAACGGACAACGTTCCCCTGCAGATCACCGAGGCGGAGGATCGCGTCATCGTCTGGCGCTGGATCCCCGACCGGCCCGCCGCGCCCTATTACCAGCAGTTCATCGGGTTCAAGGGCAATTGCGATCGCAAGCAACACTACGAATGCCGTACGCCCTCGGTTGCGATCAACAAGTCGGTCTACACGCCCGCCGGCACCGGCGGCGACGACGACGCCTTGCCGGACACCGCCTTTGTCAACTTCTCCTACAACTTCATGACACCGGTGGACGCGGACAACACGCTCTACTTCTGGTTTCAGCACCGCAACGCGCTGGCCGGGGATGAGGATGTGTCGGAGCGCATGTTCGCTGGCGCCACGATGGCCTTCAACGAGGACAAGGCGGTACTTGAGGATGTCCACAGGGGCATGAAGGCGCCAAGAACGCCTTGTCTCAACCTTGGCCTTGACGCCGGTGCGATGCGGTTTCGCAAGTTGGTCGAGCGAATGGTGGAGGCCGAACGGCTTTGATCGCCGCGCCGGGCAGGATGTGGCGTGCCAGTCACCAGGGGCGCGTAAGCTCGAAACTCTGGGCGGCCAGGATCCGCCCCCCGCGCCGGATCTCGACGCGCCAGAGGCCAGGCACCATCTCGTCCCTGGTCGCCATCTGGAAGGCGACGATTTCGACCGTGTCGGGGCGAAAGGGCTTGAGCGTGACATCGGCTGGCGGAGGCGCCGCAGGGCCGCTGCCCGAGGCCGGATGAAGGATGACGGTTTCGAGGTCGCCACCGCTTTCGCCGCCCCCCCTGACAACCGCGCGCAGGCCGAAGATCAGGCCCGGCACAAGCGCAATGCGCCGATCCCAGCCGATGTGCCGGTACCCCAGGGGGAACGCGATTGCCCTGGGTGTCCGGCGTGGAACAGGCGATCTCGTCGATGCCGAAGTCCAGCACCTCGGCCCATGTTCCCTGTGCGGTCGTTCCCGAACACGCACCGAGTGCCGCGGCGAGCCGGCCGGGGTCGATCCTGCCGTCGCTGTCGATGGGGATGGCGCAGTCGGTCGCGGCGCCTGTCCCCGCCATGACGGCCCAGGCCGTAGCGGCCAGCGCCGGCAGCGCCAACAGGCCGCGCGCGGACCTGCCGAAGTTCACCACTGAAGCGATATCCCGGCCTTGCCGCTGATGCCGCTGTGCCCCGGTACGGCGGCGGCGCCAATATAGAGCGCATCGCCCTTTTCGTTGATGCGGCCCGCGCCGGTGATGCCGATCGCCGCCATGCCGCCGTGGGTGCCCATGCCGACGTTGAGGCGGAACCGCGCGCCGGGATCCGGCAGGAAGACCTCCATCGCGTTCGCCATGGCAATTCCGGTATTCATGTCTGACCGCAAGTCCGTGACCCCCGCCGACAGCAGGGTGATGGCCGCCTCGTTCGCGGAAATGCGCGCTTCCTGGTCGGCGAGCCTGGTCGAATTGACCGTGATGGCCGTCGCATGGTCAACGGTCGTCGCCTGCGATCCCGTGATCGCCTCATCGACGCGGAAAATGCGCGTGGCGACTTGCCCGAGCCCCAGGTAGATGAACGACTCCTGCATCTGAATCTGGTTCAGCCGGCTCAGATTCAGGTTTGTCGCGTTTACGACCGTCTGGATGTCGCCGTTCAGGCACATGTTGTCGAGAGGCCCCATGTCGAAGTCTGGAACCGGGCTGGGGAAGGAAACGTGAACGGCCTCGAAATCCGTCTCGCAACTCTGGCTGATCGGTGCCGCGTCGCCTTCGGCGGCCGACAGGACGACCTATGCGCTGCAGAGCATCGCGATCCGGAGGAAACCGTTCGGCTGGCTGGTCCCGGGTTTACCGAACAATCAATCGGTCCTTGCAAGAAACAAGATGCGAAATGGCTTGGCTTTCCGTCACTTCACCAACTTGCCGGGGCCTGTGCCAATCCGTTGCAGTGGAATCGTGGGGCGAAAATGACCGGGGGCGCCCGAAGGCGCCCCCAATTCCGTTCGCGAGGCAGGCGAGGGCCTGCCGCCGATCAGCAGCTGTAGTACATCTGGTATTCGATCGGGTGCGGCGTGTGTTCGTAGGCGTAGACCTCTTCCCACTTCAGCGCGACGTAGCCGTCGATCTGGTCGCGGGTGAAGACGTCGCCGGCCAAGAGGAAGTCCATGTCCTTCTCCAGTTCCTCCAGCGCCTCGCGCAAGGAACCGCAGACGGTCGGGATTTCGGCCAGTTCTTCCGGCGGCAGATCATAAAGATCCTTGTCCGACGCGGGGCCCGGATCGATCTTGTTCTTGATGCCGTCGAGGCCGGCCATCAGGAGCGCCGCGAAGGCCAGATAGGGGTTCGCCGCCGGATCGGGGAAGCGGGCTTCCACGCGCTTGGCCTTGGGCGATTCGGTCCACGGGATACGCACGCAGCCCGACCGGTTACGGGCGGAATAGGCGCGCAGGACCGGCGCCTCGAAGCCCGGGATCAGGCGCTTGTAGGAGTTGGTCGAGGGGTTGGTGAAGGCGTTGAGCGCCTTGGCGTGCTTGAGGATGCCGCCGATGAACCACAGCGCCTCCTGGCTCAGGTCGGCGTATTTGTCGCCGGCGAACAGGGGCTTGCCGCCCTTCCAGATCGACATGTTGACATGCATGCCAGAGCCGTTGTCGCCCTTCATCGGCTTCGGCATGAAGGTCACCGACTTGCCGTAGGCATGGGCCACGTTGTGGATCACATACTTGTATTTCTGGATGTTGTCCGCCTGTTCGACGAGGCCGCCGAAGATCAGGCCAAGTTCGTGCTGGGCGGTCGCGACCTCGTGGTGGTGCTTGTCGACCTTCATGCCCATGCGCTTCATGGTCGAAAGCATTTCGCCGCGCAGATCCTGGGCCGCGTCGATCGGGTTCACCGGGAAGTAGCCGCCCTTGTGGCCGGCGCGGTGGGCGAGGTTGCCCATCTCGTATTCCGCGTCGGTGTTCCAGGCCGCGTCATGGGCGTCGATCTGGTAGGAAACCTTGGACGGCGTCACCGAATAGCGCACGTCGTCGAAGACGAAGAATTCGGCTTCCGGGCCGAAATAGGCGGTGTCGCCGATGCCGGAGGATTTCAGATAGGCCTCGGCCTTGGCGGCGGTGCCGCGCGGGTCGCGGCTGTAGGGTTCGCCGGTGTCGGGCTCGACGACGTTGCAATGCACGCACATCGTCTTTTCGGCGTAGAACGGGTCGATGTAGACGGATCCCGCATCGGGGATCAGCTTCATGTCGGACTGGTCGATCGACTTCCAGCCGGCGATGGAGGACCCATCGAACATGAAGCCTTCCTCGAAGAAGTCCTCGTCCACGAGGTCAACCACCAGCGTGACGTGCTGCAGCTTGCCTTTGGGGTCGGTGAAGCGGATGTCGACATATTCGACTTCTTCGTCCTTCATCAGTTTCAGAGCATTCTGGATAGCGCTCATCCCTTGATCCTTTCCTTGGGGTTTCGGGCCGGTGGCCTTGCGGCCGCCGGGGTGTTTCAGATGGCGTCCTCGCCGGTTTCGCCGGTGCGGATGCGGATGACCTGTTCGACCGGGCTGACGAAGATCTTGCCGTCGCCGATCTTGTCGGTGCGCGCGGCGGAGACGATCGCCTCGATCGCGGCGTCGACCATGTCGTCGGACAGGACCACCTCGATCTTCACCTTGGGCAGGAAGTCGACGACATATTCGGCGCCGCGGTAAAGTTCGGTATGGCCCTTCTGGCGGCCGAAGCCCTTCACCTCGATCACCGAAAGCCCCTGGACGCCCACTTCCTGAAGGGCCTCCTTCACCTCGTCGAGCTTGAAGGGCTTGATGATGGCTTCGATCTTCTTCATGGGCCGACTCCCTTGGGGGTTTCATCGCGGTCGGCCCCTGTCACCACTTTCGCCGCGCCTGCACAATTGGCTAGGCTGCACGAGGGGCGGCGGCGGAGGCGATTCCGGCGCGTGTGCCTAAAATTTGTGCATATCGCCCGTAATTGGGGCTGTTTGTGAACTTTGAGGGCTTTCCGCATGACCGAGCTTCTGACCGCCGCCCAGATGCGTGCCATCGAACAGGCGGCGATTGCCTCCGGCGAGGTCACCGGCCTTGAACTGATGGAGCGCGCGGGGCGGGGCGTCGTCGAGGCGATCTTCGAGGAATGGCCGGAGCTTGCGAAGACGTCCCATCGGGCGGTGGTCCTGTGCGGTCCGGGCAACAACGGCGGAGACGGGTTTGTCGTTGCGCGATTGCTGAAGGAGTGGGGCTGGGAGGTGGAGGTGTTCCTCTACGGCGACCCGGAAAGACTGCCGCCGGATGCGCGGGTGAATTATGAGCGGTGGTTGGGGATGGGGGTGCAGGACGCCTCCGACCGGCTGGAGGACGAACGGTCAAGAGGATGTATTGCGACGCTCCGGATCTGTTCGTTGATGCGCTGTTTGGGACGGGCCTAAATAGACCAATTGAGGTTTTCGTCGCGACGTTGCCTGAGGCGTTCTTCCGGATGAGACTTATTACAACGCACTTCGACGCGGATGTCGTTGCGCGAACTATCGACGATGTCCCTCGATCAGCCGACAGGATTGAACGCTAATTGACATTCCCTCAGCTGCATTGACCGTGACAGCGGTCATGTCTTGGGTGGGCACGTTCAAGGTTGATCTTTGCGTGGGACTTTTCCTTCCGGGCGCTGTAGCTGGGCTGCAGTATCGCGGTCGAATGCGCCGCACGTATCAGATTGCGGTAAGGTCGGCCTGCCGAAAATCAACAAATCGCGACCGGCGCGCAGCTTCGCTAGGATCAGCAGCGACGCGTTTGGACGTTGGTTGACCGAAAGCGACGCAGCTTGGCAAGGATTTTGTCGCGACACAAATACACCCACGGCCACGCCCTGATCCTCTCCGGCGGCGCGGGCAGGGGCGGGGCGCGCGCGTCTTGCGGCGCGGGGTTGCTTGCGTATCGGGGCGGGGGCTGGTGACGGTGGGGTGCCCGCCAGAGGCGCTGGCGGAGAACGCGGCGCGGCTGGATGCGGTGATGCTCAGGCCCATCGCCGATGCCGATGTGCTGGCGCGGGTGCTGGAGGACGGGCGGATCAACGCGCTCTGCCTCGGGCCGGGGATGGGGACGGGTGCGCGCGAGGTGGGACTTATGGAGGTGGCGTTGGGGCTGGCGGACCAGTGGGCAGCGCCCGACCCGACGGGGGGCGGGGCGGGCACTGCCCGGCGTGCCGCCGGGCGGTCCCTCGTCCTCGACGCAGATGCGCTGACTCTCCTGTCGCAAGACCCCGACCTCTTCGCCGCCCTGCATGATGGATGCGTCCTCACCCCCCATGGCGGCGAGTTCGCGCGGCTTTTCCCCGACATCGCGGAGAAGCTGGCCGCCCCCGCCACCAAAGGCCCGGCCTACTCCAAGGTCGATGCCACGCGAGAGGCGGCGGCGCGGGCGGGCTGCGTGGTGCTTTTCAAGGGCCCCGATACCGTGATCGCCGATCCGTCTGGCCGGTGCAGCATCAATTCGGCCCATTACGACCGCGCTGCGCCCTGGCTGGCGACGGCGGGGTCTGGCGATGTGCTGGCGGGGTTCATCGCCGGACTTCTGGCGCGCGGCTTCGCGCCGATGCAGGCGGCAGAGACCGCCGCCTGGCTGCATGTGGAATGCGCGCGGAAGTTCGGTCCCGGCCTGATCGCGGAGGATCTGCCGGAGCAGTTGCCGGCCGTCTTCCGCGATCTGGGGCTTTGATCCTCAGGACAGGAAGATGTTGCCGCGCTTGAACCAGGTTTCGTTGTCGACGCCGGTTCCGGCGCAGAAGACCTCGAGCCCGGCTGCATAGACGACCTGATCGGTGTCGAACTGGAGCGTATAGGTGCGCAGCACCTCGTCCGCGCCGCGGCAGATTTCAACACCGTCGACAAGGCGCAGCAGCGGCACGACGGTGCGGGCATCCTTGCCGCGCTGACGCCACTGGCGCATCACCACGGGCATTCCGGCCGCGAAGGTCATGTCCTGTGCGGGCTGTTCGGTGCCAAGCGTGCTGGCCTTCACATGAATGGCCGGACCGGCATGTTCCTCGATCCAGACGCGCCGCAGGACGCGGACCCCCTCGCGGGTGACGATCCGGTCACCGGCGCAAAGTGCCTCGACCGGGCGAAGGCCGTTGGCGGTGAAGATCCTCGTGCCTTCGGAGATTCCGTGAAATGTCCCTTCCCCCAGGGAATTCGCTTCGCGGGCTAGATTGTCGACGAACATCATGGACATGGCAGCACCTGTTAACCAACCGTTTGCCCATCCTCGTCGGGGAATCTGTCAAGAATGCGTTCCCGCCGGGGCATTTCAGGGGATTCCGGCTACGCGTTCCGGGGCCTGCCGGCGGTGGCCGCCGAAACCCCCGGAGCCCTTTTTTCCTCTCGCATCCGCGTGCGGGACTTGCTAGAAGGGCGCGGATTTCGGGGGGTGGTCTTCTGGGGCCGCCCTTCGTGGACATTGCGGGTGTGGCGAAATTGGCAGACGCACTGGATTTAGGTTCCAGCGCCGCAAGGCGTGGGGGTTCAAGTCCCTCCACCCGCACCATGAGGAAAAGGACGAAGGAATGCAGGTCATCGAGACCCTGAAGGACGGTCTGAAGCGCAGCTACACGATCACCGTGCCGGCCGCTCATCTTGACGTGAAGGTCACCGAGAAGCTCGTCGAGGCGCAGCCCGAGATCGAGATGAAGGGCTTCCGCAAGGGCAAGGTGCCGCTTGCGATGCTGCGCAAGCAATTCGGCCAGCGGATCCTGGGCGATGCGATGCAGGACGCGATCGACGGTGCGATGAAGTCGCATTTCGAGGCGACCGGCGACCGTCCCGGCGGTTCAGCCGAAGGTCGAGATGAAGGATGGCGAAAGCTGGAAAGAGGGCGACGATGTCGTCGTCGAGATGTCCTATGAGGCGCTGCCGGAGATCCCGGATCTGGACCTGGCCAAGGTGAAGCTTGAAAAGCTGGTCGTGAAGGCCGACGACAAGGCCGTGCAGGAAGCGCTCGACAACCTTGCGGCCAATGCGCAGTCCTTCGAGGATCGCAAGAAGGGGTCCAAGGCCAAGGACGGCGACCAGGTCGTGATCGACTTCGTCGGCAAGATCGACGGCGAGCCGTTCGACGGCGGCGCGGGCGAGGATTACCCGCTGGTGCTGGGATCGGGCGCGTTCATCCCGGGCTTCGAGGAAAAGCTGGTCGGTGCCAAGGCCGGCGAGGAAGTTGCCGTCGAGGTGAGCTTTCCGGACAGCTACGGTGCGAAGCACCTGGCGGGCAAGGCAGCGGTCTTCGACTGTACCGTGAAGGCCGTCAAGGCGCCGAAACCGGCGGAGATCGACGACGAGCTGGCCAAGCGCTTCGGTGCGGAAAGCCTTGAGGCGCTGAAGGGCCAGGTGACCGAACGGCTTGAGGCGGAATACGTCTCTGCCGCGCGTGCGGTGATGAAGCGCGGGCTCCTGGACGAACTGGACAAGATGGTCACGTTCGACCTGCCGCCGAGCCTGGTGGACGCCGAGGCGAACCAGATTGCCCACCAGCTGTGGCACGAGGATCACCCCGATCACCACGGCCATGACCACGGTGCGATCGAACCGACCGAGGAACACCGCAAGCTGGCCGAGCGCCGCGTGCGTCTGGGCCTTCTGCTGGCCGAGGTCGGCCGCAAGCAGAACGTCGAGGTGACGGATGCGGAGATGACGCAGGCGGTTCTGGCGCAGGCGCGCCAGTATCCGGGCCAGGAACGCGCCTTCTTCGACTTCGTGCAGAAGAACCCGCAGATGCAGCAGCAGCTGCGCGCGCCGATCTTCGAGGACAAGGTCGTGGACTTCATCTTTGCCGGCGCGAAGGTGAAGGAAAAGGAAGTGACCAAGGCCGCGCTGGAAAAGGCCGTCGAGGCACTTGACGAGATCTGATCCGCCGGCGCGGATCGAATGACAGGGGCCGCGCCTTCGGGGGCGGCCCTTTCCATTTGCCCTTGCAAGTTCGCCGGAAAGTGCCATGTTGGAAGGGAAGGCGATGCCTTCTTTTCCCGAAAACTGGAATCGGCCATGCTTCCCGCGCAGCGGGGGCCTTCCCCTGCCTGCGGTGGCTGGTCGGATGGAGTGTTGATGGATATCATTGAAAAGGCGAAGGAATTCGCCGTGCGCGCCCATGACGGTCAGGTTCGCAAGGGGGCCGCACAGGAGCCCTATACCGTGCATCTGGAGGAAGTGGCGCGCCTTGCCGCGGGATTTGGCGCAGGGGAGGCGGTGATCGCCGCGGCCTGGCTGCACGATACGGTCGAGGATTGCGATGTCAGCGCCGGCGACCTGCGGGCGATCTTCGGGGATCAGATCGCCGGGCTGGTCATGGAGCTTACCGATGACAAGAGCCTGGCTGCCTGGGATCGCAAGAAGCTTCAGGTGGCGAACGCGCCCAGGAAGTCCGCGGGGGCGGCGCTCCTGAAGATCTGCGACAAGATGTCGAACGTCCGGTCCGTCGCCGAGACGCCGCCGCTTGACTGGTCGATGGAGCGCCGGACCGCCTATCTGATCTGGGCCGAAGAGGTGGTCGCGGCGCTGCCGGACGGTGCGGACGACGCGCGGGCGGCATTTTTCCAGACGCTCCGGCGGGCAAGGGAGATTCTTGCGCGCGCCTGAGCGGGGCGGTTGCGGGGCGTTTCCTTGCGGGCTGGCTTGGCATATCCTGTTGCCGCCAGGAGAAAGGAAACACCATGCCCGCAACGATCAGGACAACGGCCGGGCGCGGCCGCCGCTATGACAGTGTTCTGGACACCATCGGCGATACGCCGGTCGTGCGCATCAACCGGATCGCACCGGATCATGTGACGGTCTATGTCAAGGTCGAGGCCTTCAACCCCGGCGCATCGGTCAAGGACCGGCTCGCGGTCAACATCATCGAGGCCGCCGAACGTGAAGGCCGGCTGAAGCCCGGGCAGACGGTCGTGGAGGCGACATCGGGCAATACCGGAATCGGGCTTGCAATGGTTTGCGCGGCCAAGGGCTATCCGCTGGTCGTGACGATGGCGGACAGCTTTTCCGTCGAACGCCGGCGGCTGATGCGGATGCTGGGGGCCAGGGTCGTGCTGACGCCGCGCGCGGACAAGGCGATGGGCATGTACCGCAAGGCGGTGGAGCTGGCCGAGAAGAACGGCTGGTTTCTGGCCCGGCAGTTCGAGACCAAGGACAACGCCGACATCCACGAGGCCACGACCGCGCGCGAGATCCTTGCCGATTTCGAGGGCGAGCGACTGGACTACATCGTTACGGGATACGGCACCGGGGGGACCGTGACCGGGATTGGCCGCGTCATCCGGCAGGCGCGGCCGGAAACCAGGATCATCCTGACCGAACCGGCCAATGCCGCGCTTGTCGACAGCGGCACGGCGCAGGCGCGCGATGCCGCGGGCGGGCCGGCGTCGGGCCATCCCGCCTGGCAGCCCCACCCGATCCAGGGCTGGACACCGGATTTCATTCCGCTGGTCCTTCAGGAAACGCTGGACAAGGGGTTCCATGACGCGCTGATCCCGGTGCCCGGGCCGGAAGGGATCGCATGGTCGCGCCGGCTTGCGGCCGAGGAAGGGATCTTTGTCGGCATTTCCGCCGGGGCGACCTTTGCCGCGGCGATGCGGGCAGCGGCGGAAGCCGCGCCGGGGTCGGTCATGCTGGTGATGCTGCCCGACACCGGCGAACGCTATCTTTCGACGCCGCTATTCGAGGGGATCGCCGAAGACATGAGCGAGGAGGAGCGCGAGATCATGCGATCCACCCCCGGGTATCAGCTGGGCTGAGCTCAGCGAGACCTTCGCAGGCCTTCACGGTAAAGAACGTAAAGGCCTGCGCCGACGATCATCACGATGCCGAGCCAGCCCTGGGCGTCGGGCAAGCTGTGGAAGAACACCCAGCCGAAAAGCACGCTCCAGAGCATGGCGGTGTATTCGAAGGGGGCAATCACGTTCGATTCCGCGACCCGATAGGCCTGGGTCAGGAGCGTCAGCCCGGCGGCGGCGATTACGCCGGTTGCGGTCATCAACGCCAGGTCGTGCAGCGTGGGCGACAGCCAGCCACGGGTGAGAAAGCCGAGGCTGGCATGGGCAGACCCGTTGTAGCGCCCGTCATGGAAGACCGCCGCAAGCACAAGCGCGCATGCGAGAAAGACAAGATTGCCCCAGAAGGCAAGCGCGGCCGCACTGTGCCGGGCGCCGAGCTGGCGCGCCTGCACCATGGAGATCGCGTAGGTCAGTCCCGCCCCGATTGCCATGACCGCCGCCCAGTCGAAGGTTTCGGCCCCCGGGCGCAACATCACCAGCGCACCGAGAAAGCCGATGGCGACGGCGGCCCAGCGGCGCGGCCCCACCGCCTCGCGCAGGAGCACGACCGAGAAAAGCGTGATGAAGAGGGGCGCGGTGAAGAACAGCGCCGCCGTCGTGGCAAGCGGCAGGGAGGCGAGCGCCAGATAGTAGGCGAAATAGGCGCAGCTGGCGAGAAAGCCACGCCACAGCATCTGCGGCCATCCCTGAGCAACAAGCTTGTGCAAACCGCCATTCATGTAGACGAGACCAAGCAGAAGCGGCATGGCGGTGACGCTGCGCATGATCATGATCTCATAAAGCGGATAGGCGCCGCTCAGCAGCTTCAGGATCAGGTCCTGGATCGAAAAGACGGTAATTCCGGCAACGAGATAGCCAATTCCGGCGCCTGAGGCATGGCCTGGCTTGAGGGACGGGGAAGCAAAGGCCATGCGAATTCCGCTCTTGTTTGCGGAAGAGTGCTGAAACCGGTGCCTGCGGTCTTTGTCATGGGCGACAGAGCATGCCGCAAACAGGTGTCCGGCGAACAAAGAAAAACCGCGCCGGGAACCCCGGCGCGGTTTCGTTTCGGACCTTGGGTCCGCTTATTCGTCGGCCGCTGCCGCGCCGACCTCGTCGAACAGCTCGGCGATCTCGAACTCGGCCGCAGCTTCCGCTTCGGCGGCGAGTTCCTGGATCGACTTGCCCGAGGCCTGAAGTTCGGCTTCCTCGGCCGAACGGGCCACGTTGACGACGACGGTCACGGAAACCTCGGGGTGCAGGACGACGGAAACGTCGTGCAGACCCAGATCCTTGATCGGCGCGTTCAGCGTGATCTGCTTGCGGTCGATGGTGAAGCCCGCTTCGGTTGCGGCATCCGCGATGTCGCGCGGCGTGACCGAACCGTAAAGCGCGCCCGCGTCGGAGGCGGAGCGAATCACGACATAGGTCTGGCCGTCGAGTTTCTCGCCAAGGGCTTCGGCCTCTTTCCGGGTCTCGAGGTTGCGCGCCTCGAGCTGGGCTTTCTGGGCTTCGAAGTTCTTGATGTTCGCGTCAGAGGCGCGGAGCGCCTTGCCCTGCGGCAGGAGGAAGTTGCGCGCGTAGCCGTCCTTGACCTTGACGACATCGCCCATCTGGCCAAGCTTGGCCACACGTTCCAGAAGGATCACTTGCATGGTCGTGTCTCCTTACTTCACGGCATAGGGCAGAAGCGCGAGGAAGCGGGCGCGCTTGATCGCCTGCGCCAGTTCACGCTGCTTCTTGGCCGAGACCGCGGTGATGCGGGCGGGCACGATCTTGCCGCGCTCGGAGATGTAGCGCTGAAGAAGACGGACATCCTTGTAGTCGATCTTCGGCGCGTTCTCACCCGAGAACGGGCAAACCTTGCGGCGACGGAAAAACGGTTTGTTGGCCATTGGTTAGGTTCCTTTCCTCAAGCCGGTGATCAACGACGCTCGCGGCGTTCGCCGCGATCGGGACGGTCGCCGCGGTCGCCGCGGTCGTCACGCTTTTGCATCTGCACCGAGGGGCCATCCTCGTGCGCGTCGACGCGGATCGACATCACGCGCATGACGTCGTCGTGCAGACGGGCAAGGCGTTCCATTTCCTGCACGGCGGCCGAAGGCGCGTCGGTGCGCAGGAAGGCGTAGTGGCCCTTGCGGTTCTTGTTGATCTTGTAGGCCATCGTCTTGACGCCCCAGTACTCGGACCCGACGACCGTGCCGCCGTTGTCCGCGAGGACCGTGGAGAAATGTTCGATGAGGCCTTCGGCCTGCGCGTTGGACAGATCCTGACGCGCGATAAGGACATGCTCATAGAGCGGCATGTATGCTCCTTTACGTCTCGGGCGGCTTCATAGGCGGGCAAACCCTCCGCGACCCGCCACGAGAGGCTACGCCGGTTTCGTGAATGCGGAAGGATGCGGCCTTATAGAGGAACGCGGGGAAGATGCAAGCGGGGCCGGGGCACGCAATCGGCCGGCGTGGTCGGGCGCCGGTACGGTCGGCGGCTTCAGTCGGCGGGCGGGGGCGGCATGTCGATGGTTTCGGCGGGTTCGGGTGCCGCCGGGGCGGGCGTGGGCGCCGCCGGGGCGCTGTCGGCTTCGAAGCCTTCGGGCGCCGCCGTGAAAGGATCGGCCGTGACAGGATCGGACGTGAATGGATCGGGAGCGGGGCGCGGGGCGGTCAGCGCCGCGCCGCCGATCATGCCGCCCCAGATGAGGAGTGCCGCGAGCGCCGCGAGCCAGGGAAAGCGCCCTGGCTGGGCGTATGGGCCATGCCCGGTCGTCATGCGTGCCAGAGTCGCGTCGCGGTCCAGGAGGGCATGTTTCACCGTCCCAAGGATGTGCAGCGCCAGCGCCGTGGCAAGGATCCAGCCCGCCAGTCGGTGAATCGTCTGGAAAAGGCCCGACAGGGCTTCGTCCTGTGCGAGGCCGGGCAGGTGCTGGCCGAAGGGCCAGAGGATCGGGGCAAGATCGGGCGCGGTGGCGTGGCGCAGCCAGCCCGACACGGGCAGCACGATCATCCCGCCCCAAAGCGTCAGATGCGTCAGCCGCGCGAGGAAGACCTCGGCCCGGCGTTCGGGGTGCAGCGGGCCGGGGGCCCCGGCGAAGAGCCGGGTCAGAAGGCGCAGGAAGATCAGGCCAAGGGCGGCGATGCCCAGCGTCTTGTGAAGCGAATAGGCGCCGAAGATCGCCGCGACCTCTGCCTCGGTCGTGGCCGGCAGGCGCACCATGGTCAGTCCGCGCAGCGCGGTGGCCAGGACGAGCAACGCCACGAGCCAGTGCAGCAGGCGCGTGACGGGGCCATACCCGTGCTGACCGTGATGACGCGACATGCGGTTCCCCTTCGGATCGGGCCATCATGGCGCGAGGGGGGCGCTTTGCCTAGCCCCGCGCCTTTCACGCTGCATTGCGCGGGCCGCGCCCTCGGGCTATGCCGGGGGAAACCGAGAGCGGGGGATACCAGATGACGCGTGCATTCGTTTTTCCGGGGCAGGGGGCGCAGGTCGTGGGGATGGGCAAGGCGCTGGCCGACGCCTATCCGGCGGCGCGGGCCGTCTACGACGAGGTGGATGCGGCACTTGGCGAAAAGCTGTCGGCGCTGATCTGGGAGGGCGCGCAGGAGGAGCTGACGCTGACCCAGAACGCGCAGCCCGCGCTGATGGCGACCTCGATCGCGGTCATGCGCGCGCTTGAGGCCGAGGGGATCGGCGTGACGTCGGCGGCCTTCGTTGCGGGGCATTCCCTGGGCGAGTATTCGGCGCTTTGCGCCGCCGGCGCGCTGAGCGTCGCGGATGCGGCGCGGCTTTTGCGGCTGCGGGGCCGGGCGATGCAGGAGGCGGTGCCGGTCGGCGTCGGCGCCATGGCCGCGCTTCTGGGTCTCGACTTCGAGACGGCGTCTGCCGTTGCGGCCGAGGCGGCCGGGGACGAGGTGTGCCAGGCGGCCAACGACAACGACCCCGCGCAGGTGGTGGTGTCCGGCAACAAGGCGGCGGTGGAGCGCGCGGTGGAAATCGCGAAGGCGCGGGGCGCCAAGCGGGCGGTCCTGCTGCCGGTCAGCGCGCCGTTCCACTGCGCCCTGATGGAGCCCGCCGCAAGGGTCATGGCCGAGGCGCTGGACGATGTGACGATCGAGACCCCGTTGGTACCGGTCGTCGCGAACGTCCGCGCCCGCGCGGTGAGCGAGCCGGAAGTAATCCGCAGCCTGCTGGTCGAACAGGTGACGGGCTCGGTGCGCTGGCGGGAATCGGTCGAATGGATGGCGGGCGAGGGCGTCACCGAGTTCTGGGAGATCGGGGCCGGCAAGGCGCTTTCGGGGATGATCCGGCGGATCGCGAAGGAGGCCGAAAGCCGCGCCATCGCCACGCCCGAGGATGTCGCGGCCGCGAAGGGCTGACCCGCGGGGCCGAAGGCCATGGGGCCGGATTCAGTTCAATCAATGACTAGAGGACGCAAATGTTCGATCTGACGGGGAAATCGGCGCTGGTGACCGGCGCATCGGGGGGTATCGGCGGGGCGATCGCGCGGGCGCTGCACGGCGCGGGCGCGACGGTCGCGCTTTCTGGCACGCGGATGGAGCCCCTGCAGGCGCTGGCCGAGGAGCTGGGCGGGCGCGCACATGTGTTGCAGTGCAACCTGTCGGATGCGACCGCGGTCGAGGCGCTGCCCAAGCAGGCGGCCGAGGCGATGGGTGCGGTCGACATCCTGGTCAACAATGCCGGGATCACGCGCGACAACCTGTTCATGCGCATGTCCGACGAGGAATGGCGCGAGGTGATCGAGGTCAACCTGACCTCGACCTTCCGGCTGTGCCGGGGCGTGTTGCGGGGGAATGATGAAGGCGCGCTGGGGCCGGATCGTCAACATCTCCTCTATCGTGGGGGCGACGGGCAACCCCGGTCAGGGCAACTATGCCGCCGCCAAGGCGGGCATGGTCGGCATGTCCAAGAGCCTTGCCTACGAGGTCGCGAGCCGGGGGATCACCGTCAACTGCGTGGCGCCGGGCTTCATCACCACGGCGATGACCGACAAGCTGAACGAGGACCAGAAGGGAAAGATCCTTCAGCAGGTTCCGGCCGGGCGAATGGGCGATGCGGGCGAGATCGGGGCTGCGGTCCTTTACCTTGCCAGCCCCGAGGCGGGTTATGTCACCGGCACGACGCTGCATGTCAACGGCGGGATGGCGATGATCTGAGCGCCACTTGTCGCCGCCGCCCGCGTGGCGGTTGCGAAAGCGTTTGCCTCGTGCAAAGACTGTGCTATAGGCGGCGCTGATTTGCCGGAGGGCCCAGGCTTCAACCGGCGGTCTTGTATTACGCAAGGCCAGAACCGCTCTGAAAGAGCAAGGAACCAAGGGCGGGGCAGTCCCGCGAAAATGAGGATTGGACATGAGCGACATCGCTGATCGCGTGAAGAAGATCGTCGTCGAGCACCTGGGCGTGGACGAGGACAAGGTGACCGAGAATGCGTCGTTCATCGACGACCTGGGCGCCGACAGCCTTGATACCGTGGAACTGGTCATGGCGTTCGAGGAAGAGTTCGGAATCGAGATCCCCGATGACGCGGCCGAGACGATCCAGACCTTCGGCGACGCGGTGAAGTTCATCACCGAAGCGGCCTGAGACCTGCCTGAGGCAGGCATGGGAACGGCGCCCCCCGGGGCGCCGTTTAGCTTTTGCGGGTCCGCCGGCCGCGCACCTCTTACAATCGCATTGGGAGTCGGGCGTCTTTCCTGTTAAGCTTGGGTTGCGGGCACCCCTGGCCGCGCGAGGCGGGAGCCCGCGGCGTTATGCGCAGGGAGGACCGCATGATCATCTACCCGACGATAGAACTGCAAAACGGGCGCTGCGTGAGCCTGCCGAGGGGCAACATGTCCGAGGCGGCGATCTGGCATGTCGATCCGGTCGAGAAGGCGCGCGACTTCGCGCAGGCCGGGGCGGAGTGGATGCATCTGACCGATTTCGACGCGGTGACGGGGGACGGCAAGAACCGTGACCTGGTCCTGCGGATCATCCGCGAGGCCGGCCTGCCGGTGCAGCTTGGTGGCGGGTTCCGGTCGCGCGACCGGATCGAGGAGTGGATCGAGCTGGGCGCCGGGCGGATCGTGGTGGGCACGCTTGCGGCGCAGAATCCGCATCTGGTCAGGGAACTGGCGGAACGGCATGTCGATCAGATCGTCCTGGCCGTCGACGTCTGGCAGGGTCATGTGATGATCGAGGGCTGGAAGGCACAAAGCGCCTATACCGCCGAAGGGTTCATCGCGGCCTTCAAGGAAACGCCGTTCGCGGCGATCATCGTGACCGACATCGCGGCCGATATCGAGGGCGCGGACGCGGCGCTGGGCATGATCGAGGCGATCGCGCGGTCGACGCGGGTGCCGGTGATCGCCAGCGGGATCGTGCGGACGCTTGACGACATCTCGCGGCTGAGGCTGCTGGGGGATGTGTCGGGCGCGATCGTCGGGCGGGCGCTTTTCAACCGGACGGTCGATCTTGGCGAAGCCCTGCGCGAGGCCCGTCCGGAGCGGCAGAAGGTTGCCGAGTTCCTGTAATCGGGGGCTGCCCGGCGCCCGAGCGGGCGACGGGCCTTGCCCGCCCCTTCCATTGCCGTGTATCTAACCCCAAAGCACGGCAAGAACGAGGACGGGCGATGCGGCGGGTAGTTGTCACGGGTCTGGGGATGGTCACGCCGCTGGCGTGTGGGGTCGAGGAGACCTGGAAGCGGCTTCTGGCCGGTCAGTCGGGCGCGGGCCCGATCACGCGGTTCGATACGGCGAACGTGGTGACGACCTATGCCTGCGAGATCCCCTTTGGCGATGGCAGCGACGGCACGTTCAACCCCGATCAGTGGATGGAGCCGAAGGACCGGCGCAAGGTGGACGACTTCATCCTTTACGGGATGGCGGCGGCGCAGATGGCGGTCGAGGACGCGGGCTGGACGCCCGAGGACGAGGAAAGCCGGCTGCGCACCGGTGTGATGATCGGGTCGGGGATCGGCGGGCTGTCGTCCATCGCCGACACGGCCGTTCTTATCAAGGAGAAGGGGCCGAAGCGGGTTTCACCCTTCTTCATCCCGGGTGCGCTGATCAACCTGATTTCTGGCCAGGTGTCGATCCGCTACGGCTTCAAGGGGCCGAACCACGCGGTCGTGACGGCCTGTTCGACGGGCGCCCATGCGATCGGCGACGCGGCAAGGCTGATCCAGTGGGGCGATGCCGACGTGATGGTCGCGGGCGGTGCCGAAAGCCCGATCTCGGAAATCGGGATCGCCGGGTTCAATGCCTGCAAGGCGCTGTCGACCAAGCGCGCGGACGATCCGACCAAGGCCAGCAGGCCCTATGACGCGGACCGCGACGGGTTCGTGATGGGCGAGGGTGCGGGTGTCGTCGTGCTTGAGGAATACGAGCACGCCAAGGCGCGCGGCGCGAAGATCTATGCCGAGGTTCTGGGCTACGGCCTTTCGGGCGATGCCTACCACATCACCGCGCCGTCCGAGGACGGAGACGGGGCGTTCCGCTGCATGTCGGCGGCGCTGGCGCGGGCGGGGCTTCAGCCGTCCGACGTGGACTACATCAACGCGCATGGCACATCGACCATGGCCGACACGATCGAACTGGGCGCTGTGGAGCGGCTTTTGGGCAATGCCGCGTCAAAGGCGACAATGTCGTCGACGAAATCCTCCATCGGGCACCTTTTGGGCGCGGCGGGGGCGGTCGAGGCGATCTTCTGCGTGCTGGCGATCCGCGATCAGGTCGCGCCGCCGACGATCAACCTGGAAAACCCCGCCGTGGCACCGAAGCTTGACCTTGCGGCGAACAAGGCCGTGGCGCGGGAGATCAATATCGCGCTGTCCAACAGCTTCGGCTTCGGCGGCACCAATGCCTCGCTGGTGCTTGGGCGGGTTTCGGCCTGATGTGGCGCAACATCGCCTCCAACTTCCTGTCGATCGCGGTTCTTCTGCTGGTGGTGCTGGCCGGTGTCCTGGCCTGGGCGCAGCGCCAGTATGTCGGGCAGGGGCCGCTTGAACAGGCGATCTGTTACAAGGTGCCCTCGGGCGCGAAGCTTTGGCAGGTGGCCGAGGGGCTTGAGGAAAAGGGCGCGGTCACGTCGGCCTATATCTTCAAGGTGGGGGCGGATTACGAGGGCAGGGCGGCCGGGCTGAAGGCCGGGTCGTATCTGCTGACCCCCGGCGCCTCCATGCAGGAGATCGTCGCGATCGTCGCCGGGACCGGGCGGTCGACCTGCGGGACCGAGATCAACTACCGCATCGGTGTCGCATCGGTCGACGTGATCGTGCGGGAGCTTGACGCAGTCGCCAACCGCTATGTCGAGCGGGTGAAGTTCGACCCTGCGACGGAAGCCGTGCCGCAGGACTATGTCGATGTTGCCGAGGATGCCGATACCCGCATCCGCATCACCCTGGCCGAGGGGGTGACGAGTTGGCAGGTGGTCGAGGCGCTGAAGCGCGCGGATTTCCTGGCGGGTGATGCGGGCGACGTTCCCGCGGAGGGCTATCTGAAGCCCGACAGCTACGAGATCCGTCGCGGCGCCGCGCGCGGCGAGGTTCTGGCCGACATGGAGGCGCGCCAGCGCGCGGTCATCGACCGGCTCTGGGCCGAGCGGGCAAGCGACTTGCCCTATGACACGCCGGAGGAGGCGCTTGTCATGGCCTCCATCGTCGAGAAGGAGACCGGGGTGCCGGAAGAGCGCCCGATCGTCGCCAGCGTCTTCGTCAATCGTTTGCGGCAGGGAATGCGGCTGCAGACCGACCCGACGGTCATCTACGGGCTGACCGGCGGCAAGGGCACGCTTGGGCGCGGGATCCGGCAAAGCGAGTTGAAGAAGGAAACGCCCTACAACACCTATGTGATCGAGGGGTTGCCGCCGACGCCGATCGCCAACCCGGGCGAGGACAGCATCCATGCGGCGCTGAACCCGGCGCAGACGGATTTTCTGTTCTTCGTCGCAGATGGCAGTGGCGGCCATGTCTTTGCCGAGACGCTGGACGAACACAACCGCAACGTCGCCAAGTGGCGCGAGATCGAGGCGCAGCAGAAGGCCACCGAAGGGTCGGGCAACTGACGGGCCGCCCGGCGGGGCGGACCGGAGGGGCGTTTGCGGGTTAACAGGCGGTAAACGGAAAGATCGCTAACCATCTGGACCAAAACGATTTTCTCTTGACTTCGCGAACGGTCGAGGGTATACGTTCTGACATGCTAGAAGAAGTGGGCAAGCGGCTGAGGGGGTAACCCCCACGGCCGCTTTTTCATTTCGCTCGTGCGGACCGGCATGAGAGGCGGACCAAGACCTGATGACATTGAGGTTCACGGCGGAAGGGCCGCTTGCGCAATCCCTGATTGTGCAGGCGCAGACATTGGTCGCGGCCACGGCTTCGGAGATCGAGGCGATGATGGCGCGGCTGAGCAGTGGCGAGTGGGACGGCAAGGGGGCGAGCATTGCGACGGAGCTGCGCAAGGCCCTTGCGCTGTTTCTTGAGGAGAGGAACCGGATTGAAAAACTCGGCAAAGAGCAGGCAGGCGTCGTTCACGACTACGCGCTCGACTTCGACGCCGCACGAATTGAGATCGGCCGCCGCCTGGCTCGCCTGCGCGACGCCGGAGACGGTTGAGGAATTCCTTGGCGGGCTGAGCGAGGGGGCGCTGATGTCGTTGCCCTGGCTCTTCGAGTTCTGGGCGCTGCCGCACCAGTTGCCCCCGGAGGGCGCCTGGAAGACCTGGGTGATCATGGGCGGGCGCGGCGCGGGCAAGACCCGCGCCGGGGCCGAATGGGTGCGCGCCGAGGTGGAGGGGCCGCGGCCGATGGACCCCGGCCGGGCGCGCCGCGTGGCGCTGGTCGGCGAGACGGTCGATCAGGTGCGCGAGGTGATGGTGTTTGGCGACAGCGGGATCATGGCCTGTTCGCCTCCGGACCGCAAACCGGTGTGGGAGGCGACGCGCAAGCGACTGGTCTGGCCGAACGGGGCGGTGGCGCAGGTCTTTTCGGCGCATGAGCCAGAGGCGCTGCGGGGGCCGCAGTTCGATGCCGCCTGGGTCGATGAGCTTGCCAAGTGGAAGCGCGCGGAGGATGCCTGGGACATGCTGCAGTTCGCATTGAGGCTTGGCGAGCATCCGCGACAGGTGGTGACGACGACGCCGAAGAACGTGGGCGTGCTGAAGGCGATCCTGCAAAACCCCTCCACCGTGATCACCCATGCGCCGACGGCGGCGAACAAGGCGCATCTGGCGGCATCTTTCCTGGCGGAGGTCGAGGCGCGCTATGCCGGAACGCGGCTGGGACGGCAGGAACTGGAGGGTGAGCTTCTGGAGGATGTCGAGGGCGCGCTTTGGACGACAGCGATGATCGAAGCGGGCCGCAGGGCGCCGCCGGCGCGGTTCTCGCGCGTGGTGGTGGCGGTCGATCCGGCGGTGTCGGGGCGCACCGGGGCGGACGAATGCGGCATCGTCGTTGCCGGTGCGGTGACCGAGGGGCCGCCGGAGACCTGGCGCGCCTGGGTGCTGGAGGATGCGAGCCTGTCGGGATCGCCCCTGCGCTGGGCGGAAGAGGCGGTCGCGGCCTTTCGCAGGCACGGCGCCGACCGGCTGGTCGCGGAGGTCAACCAGGGTGGCAAGCTTGTCGAAAGCGTGGTGCGCCAGGTCGATCCGATGATCCCCTACCGCGGGGTTTCGGCCGCGGCCGGGAAGGCGGCGCGGGCCGAGCCGGTGGCCGCGCTTTACGAACAGGGGCGGGTGCATCACGCGCGCGGCCTAGGCCGGCTGGAGGACCAGATGTGCCGGATGACCGTCGCGGGCTATCAGGGGCGGGGCAGTCCTGACCGGGTCGACGCGCTGGTCTGGGCCTTGAGCGAATTGCTGCTAGACCCCGCCGCGAGGGGGCGGCGCCCGCAGGTCCGCAGCCTTTGAACGGGCGGGGAGGCCGGGGGTTTCACACCCCCGGACCCCCGTGGAGTATTTGGGCCAGAATGAAGGAGCGCCGGCCGGGCCGGTTCCCTTGGCCGTTTCATCAGACGGGAGATGCCGATGGCGTGGAATTTTTTCCGGCGCGTGGATGAGGCCGTGCCGGAGCGCAAGGCCTCGGCCGCGGGGCGGGTGGTTGCCTGGGGCGCGGCGGGGCGCGTGGCCTGGAGCCCGCGCGACACCGTGAGCCTGACGAGGACGGGTTTTTCCGGCAATCCGGTAGGGTTCCGGGCGGTGAAGCTGATCGCGGAGGCGGCGGCGGCGCTGCCCCTGGTCTGCCAGGACCGGGAGCGGCGCTACGAGGCGCATCCGGTGGTCGAGCTGATGCGGCGTCCGAACCCCGGGCAGGGGCGGGCGGAGCTGTTCGAGGCGCTTTACGGCCAGCTTCTTCTGAGTGGCAACGGCTATCTGGAGGCGGTGGGGCCGGGCGGGTTGCCGCGCGAGCTGCATGTGCTGCGGTCCGACCGGATGGCGGTGGTGCCGGGCGCGGACGGCTGGCCTGTGGCCTATGACTATGCGGTGGGCGGACGCAAGCACCGGTTCGACATGACCGGGCCGGCCGATCCGGTATGCCATATCAGGAGTTTCCATCCCCAGGACGATCACTACGGGTTGTCGCCCCTGCAGGCGGCGGCGGTGGCGATCGACGTGCACAACAGCGCCTCGGCCTGGTCGAAGGCGCTTCTGGACAATGCTGCGCGGCCTTCGGGGGCGATCGTCTACAAGGGCGCGGAGGGGCAGGGGAGCCTGTCGGCGGACCAGTACGACCGGCTGGTGAGCGAGATGGAGGCCCATCACCAGGGCGCGCGCAATGCCGGGCGGCCGATGCTTCTGGAGGGCGGGCTTGACTGGAAGCCGATGGGGTTCAGCCCGTCGGACATGGAATTCCAGAAGACCAAGGAGGCGGCGGCGCGGGAGATCGCGGTGGCCTTCGGGGTGCCGCCGATGCTGCTGGGCATCCCGGGGGACGCGACCTATGCGAACTATCAGGAGGCGAACCGCGCGTTCTATCGCCTGACGGTGCTGCCGCTGGCGACGCGGGTCGCGGCGGCGGTCGGGCATTGGCTTTCGGCCCATCTGGGCGAACAGATGGAACTGCGCCCGGACCTCGACCAGGTGCCGGCGCTGGCGGCGGAGCGTGATCAGCAGTGGAAGCGCGTGGGCGAGGCGGAGTTCCTGACCCAGGCCGAGAAGCGCGCGATCCTTGGCCTGCCGCCGCTGATGGAGGGCGCCTGAGGTGGCGGCGGGGTCGCGCTATCTGAAGGAGCCGTTCGAATGCGCGCACGAGCACCGGTTCGAGGCCACCGAGAGGATCATGGCCTTGCAGTTCGAGACCGTCGAGCGGCGGCTTGAGCGGATCGAGGCGATGATCGAGGGCGTCGAGAAGCGGCTGTGGATGACGGTCTTCGGGGTCGTCGGCGTCATCCTGAGCCAGGCCGCGCAATCGGCGCTGGAATTCGGGGCGAGATAGGAAAGCAGATGAGAACAGTGGATTACGGGCTGGAGACGAAGTTCTGCCGGCTGGGCGAGGATGTCTCGCTGAAGGAGGGATGCCGGATCGAGGGCTATGCCTCGGTCTTCGGGGTGCCCGATCAGGGGGGCGACGTGGTGGCCGCCGGGGCCTACCGGCGGTCGCTAAGGCAGCTGCGGGAGGCGGGGCGCGGGGTCAAGATGCTATGGCAGCATGATCCGGCCCAGCCGATCGGGGTCTGGGAGGAGATCGTCGAGGATGCGCGCGGCCTGAAGGTCAAGGGGCGCATCCTGACCGAGGTCGGCAAGGGGCGCGAGGCGGCGGCCCTGCTGGCGGCGGGGGCCATCGACGGTTTGTCGATCGGCTACCGCACGGTGACGGCGGAGCGGGATGCGAAGGGCCAGCGGCTTCTTCGCGAGGTGGAGCTTTGGGAGGTGTCGCTGGTTACGTTCCCGATGCTTCCCGAGGCGCGGGTGGCGGCGAAGGGCGAAAGCCTTTCCGAAGCCGCCTTGCGCGAACTGGCGGCCGTGTTCGAGGACGCGCGCCGGACGCTGGCGGGCGAATAGCCCGCGAATGACCAACCCTGACTTGAGGTGATGGGATGACGAAGACCGAGACGAAGGCTCGGGCCGGGGAAGGCGTGTCCGACGCGCCGGCCGAGGCGGTGAAGGCCGCGCTGCAGGGGTTCCTGGGCGAATTCAAGGGCTTTCAGGACGACATGAAATCGAAGTTGCAACAACAGGAAGAGCGACTGACCATGCTGGATCGCAAATCTTACTCTGCCGGACAATCGCTGGGGCGCCCGGCGCTGTCGACCGCGGTCGATCTGGACGCGCCGCACAAGAAGGCCTTTGCGGCCTATCTGCGGTCGGGCGACGACGACGCCCTGCGCGGCCTGGCCCTGGAAGGCAAGGCGCTGAACACCCAGGTGAACGCCGAGGGCGGGTTCCTGGTCGACCCCGAGACCTCGGACAGGATCCGAGGGGTTCTGAAGTCGTTGGCCTCGGTTCGGGCGATCGCCAATGTGGTGAACGTGGAGGCGTCGTCCTTCGATGTGCTGGTCGATCACACCGACATGGGGTCGGGCTGGGCGACGGAGACCGGCACGCTGTCGGAGACCGGAACGCCGCAGATCGACCGCATCTCGATCCCGCTTCACGAACTGTCGGCGATGCCGAAGGCCAGCCAGCGGCTTCTGGACGACAGCGCCTTCGATATCGAGGGCTGGCTTGCCGGGCGGATCGCCGACAAGTTCGCAAGGGCCGAGGCGCAGGCCTTTGTCAACGGCGACGGAATCGACAAGCCGAAGGGCTTCCTCAGCCATACGGCGGTGGATGACGGGGTCTGGGCCTGGGGCGCGCTTGGCTATGTGCCGACCGGGGCGGCGGGCGATTTCGCGCCGACGAACGCATCGGACGCCATCGTCGATCTGGTCTATGCGCTGAACGCCGAATACCGCGCGAACGCGACCTTCGTGATGAACTCCAAGACCGCGGGCGCGGTGCGCAAGATGAAGGATGCCGACGGCCGGTTCCTTTGGTCCGACGGGCTGCAGGCGGGCGAACCGGCGCGGCTGATGGGCTATCCGGTGCTGATCGCGGAGGACATGCCCGACATCGGGGCGGATGCCTGCGCGATCGCCTTTGGCGATTTCCACAACGGCTACACGATCGCCGAGCGGCCGGACATGCGGGTGTTGCGTGACCCGTTCTCGGCCAAGCCGCATGTTCTTTTCTACGCCTCCAAGCGCGTGGGCGGCGATGTGAGCGACTTTGCGGCGATCAAGCTGCTGAAATTCGCGGTGTCGTAAGACAGGTGCGGATGGGTCGGGGCGCGATCGCCCCGGCCCGGGCGGGCGCGAGGTGCGCGGCCGGTGTCGTCTAGCTGCTTCCTCCGTCCGAGCGACACCGGCTGCCTCGCGCCCCTCCTTTCGGGGGAGGACAAGACGATCGGAGATTTCCCATGATGCTGAGCGAGTTGAGCCCGGTCGCGCAGGCCGCGCTGCCGGTGCAGGCGTTCAAGGACCATCTGCGGCTGGGCACCGGGTTTGCCGATGACGGGGCCGAAGATGCGCTGGCCGAGGCCTATCTGCGCGCGGCGCTGGCCGCGATCGAGGCACGGACCGGAAAGGCGATCCTTGCACGCGATTTCCGCCTGGAGCTGACCGACTGGCGGGACGACTGGGCGCAGGCGCTGCCCGTCGCGCCGGTCTCGGCGGTGGTGTCGGTCAGCCTGCGCGACGACACGGGCGCGGCCGAGATGGTCGACGCCGCGCGCTATGCGCTTGAGCGCGACATGCACCGGCCCCGGCTGCGGTCGGTGGGCGGATATCTTCCCGGGGTTCCCGCGGGCGGCACGGTCGAGGTGGTCTTTACGGCGGGGTTCGGGCCCGCCTGGGCCGACGTGCCGCCCGATCTGGGGCAGGCGGTGTTCCTGCTGGCGGCAAGCTATCACGAACATCGCCACGAGGGCGAAAAGGCCCGCGCGATGCCGCACGGGATCGCCGCGCTGATCGAACGCTGGCGCAATGTCCGGGTGCTGGGCGGAGGTGCGGCATGAAAGGCGTGCGGCTGAACCGCCGGCTGGTGCTGGAGGAGGCGGTGCGCGTGGCCGACGGCGCGGGCGGGTACGCTACGGTCTGGGAAGACCGCGGCGTCCTGTGGGCCGCGATCGAGGCGGGAACGGGTCGGGAGCGGGCAGGCGAGTTCGTGACCGTGTCGACCGTCACCTACCGGATCACCGTGCGCGCGGCACCCTTCGGCGCGCCGCGCCGACCAAAGCCCGAACAGCGCCTGCGCGAGGGGGCGCGGGTCTTTCGGATCGCGGCGGTCGCGGAGGACGATGCGGACGGTCGCTATCTGACCTGCTTCGCGCAGGAGGAGGTTGTGGCATGAGCTACGGTGTGTCGGCCGCACTTCAGGCGGCGGTCTACCAGCGGCTTGCGGGCGATGGCGTGCTGTCGCCGCTTGTCGGCGGGGCGATCTATGACGCGGCACCGCCCGGCGCGGTCGCGGGCACCTATGTGTCGCTTGGGCCAGAGGACGCCCGCGATGCCTCGGATCAGGTGGGGCGGGGTGCCTTTCACGAATTCGTCGTTTCGGTCGTGACCGATGCGGCGGGCTTCCAGACGGCCAAGACCGTCGCGGCGGCGGTGTCGGACGCGCTGACGGGGGCGTCGCTGCCGCTGTCGCGCGGGCGGCTTGTCGGGCTGTGGTTCCTGCGCGCCCGTGCCCGCCGCGTCGAGGAGGCGGACGTGCGCCGCATCGACCTGACGTTCCGCGCGCGGGTCGAGGACTAGGCACGAAGGCCCCGGGCACGAAGGCCCCGGGCACGAAGGCACCGGGCGCGGCGCGGGACTATCAGGGGGCGTGGCCCCTTCATCACCAATCGGAGACCAGACATGGCGGCCCAGAACGGCAAGGATCTACTTATCAAGCTCGACCTGACTGGGGGCGGGCAGTTTTCGACCATCGCGGGGCTCAGGGCCACGCGGATCAGCTTCAACGCCGAGACGGTGGACATCACCAGCCTCGACAGCCAGGGCGGGTGGCGCGAGCTTCTGGGGGGCGCGGGGGTCCGGTCCGCCTCGGTCTCCGGTTCCGGGGTGTTCGTGGACGGCGATACCGACGAGCGCGCGCGCCAGATCTTCTTTGACGCCGTCGTCGGGCTTTTTCAGGTCATCATCCCGGATTTTGGCATCGTCGAAGGGCCTTTCCAGATCACCGCGATCGAGTATGCGGGCAGCTACAACGGCGAGGCGACCTATGAACTGTCGCTTGCCTCTGCCGGGGCGCTGACCTTCACGCCGCTCGTGTCGGTGTGACGATGAACCCCTGGGCGGGAGAGGTCGCGATCGTCGTGGACGGTGAACGGCGCATCGCGAAGCTGACGCTGGGGGCGCTGGCCGAACTGGAGGCGGCGCTGGGCGCGGGGTCGCTACTGGAGATCGCGGAGCGGTTCGAGGCGGGACGGTTCACCAGCCGCGATGTGCTGATGCTGGTCGTCGCCGGGCTGCGCGGCGGCGGTTGGGACGGCACGGCGGAGACGCTGATGACGGCCGAGATCGCGGGGGGGCCGGTTGGCGCCGCGCGGGCGGCGGCCGAGCTTCTGGCGCGCGCCTTCGCGGTGCCGGAAGCGTCGTGACGCGGTTCGACTGGCCCGCGCTTCTGCGGCTGGGGCTTCATCAGCTGCGGCTGACGCCGGCGGAGTTCTGGCGGCTGACCCCGGTGGAACTGGTCCTGATGCTTGGGGAGCCGCGCGGTGGTCGGCCGATGGACCGGGCGCGGCTTGATGCGCTGGTCGCGGCCTGGCCGGACAAGATGGAAGGGAACGGAGATGGCAGCAACGGACGGACTGGACGGGCTTGAGGCGCAGGCTGCTGCGCTGGAACAGTCGCTTGGCGGCGCGCGCGCGATGACGGCCGCCTTCGACGCGGAGCTGATGCGGATGCGCGACAGCATGATCTTCACCGGGCGCGAGGTGAATTCGCTGTCGCGCAGCATCGGCAGCGGGCTGCGCGGGGCTTTCGACGGGCTGATCTTTGACGGGCTCAAGCTGTCGGACGCGTTGAAAAGCGTGGGCCAGTCGATCGTGGACACGATCTACAACATCGCGCTGACACCCGTTCAGAACGCGCTGGGCGGCGCGCTGGCGGGCGGGATCAACAGCGCGCTGAGCGGTGTCTTCGCCTTCGAGAAGGGGGCGGGTTTCGCGCAAGGCCGGGTGATGCCCTTTGCGCGGGGCGGCATCGTCAGTTCGCCGACGATGTTCGCGATGCGCGGCGCGACCGGGCTTATGGGCGAGGCCGGCCCCGAGGCGATCATGCCGCTTGCGCGCGGCGCCGACGGGCGGCTGGGCGTGCAGGGTGCGGGCGGCGGGCGCGCGGTCAATGTCACCGTCAACGTGACGACGCCGGATGTTCAGGGCTTCGCCCGCAGTCAAAGCCAGATTGCCGCGCAGATGGCGCGGGCACTGGCGCGCGGCGAACGCAACAGGTGAGGAGAAGGCGATGGCGTTTCACGAAATACGCTTTCCGGCGAAGCTGAGCTTTGGGTCGGTCGGGGGGCCGGAGCGCCGGACCGAGATCGTGGCACTTGCGAACGGCTTCGAGGAGCGCAACACCCCCTGGGCCGAGGCCCGCCGGCGCTATGACGCCGGTGTCAGCCTGCGCAGCCTGGACGACATCGGCGAGTTGATCGCCTTTTTCGAGGCGCGGCAGGGCCAGCTTCACGGGTTTCGGTGGAAGGACTGGACGGATCACAAATCCTGCCTGCCCTCGGGGACGCCGGATTTCGCCGATCAGACGATCGGGACCGGCGACGGCGTGCAGGCGGCGTTTCAACTGGTCAAGACCTATGCCTCTGGCGGGCATTCGCAGGTCCGCAGGATCGCCAAGCCGGTGGCGGGAACGGTGCGGATCGGCCTGCAGGGCGACGAGATGTCGGAAGGGGTTCACTTCACCGTCGATACCGCAACCGGGATCGTGACCTTCGCAACGCCGCCCGCAGTTGGCGAGACGGTGACGGCAGGGTTCGAGTTTGACGTTCCGGTGCGGTTCGGAAGCGATGCGATCGAGGTGTCGGTGGCATCGTTCCAGGCGGGTGATGTGCCCAATGTCCCGGTCCTGGAGGTGCGGCTGTGAGTGCGGGTTCGGACGAGCTGCTGGCGCACCTGGGGACCGGGGCGACGACGGTCGCGCGGGCCTTTGCGGTGTCGCGCAGGGACGGGATGACGATTGGCTTTACCGATCACGACCGGCCGCTTCGCTTCGAGGGCATCGACTTTCGCGCCGATACCGGGATGACGGCGCGGGCGGTGCAAAGTGCGACGGGCCTTGCGGTCGACAATACCGAAGCCTTTGGCGCGCTGAGCGCCGAGGCGATCACCGAGGCCGATATCCTGGCCGGCCGCTACGACGGCGCGGAAGTTCGTGTCTGGCTGGTCAACTGGGCGGATATGGAGGCGCGCGCGCTGATCTTTCGCGGGACGCTGGGGGAGGTGACGCGCAAGGGCGGGGCCTTCAGCGCCGAGCTGCGCGGACTGGCCGAGGCACTGAACCAGCCGCAGGGGCGGATCTATCACGCGCGCTGCTCGGCAGTTCTGGGCGATGCGGCCTGCGGATTCGATACCGCGCTGCCCGGTTACCGAAGCGAACGCGCGGTCGAGGGGATCGAGGAGGGCCGGATCTTCCGGTTCGCGGCCCTCGCGGGGTTCGACGAGCGCTGGTTCGAGAAGGGACGGCTGACGGTTCTGGACGGGCGCGCGGCGGGGCTGATCGGGGTCGTCAAGAACGACCGCATGGGAGCCGGGTCGCGGGAGATCGAGCTTTGGCAATCGCTTGGGATCGCGCCAGAACCCGGCGATACGGTCCGGATCGAGGCGGGATGCGACAAGCGGGTGGAAAGTTGTCGGCTGAAATTCGCGAACCTGATGAATTTCCAGGGATTCCCGGATATTCCCGGCGAGGACTGGCTGGTCAACTACCCGAGTTCGGGCGCGGTTCACGACGGTGGGAGCCTGAGAGGATGAGCGCGGCGGGACTGCGGGCGGTCGAGCTGGCCAGGGGCTGGATCGGCACGCCCTACCGCCACCAGGCATCCTGCCGGGGCGGCGGCGCCGACTGTCTTGGGTTGTTGCGCGGCGTCTGGCGCGAGCTTTATGGCGCGGAGCCAGAGGCCATGCCTGCCTACACGCGGGACTGGTCCGAACCCGGCGGCGAGGAACGTCTTTGGCAGGCCGCACTCCGGCACCTGGCGCCTTGCGATGCGGCGCCGGATGCGGGGCAGGTGATCCTGTTTCGGATGCGCGAGGGTGCGGTCGCCAAGCACCTGGGGATCGCGTCGGGGCCGGCGAGCTTCATCCACGCCTATTGCGGGCACGGGGTCGTCGAAAGCGCCCTGACAGCCCCCTGGCGCCGCCGTGTGGTGGCGCGGTTCGAGTTTCCCTAAGGAGGGCCCAGATGGCCACTATCTTGCTATCGGCTGCCGGCGCCTTCGCCGGCGCCGGTTTCGGCGGCACGGTCCTTGGTCTGTCAGGGGCGGTGATCGGGCGGGCGATCGGGGCAACCATCGGCCGGGCGATCGACCAGCGCCTGCTTGGATCGGGCGCGCGCGCGGTCGAGACCGGCAAGATCGACCGTTTCCGGCTGACCGGCGCCAGCGAGGGCGCGCCTGTCGGGCTTGTCTGGGGACGGATGCGGGTTGCGGGCCAGGTGATCTGGGCCACCCGGTTCAAGGAACATGTCGAAAGCTCGGGCGGGGGCAAGGGTATGGCACCCAAACCCAAGGTCACGGAATACTCCTATTCCGTGAGCCTTGCCGTGGCGCTTTGCGAGGGCGAGATTTCGCGGGTCGGGCGCATCTGGGCGGATGGGGTGGAGATCGCGCCCGAGGACGTGACGATGCGCGTCTATACCGGCGCACGCGACCAATTGCCCGACCCGAAGATCGAGGCGGTGGAAGGCACCGGCACGGTGCCGGCCTATCGCGGCATCGCCTATGTGGTGTTCGAGGATCTGGACGTGACGCGGTTTGGAAACCGCGTTCCGCAGTTTTCGTTCGAGGTCTTCCGCGCCGCCCAGGGTCCGGGGACGCAGGATGTGTCTGATCTGCGCAGCGGGGTGCGCGGCGTGGCGATGATCCCGGGTACGGGGGAATATGCGCTGGCGACGACCCCTGTTCACTACAGCGACGGGCTGGGCAGGAACATCTCGGCGAATGTGCATTCACCCTCGGGCGGCACGGATTTCGCGGTGTCGCTGCGCGCGCTGCGGGAAGAACTGCCGAATTGTGGCTCGGTGTCGCTTGTCGTGTCCTGGTTCGGTGGCGATCTGCGCTGCGGGGAGTGCGAGGTCAGGCCGAAGGTCGAGGACGCAGCGCGCGACGGGCAGGGGATGCCCTGGACCGCGGGCGGAATCGCGCGCGCCGCGGCTGCGCAGGTCGTCCGCAAGGATGACCGGCCGGTCTACGGCGGGACGCCGGCCGATGCGTCGGTGATCGAGGCGATCGCGGCGATCCGCGCGGGCGGGCAGGAAGTCATGTTCTGCCCCTTCCTCCTGATGGAGCAGCTGGAGGGGAACGGGCTTGCCGATCCCTGGAGCGGCGCGGCGGATCAGCCGGTTCTGCCCTGGCGCGGCCGCATCACCCTTTCGGTTGCGCCGGGGCGGGCAGGGTCGCCCGACCGAACGGCGGGCGCCGACGCAGAGGTGGCCGCGTTCTTCGGCGCCGCGCAGGTTTCGGATTTTTCCGTCGACGGCGGGGCAGTCAGCTATTCCGGCCCGGCCGAATGGTCCTATCGCCGGTTCGTCCTTCACTACGCCCATCTGTGCGCGGCGGCGGGCGGCGTCGACGCCTTTCTTCTGGGGTCGGAGTTGCGGGGGCTGACGCAAATCCGCGGGGCCGGGGATACTTTCGTCGCCGTCGAGGCACTGCGCCAGCTTGCCGCCGACGTGCGCGCGATCCTGGGCCCGGAGACCGAGATCAGCTATGGTGCCGACTGGTCGGAATATGGCGCCTACCAGGACGGTTCGGGCGATCTTCTTTACCCGCTGGACACGCTTTGGGCCGATCCCGATGTCGATTTCGTCGGGGTGGACAACTACCTGCCGCTGTCGGACTGGCGCGCGGGCGATGCGCAGGCGGATGCCGCCTGGCCGGCGATCTACGACCTTGGCTATCTGAAGGCGAATATCGAGGGCGGGGAGTATTTCGACTGGTACTACGCGAATGCGGCGCATCGGGCGGCGCAGATCCGCACGCCGATCGAGGATGGCGCCTTCGGGGAGCCCTGGGTCTGGCGGGCCAAGGATTTCCGGTCGTGGTGGGACAACCCCCATCACGAACGGCTGGGCGGCGTGCGGCAGGCCGTGCCGACGGCCTGGGTTCCGCAATCGAAGCCGATCCGTTTCACCGAATACGGATGCGCAGCCATCGACCGTGGCACCAACGAGCCGAACAGGTTCCTTGATCCGAAATCCTCGGAAAGCGCGATACCCTACGGGTCCGACGGGCGCCGCGACGATCTGATCCAGATGCAGTATCTGCGCGCGTTGCACGAGCATTGGGGCGACCCGGTGCGCAATCCGGTCTCTGCCCAGTATGGCGGTGCGATGATCGACATGGGGCATGGGCATGTCTGGTCCTGGGATGCCCGGCCTTTCCCGCAGTTCCCCGCCAATAGCGACCTTTGGTCGGATGGCGCGAACTATTCGCATGGACACTGGCTGAACGGCCGGGCAGGTTCGCAGCCCCTTGCAAGCGTCGTCGCGGAGATCTGCGCCAGATCGGGGCTGCGCGATATCGACGTATCGGGGCTTTACGGGCTTGTCCGGGGATATGCGGTCGCGGATGTAGGCACGGGGCGTGCAGCGCTGCAGCCGCTGATGCTGGCCTATGGTTTCGACGCGATCGAGCGGGACGGAACGATGTCGTTCCGGATGCGCGACGGGCGTGGGGCGCAGGGGCTGGAGGGTTCGGATCTGGCCGTCACGGAGGAACTGGACGGCTGGGTCGAAACAGTGCGGACCCCGGAGGCAGAGGTGGCTGGGCGTGTGCGCCTGGCCTTCGTCGAGGCGGAAGGCGACTATGAGGCGCGCGCCGTCGAGGCGATCTTTCCGGACGAGGAAACGCATGGCGTTTCGCAGTCTGAGCTTAATCTTGCGCTGACGAGGCCAGAAGGTCAGCGGATCGTCGAGCGGTGGCTGTCCGAGGCGCGGGTGGGGCGGGATGCCGCGCGCTTCGCGCTGCCGCCGTCACGCGCCGCACTGGGGGCGGGCGATATCGTTTCGTTCGGCGGGAAGACCTATCGGATCGACCAGGTCGAACGTGCGGGTGCCCTTCAGATCGACGCGGTCAGGATGGAGGCGGCGGTCTACGAACCCTCTGACGAGGCGGAGGACCGCCCTCAGCCGCGTCCGTTCGCGCCGCCGCTGCCGGTCGAGGCGCAGTTCCTTGACCTGCCATTGATGAGCGGGAACGAAGTACCGCATGCGCCGCATGTCGCCACCGGCGGCGACCCCTGGCCGGGCGGTGTGGCGGTTTACGCGTCCGACAGCGATGCGGGATATGCGCTGGATCAGGTTCTGACGGTGCGGTCGGTCATCGGGCGGACGCTGACGCCGCTTGCGACCTCTCGTTGCGGGGTCTGGGACCGGGGGCCGGCCCTGCGGGTCGAGATCATCGGCGGGGCGCTGAGTTCCGCGGGGGATGCGCAGACGCTGAACGGGGCCAACCTGATGGCGATCGGGGATGGATCGGTCGCGAACTGGGAGCTTTTCCAGTTCGCCGAGGCGGAACTGGTCGCGCCCGACACCTATGATCTTCGGATGCGGCTAAGGGGGCAGGCGGGCACCGACGCCGTCCTGCCCGGGATCTGGCCCACGGGAAGCCGCGTCGTGTTGATGGACGGGGCGCCCCGCCAGATCTCCGTTTCCGCCGATCTGCGCGACCTGGCGCGACACTACAGGATCGGCCCGGCGACGCGGGGGTATGACGACCCGTCCTATCTGCATCTGGTGGCGGCCTTTCCAGCGATCGGGTTGCGTCCCTATGCGCCGGCCCATCTGCGCGCGCAGCGAACAGGAGGCGACATCGCGGTCGGCTGGGTGCGGCGGACGCGGGTCGGCGGGGACAGCTGGAGCGGGATCGAGGTTCCGTTGGGCGAAACGCAGGAAGCCTATCTCGTGCGGGTGGTCAAGGACGGTGCGATCCGGCGCGAAGCGACGGTCGGGCAACCGGCCTGGACCTATTCGGCGGCGATGCAACTGGCCGATGGCGTGGCAGCCCCCTTCGACATCCAGGTAGCGCAACTGTCCGACGCCTTCGGCGCGGGCGCATTCACGAGGATCACGATCGATGACTGAGACGAACCAGATCGGCCTGCCCCTTTTGCAGGCCTCGCAGGCACAGAAACATGTCACGGTGAACGAGGCGCTGATGCGCCTTGATGGCCTGCTGCCAGCGGTCTTGCAGTCGATCAGCCTTGGCGTCCCGCCCGCCGTCGTGCTGGACGGGATGTGCTATGCGGTTCCTGCCGGTGCGGTCAACGACTGGGGCGGCCATGACGGAGAGATCGCCATTGCCATGAACGGGGGGTGGACCTTTGCCCAGCCTGCACGCGGGTGGCGCGCGTTCGTCGTCGACCAGGGGGTGAACGCCCTGCACGACGGAACCGGCTGGCGCGCCGGGCGGATGAGCCTGTCGCCAAGCAACGCGGGCCTTTCGCTGCTGGTCACCGAGATCGATCACGTTCTGGCGCCAGGGCCGGTCTCGACCACGGCCTTCGTCATCCCCTCGAACGCGCTGGTGATCGGGGCCACCGCGCGCGTCGTCAGTGACATCTCCGGAACGCTGGCAAGCTGGCAGCTTGGCAACCCCGGCGCGGTCGGGCGCTACGGATCGGGTCTGGGGTTGTCTGCGGGGTCGTTCGCGCGCGGATTGCTTGGGGCGCCGATGGCCTTCTACGCCCCGGAGGCGATGCAGCTTGACGCGACGGGCGGCGATTTTGCAGGCGGCACGGTGCGTATCGCGGTGCACTACATGACACTTGCGCTGCCGGACCTTTGAGGGATGCGCGCGGCCACGCATGGCGACGTGGTCGTCGCGGCGCGCGCGCTGCTGGGTCTTCCGACTTCGCACTGGAATGGGGAAGTTGTGCGCTGGTTGCAACTGGCGGACTGGGCCGACCGTTTCCGCAAGCGCACGGGGCGCGTTCACCCATTTTGGGGCAATGGAACCCTGATGTCCGCGGTGATGGCCCTGCGTGGTCCGGCAGGGGGCGAACCGGCCCTGTCCGATCCCGCCTATCTGGAGGCGTTTGCCACCGTGATCGAGGCGCTGGTCCTTCGGTGTCCGGCACGAAAGCGGGGTGCGTCACTTCCAGTTTCGCCCGCCACGCCTATCTGATAGAAAGCAGATAGCGCGGAGGTGAACCCATGGCCGAACGTAAACCGAAAGTCGCGTCCGTCGATCCGGTCTGGACGCATATCTGCGAGGAGGCTCGGGCGGCTGTCCGCGACGAGCCGCTCCTGGGCGGGCTTATCCATTCGGGGGTGCTCCACCATCCCACGCTTGAACGCGCGCTGGCCTACCGGTTCTCCCTCAAGCTTGCCTCGGGCGAGATGAGTGAACAGATCCTGCGGGAAATCGCGGACGAGGCGTTGGCGACCGACCCCGGCATCGGGCAGGCGGCGCGGGCAGACTGCGTGGCCGTCTATGACCGCGATCCGGCCTGCCACCGGTTCCTTCAGCCCATCCTTTTCTTCAAGGGCTATCAGGCCGTCCAAGCCTATCGTATCGGCCACTGGCTGTGGATGACGGGCCGCCGCGACCTTGCCTATTTCGTCCAGATGCGGGTGAGCGAGGTTTTCGGCGTCGACATCCATCCCGGCGCCCGGATCGGCAAGGGGATCATGATTGACCATGCCCATTCCATCGTGATCGGCGAGACGGCCGTTGTCGGCGACAACGTCTCCATGCTGCATTCCGTGACGCTGGGCGGCACCGGCAAGGAAGACGGCGACCGGCATCCCAAGATCGGCAACGGCGTGATGATCGGCGCGGGCGCGAAGGTTCTGGGCAATATCCGCGTGGGCGACTGTTCGCGCATCGCCGCGGGGTCCGTGGTGCTTCATGACGTGCCCGAATGCATGACCGTCGCGGGCGTTCCGGCGAAGGTGATCGGCCAGGCGGGGTGCGCGCAACCGGCGCTGGCGATGGACCAGCTGATCGACGACGGTATCTGAGGCGTCTTGCAAATGACAAAGGCCGGGGCGTTGGCCCCGGCCTTCTTGCTGCGGTCAGGGCCGTTTCAGGCAAGCATGGAAAGCGGGTTTTCCAGGTTGTCGACGATCGCCTGCAAAAGCGCGGCGCCAAGCGCCCCGTCGATGACCCGGTGATCGACCGAAAGCGTCATCGACATCACCGTCGCCACCCCGACCTCTCCGTCCGCCTTCACGACCGGCTTCTTCAGCCCCGCGCCCACGGCGAGGATCGCGCCGTGCGGCGGGTTGATGACGGCGTCGAAATTCTCGATCCCGAACATCCCGAGGTTGGAGATCGCGAAGCTGCCGCCCTGGTATTCATGGGGTGCCAGCTTCTTGGTCTTGGCACGCCCCGCAAGATCCTTCATCTCGGCCGAGAGCGCTGAAAGCGTCTTCTTGTCGGCGTCCTTCAGGACCGGTGTGAAAAGCCCGCCCTCGACCGCGACGGCGACCGCAACATCCGAGGGCGTGAGCTTCAGGATCCGGTCGCCGGCCCAGACGGCGTTTGCGTCCGGCACGGCCTGAAGCGCGTTGGCGCAGGCCTTGATGATGAAGTCGTTGACAGACAGCTTGACGCCGCGCCCTTCCAGTTGCTTGTTCAACTGCCCCCGGAAGGCCATCAGCGCATCCAGCCGCACCTCCCGGCGAAGGTAGAAATGCGGGATGGTCTGCTTGGCCTCGGTCAGCCGCGCCGCGATCGTCTTGCGCATTCCGTCAAGGGCGACCTCGGTATACTCGCGGCCCTCGTAAAGCTTGGCGACGGTGCTGGCGGACATGCCCGCGGGCGCGCTTGTGGGTGCGGCGGCCGCGGCGGCCGGCGCGGCGGCAGGTGCCGGGGCGGCGGCCCTTGGCGCGGCGGCTGCCGCCTCGACATCGGCCTTCACGATCCGGCCGTGCGGGCCGCTGCCCTTGAGCGACGCGATGTCGAGCCCCTTTTCCTTGGCCAGGCGTCGCGCCAGCGGCGATGCGATCACCCGGGCGCCGCCCGAGGACGCCGCAGGGGCGGGCGTGGCCGCAGCAGGTGTGGGGGCAGGGGCCGCCGACGTCGCCGGGGCAACGGCGGGGGCCGCGGCCTTGGGCGCTGGCACAGCATCGGCGCTTTCGCCGTCTTCCACCAGGATCGCGATTGGCGTGTTGACCTTCACGCCCGCGGTTCCCTCGGCGATCAGGATCCTGCCGACGGTCCCTTCATCGACCGCCTCGAATTCCATCGTCGCCTTGTCGGTTTCGATCTCGGCCAGGATATCGCCGGAGGAGACCGTGTCCCCCTCCTTCACCAGCCATTTCGCGAGCGTCCCCTCCTCCATCGTCGGAGACAGCGCGGGCATCAGGATTTCGGTTGCCATCGTCTCAACTCCTCAACGGTAGGTGACTTTCTTGACCGCCGCCACGACCTCGTCCGAGGTCACCAGCGCCAGCTTCTCAAGGTTCGCCGCATAGGGCATCGGCACGTCCTTGCCCGTGCAGTTGATCACCGGCGCGTCAAGCCAGTCGAAGGCGCGCTCCATGATCGTCGCGGACAGGTGGTTGCCGATCGAGCCAACCGGCCAGCCTTCCTCGACCGTCACGCAGCGGTTTGTCTTCATGACCGAGGCGATGACGGTGTCGTAGTCGATGGGGCGCAGCGTGCGCAGGTCGATGACCTCGGCGCTGATCCCCTCGGCGGCCAGCTTGTCGGCGGCGTCCAGCGCATGGGTCATCCCGATCCCGAAGGACACGATCGTCACGTCCGTGCCTTCGCGCCAGATCTTCGCCTTGCCAAAGGGGATGGTGAAATCCGCGATGTCCGGCACTTCGAAGGACCGGCCATAAAGGATCTCGTTTTCCAGGAAGATCACCGGGTTCGGATCGCGGATGGCGGTCTTCAGAAGGCCCTTGGCATCGGCGGCCGAATAGGGTTGCACGACCTTCAGCCCGGGGATCTGCGCATACCAGGCCGCATAGTCCTGGCTGTGCTGGGCGGCCACGCGCGCCGCCGCGCCGTTCGGGCCGCGGAAGACGATGGGGCATCCCATCTGCCCGCCCGACATGTAAAGCGTCTTGGCGGCGGAGTTGATGATGTGGTCGACGGCCTGCATCGCGAAGTTGAAGGTCATGAACTCCACGATCGGGCGAAGCCCCGCCATCGCCGAGCCGACGGCGATCCCGGCAAACCCGTGTTCGGTGATCGGCGTGTCGATCACGCGTTTCGCGCCGAACTGGTCCAGCAGGCCCTGGGAAATCTTGTAGGCGCCCTGGTACTCACCCACTTCCTCGCCCATCAGATAGACGTCTTCGTCGCGCGTCATCTCCTCGGCCATCGCCTCGCGCAAGGCTTCGCGCACCGTCAAGGTCTTCATCGCCGTTCCGGCGGGCCAGTCGGGCGACCGGTCGGCGGCCGGCGCCGCAGGGGCGGCCGCGGCGGCCGGGGCGGGGGTTGCGGCAGGGGCCGGGGCTGCGGCAGGGGCTGCGGGGGCCGCCAGATCCGCGACGTTTTCGCCTTCTTCGACCAGAACCGCGATCGGGGTGTTGACCTTCACGCCCTCGGTCCCCTCGGCGATCAGGATCCGGCCGATGGTGCCCTCGTCGACCGCTTCGAACTCCATCGTCGCCTTGTCTGTCTCGATCTCGGCAATGATCTGGCCAGAGGTGACACTGTCGCCCTCCTTCACCAGCCATTTCGCAAGCTTCCCCTCCTCCATCGTCGGCGACAGGGCGGGCATCAGAATTTCGGTAGCCATGCGTCGGTCCCCCCTTACGCGTAGATGTCGGTCCAAAGCTCCTCGAGCGCGGGCTCGGGGCTTTCCTTGGAAAACTCGGCGGCATCGTTGACGACGGCCTTGATCTCCTTGTCGATCGCCTTCAGGTCGTCCTCGGTGGCGTGTTTGCCCTGAAGAAGCAGGTCGCGCACATGTTCGATCGCGTCGCGTTCGTCGCGCATCTTCTGCACCTCTTCGCGGGTCCGGTACTTCGCCGGGTCCGACATCGAATGGCCGCGATAGCGGTAGGTCATGACCTCCAGGATGTAGGGGCCGTCGCCGGCGCGGCAGTGCGCGACGGCCTTTTCGCCCGCGGCCTTGACGGCCAGTACGTCCATGCCGTCGACCGTCTCGCCGGGGATCCCGAAGGCAAGCCCGCGCGTATGCAGTTCCGGGGTGGAGGTGGACCGCTTCTGCGCGGTGCCCATCGCATACTGGTTGTTCTCGATCACGAAGATCACCGGCAGCTTCCAGAGCGCGGCCATGTTGAAGGTCTCGTAGACCTGGCCCTGGTTGGCCGCGCCGTCGCCGAAATAGGCGAAGGTCACGCGGCCATTGCCCTTGTACTTGTCGGCAAAGGCAAGGCCCGCGCCCAGCGGCACCTGCGCGCCGACGATGCCGTGTCCGCCGTAGAAGTGGCGATCCTTCGAGAACATGTGCATGGAACCGCCCTTGCCCTTGGAAAGGCCGCCCTCGCGCCCGGTCAGTTCCGCCATCACGCCCTTGGGGTCCATCCCGCAGGCCAGCATGTGCCCGTGGTCGCGGTAGGAGGTGATGCGCTTGTCGCCCTCTTCCGCTGCGGCCTCAAGCCCGACGACGACCGCCTCCTGCCCGATGTACAGGTGGCAGAACCCGCCGATCAGGCCCATGCCGTAAAGCTGGCCGGCCTTTTCCTCGAATCGCCGGATCAACAGCATTTCGCGGTAGTAAGACAGCAAGTCTTCTTTCGATGTGTTTGATTTTGCGGCGACTTTTCTTGCGGCCATAGCGGCGACCTCCCAATGCCGGAAAAGTAGTTCAATGTTGAACTACTTAATAGCGCATTGCACCCCGAAGCGCGAGAGGAAATTGGCGCCGAACCGCCCGCCGCCGGGCGGGGGCGTGGGGATGTCGCAAGGGGCCGGAGGGATCAGCGGATGACCAGTTCGTCGCCGCGCAGAAGGCCCAGGACGTCGCGCGCCTGCTGGTCCAGGAGGTCAAGGTCCAGATAGCCGTCCGACAGGCGCAGCGTCAGGTTCGCCATGCGGTCCGCCTCGGCCAAGAGCCGGTCGCGTTCCGCAATCAGCGCTTCCTTCTCCGCCGCGACCTGGACACGGCGAAACACCCCGTAGTCGCCTTGCACGGCGGCAAAGGTGAAATAGAAGGCCATGGCCAGCGCAAGCCCGTAAAACAACACCGGGCCGACCGTCGGCGATTTGCGAACTGTGCTCATATCTGCCTCGTGCCGCCTCTGACGGGCGGCTCCGGGGCATCATTGCACAGGTGATTCGCAAAGGGAATCCCCTGTTTTCAGAAACTTCCCTGGCCGGACGCCTCAGGTGATCGAGGCGTCGTAGATCGACTGGATCGCGCGGTCGAGCGCCGCGTTGAACTCCGCGTCCGACTGCTGGGCCGAAAGGCCTTCGGTCAGGGCGCGCGAAAAGCTTGCGATCATGCCGGTGTTCTGGGCCAGCGCCGCGTTTGCGTCGTCGCGGCTGTAACCGCCCGACAGCGCCACGACGCGCATCACCTTGGGATGATCGACCAGCGGCTTGTAAAGGTTCGGCCGGGTCGGCAGCGTCAGCTTCAGCATGACCTCCGTGCCCTCGGGCAGAGCGTCCAGGTTCTTCAGGATCTCCGCCAGAAGGATGTCTTCCGCCTCGGCCTTGTCGGCGATGGAAATCGTCACCTCAGGCTCGATGATCGGCATCAGCCCGTGCGCCAGAACCTGCCGCGCCAGGTCGAACTGCTGCGCGACGCAGGCGGCGATCCCGCGGGCGTTGGCCGCGTCGATGACCGACCGTTCCTTGGTGCCGAAGATCCCCGCCTTGACCGCGCGCTCCAAAAGCGCGTCGAGCCCGCCGATCGGTTTCATAAGCTTCACGCCGTCGGTTTCGTCCTCAAGCCCCTTGTCGATCTTCAGGAACGGCACGACACCGCGATCGTGCCACAGGAACTCTGCCGCCGGCTTGCCGCCAATGTCGCTGTCCATGGTCCGTTCGAAGAGGATCGCACCGACGACGCGGTCGCCGCTGAACGCGGGCGAGGTCGCGATGCGGCTGCGCATCTGGTGGATCAGCGCATACATTTCCGCATCATCGGCCCAGGACCCCTCGGCAATCCCGTAAAGCCGCAGCGCCTTCGGCGTCGACCCGCCGCTCTGGTCGAGCGCGGCGATGAAGCCCTTGCCCGAACGCATCTGGTTCGCCTGATCCTGCCGTGCCATCTGTTTCACTCCGCCGTGACGCCATGGGTCGCGCGACCCGTTGCTTCCCTCTTAGGCGACGGGCAGGGGGGTTGCAAACATGGTGGCGTTAACGGTGCGGCCGGGCGAGAACAATCCGCGCGATCCGGGTCACAAGCCACCGTGGCGCGAAACGAGGGCCCGCTGCAAACAGCTTGTTTATGGCGCCGGTGACGCGGATTCGCTGACCACGTTCCATCGCCCGCCAGCCCGCCTCGGCCACCGCACGCGCCTTCGCCGGCGCCATCAGGGTGAAAAGCGGAATGTCCTCCATCCCGGCCGCGCCGGCAAAGCGCGTGGCGGTCGCCCCGGGGCAAAGCACCGTCACCGTCACGCCGGTCCCTCGCAATTCCTCCGCCACCGCTTCGGACAGCGACAGAAGATAGGCCTTCGTCGCATGATAGACCGCCATTTCCGGCCCCGGCATGAAACCCGCGGTGGACCCGACATTCAGGATCCGTCCCCCGTCGGCCGCGCGCATCGCCTGCACCGCGCGTTTCATCAGGACTGTCGCCGCGACCACGTTGACCGCGACCGAGGCGTCTTCGCGCCCGCACTCCGTGCTTTCGAACCGTCCATTGATCCCAAGCCCCGCGTTGTTGACCAGAACGGCGATCCTTCGGCCCTGCGCTGCGCGATCCCACAGCCTTTCGGCTTCACCGGCGACGGAAAGATCGGCCGCGATCACCTCGGCCCGGACGCCATGCCGGCTGCGAATCTCTTCGGCCAGCGCGTTCAGCTTGTCTTCCTGCCGCGCGGACAGGATGACGGGATGGCCGGCGCGCGCGGCAATCAGGGCGAACTCGCGCCCCAGCCCCTCGGAGGCGCCCGTCACCAGCGCCCAGCCGTCCGGCCCCGCCGTTCCCTGCGCGGTCTTCGCCCTAGCCAAGATCATACCTCTTGCGGATGCGGTCCACCCGGGCGCCGCCTGCCAGCGGCACGCCGATCAGCCGACCGTAGTCCCTGAACCCCAGCGCCGCATAGAACCCCAGACCGCCCGCGTTGTCCGCACGGATCGTCGCATCCACGGCCACGACCCCCGCGCCGGACGCCGTCGCCCGCGTCACCGCCCAAAGCGCCCGCCCGATTCCGCGCCCCTGCGCGTCGGGGGCGACGAAACTTGCCACCACCGCCCAGTCCGCCGGCAGGGGATCGGGGCCATTCCAGTGCGGATCGCACCATTCCAGCGCCTGAAAGCCAAGGATGCGGCCCCGCGCCTGCGCCAGCGTGCAGCAGATGCCAAGCGGCGGGGCAACGTAGTGCGCCACGATCCCCGTGGCATCGAACGGGGTCTCATGGGCGGTGGTGCCGCCCCGCGCGATGATCGCGTTCAAAAGCGTGGCCATCGCGCCCGCGTCCCCGGCCAGCGCCGGCCGGACCCGCCATCCGGTCATTGCATCAGGACCGCGACCCCCGGAAGGTCCTTGCCCTCCATCCATTCCAGGAACGCGCCGCCAGCGGTCGAGATATAGGTGAAGTCCGCCGCCGCGCCGGCCTTGTTCAGCGCGGCCACGGTATCGCCCCCGCCCGCGACCGACACCAGCCGCCCTGCCTTCGTCAGTTCCGCCGCCTTGCGTGCCGCGGCATTGGTGGCCGCGTCGAAGGGCGCGATCTCGAAAGCGCCAAGCGGTCCGTTCCAGATCAGCGTCCGGCACGCTTCGAAGACCGTGCCGATCGCCGCCACCGTCTGCGGCCCGGCGTCAAGGATCATCGCGTCGGCGGGGCAGGCATCCGCCGCCACCACCTCGTGCGCGGCGCCGGCCGCGAAGTCCCGCGCCACGACGACATCGGTCGGCAGGTGGAGGCTGCACCCCGCCTCGGACGCCCTGGCAAGGATCGCCCGCGCGGTCTCCGCCATTTCGTGTTCGGCCAGCGACTTGCCGACCGCGATGCCCTGGGCCACGAGGAAGGTATTGGCCATGCCGCCCCCGATGATCAGGTGGTCGACCTTCGCCACCAGGTTACCCAGAAGGTCGAGCTTGGTCGAAACCTTCGCCCCGCCGACCACCGCCGCGACCGGCCGCGCCGGATCGCCAAGTGCGGCGTTCAGCGCCCTCAGCTCCGCCTCCATCAGCCGCCCCGCACAGGAAGGCATCAGCTTGGCGATCCCCTCGGTCGAGGCGTGCGCCCGGTGTGCCGCGGAAAACGCGTCGTTCACATAGACCTGGCCAAGCGCGGCCATGCTGGCGGCAAGGACCGGGTCGTTCTTCTCCTCGCCCTTGTGAAAGCGGGTGTTCTCCAAAAGCACGACATCGCCCGGCTGCATCTCGGCCACCGCCTTCTTGGCGGGCGCGCCGATGCAGTCCTCGGCGAAGATCACCTTGCGCCCCAGCGCCCTTTCCAGCGCGGGCAGGGTGATGCGCAGGCTCATCTCCGGCACGACCTCGCCCTTCGGCCGGCCGAAATGCGCCAGAAGAACCGGGCGCCCGCCGGCCTTGAGGATGTCCGAGATCGTCGGCACGATCTTTTCGATGCGCGTGGCGTCGGTCACATGCCCCGCCTCGACCGGCACGTTGATGTCCACCCGGACAAGCACCGTCCTGTCCTTCAGTTCCATGTCGTCGAGGGTCTTCCAGCGCATCGCGGCATCCTTTCCTGCGCGGGCGCCCCGCCCGCCGTCCCCAACCATTCAGCGCAACATTCGGCAAAGGTCAACCGACGCGAACGCTTTGCCCTTCCAATACGCGCCCCGCCGCACTAGGTTCCGCGAAACTTTGCCCGAGGAGACCGCAATGGCCGATATCAAGGACCCCGAGAACACCATCATCATCGAACTGAAGGACGGCCCCGTCGTGATCGAGCTTCTGCCCGACGTCGCGCCGCAGCACAGCCAGCGGATGAAGGATCTCGCGCGGGCCGGCAAATACGACAACGTCGCCTTCCACCGCGTGATCGACGGCTTCATGGCCCAGACCGGCGATGTGCAGCACGCCAACATGGAAAGCGGCTGGAACCCCGGACGCGCCGGCACCGGCGGGTCGGACATGCCCGACCTCCCCGCCGAGTTTTCCGGCGTCCCGCATGATCGCGGCACGCTCGGCGCCGCGCGGTCGTCGAACCCCAACTCGGCCAACAGCCAGTTCTTCATCAACTTCAAGGACAACCACTTCCTCAACCGCCAGTACACGGTCTACGGCCGCGTCGTCTCGGGGATGGAACATGTCGACAGGATCCAGCGCGGCGAACCGCCCGCGAATCCCGATCGCATGATCTCGGTCAAGGTGGCGGCCGATGCGTGATCCGCGCCTCATCGCCGGCGGGATCTTCGCCGCCGGCTTCCTCGCCCTCGGCTCGATGGTGGCGATCGCCCAGTCGGGAACCGAGGCCGACGCGACCGATGGTCCCGGTCCGAACCTCGTGATCGAGGTCGCCGGCCAGGCCAACGGCCGCGTGGTGATCGACCTTATGCCCGATGTCGCGCCGCGCCACGTCGAACAGATCACCGCGCTTGCGAAATCGGGCGCCTATGACGGCGTCGTCTTCCACCGGGTGATCGACGGCTTCATGGCCCAGACAGGCGATGTGCAGTTCGGCAAGGCGGACGGCAACACCTCGATGGCCGGCATGGGCGGCTCGGACCTGCCCGACCTTCCGGCTGAGTTTTCCGCCACGCCCTATCTTCGCGGCATCGTCGGCATGGCCCGCTCGCAGGACCCCGACAGCGCGAATTCCCAGTTCTTCATCATGTTCGCCCCCGGCGAATTCCTGAACGGGCAATATACCGTCGTCGGCCATGTGATCGCGGGGATGGACGTGGTCGATGCGATCCAGCGCGGCGAACCGCCCGCGACGCCCGACCGCATGGAGAAGGTCACGGTCGAGGACTAAGCGGCCTTCTTCTTTTCGGAAATATCCTCGGGGGGTGCGGGGGGCAGACAGCCCCCCGCTTCCTTCCTGTCGTGACCGCGCTCAGTCCAGAACCACCAGTGCGTGCCGCTTCTTGCCCGCGGTCAGCTTCAGGGGTTCGGCGAAATGGCCCGCCCCGAACATCTGTCCCGCATCCGTGGCCAGGTCGTCGTTCACCCGCGCGCCGCCCTCGGCGATCAGCCGCTTGGCGTCCTTGCCGGACTTCGCCAGGCCCGATCGCACGATCAGCTGCGCAAGGCTGATGCCCTCGCCCAGTTCCCCCGGGCTCAGCCGCAGCGTCGGCAGGTCCTCGCCCACGCCGCCCTTCTCGAAGACCTCGCGCGCGGTCGCCTCCGCCGCCTGCGCGGCTTCGATGCCATGGGCCAGCTTCGTCACCTCGTTCGCCAGGATCACCTTGGCGTCGTTGATCTCGGCGCCTTCCAGCGCGCCCAGCCGGTCGCAGTCCTCGATCGGCAGTTCGGTGTATAGCTTCAGGAACCGGCCCACATCGGCGTCCGTCGTGTTGCGCCAGAACTGCCAGAATTCGTAAGGCGACAGCATCTCGGGGTTCAGCCAGACCGCGCCGGAGGCCGACTTGCCCATCTTCTTGCCGTCGCTCGTGGTCAGGAGGGGCGAGGTCAGCCCGAAGATCTCCCCGTCCAGCACCCGCCGCGTCAGGTCGATCCCGTTGACGATATTGCCCCACTGGTCCGACCCGCCCATCTGCAGGCGGCAGCCGTAGCGCCGGAAAAGCTCAAGGAAGTCATAGGCCTGAAGGATCATGTAGTTGAATTCCAGGAACGACAGCGATTGTTCGCGGTCCAGCCGCGACTTCACGCTTTCGAACGACAGCATCCGGTTCACGCTGAAATGCCGCCCGATGTCGCGCAGGAATTCAAGGTAGTTCAGATCGTCCAGCCATTCGGCGTTGTTCACCATGATCGCATCGCCCGGGCCATCGCCGAAGACGACGAAACTCGCAAAGACCTTGCGGATGCCCGCGATGTTGTCGTCGATCTGCGCCGGCGTCAGCAGCGGGCGTTCGTCGGCCCGAAACGACGGGTCGCCGACCTTGGTGGTGCCACCGCCCATCAGGACGATCGGCTTGTGACCGGTCTTCTGCAGCCAGCGCAGCATCATGATCTGGATCAGCGACCCCACATGCAGCGACTTTGCCGTCGCATCGAAGCCGATATAGGCAGGCACGATCCCCTTCGCCAAAGCCTCGTCCAGGCCCTGATAATCGGTGCAGTCGGCCAGGAAGCCGCGTTCGATCATCACGCGCATGAAATCGGATTTCGGATGGTAGGTCATCGCCGCTTGTCCCATTGATTGCGCCTTGCGTATATCTGGGGGGGCGGGCAAGGGGAAGGGCATGATGAAGACCGGGTCCATCTGGGCACTAGGCGCGATGTCGGGAACCTCGCTTGACGGGGTCGACGCGGCGCTGGTCCTGACCGACGGCCACCGGATCGAGGCGTTCGGCGACACCGCCTACCGCCCCTATCCGGAGGCGGAGCGCGCGGCGATCCGCGCGGCGCTCGGCCAGTGGCCGGAGGGGCCCGATGTCGCCGCCGCCGCCCGCGCGGTCGAGAAGGCACATGCCGAGGTCCTGGCCCCCCTCGCGCCCCGCGCGGCGCTTGTGGGCTTTCACGGCCAGACGCTTGCCCACGACCCCGCCGGGCGCGGCACCCATCAGGCCGGCGACGGCGCGCGGCTTGCCGAGCTGCTGCAAAAGCCCGTCGTCTGGGATTTCCGGTCGGCCGATGTGCGGCTGGGCGGGCAGGGGGCGCCGCTTGCGCCCTTCTTCCATTTCGCCTGCGCGCACTGGACCGGCGCGCGAAGGCCGGTCGTCTTCCTGAATCTCGGCGGTGTCGGCAACCTGACCTGGGTCGATCCCGCCCAGCCCGCGCCGGATGTGCCGGGCGCCTGCCTCGCCTTCGACACCGGCCCCGCCAATGCGCCAGTGAACGACCTTGTGACGCGGCGCCTTGGTCTCTCCCACGACGAAGCCGGGCGCCTTGCCGGCGAGGGCGCGGCGGACGAGGCCATCGTGGCCGATTTCCTTGCGCATCCCTACTTTCTGAAGATGCCGCCCAAGTCCCTGGACCGGAACGATTTCCATGGCCTTCTCGACAGGGTCGCGGGCCTTTCCGATGCCGATGCCGCGGCCACGCTGACCTTGGCCGCCGCCGCCGCGGTGGGGCGCGGCGCCGATCACTTTCCTTCGCCGCCCGAACGGATCCTCGTCACCGGCGGCGGGCGGCACAACCTGACGCTGATGGCGATGCTCGACGACCTGCTGGACGCCCCGGTGGCCCCGGTCGAGGATGCGGGCCTGAACGGCGACATGCTGGAGGCGCAGGCCTTCGGCTATCTCGCCGTTCGTGTCGCGCGCGGCCTTCCGACCTCCTGCCCGGGTACGACCGGGGTGGCTGCCGCGGTCGGCGGCGGGCAGATCGCGACGCCGTCCTAGCTTTCCCTGCCCGGGCGTTCCTTGCCCGGCCGGCGCAGCAGCATCGCGCCGCTGTAGATGACCAGCGCCGTCCAGATCAGCGCGAAGGCCAGCGCGCGGGTGCTGTCGAAGGCCTCGCCGAAGACGAAGACGGCGGTCAGGAAGATCATCGTCGGCGCGATGTACTGCATGATCGCGATGGTCGACAGCGTCAGCCCCTTTGCCCCGTTGGCGTACAGGATCAGCGGCACCGCCGTCACCAGCCCGCAGCCCAGCAACATCGCCGTGTCGAACGACGATCCCGCCAGGAAATGCCCTTCGCCTGTCACTGCGAGCCAGATCATGTAGGCCAGCGCGGGCGGCGAAAGCAGAAGGACTTCAAGCATGAAACCCTGGTTCGGGCCGATGGGCAGTCGCCGCTTGAGAAAGGCGTAACACCCCCAGGTCAGCGTCAGCGCCAGCGCCACCAGCGGCAGTTGCCCCGCCTTCACGGTCAGGATCGTCACCGCCAGTGCGGCAAGTGCGATGGCCGCCCATTGCGCGCGCGACAGCCGTTCGCCCAGAAGGACGGCGCCAAGGAAGATCGAGAAAAGCGGGTTGATGTAGTAGCCAAGCGCCGCGTCCAGCGCATGACCGGCCCCGATGGCCCAGACATAGATCCCCCAGTTGACCGAGACGAGCGCGGCGGCCAGCGCCGCCATGCCGATCATCCGGGGTGTCGCCAGTGCGCGCATCAGATCCGCCGTCCGCCGCGTTGCGATCAGGACGACCCCGGCGATCGGCACCGACCAGATAATGCGGTGGGGGATGATCTCGGTCGGCGGGATATGGGCCAGCGCCTTCATGTAGATCGGCAGGAAGCCCCATAGCAGATAGGCTGCCAGCGCGAACAGGAACCCGGGAAGGGTGTCGCCGCTATCGATCGAAGCTGCTGGGCGGTCTGCCATCGGATGATCTCCTGTGCGCGGCCTGCCTAGCGGAACGGGCACGGCTTCGCCAGACCGGCTTTGTCACCGATACATTCAGCGCAGCCGCCGGGCCAGGTAATCCCGGCTGAAGGCGGCATAGCCCTCGGCCGTGACCTTCAGGTCCTCGCGGATCAATCGGTGCAGGTCGGGCAGGCGGTGGAAGGGCACGGCGGGAAAGACGTGATGTTCGACGTGATAGGGCATGTTCCACGCCAGGAACCGGACCACCGATGTGGTAAAGGTCGTGCGGGTGTTTTCGAACATGTTCGCGACCTGCGGGCAATCGCCGTGTTCGGCCAGAAGGTAAAGCCGCAGGAACGGCTGCCCGATCAGCATGGGAACAAGCCAGACCCAGAAAAGAACCTGCGACCACAGAAGCGACAGCGCGGCAAGGGCGTAAAGCGCCAGCATGATGCGCGCCTCCCGCTCCATCCGGGGCAGGGCGCGTTCGGGCAGGCAGGCGGCGCGTTCGCGCCCCGCGACAAGGCGCAGGATCAGCCGGAGGTTGCCCCACCAAAGCGGCAGGCCGGAGACATGCGCCAGCCATTCGCCCGGTGTCGCGGGCTTGGCGCTGTCAAGTTCGGGATCCTTGCCGGGAATATTGGTGAAGCGGTGATGCGCCAGGTGGAAGTAGCGGAACCATTCGAACGGCAGAAGGATCGCCAACCCGCAGGCCCGCCCCACCCAGTCCGAAAGGGCCTGCGACCGGAACGGCGTGCGGTGGGTGCATTCGTGTTCCAGCGTGAACAGGAACACGATCAGCACGCCCTGAACCGGCAACAGGAGCGGCCAGAACGGAACCCTTGCCGCGATCAGCGCCCCGACGATCAGGATAAGCCCGGCATGCCCGGCCAGATGCCGTAGCCCGGCCCGATCGCTTGTTTCGGTCAGCGCGGTCTTCCGGTCCGCCGGCAGCGCGGTCAGGAAATCGCGATGGTCACGCATTTGAATCCCCGTCACCATTCGGCCCGGGAATGTCGAACCCGGGCGGCGCAAGCTCGAACCCTTCGAACCGGAATCCGGGGGACACGGTGCAACCGACCAGCGTCCAGTTCCCCGTCGTACGCGCCGCCTGCCAGTGGCCGGCCGGAACCACGATCTGCGGAAATTGTTCGAAAAGTATATCCTTGCCCAGGACATGATCGGTTCTTGGGCCGGAATCTGTTTCAGAAATGGAAACAATAATCGGACTTCCAGCGTAGTGGTGCCAGATTTCGTCGGCATCCACCCGATGCCAATGACTGCGTTCCCCCGCCTTCAGCAGGAAGTAGATGCAGGTTCCCGCAGGCCGCCCCGCGCTGCCTTCGACCCAGGTCTGACGGTACCAGCCGCCCTCCGGGTGGGGGCGCAAGTCCAGTTTCCGGATGATTTCCTCGGCGGTCATGGCGCGACATTGCCCGCACCGCGCCCGCCCCGCAAGCCCGTTGCCCCGCAACCGCCGACATGGCTACTCTGCGACAGCAGACGCGCAAGAAGGGGACAGGGATGGCAGGCGTTCAGGGACGGGTGGCACTGGTGACCGGGGCGGGCAGTGCCGATGGCATCGGCTTTGCCTGCGCGCGGGTGCTGAAGGCGGCGGGCGCACGCGTCGCCATCACCTCAACCACCGGGCGCATCCATGACCGGCTGGCGGAACTTGGACCAGAAGGCGCCTTCGCCACGACCGCCGACCTGACCCGGCAGGCCGACGTGGACCGCCTGATCGCTCAGACGGAGGCCGCGCTTGGCCCCATCGACATCCTCGTGAACAACGCGGGCATGGTCCAGACCGGGCACGACACGCAATCGCGCAGCCTTGCCGACACGCCCGACGCCGACTGGGCCTTCGGCATCGACATCAACCTGACGTCGGTCTTTCGCATGACCCGCGCGGTGTTGCCGGGGATGACGGCGCGCGGCTACGGGCGGATTGTCCAGATGTCTTCCGTCACCGGGCCGGTCGTCGGCATCGCGACCTCCTCGGTCTACGCGTCGGCCAAGGCGGGCATCCTTGGCATGACGCGCGCGCTGGCCATAGATGTGGGCGGCAAGGGGGTGACGGTAAACTGCATCGGCCCCGGCTGGATCCGCACCGGATCGTCAAGCGAGGCGGAAATCACTGCGGGCCGCCACACGCCCCTGGGCCGCCCCGGAACGCCGGAAGAGGTGGCCCACGCCGCCCTTTTCCTGGCCGCCGAGGAGGCAAGCTACATGACCGGACAGCTCATTGTCGTCGATGGCGGCAACACGATCCAGGAATACAAGGTCGCGCTCTGAGGCGCGGGCGCTCAAAGCGCGCCCAGCCGCAGCGCCAGCACCAACTGCGCCAGAGACAGGATCAGGTAACCTGCCGCAGGGATCGCGCCGTAGGTTTGCAAGGTCGCGGCCGCCCCGGCGGCGAAAGCGGCGATCTTGAAGGACAACAGCGCCCCGCCGCGCAGCCTTCGCACGGATCTGGGGGCCGCGAACCGCCCCCATAGCGTGATTGCCGCCGCGCCACAGGCCAAGGCCAGCGCCCAGCCGGCAACGGGCGCCCCGCCCAGCCCAAAACCCCAGCGCCCGACGGCCCAGACCAGCCAGGCCTCGACCGCAAAGGCCAGCGCGTGAGTCGCGGCAAGGGCCATGCGCCAGCCGGCCTATCCCCGAAGGATGGACCGCCCGGCATATTCGGCCGTCTCGCCCAGCATTTCCTCGATCCGGATAAGCTGGTTGTACTTGGCCAGCCGGTCGGACCGCGCGAGCGACCCGGTCTTGATCTGCCCGCAGTTGGTGGCAACGGCAAGGTCGGCGATGGTCGCGTCCTCGGTCTCGCCCGAACGGTGGGACATGACGGAGGTATAGCGCGCACGGTCGGCCATGCGGACCGCGTCCAGCGTTTCGGTCAGCGTGCCGATCTGGTTGACCTTCACCAGCAGCGAGTTCGCGCAACCTTTCGCGATCCCGTCGGCAAGCCGCGCGGGGTTGGTGACGAAAAGATCGTCGCCGACCAGCTGGCACTTCGCCCCCAGAACGTCGGTCAGGTGCTTCCAGCCCGCCCAGTCATCCTCGGCGCAGCCATCCTCGATCGAGATGATCGGGTAGTCGGCCACCAGCGCGGCCAGATAAGCCACGTTTTCCTCGGGGCTCAGCGTCTTGCCCTCGCCCGACAGGACGTACTTGCCGCCCTTGAAGTACTCGGTGGAGGCGCAGTCGAGCGCCAGGTGAATTTCCTCGCCGGGTTTGTAGCCGGCCTTCTCGATCGCCTTCAGGATGAAGTCGAGCGCGGCGCGCGTGGACGACAGGTTGGGCGCAAAGCCGCCTTCGTCGCCGACGCCGGTGGCAAGACCCGCCGCCGAAAGCTCCTTCTTCAGCGTGTGAAAGACCTCGGAGCCCATGCGCACCGCCTCGCGGATGTTCGCGGCGGCGACCGGCATGATCATGAATTCCTGGATGTCGATCGGGTTGTCTGCATGTTCGCCACCGTTGATGATGTTCATCATCGGCACCGGCAGGATGCGTGCGTTGGTGCCGCCGACATAGCGGTAAAGCGGCTGCGTGGTGAAATCGGCCGCGGCCTTGGCGACCGCCAGCGACACGCCCAGGATCGCGTTCGCGCCCAGCCGGCCCTTGTTGGCGGTGCCGTCAAGCTCGATCATCAGCCGGTCGATCTCGACCTGTTCGGTCGCGTCGTAGCCCACCAGTTCCTCGGCGATCTCGCCGTTGACCGCCGCGACAGCCTCCAGCACGCCCTTGCCCATGTAGCGGCCCTTGTCGCCGTCGCGCTTCTCGACCGCCTCGTGCGCGCCGGTCGATGCACCCGAAGGCACCGCCGCGCGGCCCTGGGTTCCGTCTTCCAGCGTCACGTCGACCTCGACCGTCGGGTTGCCCCGGCTGTCAAGGATTTCGCGGGCGTGGATGTCGATGATCGTGCTCATGGGGCTCTCCCTTGCGCCGGAAAGGACTGTTGCGGCGGTCTTTACGCGCTTGGCCACGCAAGGGGAAGGGGAATCAGGCGGCCTGCGATGTTAGCGCTATCTTCCGTTCCCGAAGATAGGTGTAGAAGGCCGCGCAAAGGATCACCGCTGCCCCTGCCAGCGTCATCGCGTCGGGATGTTCGGCAAAGACCACGACGGCAATCGCCAGCGACAGCACCAGCCGCGCATAGCGAAACGGCATCAGCGCCGAGGCCTCGGCCATGCGCATCGCCGCGACGATGGCATAATAGCCGGTCGTGGAACACAGGACCACGAAGCCGATCTTCCAAAGGGCCGACCCGTCGGGCATGACCGGCCGGTCGCCAAGGGCGATCAGCGCCGCGCCCGACACCGCGACGGCGAAGAAGCCGTGGCAGGACACCGCGACCGAGGCGACATGGGGCGGGATGCGGCGGGTGATCAGGTCGCGCGCCGCGATCACCACGACCGTTACGACAACCAGAAGCGCCTCTGCCTGGAACCCTTCTGCACCGGGGCGAATGATCATCAGGACGCCGACGAAACCGGCGACGACGGCAAGCCAGCGGCGCCAGCCGACGCGTTCCCCCATGAAAAGCGCGGCCCCCGCCGTCACCGCAAGCGGCGTCGCCTGAAAGACCGCCGCGACGGTCGAGAGGGGCAGAAGCGACAGCGCGGTCACAAAGGTCAGCGCGCCCACCCCTTCGGACAGGGTGCGCAGAAGGACGCTTGGCACAAGGGCCGCGCGGACCGTCGCCGCCCGCCCGCCATCGCCCGCCGCGATCATGAACACCAGCGTGCCCGACACGCCCACGATCATCAGCACCTGACCGATCGGCAGGCTTTCCGTCAGCGCCTTGATCAGCGCGTCCTCGACCGAAAAGGCCGCCATCGCGAAAAGGACAAGCGCGATCCCGCGCAGGTTTGACATGGCCTCAGCCCGCGTCGTCGCGCTTCAGCGGAACGCCGAACAATTCCATCCGGTGCCCTTTGAGCTTGTAGCCAAGCCGCGCTGCGATCTTTTCCTGCAAGGCCTCGATCTCGGGATCGCAGAACTCGATCACCTCGCCGGTCGACAGGTCGATCAGGTGGTCGTGGTGGTCGCGTTCGGCATCCTCGTAGCGGGCGCGCCCGTCGCCGAATTCCAGCTTGTCGAGAATGCCCGCCTCCTCGAACAGGCGCACCGTCCGATAGACCGTCGCAAGCGAGATCCGGGGGTCGACGGCGCAGGCGCGGGCGTAAAGCTCCTCGACATCGGGATGGTCCTCGGACTGTTCAAGCACCTTCGCGATGACCCGGCGCTGGTCGGTCAGCCTGAGGCCCCTGGCCTCGCAACGTGCGATGATGCTTTCCGCCATGGTTCGTGTCCCCGTTCCCGCGCCGGGTTTAAGGACATTGCGCCCAAGGTTAAAGCGCAATGTTCCGCCTTTTGGTCAGGCGCCCGGTGATGCGCCCGGTGATGCGCCCGGTCAGACGCCCGGTCAGACGCCGCCGGGCATCTCCACCGCCGAGGCCAGCTGGCAGGCGATTTCGCCCTGCGCGACAAGCCCCCGCTGGCCGGTCGCAAGAACAAGGGCGTCGCGCGGGGCGCGCAGCGTCACCGGCGCGCGGCCGGGTTCGGCCAGCGACAGCCAGCGCGCCACGGGCTGACCCGCGCCCACCCTGTCACCCGCCCGCGCCAGGGGTTCGACCAGCCCGTCGAAAGGGGCGGTGATCCTCAGCGCGGGATCGGCGGTTTCCCAGACCCCGGCATCCGGGTTCTCGGGCGCGGGCGCCGCGTCGGTCATGCCAAGGGCCGCCATGATCCGCCAAAGCCCGCGCACTGCCAGCGCCGTCAGGGCGGGGTCTATCGCGCCGCCGCCGCCCAGTTCGGCGGCAATCATCGGAACGCCACGTCGCGTCGCCGCCCCGTTCAGCGACCGCGCGTCGTTGCCCGACCCCAGAAGCCAGATCGCCGGCGCCCCGAAAGCCCGCGCAAGCGCCATGTTCGCAGTGTCGATGGCGCCGTCGGGCGCGCGCGCGGGCAGGGCGCAGGGATGAAACCACGAAGCCTTTCCGCCCGAATGCAGGTCCACGGCGGCATCGCAGCCGGGCAGCAGGACCGCCTCCACCAGATGCGCGATCTGCGCGGTCGGCCCGCCGTCGGGGTCGCCGGGAAAGGCGCGGTTGAGGTTCGCCCCGTCAAGGGGCGAGGTGCGGCAGGACGCGCGCACTGCCGGCGCGTTCAGCGCGGGCAGCGCGATGACCCGCCCCCGCAACATGGCGGGGTCTATGTCGCGCCACAGGTCCAGGATCGCGACCGGCCCCTCGAATTCGTCGCCATGAACCCCCGCCGTCAACAGAAGCGTCGGCCCCGGCGCGCCGGTGGCGACCATCACCGGGATCGGATGGCCGCCAAGGGGGTTGGTGTTGTCCGACCAGGGCAGCAGCAGATGCCCCGCGCGCTTGCCCGGTGCGGCAAGGTCCAGCGGGCAGTGGATGCGTGTCTGCGACCAGTCGAACGTCATGCTGCGTGCCGTCACTCCATGGCGGTATCCCGGCAGTATCCCCGATCGCGCCGCGACCGGCCAGCGCCAAGTTGCCCCCCCCCCGCCAACTTCTCCCCTTGACTTCGCTGTCCGGGAGGCGTCCGTTCCGGCGCGCCGGACAAGGGACCCCGAATGGAACGCAGGAACGGAATCGACGCCTTCGGGGCCGGGGCGCTTGTCGCCTTCGCGCTCTTCCTCGCCTTCAACCAGATCATCATCAAGATGGTGAACGCCGGGCTGCAGCCGGTCTTCTTCGCCGGGCTGCGGTCGCTTGTCGCGGCGGTGGCGCTTTGGGGCTGGATGCGCTGGCGCGGGCGGCCCACGCGGCTGTCGCGCGACATGGCGGTCCCGGGCATCGCCGTCGGGCTCGTCTTCGGGCTGGAATTCCTGTTCATGTTCATGGCGCTCGACCTCACGACGGTGACGCGGACGGCGGTGCTTTTGTATTCCATGCCGGTCTGGATGGCGCTGGCCGCGCATTTCCTTCTGCCCGAGGAACGGCTGCGGCCCGTGCGTGTCCTTGGCCTCGGGTTGGCGTTCTTCGGCGTGATCCTCGCGCTGACCGACCGCACGGCGGGCGGCGAGGCAAGCCTGGCCGGCGATCTTTGCGCAGTCGTCGCGGCGATCTGCTGGGCGGCGATCGCGCTTCTGGCGCGGGTGTCGCGGCTGTCGCGGCTCGCCCCCGACATGCAGCTCTGGTGGCAGGTTCTGGTGTCGATCCCGCTTCTGCTGGGGGCCTCGGTCTTCTTTGGTCCCTTCATCCGCGATCTCCAGCCGATTCACCTGGCAGGTCTGGCCTATCAAGGCGTCGTGGTCGTCGCGGCGGGGTTCGCGCTCTGGCTCTGGCTCCTGTCGATCTATCCCGTTTCGGGGGTGGCAAGCTTTGCCTTCCTGACGCCGGTCTTTGGCGTCGCGCTCGGATGGCTGCTGCTGGGCGAACCGGTCGGGCCTCGGCTTTTCGCGGCGCTGGTTCTGGTCGCCGCCGGGATCGTGCTGATCAACCGTCCGCGGAAAGCCTGACATCCGCCCAGACCGGCAGGTGGTCCGAGGCGATGCGCGCCAGCGTCGTCTTGTGCACGCCCGCGTCCCGCAGGTGCCAGCCGGGCGACAGCGCGATCCGGTCCAGCCCCGCGATCGGCCGCGCCGCCGGGAACGATCGGCCGGGCGCATGGACGTGGAACGCGTCGGTCAGGGGCGCCATGCCGTTGCGCGACGACCATTCGTTGAAATCGCCCAGGATCGCCGTCGGCATCCCCGCCCGCGCGCCGATGGCCGCCCGGATCGCGGCCATCTGCATCAGCCGGTAACGCCGGATCAGCCCCAGATGCGCCCCGATGACACGAAACGCCACCCCGCCGCAGCTGCCCTCGGCCAGAAGCGCGCCGCGCGGTTCCAGCCCGGGAAGCGTGATCCGCTCGATGCCCCGCACCTCGATCCCGCGCCTGAGCAGGATCGCCTGGCCGTGCCAGCCGAGGCTGGGGCTGTCGGGGGCGAAGTCGGGAACGTGGTAGTCGGTATGCTGTTCCACCAGCGACAGGGGCAGGGCGGCAGGCCGCCTGCCCAGCCGCAGGTCCACCTCCTGCAAGGCGACGATGTCCGCGCCCGTCTGGTTGATCACCTCGACGATGCGCCCGGGCTTGCGCCGCCGGTCGAGCCCCACGCACTTGTGGACATTGTAGGACAGAAGGCGAAGTCTCATTGCCCCTGTCTAGCCGCCGCCGCGGGGGACTTGAAGCGGCTTCTGTGCATGCCTAGCCTTGTGGAATGCTTCACCGTCGCATCCTTGGCCAGCCGATGATCGTCCAGATGATCTGGGCGGTGCTTCTGGTGGCCTTCGTCCTTGCGCTGGCCGAGGGGCGCTGGTCGCTGGCCTTCGTGTCTGCGGCGACCTTCGGCCTTTCGATCCTGCCCGTCGTCGCCAGCCGCCGCTTCGGCATCCGCCTGCCGGTCCGCTTCTTCGCCTGGATCGTGGTTTTCGTCTTCGGCACCATCTTTCTGGGCGAAGCGTTCGATTTCTACACCCGTTACTGGTGGTGGGACGTGATCCTGCACGCGGGCTCCGCCGTCGGCTTCGGCCTTGCGGGGTTTCTTTTCGTCTTCATGCTGTTCGAGGGCGACCGCTATGCCGCCCCCGCCTGGGCGGTCGCCTTCATCAGCTTCTGCTTCGCGCTCTCCATCGGCACCCTGTGGGAAATCTTCGAGTTCGCGATGGACCAGATCTTCGGCCTCAACATGCAGAAATCGGGCCTGATCGACACGATGTGGGATCTGATCGTCGACACGCTCGGCGCCAGCATCGGCGCCATCGCCGGTCTTTCATACCTCAAGGGGCAGGAACTGGGGGGACTTACGGCGGCGATCAGGGAATTCGTCGCTGCCAACCGGCGCTTCTTCCGCAAGCGGCGCTGATGGTCAGGTGCCGCAGAAGGTGCGGCGGACCTCTTCGTCGGGAAGGGGCGCAAGGGCAAAGGCCGCGTCCCCGGCGCGGTCCTCGAACGGGCGCGACAGCACCGCGTTCAACCGGTGGAATGGCGCGAAGTCGCCGGCCGTCGCGGCGCGGATCGCCTCTTCGACACGGTGGTTGCGCGGGATGTAGGCGGGGTTCGCCGCCCGCATGACCGCCTCGGGGTCCGGTTCGGCCGCGATCCTGTCCCGCCAGGCCCGCTGCCAGTCCTCGAAGGGGGCGGTGTCGGCAAATTCCGCTGCCGCCATCCCGGTCGCAAGCCCCCGGAATACCCGGGTGAAATCGGCGTTCTGCCCGGCCATGATCTCCAAAAGCCCCGCGATCAGGGCATGGTCTTCCGCTTCGGCCCCCGTGATGCCGACCTTGGCGCGGAAAAGCCGCAGCCATTCGGCCTCGTAGATCGCGGGGAAACGGTTGATGCTCTCGCTCGCGGCCTCGACCGCCGGGCCTTCCGCCCCCATCAGCGGCAAGAGGCAGGACGCGAACTGCGCAAGGTTCCAGACCGCGACCCGGGGCTGGTTGCCATAGGCATAGCGCCCGAACTGGTCGATCGAGGAAAAGACCTTGCGCGGGTGATAGCCGTCAAGAAAGGCGCAAGGGCCATAGTCGATCGTCTCGCCCGAGATCGCCATGTTGTCGGTGTTCATCACGCCGTGAATGAAGCCAAGGCTCATCCAGCGCGCGATCAGCCGCGCCTGCCGTCCGGTCACCGCATCCAGAAGCGCCAGCGGCCCCTCGACCCCGGGATAGTGGCGGGCGATGACATGGCGGGCAAGGATGTCCAGCGCTTCGCCATCCTCGCGCGCGGCGAAATACTGGAAGGTGCCCACGCGGATATGGCTTGCGGCCACCCGCGTCAGGACCGCGCCGGGCAGGGCGGTCTCGCGCCAGACAGGTTCGCCGGTGGTCACCGCCGCCAGGGCCCGCGTCGTCGGCACGCCAAGGGCCGCCATCGCCTCGGACAGGATGTATTCGCGGATCACCGGCCCGATCGCGGCCCGCCCGTCGCCACGGCGCGAAAACGGCGTCCGGCCCGCGCCCTTCAACTGGATGTCGGCACGCCGCCCCTCCGCCGTCACGACCTCGCCCAGAAGGATCGCGCGGCCGTCGCCAAGCTGCGGCACCCAGCCGCCGAACTGGTGCCCCGCATAGGCCTGTGCCAGCGGCTCCGCGCCCTCGGGCACCGAGTTGCCGGCAAGGGCCGCGATCCCCTCGGGCGTCTCCAGTGCCGCCGGATCAAGCCCCAGGTCGCGCGCCAGCGCATGATTGACCGCGATCAGCCCCGGCGCCGCCACCGGCACCGGCGCCTGCCGGGCGTGGAACCTGTCGGGCAGCCGGGCATAGGAATTGTCGAAGGGCAGGGCGAGTGTCATCCCGTCAATCTAGAGCGTCCGGGTCATCAGGAAATAGCGATCGCGCGCCTCGAACCCCTCGCGGGCGTAAAATCTTTGTGCATCGCGGTTCTCCCGAGCGACCTCAAGATGCAGCGCGACGACCCCGCGCGCCTTCAGCACTTGCCCCAGATGTACCAGCGCGTCGCGCCCAAGTCCCCGCCCGCGCGCTTCGGGCACCACGAAAAGCTCGTCCACGAATGCGTCCGGCCCGCCCAGTTCGATCGACCAGCCAAGCCCGGTGGCGATATAGCCCAGGGGCGCGTCGCGCGGGCCGATCAGCCAGACCGCGCCCAGGTCGGTCCCCGCCAGCAAGGGCGCCAGCGCGGCACGGCGAAAGGCGTCGTCGGTCACGATCCCCTCGAAGGCGTGATAGGCCGCGACCAGCGGCAGAAGCCGGTCCAGATCCTCCGGCCCCGCAAGGGTCAGCGCGGCGGTCACAGCCGCGCCAGCCGTTCGGTCAGGATCTCGTAAAATCCGTCGCGGTCGATCCCGCCCAGGAACATCGCGTTCGGTTCCCGCCCGGTCACCCGCCACCAGTCTGCGACGGTCATGCCGGTCGTGAACGCGCCCGTCGTCTCGACCGTGACGTTGATATGGCGGCCGGTGAACAGGCCGGGCTTCAGCAGATAGCCGATGACGCAGGCATCATGCAGCGGTGCGCCCTGGCTGCCGTATTTCGCCATGTCGAACCGTTCGAAGAAATCGGTCAGCCCCGCGACGGCACTGCCCACCCGGGTTCCCATCGCGCGCAGCCCCTCGATCCAGGCGCGCGACGTCAGCGCCTTGTGGGTCACATCAAGGGGCACGACGACCAGGGGCACACCCGCGCGAAAGACGATGTCGGCGGCTTCCGGGTCGACATAGATGTTGAACTCGGCCGCCGGGGTGATGTTGCCCACCTCGAAATAGGCGCCGCCCATCAGGACGATCTCCGCCACGCGGTTCACGATGTCGGGCGCGCGGGTGAAGGCGGTGGCAATGTTGGTCAGGGGCCCAAGCGGGCAAAGCGTGACCGTCCCCGGCGCTTCGCGGCGCAGCGTGTCGATCAGGAAATCGACGGCATGGCCCGACTGAAGGGCCATCTCGGGTTCGAACAGTTCGATCCCGTCCAGCCCGGACTTGCCGTGCACATGTTCGGCCGTGACAAGCTTGCGCTGCATCGGCCGGTCGCACCCGGCGTAGACACGCATGTCCGGCCGACCGGCGATTTCGCAGACGATGCGGGCATTGCGTTCGGTCAGCGCCAGCGGCACGTTGCCCGCGACCGCGGTGATGCCCAGCACCTCCAGCTCCGGCGAGGCCAGCGCCAGAAGGATCGCGACCGCGTCGTCCTGCCCGGGATCGGTGTCGATGATGATCTTGCGTGCCATGTCGCCCTCCTCAGGAATGCCGACATTGGCGCGCGGTCCCGGCCTTGTCCAGCGGCAACGAAAAGGCCCCGGCCGGGAAAAGCCGGGGCCCCGCTGCGACAGCCGGGAAGGGAGGGTCAGCCGTCGAAGTTCACTTCTTCCATGATCCTGAGCGCGACGGGCCGCAGCCGCGCCAGTTCCGCCAGGTTCACGCTGTCGGGCGTGAAATCGCCCCAGCTTTCGACCAGCTCGGATCGCGCAACCCCCGGTTCGACGGGAAACTCGTGGTTGATCTCGGCGTAGATCGCCTGCGCCTCGTCCGAGGCCAGGAACTCCATCAGCTTGATCGCCTCGGCCTTGTTCGGGGCCGCCTTCGTCATCGCCACGCCCGAGACGTTCACATGCGTGCCGCCGTCCTTGAACACCGGATAGACGATGCGCACGCTGTCGGCCCATTCCTTCTGTTCCGGGTCGGCCAGCATCGCGCCCATGTAATAGGTATTGCCCAGCGAGATGTCGCATTCGCCCGCCCAGATCGACTTGACCTGGCTGCGGTCGTTGCCCTCGGGCTTGTGGGCAAGGTTGGCGCGCAGCCCCGTCGCCCAGGCCTTCGCGGCCTCTTCCCCGTCATGGGCGATGATGCCGGCCATCAGGCCAAGGTTGTAGTCATGCGTCCCCGGACGGGTGCAGATGCGGCCCTGCCACTTGGGATCGGCCAGATCCTCGTAGGTCGTGACCTCGCCGTCGGCCACCCGCTCCTTGCTGGCATAGACGATGCGGGCGCGCGAGGTGAGGCCGAACCACTGGTTGTCGGGGTCGCGGAACTCGGCCGGGATGTTGGCGGACAGGACGTCCGATTCGACCGGCTGGGTCACGCCGGCATCGACGATCTCGGCCAGCCGCGCGATATCCACCGTCATCACCAGGTCGGCGGGGCTGCGGCTGCCTTCGCTGACCAGGCGTTCGACCATTCCCTTGTCGACGAAGGCGACATTGACGGCGATCCCGGTTTCCTTCGTGAAGGCGTCGAAGAGCGGCTGAACAAGTTCCGGCTGGCGGTGCGAATAGACGTTCACTTCCTGCGCCGCGGCGGGCAGGGCGATCGCCAGAAGCGGCAGCGACAGCATGATCCGGGTTTTCATTACCTGAGTCCTTTGGTCGGATTTCCTGCGCCCCTGATGCGGCAATTCACGGCCGCGGTCAATACCTGAGTGAATAAATCGGATACAAGCCGATCCCCGCGACATGCGCGCGCAGCCCATTGGCCCGGACGCGGCAAGTCTCTATGATCCGCGTCATGATCGCAGAGCTTGGCCATTTCACCCTCACCCTTGCACTTGGCGTCGCCCTGGTGCAGTCCCTTGTCCCCCTGATCGGCGCCCAGCGCGGCTGGCACGGCTGGACCGCCGTCGCGGCCCCGGCGGCGAAGATCCAGTTCCTTCTGATCGCGGCGGCCTTCGCCGCGCTGACCCATGCCTTCGTCACCTCGGACTTCTCGCTGCGCGTCGTCATCGAGAACTCCCACACGCTGAAGCCGATGCTTTACAAGGTCGCAGGCGTCTGGGGCAACCACGAGGGGTCGATGCTGCTGTGGGTGCTGATCCTCGCGCTTTTCGGCGCCGCCGCGGCGGTCTTCGGCGATGCCCTGCCGCCCCGCCTTCTGGCGCGGGTGCTGTCGATCCAGGCGATGATCGGGGTGGCGTTCCTGGCCTTCATCCTGCTGACCTCGAACCCGTTCGACCGGGTTGCCTTTCCGCCCTTCGACGGCAAGGATCTGAACCCGCTTTTGCAAGATCCCGGCCTCGCCTTCCATCCGCCGTTCCTCTACCTCGGCTATGTCGGGCTTTCGATGGCCTTCTCCTTCGCCGTGGCGGCGCTGATCGAGGGGCGGGTTGACGCCGCCTGGGCGCGCTGGGTCCGGCCCTGGACGCTGGCTGCCTGGATGTTCCTGACCATCGGCATCGCGCTCGGGTCGTGGTGGGCGTACTACGAACTGGGCTGGGGCGGCTTCTGGTTCTGGGATCCCGTCGAGAACGCCAGCTTCATGCCCTGGCTCCTGGCAGGCGCGCTTCTGCACTCCGCCATCGTCGTGGAAAAGCGCGAGGCGCTGAAAAGCTGGACGATCCTTCTGGCGATCCTTGCCTTCGGGTTTTCGCTGATCGGCACCTTCATCGTGCGTTCGGGCGTCATCACCAGCGTCCACGCCTTTGCCAACGACCCCGAACGCGGCGTCTTCATCCTGGCGATCCTCGCGGTCTTCATCGGCGGCGCGCTGATGCTTTACGCCGCACGCGCCGGCGCGCTCGAGGCGAAGGGGGTCTTCGGGCTGGTCAGCCGCGAATCCGCGCTGGTCCTCAACAACGTCCTTCTGGCGGTCGCGGCCTTCGTGGTCTTCATCGGCACCGTCTGGCCGCTGTTCGCCGAGATGTTCTTCGACCGGAAGCTTTCGGTGGGCGCACCCTTCTTCGAAAAGGCTTTCACCCCCTTCATGGTGCTTCTGGCCATCGCGCTGCCCGTCGGGGCGATCCTTCCGTGGAAGCGCGGATCGTTGCGCAACGCACTGCGTCCGCTCGCCGCGCCGCTTCTGCTGGCGCTTGCGCTCGCGGCGCTGGCCTTCGCGGCTGAGACAGGGCGGTCCGCGCTTGCCCCCGTCGGCGTCGCGCTCGGCACCTGGCTTGTCGCCGGGGCGGCGGCGGAGCTTTGGCAGCGCGCGGGACGCCGCCGGGCGCGCCTGGCGCGGCTGCCGCGCGCCGACTGGGGCAAGGCCACGGCCCATGCGGGCCTTGGCATCGTCTTCATCGGCATCTCCACCCTCATGGCCTGGGATGTCGAGGATATCCGCGTCGCCCATATCGGCGAAACCTTCGATGCCGGCGGCTATCAGATCACGCTCAGCGACGTGCAGGAGGTGCAGGGGCCCAACTACACCTCGACCATGGCCACGATGATCGTCGCCCGCGACGGCAAGGTGATCTCGACCCTGCATCCCGAAAAGCGCATCTACCCGGTCGCGGCAATGCCGACGACCGAGGCCGCGATCGACAACGGGTTCTTCCGCGATGTCTACCTTGTGATCGGCGATCCGCAGGAAAACGGCGGTTGGGCGGTGCGCACCTATATCAAGCCCTTCGCGAACTGGATCTGGGCGGGGGCGATCCTCATGGCCATCGGCGGGCTTCTGAGCCTCAGCGACAGGCGCTACCGCGTCGCGGCGGGGGCCCGGCGCACCGCCGCCGCCGCCCCGGCCCCGGCGGAGTGAGGACGATGAAGCGGCTTGTCCTCGCGCTTCTTCTGGCGGCGGCGCCGGCCCTTGCGGTCCAGCCCGGCGAAATGCTTGCCGATCCCGCGCTGGAGGCGCGGGCGCGGGAAATTTCCTCGGTCCTGCGCTGCCCGGTCTGCCAGGGCGAGACGATCGACGATTCGAACGCTCCGGTCGCCCGCGACCTGCGCCTTGTCGTGCGCGAACGGGTGATGGCGGGCGACACCAACGACCAGGTCATCGACTTCGTCGTCGACCGCTTTGGCGAATTCGTCCTGTTCGAGCCGCGCGCGAAGGGCGCCAACATCATCCTGTGGATCGCCGGGCCCATGATGCTGCTGATCGGGCTGGCGGGTGCGGCTGTCTACCTGCGCCGCCGTGGCACCCAGCCGGAGACCGCGCCACGCCCCCTGGACGAGGACGAGGCGCGCCGGCTGAAGGAAATCCTGAACGAATGACGCACCGTTCCCCTTCCCCTCGGGCGAAGGGTCGCTAATCTGCCCGCCAGAAACAGGAGGGGCGGCGATGGCCTATCAGACGATTACGACCGAATCCGATGCGGGCCTGACGGTCATCACGCTGGCCAGGCCCGATGTGATGAACGCGCTCAACACCCAGATGCGCGCCGAGATCACCGACGCGGTGCGCCGCGCCGGCGCCGAGGCGCGCTGCGTGGTTCTGACCGGGGCAGGGCGGGCCTTCTGTTCGGGGCAGGATCTGGGCGACCGGGCGCAGATCGCCAGCATCGACCTCGAACGCACGCTGCGCGACGAATACGAACCCATGCTGCGCGCGATCTACGATTGCCCGGTGCCGGTCATCGCGGCGGTGAACGGCGCGGCGGCGGGGGCAGGCGCGAACCTCGCGCTGGCGGCCGATGTGGTGATCGCGGCCGAAGCCGCCTTCTTCAGCCAGGCCTTCACCCGCATCGGCCTGATGCCCGATGCCGGCGGCACATGGTGGCTGCCCCGCCAGATGGGTTTTGCCAAGGCGATGGGGGCCGCGCTTTTCGCCGACCGCATCCCCGCCCGGCAGGCGGCGGACTGGGGGATGATCTGGGAATGCGTGCCCGACGCGGATTTCGACGCCCACTGGCGCGGGCGGGCCGCGCATCTGGCCAAGGGGCCGACGGTGGCCTATCGCAACATCAAGACGGCGCTGCGCGGCGCATGGGGCCAAGACCTTGGCGGCCAGCTCTCGCTCGAGGCGCGGCTCCAGGGGGAATGCGGCATGACCAACGACTTCAAGGAAGGCGTGATCGCCTTTCTTGAAAAGCGCCCGCCCCATTTCGAGGGGCGCTGATCCGTCGCGGCGGTTTTCGCCCGCCGTACCATGTCCCCGCTTGACCGAAACCCTTTCCCGCCCGAAGGTTGAACCAGAGGGCGCATGGCCCCTTGGCACGAGGGGCCGGCGATCCGCCGCACCCTCTTCAATGTGCCAAACGGGGAGGTTTTCATGCGCTGCATCACAGTTCTTGGCCCATCGCAATCGGGCAAGACCGAGCTTGTCCGACAACTCGCCGCCCTTGACGGCAAGCCCCCCCGGACCGAGAACGCCGGCCACCTGAGCCTGACCCGTTTCACCTTCATGGACGAAGACTGGTGCGCCGTGGACATGTCGGGCGGGCCGGAGTTCGCACGCATGGCCGGCGCGCCGCTTCTGGCGTCGGACGCGGCGGTTCTGTGCGTCTCGCCCGACCCGGCCGAGGCGGCGCTGGCCGCGCCCTGGCTGCGCGCGATCGAGGAGGCCGGAACGCCCTGCATGATCTTCATCAACCGGATGGATACGCCCAAGGGCCGGGTGCGCGACATCGTGGCCGCGCTCCAGGCCTATACCAACCACGCCATCGTCCTGCGCCAGATTCCGATCCGCGAAGACGGCCAGGTCGTCGGCGCGATCGACCTGATTTCGGAACGCGCCTGGCGCTACCGCGAAGGCCAGCCCTCGACCCTGGTCGCGATGCCCAAGGCCGAAGCGGACCGCGAACACGAGGCGCGGGCCGAGCTTCTGGAACACATGTCGGATTTCGACGATGCGCTGCTTGAGGAATTGATCGAGGATCACGAGCCCGCAGCGGGTGCGCTTTTCTCGATCGCGCGGCGCGAGACGCAGGACGCGGTGCTGATCCCCACCTTCCTGGGCGCGGCCAGCCACATGAACGGCGTGATGCGCCTGATGAAGGCACTTCGCCACGAGGCGCCCGGGCCTGACGCGCTGCGCGCGCGCCTGGGGCAGGCGGATGCCGTCGCCGTCGGCTTTCACGCGCAAAACCGCAAGCACCTGGGAAAATGCGTCTTCCTGCGGGCGCTGGCCGATGGCGTGTCGGTCGGCAGCCAGCTTGGCGGCGACAACCTGGGCGGGCTGGCGGAACTTGGCGGCAAGGGTCATCTCGACCGCCTCGCGCCGGGCGAGGTCGCGGTGACGGTCAAGTCCGACCAGCTTGACGCAGGCAGGGTCTTTGCCGCCCAGGCCAGTCACGATGCGCCCGGCTGGGCCAGGGGCTGCCCGCCCGCGCTGACGCGGATCGTGATGCCTGCCAACGAACGCGACGAGGTGCGGCTTTCGGCTGCGCTGACCCGCCTGGCCGAGGCCGACCCGATGCTGGCGATGGGCCAGGACGAGGCGACGGGCCATGTCGCCGTCCGTCTTCAGGGGCCGATGCACCAGCGCCAGACCCTTGCCGCCCTGGCCGACGACTTCGGGATCGAGGTCACGATCGACGCGCCCGCGCCGCGCTACTGCGAAACCATCTCCTCCCAGGTCGAGGAACATTACCGCCACCGCAAGCAGTCGGGCGGCGCGGGTCAGTTCGCCGATGTGGCGCTGGTCGTCGGGCCCCTGCCGCGCGGCGAGGGCTTCCGCTTCGACGAGGTGGTCAAGGGTGGGGCGGTGCCGCGCAACTACATCCCCTCGGTCGAGGAAGGCGCCCGCGAGGCGATGGACAAGGGGCCGCTCGGCTTTCCCGTCATCGACGTGTCCGTCACGCTGACCGACGGCAAGTCGCATTCCGTCGACAGTTCCGATTATGCCTTCCGCACTGCCGGGCGCATGGGCGTGCGCGAGGCGCTGCAAAAGGCGGGGCCGGTCCTGCTTCAGCCGATCGAGCGGATCGATATCCATGTGCCCTCGGTCTACTCCGGCGCGATGGTGTCGCTTGTCTCGTCGATGAAGGGACAGGTGCTGGGCTTTGATGCCGACCCGGTCTTTCGCGGCTGGGACATCTTCCGCGCCCTCATCCCCGCCTCCGCGACCGAGGATCTGGTGATGGCGCTCGGTTCCTCGACCCAGGGCACCGCCTGGCACGAGGCCGCCTTCGACCATTACGAGGAGATCTATGGCAAGGAGGCGGAGAAGATCAGCAAGGAACATGCCGCCGCCTGATGCCGCAGGCCCCCCGGGCCTGTCCGGGGGCGTCCGATCTTGACCGGGCCGCGCGGCGGGGGTATTCCCGTCGGCGGTCCGCAGTTCACCAAGGCGTCGCCGTCCCGGTCTCCGGGAAGCTAAACCTGCGATCCCTCGACCATCGGCTTGTTATCCCGCAAGCGCGCCTGGCACGACAAGACGGCGACCATCGGCCCCGGATCACCCGGCATCGGCGCGCCGAAAGGATTGAACATGCCCCGTGAAGCCATCGCGCTTTCCATCCCCGACCTGTCGGATTTCGCCAGACGCCTTGGCCGCGACCTTGAGGCCGCGGACCCGAGGCCCGGCCATCTGAGCCTTCTGAACATGATCGCCCGGGCGGCCGGGTTCCGCAACTACCAGCACCTGCGCAGCGGCGCCGCGCGATCGCTTCCCACGCCGCCTGAACCGCCGGTCCCGTCTGACCCCAAGAAACTCGCCCAGGCCTCGCGCCTTTTCGACGCCGGGGGCCGGATGATCCGCTGGCCCAAGAAGACATCGATCCAGGCGCTGTGCGTCTGGGCGCTCTGGGCCCGTCTGCCCGCACGGCAGGACATGACCGAGGCCGAGGTCAACCGCGCGGCCGAGGCGTTCCACCTTTTCGGCGACCGCGCGCTGCTGCGCCGGTCGCTGATCGACCACGGCCTTGCCGAACGTGCCCGCGACGGCAGCACCTACCGGCGCATCGAACGCCAGCCCCCGCCCGAGGCGCGCGACCTGATCCGCGCCCTGGCCGAACGGCAATGAAAAGGGCCGCCCCGAAGGGCGGCCCGATCCTTTTCCGGCCCCCGCGTTCAGCGGGCTTCGACGTCCAGGTAATCCCGCCGCGTCGGCCCGACATAAAGCTGGCGCGGACGGCCGATCTTCTGCTGCGGATCGCCGATCATTTCCTTCCATTGGGAAATCCACCCGACCGTCCGCGACAGCGCGAAGATCGGCGTGAACATCGAGGTCGGGAATCCCATCGCCTCAAGGATGATGCCCGAATAGAAATCGACGTTCGGGTAAAGCTTCTTCTCGATGAAGTAGGGATCCTCCAGCGCGATGCGTTCCAGCTCCTTGGCGACCTGCAAGAGCGGGTTGTCGTGAACGCCCAGCAGGTCCAGCACCTCGTCGGCGGATTCCTTCATCACCTTCGCGCGCGGGTCGAAGTTCTTGTAGACCCGGTGGCCGAAGCCCATCAGCCGGTAGGGGTCGTTCTTGTCCTTGGCCCGGCGGATCGCCTCGGGGATGTTCTCGACCGACCCGATCTCGCGCAGCATCTCGAGGCATGCCTGGTTGGCGCCGCCGTGGGCGGGGCCCCAAAGACAGGCAATGCCGGCGGCGATGCAGGCAAAGGGGTTTGCGCCCGACGATCCAGCCAGCCGCACGGTCGAGGTGGAGGCGTTCTGTTCGTGATCTGCATGCAGCATCATGATGCGGTCCATCGCGCGCTCAAGCTCGGGACGGACCACATAATCCTCGCACGGGACGGCAAAGCACATGTGCAGGAAGTTGCCGGCATAGGACAACGAGTTCTTCGGGTAAACGAACGGCTGCCCGATCGAATACTTGTAGGCCATCGCCGCGATCGTCGGCAGCTTCGCGATCATGCGGATCGCCGCGACCTCGCGCTGCCAGGGGTCGTTGATGTCAAGGCTGTCGTGGTAGAAGGCCGACATCGCGCCCACGACACCGACCATGGTCGCCATCGGGTGGCTGTCGCGGCGGAACCCGCGGAAGAAGTTGTGCATCTGTTCATGCACCATGGTGTGCCGCGTCACGCGGTTCTCGAAATCCCGCATCTGTGCGGCGTCCGGCAGTTCGCCGTAAAGCAGCAGATAGCAGACCTCCAGGTGGTGCGACTTGTCGGCCAGCTGTTCGATCGGGTAGCCGCGATAAAGAAGCTCCCCCAGGTCGCCGTCGATATAGGTGATCGAACTGTCGCAGGCCGCGGTGGAGGTGAAGCCAGGGTCGTAGGTGAAGACGTCCGCCTGCGCGTAGAGCTTGCGGATGTCGATGACCTCCGGGCCTGCGGTCGGCGTCAGCACCGGCATGTCGTAGCTCTTGCCGTCGATGCTGAGTGTTGCGGTCTTCTTCGTCTCGGCCATGTCCATCCCTCTCATCCTGTAGGCAGGGACGGGCCCCGCACACGTCAATCCTTGGCCGGACCCCGGCGGGATCTCAGCCAGCCACGTCCTTCAGTCGGGCGATCGTCTCCTCCCGACCGATGACGAGCATCATGTCGAAGACACTGGGCGTGACCGCGCGCCCGGCCAGTGCGGCGCGCAGGGGGCCGGCGATCTTGCCCAGACCCAGCCCGTGCGCACCCGCGACGGCGGCGACAGCGGCCTCCAGTTCATCTCTCGACCAGCTAGCATTTTGCAGCTGCGGCGTCAATTCGTGCAGTATACCAAGGGATACCGAATCCAGCGCAGCTTCCGCCTTCTCGTCCCGGACGATCGGTCGGGAAGTCAGGACAAAATGCGCCTTTTCAACAAGTTCCGGAAATGTCTTTGAGCGTTCGCGAAGGCAGTAAAGACCGCGTGACAACCCGTCTTTCTGCACCTGCGAAAGCGGCGGCTTTCCCGCGGCTTCCAGAAATGCCTCAATTTCAGGCAAAAGCCTTTCATCGGGCGTCGCTGCGATGTGCTGGCCGCACAGGTTTTCCAGTTTCTTGAAGTCGAGCCGCGCCGGCGCCCGGCCGATTCCCTCAAGGTCGAACCATGCGCGCGCCTGGTCGTCGGTGAAGTACTCCGCATCGCCATGCGCCCAGCCCAGCCGCGCAAGGTAGTTGCGCATGCCCGCCGCCGGGTAGCCCATCGCCTGGTATTCCTCCAGCCCGACGGCGCCGTGGCGTTTCGACAGCTTCTTGCCGTCCGGCCCGTGGATCAGCGGGATATGGGCCCAGACCGGCACGGTCCAGCCCATCGCGTTGTAGACCTGGGTCTGGCGGGCAGCGTTGTTCAGGTGGTCGTCCCCCCGGATGACATGCGTGACGCCCATGTCGTGATCGTCCACCACGACGGCAAGCATGTAGGTCGGCGTACCATCGGAACGTAAACAGACCATGTCGTCGAGCTGGTCGTTGCGGAAGGTGACGGTGCCCTGGACCTTGTCCTCGATCACCGTCACGCCCTCGCGCGGGGCCTTCAGGCGGATCACATGGGGCGCGTCCGGATGGGTCGCGGGATCGGCGTCGCGCCAGGGGCTCTGGAACAGGGTCGAACGCCCCTCCGCCCGGGCGGCCTCGCGGAAGGCCTCGATCTCCTCCTGCGTGGAAAAGCACTTGTAGGCGTGGCCGCGCGCCAGCATCTCGCGCGCCACCTCGGCGTGCCGCTCGCGCCCCTCGAACTGGCTGACGACATCGCCGTCCCAGTCGAGGCCCAGCCACTTCAGCCCGCGCAGGATCGCCTCCGTCGCCTCGGGGGTGGACCGTTCGCGGTCGGTATCCTCGATCCGGAGCAGGAACCGGCCGCCGCGCCCGCGCGCGAAGAGCCAGTTGAAAAGAGCGGTGCGCGCGCCGCCGATGTGCAGGTAGCCGGTGGGCGACGGGGCGAAACGGGTCACGATCTGCGCGGCGGGCTGGGTCATGGGCGCGTTAACCTTTCGGAAACCAAGTGCGTTCAGGCTGGCCCCGTTCATTAGGCAAAGGCCGCCGGGGACACAAGGGATCATGGGTGAGGGATGGCGGCACTGACGCGCGCGCTGGGGGCAGTTCTCGACGACCTCGCGGCGGCGCGGGGGGCGGCAATGCCCTGGGCGCCGGTCCTGTTTTCCGTTGGAATCGCAGTGTTTTTCCTCGCGCGGCAGGAACCGGGGCAGGGCGCCTTCCTGCAGGCGGGGGCGGGGCTGGCGGCGGCGATGGCGCTGCGCTTTCGCGGCGGCGAACGCTGGCAGCTTCCCGCCATGGGTGCCGCGCTGATCCTCGCGGGGTTTCTTGTCGCAGGGCTCAGGACGCAGATCGTCGCGGGGCCGGTGCTGGCGGATCGCTACTACGGTCCGGTGACGGGCCGGATCGTCGATATCGACCGGTCGTTCTCCGACCAGCTCCGGCTGACGCTTGACGGGGTGGCGCTCGACATCGTCGCGCCGGCCCGCACGCCCCGGCTGGTCCGCGTGGCCCTTCACGGCGACGCGCCCTTCGTTCCCGAGCCGGGGCAGCGGGTCCGGGTGATCGCGCATCTGTCGCCGCCCGACGGTCCGGTTGAACCTGGCGGCTTCGATTTTCAGCGGATCGCCTGGTTCGAGGGGCTGGGCGCGGTGGGCTACACCCGCAAGCCGGTCGAAAGCCTGGCGCTACCCGGCGATGGCCCCGGGCTCTGGGCCTTCCGGGTCCGCATGGCACTGTCGCGCCTGATGCAGGAACGGATGGAAGGGCAGGCGGGTGCCTTCGCCGCCGCGCTGATGACGGGGGACCGTTCCGGCGTCACGCGCGACACGAACGACGCGCTGCGCAATTCCAACCTGTCGCATCTCATCTCCATCTCCGGGCTGCACATGGGGCTGCTGAGCGGCTTCGTCTTCGCCCTGTGCCGCTATGGCCTTGCGCTGGCGCCGCCCGTCGCGCTCAGGCTGAACACCAAGAAGGTGGCGGCCATCGCCGCGCTTCTGGCGGCGACCTTCTACCTGGTTCTGGCCGGTCCCAGCGTCGCCACGCGGCGCGCCTATGTGATGGCGGCGGTGATGCTGACAGCCGTCCTGCTGGACCGGCGCGCGATCTCGCTCCGGTCGGTCGCGATCGCGGCGATGATCGTGCTGCTGATCGAACCCGAAAGCCTGGTCGAACCGGGGTTCCAGATGTCCTTCGGCGCCACCGTCGCGCTGATCGTGGCCTTCGGGCAGTGGACGCGGGTTTCGGGCCGGGTGCCGGCGGTCCTGCGCCCGGTGGCGGCGCTTTGCCTGTCGTCGCTGGCGGCGGGAACCGCGACACTTCCAATTGCGGCCGCACATTTCAACCGCATCGCCGAATATGGCCTTGTCGCGAACCTCGCCGCGGTCCCGGTGATGGGCATGGCGGTGATGCCTGCCGGCGTCATCGCGGCCCTTCTCGCGCCCCTTGGCCTTGCCGCCCCGGCGCTTTGGGTGATGGAAGAGGGATGCCGGTTCATCCTTCTTGTCGCGAAGCTGGTGGCCGGACTTGACGGCGCGGTGGTGCCGGTTCCCGCGCCCGCCGGATGGATCCTTCCCTCGCTTGGCCTCGGGGCGCTTCTTCTGGCGCTGACGCGGCCCCCCTGGCTTCGCGGCCTGGGCGTGCTCGCACTCGCGGGCGGCCTTGTCGGGTGGACGCTGGCGGACCGCCCGCTTCTTCTGATCGCGGACGAAGGCACGCTGGTCGGGCTGATGACGCCTTCGGGCCGTGCGCTGTCCAAGGCGAAGGGGGCGGGCTTCGTCGCATCGAGCTGGCTGGAGGATGACGGCGACGCCGCCGACCAGCAGGCCGCCCACGACCGCGGTGCCTTTGCCGGTCCGCGCGGGCAGGCCACGGCACGGCTGGGTGCGCTGACCATCTGGCACCTGACCGGCAAGACCGCCCCGCAGCGGGCCGGCGACGTCTGCGTGCCGGGCGCGATCGTGGTGATGGATGGCTACTGGCGGGGCGGTCCCCCCGCCTGCCGCCTTTTCGACGCCCGGGCGCTTGCCCGGACCGGCGCGCTCGCGCTGTCGCCCGCGCCCGGCGGCGGGCTTGCGCTGCGCTCCGCCCGCGCCAGCGGCGGCCACCGGCTTTGGAACGACCGGACGCTGCGGGCCTTCAGGCTGGGCAACTGACCGGCGTCAGTAGCAGCGGATCAGGCCGACAAGCCGCCCCTGCACCTTGACCATCGCCTCGGGCAACACACGGGTTTCGTAGGCGCTGTTCGCCGCTTCCAAGAGGATCATGCCGCCCTGCCGGCGGAACCGCTTCAGCGTCGCCTCGTGCCCTTCGACCAGCGCCACGACGATATCGCCGTTGTCGGCGGTGCCCTGTTCGCGGATCACGACGATGTCCCCGTCGTTGATCCCGGCATCGATCATCGAATCGCCCTTCACCTCAAGCGCGTAATGCGCCCCCCGACCCGACAGCATCGACCCGGGCACCGCAACATGGTGCGACACCTCGGAAATCGCCTCGATCGGCACGCCGGCGGCGATGCGGCCCATGACCGGCAATTCCATCGCATGCACCGGCTCGACCGGCATGGCGCCCTTCGGGGGGGCGCTGCGGTCGCCTTCGATGACCCGGGGCCGGAAACCCGGCTTTTCCATCGCGTCGGGCAGCTTCACGATCTCGATCGCGCGGGCGCGGTGGGCCAGACGGCGGATGAAGCCGCGTTCCTCCAGCGCCGTGATCAGCCGGTGGATGCCCGACTTCGACCGCAGGTCCAGCGCATCCTTCATCTCGTCGAACGAGGGCGGAACCCCGTCACGCGCCATGCGTTTCTGGATGAAGTCGAGCAGTTCCAGTTGTTTGCGGGTCAGCATCGCGATCCTTGTCCTTTCCATGGGGGGACAGAGCGTTCGCAAATGTTCTATGCGCGTTCCCGGTTTGTGTCAACGCTTTCGCGCCTTTTGCGCCCCGGCACGGTGCACGCCCCTCAAAGCGGGAGGTAGTCGACGACCTCGCCCGGCGCGCGCGCGACGTCGCCGACAGGCCGGATGAGAAGCGCATTCGCAGTCGCGAGAATCGACAGGAGCGCGCTGTCCTGCCGCGGCAGGGCGCGGATTTCCGCAAGTTCCTCCCCCGGCGTCAGGATTGCGCGCATGTAATGTGCCCTCGGGCCATTCGCGGCGACCGCCTCGCCAAGGATGGCGCGCCCCGGCGCGGGGGCCGGGTCGGCAAGTCCTTGCATCGCGCGGATCATCGGCAACATGAAGATCGTTCCGCAAATAATTGCAGAAACAGGGTTTCCGGGCAGTCCAAGGACAGGAATGCCGCCCAGACGGCCAGCCATGAGCGGCTTGCCGGGGCGCATCGCGATCTTCCAGAACGCCTGTTCCATGCCGAGCCCGGCCAGCACCTGCCCCACAAGGTCATGATCGCCGACCGATGCGCCGCCGATGGTGACGATCATGTCCGCGCCCTCCGCAAGCGAGAGTGCGAACCGCAAGGACGCCTCGCTGTCACGGGCGATCGGCAGCACCCGCGCCTCGGCCCCCTCGGCCTCGGCCATGGCGGCCAGCGCCAGCCCGTTCGAGGCGACGATCTGATCCGGCCCCGGCGCTTCTCCGGGCATGACAAGCTCGTCGCCGGTGGAAAGGAAGGCGACGACGGGGCGGCGGCGGACCGTCACCTCCGGCACGTTCATCGCGGCGAAAAGGGCGATCTCGCGCGGTCCGATCCGGCGCGGTCCGGCGATGCTGTCGCCCAGGGCAAAGTCCTGGCCGGCGGCCCGGATGTGCCGCCCCTCCTCAAGCCGGTCGCCAAGGGTGATGCGCGCGCCCTCGCGGGTCACGTCCTCTTGCAAGATCACGCGTCCGGCGCCCGCCGGAACAGGCGCGCCCGTAAAGATGCGCGCGGCCTCGCCGGTGCCGACCGTCCCGCCAAATCCCCGGCCCGCCGCGGCTTCGCCGATGACCTCAAGGACACGGCCCGGCAGATGGTCCTCCTCGCGGATCGCGTAGCCATCCATCGCAGAAGCGGCAAAGGGCGGCTGGGTCAACCGCGCGATGACAGGCGCGGCCAGAACGCGGCCCGCCGCCTGGCGTAGCGCGACCGCCTCGGTCGCCAGCGGCCCGGCCAGCGCCAGGACACGGGCCAGCGCCTCGGCGACAGGGATCATGCGCCGGCCTCGTAGCGGCCCGATTTTCCGCCGTCTTTCAAGACGACGCGCAAGCCCTCGATCCGCATGGATTTTTCGGCGGCCTTCAGCATGTCGTAGACAGTGAGCGCGGCGACCGAGGCTGCGGTCAGCGCCTCCATCTCCACCCCGGTCTGGCCGCTGGTCTTGACCGTCGCCCTGATCCGCACACCGGGCAGGTCCGGATCGGCCTCAAGTTCGACGGCGACTTTCGTGATCGGCAGCGGATGGCAAAGCGGGATCAGCTCGGATGCCTTCTTCGCCGCCATGATCCCGGCCAGCCGCGCCACGCCCAGCACGTCGCCCTTCTTCGCGGTGCCGCCGGTGACAAGCGACAGCGTCGCGGTCGTCATCTCCACGCGCGCCTCGGCCACCGCGATCCGGTCGGTGACCGCCTTGTCCGAGACATCGACCATATGGGCATGGCCCTCGGTGTCGAAATGCGTCAGCGCCATGTCAGACCCCCACCGGATCGGCCAGGATCGCGCGCGTCGCCGCCGTGACATCGGCCTGCCGCATCAGGCTTTCGCCGATCAGGAAGGCGCGGGCGCCGACGCCGGCCATCTCGGCAAGGTCGGTCGGCGTGAAAAGCCCGCTTTCGCACACCAGCATCCGCCCCGCGGGCAGCATCGGCGCCAGCCGGCGCGTGGTGTCGAGCGTGACCTCGAAAGTCTTCAGGTTGCGGTTGTTCACGCCGATCATCGGCGATGCCAGCCGCAGCGCCCGCTCCATCTCCGCCTCGTCGTGAACCTCGATCAGCGCGTCCATCCCCCAGTGGCGGGCGGCGTCCTCAAGCTCTGCGGCCAGCGTATCGTCGAGCGAGGCCATGATGATCAGGATGCAGTCGGCGCCCCAGGCACGCGCCTCGGCGACCTGGTATGTGTCGTATAGGAAATCCTTGCGCAAAGCCGGCAGGGCGCAGGCCGCCCGCGCCGCCGTCAGGAACTCCGGCGCCCCCTGGAAGGACGGCGCATCGGTCAGCACCGACAGGCAGGTTGCCCCCCCCGCCGCATAGGCGCGCGCCAGCGCCGGCGGGTCGAAATCGGCCCGGATCAACCCCTTGGAGGGCGAGGCTTTCTTGATCTCTGCGATAAGCCCGTAGCCCGTCGCACAGGCCCGTTCGAGACCCGCGTGAAAGCCGCGCACCGGTCCCGCCGCCCGCGCCGCCGCCTCGACCCCGGCCAGGGGCCGCGCGGTCTTGGCCGCGGCGATCTCCTCAAGCTTGTAGGCCCTGATCTTGTCCAGAATATCCATGGCTTCGTCTTATCCCCGCCTGCCCGGGCCGAAAAGCCCCTGTTTCATCTTGCCGGAAATACCTCACGGGGGCTGCGGGGGTGTGAAACCCCCGCCGGCGCGCCGTCAGGCCCATGCGACCGGCTTGTCGCCACGCGCCTCCAGCCAGGCGTTGACCTGGCTGAAGGGGTGCGATCCGAAGAACCCGCGCCAGGCAGAGAGCGGCGAGGGATGCGCGGTCTCGATCCGCAGGTGCCCCGGATGGGTCAGGTGCCGCGAGGCCAGCATCTGCGCCGGACCGCCCCAAAGAAGAAAGGCGCGTGGCCTGGTGTCGAGCGTGGCCAGAACCTCGGCCACCAGCCGGTCCCAGCCGAGCTTTTCGTGCCCCTTTGGCCGGCCCTCCGGCACGCTCAGCGCGGTGTTGAGCAAGAGAACCCCCTGCGCCGCCCAGTCGTCCAGCTGGCTCTGTGTCCGCGTCACGCCAAGATCCGCCTCCAACTCCTTGAAGATATTTCCAAGACTGCCCAGACGGCCGGGAAATCCGGCGGGGATGGAAAACGCCAGCCCGTCGGCCTTTCCGGCCGTGTGATAGGGGTCCTGGCCAAGGATCACCACCCGCACCGCGTCGGGTCCGGCGGCCTCAAGCGCCGCGAAAATCCTGTCGCGCGGGGGGAAGACCGGCGCTGTCTCTGCCGCTAGGGCGGCCTCGATCCGCGGCCAGTCGCGGCCGAAGAAGGGCAGATGCGCCCAGGCCGCGGGGATCATGCCGCCGAGGTGATGCGGGCCAGGGCCTCGATCTTCGATCTGGCCGCGCCGCTGTCGAGGCTCTCGGCCGCCTGCACCGCACCGGTTTTCAGGTCGCCCGCGACCCCCGCGACGACCAGTGCGGCGGCCGCGTTCAGAAGCACCGCATCGCGATAGGCGCCCTTTTGGCCGCCCAGAAGGGCACGGAAGGCCGCCGCGTTGTCCTCGGGCGTGCCGCCCATGATCGCCTCGAACGGGTGGACGGGCAGGCCTGCGTCCTCCGGGTGCAACTCGAATTCCCGCACCGCGCCGTCTTCCAGCGCGGCGACCCAGCTGATGCCGGCGATCGAGAGTTCGTCGGTCCCGTCGCCGCCGTGAACCAGCCAGGCCCTGTCCGAGCCGAGCGCGGCGAGCGTTTCGGCCATCGGACGGATCCACTGGCGGGAAAAGGCGCCGGTCAGCTGGCGCTTCACCCCCGCGGGGTTGGTCAGCGGGCCAAGCAGGTTGAAGACGGTGCGGGTGCCAAGCTCGGACCGGGTCGGCATCACATGGCGGATCGCCGGATGATGCATTGGCGCCATCATGAAGGCGATACCCGCCTCTTTCAGCGCTTTTTCAACGATTTCCGGCCCGACCATGACGTTGACGCCCATTTGCGTCAGCGCATCCGCCGCCCCCGATTTCGACGACAGGTTGCGATTGCCGTGCTTGGCCACCGGCACGCCCGCGCCCGCGACGACAAAGGCCGTGGCGGTCGAGATGTTCAGCGTCCCCTTGCCGTCGCCGCCGGTGCCGACGATGTCCATCGCCCCCTCGGGCGCACGGACCTTGTTGCACTTGGCGCGCATGACGCGGGCGGCGGCGGCGATTTCCTCGACCGTCTCGCCGCGCGTGCGCAGCGCCATCAACAACCCGCCCATCTGGCTTGGGGTCGCGGCGCCCTCGAAAAGCGCCTCGAACGCGGCCTCGGCCTCGTCGCGGGTCAGCGACCGGTCGGCGGCAAGGCCGATCAGGGGGCGGATGTCGGTCATGCCGGCACCGTGAGATCGACGCCCGCGCCTTCAAGGAAGGTCCGCAGCATCCGGTGGCCGTGTTCCGAAGCGATGGATTCGGGATGGAACTGCACGCCCTCGATCGGCAGGTCGCTGTGACGCAGCCCCATGATCGTCCCGTCCTCCAGCCAGGCGGTCACCTCAAGGCAGGCGGGCAGGCTGTCGCGGTCTACGACCAGCGAATGATAGCGCGTCGCCTGAAAGGGCGAGGGCAGGCCCGCGAACACGCCCTGTCCGGCGTGATGCATGGCGCCCATCTTGCCGTGCACGATCTCGTGGCAGCGCACGACCTTGCCACCGAAGGCCTGGCCGATCGTCTGATGGCCCAGGCAAACGCCCAGAAGCGGGATGCCGGTCTCGGCCGCGGCGTGGGTAAGGGGCAGGCAGATACCCGCCTGATCCGGGTCGCAGGGCCCTGGCGACAGCACGATGGCCTGCGGATTCAGCGCCATCGCCTCCTGCACGGTCAGCGCATCGTTGCGCCGCACCATCACTTCGGCGCCAAGTTCGCCGAAATAATGCACGAGATTGTAGGTAAAACTGTCGTAGTTGTCGATCAGCAGCAACATCTGGAAGGTCCCGGTCGGTGCAACAGCAATCGGGGGATGAACCCCGGGGCAGGTCGGGCTATAAATGGTCAGAGCCGCGCGCCGGGGTCAAGGGCGGAAGCGGTCATGACTTTCGTTGCCGGAGGCAAAATTGAGCAAGAGCACATTTTCAGGTCTTTTGATGGGCACGGCCTTCGGCGGGGCGATCGCCGCTGTCGTGTCGCTGCAGTCCGCGCCGCCGGGGGCAACGCTCGAGGCGGTGCACGCCGCCGCCGAGGCCGCCCGGGGCAACGCCGCAGAGACCGCGCCCGCCGCGATGCCGCAGCCCGAGGCGACCGCCGAGGCGCGCCCCGAGGTCGAGGCCGCCCCCAGCGAGGAGGCCGGAGAGGCCGCCGAACCCGCGCCCGAGACGCCGATGGTCGTTGTTCCCGCCGGTTCGGAATTTGCCAAGGCAAAACCCGACGAAGACCCCGCCACCCCTGCCACCGAGGCCGCCGCCGAGGCCACCGAAGCGCCCGAGGTCTCGGAACCCGCCGCCGAAGGATCCCCCGATCTGGCGGAGGTGAGCACCGCGGCCCAGCCCGAGAGCCAGACCGAGGCCCCGGCGGCGCCCGAAGCCCCCGTCGTGTCCGAGGAAACCGTCGCGAGCGCCGCACCGGCGGGCGACGACGCGAGCCCCGCCGGCGTGGCCGCGACGGAACCGGCCGGTCAGCTTGCGACTGAGAACGCTGGCAATGCCCTGCCGCAGCTTCCGCAATCCACCGAGGCCGCGCCGGCCGCGACCGCAGAGCCCGCGACCGCAGAGCCCGCGACCGCAGAGCCCGTGGCGGAACCGGCCGTCGAGGTTGCCGCCGAAGCGGCACCGGAGCCTTCGCCGGAGGCGCCGGCCGCGGAACCCGTCACCGAACCCGAGACCGCACCCGCGGACGCGCCCGCCCCGGCAGAGGCGGAGCCGGCCGGGCTGGCAGAGCAGCTTGCCTCTGCCGGGACGGCAGAGCCAGTCCTGCCCGGCCAGCGCGTCGGCCAGTTGCCAACCATCGGCACCCAGTCCGAGGAGGCGGCAGAGCCCGAGGCGCCGGTGACCGAAGAGGCCCCCGCAGGACTGCCTGCCCTTGTCCGCTACGCAGCGCCTTTCGACATGACGGGGATCGGGCCGACGGTATCGGTCGTTCTTCTGGATGTGGGCGAAGGTCGCGGCGGGCTTGACGCGGCGACTGTGGAAGCGATCTCGTTCCCGGTGACGATCGCGCTTGATCCGGCAAGCTCCAACGCGCGGGAACGGGCCGGCGACTATCGCGCCAAGGGATTCGAGCTGGCGATTCTTGCCTCGAACGGCTTGCAGCGTGGAATGACGGCAAAGGATGTCGAGGTCGCGGTCGAGGCGCTTTCCACCGCGCTGCCGGAAACCGTTGCGATGGTGCCCGCGCCGGACGCGCTGTTCCAGATCGACCGCGAGGTGGTCAAGTACCTCGCGGAGGCCTTGAAGATCGACGGTCGCGGCCTGATCACCTATGCGCGCGGGCTGAACGTGGCGGGGCAGGCGGCCGAGGGGGCCGGTGTGCCGCATGCGAGCGTTGACCGCGTTGTGGACGAATACAAGGAAGACGCCGCCGCCGTGCGCCGCCTGCTGGACCGTGCCGCCTTCGATGCCGGCCAGAAGGGCCGGGCGGTCGTTGTCGCCCATGCCTACCCCGAAACGCTGAAGGCGCTTTACGACTGGGTGGCCTCGGGCCCGAAGGGCGTCACGCTGGCGCCCGTGTCGGCGGGCATGATCGCCGATCGGGCGGGGCGCTAGGAGGGTTACGGTCGTCGGAGAAGCGGCTTGCGCTTCCCCCAACTCACCCGTTTCCGCGCCGCACGAACAGGCCCGCGTCCTCGGCGGCCCGCTTCAGGGCCTTCGACTTGTTGACGGTTTCTTGGAACTCCGCCTCAGGATCGCTGTCATAGACGACGCCGCCGCCCGCCTGGACATAGAGCTTTTCGTCCTTCACCACGGCGGTCCTGAGCGCGATGCACATGTCCATCTCGCCGTTGGCGGCGAAATAGCCGACGCCGCCGCCGTAGACGCCGCGTTTCTCCGGCTCCAGCTCGTCGATGATCTCCATCGCGCGGACCTTGGGCGCGCCAGAAACCGTCCCGGCGGGAAGCCCCGCCAGCAGCGCCGAAAGCGCGTCTTCGCCCTCCGCGATCTCGCCCACCACGTTCGAGACGATGTGCATGACGTGGCTGTAGCGTTCGATGATGAACTTCTCGGTCGGATGGACAGTGCCGATCTTCGCGACCCGGCCCACATCGTTGCGGCCAAGGTCCAGAAGCATCAGGTGTTCGGCCAGTTCCTTGGTGTCGGCCAGAAGGTCTGCCTCGAGCGCCCTGTCCTCCTCGGGCGTGGCGCCGCGGGGGCGGGTGCCGGCGATGGGGCGGATCGTCACCTCCCGGTCGCGCAGCCTGACAAGGATCTCGGGGCTCGCCCCGACGATCTGGAAGGTGCCGAAGTTGAAGAAGGTCAGGAAGGGCGAGGGGTTGGTGCGCCGGAGCGAGCGGTAGAGCGCGAAGGGCGGCAGCTTGAAATCCGCCGTCCAGCGCTGCGACGGCACGACCTGGAAGATGTCGCCCGCGCGGATGTAGTCCTTGGCCTTCTCGACCGCGGCGCGATAGCCCTCGGGCGTGAAGTTCGACTTCATCTCGCCCAGATGCGCGCTGTCGCCAAGGCTGCGGCTTTCGCCCGAGGGGGCGCGTTCCAGATCGCGGACCGCGTCCATCACCCGTTCGGCCGCCTGCGCATAGGCCGCCCGTGCCGTCAGGCCCGACGAGACCCAGGCCGGCGAACAGACCGTCACCTCCCCCTTCACACCGTCGAGGACGGCGACGATCGTGGGGCGCATCAGCGTGGCATCGGGCACCCCGATCGGGTCGGGCTTGACGTTTGGCAGGTGTTCGACCAGCCGGATCATGTCATAGCCGAGATAGCCGAAAAGCCCCGCCGCGATGGCCGGGATGCCCTCGGGCATGTCGATCCGGCTTTCGGCGATCAGCTTGCGCAGGGTCTCAAGCGGGTGGCCCTCCAGCGGCTCGAACGCCTCGGCGTCGAACCGCGCCTGGCGGTTGATCCGGCTTTCCGTGCCCCGGCAGTCCCAGATCACGTCCGGTTTCAGCCCGACGACCGAATAACGCCCGCGCACCTCGCCGCCCGTCACGCTTTCGAGCATGAAGCTCATCCGGCCCGCATCGGCAAGCTTGAGCATCAGCGACACCGGCGTGTCGAGGTCGGCGGCAAGCCGGGTGAACACAAGCTGGTTCTGCCCGGCGGTCCAGCCGGCCTCGAACTCGGCGAAGGAGGGGACGAGAGCCAAGGGAATCGATCCTACTGCATCTGGGCATGCACGGCGTTGATCGCGGCCTGATCGACGGTGATGCCCTTTTCGGTTTCAAGCGCGGTGACGAAGAGGTCAAGCATGTCGCCGGCCAGCGATTGCGCGATGCGCGGGCGCACGGCGGTTGCATAGGCATCGGCGTCGGCGGCATCGGCGGCGTTCACCGCATCAAGCTGGACCAGGAACACGCGCCCGGCGGCATCGATGACGGCGGCCTTGCCGGTTGCGATCTGGAAGGCGCGCCGGGCGATTTCGCCGGGAAGGTCGGCAAGGTGGCCGGACCGGGCGAACCCTGCAAAGCGCGTCGTCACCAGCCCAAGCGACGACAGCGTCGCGCCGTTGTCGAGCGTCGCCTGGATCTCGGCGGCCTTGTCCAGAAGGCGCTTCTTCGTCTCGTCCCGGGTCCAGTCGGCCACGGCGGCCTCGCGCACCTCCTCCAGCGGGCGGACGGCGGGCGGGTCGATCCCGTCAAGCCTGATCGCGAAGATGCCGCCGTCGTCCAGTTCGACAAGCTGCGGGAAATCGTCGGCCGTCGCGGCTTCGGCGGCTTCGCGAAACTCGGCATAGGCGGCGATGCCGTCGGCGGTTTCGCTGCTGAAGTCGATCTGGCCCAGATCCATCTTCATCTCTTGCGCGACCTGTTCCAGCGTCGAGCCGCCGGCCAGCACGTCGGCGATACCTTCGCTGCGCTCCAGGATCGTGCGGCGCGCGCGTTCGATCGTCAGGTCGGGCAGAAGCGTATCGCGGGCCTCCTCGAAGGTGGTTTCCTGCGCGTCCAGAATACCGTTCATCGCGTAAAGCGCCGGCCCGAGGTCCGAGGGCAGGGGGCCCGCCACGCCCGGTTCGGTCATCGCGAAGATCGCGTCGCCGGCCTCGCCCAGGTCTTCTTTCGACATCTCGCCAAGGTCGATGTCGGAAAGCGTCAGCCCGCGTTCGGCCGTCAGTTCCTCGAAACTCGCCTCGCCGGCGTCAAGCCGCGCCTTCGCCGCCTCGGCCTCTTCCCGGGAGGAGAACACCAGCCGTTCGACCAGCCGCTTTTCGGGCACGACGAATTCGTCGATCCGCTGGTCATAGGCCGCGCGCAGGGTCGCGTCGTCGATCTGGATTTCGGGCTGCACCATTTCGGGCGACAGCCAGACATAGGTGATGTGGCGCGTCTCGGGGCGGGTATAAGCCTCGGGGTGGGCGTCGTAATAGGTTTTCAGCGCCTCCTCCGACGGGGCCTCCACCGCGGCGTCCAGATCGGCGGGGATCAGTTCGGCCAGGGTGAAATCGCGCGTCTCGTTCGTCCATGCGGCCAGCGCCTTGACGAAGCCCTCTGGCGCGCCCGTCGCGCCGATCACCGCCCGCTGCAGCAGCCCGCGCGCCGATTCCGAACGCAGCCGCGTCTCGAACTCCGCCTCGGTCAGGCCCTGCTGGCGCAAGGTCAGCTTGTAGGCGTCACGGTCGAAACTGCCGTCGATGCCGCGAAAGGCCTGAATGCTTGTCACCGCGCGGCGCACTTCGGCGTCGCCCACCGAAAGGCCCAGATCGTCGGCCTCGTCCTCAAGCGCCGCGGTGGCGAAAAGCTGGGCGCGGACCTTGTCGGTCAGGCCAAGTTGCTGGGCCTGGGGAAAGGTCAGCGGCGTGCCGATCTGCGCCGACATCGCGCTGATTTCCTGGTTGAGCGCGCGGGCATAGTCGCGCAAGTCCACCTCGCGGCCGCCGACGGAGCCGATGGCGTTGACCGAGGCGCCGAAATTGGTCACGCCATAGCCGCCAAGACCCGCCACCATGAGGCCCATGAGCACCCAGATGACGGAATTCTTGCCCTTGTTGTTGCGCAGCTTGCTCGACATGTGGCGGGGCTCCGGTCAAAGGTTTTGCAGGTGTTTAGGGCACAGTCCCCGGCGGGGCAAGAGATGCCCGCGCACGGGGCGCTTGCGGGGGGCGCTTGCGGGGTGGCGTGGGGGCCGCGTCAGGGATGCCAGCCCGTCAGCCGCCGTGCCAGTTCCGCGATGCCCGCGCGGTCCACGTTGGCGAATGCGATACGCATCTGGCGCCCGCCTGCCGGGTCGCTTTCGGGCATGAACATCGTGCCGGGCAGCATCAGCACGCCCGCCTCGCGCACCAGCCGCCGCGCCAGGTCGGGGGAAGCGATGCCGCTGTCCTGTTCGACATAGGCGAAATAGGCGCCGCAGCCCATCAGCCGCCAGCCGGGCAGGTCGGCGAAGGCCGCCTGCATCGCCGCGCGGCGCGCGAGGATCTCTTCACGTTCGCCCGCCACCCATTGCGACAGGTTGCGCATCCCCCAAAGCGCGCCGATCTGGCCAAGCTGGCCGGGGCAGATCGCCACACAGTCCTGGAACTTCTCCACCTCGGCCAGGCGTCCGGCGCCGGCGACGATGGCGCCCACCCGGTGCCCGGTCAGCCGGTAGGCCTTGGAGAAGGAGTAAAGATGAACCAGCGTGTCCCGCCAGTCGGGGTCGGCGAAAAGGTCGTGCGGGGCGCCGGTGCGCGCGTCGAAATCGCGGTAGGTCTCATCGACGATGAGCGCGATGCCCCGCGCCCGCGCGAGGTCCATGAAGGCGCGCAGCGTCTCGGCCGGGTACTCGACGCCGGCGGGATTGTTGGGCGAGACAAGGACGATGGCGCGGGTGCGCGGGGTGACAAGGCGCCGGGCGGCTTCCGCTTCGGGGATCAGGCCGGGGCCGGTCGGCAGCGGCACTGCGGCGATCCCCTGCATGTCCAGCCACATCTTGTGATTGAAATACCAAGGGGTTGGAAGGATGATCTCATCCCCCGCGCCGGCCAGCGTGGCGGTGATCGCGCAAAAGGCCTGGTTGCAGCCCTGGGTGATCGCGACCTCGTCCGCGGCGATGGCGCCGCCATAGGCCGCCGACCACTGCGCCGCGACCTCGGCGCGCAGCTCTGGCAGGCCAAGGACCGGGCCATAGAGATGCGCGGCGGGGTCGTTGATCGCGGCCTCCGCCAGCGCCCGGCGCAGCCCTTCGGGCGGCGGATCGACCGGGGCGGCCTGGCTGACGTTCAGCAGCGGCCGGTCGGGCGGGAAGCTGACGCCGTCCAGCCAGCGGCGCGCCTCCATCACGGGGGGGGCGAAGGTTGCGGCCATGGCGGGGTTGAGGGGTAGGGGCACGACCGTCTCCTTTTCGGTTTTGCCCGTTGTCGCGGATTGCCGGCGATCAGGCAATGGTCCGCGAACAGCGATCAGTGCGTGGCGCCCGGCGCGCGCATCCCGCGCCATTCCCGCCAGACAAGGGCGATCATCACCAGATCGAAGGCGGACAGAGCCAGCAGCACCGAGGAGCCGGAGATCGTCCACTGATGGAGCTGGTAGGCGACGAATCCGCCCAGCACCACCATCGCCGCCGGGTAGGCCCAGGCAACGCGCGCCGCCAGAAGGACGACCATCGCAAGCTTCAGCGCCCCGTGGCCCAGCAGATAGACCGCGTAGAAGTGCTGAAGCTCGATCGAGAATCCGCGCGCCAGGCTTTCGACCCAGCGGGCCATGGCGTCGGTCGGATCCTGCGCAAGTTCGTTGCGCGTCAACCAGTCCACGAAGCCGAGGATCACGCCGTTCGAGGTCAGAAGAAGCGCAAGTCCCGACAGGCCCTCGGCCGTGGCCAGAAGCCCCTTGACGACCAGCGACGCCTCGAAAAGCTCATGCAGCCAGCGCGCGGCCCGGATGGCGTTGCGGCGCACCATCGCCCCTGGGTTCCCGGCCCGCCCTCAGTCCTTGCCGCGATAGGGCTCGACGTATTGCAGCGCCATGTCCCAGGGGAAGAAGATCCAGGTGTCCTGGCTGACCTCGGTGATGTAGGTGTCGACCATCGCCCGGCCCTCGGGCTTGGCATAGACTGTGGCGAAATGCGCCTTGGGGTAAAGCCTGCGCACCAGTTCCAGCGTCTTGCCGGTATCGACAAGGTCGTCGACGATCAGAATGCCTTCGCCCTGATCGCCCATGATGTCGGCCTGCGGCGCCTTGATGACGCGCGGCATCGTCTGTTCCTGGTGGTTGTAGGACTTGACCGAGATCGTATCTACGGTGCGGATATCGAGTTCCCGGCTGACGATCATCGCCGGCGCCATGCCGCCGCGCGTGATCGCGACGACCGCGCGCCAGGCACCGTCGTCCGGGCCCTTGCCGTCAAGCCGCCACGCCAGCGCGCGCGCGTCCCTGTGGATCTGGTCCCAGGAGACGTGGAACCCCTTTTCGTGCGGCAGGCGGTCGGTCATCTGATCACTCCTTGCGGCCGGTGACGACGTCGATGTCGGGGGCGTCCACCGCCTTCATCCCGACAAGGTGGTAGCCGGCATCGACATGGTGCACCTCGCCGGTCACGCCCGATCCGAGGTCGGACAGAAGGTAAAGCGCGGATTTGCCGACCTCGTCCTGGCTGACGTTGCGGCGCAGCGGCGAATTCAGTTCGTTCCACTTCAGGATATAGCGGAAATCGCCGATCCCCGAGGCCGCCAACGTCTTGATCGGTCCGGCGGATATCGCGTTGCAGCGGATGCCGACCTTTCCGAGGTCTTCGGCAATGTAACGCACCGAAGCCTCCAGCGCCGCCTTGGCCACGCCCATCACATTATAGTGAGGCATGACGCGTTCGGCGCCGTAATAGGTCAGCGTCAGGAGCGATCCGCCGTCGGGCATCATCGCGGCGGCGCGCTGGCACACGGCGGTGAAGGAATAGACCGAGATATCCATGGTCATGCGGAAGTTCGCGGCGCTGGTGTCGACATAGCGGCCGCGCAGTTCGCTCTTGTCCGAAAAACCGATCGCATGGACGACGAAGTCGAGCTTGCCCCAGGCCTTCGCGAGATGGGCGAAAAGCGCGTCAAGCGACGCCTCGTCGGACACGTCGCATTCGACGATCTCGGTCGAGCCGACCTCGGCCGCCAGCGGCTCGACCCGTTTCCTGAGCGCGTCGCCCTGATAGGAAAAGGCCAGTTGCGCGCCCTGGTCGGCGACGGCCTTCGCGATCCCCCAGGCGATCGACTTGTCATTCGCCAGGCCCATGATAAGGCCACGCTTGCCCGCCATCAGCTGTGTCGTCATATCCGTCCTCCGGCGCCCTGTTCCGCGTGTCTTTCCCTTAGGCCAAGTCCGGGACTGCCGCAAGGGTAGCGGCGGGCCTTGCGCTTGCGCCCAAGCGCCGTGCAATGTGCCCGAGAAACACGCCAATGCTACGATCATACGCTTTGAAAGGTGACTGATGACGGACAGAAACGGTATCTTCGCCGGTGAAGATCCCTTCGCGATCGCGCGGTCCTGGCTGGAGGAGGCCAGGGGGCGGGAACCGAACGATCCCGACGCGATCGCGCTTGCCACGGTGGATGCGGCCGGTCTGCCGAATGTGCGGATGGTCCTGTTGAAAGAGATCGAGGCGGATGCCTTCGTCTTCTATACCAACTACGGATCTGCCAAGGCGCGCGAGATCGACGCGACCGGCAAGGCCGCGTTCGTCCTGCACTGGAAGTCCCTGCGGCGCCAGGTTCGGGTGCGCGGAGTCGTGAGTCGCGAGGACGGTCCTGCCGCCGACGACTACTACGCCTCGCGCTCTCTCAAGAGCCGGCTTGGCGCCTGGGCGTCGCGGCAGTCGCAACCCCTGGCGTCGCGCCTGTCGCTGATGGCCGAGGTCGCGCGGGTCACCGCAGAACATGGCCCGAACCCGAAGCGGCCGCCGTTCTGGGGCGGGTTCCGCATCCGCCCGCTGGAGATCGAGTTCTGGGCAGATGGCGCCTTCAGGCTTCACGACCGATTCAGGTGGACAAGACAGGATTTGTTGCAAGAGTGGCACATCGAGAGGTTAAACCCCTAGGGAAGACATCAATGAGCCCGCAAATCCCGGCATAGTTGCAGGCGTTAATGAATTGGGCTTGAAAATGTGCTTCGCACCATGTCACTTTCGGTTGTTCTTAAGTATAAGACAAAGGGAACAGGACGGGACACGCCTATGACGCAACAGGAACCCGCATCAAGACGGGTCAGTGGACGGGTCAAGTGGTTCGACCCGGCGAAGGGGTTCGGATTTATCATCGGCGACGACGGTGCCGGCGACATCTTGTTGCATGCGAATGTACTGCGCAATTTCGGGCAGGGATCGGTTGCGGACAATGCGCGCATAACCGTCACGGTGCAGGTCACCGGTCGCGGGGCTCAGGCCGTCGAAGTGCTGGAGATTCTTCCGCCCGAGGGTGATGCGACCCCGCCGATCGAGGATCTGGGCGAGGCCGACATGGCGATGATCATGGCGCTTCCCCTGGAACCTGCGCGCGTCAAGTGGTTCGACAAGGGCAAGGGATTCGGGTTCGCCAACGTCTTCGCACGTCCTGAGGATGTCTTTATCCATATCGAGGTGTTGCGGCGGTCCGGCTTTGCCGACCTTGCCCCGGGCGAGGCCGTCGGGCTTCGGGTGATCGAGGGCAAGCGCGGGCGCATGGCCGCGCAGGTCACGGCCTGGGAATCGGGGCTGAGGGACGGCAAGTGAAACGCGCTGCGGTGACGTGCCTTGTCGCCATGGTGGCGGCGGGGCCGCTTTTCGCGGGCTGTTCCGACGACGTGGCCGAATTGCGCTGGGAAGGCGGCAAGGCGCGCTTTCGCGTCGAACTGGCCGATACACCCGAAGAGCGCGGCAAGGGCCTCATGTTCCGTGACAGCATGTCGTCCGGTGCGGGGATGCTTTTCGTTTTCGAAAGCCCGCGCGAAGTCGCGTTCTGGATGAAGAACACGCTGATCCCGCTCGACATGATCTTCGCGAGCCCCGAAGGCCGCGTCGCGCGCATCCATGAAAACGCGGTCCCGCACGACGAGACGCTGATCCCCGGCGGCGATGGCATCCAGTATGTGCTGGAGATCAACGGCGGCCTGGCCCGGCGGCTGGGAATCGGCGAGGGCGCCGAACTGCGCCATCCGGCGATGGACCAGGGCCGCGCGCTCTGGCGCTGTGCCGACGAATAACGGTCTTCCCATCGCGCGCGCGACCGGATAGAGACGGGGCGTCGGGGCGTAGCGCAGCCTGGTAGCGCGACGGTTTTGGGTACCGTAGGTCGGAAGTTCGAATCTTCTCGCCCCGACCATCCCGAGAAGCGATGCTTGCGCAAAAGGCGAACCGGGCCAAAGACGCCCGCTGTCATCTTTTTGCAATACTGCGCGCCCCCCGCCCTGGCCCGGACCGGGGCCGACTTCTGTGGATAAATTCACGCGCTTGGTGAGGATCAGGGGGCAAACGTCGCCATTCCTTCGGCTTTTTCCGCAGCCCGGTCCGGACCGGCCCTGTGCATGAATCGGGCGCCCCGTCCACAGGGGCGAGACGTCGGCGGCGTCAACGGAAAATAACGCCTCCGTGAGCGAAAAATGCTGTTGACCCCCGCCTCGATTACACGTCAATTTGTGCGGGTCGGAACGGACGCCACTAAATCTAGTGGCTCTTGCAGGAAATGCGAAGTGAGAGGCCGCAGGAGATGCGGCCATGGTCCGCAGAGGGGTCTGCGGCGCCGTGGCCGGTTTTCTTTGCGGCAAGGCAGGCAAGAGCGCCCATGAAGGCGTCGCCTGGGGAAGCAACGAGGCGGCAGAATGCCGCAAACGAACGGGGCAGAGATGAAGATCGAAAGAAAATTCACCAAGGCAGGTGCTGGCGCCTATTCGGACATCGCGTTCACCACAACCGTGTCGGAAATCCGCAACCCGGACGGCAAGGTCGTGTTCCGCAACGACAGCGTCGAGATCCCCGAAGGCTGGAGCCAGGTCGCCTCGGACGTGCTGGCGCAGAAGTATTTCCGCAAGGCCGGTGTCGCAGCCTGCCTCAAGACGGTGAAGGAAAAGGGCGTGCCGGAGTTCCTCTGGCGGTCCGTCCCCGACGAGGCGGCGCTTGAGCGGCTGCCGAAAGAGGCGCGCTTCGGCGGCGAAACCTCGGCCAAGCAGGTCTTCGACCGGCTGGCGGGCGCCTGGGCCTACTGGGGCTGGAAGGGCGGCTACTTCTCCTCCGAGGCCGATGCAGAGGCCTATTACGACGAGATGCGTTTCATGCTGGCCGAACAGATGGCCGCGCCGAATTCGCCGCAGTGGTTCAACACCGGGCTGCACTGGGCCTACGGGATCGACGGTCCGGGGCAGGGGCATTTCTACGTCGACTACAAGACCGGCAAGCTGGTGAAGTCGGACTCGGCCTATGAACATCCGCAGCCGCATGCCTGCTTCATCCAGTCCGTCGCCGACGACCTCGTGAACGAGGGCGGCATCATGGACCTGTGGGTTCGCGAGGCGCGGCTTTTCAAATACGGGTCGGGCACCGGCACCAACTTCTCGAGCCTGCGCGGCGAGGGGGAGAAGCTTTCGGGCGGGGGCAAGTCCTCGGGCCTGATGGGGTTCCTCAAGATCGGCGACCGCGCGGCGGGCGCCATCAAGTCGGGCGGCACCACGCGCCGCGCCGCCAAGATGGTGATCTGCGACATGGATCACCCCGATATCGAAAGCTTCATCAACTGGAAGGTGATCGAGGAACAGAAGGTCGCGTCGCTGGTCGCCGGGTCCAAGGCGCACGAAAAGCAGCTGAACGAGATCTTCGCGGCGATCCGCGCCTGGGACGGCTCCTCCGAGGATGCCGTCGATCCGGCCAAGAACGAAAGCCTGAAGACGGCCATCCGCGGCGCCAAGAAGGCGCTGATCCCGGAAACCTATGTCAAGCGCGTGCTCGACTACGCCAAGCAGGGCTATGACAGCATCGAGTTTCCGACCTACGACACCGACTGGGACAGCGAGGCCTATGCCTCGGTCTCGGGGCAGAACTCCAACAACTCGGTGCGCGTGACCGACGCCTTCCTGAAGGCGGTGAAGGACGACGCGCCGTGGGAGCTGGTGCGCCGCACCGACGGCAAGATTTCCAAGACCGTTTCGGCGCGCGAGCTTTGGGCGCAAGTGGGCCATGCCGCCTGGGCCTGCGCCGACCCCGGCATCCAGTTCCACGACACCGTCAATGCCTGGCACACCTGCCCGGCGGATGGACAGATCCGCGGATCGAACCCCTGTTCGGAATACATGTTCCTGGACGACACGGCCTGCAACCTGGCCTCGATGAACCTTCTGACCTTCTACAAGGGCGGCAAGTTCGACGCAGAATCCTATGTCCACGCCACGCGGCTCTGGACGGTGACGCTGGAAATCTCGGTCCTGATGGCGCAGTTCCCGTCCAAGGAAATCGCGCAGCGGTCCTATGACTTCCGCACGCTGGGCCTTGGCTACGCGAACATCGGCGGCCTCCTGATGAACATGGGCCTTGGCTACGACAGCGACGAGGGCCGCGCACTGGGCGGGGCGCTGACCGCGATCATGACCGGTGTCAGCTACGCGACCTCGGCCGAGATGGCGGGCGAACTGGGGGCCTTCCCGTCCTACCCGGCGAACCGCGACCACATGCTGCGGGTGATCCGCAACCACCGCGCCGCCGCCTATGGCAAGACCGAGGGCTACGAGGGGCTGGCGGTGAGGCCCGTGGCGCTCGACCACGCGAACGTCCCCGACCAAGACCTTGTCAGGCTTGCAAAATCCGCCTGGGACGAGGCGCTGGCGCTGGGCGAAAGACACGGCTACCGCAACGCCCAGGCGACGGTCATCGCGCCCACCGGCACGATCGGCCTTGTCATGGACTGCGATACCACCGGGATCGAACCGGACTTCGCGCTGGTGAAGTTCAAGAAGCTCGCCGGCGGAGGGTACTTCAAGATCATCAACCGGTCGGTTCCCGCGGCGCTTGAGACGCTGGGCTACGGCAGCGCGCAGATCGAGGAGATCGTTGCCTATGCCGTGGGGCATGCCAGCCTTGGCAACTGCCCTGGCATCAACCACACCTCGCTGATCGGCCACGGTTTCGGCCAGGCGGAACTGGACAAGATCGAGGCCGCGCTGCCGACGGCCTTCGACATCCGCTTTGTCTTCAACCAGTGGACGCTCGGCGCGGAATTCTGCACCGGCACGCTGGGCATTCCGGCCGAAAAGCTGGCCGACCCGACCTTCGACCTTCTGCGCCATCTTGGCTTCAGCAGGGCGCAGATCGAGGCCGCGAACGACCATGTCTGCGGAACGATGACGCTGGAAGGCGCGCCGCATCTGAAGACCGAACACTACCACGTCTTCGACTGCGCCAACGCCTGCGGCAAGAAGGGCAAGCGGTTCCTGTCGGTCAACAGCCACATCACCATGATGGCGGCGGCGCAAAGCTTTATCTCCGGCGCCATCTCCAAGACGATCAACATGCCGAACTCGGCCACGATCGAGGATGTGCTGGCCGCCTATGAACTGAGCTGGAGCCTCGGCATCAAGGCCAACGCGATCTATCGCGACGGGTCGAAGCTGAGCCAGCCGCTCGCGTCCGCGCTCGTCGAGGACGACGAGGAGGCCGAGGAGATCCTGGCCGCCGGGTCGGCGCAGGAAAAGGCCGCCATGCTGGCCGAGAAGATCGTCGAGAAGGTGGTGGTCAAGGAAATCGTCCGCCGTCACCGCGAAAAGCTGCCCGAACGGCGCAAGGGCTATACCCAGAAGGCCATCGTCGGCGGTCACAAGGTCTATCTCAGGACCGGCGAGTATTCCGACGGCGCGCTGGGCGAGATCTTCATCGACATGCACAAGGAAGGGGCGGGCTTCCGGGCGATGATGAACAACTTCGCCATCGCGGTGTCCGTGGGCCTGCAATACGGCGTGCCGCTGGAGGAATTCGTCGATGCCTTCACCTTCACCAAGTTCGAACCGGCGGGCATGGTGCAGGGCAACGACAGCATCAAGAACGCCACGTCCATCCTTGACTACATCTTCCGGGAACTGGCGGTCAGCTACCTTGACCGCACCGACCTGGCGCATGTGAAACCGCAGGGCGCGACCTTTGACGACCTCGGCGGCGGCAACGACGAGGGCAAGGTCAACCTGACCGAGGTCAGCGAAACGGCGGCGTCGAAGTCGGTGGAACTGCTCAAGTCCATCTCCTCGACCGGGTATCTGAGGAAGCGTCTGCCGCAGGAGCTGGTCGTGCTTCAGGGCGGCGCGGGCGGTACCGCGCTGGCCGGCGACCCGATCGCCGCGCTTGCAACACTGGTTCCCGCCACCGCCGCCGCCGCGACGGCTGCGTCGACGGCGATCAGCACCGGGACCGTCACGATGGACGCGCGCACCAAGGCCCGGATGCAGGGCTACGAGGGCGACCCCTGCGGCGAATGCGGCAACTACACGCTGGTTCGCAACGGCACCTGCATGAAGTGCAACACCTGCGGCGGAACGTCGGGGTGCAGCTGAGCAAGGAATACCGGTCACTCCGGTGACCAGTTCCGGGGCGGGTGCGCTCGCCCCCGACGACGTTCAGGCCGCAGGCGAGAACACCGAGCGGTACGAAGGATGAGCCTGAACGGCGAGACTGCGAAAGGGGCGGGGCGACCCGCCCCCTTTTTTTGCCCGCCCCCCCTTTTTCCGGCGCGCTCTGGCGTTCCCCGGGTCCGTTATCCGGTTTCCGGCGCGCTGTTATTGCCTAACAGCCGCGCTTCGACCATCTTTCCGGTCAAAGGCGCGGTCTGGCGTCCGGGTGATCCGGGTCGGTGCGGCGCCGCAGATCAAGGAGATTGCCGATGACCCTTCGTACCCTTGCCCTTTCGCTGGCCCTTGGCCTTGCCGGAGCCGCCGCCCAGGCGCAGGTCACCGTGAGCGATACCGACGGCAACGGAACCTTCTCGATCGAGGAGATGACGGCGGCCTATCCCGACATGACGGCGCAGCTCTTTTCCGAGATCGACGTGGACGGTTCGGGCGAGATCGATGCCGACGAACTGCAGGCAGCCCGCGAAAACGGTGTGATCGGCTAGGAACCGCCGGTTCTTCGGACGGCTCCGCCGACGGAATCAGCAAAGCCCTGCCGAGGCCGGGGGGCGCCGCATCGCGCCCTATTGCCGGAAGACCGGCGAAGGCGCAGGTAGCGGGAAGTGGCGATCAAGCCACTGATTCCAGGGCAGATGCCCCAATCCGGAGACAGGAAAATGAAAAAGTTCGTTCTGGCACTCGGCGCCATGGCCGCTGTCGCCTCTGCCGCCAACGCCCAGACGGTGGTGACCGATACGGACGGCAATGGCACCTACTCGATCGAGGAGATGACCGCCGCCTATCCCGACATGACGCCCGAGCTTTTCGCGGAAATCGATGCGAACGCCGACGGCGCGGTTGACGCCGACGAACTCGCCGCCGCGCAGGAAGCGGGCAAGGTCGCGGCCTGATCCGGCCCGGCGATCCGACGCAATGAGGAGGCCCCGGGGCGCGCAAGCCCCGGGGCCTTTGGTTTTCAGCCCTTTGGTCTTGCGGGCAGGACGGGGATCAGGCGCCGCGGGCCAGCGCGGCGACCCCGGTGCGTGCCACGTCGGCAAGGCCAAGGGGCCGCATCAGATCGGCGAAGGCGTCGATCTTTTCGGGCGTGCCGGTGATTTCGAAGACGAAGCTTTCCAGCGTGCTGTCGACCACGTTGGCGCGGAAGATCTCGGCCAGGCGGAGCGCCTCGATCCGTTTCTCGCCGGTGCCGACGACCTTGAAAAGCGCCAGTTCCCGTTCGACCGCCGGCCCTTCGACCGTCAGGTCATGAACCTCGTGGACCGGGACAAGACGGCCAAGCTGCGCCTTGATCTGTTCGATCACCGCGGGCGTGCCGCGCGTGACGACGGTGATCCGCGACCGGTGGCCCTTGTGATCGACCTCGGCGACGGTCAGGCTGTCGATGTTGTAGCCGCGCCCCGAGAACAGCCCGATCACCCGCGCAAGAACCCCCGCCTCGTTGTCGACCAGGACCGCGAGGGTGTGGCTTTCGATCACCTCGGCGTTGGGGTCGCGCAGGTCGTAGGCGGAGTGGCTCGTCGAGCCTTTCTTGATCTTCAGGGCAGACATGTCCGGTTCCTTGCCTTCGGGCGGGATCTTGGGTTGCGTCAATTCGGCTGGGTCGTTTGTGCACAGCGGACGATGGGCTTGCAACACGCGAAATGTGGAAAGCCCCAGAAAAATGCCCTCCTCCACTCCAAAGGGTGTTGGACATCGCCGGATCGCGGGTGTCATAAGACCGTCACGAAAGTGTTCCGGCGGCACCGTTCGCCAGCCGGAAAAGTGGCCGCCCCGGATGCCAGCGCCCTGTGCAATGGCAGCCGTCGCGGAAGTGGGGGGTGCGATGCGATACCGGGTCTGGACTGTTCTTGCCGCCGTCGGGCTTCTGGCGCTTGCCTATCTCTGCCGGGCGGAGATCTTTCTTGCGATCGGGCTTCTGGACGACTCGCTGACCTCCGACAATCCGCTGACCCGTCATACCGCGCAGCTTGAGATCCGGGCCGCGCAGGGGCTTTTGGGCATCGGTGCGGTCCTGATGTTCGCGGTCGGGATCTGGGGCGAACGCATCGCCGCGACAGGCTGGGCGCGCGCGCTGCGCAGCCTGCCAGACCGCCTGACCCCGGGCGGCGAGGCGTTGCGGCTTCGGCTTTTCGGGCCGTCGCTGGCGATCACGCTGGCCGCGACGGTGGTCATCACGGCCTATGCGGTCTGGGGCGACCGGTTTCTGTCGTTCGACATGATGGGGAAGATCAATTTCGAGGACGGGCTGATCGAGAACTGTCAGGCGATCTTTTTCGCGCTGGCAGGCGTTCTGAGCCTGATCTGGGCGGCGAAGGGACGGCCGAACGGCGGGCGGCGCTTCACCTGGCTTCTCCTCGGGCTTGGCTTCATCTTCCTCACCGGAGAGGAGATCAGCTGGGGGCAACGGATCTTCGGTTTCGCGACGCCTGAGGCGATCGAGGTGGTCAACGTCCAGAAGGAATTCAACCTTCACAACCTGCTGGGCTATCTTTTCGACCACCTTTTCATCCTTGGCTTCTTCCTGTGGGGGGCGGTGCTGCCACTCCTTTATCAATGGGTCGCCGACCTGCGGCGCATCGTCGTCGCGACGGGGTTTCCCCTGCCCTCGGCGGGGTTGGCGGTGGGGATGGTTCTGGCGAGCCTGATGCAGGAACCGCTGGTCACCCGCGTCTTCGTCCCGGTCGGCGGCCTGCGCGTGGCCGAGATACGCGAATTCCTTTCGGCGCTGTGTTTCCTGCTTCTCATGTACGAGGTGGGCAAGCTGCATCACGTCGGCCGCGCCGAATGACAAAGGGCACCCGCGCGGGGTGCCCTTCGGTTTCGTCGCGGTTGCGGGGGGTCTTCAGACCAGGACCGCACCGCCCGCCTGGATCGCCCCTTCGGTCGAGGCGTCGCCCAGTAGCATCTCGTTGTGCGGCTTGCCCGACGGGATCATCGGGAAGCAGTTTTCATGCTTCTCCACCAGCACGTCGAGGATGAAGGGCCCGTCATACTCGATCATCGCCATGATCGCGTCGTCGAGGTCCCTGGGGCTGTCCACCTTGGCGCCCGCGCAGCCGAAGGCCTCGGCCAGCTTGACGAAGTCAGGCAGGCTTTCGGACCAGGAATGAGAATAACGTTCGCCGTGCAGAAGCTGCTGCCACTGGCGCACCATGCCAAGGCGTTCGTTGTTCAGGATGAACTGCTTGACCGGGGCGCGGAACTGAACGGCGGTGCCCATTTCCTGCATGTTCATCAGCCATGACGCCTCGCCGGCGACGTTGATGACCAGGGCGTCGGGATGGGCCACCTGAACCCCGATCGAGGCCGGCAGGCCATAGCCCATGGTGCCGAGGCCCCCGGAGGTCATCCAGCGGTTCGGCGCGTCGAAGCCCAGGTATTGCGCGGCCCACATCTGGTGCTGACCCACCTCGGTCGTGACATAGCGGTCGCGACCCCGGGTCAGCGCCTCAAGGCGCTCCAGCGCGTACTGCGGCTTGATCGTCTTTTCCGAGCCCTTGTAGGACAGGCACTTCTTCAGCTTCCACTGGTCGATCTGGCCCCACCACTTCGCGAGGCCATCCTTGTTCACCTTGCGCCCGCGGGATTTCCAGACCTTCAGCAGGTCTTCAAGGACATGGCCCACGTCGCCAACGATGCCGATATCGACATGGATGACCTTGTTGATCGACGAGGGGTCGATATCGACATGCGCCTTCTTCGAACGCGGGCTGAAATCGGCGATGCGGCCGGTGATCCGGTCGTCGAAACGTGCGCCCAGATTGATCATCAGGTCGCAGCCGTGCATGGCAAGGTTGGCCTCGTAAAGGCCATGCATCCCGAGCATGCCGATCCAGTTCTTTCCGCTGGCCGGGTAGGCGCCAAGCCCCATCAGGGTCGAGGTGACCGGAAAGCCCGTCGCATCGGCCAGTTCGCGCAGAAGCTGGCTGGCGCCGGGGCCGGAGTTGATGACGCCGCCGCCGGTATAGAGGATCGGGCGCTCCGCCTTTTCCATCAGTTCGACGAGTTCGGTGATCAGCCCCAGGTCGCCCTTGACCTTCGGCTGGTAGTGCACCGTCCGCGCCGCCTTGGGCGCCGTGTAGGTGCCGGTCGCGAACTGCACGTCCTTCGGAATGTCGATCAGGACCGGGCCGGGGCGGCCCTGGGTCGCGACATGGAAGGCCTGGTGGATCGTTTCGGCCAGCCTGTCGGTATCCTTCACAAGCCAGTTGTGCTTGGTGCAGGGGCGGGTGATGCCCACCGTGTCGGCCTCCTGGAAGCCGTCGGTGCCGATCATGAAGGTAGGCACCTGGCCGGTCAGGACCACGAGCGGGATCGAATCCATCAGCGCGTCGGTCAGGCCGGTCACCGCATTCGTCGCCCCGGGGCCCGAGGTGACAAGCACCACGCCCGGCTTGCCGGTCGAACGGGCGTAGCCTTCGGCCATGTGGACGGCGCCCTGTTCATGGCGGACCAGGATGTGGCGGATGTCGTTTTGCTGGAAGATCTCGTCATAGATCGGAAGCACCGCGCCCCCGGGATATCCGAAGACCGTATCGACCCCCTGATCCTTCAGCGCCTGAACCACCATCCGCGCGCCGGTCATCTGCCCTGACATCTCTCGTCACTCCGTGCATCGTGTCTTGCAACAAAAAGCCCCGGGCTTTTCCGACCGGGGCGCATGGGAACCATTCTGGTCAACCGTCACCGGCCCATGCGCTTCTTCCCTACAAGTACCAGGATCGCGTCCATCGCTACCAAAGGCCCTTTGCTGCTGTGCGGCGGACATTAGGCAGGGTTGATTGCAGCGTCAACCGCCAAAATCGGGAATAAAGTGTCGCATGGCGATGAAAGGTCGCAGTTTTCTTTCGTTTTGCCGCCCGGATGGCGCAAGAAAGCGAATCTGCCCGGGCTAGCCGAGCCCAAGCAGTGCCAGATAGCCGCCGTAGCTGGCCAGAAGCCCGCCACCGGCGATGCGGCCGACGCGGCCGGGCAGGGCGGCCAGTGCCAGGAAGGCGAGGGCGGCGGTAAGCGCCAGCCCCACGTCGAAGGCGGAAAAACGGGGATCGACCGGCACCGGCGTGACCGTGGCGGTGACGCCGAGGATCCCGAGGATGTTGAAGATGTTCGACCCCAGGATATTGCCGATCGCCAGTTCGGGATGCTTGCGCATGGCCGCCATGATCGAGGCGACAAGTTCGGGAAGGGACGTACCCACGGCCACGATGGTCAGGCCGATCACCGCCTCGGACACACCAAGCATCCGGGCGATTTCGGATGCGCTGAACACCATTGCCTTCGCGCCGCCCATCAAGACGACAAGCCCCCCCAGCGCCATGATCGCCGATTGCCAAAGGGGGCGGCATGCTACGGGGTTTTCCGGGATCTCGCGTGCGCCCTTGAGCGAGAGCCACAGATAGGCAGCCAGCCCCGCCAGAAGCAGCATGCCCTCGGGCCGCGCGACGACACCCCCGCCCAGCATCAGCCAAAGAACGATCGTCGCGCCGATCATCACCATGAATTCGCGACGCAGACGCGGGAAGTCCAGTTGCATCGGAACGATCAGGGACGACAGCCCCAGGATCAGCAGGATATTCGCGATGTTCGATCCGACCACGTTGCCAAGCGCCAGGGCCGGCGAGCCGCTCAGCGCCGCCTCGAGCGAGACAAGAAGTTCCGGCGTAGATGTCCCGAAGCCAAGGATCGTCAGGCCGATGACCAGTGGTGGCACATGAAAGCGCTGCGCAAGGCCGACCGCGCCGCGGATCAGCAGTTCGCCACCGATCAAAAGCCCCGCAAGGCCCGCGAAGAACAGGATAAAGGTCAAGATCAACTCCCTCGTCACTGTGCAAGAGATTGGCGCGCGATCGGGCTTTGCAAGCCTTCGCGGCAAAATTCCGGTTCCGGTGCCCGGCTTCCCCCGGGGTTCGGCTTGACCCGGCGTCAACACGACGCAGGACCACATCGCGCGCTTGATTGAACGCGCCATGCGTCTATGCTCTCCCCGTCCCGCCCCGACAACGCGGGGCCCAGACCAACAACCGGGAGAAAATCACTGATGGATCGTCGTTCGTTCCTGACCAAAGCCGCGCTGGGCGGCGCGGCGGGCTCTGCCGCCCTTGCCGCACCCGCGATCGCGCAATCGAGCCCCCAGATCACCTGGCGCGTCACCTCGTCGTTCCCCAAGGCGCTCGACACCATCTACGGCGCGGCCGAGACGATGGCGAAGTATGTCAACGAGATGACCGATGGCGGGCTGACGCTCCAGGTCTTTCCGGCGGGCGAACTGGTGCCCGGCCTTGAGGCCGCCGATGCCGTTTCCGCGGGCACGATCGAGGTCTGCCATACCGCGTCCTATTACTTCTGGGGCAAGGACCCGACCTATGCGCTGGGCACGACCGTGCCGTTCGGCCTGAACTACCGTCAGATGAACGCCTGGCTTTACTACGGCGGTGGCATCGACATGCTGAACGAATTCTTCCACACCCAGAACCTGCACTATCTGCCCTGCGGCAACACCGGTGTGCAGATGGGCGGCTGGTACCGCAAGGAGATCAACTCGGTCGCGGACCTTCAGGGCCTGAAGATGCGCATCGGGGGCCTGGCCGGCAAGATCATCGAAAAGCTTGGCGTGGTGCCGCAGCAGATCGCCGGCGGCGACATCTATCCGTCGCTTGAAAAGGGCACGATCGACGCCGCCGAATGGGTCGGCCCCTACGACGACGAGAAGCTCGGCTTCTACAAGGTCGCGCCCTACTACTACTATCCGGGCTGGTGGGAAGGCGCGCCGACGCTGTCGACGATGATCAACCTCGACAAGTGGAACGAGCTTCCGGCGAGCTATCAGGCGGTGATGACCACGGCCTGCGAGGCCGCGAACTCCAACATGATGGCCAGCTACGACTGGAAGAACCCGGGTGCGCTGCGGTCGCTCGTGGCCAATGGCGCCCAGCTTCGCGCGTTCTCGCAAGACGTGCTGTCGGCGGCCTTCGACGCGGCCAACGCGACCTATGCGGAAATCGGTTCGACCAACGAGATGTTCAAGAAGATTCTCGAAAGCCAGAACGCCTTCCGGGCGGATGCCTATCTTTGGGCGCAGCTTTCGGAATACAACTACGACGTCTTCATGATGAGCCAGCAGCAGGCCGGCAAGCTCTGAGAACGCGACACCAGAACGGAAAGGCCCCGGAAACGTCCGGGGCCTTTTTCTTTGCGGGTCTGCAGCGCGCCGGCGTCAGGGATTGACGACCGGCGCCCCCAGTTTGGGCGCGCCGAGGGTCGGCAGCCCGCCCGATGCGCCGCCCGACGCGCCGCCCAGGTCCGGGGCGCCCAGCTTGGGCGCGCCGAGGGTCGGCAACCCGCCCAGCGATCCCCCCGCCGCGCCGCCGCCAAGGGTTTGCAGCGTGGGCACGGTGATCTGGATGGTCGAAGGGTCGATGACCTTGCCCTTGTAGTGCATGACCATGCCGGGAAAGGCGATCACCACCGCGATCATGATGACCTGGATCACCACGAAGGGAACCGAGCCCCAGTAGATCTGGCCGGTGCTCACGCCCGCGACCTGCTGGCCCGTCACCTTGTCCTTGTAAGCCCCGCGCGGCGCGACCGAGCGCAGGTAGAAAAGCGCGAAGCCGAAGGGCGGGTGCATGAACGAGGTCTGCATGTTCACGCCAAGGATCACCCCGAACCAGATCAGGTCGATGCCCAGCTGTTCGGCGGCGGGCGCCAGGAGCGGCACGATGATGAAGGCCAGTTCGAAGAAATCAAGGAAGAAGGCCAGCAGGAAGACCATGATCGACACGATGATCAGGAAGCCCATCTGCCCGCCCGGAAGCCCGGTCAGCAGGTGTTCGACCCAGACATGCCCGTTCACCCCGTAGAAGGTCAGCGAGAAGACCCGCGCGCCCACAAGGATGAACATGACGAAGGAGGCAAGCCGCGTGGTGGCGATCAGCGCCTGCTGCACCACGCTCAGGCTTAGCCGCCGCTTCGACGCCGCCAGCACCAATGCGCCGACCGCGCCCATGGCGCCGCCTTCGGTGGGCGTGGCGACGCCCAGGAAGATGGTGCCCAGCACCAGGAAGATCAGCGCGAGCGGCGGGATCAGCACCATGATGACCTGGCCGGCCAGCCGGCTCAGCACGCCAAGGCCAAGCGCGCGGTCCAGAAGGGCCACGGCATAGATGACCGCGACCGCGAAGGCCGCGCCAAGGATGTCGGCATTGGCCCCGTGCGTCGGCGCCAGCCAGACATGCGCGCCGTATCCGATCCCCGCGCAGGCGATCAGCGCCACGATCAGCGAGGGCACGCCCTGGCCAAGCGTCCGCGCCTCCTTCGGCAGGGCGGGCACCCATTGCGGGCGCACCAGAGAGACAAGGAAGACATAGCCAAGGTAAAGCCCGGTCAGCACCAGCCCCGGCACCAGCGCGCCCTTGTACATGTCGCCGACCGACCGGCCCAGCTGGTCGGCCAGCACGATCAGGACAAGCGAGGGCGGGATGATCTGCGCCAGCGTCCCCGAGGCCGCGATGACACCCGTCGCCACCCGGCGGTCGTAGCCGTAGCGCAGCATGATCGGCAGCGAGATCAGCCCCATCGCGATCACCGAGGCGGCGACGACCCCGGTCGTGGCCGCCAGAAGCGCGCCGACGATGATGACCGCATAGGCAAGGCCGCCACGCACCGGGCCGAAGAGCTGGCCCACGGTGTCCAGAAGATCCTCGGCCATGCCGGATTTTTCCAGCACGATCCCCATGAAGGTGAAGAACGGAATGGCCAGGAGCGTCTCGTTCGACAGCACCCCCCACAAGCGTTGCGGCATGGTGAAGAGAAGCGGCCAGTCAAGCGTGATCGTGCCCGAGGACCAGGGCGCCATCCAGACGCCGATGGCGAAGAAGACAAGCCCGTTGGCCGCAAGCGAAAACGCGACCGGGTAGCCCAGCAGGAGGAAGAACACCAGCGAGGCGAACATGATGGGCGCCATGTTGATGGCGATGAACTCGATCATTCGGGCTTCTCCCCGGTGCGCTTGGTGGCGTCGCCGGCAAGTGCCGCGCCCTCGATCTCGGCCGCCTGATGGTGCGACACGAACGGGTGGGGATCCTCGATGATCCCTTTCATCACGGCGATCTTCTTGATGATCTCGGAAACCGCCTGCAGCGAGAGAAGGGCAAAGCCCACCGCCAGGATCGCACGGGCCGGCCAGATGATGAGCCCCCCGGCATTGGTGGAAATCTGGCCGATCTTCCAGGCCTGGTAGGCGTAGGGGAAGGTCATCCAGGTCATCAGGACGACGAAGGGCGTCAGGAACAGGACGTGGCCGACCAGGTCGATCCAGTGCTGGGCGCGCCGCGACCGGGTGCCATAGAAGATGTCGATGCGGATATGTTCGTTTTCCTTCAGCGTATAGGCTGCAGCCAGCATGAAGGCCGCGCCGTACAGATACCACTGAAGTTCGAGCCAGGCGTTCGACGAGATGGAAAACACCTTGCGCACGGTGGCGTTCACCGCGCTCACAAGAATGGCCAGCAGGATCAGCCATATGACCGACTTTCCGATCCATTCGTTGAGCCGGTCGATCCCTCGCGAGAGGGAAAGGAATGTCTGCATCGCGTCTATCCTCCCCTGGCGTCTTTGACGCCCCTTGCCCAGATTGGGAAACTGGTAAAAATTTTTGACCAATTAAGCCAAGTTTGGCGATCGGTCAATCGCCGATACGGCACTTTGCGGAATTGTGCACAGGTCGAGCCATCGCGCCAGAGGCGATTGCCTTTTCCTAGGGTAAAGGTGGCAAGGGACCGGGCGGCGGCGGGCGCTGTTCAGCCGCCAAGGGGGTGCGCCTCGGGCAGGGCGATGCGGGCGACCTGTTCGGCGATCGGGTCGACCGAAAGGGGGTGGGTCTCGCCGCTGTGGTCTTCGGGGTTGCCGATATCCTGCCAGGCGCCGCCCTTGTAGATTTCAAGCGCCGCAAAATTGGCCTTGTAGCCCATCTTGCGGCTGCCCGGCACCCAGTAGCCCAGATAGACATAGGGCAGGCCCATCGACCGGGCGATCTCCACATGATCGAGGATGATGTAGGTGCCAAGGCTGTGCGCAATCAGGGCCGGGTCATAGAAGCTGTAGACCATCGACAGCCCGTCATCGAGCACGTCTGTCAGGCACACGGCGGTCAGTGCGCGCGGCCCGCGCCCGCCGTCGCCGCGTGACGCATATTCGATGACGCGGCTTTTCACCGGCGTCTCCTCGATCATCGCGGCGAATTCGAAGATGTCCATGTCGGCCATGCCGCCGTCGGCGTGGCGACTGTCCAGGTAGCGGCGGAACAGCGCGAACTGGTCCTCTGTCGCCCAGGGGCTTGTCGCGTCGCGGCGCAGGCCCTCGTTGCGCTTCAGCGTGCGGCGCTGGCTTTTGTTGGGGGCGAAGTCGGCCACCCGGATGCGGGCAGAGAGGCACGCGGTACATTCCGCGCAGGAGGGGCGGTAAAGCACGTTCTGCGACCGGCGGAACCCCTGTTTGGACAGCGCGTCGTTCAGCCGCTTGGCGTTTTCGCCCTGAAGCGCGGTGAACAGCTTCCGCTCAAACCGCCCGTCGAGATACGGGCAGGGTTGAGGCGCCGTCACATAGAACTGGGGCGCGATGGGAAGCGTGTGTCTCATGGTCTTTGCCGGGTCTCGTCCGCGCGAACGTTAGCAAGCAAGGTCCGATCCGCCAAGCCTTTCGTCGCGGGGGGCTTTTCCCGCGCGATAATGCGGGGCGGCCATTGACCGCCCCGCGTTCGTTTCAATAGGCCCCGCGGCCCTCGTCCTTCGCCTCGCTCTCGCCGTCCTGGTCGCGCGCGGCACGGGCGCGTTCGTCAAGGTACTGGTCGAATTCGGACTTGTCCTTGCTGTCGCGCAGCCGCTTGAGGAAGGCCTCGAATTCGTCCTGCTCGCGTTCGAGCCGGTCGAGCGTATCGGCCTTGTAGGCGTCGAAGGCGGTGTTGCCGGAAGACCGGAACCCGTGGCGGCGGGCCTGGGCCCAGCTTCTGTCGTGATGGCGGCTCTTGCCGCAGCGGCCAGCGAACATGCGTTTGCTCCAGATCATGTAGGCCAGGAGGGCAAGACCCAGCGGCCAGAAAAGAATGAAGGCCAGAACCGTGGCCACGATCCAGGCACCCTTGCCCCGTTCGTCCAGCCAGGTCTCGGCCCGGGCGGGCCAGGCCGCGATCGTCGTCATCTTGCGTCCTCCGCGTTGAATGTGAATGTCTTTCACATGAACGAAGATCGGAACTGTGGGCGGCGCTGTCAAGGCGGGAAGTAAATTATTTTAACATGGCCGTCGCGCCGCTAGCCCTGGACGAAATCCGCCCGCGTCGCGGCGGTGATCTCAAGAAGCTTGCGGGGGTCGATGGCGAAGACGTGCCGCGGCGTTCCGGCCGCCGCCCAGACCACGTCGAACTCAAGAAGCCGGGGGTCGAAGAAGGCCTGCACCGGCGCGATAAGGCCCACCGGCGCGACCCCGCCGATCGCAAAGCCCGTCTCGGCGCGCACGAGGTCCGCGTCGGCGCGGCCAAGCGGCTGGCCGGCAAGCGCGCTGGCCCGCGCGGGATCGACGCGGTTGCCGCCCGCGGTGATGAACAGGACGACGTGGCCGGTATCCTCGCCACGGAAGATGATCGACTTCGCGATCTGGTCGATCGCGCAGCCCGCCGCCGCCGCCGCCTCTTCGGCGGTGCGGGTCGATCCCGGCATCTCGACGATCCGCACCGTCTGGCCGGCATCGGCCAGCGCCGTCTCGACCCGTTTCAGGCTCTTGCTCATCGGTCCTTCCCCCTTGCGTCTCGCCCCGCAATCCCATGGCGGGGCGGCAAGTGCAATGCCCGGCGCGGTGCAGGGCGCCCGTTGACCGTGCCGCGCCCGCCGCTACTGTGCGGCCCATGACCTTCGCATCGCGCCTGACCCGCTGTCCCATCCCCCATGACCCCGCCCGGGCCGAGGAACCGCGCGCGCGGTTCGCGGGCCTTGCGCCGGAATTGCGCGCGCTTGTGGAAGGGACGGCCGGATGCAGCCCCTATCTTGCGGGCCTGATGACGCGCGAGGCCGACTGGATCGAGGCAGCCCTTGCGGGCAGTCCCGAAGACGCGCTGGCCGATGCGCTGGCCCTGGGCGAGGGAATGGGGAGCGAGGCGCTCGGATCCGCGCTGAGGCAGGCCAAGGCGCGGGTCGCGCTTCTGGCGGCCTTGGCCGATCTGGGCGGCGTCTGGCAGTTGGAGGAGGTGACCGGGGCGCTGACGCGGCTGTCGGACGTTGCCGTATCGCGCGCCATGACCGCGCTTGTCGGCGACGAGATCCGGCGCGGCAAGCTTCCGGGGGCCGTGCCCGGCGATGTGGCGACGGCGGGGGGGCTTGTGTCCATCGCGATGGGCAAGACCGGCGCGGCAGAGCTGAACTATTCCTCCGACATCGACCTGATCTGCCTGTTCGACGAAACCCGCTATGACCCCGACGACGTGCAGGACGCGCGGGCCTCCTTCATCCGCGTGGTGCGGCGGATGACCGCGATGCTGTCGGACATGACGCCCGAGGGCTATGTCTTTCGTACCGACCTGCGGCTGCGTCCCGACGCCTCGGTCACGCCGGTCTGCATCTCGATGGGGGCGGCTGAACAGTACTACGAGGCGCAGGGCCGCACCTGGGAACGCGCGGCCTATATCAAGGCGCGCGCCGCGTCGGGCGACATCGCGGCGGGCGAACGGTTCCTTCAGGCGCTGACGCCCTTCGTCTGGCGGCGGCATCTGGACTTCGCCGCCATCCAGGACGCCCACGACATGCGCCTGCGCATCCGCGATCACAAGGGGCTTCACGGTCGCGCCTCGCTTGAGGGGCGCGACCTGAAGCTGGGGCCGGGCGGCATCCGGGAGATCGAGTTCTTTACCCAGACCCGGCAGCTGATCGCCGGCGGGCGCGACCCCGACCTGCGCCAGCGCGACACCGTGGGCGGGCTGGCCGCACTGGCCTGGAAGGGCTGGATCACCGACGAGGCGGCCGGGGAACTGACCCGCCACTATCGCGCCCACCGGGAGGTGGAGCACCGGCTGCAGATGGTGGGCGATGCGCAGACCCATGCGCTGCCGGTGACCGCCGAAGGCTTCGACGTGATCGCGCGGATGATGGGGCAGGGCGACACCGATGCATTCCGCAGGGATCTTCGCGCAAGGCTCGACCGGGTGGCCGAGCTGACCGAAAGCTTCTTCGCCCCCGGCGAGGCACGCGCCACCCCCGACCTGCGCCCCGAGATGCAGGCGGTGGTCGAGGGCTGGCGCGCCTATCCGGCGCTCCGCTCGGAACGCGCGGTGAGGATATTCAAGCGGGTGGAGCCGGAAATCCTGTCGCGTCTCGGGCGCGCGGCAAACCCAGAGGAAGCCCTGAACCAGTTCGACGGCTTTCTGCGCGGACTGCCCGCCGGCGTCCAGCTCTTTTCGTTGTTCGAGGCCAATCCGCAGTTGATTGACCTTATTGTCGATGTTTGTTCAACAGCGCCGGCGCTTGCGGCCTATCTGTCGCGCAATGCGGGCGTGCTGGACGCGGTGATTGGCGGCGATTTCTTTGCGCCTTGGCCCGGTCTGGCCACCTTGCGGGCGGAGCTTTCGCAGCGATTGGCGGACATTCCGGATTATGAACGCAAGCTGGATGCGGCGCGGCGCTGGGCGAAGGAATGGCACTTCCGGATCGGCGTGCACCACCTGCGCGGGCTTCTGGATGCGCAGGCGGCGGGGCGCGAATACGCCGAACTGGCCGAGGCCTGCCTGTCGGCGCTGTGGGATCCGTGCCTGGCGGAGTTCGCGCGCAAGCATGGCGCCCCGCCGGGGCGCGGCTCGGTCGTGATGGGGATGGGGTCGCTTGGCGCCGAACGTTTGAACGCCGCGTCCGATCTTGACCTTATCGTCATCTACGACGCCGACGGGGTGGATGCGTCCGAAGGGCCGCGCCCGCTGGCATCGCGGCAGTACTACGCGCGGCTGACGCAGGCCTTGGTCACCGCGCTGACCGCGCAGATGTCCGAAGGTCAGCTTTACGAGGTGGACATGCGGCTGCGGCCCTCGGGCCGGCAGGGGCCGGTGGCGACCGGGCTTGCGGGCTTTCGCGACTACCAGATGGACGAGGCCTGGACCTGGGAACATCTGGCGCTGACACGGGCGCGCCCGGTGGCGGGGTCGTCCGATCTGGCCGCCGACGTCGAGGCGATCCGGCGCGAGGTTCTGGCGGCGAAGGCGGGCGGCGCGGGCATTCGCGCCGACGTGGCCGGGATGCGCGCCCGCATCTTCGCCGCCAAGGCCCCCGATGGCGCCTGGGAGGCGAAGATCGGCCCCGGCCGCCTGCAGGACCTGGAGCTTCTGGCGCAGATGGTCACGCTGATGGCCGCCGATCCCGCCCGCCGGGTGGAGGCGCAGCTGCGCGCGGGCCAGCGCGCCGGGTTCCTGACGAAGGAAGAGGAAGCGGCGCTGCAATCGGGCTACCGGTTCCTGTGGCGGTTGCAGGCGGGCGGGCGGCTTCTGAGCGACCGGCCGCTCGAGATGGAGGCGCTGGGCGAGGGCGGTCGCGCGTTCCTGCTGCGCGAGACGGGCTGCGAGGATCTGGATGGACTTTCCACCCGTCTGGCAGATACTGTGGCCGCGGTTGCAGCAATCGTCGGACGCCATCTGCCGGCGCCCGAAGGCTGAGAGCGGAGCGGTGATGGCGAGGAAACTCATGGAAATGTCGAAGGCCGATCCCAAGGGGCTGGTGCGCGAGAGCTACGCGATAGAGGGCATAACTCTGGGTGAATGCCGGTCGATCTTCCTGGACTGGGCCCTGAGCCTGGCGCCGGGGACCGACCCGCGCGAGGCGATGCGCGTCCTGATCGCGACCTATGGGCCCGACAACGACGGCCATCCGATGAACGGGGTGCTGGCGGCGGGCCTGACAGAGGCGCCGGCGGCCACGCGCCGGGGCGGGCGAAGCGGCCGGCTGGCCGCGCGAGGCTAGCAGGGGCCAACCCCGCGCGCCACGGTCGCGGGCGTCATCGGGAAAGGCTGCGTCAGGTCAGGGAATGGCGGGTTCCTGCGCGGCCGCCTCGAGTGCTGCGACATCCAGCTTGGCCATGTCCTGCATCGTCAGGAGCACGCGTGCGGCGACGGCGCCCCCTTCGGCCAGCAGGCGCGGCAGGATGTCAGGAACGATCTGCCAGCTCAGCCCCCAGCGGTCGGTCAGCCAACCGCACCTGAGCGGGGCGCCGCCGTCCGAGAGCGCCGACCAGAGCCGGTCAACCTCTGCCTGGTCCTCGGCCATGATCTGGATCGATACGGCGGGTGTCAGCCGATAGTGCGGGCCGCCGTTCATCGCGGTATAGCGCTGGCCTTTCAGCAGGAATTCGATGAGGAACGGTTCTTCCCCGTTACCCACCCCGTGCATGGGATGAACCTTCAGGATCCGGCTGTCTGGCAGAAGGCCGACGTAGAACTGTGCGGCCTCCTCTGCACCGGCCGGGTACCATAGACAGGTACAGACACTGGGCATAGAGGAACCTCTGTTTCCGATTCCGTTCACGTTAACCTTTTGGTCACGTTTTCGCCACAATTTCGTGCTGAATCTTGCCGTGGGGCGCGATTGACGAGTGAGATTATGAACCTGCGAACGGTCTTGCGCCGTCCTGTGTCGCTTGGGGTTGCCCTTCTGTTTCCGATAACGGTGCTTGGCTTCCCCGCGCTCATGGAGCGGCTCGATTTCGACGGGCCGACGGTGTCGGCGCTGGCATGGGTGGTCTACATCGCGCTTTTCGGGTTTTCGGTGAATGCGGCCTGCCGCCATATCTACGCGCCTGCGCCCGAGCGGGCCGTCGATCCGGCGCCCGATGATGACGTCCGCGGCACTTCGCAAGTGCGTTGCGAAAGCCGCGCTGCCGATGGCGAGATTCATCGCCTTCTGAGCCTGCGGCGCCATCGCGGGCGCTATTCGGTGATCGCCGCGACCGTCGGGCTTCTGATCTGCGGCTGGGCGCTCTTGCGCGGCGATGCGGGCGTGCCGGGGCTGGGCCTGGTATCGACCAGCTATACCGTCATGCTCCTCCTGGCCTGGCTGGCGGTCAGCCTGGCCGCCAGCGACCGCGCCGTTCACGACGCGCTGGCCCGGCGGGACGGGGACGAACGGGACGGGGACGAACGGGCCGCCCCTCAGCGCTGAAGGCGCGACGCCTCGCGTGCCAGCGCCTCGATCGCCGGCCAGTCGCCGGCGGCCACGCGATCCTTGGGGGCGACCCAACTGCCGCCGACGCACATCACATTGGCCAGCGAAAGGTATTGCGGCGCGCTCGCCAGCCCGATCCCGCCCGTCGGGCAGAAACGCACCTGCGGCAGGGGCGAGGCGAGCGACCCAAGCGCCTTTGCCCCGCCGATCGCCTCGGCCGGAAAGAACTTCTGGACGGTGTAGCCGCGTTCCAGAAGCGCCATCACCTCGGAGGCCGTGGCCGCACCGGGCAGCAGCGGCAGCCCTTCCTCGGCGCAGGCGTCGAGAAGCCGATCGGTCGCCCCGGGCGAGACGCCGAAGCGCGCGCCCGCGGCCTTGGCCGCCTTCACGTCGGCCGGGGTCAGAAGCGTGCCCGCGCCGACGATGCCGCCCGGCACCTCGGCCATCGCGCGGATCGCGTCGAGCGCGGCCGGGGTGCGCAGCGTCACCTCGAGCGCGGGCAATCCGCCGGCGACGAGCGCGCGGGCAAGGTCTGCGGCCGTGCCCGCGTCGTCGATCACCAGGACCGGGACCACGGGGGCCAGCGCGCAAAGATCGGCGGCGTGGCGGCTTTGTTCGGCGGGGGTCATGCGATCTTCCTTTCGGCGTTCACGTTGCGGCGACTGCGGGAGCCTCCGGCGGGAGTATTTGGGCCAGACTGAAGGGGCCGCGCCGGGGCGGGGCCACGGTCGGAAGCCCGGTCAGACGACCAGCGCGCCGCCGGTTTCGGCGGGGCCGGCATGGGTTCGGAAGACCTCGAACAATTCGCGCCCGATGCCGTGGCGGTTTGCCGAAAGGTCGGCCGTGACGGGCGCGCGCGCCCCGAAATCCGGGACCAGCGCGTCGATCGTGCCGGCGGTGGCATCGACGCGCACCAGATCGCCGTCGCGCAGCCGCGCGAGCGGCCCGCCCGCCGCCGCCTCGGGGCTGACGTGGATCGCCGCGGGAACCTTGCCGCTGGCGCCCGACATCCGCCCGTCGGTCACAAGCGCGACCTTCAGGCCGCGATCCTGAAGGACGGCAAGGGTGGGCGTCAGCGAATGCAGTTCCGGCATCCCGTTGGCGCGCGGCCCCTGGAAGCGGACGACCACCACGCAATCGGAGGTGAATTCCCCGCGCTTGAAGGCGGCCTTCACCGCGTCCTGGCTTTCGAAGATGCGGGCCGGGGCCTCGATCACATGACGCTCGGGCGCCACGGCGGAGACCTTCATCACCCCGCGCCCGAGGTTGCCGGCCAGCTGCTTCAGCCCGCCGGAGGGCTGGAACGGGTCGGCGGCGGGGCGCAGGACCTTGTCGTTCAGGCTGTCGCGCGGGCCGTCCGTCCAGCTCAGCGCCCCGTCCAGAAGCTTCGGTTCCCGCGCATAGCGCGACAGGCCGACGCCCGCCACGGTGCGCACATCCTCGTGCAGGAGGCCCGCGTCGAGGAGATGCCCGATCATGTAGGCAAGCCCCCCCGCCGCGTGGAAATGGTTCACGTCGGCCAGACCGTTGGGATAGACCCGCGCCATCAGCGGCACCGCGTCAGAGAGTGCCGCGAAATCGTCGAGGTCCAGCAGGATGCCCGCCGCACGCGCCATCGCCGGCAGGTGCAGGACGAGGTTCGTCGAGCCGCCCGTGGCCATCAGCCCGACGATCCCGTTCACGAAGGCGCGTTCGTCCAGCACCTCGCCCGCGGGGGTGAAGTCGTTGCCAAGCGCGGTGATCGCGGCGGCGCGCGCCACCGCGGCCTCGGTCAGCGCCTCGCGCAGGGGCGTGCCGGGGTTCACGAAGGACGCGCCCGGCAGGTGCAGGCCCATGAACTCCATCAGCATCTGGTTGGTGTTCGCGGTCCCGTAGAAGGTGCAGGTGCCCGGCCCGTGGTAAGACGCCATCTCGGCCGCCATCAACTCGGTCCGGCCGACTTCGCCGGTGGCGAACTTCTGGCGGACCTTGGACTTTTCGTCGTTGGGCAGGCCGGAGGTCATCGGCCCGGCAGGCACGAAGACCGCCGGGATATGGCCGAAGGTCGCCGCCGCCATGATCAGCCCCGGCACGATCTTGTCGCAGATGCCAAGAAAAAGGGCCGCGTCATAGCAGTTGTGGCTGAGCGCCACGCCCGCCGACAGCGCGATGACGTCGCGGGAAAAAAGCGAAAGCTCCATCCCCGGCTGGCCCTGGGTGACGCCGTCGCACATCGCCGGCACCCCGCCCGCGACCTGCGCGGTGGCCCCGGCGCGGCGGGCGGCGGCGCGGATCCGTTCGGGGTAATGTTCATAGGGCTGGTGGGCCGACAGCATGTCGTTGTAGGCGGTGACGATGCCGATATTGGGTTGCCGTCCCCCGGCCAGCGCGCCCTTGTCGCCGCCCATCGCCGCATAGGCATGGGCCTGGTTGCCGCAGCTCAGGTGCGCGCGCGCAGGGCCGTCTTCGGCCGCACGGGCCATCCGATCCAGATAGGCTGCGCGCGGGCCTGCGGATCGGGTGCGGATACGGTCGGTGACGGCGGCAATCACGGGATGAAGCGGCATCGGGCCCTCTTGGATCGGTCGCGGGGTTCCTAACATAGAAAGTTAGCGCTAACAACGATGGAATCAGCCCGGTCCCGGGCGCCCCCCGAGGGGCGACGCCCGGCCGGTCCTGGCCAAGCCTAGCATGCCCGCGACCGTAGGGCGGGGTCAAATCGGCACAGGTCCGGTCGCCGTAAGGATACGAAGACGCGCCCTTCCACCTTGCCCGCTCAGGCGGTAAGGGAGGACCAGACCCACCGGACCGCAACAACACCGGACGCTTCTCATGACCGACAGCCCCCTTCCGATCGTCCGCCTGCGGCCCAAGGCCGAGGCCCGCGCCATACGCCACGGTTTCCCCTGGGTCTATGCCGACGAACTGGTGACCGACCGGCGGACATCGAAGATTGCGCCGGGGGCCTTCGCGGTCCTTGAGGATGCCGAACGCCGCCCGCTCGGGCTTGTCACCGTCAATGTGCAGTCGAAGATCATCGCGCGGATGATGGACCGCGACCCGGGTGCGGCAATCGACCGGGGCTGGCTTTGCGCGCGCATCGCCCGTGCGGCGGCCCTGCGCGACCGGCTTTACGACGCGCCCTTCTACCGGCTCGTCCATGCCGAGGCCGACGGGCTGCCCGGCGTGGTAATCGACCGCTTCGGCGACGCCGCGGTGATCCAGCCGAACGCCGCCTGGGCGGAGGCGATGATCGGCGATCTGGCCGCCGCGCTGGCCGAGGTGACGGGGGTGACGCGGATCGTCAAGAACGGCACCGGCCGGTCGCGCGGGCTGGAGGGGCTGGCGGAGGAGACGGCGGTGCTTTCCGGCGGGCTGGAGGCACCTGTTCCGGTTCCGATGAACGGCGCGACCTACATGGCCGACCTTCTGGGCGGTCAGAAGACCGGGCTTTTCTACGACCAGCGTCCGAACCACGCCTTCGCGCAGCGCCTTGCGAAGGGCGCCCGCGTTCTCGACGTCTTCGCCCATGTCGGGGGGTTTTCGCTGGCGGCGCTGGCGGGCGGTGCCGACGCCGCGCTGGCCGTCGATTCTTCCGCCCCGGCGCTTGCCCTGGCCGAGGAGGGCGCGCGGGCGGCGGGCGTGGCCGGGCGCTTCGCCACCCGTCAGGGCGATGCCTTCGCGGTGATGGAGGCGCTGGCGGCGGAAGGGCGGAGCTTCGACCTCGTCGTCTGCGACCCGCCCGCCTTCGCGCCCTCGAAACCGGCGCTTGAGGCCGGCCTGCGCGCCTATGAGCGCGTCGCGCGCCTGGCCGCGCCCCTGGTCGCGCCGGGGGGCTACCTGGGGCTTTGTTCCTGTTCGCACGCGGCGGACCTGACGCAGTTCCGCAACGCCTCGGCCCGCGGGATCGGGCGCGGCGGGCGGCGCGGGCAGCTTCTGCACACGGGCTATGCCGGACCCGACCACCCGATGCTGCCGCAACTGGCGGAATCGGGCTACCTCAAGGCATTGTTCTTCCGGCTCGACGGATGAAGGCGCTTCTGGACGCCTGCGTCCTTTACCCCACCGTCCTGCGCGAGATTCTGACCGGCGTCGCGGGACAGGGGCTTTACACCCCCCTCTGGTCCGACCGCATCCTTGAGGAGTGGGCGCGCGCCACCCGCAAGCTCGGCCCCGGTGCCGAGGAGATCGCACGAGGGGAAATCGCGGCACTGCGCGCGACCTTTCCCGGGGCTGCGGTGGCAGAACGCGCGGGGCTGGCCGCGCGGCTTCACCTGCCCGACACCAACGACATCCATGTGCTTGCCGCGGCGATCGCCGGGGGCGCCGATGCGATCGTGACCTTCAACGCCGCCGATTTCCCGCGCCATACGCTGGCAGAGGAAGGGATCGCGCGGCTCGACCCCGACCGCTTCCTTTTCGAGCTTTGGCAAAAGGCCCCGGACCAGGTCGCCACGGCGGTCGAACGCGTGCGCGCCCGCGCAGAGGCACTTTCGGGCGAACCGCAACCGTTGCGCGCGCTTCTCAAACGCGCCAAGCTGCCGCGCCTGGGCAAGGCGCTTGCCGCCGCGGGCTGATCCCGGCCCGGGTTCGCGGCCCCTGCAATTCCCCTTTCAGTCTGGCGCAAATACTCCCGCCGGAGGCTCCCGCAGCCGCCTCAGGCGCGTGGGCCGGGTCCTGCAAGGCCCCAGCGCCTTTCGTTCGCCTCGATTGCGGCGATGCGCGCGTCGGTGTCGGGGTGGCTGGCCAGCCAGACCGGCGGACGCCGCCCCTCTGTCCCGGTCAGCCGGCCGAGCTTGGCGAAAAGCGACTTCTGCGGCCCGGTGCCGATTCCCGCCTTCACCAGAAGCGCCGAGGCCCATTCGTCGGCCTCGAACTCGTCCTGCCGGCTCAGCCGCGCGGCCAGCAGCCCGGTCAGGAAATTGGCAAGGTAGAAACCGACCCAGGGCAGGAACCGTCCCAGAACCGCCGACAGCACGACGCGGATCGCGTTCTGGCCCGAGAAGTCGATCATCCGGCGACGCGCATGGCCAAGCGCGACATGGCCAAGCTCATGGGCGATGACGCTTGCCATCTCCTCGCCCGTGACCTCGCCCGCGCGGAACTTCTGCAAGAAGCCGCGGGTCAGGAAGATCCGCCCGTCCGGCGCGGCAAGGCCGTTGACCGGGTCGATCTCATAGACCCGGACCGGCACCTGCCGCACCCCAAGGGGTTCGGCCAGCCGGTCGATCGCGCGCAAGAGCGCCGGATCGTCCAGAGGGCGGGATCGCGCATCCAGTTCCCGCCGCGTGCGCCAGACGGAAAAGTGGTAAAGGACAAGGCCGTATAGGACGGCAAGCAGGATCGGGGCCAGGCGCAGCATCCCCGCAATATGGGGAAGGCGGCGGGCAAAGGGAAGGCGGCGGGGAAAGGGAAGGTGGGGGCAAAGGAAAGGTGGGGGGCAAAGGAAAGGTGGGGGGCAGCGGCAATCAGGCGCGGTGGCGCATCGCCGCGCGCAGCCAGAGGCCCGCGAGCACCATCGCCGCCGCACCGCCGACGAGCCCGAGCAGAGACCCGATCAGATCCTCCGCCGCCTGGAGGTTGCCGACGAACAGATGGCCCATGCCGGTGTAAAGCCCGACCCAGACCAGTTCGCCCGCCACCCCGGCGGCGGTGAACCGCGCCCAGCCGTGCCCCGCCGCACCGGCGGCAAGGTTCACCCAGGGGCCCGCCGGGCTGACCAGCCAGCGCGACAGGAACACCGCCGCCAGGAACCCCCGCGCCAGAAGCGCGCGCGCCCGCGCGACCAGTGCCGCGCGCTTGCCCTGCCGTTCGATCCGCGCCAAAAGCGTCCGCCCGCCGAACCGGCCGATGGCAAAGCCGGTCTGGTCGCCCGCGACCGCACCCGCGAGCGCCGCGCCCATCGCCTGCGACAGTGCGAAATCGCCGGCGGCGGCAAAACCGCCCGCCGCCAGCATCAGAAGCGACGCGGGCATCGGCACGGCAAGGCAGGACAGATAGGTCGCAAGCGCCAGGATCCACAGCCCGTAATCGGGCAGAAGCGCCAGAAGCCAGTCGCTCATTTCCCAGCCCCGGCCCCGGCGGCAAGGAAGGCCGCGACCTCGTTCAGCAGCGTTTCGACCGGAATGCCCCGCGCCCCGGCGATCTCGGCCAGCGTCAGATGGGTGTCCGGGCCGGGCTCGAGGCCCAGGTGACGGGAAAGATCCTCGCGCGGGACATGCCAGCTGCGGGCGATGTAGCCGGGTGTCATCCAGCCGTCGGGCGTTTGCTGGCGATGCGCCGGATCGGACCAGTAGAGGGTGAAGACGACAAGGCGGGCGGCAAAGAACAGGGCAACGGCCGCACCGCCCACGAAGACAAGAAGTGGCAGCCGGTGTTCGCGCCACAGATGCGCCAGCGCCCTCATGTCAGCGCCTTGACCGCCCGCCCGATCCCGTCGAGCGTCAGGGGAAACATCGCGCCCTCGAAGATGCGCCGGATCATGCCCACCGATTGCGTATGCGGCCAGTAGCGTTCGGGCAGGGGGTTCAGCCAGACGTTGCCGGGCCATTGCGCGCGGGCGCGTTCAAGCCAGACCTGCCCCGCCTCGGCGTTCCAGTGTTCGTTGGCGCCGCCCGGATGCGCGATCTCGTAGGGCGACATCGAGGCATCGCCGACGAAGATCGCCTTGTAGTCGGAGCCGTAGGTGCGCAGCACCTCCGGGGTCGGGGTCTGGCGGTCCCAGCGGCGGTGGTTGTCGCGCCAGACGCCTTCGTAAAGGCAGTTGTGGAAGTAGTAATACTCCAGGTGCTTGAACTCGGCCCGCGCGGCGCTGAACAGTTCCTCCACCACCCGGACATGCGGGTCCATCGAACCGCCGACATCGAGGAACAGCAGCACCTTCACCGCGTTGTGCCGCTCTGGCCGGGTCTTGACGTCGAGATAGCCGTGTTCGGCAGTGGCGCGGATCGTGCCGGGCAGGTCCAATTCCTCTGCCGCGCCGGTCCGGGCCCAGCGACGCAGCCGTTTCAGCGCCACCTTGATGTTGCGGGTGCCCAGTTCGACCTGATCGTCGAGATTGCGGAAGTCGCGCTTGTCCCAGACCTTGACCGCGCGCTGGTTGCGGCTTTCCTTCTGGCCGATCCGAACCCCTTCGGGGTTGTAGCCGTAGGCCCCGAAGGGCGAGGTTCCGGCGGTCCCGATCCACTTCGATCCGCCCTGATGGCGCCCCTTCTGCTCCTCAAGGCGTTTCCTGAGCGTTTCCATAAGCTTGTCGAAGCCTCCCAAAGCTTCGATCTGGGACTTCTCGGCGCTTGTGAGGGTGCGTTCCAGAAGTTTTTCGAGCCACTCGGCGGGCAGGTCGATGGCTTCCAGGACCGCCTCGGCGCTGATCGCCTCGATGCCCTTGAACGCCTCGGCGAAGGCCCGGTCGAAGCGGTCCAGATGGCGTTCGTCCTTCACCATCGCGGTGCGGGCGAGGTAGTAGAAGGTTTCGACCTCGTAGGTGGCAAGTCCCGCTGCCAGCCCTTCGAGAAACCCGAGGTATTCGCGCAGGGATACCGGGATGCCGGTCCTGCGCAGGGTTTCGAAGAAGGGCAGGAACATGGTCAGACCATTCGGTCGATCATCAGCGTCACGAAAAGGCCGGCGATCCCGAAAAGGATAGCATGGACAAGGGCATACTGCCATTTGTCAAAGCTGTTCCCGCCCCGGCGGCGGGCCCGGATCCAGCCCAGGGCGGCCCCGAGGACCAGTCCCGCGACGATGATGATCATTGCTGCGTTACCTCTGCCAGTCGTTCAAGCGATCGGAAGCTCGCATCGAAATTCGCGATCTCCTCGACCGAGCCGAAGCCATAGCGCGCCCAGCCAAGACTGTCGAGCCGCGCGGCATCCGCCTCGGCGCCGCGGCCAAGCAGGCGCAGCGCGGCGGCCTCGGTGCGTTGCAGCTCGGCCAGAAGGGCGGCGTTTTGGGCGCGGCGCGCGGCCGGCATCGCGGCGCGCGCGATCTGGATCGCCGCCGGAGCGTCGCCCCGGCTGAGCGCGAAGGTCGCCAGCGGCAGATCGACCTGGGCGCGCTGGATCTCGGCGCCGGGGATCGCGTCGAACGCGGCGCGGGCGCCGAGATAGGCGGCCTGGGCCGCCGTCGCGTCGCGCGACTGGATCAGCCGGCCGAAGGCATAAAGCGCGAAGCCCGCCCGTTCGTCGCGCCAGCCGCGGGATCGAACAATGTCCACCGCGCGGGCGGCGGCACTGCGCCGGGCCGAGGGCGACCCGCGGGGGCCAAGTGCCGCCTCGACCGCGCGCACGAAGACGCGGGGCGTCGGGTCCACAGGCGGCCCGGCAGGGCGTTCGCCGGCCGGGTTCAGCCGCGCGAATATCGCCGGCAGGCGGGCGGCGACGGCGGCGCGGGTCATGCCGCTCGCGAGGTCGGGCGCGTAGTGGACGCGCAGCATCAGCATGTCGAAGCCGGTCAGGACGGTGTGGAAATTGTCGTCGTTGAAGACCGAATCCGGCAGCTCGTAGAGGTCGTTGAGCGGGCCAAGCGCCTGGGCGATTTCCTCGTGCAGGCAGTCGCGGATCTCTTGCGGGGCGGTGTCGTTGGGGATGAAGACGGCGACCCGATCACGGCGGGTCAGCCGCGCCCAGTCGGTCTCGGGCGAACGCGCAAGCGTGCGGTATTCCTGCCAGGAGGAAACGCCCGGTTCGACGAAGCAGGCCGCCTGCGGCACCTGCGCCTGCATGACCCGGCGCGGCAGGAATTCGACAGTGATCGCGGCAGGGCCGTCGGTGCGGAAGATGTCGATATCCGCCTCGGAACGCAGCCGCGTCAGCAGACGGCCGAGGTCGGCACCCGCCGTCGGCGGCACCGCGCCGGTCATCGCCACCGACACCGGCCCCTCGAAGCGGGTCAGGACCGGAAGGTCTTCGCCGGTTTCCAGCCGGAACGACAGGTCCAGGAAATTGCGCGCCATTTCGCCGTTCGGGCGAAGCGGCCGCTGTGGCGGGGTCTGGGCAAAGACGCGCATCGCCGGAAGATCGGCCAAGGGCGCGCGCGCGGCATTCGGCGCGGTCGGGGCCGGGGGGACGGCGCAGGCCGCAAGAAGCGCCAGGAACGCGAACGGGGCGAAGGCGGCGCGCATCAGGGCCGGTTGTATTCGATGAACGGGGTCTTGACCCCGATGCGGTCGTAAAGGCGCCGCGCCCTGTGGTTGAAGTCCTGCGTCATCCAGTAGACCGAGGCCGCGCCATGGGCATCTGCCGCGCCATAGACCGCCTCGATCAGGGCGCGCCCGATGCCGGTGCCGCGCACATCCGGGTCGGCGTACAGGTCTTGCAGATAGCAGGTGTCGGCGACCGACCAGCAACTGCGGTGAAAAAGGTAGTGGGCAAGCCCGACCGGCCTGTGGCCCAGAAGCGCGAGGAAGCCGCGATATTCGCCGGGCGCACCCGAGGTCAGGCGGGCGAAGGTGGCCGCGTAGACATCCTCGGGCAGGGTGGTTTCGTAGAAGACGAGGTAGTCATGCCACAGCCGGCGCCATTCGGGGGCGTCGGCCGGTTCGATCGCGCGGATCGTCAACTGCGGTGTCATCGAGTCCTCCGGGTGGGGCGACGCTAGCCTGTCGCGGCGGCAGGTGCAATTTCACATCCTCGGTGTCGGCGGAGTTTGGCGGGGCCGGCGCTAGCGGCCGGCGCGCGCCATGAAGGCCAGCCGTTCGAAAAGCGCGACATCCTGTTCGTTCTTCAGGAGTGCGCCGTGCAGCTTGGGCAGAAGCTGCCGGGGATCGCGTTTCAGATCCTCGGGCGAAAGATCCTCGGCGAGGATCAGCTTGAGCCAGTCGAGCACCTCAGAGGTCGAGGGCTTCTTCTTCAGACCCGGGGTTTCGCGAATCTCGTAGAACTGGGTCAGCGCCTCGGCCAGCAGGGTTTCCTTGATCCTGGGGAAATGCACCGCGACGATCCGGCGCAGCGTGTCGGCTTCGGGAAAGCGGATGTAGTGGAAGAAGCAGCGGCGCAGGAAGGCGTCGGGCAGTTCCTTTTCGTTGTTCGAGGTGATGATGACCACCGGGCGGTGACGTGCGCGGATCGTCTCTCCGGTCTCGTAGACGTGAAACTCCATCCGGTCGAGTTCCTGCAGAAGGTCGTTCGGAAACTCGATATCCGCCTTGTCGACCTCGTCGATCAGCAAGACGACCTTGCCTTCCGCCTCGAACGCCTGCCAAAGCTTGCCCTTGCGGATGTAGTTCTTCACCTCGTGGACACGCGAGTCGCCCAGCTGGCTGTCGCGCAGGCGGCTGACGGCATCGTATTCGTAAAGCCCTTGCTGCGCCTTTGTCGTTGATTTCACATGCCATTCGACCAGCGGCAGGCCAAGGGCGCCGGCGACCTGGCGGGCCAGTTCGGTCTTGCCGGTGCCGGGTTCCCCCTTGACCAGCAGCGGCCGTTCGAGCGTGACCGCGGCATTGACCGCGACGGTGAGGTCTTCGGTCGCCACATAGTTCGCCGTTCCTTGGAATTTCATCAGCTTATGTCTCCGCTTCGGGCAATTGCCCCGCAAGAGAGATACGCGTGCCATCAAAATGCCGCAAGGCGTGGCGACACCTAGTGACATCCCCCCGCCGTTAGGCTAAGGGAGCGCCCGAGGAGTTCCGGATGACCATTGCAGAAATGACGAACGGCACCGGAAACAGGAAGGGAGCAGAGATGAAGGCAGAAATCTTTCTTCCCGAGGATTATCGTCCCGCCGAGGACGAGCCGTTCATGAACGAACGCCAGCTTGAATATTTCCGCCGCAAGCTGACGACCTGGAAGAACGAATTGCTTGAGCAGTCCGCCGAGACGCTGGAAGGCCTGCAAGACAGCGCGCGCAACGTGCCCGACCTGGCGGACCGCGCCAGCGAGGAGACCGACCGCGCGCTTGAACTGCGCACCCGCGACCGGCAGCGCAAGCTGGTGACCAAGATCGACGCGGCACTGCGCCGGATCGACAATGGCGAATACGGCTATTGCGAGATGACCGGGGAGCCGATTTCGCTGAAGCGTCTGGATGCGCGCCCGATCGCGACCATGACGCTTGAGGCGCAGGAACGTCACGAACGCCGCGAACGGGTGCATCGCGACGATTGACGCCGGGCGACAGGTCGGCAGAATTCGGCGCCGGAGCCCCCGTGGCTCCGGCGTTTTGTTTCGGAGGGCGGTTTGGGCACGCGCAGCATCACGGTCATCGGGGCGGGAATCGCCGGTCTTGCCGTCGCGCGGGCGCTGGCGATGCGGGGTTCCCGGGTCACCGTCCTTGAACAGGCGCCCGAGATCCGCGAGGTCGGCGCCGGCCTGCAGATCACCCCGAACGGCCACCGCGTGATCGAGGCGCTGGGCCTTGGCCTTGCCGCCGAACGGGAGGGCCAGCGGGCGGAGGCGGTCGAGCTGATCGACGGCGAAACCGGCGGCCGCGTCCTTGCGATGGACCTTCTGCGGCAGCGCCCGGACGCGCCGTTCCGCTTCTTTCACCGCGCCGACCTGATCGCCCTTCTGGCCGAGGGCGCGCGCGCGGCGGGGGTGGAAATCCGGCTCCTGCAGCGGATCGAGGAGGTGACGCTGGGCGAGGGGCGGCCACGGCTGCGCACCGCGCAGGGCGCCGAGATCGAGACCGATATCCTGATCGGGGCCGACGGCCTGCATTCGCGGGTGCGCGAGGCGCTGAACGGCAAGGTCGCGCCCTTCTTCACCCATCAAGTCGCCTGGCGCGCGACGCTGCCGGCCGAACCGGACATCCGTCCGGTGGCGCAGGTCTTCATGGGCGCGGGGCGGCATGTCGTAACCTATCCCTTGCGTGGCGGGAAGCTTCGCAACCTTGTCGCCGTCGAGGAACGCCACCGCTGGGCCGAGGAAAGCTGGTCGCTGACGGACGATCCCCTGGCGTTGCGTATCGCCTTCGAGGATTTCGTGCCCGAGGTCCGCGGCTGGCTGGACCGGATCGAACGGCCGAACCTCTGGGGTCTCTTCCGCCACCCGGTCGCCGGGCGCTGGCACGGGCAGGGGGCGGTGATCCTTGGCGATGCCGCGCATCCGACGCTGCCGTTCCTTGCCCAGGGCGCCAACATGGCGCTTGAGGATGCCTGGGTGCTGGCCCATTGCCTGAGCGCCGCCGCCACGCCCGAAGCCGGTGTCGCGGGCTACCAGGCCCTGCGCGAGGCGCGGGTGCGCCGGATCGTCGCCGCCGCCAACGCGAACGCGAAGAACTATCACCTGTCGGGGATCAGACGCGACATCGCCCATGCCGGGCTGCGGCTTGTCAACCGGGTCTCGCCCTCAGCCATGCTGAACCGGTTCGACTGGCTTTACGGCCACGACGCGACCGCCTGACGCTCAGCCCCGTTCCCGCCACCAGTCCTGGGCCTGCAGCTTCCAGTAGGTCAGTTGCGCCGCGACAAGCCCCGCCGCGCCCCCCGCCCAGTCCAGCCCGAAGGGCGCGAACATGGCGATGCGGTCGCTTTCGCCAAGGATCGCCTCGGCCACGACCTTGCCGGCAATGGCGGTGGTGTTCAGCCCGTGGCCGCCAAAGGCGGTGATGTGCCAGACGCCGGGGGCCATTTCGCCGACCTGTGGCATCAGGTGGCGCGCATAGCCCATGAGGCCGGACCAGGAAAGCTCGGTCCGCAGTTCCGCAAGCTGGGGATAGGCCGTCAGCATCTCGCGGCGCAATTCGCGCGCGATGCCCGCGGGATCGGCCGCCCGCGTGGTGATCCGCCCGCCCCACAAGAGCCGCCGGCCGCCCTCGACCAGCCGGTAGTAGTCGCCCGCCCGGCGGTCGTCGTACATGCAGGCGCGGGTGCGGATCGCGCTGGCGATCAGGTCCGGCGCTGCCTCCGTCGCCATCATGTAGGTCGCGATGGGCAGGACCGCGCGCCTCAACCGCGGCACCAGCGCGCCGGTGTAGCCCCCGGTCGCGATGACGACGCGCGGCGCCTCGATCCGGCCTGCCGCAGTCTCCACCCGCTTGGTCGGGCCCGCAAGGGCGGCGCCGGTCGCGGGCGTGCCTTCGTAGATGCGCCCGCCCAGCCGCTCCACCTCGGCCGCGATGGCGCGGGCGGTGTTCAGCGGATGGATGTGAAAGGCGTTCGGATCATGGATCGCGTGAAAGTAGCGCGGGCTTGTCACATGTTCGGCCAGCGCCGCCCGGTCGAGATAGGCAAGCTCGTAGCCATAGACGTCGGCGAATTCCGCGACATGGGCCTTCATGTCGTCGGCGCGGTCGAAGCGGCGCAGGCTGAACAGCCCCGGCACCAGCCCGGCGCTGTCGATCGAAAGGTCGCGGATCGTGGCGCGCAGCCGTTCCACCCCCTCGATCGAGAGAAGGTGCAGCGCCCGCGCGGCCTCGGGCCCGACGCGGGCGCGGATCGCCTCGTCGCCGCCCGCGAAGGCCGGGCTGACCAGCCCGCCGTTGCGCCCCGAGGCGCCGAAGCCGACGCTCTCGGCCTCGAGAAGCGCGACTTTCGTCCCCGCGCGTGCCAGTTCCAGCGCCGTCGTCAGCCCGGCAAGCCCGCCGCCGACGATGGCCACGTCGGCCTCTTCGCGGCCCGAAAGCGCGGCACGGGTCCGCCGGTCTTCCAGCGTGCGCACATAATAGGTGTCGGGATAGGCCATGGCTCAGGCGTCCAGCTCGATCCAGACCGGCACATGGTCCGAAGGCTTGTCGCCGTCGCGCACCGCCTTGTCGATCCCCGCGCCGCGCATCAGGTCGGCCGCCTGCGCGCTCAGGAGCATGTGGTCGATGCGGATGCCGTTGTTCTTCTGCCAGGCGCCGCCCTGGTAGTCCCAGAAGGTATAGATCCCCGGACGCGGATCGCGGATGCGGATCGCCTCGGTCAGGCCAAGGTTCAGGATCGCGCGGAAGGCCGCGCGGGATTCGGGGCGAAACAGCGCATCCTCCACCCAGGCCTCGGGCCTGGCGGCGTCGATCGGGTCGGGAATGACGTTGTAGTCGCCGCCGAAGACCAGCGGCATCTCGCTGGTCAGCATCTGCGCCACCCGTGCCTTCATCCGCGCCATCCAGGCCAGCTTGTAGTCGAACTTCGGTCCCGGCGCGGGGTTGCCGTTCGGCAGGTAAAGACAGGCCAGGCGCACGGCGGTCCTGCCGATCACCGTCGCCTCGATCCAGCGCGCCTGTTCGTCCGTATCGTCGCCCGGCAGCCCGCGCGCCACATCCTCAAGGGGCAGCCGCGACAGGATCGCGACGCCGTTGAATCCCTTCTGGCCATGGGTTTCGACGCGATAGCCGCGATCCTCGAAGATCTCGCGCGGGAAGCCTTCGTCGACCGACTTGATTTCCTGCAAGAGCGCCACGTCGGGCGCCTCGGCGTCCAGCCAGGCGGTCAGCGCCTCGATCCGCGCCTTGACGCCGTTGATGTTGAACGTGGCGATCTTCATGGGCAGCCTCCCTCGATGCCACCTTGTCGCCGGGATCGGCCCGAAGGGCAAGCGCCGCCCCTTCATTCTGGCCCCAATACTCCCGCCGGAGGCGACCCGAGCCGCGCCTGCCCCCGCAGGCGCGGCGAAAGATGCCTTGCGCGCCGCAACGGCGCGCGCCGCCGTCCTTCAGGCTCAGATCGAGAAGCTGGTCCCGCAGCCGCAAGAGGAGGTGGCGTTCGGGTTCTCGATCACGAAGCGCGCGCCGATCAGCTCGTCGGAAAAGTCGATGACCGCATTTGCGAGGAAGGGCAGGGACACCGTGTCCACCAGCACCTTCTGGCCCGCACCTTCGAGGACAAGGTCGTCGGGCGCGGGATCGTCCAGCGTGATCTCGTACTGGAACCCCGAACAGCCGCCGCCCGAGACAGCGACGCGCAGCGCCTTGGCCGCACCGGCGCCCTCGTTGATCTCGGCCAGGCGCGCGAAGGCGCGCGGGGTCACTTTGGGCGGCAGGTTCAGGTCCATCGGGAAAATCCCTGTCATTTCCTTGGTCCCACAATATATGAAGAGGCAACGGAACGACAAGAACGGTACGATGACGCTTGCCCCCTATGCCTGCCAGCCCGACGACAGCCGCGGCAGGCTTCATCCCGAAAGCATGTCCACCTTCCGCTCGCCCTTCCAGCGCGATCGGGACCGGATCATCCATTCCTCGGCCTTCCGCCGGCTGAAGCACAAGACCCAGGTCTTCGTGGAGCACGAAGGCGACTATTACCGCACCCGTCTGACCCATACGATCGAGGTGGCGCAGGTCGCGCGCACCATCGCCGGCACGCTTGGCCTCAACGTCGAACTGGCCGAGGCGGTGGCACTGGCGCATGACCTTGGCCACCCGCCCTTCGGCCACACCGGAGAGGATGCGCTGCATGAGCTGATGGCGCCCTACGGCGGTTTCGATCACAACGCCCAGGCGCTCAGGATCGTGACCAGGCTCGAACGCCATTATGCGGGCTTCGACGGGCTGAACCTGACCTGGGAAACCCTTGAAGGCATCGCCAAGCACAACGGGCCGGTGACCGGACCCAGGGCTTCGGGGTCGCACGCCGTGCCCGAAGGCGGCCAGATGCCCTATGCGCTGGCCGAATGCAATGCGGCCTGGGATCTGGAGCTTTCGACCTTCGCCTCCGCCGAGGCGCAGGTGGCCGCCGTGGCCGACGATGTCGCCTACAACCATCACGACCTTCACGACGGGCTGCGCGCGGGGCTTTTCACCGAGGACGACCTGATGGAGCTTCCGGTGACCGCCCCCGCCTTCGAGGAGGTGGACCGCCTGCATCCCGGCCTCGATCCGACACGGCGGCGCCACGAGGCGCTGCGGCGCGTCTTCGGCGTGATGGTGGAAGACGTGATCGCGGTGGCCGAAAACCGGCTCGAGGCCAGCCGGCCGCAGTCGGTCCAGGACATCCGCGACATGGACGGGCCGATCATCCGCTTCTCGAAGCCGCTTTACCAGAACCTCAAGGCGATCAAGTCCTTCCTTTTTACCCGGATGTACCGCGCGCCTTCGGTCGTGGTCGAACGCCGGCGCGTGACCGCGATGATCCGCGATCTGTTCCCGCTGTTCCTCAAGGACCCGGCGCTCTTGCCCGCCGAATGGCGCGCCGATGTCGCCGCGGCGCGGGACGAGACGGAACTTGCGCGGGTCGTCCTCGACTATGTGGCCGGGATGACCGACCGGTTCGCGATCCAGGAACACGACCGGCTTTGCGGCGGCGGGGCCTGATCGGGCCCCCTTCATTCTGGCGCAAATACTCCGGGGTCCGGGGCAGGGCCCCGGCCCCTATCCACTTGCCCGCCGCGCGCCATTGACGCGCGGGCGCGGCTCTGGCATGCCCGGCCGGAACAAAGGGACCGATCATGAACCTGTTTTCCGACATCCGCGCACTGGTCATCGAAAGCCTCGCCGCGATGCAGGCCGAGGGCGCATTGCCCGCCGGGCTGGACATGACCAACGTCGCCGTGGAGCCGCCGCGCGACGCGGCCCATGGCGACATGGCCACCAATGCCGCGATGGTCTTGGCCAAGCCCGCGGGCCAGAACCCCCGCGCCATCGCCGAGGCGCTGGCCGCGAAGCTTGGTGCAGACCCCCGCATCGTCACCGCCGAGGTCGCCGGGCCCGGATTTCTCAACCTGCGCCTGACCCGGGACGCCTGGCGCGGTGTCGTCGCCGCGGCCCTGGCGCGCGGGCGCGATTTCGGCCGGTCCGACCTGGGGCAGGGCGTCCGGGTCAATGTCGAATTCGTGTCGGCCAATCCCACGGGGCCGATGCATGTCGGCCATACCCGCGGCGCGGTCTTCGGCGACGCGCTGGCGGCACTTCTGGATTTCGCGGGCCACGAGGTCACGCGGGAATACTACATCAACGACGCGGGCGCGCAGGTCGATGTGCTGGCGCGGTCGGCCTACGAACGCTACCGCGAGGCCAACGGCCTTGATCCCGAGATCCGCGAGGGGCTTTACCCCGGCGACTACCTGATTCCGGTGGGCGAGGCGCTGAAGGCGAAATACGGAACCAGCCTGATCGACCAGCCCGAAAGCGCCTGGCTGGCCGATGTGCGCGAGTTTGCCACCGCCGAGATGCTTCAGATGATCCGCGACGACCTCGCGCTTCTGGGCGTGAAGATGGATGTCTTCACCTCCGAACGCGAAATCACCGCCTCTGGCCGGGTGGAAGAGGCGATCGAGACCCTGCGCGGCATGGGGCTGATCTACGAAGGCACGCTGGAGCCGCCGAAGGGCAAGTTGCCCGAGGATTGGGAAGAACGCGAACAGACGCTCTTCCGTTCGACCGCGCATGGCGACGACGTGGACCGGCCGGTGAAGAAATCGGACGGCGCCTGGACCTATTTCGCCCCCGACATCGCCTACCACTGGGACAAGGTGAAACGCGGCTACGACCAGCTGATCGACATTCTTGGCGCCGACCACGGCGGCTATGTCAAGCGGCTGAAGGCGGTGGTCTCCGCCCTCTCGAACGGGCGCGTTCCGCTGGAGGTCAAGCTGATCCAGCTGGTGAAGCTTTACAAGAACGGCGAGCCCTTCAAGATGTCCAAGCGCGCCGGCACCTTCGTGACGCTGCGCGACGTGGTCGAACAGGCGGGCCCGGATGTCACCCGCTTCGTGATGCTGACGCGCAAGAACGACGCGGCGCTGGATTTCGACTTCGACAAGGTCCTGGAACAGTCCAAGGACAACCCGGTCTTCTATGTGCAATACGCCCATGCGCGCGTCTGTTCGGTGATCCGCAAGGCCGCCGAGGCGGGCATACCCGCCGATGACGCCGCGCTGGCCGGGGCCGATCTGGCGCATCTGTCGCACGAGGCGGAGCTTGCGCTGGCGCGCAAGATCGCCGAATGGCCGCGCCTGATCGAGATCGCCGCGCGCGGGCAGGAGCCGCACCGCATCGCCTTTTACCTCTACGAACTGGCATCGGAACTGCACGGGTTGTGGAACCGCGGCAACGAAGAAACCGAACTTCGCTTCGTCCAGGAAGGCAATGTGCCGGTTTCTCAGGCGAAAATCGCGCTTGCACGGGCCACGGCCGTTGTCATTTCCGCTGGTCTTGGTATCCTTGGCGTGACCCCCGCGGAAGAAATGCGCTGACAACAGGCGCCACGCCCGGGTCTCGACAGGCAAGCGGGCGGTTCGCCGCCCGGAGCGAGGCGGAGCATGGCGGATATCGACTTCGACGACTTCCCGGCCGAGGCGGGTCATTCCGCGCCACGGTCCGAGCGGGTTCAGACATTTCTTGGCGCGGCGGGGGCGCTGACCTCGGTTGCGCTGGTGCTGGGGCTGGTCGTCTGGGGCTACAAGCTGGCGGTGCGCGACGTGACCGGCATTCCGGTGATCCGCGCGCTTGAGGGGCCCGCCCGCATCGCGCCGGAAAACCCCGGCGGCGAACTGGCCGAACACACCGGGCTTGCGGTCAACGCGATCGCCGCCGACGGCGTCGCGGCGCCGCCGGCCGAAACGCTGACGCTGGCGCCGGGCGCGGGCGAACTTGCGCCCGAGGATGTCGCGGGCGGCGATCTTGCGGGCCTGCCCCCGGCCGCCACGGACAGCCTGCCGGCACCGGCTGCGCCCGGTGGCGATGTCGTCGCGGCCCTGCCGATGGCCGAGCCCGTCCTTGCCGATCCGTTGCCGGACGGGGCGCCCGAACCGCTCCTGGAGGCGGCCGAGGACGCGATGCCCGCCGACCGGCTTTCCGTCCTGCGGCCGGTGCCCCGGCCGGCGCGGCCAACCGCCGATGCGGGCGCCGAGGGCTTCGACGCCGAGGCGGCCGCCATTGCCGCCGCGGTTGCCGAGGCCATGGCCCCCGTCGCGGTCGAAGCCAACCCCGCCTCCCTTCCCGCGGGCACAAGCCTTGCCCAGCTTGGGTCCTTCGATACCGAAGTGGAGGCGCGGCTTGAGTGGGACCGCATCGTCGCCCGCTACGGCGCGCTGATGGACGGGCGCCAGCGCGTGATCGAGCCCGCCGAATCCGGTGGAAACAGTTTTGTCCGGCTCAGGGCGGCGGGCTTCGACAGCATCGAGGACGCGCGCCGGTTCTGTTCGGTCCTCTTGTCCGAAAACACGCAATGCGTTCCGACCCAGACGAAGTAGCAGGCGGCGCGCGGCCCTCTGCGACGATCCTGGGCTGCGCCGGACCGGTGCTTTCCCAGGACGAGGCCGCATTCTTCCGCGCTGCGAACCCCCTGGGGTTCATCGTCTTTGCGCGCAACGTCGCGGACCCCGAACAACTGCGCCGGCTGACCGGCGAACTGCGCGAGGCGGTCGGCCGCGACGCGCCTGTGCTGGTCGATCAGGAAGGCGGGCGGGTGCAGCGGCTCCGCGCGCCCTACTGGCGCGAATGGCTGCCGCCGCTCGATCAGGTCGAAGCCAGCGCGCCGGGGGCGATGGAACGCGGCCTTTGGTTGCGCTACCGGCTGATCGCCGACGAGCTGCGCCGGGTGGGGATCGACGCCGATTGCGCGCCCTCGGCCGATATCGCCTGTGCCGACACCCATCCCTTCCTGCGCAACCGCTGCTTTGGCAGCGATGCCGCGACGGTGACACGCGCGGCACGGGCCGCGGCCGACGGGCTTCTGGCGGGCGGGGTCATCCCGATCCTCAAGCATATGCCCGGCCATGGACGCGCCGTCGCGGACAGCCACCTTGAGCTTCCGACCGTCACCGCGCCCGAGGCGGACCTGATGCGCACCGACTTCGCCCCCTTTGCCGCGCTCAACGACCTGCCGGTCGGGATGACGGCGCATATCCGATTTGCCGCGATCGACCCCGACCGCCCGGCGACGGCATCGCCCGCGATGATCGACCTGATCCGCCGCCGCATCGGGTTCCAGGGGCTTCTGCTGACCGACGACATCTCGATGCAGGCGTTGTCGGGAACGGTCCCCGAACGCGCCCGTCGCGCGATCGCGGCGGGCTGCGACATCGTCTTGCACTGCAACGGCACCCTCGACGAGATGGCGGCAACCGTCGCGGCCACGGGCCCGATGTCGGACGCGGCCCTTCGCCGCGCCGCCACCGCGCTTGCGCTGCGGGAAGCGGCCGAGCCCATTGACACCGCCCTTCTTGAGGCCGAACTTGAAGCGCTTCTGAAGGGATAGCGCATGGCCGATCCGAGCCTTTTCGTGGAAGACGCCCAGTCCGTCAGCGACCGGCTTCAGGCCGAGGCGCTGATCGTCGACGTGGACGGGTTCGAGGGGCCGCTTGACCTTTTGCTGACGCTGTCGCGCACCCAGAAGGTCGACCTGCGGCGGATATCCGTCCTGCAACTGGCCGAACAGTATCTTGTCTTCGTCGACAGGGCCAAGAAGCTGCGGATCGAACTGGCCGCCGACTACCTGGTGATGGCCGCCTGGCTTGCCTTTCTGAAGTCGCGCCTTCTGTTGCCGCCCGACCCGACCGAGGACGGGCCCTCGGGCGAAGAACTGGCCGCGCATCTGGCCTTTCAGCTGGAACGCCTTCAGGCGATGCGCGAAAGCGCCGCGCGTCTGATGGCGCGCGACCAGAAGGGGCGCGACTTCTTCGTGCGCGGCATTCCGGAAGATGTCCGCCGCAGCCGCAAGATCCAGTATTCCGCGACGCTTCTGGACCTGATGCAGGCCTATGCACGCATCCGCACCCGCGACGAGTTTCGCCCCTATGCCTTCGACCGGCACCATGTCTTCACGATGGAACAGGCGCTGGAACGGATGCGGGGGCTGATCGGCTATGCGGGCGATTGGACCGACCTGCAAAGCTATCTGCCCGACGGCTGGGGCGCCGACCCGGCGCGCCGGCGGTCGGCCACCGCCTCCACCTTCGCGGCCTCTCTCGAACTCGCCAAGCAGGGCCAGATCGAGATCAGGCAATCGGAAACCTTCGCCCCCATCGCGATCAGACGGAAGACCCCGTGACCGACGCAGCCGATACCGAACCGCGCGACGCGGAGAAGAGCCTGTTCGAAGCGCCGCCGATGGCCGAACAGGAACGCATGGTCGAGGCGATCCTGTTCGCCTCGGCCGATCCGGTATCGGTCGCCGAAATGGCGGCGCGGATGCCCCACGGCTGCGACCCGGCAGAGGCGCTTGTCTACCTGCGACGGCGCTACGAGGGGCGCGGCGTGCGGGTGGTCAAGGTGGGCGACGCCTGGGCGATCCGTACCGCGCCCGACCTCGGATTCCTGATGCAGAAGGAGATCGTCGAGACGCGCAAGCTGTCGCGCGCCGCGATCGAGACGCTGGCCATCGTCGCCTATCACCAGCCCGTCACCCGCGCCGAGATCGAGGAGATTCGCGGCGTCGCGGTCAGCCGGGGAACGATCGACCAGCTTCTCGAACTGGACTGGATCCGCTTTGGCCGCCGCCGCATGACCCCGGGCCGACCCGTCACCTTTGTCGTGACGCAGGATTTCCTGGATCATTTCGGGCTGGAAAGCGCGCGCGATCTGCCGGGGCTGAAGGAGCTGCGCGCCGCCGGGCTTCTGGACAGCCGGCCGCTGCCTGGAAGCGGCACCCCGGACGACGACAGCGAGGACCAGAGCGGGCAGAGCGAGCTGTTCGAGGACTAGGGCAGGGCGCGCGCCCTATCCCATGCGGAAATGCTTGGACAGTTTCAGGCCCTGTCCCTGGTAGTTCGACTTGATGCCGCTGCCGTAAAGCCGTTCCGGCACCGAGACCATGCGTTCATAGATCAGCCGGCCGACGATCTGCCCGTCTTCCAGAACGAAGGGCGCTTCGTGGCAGCGCACTTCCAGAACGCCGCGCGATCCCCTGCCGCCCGCCGCGTCATAGCCGAAACCGGGGTCGAAGAAGCCCGCGTAATGCACGCGAAACTCGCCCACCATCGCAAGATAGGGCGCCATTTCCGCCGCGCAGTCGGGCGGGATCGCGATCGCCTCGCGGCTGACAAGAATGTAGAAGGCCCCGGGATCGAGGATGATGCGCCCCTCGGCGGTGCGCACCTCTTCCCAGAAGTCGGCCGGGGCGTAGTGGCCGATCCTGTCCAGGTCGATGACGCCCGCGTGCGGCTTGGCGCGGTACCCCACAAGGTCGCCGCGTTCCGGGCGCAGCCCCACCGAAAACGCCAATCCGTCCGAGATCACCGCCGGGCCCGAGACGATCGGGCTGCGGGCATGGATCGCCGCAAGTTCCGCGTCGTCGATCCGGGTCTGGCCCCGGCGGAAGATGATCTGGCTCAGCATCTGGCCGGTGCGGGCAAGGACGGAAAACGACCGTGGGCAGATCTCGACGTAAAGCGGGCCGCAATGGCCATCCGGCACGCGGTCGAACTCGGTCCCGTTGTCGGTGATTACCCGCGTCAGCAGGTCGAGCCGCCCGATCGAGGACTTGGCCGAGGCGGCGCCCGAAGTGCCTGCCGGAAGGCGGACCGATTCGAGAAGCGGCACGACATAGACGCAGCCCTTTTCCAGGACCGCGCCACGCGTCAGGTCGATGCGGTGCATCTCGAACTCGGCGATGCGGTCTGCGACGCTGCGGCCGGCGCCCGCCAGGAACGAGGCGCGCACCCGATAGGCGACCGCCCCGAGGCGCAGGTCAAGACTGGCGGGCTGGATCTGGGCTTCGGTGACGGGCACATCCGCCGTGATCGTGCCGGAGGCGACCATCGCCCGGATCCCCGTGTCTGCCAGGACGCCGCTGACGGTCATGACCTTTCTCCGCGAATGCGAACGCCCACCCCGGTGACGGAGTGGGCGTTTCGATGATGGTCGGGCCGGTGAGATTCGAACTCACGACCTTCCGCCCCCCAGACGGACGCGCTAACCAGGCTGCGCCACGGCCCGACGCGGCGGTGTATAGGACGATTGCCGGGGCAGGGGCAAGCGGCAAAACGCATCCCGCACAAGTCCTTGTCAGATTATGCCCTGTCCGGGGCCGGGCCGGTGTCGGCAAGGGCGGCGGGGGCCGCGCGGCGGCGGTCGCGCGCGACGGCAAGACGGCGGTAAAGGCTGGCCAGCGCATCGCGGTTTCCGGCAAGCCGGTCCGGGTCCGCGGTGTGCAGCCGGGCGGCGATGGTCTGTGGCGTCGGCTCGGGCCCGGAGGCGCCGGGAAAGCTGTGGACGCGGGCGCTGTGGGATTCGACGGGTACGTCGACTTGCATGGGGGCCTCGAAGGGGATCGCGCGATCTGGGTCTGCGTCTTCCCCGAAGGGCAGGCCGGGCTCCCGTTCCGCGGGGGCACCCTGTGATCCGGGCCGCGCGGCGACCGTCGCTGCGGCGTGCGCAGCAGGCGCTGTCTCAACGGATACTGACTGCACAGCAGGCGAGGTGGGTTCGGCCACAGGTGCCGGTGCGACGACGGCGGGGGGCACAGCCCCGGGCTCGGCCAGAGAGGCGACGTGGCGGACACCTTGTTCGCGCAGGATCTTCTGCACCCCGCGAATGGTAAGCCCGTCATCATGCAGAAGCTTGCGGATCCCCGCGATCAGCGCGACATCCTGGGGGCGGTAATAGCGACGCGATCCGGCGCGTTTCATGGGCTTGATCTGCGCGAACTGGCTTTCCCAGAACCGCAGGACATGCGCGGGCGTATCGAGAATCTCGGCGACTTCGCTGATCGTCCGGAACGCCTCGGCCGATTTCGCCATGCGCGAAACCTCAGCCGCGGTTGCCGGCAGCAACGCGGTCCTTCATCAGGTGCGACGGCCGGAAGGTCAGAACCCGGCGGGGATGGATCGGAACCTCTTCACCGGTCTTCGGGTTGCGCCCGACCCGCGCGGCCTTGTCGCGTACCGAAAACGTGCCGAAGGACGATATCTTTACCGTCTCGCCGGCGACCAGCGCATCGGACATGTGCTGCAGCACGCTTTCGACCAGTTGCGCCGATTCATTGCGGGAAAGGCCGACTTCACGGAACACCGACTCGGTCAGGTCCATGCGTGTCAGAGTCGTCTCGCTCATCACGTCCCCCCATGTTGAATGGTCCGAAGGATGGGGGCTTGCCATTCCCAAGTCAATATCAATGGCTTGAAGCGGGCAATTCAGGCGAAGATTCACCACCTGAGGACGACCGAACCCCACGCAAGACCGCCGCCGATGGCCTCGGTCACGACCAGATCGCCCTCTTTCAGCTGTCCGCGGGCCTTGCCGACCGACAGCGCCAGGGGAATCGATGCCGCAGAGGTGTTGCCGTGATCCTGCACCGTGACCACCACCCGCTCCATCGGAACCTGCATCCGCTGGGCGGTGGCGGTGATGATGCGAAGGTTGGCCTGATGCGGCACGATCCAGTCCACGTCCGCGCCGGTCAGCCCGACCTTGTCGAGTGCGGCATGGGCCGTTGCCGCCAGCTTTTCGACGGCGTGGCGGAAAACCTGGTTGCCCTGCATCCTGAGGTGCCCGGCGGTGCCGGTGGTGGACACGCCGCCATCGACGTAAAGAAGATCGCGATAGGATCCGTCGCTGTTGAGGTCGGTCGCAAGGATGCCGCGGTCGGCCGGCGTGCCGGTGCCTTCCTGGGCCTCAAGCACCAGCGCCCCCGCGCCGTCGCCGAACAGCACGCAGGTCGAACGGTCGTCCCAGTCGAGGATGCGGCTGAAGGTCTCGGCGCCGATCACGATCACGCGCCTGGCCTGCCCCGACAGGATCAGCGCGTTGGCATTGGCCAGCGCGAAGACGAAGCCCGCGCAGACCGCCTGCACGTCGAAGGCAAAGCCGCGGCGCATGCCGATCTTGTCCTGCACCATCGAGGCGGCGGACGGGAATGTCAGGTCGGGGGTCGAGGTCGCGACGATGATGGCGTCGATATCCTCGGCCGTCATCCCCGCGTCGGTCAGCGCGGCCTGCGCCGCCCGTGCGCCCATGTCCGATGTGGTTTCGCCCTTGGCCGCGAAATGGCGCCGCTCGATCCCGGTGCGGGTGCGGATCCATTCGTCCGACGTATCGACGCTGGTTTCGAATTCGCTGTTCGGGACGACACGCTCGGGCAGATAATGCCCCACACCCCTGACCACGGCACGGATCGTCATTCGGCGTTCCCGTTGTTGTTGTCGCCCTGGCCTGCATCCTGCGCCGCCTCGGCCAGAGAGGCAACCCGCTGGGCAAGCCGTTCCTGAAAGCCCGACCGGGCGAGTTTGTAGGCCAGCGTGATCGCCGCGGCGACGCCGGTCGAATCCGCGGAACCGTGAGATTTGACGACGGTGCCGTTCAGGCCCAGAAAGACCCCGCCATTGACCCGGCGGGGATCGATGCGCTGCTGGAGCCGCCTGAGCGAGGCCATCGCGAACAGCGCGCCGATCCGGGACAGGAAGGTCGCCTTCAGCGCCTCGCGCAGAAACTCGCCCACCAGCTTGGCGGTGCCTTCGCCGGTCTTCAGCGCGATGTTTCCGGTGAACCCGTCGGTGACGATCACGTCGACCTTGGCCGACGGCAGGTCGCCCCCCTCGATGAAGCCCGCGTAGTCGAAGTTGCCTGCATCCGTCGCGGCGGCGATAAGATCCTGCGCCTGGCGCAGTTCGGCGCGGCCCTTGTGGTCTTCCGTGCCGACGTTCAGAAGGCCGACGCGCGGACGCGCGTAGCCAAGGCCGTTGCGGGCGTAGGACGCCCCCATCAGCGCGTATTGCAGAAGGTCCGGGGCATCCGCCTTGATGTCGGCGCCGACGTCGAGCATGACGTTGAACGGCTTCGGCCCGCGCGAGGGCCAGAGGCAGGCGATGGCCGGACGGTTCACGCCGGGCAGCTTGCGCAGGCGGATCATCGAAACGGCCATGAGCGCGCCGGTGTTGCCGCAACTGACCGCGGCCTGGGCCTTGCCCTCGCGGACGGATTCGATGGTCGACCACATCGAGGTGTTCGAACCGGTGCGCAGCACCTGGCTCGGCTTGTCCTCCATGCGCACGATGCCTTCGGCATGCACGACCGTCACCCGCCCCTTCAGGGTCGGGCGGCGCGCCAGAAGCGGGGCCAGTTCGGCCTCGTTGCCGTGAAGGACGAAGTCGATGTCCGGCAAGGCGGCGGCAGACACGGCAAGACCGGCAACGACAGTTGCCGGTCCGTGGTCTCCGCCCATCGCATCGACCGAAATGACGATACGGCCCGCAGCCTTCTGCGTCAGGGTCTCGAACGCGGGGTCAAGCTCGGACGCCATGACGCTGGCCGCATGGGCGCGGCTTACGCCGCGTCTTCGTCCAGATCGACCTCAGCCGACTGCGCAACGACCTCACGGCCGTCGTAGTGACCGCAGGCGCCGCAGACGTGATGCGGGCGCTTCAGTTCACCGCAATTCGGGCATTCGTTCGGATTGGCAGCAACCAGCGCATCGTGCGCACGGCGCATGTTGCGGCGGGACCGCGTGACTCGGTTCTGAGGGACAGCCATGTCTCAACCTCGGGTTATTGGGGGACAAGCCCCGGATTTCCTTGGGTTTTCATCACTGGTTGCCGGACTGCGACCGGGTGCGAACCCATATTCAAGCGAGGCCGGGAACATACTGCGTTTACTGGCGGGCGCAAGTCTTTTCTTGGCCTTTTCCGGGCATTTCCAAAGTGCCCGGAAAGGGGCCGCGCCGGGGCCGTCCGGCGGGGCCTTTCAGCCCTTCGGGTCGCGCTTCTTCATCAGGTCGGCAAGACCCGCGAAGGGGCGCGTCACCTCTTCGCCCAGGGGCTCGGCCCCCGGTTCCGCAAAGCTGGCGGAGCCCATTTCGGCCCCCTCGGCGCGCGGATAAAGCGGCAGCGACAACGCCAGTGCCTCTGTCAGGACCGCGCCCAGGTCGATGGTCGCGGGCAGGGCCTCGATGCTGTCATCCTCGGGGATCTCGATCTCCTCGCCCTCCGGCTCGGGCAAGTCGGCCAGGTAGCGGCGTGTCACCGTCTCGGCGATCTCGGTCGTCACGGGGGCGAGTGTCACGATGCAGGGCTGGACCACCCGCGCCGACAGCCGCGCCGTCAGCCGCCAGTCCTGGCGGCCAAGCGGCGTCAGGTCACCCTCGAACCGCAACTGGTCCAGTTCCGTCACGCCCAGTGCCGCCGCGATGGCGGCGCGGTCTTTCGCCCCGGGCGCGATGCGAAAGCGGGTGGGTTTGCGCCCGGCAAGCTCTGCCACGCGCATGGGATGGGTGAAACGAAGCGGTTCGGTCATGGTTCACACCTCTGACGATGAAGAGAGAATGGGATTGCCGCCTTGAAGGGTCCCCCCCGCGTGCTATAAGCCGATAGAAGGCAAGAGGCGGCGAGGCAAGAGGGCGTCATGATCAGTTTGGCGAAAGCGATACGTCTGGGCGCATTGGGTATCGCGCTCGTGGCGTTGACCGCCTGCACGACTGTCTACCGCAATCATGGCTACACGCCGAGCGACGAGGATCTTGAGAAGGTCGTTGTGGGCGAATCGACGACATCGGACGTCGCCCGCGCTGTCGGGCGCCCCTCCTCGATCGGGGTTCTGGCGCAATCGGGCTGGTATTACGTCGGCAGCCGCTTCAAGCATTTCGCCTGGAAGGCACCGGAAGAAGTGGAGCGCGAGGTCGTCGCCATCACCTTCGACGACAAGGGCGTTGTCGAGAACGTGGAACGCTTCGGACTTGAAGGCGGGGAGGTCATCGTCCTGTCCCGCCGTGTGACCGACAGCAACATCAAGGGGCTGAGCTTCCTGCGGCAGCTTCTTGGCAACGTCGGCAACCTGAGCGCGGCGCAAATCTTCGACAACTAGGCCGCGCGCGACAGGCCGCGCGGCCCAGCCGTCTTCCGTCTTCGTCAGTCCTCGGACTTCGTCAGCGCGACGCCGTTGATGCAATAGCGCAGCCCGGTCGGTACGGGGCCGTCGGGAAAGACATGGCCAAGATGGGCGTCGCAGGCGGCGCAGTGCACTTCGGTCCGGCGCATGAACCAGCTTCGGTCCTCCGTCTCTCCCACGGCGTCTGGGGTCATCGGCTGCCAGAAGCTGGGCCACCCGGTGCCGGAGTCGAACTTGGCGGCCGCGTCGAACAAGGGCGCGCCGCAGCAGACGCAGTGGAAGGTGCCGGGGCCCTTGGGAAAGTCATCATGGGTAAAGGCGCGTTCGGTCGCGTGCTTGCGCGTGACGCGATAGGCCAGGTCGGAAAGCTGGGCGCGCCATTCGTCGTCGGTCTTGCGGATCTTGTCGGTCATGGGGCTCCTGTTGCCGGAATGTGATCTTTGCGGGATAGTCGGCACAGGGAAATGTAGGCCCTCTGCCAGGTCTGGCCAAGCGGGGAGACGCTCACGATGACGGCACTGGAACGCGGCCGGTATGCGGCGCGCCTGGCCGAGGGGCCGGGCGATCTGGCCGCCGTGCTGGCACTGCGCGCGCGGGCGTTCCGGGATGGCGCCGACGACCGCGACCCCTGGGACGCGCGCTGCCTGCACCTTCTGGTGGAGAATCGCGGCGGCGGCCCGGTCGCGGCGGCTTGCCGGCTTTTGCTGCTGCCCTCGGGCGCGGATTTCGCGCAAAGCTATTCGGCGCAATTCTACGAGGTGGACGGGATGTCGGCCCTGTCCGCGCCGGTCGCCGAGGTGGGGCGGCTTTGCACGGCGCCTGGCCTGGCCGATCCGGACCCGATCCGCCTTCTGTGGGGCGCGCTGACCGGGCTTCTGGGTGCGCGCGGTGTGGGCTGCCTGTTCGGCTGCACCTCGTTCAGGGGGGGCGATCCGGCACGGCACCGGCCCGCGCTTGACCTCTTGGCGGGCCGCCACCTTCTGCAACCGCCCTGGCAGGTGCGGGCGCGCAGGGCAGGGGGCGTCAGACTGCGATCGGACGGGGACAGACAGGGCGATGGCGCCGAAGGTGCGGCCATGGCCTGGCAGGGCATCCCGCCGCTTCTGCGTGCCTATCTGGCGATGGGCGGGCGCGTCGGGCAGGAGGCGGTGATCGACCGCGACCTCGACACCTTGCACGTCTTCACGCTGGTCGACGTCGCGGCGATGCCGGCGGGGCGGCTTGCGGCGTTGCAGGCATTGGCGGGCCGGCAATAGAAGGTGCGCCATGAAAGATGCCCCGGGGGTGTCCCGGGGCATTCCAGTCAATCGGCCATCGGAAGGTCTGCCTAGCCGCGGGCGCGGCGGCCGCCACGGCGACCCGACGCGGCCTGGCTTTGCGCGGCCGAGGCTTCCGAGAAGCTCATGCCACCCGAGACCGCTTCCAGAACCTTGGCGAAACGGATCCATTCGCCGCCGTTCGAGTCGTGGTTCATCAGGAAGTTGGCGGCGCGGATCGCTTCCATCTCGACCTGGCGGACCGGGTTCATGATCGCCGAGGTCATGCCCGCGCCGATCGCCATCGGCAGGAAGGCCGCGTTGATCCCGTGGCGGTTCGGCAGCCCGAAGGAGATGTTGGAGGCGCCGCAGGTCGTGTTGCAGCCCAGCTCCTCGCGCAGGCGCTGGACCAGCGTGAAGACCTGGCGCCCGGCGGTGGCCATCGCGCCCACCGGCATGACCAGCGGATCGACGACGATGTCATGGGCCGGGATGCCGAAGTCGGCGGCGCGCTGGACGATCTTCTTGGCGACCTCGAAACGGACGTCGGGGTCTTCCGAGATCCCGGTGTCGTCGTTGGAGATGGCGACGACCGGCACGTTGTATTTCTTGACGAGCGGCAGAACCAGTTCCAGCCGCTCTTCCTCGCCGGTGACGGAGTTCAGAAGCGGGCGGCCCTCGGCGGCGGCAAGGCCGGCCTCCAGCGCGCCGGGAACCGAGCTGTCGATGCACAGCGGCACATCGACCAGCCCCTGGACGATGTTGATCATCTTCGTCATCAGCGGCGGTTCGGTTTCGTTCGGGTTGGGGTTGGAGTTGTAGACAACGCCCGCGTTCACATCGAGAACCATCGCCCCGCAGGCGACCTGTTCCAGCGCATCCTTCTCGACGGTCGAGAAATCGCCGGCCTCAAGCTCGGCGGCCAGCTTCTTGCGGCCGGTCGGGTTGATCCGTTCACCGATGACGCAGAACGGTTCGTCAAAGCCGATGACGACGGTCTTCGTTTTGGATTCAAGGACGGTACGGGTCATTGCTTCACCTTGTCTCTTAGCTTTGCGCGGCCGGGACGGCGGACTTGCCGCCATGCTCGATGGCCCAGGTTGCGTTGGTCTTGATCCCGCCAAGCGGGAAGAAGTGGACGGATTCGATGCCGAAATCGGGGTTGGCGGCCTTGTGAGCGGCAAGTTCGGCCACGAACTCGTTGGGCTCATAGGGCAAGAGCAGCTTGGTCACGTCCATGGCGCGCTTCTGCAGCACCTTGAGCGAGGGGCCGACACCGCAGGCGATGGCGAATTTGATCATGGTCTGAAGCTTCGCCGGACCCGCGACACCGATGTGGACCGGAATGTCGATGCCCTCGGCCTGCAGGCGGTTGACCCAGGCGATAACCGGCTTTGCCTCGAAACAGAACTGGGTGGCCATGGCCATCTTCGCGTCGGTACGTTCCTTGAACGCCTGTTTCCACTTCAGCGCGGCAATCACGTTCTTGTCCGACCCGTCGGGGTCGATGTCCTTGTTGCCTTCCGGGTGGCCCGCGACGTGAAGCCGGTCGAACCCGTCGAAAAGGCCGGTCTCGATCAACTGCATCGAATTGTCGAAGTCACCATGCGGGGTCGAGATGCCGCCACCGAGGAGAAGCGCCTGCTTCACGTCGGCCTCGCCCTTGTAGCGGGCGATCCAGTCCGCAAGCGTCGCCTTGTCCTTGATGATGCGCGCGGGGAAATGCGGCATCACCGGGAAGCCCTCGGCATGCAGCCGCTTGGCGGTCGCCACCATGTCCTCGATCGGGGTGCCCTCGATATGGGCGATGTAGACGCGCGTGCCGGCGGGCAGGATTTCACGGAAATCCTCCACTTTCTCGGCGGTGCGCGGCATGACCTCGATCGAATAGCCCTTGAGGAAAGCCTCGACAGTCTCGGGCGAGCCCGCGGCGGGCGCATCCTTGCGGCGGAAATTCAAAAGTGCCATGGCGGCTCTCCAAAGGTTCTGGCGGGGTTCTTCAGGCCCAGCCGTCATTCGCGATCAGCGCCTTGATGCGCTCGTTGTCGTATTCGGTTTCGATTCGGGTCAGCTCCGAGGCGGCGACCGCCTCGTCCTCGCCCTCGACGGTCACCGGCGCGGCCTTGCGCCACTCGGCCAGATAGGCGTCCGTATCACGCGCGCCAATCTTCATCGCGCAGCGATCGATTGCCTGCTCGAACCGTTCGGGCAAGGCCTTTTTCACGCCGCGCCGTCCCTTGCCCACGATGATCTGGGCCGGGATGTCGCGCCAGTAGACGATGGTAACCTCAGCCATGACGAATCCTTGTTCTGTGGGCCCTCAATACGCTCCATTCAGCGACAGCCGATGACGTTTTTCGACATGGCGCGCGACCGGAGCGACCTGCCCCCGGTGTTAGCGCGCGACAGGCCCGGTTGGCGAGTGGCGCGGGGATGAAAGTTTTTCACGATGATCTTGCGGCAGCCGGCGGGTCGGTGCGCTTGATTGATCCGAAGGGCGGGTCTAAGTTGGAGGCAACACAAGTTCGGAGGGCGCAAAGATGGCGCCCAGGCGTCCTGGCGGTCAGGGCGCGTTCCCGATCCCGGTCGAGCCGCCACTGGCCGCAAAACCCGACCCGGCGCAGCTTTATGCGGCGCTGGACCTCGGGACAAACAGTTGTCGAATGCTGGTTGCCAGGCCACAGGGCAGCCAGTTTCAGGTTGTCGACAGCTTTTCCAAGTCGGTGCAGCTGGGCGTGGGGCTAGAGGCCTCTGGCCGGCTTGGCCGCGCCTCGATGGCGCGCACGGTCCAGGCCATGCAGATATGCAGGCGCAAGCTTGAACAGCTTTCGGTCAAGCGGATGCGGCTGGTGGCGACCGAAGCGTGCCGCCGGGCCAGGAACGCCGGCGAATTCCTGCAACTGATCCGGCGCGAGACAGGCTTGTCGCTGGAGATCATCGAGCCGGAGGAAGAGGCGCGGCTTGCGGTCGTGTCCTGCGCGCCTTTGGTGTCGACACGGACCGAACAGCTTCTGGTCGTCGATATCGGCGGCGGATCGACCGAACTCGTCTGGATCGACCTGTCCGCGGTGCCGCGCGCCGACCGGCCGCGCGCGATCATGCGCCTTCATGCCGGGTTCCATCCGCCCGAAAGCCCGTTTCCGGCGGCCAAGGTCGTCGACTGGATTTCGGTTCCCCTCGGGGTGGCGACGCTGAACGACCAGTTTCATGACGTGGAGGACGACGCAGCGCGCTTTGCGCTGATGAGTTGGTTCTTCGAGGAGAAGCTGGCCGATTTCTCGCCCTACAATGCCAGCCAGCCGCGCGAGGGGTTCCAGATCATCGGCACCTCGGGGACGGTCACGACGGTCGCGGCCAGCCATCTGGGGCTGAAGCGCTACGACCGGACCAAGGTGGACGGCCTGCGGATGAGTTCCGACCAGATCGACCGGGTAATCCGCGAATACCTGGCGCTTGGTCCGACCGGGCGGCGCAACGACCCCAGGATCGGGCGCGACCGACATACGCTGATCATGTCCGGCGCGGCGATCCTTCAGGCGCTGATGCGGATCTGGCCGACCGACCGGCTTTCGGTCGCGGACCGTGGCCTGCGCGAAGGTCTGCTTTATGCGCAGATGTCGGCGGATGGCGTGCTTGAGGAAGGGCCCTGCTGAGGGCGCAGGTTGCGGCGCCGCGCGCGCCGCGCTATCCCGGCCGGAACGAAAGGGCGGCGAACGATCATGGCCAACACACCTTCAGGCAAATCCTCGGGCCGCGGGCAGCGCGACCTGCGCGTGCGGGTCAAGACCGCCAAGGGCCGCAAGCTGTCCTCGACATTGTGGCTGGAACGCCAGTTGAACGATCCCTATGTGCAGCGCGCCAGGAAGGAAGGCTTCCGCGGGCGCGCGGCCTACAAGATCCTGGAACTTGACGACAAGTACCGGTTCCTGGTGCCCGGCGCGCGGGTCGTCGACCTGGGCTGTGCCCCCGGTGGCTGGTGCCAGGTCGCCGTGCAGCGCGTCAATGCGCTGGGGGAAAAGTCCGGCAAGCGGGTCGGGCGGGTCATCGGGATCGACCTGCAGGAGGTCGAGCCGATCGCCGGGGCGGAGATCCACCAGCTCGATTTCCTGTCGGACGGTGCCGACGACAAGGTCAAGGCCTGGCTGGGCGGCCGCGCCGACGTGGTGATGAGCGACATGGCCGCCTCTGCCTCGGGCCACAAGGGCACCGATCACCTGCGCATCATGGCGCTTTGCGAGGCTGCGGCGGAACTGGCCTTCGACGTGCTGGAAGAGGGGGGCACCTTCGTTGCCAAGGTGCTGGCGGGCGGGGCGGAGGCAGAGCTTCAGGCGATGCTGAAGCGCGCCTTTACCAAGGTCGCGAACGTGAAGCCGCCCGCAAGCCGTGCGGACAGTTCCGAGAAGTTCGTCGTCGCGACCGGGTTCAGGGGTCGCGACGGGCAGGGCGTGACCAGCGAGGGCTGACCCCCGCGGCGCCTATTCAGGGCGCGGTCGGGATCAGCAATCCCTCGACGCTGATCGTCGCGGGCGCGCCGCAGTGGAACAGGTAGTAGGTCAGTTCGTAGCTCGGGCGGCGCAGGACGCCGGGACGGCCCAGAAGATCGCGCGCGCGGCGAAACTCCGGCGCGGCCGGATTGGCCGAGGTCGACAGCATCTGGTGCGGCGACACGACAAGGTCGTTGCGCGGCCGGCCGGGGCCAAAGCAGTTTGCCGGAATGACGATCGGCGCGGCGTCGGGGCAACTGACCAGGAAATCCTCGTCCAGGTGCATCTTGTCGGTCGCGGTCACCCGCACATAGGTGCCCGTGGCGCTGCGGACCGGGTCGTTGGCGCGCAGCCCCTGCACCGGCATTTCGCCAAACGAGGTCGAGACGCGCATGTCCCAGCACAGGCCGGGCAATGTCCATTCGGTGGTGCGCTGCCGCGCCCAGCGGGTGCGGGGAAAGTCGCGGGTAAGGTCGGTCTGGAGGTAGTCGGTCTGGCTCTGCATCGATCATCCGATCTTGTTGCAGTGCCGTTACCCACGAGGCATGCCGGGGCGGAGCAGATTTCGGCCCCGGCACACCTCACCGTGGTATCAACGTGCCGACCCCGGTCGGCGTTACTCGTTAATCGAACAGCACTGGTACATCGTCACTGGTTACTTGGATTTGCCGAAGGTGGAGCATCCGGCGCTTCCATGCTTAGACAAGACACCAAAAATCTGGCCGCGTTAAGGCGTTTTTTACTGACTGGCCTACTTCTGGCCCGGGTTGCGGCGGTGGCCGCCGGGAGCCTGCAGCAGGCCCCGAAACAAAGATCGCGAGGTTGTTGTCCTTTGGTTAGTTTTGCCAAGATGCCTTGCGGTTATTGTCGCTGCATCGCAATCAATTGGGGGGAGGGGGAAAATGCATCGGTCTTTCGCCCCTGCCATTTTCTCGTCTGTTCCGGTCGAAACAATGGGGCTTTCTTCCCTCGAATTCGCGAAAAAACGCGTTCTATCCACAAATGGTTGTGTGAAAACACGATTCGCTTCGCTGAAAACGGCGAAAATGAGGCGTTAATGGTCTCACAACGTCGGCGGCCGGACTGTGCAGTGCGAATCGTCACTGGCCGGTTCAAGCGCGGCAGGGGCGACAATCGGCGCCAACCTGAATGACCCGCGCCAGGCGGCAAGAACGGCATCGCCGTGCTGATCCGGCAACGGCATGCCCACCGACCCGCGATGCCCCGGTCGCGTCCCGGAACCGCGGGCGTGCGCCTCAGATCGATACACGGTGTTCGGCCAGTCCCGCGATGGTCTGGACCGCGCTGTAGACGACGCCATCGCCGGGTTGCGGATCGCTCAGCCCCTCGCGTGCCGTCGTCACGAAGAGGTCGCGCAAACCGGCCCCCCCGAAGGCGGGACACGAACTGTGCCGGCCGCCCACGGGTACGACACGGTCAAGCGTCCCGTCGGGCAGGTAGCGCGCGACCCGGCCCGCGCCCCATTGCGCGTTCCACAGCGCGCCTTCTGCATCGACGACCGATCCGTCGGGGTTCAGGCCTTCCGCGTTCAGGTCGACAAAGACCGCCGGGGCGCCGGTGGGCCATCCGGCCGCGTCAAGCGGTTGCCGCAGGATCTGGCGTCTGGGCGTGTCGGCGAAATAGGCGGTTCGCCCATCCGGCGCGAAGCAGATCGAATTCGGGATCGTTATCGCGTCAAAGAGCTTCACGATCCGGCCCTCATGCATGCGGTAGATCGCGCCGGCCCCGTCCTGCGCCCGCTTCCCCATGGTTCCGATCCAGAACCCGCCAAAGGGATCGGCGCGTCCGTCGTTGGAACGCGTTTCGGGGTTCTCCGCCTCAAGCGGGTGCAGCAGGGATCTTGCGCCGGTCGCGATCCCGAACCGGTAAAGACCGGTTTCCGAGGCGATCAGCAGCGTGTCGCGGTCGATCCAGCCGGCGGCAGAGACATGTTCGTCGAAGCGCCATTCCTGCGTGCGATCCGCCGCGCGTGTCAGAAGCCGCCTGCCCAGAATGTCGAACCAGAAAAGCTGCCCGCGTTCGGGATGCCAGAACGGACCTTCGCCCAGTTCGCAGATCCGTTCGTCGTAGACCGCTGCCTGCATCTGCAAAGCCCCCAATGCTGTGTCGCCGCGTGCCCTACATGCCCGGCGCGTTTCATCCGCAATCTGCCGTCATCCCCTCAGGTCGTCCGGCAGCAGGGCGTCGGGCAGGTTCTGATAGCAGACCGGCCTGAGGAACCTGCGGATCGACAGGGTTCCGACGCTGGTCGCGCCGAAGTTGGTCGAGGCGGGATAGGGGCCGCCGTGGACCATTGCATCGCAGACCTCGACCCCGGTCGGGAAGCCGTTGGCAAGCACCCGGCCCGCCTTGCGCTCCAGCACCGGCATCAGGTCTTGGGCAAGCGCGGTGTCGGCCGCGTCCAGATGCAGGGTGCAGGTCAGCTGGCCCCGAAGGCTGCGCGCCACCGCCATCATCTCGGCCGCGTCCTTCACCCGCACGATCAGGCCAAGGGGGCCGAAGACCTCCTCTCCCAGGGCGTGATTGGCCAGCCATTCCGCGCCGGTCGTGGCGAAGAGATAGGGGGTCGCGTTCCTGAGGTCGCACATCGAGGTCAGCACCGCCTGGACGCCGGCGCTGGCGGCGATGCGGTCGCGGCCCGTGCGGTAGGCGGCGGCGATACCGTCGGTCAGCATCACCTGCGCGCCGACAGGCTCCAGCGCGGCGGTCGCGGCCGTGGTGAAAGCGTCGGCCTCGGGCCCGTCGATCAGGACGGCAATGCCCGGATTGGTGCAGAACTGGCCCGCGCCCATGGTCAGGCTTCCCGCCCAGCCCTTCGCGATCTCGGCCCCCCGTGCGGACAGGGCGGCGGGCAGAAGGAACATCGGGTTCACCGACCCAAGCTCGCCAAAGAAGGGGATTGGCTCGGGCCGGGCGCAGCAGCGGTCGAACAGGGCCCGTCCGCCGGCGAGCGAGCCGGTGAAGCCCACCGCCTTGATGACGGGGTGCTCGACCAGCGCGGTGCCCACGTCGCGCCGGCCGCCCTGGATCAACGAGAAGACGCCCGGATGCACGCCGCATGTCGCGATGGCCGCGTGGATCGCCTCGGCGATGATCTCGGCGGTGCCGGGATGGGCCGAATGACCCTTGACCACGACCGGGCAGCCGGCGGCCAGCGCCGCGGCGGTGTCGCCCCCCGCGGTGGAGAAGGCCAAGGGGAAGTTCGACGCGCCGAAGACCGCCACCGGGCCGATCGGGCGTTCGACAAGCTTGATGTCCGGGCGCGGCAGCGGCTGGCGGTCGGGCAGAGCCGGGTCATGGCGGCGGTCCAGATAGTCGCCCTTCAGGATATGGGTCGCAAAAAGCCTTAGCTGCCCCGTCGTGCGCCCGCGTTCCCCCTGAAGCCGCGCGGCTGGAAGACCGGTTTCCTGACAGCCGATTGCGGTGATCTGATCGGCGCGCGCCTCTATTTCATCGGCGATGGCATTGAGGAACGCCGCGCGTGTCGCGCGGGGCGTGTAGCCCCAGGACCAGAAGGCCTCCTCTGCCGCCGCGCAGGCCCTGTCCACCAGCGCCACCGTGCCGACGCTGAACGCATGCGCGGGCCCTTGCGCCGGCTCGGATGCAAACGTCGCGCCGCCGCCGATCCAATCGCCGGCAATCAGATGGCGCCCGTGCGGGGTGTAGGTCATGGCTTCGGTCATGGTCCGGTCCTTCCTCATTTGCCCCAGGTCAGCGCGACCAGGTCAAGTTCCCCCGCCAGTTGCAGGAGCCGGGCCTTCGTTCGTTCGCCAAGCGGTTTCAGCGGGTGGCGGACATGATCGCTGCCGATCACGCCGCCCGCGGCAAAGACCGTCTTGCAGGCCCTGAGGCCGCATTGGCGGTTTTCGTGGTTGATCAGGGGCAGGCACAGCTTCCACCGGGCCAGCGCCGCGTCAAGGTTCCCCGCCCGGTAGTCGGTCACGATCGGCCGGATCTTTTCGGGGAAAAGCCCCGAGGTCATGGTGCCCGTCGCGCCCGCGTCAAGGTCGGCCAGGAGCGTCACGGCCTCCTCTCCGTCGAAGGGGCCGACGATGTGGTCGCCGCCGGCCTCGATCAGGGCGGCCAGCTTGTCGGCGGCAAAGGGTGTCTCGATCTTGAAATAGCTTACGTTCTCGATCTCGCGGGCCATCCGGACAAGCAGCGGCACCGACAATGTGACACCCGAGAGCGGCGCGTCCTGCACCATGATCGGGATCGATATGGCATCGCTGACCGCCTGGAAGTGTTCGATGATCCCTGCCTCGCCCGGAACCAGGCCGACGCCGTGATAGGGCGGCATCATCATCACCATCGCGGCGCCAAGCGCCTGTGCCGACCTGGCGCGGGCGACCGCGATGGCGGTGGAGAAATGGCTGATGGTCACGATCACCGGAACCCGGCCGGCGACATGCTCAAGGCAGATGCGCGTCAACAGCGCGCGTTCCTCGTCCGACAGGACGAACTGTTCGGAATAGTTGGCGAGGATGCAGATCGCATCGACGCCCTGGTCGATCATGCAGTCGAGGACGCGGCGCATCCCGTCCTCGTCCACGCGTCCGTCGGAATGGAAAGGCGTGGGCGCGACCGGCAGGATGCCGTTCAGGGGCTGTTTCATGATCTGTCCTTTCGGGTTTACCAGTCGAAGGGCGCGACCGTGATCCGCCGGCCGATCGTGAAGGCGTCCGCGACATGGCGCATCGGCGACAGGTCCATGTCGATGCCACCGCCGGCGACAAGCTGCGCCATCTTCGCGTAAAGCCGGGGGTATTCACCGGCCAGCGGCGCGTCATCGCCGTCCGGGGGCGCCATGCCGTCGATGGAGAGCGTCGCGCCGCCGTCGGTCAGCACCAGCGTGCCGGCATCGGTCACGGCCTCGATGGTCCAGGTCTGGTCGCCCGTCTGTCGCCAGTCGAAAACGGCCTCCATCTCCGCGCCATGGGGATGGAAGAAGCGCAGCGCGGCGGCGATCGGCGTTTGCCGGTTCGCGGGGAACTCCAGCGTCGCCGAGGTCAGGTGGACGGGGTCGGGCAGGATCGCGGTCACGATGGACAGCGCATTGATGCCGGGGTCGAAGACGCCGATTCCGCCCGGTTCCCAGATCCAGTCCTGGCCGGGATGCCAGCGACGGACGTCTTCCTTCCAGGTCACGCGGAAGCGCCGGATCGTCCTGTCGGCAAGCCAGGCCTTCGCCGCAGCGACCTTGCCCGCCTCGCGCGAATGCCAGGTCGCGTAAAGCGAGACACGGTGGTCACGGGCCAGCGCCGCGAGCGTGTGGCATTCCGAAAGCGTCGCGCCGGGCGGCTTTTCCAGCATCACATGGCGTCCGGCACGAAGCGCCTTCGCGGCATAGGCGAAACGCGGCACCGGCGGCAGGCAAAGCGAAACCACCCGGATGTCGGGCCGCGCGGCAAGCATCGCGTCGAAATCGTCGAAAGCCTCGACCCCCTCGACCGTGCCGTGGCGCGAGACCGTCGCGGCCAGTTCCCAGTCCGCCGAGGCGGCAATCGCCGGGACATGCTGATCCAGGGCGATCTTGCCGATGCCGACGAGAGCGATCTCCATCAATGCGAATCCTTTCCGACCGGCGCGCCGCGGCACCCCTTCAGAAAGTCCAGGTCGGCGCCGGTGTCGGCGCCCTCCACATGGGCCTGGTGCAGCCAGGCATAGCCGCTTTCGGGCCGCTCGTGGCCGGGTGTCCAGCCGGCGAGGCGTGCGGCCAGTTCCGCTTCGGAAACGTCGAGGTGAAGGCGCCGGTTCGGCACGTCCAGCTCGATCATGTCGCCGTCGCGCACGACCGCCAATGGCCCGCCGGCCGCCGCCTCGGGCGCGGTGTGCAGCACGACCGTGCCATAGGCGGTCCCCGACATCCGCGCGTCCGAGATGCGGACCATGTCGGTGACGCCCTTTTTCAGGATCTTCGCGGGCAGACCCATGTTGCCGACCTCGGCCATGCCCGGATAGCCCTTCGGCCCGCAGTTCTTCAGGACCATCACGCAGGTCTCGTCGATATCCAGGTCGGGATCGTCGATCCTGGCCTTGTAGTGGTCGATATCCTCGAAGACGACGGCGCGTCCGCGGTGGGTCAGGAGGTGCTCGGACGCCGCCGAGGGTTTCAGCACCGCCCCCAACGGCGCGAGATTGCCCCTGAGCACGGCGATGCCACCCTGCCGGGTCAGCGCCTTGTCGAGCGGCAGGATCACGTCCTCGTTGTGGTTGACGACGTCGCGGACCTCGTCCCAGACCGACTGCCCCGAGACGGTCAGCGCGTCCTTGTGCAACTGCCCGCCTTCGCCAAGGCGCTTCAGCACGACGGGCAGCCCGCCGGCATAGAAGAACTCCTCCATCAGGTACTTGCCGGAGGGCATCAGGTTGACGATGGTCGCCACATCGCGCCCGCAGCGGTCCCAGTCGTCAAGGGTCAGGTCCAGGCCGACACGGCCCGCGATGGCCAGAAGATGGATCACCGCATTGGTCGATCCGCCGATGGCGCCGTTCGTGCGGATCGCATTCTCGAACGCCTTTTTCGTCAGGATATCAGAAGGTTTCAGGTCGTCCTTCACCATCTGAACGATGCGGCGGCCCGAAAGCTGCGCCATCACCCGGCGGCGCGAATCCACGGCCGGGATCGCGGCATTGCCCGACAGCGCCATGCCAAGCGCCTCGGCCATCGATGCCATGGTGGAGGCGGTGCCCATGGTGTTGCAGCTGCCCGAGGAGCGGGACATGGACTGTTCGGCCTCAAGGAACTCTGCCTGCGTCATCTCGCCGGCCTTCACGGCTTCGGAGAATTTCCACAGATGCGTTCCCGAACCCACGCGTTCGCCCCGGAAATAGCCGTTCAGCATCGGCCCGCCGGTCACGATGATCGACGGCAGGTCGGTCGAGGCGGCGGCCATGAGAAGCGAGGGCGTGGTCTTGTCGCAGCCGACAAGCAGGACCGCGCCGTCGATCGGCTGGCCGCGCATCTGTTCCTCGATGGCGAGTGCCGCGAGGTTGCGAAACATCATGGCGGTCGGACGAAAGGTGTTTTCGCTGGCCGAGAAGACCGGCACCTCGACCGGGAATCCCCCGGCCTCCCAGACACCGGCCTTCACCTTCTCGGCCAGTTCACGCAGATGGCCGTTGCAGGGCGTCAGGTCGGACCAGGTGTTCAGGATGCCGATGACGGGCCGTCCATCAAAAAGATCATGGGGATAGCCCTGGTTCTTCATCCAGCCGCGGTGATAGATCGCGTCGCGCGACGTGCCGCCGTACCATTCCTGGCTGCGCAGCTTGCGGGGCCATGTAGCGGGTTTGAAGGTCATTTTCGTCAGCCCTGCTTGCTCTTGTTGTAGACATCGAAGAACACGGCGGCGAGCAGCACCAGACCCTTGATCACCTGCTGGTAGTCGATGCCGATGCCCATGATCGACATGCCGTTGTTCATCACGCCCATGATGAAGGCGCCGACGACCGCCCCGACGATCTTGCCGACACCGCCCGACATCGAGGCGCCGCCGATGAAGACCGCCGCGATCACGTCAAGCTCGACCGCGAAGCCGGCCTTCGGCGTCGCGGTGTTCAGCCGCGCGGCAAAGATCAGGCCCGCCAGCGCGGCGAGAAGCCCCATGTTGACGAAGGCCAGGAACGTCAGCCGTTCGGTCTTGATCCCCGAAAGCTTTGCGGCCTTCTGGTTGCCGCCAAGTGCGTAGATCCGCCGCCCGAGCGTCGTGTTCTCGGTGATGAAGGCATAGACGACGGTCAGGACCACCATCGAGATGAGGACGTTCGGCAGGCCGCGGAAGGTCGCCAGCTTGTAGGCGATGAAGAGAAGCGCGCCCGCGACGACGACTGTGCGCGCCACGAAAAAGGCGGTCGGTTCGCTTTCGATTCCGTAGTGCCGGTTGCGCGCCCGTTCGCGCAGGCCAAGCCAGACGACAAGACCCGCCGCGATCACGCCGGCGGCCAGCGCGGTCCCGTTCGGGCGGCCGATGCCGAGGACATCGGGAATGAAACCGGTCGACAGGAGCTGAAAGCTTTTCGGGAAGGGCCCGACCGACTGCCCTTCGAGGAGCCACAGCGACATGCCACGGAACACCAGCATGCCCGCAAGCGTGACGATGAACGACGGGATCTTCCAATAGGCGACCCAGTAGCCCTGGGCGGCCCCGATCAGGATGCCGGTCAGGAGGCAGGCAAGCACCGCAAGGGGCATCGGCCAGCCCCATTCGACGATCATGACGGCGGCCAGCGCGCCGATGAAGCCCATGACCGAACCGACCGAGAGGTCGATGTTGCCCGACACGATGACCACCAGCATCCCGAGCGCCATGATGATGATGTAGCTGTTTTGCAGGAAGAGGTTGGTGATGTTGACGGGCTTCAGAAGCGTCCCGTCGGTCACGACCTGGAAGAACACCATGATCGCGATCAGCGCGAACAGGAGCCCGTATTCGCGCATGTGAGCCATCAGATAGGCACCGACGCCCTTGGGTGCGTCCGATTTGGCGCCGTGATCGGCCAGTTCCATTGCGTTTCTCCCCTATTCCGTCACGATGAGCGACATGATCCGCTCCTGGCTGGCCTCGTCGGCGCTCAGTTCCCCGACAAAGGCGCCCTCGCACATCACATAGATCCGGTCGCACATGCCCAGCAGTTCGGGCATCTCGGACGAGATCATGACGATGCCTTTTCCCTCGGCGCTCAGTTCGTTCATGATGTTGTAGATCTCGAATTTCGCGCCCACGTCGATCCCGCGCGTCGGTTCATCGAGGATCAGGACCTCCGGATCGGCAAAAAGCCATTTCGACAGGACAACCTTCTGCTGGTTGCCGCCCGAAAGGTTCATCACCTTCTGGAACACGTTCGGCGTCCGGATATTCATCGCCGAACGGAACCTTTCGGCCACGCGCGTCTCCTCGGCCTCGTTGATGACCGCGTGCGCGGACACCCGTGGCAGGTTCGCAAGCGTGATGTTGCGCTGGATGTTTTCTTCCAGGATCAGCCCGAGGCTCTTGCGGTCCTCGGTGACATAGGCAAGGCCCGCGCCGATCGCGCGGCTGACATCGCTGACATCGACCGGCTTGCCGTGCATTTCGACGGTGCCGGAAATGTGGCGCCCGTAGGATCGGCCGAACAGGCTCATGGCAAGTTCGGTCCGGCCCGACCCCATGAGGCCCGCGATGCCGACGATCTCTCCGGCGCGGACGGTCAGGCCGATGTCCCGGATGACCTGGCGCCCGGCATGTTCGGGATGCCAGACGTTCCAGTTCCGGACCTCCATCAGGGTCTTGCCGGCGCGCCGTTCGCGTTCGGGGTAGCGATGCGCCATGTCGCGGCCGACCATGTCGCGCACGATCCGGTCCTCGGTGATCGTGTGTTCGCGTGCATCCAGCGTCGATACGGTGGTGCCGTCGCGGATCACGGTGATGGTGTCGGCGACGCGGCGCACCTCGTTCAGCTTGTGGCTGATGATGATCGAGGTCACGCCCTGCGCCTTGAGTTCCAGGATCAGGTCCAAAAGCGCCTGACTGTCGGCCTCCGACAACGCGGCGGTCGGTTCGTCGAGGATCAGGAGCCGCACTTCCTTGGACAGCGCCTTTGCGATCTCGACCAGTTGCTGCTTGCCCACGCCCAGGCTGTCGACAAGCGTCGTCGGCGCCTCCGACAGGCCGACCTTCTTCAGAAGCTCTTCGGTCCGTCGAAACGTCTCGGGCCAGTGGATGACGCCGCGCCTGGCCCGTTCGTTGCCCAGAAACAGGTTTTCGGCAATCGACAGGAGCGGCACGAGCGCCAGTTCCTGATGGATGATGATGATGCCACGGGCCTCGCTGTCGGCAATGCTGTGAAACGCGGCAAGCGCGCCGTCATAGTGGATCTCGCCGTCGTAGCTGCCGGCGGGGTAGACGCCGGACAGGACCTTCATCAGGGTCGACTTGCCCGCGCCGTTTTCGCCGACAAGCGCGTGAATCTCGCCTTCCCGCACCGAAAGGGTCACGGCGTCCAGAGCCTTGACGCCGGGGAAGGTCTTGGTGATGGATCGCATTTCCAGAAGCGGCTGCATTCTGGCCTCCTCCGCCTGGCTGTCGGGCCCGCCCGCGCCGCCGATGCGCGCGGGCGGGCCACCTTGCCTGGATTACTGGATCTGGTCCATCGTGTAGTAGCCGGAACCGATCAGCACCTCTTCCCAGTTCGTCACGTCGACAGAGACCGGTTCGAGAAGGTAGGAGGGAACGACCTTCACGCCGTTGTCATAGGTCGAGGTGTCGTTGATCTCCGGCGTGCCTCCCTTGAGCAGCGCGTCGACCATGCCGACGGTGACGCCGGCCAGAGACCGGGTGTCCTTGAAGACGGTCGAATACTGTTCGCCCGCCAGCATCGACTTGACCGAGGGAACCTCGGCGTCCTGGCCGGTGACGATCGGCATCTTCATGTCGCCGGACCCGTAGCCCACGCCCTTGAGCGAGGACAGGATGCCGATGGACAGGCCGTCGTAGGGGCTGAGCACGCCGTGCACCTGCTTGTCGGTGTAGTTGGCCGACAGGAGGTTATCCATGCGGGACTGCGCGACGGCGCCGTCCCAGCGCAGCGTGCCGACCGTGTCCATGCCCATCTGGCCGGACCCGATCACGATGTCGCCCGCGTCGATCATCGGCTGCAGGACGCTCATCGCGCCGTTGTAGAAGAAGTAGGCGTTGTTGTCGTCGGGCGATCCGCCGAACAGTTCGACATTCCAGGGCTTCTGGTCGCCGAAGCGTTCGTTCAGCCCCTTGACGAGGCTTTCGGCCTGCTGGACGCCGACCTTGAAGTTGTCGAAGGTGGCGTAGTAGTCGACATTGCCGCTGTCACGGATCAGGCGGTCATAGGCGATGACCTTGATGTCGGCGGCGGCGGCGTTTTCCAGCGCGTTCGACAGCGTCGTGCCGTCGATCGCCGCGATCACCAGGACGTCGACACCCTTGGTGATCATGTTCTCGATCTGCGCAAGCTGGTTCGGAATGTCGTCTTCGGCATATTGCAGATCGGTCTCGTAGCCGGCGGCGGCGAATTGCTCGACCATCGAATTGCCGTCCGAAATCCACCGCGCCGAGGATTTCGTGGGCATCGCGATGCCGACGGTTCCGTCGGCGAACGCGCCGGTCGCGAGGGCGATCGTCGCGGTCGCGGTCGCCAGGAAAGTCCGAAGTTTCATGTGTTCCTCCACATTGAATGCAGTCCGACGAAGCTTCGTGGACGCGCGGGACAAAATTATGAGGGGCCTCCAACCCAGGTTCCGGTTAATCAAGGCTTTCATATCATTCAAATCTGATTATTGATTGAGTGCATACCCTAATTGATATGAAGGTTGTTGGCATGACCCTTGCCCAGAGGCTGAAAGCGCCGCATCTGCGACTGATCCTGAAGATTGCCGAAACCGGTCAGCTTCAGATCGCGGCAAGCACGCTGGCCATGTCGCAGCCGGCCGCCTCGCGCATCCTGGCCGAGATCGAAGCGGGGACGGGATCGCCGCTGTTCGTGCGCCACCCCAAGGGGATGGAGCCGACGCCCGTCGGCGAGGCCTTTGTGAAACATGCACGCGCCATCCTGGCCGAGTTCCAGAACCTTGAATCCGAGGTTGAAGGCATCAGCCTTGGCAATGCCGGTGAGGTTCGCGTGGGGTCGGTGACCGGCCCCGCAGTCGGATGCCTTGTTCCGGCGATCCTCGAGATCAAGAAGAAGGCGCCCGGCATCGAACTGACGGTCGAGGTCGGACCTTCCGCCGCGCTGGTTCGGGGGCTGGGCGAGGGGCGTTTCGACTTCGTCATCGGCCGCCTGCCGCCCGACCAGGACAGCCGGGCCTACCGGGTGCTGCCGGCGCGCCTTGAGGTCGTGTCGCTCGTCGTGCGAAAATCACACCCGCTGGCGGGGCGCAGGCAGGTTCCGCTTGCCGATGTCTTCGACTACGACTGTGTGATCCAGGAACGCGGCACGCCGATCCGGCAGGCGGTGGAGAACGCGTTTCATGCGGCCGGCCTGTCCATGCCGCCGAGGATCACGAATACCTCTTCGCTTCTCGTGATGCTTGCCATGGTCGAAAGATCCGACGCTATCGCCACGCTGAGCGAGGAGGTCGCGGGCCTGCTGACGCGCGACTCGATCGGGGCCAGGCTCGTACCGCTGGATCTGGCCCAGACCATCACCGTATCGCCCTATTTCATCATCCAGAACCGGATGCAGCAGTTGACACGCGCGGCGTCGCGCGTGCTGGAGGAGATCCTGTCGCGCTTGTGACCGGTGGCTTTAGGCCGCGGTTCCCGGTTCTTCCGCGAGCCGGGTCAGCAGTTCCACCTGCTGTGTCGCCCTGCGTCGGAGCAAGGCGCGATCCTCACGCGGACTTGCCTTGGCGTCGTTGATCTTGATGACGCAGAAGGAGACGTTGTCCTGTTGCGGATCGTCAGCCTTGAGAACCTCGTCCAGGAGGTTTTCGGCGATCTCGGAGGCGCGCTTGCGCCGGTACTTGTTCAGCAGCCTTTCGATCTGTGCGTCCGGCAAGACCTGCATGCCATCCGACCCGCAAAGCAGGATATCCCCGGTCTGAAGCTGCTCGGGTTTCTCGGGGCAGTCGATCTTTGCGATCTTGCCGCCCATCAGCGCCGAGACAAGGCAGTTGCGGTCCGGGTGGTTCTGCGCGGCCTCGGGCGACAGCATGCCGGCCTTGGCCATCATGTCGATCTGCGGCGCAAGGGAATGGTCGGCGTTCAACTGCGTCAGCTTGCCGTTGCGAAGACGATAAAGCGGCGAGTCCCCGATCGAAAGCCAGTAGAGCCGGTTTTCGTTGATGATCGGGACTACCAGCGTGGACCCCATGCCCTTGGTTTCGGGCACGAGGGCGATGCGTTCTCGAATGGAGGCATTCGCCTTCTGTGCGATTTCGCCAAGTATCCTGTGTGCGTCGGCTTCGAACGCATCGACGTCGGCGTAGTGGAATTTCAGCTCGCTGTAGACCGTGGTCAGGACCAGCTTGCTTGCCACGTCGCCCGCGGCATGTCCGCCCATGCCGTCCGCGACGACGACAAAGCCTGAATCCGCACCGACAAGGAAATCGCTGGTGATCGCGTCTTCCTGATAGCTCCTGGCACCCATGCTGATCGCCGAGGCGACGTCAAAGCGCGGTTCGCGTGATCGCCACATGCCTTCCACCTCTCCGGTCTGATCTAATCTGATCGAATGCTTAAATGCCTAACCGCGCACTCATGTACCAAAGTTCAGTCTTCGACCTTGACCGGAGCGGCACCCATGTCTCGGGGTTGTCGGTCCGCGGGGGGCCTGGTCAGGTCGGATCGCCGCGGTCAGCGGCCGGTGTCGAGGTCCAGCGAGGCGAGCCAGATGCTGCCCTCGCGGGTCACGGCGAAATTGAACAGACGCGTGCCGGTTGCGATCTCTCCCATCAGCATCTCGCCGATGTCTTCGCCGACCTCCATCTGTTCGTTCCGCGCAATATACATCTCGATGACATCCGCGACCCGCAGTTCGGTCTCGATGCCGTCGGCAATCGCGGTGACCATGGGGCGAACGCCGTCCTTGGTCGGTACGATCTGCAGCGTCGTACCGTCGGCGACCGAGATTTCCGGCACGATCCGCAATTCGACCTGTTTGCGGATGATTTCCGCGCCGGGATAGGCTTCGACACCGAGGATCGCAGAGATCGCGCTTTCGCCCGATGAAATCGCCGATGCCGTCCTGGCCTGGAGCAGGTCGGAGATCTCGGAAAGGTTGCGCAGCGGCGCGCCGTTCACATCGACGATGCGCTGCCCCTTCGCCATCCAGTCGTCCGCGCCGCTGGCCACGGCGGCGATCCGGGTGGCGTCGCCGTCGTCGCTGAAGAACGGGACGAACAGGCCCATCGACTGCTTGACCGACGCCATCGCCAGTTCCGTGCTCAGCGGTTTTGCTTCGGCCGGCTCGGCGTCCGGCGCATCCGTTTGCCCTGCCGGCATGACCGAGACCACGGGGGCTGCAACCTCTGTCACTGTCGCCGGAGCTTCCGACGGCGTCTGCGCCGGTGCGATCAGCTCGACACCTTCCGGCAGCGAGGGCGCCGCAGCCTCCGCCAAGCGGGTGGATGTGGCCGCGTCGTCGTTTCCGGCAAGCCCGGTCGCAGGCGCGAGGAGTTCGACGCCTTCGGGGAGAGCCTGAGCAGCGCCGCTGTCCTGCGATGCGACGGTCTCCTCTGTCGCGCGTTCGGGTTCGGCCGGCGCGGTGCCCGCGATCTCGGATCGAGGGTCGTCCACTGGGATGGCGTCGCTGCCTGACGAGGGCGCTTCGCCCCGCCCGGAAACCTTGGCCGGATCGGGCAGGGTGTCTCCGGCCGGCGGGATGATCGCGGCGGGCCCATCGGCGGTGTCCGCGTTTTCTGCGATGCGGTCAGACGCCTGGTCGTCCGGGCTTGTGTCGGTGGCCGTGCCGGGCAGCGCCTGGGGCGGGGGCGTCACGGAAGCAACCTCAGCCGTCGTGGCCGCATCGGCGTCGGCCGCGCCAGAGGCAGGTTCGGCGGGTTCTGCGGCCGAAACCTGGATCTGGCCAGACGGCGCCTCGCTTTTCCCGACGGGCTGGGGGGCCGCGCCGCCAGACCACGGGGCGAAATAGACAACCCCCAGGCCCGCTGCGACCGTCAGGGCCGCGAGCGACGCCGCGACAAGTGGTCTGCGTCCGGCCTGGCCGGTTGCTGCGTCCGGTTTGCCATTGAGAGCAAAAGCATCCGGTCCGGTCGCAGGCCGTGTCGTCGCGTCGGGTTTTTCGGCCAAAGGCGCTGCCTTGGCGGGGCGAGCCGCCCCGGTCGCCGGAACCGCGACCTGCGTAATCTGCTCCAGCCAGGTTTCCGCGCGCTGGATGCGATCCTTCGGCAGAACCGACAAGGCCGTGTTGATCGCGCCCACGAACGCAGCGTCATAACCGCATGTCGCAGGGTCGAGCGGAACGAAGGGATCCGGCTGCTGGGTTGCAATCGCGAACAGGCGCTTTTGCGAGGAAGGCGGCGTCACGCCGCTGATGACGTGGTAGAACGTCGCGGCCAGTGCATAAAGATCGCTTGCCGGTCCCTGCTGGCTTCCGTTGACGTAGAACTCCTCGGGTGAATAGCCGTCCTTGACGACGCGAAGCTCCGACAGGACGCGGTTCACCTTTGAGACCTCTTCGCGCGCGGCGCCGAAGTCGATCAGGACCGGGTTGCCCGACTGCCGGTCGATCAGGATGTTGTCGGGGGATATGTCGCGGTGCAGGATGTCCTGATTGTGGACGTAGCCGATCGCGTCCAGCATCTTGGTCAGGATTGTCCTGACCTGTTCTGGCGGAAGACGCAGGCTTTCATCCTCGATCGTGTGCATCAGATCGAGCCCATCGACGAAATCGAGCGCCATATAGGCGGTCTCGTTGTCCTCGAAGACCTGATGTACCCCGACGATGTTGGGATGGGTCAGTTTTGAAAGCGACCAGGCTTCGCGCACGAAAAGCTTCACGATCGACCGGAATTCGTTGTGCTGGACGCGGGAACGGGGCGCGACCCGCGTTCCGTTCCTGCGGCACATGGCGTTCGGGAAGCATTCCTTGATGACGACGGTGCGGTCAAGCGAGTCACGGGCAAGATAGGTGATGCCAAAGCCACCCATTCTCAGAAATTTCTCGATCGTATACTGGCCGCGCAATAGCGCGGTGCCGGGCTTGAGCTCGTCAGTCTCGAATGCGTCTTCTGGAGTGTGGGCTGCGGTTTGCATGCTACACCTACTCACGACAAATTGGTACGGGGTTCGCGGATCGTAATTGTCGGCCCGCGTCACAAGTTGTTTCGGTGCAAAGTGCCGAAAAAATGGCGCAATCTGGGAAATTGAGGTCCAGAGCTGACGAAATTGGAATAAGAAAGTGTTCTGGAATCCGGAACGCTGGTATCTATTTTTTGCACAATAATAATGACTTAGGAAAACTGTTCATTGTTGCAGATTACGAAAGAATTGTGTCGGGGGTAACGTTTGTGACTGGCGAGATCGCCTGGAAAACAACGTCAGGTCAGTGACTTGCCAGTTTGTTGACAATTTTTTCGCACTTCTGCCAGTTTTCATGTTTTCGCCCAATTCTGGGCAAAAAGCCGGGCAAACGTTCCGATCGAGGTCGGAAACAAACACTTCGACCAATTAACGAGAGTCGACCAGGCCCACAAGACCTCGTCGGAACGATTGTGTGCTCTTCCCCAAGATCTGAACGGAAACGCTGATTGAGGAGATCCGGCGTGCGCAGCATTATGAAATCATTTGTTAAATCCGCTCTCTTGACGACGGTTGCGATGGGGTGCTCCCTGCTTCCCGGCACCGGCCAGGCAGGCGAAGTTGCCTTGAAATCCGCCGACGGTACCGTCAACCTTGTTGGCGAGCTGATCGAATTCAAGGACGACGCCTACATCATTCGCACGGCACTTGGCGAATTGCGCGTCGCGGCCAGCCGTGTCCGCTGCGAGGGCGACAGTTGTCCGACCTTCGAGACGGCGGGCGCGAATGTCCGCATTACCGGGGCCGACACGCTTGGTGCCGGTGTCATGCCGCTTCTGATGAGCGGTTATGCCGGCTATCTCGATGCCGAGGCGTCCATCACCAACACCCAGGAAGCAGGACAGATCCTTGCAAGCCTTGTCGCCGACGGCGGCTTCGGTGACGACATCGGCACCTTCCTTGTTAGCTCGACAAGCTCAACGGACGGTTTCGAGGCGCTTTTGAACAAGGAAGCGGCGATCGCGATGGCATCGCGGCGCATCACGCCCGCCGAGGCACGCAGCCTCAAGGGGGCGGGCGCGGGCAACATGGTCAGCCCGGACCAGGAGTACATCATCGCGGTCGATGGCCTGGTGGTGATCGTCAATCCGGAAAACAAGCTGGCCTCCATCGGTGTTCAGGACCTCGCCCGGATCTTTTCGGGGGAATATTCCAACTGGAGCCAGCTTGGCGGTGAGGACTTGCCCATCACGCTCGTCTCGACGCCCGCTGATTCCGACACCAACGCCGTCTTGAACGCCCGCATCTTCGGCGATGCACCGCCGGCGCGCCCGATCGGCACTGTCACGGTCGACGACGACACGGCGGTGGCCGCCGCAGTCAACCAGGAGCCGGGCGCAATCGGGCTGGTCGGCTTCGCGTTCGAGCGCGGCGCCAGACCGGTAAAACTGGTCAACGAGTGCGGTATCGCGGTCGAGCCGGACACGTTCTCGGCCAAGACCGAAGAATACGGCCTTCAGCGGCGGCTCTATCTTTACACGACCGAAGCGGCCGACGACATGACCCGCGACTTCCTGGAGTTCGCGCAGTCCGAAGCGGCTGACGGCGTCATCGCAAAGGCCGGTTTCGTCGACCTCGGCGTCGAGCGGCGTCCGCAGACGATCGACAGCAGCCGGGCAACCAGCCTGCTGAACAGCCAGGTCGATGCCTTCGAGGGCAACGTGATCCGCGAATTCCTTGCGCAGATGATCAAGTTCGATCGACTGTCGACCACGTTCCGCTTCCGCCTCGGGTCGTCAAGCCTGGACGAACGGGCGCGTCTCGACATGGAACGGCTCACCAAGTACCTCGAGGCGATGCCAGAGGGCACCAACGTGGCGCTTGTGGGCTTTACCGACGATGTGGGCGCGTTCGTGTCGAACCAGAAGCTCAGCCAGGAACGCGCCAAGTCGGTCGCGGACGAACTGATGGCCTATGCCGGCGATCGGTTGGCGGGCATCAGCTTCACCTCTTCCGGCTATGGCGAAATCGCACCCTCTGCCTGCAACGGCACCGAAGCGGGACGTGGCATCAACCGCCGCGTCGAGGTCTGGATCGAAAAGGACGCGATCTAGGGACCGCCGCGTTGGCGTGCGCGGCCCCGGTGGGCGGCAGGATCTCGGGCGATCAGGCACCGAAACTCCTGCACTGCCGGCGCCGGGCCGCGCGGCCAGCTTCGATGACGTTGCGAAAAAAGGAATCATCGAGATGAAATCTCTGAAAATTCATTCAAGACCAAGCGGCGGTTCGGTGGCGGCAGAACGGTCGTTCCGGGTCCGGAAAGCCCCGATTGTCTGTTCGCTCGCCGCGGTGGCAACCGCGCTTCTTGGACAGACGCCTGCGCAGGCGCAGGACAGTCTTTATGACGGCGGCAAGGCGCGGGTGAAGCTCGCGGCAAGCCTGCGGTCGCTTTCCGAGGAGGTCGCTTCTGCCAGTTGCAGGGTCGACGCCGGGATCGCCGCCGACGCGGCGCGGGTCGATCTTGAAAAGGCGACGACGGCCTTCCGGTCGATTGTCGCCGGTCTGCAGGATGGCGACATGGCGCTGGGCATTCCGAACGCGGAAGCTGCCAGCGACAACATCAAGGGCATCCGCGCGGTTTCAGCCGCCTGGGATCCGATCGCGGGCGAGGCCTCGAAACTGATCGCCGGTGGCGCCGGGGCGGACGTCTCTGTCATCAGCGGATCGTTCAAGGACCTGCTGGAACGCACCGTCGAACTGACGACGCGGATTTCGGGCTACTACTCGAACCCGCAGGAACTGTTGCAGTCGGACGCGATCACGCTCGACTACATGGGACGGCAGGGGATGTTCCTGAGCCGGATGGCGCGCGTGATGTGCGCCCTGGCAAGCGGCAAGCCAGAGATGGGCAATGCCGACGAACTGCGCGAGACCGTCGATCTCTTCGATCGGTCGCTGGTCGCGCTCAGGGATGGTTTCCCGAGCGCGGGCATCAATCCGCCGCGCAACGACGCCGTCAAGTCCACGCTGGATGCCGCCTACCAGGACTGGACATCGAAGAAGTCGATCTTCGACGCGGCGCTTGGCGGCGGTGGCGTGGACGCCGCGATGGTGGCCGGCGCCGCGGACCTGTCGAAGGACCTCTCCATCGCGATGAGCAACACGATCACGCTTCACATGATCTCGTCGCCGGGGCAGGAAGGCGTCTATCGGGTGCCTCTCAAGGCCTATGCCGAGGAACAGCTGTCCAAATGGATCGCCAACCCCGACCTGATCGCGGCAATCGAGGCGCAGAACAGCGCGCACGCCAGCCTGACCCAGGCCGATATCGACCAGCTCGACCTCGACTGGCGTGCCCAGGCGAAGGCGGGCGGCGGGCCGCTTGTCTCCGATCTGATGGAGCGCCCGCTTTCATCCTGGCTCAGGGCGCAGCAGGACGCGGCGGCCGGGTTCGTGACCGAGGTCTTCGTGATGGACAACAAGGGTCTGAACGTCGGCCAGAGCGAGGTCACCTCGGACTACTGGCAGGGTGACGAGGCCAAGTGGCAGGAGACCTACGGCAACGGTGGCGGAGCCATCCACATCAGCGAGGTCGAGTTCGACGAAAGCACCGGCTTTTACCAGACCCAGGCGTCGCTTCCGATCCGCGATCCCGCCACGGGCGAACTGGTCGGGGCCATCACCTTCGGCATCAACGTGCAGCGCCTGATGTGACCTGACGCCCCACGGGCCGCAGCGTCGCGACAAAGCGCGACAGGCGGCCCGTGGCTTTGCCCGAGGGCTGGCCACCTCGCACGTCCTTTCGGAAACCGACGGACGCTAAACCATCGGGAGCAGTCGGCGGCGGTGCTCCTTCGCTGCCCGAACCGACAGCGCCCTCGCGGCATGGGTTGTGGGGGCGCCTTACTTGCCGTCGCGCTTCTCAATCGCTTTGCGTGCTTCCTCCGGGAGCGCCGCGTAGACCTCATCAACGTGTTTGGGTTCGGAGATCATCTTTTCCACGATCAAGTTGAGCAGCCGGAAGAGGCTTTCCGCGGTCGCTCGGTCGTCCTTGAGGTCGATCTGACCGGGGTGAACGGCGTTGTTCCCAACGACCCGCACCACATCGAGGGCCTTCTGAATGCGAGGGTCGAGGCCGCCGGCGACAAGGGCTTTGATGTCGTCGTTGATGTTCTTGCCCGGCTGACCGAGGTGCTTGCACAGTTTCTGGATGCCGAGACGGATGAGAGCTGCTGCCCCTCTGGGAGACTGGCCCAGAATACTGCCTGCCTCCTCGTAGTCGCTGCGAATATCCGGAGGCATGTTTGGATTCGCAAGCGGAGCATCTCCGACCTGCGGATAGATCATCTGGTCAACTTTCCAAAGACTGAGTTCGTTGCAGTTGAAGCACCGACTGCACCACAAATTCAGCACGTTGAAGTCGCGCCGGACTTGGTATTCTAGAAGGAATGGCCTGCCTGTATCCAGTTGCGCTAGAAGGCTTTGCTTAGTATCTCGCTCTTTCTCGTCCTTAAAGGGACCTGAAGACAGCACTTTACGTTTTTCGTCGTCAAGTATGTCAGGAAGGCTCCGACTGCGATCAGCGTGCACAGTGTACCAATACTGAGAAGCCAGGACGCCACAGTGAGGGCAGTTGAAGGCGGTCTCTTTGACCGACGGGGGAACATACTTCATGCGCAATCCGCTGAATCGAAACGAGGGTTGCTGAAATTTAGCACGCTGGCCCCGACAGCGAAACCGAACAACCGCGTTTGCTTGCTAATTGGTTGCTAGGTAGGTCTGGAACTACAAAGACCGCCAGTGGCGGTCTCGGTAAGTAGCTGCTTTTATTGGGATTTTTGGCTCCGGCGGTAGGGATCGAACCTACGACCAATTGATTAACAGTCAACTGCTCTACCGCTGAGCTACGCCGGAACACGGGGGGGCATATAGCAAGCGATCCGGGGGGCGTCCAGAGGGTTTTGCGGCAAAAGCGATAATCTTTCAGATTTGCCGAAACACGGCGTCCGGGTGCAGGGGGCCTTCGCAGGCGACAAGATTTCTGTCTTCCAGATCAACGAGATGGGCAAGGACGTTGCGGGTGGCGGCAGCCAGGAGCGCGGGCGGGGTTTCGATGTAGATGCGCGCCGCGAGGCCGGCCGCGTCCGAGGGGGCCTCGCGCAGCGCGGCCAGGATCTGCGCCTCGCGTTCGCGGCGGTGGACGGTGAGGGCGACGATGCGTTCGGCGGGCCTGGCGACGGGGTCGCCGTGGCCGGGATAAAGCCGCGTTGCGCCTTCCGCGGCGAGCCGCGCGAGGCTTGTCATGTAGGCGCCCATGTCGCCGTCGGGCGGCGAGACGAGGGAACTGGCCCAGCCCATGACGTGATCGCCCGAAAAGATCCGGTCGCCCCAGGCGAGGCAGAGGTGGTTGCCGATATGCCCGGGCGTGTGGATCGCGCGCAGCGCCCAGCCCGCGCCCTCGACGACGGTGCCGTCGGCCAGCGCTTCATCGGGGCGGAACGCCGCGTCAAGGCCCTCGCCGCCGCCGATCCCGCCTTCTGCGGCCAACGCTTCCATCCGGGCGCTGCGGCCAGATCGCGCGTCGCCGAAGGCAAGGACGGGCGCGCCGGTTTCGGCAGCCAGCGCGCGCGACAGCGGCGAATGGTCGGCGTGGCTGTGGGTGACGAAGATGTGGCTGACGCACTCGCCGGGGGCGAGGGCCGCGAGGATGGCGGAAAGATGGGCGGGCTGGTCGGGCCCGGGGTCGATCACCGCGACGCGCCCCTCGCCGAGGAGATAGGTGTTGGTGCCGGTGAATGTCATCGGGCCGGGGTTCGGGGCGCGCAGAAGCCGCAGGCCGGGTTCGGGGCGCATCACGCCCGTGGTATCGTTCATCTTGCGCTTCCTTCCGCCTCGCCCTGCCGCTAGGGTCCGACCATGCCGAATACGCCGATCTCTTCAAGTGTGAAACGGGTCTTGCCGCGCGGGCTTTACGGGCGCGCGGCGCTGATCCTGATCCTGCCGGTCCTCGTGGTGCAGCTTGTGGTGTCGGTCGCATTCCTGCAGCGCCACTTCGAGGGCGTGACGCTGCAGATGACGCGCAACATCGTCCTCGAGATGCGGCTTCTGATAGAGGAGACGGCGGCGGCGGGCGAGCGGGGGCGTGCCGCGGCAGAGAGGGTGGCGGGGCCGCTGGCGCTTGACCTCGAATGGGGGCGCGTGCCGGACGCGGATCTGCGGGTCTTTTACGACCTCTCGGGGCGGGTGGTGATCGCCACCCTGCGCGAGAACCTGGCGGAGGTGGGGCGCATCGACCTTTCGGACCTCGGGCGGGTGCGCGTGGGGCTGGAAAGCCCGGTGGGGCCGGTGACCGTCAGTTTCGACCGGCGCCGGGTGTCGGCGTCGAACCCGCATCAGCTTCTGGTCCTGATGATGGCGACGGGGCTTCTGATGACGGTCATCGCCTTCATCTTCCTGCGCAACCAGCTGCGGCCGATCCGCAGGCTCGCGATTGCCGCCGAGGCGTTCGGACAGGGGCGGCTGATGCCCTACAAGCCCTCGGGCGCGACCGAGGTGCGGGCGGCGGGCCATGCGTTCCTGCACATGCGCGACCGGATCGAACGGCAGCGCGAACAGCGCACCCTGATGCTGAGCGGGGTCAGCCACGACCTGCGCACGCCGCTGACGCGGCTGAAGCTGGGGCTTGCCATGCTGCCCGAGGATGCCGACATCGCGGCGATGCTGCGCGACGTGAACGACATGCAGATCCTGACCGATGCCTTCCTGGCCTATGCGCGGGGCGGCGATGCCGACGAGGCGGCCGAGGCGATCGATCCAGTGGCAATCGCGACCGGCGCGGTCGAGGATTTCCGCCGCACCGGGGCACAGGTCGCGCTGGTCGCCGCGCCGTCGGGCCTGCGCGCGCCGCTGAGGCGGCACGCGATGCGCCGCGCGCTCGATAACCTGATCGGCAATGCCGTGCGCTATGGTCGGCGGGCGGAGATTTCGGTGGTGCGTCAGGGTGCGCAGATCCTGTTCAGGGTCGAGGACGACGGCCCCGGCATCCCGCGCGAACGGCGCGAGGAGGCGCTGCGCCCCTTCACCCGGCTGGATGCTTCGCGCAATCAGGATCGCGGATCGGGGGCAGGCCTTGGTCTGGCGATCGCGGCGGATATCGCGCGCAACCATGGCGGGGAACTCCGGCTTGGCCAGGGCGAGAACCTCGGCGGGCTTCTGGCCGAAATCGCCGTTCCGGCAAGTTCCGCCGGCCCCTGAGGCCTCAGGCCGCGAGCGGCAACCGCAACGTGAGCCGCACCCGACCCTCGCCGATCTCTTTGTCCAGCGTTGCGCCGATCGCACGGGCGAGTGCGGCGATGATCGACAGGCCAAGCCCCAGTCCGGCGGACCCTTCGCCCTTTTCGAAGCGGGTGGTGGAAAGGTCTGTTGTGGTCGTCGGATTCTCGACCGTCAGCGTTCCGTCGCCGGACAGACGCAGGGCGACGGTGCCGCTGCCATGTTCCACGGCGTTCTCCAGGATGTTGCGCAGAAGGATCGCCAGCGCGTCGGGATCGGCCGCGACCGCAAGGGATTCGAGGTCGGAATCGTCAAATCGGATCGCCTGTCGGTCGTCCGTGCGCATGTCGGCGATCAGGAGCCGCAACACCTGGACGACATCGGCCGGCCCGCCGCCGATGCCGACACCGGCCTCAAGGCGCGACAGTTGCAGAAGTCGTTCGACGCGCCGGGTCAGGGCGTCGATCATCGGCACGGTGGCCGCTGCATCTGGGTCGCCCGACAGTTCCATTCGCGCCCGGATCGCGGCCAGGGGCGTGCGCAGCTCATGCGCGGCGTTTGCGATGAAATCACGCTCGGCGGTACGCGCCGCGCCGATCCGCGTCAGGTAGCTGTCGAAGGCGCCCGATAGCGGGCGAAGTTCCCGCGGCAGATCGGTCGCGGCGACAGGGGAAAGATCGTCGGGGCGGCGTGCAGCGACGGATCGCGCCAGCGCCGTCACCGGCGCCATGGTTTCGGCGGTCGCGCTGCGAATGCCCCACAGAAGCAGTCCGGCCAGCGGCAAGGCCAGAACGAAGAAGGCGGATGCGGCCTCAAGCATCTCTTCCCGCCGCCAGGAAAACGCGTGGGCGGCCTCGATGACCGCGCCCTCGGCGGTGGCACGCAGGATCCGCCAGTCGCCGGTCGCATGAAACCCGTCACCGGCCAGGCCCGGCCACGGGGCAGGGGGTTCCCGCCCGGTCCCGAGGACGGCCATCGGCACGATGCGCAGCACCCGTTCCCCGTCGTTCGTCGCCACGCCGATGTTGCGTGCGACGACCGAGGCGCGCGAGGTGTCGAGAAACAGCACCGTCGTCTCGACCAGGGCGCGCAGTTCCTCGTCAAACATTTCGTTCATCTCGTGGTCCAGGACCCAGGCCGAGATGGCGATGGTGGCAAGCCAGCCGCCAAGAACAAGCGTCAGGACCCGCACGGTCAGCCTGCGACGCAGGGACCAGGAATTCTCTTTGGTTTTCATGGCAGGATATACCCCAGTCCGCGGCGCGTCTCGATGACTTCGGACCCAAGCTTCTGACGCAGGCGCGAGACATAGACCTCCACGGCGTTGCCCTCGACCGCGTCGTCGAAGGTAAAGAGCGCCTCTTCGAGGGCGGACTTCGGAAGCACCCGGCCGCGCGCGCCCAAAAGCGCATCGAACAACGCCCATTCGCGGGCGGTCAGCCTGATTTCGTCGCCCGCGCGCCAAAGCCGGGCAGCGGCGCGGTCGACCTCAAGCCCGCCGACGGTTACCCGGGTTTCGGGGATCCCCTGACCGCGGCGCGCGTTGGCGCGGATGCGGGCCGAAAGTTCCCTGAGGTCAAAAGGCTTGACCACATAGTCGTCGGCCCCGGCATCGAGCCCTGCGATGCGGTCGCTGATCTGGTCGCGCGCAGTCGCGATCAGGACCGGCGTGCGGTCGCCCGCCTTGCGCCGCGCCTTCAGCACCTCAAGCCCCGACCCGTCGGGCAGCCCGAGGTCGAGGATCACGCAGGCGTAGTCGGCAACCGCCATCGCCGCCGCGGCCGTAGCCGCGTCGGGCGCGTGGTCGACGGCATGCCCTTCGGATCTGAGGAAATGCAGGACCGAATGGGCAAGCTCGGGTGTGTCTTCGACAAGCAGCAGGCGCATGGCCCGTTCTAGCCTGCCCGCAGGCGCAGGGCGAGGGGGGAATTCCGGCTGTAAGCCTGGCGCAAGGTCGGTGGTGCAAAGGCAGTCCGAAGACAGATCAAAGGACAGGGCGCCCTGGCGCCGGACAAATCGCATGGTTCACAATAAAGACGATCGCCGGGCCGGATTCCCCCGCCCGGTCGTTTCCCACCTCACGCTCAACCTGATCGTCGCGGCCTATATCTTCGCCGCGCTGAATCTGGGCTTCTGGTCCCGCATGGTCGCGGCCTTCCACGGCAATCCGGTGCAGATCGGGCTGTTCGGCATCGCGATCTTCGGGCTGACGCTGTTCACGCTTGAACTGCTCGGACCGGCGCGGCTGCAGCGGCCGGCGGCGGCGGCGCTGATCCTGATCGCATCGGGGGCGAGCTACTATGAACGGACCTTCGGCGTCCTCATCGACCGGGAGATGATCCGCAACGTCTTCGAGACGACGGTGACGGAATCGCGCCACCTGATCACTTTCGGCGCGGTGGCGCAGATCGGGCTGAGCGGCATCCTGCCGGCGGCCCTGGTTTTCTGGCCGCGCGTGCGGCGGGTGCGGCGCTGGCATCACCTCTGGCGCTGGCCGATGGGCATGGGGTTGTCGCTGGCGATCCTGCTTGGCGGGCTCTTCTCCGAATACAAGGCGTTCTCGGCCGTCCTGCGCGAACGCAAGGAGGTCATGGCCGCCTACCAGCCTGGCGCGACCATCGCGGCGCTGGTGAAGTTCGGCAAGGAACAGTTCGCCGGGGGCGATCCGGTGGCGCGGCCCATCGCGCTGGACGCCGCACCCGGCCCGCATCTGGCGGCGGCCACGAAGCCGGTGCTTCTGGTCTTTTTCGCGGGGGAAACCGCGCGGGCGCAGAATTTCGGGCTGAACGGTTACGAACGCGACACCACCCCCGGACTTGCGGCGCGCGATGTCATCAACTTCCCCGATGTCAGTTCCTGCGGCACCTCGACGGCGGTGTCGCTGCCCTGCATGTTCTCGCCCCTCGCGCAGGCCGACTATTCGCGTAACGAATTCCTGTCGCGCGAAAACCTTCTTGATGTGCTGGTGCGCGCGGGCTTCGACGTGAAATGGGTCGACAACAACACCGGCGACCAGCGCATCGCCGCCCGCACCGGCTGGGACCGCGTCGATCCCGCCCTGACGCCCGATGTCTGCGTCGGCGAATGCACGGACGAGGCCTTTCTTCCGATCATCGAACGCACGGCGGCGACGATGACGCGCAACACCGTCCTGGTCCTTCACATGATCGGCAACCACGGGCCCGCCTATTACCTGCGCTATCCGCAGGACCGCGCGGTCTTCGCCCCCGACTGCCGCACCGCCGAATTCGCCGAATGCGAGGTGGGTGCGATCGTGAATGCCTATGACAACGCGATGCTTGAGACCGACCACGTCCTGTCGGCCACGATCGACATGCTGTCGGCCTCCGATCGGGTGTTGCCTGCCATGTTCTTCCTGTCCGACCACGGCGAATCGCTTGGGGAAAACGGCCTTTACCTTCATGCTGCGCCGATGTTCATGGCACCCGAGGTGCAGACGAAGGTGCCGATGGTGATGTGGATGGCCAATGGCTTCAGGACGGAAATGGGGCTGGACGGCGGCTGCCTGCGCGACGTGGCCAAGGCGCCGGCAAGCCAGGACAACGTGTTTCACACCGTTTTGGGGCTTCTCGATGTCTCGACCGCGGCGCGCGATGCGGCGCTTGACCTGACCGACACCTGCCGCAAAGGGATCGCAAGCTGATGAAGGACAGCCCAGACAGGGACGAACGGGTGGTGGTGCCCCCGCGCGGCGGGTTGATGCATGTGGTCGATGCGGCCGGCTATTCGCTGGCGGGCTTCCGGCGGCTGATGCAGGAGACGGCCGCGCGGCTCGAGCTTCTGGGCGGGGCCGGGCTGATCGCGGCCTTCCTGTGGCGGGGGGCGGCGACCTGGCAGTGGGTGACGCTGGTCCTTCTGATGGCGATGGTGCTGATCGTCGAGGCGCTGAACACCGCGATCGAGGTGCTGACCGATCGTGTGTCGCCCGAATGGTCCGAGGCGGCCAGGGACGCCAAGGATCTGGGGTCGCTGGCGGTCGGGCTGATGCTGTCCGTGACCGGTGGCTTTGCCGCGCTGGTCGTCATCGGCGCGATCTGATCCTCAGGGCGGACCTAACCCCCTTGTGGAAAGTCAAACGGGGCGCCGGACCGGCGCCCCGTCTTTCGTTCCGCAGCCCCGCCTACATGCCCAGGAGACCGGGCAGGAACAGCGTCACCATCGGGATGTAGGTGATGATCGCCAGGAACAGAAGCGCGGTCAGCAGCCAGGGCCAGGAGGCGCGCGTCACCTCGGTCAGGCCCAGCCGGGAGATCGACGAGGCGACATAAAGGTTCAGCCCCACCGGCGGCGTACAAAGGCCGATTTCCATGTTCACCACCAGAAGGATGCCGAAATGGACCGGGTCCACCCCCAGCGCCACGGCGACGGGGTAAAGGATCGGCGCCATGATCAGCACGATGGCCGAAGGCTCCATCACCATGCCGATCATCAGTAGCAGCAGGTTGACGACCAGAAGGAAGCCCACCTTGCCAAGACCAAGCGAGACGATCCATTCCGACAGCGTCTGCGGGATCTGTTCCGACGTCAGGATGAAGGCGAACATGACCGCGTTGGTGATGATGTAAAGAAGCATCGCCGACATCGCGGCCGAGTTCAGCAAGACCTTGGGCACGTCGCGCAGGCCGATGTCCTTGTAGACCCAGACCGCGATGATGAAGGCGTAGACCGCGCTGAAGGCCGCGGCCTCGGTCGGCGTGAAGATGCCGCCGTAGATGCCACCCATGATGATGACGATCAGCAAGAGCCCCCAGACGCTTTCGCGAAAGGCCGTCCAGCGTTCGGCGAAGGGCATCCGCGTCATCCGGGGATAGCCGTTCTTCCAGGCGCGGTACATCGTCGTCGTGCCGAGCATCGTGGCCAGCATCAGGCCCGGCACGACCCCCGCGATGAAGAGATCGCCGATCGAGGCGGACATGACCGGCTGGCCGTCCGGGCCGGTGACGACCATGCCCGAGGTGGCGACCGCATACATGACCATGACGATCGACGGCGGGATCAGGATGCCAAGGCCGCCCGCGGTGGCGACGGTGCCGACGCCGAACTGCGGCGGATACCCCTGCTTGACCATCGCCGGGATCAGGATCGACCCCACCGCCATCACCGTCGCGGGGCTAGACCCCGAAATGGCCGCGAAAAGCGCGCAGGCCACGACCGCCGCAAGGCCCATCCCGCCATACCAGTGCCCGACCATGGAGGACGCGAAGCGGATCATCCGCCGCGCAACGCCGCCGTGGGTCAGGAAGTTGCCGGCCAGGATGAAGAACGGGATCGCCATGATCTCGAACTTCTCGATCCCGGTGAACAGCTTCAGCGCGATCGCGTCCATCGGAACGTCCGAAAAGGCGAAGAGAAAGCTGAAGACGGTCAGACCCAGCGCGATCGACACCGGCATCCCGGTGATGAGGAGGACCGCGAGGATCAGGAAGATGATGAGAGCGGTCATGCGTGGCCCCCCTTGGCAAGGTCGTCGGCCTCGTCTTCAAGCCCGTCGACGGCCCCGTGGTCGTGATGCGCGATCTCGCCGGTCCTGAGGAACTTCACGAGCGCCTGGATGAAGCGGAAGCACATCAGCGCCGATCCAAGCGGAACCGCGAGGTAGACGATCCAGGACGGGATCTCGAGATCGGGGGTGACCTGGCCGCCGGCGCGGACATGCCAGACGAAATCGGCGCCGATCCAGACGATGATGGCGGTAAAGAGAATGCCGCCCGACATCGCGATGATGGTGATGGTGCGCCGCGCGGTGCCCTGCAGCCGTTCGGCCAGGATGTCGACGCCGACATGGATGCCGGTGCGCACGCCATAGGCGGCACCGAACTTGGCCATCCAGACGAACATGAAGATGCACGCCTCCTGCGCCCAGGTCATCTTGAGCGCATTGATGAACTTGAAGACCGACCGGGCATAGGCGCCCAGCGTCTCAAGGTCGTTGGACCGGGCGAAACCGACAATATCGGCGGCGAAACCGATGGCAAAGCGGTGGGAGACCGACAGGAAGATGAGAAGCGTCGCCAGCGCGATCAGCGTGGCGATAAGAACCTCTTCCAGCCGGTCGAGAAGGCGCAGCATGGCACACCTCGCGGGGCAGGGGGCGGAAGGGAAAAGGGGCGGCCCTGATGGCCGCCCCCTGGGATCGGGCCTTATTCGGCGACCGCGGCCTTGACGGCGGCGATCGTCTCGGCGCCGATGCGCCCGGCCATTTCCTCGTGCACCGGCTCAAGCGCCGCGACCCAGGTCGCCCGCTCCTCGTCGGTCAGTTCGTGGAATTCGGTCGTGCCCGCCGCCTGCATCGCGGCCAGCGCCTTGTCGTTTTCTTCCTTGGCGATGGAGTTGGCGTAGTCGGTCGCCTCGGCCATGGCCTTGTCAAGACCGGCGCGCACGTCCTCGGGCAGGCCGTCCCAGAACTGCTTGTTCACGATCACCGCATAGCCAAGGTAGCCGTGGCCCGAAAGCGTCGCGTGCTTCTGAACCTCGTGCATCTTCTGGGTATACATGTTCGAGGGCGGGTTTTCGGTCCCGTCGACGACGCCGGTCTGCAGCGCCTGGTAGACTTCGGAGAAGGCCATGACCTGCGGCACCGCGCCAAGCGCGTTCATTTCCGCCTCAAGCACCTTGGAGGACTGGATGCGCATCTTCAGGCCAAGGAAGTCGTCGGGCACATGCAGCGGGCTGTTGGCCGACATGATCTTGAAGCCGTTGTCCCAGTAGGCCAGTCCCGCGATCCCCTTGTCTTCCAGCTTGGCCAGAAGCGCCTTGCCGACCTCGCCCTGCGTGACCTTGCGCAGCGCGTCGTAGCTCGGGAAGATGAAGGGCAGGTCGAAGACCTCGAAGTCCTGGACGCCGAGGGGGCCGAACTTGGCCAGAGAGGGGGCGAGCATCTGCACCGCGCCAAGCTGCAGCGCCTCAAGTTCTTCCTTGTCCTTGTAGAGCTGGCTGTTGGGGTAGACCTCCACGTCCACCGCGCCGTTGGTATAGGCCTCGGCCAGCTCCTCGAACTTGGCCGCGCCCTTGCCCTTGGGCGTGTCGGGGGCGACGACGTGGCTGAACTTGATGACGATCTTGTCCTGCGCCATGGCCGGGGCGGCCAGAGACAGGGCAAGCGCAGTGGCGCCGGCAAGCGCTGCAAGTGTGCGACGGGTCAGCATGAGATTCTCCTCCTTGGTCCGCCCTCCTCGGCGGCATGAAAGATGCTTTGCCGCAAGAACGACTGTCGCGCTATTGTGGCTTTCCGCAATAGACAGGCCGGGGCAGGGGTGCCAGAACCCTGGGTGAATGCCCGCCCGTGTCGATGGGGAGGATGCGACACGCCGAAGGACGCACATAGCGACGCCGCGGCGCGCGAAGCGCGGCAGGCCGGCCCCGGCCCCGAACCCTGGGTCGCCGGGAGCCTTCTGCCGTCCCGCCGCCTCGACCTTTTGTCGCTGGTTCCGCTTGCCGCGATCGTGGCGCTTGTCGCGCTGGTTGCGGCTCTTGTCTGGATCGTGGACCGGTCCGACGGGGAACGCGCCAAGGCCAAGCTTGCGACCGATGCGCTGTGGGTCGAACAGACGCTCAGGTTCCAGATGTCGGTCGACGAGGACATGCTGGTCCGGCTGGCGCTGGACGCGGCAAGTGGCGTTCCCCTTGAGATGCTGAAGGCGCGGGCGCGCCTGCACATCGCCGCCAATCCCGAGATGCTGGCGGTGCGCTGGTACGACGCCGGGGGCGCCCTGGTGTCGGCGGTCGCCGAACAGCGGCCCGGCGCGGCCGAGACGGCGCTGGTCGCACAGGTGCTTCAGGCGGGGACCGCGACCGCGCGTCCCGTCTATGGGCAGGTGGACAACGGCGTCGCGCCGATGGCGCAGCGCCTTGCCACGACCGAGGGGGGCGTTGTCGTCGCCTCCATCTCGCTGCCGATCATGCTTGACCGGCACCTGCCGTGGTGGATCGCGGAACAATATGGCGTGCAGATCGCCGACACCCGCCAGACGCTGGCCGCCCGTGCCCGCCGCCCCGTCGCCGAAGGTGCGCCGCAGCACCGGATCAGCTTCGATCCACCGCTCGCCGGCAGCATCCTCGAGATCACCGCCTATGACCGCGCCCCGGCGGTGGGCAACACCGCGCTTCTGGGCGCCATCGTCGCGCTGGCGGCCTTTGCCATCCTCGCGCTCCTGGTGGTGCAGCGCAACGCGCTCAGCCGGCGCCGCGCCGAGGAGCGTCTGCGCGCCGAAATGGCCTTTCGCCGCGCGATGGAGGAAAGCCTGACGGTGGGGCTTCGGGCGAAGGATCACGCAGGGCGCATCCTTTACGTCAACGCCGCCTTCTGCAAGCTCGTGGACCTGCCCGCGGCGGAGCTGATCGGGCGCGTGCCGCCGATGCCCTACTGGTCGCCCGAGGGTCTTGAGGACACGCTGGCCCGCCAGCGCCGCCTGGCCGAGGGCCCCGCCACCCCGCAAAGCTTCGAAAGCCGGTTTCGGCGCGCCGACGGGTCCGACATCGACGTGCAGGTCTACGAGGCGCCGCTGATCGACGCGCAGGGCCGGCATCAGGGCTGGATGGGGTCGGTGATCGACATCACGGAGGCCAAGCGCGCCGCGCGGCTGGCGCGCGCGCAGGACGAAAGCCTGGCGCGCACCGGGCGCCTTGTCACGCTGGGGGAAATGGCATCGACGCTGGCGCATGAACTGAACCAGCCGCTTGGCGCGATCGCCTCCTATGCGGCGGGCGGGCTCAACCTGATCGACGGCGGGCGGACGGACCCCGCGCTGATCCGCACCGCGTTCGAGAAGATGGCGGCGCAGTCGCGGCGCGCGGGCCTGATCATCCGCCGCATCCAGGACTTCGTGAAAAAGCGCGAACCGCAGATGATCCCCCTGGACCTTGCCGATGTGGCGGCGGAGGCGCTGGGCCTTCTCGCCGCAGATGCGCGCGAGATGCAGGTACGTCTGGTGCTGGTGCCGCCAAGGGCGCCGCTGCCCCCGGTGATGGCCGACCGGATCCTGATCGAACAGGTGCTGGTCAACCTGATCCGCAACGGGATGGAGGCGATGGCGGGGCAGACGAACCCGGGCGCGGACGCGCTGAGCGTGCGGATCGTGCGGGACGGCGACAGCCTGCGGATCGAGGTGGCCGACCGCGGCCCCGGCATCCCGGCCGAACTGGCCGAGCGGCTCTTCGATCCGTTCACCAGCACCAAGAGTCACGGCATGGGAATGGGTCTGAACATCTGCCGTTCGATCGTCGAGCTGCATCATGGCACGCTTGGCCACGGCCCGAACCCCGGCGGCGGCACGGTGTTTGCCGTGGTCCTGCCGGTAGCCGCGGCACGGCCGGATGCGCCCGACCCCGAAAAGCCTGCGGAAACGCCGCTTGGCCCCGCCGCTCACCCAGTCGCTCACCCCGCCGCACAACCTGTCGCCAACCCAGTCGCACGCACCGGAGGGGACCGATGACGCAGCCGACCGGCCTTGCCGTCCATATCGTCGACGATGAGGAAGCGCTGCGCGACGCGCTGGCCTTCCTTTTCGCCTCGCGCGGGATCGCGGCGCGGACCTGGCCCTCGGGCG
>JACKKJ010000005.1 GCA_024236495.1 Paracoccaceae bacterium
AGGTATTTGGGGCAAGATGAAGGGGCAGGGCAGTCATCAGGTCGCCGCCAGTTCGGCCCGCACCTCGTCGAGGATCTTCCTGGCGGGTGATCCGGTGATCTTCTGGATGTCGTCCTGGTATTTCAGGATCGCGCCCAGCGTGTCGGCGATCACCTCTGGCGAGAGTGATATGACGTCGAGCGCCAGCAGGCATTTCGCCCAGTCGATGGTCTCGGCGACGCCAGGTTTCTTGAACAGGTCTTCGGTGCGCAGTTTCTGGACGAAGGCAACGACCTCGCGGCTGAGCCGTTCGGTGGCCTCCGGTGCGCGGGCGTGGACGATCTGCATCTCGCGGGTGAAGTCGGGATAGTCGACCCAGTGGTAGAGGCAGCGGCGCTTCAGCGCGTCGTGGACCTCGCGGGTGCGGTTCGATGTCAGGATGACGATCGGCGGTTCGGGGGCCCTGATCGTGCCAAGTTCGGGGATCGTTACCTGAAAGTCCGAGAGCGCCTCGAGGAGGAAAGCCTCGAAGGGTTCGTCGGTGCGGTCCAGTTCGTCGATGAGAAGGACCGGCGCGCCACCCGGCTGGGGCCGCATCGCGGCAAGCAGCGGGCGTTCGATCAGGTAATCCTCGGTGAAAAGCTCTGAGCGCAGCGCGTCGCGATCGGCGCCGCCGCCCGCCTCGGCGGTGCGGATGGCGATCATCTGCGCCGCGAAGTTCCAGTCGCAGACGGCCGATGCGGCGTCGAGCCCCTCGTAGCACTGAAGCCGGATCAGCCTGCGGCCGAGCGCCGACGCGATCGCCTTGGCGATCTCGGTCTTGCCGACGCCGGCCTCTCCCTCCAGAAAGAGCGGGCGCCCGAGCCTGAGCGACAGGAAGACGACGGTCGCCAGGGCGCGGTCGCAGACATAGTCCTGGCCCGACAGCAGGCGTTCGACGTCGTCTATGGTTTCGGCTGTGCGTGACACGATGCGCTGGTCCCCTTTCGCGGTGGCGCCATGCTGGCAGATCGGACCGCGCGGTCAAGCCTTGCCGTGGCCGGCGGATATGCGACCAAAGGACCGGTTTCCCCTAGTCTTCGAGGCGGAAGACCTTGTCGCGTGCGGTCTGGCCGCGCACCAGAACCAGCCGTGACTTCGCCACGCCAAGCTCTGAAGCCAGGAGCTTGCGCACCGCATCGTTCGCCTTGCCGTCCTCGGGGACGACGGTCACATAGACGCGGATCGCGCCGCCCTCGATCACGACGGCATTGCGCGAGGCGCGCGGTGTCACGCGCACCGCGATCTCGGCCCCGGGGTGCGCCAGATGTTCGAGTGTGCCCATGCCGCTTCCTGACACGGCTTTTCGTCGAAGCCAACCGCCTAGGCGCGGTCAACCTCTTGCCCGGGTCATGGCGGCGCGCCAGACTGCTGCGGATGGAACGGAGCCCGCAGATGACCACTGCCTTCTTCACTGACGAACGCTGTTTCTGGCACGGCGGAGGCAACTATGTGCTGACCATCCCCGTGGGTGGGTTGGTGGAGCCTGGCGGCAGCCTGCCAGAAACGCCCGAGGCCAAGCGCCGCCTGCGCAACCTGATCGAGGTGTCTGGGCTTGTGCGTGATCTTGATGTCCGGTCCGCCCCCACGGCCACGCAAGAGGATCTGCTTCGGGTCCATCCCGCCAGCTATCTGGATGCCTTCAAGGCGGCATCGGATGCGGGTGGGGGAGAGCTTGGGTTGCGCACGCCCTTCGGGCCCGGCGGTTACGAGATTGCCGCCCTGTCTGCGGGGCTCGCGACGGGCGCGCTGACGGCGGTGCTTCGCGGCATGGCGAAGCGCGCCTATGCGCTGTCGCGGCCGCCGGGCCATCATTGCCTGCCCGACTGGCCGAACGGCTTTTGTCTTCTCAACAATATCGCGGTCGCGATCCGCGCGGCGCAGGCCGCGGGCCTGGTGCGGCGCGTCGCGGTGGTCGACTGGGACGTGCACCACGGTAACGGGACCGAGGCCATCTTCCTGTCCGACCCGGAGGTTCTGACCGTCTCGCTGCATCAGGAACACAACTATCCGCTCGATACCGGTGGCGCGGGGGTGCGCGGCGAGGGCAAGGGGCATGGTTTCAACATCAACGTTCCCCTGCCGCCCGGGACCGGCCACGCCAGCTATCTCGAGGCGATGGAGCGGATCGTCCTGCCCGCCCTTCACCGCTTTCGGCCCGAGGTCATCATCGTCGCGTCGGGCTACGACGCCTCGGCGATGGATCCCCTGGGGCGGATGCTGGCCACGGCAGAGACATTTCGGCTGATGACCCGGCAGATCGTGGCGGTTGCGCAGGAGGCTTGCGGCGGCAGGGTCGTCATGGTGCATGAAGGGGGGTATTCCGAACTGCATGCCCCTTTCTGCGCCCATGCGGCGATCGAGGAACTGGCGGGCAGTGCCGCCCATGCGCCCGACCCGCTGGCCGACACCTTGCGCGCGCGCCAGCCGGGGGCGGAGTGGCAGGCGCATGTCTCGGCCCACATCGGGCGCCTCGCCGACTGGTTTCACGCCTGATGCGCGGCCACGACCGCGCGAAAGGCGCACCGCTGCACCTGGACGCAGAGGCGCTTGACGCGCTGGGCATCGGTGCGGGGGCTGCCGCGGATGCGATCGAGGCGGTGATCGCGGCGGCCGTTGCGGGGCGGGCCTGGGCCGCGCCGAAGACGGCGCTGCATCCGCCCGACGGCCGCACCGTCATGTCGATGATCGCGGTGGCTGACGATCCTCCGGTGGTCGCTGTCAAGGCGCTTGTCTTGAATGCCGCGAACGCGGAGCGGGCGCTGCCCGAGATCAACGCGACGGTGCTGCTTCTGGATGCGGCGACCGGATGCGCGCTGGCGACGCTGGACGGAAACTGGATCACCGCCACCCGGACGGCCGCGCTTGCCATGGTGGCGGGCCGGTGGCTGGCGCGGCCGGATGCGTCGCGTGCCGCCTTCGTCGGCGCGGGGGTGCAGGCGCGGGCCAATCTGCGCGCAATGGCAGAGCTTTTCCCGTTGACCGGGGTATCGGTCTTTGGCCGGGGCGCGGTCAATCTCCGGTTGTTTCAGGACCTGGCCGAAAGGCTCGGGCTGGAGGTCACCGTCGTGTCGGATGCCGCCAGCGCGGTCGCCGGGGCGGATCTTGTCGTCACCTCGGTGTCGCAGTCGGGCGCCTTCGCACCGGCGCTTGATCCGCGCGGGCTTGAGCCCGGGGTTTTCGTGGCGATGGTGGATTTGGGCCGTTCGTGGGATCGCGCCGGGCTTGCCGCATTTGACCGTCTGGTCGTTGACGATCTGGCGCAGGAGCGCGCGATGGCCGATCCGCTTGTGCCGTTGGAATGCTCTGCCGGCGACCTTTGCGGGCTTGTGACAGGGGCGTTTCCGGGCCGGCAGGAACCGTCAGAGCGGGCAGCGTTCGTTTCGCGTGGCCATGCCCTTGGCGACCTCGCGCTTGCCGCGCTTGCCTGGAGGCTCCATTGCGGGCAACCGGCGCAACGCGACCCTGCTTTCTGACCCCGGCCCCCTGACCCCGGCCCCTGACCCGTGCCGCAAGCCCGGCCCTAGAAGCCCATTGCCGCGGCAAAAAAAGACATCAATAATACATCAAATGACTCATCGCTTTCCGATCAAGGAAATCGCGCTTCAGGCGGGGCTTTCCACCGCGACCGTGGATCGGGCGCTGAATGCGCGTGCCCATGTCAGTGCGCAGACCCGGCGCCGTATCGCGGACGCGCTGGCCGAGCTGGAGGCCCAGGAAAGCCAGCTTGACGCTCGAGGCCGCCGACTGTTCGTCGATGTCGTCATCGAGGCGCCAGAGCGCTTCACCCGCATGATCCGCGCCGTTACAGCCCATGTGTTGCCGACGCTCGGGCCGGCCGTCCTTCGCCCCCGGTATTCAATGCGCGATGTGATGGATGAGGCGGAGACGCTGGCCATCCTTGACCGGATCGCGCGGCGTGGTAGCCGGGGTGTCCTGGTCAAGTTGCGCGACAGCGGCCCAATCCGTGATGCCCTGGCGGGCCTGGGCGCGCGTGGCATTCCGGTTGTGGCGATCTTCACCGATATTGCGGCGCCTGCACGGCTTGCCTTTGCCGGTCCGGAAAACGCGCGGGCCGGCGACACGGCCGCATGGCTTGTGGCGCGGATGCTGCACGGAACGGGGGCAGTCCTTGTGTCACAGTGCCAACCCAGCTTTCTGGGCGAGGAAGCCCGGCGCCGCGCCTTCTTGAACGGTCTGGCCCGTCTGCGTCCCGAACTGTCCTGTGTGGAGGCCGTCGGTGGCACGATGACGGGGCTTTCGATCGGAGAGGCCGTGACACAGGCGGCCCGCGCCGAGCCTGCCATCCGCGCCGTCTATTCGATCGGGGGCTGCAACGTCGCAGTACTGGATGCGCTGGAACGGGAGGGAATCCGGCCGGACCTGTACATCGCCCACGACCTCGATGAGGAGAACCGCCGGCTCCTGGCGCAGAACTGGATCGACATCGTTCTTCATCACGATATCGCAGAGGATCTGCGCGCGGCATTCCTGCATCTTCTGGCCTACCATCGTCTTGTGCCGCCCCTGCCGGAGCTTGCGCCAAGCGAGGCGCAGATCCTGACACCGGCAAACCTGCCGCCCGCGAACCGGCCCGCCGGGGCTTGACCCCGCCGCCACGGCATCCGACATCAGGGCAAGCGACCAAGGAGTGCGCAATGCCCGATCCGAACCATGCCGCCATGGAGTTCCTGCTGACGCGCCGTTCGCGCCCGCCACGGACCCTGACCACACCGGTTCCGACCCGGGCGGAACTGTTGCCGATCCTGACGGCAGGTGCGCGCGTCCCCGATCACGGCAAGCTTGAGCCCTGGCGCTTCATCGTGCTGGAACGGCCCGCCTTGCAGCGGCTGGCACAGGCCGCGCGGGAACGGGGCGCCGAGCTGGCCATGGACCCGGAGCGGATCGCGAAGGGTGTGGCGCAATTCGCCGACGCGCATCTGGCGATCGTCGTGGTAAAGGTGCCACGAGACACGGCAAAGGTTCCCGAGATCGAACAGACACTTTCTGCAGGGGCTGCGTGTCTTTCGCTGGTCAATGCCGCGCTTGCCTCCGGCTGGGGGGCGGCCTGGCTGACGGGCTGGCACGTTCACGACCCGGAATTCGCAACCCGGGCCCTTGGACTGGCACCGGGCGAGTGGGTCGCCGGGGTGATCCATGTCGGCACCGAGACGTCCGCCCCCCCCGACCGGCCCCGCCCCGATCTTGACGGGGTCACGACATGGGTGACGGCGTGATCCTTTCCGCCTTTCTTGCCGCGCTCGGTCAGTTGGGAGACCGCCGCTTCCTCAAGGTCGTGATCCTGGGGCTGGCACTGTCGCTGGCGCTGCTTGCCGGCGCCTATGCCGGGCTGATCCTGGTGATCGACATCTTCACCCCCGATACGCTGAGCCTGCCCTGGATCGGTGAGGTCGACGGGCTGCACACCCTTCTGGGCTGGAGTTCGCTTGTCGCCATGTTGGTGCTGTCGATCTTCCTGATGGTGCCGGTCGCGGCGGCTTTTTCGGGGCTCTTCCTGGACACGGTGGCCGACGCGGTCGAGGCGCGGCACTATCCACACCTGCCGCCCGCGCCGCGCGTGCCCTTGGGCGACGCGGCGATCGATGCGGTGAACTTCACCGGCATCCTGATTGGCGTGAACCTATTGGCGTTGATGCTGTGGTTCTTCGCGGGACCACTTGCGCCCTTCGTTTTCTGGGGGCTGAACGGCTATCTGATCGGGCGGGAATACTTCCAGATGGCCGCCATGCGCCGGATCGGGCGACAGGCGGCACGGCAACTGCGCCGAGACAATCGCCTGACGATCCTTGCGGCGGGGATGCTGATGGCGGCGCCGCTTGTGGTGCCTGTCGTCAACCTGTTCGTGCCGGTTCTTGGCGCGGCGACCTTCACCCACATCTTCCACCGGCTGAACCGCGCGGCGCGCTGATCCGCCGCGTCGGGGCGCGCGCGGGGGGCAAACGCGTCAGTTTGTCCCGGGCGCGGTGGAGTTCAGCCGTCCGAACCAGTCCAGATCGTAGATGGTGATCCAGCCCGACAGGATGATCCCGGCGATGATCGACCAAAGGACGATCGTCACCAGCGTGGTGATCTTGGCCTTCTTCAGGATCTTGGCGTCGGCCGGGGCGCTGGCCGGTGTTCCGGGCGTGACCTCGCCGCTTTCGGCCTGGCTGCCGGGGCGGATCTGCAGCACGATGTAGAACACCAGAAACCAGATGACCGCGAAAAGGACGATGCCGCCGGTAAGGTTCATCAGACCTGCTCCAGTTCCACAAGACAGCCGTTGAAATCCTTGGGGTGCAGGAACAGGACCGGCTTGCCGTGGGCGCCGATCTTCGGTTCGCCGGTTCCCAGAACGCGGGCGCCTTGCGCCTTCAGGCGGTCGCGGGCGGCCAGGATGTCCTCGACCTCGTAGCAGATGTGGTGGATGCCGCCTGCGGGGTTCTTTTCAAGAAAGCCGCTGATCGGGGAATTTTCGCCCAAGGGATAGAGAAGTTCGATCTTCGTGTTCGGCAGTTCGATGAAGACGACGGTGACGCCGTGGTCGGGTTCGTCCTGGGGGGCACCGACCTTGGCGCCCAGCGTATCGCGGTATTGCGCGGCCGCAGCGGAAAGGTCGGGAACGGCGATGGCGACATGGTTCAGACGTCCGATCATGGGCAGGCTCCTTTGCGCTTTGGCGTCTTATGCGGCGGGCGCGCCGCCGGCGCAAGCGGCAGCGCGCCGCAGGGATCGCCCCGGTGTTTACCCTTCGTTAGCCGAACCGCGCCGAGACTTTGCCGGTGAGTCGATCCCAGGGCGAGGAGGCAGGCGATGACCGACACGTTCGACACATTTCAGCCGGTGAACCGGCCGACACCCGCAGAACCCCTGCGCGGGCTGACGGTTCTTGTGGTTGAAGACAGCCGCTTCGCGTCAGAGGCGCTTCGGCTGATGTGCCTGCATTCGGGCGCGCGCGTCCGCCGGGCCGATTGCCTCCGCTCGGCGGAACGGCATCTGTCGACCTACCGGCCATCGGTCACGATCGTGGACCTGGGCCTGCCGGACGGATCGGGCCTCGACCTGATCGGGCGGCTCGACGGGCGGGTGCCGCGGCTGCCGGTGATCCTTGCGACAAGCGGCGATCCGGGGATGGAAAGTGCGGCCCGCGACGCGGGTGCGCAGGGCTTTCTGGCCAAGCCGCTTGACGATCTTTGTACCTTTCAGCGCACGGTGATCGGCGCGCTGCCCGGCCATGCGCGCCCCGGACGCTTCGAGGTCAAGGCCACCGCCATCGAGCCGGATCCCGCAACGCTGAGAGAGGATCTGGCGATTGCCGGGCGGACCCTGCGCACCGCGACCCCGGGGCCCGAGGCCGATTATGTCGCGCAATTCCTGGCGGGTCTGGGCCGCAGCACGGCCGACCGGGATCTTGAGGAAGCCGCCGCATCCCTGCGCGGCCTGCCCTTGGGCCAGGCTGCGGAGCGCCTGGAAAAGCTCCGCGGGCTTGTCGTCGCGCGCCTGCGGGCGGGGCAGGTTGGCGCGCGCCTTTAGCCCGCGCCGGTGCGTGGGTCGCGGGCGGCCAGGACCGGCGCGGTCAGCGCCGCAAGCGATTGGCGCTGGCGCCCGTCGGCCGTGAAGTTGTCGGGCGAAAGCCAGCGCCCGTAGGCCGCCTTCAACGCCGGCCATTCGCTGTCGATGGCGGCGAACCAGGCGGTGTCGCGGTTGCGACCCTTGATGACAGCCGCCTGGCGGAACACCCCTTCGTAGCTGAAGCCGAATCGTTCCGCCGCCCGCCGCGATCCGGCGTTCTGGGCGTTGCATTTCCATTCGTAGCGCCGGTATCCCGCGTCGAAGACCCATTGCATCATGAGAAACATGGCCTCGGTCGCCGCGCGTGTCCTTTGCAGTGCCGGGGAAAACAGGATGTGCCCCACCTCGATCGATCCGGCCTCTGGCGTGATGCGCAGCCAACTGGCCACGCCTTCGGCCTGACCGGTCGCAAGGTTGCGGATCGCGTAGAACCAGGGGTCGGGCCTGGCCGCCATTCCCGCGACCCAGTCGCCATAGGCCGCCGCCGATGCGAAGGGGCCATAGGGCATGTAGGCCCAGACCGAATCGTCGGCGCGGGCGGCGCGGTCAAGTTCCGCCGCATGGGCATGGGTCAGCCGTTCAAGGCGGGCATAGCTTCCCTCAAGCGTGGCCGGGCCGGGCCAGACCGGCGGCCGCCATCCGTTCAGCGCCTCGCCGATGTCGCGCGTTTTTTCCATCGATGCCCCTTTCCGGAACCAATGCCATCAGATTCCTGCCGCATTTCTGCGGGAAAGTCCGTCATGGCACAAGCCGCGCAGGCAGGAGAGACGAGATGAAGCTGAGCGTGATCCAGATGGCAAGCAAACCGGCCGTTGGTTGGGCCTTCTTCGCCTTCAGCGCAGCAACCCTCGCCTTTTCGGTGATCGCGACGGCCGCGTCGGCCTTCTGAGCGGGCCGGTCGGGGCCCGCCAACGCCAGCGATCGCCCCGGATCCCGGTGGGTCGCGCCGCCGGGCGGACCCTTCCGGCGCGCCCGCCCTCATTCCTTCGGCAGAACCCTCAGGCGGAGTTCGCGCAACTGCTCGTTGGTAGGTTCCGACGGCGCCCCCATCAGAAGATCCTCGGCCCGCTGGTTCATCGGGAACATGATGACCTCGCGGATGTTCGCGGTGTCGGCCAGGAGCATCACGATCCGGTCGATCCCCGCCGCACAGCCGCCGTGCGGGGGCGCGCCGTACTTGAACGCCTTGACCATGCCGCCAAAGCGCTTTTCGACCTCGTCCTTGCCGTAGCCCGCAAGCTCGAACGCCTTGAACATGATCTCGGGCTTGTGGTTGCGGATCGCGCCCGAAACCAGCTCGTAGCCGTTACAGGCAAGGTCGTACTGAAAGCCGAGAACCTTCAGCGGATCGCCGTCCAGCGCCGCCATCCCGCCCTGCGGCATGGAGAACGGGTTGTGGGAAAAGTCGATCCGGCCGGTCTCCGCGTCCTTTTCGTACATCGGGAAATCGACGATCCAGGCGAACTTGAAGCAGTTTTCGTCGATCAGTCCCAGTTCGCGCCCGATCTCGGTCCGTGCACGGCCTGCGACGGCCTCGAACGTCTCGGGCTTGCCGCCAAGGAAGAAGGCCGCGTCGCCTTCGCCCAGGCCAAGTTGCACCCGGATTGCTTCGGTGCGTTCCGGCCCGATGTTTTTCGCAAGCGGGCCGGCGGCTTCGATCCCCGATCCGTCCTCGGCCTTGCGCCAGAAGATATACCCCATCCCCGGCAAACCCTGCGCTTGCGCGAAGGCGTTCATGCGGTCGCAGAACTTGCGGCTGCCGCCCGTCGGCGCGGGGATCGCGCGGATCTCGGTGCCTTCGTTCTCCAGCAGTTTCGCGAAGATCGCGAAGCCCGAGCCCGCGAAATGCTCGCTCACGACCTGCATCTTGATCGGGTTGCGCAGGTCGGGCTTGTCGGTGCCGTACCAGAGCGCGCTGTCTGCGTAGGAGATCAGCGGCCAGTCCGGGTCGACCCGGCGGCCGCCGCCGAACTCCTCGAACACGCCCTGGATGACCGGCTGCACGGCGGCGAAGACATCGGCCTGTTCGACAAAGCTCATCTCGACGTCGAGCTGGTAGAAATCGGTCGGGCTGCGGTCGGCGCGCGGGTCTTCGTCGCGGAAACACGGGGCGATCTGGAAATATCGGTCGAAGCCCGCCACCATGATCAGCTGCTTGAACTGCTGGGGCGCCTGCGGCAGCGCGTAGAACTTGCCCGGATGCAGCCGCGAGGGCACCAGGAAGTCGCGCGCGCCCTCCGGCGAGGAGGCGGTGATGATCGGCGTCTGGTATTCGTTGAAGCCCGCGTCCCACATCCGGTTTCGCAGGGACCGGACCACGTTCGACCGCAGCATCATGTTGCGGTGCAGGCTTTCGCGCCGCAGGTCGAGGAAGCGGTAGGTCAGCCGCGTCTCCTCCGGGTAGTCGAGATCGCCGAAGACCGGCAGCGGCAGTTCCTCCGCCGGGCCAAGCACCTCGACATCGGTGACATAGACCTCGATCTCGCCGGTGGGGATCTTGGCGTTCACCAGGCTTTCGTCGCGGGCCTTCACCCGGCCATCGACACGGATCACGGTTTCGGCGCGCAGCTTCTCGATCGCGCCGAAGGCCGGGCTGTCGCTGTCGGCCAGCACCTGCGTCATCCCGTAATGGTCGCGCAGGTCGATGAAAAGGACGCCGCCGTGATCGCGCACCCGGTGCACCCATCCCGCCAGCCGGACGGTCTGACCGGCATGCGATTTGTTGAGGTCGGCGCAGGTGTGGCTGCGATAGGCGTGCATGAGCGTCCCCTTTCAAGAGGCGAATTCGTCGTTCGCGCCGATACACCTTGTGACGCGGGCGAAGTCAAGGGTCGCGCCTTTGGCTGTTGCGGATCGGTGTCAGGCGCTGCGGCGCGCACCGGGCTTGCTAGGAACGGTCTGAGAAACCGAATAACCTGTCCCTTCGGTCGGTCGGGATAGACTTTGGTATGTGGATCATCGAAAAGATTTCCCGTTCTTCTGCGGGGTCCGGCCGCACGGAACGGCTAGGCATTGCGACTTTCCTGATCGTGCTGGTTCTTTCCATTCTCTCCGGTGTTGTATTTTCCCATTCGTTTTCTGGTGACCTTTTCGCGGTCTGGAAGGCGGGCGCGAGCTTTTCGCAAGGTGACCTGGCGAATGTTTACCCGTCCGATGGGGCGTATTTCACGATGCTGCCGCCCGACGCCTGGATCGGCGAAGCGCCAGAGGGTGAGATTCGTGGCATCGTCTATCCGTTCGTCTATCCACCGCTTTGGGCCTGGGCGGCCTCGCTTCTGCAGGGCGTTGTCAGCTACGAGGAGTTTTCGTCGCTGGTCAGCTTCGCCAATCCGCTGCTCATGCTCGGAATGCTGATCATGGCACACCGGCTTGCCGCGCCCGCACTGGGGCAGGCGACCTATGTGGCGATCGGGGCGATCTTCTTCTGGTTCTCGATGGCCGGCGCGATGGCGCTGTTCCAGAAACAGCCCCAGATCATGGTCGCGTTCCTGACCGTCTTCGCAATCTACAGCGTACATCTGGGCAGGCCGGTGGCTGGTGGGCTTGCGTTGGCGGCGGCGGCATCGATCAAGCTTTTCCCGGCGGCACTGGCGATCTTCTGGCTGGCTTCCGGTCAGCGGCGCGCGACGGCGTCCTTCTGCGTTGCGGGGGGCGCGCTGGCGGTCCTGTCCGTGATCGTTGCGGGCTGGCCGCTTCACGAGGCATTCCTGCACGAGGTGCGTCTGATTTCCGGCACATCGCTTCTGACACGTCTCAACTATTCGGTCGAAAGCGTGTTTACGGCGGCACTGTTTCCCGACCTCGTGACCTTTGTCGCGGCGCCAAGTGTCGGCTCCGGTGCGGGCGCTGGGGTGGGATGGTATGTCCTGGCCGAGCCCGCTGTCTCCAATCTGGCGTTCTCGGTCGTGCTGATCGGTGTTATCGCCCTGCTTGCACGCCGGTTTCACACGACCCGAGGACAAGCCATCGCCCTGTGGCCCCTGTCCCTGATGCTGTTGACGCTTCTCAGCCCGATTGCCTGGGCCTATTATTTCCTTGCCCCGCTGAGCTTCCTGCCGGCGCTCTTCGATCGATTTCGATTGCGCACTGCCCTTGTCCTCGCTCTGACGGCCCTGATCCTGACATCGCCTTTCGTGCAGTCCTCGGTTTTCGGCCGCGCTTCTGGCGGCGACCCGGACCGTTTCATGATCCAGTGGCTTGGTGTGCTTGCGATGTGCATGCTGACGGCGGCCTTCTGGGTGATGTTCCGCCGGGAGGAACGCATGCTGGGGGACAAGCGATGACCTGGCCGGCATCCGTACGGTCTCTCGACGGGGAGGGAGCGGATCGCGCAATCTGCCTGCTTCTGCTGGTGCTCTGGTTCGCGGTGACCCTCGCGGGACACTGGCAAAGCCCGTCATCGGACCTTGCGCCGCTTTACATGGCGGGGTGGTTTCTGGCCGAGGGGCGCCCCGATCTTGTCTATGCCGCGCCGCCGCTGTTCTTCGGCGGTACGCCCCCGGCATGGAAGGAGACGCTGGATGCGCTCGGCAATCCCTGGCCGCATGCCTTTCCCTATATCTACCCGCCGCTTTGGGCAAAGCTCCTGTCCTATCTGACGCCGCTTGTCGGGCCGGTCGCATTTACCAAGGCGGTGATGGTCCTGCATGTTGCCATGCTGACGGCGGCGGTCGCCATCGCGGCGCGGCTGGCGCGGCCTTCGGGGATGCGGCCCCTGATCTGGGTCGTGATCTCGCTGGCGCTCTTGCAGACCTCGGTCTTCTCGGAAACGGCACTGCATTTCAACCAGCCGCAGATCACCGTGATGTTCCTGACGCTTCTGGCCTTCGAAAGGTTGCAGGCCGGTAGCGACAGGACGGCCGGCGTACTTCTTGGCGTGGCGGCGGCGATCAAGATCCTGCCGGGGGTTTTCGTGCTTCTCTTCCTGTTCGAACGGCGCTGGCGCGCGGCAGCGATCTTCGCCGCCACGGTCGCGGGGCTTGTCGTGCTTAGCTTTCTGGTCGCGGGCGCCGGGTTGCATGGCGATTTCCTGACAGCCGTCGACCGGATCGAGAACACCCTGCCGGTCGTGCCCTCGAACGCCTCGGCGCAAGTGTCGTTCCTTCTCGCGGCCGATGCACTTGGCCTTCTGTCAGTCCCGACGACGCCCGCAGGCGCGTTCCTGACGACCGGCGAGGTTCCGTTCCTGCCGGTGGTGGCGATGGCCGCGCGGGTCCTGCTGGTCGCGCTGCTCGCGGCCTTCGCCTTTCGGCTTGCCCCGCGTGACCCCTTTGTCCGGCGCGCGAGGAGCCTGCTGGCACTGTCGGTGCTGATCGCGCTTTTCAGCCCCGTGGGCTGGCTTCACTACTACGTCATCAGCCTGCTTCTCTTGCCGCAACTGGCGGCCGTGATGCCGCCACGGCTTGCCCTGCCGGCATTTGTGGTCTTCGGCGCGATGACATCCTCGACGCTTTATATCCAGTCGGTGCTGGCGTTCGGCTGGGACTGGACGATCATCAACATCGCCGTATCGGCGCTTTGGTTCGGTGTTCTCTTCGTCATCTGGCGCAGCGCAGGGCACCCGGCGGCGGTTCCCGCCCGCTGAATGCGCCATCGGCCCTTGCGCCCCGGCCCGTCTTGACTATAACCCCCGACAATTTGCGCCAGAGGGGGCTCGGACCATGCCGAAGAGAACCGATATCAAGTCGATCATGATCATCGGCGCGGGCCCCATCGTCATCGGTCAGGCCTGCGAGTTCGACTATTCCGGCGCCCAGGCCTGCAAGGCGCTGCGGGAGGAAGGCTACCGGGTGATCCTGGTGAACTCCAACCCGGCCACGATCATGACCGATCCGGGCCTGGCAGACGCCACCTATATCGAACCGATCACCCCCGAAGTCGTCGCCAAGATCATCGAGAAGGAACGCCCCGACGCCCTGTTGCCGACGATGGGCGGGCAGACCGGCCTGAACACATCGCTCGCGCTTGCCGACATGGGGGTCTTGGAGAAGTTCGGGGTGGAACTGATCGGCGCGAACCGCCAGGCCATCGAAATGGCCGAGGATCGCAAGCTTTTCCGCGAGGCCATGGACCGGATCGGGCTGGAAAACCCCAAGGCGACCATCGTGTCGGCGCCGAAGAAGGAAAACGGCAAATACGACATCGGCGCCGGGGTCCGCCAGGCGATCGACGATCTGGAACACATCGGCCTTCCGGCGATCATCCGCCCGGCCTTCACCCTGGGCGGCACCGGCGGCGGCGTCGCCTACAACCGCGACGACTACGAGGCGATCGTGCGTTCGGGTCTCGACGCCTCGCCGGTCGCACAGGTGCTGATCGACGAAAGCCTTCTCGGTTGGAAGGAATACGAGATGGAGGTGGTCCGCGACCGCGCGGACAACGCGATCATCGTCTGTTCCATCGAGAACGTCGATCCGATGGGCGTGCACACGGGCGATTCGATCACCGTCGCCCCGGCGTTGACCCTGACCGACAAGGAATATCAGATCATGCGCAACGGCTCGATTGCCGTCCTGCGCGAGATCGGGGTGGAAACCGGCGGGTCGAACGTCCAGTGGGCGATCAACCCCGCAGACGGCCGCATGGTCGTGATCGAGATGAACCCGCGCGTCTCGCGGTCGTCGGCGCTGGCGTCCAAGGCCACGGGTTTTCCCATCGCCAAGATCGCCGCGAAGCTGGCGGTCGGATACACGCTGGACGAGCTGGACAACGACATCACCAAGGTGACGCCGGCCAGCTTCGAGCCGACCATCGACTATGTCGTGACCAAGATCCCGCGCTTCGCGTTCGAGAAATTCCCTGGATCGAAGCCCGAACTGACCACCGCGATGAAATCGGTGGGCGAGGCGATGGCCATCGGCCGCACCATCCATGAATCGCTGCAAAAGGCGCTGGCCTCGCTTGAGACCGGTCTGTCCGGCTTTGACGAAATCGCGATCCCCGGCGCGCCGGACAAGGCGGCGGTGGTCAAGGCGATTTCCGGCCAGACGCCGGATCGGCTCCGGCTGATCGCGCAGGCGATGCGCCACGGGCTTTCGGACGACGAGATCCAGCAGGCCACCGCCTTCGATCCCTGGTTCCTGTCCCGGATTCGCGAGATCGTCGAGACCGAGGCAGAGGTGCGCAGGTCCGGTCTGCCGCTGACGGCGGCGGGGCTGCGCAAGCTGAAGATGATGGGCTTTACCGATGCCCGCCTTGCCGCGCTGACCGGTCGGGACGAGGCGCAGGTGCGCCGCGCCCGCCGCAATCTGGGCGTGCGCGCCGTTTTCAAGCGGATCGACACTTGCGCCGCCGAGTTCGAGGCGCAGACGCCCTACATGTATTCGACCTACGAAGTCCCGGCGATGGGCGATGTCGAATGCGAGGCGCGCCCGACCGAGGCAAAGAAGGTCGTCATTCTTGGCGGCGGTCCGAACCGGATCGGCCAGGGGATCGAGTTCGACTATTGCTGCTGTCACGCCTGTTTCGCGCTGACCGACGCGGGCTATGAGACCATCATGGTCAACTGCAACCCCGAGACGGTCTCGACCGACTACGATACATCCGACCGTCTCTATTTCGAACCGCTGACGCTGGAGCATGTCCTCGAGATTCTGCGCGTGGAACAGGATGCGGGCACGCTTCACGGGGTGATCGTCCAGTTCGGTGGCCAGACGCCGCTGAAGCTCGCGAATGCGCTCCATGACGAAGGGATCCCGATCCTCGGGACGACCCCCGACGCCATCGACCTGGCCGAGGACCGCGAAAGGTTCCAGAAGCTTCTGAACGATCTGGGCCTGAAGCAGCCGGTGAACGGCATCGCGTCCTCGGACGAACAGGCGATCGACATCGCCGGGCGGGTCGGCTTCCCGCTGGTGATCCGGCCCTCTTACGTTCTGGGCGGGCGGGCGATGGAAATCGTCCGCGACATGGATCAGCTTCGCCGCTACATCACCACCGCCGTCGATGTGTCGGGCAAGAACCCGGTGCTTCTGGACAGCTACCTGTCCGGCGCGATCGAAGTGGACGTGGATGCGCTGTCGGATGGCGCCAGCGTTCACGTCGCCGGCATCATGGAACACATCGAGGAGGCGGGCGTGCATTCCGGCGACAGCGCCTGCTGCCTGCCGCCGCATTCTTTGTCGGACGCGACGGTCGAGGAACTGAAGCGCCAGACTGTCGCGATGGCGCTGGCCCTTGGGGTTGTCGGCCTGATGAACGTCCAGTTCGCGATCAAGGACGGCACGATCTATGTGCTTGAGGTCAACCCCCGCGCCAGCCGTACCGTGCCCTTCGTCGCCAAGGCGACCGACAGCGCGATCGCGTCGATCGCCGCGCGGCTGATGGCGGGCGAACCGCTGTCGAACTTCCCCGAGCGCGCGCCTTATCCAGAAGGCGTCGGCCCGGACACGCCCTTGCCCTACGCCGATCCGATGACGCTGGCCAATCCGCGGACCCCCTGGTTTTCGGTGAAGGAGGCGGTGCTACCCTTCGCGCGCTTCCCCGGCGTGGATACGCTCCTGGGGCCGGAAATGCGCTCCACCGGCGAGGTCATGGGCTGGGACCGGACCTTCCCGCTTGCCTTCCTCAAGGCCCAGATGGGCGCGGGCACGCATCTGCCCGAGGCCGGCCGCGTCTTCCTGTCGATCAAGGACATGGACAAGACCGCCGAGATGGCCGAAGCGGCGCGCGGGCTGGTCTCCCTGGGGTTCGAGATCGTAGCGACGCGCGGCACTGCCGCCTTCCTCGAGGCGAATGGCGTGACGGCGGAGGTCGTGAACAAGGTCTACGAAGGCCGCCCGAACATCGTTGACCGGATGAAGAACGGCGATGTCACCCTTGTCATGAACACCACCGAAGGCGCGCAGGCCATCGCCGACAGCCGCGAGATCCGGGCCGTCGCGCTCTATGACAAGATCCCGTATTTCACCACCGCCGCCGCCAGCATCGCGGCCGTTCAGGCCATGCAGGCCCGTGGCGAGGGCTACGGCGTCCGCACGCTGCAGGGCTAGGCGGACCGGGCCTGCCGCTAGCGCAGCAGGAAGGCCGCCAGCACCGCCGCGTCCACCGGTTTGCGCAGGACCGTGACATCCGACGCAGCGCAGGCCGCGTCGAGGGCGGGCGCGCGGCTCGCGGTCAGCAGTCTTGCGGCGATGGCGCCGTGGCGCGCCCGTAGCTGCCCGACAAGCGACAGACCGTCAAGGCCAGCGCCCAGCTCCTGATCGATCAGGAACCGGTCGGGTACGATGCCGATTTCATCCAGGAGCGCCAGCGCCTCTTCGCCGGATGAAACGTCGATCACTTCAAGCCGCCATTTTTCAAGCAGCTGGCAAAGGGCGCGGCGAAGGTCGGGGTCGTTTTCCACAAGGCAGACGATCCTGCCCTCGTGACGCGACATTTCCGCCGTTTCCGTCAGCGGCGCGGCCAGGGCCGCTGGTTCGGCCGCGCCGGATGCCAAGAGCGGCAACAGAAGGCTGAAGCGCGTGCCGCGTCCGGGAACCGAGCGGAGCGTCAGCGGATGATCCAGGAGCGCGGCGGCGCGTTCGACGATGGCAAGGCCAAGCCCCATGCCCTCGGACGCGGAGGCGCGGGCGTTCAGGCGGTGAAATTCCCTGAAGACGTTCGCCTGTTCGCTCTCGGGAATGCCGGGGCCGGTATCGATCACGTCGATCCGCAGCGCCGCGCCTGTTCGCCGGCCACCCACAAGGATGCGCCCGCGCGCCGTATAGCGCACCGCGTTGCCGATCAGGTTTTGCAGGATGCGCCTGAGATAGGTCGGGTCGGAAGCGACCGTCACCGCCGCGGGGCGCACCGTCAGGCGCAGCCCCTTGGCCTCGGCAAGCGGGGCGAATTCGTCGGCGAGCTGGTCAAGGATGGGGCCAAGCGCGACAGGGATCACATCGACGGAGGCGCGCCCCGATTCGAGCTTCGAGATGTCGAGGAGCGCATCGAGGATGCCCTCGACGCTCGTCAAGGCATTCTCGACCTTTCCAAGGGTCGCGCGCGCGTCGTCCGCAAGCCCGCTGTCGGAAAGCGAGGCGACGAACAGCTTTGCCGCCGAAAGCGGCTGCAACAGGTCGTGGCTGGCGGCGGCGACGAAACGCGCGCGCGCGGCATTGGCCTGTTCGGCGCGGCCCAGCGCCTCGGCCAGTTCGGCTGTGCGGTCCGCGACGCGCCGTTCCAGCGTCTCGTTCGCTTCGGCCAGCGCGTGCAACGCGCGGCGTTCGGCGGTGATGTCCGAAAAGCTCATCACGAAGCCGCCGTCGGGCATTTCTTCGGCAAAGACCGCGAGGACAAGGTCCGCACCGCGGTCCAGTTCGAAATCAAGCGCGGGGCGGGGCCGGGGCCCGCGCGCCCAATGCGCGATGGTGGCGGGTGTCATGTTTCCGTTCAGCGCGAACTGGCGGCCCAGCGCCTCGGTCAGGGTGTCGATCGGCGCGCCCAGCCGGAAGCGGCCGGCAGGTACCGTCAGAAGCGTGGCAAGGCGGTGGTTCCAGCCCACGAGCCGCGCCTCGGCGTCGAAGATGCCGACGCCTTGGCTGATGTGTTCAAGCGTGGCCCGGATCATCCGGGCCTGGTCGTCCAGAAGCTTGCCGCGTTCCTGCCGTTCCAGCCGGATTATGTCGGTGACATCCGTCTGCAGGATCACGGTGCCGCCGTCCTGGGTCCGGTGTTCGGACACCTGAATCCAGCGGTCGCCCGAAAGCTGGACGTTGAACATCACATGCCGGTCCTGGTGGCGGCGCATCCGCGCCTGCGCCCAGCCGTCGGCGCTTTCGCCCGGCGGCAGCGCAAGGTCGCGCGACAGGCTGACCATCCGCACATAATCGGCGAAGGAAAGACCCGGGCCCAGCCCGTCGCGGATGTCGGCCAGCTGCCGGCTGAAGCGCGAATTGCACATCACCATCCGGTCGTCCGCATCGAAAAGCGCAAATCCTTCCTGCACCGTCTCGATCGCGGAGGCGAGGTTCTGGCGCGCCGCCTCCGCCTCGGCGGTGGCCTCCGCGAGGCGTGCGTTGGTCTGGTTCAGAAGTCCCAGCGCGCGTTCCAGCTCGCCGGTGCGCTCGCGGACCTGATCTTCAAGCATCGCGGCGCGTTCGAACTGCAGATAGGCGCGCCCACCATCATCCGTCGCCTGTTCGACCCGCCGCATGAGAACGTCGACGATCTGAAGCAGCTTCTGTCGCTGCCGCTCAGGCGGGTCGGCGGGATTGATCAGCGCGTGGGTCATCGCGCGGCGTCCGGCGGCGGGTAGATCGCGACACCGGTCATGGTCTGGTTCACATGCATCGCGCCCATCTGTTCGCCATAGGTCGAAAAGCCGACCACGCGGTGACTGCGCAAGATGTCGGATATGCGGCCGAACATCTGGCGGTCCTGCGCCTCGATCCGCCGCAGGAGGCAGTCGCAGGCCAGGATCGCCGAGGGGGGCACAGTTTCGGCCAGACGGTCCAGTTCGGCCGAAAGGTGATCGACCATGTCCTGCGGTTCGGCAAGCGTCAGCACCAGCCCCTCGTCGATCGCCGAAAAGAAGACCAGATCGCCGTTCGGCAGCATCCGCTGGATGGACCGGACATGGTGGCGCCCGCCGATGCGCACGACGACCGGATGGGCGGCGAAGGTGAAGGATGTCAGCTGGTCGGGATCCTTCCCCAGCAGACGGGCGTATTCCAGCGCGGCCGGTTCTGCGTTGATCTGGCGCACGATGCGGCGGGCCGGGTCGGCTTCGGTCACGACCATACGGGCGCCCGTCGGCGTCAGGTGATCGAGGCTGAAGACCTTCACCGGGCAATCGGTCCGGACGAAAGTCACGACCGCGGCGTTCCCCAGCGCGCGGCCCTCGTGAAACACCAGCGTCTCCTGGAACCGCAGGCCGTCGCCCGCCGATCCGCCGAAAAGCGGCACCGGCCCAAGGCCCGGCGCCAGCGCCGCGGCAAGTTCGTCTTCCTGGATCGACAGCCCGTCCACCAACAGGAAAGCGAATTCACCCTGCCAGTCGGGCCGGGCGTGAAGCAGTCGCTGGCGCGCGCGCACCATGTCGCCGATCAGCTGTTCGCCGCCGGGAACCCGAAGATCCGGCACCAGCAGCGTCTGCGCCGCGAAGTGCCGGGCCGGAAGCCCGAGGGCGACGATCTCCCCTTCGGTGTAGCCGTTCGCCGAAATCTCGCCCGCGGTCGTGCAGCCGATGATCGGCGTGCCCGGAAAGGCCGCCGCCGCGCGTCCGGGCAGGGTGATCGGATCGGCCTCGGGGGAGGCGAAAAGAACGACAAGAGCGAAGGGGCCTTCGCCAAGCCCGCGCGCCAGCCGTTCCAGCGCGTCCGGCGCCGTGGCGGAACACTGGGCACTGCGCAGGATTGCGGCATCGTGCCCGTCCGTGGCGAATGCGTCGGTCAGCGCGTCCATCCTGTCCTCCCGGCCTGAACGCTATGGGCCTGCCGTGGCCAAGGCAAGTGCCGTCCGCCCGCGATGGCGCCGTCGCGTCAGGGGCCGTTCGCGCCCTCGGCCAGAAGCGCGGCGAAATCGATCTCGCGCGCGATCAGCACCGCCTGGGTGCGGCTGAAGACGCCAAGCTTGCGCATGATCGCCGTCACATGCGCCTTCACCGTCGTTTCCGCGATCGAGAGTTCCCAGGCGATCTGTTTGTTGAGCTTGCCCTCGCAGATCAGTTGCAGGATGCGCGCCTGCTGCCGTGTCAGCAGCGAAAGCCGTTTCAGCGCATCCTCCTGGGCGGTTGCCGGCGCGGTGTCGGGGAGGGGGACATAGGTGTCGGGCGTATAGATGCGGCCCGCGTCGACCGCGTCGAATGCGGCGCGAAAGACCTCGCGCTGGCTGTGCTTGGGCACGAAACCGGCCGCCCCGGCCTTGAGAGCGGCGCCGATCACGCGCGCATCCGCCATCGATGACACGACGACGACCGGCACCGCGCCCGCGACCTGGCGGATGCGCACCAGCCCCTCCATCCCGTGGACATCGGGCAGGTTCAGGTCCAGCACGACGACATCGGGCAAAGGCCCGCCGCCAAGCCGTTCGACGGCGGTATCGATCCGGTCGGCGGTGTCGATCCGGCCGATGCCGACGAAGGCCTTGAGCGTCATGGCGAGCGCATCGCAGAAAAGCGGGTGGTCGTCGACGATCAGGGCCGATTGCATGGTCATGGCAGGGTTCCGGGTGCAACTGCGGACAAGGATACCAACAAGGAACCGGCGTGTAACCCGGCCTTTGGTCGAAGGGGCACTACGACCAAGGTCAGATAGCCAGCCCGACGGTCGCCCTCTATTGTGGCACCGGAAAGAGGAGAGCCGCATGGAACTCAAGGATTCGCGCCGCATCGCCGCACGCCCCGAAGAGGTCTGGGCCGCAATCTTGTCGCCCGAGGTCTTGCAGGCCTGCATTCCGGGTTGCGAAAGCATCACCGGGTCGCCCGAAGACGGGTTCGAGGCGGTGGTCGTGCAGAAGGTCGGGCCGGTCAAGGCGCGGTTCACCGGGGTGGTCACGTTGTCGGACATGGTTGCGGGCCAAAGCCTGACGATCTCTGGCGAGGGCAAGGGCGGGCCGGCGGGCTTTGCCAAGGGCGGCGCGAAGGTTCGGCTTGATCCGGACGGCGAGGGCACTAATCTCAGCTACGAAGTTCAGGCGGCGGTTGGGGGCAAGCTTGCGCAGCTTGGCAGCCGGATCATCGACGGATTCGCCCGCAAGCTGGCCGACGATTTCTTCGCGCGGCTGCAAAGCGCGGTCGAGGCGCCGGATACGGGCGCAACCGATGAGGCCACCGACGCCGCGCCGGAAGGCGACGGCGGCGAGGGTGGAGAAAAGAAGAAAGGCTGGTTCCGGCGCATCATCGGCGCCTGAACCGGAAAGGTCACCAAGGGAGGAAGCAATGACGAAAGTCACGATGACCGTGAACGGCCGCGCCGTTTCCGGCGAGGTGGAGGGGAGAACACTCCTGTCCGCCTTTCTGCGCGAGGGGCTGGGCCTGACCGGCACCCATGTGGGCTGCGATACGTCCCAGTGCGGCGCCTGTGTCGTGCATGTGGACGGCAAGGCGGTGAAAAGCTGCACGGTCTTTGCCTCGGATGTTGCCGGCGCATCGGTGACCACGATCGAGGGCATGGCGAACCCGGACGGGACGCTGGGCCGGGTCCAGCAGGCATTCCAGGACCATCACGGGCTTCAGTGCGGGTTCTGCACGCCCGGGATGGTGATGTCCACGGCCGCCCTTCTGGCAGAGAACCCCAAGCCCACCGAGGCCGATGTACGCCACTACCTTGAAGGCAACATCTGCCGCTGCACGGGCTATCACAACATCGTCAAGGCAGTGCTTGCCGCGTCCGGCCAGGACGTGAGCGGCGTTGCCGCCGAGTAACGGAGGGGGAACATGCCGAAGGATCAAGGCATCGGCGCCAGCACCAAGCGGCGCGAGGACGTGCGCTTCCTGACCGGGAAGGGCCGTTACACCGACGACATCAACCTGCGCGGACAGACCCATTGCGTCTTCGTGCGCAGCCAGGTCGCCCACGGGCGGATCAACGCCATCGACACATCGGCCGCCGAAGCGATGCCGGGCGTGATCAAGGTGTTCACCGCGGCGGATTTCGCCGGCAAGGGCGGTGTGCCCTGCGGCTGGCAGATTCACGACAAGCAGGGCAACCCGATGCTCGAGCCCAAGCACCCGATCCTCGCCGAGGGCAAGGTGCGCTATGTGGGCGACGCCATCGCAGCGGTTGTCGCCGAGACGCTGGAACAGGCCAAGGACGCGGCCGAGGCCGTCGTTCTGGACATCGATGAATTGCCGGCCGTCGTCGACATGAAAGCCGCCGTCCAGGGCGGGGCGCTTGTACATGACGAACTAAGCTCGAACCTCTGCTACGACTGGGGCTTCATCGAAGACAACAAGGGCGCCGTGGACGAGGCGATCAAGTCGGCGCATCATGTGACGACGCTTGAACTGGTGAACAACCGGCTGATCCCGAACGCGATGGAGCCGCGCGCCGCCATCGGCGACTACAGCATGGCGTCGGATGACTACACGCTTTACACCACCAGCCAGAACCCGCATGTGATCCGGCTTCTGATGGGGGCCTTCGTTCTGGGCATTCCCGAACACAAGCTGCGCGTGGTCGCCCCCGACGTTGGCGGCGGTTTCGGGTCGAAGATCTTCCACTACGTCGAGGAAGCCTTTGTCACCCACGCGGCTAAGGTCGTCGGGCGGCCCGTCAAGTGGACATGCTCGCGGTCGGAAAGCTTCATGACCGACGCGCATGGCCGCGACCATGTGACGAAGATCGAGCTGGCGTTGGACAAGGACGGGCACTTCCTGGCGATCCGGACGGAAACCTACGCAAACATGGGCGCCTACCTGTCGACGTTTGCGTCGTCGGTTCCGACCTACCTGCACGGGACGCTGATGGCGGGGAACTACAAGACCCCGCATATCTATGTGAACGTGAAGGCGGTCTTCACCAACACCGTGCCGGTCGACGCCTACCGCGGCGCCGGACGGCCCGAAGCCACGTTCCAGCTTGAACGGGTCATCGACAAGGCCGCGCGCGAGCTGGGGATCGATCCGATCGAGCTTCGCCGCCGCAACTTCGTCCAACCGAACGAGTTCCCCTACCAGACGCCTGTTGCGGTCGCCTACGACACCGGCAACTACCAGGCGACGATGGACAAGCTCGTCGAGATCGCCGACCTTTCCGGGTTCGAGGCGCGGCGGGCGGAAAGCGCGAAGAAGGGCCTTCTGCGCGGACTGGGCGTCAACTGCTACATCGAGGCCTGCGGCATCGCGCCCTCGAACCTTGTCGGGCAGCTTGGCGCGCGGGCAGGTCTTTACGAAAGCGCCACGGTCCGCGTGAATGCGACCGGCGGCATCGTCGTGATGACCGGCAGCCACAGCCACGGCCAGGGCCATGAAACCACCTTCCCGCAGGTCGTTGCCGAAATGATCGGCATCCCCGAGGGCCAGGTGGAAATCGTCCACGGCGACACCGCCAACGTGCCCATGGGCATGGGCACCTACGGCTCGCGTTCGCTTGCCGTCGGCGGATCGGCGATCGTGCGGGCGACGAACAAGATCATCGCCAAGGCCAAGAAGATCGCGGCGCACCTGATGGAGGCGTCCGAAGGCGATATCGAGCTCAAGGACGGCAAGTTCTCCGTCGCGGGGACCGACAAGTCGGTCGACTGGGGTTCGGTCTGTCTTGCCGCCTATGTGCCGCACAACTACCCGTTGGCGGAACTGGAACCGGGGCTGGAGGAAACGGCGTTCTACGACCCGTCGAACTTCACCTATCCCGCAGGCGCCTATGCCTGCGAGGTGGAGGTGGACCCCGGCACCGGCAAGGTGACGGTCTGTTCCTTCGCCGCGGCGGACGACTTCGGCAACGTCATCAACCCGATGATCGTCGAAGGGCAGGTCCACGGCGGGCTGGCACAGGGGATCGGACAGGCCATGCTGGAAGCGGCGGCCTACGACGAGAACGGCCAGCTTCTGTCGGGAAGCTACATGGACTACGCAATGCCGCGTGCCGATGACGTGCCGTTCTACAAGGTCGACCATTCCTGCCAGACCCCCTGCACCCACAACCCCCTTGGGGTGAAGGGCTGCGGCGAGGCCGGGGCCATCGGGTCGCCCCCCGCGGTCGTCAACGCCGTGATCGACGCGCTTCAGCGCGGCGGTTACTCGCATGTGACACATATCGACATGCCGGTCTCGCCCGTGAGGGTCTGGTCGGCGATGCAGGGCTGAGGGAGACGGGCCATGTATGAATTCGACTTCGAAAAACCCGCAACCGTCGCCGAAGCTGTTGCTGCGCTTGGTCGGGAAGATGCCATGGCGCTCGGCGGGGGACAGACGCTGATCCCGTCGATGAAGCAGCGCCTGGCGGCACCCTCGGCGCTGGTCAGCCTGACAGGCATAGCCGAGATGCGTGGGGTCTGTACGGGGGACGACGCCGCGCTTTGCGTCGGCGGGGCGACCACGCACGCCGCGGTCGCAGCGGAAGCTGCCGGCAGGTATCCGGCACTGGCCGCCCTGGCGGGCAACATCGGCGACCCTGCGGTTCGCAACCGTGGCACCATCGGCGGATCGCTGGCCAACAACGACCCGGCGGCGGACTATCCGGCGGCGGTCCTTGGGTCGGGCGCGACGATCGTGACGAACAACCGTTCGATCGCAGCCGATGATTTCTTCGAGGGGCTCTTCACGACCGCGCTTGAGCCCGGAGAGATCATCGTCGAAGTGCGCTTCCCGATCCCGGAACGTGCCGCCTATGCCAAGTTCCAGCAGCCCGCCTCGCGTTTCGCGCTGACCGGGGTGTTCGTGGCCAAGACGGCCAACGGCGTGCGCGTGGCGGTCACCGGCGCCTCTGAAAGCGGTGTCTTCCGTTGGGGCGAGGCCGAGGCCGCGCTGTCGGCCGACTTTTCGGCCGATGCGATCGCGGGGCTGTCGGTGCCGGCCGATGGCATGGTGTCCGATCTTCACGGAACACCGGCCTATCGCGCCAATCTGGTCAAGGTGATGACACAGCGTGCGGTCTCCGCAGCCTGATCGCCGCTGAGCGTAAAGACGCGGCCCCTGCCCATGGCGGGGGCCGTTGCACTTTCGGGGGTCAGCCGGGGGTGTTCGCGTCCTTGCGCGGTGACAGCCGGTAGATGCCTTCGGGCAAGTTCAGCGCGGCGGCAAGCTCACGCACCTGTGCCATCGACATCACGATCTTCACCACCTCGTCCTGGCGTGGGTCGTATTGTTCCAGCGTGACGCATTCGGCAAACGCCTGAATGGTCACGTCTTCCTCCAGATGCGGGCCGCCCTCGTCGACGAGGGTGATCACGGTCGCGTCGAAATCGTGCTCGATGGTGAACATGGGGCAAGCTTAGCCTGAGGTCGGATTGGCGGCAATGCGCCATCTTGAACAGGCCCTGGCAACGGTCGGGCGGCAACCATGTGATTGCGGGCCGCTTCCTGCCTCTGCAGTCGCCCCTGAAACGTTGATCTGGATCAAGGCATCCTGACATGGCATGATCATCCTGTAGCGAGCGTGCCTTGAAGGAGGAGTGAATGGTGAAGACAGGAGATGTCCGTGCGCCGCGGGACTGCGGCCTGCCGGAAACCCCCTATTTCCTGACGCCGGATTTCGCCGAACGCCATGGCGTCGATCTGGGCGGCGCGATTCATGGCGGCATCCTGACGATCGAGGATTTCGTGGCCGTCCTGCAATCCTGCCGGGAATGCCAGGATGGATCGGGGCGCCGGCACGAACACCCCGAAGGCAACGAAGCCGCGCCCGACTGGTGCGCGAACCGGGCCATTCTTGAAGGGCTGCGCGGGCTCGTCTGACGGCTGCCCTGCCCGCCTGGCTTGCATCGCGCGGGGCAAGCGCGTATCGCGCGGCCATGCGTATCATCGAAAACGTGGTTTCGGACCGGGGGTCGAAATATGCCGTCTCCGGCGGGCCGGTGCAGGACCGGGCCGCGGCGGCGGCCTTCCTGGCCGACCTCAGGCGCATCAAGAAGTTCGCCAAGGCGACGCACAACACCTGGGCCGTCCTTTTCGACGACGGCGGCCAGCTTGACCCCCAGAAGAACGACGACGGCGAAGGCGGCGCGGGCTCGGTCATCCTCAGGATGCTGGAACGCGAGGGGCTGACCAATCACATCGTGGTCGTTACCCGCTGGTATGGCGGCGTCAAGCTTGGCGGCGACAGGTTCCGCCATGTCGCCGAGGCGGTGCGCGTCTATCTGTCCGAACGCGGCTGAGCGATCCCTTTCAGATGCGCAAAGACCGCGCGGTTGCGGCAGTAGGCCGGCGCCTCGGCCGCCCCGGCCATATGCGCGTCAAGCCAGCGTTCGCAATCCTGCGTCCCGTCGCATCCGGCGCAGCGCGATACCAGATCCCGATAGGGAAACTGCGCCAGCCGCCCATCCAGAAGCGCCTGTCCCAGATCCACATCCAGCGCATGGGCCATTTTCTGCAGAAGCGCGCTGTGGCGTGCGAATGTAGCCTTGTCCATCCGGTCCTCTTCTGGCGGTGAACGGGGCGAGTCTGCGGGCGGGTCGCAGGCACTGCCTTGACCCGGATCAAGACCCGACGGAAAGCTGTGCGCGACATGGTTTCGGGAGGAACGGGGATGATCTCGATCATCGGTGCGGAACTGCGCCGTTTCGGACGTACGGTGCTTTGGTCCTGGCAGGGCTGGACTGCGGCCTGGGCCAGCGAAAAGTCGCTGCGCCAGTGGACACTGGTCAACTTGCTGTCCGCGATGCTTGCCTTTTCGATCGACCTGACGCGGGGCGAACGCGCGCTGATCCTTGCGATCGGGCTTCTGGTTCTCGCGGCGGAACTTGCGAATACCGCTTTCGAGGGGCTGTGCAATCATGTTCAGCCCGACCTTCACCCCGCGGTCAAGAAGGTGAAGGACTGCGGCAGCGCGATGGTCGCGCTCACGGCGCTGGCCGGGGGTGTCGCGTGGCTTGTGCTTCTGTTGTCCTAGGGGCGCGGGTCATCCCCGCGCCCGTCGGGTCCGCCCCTTTTCAGGCGTTCTTCAGGACGTTCACGCCGAAGCAGGCAATGCCGATCCAGATGGCGATTTCCGCAATCGGCGCCAGCGGCACCATCGCGGGTTCGCCGATGCGTCCGGACAGCAACAGCAGCAGCATTACCAGAAGGACCAGCGCGCCGACCTGGTGCAACCAGAAATGCGCCTTGGCAAGCATGCCCTCGGCCATGACCGGAATCACCCGGTAGACAAGTCCGAAGAGCGTCATCAGCGTGAAGCCCAGGAGGTTGATATGGGCATGGGCGGGCGCAAGCCCGTGGTCGCCCGAGGCACCCATGTGGATGCCGATGGCGATGCCGACCAACAGATATGCGACGGCAATCACCAGAAACAATCTGGATATGTTCATGTTTCTTCCCCTGTTCGCATCGGCCGGATCTTTCCGGTCCGTGCGCGGAAGATAGACCCGTTCGGGCAAGCCGTAAGCGGGAAAATCTTGCAGGGGCGTGCTTTCAACCGCCGGTGGTCCGGGCGGGCGCCGGTCAGACGGATTTGTGGGTGCCGTCGCAATAGGGGGCGTTTGCCGTCTTCTTGCAGCCGCACAGGAAGACGCGCCGGGTTTCCTCGGCCACGAATTTGACAGGCGTCAGCGTGGTTTGCTTGTGGCTGCCGTCGCAAAAGGGTTGCCGCTGCGACTGTCCGCAGGCGCACCAGAAATAGGTCTTTCCGGCCTCCACTTCGACGGCGCAGGGCTTGTTCTGGGCGGCAATGGGCGTGTCTTTTTCCGGCATGTATCCTCTCCGTGATCGGGGTGACCATGGCGGCACGCAGCGGGAAAGACAAGCTAGGGATGTGCGGGGGCAGGCCGGATACGCGCGCCGGACGAAAGAATCGCCCGCCGCCAGACTGACCAGAGCCCCAGAAGCAGCAGGGCGAAACCCGCGGGCAGCCCGGTCGCATGCGCGATATTCGGAACGACCAACGGCAGAAACCACAGGGACGCCATGGCCAGTCTTTCGCCGGGAAGCCACCCGTCGCGTTCGGCCTGCCCGACGACCAGCAGCGTCGCGCCAAGCGTCAGCACCATGTCGTAGCGAAACCCGTAGGGCGGCACCATCAGCGCCGCCAAGAGAAGACCGGCAAGGCGAAGCGTGGGCGGAACGGTCCGCGCGCGCCAGAGCCACCAGACGAAGCCTGCCGCGAAGATGGCGGAAAGCGCCTGCACGCCGGCGGCCACGTTGGCAGGAAGACCAAGGACAAGGGCGCCCGCAAAAGGCGTCACCATCTGCGCCAGGGTATCGCCTTCGGCGAAGGTGACGCGCGTGCCGTCCAGATGGGCAAGCGCAAGCTGCCAGCTTTCCAGCCCGAAGATCGCGCAAGGGATCGCGACCGCCGCCGCCGTCGTGACCGCGGCGCGCAGGATCAGGCGCCAGTCCCCGGCGGCGATCAGGGCGACCGGGATCAGGACGGCGAGGTGGGGCTTGATCGACAGGCCCGCGATCAGCACGGCGGCAAGCCAGGTCCGCCCCGCCGCGCGCGCGGCGAAGGCGCCCAGGAACAGCGCCGCGACGATGGCACCGTTCTGCCCCTGGACAAGCGTCACGCCCATCACCGGCGCGCCGAAGAGGAGCCACCAGCCCAGCCGGTCACGCCCGGCAAGATAGGGGCGCGCGGCCAGGGCCAGCGCGACGATCCCTGTCAGGCAGAAGACCAGCCATGCGACGGCGAACCCCAGCCAGGCGAAGGGAAGCAGCATCGTGAGGTAGGTAGGTGGATAGTACCAGGGCAATACGCCACCTTCGAGGATCAATTCCTTCTGCATCGCGAAGTAAACCGCCGGATCGTAAAGCGCGGCGATCCTGCCCTCGGCCGCCAGCCGCGCCGCCGTCCAGAACGCGATGAAGTCGTGGCCATAGGGAAAGCGGCCCCAGTTCGCCGGATCGGACCAGGTCCGCACGAGATCAAGCAGCAAGAGCATTGGAACGATCAGCACACACAGGATGCCCGCGCGATCACGGGTGATCAGGGCTTCGATCCTGCGCAGCATTCTCAACCTGGTTGTCCTTGCAGCCCTGCGGGCCATGCCCGCTTGTCAGGGCATCTTGCGAAACCCGGACAGAGAACGAAAGCCGCGCCTCGCGCTTGCAGGCAGGCCGGGAGGGCAGGGTGTCGCGCGTGCAACGGCGTCCGCCACGGGGATCAGACGATCCGGCCCCATAGGTCGTATTCGCTCGCCTCGTCCACCGCGACCGTCACGATGTCGCCGGGCGACAGCCCCTCGAACGCCTCGTCGATGAAAAGGTTGCCGTCGATCTCGGGCGCGTCGGCCTTGGTGCGGCAGGTCGCGCCGTCATCGTCGACGGTATCGACGATGACCTCTTGCCGGGTGCCGACCTTGGCCGCGAGCTTCGCCTCCGAGATCGCCTGCGCCTTTTCCATGAAGCGGTCCCAGCGGTCCTGCTTGACCTCATCGGGAACGTGATCGGGAAGCGCGTTGGACCGCGCGCCCTCGACGTTTTCGTACTGGAAGCAGCCGACCCGGTCCAGCTGCGCCTCCTCCAGCCAGTCGAGAAGGGTCTGGAACTCTTCCTCCGTCTCGCCGGGATAGCCGACGATGAAGGTCGATCGCAGGGTTATGTCCGGGCAGTCCGACCGCCAGCGGGCGATTTCATCAAGCGTCTTCGCCGCCGCCGCCGGCCGGGCCATGCGCCTCAGCGTTTCGGGGTGGGCATGCTGGAAGGGAATGTCGAGATAGGGCAGCACCAGCCCTTCGGCCATCAGCGGGATGAGGTCGCGGACGTGGGGGTACGGGTAGACATAGTGGAGCCGTACCCAGGCGCCAAGAGACCCCAGATCGCGCGCCAGATCGGTGATATGCGCGCGATGGCCGTTCTTTTCGGCGTGCCTGATGTCGACCCCATAGGCAGAGGTGTCCTGGCTGATGACCAGTAGTTCCCGGACACCTGCGGCGACCAGCTTTTCAGCCTCGCGCAGGACCGCATGGGCGGGGCGGCTGACCAGCTTGCCGCGCATGTCGGGGATGATGCAGAAACGGCACTTGTGGTTGCAGCCTTCGGAAATCTTCAGATAGCTGTAGTGCCGGGGCGTCAGCTTGACGCCGGTCGCCGGCAAGAGGTCGACGAAGGGATCGGGCAACGGCGGCACCGCGCCATGGACCGCGTCCAGGACCTGTTCGTACTGATGCGGCCCCGTCACCGCCAGAACCGAGGGATGCGCGCCCGTGATGTAGTCGGGTTCCGCGCCGAGGCATCCGGTGACGATGACGCGCCCGTTGGCGGCCAGCGCCTCGCCGATGGCCTCAAGGCTTTCGGCCTTGGCGCTGTCGAGAAACCCGCAGGTGTTGACGATGACCGCGTCGGCGCCCTGATAGTCGGGGCTGATCGCATAGCCTTCGGCCCGAAGCCGCGTCAGGATGCGTTCGCTGTCCACCAGCGCCTTGGGGCAGCCAAGCGATACCATGCCGATCCGGGGCTGGCCGGGGCGGGCGGCGGCATCGAAGACGGGCTTCGGTGCAAGGTCGGGGCGAAGGTTCGGCGGGTTCTGGGTCATCGGGCGGATATAGCGAAGGCGATGGGCGCTGCCTAGTGTCAGGGACGCAGGCGCCAGCCGGTGCGGAAGATCGCCCAGACGGCCACGAAGCCGAGCCCCAGGAAAAGCGCCAGCGCAAGGACAGAGGCGGCGACCGGCACGTCGGCAAGTCCGAAGAACGTCCAGCGGAAGCCCGAAACAAGGTAAAGGACCGGGTTCAGCTTTGCGACGCTTTCCCAGAAGGGTGGCAGCATCGCGGTCGAATAGAAGGCCCCGCCCAGGAAGACGAGCGGCGTGACGACCATCATCGGGATGAACTGCAACTGCTGCCAGTCCTTCGCCCAGATTCCCATCAGGAACCCCCAAAGCGCGAAGCCGAACGAGGTGAGGATCAGCAGGATGAGCGCCAGCACCGGATGGGCCAGCGGCAGATCGACGAAGAAGAGCGCCGTCAGGTAGATCACCACGGCGATCACCACCGATTTCAGGGCCGCCGCGCCGACGAACCCCGCCACGACCTCGATGAAGGAGATCGGCGCGGCGAGGATCTCGTGGATGGTGCCGACGAACTTGCGCATGAAGATCGCGTTAGAGGCATTGGCCAGCGACTGCTGCAGAACGGTCAGGATGATCAGGCCGGGCACGATGAAGGCGCCGTAGCTGACATCCTCGACCGACTGGATGCGGGTGCCGATGGCCGCGCCGAAGACGACGAAATAGAGAACCGTGGACACGACCGGTGCGGCCAGCGATTCCCAAGGCGTGCGCCAGAACCGCGCCATTTCGAAGTTGAAGATCGTCAGGATCGCCCGTCCGTTCATGCCAGATCCCTCACCAGCCGCAAGAACACGTCCTCAAGCGAGGATTGCGCGGTCGCCACGTCGCGGACCGCCACGCCTTCGGCCGCGAAACTGCCCAGAAGTCGCGCGATGCCCGACCGGTCTGCGTTGCTGTCGTAGCGGTAACTGGCCGAAAGGCCGTCCGGCGCCAGCGTCAGCCCCAGTCCGTCAAGTGCGGGCGGCAGCGCCGTCATCGGCTCCGCCAGCTCGACGGTCAGGATCTTCTGGCCGAACTCATGCATCAGGTCCGTCTTGTCGCGCAGAAGAAGAAGGCGGCCCCGGTCGATGATGCCGACGCGATCGGCCATTTCCTCGGCTTCTTCCAGGTAGTGGGTGGTCAGGATGATCGTCACGCCCTCGGCCTTCAGCGCGCGCACGACATCCCACATCTCCCGCCGCAGGTTCACGTCCACCCCGGCGGTGGGTTCGTCCAGGAACAGGATGCGCGGCCCGTGCGAGAGCGCCTTGGCGATCAGCACGCGCCGCTTCATTCCCCCGGATAGCTCCCGAAGCTTCGCGTCCCGCTTGTCCCATAGCGCGAGCGACCGCAGGACCCGTTCAATATAGGCGTCATCGGGCGCCTCGCCGAAGAGCCCGCGGGAAAAGCGGACGGTGTTCATCACCGTCTCGAAGTACTCAAGCGCGATTTCCTGCGGCACGAGGCCGATCATCCGGCGTGCCGCTCGGTAGCCGCGGAGGATGTCGTGCCCTCCCACCGTCACCTGTCCGCCGGTCGGCGTGACCAGCCCGCACAGGATCGAGATGAAGGTGGTCTTGCCCGCACCGTTCGGGCCCAGAAGCGCCAGGATCTCCCCCTCGCGGATATCGAGCGTGACGCCCGCCAGCGCCGGCGTGCCGCTTGCATAGGTCTTTGAGAGGTCGCGGACCTCTATGATGGATGACATGGATCGGCTCCGTCGCGCGCGCCAAGTCTAGCGGCGCGCGATCTGTCTGGAAAGGGCCGGCAAGGGCGCGGGTCGTCGCGGCCTTTCAGCGCCGACGATCGCGCCGCGCGCTCATCGGCTGAAATGCCACGCCCACATGGGCCTCGCAGTAGGGCTTTCCGGGCTGCGCCGCCAGGCCGCAGAACCAGAAATCGGCCGTCGCCGGATCACCGATCGGCCATTTGCAGGTCCGCTCGGTCAATTCCATCAGGCCAAGCTTGCGCGCGCGCTTCTCGACCTCGCGGACCGAGGCCAGCGCCTCGGGGCTGATCTCGCCGGCCGAGGGCTGGGGCGGGAGCGGCTGGCCGGCGGGCACGATCGGTTTGCGGGTCGCCGGCGTTGCGGCCTGGGGCGCTGCCTGCGGGGCAGTGGGTTCGGCCGAACGCGCGGCCGCGGGCTTGGCCTCGGCGCGCGGTGCGACTTTCGGCGCCTCGGCGGCCGGCGCTTCGCTGCGCGACGGGGCGGCGGGGGCCGCGGCTGCCTTCGGCTTGGTTTCCGGCACGGGTGCCGCGCCGACACGGTTGGACAGGCCAAGCCGGTGCACCTTGCCGATGACGGCATTGCGTGTGACACCGCCCAGTTCCTTGGCGATCTGGCTGGCGGACTGGCCTTCGGACCACATCCGTTTCAATGTCTCGACGCGTTCGTCGGTCCAGGACATCACTGACCCTCGGGCTTGGTGCCGGCAATCCGGCATTTTCGGTTGATCCCATTCTAGACGGGACGAACCGAGATACAACCGCCAGCCCGAGGTTTCAAGCGCCGCGGGATCAACGCAGCAACTGGCCTGCAAGATATCTGGTACGCCTGATCGGCCGTGCCGATGCTTCTGGCCGCCGGTTGGCCGCTTGGGCCGACCGCTTGGCTGCGGTCTGCCAGTCCAGCAGGGTCTCGTTCAGGCGGATCGTCACCAGATGGCCGGCATCCAGCTCTCTTGCGCGCTTGCAGGCGATCTGAAGGGACATCTCGCGAAAACGCTCGTCCATCCCCGGATGCGTCCCTTCGATGACATCGTCCAGGATCGGGAGAAGGTCGGCAGGTGTAGCCGCATCGCGGCAGATCGCTTCGTGACGGCGAGCAAGCGGGCGGAGGATGCGGTTTCGTAGCGCCTTTTCGCGGTCCGCCTCGATCGACGCGCGTGAGACCGCATAGTCGGTGTCGGCGACCGCATCGTGCCACTCGCGTTCAAGACGGCGGGTCAGAAGGCAGTCGAGGTCTATGCGGTGCGCGCGCGCGATCGCCAGCGAATAGAGAGAGCCAAGCCGATGACGGCCTGACGGCCCCGCTGCGGCAAGGCATGCGACATCGCGCATGGCCGAACGGATTTCAGCCACCGATTTCGCACGGGCGACGGCGCGCTGGGCCTCCTGTTCCAGTGCCGCCAAGTCTGCGTCGCCGGGCAAATCCGACGGTTCCGGGGCATTGGTTTCGCCCGCTCCGAAATTCTCGCCGACGGCCGCATCATGTATGGGCTGGCCGAGCCGGGTCGGGGTCCGCAGTTCGCGCGGGTTATGATTGTCAAGCGCGGTTAGAACATGGGAGCGGACGGCGCGCCGTTCGTCCAGGCAGACGCGCAGGTCCACCCCCGCCGCCCGCGCGAGGGTGTGGAGGATCTCCGGATCCGGCACTTCGCGCGACAGGTCGATTTCCGATGCGTCCTCGATCTGCTGGGCACGGCCTGTCGCACGGACCTGCCACGCCCCGCGATCGTCTTGCGTCGCCTCTACCCGGCGCAGCGTTCGGCTGCCACGCCGCACCGTATACCGCCAGGTCTCCTCCACGCCGTCGTCCGATCCCGACCGAAGTGACAAGACGGTGACCCCGGGCCGGAACCTGGCGATCGCAGGCGCGATCCAGCGGTTCCCGAAATCCTCGATGACGGTGACGCCGCCCGCCCCCTCCGGTTCGGAAAGCACAATCGGCCAGTGGGGCAAGACCCAGGCGCCGTGATCGCGCCGGGCCTGGTCTGCTGCCGCCATCTCCTCCCGCAGGAGGTCCCGAGGGCCGCACCACGCCTTTTCGCCAAGCGCCGTGGCCCCATAGCGGGCGCGGAACAGCCCGGCGACCACGGGCAGGATCCTGTCGAAGGGGGCAAGGCACAGCGTGGCCGAAAGAACCTGGGGAGTGTCGGTGGCGTCGAAGGAAAGGCGCGGGTCCCGGTTCAATTCTTTCTCTCCTTGATTGCGGAGAAGGAACTGTCAAAAGGTGGCCAAAGTTGGACATTCTCAACAAAATTCTGTGGCTTCGCGTCCCAAGACCGCAAGTGCTCGCGGTGTGCTGCATCGATCCGCCCGATCCTCGAGCTCGCCCATCCCCCATGGACAAGCGCCGGGATTGCCGATAACGGGGTGCGCATGACCCACGGGATGAACATGCCAACTCGCCCCCGACGCCACAGCGCGCGACGCGCCTGAAGGCCGGTCACTTGCGTGGCCCTTCGCCACGGCCGTCCAGACATCGTTGACACGAGGCCCGCACTCGGGCACCCCTTTGCCTTCCTGATCCGGAGTCCAGAATGATCCCGTCTGTTCTGCCCACCTACAATCGTGCGCCGATCGCTTTCGTGAGAGGCGAAGGAAGCTGGCTTGTCGCAGAGGACGGAACCCGATACCTGGACCTTGGTTCGGGGATTGCCGTGAACGCCCTTGGCCATGCCCATCCGGCGCTTGTCGCCACGCTGAGCGAACAGGCGCAGCGGCTTTGGCATGTCTCGAACGTCTACCGGGTGCCGGAACAGGAACGTCTGGCCGATCTTCTGGTGGCGCGGACCTTTGCCGATACGGTCTTCTTCACCAATTCGGGGACCGAGACGGCGGAACTGGCCATCAAGATGGCGCGCAAGTACTGGTATGACAAAGGCGATGCGGCGCGGATCGAGATACTGACCTTCGAAGGCGCTTTCCACGGCCGGTCCACCGGCGCCATCGCCGCCGCCGGTTCGGAAAAGATGGTCAAGGGGTTCGGGCCGCTGATGCCGGGTTTCCGGCAGCTTCCCTGGGGCGACATGGCCGCGTTCGAGGCGGCGATCGGCCCGCAGACGGCGGCGGTGATGGTCGAGCCGATCCAGGGCGAGGGCGGCATCCGCGCGATGTCCGACGACGACCTTCGCCGGATTCGCGCGGCCTGCGACCGGACCGGCGCGCTTTTGATCCTGGACGAGGTGCAATGCGGGATGGGCCGGACGGGCCGGCTTTTCGCTCATGAATGGGCGGGGGTCACGCCCGACATCATGATGGTCGCCAAGGGCATCGGCGGCGGCTTCCCGCTGGGCGCGGTCCTCGCGACCGAGGCGGCGGCGGCGGGCATGACGGCCGGTACCCACGGATCGACCTACGGCGGCAACCCGCTTGGCTGCGCGGTCGGTGCCACGGTGGTCGAAACCGTGTCGGCCCCTGATTTCCTGGCCGAGGTCGGACGCAAGGCAGGGCTGTTGCGGCAGAAACTCGAGGCATTGGTGGCCAGTCATCCCGACGTGTTCGAGGCGGTGCGCGGGCAGGGCCTGATGCTGGGCCTGAAATGCAAGGTCGCGCCGGGCGATCTGGTGACGGCGGGCTACAGCGAACAGATCCTGACGGTCGCGGCCGCAGACAACACGCTGCGCCTTCTGCCGCCGCTGACCATCACCGACGACGAGATCGCCGAGGCGGTCCGACGACTTGACGCGGCGGCCCTCAGGGTCGCGCCCGCCACATCCTGATTCTGATCCTGAACGTCCGGGGGGCCTGGGCCAGATGCCCCGCCACCCCGAAAAAGGAACCGAAATGAGCCATTTTCTCGATATTCACACGACACCCCAGGACGAGCTCAGGGCGATGATCGACCAGGCCCGCGCGATGAAGAACGCGCGCCAGGGACTGCCCAAGGGAACGCCCGATGCCGAACAGCCGCTTGCCGGCCGGATGATCGCGCTGATCTTCGAAAAGCCCTCTACCCGGACCCGGATCAGCTTCGATGTCGGCGCCCGCCAGATGGGTGGCCAGACGATGGTGCTGTCGGGCAAGGACATGCAGCTTGGTCACGGTGAATCGATTTCCGACACCGCGCGCGTTCTGTCGCGGTATGTCGACCTCATCATGCTGCGTACCTTCGACGAGGCGACGCTTCTGGAAATGGCCGAACATGCCACCGTCCCGGTCATCAACGGGCTGACCGACGCATCGCATCCCTGCCAGATCATGGCAGACATCGTCACCTACGAGGAACATCGAGGCGCCCCGGGCGGGCGCAAGTTCGTGTGGTCGGGCGACGGCAACAACGTCTGCACCTCCTGGCTCCATGCGGCGGGTCAGTTCGGGTTCGACCTGACCTTTACCGGACCCGAAACGCTTGATCCCGACGCGAAGGCGGTCGAATTCGCGCGGTCGCGCGGCTCGCGCGTGGATATCGTCCGCGATCCGCTTGTCGCGGCGCACGGTGCGGATGCGATCGTCACCGATACCTGGGTTTCGATGCACGACCCCGAAAGCGCGCGCGAACGGCGCCACAACCAGCTGCGCCCCTACCAGGTCAACAGCCGCATGATGGCCGAGGCGAAGCCGGACGCGCTGTTCATGCATTGCCTGCCTGCGCACCGCAACGAAGAGGCGACGAGCGAGGTGATGGACGGCCCGCAGTCGGTGATCTTCGACGAAAGCGAAAACCGCCTGCACGCCCAGAAGGCGATCCTGCGCTGGTGTCTGGGCGTCTAGACTGCCTCAGGTCCCCCGCGGTTTCGCCCTGAGCGTCGGCAGCGCCGCCGCGGGGTCTTCCGGCCAGGGGTGCTTGGGGTACTGTCCGCGCATGTCCTTGCGCACGTCGGCATAGCTTGTCGCCCAGAAGCCGGGCAGGTCCATGGTGACCTGCACCGGCCGCCCTGCGGGCGACAGCAGCGTGATGCGCAGGGGATGGCGCCGGGGTCCGACGGCCGGATGCGCCGTCACGCCGAACAGTTCCTGCAGCCGAAGCGCGATCGAAGGGTGTTCGCCCTCGTAGTCGATGGGCACCGACCGGCCCAGCGGTGTGTCGAATTTGCCCGGCGCAAGGCGATCGACCGTCTGCATCTCTTCCCAGGTCAGCGCGCCGCGCAGTGGCTCCGTCAGGTCAAGCGCGCGCAGGTCCGCCTCGGTCCGCTTGCCGGCCAGGTGTGGCAGCAACCAGTCCTCGGCCCGCGCCAGAAGGGCTGCATCGGTGAAATCCGGCAACGCGGCGCCTTCGCGCCGCAGAAACTCGACCCGGGCACGGAACCGGCGCGCGGGCTCGCCAAGCGTCAGGCCGATCTGGCGCATCCCGTCCAGCGCGGCGCGGGCCACGGCGTCGGGCGGCGCATCCGGCCAGTTTCGTTCGGCAAGCACAAGCGCGCCCAGACGTTCCTGGCGCCGGGCGATCACCCGGCCCTCGCGGCGGGACCATTCGCAGACGTCCTGCCAGCCGATCGCACTTGCGAACATCTCGCGCAGTTCGGGTTCGGCAATCGCGATCCCCTGGCGGATGCGCGCCTCGCGCGGGTCGCCGTCCAGATCGGTCGCGACCAGCAATCGGGCACGCGCCAGCGCGTCGCCCTCCGCGACAAAGGCGCCCTTGCCGCCAGACAGGACATAGCGGGGTTCCTCCCCCTTGCGGCGCAGGCCGATCCGGTCGGGATAGGCCAGCGCCGCGGCCTGCGCGTCACTGGTCCCGGCCTTCGCCGCCGGGGCCAGCCGCGCCAGCCTGCGCGCCTCGTCCCTGATCCGTTCGATGGTCGCGCGGTCGGCGGGCCAGGGATGATCGGCGGCGTAGCGGCGGGGGTCGCGCAGGGCCGACAGGCGCAGGCCCAGGTCGCAAGGCGCGCCGCGCAGCGGATCGCGGTCAGCGAGCAGCGCGGCCAGGGGCGCCGCGCCGGCGCCGGACATCAGCAGCATGTGGCCCAGCCGGGGATGCAGCGGCAGGGCCGCCAGCGCCCGGCCGTGATCGGTGATCCGCCCGCCCGCGCCCAGCGCACCCAGCGCCGTCAAGAGCGCCCGCGCCTCTGCCAGCGCGGGCGCGGGCGGCGGCGTCAGGAACGCGAGATCCGCCCCTTCGGTCCCCCAAAGCGCAAGCTCTAGCGCAAGCCCGGCCAGGTCACCCGCCTCGATCTCGGCCGGCGGAAAGGCGGCCAGGGCGCCTTCCTCCCCCTTCGCCCAGAGCCGGTAGCAAGTGCCCTCGGCGACGCGCCCCGCACGCCCGCGCCGCTGTTCGGCCTCTGCCCGCGTCACCCGTTCGGTGACCAGCCGCGACATGCCGGACGCCGGGTCGAACCTGGCCCGCCGCGCGCGTCCGCAATCGACGACGACGCGGATATCCTCGATCGTCAGCGAGGTTTCCGCGATCGCGGTCGCCAGCACCACCTTGCGGCCCGTGTCCGCCGGGGCGATGGCCGCGCGCTGGGCGGCGAAATCCATCGCGCCGAAAAGCGGACGGACCGCGCAGTCCGCCGGCAGCCGGCCTTTCAGGATCGCCTCTACCCGCCGGATCTCGCCTTCGCCGGGCAGGAAGACAAGAACCCCGCCCGCGGTTTCGGCGACGGCCTGTTCGACGAGCGCGGCAGCCGCGCCTTCGAACCGTACCGACCGGTCGAGCGGACGGTCGCGCCAGCGGGTCTCCACCGCAAAGGCGCGCCCCGCCGAGGTGATGACCGGCGCATCGTCGAGCATTGCCGCAACCGGCGCGGCGTCCAGCGTCGCGGACATGACCACCACCGCAAGATCCGGGCGAAGCGCCCCGCGCACCTCCCAGGCGAGGGCAAGGCCCAGATCGGCGTTCAGCGAACGTTCGTGAAATTCGTCGAAGATCACCGCGCCGGTTCCCTCCAGCCCCGGATCGGCCTGGATCATGCGCGTCAGGATGCCTTCGGTGACAACCTCGATCCGGGTCGCGGCAGATGTCCTCGCCTCGCCCCGGATGCGGTATCCGACGGTCCGGCCCACGGGTTCGCCCAGTGTGGCGGCCATCCGTTCCGCGGCGGCGCGCGCGGCAAGCCGGCGAGGTTCCAGCATCACGATGCGGCCTGCCACAAGCCCTGCCTCAAGCAGCGCGAGCGGCACACGGGTCGTCTTCCCGGCGCCGGGCGGCGCCTGCAAGACGGCCCGCCCACTGCGGCGGATCGCGTCCAGCAGCCCCGGCAGGGCGTCGTCGATGGGGAGCCTGTCCTTCATTCGGCGCTTATCGCCGTTTCAGCCGGTCTTTTCCATAGAGCCTTCGGCAAATGCATCGCCGGTTCTTATGGTCCGGTTCCGGCAACCCGGGCTGGACATCGCGTACCGGAACGGGGCAAGAAACGGCCAACGATCCTTTCCGACCGCCCCGGGCGCGCCCCGGGTGGCCGCCACCCAACCGCCGGAGCCCTCGCATGCAGACACGCGACCTTGCGCAAGCCGTGATCGCCGGGGACCGCCGGGCGCTGGCGCGCGCGATCACGCTTGTCGAAAGCGGCCGGGCCGATCATCGCGCCGCCGCAGGCGACTTGCTCGATGCCTGTGCGACATCGGGCCGCCAGGCGCTCAGGATCGGGCTGTCCGGCACACCGGGCGTCGGCAAATCCAGCTTCATCGAAGCGTTCGGCACGATGCTGACGGGGCAGGGGCTGCGGGTCGCCGTCCTTGCGGTCGATCCGTCCTCTGCACGCTCGGGCGGGTCGATCCTGGGCGACAAGACGCGGATGGAACGGCTGTCGCGCGACCCCCGCGCCTTCATCCGCCCCTCGCCCAGCCAGGCGGAACTGGGCGGCGTCGCGCGCCGCACCCGCGAGGCGGTCGCCTTGTGCGAGGCTGCGGGCTTCGACGTGGTGCTGATCGAGACGGTGGGCGTCGGCCAGTCCGAAACGCTGGTCGCCGGAATGAGCGACATCTTCGTCCTTCTGATCGCGCCCGCCGGCGGAGACGAGTTGCAGGGCGTCAAGCGCGGGATCATGGAAATGGCCGACCTCATCCTCGTGAACAAGGCCGATGGCGCGCTGAAGGACACCGCAACGCGCACCTGCGCCGATTATGCCGGGGCGCTGCGGCTCTTGCGCAAACGTCCCCAGGACCCCGAGGGCTATCCCAAGGCGCTGACCGTCTCCGCGGCGGAGGAAAAGGGTCTTGATCGCGTCTGGGCCGACATCACGGCCCTTGCCGACTGGCGCCGCGCGCAGGGCCATTTCGCGGCGCGCCGCGCCGATCAGGCGCGCGCCTGGTTCGAGGAGGAAGTGCGCCAGGGTCTTCTGGCCCGCCTGACTTCTGACCCGGCGATCCGGGCCGAACTGCAGCGTCTGGGCGCCGCGGTGGCCGATGGCCGCGCCGCGCCGCCCCGTGCCGCCGCCGAACTGCTGGCCGCCCTCGGGCGCCGGTCCTGAACCTGGCTACGGCTGAAGGGGAATGGGTGGCGGGAACCGCGGCAACCGTGCGGACGTGTTTTTCCCGAGAGCCTGGTCTTACCAGGTGGGCGCCAGATACGCAGACCACGATCCGCGCAGAGCCAGCTCCCTCGGAAATGCTTATCGGCCACTGGAAAAGGGTCCGACACGAGAGGGGCAGAACCCGCCATCCCGACAGTTAGGACCGGGACGCCCCCCGCGCAAGCCCCCAGATGGCCAAGGCCGCATCGCCAAAGCGCGGGCTGGACAAGTGTTCATGGTTCGTTCATATTTTCGTCATGACCGACGCCTCGCCCCTTGCCTCGTTGCAGCCCGGCCAGATTCTGGCGCGCGGGGTCTGCCGGCATCTTCTGCACCACGGGTTCGTGACGGTCGAGGAGCTGGTTCCAGCGCCGGGGCTGCGCGTCGATGTCATGGGGCTTGGACCGAAGGGCGAAGTCTGGATCGTCGAATGCAAGTCGGGCCGGGCCGATTTCACATCGGACCGCAAGTGGCAGAACTACCTTGAATGGGCGGATCGCTTCTTCTGGGCGGTGGATGCCGATTTTCCGGTCGAGCTTCTGCCGGGGGAAACCGGCCTGATTCTGGCCGACGCCTATGACGCGGAGATCGTACGGATGCCCGCCGCCACGCCGCTGGCCGGCGCGCGGCGCAAGGTGATGGTCCAGAAATTCGCCCGTCACGCCGCGCTCAGGCTGCAAGGCTACCGCGATCCGGGGGTCACCGTTTCCGGGGTTTCCCCCTAGCGCCGCCGTCGGCCATCGCGCGGGCTGCCTCGGCCGCGGCGCGCAATTCCTCGGCGATCTCCTCGGCCTCTTCGGGGTCGAAATCAAGCGGCAGATCGACACCCTCGGCCTCGACATAGATGCGAACCATCCCAAGCGAGGTGGGGCCGATCTGCAGATTGGCGGCGATCTCGCTTTCCTTGTCGATGCCCATGTCGGTGCCTCCCTGTGTCGTGATGCCTTTATGGGACAGGCGGGGCCCTAGGCAAGCAAGGAAATGTTTGCGGGAATCGCGCGATGGCGCGAGCCTGCGCAACCGGAGGACCGGATGGCCGATACCGATCGCCTGCGTGATCACCCTGCCGTGCAGCTGCACGATGTGGTGCTGCGCGACTTCGAACCGGAAGACGCGGACTGGATCGTGGCGCGACATGGCGCGCTTTACGCCCTGGAAGAGGGCTATGACGACAGCTTCGCAACCCTGGTCGCCGGGATCGTCGCGGACTTCGTACGGCGCCGCGACCCCGTGCATGACAGGGCCTGGATCGCCTGCGGGGGCGGCGAACGCCTCGGGTCCGTCTTTTGCGTGCAGGAGGAGGACGCGACGGCACGGCTGCGCCTGTTCCTGCTGGAACCGCGGGCGCGCGGCATCGGGCTTGGGCAAAGGATGCTCGATGCCTGTCTGGGTCACGCCCGGGCCGCCGGTTTCCGCCGCATGGTGCTTTGGACCCACAAGAGCCACGAAGCCGCCTGCGCGCTCTACGCCCGCGCGGGCTTTCGCCTGACTGCAGAGGCGGCATCGCGCGCCTTCGGCTGCGATGTCGTCGACCAGACCTGGGAACTGGACCTTTGACCACAAGGTGCCTATCCTTGATGCTTCGCATCCGATCGGCGGGCGGGCCGGATTTTCCGGTTGACCCCGACCCGCGAAAGCCCTAATCGGACGCCGGTCGTGCCGCCTTAGCTCAGTTGGTTAGAGCACCAGATTGTGGATCTGGGGGTCCCCCGTTCGAGCCGGGGAGGCGGTACCACCCTTCCAGACATGGCAAGCCCTTTTGCCGCCCGCGCCGGGGCGCGGACCCGCCACCCCGGTGTTTCGGGCGGCAGGACCGGTTCGGCAAAGTCAGGTCATTCGGCGGCCAGTCGCGCGGACCGGTCAAGCGCGGCATGCGTCGCGCTGATCTGGACGGCGGCATCCGCGGCCTCGCGCCCCTTCTTGACGAAGTGGTCGTGGAAGAAGCCCTGGTGTTCCTTCGACGGCTGGAAATGATGCGGGGTCAGCGATACCGAAAGAACCGGCACGCCGGTCTTCATCCCGGCTTCCATCAGGCCCGAAACGACCGCCTGCGCCACGAAATCATGGCGGTAGATCCCGCCGTCAACGACCAGCGCCGCTGCCGCGACCGCGTCATAGCGCCCGCTTTCGGCAAGTTTGCGGGCCAGTAGCGGCATCTCGAAAGCGCCGGGCACGTCGAACGTGTCGACCTCGCCGGCGATGCCCAGTTCGGCAAGCCGTTCGTTGAAGCCCTTCAGGGCCTGATCCACGATGTCGGCATGCCAGCGGGCCTTGATGAAGGCGAACTTGGGGGATTTTGTCATAGCTCCGGATCCTTTCAACCTGACAAGATCCCAGAGCGCACAGACCGCCCGGCCCCTTCGGACCGGACACCCCATTCTCTCCCATCCGGACTTTCACCGTCGGCCCCGGAATTCCACCGGATCTGCTGACCCGCCCCGAAGGACGGCGCTCGCGGGCTGTCACCGCCGGTGGGGAATTTCACCCCGCCCTGAGAATACGCAAGCGGTACCGCGCCAGCCCCCCCGGCGTCAAAGCGGAAAGCGTCAGAAACGCGACGACACGCGACATGGCAAGCGAAGGGGAAAGAAAGTGGTGCGGTTGAGAAGACTCGAACTTCCACGGGGGTTAGCCCACAGCGACCTCAACGCTGCGCGTCTACCAATTCCGCCACAACCGCACTCTTTTCCGGGCGCACCCGGCGAGGTGCGCGCTTCTTAGCCGAGCGTTCCGAGGATGTGAAGGGGATTCTTGGGCATCGCGCAAAAATCCTTTGCGCCCCCGATAGGTTGGTCGCGGGGCTCCGGCAGGGCCCCGCGATCCGCCTCTCAGTTGGAGGCTTGCGGCACCTGGAACGATGGCAGCGCCGCCGGAACCGGCGTCGTCACCGCGTCGTCGGCGCGTCCGACCATTCCATAGGCCGCCTTGCGCAGAAGCTGCATGCGCTCGGGCTGGCCCGGTGCAAAGACCGCCGCGCCGGGACGGTCTGCGCCCTCAAGCGCGAGGCCATACCAGTCGAAGGCCAGATCGGTGCGCTGGTTGGCGCCGAAGCCCTGGCTCAGGTGATGGCCCAGCACCTCGGCATAGGCGGTTTCGCCAAGTCCGGCCAGCAGCAGCGCCGAAGCGGTCGCCACGTCCATCGCGTCGGTGCGGTACCCGACCGACAGGCAGATCTTCGCGGTCGACGACAGTTGCGCGGGCGGCATGCCGGTTCCCACGGCGAAGCGCTTTACCTCTTCCAGAACCGCCGGCGCGTTACTGAGCGACAGCGACGCAAGTTCGGCCTTCATCGCGGGGCCGAAGCCCGCGCATTGCTGGGCGATCTGTTCGGGCGTCGTGCCGGGCACGCGGGCGGCCAGTTCCTCGCCCTGGGCGATGGCATAGGCCCGCGTCAGGCAAAGCTGTTCGCCCAGCGCATCCATCGGGTCGGTCATGTCGGCGACCGTCGTGTAACCGCCGTTGGTCGTGGTCATCAGCCCGACACGGTTGCAGAACGAGGCCAGCGAAACCTCTGCCCCCGCAGTGCCGAGGAAGGTGGGCAGGCCGGTCGCCGGCGCCGTTGCCATCGTCGTCTCGGGCGCGGCGGCAGGAACAGTTGCCGGGGCCGTCGCCGGCACTGTCGCGGGGGCGGCCGGCGCGGCGGGCACGATGCCCATCGCCTCGTCCCGCCAGGTCACCAAGAGCCCGCGCATCCCCATCGGGTTCGTGGCCGCCGCCTGAGCGGTTGCAGCACCGCCGGCGATCGCGCGGTGGTAGGAAGCGACAAGGTGGCTGCGTTCGTAGTCGGTCAGATAGCCGGTCCCGGGATAGCCGAGCGTCATCTGGTAGTCCGCGATGGCGCGCCGCGACCGGGCGCCCAGCACACCGTCGGGCGTGCCGGCAGGATAGCCGAAATAGTTGAGCGAGGTCTGGACTTCGGCGTTCTGGGCGCGCTGCGCCGAACTGACCGAGGGCGCGGCATATGTCTTTTGTTTCTTCTTGTTCGCCTCGTTCACGATGGCGCCACCGATCACCCCGCCGACGACACCCCCGACAAGGGCGTCACCGAAATCGGCGCGCGCGGGCGCGGTCTGCGCCGCAATGAGCGCCGCCGCCGTACAGAAGGTTGCAATTCGCTTCGCTTTCATTCCAAGTCTCCCGCAATAAGGTCATATGTGTGACGTGACTCGGCCGTCGCGAGCGTCGTCCCACAAGTCGGATTAATCGGGTCAAGTCTGCGCCCTCAAGCGCGACCTGACAACCCGTGAAATCTGGAAACAATCGGGGGCCTCGCATGGTCGAGTGGATCGAAAGCCGGGGGCTTGTACCTTACGAGACCGCACTGGCCGAGATGGAGGCGCGGGTGGCCGCCATCCACGAGGGCCGCGCGTCCGAGGCGGTCTGGCTACTGGAACATCCGCCGCTCTACACCGCAGGAACCTCCGCGCGGCCCGAGGATCTGGTGGAACCGGGGCGCTTTCCGGTTCATGTCGCCGGGCGCGGCGGGCAATACACCTATCACGGACCCGGCCAGCGCGTCGTCTACGTCATGCTCGACCTCAACAAGCGGGGGCGTGACGTGCGGGCCTTCGTAAGCAGACTGGAGCGCTGGGTGATCGCGACGCTGGCAGAGTTCAACGTGACCGGCGAGGTCCGCGAGGGCCGGGTCGGCGTCTGGGTGCGCCGAACCGATCGCGGTCTGGCCGCTGACGGTTCTGTCCCCGAAGACAAGATTGCGGCCATCGGCATCAAGCTCCGCCGCTGGGTCAGTTTCCACGGCATATCGATCAACGTCGAGCCGGACCTGAGTCATTTCGAAGGGATCGTTCCCTGCGGCATACGCGAACACGGGGTCACCAGCCTTGTCGACCTCGGGCTGCCGGTCACGATGGACGATCTGGACACGGCGCTGCGCGCGACCTTTTCGGCCGCCATGAATGCCCCGGCATAGGGTCGTGTCACCAGGTTGGCCCTCTGACGCCAGCGCCAATCAGTCGTCGGTGGCCATGCCGTGGTTCGGTTGCATATGGCCGCCGGTCGGAGCCGCGCCGCCCTCTTGCGGCGTCCCGCAGGCCCCGACGCTGACCGCGACGATTGCAAACAGCACGAAACGTGAAATCATCTGATCTTCCCCTCTTGGACACAAACTTCTTTGGACGTCACCTGAATGCCAGTGGATGCTATCATGTATCCGCCCCCCCGGTCGAGCGATCCGGCCGCCAGAAGCTGCGGTTGGGGGGCGATCCCGCCGCCGGGGCGCGGTCGTGACTTGACTTATCGCAAGTCGCGACGGACCGTCGCATGATAATTGCGCTGTCGAAAGCGTATCTGGAATTCGCAACACCAACCCGAGGACCCGAGATGAAACATATCCTGATCGCCGCGCTCGTGACTGTGGCCGCTTCTGCACCCGCCTTTGCCGAAGGCGACGCCGCCAAGGGCGAGTCGGAGTTCAAGAAGTGCAAGGCCTGCCACATGATCGTCGCCGACGACGGCACCGAGATCATGAAGGGCGGCAAGACCGGACCCAACCTTTACGGCATCGTCGGCCGCGCCGCCGGCTCGGTCGAGGGGTTCAAGTACAGTGACGTGATGAAGGAAGCGGGCGAGAAGGGCCTTGTCTGGACCGAGGAAGACCTGGTCAAGTACCTGCCCGACCCAAGCGCCTTCCTTGACGAGGTCGCCGGCGATTCCGGCGGCAAGTCGAAAATGACCTTCAAGCTGACCAAGGGCGCGGAAGATGTCGCGGCCTATCTCGCTTCGCTGACGCAGTAAGCGCAATGCAAGGGGGGTGAGGCAATTTTTCCTGCCTCCCCCCGGTATCTTCGATTGCCCATTCCAGGCTTGCCAATTATTACGGGCATGTAGCCTGACGCGGGGGAGAGTCCCGCGCCGCGCGAATGGAATGGGAGAACATCATGGCCGACGCAGCCGTACATGGCCACGGCGAACATGGACATCCCGGGTTCTTCACCCGGTGGTTCATGTCGACCAACCACAAGGATATCGGCATCCTTTACCTCTTCACGGCCGCTGCCGTGGGGTTCATCTCTGTCCTCTTCACCGTCTACATGCGTCTGGAGCTGATGGAGCCGGGCGTTCAGTACATGTGCCAGGAAGGCGCACGCTTCATCGCCAATCCCGATGAGGTCTGCACCCCGAACGGGCACCTGTGGAACGTGATGATCACCTATCACGGCGTCCTGATGATGTTCTTCGTCGTGATTCCGGCGCTGTTCGGCGGTTTCGGCAACTACTTCATGCCGCTGCATATCGGCGCGCCGGACATGGCGTTCCCGCGGATGAACAACCTGTCCTACTGGCTTTACGTCGCGGGCACCTCGCTTGGTGTCGCGTCGATGCTGGCGCCGGGCGGCAACGGGTCGCTGACTTCCGGACTTGGCGCGGGCGCCGGTGTGGGCTGGGTTCTCTACCCGCCGCTGACGACCACGGCCGAGGGCGGCTATGCGATGGACCTTGCGATCTTCGCGGTCCACGTTTCGGGCGCATCGTCGATCCTTGGCGCGATCAACATGATCACGACCTTCCTGAACATGCGTGCGCCTGGCATGACGCTGCACAAGGTGCCGCTGTTCGCCTGGTCGATCTTCGTCACCGCATGGCTCATCCTGCTGTCGCTGCCGGTACTGGCGGGTGCGATCACCATGCTCCTGACCGACCGCAACTTCGGCACAACCTTCTTCTCGCCCTCGGGCGGGGGTGACCCGATCCTTTACCAGCACATCCTGTGGTTCTTCGGCCATCCCGAAGTCTACATCATCATCGTGCCGGGCTTCGGGATCATCAGCCACGTCATCGCGACCTTCTCGAAGAAGCCGATTTTCGGCTATCTGCCGATGGTCTATGCGATGGTCGGTATCGGTGTTCTGGGCTTCGTCGTCTGGGCGCACCACATGTACACCGTCGGCATGTCGCTGACCCAGCAGTCCTACTTCATGCTGGCGACCATGGTCATCGCGGTTCCGACCGGCATCAAGGTCTTCTCGTGGATCGCCACAATGTGGGGCGGCTCGATCGAGTTCAAGACGCCGATGCTCTGGGCCTTCGGTTTCCTCTTCCTCTTCACTGTTGGCGGCGTGACCGGCGTGGTGCTGAGCCAGGCCCCGGTGGACCGGGTCTATCACGACACCTATTATGTCGTGGCGCACTTCCACTACGTGATGTCGCTGGGCGCGGTCTTCGCGATCTTCGCCGGCATCTATTACTGGATGGGCAAGATGTCGGGCCGTCAGTACCCGGAATGGGCGGGCAAGCTGCATTTTTGGATGATGTTCATCGGTGCGAACCTGACCTTCTTCCCGCAGCACTTCCTGGGCCGCCAGGGCATGCCGCGCCGCTACATCGACTACCCTGAGGCCTTTGCCTACTGGAACCACATCTCCTCGATCGGTGCGTTCATCTCCTTCGCCTCGTTCGTGTTCTTCATCGGCGTCGTGTTCTACACGCTTCTCGCCGGCAAGCGCGAAACCCGTGCGAACTACTGGAACGAATACGCCGACACGCTGGAATGGACCCTGCCGTCGCCGCCGCCCGAGCATACGTTCGAGCAGCTCCCCAAGCGCGAGGACTGGGACAAGGGCCACGCCCACTGATCGGCAAGAACCTTGAAAGGCCCCGGGACACCCCCGGGGCCTTTCGCTTGCGAAGTGCATGAAGCCTCAGTGCATACCGCAGGGGCCGACCGCCACAACCCTCGCGTCGTTCTTCACCAGCACCGGATGTCGCCCCTGGACACGACCGAGGTGAAGTCTGCGCGACCGTTCAGCGGGGCAGCACCTTGTCCAGTCTGCTGTCCAGACAGACGCTCAGATCGGTGGTCACGAAGTTGCCGTCCACGAACAGGCTGAAGATCGTTGCAGGTGTCGGCGCGGCCAGTGCCTCGTCTCTTGAGGTGATCTTGTGGATGGTCAGCGGCAGTCCGCGCCGGTCACAGGCGTCCTTCAGCGACTGACGCACATGAAACTCCGTGAAAGGGCAGCGGTTGGAATAATAGACCACGATACCTTTTTCGGCGTCTGCCCTGGCACCGCGGGCCGTTGGCAAGAACCGCGGGGTGCCGCCCATGCCGCCCAGATCCTTTGCCAGAAGCTCGAATCCCGCCGCCGTCTCGTCAACTGGTACGAACCCCTGCCGCTTCAGCCATTTGCCATCGGACATGAAGTGGAATTTCTTCTTTCCGGCCACAGCGAGCAGCCCGCAGCGTCCCTGTTCGCGGGCCACGGCCTCGACATTCGCAAGCAATGCCTTTGCGTGACCCTTGCCGGCAAACTGACCGGACACCCAGAAGCACCCAAGCATCATCCAGTTTGCCGCGTTGACCGGCAGCCAGCACTCCTCCGAAGGGCCGTACTCGATGAAGACCTTCGCCCTCGCGTCCAATCGCCGGAACCGGTATCCATGCGCGTGCTGCGCAACAAGCCAGTCTTTCTTGAGCGCGTAGCCCTCGGCACACTTCTTGTCACTGAATGCGCAACAGATGTGTTCGCGCGCCAGATCCGCCGGTTCAAGAGTGACATATTCCATGTGACCTCCCGTGCTCGCGCGAATTGATAAGGCGCGCCTCGCGCGCGCGTCCATGACCCAGCTCAACCGGTTCCCCGGTTCCTGAGCCCAATTGATTTCTGCCACTGGCGCGCCTAATCCTTCCCGGATGCCCTATGAATGGTCTCAATCCGAACCAGACGCGTGTCGCCTGCGTCTTTGGCCCTACCGGTCGTTGGGGCCGCGGGGCTTTGCCGCGTTCATCGGTGCGACTGCGCTGATGCTGGCGGTGCCGCTGCTTGCGGTTCTCGGTACCGCGATTCTCTGGGGGCTTCTTCCGTTCATCGTGGCGGTGGTTGCGGGCATGTGGTGGGCGCTGCGGCGCAGCTGGCAGGACGCGGCCGTGTCAGAGGTGCTGACCCTCGATCACGACCGCGTTGCGATCCGCCGGACGGACCCGGACGGGACGGTTCGCGATTGGGAAGCGAATCCCTACTGGACCGCCGTCAATCTGCGCCCCTTGGGCGGACCGGTCGCGCAATACCTGACGCTGAAAGGCGCTGGCCGGGAGGTGGAGCTTGGCGCCTTCCTCACGCCCGAAGAACGCGTCCGACTGGCCGAGGATCTGCGCCTGCGGATCGCCGGGGTCCGCTAACCGGACGGCGCGCCGGCCGCGCCGCGGTCCGACGGTTGCCATACGTTTTGCCGACGCCAGGCCGCCCCCCTTGTCAGGCCAGCCGGTCCTTCACGCGCGGCCCGACCGCGCCGAAATCCATCTGCCCGGTATGGCGCGCCTTGAGCGCCGCCATCACCTTGCCCATGTCGCGGATCGTGGCGGCCCCGGTTTCCGCCACGGCGGCCTCGATCGCCGCCGCGACCTCCTCGTCGGAAAGCTGGCGGGGCAGGAACTCCTCGATCACCTTGATCTCGCCCAGTTCCTTTTCGGCCAGCTCCAGCCGCCCGCCTTCCTCGTAGGCGCGCGCGCTTTCCTGGCGCTGCTTGACCATGCGGCCCAGGATGGCCAGCACCTCTGCATCGCCCACGGCGGCTTCGCCGCCTTCGCCGCGCACGGCGATTTCCTTGTCCTTGATGGCGGCGTTGATCAGCCGCAGCGTCGAAAGCCGGTCCGCGTCGCGCGACTTCATCGCGTCTTTGAGCGCGGCGGCGATCCTGTCCCGCATCGTCATCCGGTGTCCCATCCCCATGAGGTTCCGAACGGACAACATATCCGCTCCGGCCCGGCGACACAACCGCCCAGATTCCCTGTAACTATTTGATATCGTTGCGTAAGCCAAATCATGCCGAGGCCCTTGACCATGGCTGGCCATTCCCCGTAGTTTCCGCGGGATTTGACAAGCGGGAGTCGCCCCATGCCGCAAAGCCACGAGCCCTCGGAAAAACCCACCGCCTGTCTCGCGCTGGCGGATGGAACGCTGTTCTTCGGCCATGGCTTCGGGGCCACCGGGGAAACGGTGGCTGAACTGTGCTTCAACACTGCGATGACCGGGTACCAGGAGATCATGACCGATCCCTCCTACGCCGGGCAGGTCGTGACCTTCACCTTCCCGCATGTGGGCAATGTCGGCGTCAACGCCGAGGACGACGAGGCGAACGAACCCGTCGCCGCCGGGATGGTGGTGAAATGGGATCCGACCGAACCGTCGAACTGGCGCGCGGCCGGCGAACTGACCGACTGGCTCACCCGCAAGGGCCGGATCGGGATCGGTGGTCTTGACACCCGGCGGCTGACCCGCGCCATCCGCCAGCAGGGCGCGCCGCATGTCGCGCTTGCGCACGACCCTTCGGGCAATTTCGACGTGGCCGCTCTGGTCGCCAAGGCCCGCGGCTGGAGCGGGCTTGTCGGCCTTGACCTCGCCAAGGACGTGACCTGCGCGCAAAGCTACCGCTGGGACGAAACCCGCTGGGCCTGGCCCGACGGCTACGGCAAGCGCGAGGGCGCCGGACTGCGGGTGGTGGCGATCGACTATGGCGCGAAACGCAACATCCTGCGCTGTCTGGCCTCTGCCGGGTGCGACGTGACGGTCCTGCCCGCGACCGCAACCGCGGAAGACGTTCTTGCGCTCGAGCCCGAAGGCGTCTTCCTGTCCAACGGGCCCGGCGATCCGGCGGCGACCGGCGCATATGCCGTGCCGATGATCCGCGGCGTTCTGGAAAAGGATCTGCCGGTCTTCGGCATCTGCCTTGGACACCAGATGCTGGCGCTCGCGCTTGGCGCGAAGACGATCAAGATGAATCACGGCCACCACGGTGCCAACCATCCCGTCAAGGACGTCGAATCCGGCAAGGTCGAGATCACCTCGATGAACCATGGCTTCGCGGTCGACAGCCAGACGCTTCCGAACGGCGTTCTGGAGACGCATGTCAGCCTGTTCGACGGGTCGAACTGCGGCATCCGTATCTCCGACCGGCCGGTGTTTTCCGTCCAGCACCACCCGGAGGCAAGCCCCGGCCCGCAGGACAGCTTCTACCTCTTCGAACGCTTCGCGGAGGCGATGCGCGCCCGCCGCGCCGCCTGAGGCTTCCGGAGGCGTTAACCGCCCGTTAACCCGGCGCGCGCAGCATCGCCCTGTCCGCGCCGGAGAGATCATGCCGCAAGCCGCAATCAGGGCCGTCACGCCGCAGACTTCCGGGCTGCGCCAGGTCGTGACCGGCGGTTCGGCCGCCGCGCCGCGTCGCCGTCCGCTTGGCCGTATCCTTCTGGATCGCGGGGCGGTCGATCCGGGTGACATGCTCAAGGCGCTGGCGCTTCGCGCGCGCCAGGATGTTCGGCTGGGTGAGATCCTGCTGACCCATCGCTGGGTCAGCGAGGACGACCTGACCGAGGCGCTTTGCGAACAATGGGGCGCACGCGCGGCCGATCTTGCGGCGCTGCCACCGGATGCGCGGCTTGTCGACCTGGTCGGTCCCGAACGCTGCCTTGCCGAAGGGGCGGTTCCCTGGCGCCGGATTGGCGCCCTGACCGTCGTCGCGACCGCCCGACCCGAGGATTTCGCGCGCCTGCGCCGGGATCTCGCGCCGGTTCTCGGCCCCTGTATCATGGCGATTGCCTCGCAACGCGCGATCCTGACCGCGATCGCCGCGACGCGCCATGTCCGGCTGGTGCGCAAAGCCGAAACCCGCACGGCGCCCGACGAAAGCTGCCGGGGGCTCGGTTCGCCCGGCACTGCGTTTTACGTCTGGGCCGGGATCGCGCTTCTGTCGGGGCTGATCCTTGCAGCGCCCACGCAGATGTTTGCAGTCTTCGCTGTCTGGGCGATCCTCACGCTGGCCTTGACGACGGGCTTGAAGGCGCTGGCCTTCGCGGCCGAATGGCGCGGGCTCCGACGCGCCCGCCCGGCCCCGCCCCAGCCGCTTCCGGGGCGGTTGCCCGTCGTTTCGGTGATGGTGCCGCTATTTGACGAGAACGACATCGCCCCGCGCCTGATCGCGCGGCTCGGGCGGCTCGACTATCCAAGGGAGCTTCTGGATATCGTGCTTGTCGTCGAAGAGGCCGACACCCGGACCCTCGATGCCCTGGCGCGGGTCCGCCTGCCCGCCTGGATGCGGACGGTCCTGGTGCCCGACGGGCCAATCCGCACAAAGCCGCGCGCGCTCAACTATGCGCTCGATTTCTGCCGGGGGCGGATCATCGGTGTCTGGGACGCGGAGGACGCGCCGGCTGCCGGCCAGTTGCACGCCATCGTGCGCCGCTTTGCCGAAACCGGCCCCGGGGTCGCCTGCCTTCAGGGCATCCTTGACTACTATAACGCTGGCCACAACTGGCTGACCCGCTGCTTTGCCATCGAATACGCCGCCTGGTTTCGGGCGATGCTGCCGGGTCTGGCGCGCCTTGGACTTGTCGTGCCTCTGGGGGGGACGACCGTCTTTTTCCGGCGCGAGGCGCTTGAGGCGGTGGGGCGCTGGGACGCGCACAACGTGACCGAGGACGCCGACCTGGGGCTGAGGCTGGCGCGGCACGGCTACCGGACCGAACTGGTCGCGACCGTGACCGAGGAGGAGCCGAACGCGCGTGTCCTGCCCTGGATCCGGCAGCGGTCGCGCTGGCAGAAGGGCTATGCGATCACCTGGGCGGTTCACATGCGCAACCCCGCCCGGCTTTGGCGCGAACTTGGACCCAAAGGGTTCCTTGGGGTGCAGATACTGTTCCTCGGGTCACTGTCGCAGGCGGTGCTTGCACCGGTCCTGTGGTCTTTCTGGGCGCTGAGCCTTGGCCTGCCGCATCCTTTCGCGGCGCTGGCCGGCAGCGGCTGGATGACCGCGCTGTGGCTTCTGTTCCTGACAAGCGAGGCGGTGGGGCTTTGCGTCGCTGCCTGGGCGGTGCGCGGTCGTGGGCACCGCCACCTGATCAAGTGGGTGCCGGTCCTGCACTTCTATGCACCGCTCGCCTCGCTCTCGTCCTACAAGGCGATCTACGAGGTGGTCATGCGTCCGTTCTACTGGGACAAGACGGCGCACGGCATGATTGACCACGCCGAAGAACCGCACTCGGATTTCCGGCCGGATGCCGCGGCGCAGCCTGTGTGCGGCGATCCGCTGGCGGGGGGGGCGGCGGGGTTTCCCGCCGGCGCGGCGGCGATCCCGGCCTAGGGGTCAGGCGCGGGCCTGACCGCCCGACAGGATGCGGCGCGCCTCTTCCACGATCCAGCTTTCCTCGTCGGCGGGATGGACCAGGGCCTGCACCCGCGATCCGGGCAGGTGAAGCGTGGTTGCGCCACGTTCGTTCGCCAGGGCATCGAAGTCGAGCCCCAGATACGACAGTCCGCGCATGATCCCCGCGCGCAGTCCCGCGGCGTTTTCCCCGATGCCGCCGGTAAAGACAAGCGCGTCGATCCCGCCCATGTCCGCCACCATCGCGCCGGCATGATGCACCGCCCAGTGGATGAAGTGATCGACCGCGAAGGCGGCCCCCGGCGTGCCCGCCGCCTGCAGCGCGCGCATGTCGCTTGCGCCACCAAGCCCCTTCAGCCCGCTTTCGCGGTTGAGGATGTCCGACGCGCGGTCGATCCCCGCGCGCCGCGCGATCTCCAGAACCGCGTTGCCGTCGATCTCGCCGGTGCGCGTGCCCATGGTCAGGCCGCCGAGCGGTGAATAGCCCATGGTGGTGGCGACCGACCGGCCGTCACGGATGGCGCAAAGACTGGCGCCGTTGCCCAGATGCGCCGCCAGAAGCCGGCGGGGCAGCGGGCCGCCCGTCGCCGCCGGAAGCCGCGCGGCAAGGCTCGCGTAGGACAGGCCATGGAAGCCGTAGCGGCGGATACCGCGGGTTTCCGGCAGGTCGGGCAGGGCGTAACGCCATCCGACTTCCGGGATCGTGGCGTGAAAGGCGGTGTCGAAACAGGCGATCTGGCGCAGGCCGGGTCTGGTCCGGGCGACGGCGGCGATGACGGCAATTGCAGGCGGATTGTGCAAGGGGGCGAGCGTCGCGGCGTCCCTTGCCCGGGCAAGGACCGGCGGGGTCAGTTCCGCCGACGCCGTCAGGTCCGGCCCCCCGTGCACGATCCGGTGCGCCGCGGCGCCGATCGACCGCGCGTCGACGCCGCCCGATGTGGCCGCATCCAGAAGTGCGTCCAGCGCGGTGGCGTGGTCGGAAAGCGGCATCGTCGTTTCCGCCCGGCCAAGGACAAGCCGCGACCGGCCGCCGATTTCGGCCGCGATCCCGGAAAACAGCGTTTCGTCCTTGGGGCCGAAGATCCGGATCTTCAGCGACGAAGACCCGGCATTGGCGACCAGGACCGGCGCCATCGCCGGGTCTTCGTGCATGGCTCAGACCTTCTGGGGCCGCATGTCGGCGGCGCTGATGCCCGCGACCTCGACCGGCTTCTTCATCGCGTCGCGGCGGAAGGGTTCGCCCAGTTCCTGGTTGATCATCGCCTCGATCAGCGTGGTCTTGCCGTGCTTCATCTGGTCCTCGACCGCCTTGGCGAGTGCCGCCGTCAGCTCCTCCATCGTGTGCGCGACGACGCCTTGCAGGCCGCAGGCCCTGGCGATGCCTGCATAGGAAACCTGGGTGTCCAGTTCGGTCCCGACGAAGTTGTCGTCATACCAGAGGGTGGAGTTCCGCTTTTCCGCGCCCCACTGGTAGTTGCGGAAGACGATCTGGGTGATCGCAGGCCATTCCTCGCGCCCGATCGCGGTCAGTTCGGTCACCGCGATGCCAAAGGCCCCGTCGCCCGAAAAGCCCACGACCGGCACGTCGGGGCAGCCGATCTTGGCGCCAACGACCGAAGGAAGGCCATAGCCGCAGGGGCCGAAAAGGCCGGGGGCAAGGTATTTCCGCCCCGCCTCGAATGACGGATAGGCATTGCCGATGGCGCAGTTGTTGCCGATGTCGGAAGAGATGATGGCGTCCTTCGGCAGCGCCGCCTGAATCGCGCGCCATGCCATGCGCGGGCTCATCCATTCGGGTTTCGCGGCGCGGGCGCGTTCGTTCCAGGTGGTGCCGGGATCGTCGTCTTCGTGATCCATCGACGACAGCTGCTGCGCCCAGGCCGACTTGGTGGTGGCGATCAGGTTCAGACGGTCCTGCCGCCCCTCGTCGCCCGCCGTCGCCGACAGCCGGTCGAGGATCGCTGTGGCGACCTTCTTGGCGTCGCCGACGATCCCCACCGTCACCGCCTTGGTCAGGCCGATCCGGTCGGGGTTGATGTCGACCTGGATGATCTTGGCCTCTTTCGGCCAGTAGTCGATGCCATAGCCCGGCAGCGTCGAGAACGGGTTGAGCCTGGTGCCGAGGCACAGGACCACGTCGGCCTTGGCGATCAGTTCCATTCCCGCCTTGGACCCGTTGTAACCCAGCGGCCCGGCGTGCAGCGGGTGCGAACCGGGGAAGGCGTCGTTGTGCTGGTAGCCGCAGCAGACCGGCGCCGAAAGCCGTTCGGCCAGCGCTTGCGACGCCGGGATGGCACCGCCCAGGACGACGCCTGCGCCGTTCAGGATCACCGGGAAGCGCGCGTTCGACAAAAGCTCCGCCGCGCGGTCAAGCGCCTCCGCACCGCCCGCAGGACGTTCGAAATCGACGATGGCGGGCAGGGCGATATCGACGACCTGGGTGAAGTAGTCGCGCGGCACGTTGATCTGCGCGGGCGCGCTGTTGCGCTTGGCCTGCATGATGACGCGGTTCAGAACCTCGGCCATGCGGGTGGGGTCGCGCACCTCTTCCTGGTAGCAGACCATGTCCTTGAAGGCAGCCATCTGTTCGACTTCCTGGAAACCACCCTGTCCGATGGTCTTGTTGGCGGCCTGCGGGGTCACCAGCAACAGCGGCGAATGGTTCCAGTAGGCCGTCTTGACCGCGGTGACGAAGTTGGTGATGCCGGGCCCGTTCTGGGCGATCATCATGCTCATCTTGCCGGTCGCGCGGGTATAGCCGTCGGCCATCATGCCGCCCGATCCTTCGTGCGCGCAGTCCCAGAAGGTGATGCCGGCCTTGGGGAAAAGGTCCGAGATCGGCATGAAGGCGGAACCGATGATGCCGAACACATGTTCGATGCCGTGCATCTGAAGCACTTTGACGAAGGCTTCCTCGGTGGTCATTTTCATGGGTCTGTCTCCGGTTTTGCGGGGCGGGCCGCAGATATCTTGCTTCGGGGCGGGCAGAGGGCATGCCGAATCTGCCCGCCCCGGCCTCGGCGGACGTTGTCAGACCTCGGTGCAGATCGTTATATCCAGAGTGACTTAGATACCGTTCCAGATCGGGTGGGTGGAATGACCTCGGCGGACCGCATCGCTGCGGAAATGTTCTTTGTGGATCGCCGGGATGGCCGGACGCTTCAGATGCAACTGGCAACTTCAATCATCGCCACGATCCTCGATACCCGCGCGCGGCCCGGCACGCGTATGCCTTCCAGCCGCAAGCTGGCAGAATATCTGGGGATTTCCCGGCTGACGGTCACGCTGGTCTATCAGGAACTGGTCGCGCGCGGCTATCTGGACGCCTTGCCGAGATCCGGGTTCGTCGTGTCCGAACGCGCGCCGCAGCGGCGGATCGATCTGCCGCAACGCCTTGTTCCTGCGCGCGACGTGAATTGGGGTGACTGGCTGCCGCGTCGCCTCGACAACCGGCGCCAGATCCTCAAGCCGCAGGACTGGCGCAGCTACGATTTTCCCTTCGTCTACGGCCAGGTCGATCCCAGGCTTTTCGACCACAGCGCCTGGCGCGACTGCGCGCGCCGTGCGTTGGGCACGCGCGACTTTACCGGGCTGGCGGACGACCAGCTGACGCAGGATGACCCGGTCCTGGTCGACTACATCCGCAAGAACACGCTGCCCCGGCGCGGCATTCGCGCAGGCGCGGACGAGGTCCTGATTACCCTTGGCGCGCAGAACGCTGTCTGGATCGCCGTACAGCTTCTGGCCCGTTCCGACCGCACCGCCGCCGTCGAAGACCCGGGTTTCCCTGATTTCGCCGAGGCGCTGCGTTATGCGCGGATGCCGGTCGAATATGTCCCGGTAGACGGGCAGGGGCTTGACCCCGCGGCGTTGTCGGACCGTGTCGGCCTCGTGATCGCGACCCCCAGCCACAACATCCCGACCGGCGCGACATTGCCGCTGGCGCGCCGGCTGGACCTGCTGCGGCGCGCCGACGCGCAGGATTTCCTTGTCATCGAGGATGACTACGAATTCGAGATGAGCTTTCTCGAACCGCCCTCGCCGGCGCTGAAGTCGCTCGATGCGGGGGGCCGGGTGATCTACATCGGAAGCTTCTCCAAGTCGCTCTTTCCGGGCCTTCGGATCGGCTACATGGTGGCGCCGCCCGAATTCATCCGCGAGGCGCGCGCCCTCAGGGCGATGATGCTGCGCCATGCGCCGGGTCACATGCAGCGCGTGACCGGCTATTTCCTTGCGCTGGGGCACTATGACGCCCATGTCGTGCGCCTGCGCCAGACGTTCCGGCGCCGCCGCGAGGCGCTGGTAGGAGCGCTGGCCGCGACCGATTTCGAGATCCTCGGGGCGGCGCGCCACGGCGGGTCAAGCCTTTGGCTTGCCGCGCCCGAAGGCTTGGACAGTGCGGCGCTGAACGACCGGTTCCGCGAAAGGCGCGTCCTGGTCGAGCCGGGCCACCCGTTCTTTGCCGATCCGCCCGCACCCTGCCGCTATTTCCGGATGGGCTATTCCTCGATCGACGAGGGGCGCATCGCGGAGGGGGTTTCGCGCATGCAGGCCTGCCTTTCCGCGCGGGATCGCTGAACAGCTGCCCTGCAGCAGCCCCGAGGGGCGCGGGCATCTGAAGCGTGCCGTCGCGTACCGCGCACAAGGCTGTTGTCCGGCATCACAAGTATCGCCCGCATGCTCTGGCGTCCGGCGTGCGTCAGAAGCGCGCCCTCAGTGCCTTCATTCCGTCGACAAGGGTCGCGAGGTCGACGCCGATGGCGGTGAAGGTCGTTCCAAGCGCCATGCAACGGCGCGCGAAACCCTCGTCCAGTGTCAGGATGCCCGATGGCTTGCCGATCGCCCGGAGCCTTGAGATCGCCCCCTCGATCGCTGTGACAACCTCGGGGTGGCCGGGGTTGCCCGGGTGCCCCAGGCTTGCGGCAAGGTCGGCCGGGCCAATGAAGATGCCATCGACCCCCTCGACCATGGCGATGTCCTCCAGCGCATCCAGCGCGGCGCGCGTCTCGACCTGGAGGATCAGGCAGATCTCGGTGTTCGCATTCGCCGTATAGCCTTCGATCGCACCGTAGCGGCTGGCGCGGGTCATCCCGGCAACGCCGCGAATCCCCTCGGGCGGATAGCGCACCGCACGCACCGCCGCGCGCGCTTCTTCGGCGGACTGGACATAGGGTAAAAGCAAGGTCTGCGCACCGAAGTCGAGGATGCGCTTTATCAGGACCAGGTCGTTGAACGCCGGCCGGACGACAGGGGCGACATCGGGCCAGGCGGCCATCGCCTGAAGCGCGGGCAGGACTTCGACCGCTTCGACCGCGCTGTGTTCGGTGTCGATCACAATCCAGTCGAAACCGCATCCGGCCAGCGCCTCGGGCACGGTGTTGCCGCCGATGGTGTTCCAAAGGCCGATCTGTTGGCGCCCCGCCTTCAGCGCGGCCTTGAAGCGGTTTTCGGGGTTCTTCATCGGGTGCCTCCTTGCGGCCTTTCGTGCCGGATTCATATGTCTTGTCTCGCGCCGCACTGGCCTCGCGGTGTCAGTGCGTCAGAAGGGTCGCGATCCTGCGCACTGCCAGCGCATAGCCTTCGACCCCGCAGCCTGCGATCACACCGTCGGCGCGCAATGACACATAGGACCGATGGCGGAAGGCTTCGCGCTTGTGGATGTTGGAGACATGCACCTCGATCACCGGTCCGTCGAAGGCGTTCAGCGCATCGAGGATCGCGACCGAGGTATGTGTCAGCGCCCCGGGGTTGATCACGATCGCAGCGGCCGTTTCGCGCGCCGCGTGAATCCAGTCGACGATCTGGCCTTCGTGATTGGATTGCATCAGCTTGACCGACAGGCCGCAACCCGCGGCAACCGCGGCGCAGTCGCTCTCGACATCTGCAAGCGTGGCGTGCCCGTAGATCTCGGGCTGGCGCATGCCCAGAAGGTTCAGGTTCGGGCCGTTCAGGATGTGAATCGCCTTGGTCATGTCATCTCCTCGAAAAAGGGCAAGTGCGTTTCACGGCATCGCCCCGGTCATGGTCCTGAACTGGTGCAGCAGGCGTTCGCCACCCCGTTCGATGTGGTCTCGAAGCAGCCTGCTGGCGGTGCCGGCATCGCGGCGCACCGCTGCCGCCCCGGCAATCTCGGCGTGTTCGGCAAGGTCGTCGGGCGTCGCGCTGGCGCCGCAGATCCTTCTGTAGCGCTCTGCCAGGCCCATAAGGACCAGGCAGAATTCGGACAGTATTGGCATCCCGGCCCCGGCCGCGAGCGTGGTATGAAGGTTCGTGTGGGCAGCGTCCCATGCCGCGGGATTCTGCGCCGGATCGGTGCGCGCCAGGCGATGCTGCGCGGCCATGACCGCCGCTTCCCAGTCAAGCCCGGCGTTGTTGGTCGCGATACCGACCGCGAGGCTCTCCAGCTCTGCCCGAAGCCGCGTGACCTCGGCCAGGTTGTCGGGTGACACGTCGGCAATACGATAGCCGCGCTGATCCTCCAGTTCGACAAGACCCGTGTGGGTCAGCCGCGCCACGGCCTCTCTCAAAGGGCTCAGCGAAACTCCGTAGGCGTCGCGCAGCCGATCAAGATTGATCTTGGCGCCCGGCGGCATCTTGCCGTCAAGGATCGCCTGGCGAACATCCTCGGCCAGCCGGCTTGCACGGGTTGCCTTGGCAGGAATGCCGGTCGGCCGCATCTTGTTTCGCTGTCCTTTCGTCGCACGCTATCATTTTAATCGATTTTTCTGGCGATGCTATGATGGAATTGTGTTCTCCGCTATCAAAGGGCAAAGCCGGTCAAGACGGGGGCCCCGATGCATTCAAGAACGGAATCCGGCCTTGTCGGGGAAGACGTCTACCGCGCCATTCGCCGCGACATCATCTTCGGACAGCTTGATGCCGGCGCGCGGCTGAGGCTGGAGCGAATGAAGGCAGACTACGGGGCCAGCGTCTCGACCATCCGCGAGGCGCTCAGTCGGCTGGCGACCGAAGGGCTTGTTCACGCCACCGGCCAGCGCGGCTTTTCGGTCGCCCCGATGTCGGAGACGGAACTTCGCGAGATCGCCGATCTCAGAATTCTTGTCGAATGCCACGCGCTGGGTCTGTCGATTGACGCAGGTGACACCGAATGGGAGGGGGGGATCGTTTCAGCCCACCACAAACTCAGTCGCATGGAGGACCGGATGGCCGCAGGCGAGACATCGGTCCGCGAGGTGTGGAAGCAATATGACTGGGAATTCCATCAGGCCCTGATCTCTGCTTGCGGTTCGCGCGCGTTGATGGAGGTGCACGGGACGGTATTCGACAAGTATCTGCGCTACCAGATGCGGCGGCTGACCTATCGAGGTGCCACCGCGTCGCGCGAACACCGCGCGCTTCTGGATGCTGCGCTTGACCGGGATGCACCGCGCGCGCAGTCGATCTTGCGGACGCATATCGAAGGCGGGGTGGCGCACAGCCTTGGCGAGGTGCTGGCGGTCAATTTATAATCGATTAAACTGCAAAAATCAGATATTTTCTATTATCAATGGTGAATTATGATTCATTGGTTGATTGAGGCGTGAATCCCCCTATCCTCACCCGCCATGATCGTCCGGGGGGCGGACGAATCTCAGGGAGGAACAGATGACCGCTACCATCAATCGCCGGACGTTCGTGTCCGCCGCCGCCGCCGCTGCACTGGCTGCCGGCGCCATGCCTGCCTTCGCGCAGGACAAGATCAGGCTGCGGCTGTCGGCCGTGCAGTCGGAGACCGACCAGCGTTCGGTTGCCATGCTCGAGAAGTTCGCGCCGATGGTTTCCGACTTCGCCGATTTCCAGCCGCACTGGAATGGCACGCTGTTCCAGCAGGGAACGGAGCTTGAGGCGATCGCGTCCGGCGACCTTGAGATGTCGATCACCTCGGCGCAGGAACTGGCGACCTTCTTCCCCGAATTCTCGATCTTCACCGCGGGCTATGTCCATCAGAGCGCCGAGCATCAGGTCAAGGTCTTCAACGATCCGCTGATGGACCCGTTCAAGCAGAAGGTCGAAGACGAGCTTGGCGTGAAGCTGCTGTCGGTCATGTATCTTGGCCGCCGCCAGGTGAACCTGCGCATGCCCAAGGCGGAACGCACGGTGATGACGCCCGCCGATCTGGCCGGGGTGAACCTGCGCATGCCCGGGTCCGACGCCTGGCAGTTCCTTGGCCGCGCGCTGGGCGCGAACCCGACGCCCATGGCCTTCACCGAGGTCTATACCGCGCTTCAGACGGGCGCGGTGGACGGGCAGGACAATCCGCTGCCGACTGTTGTGGATGCCAAGTTCTACGAGGTGACGAAACAGATCATCCTGACCTCGCACCTGGTGGATCTGAACTACATCGCGCTGTCGAAGGCCGCCTGGGATGCGATGAGCGCCGAACAGCAGGCAAAGGTGCAGGAAGCTGCCGACGCGGCCGCCGACTTTGGCCGCCAGAATCAGCTTGCGAAGGAGGGCGAGCTTGTGTCCTTCCTCGAGGGGCAGGGGCTGGACGTTTACGAACCCGACGTGGCAGCGTTCCGCGACCAAGTGCAGAAAGCCTACATTGAATCGGATTTCGCAAAAGACTGGCCGGCGGGCGTTCTGGAACAGATCAACGCGCTTGGCGGCTGATCCGGCGGCGGACTGGTACGCGTAATGAAACGCCTTGCCGCGATCCTTGCGCGTCTGACCGAAGGCATGGCGGCCTTGATGATGGCCGCCATGTTTGCCACCTTCCTGATCCAGATTGCGGTGCGCTACATCGCCGGGTCGGAATGGTTCATCGCCCGTCTGGGCCATCTGGTCGATGCCGCGTCTTTCGGCTGGACGCTTGAGTTCTGCCTGGTCATGTGGGTCTGGATCGTGTTCTGGGGCAATGCCTTTGTCGTGCGCGAACGCGACCATGTCAGTTTCGACATCCTCTACCTCTGGGTCCGGCCGGGCGTGCGGAAGTGGCTGGCAGTGATCGGGGCTGCGGCTATCGCCGCCGCGCTCTTGCTGTCGATCGGGCCCACCTGGGACAAGCTGCGGATCCTGCGGCTGAAATCCTCGGCCACCTTGCCGGTGAAGATGCTGCCGATCTATTCGGTCTACTTCCTGTTCCTGGCGGTCGTCGGCCTTCGCTATGCCTGGAGGATCGTCGAAGTCCTGCGCCGCGGCACGGCCGACGTGACCCACCACCACCCCGAAGGCGCGCGGGAATGAGCGTCGAGTTTCTTCTGTGCGTCGGGTCGTTGTTCGTGCTGGCCGGGATCGGTGCGCCGGTGGCCTATGCGATCCTCGTCGCCGCGATGATCTATGTCGGCGCCAGCGGCCAGGGTATCGGCATCGTCGGCAAGAACCTTCTGGACGGGCTTTATCAAAGCTTCCTTCTGCTGGCGGTTCCGCTTTTCATCGTGGCGGCGAACATCATGAACGCGGGCACGATATCGGACCGGCTTCTGGGTTTCTGCGTCGCCGTGGTCGGGCGCTTCAGGGGCGGGCTTGGCCATGTCAACGTCATGGCATCGCTGATCTTTTCGGGGATGTCGGGGTCGGCGGTCGCCGATGCCGCGGGCATCGGGCGGATCATCATCGACATGATGCGCAAGGATGGCCGCTTTACCCCCGGGTACGCCGCAGCGATCACCGCGGCCTCGGCGACGATCGGCCCGATCATCCCGCCTTCCATCCCGATGGTCCTTTACGCGCTCGTCTCGAACGCGTCGATCGGCCACCTGTTCCTTGGTGGCATCCTGCCGGGGTTATTCATGGGCGCGGTTCTTATGGCGTTGAACGCATGGGCTTCGCATCGCCGCGGTTTCGCGGTCGAGCCGCCGGTGCCGCTTGCCGCGCTTCCCCGCAAGACCGCCGACGCCTTTCCGGCGCTGCTGATGCCGGCGATCCTGCTTTATGGCATCTACGGCGGCGTGACCACGCCGACCGAGGCCGCGGCGGTCGCCGCCTTCTACGCGCTGATCCTGGCGGCGCTGGTCTATCGCGCGCTGAGCCTGGGCGCCTTCTATCGGATCCTGGTCGACTCCGCCCGGTCCTCGGCGGCGGTGGGGCTGGTGATCGGCGGGGCCCTGATCCTGAACTACATCGTCGCGTCAGAGAATATTCCGAACCTCCTGGCCGGCTGGCTTGTCGCGCTCGATGTCTCGCCGCTGGTCTTCCTACTGGGCGTCAACCTGCTCTTGCTGGTGCTTGGCTGTCTTCTCGATGCGACGACGATCATCCTGGTGATCATTCCCTTGTTCCTGCCAACTTGCCGGAACCTCGGGATAGACCTTGTTCATTTCGGCGTCGTCGCCGTGGTCAACTGCATGATCGGGCTGATCACGCCGCCCTACGGGATATTGCTGTTCGTCATCAACGCGGTGACCGGCATTTCGCTGCGCGAGATGATCGCCGAGATCTGGCCTTTCCTGGCGGTTCTGATGCTGGCGCTGCTGGCGATGATCCTCGTGCCGGGGATCGTTCTGTTCCTGCCGCGACTTGCGGGCTACGAGGGGTGACGCAATGGCGGCGATACGACTTGGCCTGATCGGCGACAACATCCGCGAATCACGTTCACCCGATCTGCACCGGTTGGCCGGGGCGATGACCGGGCTGGACGTCAGCTACGATCTTCTGATTCCGGCCGAGATGGGATTGGGGTTCAAGGAGGTATTCGCCGCCTGCCGCGATCGCGCGATGACCGGCGTGAACGTGACCTTGCCGTACAAGGAACGCGTCGTCGAGATGGTGCGGGTCGACGACCCCGCCATCGCACGGATCGGATCGGTCAATACCGTCACATTCGCCTCGGGCGGCGCGCGAGGTTTCAATACAGACTACTCTGGCTTTGTCTCGGCATACCGGCATGCGTTCGGCGATGCGGCTCCGGGCCGCGTCGCTCTGATCGGCGCGGGCGGTGTCGGTCGCGCCATCGCATTCGGGCTTCTGGCCCTTGGCGCCGCCGAGATCGTACTGATCGACACGGATCGCGCGCGCGCCGGGGTGCTGGCCGCAGCGCTTTCAGCGGCCGGTGTGGCACCTGTTCGCGTTGCGGGGCCGGAGGCGTTGCCGGGTGCCGATGGGGTCGTGAATGCGACACCACTGGGAATGGTCGGCTATCCGGGATCGCCGGTGCCCGAGGGGGCGTTCCCGAAAGGAAGCTGGGCCTTCGATGCCGTATATACACCCGTCGCCACGCCGTTTCGGACGCAGGCACTTGCCGCCGGGGCGCGATTTCTGTCCGGGTGGGAGCTTTTCTTCTTCCAAGGCGTCGATGCGTTTGCGCTGTTCACAGGGCGGCGGCCCGACGATCTGATGCAACTGCGGGCGGCGCTTCGCGACCCGCGCCTGCATCCGGTCGTCTGATCCCTTGGCGGCGCGCGCCAGCCGGAGGGCCGCCCGTCATTGCGCGGCCAGATCGTTCCCAGGCCCCAAAAGTCGCTCGGTCACGGATGAAAGCGCCAGCGCCGCCGCGCCGTGCGCCCAAAGAAGGTCGCCCCAGGCGTGAACCTCGATCGACGGGGCGGGGCGGCCGGTGTTCAGCACCAGCTTGTCCATCTCGGCCAGGGCATCGGCGGCATAAAGGTAGTCGTAGCGCATTCGTTCACCCGAAAGGATGATCAGCGCCGGATCGAACAGGTTGACGACGTTGGCCAGCCCGACCGCGAGGTAGCGCCCCGCCCGCCGGAAGATCGACCGGGCCGCCGCGTTGCCGGCCTTGGCGTGATCGTAAAGGCTTTCGATCAACACATTCATGGGCTGCCCGGCCTTGTGCATCCAGTTGAGGGCGGTCGTCGCTTCCCGTGCAAGGGCATAGTCGGCGACGTAGGCTTCAAGGCAGCCGCGTTGCCCGCACCGGCAAAGCGCGCCGTCAAGCTGCACTTTCGTGTGGCCTAGTTCCATGCCAAGCCCCAGCGCCCCGCGATAGAGGCGATGGTTGATGACAACCCCCATGCCGACACCATGTTCGATGGTGACGACGGCAAAATCCGCGATCTGCCGGCCCGCGCCATACCAGAGCTCGGCAAGCGCGACGAGGTTTGCGTCGTTGTCAAGCATCACCGGGCGACCAGTGCGAATTGAAACAGCATCTGCCAGCGGGAAGTCCCGTTCGCCAAGGATCGGGGACCAAAGCACACGGCCTTTCGCGCTGTCGACGAAACCTGGAACGCCCATGCCTATCCCCGACAGTTGCGAAAGCGACAGTTGCGCCTTCGCGGCAACCCTTTCCAGGAGCGTCTGACAGGTGTCGACGAGTGTTTCCGGCGCCTGAAGCCCCGGATCGACCTGCACCGCCTCCGACGCGATCACCGCACCTGCGAAGTCGACGACAACAGCGGTGTGGAAGGCATCGGAAAGCTTCACGCCGGCCACATGATAGGCGTCCGCCTTGACACCCAGTGCAACGGGAGGGCGCCCCCGCCCGCCGTCGCCCGGGCCACGGGGGGCGGGGACTTCTTGCAGAAATCCGGACTCGATCAACTCGGAGGTCAGCATTGTGACCGAGGCGGCACTCACGCCAAGCTCCCGGGCGACTTGCACACGCGGCATCAGGCCGCCGGCACGCACGCGTTCGAAGATCTGCTGGCGCAGGGGCCGCATCGATTCAGACAGAGGCGCAATCAGCGGTCCGCAGCCGCCGCGGGACGTCGCCGAGGTCTGGGCCTCCCTGCTGCCGACCATTTGTTCTCCTTCCGAATAAAAAATCTTTCAGATCAGATGGGGCTCAGCGTTTCGTCGGCCCTTTCCCGCATTTCTACTTGAATCTGGACTATCTGCGCGGCTCTCGTACAACATATTTTTTTTGAATACTGAAATAATTTCGCTAATCTGGTTGCGCGGCAGCGATTCTGACGTTGCGCCGGTCAACATGGGGGCATCATTGACATGATCGTTTCGGGCTCTAAGCCACTCCGGGATGTCTGAGATGTATATTGGGCTCGATCTGGGGACCTCGGGCCTCAAGGGTGTCCTGATGTCGGAAACGCAGCAGGTGGTCGCAGAGGCCACCGCGCCGCTGGCCGTGGCCCGCCCGCACGAAGGCTGGAGCGAACAGTCGCCGGCGGACTGGATCGCCGCTGCCGAAGCCGTGCTTGACGGCCTTGCGGCGCATGGGCTTTCCAGGGTCCGCGGCATCGGTCTTTCCGGGCAGATGCATGGCGCGACGCTTCTGGATGCGCGCGACGAGGTGCTGCGCCCCTGCATCCTTTGGAACGACACGCGCGCCCACGAAGAGGCCGCGGAGCTTGACGGCGATCCGATGTTTCGCCGCCTGTCGGGCAACATCGTCTTTCCGGGTTTCACTGCGCCAAAGATCCTTTGGGTCGCGCGGAACGAACCCGAGATTCGCGAACGTCTGGCAAGGGTTCTGCTGCCCAAGGACTACCTCAGGCTCTGGCTGACCGGCGAACATGTCGCCGAGATGTCCGACGCGGCCGGAACATCCTGGCTCGATACCGGCGCGCGGGACTGGTCCGATGACTTGCTGGCGGCAACCGGTCTTTCGCGCGCGGCGATGCCGCGCCTTGTCGAGGGTTCGGCGGTGTCGGGAACCCTTCGGGAAGCGTTGAGGGTGCGCTGGGGTTTGCCGAAACGGGTGGTGGTGGCAGGCGGTGGCGGCGACAACGCGGCGGCCGGCGTCGGCGTGGGGGTCGTGCGCGCGGGCGAGGCCTTCGTCTCGCTGGGGACAAGCGGCGTTCTTTTCGCGGCCAACGACGGATACCAACCGGATCCGGCGACGGCGGTCCATACATTCTGTCACGCACTGCCCGACACCTGGCACCAGATGGGTGTCATCCTTGCGGCCACCGATGCTCTGAACTGGTATGCACGGCTTGTCGGGGCCGATGCCGCGACGCTCACCGGCGAGTTGGATGCGCTTTGTGCGCCCGGAAGAACGGTCTTCCTTCCCTATCTGGGCGGCGAACGGACGCCGCTGAACAGCGCGTCCGTGCGGGGCGCCTTTGCAGGTCTCGAACACGCGACCGACCGGGCAGGCGCGACGCGCGCTGTGCTCGAAGGCGTGACCTTCGCCATTCGCGACTGCCGCGACGCGCTGGCGGCCACCGGCACGCGGATCGACAATCTTCTTGCCGTCGGGGGCGGGTCGCGGTCGGATTATTGGCTGCAGTTGATCGCGACCGCGCTTGACGTCCCGGTGCAGGTGCCTGTCGCGGGCGATTTCGGCGGTGCTTTCGGCGCCGCACGGCTGGCTTTGATGGCCGATACCGGCGCGGGAGCCGAGATCGCGACCCTGCCTCGGATCGCGCGTGTCGTCCAACCACACCCCGAACTCGTCGCGGCGATGGACGCGGGTCATGCCCGTTTCCGTGCCACGCAATCCGCACTCAAGGACCTGACATGACAGACTTTTTCAAGGGAATCCCGCAGATCCTCTACGAGGGGCCGCAACGTGCCAGCGACTTCGCCTTTCGCCACTACAATCCTGACGAGGTGGTGCTGGGCAAGCGGATGGAGGATCATCTGCGTTTCGCCGTCGCCTACTGGCACAGCTTTGCCTGGCCCGGCGGCGACCCTTTCGGCGGGCAGACCTTCGACCGGCCGTGGTTCGGCGACGGCATGGCTCTGGCGAAGCTCAAGGCCGACGTGGCGTTCGAGATGTTCGCGATCCTTGGCGTGCCGTTCTTCTGCTTCCACGACGCCGACGTGCGCCCCGAAGGCGCGACATTTGCCGAAAGCCGCAGCAACCTCGAGGAGATCGTCGATTACTTCGGCGACAAGATGGAAGCCACGGGCACCCGCCTTCTTTGGGGGACGGCGAACCTTTTCAGCCATCGCCGCTTCATGTCCGGCGCGGCGACGAACCCCGACCCGGATGTCTTTGCCTGGTCGGCGGCAACGGTGAAGTCCTGCCTGGATGCGACGCAGAAGCTGGGCGGCGAAAACTACGTCCTTTGGGGCGGTCGCGAGGGGTACGAGACGCTTCTCAACACCGATCTGGGGCGGGAGGCCGAACAGGCAGGCCGATTCCTGTCGATGGTCGTGGACTACAAGCACAAGATCGGCTTCAAAGGCACCATCCTGATCGAACCGAAGCCGCAGGAACCGTCAAAGCACCAGTACGATTACGACGTGGCGACCGTCTACGGCTTTCTCAAGCGGTTCGGGCTGGAGGGGGAGGTCAAGGTCAATATCGAACAGGGCCACGCGATCCTCGCCGGCCATTCCTTTGAACACGAGATCGCGCTGGCGGCCTCGCTCGGCCTTTTCGGGTCGATCGACATGAACCGCAACGACTACCAATCCGGCTGGGATACCGACCAGTTCCCCAACAACACGCCGGAAGTCATGCTGGCCTATTACGAGATCCTGCGGGCGGGTGGTTTCACGACCGGCGGGACCAACTTCGACGCCAAGATCCGGCGTCAGTCGCTTGACCCCGAAGACCTGATCCTTGCCCATGTCGGCGGGATGGATACCTGCGCGCGCGCACTGAAGGCGGCGGCGTCGATGTTGGAGGACGGAACGCTCGAACGGCTCAGGGCGGACCGCTATGCCGGTTGGGACGCGCCCGGGGCCAAAGCCATGCTGACCAGCGATCTGGCGGCCATCGCGGACAGGGTGGAGCGGGACGGGATCGACCCGCAGCCGCGTTCGGGCCGCCAGGAGCGTCTTGAAAACCTGGTCAACCGGTTCGTCTGACGACAGTCGACGTTCGCAGGTTGTTTACCCGCCTGCCGGATGCTGGTGCGCAAGGTGCAGCACCTTCGGATCGGCGATGGACGGCAGGCAAGAAGACGATGGGGCAGGGCGTATGGTGGCGGGTATCGCCGCCGCCTTGATCCTTTTCGGCATCGCGTCGAACCTGCTGATGTTGGGCGGGCCGCTTTTCATGCTGGTCGTCTACGACATCGTCCTGCCCGCAGGGTCCAGTGAGACACTGGTCGTGCTTCTGCTGGCGCTTGCCGTTGCGCAGGTGGCTCAAACGCTTCTGGACATCGCACGCATGCGAACGCTTTCCCGGATCGGTGCGCGCTGGCGGCAGGCGCTGATCCCGGCTGCGTTCGACGGTCGCGCCACAGCGGCGAGTGCCGGGGTCGGCACCGGGGCGGCGCTCCAGGCATTTCTGGGTTCGGCATCGGCACTGGCCGTGCTTGACCTGCCGTTTCTGCCGATGATGCTGGGCGCGTTGTTTCTTTTTCACCCGGCGATGGGATGGCTGGCCTGTACGGGCATGGTGGCGCTGGCGGGCCTTGCAGCGCTTGAAAGACAATTGGCCGCCGGCCCGGGCAAGCACCTCGAACAAGCCTCGACGCTGGCGGCGGTGGATCTGTCGCGCGCGATCGCGGCGGGCCCCGTCCTTGCTGCCACGGGCTCCGGTGCGGCTGCATCTGCCCGATGGCGCCGGCACGACAGGGCGGCGTCGGTCTGGCAAATCAGCCTGGGCGACCGGGTGCAAGCTTGCACCGCCGCCGCGCGCGGGATTCGGGTGTTTCTTCAGTCCGGGGCGCTCGGGTTGGGGGCATGGCTCGCGATCCGCGGCGAATTGACGGGTGGCGCGATGGTCGCCGGCACGCTTCTCATGTCGCGAATCCTTGGCCCTTTCGATCAGGCTTTGACGGCGGTTCCGCAAGCGTTGCGGCTTTGGCAGGCCCAGGCCGGCCTGCGGCAGCCCGCCGATCGCCGGCCACCCGCAAGATCCCTGGCCGCGCGGATCGAACTGCGGGGCGTTACCGTCGAACCGGCGCCCGGGCAGTGCCCCCCGCTCCACCAGATCTGCCTGTCCGTTGGGCCGGGCCAGATTCTTCTGGTGTTGGGCCAAAGTGGCGCCGGCAAGAGCATGCTGCTTCGCGTGATCGCCGGGCTGCATCCCTGCGGGCAGGGGCAGGTGGAGGTCGGGCATGTCACCGTGCGGCCCGGCTCAAGGCCGCCGCTCTGCATCGGCTACCTGCCAGAGCGGTTGGCATTTGCGTCAGGAACGGTTGCCGAAGCAGTCGCCGGGGGCGTCGGGGATGACGCGGCGATACGGACTGCTGCGAGGAAGGCCACGCGGGCCGCGGGGGTCGAGAGCGCCGTCCTTGCGTTGCCGCAGGGATTTGAGACGCCAATTTCACAGGCCGAGGAGCAGTTGTCCGGCGGCATGCTCGCCCGCCTTTCACTGGCGCGCGCGCTTGCGGGTGACCCCTCCTTGCTGCTCTTGGATTGCCCGGAGGTCGCGCACGATCCCGAAGGCCTTGCGATACTTGCCGCGGTGCTTCGCTCTGCGCGTGCGCGCGGGGCGGCGGTCATCCTGACGGCGCGCGATCCCCGGGCGCTGGCGCTGGCTGACCATCTCGTGCTTCTTGAGCGGGGGCGCGCGCGCGCCTGCGGCCCTGTCGCTAAAGTGATCGCTGATCTGGGGACTATGGCGGCTGAGGCCGAAGTCCGCGCCGCCCGTTCACATGCCGGGGCCGCGTGATGGCCTTGCCCGCCTCCCTTCCGACCGCGCGGGGGAGCCTGAGGCTGGGGCTCGCGGTGCTTGCCCTTTTCCTCGCCGGGATGGTCGCTGCGGCAGGTTGGGTCAGAGTTGACGGCGCGATCATTCTGCAAGGCCGGTTCGAACCCGGAACGGCGCCTGTCGCCGTGCAAGCGCAGGAACCGGCCGTCATCGCCTCGATGCAGGTGGATCGCGGGGACGTTGTCCGCCAGGGCGATCTCCTTGTCGAGTTCGTGGACAGGGAACTGCAGGTGGAGCGTGAAACGGTGCTGCGCGAGAGGTTCGACATCGCGTTGCGCCGCGCGATGTTCACAGCCGAACGTGACGGACGCCGCGACCTCGCCCCGCAGTGCTGCCGGGCCGAAGGCTTCCTTGACACGGTCTGGGCTCAGTCAAGGATCGCGGAAACGCGGGAGCTTCACGCGCTTCGGCTTGCCGGTTACGAGGCCGATCGCGATGTGCTCGGGGTGCGCGCGCAGGAAGCGGTGCTGCGCCGTCAGCGCCTACTTGCAGAGGGCGATGTCTTGCGTCGGCGCTCCGCCCTGATCGAACGGGAAGCCAGGGCCCTCGGGCAGCTTGACGCGGCAGGGTTGGCACTTGCCGCCCGTCGTGGCGCGATGGAGCGCGAAGCCCTTGAGATCGAAGCCGCGCTGGCACGAAACGCGGCAGAGGTCGCGGCCGCGGATCTGGCCGAGTCGGCCGCCTTGCAGGAGGCCGCGGCCTTGTCCGCGGCCCGCCGGCGCACGGCGGCCGAAGCGCTTGCCGATCTGTCGCACGCGATCGAGGCGGCAGATGCGCGGCTTGAAATCCTGGACCTCCGGCTCGCCCGGACGCGCGTCCTGGCACCGGTAGACGGCACTGTCGCCGACCCGCCCCCTGATCCGGGGGCCGTCGTTGCCGCCGGGCAGGTTCTTTTTCGGCTCGTGCCCGATGCGGCGGCATTGCGCGTGGTCGCGCCCCTTGATCCGCGGAACATGGATGACGTGTGGATCGGGCAGGGCACGCGGCTGCGGCTGACCGCCCTTCCCGGAACCACCATGCCGGAGCTTCCCGGCGTCGTGTCGGGCATCTCGCCACTTCCACGGCGCGATCAGGGCAAGCCCGCCGTCTACTACGAGGTCTTCATCGCCCCCGACGCGGCGGCGCTGGCGCGATTGCCGGCGCCTGGCCTCAGCCCCGAGATGCCGGTCGAGGTCTTTCTGACCACCGGCGCGCGCACGCCGCTGTCGCTGCTGTCCCGCGCGCTTTCGGACTATTTTGCCCGGGCCCTGCGCGCGGGGTGATCAGGCGACCGGCAAGGCGGCGCGCGCCACCATGCTGCGCAACGCGAAGGACGATCGCAACGAACGGATGCCGGGAACGCGCATCAGCCGGTCTTCCAGGAACCGGTCGAAATCGGCCAGGTCGGCGGCGATCACGCGCATCAGGATGTCGCGCGTTCCGGTCATCAGATGGCATTCCATCACACGGTCGAAGCCGCGTATTGCCCGTTCAAAGGCGTCGACGGCCTCTTTCGATTGCGTCTCAAGCTCGACCCAGATGAAAACCGATACTGGCAGTCCAAGTGCCCGCTGATCGACACGCGCGCCATAGCCGGTGATGACGCCGTCCGATTCCAGCCGCGCAAGTCGCCGCGCGCAGGGCGTCGGAGACAACCCGACGGCGGCCGCGAGGTCGGTAATGCTGGTCCTGCCGTCGCGCTGCAGCACCGAGACGATCCTGCGGTCTATCGCGTCCATGGCTGAGAGCTCCAATAACAAAGCTGATTGTAGGGAAATACGCCAAGAATGATCTTCGAGAAAGCGAAGAACGCCGGAATCCCACTGGTTCTTGCTGCTACCTTTCGGGCGCTGCAAGAAGCGGAGGACCCATGCAGATCACGCGCCTGTCCGTCGAAAGCCATGAAGATGTCTATCGCGTCGAAGACGCAGATGCGCAGCTTCTGGGGTTCATCGCTGTCCATTCCACCCAACTGGGGCCGGGCGCCGGCGGGCTCAGGATGCGGCCCTATGAGAGCGAGGCCGCAGCCCTTGAGGATGTGTTGCGGCTGTCGCGCGGCATGACCTTCAAGAACGCGGCTGCGGGGTTGCCGCTGGGCGGGGGCAAGGCGGTGATCCTTGGCGATCCGTCGCGGCAGAAGACGCCCGCGCTGCTTGCCGCGATGGGGCGCGCGGTCGAAAGCCTGCAGGGCCGCTACTGGACGGCCGAGGACATGGGGATGACGCCGGCGGACATGGCGTTGCTGGCCCGGGAAACCCGGTTCGTCGCCGGGCTGTCTGGCGGCTTGCACGGGTCGGGGGATCCGTCGCCCGTCACGGCGCGCGGAGTGTTCAACGCGATCCGAACCACGCTTGGGCAGCGGTTCGGTACGGGCGAACCCGCTGGACGCGTCGTGGCGATCCAGGGGCTTGGGGCGGTCGGTCGCAACCTTGGCAAGCTTCTTGCGGATGCCGGCGCGCGCCTTGTCGTCGCCGATACCGATCCCGCCCGCGTTGCGGCCGCCGTCGCGGACTGGGGTGCAGACACTGCACCGGTGGGGCGGATCCATGCCGCCCGGGCCGATGTCTTCGCGCCCTGCGCGATCGGGGCGGTGCTGAACGCGCAGAGCATTCCCGAACTTCGTGCCGCCGTGATCGCCGGAGCCGCGAACAATCAGCTTGCGACGCCCGGGGACGGGGTCGCGCTGCATGCACGCGGCATCCTTTACGCGCCGGATTTCGTCGCGAACGGCGGCGGCATCATCAACGTGGCGGCGGAGATCCTGAAGATCTCCGATCCCCGGTCCTGGGTCGAGGGCAAGCTGGCGCAGCTTGACGCGACTCTGGCCGCAATCCTTGTGCGCGCGGCGGCGGAAGGCCTGGCCCCAAGTGCTGTCGCAGAACGGGTGGTTGCGGAGCGGATGGCGGCGCGCGCCGCCTGAGGGGGCTTGACCTTGGGGGCCGCGCGGCAGATCAATCGGCTGGACAAGGCTGGAGTGCCCGCATGAGACTTTCCGTTCCCGACATGAGCTGTGGCCACTGCAAGGCAGCGGTCGAACGTGCGATCGCCGAGAAGGACGCGACCGCTTCGGTCACCGTGGATCTTTCCGCGCGTCAGGTTGTGGTCGAGACGGCGCTCGCGGCTGCCGACGTGATCGCCACCCTTGCCGCAGAGGGGTACCCCGCCGAGGTGCTGAACTGAGGCCATTGCAAGGCGGTCCAGGCTTGATCATACTGCCGCGCCAGAAAGCGGGGGCGGCCCGCGCTGTTCCCGGGGGGATGGAATGAAGTGGATCCTGGCCATCGCCGCATGTGCCCTGATGGGCGCGGGGCCGGCTTCGGCAGGGCCGGTGGAAAGCGCCTGCCTGAAATCGGGCAGTTCCGCCGCGAACCCCGCGCTTTGCGTCTGCATCCAGCAGGTCGCCGACATGACGCTGTCTTCGTCGGACCAGAAGATGGCCGCGCGTTTGATCAAGGACCCCGACAAGGCGCAGGAAATCCGCGCCTCGGACAACGACCGCCACGAGGCGTTCTGGCTGCGCTACAAGAATTTCGGCGAGACCGCTGAAAGCTTCTGCGCTCAGGGCTGAGCGGCCAGCGCGCGCAGCAGCCCGTCCGCCGCCGTCTCGATCAGGTCGAGGGCGCCATCGAAATCGCGCGTATAGTACGGGTCGGGCACTTCGTCCGCGGCGACCCGGGGGGCGTAGTCCATGAACAGCCTGACCGGTGTGGGGCTGTTCGGGGGGCGCAGGTCGTCGACCGCCTGCCGGTTCGCGTGGTCCATTACGACGATCAGGTCGAAGTTGGCGAAATCCTCGGGCCTGAAGCGCCGCGCCCGGAGTTGGGTCATGTCGTAGCCGCGTCGGGCGGCCGCCGCGATCATCGGGGGATAGGGTGCCTCGCCCTCGTGCCAGCCGCTTGTGCCCGCGCTGTCGAGGCGGATGGCAAGACCCCGCGCCTCGGCCTGCGCGCGCACCACCGCCTCTGCGGCGGGCGAACGGCAGATGTTGCCAAGACAGACGAAAAGGACGCGCGGACCCATGGGCCGGGGCTAACCGGGCGGGGCGGGTCTGTCAATCATACGCAGGCAAGGCGGGCCTACGCAGGCGCGGTGGGCCGGCCCGCAGGTGCCCCGTGGCGGCGGCCGGACCGCGCCACGGGTTGTGCCGGGTCAGCGGCTGTTGTCGACCGGGATCTCGACCGTCATGTCGCCGGCATGTTCGAAGCTCAGCGTCACCGTTACGGTTTCGCCCGGGTCCCCCTTCAGCCCCATGAACATGACGTGGTCGCCGCCACGGGCAAGCTGGTGGGTGCCGCCGGCGGGCACTTCGAAGCCTTCCTCTACATGAACCATCTGCATGGTGCCGTCGGCGGCCTGCTTGTGGGTGTGCAGTTCCACCATCATCGACACCTCGGATGCGGCCGAAACCAGCCTGTCGTCGGCGCCGGTGTGGTTTTCGATGGTGAAGAAGGCGGCCCCAGCCTTGGACCCGGGCATGAAGCGGGCGTAGGCGTCGGAGATGGTCATGCCATCCTCGGCGAAGGCGGGTGTGGCCATGGCAAGGGCAAGTGCTGCGAGCGCCGGTTTGAAGCTTTTCATGATATGTCCTGTCAGTGAGAGATTGCGTTGCCGGATCAGACGGCAGACGGCGGATCTCTGGCCGACGAGTGCGTCGGGGTATGGCCATCGGACAGGGCGACCTGGTGCGCCGCGGCGATGCGGTGCGGCAGGCGGATCAGCTGCGCGTCCGGGGTCGCCACGGACAGCGCGGCGATCATCGCAACGGCGAGATCGGGGCAAAGGTGGCTTTCGCCGGTCGGGTTGCCATCGGCATCGACCACGACCTGCACAAGGCCGCCGTCCGAGCACAGCACCAGGACGCGGCCGCTGTCATCGGCCAGACGCGCCCGCGCAGATGCTGCCGCAAAGCCCGACAGAACGAGCGCGAGCGACAGCGCGACGGTTGCGAAGGCGCGGACAATGGACCTCATGGTCAGTGGGATAGCGTGTTCGGCCGCGCTTGGCGAGGGGACAAAACGAAGCGGCCCCGCCTGCCGGGCGGGGCCGCTGAAATCCGTCCGAAAACGCAAGGCTCAGGCAGCCTGGGCCTTTTCGATGTCTTTCTTGATCTTGAGCGCCTTGGCCGACAGTTCGTCGTCCTTCGACTTCGCGAGGAAGGCGTCAAGCCCGCCGCGATGGTCAACGGTGCGCAGCGCGGCAGCCGAGATGCGCAGCTTGAACGACTGGCCCAGCACGTCCGACATCAGCGTCACGTCGTTGAGGTTGGGAAGGAAGCGGCGACGCGTCTTGTTGTTCGCGTGGCTCACGTTGTTGCCCGACATCGGGGCCTTACCGGTCAGTTCGCAGACGCGCGACATGGTTCTTATCCTTACGTTCGGCTGGACCCGGCGCCAGCGGCCGAACCCTCGTGTCCATAACACCCTTGGACGCGGTCGGGACCGCGCCTCGAATTCTGTCGGGCGCTATTACGCGGAATCGCCCTGAGCGTCAAGCAGCGCATCGCGCCCCGCGGGCCCGTGCCGGTGACGGCTGGACAGGCGCGCCGCGGCGGCGCATCTTTCGCGCCATGCCCCATGATCATCACGAACACCCGCATTCCTTGTTGCCCTCCGATCCCGCCCTGCGCGTCAAGGCGCTTGAGACGATCCTGACCCGCAAGGGGCTTGTCGATCCAGCCGCGCTGGACGCGATCCTTGACACCTACGAACGCAAGGTCGGCCCGCATCTGGGCGCACAGGTCGTTGCAAGGGCCTGGAGCGACCCGGCATTTCTGGGTGAACTGCGCTCCGATGCGTCGGCGGCGATCGCGACACTCGGGATTTCAGGCCGGCAGGGCGAACATGTCGTCGCGGTCGAGAACACGCCAGAGGTGCATAACATGGTCGTTTGCACCCTGTGTTCCTGCTACCCGTGGCCGCTTCTTGGCATCCCGCCCGCCTGGTACAAGTCCGACGCCTATCGCGCCCGCGCCGTGCGCGAACCGCGCAAGGTGCTGGCCGAATTCGGCGTGACCCTGCCCGAGGGGCAAAAGGTGCGGGTCTGGGATTCGACCGCCGAGGTCCGCTATCTTGTCATCCCGATGCGCCCGGCGGGCACCGAGGGGTTGGGCGAAGCCGACCTGGCGGCCCTTGTCACCCGCGATTCGATGATCGGGACCGGACTGCCGGGGGTGCCGTCTTGACCCGGCCGCATGACATGGGCGGGCGCTACGGCGATGGTCCCGTCCTGCCCGAGCCGCAGGGGATCGTGCCCTTCGACCGGGATTGGCACCGAAGCGCGCTGGCGCTGACGCTGGCGGCGGGCGGGCTTGGCGCGTGGAACATCGATACCTCGCGGCACGCGCGCGAATGCCTGTCGCCGAAGGATTACGCGCGCTTCTCCTATTACGAGAAATGGATCGCCGCGCTGGCAGATCTTCTGGTCGCGAAGGGGCTCTTGAGCGAGACGGAGCTTGCCGCCGGAACCGCCGACCCCGCGCCGCCGCATCCCGGGATTTTTCGGGCAGAAGCGGTCGCGCCTGCGCTGGCCAAGGGTTCGCCCTATGCGCGGGATGGGCGCGCCGCGGTCTTCACGATCGGCGACCGGGTCCGCACCCGCCTCCCGGCGCGCAACGCGTTGGTGGACGGCGGGCATACCCGCCTGCCGTCTTACGCGGCAGGGCATGTGGGTGCGATCGTGCTTTGCCACGGTGCGCATGTCTTTCCCGACGCGAACGCGCATGGCCTTGGCGAACGGCCAGAGCCGCTTTACACCGTGGCCTTCGATGCCGCCGCCCTGTGGGGAAAGGCCGAGCGGGCAGGCGACGAGGTGACGCTCGATCTTTGGGAAAGCTATCTGGAACGCGCATGACCGACGCACCGGCCGCCCCTTTCGACGATCCCTGGCATGCGCAGCTTTTTGCGCTGACCGTCGCGCTCAGCGATGCGGGTCACTTCTCCTGGCGGGACTGGACCGAAGCCTTTGGCGCGACCCTGCGCGACCATGGCGCCGCGCGGGCGCTGGACGGGCAGGTTCTGGACGGGCGGGGGGACTACTGGAACGCCTGGCTTGCGACGCTTGAGGCGCTTCTTGCACGCACCGGCGCGGCAAACCCGGACGAGGCCGAAGCGGTCCGCGCCGGTTGGGAACGCGCCTATCTCTCGACGCCGCATGGCAAGCCGGTGCGGCTGGGCGACTGACAGGCGCACTGGACCTAGATTCCGGATGCGTCTGGACCTATCACTGCGCCCCGCTTCCGTGTTGATCTGCAAGGCGATGCCGGCCCGCCGGTCCTTTTTCGCATTGCGAGGGTAGAATCATGACCATTCCCGTTCTCGGCAACGACCTGACCGAGGTGATCGAGGCCGACCGCGCCCACCTTTGGCACCACCTGATCCAGCACAAGCAGTTCGAAACCATCGACCCGCGCGTCATGGTCGAAGGCAAGGGCCTGCGGGTCTGGGACGCGAAAGGGGTCGAGCGCATCGACGCCGTGTCGGGCGGGGTCTGGACGGTCAACGTCGGCTACGGCCGCGAGACGATCGCCAAGGCAGTCTATGAACAACTGATCAAGATGAACTACTTCGCGAATTCGGCCGGCTCGATCCCGGGCTCGCTTTTCGCCAAGCAGTTGATCGACAAGATGCCGGGCATGAGCCGGGTCTACTACACCAACTCCGGGTCCGAGGCCAACGAGAAGGCCTTCAAGATGATCCGCCAGATCGCCCACAAGAAGTACGGCGGCAAGAAGTACAAGATCCTCTTCCGCGACCGCGACTATCACGGCGGCACGCTGGCCACGATGTCGGCGGGCGGCCAGGACGAACGGGTGATGCAGTACGGGCCGCTTGCGCCGGGTTTCGTGCGGGTGCCGCATTGCATGGAATACCGCCGCCATCAGCAGGACGGCGCGCCGGTCGAGAACTACGGCGAATGGGCGGCCGACCAGATCGAACAGGTGATCCTGCGCGAAGGCCCGGACACCGTCGGCGGCCTGTGCCTTGAACCGGTGACCGCCGGCGGCGGCGTCATCACGCCCCCCGAAGGCTACTGGCAGCGCGTGCAGGAGATCTGCAAGAAGTACGACATCCTTCTGCATATCGACGAGGTTGTCTGCGGCGTCGGCCGCACCGGCACCTGGTTCGGCTATCAGCACTACGGCATAAAACCCGATTTCGTGACGATGGCGAAGGGCGTTGCCTCGGGCTATGCCGCCATCGCCTGCTGCGTGACGACCGAGGCGGTCTTTGACATGTTCAAGGACAATCCCGACGATCCTCTGGGCTATTTCCGCGATATCTCCACCTTTGGCGGCTGCACGGCGGGGCCGGCTGCCGCCCTGGAGAACATGCGGATCATCGAGGACGAAGGGCTTTTGGCGAACACCGTGAAGATGGGCGACCGGACAGTCGCCAACCTTCAGGCGCTGATGGAGAAGCACCGCGTGATCGGCGACGTTCGCGGCAAGGGCCTGTTCTGTGGCGCCGAACTGGTTGCCGACCGCCAGACCAAGGAACCGGTGAGCGAGAAGCAGGTGGCGGCCGTGGTCGGCGAATGCTTTGCACAGGGTGTCATCATCGGGTCCTCGAACCGGTCGGTTCCGGGGTTGAACAACGTGCTCTGCCTCAGCCCGGCGCTGATCGCCACCGCCGATGACATCGACGCGATCACCGGCGCGATCGACAAGGCGCTGACCAAGGTCTTCGGCTAGGGCCCAGGCGGGAAACGGGGGCGTGCCCGCCAGTGGCGGGCGGCCCCTAGGGCTTTCGGGCCGCGTGGCAGCGCGGCGGACCGGCGCGGGCGGACCTGCGGTCCGGGCGTGTGGGAAAGGATTGATGGGGCCAGATCTGCCGTGCAATAAGTCCAGATATGCCAATCCCGGTCGAAACCTTCTTTCTTGTGCCCGGCACCGGCGGAACGCTGCAACAGCAGATCCGCGCGATGATCGCCGATGGCATTCTGGCGGGGCGGCTGCGCGCGGGCGAGAAGCTGCCGTCAAGCCGGCGGCTGGCCGATCACCTCGGGGTGAGCCGGATCACCGTGACACTGGCCTATACCGAACTGGTGGCCAGCGACTACCTGAGCGCGCGCGGCAGGTCGGGTCATTTCGTGTCCGAAACCGCGCCGGTCAGGCCGGAAATCGCGAAGCCGTCGGGGGCGCGGGCAAGCGCGGTCGACTGGCCGCGCCGTGCGGTGCGCGATTTTTCCGGACACCGGATCATCGGCCGGCCGCAGGACTGGCGCAGCTATCCCTATCCCTTCATCTACGGGCAGGCGGACCCGGCGCTGTTCGATCACCAGAACTGGCGCCAATGCGCGTTGCGGGCGCTTGGCCGCCGGGATTTCGATGCGCTGACCGAAGACTACTACGAACGCGACGATCCGATGCTGATCGAGTATGTCCTGCGGTCTCTTCTGCCGCGCCGGGGGATCGCGGCGGAGCCGTCCGAGGTGCTTCTGACGCTCGGCGCGCAGAACGCGCTTTGGCTTGCGGCACAGGTGATGCTGGGTCCGGGGCGGCGTGCCGTCATGGAAAATCCGGGCTACACCGGGCTGCAATCGATCCTTGGGCAGACGCGGGCCGAGGTTCTGAGCGTCGATGTGGACGAGGAAGGCCTGCCGCCCGATGCGGTTCCGGCGACGGCGGACATGGTCTTCGTCACGCCGTCGCACCAAAGCCCGACCAACGCGACCATGCCGGTCGAACGCCGTCTGGCGCTTCTGGAACGCGCGGTGCGGGACGATTTCGTCATCGTCGAGGACGACTACGAATTCGAGATGTCGTTCCTGAAATCAGCCGCGCCCTCGCTCAAGTCGCTGGATGCCGAGGGGCGGGTCATCTATGTCGGGTCGTTTTCCAAGGCGCTTTTTCCCGGGGTCCGGCTGGGCTACATCGTCGCGCCCGAGGCCTTCGTGCGCGAGGCGCGTGCGCTTCGCGGGGCGGTGTTTCGCCATCCGCCCGGCCATGTGCAGCGCACCGTCGCCTATTTCCTGGCGCTTGGGCACTACGATGCGCATGTGAACCGGCTGCACCAGGCGTTCCGGCGTCGTCGCGTGGTGATGAACGAGGCGATCCGCGATACCGGTCTGTCGGTTGCGGGGCGGGGGGCCTTTGGCGGGTCGAGTTTCTGGATGGCCGCGCCAGAGGATCTGGATACCGAGGATCTGGCGCTGGTGCTGCGGGCGCAGGGAGTGCTGATCGAACCGGGGCGGCAGTTCTTCGCGCCGGGGCGGGAGGCGCGGAACTGCTACCGGCTTGCCTATTCCTCGATCGCGCCGGGGAAGATCCCCGAGGGTATTGCCCGGATCGCCGAAGCGATCGCCGGGCGGACCGGATGAAGAAGGACACCGGCCGAAAGCCGGGCAGGGAGGACTAATGACGCGCCACGAACCGAGGATCGACACCTCGCCCAAGGTCTCCGACGAGGTGCGGCGGACCACCTGCTACATGTGCGCCTGCCGGTGCGGCATCAACGTGCATCTCACGTCCGGCAAGGTCACCTATATCGAGGGCAACCGTGACCATCCGGTGAACAAGGGCGTGCTGTGCGCCAAGGGTTCGTCGGGCATCATGCAGGTCACCGCGCCGTCGCGGCTGAGAAAGCCGATGCGCCGCGTCGGTCCGCGCGGATCCGGCGCCTTCGAGGAAATCAGCTGGGACGAGGCGCTGGGCATCGCGACGCAATGGCTGGCCCCCCTGCGCGCCACCGCGCCCGAGAAATTCGCCTTCTTCACGGGGCGCGACCAGTCGCAAAGCTTCACGAGCCTCTGGGCGCAGTCCTTCGGCACGCCGAATTATGCCGCGCACGGCGGTTTCTGTTCGGTCAACATGGCGGCGGCCGGCATCTACACGATGGGCGGGGCCTTCTGGGAATTCGGCCAGCCCGACTGGGACCGCACGCGGCTTTTCGTCCTGTTCGGCGTGGCCGAGGACCACGACAGCAACCCGATCAAGATGGGGATTGGCAAGATCAAGGAACGCGGTGGCCGGGTCATTGGCGTGAACCCGATCCGCACCGGCTACAACGCCGTGGCCGACGACTGGATCGGCATCACGCCGGGTACCGACGGCCTTCTTATTCTGTCTGTGATCCACGAACTGCTGGGCGCGGGCAAGGTCGATCTGGACTACCTGTCGCGTTGGACCAACGCCGGCTGCCTGATCGACGAGACGGAGGGGGACGAGAAGGGCCTTCTCTTGCGCGACGATCTGGGCAAGCCCCTGGTAATCGACCGGCGGACCGGCGATGCCGTGCCCTACGACACCGCCGGTGTGCGCCCCGACCTTGGGGCGGTTCACAAGGGCTGCCGCACGGTGTTTCAGCATATGGCCGAGCGGTATCTGGGTGCCGACTATGCGCCCGAGGCGGTCGCGGACCGCTGCGGCGTCCCGGCCGCGCGCATCCGCGCGCTGGCCGCCGAGATCGCCGACGTGGCCTTCAACCAGACGATCGAGCTTGACCAGACCTGGACCGATTTTCGCGGCGAGACGCACGACAAGATGGTGGGGCGCCCCGTCACCTTCCACGCGATGCGCGGGATCTCGGCGCATTCCAACGGGTTCCAGACGGCGCGCGCGCTGCACGTCCTGCAGATCCTTCTTGGCACGGTCGAGGTTCCGGGCGGCTTTCGCTTCAAGCCGCCCTATCCCAAGCCCGCGCATGCCCATCCGACGCCGCACAGCGTCTACATGCCGGGCCGTCCGCTTGACGGGCCGCACCTGGGTTTCCCGCAGGGGCCGGAACACCTTGCCCTGAAGCTTGACGACCAGAGCCCGGCGCGGATCGACAAGGCGTTCACCTGGGAAAACCCGCTGTCGGCCCACGGGCTGATGCACATGGTCATCCCCAATGCCGTGGCCGGAGATCCCTACCGGATCGACACGCTGATGCTTTACATGGCCAACATGTCCTGGAACTCCTCGATGAACACCGGCGAGGTGATGGAGATGCTGACCAGGAAGGACGGCAACGGCGACTACATGATCCCGCGGATCATCTATTCCGACGCCTACGCCTCCGAGATGGTTGCCTATGCCGACCTGATCCTGCCCGACACCACCTACCTGGAGCGTCACGACTGCATCAGCCTTCTGGACCGCCCGATCTGCGAGGCCGACCATGCCGCCGACGCGATCCGATGGCCGGTGGTGGAGCCGGACCGGGACGTGCGCGGGTTCCAGTCGGTGCTGGTCGACCTGGCCGGGCGGCTTGGCCTGCCCGCCTTCGTCACCGATGACGGGCGGCCGAAGTATCGCGACTATGCCGACTATATGGTGAACCACCAGCGCCGCCCGGGTGTCGGGCCGCTGTTCGGTTTCCGCGGCCACGGCAAGGATGTGGGCCGGGGTGCGCCGAACCCCAACCAGATCAACGCCTACATCGCCAACGGCGGTTTCTTCGCCGCCGAGGTTCCCGACGAGGCGAAGTTCTTCAAGCCCTGGAACCGCGCCTATCAGGACTGGGCGGTCGGCATGGGGTTCTACGATACGCCGCAGCCATATGTCTTCCAGCTTTACTGCGAACCGATGCGGCGCTTTCAGCTGGCGGCCGAAGGCTATCACGAACGCCAGCCGCCCGACCACCTGCGTGACCGAATCCGCGCGACGATGGACCCGCTGCCGATCTGGTACGAGCCGTTCGGAGAGGAGGCTGGCGCAGCCTATCCGCTGCACGCGCTGACCCAGCGGCCGATGGCGATGTATCATTCCTGGGGGTCGCAGAACGCCTGGCTGCGCCAGATCCACGGCGTGAACCCGCTTTATGTGCCGACAAACGTCTGGGAGGCGCAGGGCTTCAGGGAAGGCGACTGGGCGCGGCTCACGTCCCCGAACGGGACGATCACGGTGCCGGTCGCGCATATGGCTGCGCTGAACGGCGACACTGTCTGGACCTGGAACGCCATCGGCAAGCGCAAGGGCGCCTGGGCCCTGTCGCCCGATGCGCCCGAGGCGACGAGGGGGTTCCTGCTCAACCACCTGATTTCCGAACTGCTGCCTGAACGCGGCGACGGCCACCGCTGGTCGAACTCCGACCCGATTACCGGGCAGGCGGCCTGGTTCGACCTTCGCGTGAAGATCGAACGCGTCGATGCGCCTGACGAGGCGCAGCCTGCCTTCCCGCCCATCCCGTCCCCAGTGCCGCCCGCAAGAAGGAACCGGCCATGACAGCCCTGCCGCCGCCGTCGGCCAAGAAGCTTGGCCTTGTCATCGACCTCGACACCTGCGTCGGCTGTCATGCCTGCGTGACCGCCTGCAAGGGCTGGAACGACCAGGGTTACGGTGCGCCGCTGTCCGATCAGGACGCCTGGGGCGCGAACCCCTCGGGCACCTTCCTGAACCGGGTCCACAGCTACGAGGTGACGCCGGAAACCGGCGCCCCGCAGCTGGTTCATTTTCCCAAGTCGTGCCTGCATTGCGAGAATGCGCCCTGCGTGACGGTCTGCCCGACCGGCGCCAGCTACAAGCGGGCCGAGGACGGGATCGTCCTTGTCAACGAAAGTGCCTGCATCGGCTGTGGGCTTTGCGCCTGGGCCTGCCCCTACGGGGCGCGGGAACTGGATCAGGCGGCCGGGGTGATGAAGAAATGCACCCTGTGCGTGGACCGGATCTACAATGAAAACCTGCCCGAGGTGGATCGGGTGCCGGCCTGCGTGCGCACCTGCCCCGCCGGGGCGCGGCATTTCGGCGATCTTGGCGACCCGGACAGCGCGGTCAGCCAGCTTGTCGCCGAACGCGGCGGGATGGAGCTCATGCCCGAGCAGGGGACCAGGCCCGTCAACCGCTACCTGCCGCCGCGTCCGAAGGACCGGCTGGAAGAGACCGCGCCGCTGGCCCCCCTTCTCGACATTCAGGCCACCGGCTTTGCCGGCTGGCTCGACCGACTTCTGGACCGTATCTGATGCATCCCGCACCTTCCGTCATTCTCTTCACCGTTCTGTCCGGCCTGGGTTTTGGGTTGCTTGCCATGCTTGGCCTGGGTGCCGCGCCAGTGACCGGCTGGGCCGCCTTCGTGGCCTATGGCGCAGGATTCGGCCTTGCCGTTGCGGGCCTTCTTGCCTCCACATTTCACCTGGGAAATCCCCAGCGCGCGCTGCGCGCCTTTACCCAATGGCGCACGAGCTGGCTTTCGCGCGAGGCCTGGGCATCCGTTGCGGCGTTGGGCCTGATGGCGCCGGTGGCGGCCTCGGCGGTGTTCATGGGCAGGCTCATGCCGGCGCTCGGCGCGGTGGCGGCGGTCCTATGCCTGATCACCGTGCTGACGACATCCATGATCTACACCCAGCTTCGGACCGTGCCGCGGTGGAACCACTGGACGACGCCCGCGCTTTTCTTCGGGCACGCGGTCGCGGGCGGGGCGCTTCTGGCGGGGCTTGGCAACGCGCCGATCCTTCTGGGTCTGCTGGGGCTTTTCATGGCGCTGTCTTTCCGGGCGGGCGACGCGCGCTTTGCCGAGCGCGGCCATACGCTTGCGACGGCAACCGGGCTTGGCCACGGCAAGGTACGGTCTTTCGCCCCGCCGCACACTGGCACCAACTATCTGATGCGCGAAATGATCCATGTCGTCGGACGCAAGCACGCGCTGAAGCTGCGGGTCATCGCGGTCGTGTTCGCGGCGGTCCTGCCGGCGGTCGCGCTGGTTCTGCTGCCGGCAGGGCTTGCCACCACACTGGTCGCGGCAGCGTTCCACCTGATCGGCGCCTTCGCCGGGCGATGGCTGTTCTTCGCAGAGGCCGAACATGTCGTCGGCCTTTACTACGGCAAGCGCTGATCAGCCGTGATGGGGCTTGGCCAGGCGGCTGGCCAGCAGGTCGCCCGTCTCTGACAGGATCGGATAGGCCACCATCGAGAACGCGGTGTTGACCTGCTTCAGCGCGCGCAGCGTTTCCTGATGGATGTTCGAAGTGTCGATGCTTTCGACACGGCCCTGCTTCAGCCGGTCAAGATGCGACCGCTGCAGGTCCTGTTCCAGCGCGCGGACATGTTCCTTTTCTTCCACCAGCGCCCGCGCCGCGTCGGGGTTGAGCGTCATCAGCACGTTCAGGGCGGACTGGGCGTTCGACAGGACGCGGTCGTGGAAATCGCGGATCTCCTTGCGCCCGGTTTCCGAAAACGCGGTGCCGGTGTCGTTCAGGCGCTTCGCCAGCCCGACCATCGACCGCGCGATGGCATCGCCCGCGCTTTCCAGGTTGACCGCCATGTTGGCAAGCTCAAGCCCCTTGTGGGTCACGTCTTCCTCGCCATGGGTGCGGTTGAGACGGGCAAGGTAAAGCTTCGTCTCGAAATGCATCCGGTCGATGTCGTCTTCCTTGGCGGTAATCGCTTCGGCTATCTGGTCGTCCCAGCGGTCGTAAAGGCCGATGACCGACCTGAGCATCGCCTCGATCCCTTCGCCCATCTGCAGGATCTCGCGCGCGGCGCAGGCAAGCGCGCGGTCGGGGTTCGCAAGCGCGGCCGGGTCAAGCGCGCTGATGCGGGTCAGCGACGCCGGCGTCACGGGCGGGCGGATGAACGACGAAACCGCCCGAAGAACAGGCCCGGTGAAGGGTAGCGCGATGACCGCAAGCACGAGGTTGAACGCCAGATGCATGTTGATGATCTGGCGGGCATGGGTCGCGCCAAGGATTGCGGGATCGAAGACGGCCATCGACAGCGCGGTCAGGGCGATTGCGGCACCGCCACCACGCAGCGCCAGGTTCGCGATGACGATCCGGCGGGCGTCCAGTTCCGCCGTCAAGGTCAGGATGAAGGCGATGAACGCGCCGCCCATGTTCGCGCCCAGAACCATCGCAAGGCCCGCCGTGACCGGCAGCACGCCCTGGGCGGCAAGCGTCACGAACAGAAGGACCGCGGCGACCGACGAATGGACCGCCCAGGCGAAAAGCGCGCCGATCGCGAAGGCGGTCACGGGATCGCCACCCAGATAGCGCATCGCCGCCACCAACCCCGGCGCATCGCGCAAGGGTTCGGTCGCATCGCGGATCATCCCCAGCGACACGAAGATCAGCGCCAGCCCGATCAGCACGCGGCCCGCCTGGCGGAATTCCTTGCGTTCGGCCTTGAGAAACAGGCCCACCCCGGCGACCAGCAGCAGCGGCACCGCCCAGTCGGCGCGCGACAGAAGGATCTGGGCGACGATCGCCGACCCGACATCCGCACCCAGAAGGATGGCAAGCCCCGCCGCGGCGGCCAGCGTTCCGGCCGCAACGAAGTTGGAGGTCAGGATCGCGACGGCGGTCGAGCTTTGCAGAAGGATCGCGGCCCCCATCCCGGAAACCGCAGCGACCCAACGGTTTTCGCCGCCGCGCCGCAGCCAGCGCCTGAGCTGGACCGACCACCCCCGTTCCACCCCCGTTCGCACGAGCCTCACCGCCCAGATCAGCAGGGCGGCGGCGCCCGCGACATGAAGGATGAAGAGAAGGGGGGAGCTTTCCAAAGTGCCGTACCTCGCTGCGCGCGCCTGTTACAATTCTGTCATGCAGACTTCACAAACGGCGGGAGAAAGCAAGGCCCGCCACCCGAATATGCATTGACCCGGACGGGCTTGCGAAGCCTGATGCAGGCGGGGGGATGGCGCGTGGCGTTTACACTCAGGCAGTTGCAGTTCTTCGTGGCGGCGGCCGAACGCGGCAGCGTATCGGGCGCGGCGCGCGCGCTGTCGATATCCCAGTCATCGGTGACCGAGGCGATCCAGTCGCTGGAGGATGACCTTGGCGTCGTCCTGTTCGAACGCCGCGCGCGCGGGCTGGACCTGACGCACAAGGGGTCGCTGTTCCTGCGCCACGCGACGCAGATCCTTGGCGATGTCTCCAATGCCAGGATGGCCTTTCGCGAAGAGGTGGGGGCTGTCGGGGGGCGTCTGTCGCTTGGCGTCACCTCGCTGGTCGCGGGCTATGTCCTGTCCGACATCCTGTCGCGCTTCCGCCGCGCCTGGCCGCAGGTCGAGCTTTCCGCGATCGAGGACAATGGCGACTATCTCCAGCACCTGCTGATCGGCGGGGAACTTGATGTGGCGGTGATGCTGACCTCCTCGATCCGCGATCGCGCGGCGCTGAACGTGGAATCGCTTCTGGTGTCGCCCTACAGGCTGTGGCTGCCGCTTGGGCACCGGCTGGCCGAAGCCGAGGCGATCACGCTTGACGACCTTGCCGGGGAACAACTGATCGTACTGATGGTCGACGAGATCGAGGAATCGACACGCCGGCTCATGGGGGCGCTGTCGGTCAAGCCCGACATCGCGTTCCGCACCCGGTCCGTTGAGGCCGTGCGGTCGCTGGTCGCCACCGGGGCGGGGGTCGCGCTGCTGCCCTCGCTTGTCTACCGGCCCTGGTCGCTTGAAGGCGACCGGATCGAGATTCGCGACGTTTCGGGCGATCTTCCTTCGGTGCAGGTCGGGCTGGTGTGGCGCAAGGGCGCCCCGCTTTCCCCGGTTGCGCGCCACTTCATACGCGCCGCACAGGGCGCGGTGCCGGAGCGCTAAGATATATCGGTTTTCCCGATATCACGTTTCTTCCTTTTGATATTGCGAATGATCGGGGCGCGGCGCAGTCTGATGCCGACGCGCCGGGGTGCTGCCCCGGGGGGCGGACGCTTGACTGTCCCGCCCCCGGAACCCTCGCGGGGCAGTCGGCCTGCCAACCCAAGACAATGGCCGCGCTTCAAGACAGAACGGCCGCAACACGACAGGAGAGCCACCGATGAAGAAACTGCTCATTTCCACCACGGCGTTGGCAATGGTCGCGACCAATGCCGGCGCTGCCGAAATGCTGGCCGCGCTGGGCGCGCCGGAAGGCCAGGTAAACATCGTCGCCTGGCCCGGCTACATCGAACGCGGCGAAACGGACGCCGCCTTCGACTGGGTCACAAAGTTCGAGGAGGCCTCGGGCTGCAAGGTCAACGTCAAGACCGCCAACACATCCGACGAAATGGTCGCGCTGATGAACGAGGGCGGTTTTGACCTGGTGACGGCGTCGGGCGATGCCTCTCTCAGGCTTGTCGCGGGCGGGCGGGTTCAGCCCGTCAACGTCGATCTGATCCCGTCCTGGTCGAGTGTCGATGACCGGCTGAAGGATGCGCCCTGGCACACCGTCGATGGCGTCCACTACGGCACGCCCTACATGTGGGGCCCGAACGTGTTGATGTACAACACCGATGTGTTCAAGGAGGCGCCGACATCCTGGAACGTGGTGTTCGAGGAAATGATGCTGCCGGACGGGCAATCCAACAAGGGGCGCGTCCAGGCCTATGACGGTCCGATCCATGTGGCCGACGCGGCGCAATACCTGATGTTCCACAAGCCGGAACTTGGCATCACCTCGCCCTATGAGTTGAACGAGGATCAGTACAAGGCCGCGCTTGACCTGCTGCGTGGTCAACGCGAACTTGTCAGCCGCTACTGGCACGACGCCTTCATCCAGATGGATGACTTCAAGAACGAGGGTGTCGTGGCGTCCGGGTCCTGGCCGTTTCAGGTCAACCTGCTGAAATCCGAAGGCCTGCCCATTTCCAGCGTCATCCCCGAAGAGGGCGCGACGGGCTGGGCCGACACGACGATGATGCATGTGGATGCCGCGAACCCCACCTGTTCCTATCTCTGGATGGAGCACTCGCTGGCGTCCAACCTTCAGTCCGATCTTTCGGTCTGGTTCGGGGCCGTGCCCTCGGTTCCCGCCGCCTGCACCGACGGTCGCGGGATGCAGAACCAGGAAGGTTGCGACGCCAACGGCCTGGCCGATTTCGACAAGATCCGCTTCTGGACCACGCCGGTTTCCAACTGCGCCCAGGGCGCCGGCGCATGCGTGCCCTATTACCGCTGGGTCAGCGACTACATCGGCGTGATCGGCGGCCGCTGAAGCAACCACAACCGCCCGGGTCTACCGTGGCCACCACGCACACCTCCCCCGGCGTCATGCCGGGGGACCGTTGGAAATTTACCGCATGAACGCCGCCGTCGAATTCCAATCCGTCTCGCGTCATTTCGGCACCGTCCGCGCGGTGGACAGGGTCGATCTTTCCATTGCCGAAGGATCGTTCTTTGCCATGCTTGGCCCGTCCGGTTCGGGCAAGACGACCTGCCTGCGGCTCATATCCGGCTTCGAGAAGCCGACTGCCGGCGCGATCCGAATCTTCGGCGAGGACATGGGCGATGTGCCCCCGAACCGGCGCCATGTGAACACCGTCTTCCAGGACTACGCGCTGTTCCCGCACATGAACGTGCGCGACAACGTCGCCTACGGGCTGATGGTGAAGGGTGTCGATCGCCGTGCCCGTCATGGCAAGGCCGAAGAGATGCTGGCGCTTGTGAAGCTTGACGGTTTCGGCGACCGCAAGCCCGCGCAGCTATCCGGTGGCCAGCGGCAGCGGGTGGCGCTTGCGCGCGCGCTGGTGAACGAACCGCGTGTTCTGCTGCTTGACGAGCCGCTTGGTGCGCTTGACCTGAAACTGCGCGAGGCGATGCAGGACGAGCTGAAGACCCTGCAGCAAAGGCTTGGCATCACATTCGTCTTCGTTACCCACGACCAGGGTGAGGCGCTGTCGATGGCCGACCGCGTCGCTGTCTTCAACGAGGGCCGGATCGCCCAGGTCGGAACCCCATCCGAGGTCTACGACCGCCCCGCGACACGGTTCGTCGCGGATTTCGTCGGCTCGTCCAACGTGCTGTCGCCGGACCTCACCCGCGCCTTCGGTGGACCCGCCCGATGGGCCAGCCTGCGGCCCGAATCCATTCGCCTGACCGATGGGGCGGGGGCGCGCGCCTCCGGCCGCGTGACCGCGCTGCGCTATCTTGGATCGGGCACCCGCGTTGCGCTTGAGGCGGGCGGTCAGGAAATCGCCGTCCTCGTGCCATCGGGCGGGGCCGTGCCCGGCGTCGGCGAGGTTGCCGGGCTGGCCTGGGACGCCGCCGCGCTTCACCTCATGGAGGAGGCGTGATGGAAAGCGCCCATCCCGCGCGCGGCCAGGCCGACCGCCTGACCGGCGTCTTCTGGCGTCGGCCAAAGCTTCTGACCGCGCTTCTGATCGCGCCCCCGCTTCTATGGCTGGGTGTGGTCTATGTGGGGTCGCTTGCCGCGCTCCTGCTGCAAAGCTTCTATTCCATCGACGAATTCTCGGGCGTGGTGGTGCGTGAATTCACGCTCAAGACCTATGCCGAACTGCTGATCCCGTCGAACTATGACGTGATCCTGCGCACGGTCGCGATGGCCGCGGCGGTGACGGTCGCGTCGGTCGTCCTGGCCTTTCCCGTCGCCTTCTTCGCGGCGCGCTATGCCAGGGGGCGGTGGAAAGCGGTCTTCTACCTGGGGATCATGCTGCCGCTCTGGTCGTCCTACCTTGTCAAGGTCTACGCCTGGAAGCTGATCCTGGCGAAGGAGGGGATCATCACCTGGGCGGCCGAGGGGATCGGCGCGGGCAGCATCCTGAACGCGGTGCTGGCCATCCCGGTGATCGGCGGAAATTCCCTTTCCACCTCCTATATCGGCACCTTCCTTGTCTTCGTCTATGTCTGGCTGCCCTACATGATCCTGCCGATGCAGGCGGCGCTGGAGCGGGTTCCGACCTCGATGCTGGAGGCGTCGGCGGATCTGGGCGCCGGGGGCCTGCGGACCCTTCGCAGCGTGATCCTGCCGCTTGCCCTGCCGGGGATCGTCGCGGGGTCGATCTTCACCTTTTCCCTGACGCTGGGCGACTACATCATCCCCCAGATCGTCGGCTCCAGCCGGTTCTTCATCGGGCAGGCGGTCTATTCGCTGCAAGGGACGGCGGGGAACATCCCGCTGGCCGCGGCCTTCGCCGTCGTGCCCATCGTCATCATGCTGGTCTACCTGACCATCGCGCGGAAGATGGGGGCGTTCGATGCACTCTGACGCCCGCCCGCCGCTTGGCCTGACGATTGCCGCCATCGGGGGGCTTCTGTTCCTGCACCTGCCGATCGCGCTGATCTTCCTTTACGCCTTCACGACCGAAGACCGCAGCTATCAGTTCCCGCCTCCGGACCTGACGCTGAAGTGGTTCGCGGTGGCCTGGAACCGGCAGGATATCTGGCCGCCGCTTTACCTTTCGCTCAGGGTCGCGGCGATCGCGTCTGGTATGGCGCTGGTGCTGGGGACGCTTTGCGCGGCGGCGATGGCGCGCGCGCGCTTCTTCGGGCGCGATACGGTATCGCTGCTGGTCATCCTGCCGATCGCGCTTCCGGGGATCATCACCGGCATGTCGCTCAGGTCGGCCTTTGCCATCGCGGACATCCCCTTTTCGACCTGGACCATCGTCCTGGGCCACGCGACCTTCTGCATCGTGATCGTCTACAACAACGCGGTAGCGCGCTTCCGTCGGCTTGGCGCCTCGATGCTGGAGGCGTCGGCAGATCTGGGCGCGAATTCGTTCCAGACCTTCCGCCATGTGATCCTGCCGAACCTCGGCTCCGCGCTTCTGGCGGGCGGGATGCTCGCCTTCGCGCTGTCGTTCGACGAGGTGATCGTGACCACCTTCACGGCGGGTCAGCAATCGACGTTGCCGATCTGGATGCTGAACGAGCTGGTCCGGCCAAGGCAGCGGCCGGTGACCAACGTGGTGGCCATCGTCGTCTTCACGGCGACCTTCCTGCCGATCCTGGCGGCCTACTACCTGACGCGCGGCGGCGAAGAGACCGCCGGCGGCGGCAAATGAAAGGAGACATGGGATGACCATGCAGATCGACACGGCGCTATTGATCGGCGATGCCTTCGAGGCCGGCCAGGAGCGCGCGGAAAAGGTACTGAACCCCCGGACCGGCGCGCTCATCCTCGAAGTGCCCGAGGCTTCGACCGATCAGGTCGACCGCGCCGTGGCTGCCGCGCGCGGGGCCTTCGATCACTGGTCTCGAACGACGCCCGCCGAAAGGTCGGCGGCCTTGCTGCGCATCGCGGACCGGATCGAGGCCGAGGCCGACAGCTTCGGCGCGCTGGAGGCGTTGAACTGCGGCAAGCCGATCAACGCCGCGAAAGGCGATGAGGTGCCGGCGGTAGTGGATTGCTTCCGTTTCTTCGCCGGTGCGGTGCGGTGCCAGCAGGGGGCAGTCGCCGGCGAATACCTGGCCGGGCACACCTCGATGATCCGGCGCGATGCCGTGGGTGTCATCGCCTCGATCGCGCCCTGGAACTATCCGCTCATGATGATGGCCTGGAAGCTTTGTCCGGCGGTTGCTGGTGGCAATACGGTGGTTTTCAAACCCTCCGAACAGACGCCGCTGACCGCGCTGAAGCTGGCCCGCATCCTGGTCGAGGAATTGCCGGCGGGCGTCGTCAACGTGATCCCGGGACGCGGCGAAACCGTCGGCAACTACCTGATCAACCACCCTGGTGTCGACATGATCAGCCTGACTGGCGATGTGGCCACGGGCAAGAAGATGCTCGACGCGGCGGCAAGGTCGGTCAAGCGTACCCATCTGGAACTGGGCGGCAAGGCGCCGGTCGTCGTCTTCGACGATGCCGATGTGTCCGAAGTGGTCGAGGGCATCCGCGCCTTCGGCTACTATAATGCCGGGCAGGACTGCACCGCGGCCTGCCGTATCTACGCGGGCAAGAAGGTCTACGACAACCTGGTCGCCGACCTGAGCGCGGCTGTGTCGACGATCCGGCTTGGCAACGCCGACGACACCACCAACGAGATCGGACCGCTGATCAGCCTGCGCCAGCGCGACCGGGTCGCCAGTTTCGTCGAACGCGCCCGCGAACAGGCGCATATCGAGGTGACGGCGGGCGGCGGCCTCATGGGGAACGAAGGCTTCTACTACCGGCCGACGGTCATCGCGGGGGCGCGCCAGGAAGACGAGATCGTGCGGCGCGAGGTTTTCGGCCCCGTCGTGTCGGTCACGCCGTTTTCCGATGTCGAAGAGGCCGTCGCCTGGGCCAACGACAGCGACTATGGGCTGGCGTCCTCGGTCTGGACGAGGGATGTGGGCCGGGCGATGGCCACAGCCGCGCGGCTTCGCTATGGCTGCACCTGGATCAACACGCATTTCATGCTGACCAATGAAATGCCGCATGGCGGGCTGAAAAAGTCTGGATATGGCAAGGATATGTCGTCCTACGCACTAGAAGACTATACGGTTGTGCGGCATGTTATGGTAAAGCACGGCTGACGCTTCTTCCCGAGGTGGGCGGGGCCGGCACGGCATGCCGACGCGACGCAGCCGCACGCAGTCGGACAGGGGCGCGTTCTGGTGGAGCGGGCGCGCCCCGACCCTTATGCGGTCAGCGCATCCATTGAAATCGCGCGGGCAAGCAGGGCTGGAACTTCCGGAAGCGTTCCCACTGGCGGCAGGCAGGGGCCGGAAAACTCGGCGGCGGCGAGCGCGGCGGGGATGTCGGATACGACATGCCCCCAGCGCGCCACGAACAGGGGCAGACAAAGTGCTTTCGGCCCGGCATCACGCGCAACATCTTCCAGGGCAGGGTCTTCCTCGATGAAGCCAAGCCGGATCGAATGAACCGGCAGAACCTCTGCGATGGCATCACGAAGTCGCCCTGCGGCTTCGGCCGGGGCACGGCTGCGGCCCGACCCGTGTGCGGCAAGCACAAGGGTGCAGTCCCGCGCCTGCCAGCCCTGCGCCGCGATCTCTGAACGGGCCGCCCCGGCCGCGATCCTGGCAACCTCGGGCATCAATCCGAAGGCGGGAAGGCAAGAAAACCCCTCCGCCCCGGTCTCCGCCAACCTTCGGGGCAGTTCGACCCGGGTGAACCAGCCGTCGGCCATGAAGAACGGCAAGACCCGTGCGGAGGTGAGCCCGCCCACCGCCTGCGCAAGCGCATCGGGCGCGGCGAGCGTGGCGCTCCGCAGGCGCCAGCCCGGCAGATGTGCCGCCACTGCCTTTGCCAGTCCTGCCAGATCTGCTTCCGCCGATGCGGGGTCGGAGGGCTGGCCATGTGCAACGATCAGGGCATCGCGAGACATCTTCCGGTCACTCCTGCGGGGGGCGCCGAGTGGGCCAATCGGTCGCGCGATGATAGGCCTGGCCCATCGCCAGCACTGCGGCGTCCTGTCCGTGCGCTCCGATCAGTTGAAGGCCCATCGGAAGCCCCGCCGGGCCGAAACCGGCCGGAACCGAAAGGGCGGGCAAGCCGATCAGGCTGACGGGTATCACGACCTCCATCCAGCGGTGGTAGGTATCCATCTTTCGCCCAGCGATCTCCTGCGGCCAGCGCCAGTCGGCGGGGAAAGGCCAGACCTGCGCGGCGGGAAGCGCCAGCGCGTCATAGCGGGCAAACAGGCGATGGGCGGCGGCGTACCATTCCGACCGCGCGACGCTTGCGGCATAGACCGCCTCGGGCGCGAGCCCGAGGCCCTGCTCGATCTCCCAGACCGCCTCGGGCTTCAGTTGCGCGCGTTGTGCCGGATCGTCATAAAGCGGCCGCATGGCATTGCTGTTCAGCATCGCCCGAAGGCGCACCCAGGCGTCCCAGATCCGTTCCGCCGGGAATGGGGGCTCAACCCGTTCGACGATCGCGCCCTGTTCTTCCAGCACCCTCAGCGCGTCTTCGCAGGTCTCCAGAATCCCCGGTTCCATCGCATAGGCGCCGCCCCAGTCGGCCAGCCAGCCGATCCGAAGGCCCCTGACCGGACGGTCCAGACGGTCCGCGAAGCTTTCCCCGGGCAGGCCGAAGGGGGTTTCCGGGTGCGGCCCTGCGATCACCTCAAGCAGGCGGGAAAGGTCTTCGACGGTGCGCGCCATCGGCCCGGCGGTCGAGAGTGTGGACAGGAACGTATCGCCCTGGGCGTCCTGCGGGACGCGCCCGAAGCTGGGACGAAAGCCGTAGACGTTGCAAAAGGCGGCCGGATTGCGCAACGATCCCATCATGTCCGATCCGTCCGCGACCGGCACAAGGCGCATGGCCAGCGCCGCCGCCGCGCCGCCGGATGAACCACCCGCCGCGCGGGTCGGGTCATAGGGGTTCAGCGTCGCTCCGAAGACCGGGTTGAAGCTGTGCGACCCCATTCCCCATTCCGGCGTGTTCGTCTTGCCGATGAAGATCGCGCCCGCCGCCCGAAGGCGCGCGGCCAGAAGATCGTCGGCCTTCGGGACGTGGCCGGCATGGATCGGCGATCCGTGGGTCGTGCGCAGTCCCCTTGTCTCGGTAAGGTCCTTGACGGCAAAGGGCATGCCATGCAGCCAGCCCTGCCGGGGGGCCTCGTCGGCAGCGCGCGCTTCGGCCAGCAGTTCTTCGCGCGGGCGCAGAGAGACGATGGCATTCACCCTGGCGTTCGCGGCCTCGATCCGGTCAAGGAAGGCGGTCATCACATCGGCCGCCGAAACCTCGCGGGCGGCGATGCGGGCGGAAAGCTCGGTGGCGGTCAGATGGGTCAGCATGGGATTACACCGTGAGGGGCGGGCGACGCCCGGCCCATGGGCGGGCGGATTCAAGCTCGGCGCAAAGCGCCATGAGTTCCTCGTCCGCGCCGAAGCGCGTTGCAAGATGCACGCCGATGGGCAGCCCTTCGCCGTTCCAGAAAAGCGGTACCGACGCAGCAGGCTGGCCGGACGCGTTGAAGGCTGCGCAGAAGGGAGAGTAGTCGAACACCATACCCGGCCCGGTTCTAAAATGGACGAAGTCGCGGTCGGTATGGGCAAAGCGGCCAATCATCGCGGGCGGTTCGGCCAGCGTCGCGGTCAGCAGGATATCCCAGGGGTCGAAGAACGCCGAAAGCTCGCGTCCGAACGCATGAATCCTGCCAACCGCGGCCAGATAGTCGGCGCCGGAAACGGCGGCGGCGCGGTCAATCGCACCAAGCGCGACGTTCTCGACCTCTCCCGGTTCCAGGGGGTGTCCGCGTGCGGCGCATTTCGCGCGGATCGAAAGGGCGGTTCCGCAGGCGACGATGTCGGTCCAGGCCCGCATCATGCCGCCGATATCCGCGGCCGGACGCGCCGGTTCGACATGGTGGCCCAGGCTTTCGAGAAGTCGTGCGGCATCGTGGACGGCGGCCGCGCAATCGGGGTGGATTGGACGGCCGTCCAGCGTGGTGTCGCAAAGCGCGACACGAAGTCGGCGCGGCGGGCGACGGATCGCGGCGATGTGCCCCGCGCCCAGGGGCGGCGCCCAGTATGGGGCGCCAAGGTCGGCGCCAGCGCAGGCGTCATGAAAAGCCGCCGCGTCGCGCACCGACCGGGTCAGGAAGCCGTCGATCGCCATTCCCGCCCAGCCCTCGCCGCTGTAGGGGCCGTCGGGAAAGCGCGCGCGTGTCGCCTTGAAGCCGAAAAGCCCGCAAGACGATGCCGGAATGCGAACCGATCCACCACCGTCGGAGCCGTGCGCGGCCGGTACTATTCCTGCCGCGACGGCGGCGCCGGCGCCACCAGACGATCCGCCCGGCGTACGGGAAAGATCCCAGGGGTTCCGGGTTGGACCGCCGTAGACGGCCGATTCCGTAGCTGGCCCCACGCCCCCCTCGGGCGCTGTCGTCCGCGCGAAGGCGACGACTCCGGTTGCGCGGATGCGATCCCAGATCGCGCTGTCGAGGGCGTATCGCGTGTTGGCGAAAAGTCGGGATCCGTTATGCGACGGGAAATCCATCGCCTCGCACCCAAGATCCTTCAAGAGGAAGGGCACACCCCGGAATGGCCCCTCGGGCAGGCCCCTGCGGATTGCTGCCCGTGCCGCCTCCTCCTGTACAAGCACCACTGCATTGAGCTTTGGGTTCAGCCGCTCCATTGCGGCAAGTGCGGTGTCAAGAAGCGCGTCTGCATCGACCTCGCCGGAAGCCACCAGGCCGGCAAGATCGGTTGCGTCCTTTGCACCATAGTCTTTGAACATGTGCCCCCCGACATTGTTGCGCGCACAGTGGCGCGAATTCGCGACGAACGCCAGTGCGGCGAATGCGGCGCAGACAAAGCCCGCCAGCCCTTGCAGCCCCCGGCACGCGACACTAAGACTCGATCAAGGAATTCAGGACAAGACTTCCCCCGGGAACAGCGAGAGGCAGGACGGATGAAGGACCCCATTGATCTATACATGAACACGCTCGTGCCGATGGTCGTCGAACAGACCTCGCGCGGGGAACGGGCCTATGACATCTATTCGCGTCTCCTGAAGGAGCGGATCATCTTCCTGTCCGGTCCCGTCCATGACGGCATGTCGACGCTGATCTGCGCGCAGCTTCTGTTCCTGGAGGCGGAGAACCCGTCCAAGGAAATCGCCATGTACATCAACTCGCCCGGCGGCGTGGTGACGTCGGGTCTGTCGATCTACGACACGATGCAGTACATCCGGCCGAAGGTCTCGACCCTCGTGATCGGACAGGCGGCGTCGATGGGGTCGCTGCTGCTGACGGCGGGGGAAAAGGGGATGCGCTTCTCCTTGCCGAACAGCCGGGTCATGGTCCACCAGCCTTCTGGCGGCTATCAGGGGCAGGCGACGGATATCATGATCCACGCGCAGGAGACCCAGAAGCTCAAGAACCGCCTGAACGAGATCTACCATCACCATACCGGAAAGCCGGTGAAGGATGTCGAGGCAGCGCTTGAGCGCGACAACTTCATGTCGCCCGAGGAAGCGAAGGACTGGGGCCTGATCGACGAGATCCTGTCGAGCCGCGACAAGGCGACGGAAGACGACAAGGCGTGACATTGTTTCCTGCTGCGAAGGCAGGAAGGCGATTTCGCATTGTGATGATGGTGGGGCTGCCCTAATCTTGTTAGAAGGGGCAGTTGCAACAAGACCCGGGGATGCCCGGCCGGCCTCAGAGGATGACGATGGCGAACAATTCAGGCAGCGACAGCAAGAACACCCTTTACTGTTCGTTCTGCGGCAAGTCGCAGCACGAGGTGCGAAAGCTGATTGCCGGGCCGACCGTGTTCATCTGCGACGAATGCGTCGAACTGTGCATGGACATCATCCGCGAAGAGACCAAGACCAGCGGTCTGAAGTCGTCCGACGGGGTGCCCACGCCGCGCGACATCTGCAAGGTGCTGGACGACTACGTCATCGGCCAGGAACATGCCAAGCGCGTGCTTTCCGTGGCTGTGCACAACCACTACAAGCGGTTGGCCCATGCATCGAAGTCCGCAGACATCGAGCTTGCAAAATCGAACATCCTGCTGATCGGACCGACCGGCTGCGGCAAGACGCTTCTGGCGCAGACGCTGGCGCGCATCCTCGACGTGCCCTTCACGATGGCGGACGCGACCACGCTGACCGAAGCTGGCTATGTCGGCGAGGATGTGGAAAACATCATCCTGAAGCTTCTGCAGGCCAGCGAATACAATGTCGAACGCGCGCAGCGCGGGATCGTCTACATCGACGAGGTCGACAAGATCACCCGCAAGTCCGACAACCCCTCGATCACCCGCGACGTGTCGGGCGAAGGGGTGCAGCAGGCGCTCTTGAAGATCATGGAAGGCACCGTAGCCTCGGTTCCGCCGCAGGGCGGGCGCAAGCATCCGCAGCAGGAATTCCTGCAGGTGGACACCACGAACATCCTTTTCATCTGCGGCGGCGCCTTTGCCGGGCTTGAAAAGATCATCGCGCAACGCGGCAAGGGAACCGCCATCGGCTTCGGGGCCGAAGTGAAAGACCCCGAGGCGCGCGGCGCGGGCGAACTGTTCATGGAACTTGAACCCGAAGACCTGCTGAAATTCGGCCTTATCCCGGAATTCGTCGGCCGCCTCCCGGTGATCGCGACCCTGACCGACCTTGACGAAGCGGCGCTTGTCTCGATCCTGACAGAGCCGAAGAACGCATTGGTCAAGCAGTACCAGCGGCTTTTCGACATCGAGGGTGTGAAGCTTACCTTCACCACCGATGCGCTGTCGGCCATCGCCAAGCGCGCGATCAAGCGCAAGACCGGCGCGCGTGGCCTGCGGTCGATCATGGAAGATATCCTTCTCGACACGATGTTCGAACTGCCGGGCATGGCTTCGGTAGAGGAAGTCGTGGTGAACGAGGAAGCGGTGGATTCCGGTGCGAAGCCGCTCTTGATCCATACCGACAAGAAGGGCGAAAAGGCCGCGACGGCGGGGTAACCTCCGCCCCGCTGCGTTGGGGCGGGCCAGAGCCACCAGGGGTCTGGACCTCGCCCGCGCCTGCGCTATAAGGGGGCAGAACGCCCGGAGGTTGCCTCATGAAATTCCTGCTGCGCCTTTTGACCTGGTGGAACAGCCAGACGCTCAACACCCAAGTCTATACCTGGCGCAAGGGCGTGAAGGTCGGTGAAGACGCCGAAGGCAATGTCTTTTACCAGACCCGCGACGGCAAGCGCCGCTGGGTGATCTACAACGGCGAAGCCGAGGCAAGCCGGATCACCCCGGATTGGCATGGCTGGCTGCACCACACCTGGGACCAGCCGCCGACCGAAAAGGCGCTGGCGCACAAGGCCTGGGAACAGCCCCATCAGGAAAACCTGACCGGCACCGATGCCGCCTATGCGCCCACGGGTTCGATCCGCCGCGCCGCGCCGACGGAACGCCGGGACTACGAGGCCTGGGTGCCGGAATAAGATGGCCGAGAACACCGCAGAGGTTCTGACCGGCGCCGCCGTCCTTGCGGCGGCCTTGGGATTTCTGGTGTACGCGGGTCAGGGATCCGGCCTTGCCCCCACGACCGGCAGCTATGAACTCCGTGCGAGCTTCCGTTCGGTCGAGGGGATCACGGTCGGAACCGATGTGCGCCTGGCGGGTGTGAAGGTCGGGACCGTGACCAGCCTGTCGCTCAACGCCCAGACCTTCTTTGCCGACGCCACGATTTCGGTGAAGAACGGCATCGATCTTCCCGACGACAGCGCGATCCTTATCAGCTCCGAAGGGCTTCTGGGCGGTTCCTTCGTCGAACTCCAGCCGGGCGGAAGCTTCGAGAATTTCGGCCCCGGTGACGAGATCGAGGATACCCAGGGCGCGATCAGCGTCGTCAACCTGCTTTCCAAATTCGTCGCAAGCGGCGCCGGCGGCGAAACGGAGACGGCGCCGTGAGGCACCTTGCCGCGATCCTCTGCCTGCTGGCTCTGCCGGTCGCGGCCCAGGATGCGCCCCAAAGCGCCGAAGAGGCGACCGAGGCGCCTGGCGCGATCCTGCGCGCGCTCGACAAGGTGTCCGGCGTGACCCAGGACATCGAGGTTCACAACGGTGAAAGCGCCTTCTTCGGTCGCATCGAAATCACTCTGGGCGATTGCCGGTACCCGACCGAAGACCCATCGTCGGACGCGTTCGCGCGGCTGACGGTCTTCGACACTACGGCGCAGGTCACCGCCTTCGATGGCTGGATGGTCGCCTCAAGCCCTGCGCTGTCGGCACTTGACCATCCGCGCTACGACGTCTGGGTCATGCGCTGCCTCATCCCGGCGACCAGTTCCGACGGCTGAGGCGTTTCGGGGCCACGGAATTCCGCCGAAAGCTCCAGCGCGCTTGCCAGCCGCCGCCGGTAATCTGCCCTCGAAATCTCTATCGCGCCAAGCGAGGCGAGGTGCGGCGTCAGGAACTGGGTGTCGAACAGGACGAAGCCTGCGCGCCGCAACCGATCGATCAGATAGGCCAGCGCGATCTTCGACCCGCCGGTCCGCGCCGAAAACATGCTTTCCCCGAAGAAGGCCCCGCCTAGGGCAATGCCGAAGACGCCACCGGCGAGTTCGCCGTTTTCCCAGACCTCAAGGCTGTGGGCAAACCCGGCTGCATGGAGCGTGTCATACAGGCCAAGAAGTTCGGCATTGATCCAGGTCTCCGCTCGCCCTGCGCAGGCTTCGACAACTGCACGAAACGCCGTGTCGGTTCGGATCGTGTAATTACCGGCCAGGATCTGACGCCGAAGAGACCGGGAGATGTGAAAATTGTCCAAGGGAAAGATGCCGCGCAACTTGGGATCGACCCAATGCAACAGGTTGGCATCGCGCCCTTCTGCCATCGGGAAGATACCGTGCGCATAACCTGACAGCATCAATTCCGCCGTCAGCATTCCCACGCCCCCGGCATTCGGGCAGGGCGGAAAGACCCGGGGTGCCGCGCAGCCGTGGCGCGGCCCCGGACCATGCCTAGCCGTAATGGGTGGCCAGCCATTTCTCAAGCCAGTGGATCGAATAGTCGCCCCGCTGGATGTCCGCCTCGGCCAGCAGCGCGTGGAACAGCGGAACGGTGGTCTCGACACCCTGACCGTCGACGATCAGCTCCGACAAAGCCCGTTTCAGCCGTGCCAGCGCCTCGGGCCGGTCGCGGCCATGTACGATCAGCTTCCCGATCAGGCTGTCGTAATAGGGCGGGATCGTGTAGCCGTCGTAAAGCGCGGAATCCATCCGCACGCCAAGCCCGCCCGGGGCGTGGAACTGGGTCACGCGCCCGGGGCGCGGCGCGAAATCCGGCATGCGTTCTGCGTTGATGCGCACCTCGATCGCGTGGCCCCGGACCTTCAGATCCTCTTGCCGGAACTCCATCGGCAGGCCCGCCGCGACGCGGATCTGTTCGCGCACGAGGTCGACGTCGAAGATCGCCTCGGTCACCGGATGTTCCACCTGAAGGCGTGTGTTCATCTCGATGAAGTAGAACTCTCCGTCCTCATAGAGAAACTCGATCGTGCCGGCGCCGATATAGTTGATCTTGGCCACGGCATCCGCGCAGATCTGGCCGATGCGCGCGCGCGTTTCGGTGTCGATGACCGGCCCCGGCGCTTCCTCGAACACCTTCTGGTGGCGGCGCTGCAGCGAGCAATCCCGCTCGCCAAGATGGACGGCGCGGCCCTTGCCGTCGCCAAAGACCTGGATCTCGATATGACGCGGCTTCTGGAGGTATTTCTCGATATAGACCTCGTCGTTGCCGAAGGCGGCCTTCGCCTCGCTCCGCGCCGTGCGGAATGCGACCTCAAGTTCTTCCTCGGTCTTCGCGACCTTCATCCCCCGCCCGCCGCCGCCGGCGGTCGCCTTGATGATGACGGGATAGCCGATTTCGGCGGCGGTCGCCCTGGCGGCCGCAATGTCCGCGACGCCGCCGTCCGATCCCGGGACGACCGGGATGCCCAGCCGCTTGGCCGTGTCCTTGGCGGTGATCTTGTCGCCCATGATGCGGATGTGTTCCGCCGAAGGGCCGATGAAGGTGATGCCGTGATCTTCCAGCACCTGAACGAAATTCGCGTTCTCGGACAGGAAGCCGTAGCCCGGGTGAATCGCCTGCGCCCCGGTGATCTCGCAGGCAGAGACGATCGCGGGGATCGACAGGTAGCTGTGCGACGACGGGTTCGGGCCGATGCAGACGCTTTCGTCTGCCATGCGTACATGCATCGCGTCGGCGTCGGCGACCGAATGGACGGCGACCGACTTGATCCCCATTTCCTTGCAGGCACGGATGACGCGAAGCGCGATCTCGCCGCGGTTGGCGATCAGGATTTTGTCGAACATCGCCGCCTCACTCGATGATCAGGAGGGGGGCTCCGAATTCCACCGGCGTGCCGTCCTCGACGAGGATGCGCTTCACCGTCCCGGCGCGCGGGGCGGGAATGTGGTTCATCGTCTTCATCGCCTCGATGATGAGGACGGTCTGCCCTTCCTTCACCTGCGAGCCGATGCTGACGAAGGGATCCGCGCCTGGTTCGGGCGAAAGATAGGCCGTCCCGACCATCGGGGACGCCACCGCGCCCGGATGGCTGGCGGGGTCGCCGCCACTGGCAGGGGCGGAGCCGGCAGCGGCCGGGGCGGACGGTGCCGCGGGTGCAGCGGCCACAGGCGCGGCAACCGGCGCGGCGTGGTAGACCGGCGCGGCCGCAGCGGCCGCGTATTTCGAGACCTTGACGTTCAGGCTGTCGTGTTCGCCGTATTCGCGCTTGACGCTCAGTTCGGCCAGGTCGTTCTGGTTCAGAAGCTCCGCCAGGGCCTGGATGAAGGCCACATCGCTGTCGTGCGGGGTTTTGCTCATTGCTGTCCTCGATCGGTCCTGTCTGGCCACCCGTCTTTCCACGCGGGCCCGGCCTTGTCCAGCCGCTTATACGCCGCCGGGCGCGCTCTGCCTAGCCGAGATGGCCGGTCGGCGCGGTCGTCCTGCAGATCGGGAGGGGGGAGGGCGGCAGCGAAAAATTTTACCACTTGATAAAAAAATGATTCGATGGCAGCGTTTCAGGAAAGAAACAAGGGGAGGTCACAATGACCAGAAGCCAGTTGACGCCGGGTGTGGTCGCCGGGCGGCTCGGGGCCGAGGACTATGCCCGCAACTTCGCCGACATTGCGCCCAAGCTGGAACCGCACGAAGCGCGGGTCGCGGCGGATCGTTGCTATTTCTGTCACGACGCGCCATGCATGACGGCTTGCCCGACCTCGATCGACATTCCGCTTTTCATCCGCCAGATCGCCACGGGAACGCCCGAGGCGGCCGCAAGGACGATCTTCTCGCAAAACATCCTTGGGGGAATGTGCGCGCGGGTCTGCCCGACCGAAACGCTGTGCGAGGAGGTCTGCGTGCGTGAGACCGCCGAGGGCAAGCCGGTCGAGATCGGCCGGTTGCAGCGTTTCGCGACAGACACGCTGATGGCGCGGGGGGATCACCCCTTTGCGCGGGCGGCGGCAACCGGAAAGCGCGTGGCAGTCGTCGGCGCGGGCCCAGCGGGGCTTGCCGCCGCGCACCGTCTTGCGATGAAAGGGCACGCGGTGACGATCTATGACGCACGCGGCAAGGCCGGCGGGCTGAACGAGTACGGGATCGCCAGCTACAAGGCGGCGGGCGGTTTCGCCGCGGCCGAAGTCGAATGGCTCTTGAAGATCGGCGGAATCGAGGTGCGGCACGGCCAGGCACTTGGCCGGGATATCACGCTTGATGCGCTGGTTGCGGGCCATGACGCGGTGTTCCTTGGCATGGGGCTTGCCGGCGTCAACGCGCTCCGCGCCGCGGGCGAGGATTGCGAGGGCGTCGCCAATGCCGTCGACTTCATCGCCGATCTGCGCCAGGCGGCGGATCTCTCGAAGCTGCCCGTTGGCCGTGACGTCGTGGTCATCGGCGGCGGCATGACGGCGGTCGACGCGGCGGTGCAATCCAAGCTTCTGGGCGCGGAGAACGTCACCATAGTCTATCGCCGTGGCAAGTCCCGGATGAGCGCATCGGAGCATGAGCAGGATCATGCGACCCAGACCGGTGTTCGCATCATCCACAACGCCGCCCCCGTCGCCGTTCACGGCAACGGCGCGGTGCGCGAGGTCGAATTTGCCTATACAGAGGACACACCCGAGGGGCTCAGGCTTTCGGCCGAAACCTTCCGGCTCAAGGCAGACCAGGTCTTCAAGGCCATCGGCCAGACGCTGAAGGGTGCGCCTGAGGGCCTGAAGACCGAAGGCGGCAAGATTGCCGTGACGGGTCCGGGGCGAACGAGTGTGCCGGGCGTCTGGGCCGGTGGCGACTGCGCGGCGGGGGGGGAGGATCTGACGGTCACCGCCGTCGCCGAGGGCCGTGATGCGGCTGAAGACATTCATGCAAGCCTGACGGCGTGACGGGAGGCGAAAATGGCTGATCTGACAACGAATTTCATCGGGATCAAATCCCCCAACCCGTTCTGGCTGGCCTCCGCGCCGCCGACGGACAAGGAATACAACGTTCGCCGGGCCTTCGAAGCCGGCTGGGGCGGGGTCGTCTGGAAGACGCTCGGCTCCGAAGGGCCGCCGGTCGTCAACGTGAACGGCCCGCGCTACGGCGTCGTCTATGGCGCCGACCGCCGCGTTCTGGGGATCAACAACATCGAACTGATCACCGACCGCCCGCTTGAGGTGAACCTGCGCGAGATCAAGTCGGTCAAGCGCGATTATCCCGATCGGGCGCTGATCATCAGCCTGATGGTGCCCTGCGACGAAGACAGCTGGAAGGACATCCTTGCGCGGATCGAGGATACCGGCGCCGACGGAGTCGAGCTGAACTTCGGCTGCCCGCACGGCATGGCCGAACGCGGCATGGGATCGGCCGTCGGCCAGGTGCCGGAATATATCGAGATGGTCACGCGCTGGGTCAAGCAGTACAGCCGCATGCCCTGTATCGTGAAGCTGACGCCCAACATCACCGACATCCGCCGCCCGGCCGAGGCGGCCAAGCGCGGCGGGGCCGACGCCGTGTCGTTGATCAACACGATCAATTCCATCACTTCGGTCGATCTCGACTGCTTTGCCCCCGAACCGACGATCGACGGCAAGGGCACACACGGCGGCTATTGCGGCCCCGCGGTAAAGCCGATCGCCCTGAACATGGTCGCCGAAATCGCGCGGTCGCGCGAACTTGCGGGCCTGCCGATTTCCGGGATCGGTGGTGTCACGACCTGGCGCGACGCGGCAGAGTTCATGGCGCTCGGGGCAGGCAACGTGCAGGTCTGCACCGCCGCCATGACCTATGGCTTCAAGGTGGTGCAGGAGATGATTTCGGGCCTGTCGCAATACATGGACGACAAGGGCATGACCTCGACTGCGGAACTGGTGGGCCGTGCGGTGCCGAACGTGACCGACTGGCAGTATCTCAACCTCAACTACGTCACCAAGGCGGTGATCGACCAGGAGGCCTGCATCAAGTGCGGCCGCTGCTATGCCGCTTGCGAGGATACCAGCCACCAGGCCATCGCCATGTCCGAGGACCGGACATTTTCGGTCAAGGAAGAAGAATGCGTGGCCTGCAACCTGTGCATCGACGTCTGCCCGGTCGAGAACTGCATCACCATGCGCGAACTTGCCCAAGGTGAGGTCGACCAGCGCACCGGCAAGAAGGTCGGCACCTACGCGAACTGGACGACGCACCCGAACAATCCCGGGGCGCAGGCCGCGGAGTGAGGACAGGAGGGGCCGCGCCTTGCGGCCCCGCTCCCCCTTGCTGGACTGCGGTCGCGATTGGCCCTCAGGGCATGATCAGTTTGGTGAACAGCAGGTCAAGAAACTCGTGCGCCTCGGCGTAGGGATCGTGGCCTTCGCCAAGGACCGCGCGAACCTGCACTTCGAAATCGGCGTAGTGCTGGGTTAGCGCCCAGATCGCGAAGATCAGGTGCTGTGGGGGCAGGTTCGCGATGCGCCCTTCTTCGGCCCACTGGCGCAGAACAGCAGACTTTTCATCGACCAGGGCCTTCAACTCGCCCCCCAGAAGCTCCATCAGGCGCGGCGCGCCTTGCAAGACCTCGTTGGCGAAAAGCCGGCTTTCGCGCGGAAAATCGCGTGACAGATCCAGCTTGCGGCGCATGTAACCAAGGATTTCGGCCTTGGGGTCGCCCATGGGGTCAAGCGCGCGCAGGGGATCAAGCCAGGCGTCGAGCAGTCGCGCCAGGAGGTCGAGGTGGATCGCTTCCTTGGAGGGGAAATAGTAAAGCAGGTTGGGCTTCGACAGCCCCGCCCGTTCAGCGATCTGGTCGAGAGTTGCCCCCCGAAACCCCTGCTGCGAAAACACGTCCAGCGCCGCTTCCCGGATCAAGTCTCGGTTGCGCTGCTGGATTCGCGTCCTGGTGCGCGGCTGCTGCCGTTCCTCGTTCAAGGCCTTCTCCGCCGGGTTGCATGATCTTTGAGATAGGGCGTCTGCTACCCCGGACCAACAGCTAACGCAACGAACAACGCCGGCGGCTGCCACTCATGGCCGACCGGATTGGACCGTTTCACAATGGTTTGGCGGCCGGCTAACCCTGCAACGCCAGCATTTTCGCTGACCTTTCAGAACCTTAGTTCTTGAGATTTGGTGGAGCCAAGGGGAGTCGAACCCCTGACCTCTTGAATGCCATTCAAGCGCTCTCCCAACTGAGCTATGGCCCCACCGGAGGTCCGGGCGACTGGTCGCCCGCGTGAGGGGCGATATAGGCAAGGGCGCAGGACACTGCAAGCGGAAAATGCCCGGAGGTCGGGCAAAATGAAAAAGGGTGCGGACCGCCGGTCCACACCCTGTCATTGCCGGTCGACCCCGGGGCGCGTGCCCGTCAGGAATCGTCGTCGCCGCCCGCCACGTCCGCAATATCGTCGAGCGAAACGTTGTCGTCGTCGTCGTCCTCAAGCAGGTCGTCGTCCAGATCGACATTGTCGGAATCGTCGTCCAGATCGTCCGCGTCCAGAACGTCGAGATCGGATTCGGTATCCTTGACGCTTGCCTTTTCGGCGATCATCGTACGGCCGCGGCCGACGAGAAGGCTTTCGGCGGTGAAGCTGTGGCCGCATTCCGGGCAGGTCATCGGGTCGCGCTTCAGGTCATAGAAGCGGCTGGCGCAATGCGGGCAAAGGCGCTTGGCGCCCCATTCATCCTTCGGCATGGAATACTCCGTCCAGTGCACTGATCTTCGCGAGTCGACGCCAACTGCCACAAGTGCGCGGGGGTGTCAAAGCCTTTTGCCCCTTGGGCGTCGCCGGGTGCGTTTGGGCCTTTCGGGTAGCGGCCCAGCCGCTATTGTGGCAGCCGGACCCGAATGACCATGACCCGACGAATCCTTCCCGGAACGCCCCCGGTCGAAATTACCCTGCGCCGTACGGCGCGGGCGCGGCGCTATTCGCTGCGCGTCTCGCGGCTGGACGGGCAGGTGACGCTGTCGCTTCCCCTGCGCGCGCCGGAGGCCGAGGCGATGGCCTTTGCGCGCGACAAGGCCGACTGGATTCGCGCCGCGCTGTGCAACATGCCCGCCAGACAGGTCGTCGGGTCGGGCGCGCCGGTGCCGGTCGAGGGGCGGATGCTGACCCTTCGCCTGGCGGGCGTGCGGGCGCCTGAGGTCGCCGAGGGCGCGCTTCTGGTTCCCGACCGCGCCGGTCATGCCGCGCGGCGCGCCGAGGCGTTCCTCAAGGTGATGGCGCGCGACCGGCTTGTGGCCGCCTGCGACGGCCATGCGGCAAGGCTTGGCCGCGGCTACCGCAGCCTGACCCTGCGCGATACGCGGTCGCGCTGGGGTTCCTGTTCTGCCGCGGGCGGGCTTATGTTTTCGTGGCGGCTGATCCTCGCCCCGCCCGAGATCCTTGACTATGTTGCCGCGCACGAGGTCGCGCACCTGGCGGAAATGAACCATTCGCCCGCCTTCTGGCGCGTCGTTGCCGGGCTTTGTCCGGATTACGCGCGACACCGCGCCTGGCTCAGGAAACATGGCCAGACGCTTCATGCCTATGACTTCTCGGGGCGGGATTGACGATCGCGCCCACCATGTGATCACAGTGTGTCATGCTGATCCAGAACCGCCCGACCGATCCCGGAACCGCCGCGCATGACCGCGTCTACCGGGCGCTGCGCCAGCAGATCATGCACGGGGAACTGCCGCCAGGCCAGCCGCTGACGGTGCGTGGCCTTGCCAAGGCGCACGGCGTGTCGATGACCCCGGCCAGAGAGGCGCTGCGGCGGCTGGCCGCGGAGGGCGCGCTGACGCTGTCGTCTTCGGGCAGGGTCACAACGCCGGACCTGACCAACGAACGGATCGAGGAACTGGCCACGCTGCGCGCGCTGATCGAGACGGAGCTGGCAAGCCGGGCCTTGCCGCGCGCCCATTTCGCCCTGATCGAGCGGTTGCAGGCCATCAACATGGCGAACGCAGAGGCTGCGGTAAAGCACGATGCCGTGGCCTATATCCGCACCAACCTGGAGTTTCACCGCACGCTCTATCTGCGCGCCCAGGCGCCGGCGATGCTGGCGATCGCGGAAACCGTCTGGTTGCAGCTTGGTCCGACGATGCGGGCCGTCTATTCGCGGATCGTGCGGTCCGAACCGCCCCAGCACCACAGGATGATCATCGCCGCGCTGAAGGCGGGTGACGAGCCCGCGCTGCGGCTGGCGGTGCGGACCGATGTGACACAGGGGCTGCGGCACCTGCTTTCCTGAGGGCTGGCGCGGCAGCGACCTGCAAAGCACCGCGATGAGCGCGGGGATCATCGCGGGTCTGGGCCGTCTTGGCCTGTCTTTCGGGGTTGCCTGCCCCGCGGCGGCTGGCCCGCCGGTGCCGGCGGGGCCAGATTTGCGTCCTGGGCGGGGTCAGGAATGGATCGGCCCGTCGCCACAGGCCAGCGCCGCCTCGCGCACCGCTTCCGAGAAGGTCGGGTGGGCGTGGCAGGTCAGCGCGATATCCTGCGCGGATGCGCCGAATTCCATGCCCACGCAAAGCTCATGGATCAGTTCGCCCGCGGCCGGGCCGATGATGTGGGCCCCCAGAACACGGTCAGTTTCCTTGTCGGCCAGGATCTTGACGAAGCCGTCCCCCTGGAACACCGCCTTGGCGCGGCCGTTGCCCATGAAGGAAAACTTGCCGACCTTGTAGGCGCGGCCCTCGGCCTTGAGCGCCTCTTCGGTCTTGCCGACGCTGGCGACTTCGGGGGCGGTGTAGATGACGCCCGGGATGACGTCGTAATTCACATGGCCATGCTTGCCCGCCAGGACCTCGGCAAGGGCCATGCCTTCATCCTCGGCCTTGTGGGCCAGCATCGGTCCGGCGATTGCGTCACCGATCGCATGGATGCCGGGCACGCTTGTCTGCCAGTGCGGGTCGGTCCGGATCTGGCCGCGCGGCTCCATCTCCACGCCAAGCGCGGCAAGGCCCAGCCCGTCGGTGAAGGGTTTGCGGCCCGTCGCGACAAGGACGCAATCGGCCTCGAGCACCGCCTCGCTGTCGTCCTTGCGCAGCTTGTAGGTGACGGTGGCCTTGCCCTTCCCGGCTTCCGCCTTCTGGACGGCGGCGCCCATGATGAAGTCGAGTCCCTGTCTTTTCAGCAGCCGTTGGAACGTCTTCTGCACCTCGCCGTCCATGCCGGGTGTGACCACGTCAAGAAATTCGACGACCGTCACCTTGGTGCCAAGCCGCGCATAGACCGAGCCAAGCTCAAGCCCGATGACGCCCGCGCCGATGACCACCATGGACTTGGGGATCTTCGGCAGCGCGAGGGCCCCGGTCGAGGTGACGATCACCTTTTCATCGACATCCACGCCCGGCAGGGACGACGGCTCCGACCCGGTGGCGATGACGATGTGCCTTGCGGTGTGAACCTCGTCGCCGACCTTCACCTGCCCCGCCGCCGGGATCGATCCCCAGCCCTTCAGCCAGGTTATCTTGTTCTTCTTGAACAGGAATTCGATGCCCTTGGTGTTCTGGCCGATCACCTCGTCCTTGTAGGACAGCATCTGCGCCCAATCGACCTTCGGCGCGGCGCCGACAAGACCCATCCTGGCAAAGTTGTGTTCCGCGTCGTGCAGCGAATGGCTGGCGTGCAGAAGCGCCTTCGAGGGGATGCAGCCCACGTTCAGGCAGGTACCGCCGAGCGTCTCGCGCCCCTCGACCACCGCGGTCTTCAGCCCCAGTTGCGCGCAGCGGATGGCGCAGACATAGCCGCCGGGGCCGGCGCCGATGACGATGACGTCGAACTCAGCCATGAGTTCCTCCTTTGGTTTTCGGGTGTCGGCCGGATGTCGGCAAGACGTATGGCAAGCGTATGGCATCCTGTCGGGCGGGGGCGCGGGGGGCTGTCTGCCCCCCGCAGCGGCCATTCGGCCGCCCCCCCGAGGATATTTGTGAAAAGAAGAAGGGCAGGGTCATGCCGCCATCAGCGCGATCAGGTAAAGGACGATCGTCGCCGCGAAGCCCGCCAGCCAGATGGCCGAACGGATGCCGGTCAGCCCCAGCGCATAGGCGGGAACGTAAAGCACGCGGGCGACAAGGAAGACCTGCGCGGCGGTCAGGGTCGCCGCGCTGAAGGCGCCAAGCTGCCCGAGGATCAGCACGGCTGGGGCGAAAAGGACCATCGCGGTGGTGGAATTGGCCAACGCGCGGTCGAGGCGGGCGGTGATGCCAGTCAGTTCGCGCTTTTCGTCCCGCGCCGAAAGGAGGTAGCCGATGCCAAGCTGTCCCAGCGCCCCGGAGGCCTTGAGAAAGACCAGAAGGCACAGGATCAGGCCGTAGAGGGCAAGGATGGTCGGTTCGCTGGACATGGATCAAACCTCCTGAAGGTGGTGCCCGCCGGGCAGGGCGGCTTCCCCATCCTACACGCTATCTGCCGGATGGGGAAAACCTTGCCCGTCACAGATCCATCAGGAGCCGGCGCGGGTCTTCCAGCGCGTCCTTGACGCGCACGAGGAAGGTCACGGCGCCCTTGCCGTCGACGATGCGGTGATCGTAGGACAGCGCAAGGTACATCATCGGGCGGATGACGATCTGGCCGTTCACCACCACCGGGCGGTCCTGGATCTTGTGCATGCCGAGGATGCCCGACTGCGGCGGGTTCAGGATCGGCGAAGACATCAGCGATCCGTAGACGCCGCCGTTCGAGATGGTGAAGCTGCCGCCCTGCATTTCTGCCATCGACAGTTTCCCGTCGCGGGCGCGGACGCCCAGTTCGGCGATCTTCTTCTCGATCGCGGCAAACGACATCTGGTCGGCGTCGCGCACCACCGGCACGACAAGACCGGTCGGCGTGCCCACGGCCACACCCATGTGGACGTAGTTCTTGTAGACGATGTCGCCGCCGTCGATCTCGGCGTTTACCTCGGGTACTTCCTTCAGCGCGTGGCAGCAGGCCTTCACGAAGAAGGACATGAAACCGAGCTTCACGCCGTGCTTCTTCTCGAACTGGTCCTTGTAGGCGTTCCTGAGTTCCATGACGCCCGACATGTCCACCTCGTTGTAGGTGGTCAGCATGGCGGCGGTGTTCTGGGCGTCCTTCAGGCGGCGGGCGATGGTGGCGCGCAGGCGCGTCATCTTCACCCGTTCCTCGCGCGCGGCATCCTCGGCGGGGGCCGGGGCGCGCGGCGGCGCGGCGGGCGCGGGCACGGCGGAGGCGACGGCGGGCGCGGCCTCGGCCTTGCCGGCGACGGCGCGGGCCACGTCTTCCTTCATGATCCGGCCGTCCTTGCCGGTGCCGGTGACCTCGGTCGCGCTCAGCCCGGCTTCGGCCATTGCCTTTTTCGCCGCTGGCGCATCCTCGACATCGGCGCGGGCGGCAGGGGCAGGGGCAGCGGCGGCGGCTGGTGCGGCGGTGGCCGCTGCCCCGGCGGTCGCGGCGGCGGCGGCACCCTCGGCCACGACGGCCAGCCGGGCCTTGGCGTCGACGGTCGTACCCTCGGGCGCGAGGATTTCCGTCAGGACGCCCGCGACCGGCGAGGGAACCTCGACCGAGACCTTGTCGGTTTCAAGTTCGCACAGCATTTCGTCCACTGCCACGGCATCGCCCACCTTCTTGAACCAGGTGGAAACGGTCGCCTCGGTCACGCTTTCGCCCAGCGTCGGCACCATCACGTCGGTCATCTTGCCCTCTTCGGCTTTCGGCGCCGCCTGGGGCGCCGGTTGTTGGGGGGATTGGGTCGGGGCGGTCCTGGCGCCCTGGGATATCTGCGCAAGAAGGGCATTGACGCCCACGGTCGTGCCCTCGGGCGCGACGATTTCGCTGAGCTGGCCGGCGGCCGGGGCGGGAACCTCGACCGTGACCTTGTCGGTCTCAAGCTCGCACAGCATCTCGTCGGCGGCCACGGCATCGCCCGGTCTCTTGAACCATGTGGCCACCGTCGCCTCGGATACGCTTTCACCCAGCGTCGGCACGCGTACTTCGATCGCCATGCTCAGCCCCCTACCGTCAGCGCTTCATCGACAAGCGCCTCCTGTTCGGCCTTGTGGCGCGAGGCGAGGCCCGTCGCCGGCGAGGCGGAAGCCGTACGCCCGACATAGCGCGGGCGCTTGTGCTTGGCGCCGATCCGGTCGAGCACCCATTCGATGCTGGGTTCGACGAAGAACCAGCCGCCCTGGTTCTTGGGTTCTTCCTGGCACCAGATCACCTCGGCCCCCTTGAAGCGGGTCAGTTCCTGGGTCAGCGACTGCGCCGGGAACGGATAGAACTGTTCGAGCCGCAGGAGGTAGACATCGTCGATGCCGCGCTTGTCGCGTTCGGCCAGAAGGTCGAAATAGACCTTGCCGGAAGAGATCACCACGCGGCGGATCTTCTTGTCGGCAACAAGCCTGGTGTCCGAATGCCCCTTCTGCGCGTCGTCCCAAAGGACGCGGTGGAAGGTGGAGCCGGTGGTGAAGTCCTCGGCGTCCGAGACGCAAAGCGGATGGCGCAGAAGCGATTTCGGCGTCATCAGGATCAGCGGCTTGCGGAAAGACCGGTGGATCTGCCGGCGCAGCGCGTGGAAGTAGTTGGCCGGCGTCGAGCAGTTCGCGACGATCCAGTTGTCTTGCGCGCACATCTGCAGGAAGCGTTCCAGGCGCGCGGAAGAATGTTCCGGCCCCTGGCCTTCGAACCCGTGCGGCAGAAGGCAGACGAGGCCCGACATCCTGAGCCATTTCGATTCGCCCGAGGAAACGAACTGGTCGAACATGATCTGCGCGCCGTTGGCGAAGTCGCCGAACTGTGCCTCCCACATGGTCAGCGCGTTCGGCTCGGCAAGCGAATAGCCGTATTCGAAGCCGAGAACGGCGTATTCCGAGAGCATCGAATCGATGACCTCGTAGCGGGCCTGACCGGCCTTGATATGGTTCAGCGGATAGTGCCGTTCCTCGGTCATCTGGTCGACGAAGGCCGAATGGCGCTGGCTGAAGGTGCCGCGGGTGCAGTCCTGGCCCGAAAGGCGAACCGGGAAGCCCTCGGTCAGGAGCGAGCCGAAGGCGATCGCCTCTGCCGTTGCCCAGTCGAAGCCGGCGCCGGTCTTGAACATCTGCGCCTTGGCTTCAAGCTGGCGCGATACGGTCTTGTGGATGTCGAAGCCCTCGGGCACGCGGGTCAGCGCGGCGCCGATCTCGGCCAGGGCCTTCTTGGTGATTGCCGTCTTGCCGGGCGAATACTCCGCCCCCTCCCGGTCGAGATGCGACCAGCGGCCGTCAAGCCAGTCGGCCTTGTTCGGCTTGAAGTTCTTGCCGGTCTCGAATTCTTCGTTCAGCCGGGCCTGGAAAGCGGCCTTCATGTCCTCGATCTCGCCTTCCGGGATCAGGCCGTCCTTGACCAGACGCTCGGTGTAAAGCTGCAGCGTCGTCTTGTGGGTCTTGATGGTCTTGTACATCGCCGGGTTGGTGAACATCGGCTCGTCGCCTTCGTTGTGACCGAAGCGGCGATAGCAGAAAATGTCGATGACGACGTCTTTCCCGAACTTCTGGCGAAACTCGGTCGCGACCTTGGCGGCATGCACGACGGCCTCCGGGTCATCGCCGTTCACATGGAAGATCGGCGCCTCGACCATCAGCGCGATGTCGGTGGGATAGGGGGAGGAGCGCGAGAAGTGCGGCGCGGTGGTAAAGCCGATCTGGTTGTTGACCACGATGTGCATCGTGCCCCCGGTGCGGTGGCCGCGCAGGCCAGAAAGACCGAAGCATTCCGCGACGACGCCCTGGCCCGCAAAGGCTGCATCGCCGTGCAGAAGGATCGGCAGGACCGCGCGCCGGTCGGCGTCGTTCAGCTGATCCTGCTTGGCGCGCACCTTGCCGAGGACGACGGGGTTCACCGCCTCCAGGTGGCTGGGGTTGGCGGTCAAGGACAGGTGCACGGTATTGCCGTCGAAAGTCCGGTCCGACGAAGCGCCGAGGTGATATTTCACGTCGCCCGAACCGTCCACGTCCTCGGGCTTGAAGCTGCCGCCCTGGAATTCGTTGAAGATCGCCCGATAGGGCTTGGCCAGCACGTTCGCCAGGACCGACAGGCGCCCACGGTGGGGCATGCCGATGACGATCTCGTTCACGCCGAGATTGCCGCCACGCTTGATGATCTGTTCCATCGCGGGGATCAGCGCCTCGCCGCCGTCAAGGCCAAAGCGCTTGGTGCCCATGTACTTGACATGCAGGAACTTTTCGAAGCCTTCGGCCTCGACGAGCTTGTTGAGGATCGCCCGGCGGCCCTCGCGGGTGAAGGAGATTTCCTTGCCGTAGCCTTCGATCCGTTCCTTCAGCCAGCCGGCCTGTTCGGGGTCCGAGATATGCATGTATTGCAGCGCGAAGGTGCCGCAGTAGGTGCGCCGGACGATGTCGATGATCTGGCGCATCGAGGCATGGGTCAGGCCCAGCACGTTGTCGATGAAGATCGGCCGGTCCAGGTCGGCCTCGGTGAAGCCGTAGGATCGCGGGTCAAGCTCCGGGTGCGGGGTTTCGGCGCGCATGCCCAGGGGGTCGAGGTCGGCGACCAGATGGCCGCGGATCCGGTAGGCGCGGATGATCATCAGGGCGCGGATGGAATCGAGAACCGCGCGCTTGATCTCCTCCTCCGACAGGGCGACGCCCGCCTCGGTGGCCTTGGCGCGGATCTTGTCGCCCGCGCCTTTCATTTCCTTCGCGGCCAGCGGCCATTCGCCGGTCAGCGCGGCGGTCAGGTCGTCGGTGGGCTGCGGCGGCCAGTCCGGCCGGTCCCAGGACGCGCCGCGCGCTTCCTTGCGCACGTCGTTTTCCGCATCGCCCAGCGACCGGAAAAAGGCCGCCCAGGTCGCATCAACCGCGGCGGGGTCGTTGGAAAAGCGTGCGTAAAGCTGTTCGACGTATTCGGCATTGGCGCCCTGCAGGAAGGACGATGCGTGGAACTGGTCGTTCTGGGGATGGTCGGTCATGAGGTTACCTCGGAGGGAGGAGAACGAGGGGCGCGCGCCGGCGATGCGGCAGGCGCCCCCGCGGGTTTACTTGCCGATCGCGGCCAGCACGGCCTCGCCCAGCCCGGCGGGGCTGTCGGCGACGATGATGCCGGCGGATTTCATCGCTTCGATCTTACTCTCCGCGTCGCCCTTGCCACCGGCGACGATGGCGCCCGCGTGGCCCATGCGGCGGCCCTTCGGTGCGGTGCGTCCGGCGATGAAGCCCGCGACGGGTTTCTTGCGGCCACGCTTCGCCTCGTCCTTGAGGAATTGCGCCGCCTCTTCCTCGGCGCTGCCGCCGATTTCGCCGATCATGATGATCGACTGGGTTTCGTCATCGGCGAGGAACCATTCGAGCACGTCGAGATGTTCCGTCCCCTTGATCGGGTCGCCGCCGATGCCGACACAGGTCGACTGGCCGAGGCCGACGTCCGTCGTCTGCTTGACCGCCTCGTAGGTCAGCGTGCCCGAACGGGACACAACGCCGACCGAGCCGCGTTGGTGGATATGGCCAGGCATGATGCCGATCTTGCAGGCGCCGGGGGTGATGACGCCGGGGCAGTTCGGGCCGATCAGCCGCGATTTCGAACCTTGCAGCGCGCGCTTCACCTTCATCATGTCAAGGACGGGGATTCCTTCCGTGATGCAGACGATCAGCTCCATCTCGGCGTCGATCGCCTCAAGGATCGAATCCGCCGCGAAGGGGGGCGGAACATAGATCGCGGTGGCGTTCGCCTCGGTCGCGGCCTTCGCCTCGTGAACCGAGTTGAAGACCGGCAGGCCGAGGTGTTCCGTGCCGCCCTTGCCCGGCGTCACGCCGCCGACCATCTTCGTCCCGTAGGCGATGGCCTGTTCGGAATGGAAGGTGCCCTGAGAGCCGGTGAAGCCCTGGCAGATGACTTTGGTGTTTTCGTTGACGAGTACGGCCATCGGGGCCTCCTATTTTGTGCGTAACCAAGTTGCCTCGATCTGAGAGGCGGACTGGTCTGCGAAATGTTTGACTTCCAGTGTGATAAGGCCGGGATAGTCGGCGCCCCACGCAACACCTTCGACCGGTATGTCGTGAGCGATGAGCTTGTGACTTGGTCCGTCTGGGAGAGATGTCCGCGCGATAGGCTTTAGTCTTTCATAGAACGCATGAGCGGTACCGTAGAGGGTGACGAGCAAATCGCCATGAACAACAACGAGATTTTCGGACATCACGGTCCAGTCGCCGATGAACACGAGATAGAACTGTTCGTTACGATCGGTCATCTCGAGATAGGCAAGATGAGGGCCGTCGAATTCCTTTTTGACGACGTGCAATCCCAGATCGGCCCCAACACTCTCGATACGCTCAGGAGTTTCGCTGACGCTCATAGCGCTTTGAAACGCTTTCACAAGCGACTCCGGCCCAAGGCCTTCGGCCTGCACAGGCAGGAGCGATCCCGCCAGCGCAAAAAGAAGTGCCATGAACCGGGTCAGCACCATGTCCCGTTACCCCTTCACCGCTTTCACGATCTTCTGCGCGGCATCGCTCAGATTGTCGGCGGCGATGACGTTCAGGCCCGAGTTGCGGATGATTTCCTTGCCCAGTTCGACGTTTGTGCCCTCAAGCCGGACCACGAGCGGCACCTTCAGGCCGACTTCCTTCACTGCCGCGATCACGCCTTCGGCGATGATGTCGCAGCGCATGATGCCGCCGAAGATGTTGACGAGGATCCCCTTCACGTTCGGGTCGGAGGTGATGATCTTGAAGGCCTCGGTCACCTTTTCCTTGGTCGCGCCGCCGCCCACGTCAAGGAAGTTGGCCGGTTCGGCGCCGTAAAGCTTGATGATGTCCATCGTCGCCATGGCAAGGCCCGCGCCGTTGACCATGCAACCGATCTCGCCGTCGAGTGCGATGTAGTTCAGGTCGAACTTGGATGCGGCAAGCTCCTTGGGGTCTTCTTCCGTCTCGTCGCGCAGCGCCGCGATGTCGGGGTGGCGGTAGATGGCGTTGCCGTCGAAGCCCATCTTGGCGTCGAGGCACTTGAGGTTGCCCTCGGTCGTGATCACCAGGGGGTTGATCTCGAGCATCTCCATGTCCTTCTCGACGAAGAGCTTGTAGAGAGTCCTGATCAGCGCGACGCACTGCTTGACCTGCGCCCCTTCGAGCCCAAGCGCGAAGGCAACGCGGCGGCCGTGGAAATCCGACAGTCCCGAGGCCGGATCGACCGAGAAGGACAGGATCTTTTCGGGCGTCTTCGCCGCCACTTCCTCGATGTCCATGCCGCCCTCGGTGGAGCAGACGAAGGAAATCCGGCTGGTCTGGCGATCGACGAGCAGCGCGAGGTAGAATTCCTTCGCGATGTCGGACCCGTCCTCGATGTAGATGCGGTTGACCTGCTTGCCCGCCGCGCCGGTCTGGTGGGTGACAAGGGTGCGGCCCAGCATCTTGCGGGCCTCGTTCGCGGCTTCTTCGACCGAACGGGCCAGGCGCACGCCGCCCTTTTCGCCCGCCTCGGTTTCCTTGAAATGGCCCTTGCCGCGGCCGCCGGCATGGATCTGCGCCTTGACGACCCAGAGCGGTCCGTCAAGCTCGCCCGCCGCCGTCTTCGCCTCTTCGGCCCGAAGGACGGCGCGGCCGTCCGAGACAGGGGCGCCGTAGCTGCGCAGAAGGGCCTTGGCCTGGTATTCATGGATGTTCATGAGACTGTCCCGTGCTGGTGCGGTTCGCGCTGCTCATGACATAGGCGAGAGTTCCCTCAAAATGATAAATGCTTGAGGGGCGCGGATCGGGCAAAATTAGTCAAATTTGTGATCACACGATTTCAAGGTGTGATCACATGGCGCCGGCGCGCTGGAAAATCACCGATACGAAACGGGATTCGCGGCTGTTGGGGAAAGTGTGGCAAGGGTGTCCGCGATTGCCGACGGGGCGTTGCGCGGGCGGAACCGGTCGGGCGCAGGCGCGCCCGACCGCGTTGCGGGATCAGGCCAGAGAGGGGTCGATGGCCTTGCAGGCGTCGACAAGGCCGTTCACGGCGGCGACCGACTTGTCGAACATCGCCTGTTCGTCCTTGGTCATCCTGATGTCGACCACACGTTCGATACCGTTTGCCCCGATGATCGTCGGGACGCCGACATACATGCCCTTCAGGCCAAGGGCGCCGTCCACCCACGCAGCGCAGGGCAGCAGGCGTTTCTGGTCGTTCAGGTAGGCTTCCGCCATTTCGATGGCCGAGGTCGCGGGCGCGTAGAAGGCAGAGCCGGTCTTCAGCAGGCCGACGATCTCGGCGCCGCCGTCGCGGGTGCGCTGGACGATGGCGTCCATGCGTTCCTGCGTGGTCCAGCCCATCTCGATCAGGTCCGGCAGCGGGATGCCCGCGACGGTCGAATAGCGGACAAGCGGCACCATCGTGTCGCCATGGCCGCCGAGCACGAAGGCGGTGACATCGCGCATGGAGACGTTGAACTCGAGGCTGAGGAAATGGCGGAAGCGGGCCGAATCAAGCACGCCGGCCATGCCGACGACCTTGTTGTGCGGCAGGCCGGAAAATTCGCGCAGCGCCCAGACCATCGCGTCAAGCGGGTTGGTGATGCAGATCACGAAGGCGTCGGGTGCGTGGGCCTTGATGCCTTCGCCGACCGATTTCATGACCTTCAGGTTGATCCCCAGAAGGTCGTCGCGGCTCATGCCGGGCTTGCGCGGCACGCCGGCGGTCACGATGCAAACATCGGCGCCTGCAATGTCTTCGTAGGAATTCGTGCCCTTGAAGGACCCGTCGAAGCCCTCGGAGGGGCCGCTTTCGGCGATGTCGAGCGCCTTGCCCTGCGGCGTGCCTTCGGCGATGTCGAATAGGACGACATCCCCAAGTTCCTTCATCGCGGCAAGATGGGCGAGCGTTCCGCCGATCTGTCCCGCGCCGATGAGCGCGATCTTCGGTCTGGCCATGGTGGATCTCCGGCTCCAGTGGAATGACGCGGCCTTGGGTAACGGCAACCGGCCTTTCGCGCAAGCCCGCTGCGGCGCGGCATCAAGGCTGCGCTTTCTCCGGACCGGCGGTATTGATAGGAAAGCGACGTGCCGCGATGGGGGAACGGGTGGAGGGAATCGGTTTTTGGGTCCTTGCCTTGGCCGCCTCGTGTTTCGTCGGGCTGTCCAAGGGCGGGCTTCCGGCGGTGGGGATGCTGGGCGTTCCGGTCCTGTCGCTGGTCATTTCGCCGGTGACGGCGGCGGGGCTTTTGCTGCCCGTCTACGTCGTGTCCGACATGTTCGGCCTTTGGGCCTATCGCCGTGCCGTCGATCGGAGGGTTCTGGCGATCATGATCCCGGCGACGACGTTGGGGATCGCGATGGGCTGGGCGACGGCCGCGATGGTACCGGAACGCGCCGTCACCGGGCTGGTCGGTCTGATCGGGGCGGCGTTCGCGCTGAACATCATTCTGCGCGGCACCCCGCAGGGTCCGGCGCGCGCGGCCAGGGTGGCCCCCGGGCTGTTCTGGGGCGCGCTGACCGGGTTCACGAGCTTCGTGAGTCACGCCGGGGCGCCGCCCTATCAGGTCTATGTCCTGCCGCTGAAGCTTGAAAAGATGGTCTTCGCAGGCACTTCGACGGTGCTTTTCGCCTATGTCAACGCGGCCAAGCTGGCGCCCTACTGGGCGCTGGGCCAGTTGTCGGCGGCCAATCTGAAGGTCGCCGCCGTGCTGATGGTCCCGGCGTCGATCGCGGTGCTTGCGGGCGTGCGGCTGGTCAGGATCATTCCGACCGTGCTGTTCTTCCGGTTCGTCACCTGGGCGTTGCTGGCGGTGTCGCTGAAGCTCCTTTGGGATGCGGCGGCCTGACGGGGCGCCGCCCCTTTGCCTGCGGGGCCGCAACGGCCGCAAGTCTTGTTGCGCCGGGATCAGGCGCCTGTGCCGGCAGGTCGCCACGGGCCGCGGCCGCCAGCAGGATCAGGCCTGCAAACCCGAGCGAAAGGGCGAAAAGCTGTCGTTCCATCATGCGAGCCTCCAAGATGCCCGTTCTTGTGCGGACCATCCCGGCGACCTGCGTCGGGGCCGTCCGGAACCGGCTGGGCAAGATTCCGCCAGCAGGTGCGAAACGCCGGTAAATGCACCGGTCAGGGCAGTTTCCCGGTGCGCGCAGCGAAAAAATTCTGCGTTGCGGCATTTCCGGGGTTGAAGATTGTGCTGAAATCGGCATCCCTGACGCAAGATTCTTGCGAGGTGAAGGCATGGCTCCGGTAGTCGATCCGCGTGGGCGCCCGTTGCGCTCGGTCCTGTACATCCCCGGCTCGAAGGAACGTGCGCTGGAAAAGGCGCGCGACCTTGCGGCCGATGCGATCATCTTCGACCTCGAGGACGCGGTCGCGGCCGAGGAAAAGGAGAACGCGCGCGCGATGCTGGCGCAGGCCCTGGCTGCAGGCGGCTATGGATCGCGGCTGAAGATCGTGCGCATCAACGGTTTCGACACGCGCTGGGGCCGCGACGACGCGGCGGCGTTCGCCAGGGCGGCGGCCGATGCGATCCTCGTGCCGAAGGTCGGGACGCCGGCCGATCTGGATGCGGTCGCGGCATTGGTGCCCGACCTGCCGCTCTGGGCGATGATGGAAACGCCCGCTGGCATTCTGAACGCCGCCGCCATCGCGGCGCACCCGCGCCTTAAGGGGATGGTGATGGGGACCAACGACCTGGCCAAGGATCTGTCGGCCCGCGTCCAGCCCGGGCGCGCGGAACTGATCACCGGCCTGCAGCTTTGTCTTCTGGCCGCGCGTTCGCGCGGGCTTGCCATCGTCGACGGGGTCTTCAACGCCTTCAAGGACGAGGCGGGGCTGGCGGTGGAATGTGAACAGGGGCGCAACATGGGCTTCGACGGCAAGACCCTGATCCATCCCGCGCAGATCGAAACCGCGAACCGCGTCTTCGCGCCGTCCGAGGCAGAGGTGGATCTGGCGCGGCGCCAGATCGCGGCCTTCGACGCAGCGACAAGCGCGGGGCAGGGCGTGGCGGTCGTGGATGGCCGCATCGTCGAGAACCTGCATGTCGCGACCGCCCGCGAGGTCCTGGCCCGGGCCGAGGCGATTGCGGCAACCGCGCAATAGGCGCAGGCTCCGCCCCGGTCATCTGGAGATTCGTCCATGGATATTCTGATCCTTGGGCTCCTGCTGTGGAGCCTGCCCCATCTTCTCAAGCGGATCGCCCCGGGCTTGCGGGGGCGACTGGGCGACGTGCCCGGCAAGATGCTTGTCACCGTTCTTTCGCTCGCGGCGATCGCGCTGATGGTGATCGGCTACCGACGGGCCGAGGTCGTCCCGCTTTATACGCCGCTGCCGGGCATCGGACATCTGAACAACCTGTTGATGCTGATTGCGATCTTCCTTCTGGGTATGGGGCATTCGCGCGGCATGTTGCGCGCGAAGCTGCGCCACCCGATGCTGACGGGGGTCATCGTCTGGGCGGTCGCGCATCTTCTTGTCAATGGCGATCTGGCGTCGCTTGTCCTGTTCGGCGGACTTGGCCTTTGGGCGGTCCTGTCGATGGTGCTGATCAATGCCCGGGAAAGCTGGCAGCGCCCCGCGCCGGGCGCGCCACGGGGCGATCTGATCAATCTGGCGGTCACGCTGGTTCTATACGGCCTGATCGCGGGCGTTCACATCTGGCTTGGCTACAACCCCTTTGCGGGCACCTACGGCTGAGCGGCAACAGGGAGATTTCGGCATGAAGACCAATCCGGGGCGTTTCTTCGAGGACTACAGGCTGGGCGAGGTCATCGTGCATGCCGTGCCAAGAACGCTTTCGGGGGGGGAAAGGGCGCTGTATCACGCGCTCTATCCGGCGCGCCACGCCTTGCATTCATCCGATGAATTCGCCCGCGCCTGCGGCCTGCGCGCCGCGCCGATGGACGACCTGATCGCCTTTCACACGGTCTTCGGAAAGACGGTGCCCGACATATCGCTGAACGCGGTGGCGAACCTTGGCTATGCCGAAGGGCGCTGGCTTCGGCCGGTCTGGCCGGGCGACACGCTGCGGTCCGAAAGCACGGTGATCGGACTGAAGGAAAACTCGAACGGGAAGTCTGGCGTGGTCTATGTCCGCACCCGCGGTCTGAACCAGTCCGGCGAACCCGTGCTGGAATATGTGCGTTGGGTGATGGTTCGCAAACGCGACCTTGACGCGCCCGCGCCAGGGCCGGTTGTTCCGGAACTGAAGAAAACGGTCGCTGCGGACGATCTGATCGTGCCTGAAGGGTTGGATTTCTCCAACTACGACTTCGCGCTTGCGGGCGAACGGCACCGCTGGGCAGACTACGTGGTGGGCGAAAAGATCGACCATGTCGATGGCGTCACCGTCGAGGAGGCCGAGCACATGCTGGCCACGCGCCTTTGGCAAAACACAGCCAAGGTGCATTTCGACCGGACCCAGCGGGAAGACGGCAAGCGGCTGATCTATGGCGGGCATGTCATTTCGCTGGCCCGCGCGCTCAGCTTCAACGGATTGGCGAATGCGCAGGTGGTCGTCGGGCTGAACGCCGGAGCCCATGCGAATCCCTGCTTCTCGGGCGATACGGTGCGCGCCTGGTCCGAGGTTCTGGACAAGGCGCCGACCGCCGCACCCGGTGTCGGCGCGGTTCGCCTGCGTCTGGTCGCGGTGAAGGACGGCGCCGCCCCGTTTGCGCTGCGCGCGGATGACGGCAAGTATCTGGCGGAGGTGCTGCTGGATCTGGATTACTGGGCGCTGATGCCGCTTTAGCGCGGGCTTTCCTGATCGGGAAAGGATGGTAGGCTGGGTCATGCGTGTCCGACCGTCCCTGTCCGCCCTCTTGGGCCTTGCCTGCACCTTTGCGTTCGGAAGCCCCGTCAACGCTTGCGACCTTGCCCTGGCGCTTGCGGTCGACATTTCCGGTTCGGTGGACGAACGCGAGTTCGAGATCCAGATGCGCGGTCTTGCCGAGGGGCTGCGCGACCCGGAGGTCAGCGAGGCGCTGGTGCGCAACCGGGCGGCGGTGATGCTGGTGCAGTGGACGGGCACGGCGCGGCAGGCCGTTTCCGTGCCCTGGGTGCGTGTCTCCACCCCCGGCGACCTGACCAGTCTGGCCGACCGGATCGAGGCCACGCCGCGGCTTTGGTCGATCTACTCAACCGCCATCGGCGAGGCGCTCTTGTTCACGGCGGCGGAATTCTCGCAGGTTGCCGACTGCACGAGGCGGGTGATCGACGTTTCCGGCGACGGCCCGTCGAACGAAGGGATCGAACCGGCCGACCTGCACGCGGCGCTCGGTCAGGAGGGGATCACCGTCAACGCGCTGGTGATCGAGGAAGGGGTGACGGGGCTGAGGGACTACTACCGGCAGAATGTGATCGCCGGGCCGGGGGCCTTCGTCCTTGTCGCGAACAGCTTTCGCGACTATCCGGCCCGCATGCGGGAAAAACTGCGGCGCGAGACCGAGCGGCAGCTTTCGATGCTTGCGCCGCGGCATTCCGCCTGCCGGGATTGTGTGATCACGCAGTCAAATGGTGTGATCACAAATATGAAAAACTGAAGGCGTTGGCGTTAACGAGTCGCATTTTTGGCGAAGTCCGGCGTGACTTGACGGATTTTTTCGCTATTCATGACGCAGCAAAAGCGCGAGGCAACCCGAAAGGACCGACCATGGCAGACGTGAACCGGGGCAATCGGCCGCTTTCCCCGCATCTGCAGATCTATCGCCCGCAATTGACGTCGATCACATCGATCCTGACACGGATCACCGGCAACGCCTTGATCGTGGCGACGGCGCTGATCGTCTGGTGGTTGCTGGCGGCTTCGACGAGCGCGGAGTATTTCGCCCTTGCCGACACGGTCGTCCGGTCCTGGTTCGGCAAGCTCGTCTTCCTTGGGTCGATCTGGGCGGTCTGGTACCATTTCCTCGCGGGGCTGCGGCATCTTTACTACGACAGCGGCCGCGGGCTGGATATTCCGACGGCGGAAAAGCTTGGCTGGGCCTGCATCATCGGCTCGGTCGTGCTGACCGTGATCACAGTCATCATTCTCTGAGGGGGCGGGCGATGAGGTATCTGACCGACCGCAAGCGGGCCGCGGGTCTCGGTTCGGCGAAAAGCGGAACAGAACACTACTGGCACATGCAGGTTTCCTCGGTGGGGCTTGCGATCCTCGTGCCGCTTTTCATCTTCACCTTCGGTTGCATCCTGGGCGCGCCCTATGAAGAGGTCGTCGCCTATTATGGCCGCCCCTTCCCGGCGATCGTCGCGGGGCTGACACTGATCGTGGGGCTGACCCATTTCAGAAACGGTGCGCAGGTGATGATCGAGGACTATGCACACGGGCTGGCGCGCAAGGCGCTGATCGTGGGCACCGTCTGCCTGTCCTACGCGCTGATGGCCACCGGGCTTTTCGCGCTGATCCGGCTCGCGCTCTGAGGAATGACGATGACTGCTTATCCTTATGAAGTTCATGAATATGACGTTGTGGTTGTCGGTGCCGGTGGCGCCGGGCTGCGCGCGACGCTCGGCATGGCCGAACAGGGGCTGCGCACCGCCTGCGTGACCAAGGTCTTTCCGACCCGGTCCCACACCGTCGCCGCGCAGGGTGGCATCGCCGCCAGCCTTGGCAACATGGGCCCCGACAGCTGGCAATGGCACATGTACGACACCGTCAAGGGGTCGGACTGGCTGGGCGATACCGACGCGATGGAATACCTCGCGCGGGAGGCGCCGAAGGCGGTCTACGAGCTTGAGCATTACGGCGTTCCGTTCAGCCGCACCGAAGAGGGCAAGATCTACCAGCGCCCCTTCGGCGGCCACACGACCGAATTCGGCGAAGGCCCCCCGGTGCAGCGCACCTGCGCCGCCGCCGACCGGACCGGTCACGCGATCCTTCACACGCTTTATGGCCAGTCGCTGAAGGAACGGGCGGAGTTCTTCATCGAGTATTTCGCGCTCGACCTCATCGTCACCGATGGCGCCTGTACCGGGGTCGTGTGCTGGAAGCTTGACGACGGCACGATGCATGTCTTCAACGCGAAGATGGTGGTTCTGGCGACCGGCGGCTACGGCCGGGCGTATTTCAGTGCGACCAGCGCCCATACCTGCACCGGCGATGGCGGCGGCATGGTGGCGCGCGCGGGGCTGCCGCTTCAGGACATGGAATTCGTGCAGTTCCACCCGACCGGCATCTATGGCTCGGGCTGCCTGATCACCGAAGGCGCGCGGGGCGAGGGCGGATACCTCACCAACTCCGAAGGCGAGCGGTTCATGGAACGCTATGCGCCGACCTACAAGGACCTCGCCAGCCGCGATGTCGTCAGCCGCTGCATCACGATCGAGATCCGCGAAGGCCGCGGGGTGGGCGAACACAAGGACCACATGCACCTGAACCTGTCGCATATCCCGCCCGCGACGCTGCATGAACGCCTTCCCGGCATTTCGGAATCGGCCAAGATCTTTGCTGGCGTCGATATCACCAAGGAACCGATCCCGATCCTGCCGACCGTGCACTACAACATGGGCGGCATCCCCACGAACTACTGGGGCGAGGTTCTGAACCCGACCGCGGACAATCCCGACGCCGTCTTCCCCGGCCTGATGGCCGTGGGCGAGGCGGGCTGCGCCAGCGTCCACGGCGCGAACCGGCTTGGGTCGAACTCGCTGATCGACCTTGTGGTCTTTGGCCGCGCGGCGGCGATCCGGGCGGGTCAGATCGTCAAGCCGGGCGCGCCCAACGCGCCCGTGAACAAGGCCGAAGTCGACAAGGCGCTGGACCGTTTCGACGGGTTGCGCAATGCGAATGGCAGCGTCGCGACCGCCGATCTGCGCCTTGAAATGCAAAAGACGATGCAGGCCGACGCCGCTGTCTTCCGCACCGACAAGACGCTGGCCGAGGGTGTGGAAAAGATGGCCAAAGTCGCCGCCAAGATGGGCGACCTCAAGGTCACCGACCGCAGCCTGATCTGGAATTCCGACCTGATGGAGACGCTGGAGCTGACCAACCTGATGCCCAACGCGCTGGCCACCATCGTTGGCGCCGAGGCACGGAAGGAAAGCCGAGGTGCCCATGCGCACGAGGACTATCCCGACCGCGACGACAAGAATTGGCGCAAGCATTCGCTGGCCTGGGTGGATGGGGCGAACGTCCGTCTCGAATACCGGCCGGTGCATCTGGACCCGCTGACGACCGAGTCGGACGGCGGAATCGAACTGAAGAAGATCGCGCCGAAGGCGAGGGTGTACTGATGCTGCGCGCCGCCGCCTTGCCGGGGGGCCTGCTGCTGGCGCTTGCTGCCTGCGACAAGCCGACCGTGCCGGGCGGGCCGATCGCGCTTTGCAGCGCGCAGTCGGGCCTTTCGCTGCGCGCGGCGAAGGTTCAGGCAGCGGGAAATCACGGTCCTGTCCCGGCGACGGCAGAGGAAGCGGCGACAATCAACGCCTGCCTCGAACGGGCGGGCGCGCCGGCCATCGCGCGCACCGTGACGGTGGCGGTGCCCACGCCCGAAAGGGAAGGGGCGGGGCTGTTCACGGAAGGTGCGGGCTATCGCGGCTCCTCGCTGGTCGAGGTGACGATTGCGCCGGCACCCGCCGCCGCGACGACCTATGTGAAACCCGCGACGGGCAAGCTGCCGCTGCCGTCGACTTTCCCGCTTCTGCCCGGCGACGCCGAATTGTGGCCGACGCTGACGCGGGCCGAGCAGGAACGCGCGCTCATGTTTCTTCAGGACGGCTCCACCATCCGCGCGTCGCTGAGGACGGATTGACGACCGGCACAAGACGGAGAAACGATGACTTTCTTGAAACGTATCGGCCACAGGCAGCCCTGTTGGCACCATGCCGAAGCCATGCACATGTGGCGCGCCGAAATGCGTCCGGAAGCGGCGGCCATGGATGCGGCGGTGAAGTCGGCGCTCGAGGCGCTTGTCGCCGCCGAAGTCGCGAAACTGAGGGGAGAGATCGCAGCGATGAAACCGGCCATTTCTCATTGGCGCGCCTTCTACACGCTCGACGGCTCCAACCCGCTCTTGCAGTTTGTCGCGTCGCCGACACCGCTTGGCATCGGTGAAAAGGCCAGGATCGACTGGACGGATTCCTCCGGCGCGCCGCACAAGTACGAAGGCACGGTGACCGCGCACTTTCTTCGAAATGTCGTGGCGTACGCGCAGACCTCCAACGGGACGATCGGGACGGGGTTCATCGCCGAAGCCGTCATCATGGACAATGTCGCGATCACCAGGGAAGAGGCCGAGGCGCAGATGATGGCAAGGATCTCAGATGTGCGCGGCGGGCAGTAAGCACCGCACCCGCTGGCACCCGGTGCCCGCTGCGGGAATGGCGGTCGCGGCGCTTGCCGTGTTGGCCGCCTGCGGCCCGATGTCGGTCGAACGCGCCGAAGACGCCTGTTTCGAACGGGCGCGCCTTGCCGCGGGGCCGCGCGGGATGATCGCCGCCGGCGCCGGTTCGGGCGGTGCCAAGGCCAAGATCAAGCTTGAGCTTTCAAGCGACTACGTCCTCGGGCGCGATCCGTCCGCGCTTTACGACGCCTGCGTCTATCAGAAATCCGGCCAGCCGCCGCGCCAGCCGCTTTACACCCGCCGAGATTGGAAGGGATAAGTCATGGTCCAGTTCACGCTTCCGAAGAATTCGCAGATCCGGGTCGGCAAGACCTGGCCGAAGCCCGAGGGCACGAACATCCGCAAGTTCCAGATCTACCGCTGGAACCCCGACACCGGCGAGAATCCGCGGGTCGATACCTATTTCCTTGATATGGACAAGTGCGGGCCGATGGTCCTGGACGCGCTGATCAAGATCAAGAACGAGGTCGACCCGACGCTGACCTTCCGCCGGTCGTGTCGGGAAGGCATCTGCGGATCGTGCGCGATGAACATCGACGGGATCAACACGCTGGCCTGCATCTACGGCCTCGACGAGGTGAAGGGCGACGTGAAGATCTATCCGCTGCCGCACATGCCCGTGGTCAAGGACCTGATCCCGGACCTGACGCATTTCTATGCCCAGCACGCGTCGATCATGCCCTGGCTGGAAACGAAGACGAACCGCCCGGCGAAGGAATGGCGCCAGTCGATCGAGGATCGCAAGAAGCTCGACGGGCTTTATGAATGCGTCATGTGTGCGTCCTGTTCGACTTCCTGTCCGTCCTATTGGTGGAACGGAGACCGCTACCTTGGCCCGGCCGCGCTCCTGCACGCCTATCGCTGGATCATCGACAGCCGCGACGAGGCGACGGGCGAGCGGCTGGACGAGCTTGAGGACCCCTTCAAGCTCTACCGCTGCCACACGATCATGAACTGCGCCAAGACCTGCCCCAAGGGGCTGAACCCGGCCAAGGCCATCGCCGAGATCAAGAAGATGATGGTCGAGCGGGTGGTGTGAGCGGCGGAGGATCGCCTCTGGCCTTGAACGGCCGCTAGGCCGTTTCCCGGTGTCATGCTAGCCTGCCCCTGCGCAATCAGGGAGAGGCAGAAATGTCCGGGAACATCACGCTTCTCGTCGGCACGACGAAGGGGCTTTTCCTCGTCGAGGGGGGCAACGGCCGCACCGGCTGGTCGGTCTCTGGCCCCCATTGCAACGGCTGGCCGATCAACCACGCCGTGGGCGATGCCGACACCGGCACGATCTGGGCGGGCGGCGGCGGGGACTGGCACGGCGCAGGCGTCTGGCGGTCGGAGGATGGCGGGCAAAGCTGGGAGCTTAGCAAGCTGACCGCGGGCCAGATGGATGACTGGGCGGCGAACGACGCCGATTTCGCGGCGATGATCGGGTGGGAGGCGCGGCCCTTGCCCTTCGGCAAGGAGTTCGCGCAGGTCTGGTCGCTTGGGCGCGCGCATGGGCGGCTTTACGCAGGAACGAAACCGGCGAGCCTTCTGGAAAGCCTGGACGACGGCCGGACCTGGCAAAGGGTGCAAGGCCTGTCCGATCACCCCTCGGCCGGAAGCTGGCAGCCGGGCGCAGCGGGTCTTGTCCTGCACACCATCGTCGCGGACCCCGCGGACCCGAAAAAGCTCTGGATCGGGATATCGGCGGCGGGCGTCTTCGCGACCGAGGACGGCGGCGCCACCTGGGAACGCCGCAACCGCCTGTCCAACGCGGAAAGCTGCGCACATCACGATCACCCCGCAGCGCCCCGCGACGGAGAGACGGGCCACTGCGTGCACAACATGATGCGCGCGCCGGGCACCACGGACGTGCTTTACCAGCAGAACCACCACGGTGTCTGGCGTTCCGCCGACGGCGGGCGCAGCTGGGACGAGATCACGGCGGGCCTGCCCTCGACCTTCGGGTTCCCGATCCGGGTGCATCCGCGCGACCCCGACACGATCTGGACCCTGCCGCTGAACGGGGACATGGCGGGGCGGTTCCCGCCCGATGCGGCCTGTGCGGTCTGGCGGTCGCGCGACGGAGGGCAAAGCTGGCAGGCGATGCGGGACGGGCTGCCGCAGAAAGGGTGCTATTTCACGGTGCTCCGGCAGGCGATGGCGGGCGATGCGCGCGATCCGGCCGGGGTCTATTTCGGCACCAACAGCGGATCGGTCTTCGGAACCTTCGACGAGGGCGACACCTGGCACGAGATCGCCCGCCACCTGCCGACCATCCTCGCGGTCGAGGCGCTGGACCGTGGCTGACCCCGGGGGCTGGGCCGGGGGCAGGGCGTGGGCTTGATCGCGGCAGCCCGCGCTTGGTGGCTGCGTCAGCGGCCCCGGTTCCGGCGGCTGCTTGCAAAGGTCAACCGCCGGGTTCCGCCCGGTTTGCGGCTGCTTCTCGGGGTTGTGCTGATGGCGGGCGGCGTCCTCGGATTCCTGCCCGTCCTAGGGTTCTGGATGCTGCCACTTGGCGCCGGGATCGCGTGGCTCGACCTGCGCGCCATCCGAAAGGCGCGCAGGCCGGCGGCGACAAACGACGATGACGACCGAGGCGGCGGTCGCCCTTAGCCGTTGATGTAATGGAGCCCCTGGAAGCCGGCGCGAAGCGCGGCGGTTTCCGCCGCAAGGCTTGCCGGATCGTTCGATCGCAGCGCCGCCGCGATCAGCCGGGCAAGCCGGGGCGCGTCGGCCTCGGTCACGCCGCGCCGGACCAGTTCGGGCGTCCCGATCCTGAGGCCGTTCAGATCGCCCGGCACCTCTGCAATCGGCAGGCCGATGCCGCACGCAAGGAAACCAGCCTTGCGGAGCGTCTTCGACGCCGTCTGCCCGCCCCCGAAGGCGGCCGCCTCGACGGCGAACTGGTGCGATGCGGTGGCGCCGCGGGCGCCTGCGAAGACCGGGATGGCTTCGGCTGCCAGGGCCTCGGCCAGGGCGCGGGCGACCGAGATCATCTTGCCCGCATAGGCCGCCCCGAAGTCGCGCCAGTCCAGAAGCGACATGGCAAGCGCGGCCACCCGACCCGCGTCAAAATTGGCCGTCATGCCGGGAAAGGCGATGTGGTCCAGCGCCTCGGCGATATCGGCGTGGTTGGTCACGATCAAGCCGCCGGCCGGTCCGCCCAGGCTCTTGTAGGTCGACATCGTCATGAGGTGCGCGCCTTCGGCCAGCGGATTGGCCCACTGGCCGCCCGCGATGATCCCGCACTGATGGGCGGCATCGAAAAGCAGCTTGGCCCCGACCTCGTCGGCGATGGCGCGGATTTCCCGGACCGGATGGGGAAAGAGGTTCAGCGAACCGCCGATGGTGATCAGCGCGGGGCGGACCCTGCGCGCGAGGTCGCCAAGCGCGTCAAGGTCGACGGTATAGCCATCGGCATCGACTGGCGCGGGGTGGGTCGTCAATCCGTAAAGACCTGCGCATCCGGCCTTGTGATGGGTGACGTGACCCCCGACAGTCGCGGGCGGCGCGATGATCTGGTCGCCTGGCTTCGTCAATGCCATGAAGGCGTAAAGGTTGGCCATCGCCCCCGAAAAGACACGAACTTCCGCGTATTTCGCGCCGAATACCTCGGCGGCAAGTTCGGCGGCGATCGTCTCGACCTCTTCGATCGCCTCAAGCCCCATTTCGTACTTGTCGCCCGGATAGCCAAGCGAGGGTCGCGATCCCATCCCTGCCGACAAGAGCGCCTCGGCCCGCGGGTTCATGACATTCGTCGCGGGGTTCAGGTTGAAGCAGTCGCGGTCGTGAATGCGCAGGCTCGCGGCGGCCAGCGCGTCGATTCGCGCGGCGACATCGGCTGACGGGGCGGCGGTTGCGGCGGCGTGGCGCTGGATCAGCGACTCGCATTGGGCGGGCACCCAGGGTCGGGGGGCTAGCTGCGGCATGGCATTCTCCTTGGTTCGGTCGCATTTGACCCGGTCCGGGTTGCACGGGCAAATGAGATTTGTAATATTTTAGGCGTAGAAATTCTGAGCCATCCATGCCGGTTTCCCCGCCACCCCTGAAGGGCCTGCCGCTTAACGCCCTGCGTGCCTTCGAAGCCGCCGCCCGGCTGGGCGGGTTCGCGTCGGCGGCGGCGGAACTGGGCGTGACGGCGGGGGCCGTGACCGCGCATGTGAAGTCGCTTGAGGAAACGCTGGGTGCCGCGCTTTTCGAACGTCATGCGAAAGGCGTGCGGCTGACCGCACTGGGCCAGCGCGTCCTGCCGGAATTCACCGGCGCCTTCGACCAGCTGGGCCTTGCTGTCCAGCGCCTGCGGGCCGAGGCCGCGCCACGGCTTGTCCATATCGCTGCGCTTCCCGCCATCGCACAGCTCTGGCTGTCACCGCGACTGCCGGCGATCCGCGCCGCCGCGCCCGAAATCACGGTGTCCATCACCGCGATGGAGGCGCCGCCGGACCTCAAGCGCGCGCCGTTCGATCTGAATCTCTTCTTCCGCGATGACGACCTCGGCCGTCGCGTCGCCGATGACGAGATCTTTCCGGTCTGCGCGCCCGGCCTGGCCGCGCGCCTGTGCAACCCGGATGATCTGGCCGAAGTGCCTTGCCTTTCGGATGCGGTCTGGTCCGGGGACTGGCAGGCCTGGGCTGATGCCGTCCGGCCGGGCTGGGCCTTCGTGCCGCGCGGGCCGGTCTATTCGCTGTTCGCGCTCGCGGTCGAAGAGACGGTGAACGGCGCGGGCGTCCTGATGGGGCACGCGCCGCTTGTCGCGCAGCATCTGGCATCAGGCGCGCTGGTCGCGCCCTTCGGCCATCGCCACAGGCTGCGCCGGACGATGCGGCTATGGTCGGCGCGCCCGCTTCGGCCCGGTTCGGCCGCGGCCCGCGTCGCCGACTGGCTTTCGGCCTAGGGAAACGCCGCGTTAAGCGCGATTTCCACCATGTCGCCAAAGCTTCGTTCCCGGTCTTCCGCCGGCAGCGCCTCGTGCGTGATCAGGTGGTCCGAAATCGTCAGGATCGCCAGCGCCCGCGCGCCAAGACGGGCGGCGACCGTGTAAAGCTCCGCCGCCTCCATCTCGACGCAGAGGGTTCCGTGCCGGGCCAGCATCTCGGTCAGGTCGGGGCGTTCGTCGTAGAACACGTCTGACGAATAGATGCCGCCGACATGGGTCGTCGTCCCTTTCGCGCGGGCGGCTGCGACCGCGTTTTCAAGAAGACCATAATCGGCGCAGGGCGCGAACTGCATTTCGCGGAAGAACCCGCGCGACGGCGTGGCCATGGTCGAAGCCGTCATCGCGATGACGATGTCGCGGATCTTCACGCGCTCAAGCATGGCGCCGGCCGATCCGATCCGGATCAGCGTCCGGGCGCCATATTCGCGGATCAGTTCGTTGGCGTAGATCGACAGCGACGGCATGCCCATGCCCGATCCGTGGATCGTCACCCGGTTTCCCTTCCAGCTGCCGGTAAAGCCCAGCATCCCGCGAACCTCGTTCACGCAGACCGGGTCATCCAGGAAGGTCTCCGCGGCCCAGCGGGCGCGGCGCGGATCGCCGGGCATCAGGACGGTTTCGGCGATGTCGCCGGGCTTGGCGCCGATATGGGGGGTCATGGTTCGCCTTTCTGTGCAGGATCGAACCATCCTAGCGGCGGGGCAGGGTGCGACAAGCCCGATCTTGGCGCTGGCGCCGCCTTGCGGCGGAGCCGTGGTTATTCGGCGGCCTCTGCCTTGGGTTCGGCCAGCAGCACGATATCGCTCATGATCCGGTTCAGTTCGAAATCCTTGGGCGTATAGACCCGCGCGACACCCATCCGGCGCATCGCCTCGGCGTCGTCATCGGGGATGATGCCGCCGACGACGACAGGCACATGCGAAAGACCGGCGGTTCGCATCCGTTCCATCACCTCCTCGACCAGCGGAAGGTGGCTGCCCGACAGGATCGACAGGCCGACGACATGCGCGCCTTCGCTTTCGGCGGCAGCGACGATTTGCGCCGGTGTCAGGCGGATGCCCTCGTAGTGGATGTCCATGCCGCAATCGCGGGCACGCGCGGCGATCTGTTCGGCGCCGTTCGAATGGCCGTCCAGGCCCGGCTTGCCGACCACGAACTTCAGCCGCCGTCCCAACCGGGACGAAACGGCATCGACGGCGCCCCGCAGGTCGTCCAGTCCCTCGGTCCGGTTCGAGGGCGATTTCGAAACCCCTGTCGGCCCGCGGTATTCGCCGTGGACCGCGCGCATGACGCCGGCCCATTCGCCGGTCGTCACACCCGCCTTCGCGCAATCGACCGAGGCGGGCATGATGTTGCGCCCCTCCCGCGCGGCCAGGCGCAGCGCGGCCAATGCGGCCTCGACCGCCCGTTGGTCGCGGGCCCGGCGCCAGGCGTCCAGCCGGCCGATCTGGTCGGTTTCCACCTCGGGGTCCACGGTCAGGATCGCCCCGTCGCCGGCAGTCAGCGGCGAGGTTTCGCCCGCCTGCCAGCGGTTCACGCCGACCACGACGGTATCGCCGGCCTCGATCCGGTTCAGGCGCTCGGCATTGGCCTCGACCAGTCGGCCCTTCATGTATTCGATTGCGGCGATCGCGCCGCCCATGCCGTCCAGCACTTTCAACTCGTCGCGCGCACCCGCCTTCAGCGCCTCGACCCTGGCCGCGATCACCGGGCTGCCGTCGAAAAGGTCGCCGTATTCCAGAAGGTCGGTCTCGTAGGCGAGGATCTGCTGCATCCTGAGCGACCATTGCTGATCCCAGGGCCGGGGAAGCCCCAGCGCCTCGTTCCAGGCGGGCAGTTGCACCGCGCGGGCGCGGGCGTTCTTCGACAGCGTGACGGCCAGTGTCTCGAGAAGGATTCGGTAGACGTTGTTTTCGGGCTGCTGTTCGGTCAGGCCAAGGGAGTTCACCTGAACGCCGTAGCGGAAGCGGCGGAACTTTTCGTCCTCGATGCCGTAGCGGTCACGGCAGATCTCGTCCCATAGTTCGGTGAAGGCGCGCATCTTGCACAGTTCGGTGACAAAGCGGATTCCGGCGTTCACGAAGAACGAAATCCGCCCGACCATCGCCGGAAAGGCGGCGGGATCGACCTTGCCCTTCAGGTCGTCCAGGACGGCGATTCCGGTGGCGAGCGCGAAGGCCAGTTCCTGTTCCGGCGTGGCGCCCGCCTCCTGCAGGTGGTAGGAACACACGTTCATCGGGTTCCACCTGGGCAGGTGATCGGCGGTGTAGGCCGCGACATCGGTGATCATCCGAAGCGAGGGCTTCGGCGGGCAAATGTAGGTTCCGCGGCTCAGGTATTCCTTGATGATGTCATTCTGCACGGTTCCTTGCAGTTTTCGAACATCCGCGCCCTGTTCTTCCGCCACCGCGATGTATAGCGCCAGTAGCCAGGGTGCCGTGGCGTTGATCGTCATGGAGGTGTTCATGTCTTCCAGCGGAATCGCATCGAACAGCGACCGCATGTCGCCCAGGTGGCAGACCGGAACCCCGACCTTGCCGACCTCACCGCGCGCAAGTTCGTGGTCGCTGTCATAGCCCGTCTGGGTCGGCAGATCGAAGGCGACCGACAGGCCGGTCTGTCCCTTGGCAAGGTTCGCGCGGTAAAGCGCGTTCGACTTCGCAGCCGTGGAATGGCCCGCATAGGTTCGAAACAGCCAGGGCTTGTCGCGCGTCGCCTCGGTCATGGGGGCCTCCTGAATCGCGTGCGTAACTTTATTTCGCAGATGCAGAGATAGGCGACATTTCGTGACCATGTCAATTCGCTGCATCGCGGCATCACGGGATTTACCGCGCCGCGCCGACCTGTCACGGTCCCAACCATGTTTCATCCCGTCACGCTGCCCCTTTGGCTTTTCGTCCTGATTCTCGTCTTCGCCGGGGTGACCTTTGCATCGCATTTCCTTTTCCCTTCGGTCAGGTGGTTCTTCCGGCGCCGGGTCGAACGGGTGGTGGAGCGGCTGAACGCGCGGCTCGACCGGCCGATCGAGCCTTTCAAGCTGATGGCGCGTCCCGACATGATCGTGCGGCTGACGCATGACCCGAAGGTCGCCGAGGCGATCGTGGCCGAGGCCGAGGCGACCGGTACCCCTGAGACCGTGCAACTGGAACGCGCCCGCCGCTACGCGCGCGAGATCGTGCCTGCCTTTTCGGCGACCGTCTATTTCGGCTTCGCGACGCGCGCGGCCAAGTGGCTGGCGCGGCTGGTCTACCGGGTGCGGATCGGCCAGTTCGATACCGGCGCGCTTGCGGCGATCGACCGCCGCGCGACGGTCGTCTTCGTCATGAACCACCGCTCGAACATGGACTATGTGCTGGTGACCTACCTGGCGGCCGACCGGTCGGCGCTGTCCTATGCCGTCGGTGAATGGGCGCGGGTCTGGCCGCTTTCCTGGCTGATCCGTGCTTCGGGCGCCTATTTCATCCGGCGCAAGTCAGGCAATCCGCTTTATCGCAGGGTGCTTGCGCGCTATGTCCAGATGGCCGCGGCCGAGGGGGTCACACAGGCGATCTTCCCCGAAGGCGGGCTGAGCCTGGACGGAAGGGTCGGGCGCCCAAAGCTCGGGATCCTGTCCTATATCGCCGACGGCTGGCGCACTGGCGGACGCGATGTTGTCTTCGTGCCGGTTTCCCTTGCCTATGACCGCGTGATCGAGGACCGCGTGCTTACGGCGGCCCATGCCACGGGGGTCCGTCGTTTCCGTGCCTCCTTCGGGTCGATCCTGATGTTCGTCGGCCGGCAGGTCGGGCGGCTCTTGACTGGCCGGTTCGAAAAGTTCGGGGTGGCTTCTGTCAGTTTCGGGACGCCCCTGTCGCTTGCGGACTTCATGGCAGGGCCGCATGACGACGCCACCGCGGAGCTGGCCGGTGAGCTGATGCGCAGGATCGCGCGAAACGTAACCGTCCTTCCGGTGCCGCTGCTCTGCGCCGCCATCGGCGAGGCGACCGACCTGCCGCTGGCGGAGGTCAGGGCCCGCGCTGCGGATCTTGCGCACCGGCTTGACCGTGCCGGGGTGCATCTGGACCTTCCGGACGCTTCGCCCGATGCCGCCGTGGACCGGGCGCTGGATATCCTGTCCCTGCGAAAGATCGTCCGGAGAGAGGGCGACCGGGTGCTGGTGCCGCCGAAGGATCGCGCCCTGATCGGATTCTACGCCGCCCCGGTTCGGCAACACCTTTGTGCACCTGCGGCATCAAATGAGCCGGAATTCGCGGAATTCAGCCCGAACTTGAGATCATAGAGACATAAAATTACAAAAGCATACACAAGTCCTATTGCAAAATTACCCTTCCGATCATATTCCATCCTTGACGCCCGCATTGATTCTGCGATGCGGCAACAGGACCGGGAGAGACGGATGGCACTGGATACGCAGACGGAGATCGCGCCCTACGAAGCGCCGGAAAAGGATCTCTACGAGATCGGGGAAATGCCGCCGCTCGGCTATGTGCCGAAGAACATGTACGCTTGGGCAATCCGCCGCGAACGCCACGGCGAACCGGACAGCGCGATGCAGGTCGAGGTCGTCGAGACGCCCGAGATCGACAGTCACGAGGTTCTGGTGCTCGTCATGGCGGCGGGGGTGAACTACAACGGCATCTGGGCGGCGCTGGGCGTTCCGATCAGCCCCTTCGACGGGCACAAGGCGCCTTATCACATCGCCGGTTCCGACGCCTCGGGCATCGTCTGGAAGGTGGGTGACAAGGTCAAGCGCTGGAAGGTCGGCGACGAGGTCGTGATCCATTGCAACCAGGACGACGGCGACGACGAGGAATGCAACGGCGGCGATCCGATGTTTTCACCCAGCCAGCGGATCTGGGGGTATGAGACGCCGGACGGGTCTTTCGCGCAGTTCACCCGCGTGCAGGCGCAGCAGCTCATGCACAGGCCGAAACATCTGACCTGGGAAGAGGCTGCCTGCTATACGCTGACGCTCGCCACCGCCTACCGGATGCTGTTCGGTCACCGGCCGCATATCCTGAAGCCCGGCGACAACGTCCTTGTCTGGGGTGCCTCGGGGGGGCTTGGCTCCTACGCGATCCAGCTTATCAACGCGGCCGGCGCGAACGCCATCGGCGTGATTTCCGAGGAAGACAAACGCGACTTCGTGATGGGGCTGGGCGCGAAAGGTGTCATCAACCGCAAGGACTTCAGTTGCTGGGGCCAGATGCCCAAGGTCGGCACCCCGGAATATGCCGCCTGGTTCAAGGAGGCGCGCCGGTTCGGCGCGGCGATCTGGGCGATCACCGGCAAGGGCAACAACGTCGACATGGTGTTCGAACACCCAGGCGAAGCGACCTTCCCCGTCTCTGTCTTCGTGGTCAAACGCGGCGGCATGGTCGTGATCTGCGCGGGAACCACCGGCTACAACCTGACCTTCGACGTGCGCTATCTCTGGATGCACCAGAAGCGTGTTCAGGGCAGCCATTTTGCCAACCTCAAGCAGGCGGCGGCAGCCAACAAGCTGATGTTGGAACGCCGCCTTGATCCCTGCATGTCCGAGGTCTTCCCCTGGGCGGAGATCCCCGGCGCGCACATGAAGATGCGTCGGAACGAACACAAGCCGGGCAACATGGCGGTCTTGGTCCAGTCACCGAGGACGGGTCTGCGCACCTTCGAGGACGCGCTTGAGGCCGGACGGCGCGACTAATTTGCGGCGAAATGCCGGCGACATTCCGGAAGGCGCGCCACTGATGATGGCGCGCCTTTTTCGTTTGTTGTTTTTCAATGATTTAGATTTAGCCTCCCCCCCATTTTCGGGGAGTTGCAAAGAAAGTCGCGCAGGTCGATTCTTTCCCGAAGGGCTGCGAACAAAGGTCAATTCACTTCACGCGAGAGTTGTAATGCAGTACGAATGGATCCTGGATGTGCTGAGTGATCTCAGATCTTTCGCCCAAGGGAACGGATTGCCCGCGCTGGCGGAACAGCTGGGCGACACCTCGATCGTGGCGGCGACAGAGATCGCGCGGCAGTCCGGGGAAAGGAGCGGAGGCCAGGTGCCGAATGCGGGCAAGGTTGCGGCGGTTCGTTGGGGAACTACAGCAAGCGACAACGCGTGACGATCTCCAACGCCATGTCGGCTGGTTACGCGACCAGCTGGATATCGACCATCTGGTCTATCACTCCGTCAGCGGGGCTGGGCAGCAGTACGGCATCCTGACCTACTCCGAAGACTGGGTCCAGCATTACATCGACGAAGGATATGCGCGGATCGACCCGGTGGTTCAGGGATGTCTGCGGCGCTTCAGGCCGACCGACTGGAAAGAACTGGACTGGTCCGGACGACAGGCGCGGGGTTTTCTGGGCGAGGCGATGGCCGCCGGTGTCGGAAACCAGGGGTTTTCGGTTCCGATCCGTGGGCCCGGCGGACAGTTCGCCCTTTTCACCATTTCCAGCCGCACCCATGACGCACAGTGGGACAAGTTCGTGAATGGCGCGTCGAACGAAGTGCTTCTTGCCGCGCACTTCCTGAACCAGAAAGCGCAGGAAATCGTTCAGGGCGACCAGCCCGCCGGCGAACAGCCGCTGAGCGCCCGCGAGATTGACGTGCTGACCCTGCTGGCACTCGGGATGAACAGGGCCCAGGCTGCCGACTCTCTCGAAATTTCGGAACACACGTTGCGTTCCTATGTCGAAAGCGCCCGCGTCAAGTTGGGGGCGATCAACACGACCCACGCGGTCGCGCGGGCGGTTTCCGGCGGTCTCGTCCTTCTCTGACCCCGCCCGATAGGCTCCTGTTAACCAGTCTTCGTTAATCCCTTCTTATCCATAAGGAGGGATGTGATGCTGAGGTATCTGACTTCAAGGAACCTGTCGGAACTTGCCGATCTGAGGGCCTCCATGTTCGCGGACAGGGCGCGGCAGTTCCGCGACCGGCTGAACTGGGCGGTTACGGTGGACGAACGGGGCTGGGAACGGGACGACTATGACGACCTGGACCCGGTCTATGTGATCTGGCAGCGGCCGGACGGGCTGCATGGCGGCTCGATGCGATTTCTGCCGACGGGCGGGCGAACGATGGTGAACGATCACTTTCGCCATCTTGCGGGCGGGCGGCGTATTTCCCATCCGAAGGTCTGGGAATGCACACGGTTCTGTCTGGCCGCCGACACCGATGCGCAGGTCGCCGCGCGTCTCATGCTTGGCGGCGCCGAGCTGGGCGCGGGGCTGGGGCTGACGCGCGCCGTCGGGGTCTTCGACGCCCGGATGGTGCGTATCTACCGCCACCTTGGCTGGGAACCCGATATCCTTGGCAGCGCCGGGCAGGGGCGCGACGCGGTGAGCCTGGGGTTCTGGCGCTTTTCAGAGGCGACGCGGCAAAGGATGGCCCACAAGGCGGGCATCCCGGCGGCGCTGTCGCGGCAATGGTACCTGTCCGACATGCGTGAACCGGTGCCGGCACTGGCCGCGGTCTAACCCGCTGGCGCTTCCGGATCCGCGCGGGTAGGGTCGCGCCATGACCTTGCCCGCGTTGCAGTTTTCCGACGATCAGGCCGAAGCCTGGGATCGCCTGGCCGATGTGCTGGGCGCGGCCGGGGTCGACCTGGTTGAGGGCACGACGCTGCCCGCAGCCACCGGCAAGACAACCGTCCTTGCGGTCATCGGCAAGGCGGGTTCGGGCAAGACGATGCTGCTGGCGGAACTGACCAAGGCGCTGACAGCCGCCGGGGTCGACGTGATTTCGGGCGATTACGAGGGGCGGCGGCGCAAGGACCGGCGAACCCTCGCGATCCTCGCGCCGACGAACAAGGCGGCAAGCGTCCTGCGCAATCGCGGGGTGCCCGCGACGACCATTCACCGCATCCTCTATACCCCCGTCTATGACCCCGAATACGAACGGATCGCGGAATGGCTCGCGGGCAACGGCGACCGGCCAGAGGTGGAGGGGCTGACCGATTCCGCCCTCGACCGCGCCAAGGCGTTCTACGAACAGGTGAAATCCATCCCCGGTGCGCTTGCGGCGGCGGGGCTCAGGGGGTCGGACTTCATCCTGGGCTGGAAACGGCGCGAAGACCCGCTGGACATCGGCTTCATCGACGAATCCTCGATGCTGGACGAACGCCAGTTCGAGGACCTGCGCGAGATCTTTCCAACGCTCGTGCTCTTCGGCGATCCCGCGCAGCTTGCGCCGGTCGGCCAGTCCGGGGAAATGGTCTTCGACCGCCTGTCAGAGGGCCGCAAGCTGACGCTGAGCCGCATCCACCGGCAGGAATTCGACAGCCCGATCCTTGATCTGGCCCATGCGCTGTCCGATCCCGAGCTGGGGTTCGAGGATTTCGAGCGGATGGTGGCCGACGCCGCCCGGCGCGACGACCGCGTCATCTGGTCCGAAAGGGTTGATGCGGCCCTGATGGCACGCTCGCCGGTGCTGGTGTGGCGCAACCAGACGCGGGTGCGCCTTATCCAGGCCTTCCGCGCCGCCTATGGCGCCCCCGCCGACGCGCTTGTCCCGGGCGAACCGTTGATCTGCGATGGAATCGAACTGCCGCTCAAGCATCGAAAGAAGCGCATCGACCTTGAGGCTCGGGGGCTGATCAAGGGGGCCCAGGTGATCTACCTGGGCGCGGGCAAGAAGCCCGGGTTCTCCCGGCTTTACGTTGTCGGGTCCGAAGACCCGCTGGTCTCGGCCGCCTCGATCATCAAGATCGAACAGCCCGAAACGGAAGAACCCTTCATCCCCTACGCCGCGCGAATGGGCGCGGCCTTCCTGCACGGCGCTGCGGTCACCATCCACAAGGCGCAGGGGTCGCAATGGGAAGACGTGCAGGTCTTTGCGCCCGATCTTTTCGTCGCCGCGCGCATGGGGCGGACCGAAGCCGGCCTGCCGCTGTGGAAGCGGCTTGCCTATGTGGCGATCACGCGGGCGGAAAAGCGGCTTCACTGGGTGGTGCGCAACCGGCTTGCGCGTCCGACGGCGCCGCTTGGCGTCGCCGACCTGCCGCGCGCTAACACCGTTCTGGCGCTCGACCCCGTCGAAGAGGGTTAGGCGGGAACGCTCGCGGCTTTTCGTGCCGCGTCCGTGCCGCTAGTGTCGTGCCGAAAGAAGGGAGTCGTCCATGCGCTGCGTATTCGTCCAGTTCCGCTGCCACCCCGGCAAGACCTATGAGGTCGCCAACGCCATCTACGACCGGGAGGTCGTGTCAGAGCTTTATTCGACCTCGGGCGAATACGACCTGATTGCCAAGATCTACATTCCAGAGGACGAGGACGTCGGCCACTGGCTGAACGAACGTCTGTTCGACATCGCGGGAATCAGCCGAACGCTGACCACCATGACCTTCCGGGCGTTCTGACGTGTCGGGCACGATCGTCGTCACCGGCGCTTCCGCCGGCATCGGCCGCGGCGTCGCCCGGAGGTTTCTGGCAGAGGGCTGGAACGTCGCCCTTCTTGCACGCCGCTCCGAAGTGCTGCGCGAGGTGGCGGACGGGGCGCCCAACGCGCTGCCGGTCGTCTGCGATGTGTCGGACGCGGGTGCGGTCGATGCGGCCTTTGGCGCGACCGTCGAACGGTTCGGACGGGTCGACGTCCTGTTCAACAATGCCGGGATCTTCCGGCCTTCGGGACTGATTGACGAGATACCGGTTTCGGACTGGACCGATACGCTTGCCGTGAACCTGTCCGGCATGTTCCTTTGTGCCCGCGCCGCGTTCCGGCAGATGCGGGCGCAGGCGCCGCAGGGCGGCAGGATCATCAACAACGGGTCAATCTCGGCCCATGCGCCGCGCCCGGGGTCGGTCTGCTACACGACGACGAAACACGCGATCACCGGCCTGACCAAGACGCTGGCGCTGGATGGCCGCCCCTTTGCGATCGCCTGCGGCCAGATCGATATCGGAAATGCGAGGACAGAGCTTGCCGCCGCGATGGAAAAGGGGGTTCCGCAGGCGGACGGGTCGGTCCGCGCGGAGCCGATGATGGATGTGGCCGACGTCGCCGAAGCGGTGCTGACGATGGCGCGCATGCCGGCTTCGGCGAATGTCCTGTCCATGACGGTCATGGCCACCAAGATGCCCTTCGTCGGGCGCGGCTAGATCATCGGCGCAGGGCGCGGAACGCCTCTGACGCGGCCCAGCCGGCAAGCCCGGCCAGAAATAGCGCGAGCGCCCCGTAAAGAGCGGGATGATCCCGCGCAAGCGTGTAAAGCCACCGTTCGATTCCGACCTTGCGCACATAGATCGCCGACTGGCTTTGCGCGATCACTTCCCGGTTGCGCAGAAGGTAGATGCGGGTCGTATAGTTGCCCTCGACCAGGTTCGCCGGAAGGTCGAAGGTGGCGCTGAACAAGGTCTGTTCCTTCAGATGCGTGCCGCTTTCGGCCGAGGCATAAAGCCCCTCGCGCTGTCGGATGCGGATCAGCGCGTCGGTGAAGGCGGGCGAATCCATGACGTCCTGCGGCGCCCCGACAGAGCGTATCTTCTGCGGGACAGAGATCTTGTGGCGCAGGTCTTCGGTCTGCGACAGCACATATTCCAAGGGGGCCGTCGCGGCGACGGCGTAGAAGCTTGGCGCATCGTCGACCTCGACCGAGGAGGTGTTGACCCAGATGCCGAACTGGCGCGACTTGCGCCGGACTATGATCGGCCCGGATGGCCCCTCGACCGTGATGATGACCTGAAGCAGGCCGGTGTCGGGGATAGGCTCCTCGCGCTTCACCGCGCCGTAGACGAGCAGATCAGACCCTTCGAAGTTCGCGGTGATGGAGATGCGATCCTGGCTTAGACCGGACACGACTTCTTCTTGCGCGGCGGCCGGCAGGGCGCAGGCAAGCAGGAAGATGGCCGACAGCCACCTCATGATCTTACCTTCGCGAGGGAATAAAGCTCCCCCGGTTCCAAAAGCAGGTCAAGCGCGATCTTGCCACAGACCGCCAGGACCAGGAGCGCCAGCAAGACACGCAGCTGTTCGGCGTTCAGCCGCGCGCCAAGCCGGGTTCCGATCTGCGCGCCGACGACGCCCCCCAGAATCAACAAGAGCGCAAGCATGAGATCGACCGACTGGTTTGTCAGCGCATGCATGAAGGTGGTGAAGCCGGTGACGAAAATGATCTGGAAAAGGGACGTGCCGATGACGACCTTGGTGGGCATCCCAAGCAGGTAGATCATCGCGGGCACCATGATAAAGCCGCCGCCGACACCCATGATCGCGGCCAGGATGCCGACCGCCGCCCCGACCCCGAAGGGCGGAATGACCGAGATGAAAAGCCCCGATGCGCGGAACTTCATCTTCAGGGGCAGGTTATGCACCCAGGTGTGGTGGTGCCGCTTGACGCGCGGAGCGGTGCCCGTCCGGTTCCGCCGCATCGTGCGCAGGCTTTCCTGAAGCATCAGGAACCCGATCAAGCCAAGAAAGACGACGTAGGTCAGCTGCACCACAAGGTCGATCTGGCCCAGCCGCGACAAGAGGTTGAAGACCCATATGCCCACCGCCGAGCCTGCAAGGCCGCCGGCCAGCAGCACGATCCCCATGCGTATGTCCACCGTCCGCCGCTTCAGATGCGCCAGGACGCCCGAGATGGAGGAGGCGACGACCTGGTTCGCGCCGGTGGCGACCGCGACCGTCGGCGGTACGCCGATGAAGAAAAGAAGCGGCGTGATCAGAAAGCCGCCGCCGACTCCGAAAAGTCCCGACAGAACCCCCACAAGACCGCCGATTCCGAACAGAAGGAAGGCGTTCACGGACACTTCGGCTATGGGCAGATAGATCTGCATCGTCGGCCAGCTGCCTGTGGATACTTTCTTGTAACGGTCGCCGCTGCGGGCGGCGATGTCAAATCCCCTTGCGCCCGAACCGTGGAAATTGGAAGCGAAAACTCGCGTCGCGTCGCACGGGAAGTGAGCCCGATGCAATGATCCGCAAGTTGCGGCAGGTTCTGAAACCATGGTCCTCAACACGCTGATCGTGCGGGTGTTGGGGCGCAAGCCCCTGTTCATAAACGATGCCGGAGAGCATTCCGCCAGGTATTCGAAAAAGCCGCGCGTCGCCTGACCCGGCATCTGGCGCCAGAACTGGACATAACTATTGGTTTCTTTGGACCTATCGAAGCGACGGCAGTCATGATGACCTTCACGCAAATGTCGCCAAACACTGCTCATCTGCCTGCGTCGGTTCCGGCCTTTCCGTGCCGGCCGGCGCTTGTGCTGTGTGTCGGGTGGCCATGTCACGCATCGTGGGGCTAGGAATTTGTCTTTCCCCGGAGGAGTATCGGGGAACCAAAACAAGAACCGACTCAGCGGTTGAACGGAAACGGACAGAAAACCAAAGGGAGAAGTCTGAATGACTCAGAAGAAGAAGCTGACAAGACGCACCGTGCTGAAAGGCGCCGGTGCCGCCGCGCTTGCCGCGCCGCTTTACTCGAAAAGCGCGCTGGCCTCGTCCGGCGAAATCAACATCATGATGTGGTCGGACTACCTTCCGCCCGACTTCCTTGCCGCGTTCGAAGGCGAAACCGGGATCAAGGTGAACTACACCGGGATCGGGTCGAACGAGGAAATCATCAACAAGATGAAGGCCACCAAGGGGCAGGGCTTCGACATCGTGAGCCCGACGAACAACCGTTCGCTGCAGTGGGAGCCGCTTGAACTTCTTCAGCCGATCGACATGGGCCGCGTGAAGATCGACGCTGTGAACCCGGCGATGGCCAAGATCGGCACCGATGCCTGGAACTTCGGCGGATCGGGGTCGCACTGGCTGCCGCATATCTGGGGGACCGAGGGCATTGCCTACCGGACCGACCTGTGGCTGCCTGCGGGTGACGCGCCGTCCTACGGCGATGTCTGGTCCGAGGAGAACGCCGGCAAGACCATGGGGCGCGCCCATTCGATGATGCTTGGCGCGGGGCTCTTCATGGAGCGTTCCGGCGAAATGGCGCCGGGCTCGATCTGGTCGGCCTACAACGACGAAGAAACCATGCGCAAGGTCTGGGGTCAGGTGACCGACTGGTGCGTTGCGCGCAAGGACCGGATCAAGCTGATCTGGAACGACGCCGATACCCAGAAGAACGGCCTTCTGAACGAAGGCGTCGTCGTCGGCCAGACCTGGGACGGCCCGCCCCTCGCGCTCAAGGCCGCGGGCGAACCGGTGCACTACCAGGCCCCGGTCGAAGGTGCGATGGCCTGGGTGGACGGCATGTCGGTCCCCGTCGGTGCCGTGAACATCGACCAGATCTACGCGTTCATCGACTTCTGCTATCGCGCCGATCAGGCGGGCCATGCGATCGACAGCCACGGCTACAACTCGCCGGTGCTGGGCGCGGACGGCTTTGCCGGCGATGTCTACAAGAAGAACTTCCAGGAGGCCTATCCGGGCGAAAGCCTGGCCAACCTGAATCCCTGGCCGGCCGAGGCGCCCTGGTACGCCGACGTGCGGACGGAGTTCGTCAACAAGTTCACGAGCGCCTGATCGCGCCCGTGCCCGGTCCCTCCGCCCTGCGCGGGGGGACCATCCGAACTGGCGGCGTCAGGACAGCCTGCGCCAGATAAAATGCGGCCGCGTCCGAGAAGAGCCGCATCACGGGGAGAAGCCACAAGATGAGTGCTGGGGTCGGCGTCGATCTGGAAAACCTCTGGATCCGCTTCGGGGATTTCGTCGCCGTGCGCGACGCGAACGTGAATATCAAGGGCGGGGATTTCTTTTCCTTCCTCGGCCCGTCTGGCTGCGGCAAGACCACGATCCTCAGGGCGGTTTCGGGGTTTCTTGAGCCATCCGAGGGCAACATCCTGATCGGCGGCAAGAACATGAAGGGCGTCGGCCCGAACAAGCGGCCCACAGCGCTTATCTTCCAGAACCTCGCGCTTTTCCCGCTGATGAAGGTCTGGGAAAACATCGCGTTCTCGATGGAGATCAAGGGGGCAAGCGCGGGCGAACGGCGCAAGCGCGCCGATGAGCTTCTGGAAATGATCGCGCTGGAAGGCCAGGGCGACAAGCTTCCGTCCGAGCTTTCGGGCGGCCAGCGCCAGCGCGTCGCGATCGCCCGCGCTCTTTGCGCCGAACCGCATGTCCTGTTGCTCGATGAACCGCTGTCGGCGCTCGACCTCAAGCTGCGCCAGCACATGCGCACCGAACTGCGCGAAATTCAGAAGCGCGTCGGCATCACCTTCATCTACATCACCCACGACCAGGGCGAGGCGCTGACGATGTCGGACAGCATCGCGGTCATGCGGGCGGGCGTCATCGACCAGATCGGCGACGGCAAGACGATCTACAACGATCCCGCGACGCCGTTCGCAGCCTCTTTCGTGGGGGAAAACAACGTTTTCCGCGGCAAGGTCAAGCAGGTCAGCGGCGACCGCGTGCTGGTTCAGTCCAACCGTTCGGGCGAACTTCTGGCGCGCGTCTCCACGGCGAATGTAGGCAAGATGAAGGAAGGCGACAGTGCGATGATCTTCATCCGCCCCGAAGCCTTCGAACTGGCCAGGACCGGAACCGAGGGCGATCACTACGTTTCCGCCCGCGTCGTCAACGAGGAATTCGAAGGCAACGTCTTCAACATCTTCATGGAAGGCGACGGCGGCAAGGAGATCAAGGTTTCGCTCCCGAACCATGGCCAGTCCTTCGACAGCCACAAGGGCGAGACGATGACACTGCGTTATGACGTCAGGAACGCCGTGGCGATGCCCGCGGGCGTTCTTGCGACCGAGTGACGGAGAGGACGCGATGCCCCGTTTCCTCAAGGATTTCCTGAACCGCAACGGCACCGGGCCGGGCCTTGTCATGCTGGGCCTTGTCCTTTTCTGGACGGTCGGCTTGATCATCCTGCCGCAGCTTTCGATGCTCGATTTCTCGTTCCGGCCGAACCTTCCGCCGCCGGAGATGGGCGGCCCGAAGGATGTCTACACGCTGGAGAACTACAAGTACCTGGTCTACGGGCCCGAGGGCGGCAGCCAGGCCTATAACGCCGTCGACCTGATGGTGTTCTTCAGAACGCTTGTCGCCGCCGTCTGCGTGACCGTCTTCAACCTGGTCCTGTGCTACCCGATCGCCTACTACCTGGGCCAGACGAAAGGCAACCACATCCGCGTCCTGGCGCTGATGCTGATCATCCCCTACTGGATCAACGAGATCCTTCGCGCTTTCGCGCTGCGCATCATCTTCGGGGAAACCGGCGTCCTGAACACGATCCTGACCGGCGCGGGGCTTTTCGACACGCCCTTCGACTTCATCCGCAACGACTACGCGCTTTATGCCGGGTTGGGCTATGCCTACATCCTCCTGATGATCTTCCCGATCTACAACGTGATCGAAAGCCTCGACCACAACCAGATCGAGGCCGCACGCGATCTTGGCGCGCCCTGGTGGCGCATCCACTGGCGGGTCGTCATTCCCTATGCCAAGCCCGGTATCAGTTCTGGCTGCACGATGGTATTCATGCTGTCGGCCGGTGCGCTGGCCGCGCCGCAGATCCTTGGCGGCCCGTCAAGCCTGTGGTTCACGCAGCTGATCTACCAGCAGTTCAACGACAGCAGCGACTGGCCGCAGGGCGCGGCCTATGCGGTCGTGCTTCTGGTGACCTGTGTCCTTCTTGTCCTTGGCGCGATGCGGCTGTTCAAGGTGAACATGGGGGACATCGGGAAATGAACACCTCCCTCATCCGGGTCAGCGTCTGGATCTATCTGGCGATCTTCTTCGCCTATCTGCTTGGGCCCCTGGTGATCATGTCGGCCACGGCCTTCAACTCCCCCGCATTTCCAAGTGCGACACCCTGGGAATGCCTGACATTCGACTGGTTCTCGGCGCTCTTTCAGGATGCCCGCATCCTGAACGGCATCAAGAATTCGCTGATCATCGGGGCGGGAACGGTCGTTCTGTCCGTTCTCATGGGGCTGGCGGGTGCGCTTCTTCTGACCCAGATCTGGCCGAAACTCAGGGCGACCTACTATACGATCATCATCGCGCCTATCCTCATTCCCGGCGTCGTCCTTGGCATCTCGACACTGGTCTTCTGGGACCGGGTGAACAGGATGCTTGGCCTGGGCCCCGACAGCGCGCTGTCGAGCGGCCTGTTCCTGACGGTGATCGGCCAGTCCACCTTCATTGCGTCCTACTGCATGCTGGTGCTGGTGGCGCGGCTTCAGCGCTATGACGTGGCGCTGACCGAGGCGGCGCTGGATCTTGGGGCGACCCATGCGCAGGCCTTCCGAAAGGTTCTCTTGCCCTTCATGCGGCCGGCCATCGCGTCCTCTGCCGTGCTCGCCTTTCTGGCGAGCTTCGAGAACTACAACACCACGACCTTCACCTTCGGCGAATACCCGACGCTGACGATCGAACTTGCGCAGAAGGTGCGCTACGGGATATCGCCCGCCATCTCGTCGCTGGCCTTCATCATCGTCGTGCTGACCGTTTTCGCCGCGCTTGCGAACGAGGCGCTGATCCGACGCCGCGAACTGGTGGCGGCGGCGCGGCGCAAGGCGACGGTGGCCGAGCTGACAGGCGGCCTCAAACTGCCGGGGTTCCTCAGCGGCAATACCGCCGCCGTCCTGCTGGTCGTCATGGGCATCGGCACCGTTGTCGTTCTGGGTACCGCCGCGACCTACCGACCGGATCAGTGCATCGCGGATGTTCGCGAACAGAAACGGCTTGAGGCCGAGAAACGGGCCGAGGAACTGCGCGCCCGACGCGACGCAGAGCGCAAGGAAAAGTCGACGGCGGAACCCGCCGCCCCGGCACCGTCCACCGGTGCGGGCAACAACAGCGGCAGCTTCGGCAATGTCTTCAACCCCGGCACTTTGCAAGACGGTGCGACCACGCCCGCGCCGGATGCGCAGGGAAGCACCGGAAGCGGTGGCAACAGCGGCTTTGGCGGTGTCTTCGACCCTAACGCACTGCAGGGGTCGGGGAACTGACGACAATCGGCCAACGGCGCGGAAATGGGAAAGGGGCGGCCCGATCGGGCCGCCCCTTTTGCTTTGCCATCAGCGTCGTTTCCTAGCGCTCTTTCACATAGGGTTCGCCGCCGGCGCGCGGCGGGATCGCCCGTCCGACGAAACCGGCCAGGACAATGACCGTCAGGATGTAGGGCAGGGCATCAAGCGCGGGAACAGGCACGTCGAAGCCCATCGTATTCTTGATGACATCGGGGCGTAGCGCCAGCGCCTGGAAGAAGCCGAAAAGCAGCGTGGCCATCAGCGCGTACCAGGGCCGCCACTTGGCAAAGATCAGTGCCGCCAGCGCGATGTAGCCCCGGCCCGCCGTCATCTCCTTGCCGAAGCCCGCCTGAAGCCCGGCGGCCATGTAGGCGCCCGCCAGGCCGCAAAGGATCCCGGTGATGATCACGGCGGCGTAGCGCAGCCGGATGACCGATATGCCGGCGGTGTCGACCGACGCGGGGTTTTCCCCCACCGCCCGCAGCCTCAGGCCGAAGCGCGTGCGGTAAAGAACCCACCAGGTCACTGGCACCGCAAGAAAGGCGATGTAGACCAGTGCCCCGTGGCCCGAGATGACCTCGGAATAAAGCGGGCCGATCACAGGAACCCCGGACAGGCTTTCGGCGAAGGGCAAGGTGATCGGGTTGAACCGCGCATCGCCGCTGAGCGGGGGCGTGCGGCCGCCCTGCCGGAACAGGGATTGCGCGATCAGGACGGTGATGCCCGAGGCGACGAAGTTCAGCGCAACGCCCGAGATTAGCTGGTTGCCCCGGAAGGTGATGGAGGCGATGCCGTGAATCGCGGCGAAGATCACCGAACCGGCGATCCCGGCAAGAAGCCCGACCCAGACTGATCCCGACAGCGCCGCGACGGCACCTGTGCACATCGCGGCCATCAGCATCTTGCCTTCCAGCCCGATGTCGAAAATGCCGGATCGTTCGGAATAAAGCCCCGCAAGGCAGGCCAGCAGCAGCGGCACCGCCAGCCGGATTGTCGAATCGAGGATCTGGAGAAGCGTCGCGTAGTCCATCACGCCACCTCCGTCCGGCGGGGGCGGAAAAAGACGCCCAGCATCATCCGCACCATGTGGTCAAGCGCGCCGGTGAACAGGATCACAAGCCCCTGCACGACGGTTCGAAGTTCGATCGGGATCGATGTCCAAAGGCCGATCTCGGCCCCGCCCTGGTAAAGCATCCCGAAAAGGATCGCGGCAAGGAAGACGCCGATCGGGTGGTTGCGGCCCATCAGCGCCACCGCGATGCCGATGAATCCGGCGCCTTCGGATGAATTCTGCAAGAGCCGCCCGCTTTCGCCCATCACGTTGTTGATCGACATGAGCCCGGCCAGGGCGCCCGAAACCAGCATCGCCAGCATCGTGACCTTGAAGGGTGAAATGCCTGCGTAAAGGGCCGCGGGTTCGGATTTGCCGAAGGCGCGGATCTCGTAGCCAAGGCGCGTCCGCCAGAGCAGCAACCAGACCAGCCAGCAGGCGAACAGCGCCACGAAAAGCGTGACATTGGCGGGGATCTTCTTGTCGAAGATCAGGTTCAGGATCGGCAGGTCATGCAGCGTCGGCAGCGCCGCGCCGGCCGGAAAGCGGGCCGTCGCCGGGTCCATCTGGCCCGCCGGGCGCAGGACGTTCACCAGAAGGTAGATGATCAACGCCGCGCCGATGTAGTTGAACATGATCGTGGTGATGACGATATGGCTGCCCCGGCGTGCCTGCAGATAGGCCGGAAGCGCCGCCCAGGCCGCACCGAAAAGTGCGCCTGCGACCATCGCGACCGGCAGCGCCAGCGTCCAGTGCGGCCAGGGCAGCGCCAGGCAGACAAGCGCGACGCCAAGCCCGCCAAGCTGGGCCTGCCCCTCGCCGCCGATGTTGAAAAGGCTGCCGTGGAAGGCGACCGTCACGGCAAGCCCGGTGAACATGAAGCTGGTCGCGTAGTAAAGCGTGTAGCCCCAGGCATAGGCCGAACCGACCGATCCGGTGACCATCGTCGACAGCGCCTCGCGCGGGCTTTGCCCGATCGCCAGGATGACCAGCGCAGAGATGATCCCGGCCAGAAGAAGGCTGATCAGGGGAACAAGGACCACGTCGGCCCAGCGGGGAAGTCTGGTCATGCCGCGGCCTCCCCGCTGACGCCGGCCATCAGAAGGCCAAGCTCGCGTTCGTTCGTCGTTCTGGGGTCGCGTTCGCCCATGATACGGCCGTCGAACATGACCGCGATGCGATCCGAAAGGCTCATGATCTCGTCCAGTTCGACGCTGACCAGCAACACGGCCTTGCCGGCATCGCGCAGTTCCACGATACGCTTGTGGATGAATTCGATCGCGCCGATATCCACGCCGCGCGTCGGCTGGCCCACAAGCAGCAGGTCGGGATTTCGCTCGATCTCGCGGGCAAGGATGATCTTCTGCTGGTTCCCGCCAGAGAAGCTTTTCGCCTGAAGGGTCGGGATCGGCGGACGCACGTCGAAGCGTTCCATCTTGCCCTTGGTGTCCTCAAGGATCGCGTCGTTGTCCATCAGCCAGCGGTTCTTCTGATAGGCCGGGTCATGGTGATAGCCGAAGGCGGTGTTTTCCCAGGCTGTGAAATCCATGATCATCCCCAGGTGCTGGCGGTCTTCGGGGACGTGGCTGATACCCTGACGTCGCCGTGACTGCCCGTCCGAGAACTTTCCTGTCAGGTCCAGGCTTTCTCCGTTGAGGACGATGCTGCCGGTTCCGTCGGCGATGCCGCCCAGAACCTCAAGCAACTCCGTCTGTCCATTGCCCGCGACCCCCGCGATGCCCAGGATCTCGCCCGCGCGGATCGTCAGGTCGATCCCCTTGAGCCGCTCGACACCGTCGTCATCCCGCACGCGCAGATCCTTGACTTCCAGCACCGTGCGTCCGGGTTTCGCCTCTTCCTTCGGGACATGCAGCAGCACCTTGCGCCCGACCATCAGTTCGGCCAGTTCCTCGGGGCTGGTTCCTGCGGTCCGGACCGTCGCCGTCATCTCCCCCCGGCGCATGACGCTGACGGTGTCGGTGATTTCCATGATCTCGCGCAGCTTGTGGGTGATCAGGATCACCGTCTTTCCCTGTTCCTTCAGGTTGCGCAGGATGCGGAACAGATGATCGGCCTCGGCCGGGGTCAGGACGCCGGTCGGTTCATCGAGGATCAGGATGTCGGCATGGCGGTAAAGCGCCTTGAGGATCTCGACGCGCTGCTGGTGACCGACCGACAGCTCCTCGATCACGGCATCGGGCTCAACCTCAAGCTCGTATTCTTCAGCAAGTTCGGCCAGCACCTTGCGCGCCTTGGCCAGCGAGGGGCGCAGAAGCGCGCCATCCTCGGCCCCAAGGATCACGTTTTCGAGGACGGAGAAATTCTGGACCAGCTTGAAGTGCTGGAAGACCATTCCGATGCCGGCGCGGATGGCCGCCTGGCTGTCGGGAATGGCGGTAGGCTGGCCGTTAATCAGGACTTCACCCGCGTCGGCCTTGTAAAACCCGTAGAGGATCGACATCAGCGTGGACTTGCCTGCGCCGTTTTCGCCGATGATGCCGTGGATCGAACCCTTGGCGACCTGAATCGAAATGTCCTTGTTGGCCTGAACCGGGCCGAATGCCTTGGAGATGCCACGCAGCTCTATTGCAAAGGGGGCGGCAGTTTCCTGCCGCCCCGAAGCGTTCCCGCCCGTCATCAGAAGGACGCAGCCGGGCAGGTATTGTCGGTCATGTAGTCGTGGACCTGCAGTTCGCCCGACTTGATCTTCCCTGCGGCGTCATCGACGGCGGCCGCCATTTCGGGCGTCACAAGGGATGCGTTGTTTTCATCCATCGCATATCCGACGCCGTCATTGGCCAGACCCATGACCTTCACGACGCCGGTTTCAAGATCGGTGCCTGCTGCGAACGCTTCGTAGACGGCGTTGTCCACGCGCTTGAGCATCGAGGTCAAGACCTTGCCGGGGTGCAGGTGGTTCTGGTTGCTGTCCACGCCGATCGAAAGAATGCCTTCGTCGGCAGCGGACTGAAGCACGCCGATACCGGTGCCGCCCGCAGCGGCATAGATCACATCGGCACCCTGCGCCTTCTGCGCCTTGGCAAGTTCCGCGCCCTTGACAGGGTCGTTCCAGGCCGAAGGCGTGGTGCCGGTCATGTTCATGACCACCGTCGCATCGGGGTTCACGGCCTTCACGCCCTGCGCATAGCCGCAGCCGAACTTTCGGATCAGCGGAATGTCCATGCCGCCGATGAAACCCACCGTGCCGGTCTTGGAGGCAAGGGCCGCCATCATGCCGACAAGGTACGAGCCCTCATGTTCGTTGAAGGCGACCTGAAGGATGTTCGGCGCGTCCAGCCAATCGACGTCAATGATCGCGAACTTGGTGTCGGGGAAGTCGGGCGCGACTTTTGCCAGCACGTCGCCAAAGGCGAAACCGGTCATGACGACGGGGTTGGACCCGGCTTCTGCCAGACGGCGCAGCGCCTGCTCGCGCTGGGCTTCCGACTGCATTTCCAGTTCCTTGTAGGACCCGCCGGTTTCTGCCTTCCAGCGTTCCGCCCCGTTGAATGCAGCTTCGTTGAACGATTTGTCGAACTTTCCGCCAAGGTCGTAGATGATGGCCGGATCGGCCAGCGCCACGCCCGAGGTCAGCGCCAGCGCAGCGGCCGCGCCAAGGAATTTGGTCATGAGGGTCATCGGTTTCTCCCGGTTCCATTATTCGGCCCCCCGTTCCGGGGGCCGCCCGCCAATTGCGGGGCGATCGCTTGCGGATCATCCAAGATTAGTGCGGAGTCGCGACAAAGGGTCAATAGCAATGTGCGCGCCGGGCCGCACCGTTTTGACCTTTTGGTCAGGCAAGTTGACGGTTTCAGGGCGTTTGACGCGACATGACCAGCGCGTCGGTCCGGGTGCCATCGAAGCGGACATAATAGCCGCGTCGTCTTCCGGAAACCTCGAATCCGCCGGATCGGTAAAGAGCGATGGCCGCTTCGTTGTCCGCAGAGACCTCAAGAAATGCCACTTCGGCACCGCGCCGCGCAACCTCGTCCAGGAACGCCGCCAGAAGGTTGCGGCCGGTGCCCCGTCGCCGCGCCGTGGCTTCGACCGCGATGGTCAGAAGTTCGGCCTCGTCCGCGATGACGCGGCCCAGAACGAAGCCCGCCGCTTCGACGATGACGAATGTGTCGCCGCGCGCAAGAAGGTCGGCGAATTCCGTTTCGCTCCAGGGGCGCGGAACGGTGAAGGCCGCCGCATGGATGCGCGCGAGGTCGCCGGGCGTCATGGCAGGATGCGCGGCGCGACATCGCGCGAAGGCGCGGCATCGGCCGGGCGAAGGTAGAGGGGGGCAGGGCGGGTCGCGGTGCTGAAACGGCGCAGCGCGGCAATATGGGCGATGGCGGCGGGCAGGCTGTGGACCGGCGCGGCTGGCTGGCCGGCGCATCGGTCCGCGATCTCCTCGGCGCGATGGCCGATGCACAGCGGCTCGGCGCGGGCAGGGATCGCAGGAAGGGTGTCGATGTCGCACAGGACGGGCCGGGTGCCGTCGAAGGTGCCAAAGGTCTGTAGATAGAGCCTGCCCTGCCGTGCGTCGATGCTTGCCACCCGGACGCCTGGGATGCCATGCGCCAGCGCCTCGAGCCCGGAGATACCGATCGCAGGCACACCCAGGCCCAAAGCCAGGCCACGGGCGGTCGCCACGGCGATCCGCACCCCTGTGAAGTTGCCCGGCCCGATTCCGACGCCGATGGCCGACAGGTCACGCCAGCCCACGTCGGCGCTGGCCAGCAGGTCCTCAAGCAGCGGCACGAGTCGCTCGGCCTGCCCCTTGTCCATCGGTTCAGTGGCCTCGACGAGGATCCGGTCGCCTTGCAGCAAAGCGGCCGCGCAATGCGCGGCCGATGTGTCGAAGCCGATAATCAGGGGTTCAGGCCGCAACGGGCCGTACCTCGACCACTTCGGGAATGTAGTGGCGCAAGAGGTTTTCGATCCCCATCTTCAGCGTCAGCGTCGAAGACGGGCAGCCCGCGCAGGCGCCCTGCATGTGCAGATAGACGATGCCCCGGTCGAACCCGTGGAACGTGATGTCGCCCCCGTCCTGCGCCACGGCCGGGCGCACGCGGGTATCCAGCAGTTCCTTGATCTGGCGTACGATATCCCCATCCGGCCCGTCATGGGCCGCATGGGCACTTTCGCGCCGCTCGCCCTCTATCGCCGGGCGTCCGGATTGGTAGTGTTCCATGATGGCGCCAAGGACCGCTGGTTTGATGTGGTCCCACTCGACCCCGTCGGCCTTCGTCACGGTAACGAAATCGGTGCCAAGGAAGACGCCCGTGACGCCCTCGACCGTGAAGATCCGCGTCGCGAGTGGCGAAGTCGCCGCCGTATCAGGGGCGGGAAAGTCCGCCGTTCCCATGTCCAGCACCGACTGGCCAGGCAGGAACTTGAGGGTGGCCGGGTTCGGGGTGGATTCGGTCTGGATGAACATTTGAAGTCTCCGACTGTTCCAGTCGGATATGCGCCTCGTGCCGGGACAAGTCAAGGCGACGGCGCGCGCGGGGCCTGACTGGGCTTCAGGTGATGGCCTCCAGCCGCTCCTTGGAAAGCTCGCCGGGTACGATGGTGATCGGGATCGGCAGGTTGCCGGACGCCCGCGACATTTGCGTGACAAGCGGCCCGGGGCCGGATTTGTCGGTGCCTGCACCAAGCACGAGCACGCCAATTTCTGAATCCTCGCGAATCAGGTCGAGGATTTCGTTCACCGGCTCGCCTTCGCGGATCACCAGTTCGGGGTTCACGCCTTGCCGGTCGCGCATCCATTTCGCGAAGACCTCGAAATGCGCCTCGATCCGCTCTCGTGTCTCGGCGCGCATGATGTCGGCAACGCCAACCCAGTGCTGGAATTCGTCCGGCGGGATGACGGCCAGAATCGTAACCCCTCCGCCGGTATGTGCCGCACGCAACGCCGCAAAGCGCATCGCGTTCAGGCATTCACGACTGTCATCAAGAACGACAAGAAACTTGCGCATGATGTCTCCTTCAAGCGTGGCGATCATGGCGGGTCTCATGGGTTCTGGCAACCGGGTCGCACCGGGACATGCGTTAGGGCTTTGGAAAGCATCTTCGTGATCCACTCAGCAATCACGGTGGGGCAGAAGGAGGGCGGTCTGGCCAAACGTCTATTCGACCTTGGGTTTGCCCTGGTGCTGCTGCCGTTCCTGCTGCCCGTGATGGCGCTTGTCTGTCTGGCGATCCTGATGCTTGACGGCCGCCCCGTCCTTTTTGCAGGCGAACGAATGTGCGCGCCTGACCGGGCCTTTACCTTGTGGAAATTCCGCACGATGCGACCGGGCGGCGGCGATGGCTTTGCGACGGGCGGTGACAAACTTGGGCGGATCACGCCCCTTGGGGACATCTTGCGGCGAACCCGCCTGGATGAACTGCCCCAGCTTTTTCACATCCTCTCCGGAAAGATGAGCTTTGTCGGCCCGCGCCCGCCGCTTCGCCGCTATGTCTGCGAACGGCCAGACCTTTACGCGCATGTCCTACGCTGCAAGCCGGGCGTCACGGGGCTGGCCACCTTGCGGTTTCACGCGCGGGAGGCGCGGATGCTGGCTGCCTGCCGCACGGTCGGGGAAAGCGATCGCGTCTACCGCCTGCATTGCCTTCCCGCCAAGGCACGGCTTGACCTGTTCTATGCGCGCAAGCGGTCGCTTTGCCTCGACATCGCGATCATCGCGGCGACGGTCGGCTCGGTTCTCCGGTCCGAAGGGTTTCGGGGCTTAACCCGCCGGTAAGCACGATGCGTCTATCGATTCCCCTCGAGAGGGGAGCACAAGATGCAAGGAACCGGCAGAAGTGTCAGATCTTTCGCAACGGTCAGGGCGCGCCGGGCGCAAACCGGACCGATCTTTGCCTCGCTCTTGCGCGCTCTGGCCGGCAGGGGTGCGCGGGGGCGGCGATCCGATACTGCGGCAACTGACGTAGAGGCAATCCTTGGTCGAAAGCTGGGGGCTGGGTTGCATCCGCCGGACGCCCCGTTTCGCGGCCAGAGCATCCTGGTCACCGGCGCGGGCGGTTGCATCGGACGCGAGATCTGCCGCCAGGTGATGCGCCTCGCGCCGGCCAGGCTGGTGTTGTTCGACCTGAGCGAAGCCGCGCTTTACGAGGCCCTGCGCGGCCTTTGTGCGCTGCCTCAGGCAGGCGAGGTTGAAATCGTGCCGGTCATCGGTTCGGTGACGGATGGGGATGCCGTGCTGCACACCCTGCGCGCCCAGGAGGTCGGCATTGTCCTGCATGCGGCGGCCTACAAGCATGTTCCGCTGGTGGAGGCCAATCCACGCGCCGGGCTTCAGACCAACACGCTTGGCACCCTGACGGTCGCGCGAAAGTCCCGCGAGGCCGGTGTGGCGCGTTTTGTCCTGATCTCCACGGACAAGGCCGTCCGGCCAGAGAGCGTTCTTGGCGTGTCCAAGTTCCTGGCCGAATGCGCCGTGCTTGATCTGGCGTCGCGGCCGGGGACGACGGTCTTTTCCGCAGTCCGTTTCGGCAATGTCTACGGGTCGTCGGGATCTGTTGTCCCGCTGTTTCTCGACCAGATCGCTCAAGGGGGGCCGGTGACCGTCACCGATCCGGATGCGACGCGCTACTTCATGTCCGTGGAACAGGCAGTCTCGCTTGTCCTCTGGGCCGCCGCCATTGCGCGCGGGGGCGAGGTCTTCGTGCTCGACATGGGTGTTCCGGTCTCCATCGGCGATCTTGCAAGGCGGCTGATCGCGGCGGCGGCCCCGAAGGGCGTCGACATCGGCATCAGGGTTACCGGGCTTCGCCCGGGCGAAAAGAAGCACGAGGCGCTGTGCCAGCCAGGGTCCGCCCTGCCGACCGAGGTGCCCGGTATCTGGCAAGCGCGCGATCCGCTGCCCAGCCAGATCGAGATTGCCGCAGCATTGCGCGACCTGGCGCGCGCGGTGTGCGGCGACGATGCCCTGCTGCAGTCAGTCCTGACGCGGTGGCGCACGTCGCCGGACCCGGTGGTCTTGTCAGCCTCGGGGGCGGCCGGATGAAGGAGGCCCTTGTCGTCCTTGGAATGCACCGCTCAGGTACGTCCTTTCTGGTCGGGGCGCTTTCCGCGCTGGGCCATGCCCTTCCGCGCGACCGCCAGCCGGGGGGGGCAGACAATCGCCACGGTCATTTCGAACCGGGTGCGGTCGTTGCGCTGAACGACCTGATCCTGGCCGCGGGCGGCGGCCGCTGGGACCAGGCCGGCCCCTTCGATCCCGGTGTCTCTCGCGCAGCGCTGCCGGACATTGGCCCCCGGATCCGCGCCGCGCTGGACGCAAGCTTCGGCAGCGCCACCCGGGTCGTGATCAAGGATCCGCGGCTATCGCTGACCTTCCCGCTCTGGCGCACCGAGATGGAGGCGATGGGCGTCACCCTGCGGGTTCTGATCGCGCTGCGCCATCCGCTCGCGGTCGCCCAGTCACTTGCGCGGCGCAATGGCTGCCCGCCGGACCTTGCGGCGCTGTCGTGGCTGGCGCATTCCATCGCGGCGATCGAGGCAAGCCACGGCCTGAACCGGACCATCGTCCGTTTTCCGGACTGGGCGCTGCGACCGGACACCGGGATCGCGCGCATCGCATCCGATCTCGGCTGGCCAGCGGGGACGGCCGAGACGCTTGCCTCTGCCGTCAGGCGGCGTTTTTGCGGCGCCGATCTGCACTGTCGTGCCGCCGGTCCGGGTGATGGCCTCATGGCTGAGGCGGCGGCGCTTTTCGAGACGCTGACTGGCGAGGCCGTATCGGACGGCGGCCTTGATCGCGCGGCCCGTGCGACCCGACCGGCGCTTGAACGTGCACAGGCCTTTTGCGCGCCGCTCGACCGTTATCGCCTGGCCGAGATCGGCATCCGCGAAGGATCGACCGGAGAAGGTTTCACAGCCCCGGGGACGATGCGGCTGACCGCCGAACTGGCGCTGGCCGAACAGCGGGCTGGGGCGCTTGCCAAAGCCCTGATGTCGTCTGAACGCGCGGCCGACCGGGCCGCTCGCCGTTTTGCGCGCGAAAGCGCCCGCTCTGCCGGCCGGCTTGCCGCGCTTCGCCGACAGGTCAGCCGTGAGGCCGGCGAGGGTCTGGCGGCCCTGTCCGCGGCCGCGAGGACGCGGGCGGATCTGCGGGTCCGCCTGCGGGCGGCGACCGCCCTGGCCGCACGCGAGGCATCGCAAAGGCAGGCGACCGAAGACCGGCTTGCCGACAACCGGCAGCGACTGGAGGCCGCACTGCGCGAGTGTGCCGCGCTCCGGGAAGACCGGAACCGGCTTGCGGGCCGCGCAGACGAACTCGCCCAGCTTTGCCAGAAGGAGATGGTGACCGTGATCCGACCGCTATACCGCCGCTTCTACCGTGCCGGGGGCACGATCCTGCGTCAGGTTCTGTCGCCGGCGCGGGTCGAACGGATCAAGCGGGCGCTGCCCCATCCAGACGGCATTCCCGGTGCGCTGACGCTCGTCATCCCGACCGCCGGGGTGGCGCGCGAATGCGAGGTGCCGGCGCGCGACGTCAGTATCGACAAGCCGGACATTTTCATCCTGTCGATCATCAACTGGGACTTCCGAACCCAGCGCCCGCAGCATCTTGCGCGCGAGTTTGCCGCCCGCGGCCATCGCGTCTTCTATCTGGAGATGGAAGCGGGCGACGGGGGCACCGCGATCCGCAGTGTGGCACCCGGGGTCTGGGCGGTGCGCCTCTCCGGGCAGGGGATCGGCTTTCTGCGCCCCTACTCGGGGCGTCCATCCGGTGCCCAGGTCGCGGCCTGGCTCGACAATTTCAACGCGTTTTGTGACCGGATCGGCACCTCGCCCTGGCGCCATGTCGTCATCGAACACCCTTTCTGGTGGCCCCTTGCGAGGAATCTGCCGCCAGAGAACCGGATCACCTTCGATTGCATGGACGAGATTTCGGGCTTCTCGAACACGGAGGATCACATCCTTGCTGCGGAGGAGGAAATGGTCGCGGGCTGTGACCGGCTGATCGTCAGTTCCGACTATCTGATGGCGCGGCGCGGCCGCAGCCGCCCGGCGGCGCTCGTGCGCAACGGGGCGGATATCGGCCATTTCACCGGCCACCCCACCACCCCGCTTGCCGAACGGATCGCGGCCCGTCTGCGCGGCGGGTGCCTTCGCGTCGGCTATGTGGGCGCGATCGCCGAATGGTTCGATGACGACCTGCTGGCCGAGGTCGCGCGCCTTGCGCCCGACATCGACTTTCACCTTTGCGGCGCGGTTACCGCGCCCGGGGTCTTGCGCCTGGCCGATCTGCCGAATGTCTCGCTCCACGGAGAGATCGCCTATGCGGAGGTGCCGGCCTTTCTGGGGGCAATGGATGTGATGATGATCCCGTTCCGGCTCTTGCCGATCATCGCCGCTTGCGATCCGGTCAAGTTCTATGAATACGCCGCCGCCATGCGCCCGACGGTCGCGACCGCGATGCCGGAACTGCGCCGCGCGGGCGATCTGGTGCGCATTGCCCATACCGCCGGCGAATTCGCACAAGCCCTCCGCGAGGCGGGCGCATCCGCCGATCCCTTGCAGGGCGAAAGGCTCAGGACCTATGCGCTGGCCAACACCTGGTCGGAACGCGCGACCGCGATGCTGGCGGAAATGGATCGCGCACCGCTGGTGTCGGTCGTCATCCTCGCATGGGGCGATGCCGCCCTGACCATGACGGCGGTCCACGCGCTTCTTGGCGAAGGGCGCGTCTATCCAGCTCTTGAAGTGATCGTCGTAGACAACGGCTCACCCCCCGAGGAATGTGGCCGCCTTGCCGCCTATCTGTCGCGCTTCCCCGAGGCGCGGCTGATCGAGAACGGCGCCAACCTCGGGTTTGCGGCCGGCAACAACGTGGGGATCCAGGCGGCGACTGGCGACTATGTGCTGCTCCTGAACAACGATACCTACATGGCGCCGGGGGCGATCTGGGCGATGGTCGGCCAGCTTGAGCGCACGCCGCAGATCGGTGTCGTCGGCCCCTTGACCAACAACATCGGCAACGAGGCGCGGGTGGCGGTGGACTACGCCGACATGGAGCAGATGCGCCGCGCCGCGCGCCGCCTGACGCAGGGGTTTCGTGGTCGCTGGACGCCGCTTCCGGTCGTCGCCTATTTCTGCGCGATGTTCCGGCGCGCCGACCTTGCGCGGTTCGGCCCGCTCGACCCTGTCTACGGTCGCGGCATGTTCGAGGATGACGATCATTGCGCGGTCATCCGGGCGCAGGGTTTCGACTGCGCGCTGGCCGAGGACGCCTTTGTGCATCACCACCTGTCGGCAAGCTTCGCGCGGGTCGAGCCGGCCGAACGGATCGAACGTTTCGACGCCAACCGCCGCACCTACGAGGGTCGCTGGGGCCCCTGGACACCGCATCGCTACCGCGCTTCCCGCCCCGCCCCGGACTGGGAGGCCGCGTGATGCGCACGGTGATCTGTCACTACCACATCTACAAGAACTCCGGGACCAGCTTCGACGACGCGCTGACGCGCAGCTTCGGCGAGGGGCATCTGTGTTTCGACGGCCCGTTTCCCTATTTCGCCATCGACCGGATCCAGCTTGACCGGATCATCTGCCGCAACCCGGGCCGCCGGGCATTTTCCTCTCACCAGATCCGGCTGCCGGCGCCCGCATCGCTGGACTACCGGGTTCTTGCCGCGACTTTCCTTCGCGACCCGTTTCTGCGGGTGGCCTCGATCTGGCGGTTCAAGCGCGCTCATGCCGACGGCACGCGCACCTCGGAGCTTGCACGGCAGATGGACTTTTCCGACTGGCTGGAACACGCGCTGGGCGACGCGCAGGAACTTACGCATGTATCGAACGCCCAGACCCGCATCCTGGGGGAGGACGGAACCGGGCGCGTGCTGATGCGTCGCGCCGCGGGCCGGATGGAGTACGATCTGCAGCAGGCGCGGGCGAACCTTCGCAATGTGGCACTCCTCGGCCGGACCGATCACTATGCCGACGATCTGGCCCGGATCGCCCGCCGCCTCAGGGCGGAAGGGATGGATTTCTCCCCCCCGCCGCCCCGGCGGCTGAACGCAACCGACCACGCCACCGGCACGGTGGAGGAACGTGTCACGGCGCTTCTTGCGGACCTGCCGGGGCCGCTTGCCGAACGCTTCGTGGCCGCGAACGACCAGGATCTTGCGCTTTATGACCACGCGACCCGCCTGATAGAGGCCGAAGACCGGGCCTGACCGGCGCGGCCACGATCTGTGTGGCGGGGAAGGCGCGTCTTGTCCCGCTCTGCCTGCTTGCGGGGTTCCTCGCAACGTTGCCGGGCCTGCCACTGCCGCGGTTCGGTCGCACGATCTCCTGACCCCCCGGGACGCCGCGCGTTCACCTTTGCATAACCCATTCGCGCGGAAGGCCGGGCGTCTTCACCACTTGGCAACGCTTCTGCCCGCCTAGTGAACGCGGGTGAAGTATGGTGTAGCGGTGATCGGGGTCCAGCAAATGGCCACGCTCGGCGGCGCGTCGGTGCCTGCCGGCGTCCGCGTGACCGACCTTGTCGTTCAGTCGACCGGGGCGGGGGTGTTCCTCTACGCGGCGACGTCGGCGGAGGGGATCCTCGGCTTCGGCCTGGGCGCGGGGGCGGTGGCGGTCGGGATCGGATCGGTCAGCTATGCGCCGGGGGCCGATGTCTTCGGACAGCCACGCCTGGATGTCCTTGACCACGACGGCCAGCGCTGGCTGTTGCCCGGCGGGCGGTTTCCTGCGGAGCTGACCGGTTTTTCACTGTCCGGGTCCGGCACGATCGGGGGGCAGACGGTGTTTTCCGATGGGCCGGGCGGGGATTTTTCCGCCGCCGACCTCGCGGTCATCGACCAGGGCGGAACCGCGCGCATCTTTGCAGCGGACCCTTCGGGGACGGGTCTTGCCGCCTGGTCCATCGCCCCCGGTTCGACCGACCTCGTGGCAGCGGCGGGCTTCGCCGACGGTGCCGGGACCTATCTGGCATCCCCGTCGGTCCTGACTTCGGCCGTCATCGGGGGGCAGGGCTGGGTCTTTGCGGGGTCCGCCGCAGAACATGGGATCACTGCGCTGAAACTGGCGCCGGACGGGTCGCTGGCCGCCGCGGGATCGGTCGGCGCGGCGGAAGGGCTTGGCCTGAACGCCCCCGGCGCGATCGAGGTCGTGTCAACGGGCGTCGCGACCTATCTTGTGGTCGCCGATACCGGCAGTTCCTCGCTCTCGGTCCTGCGTGTCGATCCCGACGGGCTGACCGCGACCGACCATGTGGTCGACACGCTTGCCACGCGGTTCCAGGGCGCGACGGCGCTTTCGGCGCTGAGCGTCGGGGACCGGGCCTACATCGCCGTCGGCGGTGCCGACGACGGCGTCTCGCTTTTCCGGCTCCTGCCGGACGGGCGGCTTTACCTTGAGACGACGATCGTCGATACCCCCGGCGCGGCGCTTGCGGATGTGGCGGCGCTGCAGCTGGCCGAAGTTGGCGGGCAGTTGCAGCTTTTCGTAGCCTCCGCCTCCGAGGATGGCCTGACCCAGTTTCGCATCCTGACCGGCCCGCCGGGCGTCACCCTCGCGGGCGGCCCCGGGTCCGACAGCCTTGCGGGCGGCGGGGACGAGGATATCCTTTTCGGCGGCGCGGGCGACGACACGCTGGACGGCGCTGGCGGCAACGACATCCTGATCGACGGGGCGGGCGCCGACCTCTTGCGGGGCGGTGCCGGGGCGGATGTGTTCATCCTGCATGCCGACGGCGCCCTCGACCGGATCGCGGATTTCGATATCGCGCAGGACCGGCTCGACCTGTCGGACTGGCTCTTGCTCAACTCGCTGGCGCAGATCGCGATCACGCCCACCGTGGACGGCGCCGTCCTTCGCTACGGGTCGGAGGTTCTGGAAATCGTCACCCATGACGGCAGTTCGCTGTTGCCGGGGCAGTTCACGAACGCGACGATCCTGAACCTGCCGCGCCCCGCGGTCGAGCTTGTGCATCGCGAAAGGGTTCAGTCCGGAACCGCCGGGGCCGATGCCATCACCGGGTCGGTCTTCGCCGACCTGGTCGAGGCCGGCGCGGGTGACGACACCATCGAGGGGGCGGGCGGCGACGACACGCTTGCGGGCGGCCCCGGCGCCGACCTTCTGTCCGGCGGCGCGGGGTCGGACTGGGCGGATTACGGCGGTGCGACCCAGGGGGTCACCGCCGATCTGGTGACGCCCGCGAACAACCGGGGCGATGCGGCGGGCGACATCTTCCTTTCGGTCGAGAACCTGCGCGGGTCGGATCATCCCGACGACCTGCGCGGCGATGCTGGCGCGAACATCCTTGAGGGCGGCGCGGGCAACGACTGGTTGACCGGCCGCGACGGCGACGACACCCTGCGCGGCGGCGCGGGGACCGACAATCTGGTCGGCGGCGCCGGCGCGGATCTCCTTGACGGGGGCGAGGGGCTGGACCGGGCGGTCTATTCCGACGCGACATCGGGCCTGCGGATCGACCTGCTGAACCCCGCGACCAATACCGGCATCGCGGCGGGTGACATCTTCGTCTCGGTCGAGGCGCTGCGCGCCTCGGCCCACGCCGACGAGGTCTGGGGCGACAACGGCAACAACACGCTCGATGGCGGGACCGGCGACGACCTGATCTACGGGCGGGCGGGCAACGACTGGCTTCTGGGGCGGGCGGGCGACGATCTGATCGACGGGATGGAGGGCAACGACATCCTGCTTGGCGGCCCGGGGGCGGACCAGTTCGTCGGCGGTCCGGGCATCGATCGCGTCCACTACGGCGATTCCGCCATCGGTCTGCTGGCGGATCTTCTTGATCCCTCCCGCAACACCGGGATCGCAGTTGGCGACGGCTATTCGGGGATCGAGAACCTTCAAGGTTCGCAGGGCAACGACACGCTGTGGGGGGACGAGGGCGACAACATGATCCTCGGCGCGCGCGGCGAAGACGCGATCTACGGACGCGGCGGAAACGACTTCCTGATTGGGCTGGACGGCGACGATACGCTTTACGGCATGGCCGGGGATGACACGCTGGAAGGCGGCGCGGGGGCGGACAGCTTCGTCTATGAGGCGGGCAACGGCATCGACCGGGTGAAGGACTTCCAGCCGGGACTCGACATCCTGCGCATCGATCCTGCCCTGGCGTCGGTCGCGGGGATGGACGCGCTGACCCTGATCGCGACCTATGGTCATGCGACGGCGGCGGGCGCGACCTTCGATTTCGGTGGCGGTGACGTGCTCATTATCCGAAACGTCGCGGACCCGATGGATCTTCTGGGCGATATTTCCATCGGCTAGCGGTCAGACCCGCCCGATCATCGCGGCGACGGCAAGCGAAAGGTCCCCGGCGCGGCTTTGCCGGCAAAGCCCCGCCGCGCGAAGACCGCGCAGGGCGGCAAGGCCGCGGTTCCCGCGCAGCCGGATGAACGCGTCCAGGCAGGCGCGGTTTTCCTGCGTCAGAAGGGGCGCGGCCTGCAGCAGTGCGTTGGCATTGGCGCGGTTCCACTCCGCGAAGCGGCCACGGAAAAGGCCGGAAAGTCGCCGCAGGCGCGCGTGAAACGACAGGTTCGCGCCGATCTGGTTGCCGTCGTGCTGGCGGTAAAGAAGCGTCGGAACCCTGTCGAAGACGACCCTGCCGCCCGCACCGGAGACCAGTTGATAAAGCCACCAGTCGTGGCAGGCCGCCCCCTCGGCCGGCCCGGCCATCAGCGCGATCCGGCGTGCGCGGGCGTTCAGGACCATCGTGTTGCCGCCCGCCAGGCTTTGCACAAGCGCGTTGCGAAACCCGGGCGCGCGTCGCGGCAGGGGGGACGGTCCGCGGATCGTCAGGTCTTCCGCCGCGATCCATGTGCGGCTTCCGTAAAGCGCCGGGGTGTCCGCGTGGGGCGCAAGCATCGCGACCGCCCGGGTCAGCTTGCCGGGCAGCCAGACATCGTCCTGATCGGCAAAGGCGAAATGGTCCGCCCGGATTGCTGGGTCGCGAAGCAGCGACAGGAAGTTCGCGGTGCTGCCCCTTGCAGGCCCCTTTCGCCAGACGATGCGCCGGCCCGGATGGTCGCGGGCAAACGCCGCCACGATCCCGAGGGTCGGGTCGTGCGACCCGTCGTCGGAGACATGCAGCGACCAGTCGTCGTGGTCCTGCGCCGCGATCGAATCGAGCTGGTCGCGCAGGAACCGCGCCCCATTGTAGCTGGCCATGAGGATGGCGACGTGGGTTCGCGTCTTCTGCATCGGTCACTCCGTTCCGAACCTGGGGAAGCCTTGCGCCAAACTGGTTTACCAAGTCCTGACGGTTCAGATTTGAAGCATTTTCCCCGACTGCCCCCGGATCAGGATCGCGCCGGCCAGGAACAGGGTGGCGGCAATGAAAAGGACATAGGGCGCGCTGACGAAGGCATCGGGATCGGGCCCGAAGACGCCGTCTCGCATCGCCTCGACCACATGGGCGATGGGGTTGAACCAGAGAAGCGCGGCAAGGTCATCGGGCAGGCCGCGCGCGGTGAACAGGATGCCCGATATGATGAAGACCGGCCGGTTCAGCACCGACCAGACCTGCCGCCAGGTCGGGAAGATCGCGGCAATGGCTGCGTTGAACGTGCCCGTACCGGTCCCGAGCGCCGCCGCGAGGCCAAGCGAAAGCGCGATCCCTTCGGGGGCCATTGCGGGCGGGCGGGGCAGCGCCAGAACGACCGGGACAAGAACCGCCGCGGCAACGGCAAGATGGGTCAGCGTCTCCAGAAGCGCGCGCGCGACAAGGATGTCGAGCGGCCTGACGACCGGATAGCTCAGCAACCCCCGGTTCGCCTGCAGCGCCGCCATCAGCGCCGTCGTTAGCGAATTGTACATCAGGAACGGGATAATCCCCGTTGCATAGAAGAGCGTGAAGCTCGACCCGAGCGGAGGTTTCGGCGCGATGAGTGCGAAGGCCAGCGACAGGATCGCGATCCCGCCCACGGGTTCCGCCAGGGCCCAGGCGTATCCGCCCCAGGATCGTCCGAAGCGCGCGCAGGTCTCTCGCAGGACCAGGGCCGCGATGATGCGCGGCCTGCGCCGGTCGGGGTTGGGGCGGGCGTCGATCATGTCATGTCCTTTCGCAAGGGGGCTCCTGCGCGACCGTGACGGCCAATGGTTAACAAAGAAGGAGCATCGCTGATGTCGCAGGCCGCCCTTGCCCAGCCACTTCGCCCGGTGTCCGCACCGCCCCTGCCGCAGGGCGCCGATCCGACGCCTCTTTTGCTGGCGCGGACGCGGGCTCGGTCCGCGGCCCGCCGTCGCCGGCTTTGGGTGGCGGCAAGCTTCCTCCTTGGGGTTCTTGCGCCCGCGCTGGCGGCCTCGGCCTATCTTTTCGGCTGGGCGGAGGACCAGTTCCACAGTCGCGTGGCCTTTTCGGTCAGGTCCGAGACGGCGGCGGTTCCGGCCGAGCTTGGCTTTCTCGCCTCGATGGGCGGGGTTGCGGGCGCCGCGACGCCCGATGCCGAAATCCTCTCTGACTTCATTGCGAGCGATGGCATGGTTGCCGCCGTCGACCGGCGGCTCGACCTTTCCCGGCTGTTTCACCCGGTCGATACCGACCCGGTCTTCACCCTGCCCTCCGATGCCAGCCGCGAGGACAAGGTCGACTACTGGCGGCGGATGGTGCGGGTGCGCCGTGACGGCGGGTCCGGCATCCTGGACGTCGAGGTGCGTGCCTTCCGACCCGGGGATGCACAGGCGCTGGCCGCCGCGATCCTTGAGGAAAGCGAGGCGCTGGTGAACCGGCTGTCCGAACAGGCGCGCCAGGATGCAATCCGCTACGCCGCCGCCGACCTTGCCGAGGCCGAGGCGCGGCTGGGTGAAAGGCGCCGCCTTCTCGCGCAGTTCCGCGACGAGAACCGCATCGTGGACCCCCAGGCCGACATCGAGGGGCAGATGGGCCTTCTCAATGCCCTGCAGTCGGAACTGGTGCAGACGCTGGTCGAACGCGACATGCTTCTGACCTATGCCAAACCCGACGATCAGCGTGTCGCGCAGGCCAACCGGCGCGTCGACGCCGTAAGCGCCCGGATCGAGGCGGAGCGGGCGAACCTGGGGCTGGCCGGGGAAAGCCGGGCGATGGCATCGTTGCTTGGCCGCTACGAGGAATTGCGCACCGACCTGGAGTTTGCCGCCGGCGCCTATACGCAGGCGCTGGCCGGCCATGCCGCAGCCCAGGCGGAGGCACGTCGCAAGGCCCGCTATCTTGCGGCCCATGTCGCGCCGACGCTGCCAGAAACCGCCATTTATCCGCGGCGCGCGATGCTGGCCGCTCTCACGTCGCTCGCGCTGCTGCTGGCCTGGGGGATCGGGCTTGTCCTTTGCTACAACATCCGCGACGCAAGATGACAGGGGGGCGGGTGCCGGTCGACCGCGGGCTGACGGTTTCGGGGCTTTCCAAGGGGTTCGCCGGGCCGGGGGGGTGGCGGGCGCTCTTCGAAGGGCTGTCCTTCCGCCTGCCCGCCGGGGCGCGGCTGGCGCTTCTGGGGGCGAACGGGGCAGGCAAGTCGACGCTCCTGTCGATCCTTGCCGGCACCCTTCGCGCCGATGCCGGAACCGTCCGCACCGGCGGGCGCGTGTCCTGGCCGATGGGGTTCTCCGGCGGCTTTGCCAATGACCTGAACGGGATCCAGAACGCGCGCTTCGTCGCCCGCATCCACGGCGCCGACACCGACGCGGTCGTCGATTTCGTCACCGAATTCTCCGAGCTTGGGGCGGACATGCGCCTTCCGGTGCGCGTCTACTCCGCGGGAATGCGCGCCCGGCTTGCCTTCGGGCTTTCCATGGCGCTCGATTTCGACTGGTACCTCGTGGATGAGATCATCGCCGTCGGCGACCAGCGTTTTCGCGCACGGGCCGAGGCGCATTTTCGCGACCGGCTGACCGGGGCAGGGCTTGTCATGGTGTCCCACGCTCCGGCGATCCTGCGGCAGTATTGCAGCGGGGCAATCCTTCTGTCGCCCGCCGGGGCCCGGGTCTTCTCTGACCTGGAGGAGGCGCTGACCGTTCAGGCAGGCGCTGCGATGGCGTGACGCGCCGCCGCGCGGCGGGGTCGCCCCCGCGTCACGGGTGCGCCTCCGCCCCGCATGCACCCGGTCGAAGTGAATGGCCGTCGAAGCACAGTCGCTGCCCGGTGTCTGACCGGGCAAGGCGAGGGGCAAGACCGGTGGCGTGCCATGGTCGGCACCCATGGGGCGAACCAGTCCGAAGCCGCCGCCGGCACCCCCAATGACGGGACGGTGCGCAAAAGCCCGAGGCGCTGTCAGCCCCGCGACCGGATCATCCCGACGATGTCGAATGTCCGTTGCAGGATCGGCGCTGCAATCGCGTCGGCCCGTTCCGCCCCGTCGCCAAGGATGCGGTCGATCTCGGCCGGGTCTGCCATCAGCCGCTTCATCTCCTCCGCGATCGGGGCGAGTCTGGCGACCGCAAGATCGGCCAATGCGGGCTTGAACGTGCCGAACCCCTTGCCGCCGAACTCGGCGATCACGGCCTCGGCGGTCATGTCGGCAAGGGCCGCATAGATATTCACGAGGTTCTTGGCCTCGGGGCGTTCCTTCAGCCCGTCAAGCGCCTCGGGCAGGGGTTCGGGGTCGGTCCTGGCCTTGCGGAACTTCTGCGCGATGGTGTCAGCGTCGTCGGTCAGGTTGATCCGGCTTGCGTCCGAGGGGTCGGATTTCGACATCTTCTTCGATCCGTCGCGCAGGCTCATCACCCGCGTCGCCGCGCCCTCGATCACCGGTTCGGTGACCGGAAAGAAATCGACCTTGTAGTCATGGTTGAACTTCATCGCGATGTCGCGGGTCAGCTCCAGGTGTTGCTTCTGGTCCTCGCCCACCGGGACGTGGGTCGCGTGGTAAAGAAGGATGTCGGCCGCCATCAGCGACGGGTAGGCGAACAACCCCAGGCTTTCGGCCTCGGCGTTCTTCCCGGCGGTCTTGTCCTTCCACTGGGTCATGCGGCCCATCCAGCCCATCCGCGCGACACAGTTGAAGATCCAGGCCAGTTGCGCGTGGCCGGGCACCTGGCTCTGGTTGAAAAGGATCGAACGTTTCGGGTCGATCCCCGCCGCGATGAAACCCGCCGCCGCCTCGCGCGTCTGGGCGCGCAGCTTTTCCGGGTCCTGCCAGACGGTGATCGCATGCAGGTCGACAAGGCAATAGATCGTCTCGATCCCCTCGTTCTGCTTCTCGACAAAGCGTTTGAGCGCGCCAAGGTAGTTGCCCAGCGTCAGCCCCCCCGACGGCTGGATGCCCGAAAAGATGCGCGGGGTGAATTTGGATGTCGCCTCGGCCATGGTCCGTCCCACTTGTCCGTCTGGAAATTTTCGCCTCGCTCGCGTATCGCAGGGGGCAAGTCCCGTCAACGCCGGAAGGAGATCGAGATGCGGCCTGGATACGACGAAGCGCCGCTGAACCCGCTGCCGGGGGTTGTCTGGCTGTTGTTGCTGCCGCTGGTCGCGATGGAACTGGTGATCGGCCTTGGCGCTGTCGGCCTTGCCGGGGGCGGCACCGGAGAGGCATGGCGCAACGACGCGCTGCAACGCTTCGACTTGCGACCAGAATTGCTATGGCGGATGATCGACCGGGGCCAGTATCCGCTCGACGAGCTCTGGCGCTTCGTGACCTACATCTATGTCCACGGCAGTTTCACCCACGCGGTCTTCGTCGCGGTATTCCTTCTTGCGCTCGGCAAGATGGTGGCAGAGGTCTACAAGGCCTGGGCGGTCATCGTGATCTTTTTCGGCGCCGGCATTTTCGGGGCCGTGGTCTATTCGCTGGTCCCGGGGATCACCTATCCGTTGTTCGGCGGATACCCCGCCGTCTACGGTCTGATCGGCACGTTCACTTTCATGCTCTGGGCGCGCCTTGGGGCGGAAAACGCCAACCGTTACCGCGCTTTCACACTGATCGGGTTCCTTCTGGGCATCCAGCTTCTGTTCGGGGTGCTCTTTGGCGGGACGCCGGACTGGATCGCGGATCTTGCCGGTTTCGCCTTTGGCTTCGGCGCGTCCTTCGTGGTGGGGCCGGGCGGGCCCGCGCATCTTCTGGCGCGTATCCGTCAGCGCTGACGGGAAAGCCCCGCGCGCAGGTCCGACGGCCGGATGGCCCCGGTCAAGAGCGCCGCGACGGCAAAGCTCGCCATGCCGCCAAGCACCAGCACGAACAGCGCCAGGATGCGGACATGTTCCTGGCCCAGCAGGTCGCCCATCAGCCAGCTCATCGCCCAAAGGCAAAGGCCCATCAGCCCGGCCGCCAGCATCGTCCGAGGCAGGCGCTTTCGGAAGCGGTCGTCGGGCTGCGCCGCCTCGCCCAGCCGCCGGGCGCCGAACCAAAGCTGCAGCGTCATCGCCCAGCCCGACAGCGTCGTGCCCCAGGCTGCCGCGCTGAACCCGATCAGCGGCGCAAGGCCGATGGCAAGCGCCGCGTTGATGACCATCGAATGCAGCGCGAAACGAAACGGCGTCCTTGTGTCTTCGCGTGCGAAGTAAAGCGGCTGCAGCACCTTCTGCAGCACGAAGGCCGGCAAGCCCAGGCCGTAGATCGCCAGCACATAGGCGGTCGGCGTGGTGTCGGTGGGCTGGAACTCGCCCCGTTCGAAAAGCACCGCGATCAGCGGGACGGGGATCACCACAAGCGCGACGGCCGCCGGGATCGTCAGGAACAGCGCGAATTCCATCGCGCGCGACAGCGCGTGACGGCTGCCGCCCATGTCGCCGTTCTTCAACCGCCGCGACAGGTCAGGCAGAAGAACGATGCCGATGGCGATGCCGACCACGCCGAGGGGCAGCTGATAAAGCCGGTCGGCATAGTTCAGCCAAGCGATCCCGCCGTCGAAGAAGCTGCCGACCTGACGGCCGACCAGAAGGTTGATCTGCACCACCCCGCCCGCAAGGACGGACGGGGCCGCGATGGCCAGAAGGCGGCGCATGTCCGGGCTGAAGCGCGGACGCCGGAACCGCAGCGGAAAGCCCATCCGGGCCGCCGCGATCCAGACCAGCGCCAATTGTGCCAGCCCTGTCAACGGCGTCGCCCAGGACAGGGTGAGCCCCATGTCCCAGCCCTCGCGCCGGGCCAGCATCATCGCGCCGATGAAGATCAGGTTCAGCAGAACCGGCGCACCAGCGGCGGCCATGAACCGCCCGCCCGCATTCAAGAGCCCCGACAGCAACGCCGTCAGCGAGATGAACAGGATGTAGGGAAAGCAGATCCTTCCGTATTCGACTGCAAGGGGCAGCCGTTCGTCGCCTGCAAAGCCGCCCGCCATCGCCAGGACCAGCCAGGGCATTCCCGCCATCGCGATCAGCGAAACGATCAGGACGACCAGCGCCAGGCCCGAATAGGCTTCCTCCGCGAAGCGGCGCGCATCCTCGCCCGCCTCAAGCTTCTTCGAAAACATCGGCACGAAGGCGGTATTGAACGCCCCCTCGGCGAAGAACCGGCGGAACATGTTCGGCAACGAAAACGCAACCAGGAACGCCTCTGCCAGGGGGCCCGCGCCCAGATAGGCGGCGATCAGCATGTCGCGCAGAAAGCCCACGACCCGGCTCAGGAGCGTCCACGCCCCGACGGTCACGAAACCCCGGACAAGGCGGATCGGCTTCATCAGGCCCGCGCCCTTTCGGCGCCTTCGGTGATCGCCTGCCGGAGCTTCCTTTCCAGGCTGTCGCGCTTTGCCTTGGTGTGCAGCTTCAGCCCGAACATGTCCTTGACGTAGAACGAGTCGACAACCTGCGCCCCGAAGGTCGCGATGACCGCCGAGGCGATGTAGATATTGTTGGCGGCCAGCGTTCGCGTCAGGTCGTAAAGCAGTGCTGGCCGGTCGCGGGTGTCGACCTCGATGATCGTGTAGATCTCCGATCCGTCGTTGTCGAAGGTGATATGGGTCGGGAACTGGAACTGGCGTTCGCGTTTCTTGATCTTGTCGCGCGTCTTGAGCGCCTCGCGCGCGACGACCTCGCCTTTCAGGGTGCGTTCGATGGTGGTGCGCAGGCGCGGAAGGTGATCGTGTTCGTAGGGATGGCCTTCGGCGTCCTGGACCCAGAAGACCGCGGTGGCGTATCCGTCCTTCGATGTGTAGGTGCGCGCATCGACCACGTTGGCGCCAACCAGCGCCAGCGCCCCGGCCAGCCGCGAAAAGATGCCCGGGTGATCGGCCAGCGCAAAGCACGCCCGCGTCGCGTCGCGGTCAAGGTCGGGCTTGATGTCGATGCGGATCTCGTCATCGGCGATCCCGCGCAGGAGTTCGGCGAAGACGGCCTGCGTCTCGGTCGAAAGACCTTGCCAGTAGGGGCCGTAGTGGCGGCCGGTTTCCTTGCGCAGATCCTTCGCGTCCCAGTTCCTCAGCGCCTCGCGCAGCGCGCGCTTCTGTTCATCCTCGCGCTTTTCACGGTTGACGGATTCGAGCCCCGCGACCAGCGCATCGCTGGTTTCGGCGTGAAGCCGGCGCAGCAGCATCGCCTTCCAGTTGTTCCAGGTGTTCGGCCCGACCCCACGGATGTCGCAGACCGTCAGCACCGTCAGAAGATCCAGCCGTTTCTTGGTCTTCACCACCTTGGCGAAGTCGCGCACGGTCCTTGGGTCCGAGATGTCGCGCTTTTGCGCCATGTCGGACATGAAGAGGTGATAGCGCACCAGCCATTCGACGGTTTCGCATTCCTCTGCGTTCAGACCAAGCCGGGGCGCCACCCGCCGCGCGATCTGCGCACCAAGGATCGAATGATCCTCGGGCCGGCCCTTGCCGATGTCGTGGAGAAGCAGCGCGACATAAAGGACGCGGCGGTTCACCCCTTCCTCCAGGATCGAGGACGACAGCGGCAATTCCTCGATCAGCTCCTTGCGCTCGATCTGCGCGAGGGTGGAGATCGTCTGGATCGTGTGTTCGTCGACCGTGTAGTGGTGATAGACGTTGAACTGCATCATCGCCACGATCGGTTCGAATTCCGGGATGAAGGCCGACAGGACGCCAAGCTCGTTCATCCGCCGCAGCGCGCGTTCGGGGTTGCCGTGCTTCAGCAGCAGGTCAAGGAAGATGCGCGTCGCCTCCCGGTCCTCGCGCATGTCGTCGTCGATCATGTCAAGGTTCGCCGTCACCACCCGCATTGCGTCGGGGTGGATCAGGTAGCCCGTCCTCAGCGCTTCTTCGAAGATGCGCAGGAGGTTCAGCTTGTCGGACAGGAATTCGCGTTCGTTGCCGATGGTGATGCGGCCCTTGTCGATGCGAAAGCCCCCGCGCAGCTTCTTGCGCCGCCGGAACAGGCCCGCCAGCGCCGCCTCGCGTTTGACATGGCGCTGTTCGAGGACGGTCAGGAAGACCCGGGTCAGTTCGCCGACATGGGTCGCGTGGCGGAAATAGTCCTGCATGAAGTGTTCGACCGCGCGGCGCCCGCCGCTGTCGCGATAACCCATGCGCGAAGCGACCTCGACCTGCAGGTCGAATGTCAGCTGGTCGGCGGCGCGCCCGGTGATCAGGTGCAGATGGCAGCGCACCGCCCAAAGGAAATTCTCCGCCGCCTCGAAGGCGCAGAATTCATCGGCGCGCAAAAGCCCCACGTCCACCAGTTCGGCCGGGCTGCGCACGCCGTGGATATACTTGCCGATCCAGTAAAGCGTCTGAAGGTCGCGCAGACCGCCCTTCGCCTCCTTCACGTTCGGTTCCAGCATGTATCGCTGGCCGCCCTGGCGCTTGTGGCGGTCCCCGCGTTCCTGAAGCTTCGCCTCGATGAACTCCGGCGCCGTGTTCCTGAACAGCTCGTTTCGCAGCTTCTTGCGAAGTTCCTCGGCCAGGGCCTCCTCTCCGCAAATGAAACGCCGCTCAAGAAGCGCGGTGCGGATCGTGTAGTCCTCCCGTCCAAGTCGCAGGCAGTCCTTCACCGTCCGGCTGGCGTGGCCAACCTTCAGCCGCATGTCCCAAAGGATATACAGCATGGATTCGATGACGCTTTCAGCCCAGGCGGTCAGTTTCCACGGGGTCAGGAACAGCAGGTCGATGTCCGAGTGCGGCGCCATTTCCGCCCGCCCATAACCGCCCACCGCGAGAACCGAGATCTTTTCCGCCTGGGTCGGGTTGCCAAGCGGGTGAAGGATCTGCGTCGCGGCCAGGAACGCAGCGGTGACCACCGCATCGGTCAGATCGGCATAGGCGCGGGTAATGGGCCGCGCATCGCGCGGGTTCGCCTGCAAGGTCGCCTCGATCGCCGCCAGCGCCTCCTGCCTCTTGGCTGCCAACGCCTTTACGATCACGGCGCGGCGCGCGCGCGGGTCATGTTCATCCGCCAGCTGGGTGGCAAGCATGGACATCAGCGCGCCGCAGTCCCAAAGGGTCAGCGCACCCGGGGCGGGCTTCTCGTCGGGGGCGGGCGCTTTGGCCGCCCCGTCAGAAACCGGCGCCACCGAAGCTTCTCGGAGCGGGGTCAAGGACCACGATCTGGCCGTTGCGGATCTCGGCCACCGCAAGCGCGCGTTCGTTGGTGCCGTCCGACAGCAGCCGGAAGACCCCGTTCACGCCCACAAAGCCCGCGCCCTGGGTCAGGGCCGACGCCGACAGGGCATCCCCGGCACGCCCGCGCGCCAGCGCGCCGATTGCCGCGACGCCGTCATAGGCAAGCCCTGTGATCGGCAGCGGGATCGATCCGTATTTCGCGGCAAAGCGCGCCTGGAAGCTTGACGACGGGCCGGGATCGGGCAGCGCGAACCATCCGCCCTGCAGGCCCGAAAGCGTCAGGTTCGACGGCGAGGTATCCCAGCGCGTCAGGCCGATCAGCTTGACCGTATTGGTATCAAGGCCGCTTTCGGGCAAGAGCTTTGCCAGAAGTTGCAGCGCGCCGCCGCTGTCGGCGGTCAGGAAGACTGCGTTCGCGCCGGCGGCCTTGATCTGCGCGACGATCTGCGGCGCGGCGGAAATGATCCCCTGCTGGGAGAATTCGTAGCTTGCCGTTCCGGCGTGGCTGGCCGCGGACCGGGCGATGGCGGATTCGATGGCGCGCCTGCCGGTTTCGCCCGCTGCCGTCTGTTCGTGCAGGACGAAGATCCGGTTGCGCCCCTGTGCGGCGGCGAAGCGGACCAGCCGGCTGGCGGCGTTGGGATAGGTCTGGCCGAGGACAAAGACATTGCCGCCGGCGATGTCGGTCACGTTCGAGAACGCGAGCACATTCACGCCCGAGCTTGCGACCGCCTTGCCCGCGGCGTTGGCGGATTCCGCATAGACCGGGCCCAGGATGATCTGGGCGCCTTCCGCCACGGCCCGCTGCGCGGCGCTCGCGGCGCCCGCCGGATTTGCCCCGGTGTTGTAGACGCGCAGGTCTACCGCCGCCCCGTCCAGATCGGTCGCCGCCATTTCTGCGGCCTGCCGGAGGTTCAGCGCCAGCACCTCGTCGGATGCGTTGCCCGATCCGCCGGGCACCAGCAGCCCGACCGGAACCGGTTTGCCCGGCGTCACGCCGCCACCGCCGGGCATCGGTCCGCAGGCGGCAAGGGGAAGAAGCGACAGCGCCAGCCATGCCATGGGCTTGCGGGCGAATTTCAAAACGGCGAACATTGTACCGACCTCATGCTGGCGCAGCCTATCGTTGGGCAGACCCTATGCGTTTCGCGGGGTGAAGTAAACTTTGCAACGGACCCGATGACCATGACCGGCGAAATTCAGAAACTTGCGCCGGGGCTCTATTTCGTCTCGACGCCGATCGGCGCGGCGCGCGACATCACGTTGCGCGCGCTTGATATTCTCGCCTCTGCCGATGTGATCGCGGCAGAGGACACGCGCACCCTGCGCCACCTGATGGAGATTCACGGCATTGCACTGGGCGGCCGTCCGCTGATTGCCTACCACGACCACAACGGCGACGAGGCCCGGCCGCGGATCCTTCGGGCGCTGGGCGAAGGCAGGTCGGTCGCCTATGCGTCGGAGGCGGGCACGCCGCTTGTCGCGGACCCCGGCTTTCAGCTTGGGCGCGCCGCCGCCGCGGCAGGGCATATGGTCACCGCCGCACCGGGGGCCTCGGCCGTTCTTTGCGCGCTGACCGTTTCGGGCCTGCCAAGCGACCGGTTTCTCTTTGCCGGGTTCCCGCCCACGGCCGAAGGGGCACGGCGGCGCTGGCTGGCCGATCTTGCAACGCTGCCCGCCACGCTCATCCTTTACGAATCTCCCAGGCGCGTTGGCGATTTGTTAACCGAACTGGCCACAGGCTTCGGGCCGGAACGGCGGGCCGTGGTCTGCCGGGAACTGACCAAGAAGTTCGAGGAGGTGCGGCGCGGCACGCTGGCGGACCTGGCCGCCGAATTTGCCGAACGGACGGTCAAGGGGGAGGTCGTCGTGCTGGTCGACCGCGCCCCTGAACGGGCCGCCGATGCCGCCGACATGGAGGCGATGCTGTGCGAGGCGATGAAGACGCTGTCGGTCAAGGATGCCGCCGCCATGGTCGCGGAGGCGCTGAAGCTGCCGAAGCGGGAGGTCTACCAGGCGGCACTGAGACTGCCGCGCGACGGCTGAGGGGGCAGAGGGCCTATCTGGCGGGGCAATCGGCCGAAGATCGGGTGGCGCGCCGCTACTGCGACGCGGGGGCCACGGTCGCGGCCCGGCGCTGGCGCGGCAAGGCCGGGGAAATCGACCTGATCTTCCGCGACGGTGCCCGCGTGATCTTCGTCGAGGTCAAGGCATCCTCTACCCGCGATCGCGCGGCCGTGGCGCTTGGCCCGCGCCAGATCGCGCGCCTTCACCGCGCGGCGGCCGAATTCCTTGCGGGGGAACCGGCCGGGCAGGATACCGAAACGCGCTTCGACGTGGCGCTTGTCGATGCGCCGGGTCGCATCGAGGTGATCGAAAACGCGCTCCTCCTCTGACACCAGCCGATTGCATCCGGCCCGCCCTTGCGCCATCACTCCCCCAGACGCACCTGAACGGGGGACAGAATGGCACTCAAGGTCGCACTCCAGATGGACCCGATCGGTCCCATCAACATCGATGCCGATTCGACCTTCCGCATAGGGCTTGAGGCGCAGGCGCGCGGGCACGAACTTTTCTACTACACGCCCGACAGGCTGTCCTACCGCGAGGGGCGGATCCTCGCGCGTGGCTGGCCGCTGACGCTTCGGCGGGAAAAGGGCAACCACTACACGCTGGGCGAGGAAACAGAGGTCGATCTTGCGGAATGGGATGTGGTCTGGCTGCGCCAGGATCCGCCCTTCGACATGAGCTACATCACAAACACCCACCTTCTGGAACGGCTGACGCCGGGCACGCTGGTTGTCAACGACCCCTTCTGGGTCCGCAACTGCCCCGAAAAGCTGCTGGTCCTCGACTTCCCGCATCTGACGCCGCCGACGCTGATCGCCCGCGATCTGGCCACGATCCGCTCGTTCAAGGCCGAACACGGCGACATCATCCTCAAGCCCCTCTACGGCAACGGCGGTGCGGGGGTGTTCCGGCTTGACCCGAGTGACCGCAACCTCGCCTCGCTGCACGAGCTGTTCACCGGCATCAACCGCGAACCGCTGATCGCGCAGAAATATGTGCCCGCCGTGGTCAAGGGCGACAAGCGGATCATCCTGGTGGACGGGGAGCCTGTCGGCGCGATCAACCGCGTCCCGGCCGAGGGCGAGACGCGGTCCAACATGCATGTGGGCGGGCGGCCCGAAAAGGTCGGTCTGACCGCGCGGGATCAGGAGATTTGCGCCGCCATCGGGCCGCTCTTGCGTGAAAAGGGCCAGATCTTCGTCGGAATCGACGTGATCGGCGACTGGCTGACCGAGATCAACGTGACCTCGCCCACCGGTATTCAGGAACTGGAACGCTTCGACGGCACCAATACCGCCGCGCTCATCTGGGAGGCGATCGAGGCGCGGCGGGCGGCGGGCTAAAGCGCCTTGGCCAGCGTCAGGCGGTAGCTGACGGCTTCGGCCACATGCGGTTTGCGGACCGCCTCTGATCCGGCAAGGTCGGCGATGGTGCGCGCGACCCGCAGCACCCGGTGATAGCCGCGCGCCGACAGGCCGAACCGTTCCGCGATCTTCAACAGAAGGTCGCGCCCTTCGCCATCCGGTGTCGCGATCTCCTCCAGCAAACTGCCTTCGGCTTCCGCGTTCACCCGCACCCCGGGATGGTCCCGGAAACGCGCCGACTGTATCGCGCGCGCTGCTGCCACCCTGATGGCAACAGCGGCGGAGCTTTCGCCCGTCCCCGGCAGGTCCAGATCGGTGAAGGATACCGGCGGCACCTCGACCCGAAGGTCGATGCGGTCCATCAACGGGCCCGACAGCCGGCCCAGGTAATCTTCTCCGCAGCCGGGGCTTTTCGGGCAGGCGCGGGCGGGGTCCGACAGGTAGCCGCAGCGGCAGGGATTGGCGGCGGCCACCATCAGGAACCGGCAGGGATAGCGGACATGCGCGTTGGCGCGGGCCACCACGACCTCGCCCGTCTCGATCGGCTGGCGCAGGGTTTCAAGGACCGGGCGCGGAAATTCCGGCAGCTCGTCAAGGAAGAGAACCCCGTTGTGCGCAAGGCTGATCTCGCCGGGCTTGGCGCCGCGCCCGCCGCCGACGATGGCGGCCATCGACGCGGTGTGATGCGGTTCGCGAAACGGTCGCGTCCGGCTGATCCCGCCTTCGTCCAGAAGCCCGGCCAGCGAATGGATCATCGAGGTTTCAAGCGCCTCGGCAGGCGACAGCGGCGGCAGGATGCCGGGGATGCGCGCGGCCAGCATCGACTTGCCCGATCCCGGCGTGCCCACCATCATCAGGTGATGCCGGCCCGCCGCCGCGATCTCCAGCGCCCGCCTGGCGCGTTCCTGTCCCTTCACGTCCTTCAGGTCACGGGCGCCTGCATCGCTGCGGACTTCCCCCGGCGAAGCGGGGGGGATAGGCGACTGGCCGGTGAAGTGACCCAGCACCTCGGCCAGCGAGGCGGCGGCGAAGACCGGCGTCGCCGTGACCCAGGCCGCTTCGGGGCCGCAGGGCCTGGGGCAAAGAAGCTGGCGTTCCTCTGCCGCCGCCGCCATGGCGGCGGGCAGCGCCCCGGCGACCGCGACAAGCCGCCCGTCCAGCGACAGTTCGCCCAGCGACACCGTTGCCTCCGCGTCCTCGCGCGGGATGATGTCGATGGCAGCCAGGAGGGCGACCGCGATGGGCAGGTCGAAATGCGATCCTTCCTTGGGCAGGTCGGCGGGCGACAGGTTCACCGTGATCTTCTTCGATGGCAGCGCGATCGACATGGCGGTCAGGGCCGAACGCACGCGGTCGCGCGCCTCGCTGACTGCCTTGTCGGCCAGCCCCACGATGGAAAAGGCGGGCAGGCCGTTCGCCACCGCGCACTGGACCTCCACGATCCGCGCCTCCACGCCTTCGAAGGCCACCGTGAAGGTGCGCGCCACCATCGCCGCCGTCTCCCGTTCCGAATTGGTTAACGGGTAGCGCCCGGAGGGTTTAGGAAAGGTTAACGCCCCTCAGGCCGAACGCAGCAATTCCATGAATTTCGGCCAGGCTTCCGGGTCGTGCAGCGTCTTGTCGCGGCAAAAGGCGTTGCAAAACCCCCAGACCCGGCCATCGAGGCGCAGGAAATGCGTGACGGGCTTGCCGGAATAGGGGCAGGCGGCATTGACCGAGGGCCCCTCGGCGATTTCGGCGGGCAGCGGCGCGGGGCCGGGCCAGGGGCGTTCGGCAAAGGGCTTGTAGTAGCTTGGCTGCACCAGGTTCTCGGCCTGTCCCATCGCGCGCCAGCGCCGGAACGACGGATCGGCCAGATGCGCCGCGACATAGGCCCGCGCGACAGCGGACACGGGCAGGTTGTAGGTCGCGATGCGCGTCGCGACAGGCGCGAAAAAGGCATCGGCTGCCGTGTAGCGTCCGAAAAGCCAGGGGCCGTCAGTGCCGAAGCGGTCGCGCGCCCGCGCCCAGATCAGGTCGATCCGCGCCAGGTCGGCGAGAACCGCGTCGCTGGGCGCACTGTCCACATAGCTTTTCAGGAGGTTCATCGCGCAGTCGCCGCGCAGCGCGCCAAAGCCCGCGTGCATCTCGGCCACCATATAGCGGGCCATGATCCGCGCGGCGGCGTCTTCGGGCCAGAGCCCCGCGCCGGGGTGCCTTTCGGCCAGCGTTTCGAGGATGGCGATGCTTTCGCCGATCACCTCGCCCTCTGGCGTGCGAACGGCGGGCACCAGCCGGGCGGGCGCGAAATCCGCCAGCAGGCGCTGAACCTCGTCGGTGTAAAGAACGCAGGTGCGGATCTTCACGGGAATCCCGAACTTCTCGAAAAACAGCCAACCCCTGAGCGACCAGCTTGAATAGCTGCGATCCCCGATGGCGAGTTCATAGGTCATCCGCGTCTCCTCGTTTCGCGGCACCCTAGCGGCCCGGTTGCAGGCGCGCACGTTCGAATTTGTGCGCCTTGCCATCACGGAAGCTGATGGATGCCCCGGCTTGCCATCCCGCCCCCCCGGCCCTAATCCTGAGATACGCAAGGGAGAGGGCCGATGCTGACGGGCAAGCGTATCCTTCTGGTAATCGGCGGCGGGATCGCCGCCTACAAGTCGCTTGACCTGATCCGGCGGCTCCGGGAGCGCGGCGCCTCGGTGACGCCGGTGCTGACCCGCGCGGCAGAGGAATTCGTCACGCCGCTGTCGGCGGGGGCGCTTGCCGGGGCGAAGTGTTACCGCCATCTTTTCGACCTGACCGACGAGGCCGAGATGGGGCATATCGAACTGAGCCGGTCGGCAGACCTTGTCGTCGTTGCGCCGGCGACGGCCGATCTGATGGCCAAGATGGCGGGGGGGCATGCCGACGACCTTGCCTCGACCCTTCTGATGGCGACGGACAAGCGGGTGCTGGTCGCGCCCGCGATGAACGTTCGGATGTGGCTGCACCCCGCCAACCAGCGAAACATCGCGGCGCTGAAGCGGGACGGCGTGCTTTTCGCCGGCCCGAACGAGGGCGACATGGCCTGCGGCGAATTTGGCCCCGGCCGGATGGCCGAACCGCTCGAGATTGTCGCCTCGGTCGGGGCCGCGCTGGGCGGGGGGCCGCTGAACGGGCGCCATGTCGTCGTGACATCCGGCCCGACGCATGAACCGATCGACCCGGTGCGCTACATCGCCAACCGGTCCTCGGGCGCGCAGGGGACAGCGATCGCCGCCGCGCTGCGCGACCTTGGCGCCAGGGTGACCTTCGTCACCGGTCCGGCCAGCGTGCCGCCGCCGGGTGGCGTCGATGTCGTGCGGGTCGAGACCGCGAACGAGATGCTGGCGGCTGTCCGGGCCGCCCTGCCGTCGGACGCCGCGGTCTTCGCGGCGGCGGTGGCCGACTGGCGCGTCGCCAATGCCGCGGCCACGAAGATGAAGAAGGACGGGTCTGGCCGTGCCCCCGCGCTTGAATTCGCGGAGAACCCCGACATCCTTGCGACCGTGTCGCAGCTGGGCGACACCCGCCCGGCGCTGGTGGTGGGTTTCGCCGCCGAGACCGACGATGTCCTTGCCCATGC
>JACKKJ010000006.1 GCA_024236495.1 Paracoccaceae bacterium
TCACCCGCAGCCTGTCGGCGGTCGACATCACCGTGACCGACAGCCTGAACGCCGAATTCCGTACCCCCGGCGGCACCCTGGCCGCGACGGCGGGCCTTCCGGACATCGGAACGGGACGGCTGGCGCGGGCCTTTACCACCGGCCTTGCCACCCGGCGGGTGGCCAGCGCCAGCGCCCTTTCGGACACGTTCGAAGGGTTTTCGGGCCGTTCCGTCGGGGGCCGGCTGCGCGATGGCGGCCTTTCCGCCGCGGTTCTTCTGCCGCAAGGCGGCGACGACTACGGCATCAGCCTGTCAACCGCGCTCTCCGAAGGGTCCACCCGGCTTGACCTGGGGCTGAAGCTCGCGCGCGACCAGGGGGCCTTGCTTGGCCTGGGCACGGATGCGGGCGCGAACGACCTCTTTGCCGTCGAACTGGCGCTGTCGCAGGATCTGGCTGGCGACGGGTTCCTCTCGCTGACCGGAGAGGTCGGCCTTGCCAGCCTGGCCGGGACCGGCATCCTGTCGGATGTCTCGACCGCCAGCTTCAACAGCCTCGGGGTCGAATTCGGGCAGCGCAACCTTGCCACAAGGGGCGACCGCCTGTCCTTCGGCGCGCGGATGCCGATGGCGGTCACCTCGGGCAGCGCGACCGCCGTGCTGCCGGTCACCCGCGCGATCGGATCGACCAGCTACGAACCCGTCGCCATCGACCTTGCACCCGACGCGCGGCAAGTGGACCTGTCGATCAGCTACCAGCGCCCCGTCGGCGACAATCTTGAGCTTCTGGTGGAGCTCGTCCATGCCGAAAACCTGGGCAACCGCGCCGGCGCGCGCGACACCGCGGCGGTCTTCGGGCTGAGCTGGTCGTTTTGAAACCTGCGGCGGCGGCCGGCCCGAAACCCGGCCCCGCCCTGCCTCGCCCAGAGCTGAACACCCAGACCTGAGCGCCCTGCCCCGCCTTAGCCGAAAAGCTCGTGGCAAAGCTCCAGCGCCTCGACCAGGCGGTCCACCTCTTCGGTCGTGTTGTAAAGCCCGAACGAGGCGCGGCAGGTCGCGCCGACCCCCAGATGATCCAGAAGCGGCATCGCGCAATGGGTTCCGGCGCGGACCGCGATCCCCTTCTTGTCGAGAACGGTCGAAATGTCGTGCGCATGCGCCGCGCCGTGAAGCGTGAAGGAAAAGATCGCGCCCTTGCCGGGCGCCTGCCCCTGCACGTTCAGCCAGTTCAGACCCTTGAACCGCGCCACCGCATAGTCGCGCAGCGCCGCCTCGTGCGCGGCCACGTTGGCCATGCCCAGATCCATCAGATATTCCAGGGCGACGCCCATCCCGATCTGCTGGACGATGCCGGGTGTGCCCGCCTCGAACTTCATCGGCGGGTCGTTGTAGCTGACACCGTCGCGCGTGACCTCGCGGATCATGTCGCCGCCGCCAAGGAAGGGGCGCATCTCTGCCATGCGGTCCTTCGATATCCAGATCGCGCCCGAACCCGACGGGCCGTAAAGCTTGTGGCCGGTGATGGCGTAGAAATCGCACCCGATCTCGGGGATCGACACCGGGCGGTGCACCGCGCCCTGCGACCCGTCGACCAGGACCGGCACGCCCTTTTCCCTGGCCCCCCGGCAGATCGCGGCCACATCGACCAGCGTGCCGGTGACGTTCGACATCTGTGTCACCGCCACAAGGCGCGTGCGCGGGCCGATCGCGTCGATCACCTTCTGGGGATCCAGCGACATGTCGGCTTCCGGTTCGACCCATTTCAGCACCACGCCCTGCCGTTCGCGCAGGAAATGCCAGGGCACGATGTTGGCGTGATGTTCCAGCACGCTCAGCACGATTTCGTCGCCGGGCTGCAAGCGCGGCGCCGCCCAGGCATAGGACACCAGGTTGATCCCTTCGGTCGTACCGGTGGTGAACACGATCTCTTCGGGGTCGGGCGCGCCAAGAAACCGCGCGACGATCCCGCGCACCGCCTCATACCGGTCGGTCGCGAGGTTCGACAGGTAGTGCAACCCGCGATGGACATTGGCGTATTCGTATTCATAGGCGCGCGTCATCGCGTCGATCACCACGCGCGGCTTCTGCGCCGAGGCGCCATTGTCGAGGTAGACAAGCGGCTTGCCATTCACCTCGCGCGACAGGATCGGGAAATCCGCGCGCACGCGGGCGATGTCATACATGGTCAGGCCTCCGGGCCGACGGGCAGGACGCCCAGCATCGTGAAAAGGACAGCAAGGACGATCCCCAGCGCAAGAAGGGTGCCGATCACGCCGAAGAAGACGGCAACTGCGCTGCGAAAGCCATGCACGACGCAGATGAACTGCGAAAGCAGGTAGAAGAACAGCACGACCGAACCAAGCGCGATCAACCCCGACACGCCCGGCAACACCGGAAAGATCAGGATCTGCACGGCCTGCGGGACAAGCATCACGCCCTGCACCCAGGTCACCGCCAGAAGCGCGTCGGAAAAGCGGCCGGTGCCACCGAAGAGAGACCCTATCCATGTCACCGCGACGGCAAAGAGCACCAGGCTGGCAATCTGGATCGGCAGGCCCGCCCAGGCATTCGCCCAGACCTGTTCCCAGGGCTGGATCTCCTCGGCCGGGACCGAGGCCAGCATCAGCTTGGCCGCGATCAGCGTCAGGACCGAGATCAGCAAGAGCCCGATCCAGCGCGCTTCCATCGGCGGGTCCAGCGCCAGAAGGCGGCGCGCGGCACTGCGCGGGTCACGCAGGGTTTCGGCCAGTAGGCCCGCTAGGAAGGCGGAAAGCGTCACGCGGGTGCTCCGAATTCGGACGCGGCAAGTCCGGCGCCCCAGAACCACAGGAAAACGGCAAAGACGACGATCCCGGTGGCCAGATAGGCGCCCCCGGGGCCGACGAAGGCAGCGACCAGCCCCTGCAGCAAGACGAGGGGTGCCACCGCCAGAAGCGCCCAGAAAAGCGCGATGCGCCCGCCGAACCAGTCGCCCGTCCCGCCAAGCGCGCGCGCCGCCAGATGGCCAAGTGCGGCAAGCGCGTAGAAGACAGGCAACAGCGCGCAAAGCGCCAGCGCCGCCGCCATGACGCGCTGCGCAAAGGGGGATGCCGGCTCAAGATGCGCCGCCCGGGCAAGGCCCGGCGCCTGCGCGACCAGGAAAAGCCCCAGTGCCGCCAGAAGATAGGCGAGCGGACGCGCCTCGTGCCGTTCGCCGGCCAGAAGCCGGGCGGCAACCCGGCGCGGGCCGCGATAGGTCGCCACGATGTCGTCGGTGATCGCCATCAGCCCCGCCTGCGCGCCAGCCAGTCCTCAAGCCGCGCGACCACGTCACCGGCCAGATCCTCGTCCTCGATCTCGGCGATCGCGTCCGCAAGGAACGACAGGATCAGGAGCGCCTTGGCGTCCGCTTCGGGCACCCCGCGCGACCGCAGGTAGAAAAGCGCCGTCTCGTCGATCGCCCCGGTCGTCGATCCGTGCGAACATTTCACGTCGTCGGCATAGATCTCCAGCTCGGGCTTGGCGAGGAACTGGCTGTCGTCGTCGAGAAGAAGCGACTGGCTGATCTGATAGCCGTCGGTCTTCTGCGCGCCGGGCCGCACCAGGATCTTGCCCTGGAAAACGCCGGTCGCCCCGTGCTTCAACACCTTCTTGAAGACCTGTCGGCTTTCGCAACCGACCGCGCCGTGGTCGATGAAGACGGTGTCATCGTGATGGAACGGCCCGTCTTCGCCGTCGCCAAGCGCCGCGCCCGCGATATGCGCCGTCGCGCCGTCGCCCGCGACCTCGATCACCGCCTCGTTGCGGGTAAACTTGCCGTTGGTTGTCAGCGTGAAGGACTTGAAGGTCGCATCCTCGGCCACGCGGGCGAAAAGATGCGTGACCATCACCCGGTCGGTCGCCCGGCCCTGCGGACGGATGTGGTGAAACCGTGCGCCCCTTGCGACATCCACCTCCATCACGACGTTCGACCGCGCGCCGGGCGTCCCGGTTTCAAGAAGGGTCAGTTCCGCCCCCTCCTCGATCCGAACCACATGGTGCAGGATCACGTCCGAAGTCTTTTCGCTTTGCCGGTAGGAGATGTGAAGCGGCCGCGCCGCCTTGCCGGTCACGCGGATCAGCACGCCTTCGGTCGCGGCGGCGGTGTTCAGCGCCGCGAAGGGCCGCGCGACCGGCGTCTGGCCGCTGGCCTCAAGCGCACCATACTGCGCCTTCGCCCAGTGGATGTCGGCGCGGTCCGCCTCTGACAGGCGCGCGATCTCCACCCCGGCCAGAACCGGATCGTCCGAGGCGGCGGCATCGAACACGCCGTCCTCGAACACAAGGCGCAGCTTGTCGCGCCCCTCGAAGATCGGACGGTCGACGCGGAAGGCCGCGCCCGCCTCGGGCTGCTCCGCGTTCAGCTTCGCGGGGTCGGTCCAGCGCCAGTATTCATCGCGCCGCGCCGGCAGCCCCATCGTACCAAGCCGGGCCAGCGCTTCGGCCCGCGCGGGCGCGGTGAAGCCGCCCGTCGGAAGGTCGATCGCGGCCAGCCGCGCCTCTGTCGTGTCCGCGCGCCGCGCGTCCCTGGTCATCGGCGCCGTCATCAGGCGATCTCCGCCAGGATGTCGGCATAGCCGTTGCGTTCGACCTCGAGCGCAAGCTCGGGCCCGCCGGTCTTCACGATCCGCCCGTCCGCCATGATATGCACGACATCGGGTTTGATGTGGTCCAAGAGGCGCTGGTAGTGGGTGATGACCAGGAAGGCCCGGCCGGGATCGCGCAGCGCGTTCACGCCCTCGGCCACCAGCTTCATCGCGTCGACGTCCAGGCCGCTGTCGGTCTCGTCCAGGATGCACATGCGCGGCTCCAGCATCGCCATCTGGAGAATCTCGTTGCGCTTCTTCTCGCCGCCGGAAAAGCCGACGTTGACGGGACGCTTCAGCATCTCGGCGTCGATCTTCAGCGTCTTGGCCTTTTCCCGCACGACCTTGAGAAACTCGCCCGCCGAAAGCTCCTCTTCGCCGCGCGCCTTGCGCTGGGCATTCACCGCGGTGCGCAGGAAGGTCATGTTGCCGACGCCCGGGATCTCGACCGGATACTGGAACGCGAGGAACAGCCCGGCGGCGGCGCGTTCCTCCGGTTCCATCTCAAGCAGCTCCTCACCGTCGAGCGTGGCCGACCCCTCGGTCACGGCATAGCCGTCGCGACCCGAAAGCACATAGGACAGCGTCGACTTGCCCGACCCGTTGGGGCCCATGATGGCATGGACCTTGCCGGCCTCGACCGTCAGGTTCACCCCCTTGAGGATCGGCTTGCCTTCCTCTTCAAGTTCGACGTGCAGGTTCTTGATCTCAAGCATGTTTTCCTCGTCTCAATAGGCAAAGGCGGCCTGCGGGCCAAAGGCCCGGGCCGCGAGGTTTCCGATGTGTCTGGCGGTCAGCCGGCGGGCGTCAGGACGTAGTCCGCACCCTGCGCGGCCATGGCCTGCGCATATTCCGGCGAAAAGATGCTGGCCCAAAGCTCGGTCGCATTGGCCGCCACCGCCGCCTCGCCGAAGTACATCAGCGCGCAACCGCACAGCAGCGCGGGCACCCGGCCCTTTCCGTAAAGCCCGAAGAAGGCCATGAGGAAAGCCAGCAGGATGCCGACGATGATGGCGACGCCGCGCCCCTGAAGATCGTAGAAGGCTTCCGGCAATCCTTCCAGCTTCGACAGGTGAAAGTAACCGAGCCGTCCACAAAGCATCGCCAACGCCCCGAGCGCGATCGCGATCAGCAAGACGAAGGCATTGCGCGTCGACTGGCGTTCGCGCTGCGCCTTGACGCCGAACTTGTGTTCGTACTTCTTCTGGAACTTGCGACCGATCACGCCCTCCGGTTCGATCTGTTTTCCCTTGTCGATCCTTCTCAGACGCTCGGTGAAAACAGTCTTCTGGTCCATGATCCAAGTCTCCGCGCACGCTTGCGTTCGCCAGGACTTCTAGGGGGGCTTTGTGGCCGAAATCGGCACGCAACCTTGCGAAATTCACGACGCGAGCGCCACGGAATTGCCGCATTGCCGCCGCCGTGGGGGCAAAGGCATTGCCAGGGTCGGGGCAGGTTGCCCCCGGCCAGCCGCCGTTCGGTGCCAAAGCGCCCATGTCCACTACCCTTCCAGCGTCACCGCAGTGCCGGAGGCCGAGACCATCAGCATGTTGTTGATGACCTCGTAGTCCAGGTCCACCCCGACGATGGCATTGGCGCCCGCAATCGCAGCCCGTTCCTCCATCTCGCGAAGCGCGGTTTCACGGGCGCGGCCCAACTCCTGCTCATAGGCCGCCGACCGGCCGCCGACGATGTCGCGCACCTGCGCGAAGAGATCGCGGAAGATGTTGGCACCCAGGATCGCCTCGCCGGTGACGATGCCGTGGTAACGGGCGATCCTGCGGCCCTCGATCGATGGTGTGGTGGTGACGATCATCTCAGTCTTCCTTGCCCCAGCGCCAGCGCCAGTCGCCATCCGTCTTGGCCTTGGTAAGCCACACGAAGCCAACCGTCAGCGCCCCGCTGCAAAACCCCCAGACCACAAGCTGGTTGATCGTCGGCTCGCCGCCCGCCAGGATCGGCCGAAGCAGCAATACCCAGACCAGCACAAGTTCCAGCACCAGAAAGCCGAAGGTCGCCGCCCAGCCCTTCCAGTTGGCCGGGGACGCGCCATAACCATGGGTCTTCGGCTTGAACCACGTCATCCGACGCTGCCCTCAAGCGAGATCGCGACAAGGCTCTGCGCCTCCATCGCGAATTCCATCGGCAGGGCCTGCAAGACCTCGCGGCAGAAGCCGTTGACGACCAGCGCCACCGCCTCCTCCTCGTCCATCCCGCGCGAGCGGCAGTAGAAGAGCTGGTCGTCATCCACCTTCGATGTCGTCGCCTCGTGCTCCACGCGCGAGGAATTGTTCTTGACCTCGATATAGGGAACCGTATGCGCCCCGCAGCGGTCGCCGATCAGAAGGCTGTCGCACTGGGTGTAGTTGCGGCTGTTCTTGGCCTTGGGGTGCATCGTCACCAGTCCGCGATAGGTGTTCTGCGCGCGGCCGGCGGAAATCCCCTTGGAAACGATGCGCGACCGGCTGTTCTTTCCAAGATGGATCATCTTGGTCCCGGTGTCGGCCTGCTGCATGTTGTTGGCAATGGCGATCGAATAGAACTCTCCCTGGCTCGCCTCGCCGCGCAGGATGCAGGAGGGATATTTCCAGGTGATCGCCGATCCGGTCTCCACCTGCGTCCACATCACCTTGGCCCGATCACCCCGGCAATCGGCACGCTTGGTGACGAAGTTGTAGATGCCGCCCTTGCCCTCCTCGTCGCCGGGGAACCAGTTCTGCACGGTCGAATATTTCACCTCGGCATCTTCGAGGATCACGATTTCCACCACCGCCGCGTGCAGCTGCGCGGTGTCGCGCTTGGGCGCGGTGCAGCCCTCCAGATAGCTCACATAGCTGCCCTTGTCGGCGATGATCAGCGTGCGTTCGAACTGGCCGGTGTTCTCGGCGTTGATGCGGAAATAGGTCGAAAGCTCCATCGGGCAGCGGGTGTTCGGCGGGATGTAGACGAAGCTGCCGTCCGAGAAGACGGCCGAATTCAGCGTCGCGAAGAAGTTGTCGGACTGCGGCACGACCGAGCCGAGGTATTTCCTGACCAGGTCGGGATGTTCGCGGATCGCCTCGGAGATCGAGCAGAAGATGACCCCCGCCTTCTTCAGCTCTTCCTTGAAGGTGGTGCCGACGCTGACGCTGTCGAACACGGCATCGACGGCCACCTTGCGGCCCTCCGCCGGGGCATTCTCTGCGCCCTCGACGCCGGCCAGAATCATCTGTTCCTTCAGCGGGATGCCAAGCTTTTCGTAAGTGGCCAGCAGCTTCGGATCGACCTCCTCCAGCGACTTCGGTTTCTCGGCCATGCTTTTCGGCTTGGCATAATAATACTGCGACTGGTAGTCGATCTCGGGATAGTTGAGCATCGCCCAGCGGGGCTCCTCCATCTCCTTCCAGCGGGCGAAGGCCGCCAGGCGCCAATCGGTCATCCACTGCGGCTCGCCGTTCTTTTCGGAAATGAGCCGCACGATGTCCTCGTTCACGCCCATCGGCGCGAACTCCATCTCGATCTCGGTTTCCCAGCCGTACTTGTAGGCGCCCATGTTCTGCACGGTTTCGACCGTCTCCCGGTCGACGCCTTCGCGGACCTCAAGTTCGGCTGCCGTATCGTGACCCTGCGCCATGGTGTTTTCCCGTTCTATTTTCATGTGTTCCGAGCCCTTCCTCATGCAGCCCGCGCACGCTGCCGCGCGCGCGCTGCGATCCAGGCCTCTGCGAAACGGTCAACGTCCTCGACCGTCGTCCTTACCCCAAGCGAAACGCGGATGGCCGAGGCCGCCGCCGTCTCGTCGTAACCCATCGCCTGCAATACCCTGCTTGCCCGCACTTTGCCAGACGAACAGGCCGATCCCGCGGAGATCGCGAAACCCGCCAGATCCATCTGCATGACCTGCGTCTCGCCCTTCCAGCCGGGCGTCAGGAGGCAGGCGGTGTTGGGCAGGCGCGGCCGGTCCAGGCCCACAACCTGCGTCTCGGGCGAGGCGTCGCGGACACGCGCCTCAAGCCGGTCGCGCAGCGCCGCGACCCCTTGCCAGCACCCCGCGTCCAGCTCCGCCTGCGCAGCCCGCGCCGCCGCGCCGAACCCGGCTATCCCCGCGACATTCTCGGTCCCCGACCGCCGCCCCTTTTCCTGGCCGCCGCCCCTCAGAAGCGGCTCGATCTCCAGCCCTTCGCGCAGGATCAGCGCGCCGACGCCCCTGGGCCCGCCGATCTTGTGCGCGGACAGGATGGCGAAATCGGCCCCCGACCAGGCAAAGGCAAAGGGGATGCGCCCCACCGCCTGCACCACGTCCAGCAAAAGCCAGTCCGCCCGTCGCGCGCCGTAGGCCCAGCCGTCCGCCCCCTTCGCGCCGGGGTCGGTGATCACCCCTGTCTCGCTGTTGGCAAGCCCCATGGCCAGCGTGTGCCCGCCGGGCCTGCCACCGCCTGCATCGGCGCCGCCGCCACGCCAGTGGGCGACAAGACAATCATGCGCGGTCGGATCGACCAGAACGTCATGCCCTTCGGGCAGGCGCGACAGGACGCCCGCCGCCTCGGTCGCGCCAGAGGTGAAGATCACCTCCTGCGGGCGGCAGCCGGCAAGCGCGGCCACCGCCTCGCGCGCGGCCTCCACCAGCGCCTTCGCCGCGCGCCCCTCGGCATGGACCGAGGACGGGTTGCCGGTCGCCTCAAGCGCCGCGGCGACCGCCGCGCGCGCCTCGGGCCGCACCGGCGCCGTCGCGTTCCAATCCAGGTAGACGCGTCCGCTCACGCCCGCCACCCCTTCTTCTTTTTCCAAATATCCCCGCCGGAGGCCGCCCGAGCCGGAGCCGCAAGGCGCAGGCGAGACGAAGGATCCGGCGCGGAACGCGCCTCCCTGGCCGCAGGCGTCATCATTCATCCACCAGCTGGAACAGCGCGGGCACCGCCGGGCAAGGTATCATGTCGTTGCCGATCACGTCGGACAGGCGGGTCTGGTGCAAGAAGACATAGACATGCGCAGACAGGCTTTCCCAAAGCCGGTTGGTCATCGACTGCGCCCGGCTTCCCGACACCCCGCCCGAGGCGCCGGCGCCGGTGTGCAGCGCGCTGACGGTTTCGTCCACCGCCTGCAGGATCTCGCTCACCCGGATATCGCCGGCGGGACGCGCCAGCCGGTAACCGCCGCCCGGGCCGCGCACCGACTCGACCAGCCCCGCGCGGCGCAGCTTGACGAAGAGCTGTTCGAGATAGGGTAGCGAGATGTCCTGCCGCTTCGATATCTCGGCAAGCGAGGTCATCTGGTCGGCGCGCGCCGTCGCCAGATCGGCAAGCGCGACCATTGCATAGCGGCCCTTGGTCGACAGTTTCATGCGCGATCCCCCAGGAAGATACCGCAAAGACGTTGACGCCGGACAAACGGAGCCTTAACTCCCTTTCACCCGGATACCGGCATCCCGCCGGTCTTTAGAACAGTTCTAGGGTGTCTGAGAAAAAAGGTCAACAAAGGTCTTCCCTGTTGGCGCCTCGGACCCCGGTAGAAAGCAGGCGACGAACCCTATGCCCGAAGTCATTTTCCCCGGCCCCGAAGGCCGTCTGGAAGGACGCTACCACCCGCAGAAAGCCCCCGACGCGCCGATCGCGATCATCCTGCACCCGCACCCCCAGTTCGGCGGCACGATGAACAACCGCGTGGTGCACCGGCTGCACTATGCCTTCCACGAGATCGGCTTTACCGTCCTGCGGTTCAACTTCCGCGGCGTCGGCCGCAGCCAGGGCGAATACGACCAGGGAATCGGAGAGCTTTCCGATGCCGCCTCGGCGCTTGACTACCTGCAGGCGATGAACCCGAATTCCAAGCATTGCTGGGTCGCGGGCTTTTCCTTCGGCGCCTGGATCGGCATGCAGCTTCTGATGCGCCGGCCCGAGATCACCGGTTTCATCTCGGTCGCACCGCCGGCGAACCTTTACGATTTCTCCTTCCTCGCGCCGTGCCCCTCCTCGGGGCTGATCATCAACGGCAGCGCCGACCGCGTGGCGCCGCCCAAGGACACCGCATCGCTGGTCGCCAAGCTGCGCGAACAGAAGGGCATCACCATCTCCCACGCCGAGGTCGAGGGGGCGGGCCACTTCTTCGAGAACGAGGAAGAGCACATGCTGCCGATGATCGGCCAGGTGCAGGACTATGTCCGCCGCCGCCTGGGGGAGGGAACGCGCTGAGATGGGGGTTGCGGAGGAACTCGGCGACGACCTGGCGCGGCGCACGCTGGAGGCGATGAAGGACATCGACGACGACCGGTTCTTCTATCAGGTCGCCAAGGTGATCGGCGCCTCCTCTCCCACGCTGGAAGAGGCATACCTTACGGCGATGCGCATTCGCCTGGCCGCCGCGCGCGGGCACAAGTTCCTCGACGATGCGCTGAAGGCGCGGCGCGCGGGCGGGCCGATCCCCCTGCCCCCGCCGGACAACGCCGCGCACTAGCCCTAGGGTCAGGCCCGCTTCAGCCGGACAGCCCGCGGCGCATCCGTTCGAAGCTCATCGAGATATGGGCGCGCTGGATCAGCGCCGCCGAGTGCAGGTCGCCCACCTGAAGCGCCATCACGATGTCCTCGACCTCGCGGCGGAAGACATCGACCTCGGACGCGAGGTCGAGCCTGCCGGCGAAGACCGACTTCAGCCAGATCCGCGTGGTCCGGAAATAAAGCCGCTCGCAGATCTCGCGCAGGGGTTCGTTCGCGGTGAGCCTGAGAAGGGCAAGGAAGACATCCATGATCAGTTCGGCATAGGCGCGCGGGTCGGGATCGGCGCCAAAGCCCCGCGCCCGGTCGAGAAGCGCGCGCAGATCGGCCCAAAGCGCGGCATCCGGCGCCACCGGGTCGAGCCGCCCGGTCAGTTCCGCCAGTTCAAGCCTGAGCCGGTAGGTCTGGGCCAGTTCCTCCACCTCGACATCGGTGACGAAGGTGCCGACGCCGTGGACCGATTGCAGGAGCCCCTCGCCCTCCAGCCGGGACAGGACGCGGCGCAACGGCGTGCGGCTGACCCCGAACTCGGCCGCCAGCGCCTCTTCCGACAGGCGGGTGCCGGGGGCATAGTCGAGAAGGCAGATACGGTTGCGCAGGATGGCATGCATCCTGTCAAACCGGTCGCGGGCGCTGGCGGTCGCCGCATCCGTCATGCCGCGCCCGCCCGCGCCGTCTGCCGGTTGACGATATGGACACCCGCCGCCGACAGGATGAACCCCGCGAAGGCAAGGGCCGTCACGGTTTCACCAAGGACCGCCCAGGCGACCGCCATCGCCAGCGGCGGCACGAGGTAGAGAAGCGCCGAGATCCGCGTCGCGTCCCCGCGCTGAAGCAGCGCGATGAAAAGACTGATCGAGATGATCGAATTGCCGATCACCAGATAGGCCACCGAGATCACCAGTTCCGGCGCCCAGTCGACCACCATGGTTTCGGTCAGCATCGCGGCGGGCATCAGGACGGCGAAGCCCACGACATACTGGACGATTCCGCCCACCACCGGATCTGTCTTCAACCCGTGCCATTTCTCGAACAGCGTGGCGATCGTGATGCCAAGAAGGGCGGCCAGCGCCAGAAGGACGGCGATCCAGGGGCTGGGGCCAAGTGACCGGCCCGACAGGATCACCAGAAGAACGCCGGCGAAGCCAAGGACAAGCCCAAGCCACAAAACCGCGCCGCCGCGCCGCTGGCCGGTGAAGACCGGTGTCAGCGCCGCCACGAGGATCGGCTGCAGCGCCATGATGATCGCCGTGGTGCCCGCGTTCATGCCGCGCTTCATCGCCAGGTAGGCCAGGCCGAAGTAGACGCACTGGATCAGGAACCCGGTGATCGCGATCGCCCCCCAGTGCCGCGCGGAAACCGGCCAGCGCGTCGCGCGCCGCATGAGGAACGGCAAAAGCGCCAGGACCGCCAGCCCGTAGCGCAGCGCCAGCATGGTCAGGGGTTCGATATGGGCAAGGCCCATCTTGGCAAAGGTATAGCCCCCCGACCAGAGCAACAGGAAGACGTAGGGCGCCGCCCGCCAGAAAGCGGCGGTGGCGGCGCTTTCGGACGCCTCCGCGCCGGCGCTCATGCCGAAAGCCGGGCCGACAGCCCGTCAAGCATGGACAGGCATTGACGCAACTGGTCGATGGCGACGAATTCGTCAGGCTTGTGCGCCTGTTCGATGGACCCCGGCCCGCAGACGACCGCGGACATGCCAAGCGACTGGAAGATGCCCGCCTCGGTCCCGAAGGGCACGGTATCGGCACCGTTCGCCCCGGTCAGTTCCATGACGATGGCCTTCGCCTCGTTCCGGGTGGCGGGCAAGAGGCCCGCGACCTCGCCGATCACCTCGGTGACGATGTCGGCGCCGGGGCTGACGGCGCGCATCATCGGCAAGAGGTCCTCGGCGCAGAAACGGCCGAGGTCATCCTTGACGAATTCGGCGTCGCCGGGCTGGACGGGGCGCATTTCCCAGTCGATCCGCGCCTTGCCCGGGATGACGTTGTGGGCGACCCCGCCCACGAGCGCGCCGGTGTTGATCGTCGTCCACGGCGGGTCGAAGGGGCTGTCGGCGGGGGCGCGTGCCTTCAGCCTTTCGCGCAACTCCAGAAGCCGCGCGACATAGCGCACCGCATATTCCACCGCGTTCACCCCCCGGTCCGGGGCCGAACCGTGGCCTTCGAGGCCGGTGAAGTGGGTGGTGTATTCGTAGCACCCCTTGTGACCCTCGATCACCCGCATCAGCGTCGGTTCGCCGATGATCGCGACCGAGGGGCGCGTGTCGCGTGCCCGCAGGATCTGCGCCAGCGCCTGCGCGCCCAGGCATCCGACCTCTTCGTCGTGGGTAAAGGCGAAATGGACGGGCCGACCGGTCGCGCGTTCGGCGAAGGCGGGCGCCATCGCCACCGCCGCGGCAATGAAACCCTTCATGTCGCAGGTGCCGCGCCCGTAAAGCCGGCCGTCGCGTTCCACCATCTCGAACGGGTCGCTTGTCCAGTCCTGGTCGGCGACCGGCACCACGTCCGAATGACCCGAAAGCAGGATGCCCCCGGCGCGCTCAGGGCCGATGGTCGCGAAGAGGTTCGCCTTGGTTCCGGCCGGGTCGCGGTGCACCTCGACCCGCGCGCCCGCCGCGCCGAGCCTGTCGGCGAGGAACTCGATCATCGCGAGGTTGCTGTCGGACGAAATCGTCGGATAGCCGACAAGCTGGCGCAGCAGGGCGCGGGTGTCATCCAGAAGGTCCAAGCCCGTCACCCCTTCACGAACAGCTTGCGCTCGACGGTGCAGAAGGGCTGCGCCGGGCCGCTTTCGGTGATCAGGATGGTTTCGGTCGTCTCAAGCCCCCAGCTTTCCATCCAGAGCGCAGGCATGAAGTGAAAGACCATGCCGGGCTCCAGAACCGTTTCATCCTCGGACCGGATCGAGGCGGTGCGTTCGCCCCAGTCGGGCGGATAGCTGAGGCCGATCGGATAGCCCATGCGCCCCTCGCGGTGGATGCCGTATTTCTTCAAGACACCCATGAAGGCATTGGCGATATCGCAGGTGCGGTTGCCCGCCCGCGCCGCGTCAAGCCCGGCGGCGATCCCCTCGATCTGCGCCTTCTCGGCCTCCCGCATCTCTTGCGGGGGGGTGCCCAGGAAGACGGTCCGGCAAAGCGGCGCGTGATAGCGCCGGTAGCAGCCCGAAAGCTCGAAGAAGGTCGCCTCGCCGGCCTTCATCGGCGCGCCGTTCCAGGTCAGGTGCGCGGCGGTCGCGTCGATGCCCGAGGGCGTCAGGGGCACGATGGCGGGGTAGTCGCCCCACAGATCGCCGACGCCGCTGATCGCCGCATGGAAAATGTCGGCCACGAGGTCGTTCTTGCGAAGGCCGGGTTCGGCCCGTTCGATCGCCGTCGTCACCACCTTGTCGGAGATCTTCGCGGCATTGCGGATGAAGGCGATTTCCTCGTCCGACTTGATCAGCCGCTGCCAGTTCACCAGCGCGGTCGCATCGGCAAGCGTCGCATCCGGCAGTTCGCCGGCCAGGACCGCATGCGCCTTGGCGGAGTAATAGTAGTTCTCCATCTCCACCCCGATGCGGGCGGTGGCAAGGCCAAGCGCGCGGATGTGGCCGGCCAGATCCTGCATCGGGTGGCGCACCGTCGACTGGACGTAGTTGTCCGCGTAGCCGTGGACCGAGGCCGGCGCCATCCAGCAGGTCCGAAGCGCGCCGATGCTGTCCATGTAGCGGCCCCACCAGATCGGGTCGCGGTCATGGGTGACGATGACGCCCTGATGGACATAGAAGGACCAGCCGTCATAGCCGGTCAGCCAGGCCTGGTTCGACGGATCGGTGACGAACATCGCGTCGAGCCCCGCCCTTTCCATCGCCGCGCGGGTCTTTGACAGGCGGCGGGCATATTCGGCGGCACTGAAGGGAACATATTTCTCGGTCATGCGGGGGGCACACCTTGCAGGGGTTGATTTGTGCACAACAGTATTTCCCGACTTGGAAACGGGCAAGATCATTTCGAGATCAGGGTGGAAATACATTTCGTCGCGATGTAGATGTGCACAACATGGAATCGCCAACCGGAGAGGACCGACGATGCTGAGGAACGATGAGCTTGACGCCTGGGATCGCGAGGCGTTCTTCCACCCCTCGACGCATCTGGCGCAGCACGCGCGGGGCGAAAGCCCGAACCGCGTCATCAGGACCGCCGCGGGGGTTCACATCGAGGACCGCGACGGCAACCGGCTTCTGGATGCCTTTGCCGGGCTTTACTGCGTGAACGTCGGCTACGGCCGGCAGGAGATCGCCGAGGCGATCGCGGCGCAGGCCCGCGAACTGGCCTACTACCACGCCTATGTCGGGCACGGGACCGAGGCCTCGATCACGCTGGCGAAAATGATCCTCGACCGGGCGCCCGCGAACATGTCGAAGGTCTATTTCGGCCTTGGCGGCTCGGACGCGAACGAGACGAACGTCAAGCTTGTCTGGTATTACAACAACATCCGCGGCCTGCCCGAGAAGAAGAAGATCATCTCGCGCTGGCGCGGCTATCACGGGTCGGGGCTGATGACCGGGTCGCTGACCGGGCTGGAGCTTTTCCACAAGAAGTTCGACCTGCCCTTGGCTCAGGTGATCCATACCGAGGCGCCCTATTACTATCGCCGCAAGGATCCGGCGCAGTCCGAGGCCGGTTTCGTCGCGCATTGCGTGGCCGAGCTTGAGGCCCTGATCGAACGCGAAGGCGCGGACACCATCGGCGCCTTCATCGGCGAGCCGGTCCTTGGCACCGGCGGCATCGTGCCCCCGCCCGCAGGCTACTGGGCGGCGATCCAGAAGGTCTTGCGCAAACACGACATCCTTCTGATCGTCGACGAGGTCGTGACCGGCTTTGGCCGCCTTGGCACCATGTTCGGATCGGATCATTTCGGGATCGAGGCCGACATCATCACCATCGCCAAGGGCCTGACCTCGGCCTATGCGCCGCTTTCGGGCTCCATCGTCTCGGACAGGGTCTGGAAGGTTCTGGAACGGGGCACGGACGAGAACGGGCCCATCGGCCACGGCTGGACCTATTCCGCCCATCCGATCGGCGCGGCCGCGGGGGTCGCGAACCTGCGGTTGATCGACGATCTGGGGCTGGTGAAGAACGCGGGCGAGGTCGGGGCCTACCTCAAGGCCGCGATGACCGAGGCGCTGGGCGATCACCCGAATGTCGGCGACATCCGCGGCGAGGGGATGCTGTGCGCGGTCGAATTCGTCGAGGACCGCGACAGCCGCCGCTTCTTCGACCCCGCGCGCAAGATCGGGCCGCAGGTGTCCGCAGCGCTTCTGGCACAGGACAAGGTCATCGCGCGGGCCATGCCGCAGGGCGATATCCTCGGTTTCGCGCCGCCCTTCTGCCTGTCGAAAGCCGAGGCGGATACGGTCGTCGCCGCCACCGCCCGCGCCGTCAGGACCGTCCTGGGGTAGGCCCGGAACCCCGGCCGGACAGGCGGCAAACACCCCCCGGCCCCGCGAACGGGGCCGGCCCTTTCCGCTTTCCTTCGGATGCGAATCCCCTATGCTTGGGCCGAAAGACAGGAAGGCCCGACATGACGCGATCCATCGACTACGGTAACCTCATGCATCGCGCCATGCGCGGGCTGATCGTTGAGGTGCTGCGTCAGGTGGAAGACGAGGGCCTGCCGGGCGAACACCATTTCTTCATCACCTTCGACACCCGCCACCCGGATGCGGAACTCGCGGACTGGCTGCGCCAGCGCTACCCCGAGGAAATGACCGTCGTCATGCAGCATTGGTTCGACAACCTGCATGTGGACGATGGCGGGTTCTCGGTGACCTTGAATTTCGGCGACCAGCCCGAACCCCTTTACATCCCGTTCGACGCGATCCGCACCTTTGTCGATCCTTCGGTCGAATTCGGCCTGCGCTTCGAAGCACCAAGCGATGACGACGAGGATGACGAAGACGACGATACCGGCGATGGCGACGATGATCCCGAACCGCCCAGCGATCGCCACGACGCCGAGGTCGTGCGGCTGGACCGCTGGCGCAAGTAGGCCAAGCGACCCGCCCCGGATTTCGGCCGACACGAAGGGAAGGCAATGACATCCGGCGACCTGCCGCTTTTTCTTGGGCAACTCCTGCGCAACCCGCGCGAGATTTCGGCTGTCGTCCCCTCCTCCCGGGCGCTTGCCACGGCGATGGCGGCCGGCCTGACCCCGGGTCATGGACCTGTGGCGGAGTTCGGTCCGGGCACCGGCCGTATCACCCGCGGGATCATCGCCCGGGGGATCGCCCCTGAAGACCTGACGCTTTACGAGATGAACGCAGCTTTCTGCGGCCGCCTGCGCCAGAGCTTTCCGGGTGTTCATGTCGTCAACCGGCCCGCCCAGCAGGCCGCCCGCGATTTCGACGGAACACTGGCGGCCGTGGTCAGCGGCCTGCCCCTGTTGTCGATGCCCGAGGCGGTGCAGAACGAGATCGTGTCGGCCGCCTTCCGTGCCTTGCGGCATGACGGCCGGTTCATCCAGTTCACCTATGGGCCGAAGCCGCCCCTGCGGGAGGACACCCGCCATGCGCTCGGGCTTTCGGCCACTGCGGGGCCGCTGGTGTGGAACAACATCCCCCCCGCGCGTGTCTATATCTATCGCCGCAGCGCAGAATAACTTGCCGCGCCGCCGCAACGAAGCGCATTTCCTGTTTGAGACGAAGGCCGAAATCCTCTACTCAGGGGCCGGATTTCCCAGCACGGACCTGCATCATGACCGCGACCCGCACCGAGACCGACAGCTTTGGCCCGCTTGAAGTTCCCGCCGACAAGTACTGGGGGGCGCAGACCCAACGCTCGATCATGAACTTTCCGATCGGCTGGGAAAAGCAGCCGGCGGCGATCATCCGCGCGCTTGGCGTCATCAAGAAGGCCTGCGCGCTGGTGAACAAGGCGCAAGGCGACATGGCACCGGACCTGGCCGACACCATCGCGGCGGCGGCGCAGGAGGTAATCGACGGCAAGTTCGACGACAACTTCCCGCTGGTCGTCTGGCAGACCGGTTCGGGCACACAGTCGAACATGAACGCGAACGAGGTCATTTCGAACCGCGCCATCGAGATGCTGGGCGGCGTCATGGGGTCGAAGAAACCCGTGCACCCGAACGACCATTGCAACATGGGGCAATCGTCGAACGACACCTTCCCGACCGCGATGCATGTGGCCATCGGCATGATGGCGCGCGACGTGCTGATCCCGGGGCTTGAAAAGCTGTCGGCCGCGCTCTGGGCCAAGTCGGCCGAGTTCAAGGACATCATCAAGATCGGCCGCACCCACACGCAGGATGCCACGCCGCTGACGCTCGGCCAGGAGTTTTCCGGCTACGCGACCCAAGTCGACAAGGGGATCGCTCGGGTGAAAGCCTGCCTGCCCGACATCTACGAACTGGCGCAGGGCGGCACCGCCGTCGGCACCGGGCTGAACACCCGCGTCGGCTGGGACAGCCGCGTCGCGGCCGAAATCGCCAGGATCACCGGCCTGCCCTTCGTCACCGCGCCCAACAAGTTCGAGGCGCTGGCCGCCCATGACGCGATGGTGATGTTCTCGGGCGCCTTGAAGACGGTCGCGGCAAGCCTTTTCAAGATCGCCAACGACCTGCGGCTGCTGGGTTCCGGCCCGCGCTCGGGCCTGGGCGAGTTGATCCTGCCGGAAAACGAACCGGGCTCGTCGATCATGCCGGGCAAGGTCAACCCGACCCAGGCCGAGGCGCTGACCATGGTCTGCGCGCATGTCATGGGCAACGACGCGGCGGTGGGCTTTGCCGGCAGCCAGGGCCATTTCGAACTGAACGTCTACAACCCGATGATGTCCTACAACGTGTTGCAATCCATGCAGCTTCTGGGCGACGCGGCGGGCAGCTTCACCGACAACATGGTCGCGGGCACCCAGGCCAACACGGCGCGCATCGACAAGCTGATGAAGGAAAGCCTGATGCTGGTGACCGCACTTGCCCCCACCATCGGCTATGACAATGCGACCAAGGTCGCCAAGACCGCGCACAAGAACGGCACGACGCTCAAGGAAGAGGCGATCGCGCTGGGTTTCGTCGATGCCGAAACCTTCGACCGGATCGTCCGGCCCGAGGACATGGTCGGCCCCAAGGGCTGACCGTCATGGCCGCAGAGATCGTCAACCTGCGCAACGCGAAGAAGCAGGCGGCCCGCAAGGCCGCCCGCGCGCAAGGCGACGCCAATGCCGCGAAGTTCGGCCGCCGCAAGGACGAACGCGACCTTCAGGCGGCGCGCGAAGACCAGGACCGCGCGCGCCTTGACGGCCACAAGCGCGACCGCGACAACGACTGAACGGACCGCGATTGGGGGGGGTTGCCCCCCTGCCCAGCCGGCCCTAGCCTGCCGCCATGCCACGTCCCGTCAAACGATCCCTCACGCTTCACGGTCACCGCACCTCTGTCTCGCTGGAGGAGGCGTTCTGGAACGCGTTCCGCCAGATCGCGGCGCGACGCGGTGTCGGGCTGAACGCGCTGGCGGCGGAAATCGACGACGCGCGCGACGGCGACACCGGCCTTGCCACCGCGATCCGGCTTTTCGTTCTGAGCGACCTTCTGGCGGCCGCCGGGCGGGACTAGCCGCCCTGCCCGCGCGTGGCGGCAAGGGGCGCTGGCAGCTCCTCGGCGAAAAGCCGGATCAGCTCGGCGCGCGACAGCCGCGCCGGGGCGCGGTCAGGCGACCGAAAGGCGGGCGCATCCGGCGCGCCGGCGCGCAGGGCCGGGATTGCGATCCGCACGAGTGCGGCACCGCGGGCACCCAGAAGGCGTGTCTCGGCATGCATCCTGACCCCCTCGCGTGACTTCACCGCCTCAGGCTAGGCGCGCCGGGGCGGGTTCGCAACCTTTCGCGCCCCGCATGGTCAACGACGCGTTGACACCGCCAGGTGAATCCCGTCGCGCGCCCGCACCGTCAGATGCGCGACCGGCACCGGCACCGGACCCGCCGGGGCAAATCGGAACCGGCGCAAGAGCATTGCCAGGATAAGCGGCCCCTCGATCATCGCGAAACCCGCGCCGGTGCAGACCCGGGGCCCCGCCGAGAACGGCAGATAGGCCGCGCGGGCCGACTGGCGCCCGGCCTCGGTCTGCCAGCGGCCGGGGTCGAACGCGTCGGGATCGTCCCAAAGCCGTTCGTGGCGATGGACATGCCAGGGCGACAGGACGATCTGCGCGCCGGTCGCGATATCGCGGTCGCGAAACCGGTGCGGGCAGGTCGCTTCGCGCACCATCATCGGGACGGGTGGGTATAGCCGCAGCGCCTCGCGGAAGCAGTCGCGGATGAAGCCAAGGCGCGCAATGTCGGCGAAACCGGGCGCATCGGGCAGCAAAGCCGCCTCTGCCGCGGCGCGGTCCTGCGCGCCGGGATGGGTGGCGAGAAGCTGGAGCGTCCAGGCCAGCGCCGAGGCGGAGGTTTCGTGCCCCGCAAGGAAGAAGATCGCGACCTGGTCCACCATCTCCTCGGCGGTGAAGGACTGGCCGGTGGCGGGGTCCGCCGTCGTCATGATCTTGGTCGCGAGGTCGTCGGGGGCGCGGCCGGCGCGGATCGCGACCATCCGGTCAAGGGTCAGGCGGGCGATCAGCCGCCGGATGTCGCGCGCCGCCCGGCGGGTCCGGCGCCCATGAAGGCGCGGCACCCAGCGCGGCAAGGGGACGAAGGCCGCAAGGTTAAGGAGCGGCTGGCTCCGCTGATAGTCGCGAAACCGGGTGAAGACCGCACGGGCAAGGTCGTGGTCGATCGGGATGGAAAAAAGCGTGCGGAAGATCACGTCGGCGGCTGCGTGGCTCATCTCTTCCTCGATCTCGACGGTGCGGCCCGCCTGCCCGTCCAGGCGCGCCGTGGCCGCGTCAGCCGCCGCCAGCATCGCGGGAAAGGTGTCGCGCAGGCGCCCCCCCTCGAACGCGGGGTCGATGATCCGGCGCTGGCGCTGCCATTCCGCGCCATTGGTCAGAAAGACGGAATTGCCCAGAAGCGGGCGCAGGCCCTCGGCCACGCGGGTGGATTTCGGGAACTCCGCCGGGCATTCCTTCAGGACCCGGTCGATCAGGGCCGGATCGTTGCACAGATAGGACCGGAAGAACGGGGTGCGAAACTCGGCCATCCAGGCGCGGTAAAGCCGGGCGGGTTGCGCCGACAGAATGTCCTGCCGGAAAAGCCTGAGGTAGCGCCAGAACGACACGCGGTCGGGCCGCGACGGGGGCTTCGGCGGAAGCGGCGCCGGTGGCCGGGCTGGCGCGGTCATGGCGCGTCCCCGAACTGCACGATCGCGCGTTCGATCCGGCTTTGCGACGGCGCCCTGCCCGCGAACCGCGCGCCAAGGGTCAGGGGCCCGGCGGTGAGGCGGAAATAGTCGTAGTCACCGGGCCGGTCGAAGGCGCAAAGATACTGGAAATGCAGGCGAAAGAAGCGCCGGCGCAGCGCACGCCAGCGTTCGGGGCTCAGCGTCTGGGTAAACGCCGCCGAGAGGACGAGCGGCCAGCGCTTGCCCGGCCCGGCCGCACCGACGACGGCGACCGGATCGCACAGCGCAAAGGTGCAGCCATCGCCCGGCGCGGTCACATCGACCCAGGTGATGTCGTCCCGCGCCGACAGGAACCGCAGGTCGCGCCTGAGACGCGCCGCACCGGGCAGCACCGCGACCATCGGCACCACATGGCCAAGCGTCAGAAGCGACAGCACAGGGCCGCCCGCCGGCACCCTGCCCCCCCGGATCAGGTCGGACAGCACCGACACCGCCAGATGCGCGCCCGAGGAATGGCCGACCACCAGCACCTCGTCCATGCCCTCCTGCGTCAGCGCCTCGGCGATGCGGGCCTGGAACCCCCGCATCCGGCCCTCCAGCGCGGGGGGATAGGCGCCACGCCCGAGCGCCGAAAAGGCATAGTCATGCATCAGGTAATAGGCGAAGACCCGGTTGTCCCAACGCCGGAATAGCGCCAACACCGCCCAGGCCACCGCCGCCGCGGCGGCCAGCCCGACCGGCAGGGCGCCCGGCAGGCCAAGCCCCGCCATTGCCGCCCCGAGCGCCCGGAAAGCCGCCCATCCCGCCAGGAGCGCCAGCAGCGCCTGCACCGCCAGCAACGCGATCGGATAAAGCGCCGCGATCATCGGCCCCTTGCGCAGCGCCATGAGGCGAAAGAAGGCCCCGCCCGAAAGGTAGACCCAGGCGGTGCGCAGGGCCTGCAGATAGGTCGCGGGGATGGTCTGGCTCATCGAGCCGCGCACGATGTCATCCCAGACAAGAACCTCGATCTCGGCGAGGCTTTGCCTGCCGCCCTCTTCAAGCCGCGCCTGCCACAGGCCCGCGGGCCCGCCGAGACCACGGACCTCAAGCCCGTAGCCGGAAACGGCGGCCTGCGCGGCGCCCTCGCTGCGGTAAAGCTCCCGGTAGCGGCGCGGCGGGAACGGGTCGTATCCGGGGATGTAGAACACCCGCCGCCGTTCGACCGCCCTGTCGCTGCCTTGCCTGTCGCCGCTTTCGCTGTCGCCGCCTGCCGTCATCGCGCCTTTCCTGCCTTGCGCGATGCTAGCGCCAAATATCGGCCCGAATAAGGTCGAAGGGCGGCGGCCTTACAAATCCTGCCCGGTCAGTTGCCGCGCCGCCGCAACCCCCAGATCGTGCGAGATGCCGGTAAAGACGCGATCGAAGGCGGCGAACAGCGCGCGGTTCAGATCCTGCCCTGGCCTCGTGTCGTAAAAGGCGATGTAGCGGTCGAGCGCGGCATCGTCGAGCGGCGCATAGGCCGTCGCGAGGTAGGAATAAAGCCAGGTTTCCGTCTCGTCGCGGATATCGGGCTCCTGCGCCCAGACCTGGCGCAGCATCTCCTCCTCGCTGACGGCGTCGGGCATGGCGCCGCCCTCGGACAGGCCCCGGTAGAAAGCGAGACTGCCGTTCAGCGCATTCGCCACATTGGCCTCAAGCAGGTCGGCGGTGGCGATGAACCCCTCGATCTGGAGAAGGCGCGGGTCTTCCTCCGCCGCCATCTCCTCGACCCGCGCTTCGGCGGCCTCGCGCACAGAGGTGTCAAGGAAGGCGCGGCGCGCCGCGATCTCCAGGTGGACGACGCGGGCGCCCTCCTCGCTTTCGAGGTACGCGATCATTGCGTCCGTGTCGGCGCCGCGCAACTCGGCCCCGAGCGTCTGGACGAAAAGCGGATAGATCCGGCCCGTGTCATAGATCGCCGCCACATCGGCCTGCCAGCGCGCACCGCCGGCACCGGTGAAAAGATCCGCCTCAAGATCGCGGCCGTAAGCGATGCCCTCTTCGCGCATGATGGCGAAAAGCTCCGGCAGCGCCAGCGCCTCGGCCAGCGCATCGCCCTTTTCCTGGGCGCTGGCGCCCGCCGCAAGGCCAAGCACGACGGCGGCGGAAAGAAGAAGGCGCTGGATCATGGAACCTGTCCTGAAATGATGTCCCACACCTAATCCCTGACCACGCCGCTCTCAAGGTCGAAGGGGTCGGGGGCGGCAAAAAACGCGCCCGCCCTGGTGGCGCGTGCCCCGCCCTCGCGCCGCTCAGGCCCCTTGGTCCGTCAGCAGCGCGCCGTCGGCCAGCGGGCGTTGGAGCCGCAGCGCGACCGGCGCCGGCGCGGTCAGCCAGGTTTCCCATTCCTCGGGCCGGGTCAGGATGACCGGCATCGCCTTGGGATGGATCGGACGGACGTCGGCGTTCGCCTCGGTGGTCAGAAAGGCGAAAAGGTCGTCGGTGGTCGCCCCGTCCTTCAGCTTGCGGACCGAGGTCCAGCCCGGCACATGAAGCCCGGCGAAGAACCCGGGGCGGCCATCCGCAAGACGAAACCAGGCGTTGCCGCCCCCGGCGCGCGGTTCCGCGAAGGCATCGAAAGGCACAAGGCAGCGGTTTTCGGGGCCCAGCCAGCGCCGCCAATGCGACGACCCGGTGTTGCGCACGTTCGTCACCCCCCGGTCAGTCTTCTTGCCGGCAAGATAGTGCGGCGGCGTCGGCAACCCCCAGCGCGCCATGACAAGCTCGCGCCCGCCGGCGCAGGCGCGCAGGATCGGGGCCATGTAGTCGGGGTAGATCTCTGGCAGGGGCGGCAGGTTGCCCAGCCGGTCGATGACCGGCAGCGGCGCGAACAGCCTGCGCATCGCCTCCTGCGCCGTCGTGTTCGAATATAGGTTGCACATGGCCGCCCCCTTTCATCGCGCCAAAGCCGGGAACGATCCTGGGCGACGGGCCAAAGGCCGGTCAAGACGCGAGTCCCGGCCTATTGCGGATAGCCAAGGTCGCGGATGATCGCCCAGATTTCGCGGTTCAGCCCGCCAAGATCCTGGATGGCTGTGTCGATCTCGGCCATGGCGCCGGCGTCAAGCGCGGTGCTTTGCCCCATCTTGATCGCATCCTTCTTGTCGGCGATGCGCATGAGGATGGTACGCACATTGCCGCTTTCGGGGTCGAAGGCATAGATCGAATGGTTGTATCGGTTGCGCGTGGCCGCGATCTGCACCAGCTGGCGGGTCGCGGCAAGGATGCGGGCGCGGTCCGGGGCGGCGACCCGGTCAAGCTTGGCCAGGCGTTCGACCACGTCGACCCGCGCGCGCATCGTGTTCAGCGTCAGGAACAGGATTACCGCGGTGTCCTTGTCGGTCCGCGCGAGGCCCGCGATCAGGTGCACGAGCAGGCTTTCGGTGTTGGTCCAGGTGTAGTTGAGCCGCCCGATCAGCAACAACGCCTCGTCGAAGGCCTGCCCCGGCGAACGACCGGTCATTCGGCGGCCTGTTCGACCCCGCCCGCGCGGGTCTGGGCAAGAAACCAGTTCGCGGCCTCGGTCCGGTTCTCCACCCCGATCTTCGAGATGATGTTGTGGATGTGCAGCTTCACGGTGTGTTCCGAAAGGCCAAGCCGACCGGCGATCGACTTGTTGCGTGCACCTTGGGCGACAAGTTCAAGAACCTGCTGCTCTCGCGGCGTCAACAGTTCGTCGGCCGGGGACCGGCCACCCGCTGAGGCGCCGGGCGCAGACGGGATGCCATGGCCGGCGGTGCCCGGTACGCCAAGCAGTTCCCCGGGCACGACACATTCGCCCATCAACAAGATCTGCAACATCGACACCAGCTTGCCGATGGGCGCGTTGATGGGCAGGAAATGCAGCCCCTGAAGACGGCGGTCGGTCTGGGCCTGCTGCAACAGACGGCTTGCCAGTTCCCGGTTCTGGTAGGCAAGCGCAATCGGCACATTGGGAAAGCGCCCGCGCAACTGCTGGAAGTGCTCCGCCAGCCCGGATGCAAAGCCTTCCTCAAGGACGATCAGGCGCAATGTTGCGGGCGCAAGCTCGGGCCCGCCATCATCAAGATCATCCCGGCGCAGGGTCCCTTCCACATCGAATTCACTTCGGACAAGCCGAAGGATCAGATCCGGAAAGAAGAACTGGCTTCCGACAAAGAGGATTTCCGCAGAACCGGCGTCGATACGCTCGGCCAAACGGGCTTCCTTCATCATGAACATGACTTCCCCCACAATTCGGACCTACAACGCCGCGCCGGCAGAACGCGACCGCACCAGTTACCTACGCAAGCCTTCCTCCCTGTCTTGCCAAAGGTTCCTCTCTATCCCTTCCGCATCCAAACCTAACACGAACCCTGCCCTTCCGATCACAACATTTTTCCATCGTTTCCATCTTTTGAACTACCAGTGGTGTCCTGTACCCCTCGCGCGTCGGGCTTGATTTCCGCGTATCAGGGCCGGTTATCGCTTCGCTGACAGGAACTTAGGTGTAAACATCTGGGCTTTTCGCGCCAGGATTGTATTCCTGCGAGGGAAACAGTCAGTTTCCGCACATGTCCGAATGATCGTTTGATCTATACATTTGCCCACTTTTCGGTCGCCCACCCGTCCATCCTGACGATTCGATCAGGTGACGGTGCGGCCCGGACGAACCGGGCGAAAAAAAGGTTCTTTTGTGTCAAAACTTTGGCGCTCAATCCATCTCCGCTAATCCTCCGGCTAGCTTTCCACAACCTTGAAGAGAGTGCGAAACTTAGGGTGCTGACCTCTCGGGGCAGCAGTCTGAAGACGCCATTCCATCGGCAGGCGCGCCCGCAGGACCGGGCGAATCGCCAGGCCGGTCGGGACACCGCGCGAGGGCGCGCGGACCGAGGCGGGAAAGGAGGTTGAAACGCAGACCGCGACGGCTGGCGCAACCAAGCCAGTACCATGGTTCACAAGTTCAACCGTGCGACCAGTCGACAACTCGAACCGCAACCATGCCCGCAAGATGCCGTCTTTGAAATGTGTGGCGGCGAGGTTGGGCGAACGTTTCAGGAGAGTACAATGTCTGACAGACGCAATGCCACCAACCAGAATTTCCTGATCGACGACATCGAGGTCGATGAGGTGAACGTGGATCTCGACGCCGACATCGACATCGAGGAGGCCGAGATCGACGCCAACCTTCAGCAACAGCAAGCCGAGGCTGACGCCGACGCGGATGCCGACGCCGATGCAGATGCCGACGCGGAAGCCAAGAACGACACCGATGTGGACACCTCCACCTCTACCTCGACCGATCAGGGGCAGGAACAGTCGCAGCGGCAGACCAACACCAATGGCGGCGACGACAGCAACACCAACTCGATCAACATCGACTTCGGCGAGGGCGAATGGATCCCGCGCGATGACGATGTCATCGACATCGACGGCTCCAACGTCGGACTCGCGGTCGGTGCCGGAGACGATATCGAGGTTGACCTGGACCCCGGCAATGACGTCAGCGTCGAGGATATCCTCGAAGGCGCCTTCAGTGGCGGCGGCACCGCCACGGGCATCGTCAACACCCAGTCCGCGAACCTGACCGACAACGACCGTCTGGAAAATCCCTGGGTCTCGAACTCCGGATCGTTCGAGATGTCGGGTGACGCCGAGGGCGGTTTCGCTTCGGCCAAGGAAGGCATCGGTGCGGCCTCGACCGGCGGCGATGCAAGGGGTGACGCCGATGCCGATGGCGGCGGCGCGTCCGGCGGGCTCGGCTTCGGCGGCAAGGCCGAAGGTGGCGAAGGCGAAAGCGGCAGCGGCGGTGATGCCGATGCCGAGGGCGGCAACGGCGGTGATGCCGGTGTCGGCGCGCTTGGGCTTGGCCTCGGGCTTGGCGGTGCCGCGACCGACAGCAACAGCGATGGCGGCGACGGCGGCCGTGCCGAAGCTGACAACGACAGCGAAACCGATGTCGACAGCGACAGCGATGTCGACGGTGACGGCGGCAGTGGCGGCGATGCCGGCGCGCTGGGCCTTGGCCTTGGCCTTGCCGGGTCCGAAGCCGACAACGACAGCGACGCCGACAGCGATGCCGACGGCGGCGACAGCGACAGCGATGCCGATGGCGGCGATGTCGACACCGATGGCGACAGCGGCGATACCGGCGCGCTTGGCCTTGGCCTTGGCCTTGCCGGGTCCGAAGCCGATGTGGACGGCGACAACGATTCCGATCCTACCGGCGGCAATGCCGCGGCCAATGGCAATGGCGGTGCGGGCGGTGCGGCGGCCGGTACCGGCGCCGGAACCGGAACGGGCATGGGCACCAGCACGGCCGGTAACGGCGACGCGACGGGCGGTGCGGCCGGCGCCGCGGCCGGCAACGGCCTTGGCCTTGCCAACATCGGCCTTGCGGGCGCCGAAGGCGGCGAGGGCGAGAACGACGCCGACAGCGATGCCGACGGGAACGGCCTTGGCCTTGGCCTTGCCGACACCGACGGCGGTGAAGGCGGCGAAGGCGATGCCGACAGCGATGGCGGCAATGCCGGGGCGCTGGGGCTGAACCTTGGCCTGGCCGGGTCCGACGCCAATGGCGACGGCACGGGCGACGCCGCCTCCGACAGCGGCGCGGTCAATGCCAACGGCACCGGCGGCGCGGCCGATTCCGACAGCGATGGCGGCGATGCCGGGTCGCTTGGCTTCGCGATGGGCGCGGCGAAGTCGGAAGCGGATGCCGACGGTGACGGCGATGCCGATGCCGACGGCGGCCATGGCGGCTTTGCCAACATCTTCGCCGATCATGACGTGGACGGGTCGGCCGACGGCATGGCCAGCGCGATCGCAGGCTACGGCGGCGGCGGATGGTCGGACGACGATGCGTCAAGCACCGCGACCGGGCGCGGCGATGCCTCCGCGACCAACGGCGACACCGGCTATGGCGGTGCGGCGACGGCAAGCGGCGCGGCCTCCGGTTCGGCCAACGGCGGCGATGCGACGGTCGGCGGCGTGAACCTCGGCGATGCGATCGGCGGCTACGGCGGCACGGCGACCTCGGGCGATGGCGGGGCCGGCGGTTCTGTCGGAAACTGGGGCTCGAACAACGGCGACGACGGCTATGTCACCGGCGAATCCTACGCATCGGCAGCCGCGGTCATCGATGTCTCGGCGTTCAACCAGAACATCGTCATGGGCGCGAACGTGCTTGGCAACACGGTCGACATGACCGTGGTTGGCGGTTCGCTCAGCTCGACCGTGATCGGCGACGACGATCTCGGCTGATCCGAAGATCAAGGGGCGGGGCCGGTTTGCCGGCCCCGTCCGCACCTTCACCAAACCGTTTCAAGGCCCGACAGGCACAGGGCACTGAGAGGCGACGATCATGCCACTGGATCGCAATACCGAGGCAATCGCGCATTTCGTCGGCGACTTCCATCTGGACATCGAGGCATTGCGCCTGCGCGACAGCTACGACGCCTTTCGCGCCGTGCAGGACGACCCCGAAGCGCCCGCCGAGCCGGTCCATATCAACATCTCGATCCGGGCACCCTATGATCTGAAAGGGTTCGACCCGGAGATGCCGGTGGGCCCGCCACCGGGCCAGGTCTTTCATGCGGTTGCAACCTCTTCCGTCGCCGGGCCAGCGGCGGCGGTTGCCGCACCTGGGTACACTGTCGCCGTTGCGAACGTGCACAACCTCCCGCCGGCCCAGATGCAGGCGCCGGGCGGCGTGTCCTACCACTGGCTGGTTCCCCCGCCCAATTCGATCGCGACGGTCACGCAGCAGTTCCTTCGGCTTTCGGACAACGACCTGCTGGTCTTCGGCCAGGACCACGCCTTCGTCGACATCGCGGCCTATGATGCCTGGCTTGGCGAACTGGCCGGACGGGCGGCGGAGCTTTCACCCGGTCTCGCCACGCTTTTGCCGATGGGAAACGTGCCCGCGTTCGACGATGCCGTTTCCCTTGCCGCGGCGGTCGATGCGCTGGAGGCACCGGTCGTGGAGGGCGCTGCGATCACGCTCATGCGGGGCGAAGACGCGACCGGCACCATCGTCAACGGCAGTTCCGCCGAAGAGATGCCGGACTTCGTCGAGAACATGCCCGCCTCACTCCGCCCGGTCGAGGCGGAAGAAACCGAAGACCTGCCCCCGATGACGCCCCTCGGCGACGACCCGAACCCCTTTGCGGTGGAACCGGGGCATCACGTCACGACCGGCGGCAACCTTTCGGCGAACGAGGCGATCATCGTCAGCAACTGGGTGGATGCCGGCGTGATCGCGGTCGCGGGCGATGTCGTCAACCTCGACATCATCAGCCAGGTCGCCGTCCTTTCCGAAGGTTTCAGCCCCGGCGGCGCGGCGGTTTCCGCCGTGGTCAACGCCGCACGCATCGCCACCGAAAGCGCCGATCCTGCGCCCGTGGAAGATGATCCGGACCCGGCCGCCCCCGCCGGCCCGCCGGTCCTGCCGATCGCCTGGGAAACGACGATCGTCCAGGGCGACGTGATCCTGTTCAACTGGGTCAGGCAGGACGCGTTCTCGACCGATCACGACCGGATCGAGGTGATGATCTCCGCCACGTCAACTTCGATCGTGATGGGGGAGAACACGCTGTCGAACCTGACCACGATGGTCGAACTGGGGTTCCACTACGACCTGATCATGGTCGGCAGCAACATGTATTCGATCAACATGATCGAACAGACGCTCGTCCTGCTTGACCAGGATCTGGTCAGCGGCCCGGGCGCGGTCTGGGGGTCCATGCCCGCGACGGTGGTCGGCGGCGGCAACTATCTGCAAAACAGCGCCACGATCGACCACACCGGGCTCGACCAGATGGCCCCCTTGACGGACACGTTCAGGACCGGGCTGGACTCCATGGCGGAAGGCGGGCTGACGGTGTCGTCCGCCGTCGCCGCCGACACGCTTTTCGAGGGCAGCGAAACGCTTTCGGTGCTCTACATCACCGGCGATTTCATCGAGGTGAACGTCATCCAGCAGACCAATCATGTCGGCGACGCCGACCAGGTCTACCTCGCGCTGGAGGAGTTCATGGCCCAGGCGCAGGGCGAGGTGACTGTTACGACGGGCGAAAACGCCTTGCTCAATTCCGCGACCATTGTCGATGAGGGCGTTGACAGTGTGATCATGGCAGGAGGCGAGGTCTATTCGGATGCGCTTATCTACCAGGCGGGATTGATCGACATGGATGCCGCACCCGAGGGCGTGAGTTGCCAGGGGCTCGCAAACGAGGCGGTCGCCTTCCTGGCCAGCGACATGATCGACACCCCGGTCGAGATGGAAGAAGCGGGCTGCGGCGACCTCGATACCGGATCGGGGCATTTCGATGTGATGCAGACACTGTTGTCATGAGGATGCGGGTACCAGTCAGGAGAAGTTCGTGAACGATCATCGGAGCCCCGAAGAGTTTCTGGCCCAGGACGGGTTCGTCTTCACCACCTCGCGCAAGGGCGCAGAGCCAGTCGGCGGCCCCCGCACGCTGCTTCTGACCCCCGCGATGAAGCTGGCACTGGCCACCGGTTTGCGGGGGCAGAGGATCGAGCCGAAACCTGCCGAGGGGCGCCCCCCCATGCAGACGCCCCCCGCCGTGCAGGCACCCCCAGCCGTGCAGGCACCCCCAGCCGGCGCGCGCCCGGCAGCGTCGGGACCGGGCCCGGCGTCGCCCGCAGGGGCTCCTGTCGGGACGGGGGATCGCGGCGCAACCGCCCCGCGGCCAGCCCCGGCGATACCCGGTTCGAAACTGCAAGGCGCCGTGCCGGTGCGGGATATCCCCGGAACCCCGGCCGGGACGGTGCAAACGCCCGAGAAGTCGGTCGGACCCTTGCATGCAGCCGGGCCGGAGCCCGCCCGGACCCCGGCGGCGACCGAGGCCCGGGCGCCCGGGCCCGGCGACGCCAGGACCGTGGACCCCAGGTCCGGGGTCGGATCGCTCGGGACGATCGAAGGGACGACCGGCCCGATCCCGCTGAAGGCGGACACGACAGGCAGCGGCGGCAAGGGCACGAACTTCCACCAGCGCGTGGGACCGGAGGATTTCGGGGCCGCGCTGAGGCGGGGGCTGGCGGCGGTCAGCCGCAACCTTTTCTTCGTCTTCCTGCTGACCTGCGCGACGAACTTCCTGATCCTCGCGATTCCGATCTACCTTTTCCAGATCTCGGACCGGGTCTTCACCAGCCGTTCGGTCGATACGCTGATCATGCTGACCGTGGTCATCGTCGGCGCGGTCGTCCTGCAGGCAATGCTTGATGCTGTGCGCCGCTTCATGCTGATGCGGACGGGGGTCGAGGTCGCCGCCCGTCTTGGCGCGCCGATCCTGAGCGCGGCGGCCCATGCCTCGTTGCACAGCAACGGGCGCGAATACCAGACGCTTGGCGACCTGCAGCAGCTTCGCGGCTTTCTGGTCTCGGGCACGCTGATATCGTTCCTAGATGTTCCCTTCGCGCCGCTTTTCATGGTGGCGATCTACCTTGTGCATCCGCATCTGGGAATGATCGTGGGCGCGACGGCGCTGGTCCTGGTGATCATCGCGCTTGTCAACCAAAGGGTCACCGCCAAGCCCTTCGCGGTCGCCACCGCCGCACAGTCCCGCGCCAATCTCCACCTCGATTCCATGTCGCGCAACAGCCAGGTCATCAACGCCATGGCGATGATCCCCGAAGCGGTGTCGATCTGGGGCCGCGATACCGCCGCGTCGCTGACCGCGCAGGTGCGCGCGCAGGATCGCAACATCGTCTCGGCCGCGGTTTCGCGCGGGGTCCGGCTTTTGACGCAGGTCGGCATGCTGGGCTGGGGTGCCTTTCTGGCGCTGGATGGCCAGATCACCGGCGGCATGGTCATCGCCGCCTCGATCATCGCCGGGCGCGCGCTGGCGCCGATCGAGGGCGCGATCGAGGGGTGGCATGCCTTCCTTCTCAGCCGCGCGGCCTATGACCGGATCGTGCGGCTCCTGACCACCTCGCGGCTTCAGTTCGAACGGCTGCGGCTGCCGCGCCCGATGGGGCGGCTTGATGTCGAACGGCTCCTTTACGTCCCGGGCGGAACCAAGCAGGTGATCCTGAACGGGCTGAGTTTTTCGCTTACCCCGGGCGATGCGCTGGCGGTCATCGGCAATTCGGGCGCCGGAAAGACGACGCTCGGGAAGATGCTGGTCGGGTCGATCCTGCCGACATCGGGCAATGTCCGGCTGGACCTGATGGACCTACGGAACTGGGATCCGCGCCAGCTTGGCGAAAACATCGGCTACCTGCCCCAGGACGTGCAGCTCTTTCCCGGCACGATCAAGCAGAACATCGCCCGGATGCGCGAGGATGCGAGCGACGAACAGATTCACCGCGCGGCGGTGCTGGCCGATGTGCACGACATGATCGCCCAGCTTCCGCAGGGCTACGAGACGGTCGTGGCCGCGGACGGCGCGCCGCTTTCTGGCGGGCAGAAGCAGCGCGTTGCGCTGGCCCGTGCCTTCTTCGGCGATCCGCGCTTTGTCGTGCTTGACGAACCGAACTCCAACCTCGATGTCGCCGGCGACAAGGCACTTGGGCGGGCGATCCGGCACGCCCAGAAGAACGGCATCACCACCGTGATCATCACGCAAAAGCCGGCGCTTCTGAATGTCGTCGACAAGATCATGCTGCTTGCGAACGGCAATATCGCGCTTTTCGGCAAGCGCGATGCCGTCCTGGCCAAGCTGAAGTCCGACGGTCCGGCGACCGGACGAATTGCCGGGACCGACACCGCAGGAGCGTTGAAGAATGGCTGACGTCGCCCAGATCCCCAATGCGCATCAGTGGTACGACAGCGTTCCGCGTTCGATCCGCTGGCATGCGATCTTCGGCCTGACGCTTATGGTGGTGGCGTTCGGCAGCTTCGGTGTCTGGGCCTTCCGCGCGCCCCTTGCCGCCGCGGTGATCGCCCAGGGCAGCTTCGTCGCGACCGGGCAGAACAAGATCGTCCAGCATCTCGAGGGCGGGATCATCAGCCAGATCCTCGTGCGCGAGGGCGACAGCGTCGCGGCCGGGGCCCCGATCCTCAAGCTTGACGAAACCCTGGCCGAGGCGACCAAGCGTGAACTGACGATCCGCCAGGCCCGGCTGGAGGCGACAGAGGCACGGTTGATGGCGCAGCATCTGGATCAGGACAGGCTGGTCTATGACGACGCGCTTGAATCGCAGCGCGGCGACCCTGAGGTCGCGACCATCCTCGAAAGCCAGAAGCTTGCCTTCTCGGTGGCGCGGTCCGGCCTGCACAACGACATCGCCCTGATCGAGCGCAACATGGACGCGCTTGTCGCGCGCCAGCGTGGCTATGTGCTGCAACGCCAGTCTCTCGAGGCGCAACTGCAGATCGTCCTGGACGACCTGAAGATCAAGGATTCGCTTCTGGAAGGCGGCATGGTCGCGCGCGACAAGGTGACGATGCTGCGACGCGCCGAACTGGAGGCGACCGGCCAGCTTGCCCGGATCGAGGCGGAGATCCTTGAGATCGACGAAATGCGCCAGAAGTTCCAGACCCAGATCGACAAGACGCGCGACGAATACAGCAAGGCGGCGCTGGCAGAGCTTCAGGCGATCCAGGCAGAGGCGGAAAGCGTCCGCGAACAGGTCCGCAAGGCCGCGAACGTGCTCAACCGGACCGAGGTCCTGGCGCCGGTCTCGGGCACGGTCGTCCGGCTTTACTACCACACTTCGGGCGGGGTCATCGAAACCGGCCGCGCCATCGCCGAGATCCTGCCCGACGATGCGCCCCTGATCATCGAGACGCTGGTGCCGCGCGGCGATATCGACAGCGTCAAGATCGGCCAGAAGGCGACGGCGCGGCTGATCGCGCTGAACCAGCGCACGACCCCGATCCTCAACGGCACGGTGGAATATGTCTCGGCGGACGCGGTGGCCTCCGACACCGGCCAGCAGGCCCGGCGCGAAGCCTATGTCGTCCGGGTTTCGCTGACCCCGGCAGAGCTGGCGCGCGTCCAGAATTTCGCGCCAAAGCCCGGGATGCCGGTCGAGATCATGATCAAGACCGAGGAACGGACCTTCGCGCAATACATCGCGAAACCCGTCCTCGACAGCATGTCACGGGCTTTCCGCGAACAGTAGGATCAGTTTGCGGCCAGGGGCATGGGGCCAGTCGGCGCGACCGTCAGTCCGACCTGCGACCCGCGTCCCGTCGCCACCTGAAGGCGGACCCAGCTGATCGCCAGATCGCGCGCGCCCGCGGCCAGCGACATCTGGCTTTCCAGGGACACGCGATCGGCATCGAGCACGTCCGAGAAAAGGATCTCGCCGCTGTCGAAGCTGCGCCGCGTCAGCGCCTGGACCTCGGTCGTCGACTCTACGGCGGCGCGCTGGGCCGCCACCTGGCGTCGCCAGTAGATTGTCTGGGCGCGTGCCGCCTGGACCTCTTCGACCGCGTTCAGGACCGTCGCACGCCAGGCCAGCTCTGCCTCGGCCGCGACCGCGACTGCCTGCCTGCGGTTGGCATCAAGAAGGCCGCGGTTGAAGACCGGAAGCGCAAGCCTTGGGCCGAAGCTCCAGGTATGTTCCTCGACATCGGTGACGACGCCCGAAAGCGTGAGCGATGGGTAGAGCGCAGCCTCGGCCACGCCGATGGACGCGGTCGCCGCCGCAAGGTCGCGTTCGGCGGCGCGAATGTCAGGGCGATTGCGCAAAAGGTCGGCCGGTGTGCCAGAGCCGGCAGCGCGCCGCGGCAGCGGCTGTCGCGCGCCCGCCTTCATCCGTTCAAAGATCGGGCCCGCCGGTTCGGCAAGCAGCGTCGCGATGCGGAAGACGTTGGTTTCGAACCCGCTTTGCGCCGGCGGAAGCGTCGCCTGTGCAGTGCGTAGCGACGCTTCGGCTCGGGTCACTTCAAGCCGCGTCGCATCGCCAGCCGTCAACTGGCGGTTCACCGCGGCCAGCGTGGCGCGGCGCGACTCGATCGCCTGACGGGTCAGCCATGCGGTGTTCTGGTAGTACCGCGCCGCGACATAGGCATCGACGATGTCGGACAGATAGGCCAGCCGCACCGTGCCCTCGTCCTGGCGCGCGGCCTCCAGGTTGGCCTGTGCCGCTTCGCGTCCGCGACGGAAGCCGCCGAAAAGGTCGAAGACGAAGGCGGCATTGCCCGTCAGCCCCTCGTGCGTGTCGATACTGCCACTGCCGTCGCGGCTGCGAAGGGCCTCTGCCGAAATTCCGCCACTTCCCTGCGCGGCCCCGCCTGCGCGGGCCAATGCCGCCTCGGCCTGGCGGATGCGTTCGCGGGCACCGCGGATCGAAAGGTTCTGCGCCAGCCCGCGCGACACCAGTTCGTTCAGCGCGGGATCGTCGAAGCCTGTCCACCACTGTTCGTAGGCGGCATCGACAAGAGGGGCCGAGGCCTCACCGAAGAAATGAGAAGTCAGCGAAATTGCTGGCGGGGAATAGTCCGGACCCACGGTTGCACAGGACGCAACCACGAGAAGCGGAGCGGCGCAAAGCGCGTTCCGTATCATTTGACCTGCCTCGTCTGCTCGTTCTGGTTGTATTTTTTTCCAGTCTAGCAGCCCCAGGGGCAATTCGGGCCGGTTCCTCGGTCTTCCGCCGCCCATGCTTGAAAAGTGATACCGATGTGCAACAGCCGCGCCTGCCGGCCTCAGGTGATCACCGATCGGTCCGCTCTGGCGCGCGGAAGAAAATGCGGGGGCCTGTGCCAGGCCCGGTCGAGGAAGATCGAGAGAGAGAACTGGTGGGTCGTGAGAGACTCGAACTCCCGACATCCTCGGTGTAAACGAGGCGCTCTACCAACTGAGCTAACGACCCTGCGAAACGGGACATATCGCGCCCACCCGTTCCGGGCAAGTGCGAAGCGTTCAGTCAAGGCGGCGATGGGCACCGTCCTTCAGGTGGTAGACCACGCCCTGCCCGCCCGGCAGCGCGCCCGTCGCCGCGAGGTCAAGGCCGAGAACCGCGCCGCGCAGGAACTTCGAAAGCATCCCGTGCGCGATCACCACGGCCGGGCCATCCAGGTCGGACAGAAAACCCGCGACCCGTTCGGCCACCGCGGCGAACCCTTCGCCCCCCGGGACGGTGTCGTACCACAGGAACGCGTCCTGTTGGTCATATGCGCCGGGAAAGCGGCGCTCGATATCGGCATGGGTCAGCCCCTCGTAGGCGCCAAGGCCGATCTCGCGCAGCCGCGCGTCGAGGGTTGGAACGACGCCAAGCGGCCCCAGGACGATCCCGGCGGTCTGGCGCGCGCGCCCCTGGGGGCTGACGAAGAAACGATGGGTCGCGCCGCCAAGGCCAAGGCTGGCGAGGATCTCGCCCTGCCGCCGCGCCTGCGCGCAGCCCCGTTCCGTCAGCGGGGAATCGAGCGTGCCCTGCATCCGTCCCTCGGCGTTCCAGACCGTCTCGCCGTGGCGCAGGACATAAAGTTCGGGATAAACGCCCATCGCACCCAACCCGCGCATCGCGCCCAATGAAAAACGCGCCTGCAAAGGCGCGTCCTCGGAATGATGGTGGGTGATAAGGGATTTGAACCCCTGACATCTTCGATGTGAACGAAGCGCTCTACCGCTGAGCTAATCACCCGTTGGGGCGGGTAGGTAACGCTATTCGTCCCGCGCCGCAAGAGGCTCCTTCGCGGTTTTTTCCGCCCCGCCCCGGCGCAGTTTCAGGGTCAGGATCTCGCCCTTGGGGGTCGCCTTGCGCTTGGCGACCGAAAGCTTTCCAAGCGGCGCAAGGGCCAGCGCGTCCTCGCGGCCGATATGTTCGGCCAAAAGCGCCAGCGTCGCCTCGACGACCTTCTTCACGTCGCCCGGCTTGGCGCCCGAGGCCTGCACGACCCGGTCGATCAGGTCTTTCTTGCGCAGGCCTTCACCCTTTGTGGCGGGTGCCAACGCTTCTGCCGCCGGCTTTGCCGCGCCAGCCTTCCTTTCGGACTTTGGTTTGGGCATGATCATCCGCCATCTGGGTGCGCACACGTGATAACCGACACGCGGTCAGCCTGCTACAATTATCTGGCGGCGGTGCCTTTGCGGGGCCGGAACGATGCGTCCCGGCCCCTCAGGTCTCAGTGCGCGACCGCGCCCGATGCGCCCGCCTTGTCGGCCAGCGCGGCCTTGGCGGCGGCTTCCTCGGCCGCCTCGTCCCATTCGACGGCCTCGGGCTGGCGCACCAGCGCAAGGCGCAGAACCTCGCGGACGTGGGAAACCGGGATGATTTCCAGCCCCGACTTCACGTTGTCGGGAATCTCCGGAAGATCCTTGGCGTTCTCCTCGGGGATGAGGACCGTCTTGATCCCGCCGCGAAGGGCCGCCAGCAGTTTCTCCTTCAGCCCGCCGATCGCGCTGGCGTTGCCGCGCAGCGTGACCTCGCCCGTCATCGCGATGTCCTTGCGGACCGGGATGCCGGTCAGGACCGACACGATCGCCGTCACCATGGCCAGACCCGCCGAAGGGCCGTCCTTGGGCGTGGCGCCATCGGGAACGTGGACGTGGATGTCGGTCTTCTCGAAGACCGGGGGCTTCACCCCGATTTCAGGGCTGATCGACCGCACATAGCTTGATGCCGCGTCGATCGATTCCTTCATCACCTCGCCCAGCTTGCCGGTGGTCTTCATCCGGCCCTTGCCCGGCAGTTTCAGCGCCTCGATCGACAAGAGGTCGCCGCCAACGCTGGTCCAGGCGAGCCCCGTGACCACGCCGATCTGGTCCTCCTTCTCGGCGAGGCCATAGCGGAATTTCTTGACGCCGAGGAAGTCCTCGAGGTTTTCGGGCGTGATCTCGACCTTGTCCACGTCCTTGCGGACGATCTTGGTCAGCGCCTTCCGCGCGAGCTTGGATATCTCGCGTTCGAGGTTCCGCACGCCGGCCTCGCGGGTATAGGTGCGGATCATTTCCTGCAGCGCCGCATCGGTCAGCTTGAACTCGCCCTTCTTGAGGCCGTGGTTCTTCACCTGCTTGGCAATCAGGTGCTGCTTGGCGATCTCGCGTTTCTCGTCCTCGGTGTAGCCCGCAAGCGGGATGATCTCCATCCGGTCAAGAAGCGGCCCCGGCATGTTGTAGCTGTTGGCCGTGGTCAGGAACATCACGTTCGAAAGGTCGTATTCGACCTCAAGATAGTGGTCCATGAAGGTGTTGTTCTGTTCGGGGTCCAGCACCTCGAGCATGGCCGAGGCCGGGTCGCCGCGGAAGTCCTGCCCCATCTTGTCGATCTCATCGAGAAGGATCAGCGGGTTCGTGGTCTTGGCCTTCTTCAGCGCCTGGATGATCTTGCCGGGCATGGAGCCGATATAGGTCCGCCGGTGGCCGCGGATCTCGCTTTCGTCGCGCACGCCGCCAAGCGAGATGCGGATGAACTCGCGCCCCGTCGCCTTAGCGACCGACTTGCCAAGACTGGTCTTGCCGACGCCCGGAGGCCCGACAAGACACAGGATCGGACCCTTCATCTTCTGGCTGCGCTGCTGCACGGCCAGGTATTCGACGATCCGTTCCTTGACCTTCTCAAGCCCGTAGTGATCGGCGTCCAGCACGTTCTGCGCCGCGCGCAGGTCTTTCTTGACGCGCGACTTCACGCCCCAAGGCAGGCTCAGGAGCCAGTCGAGGTAGTTGCGCACCACCGTCGCCTCGGCCGACATCGGCGACATCGACTTCAGCTTCTTCAGCTCGCCCTCGGCCTTGTCGCGGGCCTCCTTGGAGAACTTGGTGTTCTTGATCTTCTCGGCCAGTTCGTTCAGCTCGTTCTGGCCGTCCTCGCCGTCGCCCAGTTCGCGCTGAATGGCCTTCATCTGCTCATTCAGATAGTATTCGCGCTGGGTGCGCTCCATCTGGCTTTTCACGCGGGACTTGATCTTCTTCTCGACCTGCAGGACCGACATTTCGCCCTGCATCAGGCCATAGACCTTTTCCAGCCGCTCGGCGACTTCCAGCGTCTCAAGAAGTTCCTGCTTCTGGCCCACCTCGATCCCGAGATGGCCGGACACGAGGTCGGCAAGCTTTGCCGGATCGCGGGTTTCCGCGACCGTGGCCAACGCCTCCTCGGGGATGTTCTTCTTGATCTTGGCGTATTTCTCGAACTCCTCCGCGACCGAGCGCAGAAGCGCCTCGACCGTCGCGGTGTCGCCATCGGTCTCGGCGAGCGGTTCGGCCTTGGCCTCGAAGAAGGCCTCGTTCTCGATGAAATCGGTGATCCGCACGCGCGCCTTGCCCTCGACCAGGACCTTGACGGTGCCGTCGGGCAGTTTCAGCAGTTGCAGCACATTGGCCAGCACGCCGGCGCGGTAGATGCCGTCGGTCGCCGGTTCGTCGACCGTGGGATCGATCTGCGAGGACAAGAGGATCTGCTTGTCATCGGCCATCACCTCCTCGAGCGCGCGGACGGATTTTTCCCGTCCCACGAACAAGGGCACGATCATGTGCGGGAAGACCACGATATCCCGCAGCGGCAATACCGGATAGGTCTGGGTCTTTTGCTCGCTCATCATTCTTCCTTTCCTGCAGGATGGCGCCGGCCCCGTTTCAGGCAGCCCCGGCCATCCCCTGTTCCGTCCCTATAGATGGGGCGGGATAGGTCCTGCTTCAACTCCGCCCGGACTGTCCCGTTTTCACGCGCGATTGGCAAGGGCGAAGCCGCCAGAAAGGAGTACAGCCCGGGCACGATCGGCAACGATTTCCCCCGTTTCGGCCCGCCAAGGCCACAATTCCGGCCGATTGCGCTGCCCTTCTGCGCCCAAAGGGGGCGAACGGTGTTCTTCACGATCCAAGAGGCACGCAGGCGGCTTTACCGCGAACGGCGCAGGCTGGGCGTGGTTTCGATCCTGGTGTTCGTGGCGGGCTATCTTCTTTACGCGCGTTTCGGCCAGGTTCGTGTCTGGGGGCTTCCGGCCCCGGTGTTCGCGGCCCTTCTTTATACCTTCGTCATCGGCGCGGCGACGCTTCTGACCGCGCTGTTCCTGCCGCGCCTGCGCTTCACGGTCGAGGCGATGGCGCTTGCCCGTCTCGTCTTTGCCGGCGCCTCGGCGCTGGCGGCCCCGGGCGTCCTGCCCGACGCCCGCGCGCCCGCGCTTCAGGCGACGCTGGTGATCGCGCTTGCGGTGGTGTTCGCGCGGATCTTCTTCAGCGACTGGGCGGCGCGGCGCTTCGTCCGGCGCGGCCATGTCGCCCGCGCGACCCGGTTCAGCCGCGAAAGCCCCGACACGCTCCTGCGGGCGATGGGGGCGGTTGATCACGGCGGCGGCCATGCCGATCCGCACGGCTGGGCCATCGCGCTGCGCGCGATCGCCAGCCCCGATGCGGCGCTCGACCGCCTGATCGAGGGGGCCGCGGACCCGGCAACGGTTGCCGAGGTGGAGACGCTGACCTCCTGCGGCACCCGCCGTATCCGCCACCGCGCCGACCGCGGGCCCGCCCCCCTCTGGCGCGAAGTCCGGGTGGAGGATCTGGGAACATGCCGTCGCGTCACGCTGACCGTGGCGCATGGCCCGATGCCGCTTGCCTCGGTGCTGACCGCCTGGCTCGATGACAGCTACGGGCGTCTTTGCGACAGCCTGGTCGCGCGGGCCGAGGCCCCGAGCGCAAGCCCTGTCACGGCCTCCCTGCCCGAAGCGGCGCGCGTCGCGCCAGCCGCCGCCTAGATCATCCCGGTCGCCGCCGCGACCGATACTGCCTGGCTGCCGGTCTTGGCGCCAAGTTTCAGCCGCGCCCCTTTCAAACGCTGCTTGATGGCGCCCTCGGTCACCCCGAGCATGACCGCGATCTCCTTGATCAGAAGGCCGTCGCGTACCATCGAAAGCGCCTCGACCTCTGCGGGGGTCAGTACGGCGGGCGGACGGGCGGCGGTTGCAAATCGGGTGAACCGGTCCTGGATCGCGGCGATCTCTGCGCAAGTGAATTCCCGGTCCGCGCGCGCAAAGGAGGCAAGGCTGCGGCGCGGGTCCGGCCCCGGCTCGCACAGAGCCATGACAAGACCAAATCGCAAACCGTGACGCGCCGCGTCCGGAAGGACCCCGCGCGGATCGTCCAGGCCGATCGCGCTCCAGCGCGCGACACCCTCGTTCGCATGCAGCCAGCGCATGAGCGGGTCCTGGGGCATGTAGCCTTCGCGGCGATACCGGTCGACCCAGTCGGACGGCAAGGCGTTGACCTCGAGTTGCGGGAACAGAAAGCCGATCCGCAGCGCAACATAATGCCCTGCAGGGGCCAGCGCGGCAAAAACCCTGCGGATCTCGCCCGCGATCGGCGGCCAGACATTCACGGATTCGTGAACAGGTGGCAGGGCATGCTTCTGCAAATCTGGCCTGAAATGTGCCATGCGGATTCTATGCCACGGATGCAAACGCAAATAAAGTCCCGCCCTTGCGAACGTTCCGCCACGTCAGAGGCCCGTCTTTTCCGGCTCCTCGGGGAAATCGCGGCCGCCGGGCCTGCCGGCCACGCCATCGGACTTCATATCGGGTTCAACTGGCCGCGCTACATGCTGCAAGCCTATTCGCGCGAATGGCAGGATATCTACGCGCGGGAGGGCTTTGTCGCACAGGATCCGACGGTGGTTTGGGGCTTTTCGAACACCGGCTGGGTCCGCTGGTCCGACATTGCGGCACTTGGGTCGCCAGAGGTCATGGCCCGCGCCGCAGAGCATGGGTGCCGCTTCGGTTGTACGGTTGCAATCGCCGGCGCGGCGACCCGAACCATCGCCAGTTTCGCGCACGACGCGCGCGATTTCACCGATCCGGAAATCACGTCGATTGCAGCGATGGTGCGTGAATTGCACGACCTGACCGAGGATGACGCGGCGCTGCCGCCCGCCATCCGGTCGCGCCTTGCGCAGATGTCGGTCCGCCGCCCCCCGGCCTGAGCGTCGCCCCGGCCCCGCCGGGCGCGCCCAAGGTCAGATCGGCTCGATATCGCCCTCGGCGCGCAGGGCGTGGAAATCCCTCACGAAAGCGTCCAGCCCGCCCGCCGCGATCGCCTTGCGCAGGCCCTCCATCAGGTCCTGATAGTAGTGCAGGTTATGCCAGGTCAGCAGCATCGAGGAAATGATCTCCCCCGTACGGAAGACATGGTGCAGATAGGCGCGCGAATAGCTTCGGCAGGCCGGGCAGGTGCAGGCTTCGTCCAGGGGGCGCGGGTCGTCCATGTGGCGCGCGTTCTTGATGTTGACCTGGCCGCGACGTGTCCAGGCCTGCCCGGTGCGCCCCGACCGAGAGGGCAGCACGCAATCCATCATGTCGATCCCGCGCTCGACCGCGCCGACGATGTCGTCGGGCTTGCCGACCCCCATCAGATAGCGTGGCCGGTCTTCCGGCAGCATGTCTGGCGCATAGTCCAGAACCCCGAACATCGCCGCCTGCCCTTCGCCCACGGCGAGGCCGCCGACGGCATAGCCGTCAAATCCGATTTCCCTTAATTTCTCGGCACTTTCGTCGCGAAGCTCGCGCGTGACGCCACCCTGCTGGATGCCGAATAGCGCGTGCCCCGGCCGGTCGCCGAACGCCGCTTTCGACCGCGCAGCCCATCGCATCGACAGGCGCATGCTTTCGGCCACACGCCGGTCGTCGGCGGGCAAGGCGGGGCATTCGTCGAAACACATGACGATGTCCGACCCCAGAAGCCGCTGGATCTCCATGCTGCGTTCGGGCGACAGGTGGTGGCGCGACCCGTCGACATGGCTGCGAAAGGTCACCCCGTCCTCGGTCAGCTTCCTGAGGTCGGCGAGGCTCATCACCTGGAACCCGCCGCTGTCGGTCAGGATCGGCCGGTCCCAGTTCATGAAGCGGTGCAGCCCGCCCAGCCGCGCGACGCGTTCGGCGGTCGGGCGGAGCATCAGGTGATAGGTGTTGCCCAGAAGGATGTCGGCCCCGGTCGCGCGGACGCTTTCGGGCAACATCGCCTTGACCGTGGCGGCGGTGCCGACCGGCATGAAGGCAGGCGTGCGGATATCGCCGCGCGGGGTCGAGATGACACCGGTCCGGGCCTTCCCGTCGGTGGCGTGGAGCGAGAATGAGAAACGCTGGGTCATGGCCGCCGCGCTATAGCGCACCCGCGCGGGCTTGCCTATTCGTCATGACGAAAAAACCTGCGCCTCAGGCGACGCGCCCGTAGAACCCCATCTGTTCTTCCGGCGTGAACCGCGCGCCGGGGCGTTCATAGTAGGTCAGCACGGCGATGATCCGGTCCGTCGCGCCCTTGACCGGGGTGACGCGGTGCGCGGTGTTCTTGCCGCGGAAGACATTGAGCGTTCCGGCACCGAGGACAAGCCGCCTGAGCTCCGGGTCGGCGCCCTCCAGCAGCCGCGCGACACCGTCATAGTTCGGGTCGCCGTCGCTGCGCAGATCGCTGCGGTATTCGAAGTCTCCGCCGCCGTCCGGCGCCTGCAGAAGAAGCGTCACGGTGAATTCGGACCGGTCGAAATGCCAGTTCAGCCCCTCTCCCTCCCGATAGCGCATGACGTTGTGCGCGGCGAGCGGATCGGCCATCGGATAAAGCGCGGTCTTGTCCATCGTCGCGGCGATGAAGGCCGCGAAGGGGGGCCACTCGTAAAGCGCCCCGACGGTTCCGCCGACCTGATCGGCGCAAAGCGTGTGGTTCACCGTCTCCACCTCGCGCAGCGCGGGATGATCGGCGGGCAGCCCCTCGATCGTCTTGCGGAAATAGATGTTGTGGCGGCGCTTGTGGGTAAAGGCCTCGGTCTCGAACTTCGGCAGAAGCTCCGCCAGCGCGGCGGCCAGCGCCTCGGGACGGAAGAACCCCGGCAGGTTGAACATCCCATCGCGCGCCAGATCGTCCCGGGCACGCGCAACCAGCGTCCGCCATTGCGGGCTTTGCGGGCGGTCGAGCGGATAGAGGTCAAGATCGATGATGGATTGCATGGCTGTCTCCCCTTTCCCGCAACATTCCCCGGCCGCCCAAGTCTTGCAAACGAGTTGATTTGCGGTATCCATAAGAAAATCTTTCGGAGGATCTCGTGCATTCCCAGCCGCCGCTCAACGCGTTGCGGGCCTTCGAGGTGGCCGCGCGCCACCTGAGCTTCGTTCAGGCGGGCAAGGAACTTGGCGTGACTTCCGCCGCCGTGAGCCAGCAGGTCCGCAACCTTGAGGATCATGTGGGCAAGCGGCTGTTCATCCGGCAGGGTAACCAGATCGTGCTGACGGACGCGGGACGAGAGATCTATCCGCGCCTCGAACAGGCGCTGGGAGAGATGGCGGCGCTGACCGAACAGCTGCGCGACGGCGCAGCACGCCCGCGCCTGGTGATCTCGGTCCTGCCTTCGGTCGCCGATCACTGGCTTGCCCCGGCGCTTCGGGGCTTCGTCAGCCGCGGCGGTCTCGACATCCGGGTGGAGGATGACCCCGTCGGCTTTGGCCGCGAGGGCGCCGACATCCGCATCACCTACGGGTCGACCTACTACAGCGGCCAGCATGTCGAGGAACTGTTCGCCGAGGTGATCGTGCCCGTCGCCGCGCCGGGCGTCTTTCCCGGGCTTTCGATCGAGGATCTCGACGAGGCGGATTTCATCCATACCCACTGGGGCCGGAACTATGTGACCCAGCCGTCCTGGACGAATTTCCTTGCCCATGCGGGCCTTGGCCGGACGGCGGACCCGGCACGGGGCACCCGCGTCGGCCAGTCGGGCCTCGCGCTTGCCACCGCGCGGGCGGGCCTGGGCGTCGCGCTGGTGCAGCGGCGGATGGCGCTGGCCGACCTTGCGGCGGGCACGCTGGAGCTGATGGACCCGGCGCAGATGCCGATGCCGATGCCCTATGTCGCGGTGCTGCCGCCGGCCCGGGCGCGCCGCGCCGACATCCGCGCACTGATCCTGCATCTGAAGGAAAAGGCCGCCGCCGCTTGACCCGGCCCCTGCCCTTTCGCCTCTGGACCTTGGCGGCCCGATTTCTTATATAATCGCTCAGGTACAGAGCGAGACGCCATGACATCCGAAGCCAAGGAGCCGATCGAGGGCACGCCCCTGATCAAGCCGTCGACGACCGACCACCCGCTTTACGAAAGCGTCGTGGATGCCTGCCGGACGGTCTATGACCCTGAAATTCCTGTCAATATCTACGATCTCGGCCTGATCTACACCATCGACATCTCGCCCGAGAACGCGGTGCGCATCGTCATGACCCTTACCGCGCCCGGCTGCCCCGTCGCCGGCGAGATGCCCGGCTGGGTCGTCGATGCCGTCGAACCCCTGGACGGCGTCAAGGAGGTCGATGTCGAGATGACCTTCGAGCCGCAATGGGGGATGGACATGATGTCCGACGAGGCGCGGCTGGAACTGGGGTTCATGTAAGAGCAAGTCATTTGGCTTGTTTTTTTAAATGAAAGCCTATAGGCTTGCTTTATGCAGGGAAAGCCCACGCTATCGCAGATCTATGACCCCGTTGTCGCGGTCCTCACTGGCGATATCGTGCAGTCGCGCAGACATGACGGCGCAGCGGTGGATGCGGCGATGGAATGCATCGGCGCGTCGGCTGTCCTTTTATCGGACATGGCGGATGGGGATTGCCGCTTTACCCGGTTCCGGGGCGATGGATGGCAGATCGTCCTGCGCACGGCCAAGCTTGCCCTGCGCGCGCCGCTCCTGGTCATTGCAGACTTGCGCGCGGCGGATCTGGGGATCGAAACCCGGATTTCCGTTGGCATCGGACGCTGGACCTCGCTCGGCTCGCACGATCTGTCCGACGCCTCGGGCACAGCCTTCGCCGTGTCGGGTCATCATCTGGACGACATGCCTCGACATCGCCGCCTTGTCATCGCGGGTGGGCGCGCAGACGAGAGCGACGGCGTGTCCGACAGAGATTGGCAGGCAGCGGTCTTCGATCTGGCCGAATGGATTTCCGCCCGTTGGTCACAGCCACAGGCCGAAGCCATGTCCCTCGCGCTTCGCTTCGAGGCACAGACGCATGAACAACTGGCCGACAGGCTTGGCATAACTCGTCAGGCCATGCAGTCGCGCCTGACGGGCGCGGGTCATCGGGCCTTCGAAAACGCGCTCGCGGTGTTCGAGCAAAAGGATTGGGCCTTACCGACATGACCGAAACCCTCGCCGCGCTTCTTTTCGCTCATGTCCTGGCCGATTTCGTCCTGCAGACCGGCTGGATCGCGGCGAACAAGGCGCGGCCCGGGGTTCTTGTGCTTCATGGCGCGGTCGTGCTGGCGACGGCGCAGGCGGCGCTGGGCCGGGCCGATGCCTGGGAACTTCCGGTGCTGGCGCTTGTGCATGTCGCGACGGACGCGGTGAAGGCGCGGTTCGGGAACCGGGCCTTGGGCGGGTTTCTGGCCGATCAGGGTGCCCATGTCGCCGCGATCCTCGCGCTTGCCGCCTGGCGCCCGGATCTCTGGCCCGGCGGGGCCTGGGCCGGCACCCTCTGGCTGCCCTGGATGATGGCCCTTGCCGCGGGTTTCGTCGTGGCGACCCGCGCGGGCGGATTCGCGGTCGGGTTCCTGATGCAGCCCTGGGCCGCGAACGCGCCGGACGGCCTGCCCAACGGCGGAAAGCTGATCGGGCTTCTGGAACGCGGGCTGATCTTCCTGCTTGTTCTGGTCGGCCAGCCGGCGGGGATCGGCTTTCTGATCGCCGCGAAGTCGGTCCTGCGGTTCGAGGCGACGTCGAAGGACCAGCACAGGGGCGAATACGTCATCATCGGCACCCTCGCCTCCTTCGCCTGGGCTCTGGTCTTCGCTTATCTGACGGTCTGGCTGATGGCCGCCCTTCCCCCGCTTGAGATCGCGCCCGCCGCCCATTAGATTGGAAGCTGAAGGAAACGGAGACGGACATGTTCGGCATTCCCGGCACCCCACCGGTCACGCTCACGCCCCGCGCGGTCGCCCAGATCGCCCGGCTGATGGCGCGCGACAACGCCCACGGACTGAAGATCGGCGTCAAGAAGGGCGGCTGCGCCGGCATGGAATACACGATGGAATTCGCCGCCGAGGCGGGCCCGATGGACGAGGTCGTCGAACAGGACGGCGCGCGGGTGATGATCGCGCCGATGGCGCAGATGTTCCTGTTCGGCACCCAGATCGACTATGAAACCTCGCTTCTGGAAAGCGGGTTCAAGTTCAACAACCCCAATGTCGCCGAGGCCTGCGGCTGCGGGGAATCGATCAAGTTCAAGGACATGCCGGGGGAAGGCCAGGCCGGGGCATGAGCGTCTCGGACGCCGACATCGCCTTCGCACTCGAACTGTTCGAAGGGCTGGGCAGGCTTTCGCAGCGCAAGATGATGGGCGGCCTTTGCCTTTACCGCGACGGCGTGATCTTTGCCCTGCTGCATTCGGACGGGACGCTCTGGCTGAAGGGCGCGGGCGCCTTTGCCGAACGCATCACCGCCGAGGGCTGGGAACGCTGGACCTATGCGCGCCCCGGCGGCAAGCCCGTCGCCATGCCCTACTGGCGGCTGCCGCACGCGGCACTTGACGAACCCGCGCTTGCCTGCAATCTCGCCCGGGACGCCTTGCGCGAACTGCAATGACGGAGGGACGGATGCGGCGGAAACTGGCGGCCGGAAACTGGAAGATGAACGGCACCGGCGCAAGCCTGTCCGAGATCCGCGCCCTGGCAGAGGCCTGGTCGGCGCCCGCCTGCGACATCCTGATCTGCCCGCCCGCCACGCTTCTGGCCCGCATGGCCGAGGCAGTGGGTGGCGCGCCCATCCATCTTGGCGGCCAGGATTGCCACAGCGCCGCCTCGGGCGCGCATACAGGCGACATCTCGGCCCCGATGCTGCGCGACGCGGGCGCAAGCCATGTGATCCTCGGCCATTCCGAACGCCGCGCCGATCACGGCGAAACCGACGCGCTGGTCCGCGCCAAGGCCGAGGCGGCGCTGACCGCGGGCCTTGTCGCCGTCATCTGCCTGGGAGAGACGGGCGATGACCGCGACGCGGGACGCACGCTCGATGTCGTCGGCGCGCAGCTTGCGGGCTCCGTCCCGGACGCGGCGACGGGCGCCAACACGGTGATCGCCTACGAACCGGTCTGGGCAATCGGCACCGGGCGCACCCCGACGCTCGGCCAGATCGCCGAGGTCCACGATTTCCTGCGCGCGCGCCTTGTCGATCGCTTCGCCGAGGGCGCGGCCATCCGGCTTCTCTACGGCGGTTCCGTCAAGCCCGCCAACGCGGCCGAGATCTTTGCCGTCGCCAATGTCGATGGCGCGCTGGTTGGCGGCGCAAGCCTGAAGGCGCAGGATTTCGGCCCCATCGTCGCCGCGCTTTCCGCCGCCCCCGCCTGACATTTGCGTCACCCCAAGGTCGCGAACGGACGCGCCGCGCCCGCGCCCCGGCGCGACCATGTGGCGAAACGTGCCCCCGTCAGGACCGAAGATGACCGTTACCGCCCCAGGCCCGGCCAAAGTCACGCTGTCGGGCAACCTTTTCACCGCGGGCGCGATGGTCATATGGGCGGCGGGCTTTCCGGCCGGCGACGTCCTCCTGCGGCAGGTCGATCCGCTGCACCTGGCGACGATCCGGATGACACTGGCCGCCGCGCTGCTTGTCCCGCTGTGGCTTGCCGTTGAAGGGAAAGACGCCCTGCGCGGCATCGCCTGGCGCAGGGTCGCGCTGGTCGGAGGGATCGGCTTTGGCATCAGCGCCTGGTTCCTGACCTTCGCACAGGACCGCACCGATGGCGTGACCGTCGCCATCGTCGCCGCGACCACGCCGGTGGTGGGGATCGCGCTCGAATGCGCTCTCGACGGGCGCCGGCTGACGGTGCGGCTTTTCGCGGGCCTCCTTCTCGCGCTCGCAGGCGGCATACTGGCCTATGCGGCGGGACTCGGCAGCCTGCACTTCGGCCTCGGGGCGCTGGCGATGCTCGTCTCGGTCGTACTTTACTGCTGGGGGTCGCGCGCCACCGTGACCGACCTCGCGCGGCTCTCGCCGCTCGGCCGGGCGGCGCTGCCGTTCGCCTTCGCCGCGCTGACGCTCGCGATCCCGAGCCTTGCGGCCGGCGGCTTCGCCCGCGCGCTTGCCGTCACGCTCGATCCCGCAGGCACGCTCGGCGTCGCGCTTCTTTACGGGATGGGGTCGATCGGCCTGTCGCAGATGCTCTGGCTTCTGGGTGTCGAACGCCTGGGCATCGGTGTCGCCTCGATGCATTTCAACGCCGCCCCCTTCTACGTCATGGTGATCGCCTGGTCGCTCGGCGGCGGCTTCAACTGGGCGCAGACGCTTGGCGCGCTGGTGGTCCTTGCCGGCGTCCTGATCGCGCAGCGCGGCGCCGCCGCGCCCGGCCCCCGTCGCTGACAGCCGCGACCGGCGGTCAATGGCTTGCAAAGCCCCCCGGCTTTGGCTTTCCTGCCCATCCGGAGGTCTCCATGCAAAGCCTGTCACAGTCGCCAACCGATCCCGCCTTCGTGCAAGACCCCTATCCGTTCTACGAACGCGCCCGCGCGGGCGGAAAGCTGTTCTTCTGGGAAGACTACGGCCTTGTCTGCGCCACATCGGCCACCGCGGTGGGCGCGATCCTGCGCGACCGCCGTTTCGGCCGCGAGGTGCCCGCCGACCGGCGCCCCGCCGTCCCCGACCACCTGAAGCCCTTCTTCGCGGTCGAGGCGCATTCGATGCTCGAACTTGAACCGCCGCGCCACACGCGGCTGCGCGCGCTGGTCCTGCGCGCCTTCACCTCGCGCCGCATCGCCGCACTCGGTCCAGAGATCGCGGCGCTCAGCCATGACCTGATCGACCGCTTCCCGACGGGCGATCTCGACCTTCTGAGGGCCTTCGCGACGCGACTGCCCGTCACCATCATCTGCCGCCTTCTCGGCGTGCCGGAAGAGCGCGGCGACGATCTTCTGGCATGGTCGAACGCGATGGTCGGCATGTATCAGGCGCGCCGCACCCGCGCGACCGAAGACGCCGCCGTCGCCGCGACCGAGGCCTTCGTCGCCTTCATGCGCGCCCATGTCGAGGCCCGCCGCTCGCGGCCCGCCGATGACCTCATCACCAGCCTCATCGCGGCCGAAATGGAGGGGGAAAAGCTCTCGACCGACGAACTCATCACGACCTGCATCCTGCTTCTGAACGCGGGCCACGAGGCGACGGTGCACACGATCGGCAACGGTGTGAAGGCGCTTTTGGAGAACCGGATGGGCGGCGAAGTCCTGACCCCGGACCGCGTCGAGGCCACGGTGGAGGAGATCTTCCGCCAGGATCCGCCGCTCCATCTCTTCACCCGCTGGGCCTACGAGGATATCGAGATGGCCGGCCACAGCTTCCGCAAGGGCGACCAGGTCGGCTGCCTCCTCGCCGCCGCCAACCGCGACCCCGGCGCCTGGGACGACCCGTCGCGCTTCAACCCCGGCCGTCCGGTCAAGGCCAACCTTTCCTTCGGCGCGGGGCTCCATTTCTGCGTCGGCGCGCCGCTTGCCCGGCTCGAGCTTCAGATCGCGCTGCCGATCCTCTTCGCGCGCTGCCAGGGCCTCAGCCTCGCCGCCCCGCCCCGCTACGCCAATCTCTACCATTTCCACGGGCTCGAAAGCCTGATGGTCCGCGCCGGCTGACCCCTTCTTCTTTTCACAAATATCCTCGGGGGGCTCCGGGGGGCAGACAGCCCCCCGGCCTCGCCGCGATCGCGCCGCCCCCGGGACCGCGTCAAAGCGGCAGAAGCGTCGTCGACTTGATCTCCTCCATCGACAGAAGCGCCGTCACGTTATGGATGCGCACCTCGGAAATCAGCGCCTGGTAGAAGGTGTCGTAGGCCCGCGCATTCTTCACCCTGACCTTCAGGATATAGTCGATGTCGCCCGCCAGCCGGTGCGCCTCCAGAACCTCCGGCCGGTCCTTCAACGCCTTGAGGAACCGGCGTTGCCAGTCCGCCTCGTGCTCGGAGGTGCGGATGAGGACGAAAAAGCACGCCTCCAGCCCCAGCGCCTCGGGGTCGAGGATGGCAGTCTGCCGGCCGATCACACCGGCCTCGCGCAGCTTGCGGATGCGGTTCCAGACCGGCGTCTTGGAGGAACCGACCTTGCGCGCGATCTCGTCGAGCGACTGGCCCGCGTCCTCCTGCAGCTCGGCAAGGATTTTCCGGTCCATGTCATCGAGACGGACAGACATTCGGCTTTTCCTCCGGTTTGAAGACAAAGGTTCCACCTTGCGCCGAAAGAGGAACAATCTTCCTTATTCGCGCCGGGTCATGGCGGAGATATGGGAAAATTTCCTATATTGGAAGCGCAAATTCACCACCGACGAGTCCGCCATGGCCCGCAGCTACACCCCCAAGGTCGTCACCGCCAACGCGCTCGTCGAGGGCGACGTGATCTACCTGACCGCCGATGACCGCTGGTCGCGCCGCCACGAGGAGGCGGAGCTGATCGAGGACGAGGCACATGCGCAGCTTCGCCTTCTGCATGCGCAGTCGCAAAAGGGCCTGATCGTCGGCGCCTATCTGGCCGACGCCAAGGCCGGGCCGGACGGCCCCGAACCCACCCATTTCCGCGAGGCGTTCCGCACCCGCGGCCCCTCGAACTACGCCCACGGCAAGCAGGAGACCGGCAATGTATAGGTATTCGGACTTCGACGCCGCCTTTGTCGCGCAAAGGAACGCCCAGTTCCGTTCCCAGGTCGAACGCCGCATCGACGGCTCGCTGACCGAGGACGAGTTTCGCCCGCTGCGCCTGATGAACGGGCTTTACCTGCAGCTTCACGCCTACATGCTGCGCGTCGCGGTGCCCTATGGCACGCTGTCGGCCGCGCAGATGCGCCAGCTTGCCCATATCGCGGACCGCTGGGACAAGGGCTATGGCCACTTCACCACCCGCCAGAACATCCAGTTCAACTGGCCGAAGCTGACCGACGTGCCCGACATCCTCGATGCGCTGGCCGAGGTGCAGATGCATGCGATCCAGACCTCGGGCAACACGATCCGCAACGTCACCGCCGACCATTTCGCCGGCGCCGCCGCCGACGAGATCGAGGATCCGCGCCCGACGGCCGAACTGATCCGCCAGTGGTCCACCGACCACCCGGAATTCCAGTTCCTGCCGCGCAAGTTCAAGATCGGCATCACCGGAAGCCCCAACGACCGCGCGGTCATCAAGTCGCATGACATCGGCCTGCGCATCGTGCGCGGCGGTTCGGGGAAAATCGGCTACGAGGTCGTCGTGGGCGGCGGGCTTGGCCGCACGCCGATGATCGGCCAGGTGATCCGGCCCTTCCTGAAGAAGGAAGACCTGCTGCCCTACCTCGAGGCCATCGTCTCGGTCTACAACCTGATGGGCCGGCGCGACAACAAGTACAAGGCACGGATCAAGATCACCGTCTTCGAGAACGGGATGGAGGCGTTCCGCGACGCGGTCGAGGAACGCTTCAAGGTCACGCGGACCGAGTTTTCCGGCATCGATCAGGCGGTCTTGCGCGACATCGAGGCACAATTCGCCGCGCCCGCATTCCGCACCGCCCCGACGACGGCCTACGAGACCGCGCGCGACACCGACCCGGTGTTCCGGTCCTGGACCGACACCAACCTCGCCGACCACCGCGCGCCGGGCCATGCGATCGTCACCGTCTCGCTCAAGGCGCACGGGGCAACGCCGGGCGACGCGACTTCGGCGCAGATGCGGCTTCTGGCCGATCTTGCCGACCGCTACGGCCACGGCGAATTGCGTATCAGCCACGAACAGAACGTGATCCTGCCGCATGTCCACAAGTCCGACCTGCCCGCGCTTCATGCTGCGCTGAAGGGCGAAGGCCTGGCCACGGCGAACGTCGGCCTCATCTCCGACATCATCGCCTGCCCGGGGATGGATTACTGCGCGCTCGCCACCGCCCGTTCGATCCCCGTGGCACAGGAAATCGCCACCCATTTCAAGGCCATCGGCCTGGAAGAGGAGATCGGCGCGCTGAAGATCAAGATCTCCGGCTGCATCAATGCCTGCGGGCACCACCATGTCGGCCACATCGGCATTCTCGGCCTTGATCGCGCGGGGGTGGAAAACTACCAGATCACGCTGGGCGGGGATGCCACCGAAAACGCCCGCATCGGCGAACGCGCGGGGCCGGGCTTTGCCTATGATCAGGTCGTGCCGGCGATCGAACGGCTGCTGCGCGCCTATCTGTCGCTGCGCGTCGACCCCGCGGAATCCTTCGCGGTGGCCTTCCAGCGCCTTGGCGCCGAACCGTTCAAGGCCGCCCTCTACCCCGCAGAGGCCGCCCGGGATGCCGCTTGACGATCTTGCCCCCGCGCTGGCCCGCAAGGTGGCGGGCCTGAACGCGCGCTATCGCCACCATTCGGCGACGGCGGTGCTGGAACATGCGCTGAAAGACCCCGAGGTCGGGGCGCTTGCGCTGGTCTCCTCCTTCGGGGCGGAATCGGTGGTCCTCTTGCATCTCGTTTCGGTCATTGCGCCGGGCACGCCGGTCCTTTTCATCGACACGCGGATGCTGTTCGCCGAAACGCTGGCCTATCAGCAGGAACTGGCGGCGGCGCTCAACCTGACCGACATCCGCACGGTCCGCGCCGACAGGACACTGCTGAACCGCGACGATCCCGACGGGACGCTGCACCAGTTTTCCACCGACGCCTGCTGTGCGATCCGCAAGGTCGCGCCGCTCGATCAGGCGCTACGCGGCTTCGACGGCTGGATCACCGGGCGCAAGCGGTTCCAGAACACCGACCGCGCCGCCATCGATTTCTTCGAGGTCGAGGACGCCCGCCGCATCAAGGTCAATCCGCTGGCCCACTGGGACCGCGCCGACCTTGAGGACTACATGGTCAACAACCGCCTGCCGCGCCACCCTCTGGTCGCGAAGGGCTACCCTTCCATCGGCTGCGCGCCCTGCACCACCCCGGTGAAACCCGGCGAAGACCCCCGCGCGGGCCGCTGGCGCGGCACCGCCAAGCAGGAATGTGGCATCCACTTCATCAACGGGCGCGCGGTGCGCGGCCCCCTGCCCGCCGAAGAGGCGCTGGCGGCAAGCAAGAACAAGGAGAACGCGGCATGAGCGTGATCGTTCGCGACGACGGCTTCCACGCCGAGGACTTCACCGGCGGCGCGATCCTTGACATCGCGCCCGACACGTTGCCCGGCGCGCTGCCGCAGGACTTCGACGGGGTCGCGATGATCCGGGTGGCCTTCCCCGCCTTCAGCGACGGGCGCGGCCTGACGCTGGCGCGCCACCTGCGCGCGCGCGGCTTCCGGGGGCGTTTGCGCGCAAGGGGCCATGTCATCGCCGACCAGTACACGATGGCCCGCCGCGCCGGCTTCGACGAGGTCGAGATTTCCGACGAACTGGCCGCCCGCCAGCCCGCCGGACAGTGGATCTTCCGCGCCGACTGGCGCGAGCATGACTATCGGTCGCGCCTCAAAGGCTGAAAACAGCTTCCTTGAAACGCCGAATGCCTGTAAAAGCGGGGCCGATGGCCCCGAATTCGTTTCTGTACTAACAATCCACCCGAGGCTCCCCGTGACCGATTCCGCCGCCCCCGCCGCCGCACCTGCCGGCAAGACCCTGCCGGACGCGCAGACCGTGACCTCGGTCCGCCACTGGACCGACAGGCTGTTTTCCTTCCGCGTGACGCGGCCGCAGTCGCTGCGGTTCCGCTCCGGCGAATTCGTCATGATCGGGCTTCTCGACGAACGCGGCAAGCCGCTCCTCAGGGCCTATTCGATCGCCTCGCCGTCCTGGGACGAGGAACTGGAGTTCTACTCGATCAAGGTGCCCGACGGCCCGCTGACCTCGAGGCTTCAGCATATCGAACCCGGCGACCAGATCATCCTGCGGCCCAAGCCCGTCGGCACGCTGGTGCACGATGCGCTCCTGCCCGGCAAGCGTGTCTGGTTCCTGGCCACCGGCACCGGCATCGCCCCCTTCGCCAGCCTGATGCGCGACCCCGAGACCTACGAGAAGTTCGACCAGGTCGTGATGATGCACACCTGCCGCGAAAAGGCGGAACTGGAATATGGCCGCCAGCTTGTCGAAAGCCTGGCCGAGGATCCGCTGATCGGCGAGATGGTGGCGGGCAAGCTGCTTTACTACCCCACGACCACGCGCGAACCCTCGGACCGGATGGGCCGGATCACCGACAACCTGACCTCGGGCAAGGTTTTCGCCGACCTCGGCATCCCGCCGATGGACCGCGACCACGACCGCGCGATGGTCTGCGGATCGCTTGCCTTCAACATCGACGTGAAGGCGGTGCTGGAAGGATTCGGGCTGCGCGAGGGCGCGAATTCCGAACCGCAAGAATACGTCGTCGAAAAGGCCTTTGTCGGCGACGGGATCTGAACTGGCGGCCGCGCTACAATGAAGAGGCCGCGCGGATCGACCCGCGCGGCCCTTCGTTCACGTCCACGGCCCTTGCCGGAGCTCAGAGCCCGAGAGCAGCCTTGACCTGATCGACGACGGTTTGCACCAGCGCCGGATTGGCGGCAGCACCATCGACGGCGGTCTTCAGCGTCGATTTCGTGGCATCGTCAAGCGTGGAAGCGTCAATCGCGCCCTTGACCTTCTCGGCGTCGAAATTCGCCGGATCAAGCGCCGCGCCGATATCGGCGGCGGCATCGCCTGCGGCCTCGACAGCGCCGGTCGCGGCCTCGGTCGCCTCTTGCACCGCGCCCTCGACGGCGTCAGCGGCCTCCTCGACGGCGGATTGCGCGGCGGCGGCGGCCTCTTCGGCGGCCTTCTGCGCCTCTTCGGCGGCCTTGGCGGCAGCTTCCTCGGCGGCTTTCGCGGCTTCTGCTGCGGCGGCGGCGGCGGCTTCCTCTGCGGCCTTCGCCTCCTCCGCGGCCTTGGCGGCGGCTTCTTCTTCGGCCTTCTTCGCGGCTTCGGCGGCCGCAGCGGCGGCCTCGTCAGCGGCTTTCTGTGCCGCGGCGGCCTCTTCAGCGGCCTTCTGGGCAGAGTAATAGTAATAGCCGCCGCCCGCGAGGACGACGATCAGGAGGGCGATCAGAATGTTTCGGTTCATGGCACAATCCTTTCGATTGCGGCGGGGTGTTTCACGCGCGCCCCTATGACACATCCTTACAACATAGGCAAAGCCCCCCGTCCAACCAAGGAATCCGGGTTGAACAGGGCAAGCCCCGCGTCTATTTTGCGCGCCGAACACAACGGCCACCACGAGAAGGAGCGCCACCATAGCCCGCAGACCGCACAACGCCCCGCCGCAACGCGAAACGGGACCCCGCGTCAATGACCGCATCCGTGCCCCCGAGATTCGCCTGATCGGCGCGGATGGGGAAAACGTCGGCGTCGTCACACCGGCACGCGCCATGGCCATGGCAGAAGAGGCCGGGCTTGACCTCGTCGAGATTTCGCCCAACGCGGTTCCGCCGGTCTGCAAGATCATGGACTTCGGCAAGTTCAAGTACGAACAGCAGAAGAAAGAGGCCGAGGCGCGCAAGAAGCAGAAGATCATCGAGATCAAGGAAATCAAGTTCCGCCCCGGGACTGATACCCATGACTACGAGGTCAAGATGCGTTCGGTCCTCAAGTTCCTGAGCGAAGGCGACAAGGTGAAGATCACGCTGCGCTTCCGCGGCCGCGAGATGGCCCACCAGGAACTTGGCCTCGACCTTCTCAAGCGGGTCGCCGCCGATGTCGAGGAAGTCGCCAAGATCGAGAACATGCCGAAGCTGGAAGGCCGGCAGATGGTGATGATGATCTCGCCGAAGTAAGACCGGCGTGGTGATGGGGCGGCGGCCACGGGGCCCCGCCCGGAGGTGCCGGGTGCTTTCCTATCAGCACAGCTATCATGCGGGGAACCTGGCCGACGTGCACAAGCACGCGATTCTTGCGGTGATGCTTGACTACCTGACCCGCAAGGACAAGCCGCTGACCTATATCGAAACGCATTCGGGCCGGGGTCTTTACCGGCTGGATTCGGACGAAGCCCAGAAGACAGGCGAGGCGCGGCAGGGCATCGGGCGGCTTGCCGACGCCTTCGCGACCGACCACCCCTATGGGCGCGCGCTGTCGCGGGTCCGTGCGGCCCACGGGGCCGACGCCTATCCCGGATCGCCGATCATCGCAGCGCAGATCCTGCGGCCCGGCGACCGGATGCATCTGGCCGAGCTTCACCCACGCGAACACGCGGCGCTGGCCGAAGCGATGGCCGGGTCCGGCGCCGATGTGCGCCGCCAGGACGGGGCGGAGATGGCGCTGGCGATCACCCCGCCCACACCCCGGCGCGGCCTCTTGCTGATCGACCCGAGCTACGAGGTGAAGACGGAATATGCCGCCACCGCGCGGCTCATCGGCGATGTGGCGCGCAAGTGGAACGTCGGGGTGATCGCGCTTTGGTATCCGATCCTCGGTTCGGGCGCGCACAGGGCGATGCTCGAATCGCTGGAGCGGCAGGACCTGCCCCGCACCCTGCGCCACGAGGTCCGGTTCCCGCCCGCGCGCGAAGGCCACGGCATGACCGGAAGCGGCATGTTCGTCGTCAACGCCCCCTTCGGCCTTCAGGCGGAATGCGCGCGGCTCGACACCGTGTTCGGGCGCCTATCCCGCTGATCCCTTGCCCCTTTCCGAAAGCATGCTGGACAGATCGTGCGCCGCGTGGTCTGCAGGGGTTCCCCTTGCTTTTGCGCATTTGGACGACACATGGCCGTCATGAAGCTTAAACCCGGCTCCGGTCTTCTTTTCAGGGCGATCCCGGACGATGGCATCGTCCGCATCCGGATCGGCAAGACCGGGCGGCCCGAGCCGCTTTACCCGAACCGGATGATCCTTGGCGACACGATCGAACGGGAACTGGCGCCGCGCACGACAACCTTCTGGTTTCCGCCCGAGGCCGCGACCGAATACCAGGGCGTCGGCTGGATCCTCAACTACTGCGCCGACGAAGACGACTACGGCAACGCGTTGCAGGCGCTGTTGTCAGGTTTTGGCGATCGCGTCCCGATCTTCAACCACCCCCTGGCGGTCGCGGACAGCCGCCGCGACCGTGTTGCGCGCCTCATGGACGGCATCCCCGGGCTGATCGCGCCGCGCTGCATCCGCGTCGTTCCCGAAAGCGCCGATGCCTTCCAGAAAGCCTTTGCGGCAAGCGGCATGCGCTATCCCGTGCTTGTCCGCCCGGCCGCGTCGCAATCGGCCGAGGGGTTGTTCCGCATCGATCATCCCTTCGGGTGGGAGGCTCTTTTTTCGACCCCCTGGCTTCGCCGGCCGCACTACATGACCGAATTCATTGAGACCCGCCGCGCCTCTGGCGATTATCTGAAGCTGCGGCTTTGCTTCATCGGTGACGACATCTCGCTCAGGTCCTATCGCGCGACACCGGACTGGCTGAACAAGGGGATGATCGAGGCCAATCCAGCCGACTTCGACACGATGTTCGCCGCCCGCGAACGCTTCGCCGGGTGGACATCCCTTCAACGCGTCGCGCGAGAGATCCAGGCGCGGCTGCGGCTCGACTTCTTCGGGGCGGACCTCGGTGTGATGGACGATGGCCGCTTCGTGCTGTTCGAGGCGAACGCGGCAATGACCATCGCGGAGCCGGTGGTCCTTCGGGCCGACCTTGTGCGCAGGATGCGGCCCGTCATCCAGGAGGTCGAGGCGGGACTTCGGCGGCATCTGGCGAAGCCGTCCGGCTGGCGCATGGCACATCGGCAATCGTGAAAAAGAAACGCTGCGGGGGGAGGCCCGCAGCGTTGCAAGGACAAACGGCTGGAAGGGAAGCCGTTTCAGGATCGCGCGGCGGTAACCGCCAGCCAGGGAGAGACGCGACCCGTACGCTCACCATGGGTGATTCCCGCGTTCGTCACCTTGACATGAGTCAAACATCGCGCCGAATTCGCGCCTGAAAACAGTTGTTTCGTGCCGACCGGACATCGACGAAGGCGATCTCGGGCCTGGCCAGCAGGTCTTCCGCGCGCGCCGCGACCTTGGCCGCCGCGACAACGCCCCCGGTGCCGTAGACGATCCGGTGGCGCGCGTCATAGCCCTTCAGGAGGTAATCCGGGCCTGACCTCAGGATCGGCGGCACGCCCTGCCCCGCCCAGGGCGCGCATGCCGCCGCACAAAGGAATATCGGCCCGGTCTCGGCATAGGGCTGCGGCGCGGGAAAGGGGCGGTGGGCGCAGACCAGCATCTCTGCCCCGTCCGGCACGAAATCCAGGCAGTGGCGGCAGGGGTTGCCCCCGCCCTCGGCGCGCACCCGTTCGGCGGGCTGCCCATGGGCATCTGGCCAGCCCGCCCGTAGCGCACGCACGGTTTCGCTATCAAGCGGCTGAAAGCGGATCTGCATCGGAAACCTCCCCTCGGGTTGCCAAGGGAAAATCGCCGTTCCGGGGGCAAGATGCGACCCGGAAGATGCGCAAAGAGACCGCCGGCCCCCTTTCGCGCGCGCGCTCTAGCTGCCGCTCAGCAGGGGTGTGATGCGGCGCACCGCCGCCCGCCGGTTGGCGCGTTCGTCCGCGTCGGTCTGCACCTTCAGGAACGCCTCGCCATAGCCCTGCACCACAAGGTTTTCCGGCGGCACTTCGAAATATTCGGTCAATGCCAGCGCCACCGATTCCGCCCGCCGGTCCGACAAGGCAAGGTTGTAGGCGGCGGAGCCAACGGCATCGGTATGTCCCTCGATCAGGAAGACCTCCGACGGGCTTTCATCGACATAGCTGCGGATCAGCCGCCCCAGCCGCGACAGCGCGCGCGCCTGATCGGGCCGGATCGCCGCCGAACCGGTTTCGAAGGTGATCGCATCGAGGTCGATCACCGGCACAAGATCGCGCACCTCGCGGATGTCGCGGATCTGCGCCAGGCTGAAGCTGCGGCCGAACCCCTCCTCGCGCGCCAGCGCGGTGCGCAGTTCCGCCTCGGACAGGTCGGCGGACAGGTAGCTGTCGCGCGGCGGCGCGGGCAGGCGCGTCACATCGACCGGCGCAAAGTCCTGAGTGTCGTCGATCAGAAGCGTCTGGCGCCCGTCGGGGTCGATATGGACCCGGCGCAACACCCGGTATTCGGCATCGCGGATCGTCACGATGCGCGATCCGTCCGCGCGGGTGACGGTCGTGCGGGTGGACCCGTCGTCGAAGGTCTCGGTCCGCACGCGCGACCCGGGCTGACGCAAAAGCGCGTTGTCGTCCTTGATGATCTGGTAGCTGCCATCGGGGCGCGTCACGACCATGCGGTCGCCCGAGTTCAGTTCCACCTTGCGATTGTTCGAGATGATCGCCCCGATCGCGATCGCGCCCAGGCCCAGAAGAACCGCTTTCTCGCCCTTCGAGAGGCCCGACTTCCTTTCGGCCCCTTCCGCCTCGGCGGTCGCGGCGGGCGCGGCCTCGACGGCGGTCTGGTTCACCTTGTTGGCGAAATCCTCGTCCGAGGACCGGGCGGTTTCCTCGGTCACCACCTCCTCGGTCACTTCGGCGCCGGCGACGGGTTCGTCCTCGGGCACTTCGGCGGCGGCGGCCACCGGCGCCTCGCCCGTCGCGGCATCGGGCTGGACCGGCAGGTCGGGGACGGGCTCTGCCGCAGGGGCTTCGGCGGCGGCTTCGGCAGGGGCTTCGGCGGCGGCTTCGGCGGCGGCCTCCCCGGCCAGTGCCTTGGCAAGGGCGTCTTCGTCTGTGAGTTCGGGCGTCGGGGCAGGTTCGCCCGTGGCGGTGTCACCTGCATCGGCCTCGGGCGCGGGTTCCTCTGCCGGCGGCGTTTCGACGGCCTGTTCGGCGGCTTCAGGTTCCGCGGCTGCGGGTTCCTCGGCTGCGGGTTCCTCGGCGGTCTGCGGCTCTGCAGGCGGCTCCTCCGGTGCGGTTTCTTCAGTGGCGGGCTCTGCTGCGGCGGGCGCGGCCTCTTGCGCGGCCGGCTCGGGCTCGGGGGCTTCTGCCTCGGGCGCCGCGACCGGGTCGGCCTCGGCTGGGGCCGCCTCTGCCGCAGGTTCGGGTTCCGCCGCCGCCTCCGGCTCCGCCGCAGGCTCCTCGGCGGCGGGTTCCTCGGCGGGGGTTTGCGTCGGCGCGGGTACCGGCTCCACTCCTTCGGGGCAGGGCAGCGGGGTGCCGTCCGGGCAGATCATCGCGGCGTCCTGCGCGGCGATCGGTGCGGGGACGATCAGGGACAGGGTGGCAATCAGGGCTGTCGTCGTCTTCAGGCCGCGCGTCATCGTGATCTCCTGAGGTTCGTTCCGGTCGGTTATTCGCTACATAACACCTTGCCGCGCCAGATGTTCCCTGCTTTGCATCGCCCGGGCCTGCAATGGCGCCCTTCCGCCGATGCGAAGCCAGGGCGCGATCTTTCGCGCCTGTCGCGACAGGGCTCTGCAACGAGTCACCCTGCAGGGCCTGAATTTCGCAACCAGAAACAGATCTCGTCATTCAGTATTTTTGGCATTCACCTAGAAACGTAATGACACCATTTCGCCCAAGTTTGACCCAGATTTCGTCAGACTCCTTGCACCCATCCAGCCCAGGCAGGAAGAATGTCCTCGGGTAATAGCCTTCTTGGGCGGAACGTGGATGCAAGACGACAGGCTGCGAAGCGGCGACTCACGGTCGCTGACAGATGCCGAATGGTTTCAAAGACTTGAAGCCATCGGAGAGGAAGCGGGGTATTTCGCCCCGCTCGGCTCCATGCATTCCGCGATGTTCCTCGACGAGGGTTCGACGCTGCTTGTCACCTTCGAGACGGTCAAGGGAATCCGCCAGGGCCAGGGCGCGCAGCTGCCGCTTGGCCATCTGGTCGCCAAAAGCCGCCGCTGGTCGCACCTTGGCCTGATCGCGCATCACAACACCTGGTTTCGCGACCGGTCCGTCTTCGGCTTTTTCGACCGCCTGATCGAGGACGCCTTCTTCGAGGACTTCGACCACGTCGTCTTCTACGGCGCGGGCATGTGCGGCTATGCGGCGGGGGCCTTTTCCGTCGCGGCGCCAGGCGCGACCGTGATCCTGATCCAGCCGCAGGCAACGCTCGATCCACGCCTCACTGGCTGGGATCCCCGCTTTGTCGAAATGCGCCGGACCTCGTTCACCGACCGCTACGGCTTTGCCCCCGACATGACCGAAGGCGCCGGTCCGGTCTATGTGATCTACGACCCCGAACAGGCGCTAGACGCGATGCATGCGGCGCTTTTCGCGCGGTCCTATACGACGCTGCTGCCCTGCCCGAACCTTGGCCGGGATGTCGCCGGGGCGCTTGACGGCATGCGTATCCTGCCCTCGATCCTGACGGCGGCGGGCACCGGCGCCTTCGACGCGCGGCTCTTCTGGACCTTCTACAGGTCGCGGCGCAACCACCTGCCCTATCTCAAGTCGCTGATGACGCGGCTTGACCGCGACGGGCGGCCCTATCTGAACGCGCTCTTGTGCAGCAACGTCGCCCAGCGGCTTGACGCGCCCGATTTCGCCCGCCGCCTGGCCGAGGCGGAGGCGGAGCTGATCCGCGCGGGGGTGCCCTTTCCGCCGCTGGCGACGGCCTGACCCTCAGCAGCGATAGGCCTTGGCGTGCAGCTTGTAGATGTCCGCGCCGGGCGTCGCCTGATCGAACACGACCGTATTGGCACCCGAATCCTGCGCATCGGCCATGATCGTGTTGCGCGCGTATTTCAGCGCCTCCTGCCCCAGGACCGGCCCATAGAGCGACGGGCGCATGGAAATGTCGCTGATGTAGTGGCAGGCCAGAACGTCACCCGCCGTCGCCTCCCGCACGCCCGAGACGCCGGTGAACCCCGGATCGCTGGTGCATCCCGCCAGGGCCAGAACCCCGGCCAGCATTGCCTGACTGCGCATTTTCTGCCCTTTCCTCGTACCGACGGTCGCTGCCGCCTTGGGGCGCAGTTTCGCAAGGCCGACCCGCCCGCGCAAGCATCCGCGCGGGGCGACCCCGCCGATCGGCGGGAAGCGACCTATGCCGCCCCTTCGACCGCGCGCCGATAAAGGTGCCAGCTTGCGTGCCCAAGGACCGGCAAGGCCACCGCCAGCCCCAGGAACAGCGGCACAGTCCCGAGCGCAAGCAGGGCCGCAACGATCGCCCCCCAGACCAGGACAATGCCCGGCGCGGCGCGGGTCACGCGCCAGGATGTCACGACCGCCCCCGCAAGCCCGACGTCACGGTCCAGAAGCAGGGGAAAGGCGACAATGGTGGTGGCCAGCACCACGGCGGCAAAGACCGCGCCCACCGGAATGCCGATCGCGATCATCGTCCAGCCCGCCCCGGTCGTCAGTACCTCGCGGGCAAAGACCGCCGCGCTGGCCGGAATCTCGGGCCCCATCGTGGCCTGGAAAATGAAGTAGGCGGTCAGGAGCCAGCCGAAGAAGACCGCCGCCAGCATCATCGCGCCGACGAACATCACCCCGAACGCGGGCGAGGTCAGGACCCGCAGGCCATCCAGCCAGCCGGCGGGCAGCCCCGCCTCGCGCCGCCGGCTCATCTCGTAAAAGCCGATGGCGGCGGCGGGCCCGATCAGGGCAAAGCCGGAGGCGATGGGAAAGATCAGGTGCAAAAGCGCCCCGTGCCAGGCCGCCCAGACAAGGCAGGCCCCCGCGACCGGGTATAGAAGCGCCGCCGCGATCACATCGGTGCGCAGCGCGCCGAAATCGCGCAGGCCAAGCCGCAGCGCCATGCGCAGATCCGCGGCGGTCAGGGCACGCACCTTCGGCAGATCGCCCGTCCCGCCCATGCGCCGCGTCACGCCGGCGACATCGCCGCCCGCGGCACCCAGCTGCCTTATCCCCCAGCTGATGGGGTTGCCGATCGTCTGGACCATGACATACCTCCGTCCTTTCGGGTTCAGCGACGGACAGACCGGCCGGCCAGGGGCGCACCCGCCAGAGGGGGGGCGGCGTCCGGGGCGGTTCCGGTGGGCCGCCGCGATCCGCCGATCCTATCACGAAACCCGCCGCCCGCCGCAGCACGATTGCGCGACCGCCCGCAACGGTGTAGGGCCGGGCCATGACCCAGACCCTCACGCTTCGCCGCCCCGACGACATGCACCTGCACCTGCGCGACGGCGCGATGCTGGCGGCGGTCCTGCCCGAAACCGCGCGCCACTTCGCCCGCGCGATCATCATGCCGAACCTCGTGCCGCCGGTGGTCACCGGGGCCGAGGCCGCCGCCTACCGCGACCGGATCCTGGCCTGCCTGCCCGAAGGCATGGCGTTCGAACCCCTGATGACGCTTTACCTGACCGAGGCGACGGACCCCGCCGACGTGGCCGCCGCCCATGCCTCGGGCCTCGTCAAGGCGGTCAAGCTCTACCCGGCCGGCGCCACCACCAACTCTGCCTCGGGGGTGCGCGATTTCGACAAGGTGCGCGCCGTGCTAGAGACCATGGCCGAGATCGGCCTGCCGCTGTGCGTCCACGGCGAGGTGACCGACCCCGCGATCGACATCTTCGACCGCGAGGCGGTCTTCATCGACCGCGTGCTCGACCCCGTGCGCCGCGCGACGCCCGGCCTGCGCGTGGTGATGGAACACATCACCACCAGGGACGGCGTGGACTATGCCCGCTCCGGGGGCGACGACCTGGGCGCCACGATCACCACCCACCACCTGATCATCAACCGCAACCACATCCTCGCGGGCGGGATCAAGCCGCACTACTACTGCCTCCCGGTCGCCAAGCGCGAAAGCCACCGCCTGGCGCTGCGCGAGGCCGCGACCTCGGGCGAGGCGCGCTTCTTCCTGGGGACCGACAGCGCGCCCCATCCCGACCACCTGAAGGAACATGCCTGCGGCTGCGCGGGCTGTTTCACCGCGACGAACACCATGCCGCTTCTCGCCCATGTGTTCGAGGAAGAGCGCGCACTCGACCGGCTGGAGGCTTTCGCGTCCCTGAACGGCGCGGCCTTCTACCGCCTGCCGCCGAACGCCGGTCGCCTTGTGCTCGAAAAGACCGCGGACCCGGCCGAATGGCCCGACAAGATCGGTCGCGAAGCCGGTCCGGTGACGGTTTTCAATCCCGGCTTCCCGGTCTATTGGCATGTAAAGGACTGACCCTTCATCTTGCCCCAAATACCTCCGCCGGAGGCTCCCGGCCCCGCCGCCGGACGCTCCGCGGGAGGTATTTGGGGCAAGATGAAATGCACGAAAGGACACGACATGATCCCCTCATCCTTCCCCCCGAAAGAAGAGATCGCCCGCCTGACGGCGCGGATGCTTCTTGAGATCCGGGCCGTGCATTTCAACGCGCGGGAGCCTTTCACGCTGGCCTCCGGCCTGCCCTCGCCGACCTACATCGACTGCCGCAAGCTGATCTCCTACCCCCGCATCCGGTCGGCGCTGATGGATTTCCTGGCCGTCACGGTGATGCGTGAAGCCGGGTTCGAGGCGTTCGACAACATCGCCGGCGGCGAGACGGCGGGCATCCCCTTCGCCGCGATGGTGGCCGAACGGCTGGCGCTGCCGATGACCTATGTCAGGAAGAAGCCCAAGGGCTATGGCCGCAACGCCCGCATCGAGGGCGCGATGAGCGAGGGCCAGCGCGTGCTCCTGGTCGAGGACCTGACGACCGACGGCGGATCGAAGCTTTCGTTCGTGGATGCGATCCGCGAGACCGGCGCAAGCTGCGGCCATACCGCGGTGATCTTCTACTACGGCATTTTCCCCGAAACGGTGAAGACCCTCGCCGACCACGGCGTCGCGCTCCATCACCTGTGCACCTGGTGGGACGTGCTGGCCGAGGCGCGCGATTCGGGCGCCTTCGACGCCGAGACGCTGGCGGAGGTCGAAGCCTTCCTGCGCGATCCCCGCCCCTGGCAGGAAGCGCGCAAGAAAGGCTGACCCCGCCCGCGCGCCGGTCCGGCTTCCGGCGGCGCGCGCGGCGCAGGTGTTGACCTGCGCGGCCTGATGGCCGCAAGATATGGGATGGCCCGCTTATCCACAGCGCCGTCCACAGGAATATACAATTTGCGCGGCCTGCGCGGATGGCGCATACCCCTTAGCCGACGACGGGGGACAGAATGAACGACGTAGCGAAGATTCGGGCCGTGGAGCAGCCGCCCGAACCTGAAACGCTTCCGCACAACATCGAGGCCGAGCAGCAGCTGCTTGGCGCGATCCTGACCAACAACGACATCTATGACCGCATCGCATCGCTGGTGAAGGCCGAGCATTTCTTCGAACCGGTCCACCGCCGCGTGTTCGAGATCGCGGTGGCGCGCATCCAGAAGAACGCGCTTGCCTCTCCGGTCACGCTCAAGGGGTTTCTCGAAGAGGACGAGGGGCTGAAGGAGCTTGGCGGTCCGGCCTATCTGGCGCGGCTGGCCGGGGCGGCGATTTCGGCCTTCGCGGCGCGCGACTACGCGCAGATGATCTATGAACTGGCGGTCCGGCGCGAACTGATCCGGCTGGGCCAGGACATCTCCGACCGCGCCCGCACCATCGAGGTCGAGAACGACCCCAAGGACCAGATCACCGAGGCCGAGCAGCGGCTTTACACGCTGGCCGAACAGGGCACCGCCGAACGCGGTTTCGTGTCCTTCCTCAAGGCCACGACCGAGGCGGTGCAATCCGCCCTGGCCGCGTATCAGCGCGAAGGATCGCTTTCGGGCGTCTCGACCGGGCTGGTCGACCTCGACAAGAAGCTGGGCGGCCTGCATCCCTCTGACCTCCTGATCCTGGCCGGGCGTCCGTCGATGGGCAAGACCTCGCTTGCCACCAACATCGCCTTCAACGTCGCCAGGGCCTACCGCAAGGGTCAGCGCCCCGACGGAAGCGAAGGCGCGGTCGAGGGCGGCGTCGTCGGTTTCTTCTCGCTCGAGATGTCGGCCGAACAGCTGGCCGCGCGGATCCTGTCGGAGGCCTCCGAAGTGCCCTCCGAACAGATCCGCCGCGGCGACATGACCGAGGCCGAATTCCGCCGCTTCGTCGAGGCGGCCAAGGCGCTGGAGGCCTGCCCGCTTTACATCGACGACACCCCGGCCCTGCCGATCAGCCAGGTGACGGCGCGGTGCCGGCGGCTCAAGCGCACCCACGGGCTTGACGTGGTCATCGTCGACTATCTGCAGCTTCTGCGCGGCACCGGGCGAGGCGACAACCGCGTGCAGGAGATTGCCGAGATCTCCATGGGCCTCAAGGCCCTGGCCAAGGAACTCAGCATCCCGGTCATCGCCCTGTCGCAGCTGTCGCGCCAGGTCGAAAGCCGCGAGGACAAGCGCCCGCAACTGTCGGACCTTCGCGAAAGCGGCTCGATCGAACAGGACGCCGACGTTGTGATGTTCGTCTTCCGCGAGGAGTATTACAAGGAACGCGAGAAACCCGGCGACCACGACCTGGAAGGCATGGCCAAGTGGCAAGAGGTGATGGAACAGGTCCACGGCAAGGCCGAGGTCATCATCGGCAAGCAGCGCCACGGCCCGATCGGCACGGTGGAACTGTCGTTCGAGGGCCGCTTCACCCGGTTCGGCAACCTCGTGAAGCCCTGGCAGGGCGACGGCGGGTTCTGAGACCCCGCGCGAATGTGACTGGACAGGCGCGCCCGCGCTGCGCGACGCTTTGTCATGCGCCTGGCTGCCCTGTTCTTGCTGCTGATGTCCTGCGTGCCCCTGCGCGCGGAGGAAGTCGATCTTGAGCTTCTGCTGCTGGTCGATGTCTCCCGCTCCATGTCCGCGGAGGAGCTTGAGATCCAGCGTCAGGGCTATGCCCGCGCGCTGACCAGCGATCCGGTGGCCGCGGCGCTTGGCCGGTCGCTGACCGGGCGGATCGCGCTTGCCTACGTCGAATGGGCGGGCGAACACCGGCAGACGATCCGCCACGACTGGGCCCTGATCACCGGGCGCGAGGATCTGGAGGCCTTTGCCTGGCGGCTCCTGCAGGCGCGCACCGTCACCCAAAGCCGCACCTCGATCTCCTCTGCCCTGCGCTTCGGCGCCTTCCTTCTCGGGGCGAACGGTTACGAGGGGCTGAGACGGGTCATCGACATCTCGGGCGATGGGCCGAACAACCAGGGCGGGCTTGTCACCCTTGCCCGCGACGAGGTTGTGGCCGAGGGCATCACCATCAACGGCCTGCCGCTGATGACCCATGACCTGCAGGGCGCGCGCTGGCGGCTTGAGGATCTGGATGTCTACTACAGCCGCTGCGTCATCGGCGGCCCGGGGGCCTTTGTCGTGCCGGTGACGGAGTGGCGCGACTTCACCGCCGCGATCACCCGCAAGCTGGTCCTGGAGATCGCCGGCACTCCGGCCGAGCGGGTCTACCGCGCCCAGGCCCCGGCCCCCTACGATTGCGAGATCGGCGAGAAGATGTGGCGCGACAACCGGCGCTTCGACGACATGCCCTGACGGCGGGCGACACGGGCAGCGCAAGATCGCGGGGGCAAACCGCTTGCCACGGGCGGGCGCGCCTGCGAAAACACCCGCCATGACCCGCGCCAGCCTGACCATCGACCTTGACGCCCTCGCTGCCAACTGGCGCGCGCTGGCCCGCCTTTCGGGCGGGGCCGAGGCCGGGGCCGTCGTCAAGGCTGACGCCTACGGGTTGGGGGCGGCGCGCGTCGCTGCCCGGCTTGCGCAAGAGGGCGCGCACAGTTTCTTCGTGGCCGAGGCGCAGGAGGGCGCCGCGCTGCGGCCGGCGGTCGGCCCGCTGGCCGACATCTACGTCTTTTCCGGCCATATGGCGGGCGATGCCGATGCGATCGCCGCCGCCGCGCTGATCCCGCTTGTCAATTCCGCCGAACAGGCGAACCGCCATCTTGCCGCCCTGCCCGGCCATCCCTTCGGCCTGCAGCTCGACACCGGGATGAACCGGCTTGGCATGGAAGCCGACGACTGGCAGGCGCTTGCGCCCGACCTCCTGGCCCGCGCCCCCCGGCTCCTGATGTCGCACCTGGCTTGCGCCGACGAGCCCGCCCACCCGATGAACGCCCGCCAGCTCGCCGAGTTTCGCCGCATGACCGACGGCGCCGGCCCTCGCCGGTCGCTCGCGGCGACGGGGGGCATCCTTCTGGGCGCGGACTACCATTTCGACCTGACCCGGCCGGGCATCGGCAGCTATGGCGGCCAACCCTTCGGCGCGGCGCGGCCGGTCGTCCGGCTGGCGCTGCCGGTCATCCAGGTCCGGGCCGTCGCGGCCGGCGAAACCGTTGGCTACGGCAACAGCTGGACGGCCGCCCGCCCCTCGCGCATCGCCACCATCGCCGCCGGCTATGCCGACGGGCTCTTGCGCGCGATGACCGGGCGCGGCCAGCTTTTCGCGGGCGACAGGCCGTGCCCTCTCGCCGGGCGCGTGTCGATGGATCTGATGGGCGTCGATGTCACCGACCTGCCCGAGGTGCCCGACACGCTCGACATCCTGTGCCCCGCGCAGGGCGTCGACCGCCTCGCCGAGGCGGCCGGGACCATCGGCTACGAGATCCTCACATCGCTCGGCGCGCGCTATGTCCGCCACTACAGCGGAGACGGCGCATGACCCTGATCTTCGCCCCCCTCAGGGGCATCGGACGCACCACGCTTGCCGCGTTCGCCGCGATCGGCCGGATCGCGATCTTCGCGGCCTCGGCGGTCAGCCATATCCTGCGCCCGCCCTTCTACCCGAAGGAATTCGTGCAAGCCATTTTTCACATTGGCTATTTCAGTCTTCCGGTCGTCGGCATGACGGCTCTGTTCACCGGCGGCGCGCTGGCCTTGCAGATCTATTCCGGCGGTGCGCGGTTTTCGGCGGAAACCGTCGTGCCTTCCATCGTCGCCATCGGCATGGTGCGCGAACTTGGCCCGGTTCTGGGCGGGCTGATGGTCGCCGCGCGCGTCGCCTCCTCCATCGCGGCAGAGGTGGGCACGATGAAGGTCACCGAACAGATCGACGCGCTGGTGACGCTGTCCACCCATCCGATGAAGTACCTGACCGCGCCGCGCGTCCTGGCCGCGACGCTGGCGGTGCCGGTCCTTGTCGCGGTGGGCGACAGCATCGGCATCTTCGGCGGCTATCTTGTGGGTGTGAACCGGCTGGGCTTCAATCCCGCGACCTACCTCAAGAACACCCGCGATTTCCTAGAGGTCTGGGACATCGTGTCGGGCCTGTGGAAGGGCGCGGCCTTCGGCTTCATCGTCGCGGTGACGGGCTGCTATTACGGGATGAACTCGGGCCGTGGCGCGCAAGGCGTGGGCCGCGCGACCAAGGCCGCGGTCGTCGCCGCCTCGGTCCTGATCCTCGCCACGAACTACATCCTGACAGAGGTCTTCTTCTCGGCATGATCACGCTTGCGGGCATTCACAAGGCCTTCGGCCCGAACAGGGTCCTCAGGGGCGTCGACCTTGTCGTCCCGCGGGGGCAGAGCATGGTCATCATCGGTGGCTCAGGGACCGGAAAATCCGTTCTTCTCAAATGCATCCTGGGACTTGTTCAACCGGACACGGGCACCATCACGGTGGACGGACAGGATGCCACCACCGCCGCGCGCGACGCCTTCCTCGCCCGCTTCGGGATGCTCTTCCAGGGCGGCGCGCTCTTCGATTCCCTGCCGGTCTGGCAAAACGTCGCCTTCCGCCTCCTGCGCGGCTCGCTCAGGCGTCCCAAGGCCGAGGCGCGCGATATCGCCATCGAAAAGCTGCGCCGCGTCGGCCTCAAGCCCGAAACCGCCGATCTTTATCCCGCCGAGCTTTCGGGCGGCATGCAAAAGCGCGTGGGCCTTGCCCGCGCCATCGCGGCGGAGCCCGAGATCATCTTCTTCGACGAACCCACCACCGGGCTCGACCCGATCATGGCCGGCGTCATCAACGAACTGATCCGCGAGATCGTGACCGAAATGGGCGCGACCGCGATGACCATCACCCATGACATGTCCTCGGTCAGGGCTATCGCCGACCGCGTGGCGATGCTCCACGGCGGGGTCATCCAGTGGACGGGTCCGATAACGGAAATGGACACGACACCAGACCCTTACGTCCAGCAGTTCATCCACGGCCGCGCCGAAGGCCCGATCGAGGCGGTCCGCTGAAAGATGCTGCGCCTCGCCAACCTCTCGCTCCTTGTGCTCTTCCCCGTCGCCTGGTTCGCGCCGATGCTGCGCGCGGGGCTCCTGCCCTTCTTCTCGCTCGATGAAATCTCGGTCGTCACCGGCCTTCAGGCGATCTGGCAAAAGGACATTCCCCTGGCGCTGGTCGTGACCTTCCTTGCGCTCTTCGCCCCCTACGCCAAGGTTCTGGGCCTTGCGCTGGTGCAGTTCGATCTAGCCTCTCCCCGCCTCATGCCGGCGCTTCACGTCCTGGGGCGGCTGGCGATGGCCGATGTCTTCCTGATCGCCATCTACATCGTCGTCGCCAAGGGCGTCGGCGTCGGGCGGCTTGAGACAGCCTGGGGGCTTTACCTCTTTACCGGCTGCGTCATCGCAAGCTTCCTGATCGCCCGCAGAAGCGGCGAACACTGACGGCGGAGCTTTGGGCGGCCCCTTCAGTCTGGCGAAAGTACTCCGGGGGTGAATGCGGCGAAGCCGCAGAGGGGGCAGCGCCCCCTTCCCCTTATTCGGCGGCTTCGGCGCGCGCGGCCTCGATCTCGGCGGCGCGGCGTTCCACCAGCTCGACGATGTGGTCGACCATCTGGTCATTGCTCATCTTGTGGCTTTGTCTGCCCGCCAGATAGACCATGCCGGTCCCGGCCCCGCCCCCGGTGAAGCCGATATCGGTCATCAGCGCCTCTCCGGGGCCGTTGACGACGCAGCCGATGATCGACAGGCTCATCGAGGTCGTCACATGCGCCAGCCGTTCCTCCAGCGCCGAAACCGTCTTGATGACGTCGAACCCCTGGCGCGCGCAGGACGGGCAGGAGATGATCGTGACCCCGCGATGGCGCAGGCCCAGCGACTTCAGGATCTCGAAGCCGACCTTCACCTCTTCCACCGGATCGGCGGAAAGCGAAACGCGGATCGTGTCGCCGATCCCCATCCACAGAAGGTTGCCAAGCCCGATCGCGGACTTCACCGTGCCCGACATCAGGCCGCCCGCCTCGGTGATGCCAAGATGGATGGGGGCGTCGGTCGCCTCGGCCAGTTGTTGGTAGGCGGCGGCGGCCAGGAACACGTCGGAGGCCTTCACGCTGATCTTGAATTCGTGAAAGTCGTTGTCCTGCAGAAGCTTGATATGATCCAGCCCGCTTTCGACCATCGCCTCGGGGCAGGGTTCGCCGTACTTTTCCAGAAGGTGACGTTCAAGCGATCCGGCATTCACGCCGATGCGGATCGAACAGCCATGGTCGCGCGCGGCCTTCACGACCTCGCGCACACGGCTCGCCGATCCGATGTTGCCGGGGTTGATGCGCAGGCAGGCCGCACCCGCCTCGGCCGCCTCGATCGCGCGGCGGTAGTGGAAATGGATGTCGGCGACGATGGGCACCGGGCTTTCGGCGACGATCTCCCGCAGGGCCCGGGTCGAGGCCTCGTCGGGGGTGGAGACGCGCACGATGTCGGCGCCGGCCACGGCGGCGCGCTGCACCTGTTCGAGCGTCGCCTTTACATCGGAGGTGATGGTGTTGGTCATCGTCTGGACCGAGATCGGCGCATCGCCCCCGACGGCGACCTTGCCCACCATGATCTGGCGCGACTTGCGCCGGTAGATGTTGCGCCAGGGGCGGACGTGGTTCAGGTGATCGGATGACATGGGCGGCCTCGCTTCCCGTCGCGGTCAGCGCCTAGATAGTGCCTCGTCCGGGCAAGGGCAATCGGGCTTACTGATCCGCGGGCGCGTTGCCGTCGAAGAGCATGACCTCGGCCACCGCGACGAAACGCGCAAGATCGGCATCCTGGGTCAGGTCCGCGACGGCAAAGACCCCGGTCAGGGATTCAGGCGAGAGGTCCAGGTTCTTGACGACCTGGGCCCCTTCGGCGGCGGGTCCGTAGGTCTGCCCGGCGACCGAGAAGTAGACCGACCCGGAATTGCCCGCGCGCAGCACCGGCGGTTCGTCCATCAGGGGCACGGCATAGCGTTCGCCGGCATCCAGGATCTTTTCGAAAAGGACGGTGCCATCGGCCGAGGAAACGCGAACCCAGGACGGGCGCACCGCCAGGATCTCTACCCCCGGCGCGGCGTCCGCGACGACCTGCACCGGCGTTTCACCAAGCGCCGGGACATCGGCCGCGGCGCTCGTCTCGCCCGTGAGCGCGGCATCGGCCAGCGCGCCGACGGTGCGCGGGTCAATCGCCGCGATCGGGCCGTCGCGCGCCACCAGAACCGGCACTTCAAGCGCCTCGGGGCGATAGAGCCGGTCGTAGATCTCCGGCGAGGACTGGGTCGAGACGCCGGAAAGGCCCGCCATGTCGGTCTCGGCCATCGCCGCCTGGCCCGACAGGCCCGCGCCCGCCGTCGCCAGCGGGTCAAGTTCGGCCACGATGCCGGGGGCCTGATCGACCGGCGCAAGCTGCACGCGCTGCACTTCCTGCAAAAGCGACCAGCCGCCGTAGCCGATCCCGGAGATCAGCGCCAGAAGCACCGCGATGGACCCGAGCGCGCCGGGCTGGATGTTGGACAAAAGCGCCTCGCCCCGCGGGACGAAGGGAACAGAGGGCGCGGCCAGCGCATCCGTGCCTTCGCGCGGCGACCGCGTCTTGGGGCCGGACGCGGCAGGCGACATGCCGTGATGGACGGCAAAATCCGCCTCGTCGCAGAACTTGGCATAGGCCCATTCGGGGTCAAGGCCCAGGTAGCGCGCATAGGACCGCACATAACCCGCGATGAACCCGGGTGTCTCGAAGGCTGAGGCATCGGCATTTTCGATCGCGGCGATGTAGCTGGCCTTGATCTTCAATTCGCGCTGAACGTCCAGAAGCGATTTGGCAAGCGTCGCGCGTTCGCCGCGCATGACATCGCCAAGGCGCAGATCGTAGTCGTCAAACCCCTTGGGTTTGTCCGTTCCTTGCGTCGAAGGATGGACCCTCCGCCCGATCATGCCACTGCCCCTGGACCGTTATCCCCAAAATGCCCGATGATTCGGGTCATTACGCTCAGCCGTATTCAGGATTCCATAACACAGAGCAAGGCGGAATGCGACCGCCGAACCCCTACGCGGACAATTGTTGGCGGTTAAGCGCGCAATGCGACCAAAGGGCGTCCATCGCCTTGACCAGACGGTCGATATCCTCGGGCGTATGCACCGGAGAGGGCGTGAAACGCAGCCGTTCGGTACCGCGCGGGACCGTCGGGAAGTTGATCGGCTGGACATAGATCCCGTAGTGCTCAAGCAGCATGTCGGAGATCTTCTTGCAATGCACCGGATCGCCGACATGGACCGGAACGATGTGGGTGCCGTGGTCGATGATCGGCAGGCCAAGGCCCTTCAGCCGCGCCTTCAGGATGCGGGCGTTTTCCTGTTGCCGGTCACGCAGTTCCTGCGCGGTCTTCAGGTGATGGACCGAGGCCGCGGCACCGGCCGCCACCGCCGGCGGCAGCGAGGTGGTGAAGATGAATCCCGGTGCGTAAGAGCGTATGGCATCGACCATTTTCGTCGACGCGGCGATGTAGCCGCCCATCACGCCATAGGCCTTCGCCAGGGTTGCGTTGATGATGTCGATCCGCCCCATCAGGCCCAGCTTTTCGGCCACGCCGGCACCGCGCGGGCCGTACATGCCCACCGCGTGCACCTCGTCAAGGTAGGTCAGCGCGCCGAATTCCTGCGCGATGTCGCAGACGGCTTCCATCGGGCTGATGTCGCCGTCCATCGAATAGACGGATTCGAAGGCGATCAGCTTCGGCGCCGCCGGATCGTCGGCCGCCATGAGTTCGCGCAGATGCGCAAGGTCGTTGTGCCGCCAGATGCGCTTGGCACCGCCGTTGCGCTTGATCCCCTCGATCATCGAGGCGTGGTTGAGTTCGTCCGAATAGATGATCAGCCCGGGAAAGAGCTTGGGCAACGTCGAAAGCGTGGCGTCGTTCGCGATATAGGCCGAGGTGAAGAGAAGCGCCGCTTCCTTCTGGTGCAGATCGGCGATCTCGGCCTCAAGCCGCTTGTGATAGACCGTTGTGCCGGAGATGTTGCGCGTTCCGCCCGAGCCTGCGCCGGTGGCGTCGATCGCCTCGTGCATGGCGTTCAGGACGACCGGGTTCTGGCCCATGCCCAGATAGTCGTTGCCGCACCAGACGGTGATTTCCTTGCGGCTGCCGTCGGGACGGTTCCACATCGCCTTGGGGAAATGGCCCCGCTGACGCTCGATATCGATAAAGGTCCGGTAGCGGCCCTCGTCGTGCAGCCGCTTGAGCGCCGCGTCGAGCTGTGCGTTGAAATCCATGTCCGTCTCCTCGGCGCCGTTTTGTTGGTGTCGCTTCTACGGCGTTTGTTCGCGTTGGACCTTGATAAAGGTCAAAGCCCGCGAAGGCGAGTGCGCAATTTGCCGCGCCGGTCATTTGACGGCCGATGTGGCCGCGATGGCGGCGCTGGACACCGGCCTTGCGCCTGCTACCCTGCCCCCCGACGCACATCCTGAGGAGCCCGACATGAGCCTTGACGCCGTCCTTGCCCGGATCGACGAAACCCTGCCTGACGCGCTGGACCGGCTTTTCGGGCTGTTGCGCATCCCCTCGATCTCGACCGACCCGGCCTTTGGCGGCGATTGCGCCCGGGCGGCGGACTGGCTGGTCGCCGATCTGCGCGATCTTGGCTTCGAGGCGGCGGCGCGTCCGACCGCCGGGCATCCGATGGTCGTCGCTCACGGCGGGGAAGGCGGGCCGCATCTGCTGTTTTACGGCCACTATGACGTGCAGCCGGTCGATCCCCTGAACCTGTGGCACCGTGACCCGTTCGATCCGGTGATCGAGGACACGGCGAAGGGCAAGGTGATCCGGGCGCGCGGCGCGTCGGACGACAAGGGCCAGCTGATGACCTTCATCGAGGCCTGCCGGGCCTGGAAGGCGGTGCATGGCACCCTGCCCTGCCGTCTGACAATGCTGCTGGAGGGAGAGGAGGAATCGGGCTCGCCCTCGCTTGTGCCGTTCCTGAAGGGCAACGCGGGCGAACTTTCGGCCGATCTTGCGCTGATCTGCGACACCGGGCTTTTCGACTCCGCCCGCCCCGCCATCACCACGATGTTGCGGGGCCTGGCCAAGGTCGAACTGACCGTGCGTGCCGCCAGCCGCGACCTGCATTCGGGCATGTATGGCGGTCTGGCGCGCAACCCGATCCATGTCCTGACCCGCATCCTGGGGCGGCTTCACGACGACGAGGGGCGGGTGCAGGTGCCCGGCTTCTACGACGATGTCGACGAACTGCCCGAGGCAATCCGCGCGCAGTGGCAGTCGCTGGCCTTCGACCACCAGAGCTTTCTTGGCGACGTCGGCCTTTCACTGCCCGCGGGCGAGGCAGGGCGCACGCCGCTCGAGATGATCTGGTCGCGCCCCACCGCCGAGGTCAACGGCATCTGGGGCGGTTATACCGGCGCGGGGTTCAAGACCGTTCTGCCCGCCGAGGCCCATGCCAAGGTGTCCTTCCGCCTTGTATCGCGCCAGGATCCGGACAAGGTGCTGGCGGCCTTCCGCGGCTGGATCGAGGCGCAACTGCCCGGGGATTGCGAGTTGATCTGGACCGAACCCGAAGGCAGCCCCGCCTCGGTGATGGAGATCGCCAACCCCGCCTTCGAAGCCGCGCGCATCGCGCTTGGCGACGAATGGGGGCGCCCGGCGGCCTTTGTCGGCGCCGGCGGGTCGATCCCGATCGCGGGCTATTTCAAGTCGATCCTCGGCATGGACGCGATGCTTGTGGGCTTCGGCAAGGACGACGACCAGATCCATTCCCCGAACGAGAAATACGATCTGGCTAGCTTTCACCATGGCATCCGCAGCTGGGCGCGCATCCTCGACCGGATCGCGTGATGAGCGCGGGCGTGGCAAGGGGCCTGGCGATCCGCGATGCGACGCCGGCGGACGAAGCCGCCTGGCGCGGCCTTTGGGCCGGGTTCCTCGCGTTCTACGACATGACCCTGCCAGAGGCGGTGACGGCGCGCACCTGGCGGCTCATCGCCGACCCGGCCCATCCGATGTCGCTGCGCATCGCCGAACTTGAGGGCGTGGCGGCGGGCTTTACCCTTTGGCAGACGCACGATTCGAGCTGGGTTCCCGCGCCGGATCTGTATCTTGAGGATCTGTTTGTCCGCCCGGACCTGCGTGGCCAAGGCATCGGTCAGGCGCTGATCGCCGACCTTGTGGCGATCGGGCGTGCGCGGGGCTGCGCGCGCATCTACTGGATGACCGAGGAGACCAACGCGGCGGCGCGGCGGCTATATGACGGTTTCGCCGCGCCCGACGGCCACATCCGCTATCGCGCCGATCTGGCGGGCTAGCCGCGCGCCAGCGCCATGCGCACGAGCTTGGCGATCACCACCAGCCAGGGGGCGGCGTGAAGCAGCAGGTCGAAGATGTCGATGGGGCGGGTCAGCGTGCCGGCCGCCAGCATCTTCAGCTTTTCCCAGATATGCGGTTCCGGAAAGAACGGCGCCAGCCCAAGGGTCAGGGCGGCCAGAACCGCAATGTTCATCGGGATCCTGTCGAGAAATTCCATTGCCGGCCCCTTTCGCTGAGCAGTGTCCTACCCAAAGCCGGTGCCGCAAACAACGAGGCGAAACATCGCGCCCCGGACAACAAGCAAGGCATCTAGGGATAACTGGCGCGGTTGACGGGGCTCGAACCCGCGACCCCCGGCGTGACAGGCCGGTACTCTAACCGACTGAGCTACAACCGCGCTGGTCAGCTCTCGGGCGATCCGGGCAGGTGGCGCGGTTGACGGGGCTCGAACCCGCGACCCCCGGCGTGACAGGCCGGTACTCTAACCGACTGAGCTACAACCGCGTGTCCACCAGCCCGGATCGCCGCCCGAGCGTGGGATGCGTAATATGCATCCCGCGCCCCCCCGTCAAGCGGCCCCGGCACGATTTCCGCAAGGAATTTCCGGACGATCCGGGCGGCTGTCCTTGACCTTGCCCGCGCCACGCCCTGTTATCGGCCCGCCCCCGTCCGGGCGACTCGCACAACCGGAGATGACCCGCCATGCAAAGCCCGCTTCTGCCCCATCTGGACGCGATCCGCGACCGCTTCGCGCATGTCGAGACCTGCCCCTTCGAAGGCAAGCGCGTCTTCTTCGAGAACGCGGGCGGCGCGCTCAGGCTGAAGTCGGTGATCGAGACCTCGGCGGCCTATGCGGGCTATGCCGACAACCAGGGGCGCGACAACCCCGCGTCGCGCGCGCTGATGGCGGCGATCGCGCGGGGAAAGGACGATGCGCGGATCTTCCTCAACGCCCCCGGCGGCGAGGTCTTTGTCGGCGAAAGCGGGACGGAGGTGCTGTTTCGCCTCGTGCGCACCGCGGCCCTTGGCGCGGCGCCGGGCGGGGTCATGCTGGGATCGACGCTGGAACACCCCGCCTCGCGCAGCGCGATGGCCCGCTGGGCCGAGGTGACGGGGCGGCCGCATGTCCTTGCCCTGCATGACGACGCGACCGGGACGGTGACGCCCGAGGCCTATGCCGAAAAGATCACGCCGGACCTTCGGGTGGCGACGATCGTCCAGACCTCCCCCGTCACGGGGATGGCGGTGGATGTGGCCCGCATCGCCGCGATGATCCGCGCGGTGGCGCCGGATTGCCTGATCGTCGTGGACGGCATCCAGCACGCCAGCCACGGCCATATCGACATCGCCGCCTATGGGATCGACGGCTATGCCGTGTCGCCCTACAAGGTCTTTTCGCGCCACGGATACGGGCTTGGCTGGGCGTCCGAACGGCTGACCGCCTTCACCAAGGAGGCGGTCATCGGCGGGTCGCCGCGAAACTGGGAACTGGGCACACGCGACGCGGGCGCCTATGCGACCTTTTCCGACGTGGTGGGTTACTTCAATTGGCTGGGCGCGACGCTTGGCGGTGGCGACACCCCCCGCGCGCGGATCGAGACGGCGGCGGCGGCGATCCACGCCCACGAGGCGGCAATGATGGGCGCGATCCTGAACGGGCTTGGCAACCGGCGGGGGCTGGCCACGATGCCCGGTGTCGCGCTGATCGGCGGCCCGGGCGACGGGCGCGAGGGCGTTGTCTGCTTCACGCTGTCGTCGATGCCAGCCGCCGACCTGGTCGCGCACCTGAACGCCCGCGGAATCCGCACCCACATCCGGCTGAACGACCATTACTGCGGCAACATCCTTGGCCCGCTCGGGCTGGATGCCTGCGTGCGCGCGTCGATCTGCCACTACAATACCCCCGAAGAGGTGGGCCGCTTCCTTGACGCGATGGAAGAGGCGGTCGGACAAGACGCCTGAAAACGAAAACGGCCGCGGAACCCCGCGGCCGTTCGTCGTCTTGCGAAACCCGGTGCCTTAGCGCTTCGAGAACTGGAAGGACCGGCGGGCTTTCGCCTTGCCGTATTTCTTCCGTTCGACGACGCGCGAGTCGCGGGTCAGGAAGCCGGCGGCCTTCAGCGCGCCGCGCAGGCTCGGTTCGTAAAGCTGCAGTGCTTTCGAGATGCCGTGCTTGACCGCACCGGCCTGGCCGGACAACCCGCCACCGGCGACGGTGGCGTAGACGTCGAACTGGCCTTCGACATTGGCGACCTGGAACGGCTGCTTCAGGATCATCTGGAGCACGGGGCGCGCAAAGTAGACGCCGATTTCCTTGCCGTTCACGGTGACCTTGCCGGAGCCCGGCTTGATCCAGACGCGGGCGACCGCGTCCTTGCGCTTGCCGGTGGCATAGGACCGGCCCAGCGAATCGCGAACCGGGGCGCGGGGGGCCTCTTCGGCGGCGGCGGCAGCCGGGGCGCCGGCAACGGCGGACTTCAGGTCGTCGAGGGATTTGATTTCGTCGGCCATCTTACGCGCTCCGGGTGTTCTTCGGGCTCATCGACTTGACGTCGAGAACTTCAGGGGCTTGGGCTTCGTGCGGATGCGCCGCACCGGCGTAGACGCGCAGGTTGGACATCTGCTGACGGCCAAGGCGATTGCGCGAGATCATGCGCTCGACGGCCTTGATCACCACGCGCTCGGGGTGGGCGCCGTCCAGAACCTGTTCGGCGGTGCGGAACTTGATCCCGCCCGGGTGGCCGGTGTGCCAGTAGTAACGCTTGTCGGCGCGCTTGTTGCCGGTCATCTGCACCTTGTCGGCGTTGACGATGATCACGTTGTCGCCCATGTCCATGTGCGGCGTGAAGGTCGGCTTGTGCTTGCCACGCAGGCGGTTGGCGACGATCACGGCAAGACGGCCCAGAACGACGCCTTCGGCGTCGATCAGGATCCACTTCTTCTCGATCTCCGCCGGTTTCGCGGTATAGGTTTTCATTGTCAGCCCTTTGGTTCGGGATCATTCGGAACGCCCGCAGGGCCTTCCTGAATTCGATGCGGGCTTTTGCGTCAAAGCGCGCGCTGCGTCAAGGGGTGTACGCCAAAGAAAAATGAATGATTTCAAAGCATTAAAAAATAGGTATAAAAATACCCCAATCCTTCTCGCTTCGGCGGCCCCACTCTACCGCTTCGGCGGGATGGAATAGGTCATGTTCGCCCGCGCGACGGGTTCCGCGCGCCCCTCGGACCGGATCAGGACGTCGCCAACGGCCAGCACCCGGCCCAGCTTCAAAAGCCGCGCTTCGCCGATCAGGTCGCGCCCGGCCTCGGGCTTGCGCAGGAAGTCGATGCTGCCGCCCGTCGTCACCGCCAGCGCCACGGGCCCGATCCGCGCGAGGATCGCGAGGTAGACGGCCACGTCGGCCAGTGCGAACATGTTGGGGCCCGACACCGTGCCACCGGGGCGCAGATGCCGGTCGGCCACCTTCAGGCGCATGATGATCCCGTCGCCGGTCAACCCGTCGATCGCGAAATCGTCGCTGACCTGGGGGAATTCGCGCGCCATGAAGGCGGAAAGCTCCGCCATATCCATCACCGTCTGCATCTTCCCTCCTCTGACGTCGCGGCCTAAGGTTGCGCGAACACAAGGGAATGACAAGATGACCGACACGATCCTTCTGCGCGAAGACAAGGGTGGCATCGCTACCCTGACGCTGAACAACCCCGGCAGCCTGAACGCCCTTTCGGACGCGATGCTGGCGGCATTGAAAGCCGCCTTCACCGCACTGGCGGGGGACCGCGACATCCGCGTGGTGATCCTGAAGGGCGCGGGCAAGGCGTTCTGCGCGGGACACGACCTGAAGGAGATGCAGGCGGGCCGCCAGGCCGAGGACGGGGGACGCGCCTATTTCGCCGATCTGTTCGCCCGCTGCGCCGAGGTGATGCAGATGATCCCGGCGCTGCCCCAGCCGGTCATCGCCGAGGCGCATGGCATCGCGACCGCGGCGGGCTGCCAGCTTGTCGCGTCCTGCGATCTGGCGGTCGCGGCAGAAGGCACGCGCTTTGGCGTGAACGGGGTGAACATCGGACTTTTCTGTTCCACGCCGATGGTGGCACTTTCGCGCAACGTGCCGCGCAAGGTGGCATTCGAGATGCTGACGACGGGCCAGTTCATCGACGCGGCGCGCGCGGTCGAGGTGGGGCTTGTAAACCGCGCCGTCCCGCACGAGGCGCTGGCCGCCGAGACACTGGCGCTGGCCGAGATGCTGGCGGGCAAGCTGACGGCGGCGGTCAAGATCGGCAAGCGCGCCTTCTATGACCAGATCGAGATGACGCGCGCCGCGGCCTATGACCACGCCGCCGCGGTGATGGTCGAGAACATGCTGTGGCGCGACACCGACGAAGGGATCAGCGCCTTCATCGAAAAACGCAAGCCAGACTGGTCCTGAACCGGGCCCGGCCCCCGCTCAGATCCCGCGCGCCCTGAGCCAGAGGCCGATGGCGAAACCCGTCAGGGCGAAGGACAGCGTCACCGAGAGGAGAAGCGTGACGCCCCCCGCCCCCATCAGGAGCGCGCCGAGAAAGGGCGCAAGGGCACCGGCGCCGATCGGCGCCATGGCCAGCGCCCCGCTGATCGCGCCGAAGTTTTCTTCCCCAAGCGCCTCGGCGGTGATCAGCGGCCGCAGGATCGACTGCACCCCGATCGCCGCGCCCTGCCCGACGGCATAGATGGCGAAAAGCCACAGGTCGCCCGTCGCGACCAGGAGCGCGAGGCTCGACACGCTCATCCCCAGGGCGACCGCGCGGGCCAGCGTGCCGGTCCTGACCCGCAGGCCCGGAAGCGTCAGGACAAGCCGCCCCGCGACCTGCATGGGGCCGACGCTTGAGGCGACGAAGACCGCGACCGCATGGCTTGCCCCGCGTTCCGTCATGACCGGCAGGGCGAAGGTCGTCAGCATCATGTGATTGCCCATCATCAGCCCGAAGAAGGCGGCAAGCGCCCAGAACTCCGGCCGCCGCAGCGCGGTACGAACGCCGCCCGGACGCACCGCCGCCATGTCCGGGCCGCGCCGTTCGCCGCGCCGCAGGAACCGCACGCCAAGAATGTTCGCGGGCAGCGTGATCAGCGCCTGGACGCCGGCAAAGACCAGGATCGCGCCGCGCCAGCCCAGGGCATCGCCCGCCCAGGCGCCGAGGGGAAAGGCGAAGGTCGAGGCGAAGCCTGCCACAAGGGTCACGCGGATGATCGCGCCGCGCGCCCCCGGTCCAAGCCGTCGGAGGAGGAACGAGAAGCAGGTTTCATAGAAACCGCCCGCCTGCGCCGCCCCCATGACAATCCAAAGCGCGTACCAGAGCGCGAGATGCGACACCTGCGACAGGAGCGCAAGGCAAACCGCCCCCAGAAGCGCCGCGCCGCCCAGAAGCGCGCCGCCATGTCCCCGGTCCACCAGCCGGCCCGAAAAGGGCGCAAGCCCCGCCTGCATCAGCAGCGCCAGCGTCGGGCCAAGCGCCAGTTCCGCCCGGCTCCAGCCGCTGCCGCCTTCGAGCGCGAGGATGATCGCGCCGAACATGTAAAGCAGCGTCGCGAAACCCGCGGTCTGGCCGATGGCAAGGATCCAGACACCGCGGCTTTCGTCGCGCGACATGGGGCTAGAGCCTGTAGATCGCGCGGAACTTGGTTTCCAGGTAATCCAGAAGCGGCCCTTCGTCGGGCGTGAAGCCGCAGGCGCGTTCGACGACCTCCGCCGGGGTGTAAAGACCGCCGTGGCGTTGCAGGTTCTCGCGCAGCCAGTCCGTCGCCGGCGCGGCGTCGCCCCGCGCCAGCGCGGCGTCAATATCCGGGACGGCGGCGCGCAGCGCCTTGTTCAGGCAGCCCGCATAGACATTGCCAAGCGCATAGGTCGGGAAATAGCCGAAAAGCCCGACCGACCAGTGCACATCCTGCAGCATCCCGTTGGCGGGCCTGTCCACCCGAACGCCGAAATCGTCGGCAAAGCGGGTGTTCCACGCATCCTCCAGGTCGGCCACGGCCAGCGCGCCCGACATCAGCCGCCGTTCCAGGTCGAAGCGCATCATGATGTGGAGGTTGTAGTGCACCTCGTCCGCCTCGGTGCGGATATAGCCGGGCTGGACGCGGTTGACGGTGCCGTAGAAGGCATCGGCATCCGGCACTCCGAAATCGCCGAAGGTTTCGCCCATGCGCCCGAAGAGCCAGCCGGTGAAGGCGCGCGACCGGCCAAGCTGGTTTTCATAGATCCGGCTTTGGCTTTCGTGCACGCCCATCGACACGCCCGCGCCCAGCGGCGTCAGCAGATAGGCCTGGTCGATCCCAAGCTCATAGGCGGCGTGGCCGACCTCGTGGATGGTGGAGTAGAAGCAGTTGAAGGGGTCGGTCTCCGACACCCGCGTGGTGATGCGCGCGTCGTTGCCGGAGCCCGAGGAGAACGGATGCACCGCCAGGTCGAGCCGCCCGCGCGTCCAGTCATAGCCGAAGGCGGTCGCCAGGTCGCGGGCCAGCGCCAGCTGCCCGTCCTTGCCGAAGCGGTGCGCAAGGGGTTCGGGCGCGTGGCGCGCGCCCAGAAGCGCCTCGCGCAGCGCGACAAGGCGGGGGCGCATCCGCCCGAAGATTTCGGCGATGCCGGCGCCGGTCGCACCGGGTTCGTAATCGTCCAGAAGCGCGTCATAGACATCGCCCCCGCCGAAGCCGCCAGCCGCCAGCGCCTGCCCGGCCTCGCGTTTCAGTGCGACGACCCGTTCGAGCGTCGGCAGGAAATGGGCGACATCGTTCTTCGCCCGCGCCTCGGCCCAGATGCCCTGCGCCATGCTGGTCAGGCGTGCGATCTCTGCCGCAAGACGGGCCGGGATGCAGGCATTGCGCCCGTAGGCGCGCGCGATCAGCGCGACGGCACGGCGGCCGGCCGGATCGGGCGCTTCGGCCCGGTCGATCCATTCGCCCACCCGCGGGTCGGTCCGCCGGGCGTGCAGAACGCCCTCGATCGCCGCCATCTCCTCGGCCCGCTGTTCGGCGGCGCCCGGCGGCATCATGGTTTCCTGGTCCCATCCCAGCCGCCCGGCGATCTGCCCCAGCGCCTCGGTCTCGCGCTGGTATTCCATGAGGTCGGAAAATGCGGTCATCTTGTCCCCCGGACGGATTGAACGATCGGATACTGGCTGCGGTGGCGGGCACGGATCACCGCGACCCAAAGTGCGACGGCGCCAAGCTGATGGGCAAGGCCAAGGCCCAGGGGCGCGGCGTGCACAACGGTCACGATCCCGAGCGTCACCTGCGCCAGAAGGACAACGGCCACCAGGTCGAAGGCGCCCCGGGTCAGGGGATGCGCCGATCCCCTGCCCCGCCACCAGACGACGGCGCCGAAGACCAGCGTCAGGTAACCCGCCATCCGGTGCACGAACTGCACGAGGCCCGGGTTTTCGAAGAAAGCCCGCCAGACCGCGCCACCTTCGGGCACATAAAAGGCATCGGACGGAAAGAAGCTTTCGCCCATCAGCGGCCAGGTCGGAAAGGCCCGGCCCGCGTCGATCCCGGCGACCAGCGCGCCAAGAAGGATCTGCACGAAGGCAAGATGCATGAGCCCGGTGGAAAGCGAGAAAAGCTTGCCCTCGCGCGAACGGCGCGCCTGCATGAGCTGCGCCTCGGGGCGCGACAGCGACAGCGCGTACCAGGCGATAAGGCCAAGGATCGCGAAGGCGAGCCCCAGATGCGTGGCAAGACGGTAGGAGGCGACATCGACCATCCGCCCGCTCAGCCCGGAGGCAACCATCCACCAGCCGATCGCACCTTGCAGCCCGCCAAGAACCCCAAGGCCCAGAAGCCGCCGGGTCCAGCCGGTCGGAATGCGGCGGGCCGCCCAGAAGAAAAGGAAGCCCACGGCCCAGACAACGCCGATCACCCGGCCAAGCTGGCGGTGGCCCCATTCCCACCAGAAGATCGACTTGAAGGCGGCAAGGTCCATGTGGCTGTTCTGAAGCCGGTATTCGGGGCTGGCCTGGTACTTCGCGAATTCCACCTGCCAGTCGGCATCGCTCAGGGGTGGCAGCGCGCCGGTCACCGGGCGCCATTCGGTGATCGACAGCCCGCTGTCGGTCAGCCGCGTCAGCCCGCCCACCGCGATCATCGCGACGACAAGCGCGAAAAGGATGAAAAGCCAAATGCGGATCGCGCCGCGCGCCCCGCGCTTGCCGGCGTCGATCATGCCGCCCTGCGGCGCGGCGCCCCTGGTTTCGGACCCAACGTCTTCAAACAGCTTTCTTTGCCCGGCCATGCGCCTCTCCCTGATCGGCGGGACACTAGGCGCGCGCGCGGTCGGCTTCAAGTGCCGGCGGCGCCGCCCCTACCCGTCGCGCCTGCGCAGGATCTGGCGCAGCGCGCCGTGAAGGGTCTGCACATCGGCGCGGGTCAGGGGCATCCGGCTCCAGAGATTGCGCAGGTTCAGCTTCATTCCCTCGGCCTTGGTGGCGGGGAAGAAGAAGCCCGCTTCCTCCAGCCGTTCCTCGAAATGGTCGCCCAGCCGTTCGACCTCGATCGCGGGGGCCAGTTCGGTCCCGGCAAGCTCCAGCACCTCGGCCGGGCGGTCGCTGTCCTGGCGCATCCATTCGTAGGCGCACAGAAGCACCGCCTGCCCGAGGTTCAACGAGGGAAACTCAGCGTTGACGGGGATCGAGATGATCGCGTTGGCGCGCACGATGTCGGGGTTTTCAAGCCCCGTGCGTTCCGGCCCGAACAAGACCGCGACCTTCTGCCCCGAGGCGATCAGCGCGCGGGCATGTTCCATCGCGCGTTCGGGCGTCATGATCGGCTTGGTCAGGTCGCGCCCGCGCGCCGTCGTCGCGAAGACATAGGCGCAGTCCGACACCGCGTCCGGCACCGTGGGGAAGACGCCCGCGAAATCCAGCACCTTGCCCGCCGCGCCCGAGGCCATGGCGACCGCCTTGGGGTTCGGCCAGCCGTCGCGCGGATCGACCAGACGCATCCGCGCCAGCCCGAAGTTCAGCATCGCGCGTGCCGCCGCACCGATGTTCTCGCCCATCTGCGGGCGCACGAGGACGAAGACGGGCTGGGCTTGGGTCATGGGCTTCCTGCGGGTTTCGCGCCTGATACGGGCTTGCGGCGGGGCTGGCAAGGACCGGGCCGCCTGCGCCGGCCCCCGCCCGCGCAAGGCCGCCGCCAACTCCCCCCTTGGAAAGACCGGGCGTTCTGGGCTAAGCCCCTGATCGCAACATCCCTATCGGAGGCCTGGCATGCCCGACACGGACCGCCCGCAACTTTGCCTGATCACCCCGGCCGAGATCGACCTCGATACCTTCTGCGACGCGCTGTCGGCGGTGCTCGACGCGGTCGACACCGCCTGCCTCAGGCTGTCGCTGGCGACCCGGGACGAGGACAGGATCGCGCGGGCAGCCGATGCGGTGCGCCTGGTCGCGCATGACCGCGACATTCCCGTGGTGATCGAATCCCATGTCCAGATCGCCGAACGCCACGGCCTTGACGGCGTGCATCTGACCGATGGCGCGCGGTCGGTGCGCACCGCGCGCAAGGTGCTTGGCACCGACGCGATCGTCGGGGCGTATTGCGGCCAGACCCGGCACGAGGGGATCAACGCCGGCGAGGCGGGGGCGGACTATGTCGCCTTCGGCCCGGTCGGTTCCGTCGCGCTCGGGCCCAGTGAACGGGCCGACCGCGACCTGTTCGACTGGTGGTCGGCGATGATCGAGGTGCCGGTGATCGCCGAGGGCGGGCTGACGACCGAACTGGTCGAAAGCTTTGCGCCGGTCGCCGATTTCTTCGCCATCGGCACCGAGATCTGGGGCGCGGACGATCCCGCTGCGGCGCTGAAGGCGCTGATGGCGCCGATCCTCTAGACCGGCCCGGGACCCGGCAGGGCGCTGTCCCGGCCCGCGGCAAGCCGCGCCTCAAGCGCGCGCCGCACCGTATCCTCGCAATGGCGCGCAAGCTCCTTGCGGGACGCGAAGGCATCGACCGCCACCGGATCGTGGAAGATCACCTCCACCCGACCTTGCCGCAGGGCCGCCAGCGATTTCAGGAAATGCGGGCCGAATTCCATGTCGCCCCACCAGCCGTAGAACCGCGGCTCCTCCCCCTTGGGTGGCAGATAGACGACGGTCACCGGCTGAATATGCATCGTGTGATCCAGCCCATGGGTGTAGAACGCCTGAAAAAGCGTCGGCTTGAAGGGCAGCACGCGCTGCCCGTCGGTCGATGTGCCCTCGGGGAAGAAGACCAGCCGGTGGCCCGCGCGCAGCCGGTCCTCGAACACCCGCTGCTGGTCCTTCGCCTTGCGTGGATCGCGGGCAATGAACACCGTCCCCGTCGCCCGCGCCAGCCAGCCGATGCCCGGCCAGCGCGCGACCTCGGACTTCGACACGAAATAGACGCGCTGGCAGGCGTTCAGCGTGAAGATGTCGAGCCAGGAGGCATGGTTGGCAACCACTGCCCCCTTGAGCCGCATCGGCCGGCCGCTGACACGGTAGCGGATCCCCATGATGACAAAGGCCGAACGGCAGACGAACTGCGTCACGAAGGGGGTGAAGGGGCGGTTGCGGCGAAACACCGGTGCCTCGATCAGACGCAGCGCAAGCAAGAACGCGAGCGAACCGTAGGTCACGGTGCCAAGGGTCAGCCCGCGCAGGCCCGCGACCGTCCAGCCGAGGGGGCCGATCCGCAGGGGTTCGGCCGGTTCGTCGCTGTCCCAGGTGGTCACACCCGTGCCTCGAACTTGCGGACGTAGAACCCCTTGTGCTTGGCGCTCATCGCCGCGGTGTCCATCAGAAGCATGACATCGGTCGTGTTGAAGGCCCGGTCGACGAAGGCGCCTTCGCCCACGAACCCGCCCAGCCGCAGATAGGCCTTGATCAGCGCCGGCATCGCCGCAAAGGCGGCGCGCCGGTCGAGCGCTGCGGGCGGCAGAAGATCCATCGGCTGGAACGCCCCGTCATGCACCCGCACCCGCAGGGGATCGGGGGCAAGATGGTTGTGATGCAGCCAGGACAACGGCATCCGCAGCGCCTCGACATCGGTGCCGTGAAAGCTTGCCACGCCGAACATCACCTCGATCCCGCGTTCCAGGACGTATTCGGAAAGCCCGTTCCACAGAAGGAACATCGCCGACCCGGTCCGGTAATCGGGGTGAACGCAGGACCGGCCAAGCTCAAGAAGCGCGCGACCGCTTTGGCGCAGCTTGGTCAGGTCATATTCGCTGTCACAGTAGAAACGCCCGAACGCCTGCGCCCGTTCGCCGGGAAACAGCCGGTAGACGGCGACGACATGGTCAAGCGCCTCGGCATCGCGGCGGGTGTCGACCAGGATCAGATGATCGTTGACCGGATCGAACTCGTCGCGTTCAAAGCGGCCCTCATGGTCGACAAGCGGGCCGTCGCCGCCCAGTTCCTCGACGAAGACCGAATAGCGCAGGCGCTGCGCGGCAAGGCAGTCTTCCTTGCTCTGCGCAAGGCGGGTGAGGAAGGGCGAGCTTTCGGGGATCATCGGCCGGTCCAGCACAGTTCCTCCTAGGGGCGTCAGGCGATTTAGGCACCGTAAACGATGATTGCAACGAATTCGTGTTCGCAGGCGCGCGCCGGGCCCCGTGTCAGGACCCGTGCCAGGACCCGTGCCCTGGTCCCGTGCCTTGATCCCGGACGAGCGTTGCGCCTTGCCCCGTTAACCCTTCGTCAACTATCCTGCTCGAAAATCGGTTCGAGTTCCACTTCCAGGCCATTGACCACGACCTTGCCCGCATTTTCGAAATTGACCGTGATGCGGTGTCCGATCCGCGATTGCACCTGCCCCAGGCCCCAGTCTGGCGCTGCCGGGTGGCGCACCATCATCCCCGGCTCCAGCATCGCGTTCACGCCTTTCATCCATCCTCCGAGGGGTCTTCATGCCGCATGACCCGACCGAACTTGCCGCGCTGATCGGTTCGCGTATCTGCCACGATCTTGTCAGCCCGATCGGCGCGATCGGCAACGGCGTGGAGCTTCTGGCGATGGCGGGCGCGGCGGGGCCCGAGGTTAGGCTCATAGCCGAAAGCGTCGCGGCCGCCAATGCGCGCATCCGGTTTTTCCGCATCGCCTTCGGGGCCGCGACCCCCGGCCAGCGCGTCGCCCTGCCAGAGATTCGCCTCCTCCTCGACGATCTGACGCGCGGCGGGCGGCTTTCGTTCGACTGGCAGGTGCCGGGCGACCAGCCGCGCGGCATCGTCAAGCTGGCCTTCCTGGTCCTGCAATGCTGCGAAACCGCCCTGCCCTTCGGCGGGCGCGTCACGATCGCCGCCGCCGATGGCGCCTGGCAGATCCTGGCGGAGGCCGACAAGCTGAAGATCGACGACGCGCTCTGGGCGCGCCTTGCGGGCAGCGGCGGTCAGGCAGAGGGCACCGTCGCCCCCGCGCAGGTCCAGTTCGCCCTTGCCCCGACAGAGGCTGCGGCGCTCGGGCGGGCCTTGCAGGTCACGCGGGCCCCGGGGCGGGTCGAAATCCGGTTCTGACCGCTTCGTGCCGGCCCCGCCGGTCAGCCGCGCACCGTCCCCTGCCCCTCGACCAGATACTTGAAGCTCGTCAGCTGCTCGGCCCCAACCGGCCCGCGCGCATGCATCTTGCCGGTGGCGATGCCGATCTCGGCCCCCATGCCGAACTCGCCCCCGTCGGCGAACTGGGTAGAGGCGTTGCGCATCAGGATCGCGCTGTCGAGCCGGGCGAAGAACCGCTCGGCGGCCGCGTCGTCCTCGGTCAGGATCGCCTCGGTATGGGACGATCCGTAGCGGCGGATATGGGCGATGGCGGCGTCGATGTCGTCGACCACCCGCGCGGCGATGATCATGTCAAGGAATTCGCGGCCGAAATCCCCTCGGTCGCGGGCTTCGTTCCGCGCAGACCCTCCGCCCGCACCTCGACCCCGGCGGCCATCAGGTCGTCGACGATCTCCTGGCCAAGGGTCGCGGCGACGTCACGATGGACCAGCAGGCACTCCGCCGCGCCGCAGATGCCGGTGCGGCGGGTCTTGGCGTTCAGGACAACGCGCCGGGCCTTTGCCGGGTCGGCGGCCTTGTCGACGTAGATGTGGCAGATCCCTCCAGATGGGCAAAGACCGGCACCCGCGCCTCGGCCTGCACCAGCCCGACAAGGCCCTTGCCGCCACGCGGTACGATCACGTCGATCACGCCCACCGCCCGCAGCATCTCCGTCACCGCCGCGCGGTCGCGTGTGGGCACCAGCTGGATCGCATCCTGGGGCAGGCCCGCGGCCTTCAGCCCGGCCACCAGACAGGCATGGATCGCGCGGCTGGAATGGAAACTCTCCGATCCCCCGAGAGGATCACGGCGTTTCCGGACTTCAGGCACAGCGCGCCGGCATCCGCCGTCACGTTGGGGCGGCTTTCATAGATGACACCGATCACGCCAGGGGCGTTCGCACCCGCCGGATATGAAGGCCCGACGGCATGTCCCATTCGGCGATCACCTCGCCCACCGGGTCCTTCTGCGCGGCCACTGCCCTCAGGCCCGCGACGATGCCGCCGATCCGGGCCGGGTCCAGCATCAGCCGGTCCATCATCGCCGGGCTCAGCCCCTTGTCGCGGCCGTAGGCCAGATCCTCGGCATTGGCCGCGATGATCCCCGCTTCGGCCGCCGCGACCGCATCGGCCGCCGCCTCCAGCGCGGCACGGCGCGCCGCCGCCGGGGCACAGGCCAGATCCGCCGCCGCCGCCTTCGCCCGCGCGCCGATATCGGCCATCAAACTCGCGATGTCGTCCATGTCCTTCACCACGCGCCCCCGTTCATCTTGCCGAAAATACCTCCGCCGGAGGCATGGCCCGCAAGGGCCATCCCTCAAAGCACCATGTCGTCGCGATGCACCACCGGCCCGCGGCCGGCATAGCCCAGAATGACCGCGATGTCACCCGACCGCCGCCCTGCGATCGCCCGCGCCTCGGCTGCCGAATACCGCGCAAGCCCCTTGGCCAGCGCCTCGCCCGAGGGGCCGAGGATCGCCACCGCATCTCCGCGCCCGAAACTGCCGGTGACCGAGGTCACCCCGGCGGCCAGAAGCGACTTGCCGGTGCCAAGCGCCGCCACCGCCCCGGCATCGAGCCGCAGCTCCCCTCTTGGCTTCATCGCCGCGATCCAGCGCTTGCGCGCGGCCTGCGGGTCGCCCTCGGGCAGGAACCAGGTGCGGCTGGCGCCCCTGGCCAGCGCCGAAAGGGGCGCAGCACCGATCCTTCCATGATCGCCATCGCGCAGCCGCCCGCGACCGCCGTCTTGGCCGCCATCAGCTTGGTCTTCATCCCGCCCTTCGACAGGCCCGAAACCGGATCGCCCGCCATCGCCTCGATCGCCGGGGTGATGCGCTCGACAAGGTCGAAGCGGGTCGCGGCGGGTCTTCCTTGGGGTTGGCGGAGTAAAACCCGTCCACGTCGGACAGAAGGACCAGCTGATCGGCGCCGACCGTCACCGCGATCTGCGCGGCAAGACGGTCGTTGTCGCCAAAGCGGATCTCGTCCGTCGCCACGGTGTCGTTCTCGTTCACGATCGGCACCACCCCGAGCGACAGGAGCGTTTCCATCGTCGCACGGGAATTGAGATAGCGGCGGCGGTCCTCGGTGTCTTCCAGCGTGACCAGAACCTGGCCGGTGGTGATCGCGTGGGGCGCCAGTACCTCCTCGTAGGCGCGCGCCAGGCGGATCTGCCCGACCGCTGCCGCCGCCTGGCTCTGGTCAAGCGTCAGCGCGCCCCAGGGCAGGCCAAGCACGCCGCGCCCCAGCGCGATGGAGCCGGAGGAAACGAGGATCACCTGGGTGCCGCGGGCGCGCGCGGCTGCCACGTCCTCGGCGAGCGCACGCAGCCAGTCGATCTTCAGCCCGCGGTCGCGATCCACCAGCAGCGCGGACCCGATCTTGACGACGAGCCGCGCGCGCGCGGCGACATCGGGGCTCAGGGTTGCCATGAGGTGACCTCGGCGTGACCGCGCGGTCGGCCGCGATCTCTGCCCAAAGCGCGCGCAGGACCTCGGTCAGGCCCATCTTGGCGGCGCCCGAAATCAGGAAGACCGGGCCGCCCGACGCCTTTTCCAGGGACCGCCTGCGCGACGCGAGCGTCTTTGCGTCCAGCGCATCGATCTTGTTCAGCGCGGTGATCCGGGGCTTGGCCGCCAGTTCGGGCGAATAGGCCTCAAGCTCCTGAAGGATGGTCTTGCAGTCCTTCGCGATGGTCGAGGACGTCCCGTCCACCAGGTGCAGAAGGACAGAACAGCGTTCGACATGGCCCAGGAACATGTCACCAAGCCCCCGGCCCTCGGACGCACCCTCGATCAGGCCGGGAATGTCGGCCATGACGAACTCCTTGCCGTCGACGCCAACGACGCCAAGGTTCGGGTGCAGCGTGGTGAACGGATAGTCGGCGATCTTCGGCCGCGCGTTCGAGACGGCCGAAAGGAAGGTCGACTTGCCCGCGTTGGGCAGACCCAGAAGCCCGGCGTCGGCAATCAGTTTCAGCCGCAGCCAGATCGTGCGTTCGATCCCGTCCTGCCCGGGATTGGCGCGCGAAGGCGCACGGTTGGTCGAGGACTTGAAGTGCAGGTTGCCGAAGCCGCCGTTGCCGCCCTTGGCAAGGCATACCCTCTGACCGACCTCGGTCAGGTCGGCGATCAGGGTTTCCTCGTCCTCGTCGATGATCTCGGTCCCGACCGGCACCTTCAGGACGATGTCGTCGCCGTCCTTGCCGGTGCGCTGGCGGCCCATGCCGGGCTGGCCGTTCTTGGCGAAGAAATGCTGCTGGTAGCGAAAGTCGATGAGGGTGTTGAGCCCGTCGACCGCCTCGGCCCAGACCGAGCCGCCCTTGCCGCCGTCGCCGCCATCCGGCCCGCCGAATTCGACGAACTTCTCGCGCCGGAACGACACGCAGCCCCCGCCACCGCCGCCAGAGCGGATATAGACCTTGGCAAGATCGAGGAACTTCATGATGCGCGCCTTTCTCGGGATCGGACAGGCGATAGTCCCTTGGGCCGGGAATCGCAAGGACCCTCGCCGGGCGTGCTCGTGGCGGGCAAGACGCGCGCCGGCGCAGTCGATCGGGTGGTGTCACGGATGCGCGCTATTCCATGATGCGATCGCATGCACTTCAGTGGGGCTGAGAGCCAATCCTTTGCCATGCCCGCCGGGTCAGACTCATGCGGTAAACTAGCACCACGTCCCCCGGGCGCGATACCGGGGTCTTGAGGACATGGCCCGCGCGCTGGAAACCCAGTTTTCGCAGCACCGAGCATGACCTGCCGTTGCCCTCGAAATAGGCCGAGGCGACCGTACCGGCGACGGGGTCGGCGAAATGTTCGGCCAGGACAGCACCGGATGCCTCGGTGGCATAACCCCGACCCCATACCCGCCGGGCCAGCCAATAGCCAAGCTCGCCATCGTTGGCGACCATCCCGGCAAAGCCGTCGGCGTCCTCGATCGCCCAGACCTCGCCTGGCCTCGCGCTTGGCAGGAACTCGTGAAAATCGCGCCCGCCATAGGGATGCGGCACGAAATAGAGCCACCGCGCGACCTCGAAATCGTTGATGGCAGCGACCAGCGCCGCCTCGTCCCCGGCGGCGAGCGGGCGCAGGCAAAGCCGCGCAGTGCGCACGACAGCGCGCCCTGTCATCCGGTCACACCATCTTGCGGATATAGGTCCAGGTCGGAACCATGGCGCCGCGCGCGACCGAGAATGCCTCGGCGTCGCCAAGATATTCGAACCCGCCATTGGTCAGCACGCGCGCCGAACCGGGGTTGTCCTGGAACACCTCGGCGAAAAGCGTCCGCGCCTCGTGCGGGTTCGCGCCGACCATGGCGTTGACCGCCTCGGAGGCGAGGCCGGTATTCCAGAAGGCGGGCGCGACCCAGTAGACGATTTCGCTTTGCCCGCGATCCATGCGGGTCAGGCTGACAAGGCCCAGGACCTCGTCCATCCCGTGCGCGGCGCCGTCCATCACCCAGATGTCCTCGCCGCAGCCCTCGGTCAGGCAGCGGTCGACATAGGCTTCGGTCGCGCCGGGCGGCAGCGGATGGGGGATCACCCGGGTGCCCTCGGCCACCCGTCTGTCGGCGGTGTAGAAGGCAATGAGACCCGCGTCCGAACGCCGGAGGGGACGCAGCACGAAACGCTCCGCCTGGATCACCGGCAGAAGCCCGAGCTGTTCCTGAATCATTCCGTCCCTCCTCCAGTGCCAGGGACAGGCGTCCCGCGTTTCACCGCGCCGATCACCCGTCCGTGGTGCCGTTCTGCCCGGCGCTTCGGCCGGTCGTCCTGTCATGCCCATAGTTGCGAAATGGGGCGTATACATGGCGGGAACAATCCCATCTTGTGGCCGGTCCGCATCACGATGCCGGGACCCGGATTTGAACCGCCTCCCCCGGAACCCTGCCGGTGGAACGGCAAGGGGACCGGCCTTTCGGCCGATCCCCCATTTACAAACCGATTGTACGGGTTCGGCTTACTCGGCTGCCTCCGCCACGGGGAGAACCGAAATGAATGTGCGGCCCTTGAGACCCTGTTTGAAGGTCACGCGACCATCGACCGTCGCATAGATCGTGTGGTCACGACCCATGCCGACGCCCTCGCCCGGCCACCAGGTGGTGCCGCGCTGGCGAACGATGATCGAACCCGGCTGGGCCTGCTGGCCACCGAACAGTTTCACGCCGAGTCGACGGCCCGCGCTGTCGCGGCCGTTGCGGGAGGAACCGCCTGCTTTCTTGTGTGCCATGGGGTGCTACTCCTTACGCTTCGGCTTTTTTCGAGGCGCGCTTGGCCCCGGCGGCCTTGGCGGGGGCCTCGGCGGGCTTGGCTTCGGCATTGTGCGCCGCGACGCGGGCGGCATAGGTGCCGGTCGCCGCTGCGACGCCCGACTTGTCCGCGCCGGAGGCGAGGATGTCGGTCACGCGGACGAGCGTCAGCTTCTGACGGTGGCCACGGGTGCGCTGCGACGAATGCTTGCGGCGGCGTTTCCAGAAGGTGATGACCTTGTCGGCCTTGATCTGGTCGATCACTTCGGCCTGAACGGCCGCGCCCGCGACAAGGGGGCTGCCGAGAACCGGGGCATCGCCGCCGATCATCAGAACTTCGTTGAACTGGATCTTGTCACCGGCGTTGGCGGCCAGAAGTTCCACGCGCAGGACATCGCCCGCCTGGACCTTGTACTGTTTGCCACCGGTCTTGAGGACCGCGAACATGGGTCTTTCCTTCATCGTTTCCGCGCCCTGTGGCCCCCTTTCGGGTGTTTCCGGCCCTGCGGCCGCCTCGGACAGCGCGCCCCTTGCGGGAGCGTCATTGCAAAAAATGGTCATGCCCGAGCGGGCGGCAGCCCACCGGGATGCGGGCTTATCGTCAATCGAAGCGGGAAAGTCAAGCGGGCCGCGCGGCGCCCTAGCCGACCAGCCCCAGCGCCGGAAAGGTCTCCAGCAGCCAGTAGGAAAAGGCGCTGAAACTGCCGGTAACCATCATCAACCCGATCGTCCACAAGAGCAGGCCCATGATCTTCTCGATCCGCGCCATGTGGCGCTTGAGAAAGGCCATCGCCCCCTTGAGGCGCGGGAAGAAGGCCGCCACCAGAAGGAACGGGATCCCGAGCCCGAAGGCATAGACCGCCAGCAGCGCCGCACCGCGCGGCAAGCTCGCGTCCTCGGCCGCTAAGTGTCAGGATCATGCCCAGTTGCGGGCCGATGCAGGGGGTCCAGCCGAAGGCGAAGGCAAGGCCCAGAAGATAGGCGCCAAAGGCGCTGCCACCCCGGTCGCCCGCGTCGATTCGCGCCTCCCGGTCCAGGAAGGGGATGCGGAACACACCGATGAAATGCGCGCCGAAGATCATCACGACGATCCCCGCCCCGGTCGAGAACCAGTCCTGGTTTTGCAAGAGGAAGCGGCCAAGCGCCGAGGCCGCGATGCCCAGCAGGAGAAAGACGGTCGACAGCCCCAGGACGAAGAACACCGCCGCCAGAAGCGCGGCGCGCCGGGCGCGGGCCTGCCCCTCCATCTCGCCCATGCCGATCCCGGCCATATAGGCAAGGTACGACGGCACCACCGGCAGCACGCAGGGACTGACGAAGGACAGCACGCCCGCAAGAAGGGCGACAAAGGCAGCCAGGGGAAACCCGCCGGTCAGGAAGCTTGGGTCGAACATGGCCACTCCTTAACGCAGGCCCGGGTCAGGATCATCCGCTTGCGCGCTCAACGCCGATCACAAGCCCGTGGCCGGTCAGGAAAACGCCGGGCATCTGCCCGGCGCATTCCGATCTTTCCTCAGCGCCCGAGGGACCACCAGCCCCGGCGCCTGGGCTTGTCCGGGTCGGACCCGGCCGCCTCGGCCTCTGCCGGATCGGGCTGCAGCCCGCTGCCCGCTTCCGCCGTTTCCATCGCCGGCTGTTCGACCGGCGCCGGCTCGGGCTGTACGACCTCCGGGGCTGCCTCGGACGCTGCCACGGGGGCGGCTTCCGGCGCGGTTTCCGTTGCAGCTTCCGGCGCAGCTTCCGTTGCGGGCGCGACCTCTGCCGCCTTTGCGGCCTTTGACCTCGGCTTGCGGGCACGCGCGGGCTTCGGCGCCTCGGCGGGCACCTCTGCGGCGGGTTCCGCGGGCACCTCTGCGGTCGCTTCGGCCGTGGCCTCGGGGGCCGTCGCATCCGCCTTCGCGGCGCGTGGCTTGCGGGTCCGCTTCGGCTTGGCAGGCACTTCGGAGGCGGCGTCGGCGGTCTCTGCCGGTGCCCCTGCGGCGGCTTCCCCTGCGGCGGCTTCCCCTGCGGGTTCGGCAGGCGCATCCGTGACCTCAGCCTTCGCGGACTTGCGCGACCGGCCGCGGCGTGCCTTCGGTTTTGCAGCGGCCTCCGTCGCCTCGACTGCGGCGTCCTGCGCCTCGGCGTCGCTTGCCGCGTCGTCCTGCGAACCTGCCGGGCTGTCGGCTTCGGACTCGGTGGCGCCCGACGGATCGGCCTCGCCCGCGCGCCCCTCGCCATTGCCGCCCTTGCGGCGGCGGCGGCGACGGCGCTTCTTCTTGCGGCCCGGTTCGCCCTCGGCGGCCTGCGGCGTGGCGACGGCCGAGGTCTCTTCCTCGTCCTCCGCCTCGTCCAGTTCGTCCTCGATCTCCTCGTCCTCGATCTCGGGCATCAGCGTCGCATCGACCGACACGACCGTCGCCTGGACCTCTGGCACGAAGCGGGTCGCGGTCTTGAACTTCTCGATCACGTAATCGGGGCTGATCAGCGAGGGTTCCGCCTCGATCCGCACCGACAGACCATAGCGCGCCTCGATCTGGGCGACATGCTCGCGCTTCTGGTTCATCAGGAAGTTGACCACCGCGACCGGCGCCTTCAGAAGCACCTCGCGCGACCGCTTGCGCGTGCCCTCTTCCTCAAGCTGGCGCAGGATCTGCAGCGCAAGGCTGTCGTCGGATCGGATGATCCCGGTTCCGTGGCAATGCGCGCAGGGCTGCGTCGTCGATTCGAGCATGCCGGGGCGCAACCGCTGGCGGCTCATCTCAAGAAGGCCAAAGCCCGAGATCCGACCGACCTGGATGCGCGCGCGGTCGGTCTTCAGCCGTTCCTTCAGGCGCTTTTCGACGGAGGCGTTGTTCTTGCGCTCCTCCATGTCGATGAAGTCGATCACGATCAGACCGGCCAGGTCGCGCAGCCGGAGCTGGCGCGCCACCTCGTCCGCGGCCTCGAGGTTGGTCTTGAGCGCCGTCTCCTCGATCGAGCCTTCCTTGGTGGCCCGGCCGGAGTTCACGTCGACCGCCACCAGCGCCTCGGTCACGCCGATGACGATGTAGCCGCCGGATTTCAGCTGCACGACCGGGTTGAACATCCCGGCCAGGTAGCTTTCCACCTGGTAGCGCGCGAAGAGGGGCAGCGCCTCGGCATAGTGCTTCACGTTCTTGGCATGGGACGGCATGATCATCTTCATGAAGTCCTTGGCCGCGCGATAGCCCTTGTCGCCCTCGACCAGGACCTCGTCGATGTCCTTGTTGTAAAGGTCGCGGATCGAGCGCTTGATCAGGTCGCCTTCCTCATAGATCGGCGCGGGCGCGATCGACTTCAGCGTCAGGTCGCGGATCTGTTCCCAAAGCCGCATCAGGTATTCGTAGTCGCGCTTGATCTCGGTCTTGGTCCGCTGGCTGCCGGCGGTGCGGATGATCAGACCGGCGCCCTCGGGCACCTCGATCTCGGTCGCGATTTCCTTCAGCTTCTTGCGGTCGGCGGCATTGGTGATCTTGCGGCTGATCCCGCCACCGCGCGCGGTGTTGGGCATCAGGACGCAGTAGCGGCCGGCAAGGCTTAGGTAGGTCGTCAGCGCCGCGCCCTTGTTGCCGCGTTCTTCCTTGACCACCTGCACCAGCATGATCTGGCGGACCTTCACGACCTCCTGGATCTTGTACTTGCGCGGCCGCGGCTTGCGGGGCTGACGAATCTCCTCGGCCACGTCCTCCTCGGCGACCGACTCGATCTCGTCGTCGGTGTCGGAGGCGTGGTCAGCGGCGACATAGGGTTCCTCGGTCACGACGTTGCCGGCATCGTCGCCAGCGCCCGCCTCGATGGCACCGGCGATGGCATCGTCAGCCGGGTCTGCCGGCGCCGCGCCGCTCTGCGCGGCGTCTTCCGCTTCGGACAGATCGACGACGGCCATTCCGGGGATCTCGTCGCTGCGAAGCGTCGCGTCCTGGCTGCCTGCGGCCTCGGCCTGGTGGCGCGACTTGTGGCGGCGGCGCGACCGGGACGGCTCCTCCGCCTCCATCGCCTCTGCATAGGCGCGCTCCTCGGCAAGAAGCGCCTGACGGTCGGCGACGGGGATCTGGTAGTAATCCGGATGGATTTCCGAAAACGCGAGGAAGCCGTGGCGATTCCCGCCGTAATCGACAAAGGCCGCCTGCAGCGACGGCTCGACGCGCGTCACCTTCGCAAGATAGATGTTTCCGGCTAGCTGGCGCTTGTTGACTGTTTCAAAGTCGAATTCCTCGACCTTGTTTCCGTCCACCACCACGACGCGGGTCTCTTCCGCGTGGGTGGCATCGATGAGCATTTTCTTGGCCATGAATGGGTTCCGCATGCACCTGGCCGCGCCCGTCCTGGCGGGCGGGAACGGTCGGGGGCATGTTGTGCTGTGGCGTTGCCGGTCGGCGCAGCAACGGCACGGGCGGGCGTTCCTGCGCCTGCCCTCTCGTCATTTCCTGCGTCGATTGACATCGCGTTTCTGTCCTGAATGCCCCTGGGGGCACCCTTTGCTGAGCCCCGCGCCGGAAGGCGGCGGGGTGTTTGATCGGCCTTCCGGCCAATGTCACCTGCCGGGGTCCGTCACCGGACCGGGCAGAGAATTCGTCACGCCGGCGGACACGAAATGCGCCCCGGACCGGCCTGCCCCGACATTAGCGAGTTTGCAGGCGCAAAGACAATGGCGAAAATGCGGGCAGGGAAACGCCGGCCGGCGCCCGCGGCCCGCGGCTCTTCATTCTGGCCGAAATACTCCGGGGGTCCGGGGGCGGCCCCCCCGGCCTTCGGGCTCTCGCACGCTCAGAGGTAATCCTGCCGCTGAAGCCCGTATTTCGCCATCTTCTCGTTCAGTGTCCGGCGTGGCAGGCACAATTCCTCCATCACCGCGGTGATCGATCCGCGGTGGCGGCGCATGGTGTTGTCGATCAGCATCTTCTCGAAGCTTTCGACATATTCCTTCAGGGGCTTGCCCTCCGTCGTCATGGTCTGGTCCGCCTCCTCGTTCTCCGACATCAGGAGTGAGGCGATGGATCCGGTGCCGCGGCGGTTTTGCAGGACCGCGCGTTCGGCGACGTTGATCAGCTGGCGGACGTTGCCCGGCCAGGGCGCCTGCAGAAGCTGCGCGGCCTCCTGCGCGGTGACCTGCGGTGCCTCGCAGCCGTATTCCTCGGCGAACTGTTCGGAAAGGCGCGTGAAGAGCACCAGGATATCTTCGCCGCGCGACCGCAGCGGCGGCAACATGATCTTCAGCGCGGCAAGACGATAGTAAAGGTCGGGGCGCAGCGCGTCCTCGACCGTGTGGCCCTGTTCATGATCGTTGCAGATCGCGATGATGCGGGTTTCGGCCGGGGTGCCCTGGTCGTTGATGAAGGTCAGGAGCCGCGACTGCAGCGCGTGGCTCAGCGCCTCCACGTCCTCAAGGACAAGCGTGCCGCCGCGCGCCTCCTCGACCAGCGGGATCTGCCCGCCCTCCTCCATCGGTCCGAAAAGCCGCTTGCCCAGCATCTCTTCGGCGAAGGCCGCGCAGCTGACGACGACGAACTTCTTGCCCGCGCGCGGACCGACCGCATGGAGCGCATGCGCCACCAGCGTCTTGCCGGTTCCCGTCTCGCCGTCGATCAGGACGTGGCCGTCGGCCTGGCCAAGATCAAGGATATCCTCGCGCAGGCGTTCCATCGCCGGCGAATTGCCGATCAGCTTCTTCATCAGCGTCGTGCCGTCCGCCAGCTCGCGACGCAGCGCGCGGTTGTCGAGCGTCATGCGCCGCGCCTGGGTCGCGCGCTTGGCAAGTTCGGTCATGCGGTCGGGGTTGAACGGCTTTTCCAGAAAGTCGTAGGCGCCGACCCGCATCGCCTCCACCGCCATCGGCACGTCGCCGTGACCGGTGATCATGATGACCGGCAGGCCGCTGTCGACGCTCATCAGCTTCTTGAGGAACTGCATCCCGTCCATCCCCGGCATCTTGATGTCGGAGACGACGACACCGGGCCAGTCCGCCCCGATCACCTTCAGCGCTTCTTCCGCCGAGGGATAGGTGACGGTGTCGAAGCCCGACAGCGCAAGCCACTGGCTGATCGACTGGCGCATGTCCTGTTCGTCGTCGACGATCGCGATCTTCATCATCCGGGCCATGGTCACCTCATTCCGCCGCGCGGGTCTTGTCTTGCAATATGGGAAGCTGCACTTCGAAAACAGCCCCCCCGCCCGGCGCGTTGCGCGCCGTCAGCCGTCCCCCAAGGTCGTTCACGATCCCCGAGGAAATGGCAAGCCCGAGGCCGACACCGTCGCCGGGCTTCTTGGTGGTGTAGAAAGGCTCGAAAAGCTCGTCGAGATTGGCGATGCCATGACCGTTGTCGCGCACCGTCAGGGTCGCCGTCTCGCCCGCCGACAAGAGGATCTCGACCTGCGGCGCGGCGATGTCGCGGGTGGCGTCGACGGCATTTCGCAAGAGGTTGATCAGCACCTGTTCCAGGCGGATCCGGTCGGCCATGACCATGACCGGCGTGCGCGGCAGCGTGTGGGTGATGCGGATCTTTCCCGACCGCAGAGTCGGTTCCATCATCGACAGCGCAGAGGACACGCAATTGCGAACGTCTATTGGCTCAAACGCCTCTCCGCCCTTGCGGGCATAGCTTTTCAGCTGGCGGGTGATCGCGCCCATCCGCTCGATCAGGTCGTCGATGCGCTGGAAGGAGGAAAGCGCCTCTTCGGCGCGGCGGCGCTGCAAGAGCAGACGGGCACCGGCAAGGTAGGTCTTCATTGCCGCAAGGGGCTGATTCAGCTCGTGGCTGACGGCTGCCGACATCTCGCCAAGCGCGGCCAGTTTTGACGATTGCGCCAGCGTCTGCTCGGCCACGGCGAGGTCTTTCTGGACCTTCTCGCGTTCGGCGATTTCCCGCTGCAACCGCGCATTGAGCTGGCGCAGTTCCGCCGATTCCCGGCGGAAGACGGCGGTCTCGTTCCGGGCTCGCCGCGACAGGAACCAGAAGGCCGCCGCCATCAGGAGCGCAAATCCCATGATTTCGAGCGACAGGACCGCGTTCACGCGCTCGCGAATCGAATCATAGGTCGTGAAGGACACGATCCGCCAACCCCGGAAGGGCACCCGCGCCTCGTTGCGCAACACCGCCTCGCCGCGGACATAGGCATCGGGATGGGAATTCGCCCAGTCATAGGTGGCACGGACGGCCCGCCCGATCGCGGTGTCGGGCGGGCTGATCGCCAGCGCCTCGTCCAGGCTTCGCCCGCGCCAGCGCGGCTCGGTCGCAAGGATGACGGTGCCTGAACTGTCGATGACCGCGACCGCGTCGGCAAATCCCGCCCAGCCGCGTTCGAACTTCGCCAGTTCGGCGGCGACGAGGATGACCCCGACGACCTTTCCATCGACATGGATGGACCGGGAGTAGGCAAAGTCGAACCCGCCGCTTTCGCGCGCCGCGACGGTAAAGATCGTATCGCGGGCACGCAGCGCCTCGACGAACTGCGGCGTCTGGCCAAGATTCGTTCCGATCTTGTTGCGGTCGGTCGCGGCGACAGTCCGGCCGCTGATGTCGAGAAGCTGGATCGAGGCGGCGCCAATCTCGGCCTGGGCCGAGATCAGCTTCTGCGAGGTCATCGAATATTCGCCGGCGGTCAATGAACCGGCCAGCGAGGGGTCGCGCGTCAGCAGGAGCGGCACGACCGAGGTCCGTTGCAGTTCGGTCAGGATGTTGCCGGTGTAAAGCGCCAGCCGCACCTCGGCGCGGCCCCGGGTGGAGTCCGTGAAACTCCGGGTCAGGAAGGCATTGGTGTACCAGATGACCGCCGCCGCGATCGCAATGACAGCAACCGCCACCCCGCGCAGGAGCCACCGACCGCGCGTGGCGGATCGGCCCGGCAGGGCACGCGGCATCTCTGTCTGGTCTGCACCCGGCATGATGGCGCGATCCTACCCGCAGGCCGGTGTCGCCTCAAGCCGGGGCGCGTCAGGCAAGCGCCATCGCGCTCATCAGCGAACGGAAGAGAACCGCGCCGCCGGTGCCGCCCTGCGCAGCTTCCACCACCCGTTCGGGGTGGGGCATCATGCCGAGGACGCGGCGGTTCCCGGAGAGGACCCCGGCGATGTCGGCCGTCGCGCCGTTGGGATTGTCCACATAGGTAAAGGCGATGCGGTCCTCGTCCCTGAGCCGCGCGAGTCCCTCGGCGTCGATCGTGTAGTTGCCATCGTGATGGGCGATCGGCACCCGCACGAGGTCGCCCGCCGCCCAGCCCGAGGTAAAGACGCTGTCGGCTGTCGCGACACGCAGATCGACGGGCTTGCAGACGAACTTCAGCCCCGCGTTGCGCATCAGCGCGCCGGGGAGGAGACCGGTTTCGGTCAGCACCTGGAACCCGTTGCAGATGCCGATGGCATGGCCACCCGCATGGACGAAGTCCGCCACCGACCGCATCACCGGCGACTGGGCCGCGATGGCCCCGCAGCGCAGGTAGTCGCCAAAGGAAAACCCGCCGGGGATGCCGACGATATCGATCCCCCTGGGCAGGTCGGCGTCCTTGTGCCAGACGCGGACGACATCCGCCCCGGCCTTTTCGAAGGCCACGGCAAGATCGCGGTCGCAGTTCGATCCGGGGAAGGTGATGACGGCGGCTTTCATGGGCGGTCCTCGGCTTTTGGGCGTGGCTGGAGCCGGGCCTGTCGGCCCGGTTGCGGTCCATGGCGCGCAGATAGCGCAAAGCGCGCGCGGGTACCAGCGGCGGATTGGGGCGCTGCCCCAAACCCCGAGGTATTTGGCGCAAGATGAACCATCAGCGGCCGAAGTCCGTGATCACCGCGACGCCCGGCGGCGCGGGGCTGTCGAAGGCCGCGAGTTCCCCCGAGGCGGCCGATAGCGCGATGCGGCGGGCGATGAGCGGTGAAAGATCGACCCCGCCCGCCTCGATCAGCGAAAGAAGGCTCGGGTAGCGCCAGGCGGGCATGCCGCGGGTGCCGAAGATCGCGAGCTGGCCGGAATAGACCGCATCCATCGGCAGGTTCATGGTCACATGCGGCCCGGCGGGCATGCCGATCTGGACCATGCGGCCAAGCTTCCTGAGCGATTTCAGCGCGCTGGCGGTGGTTTCGGCGATCCCCAGCGCCTCTACCGCGACGTCGGCGCCGCCGCCTGTGATCTCTCGGATGGCGGCGGGCGCGTCGGTGTCGGCGGCGTTGACCACCGCGTCGGCGCCATGGGCCAGCGCATGCGCGAGCTTGGCGGCGACGACATCGACCATCACCACCCGCGCGCCGATCGCCTTGGCGAGGATCAGCGCGGAAAGGCCGACGCCGCCGGTCCCGAAGACGGCGAGCCATTCGCCGGGGCGCAAGGCCGCGCGCCCGGTGAGCCCGTGCCAGGCGGTCGTGACGCGACAGCCGAGCGCGGCGGCCAGCGCCGGGTCCATCGTGGCGGGCAGCGCCGTGAGGTTGTGATCGGCGCGCGCCACGGCGATCCTTTCGGCGAAGGCGCCGGGATGGGTGAAGCCCGGGATGATCTGCGACGGACAGGTCGTCTGGTTGCCGGCCGCGCAGGCCGGGCACTGGCCGCAGGCAAGGATGAAGGGCGCGATGACCCGGTCGCCGCGGCGCCAGCGGCTGACCCGGGGGCCCGTCTCCTCGACCACGCCGCAGTATTCGTGGCCGGGCACATGGGGCAGGACGACATCGGGATCGGCGCCGGTCCAGCTGTGCCAGTCGGACCGGCAGACGCCACAGGCCAGCACCCTCAGGACGACGCCGTCGTCGGGGCAGTCGGGATCGGGCAGGTCCGAGATTTCAAGCGGCGCGCGGAACCCCGTGAGGACCGCGGCACGCATCAGGCGGTCTCGCCCGTCAGTTCGACGGTGTATTTCTCGATCACGGTATTGGCGAGAAGCTTTTCGCACATCGCCTTCACCTCGGCCTCGGCCGCGGCGCGGTCGGTCGCGGCCAGGTCAAGCTCGATCACCTTGCCCTGACGCACACCCTCGACGCCCGAAAACCCGAGCGTGCCGAGCGCGTGTTTCACCGCCTCGCCCTGCGGGTCGAGGACGCCGTCCTTCAGCATGACATGGACACGGGCTTTCATCGGGGTGCCTTTCAGTTGATCAGCGTCGGTTTGCCGAGGTGGGTGGCCTGGGTCGGCAGCACGCCAAGGCGCCGGGCCACTTCGGAATAGGCGTCGGTCAGGCTGCCGAGGTCGCGGCGGAATACGTCCTTGTCGAGCTTCTGGCCGGTCTTGATGTCCCAGAGCCGGCACGAATCCGGGCTGATTTCATCGGCGACGATCAGCCGCATGAAGTCGCCGTCCCAGATCCGCCCGATCTCGATCTTGAAGTCCACAAGCTTGATGCCGACGCCGTAGAAGACGCCCGAGAGGAAGTCGTTGACCCGAAGCGCCAGGGCCACGATGTCGTCAAGGTCCTGCTGGTTGGCCCAGCCGAAGGCGACGATGTATTCCTCGCTCACCATCGGATCGCCGAGCGCGTCGTTCTTGTAGCTGTATTCGACGATGGGGCGCGGCAGCGGCGTCCCCTCCTCCATCCCGAGCCGCTTGGAGAGCGAGCCGGCGGCGAAGTTGCGCACGATCACTTCCAGCGGAATGATCTCCACCTGGCGGATCAGCTGTTCGCGCATGTTGACGCGGCGGATGAAGTGGTTGGGCACGCCGATATTGGTCAGCCCCTGCATGAAGAATTCGCTGAGGCGGTTGTTCAGCACGCCCTTGCCCTCGATCGTCGCCTTCTTCTGCGCGTTGAAGGCGGTCGCGTCATCCTTGAAGTACTGGATGAAGGTTCCCGGCTCAGGGCCTTCGTAGAGGATCTTCGCCTTGCCTTCGTAGATTTTCTTGCGACGTGCCATGGCAGCTCCGTTCGGCGGGCGGGACGCCCGTTGTTGCGGCCCCTATAGGGCAAGGCGTCCTGTCCCGCAAGGCAAAGGCCGCAGGTTTCGGCAGGGCTTGCAGCGAAGCCGCGCGGCAGGCATATGGAAGGGGACAGCAGCATACAGGGAACCTCCTCCATGACCACCTTCGACGATCGCGAGAATGCCTTCGAGAACAAGTTCGCCCATGACGAGGAACTGCGCTTCAAGGCAGAGGCCCGGCGCAACAAGCTTCTGGGCCTCTGGGCGGCGGGGCTGATGGGCAAGACCGGCGATGACGCCGCCGCCTACGCCAAGGAGGTCGTCGTGGCAGACTTCGAGGAAGCCGGAGACGAGGACGTGTTCCGCAAGGTCGCGGGCGATCTGGGCGAGCGCGCCGACGAGGCGACGATCCGCGCCAAGATGTTCGAACTGATGGACGAGGCCAAGCGCCAGATCATGACCGAGATCTGAAGGCTTTCGCCACCGCTTTCCCGAAGGGCCGCAGCCATGCCGCGGCCCTTCGCATTTTAGCGACTTCCGCCCTTGCGTCTTAAGACCCGCGAAACCGCCCCCGTGGAAGGGTCGCGGGCGGGTCAGGACAAGGGCGGGTGGCATGGACGCGGGCAAGGATCCTTCAGGGCAGGCACCGGGCGCGCCGGTTCGCCGTCTGGCGGGCGCGGCGATCCGGCAGGCCCCGGTCGCTGCGATCGCGCTTGCCGCGATCTGGCTCCTCTCGGAACGCATGGCCGAGGTCGATCCCGGCGCACTTGCCGCGGCGCTGCGGCAGACCGGCTGGGCCGGCTGGCTGGGCGCGATGGCGCTGACAGCGGTCAGTTTCCGCGCCGTCGGGCGCTATGACGCGCTGGTACTGGCCGAACTGGCGCAGGGCAAAGCCGATGGCGGCGGAGATGGCGGCGGGCCGGCAATTCCCGCCCGCGCGGCGCGGCGGGCGGGGGCGGCGGCGATCGCGGCGTCGCAGGTGCTGGGCCTTGGCGTCGTCAGCGGCGCGCTGGTGCGCTGGCGTCTGCTGCCGGGGCTCGGCCTGGCGGCGGCCACGCGGCAGACCGTCGCCGTCGCACTGTCCTTCCTGTCGGCCTGGGCGGTGCTCTTGTGCCTGACGCTCGCGATCTTTCCGCTGGCGCCCGGCCTGCCGTCGCCGCTTGCCGGTCTTGGCACGGCGGGGCTTGTGGCGCTGGCCGCCGCGCTTTGGGCCGGGCGGGTCAGGGCGCTCCCTGCCCTGCCCTTCGCGCTGCGTCTTGTCGCGCTGGCGGCGGCGGATACCGTCGCGGCGGCGCTGGCGCTTTGGCTCCTATTGCCCGGCGCGGTCGACATCGGCTTTGCGGGTTTCCTTGCCGTCTACCTTCTGGCCCTGGGGGCGGCGCTTCTGTCGGGGCTTCCCGGCGGTGTCGGCGCGTTCGAAGCGGTGATGATCGCGGCCTTGCCCGGCGCGGCGCCGGAGCCGCTTCTGGCCGCGATCCTGGCCTTTCGGGCGGTCTACTACGCGCTGCCCGCGATCTGGGCGGGATACGCCCTCTGGCGGGGGCCGCGCGGCGCCGGGGCGCTGCCCGCGACGGGCTGGCGGCGGGCGCGCCGCCTGGTCGCCCGAGCGCGGCGCGCTGAGGCGGGGCTGGCGCGGCAGGCCGGGCACGGGGTGATCGCCCTGGGCAACGGGCGGGCCGGATGGGTGGTGGCGCGGGCGGGTGGATCGCTGGCGGCGATCGGCGACCCGCTGGGCGCGGCAGATCCGGCGGCGCTGTTGCGGCTGATCGCCCGGCGGGCCCGCGCGGCCGGGCTGCGCCCCTGCCTTTACAAGGCAGGCGCACGCACGGCGGCCACCGCGCGCCGGGCGGGATGGAAGGTCTTCCCCGTCGCCGAGGAACTTTGGCTTTGCCCGCTGAGCTGGACCGACGCCGGTCACCGGCAGGCGCGGTTGCGGCGCAAGCTGCGGCGGGCCGATGCGGCGGGGGTGACGATCGGCGAACGCGCGCCAGGCGACACGCTGCCGCTTGCAGCGATGGGGCAGATCGCGCGGGGCTGGGCGGCACGCAACGGCGGCGAACGCGGGCTGTCCATGGGCCGCTTTTCCGGCGAATACCTGTCCTGTCAGCAGGTCTTTCTGGCCCGTGCGGGCGGCAGGCTGGTGGCTTTCGCGACGTTTCACCGCGGCCGGGGGGAATGGACGCTCGACCTGATGCGCCAGGCTCCGGACTGCCCGGATGGCACCATGCAGGCGTTGATCGGCGCGGCGATCGCATCGGCCCGGCGGTCGAACATTCCCCGCCTGTCGCTGGCTGCGGTTCCCTACCTGCCGCCCGACGCTTGCCCCGGACCACGCGCGCCTGCCGCGCTTTGGCGCCGCCTTGCCCGGCCCGCCTCGGGGCTGCGCCAGTTCAAGGCCGCCTTCGGTCCGCGGGCCGAAACGCTCTATGTCGCCGCCCCGTCCTGGATCGCGCTTCTGGCCGGGGCGGCGGATCTTGGCTGGGCGATCCGCTTTCCGCCGCCGCTGTGCCGCCCGGCCGCCCGCATGAACGGGATTCATCACCAACCTGATCAGGATGAAATTGAATCCCGCCCGCCTTCGTGGCACATCGGTCCGCAACCCGCCCCAATCCGGGCGGCCGTTGCAGAAAGGCATTCCGATGAGCGATCTTCTTACCCGCCTGCTTGAGACGCGCGACTGGCTGATGGCCGACGGCGCGACCGGCACGAACCTGTTCAACATGGGGCTGTCGTCGGGCGAGGCCCCGGAGATGTGGAACATCGAGGAGCCCGATAACATCCGCAAGCTTTACCGTGGCGCGGTCGAGGCCGGGTCCGACATCTTCCTGACCAATACCTTCGGCGGCAACGCGAGCCGGCTGAAACTGCATGGCGCGGCGAACCGCGTGCGCGAGATCAACGCCGCCGGCGTCGCCCTTGCGCGGGAAGTGGCGGACGCCGCCGGGCGGCCGGTCGTGGTCGCCGCCTCGATCGGACCGACGGGGGAGATCATGGCGCCGATGGGGTCGCTGACCCACGAAATCGCCGTCGAGATCTTTCACGAACAGGCCGAGGCGCTGAAGGATGCGGGGGCCGATGTCCTCTGGATCGAGACGATTTCCGCAGCGGAAGAATTTCGCGCCGCGGCCGAGGCCTTTGCCAGGGTGGACATGCCCTGGTGCGGCACCATGAGCTTCGATACCGCCGGGCGCACGATGATGGGCCTGACCTCGGCGCAGATGGTCGCGATGGTCGACAAGCTTGCCAACCCGCCGATCGCCTTCGGCGCGAACTGCGGGGTGGGCGCGGCGGACCTTCTGCGCACGGTGCTTGGCTTCGTCGCCGCCGGACCCGAACGCCCGGTGATCGCGAAGGGCAACGCCGGCATCCCGAAATACCACGACGGGCACATCCACTACGACGGCACGCCCGAACTGATGGCCGAATACGCCGTTCTGGCGCGCGACGCCGGGGCGACGATCATCGGCGGCTGCTGCGGGACCATGCCCGAACATCTGAAGGCGATGCGCCACGCGCTCGAGACGCGCCCGCGCGGTCCGCGCCCGACGCTGGACGAGATCGCGGGCAAGCTTGGCGGCTTTTCCTCCGCCTCGGACGGAACCGGCGATGACGATGCCGCGCCGGGCCGCGAACGCCGGGGCCGGCGCCGCGGCTGAAGACGGCCGTTTCTGCGGCGCCTGCGAGCGGGCAGGCGCGAACCGGAAGAAGGCGGGGGGCCGTCTGCCCCCCGCGCCCCCCGAGAGTATTTGCGCCAGACTGAAGAGCGGTCAGAAAAGCGAAAGCTGATCGCCCGCGCGCGGCGGCGGCGCGAAAAGGTCGCTGCGCAAGGCGGGAAGTTCCCGCGCTAGGCCGAGCCGCCGAACGGCGATGTCGAACCGATCCGCGATCAGCCGTGCCGCCACCCCCTCTCCGCGCATCCGCTTGCCCCAGTCGGCGTCGTAATCCGCCCCGCCCCGCATCTCGCGCAGGCGGTTGAGGACATGCGCGGCCCGGCCCGGTTCGTTCCGCGCCAGCCAGTCGCGAAAGAGCGGCGCGACCTCCAGCGGCAGGCGCAGCAGGATCCAGGACGCGGCCCTGGCGCCGTGATCGCGCGCGGCGGCGAGGATCCGTTCAAGCTCCGGCTCGGTCAGGACGGGGATCACCGGCGCCACCATCACCCGCACGGCGATCCCCGCCCCGGCAAGCCGCGCGATCGTCGCGAGGCGGCGCGCCGGCGACGGGGCACGCGGTTCCAGCTGGCGCGACAGCGCGGCATCGAGGGTCGTGACCGATACGCCCACCTGCACAAGCCCGCGTTCGGCCATCGGCGCAAGGATGTCGATGTCGCGTTCGATCAGCGTGCCCTTGGTCACGATGGCGACCGGGTGGTTCCAGTCGGAAAGAACGCCAAGCAGCTTGCGCATGATGCGATAGCGCCCCTCGACCGGCTGATAGGGGTCGGTGTTGGTCCCGATGGCGAGCGGCGCGGGCCGGTAGGACCGCCGCGCGAATTCGCGTGCGAGGACAAGCGCGGCATCCGGCCGGGCGACCAGGCGGGTCTCGAAATCGAGCCCGGCAGACAGGCCGAGGAAGGCATGGGTCGGGCGGGCGAAGCAATAGCTGCAGCCATGTTCGCACCCCCGGTAGGGGTTGAGCGTCCGGTCGAAGGGCAGATCGGGCGAGGCGATGCGGTTGATGACCGAACGGGGGCGTTCCTCGCGCACCTCGGTGCGCAGGAGCCGTTCCTCCTCGGGCAGATCCCAGCCGTCGCTATCGGCGACCCGACCGTGCCGTTCGAAGCGACCGGCCGCATTCGTCGTCGCGCCGCGCGCCCTCAGGCGAAGGAAGGGATCGGGGGGTGGAAGGGGCATGCAGGATTTAGAACATAAAGTGAACACTTTCGCAATCTCCCTGTGGCGGCAACGACAAGGAATTCGGCACAGGTCGGTCCGCGCCTTGCCGATGTCGCAAACCGCCAAGTTGCTACTGGGGATTGGACGCATTAACGGGCCAAGGACTCCGAGGAGAGAAACATGGCCGACGACGAAATCATCCTTTCCGAGCTTGACGACGAAGAGCTTGTTCTGCAGATGCATGACGACCTTTATGACGGTCTCAAGGAAGAGATCGAGGAAGGCGTCAACATCCTTCTGGAACGCGGCTGGGCGCCCTATGACGTCCTGACCAAGGCCCTGGTTGCCGGCATGACGATCGTCGGCGCCGACTTCCGCGACGGCATCCTGTTCGTCCCCGAGGTTCTTCTGGCCGCGAACGCGATGAAGGCCGGCATGGCGATCCTCAAGCCGCTTCTGGCCGAAACCGGCGCGCCGAAGGTCGGCAAGATGGTGATCGGTACCGTCAAGGGCGACATCCACGACATCGGCAAGAACCTTGTCGGCATGATGATGGAAGGCGCGGGCTTCGAGGTTGTCGACATCGGCATCAACAACCCGGTCGAAAAGTACCTCGAGGCGCTGGAGCGTGAGCAGGCCGACATCCTTGGCATGTCGGCGCTTCTGACCACGACCATGCCCTACATGAAGGTCGTGATCGACACGCTGAAGGAAAAGGGCATGCGCGAGGACTACATCGTCCTGGTCGGCGGCGCCCCCCTGAACGAGGAATTCGGCAAGGCAATCGGCGCTGACGCCTACTGCCGCGACGCGGCCGTCGCGGTGCAGACCGCGAAGGACTTCATCTCGCGCAAGCACAACTCGATGGCCTGACCGGGCCGCGTCCCAGGTCTTTCGGGGCCCCGCGGCGCAGGCTGCGGGGCCTTTTGCGTTCCGGGGCTTCTCCCGCCCCGCCCCGCGCCCTACATGGACAGACAGGAGGTTCGCGATGCGCCGGCACTACCTGACCCTGATGCTGACGGTTCTTTTCGCCGCGGGCCTCACCGTGGCGATCGGCGCGATGGTCTTTGGTGGCGCGGGCGGCGGCGTTCCGGCCTGGGCGCTTGTCCTGCCGCTTGCGCTTGCCCTGATCGCACGGAGGCTTGCGCGATGATCCCCGCCGATGGCCAACTGACCGAGACGGGGATGGCGCCCGGCGGGCGCGGACGCATCCTTCTGATCGCCTGCGGGGCGCTCGCGCGCGAGATCCTCGACCTCAGGGCCGCGAACGGCTGGTCGCATCTGGACCTGACCTGCCTGCCCGCCAAGCTGCATCTTTACCCCGAGAAGATCACCGAGGCGGTGACCGAGGCCGTGGAAAGGCATCGCGCCAATTACGACGGCATCTTCGTCGTCTACGCCGATTGCGGCACCGGGGGGCTTCTTGAGCAGCGCTGCCGGGATCTGGGCGTCGAGATGGTCGCGGGCCCGCACTGCTATTCGTTCTTCGAAGGCAACGCGGCCTTCGCCGAACGCGAGGAGTTCACCGCCTTCTATCTCACCGATTTCCTCGTCCGGCAGTTCGACGCCTTCGTCTGGAAGCCGATGGGCCTGGACCGCCACCCCGAGCTTCGGGACATGTACTTCGGCAACTACGAAAAGCTTGTCTATCAGGCGCAGACCGACGACCCGGCGCTGGACGCCAAGGCACGCGACTGCGCGGCGCGGCTGGGCCTTGCCTACGAACGCCGCCTGACGGGCTATGGCGATCTGGCGGTGGCGCTTGGCCGGATCTGAAGGGAACTAGCCCCCGGGCGGCGGAAAGACCGTGTCATAGGCCCAGTTGAAGGCATAGGCGTAGACAAGGTAGAAGCCCACGAAGCCCAGATCCATCATCAGCGCCTGCCAAAGCGGAATGCCAAGCTGCCAGGCCAGATAGGGCACGAGGATCAGCACAAGCCCCCCTTCGAAGAGCACCGCGTGCAGTGCCCTGACTGGCTGCGACTTGGCGATGCGTCCGGTCAGGCGCAACAGCGCCCGGTCGAAGACAAGGTTGTAGCCATAGTTCCAGGCGGTCGCGATCAGCGATCCGACAAGCGCGACCAGACCGATCGCATGCATCGGCATCTCCATGACCCAGGCGCCGAGCGGCGTGATGAGGAAAAGCCCGATCAGCTCGAAGGCGACGGCATGGCGGATCCGGTCGGCGCGGCTGCGCATGACGGCGGCTCAACCCGCCGTTTCGGCGGCCAGCTTGCGGATCCGTTCGACCATCGCGCGCAGCCCGTTGGACCGTTGCGACGACAGATGTTCGTTCAGCCCGAGCCGCCCCAGTTCGGCGCCCGCATCGACCGCAAGAACCGCGCGCGCGGTCAGACCCGAATAAAGCGCGTGCAGGATGGCGATCAGCCCGCGCACGATCATCGCATCGCTCTCGCCCTGGAAATCGAAGCGCGCATCGGGCCCCTGCCCCTCGATCCGCGGCAAAAGCCAGACCTGGCTGGCGCAGCCCTCGACCTTGGTGGCGGGCACGCGGAATGCCTCCTCCAGCGCGGGCATCGCCTTGCCCAGTTCGATCACATGGCGATAGCGGTCTTCCCAGTCGTCCAGAAACTCGAAGGTTTCGGCAATCTCCTCGAAGGCGGCGCTGGCCATGGTGCTCTCCCCAGGTGTTCAACCCGACCTAGTCGCTTCATCCACGAAGGTCCAGCCGTCCGGCCCCTTTTCACGACAGGGAAGATCGGCTACCCAAGGACAAGGAACAAGGGAGCCCCCGGATGCGCAAGCCCGCCACGCTGATCATGGTCATCGCAGTCGCACTGTCGCTGGCCGGTTGTGCGAAGATCCGCGACAGCAAGATCAATCCGTTCAACTGGTTCGGCCGGTCCAAGGAAGGCCCGGCGCAGGTCATTGAAACCGCCAGCGGCATTCCGAATGACCCGCGCCTTCTGGTGGCCGAGGTCACGGCACTCGAGGTTGCGCGCATTCCCGGCGGTGCCATCGTCCGCGCCAACGGGCTGCCGCCGACGCAGGGCTGGTGGAAGGCGGAACTGGTGGCCGAAAACGGCGGCAAACCCGTCGACGGCATCCTGACCTACCGCTTCGTCGTCGCCCATCCGATCGGCACCAAGCCCGTATCGACCCCGCAATCGCGCGAGGTGACGGCCGCCAGATCGCTGTCCAACATCGCGCTGGAGGAGATCCGCCGCATCGTCGTCGTCGGCGCGAACAACAGCCGCAGTTCGGCGCGCTAGGTCCGGCGCGCCAGGCGCGCCGCCAACCGGCGCCGCGCGGGCCGTCCGGGCAGGTAGACGCTGGCCGCCGCGATCACCACGGACAGCAGGGCGATCAACGCGAAACAGTCCGGAACGGAGGGGTGATCGCCGCCGGGCGGACGCCCGCAGGCGCCGCCGGGCGGGTCATACCTGCACGACGCGGACGGCGCCGCCGCGAGCAGACAGGGCGATCTCGCCGCTGCACAGGCGCAGCGCGTCCTGGCCGAAGACTTCGCGCCGCCAGCCCTTCAGCGCCTGAACCTCGCGGCCACCCGCCGCGATCACGTCCAGATCGGAGGATGTGGCAATGAGCTTTTGCGCCACGCCCGCCTCTTCCGACTTGGCCTTGAGAAGCACCCGCAAGAGATCGGCCAGCGCCGAATCCACCTGGATCTGTTCGCGCCCGTTCTCGATCTTCGGGAAATCCTCGGACTTGATCTCCATGCCGGCCTTGACCGCCGACAGGATGCCTTCGGCAACGTCGGCCCGGCGCCCCTCGCGCAGGAGAAGCCGCGACCGGCCAAGTTCCTCGACGGTCGAGGGCCGGGTCGAGGCCAGTTCCAGAAGCGCGTCGTCCTTGAAGACCCGCGCGCGCGGCACGTTGCGCGTCTGCGCGTAATCCTCGCGGAACCGCGCCAGTTCGCGCACCACCGCCAGGAAACGGCCGGACTGCGTGCGGGTCTTGACGCGGGTCCAGGCGTCCTCTGGCCGGGTGATGTAGGTCTCCGGATCAGTCAGGATCGCCAGCTCCTCCGCCACCCACTTGTGGCGCCCGGTCCGCACCAGTTCCTTGTTGAGGAATTCGTAGATGACGCGCAGATGGGTCACGTCGGCGATCGCATAGGTCTTTTGCGCCTCGCTCAGCGGGCGGTGCGACCAGTCTGTGAAACGCGATGTCTTGTCGAGGCTTTCGCGGGCGATCTTGCGCACCAGCGTCTCGTAGCCGACCTGTTCGCCGAAGCCGCAGACCATCGCGGCGACCTGCGTGTCGAACAGGGGCGTCGGAAACACCTTGCCCTCGACAAAGAAGATCTCGAGATCCTGGCGCGCGGCGTGGAAGACCTTGACGGTGGGCTCATGCCGGAACAGGTCGTAAAGCGGTTCCAGCGACAGATCCTTGACCAGCGGATCGACCAGCACGGCGTCTCCGGTCTTGCCGGGAAGCGCAAGCTGGATCAGGCACAGCTTGGAATAATAGGTCCGTTCCCTGAGAAACTCCGTATCGACGGTGACATAGGGCTGGGCCTTGGCGGCCTCGCAGAACTGGGCGAGGTCCTCGGTCGTTGTTATCGTTTTCATTCGCGTCCCGTCTGGCGCGGGCTCATCCCGCAGGTTCGCAAGTGATAGAAAGTTGCGCGGCGCTTGAAAAGACAATCCGTCGCAGCGCCTGGAAACTGTGACCGAAGGGGCGCAATCGCCCCGCGCCCGTGCCATTGCGCGCGGATCGGAACCGATCCGGTCAACCAAGGAGAAGCGGGCGGCGGTCCCCTTCGGCAAAGCGGCGCAGGACCGCCGGGTAAAGCCGGTGCTCGGCCACCAGGACGCGCGCGGCCAGCGTGTCCTCGCTGTCGCCCGGTTCGACCGGAACCCGGGCCTGCCCAAGGATCGGGCCCGCGTCCAGTTCCGCCGTCACCTCGTGCACGGTACAACCCGCCTCGGTGTCGCCGGCCTCGATCGCGCGCCGGTGGGTGTGCAGCCCGGGATACTTCGGCAGGAGCGAGGGGTGGATGTTCAGCATCCGCCCCTCGAACCGCTTGACGAAAGCCGGCGTCAGCACCCGCATGAACCCCGCAAGGCACAGGATGTCGGGACGCGCCGCCAGGATCGGGTCCAGCAGCGCCGCCTCGAAGCCCTCCCGGTCGGCGCCGTAGGGGCGGTGATCGACCGCCGCGGTGGCGACGCCCAGGTCGCGCGCCCGCGTCAGGCCACTTGCGGCGGGATCGTTCGACGCGACAAGCACCGGGCGCGCGGGATGATCGCCCGTCATGCTGCGGACCAGCGCGACCATGTTGGAGCCACCCCCGGAAATCAGGATGGCAACGCGCTTCACAGCAGGCGCCCCCGGTAGGACACGCCCTGCCCCGCCCCGACTTCGCCGATGACCGTCACCGTCTCGCCCTCGGCCTCCAGCACGGCTTTCAGCGCCGCGGCGCGGTCGGCGGCGGCCACGACGATCAGGCCGATGCCGCAGTTGAAGGTCTTCAGAAGCTCCGCCTCCGCCATGTCGGCGGTTCCGGCCAGCCAGCCGAAGACCGGCGGCAGCGCCCAGGCATCAAGGTCGATCGTGGCGCCCAGCCCCTCGGGCAGGACGCGCGGCAGGTTCTCGGTCAGCCCGCCCCCGGTGATGTGCGCCAGCGCATGAACGCCCCCCGCGCGCACCGCCGCCAGCGCCTGTTTCACATAAAGCCGCGTGGGCGCCAGAAGCGCCGCGCCCAGCGTGCCGCCGCCGAAGGGCGAGGGCGATTCCCAGGTCAGGCCCGAAAGCTCCACCACCTTGCGCACGAAGCTGTAGCCGTTCGAATGCACCCCGTTCGAGCCAAGCCCCAAAAGCACGTCGCCCTCGGTCACGCCCGCAGGCAGATCGCTGCCGCGTTCCATCGCGCCGACGGCAAAGCCCGCGAGGTCGAAATCGCCGCCATGATACATGCCCGGCATTTCCGCCGTCTCGCCGCCGACCAAAGCGCAGCCGGAGGCCGCGCAGCCCTCGGCGATGCCCTCGATGATCCGGGTCGCCTGATCGACGTCCAGCTTGCCGGTCGCGAAATAATCCAGGAAGAACAGCGGCTCGGCGCCCTGGCAGACCAGGTCGTTGACGCACATCGCGACAAGGTCGATGCCGATTGTGTCGACATGGCCGGTGTCGATCGCGATGCGCAGCTTGGTGCCCACGCCGTCGGTCGCGGCCACCAGGATCGGGTCGGCGTAGCCCGCCGCCTTCAGGTCGAACAGCGCGCCGAAACCGCCCAGCCCCGCCACGGTCCCCGCGCGCCCGGTCCGCTTTGCCGCGGGCTTGATCCGTTCGACCAGCGCGTTGCCCGCGTCGATGTCGACGCCCGCATCGGCATAGGTCAGGCCGTTCTTGATGGTCATGGCGATCCCCCGCAATCCGTCGCCGCCGCGATACCCGAATCCGTTCCCGGGGGCAACGCGCGATCAGTGCGGACCGCGCCCCCGGGCGGCCTGCCCCGCCCCGAGACCGAAGAAACAGCGCGACATCGGCAGCGAGACAGCCATGCACAGGCACAGGACGACCGCCAGGATCACGACCCCGTCGGAGTCTCTGGCCAGAAGCTCCTGCATCGATTGCCAGAGGAGCAGCGCGAAAAGCAGACCCTGGATGATCGTGAACCACCCGGCAAATCGCCAGGCCTCGGACGGCGCGGCCTTGCGCCCGGTATGGCGCCCGAAACTCATCCCCGCCACAAGCGCCGGAACGAGAAGCGCGATCGCCAGGCCTCCCGCGAAATAGGCCGCGCCACCGGATCGCGCGACAAATGCGCTCATGACAAGGAGCAGGCCGGCCATCAGAATCAAGCCCAGCCCGTAGACAACGGTCACCCGCCAGAACCCCGGCATCGCTCCTCCTCGTGTGTGGACCCAGTTACGCATGCGGTGACGGCTGCGTAAAGACGTTGACCCTGCCTCGGACCCGGCTTACTGAAACGACAGGCCGGGCCTGTAGCTCAATGGTCAGAGCAGGGCGCTCATAACGCCTTGGTTGGGGGTTCGAGTCCCTCCGGGCCTACCACACTATCCCCTTGATATAAAAGAAAATCCTTGCAATTAAGGGTTTTGTTCCGTTCTGTGGTTACAGTTTTGGTTACAAACCGCAGGCAGTCATGGCTGGCAAGATCAAGCATCTGGTGAATCGTTCAGGGCGCTACCACGCGCGCCTGGTGGTCCCGAAAGACCTCAGGAAGATCGTCGGAAAGACTGAGTTGCGAACGCCGCTCGGTGGCGACTACCGCCAGGCGGTCAGGCTGTTGCCCGGTGCGGTTGCGCAACTGCAGCACAAGATCGCACTCGCTGAACGTCAGCAGACCGGGAGCAAGGTTGGCGGCGGCGCCGCTCGCTACCCCCTCGCGCCGGACCAGCTTGCGCTTAGCCACTACATGCAGCGCCTCGCGTTTGACGATGTGCTGCGCAACGATCCCCGCTACGCCGCCGTCAGTATCGATGACCTACTTGTGGAGCGGCTTCGCCAGGCTATCGCCGGCAAGCTCAACGACAGTGAACTTCAAGAGCTCGTGGGTGAGCAGATTGATCGGTTCCGCTCCCTCGGCAACCTGACGGCTGAACGTGGCTCAGACGAATGGCGCATCATCGCTCGTGCACTTTGCAGCGCCGAGCTTGAGGCCCTGGCGCGCGCCGCTGAGCGGGACGAGGGCGACTACAGCGGCCGGCCTACTACCCCCATGCTGATCGACGCCCAGCCCCCTGCCCCGCCCCAGGAGACCGTGAACCTCAAGAAGCTCTGGGACGATTACAAGACGAGCCGCACACAGGCGGGCTTCATGCGCGACGGCGGCAAGCGCCAAGACCCGGTAATTGAAAACCTGCGCAAGTTCCTCCGGCACAACGACGCCCGGCGCGTGACAAAGAAAGACCTCCTAGCCTGGAGAGATCACTTGATGACTTCGCTGTCCGCCAAGACCGTGAACGACATCTACCTTTCGACGGCCCGCTCGCTACTCGGCTGGGCGCATGAAAACGAGCGTCTGCCTGAGAACGTGTCGACGACCGTCAAGCAGCCCAAACCCCGCAAGGTGAAGAGCCGGGAGAAGGGCTACACTGACCAGGAGGCGTTGACTGTCTTGACCGCCTCTATCAACTACCAGCCGAAACCGAACCAGTTTGGCTATGTCCGCGAAACACCTAGGCACACTGCCGCGAAGCGGTGGGCGCCGATCATATGCGCCTTCACCGGCGCACGGATCAGCGAGATAACGCAGCTCAGGAAAGAGGATGTGCGCCAGGAGGGTGACCGTTGGATCATTCGCATCACGCCCGACGCCGGCACTGTGAAGGCGGGCGATTACCGCGACGTGCCGCTCCACCGTCAGATCGTGGACCTCGGGTTTATCGACTATGTGAACGCCGCCGGCGCTGGGCCCCTCTTCCACAACGCGACAGAGCCGGAGAAGTTCGCCACCGCCGCCAGCAGCGTCTCGGATGAAATTTCCAAGTGGCTCCGGCGCTCGAAGGTCACACCAGAAGGCGTTCAGCCGAACCACGGATGGCGGCACCGCCTCAAGACGAAGGCGAGCGAGCTAGGAATAGACGCGCGCGTGATAGACGCGATCCAAGGCCACGCAGGACGAACAGCAGGCGACAACTACGGCGACGTAACGGTGGCTGCGAAGACGCGAGCGATTGACCGACTTCCATGGATCGCCGACTAGTTGGGCCAGTTAATTCCCTGGTTAGACCACGGTTTAATTATGCAAGCAGGTTATTTGTAAACTATGGTTGATCGCTCACGGTAGTCTGTAAGTGCCAGAAGCATCTGGGATAATGTCGGGAACCCCTTCCCTCGCGAACATTGCGGACATGCTATCAGAAATGACGTTTCCGGCTGGGTCTTTGGGTCCAGCGTCGAGACCGTGCTGAAGGCCTTCCAGATCGGCTTGGGTATCTCCCATAGGCCAAAGCGCCTGGGAGGCCATCTTCCGCTTGCGCTGCATAAGGCTGTTGAGCAAGCAGTCGAATGACCCTTCCCTGTAGCCGGGATGAATCGCCAACGGCACGTGGACCTGCACTGGCCGAGTCTGGCCAATCCTGTGAACCCGGTCGTTGCACTGTTCTTCGACGGCCGGATTCCACCAACGCGACAGATGGATCACATGGGTTGCCGCTGTGAGTGTCAACCCGGTTCCGGCGGCCTTGGGGCCTAGAACGAGGAGATCGAACCCGCCATCATGCTCGAGATGCCGCTGGAAGTGGTTCACGATGGTCTGGCGCTTTGGAATTGGCGTGTCGCCGTTTATGATGTCGACACGATTCAACCCGAAGAAATGCCGGGCGAGCTCGGCGAAACGGAACTGCATCTCCCTGTGCTCAATGAAGACTAGTGCACGTTCGCTCTTCGCCTTGATACCCTCGAGAACGCGCATCACGGCGGAGAGGCGCGCGCTCATTGCTACGAACTCTTCCGGCCCCAAGCTGCCCGGGAACCCGGGATGGACTGATACCGAGCGGATGTGGTGCAGCGATTTCAGCGCGGCACCAGGACCACCCTGGATCTTCTTGATCCTAGCCGCGTCGTAAGCTGCGGACTGGACCTGGGGCATCACTCGCGGATGTAGCAACCGGTCTTTCCGCGGAAGGTCGGTAGCCACCTCGTCTTTCAGTCGGCGCAAAGCGAGCGGAGGCCGATCGAGTTGCGGCTTGAAAACACGCGCATGGAGCTCCGTCATGTTCTCCTCATTGGGCACTCCGTAGGAGGCGCGGAACGCCTTGCCAGCCCCCAATGCGCCTGGAACCAACCGGTCCATGATGGTCCAGAGGTCCATGGTGGTGTTCTCGATCGGCGTTCCGGTCAATCCGATCCGGAAATCCACATTCATCGCCTCCACCGCCTTGGACGCGATCGTGTCTTTGTTCTTGATGTTCTGGATCTCGTCGAAAACCATGGCTGAGAAAGCAACGCGCCCTAGCGAGTGCTGGTAGTTCGCAAGCGTTGTGTAGGTGGTCAGGAACCAGTAGCGATGGGCTCGCCCCTCCTCGAAAGCCTCGTCGAGCCATTCGAGGTCCAGCAGCGGCAGGCCGGAAGCCGTTTCGGTGGCCTTGGCACCCGATACCTTGTGACCAGAAAGCGATGAGCCGTAGAGTCGCACGAGATGCCCGAACTTGCGAGCCTCGACATGCCGCTCGACCTCCTCTTCCCAGTTTACGAGCAGGGAAGTCGGCGCCACGACCATGATTGGTCCGCGCATTTTGGCCTGCGGCTGCTGCATGTGCTTTTGCAGCCAATTGAGAAACGAGATCGTCTGAAGCGTCTTTCCTAGGCCCTGTTCATCGGCATTGAGGATGCCGGGCAGACCCGACCGCCAGGCCCTGGTCGCCCAGTCGAAGCTGTCCATCTGGTGCTGACGAAGCTTGGTGACAATGCTGTCAGGCACTTCGCAGGCTATAGTTGGAGCGCGGGGGCGCAGATCTGCATGCCACGCGATATCTTCGGAATTGTCTAGTGTGTCGAGAATGATTGGCCCTGCGGGTTTCTCGTCATTATCCAGTGTATCGAGTGCATCGCCATCAGATGCTCTTACCTCCTCTTCAAGCCTATTTGCGAGGACAGCTCCTACCGCGGCCAATCGCTCCGGGGTCACCTCGACATTTTCGCCAGCAATTTCAACCAATGTCGCTTTCCCGGACTCCGACGCTGCCTTCATCCGGTCGTGCAGGGCTTCGAGATCTGGCGTCGCCATCTTCGAAACCGCTTCGGCAACTGGCGGGGAAAACACCTCGGGCAACCAGGTCGTTCCGCTGCCCTCGATGGGACGGGACGGTTTCTCGTAGACGACGACCCCTGTCACCCGCGCGGAATACTCCCGGCTTTCGACGAAAGCGGGACCGGCAACGGACTCGATCATCTCCTCTTGCCCGGCGGCGTCGAGTTGCTCGAGCGCCCCGCTTTGCTGAAGGTGGCGCGCCACCGCTTCGGTGATGAAGGCGCGCGGGTTCCGGATCACCGCTTTTCGTGTCTCCCGGTCTGCCTTCTGCGCTTGCACGAGCGCCTCGAGCACAGGCGCGCTTGACTGTTCGATAACCACGTAGCTGTTGTTGCCGAGCTGATAGGCCGGACGAGCCCCGAGAGCATTCACACGATACTGAAACGCCGCCAGCGCTTCGCCGGACAATTCCGCATCCACTTCAGACACGCCGCCATCGGCCAAGGCACGATCCGACAGATGACGCGAAGAATATGGGACGATCTCGAACTGTCCGAGGGTCGCATCCGGGGAGATCGAGAAGCTGTTCGCGATGCGGACCTCGAGACCGCGGAGAAAGCTCGTCATGGCCAGACCCGCCATGCCACGATTCTGCGGCAGTAATTCCAGCATCGTCTCATCGGGTTCGAGGGCCCGACGAAACTCGGCCAGAACCTTCCAGTGCTCTTCCACTGGCGCGTGTGCGTCGAACCCATCCGCGAGGTCCATTGCCCGCTTCATCCAGAGCGGCAGCCTTCGAGGGCCATCCGCGGTTTCGAGGAATGCGCCCTGACGACGGGGACTTTCTCTTCGACCTGCATTGCTCCACTCGTAAAGGAGCCGGAACTCCGGGCTACCCAAGGTGCCCGCCACATCGGTCCGGAGCGTCAGGTGCACGTCCTGCGGAAGCCCCAGCGCCTGGGCGGCGCCGGCACCCAAGTTCGCTGCGGCATCATGAGAAATCAGAATGTGTTCATCGGAAATGTCGACCTCGCCTTCATGTTGGTCGCCCCAAGCCCGCAGATCGGCGATGGCGAACAGAAGCTCCTTCTGATCATCCGGGACGTGGCCGAAGGTCCTGGCACGAGCATTTGCCTGGGTCAGGCGCGCGAGCAGGCCGCGCTTTTCCACAGGGAAACGGATTTCGATACGGTCGTCGACCAGTCTGTAAACGGGATGGTTCTCAGACATGGCGCATCACCCAGTCCCGCCAGACCGGAATCGAACTGTGGGACTTGGCGTTGCGGGAATATCGCATGATGTCGTCACAGTAGTATTGTGAGCCATATAGTTTCGGCGCCTTTGGATCATCCCGGTTGAAGATGTGGGTTCGATAGTTGTGGCATCCATCAACCACGATTTTGTTCCCGATCCGCATAATCAGGAGGGAGGTGCTGCCGCCACGATCAAGCTGCCTGCCAAACCGACGGTTTAGGTTCGTGGTATCGCTTCGGCTTAATCTCCGCTTCGCGTAGTGTAGCGCGTCACGGCCGAACGCCACCCAAGCCTCGTCGATCCGCCCATCCTCATAGAGACGCAGCCAGAAATCCCTTCTCAAGGGCCACATGTGGCTGCCTTGAGTTGCGGTGACCATATCGCAGAAGAACAGCATGTCCTCCTTGGTCAGCCATCGCAACAGCACCGCTCTTAGGTCGGGGTCAAAGCCGGACCAGATACCTCCTGAATGAGTTCTAGGGTCATTGTAGGCAGAGATGATAGCCTCGCTCAGATCACTGCGCACGGCGTCCGATGGTGTCTCGTTAACCCAGACTCGCAGCAGTGCCTCGACCGCGAGGCCGGCCCCAGCCTCAAGGGCATTTCCACCCTGAGGCACCAGCCATCTTAGCAGTTGCTCCCGTTCATCGGCCCGCTTCAAATGCGGTCCAATCTTTCGCACGAACTCCACATGAGCATGCCGCGTAAGCCCGGGTCCATGGGGCGCACGAATGCCGAGAGACTTCAACTTGCCGAATGGATCGTCAGCCTCATACATCACCGAGGCCAGATTTGTCACGGCGCTGGCCGGGTCAAGCAAGTCCGGAAGCGCCGAGATCAGCCTGCGAGCGCGCTCGTCAAAATCGTCTCGTCGGTGGCGCAGAACCGCGCCAAGTGAGGCGGTCGCCTCGGATTTTGGGTCGAAACTTCCGACATAGACCCAGAGCATCGAAGTCAGGAACGAGGTCTGCGAACTTTGGCGCAGTTCCTCGTAGTAGAATTCGCGAACGTCTGCGAGATCTTCGCGTTCCCTCCGTTCCTCATCGAAAACTGCCACCGCCGCTGAAGCGACGCGTGATGTTTTCAATCCGCCCCAGTCCCAAGTTTCGATGCGGCGACGCATTTCCTGCGCGAGCCGCTCGCGGTCGCGGTCTTCAGGTTCCTTCACCGCGTCTGGCCAACGATGAAGGATGCGTCCCACCGCCTTGTCCAACTCTACGAACGAGGGAAGCACCCTCGAATTGAGGGAAATCGACTTAGCGAGAACGTCGGAGACTTTCATTCGGCATCAACCGCGAGTTCCGACAGCGCTTGCCGAATTCGGCGGATCCCGTCCGTGTCCTGCGGTGTGACCATGATGAAGCGCAGATCTATCCGGCGGTTCGTTGCGCGTCCTTCGGCCGTGTCATTGGTGGCAACGGGGCGATCGGGTCCGTAGGCTGCGACCGACAGGACCGGTTGGGTCTTGAAGTTACGGTGCTCCATGATCTCGGGCGCTGATCGCGTCATGGTGAAGAACGTCTGGTTGGCGCGCGCAGTCGACAGGTTGCGGTTGGTTGCGTCGGAACCGACATTGTCGGTGTGCCCTTCAATCTGGACGGATTCGATCAACACGAACTCGGGATTGCATTCCGTTGAGAATGCCGAGCGTTGCCCAACCGTATAACAGGGCAGGATTTCGTCGAGCCGCGTCGCGAGCCGAGAAACGACTGCTTGTTTTTGCCGCGTTAGGACTGACTGACCCGTCGCAAACAGGCCTTCACCCTGGAACCGCAGTGCGTCGCTTTCCTCGCTTAGCTCCACCTGAAGATCGGGGAAGTCCGTCTTGATCGCGTCGCGGAGCCTAATCAGTATGCCTTGCCGAGTTCTAGCCACCTGCGCGAGATACGCCTCGAGTGGATCGATCTGGTCCAACTGGGCAATCTTGGCCTTCAGCTCAGCGATTTCGATCCGAAGCTTTGCTATCAAATCATCCTTATTTTTAATCTCCTGATTCAGTTCTGCCAATTGTCGCTCCAGATTGGCGATGAGCTTCTTATTCGCGTCTATTTCTTGCTCCGCCTTTCGTAGCTTCCGTTCCGTTTCATCGAGCTGCTTAGAGAGATTCGATTTTTCACGCTCCAACTGATCAATGAGAAGCTCCCTTTCTTCCGCCAACGCACGCCAGTGATTGCGATCGTCTACCATCTGGTCGAATTGGCTACGCGGCACGGTATCTGTGGTCCGGACCTGGCTGGCGAAGAACGCCAGAAGGATCATAATGATGAAGAGAAAGCCGACAGTCATGTCGGTCATCGAGACAAACGCGCTCTCCTCCTCTTCCTCTTGAGCGCCGTTTCGGGCTTGAGCGCGCATCAGGCCCTCCTGCCTTGAGCCGGCAGAAATACTTCGGCCTGTTCTACGACGCTTCTAAGCGTATCTATACCCGGAGCCAGTCGGTCACGCATTTGGGTGACGTGATCTTGGGCGGCACCGAGCGCCGCTTCAAGCTGGCTGTTGTAGTTAGAAAGCGCCTTGCCCAGCATGATGTCGATCTGATCCAGCTTCTCTGCCTGATCTGAGATTTCCTGCAAGGCAACGCGGGTGGCTTCGAGAGACGCCCTGATGCCTTCCCGTTCCGTTCCGAGCGCAGCCTGGGCTGTGTCGAGCACATGTTTCGAATAGGCGACGACACTCTTAGCGTCCGCTTGGACGGTATCCGACACCGACGCGATGGTTTCCGCTAGCTTGCGGATCTGGCTCTCGATTTTGTCGTGCGCGTTCCGCAGCGGCTCGACCGCGCCAACAAGCTGGCGGCTGGCATCCACGAAGGACGCAGAAGCACCGGAGACCGCTTCCGCGCCACTGCGAAGTCCGGAAGCCGCCGAATTCGCACCGGCGACGCTGGTGTCGATGGCGGCCCCGAGATCCCCAAGCCGAGAACTCACGGCGTCCAGTTGGTGCAGCAGAGTGCCGCCGATTGTTTCGCCCATTGTGGCACCGAGCCGGGCGATTTCCTGACTTGCGGATTCGAAAGACTCCAGAACCACCTTGCCGGCTCCGTCGATGGCCCGGCTCGCAATCGTGGTAGTAGCCGCCATCTGCGACTGCGCGGCGGCGGCGCCGTCAGATGCAGCCGCGGCAAGCTCGTCGCGGAATCGTTCCGCGGCCTGACGCATTTCGTCTGCGGCAGATCTCATCGCGGCGGCGCCTTCTGATGTGTTGTCCCGGATACCCGCGAGCGTCTCATTCATGACGCTCAGGAGCTGTTCCGCGCCTCTCGTCATCGTGGAGGACGCCGTTTCTCCAGTCGCTGCAACCTGTTGTCGCAGATTGTTGATGGCAACAGCCATCTCCGCGAGGGCGCTCTGCAAGCCGTCTCCTGCCTGGGCATTGGAGGCGTTCATTCGGTCAACCATCAGGCTGATCCGGTCAGATGCCTCTCCAAGAGACTCGCTGGCGCGGTTCAGTGCGTTTCCGACCGAGTGCGTCAACTGTGTAGAAAGATCTCCAACCAAGCCTTCCATGCTTGCAGTTCCCATTCGACTCACCTTGTCGATGATGGGATCCATCTGTGCCGAAATGGACCGGGTTATGTGCTCCGGAAGCTCGTCTAGTGGCTTCCGCAACTCAGCCACCATAGAAAACCCGATCTCCCGAAGATGCTCTCTTTGTTCCGTTGCCGCCTTGAGCTGACGAAACCCAATATCCTCAAGGCTGACAAACACCAGCCTGCGCTCGATCCTCAGGCAAAGCTTGTGCAGTTCGTGATCGACGAAGTCTCCTCGCTTGCGCAGCAAGTAGGTAAAGACGATCGAGCACGCCAAGCCGACCAAGGACATGACGAACTTCGCCGACGCGATCTGCATGAAACCGGTCATTGCGCCCTGCAGACCCGCATCGGCGTTTGAAGCTCCCTGCATGGTCAGGGAAAATTCGTTAAGGGCAGCAACCAATCCAAGAAACGTCAGGAAGAGCCCGACAGAGACGAAAAGGTTTGGAAGAATCCGAAAGACACCGGGACCAAAGCCCAGATCATGAACATTCAAGAATGAGGATGGCCTGATGGAGTTCCGCTGCGTAATCGTTCCGTCCACGTCGTCAACAACCACTGTCTCACTGAACTCATCCCATGCCTCGGACAGATCAAACCACTGCTTCGAGGCGGCGCTTCGCTCCTTCACCTTCGCCCTGAACTCATCAAAACCGGATGAGAATTCGCGAATACCCGGATATGCCTCGACCATGGCACGCATTTCACCGACAGCCTTCACCTGATTTCGGGTGCGCAACCAAAACGTAAGTCCGAATACCAAGAGTGCGAGCACCAAAAGGATCGCAACAAGCCCTGGCGCCCCATCGTTCTTTGTCAAAAGTTCCGCAAGGGTAATAATCAGATCGACGACGGTGCGGCCAGCATCATCAATGGTTTGGTTGAGACCGACATTCTCAAGCTGGTTTTCCACTTAACCTCTCCAATCTCTTCTTACGTTTAGCAGGACACTTATGCCGTCAGCCGCGAGACTTGACATCTTCATCTTCTTCAGAGCGGAACCAGCCGATGCAGCCGCGCCCTTTTTGGCGGATCCCCTTCCAGTAGACATCCGACGTCATCGCCCTGATCGGAAAGCAGTCTTGAAACGCCCAGTCAGAAAATTCATGAAACTCATTTGGTTACCTCTGTTTCCGGCAGGTAATCACCAGCGTCGAGCCCGTTCAACCTCATTCGATTTGACTTCAGCTAAAAGTGCAGGGGCGCACTGACCAGAACGCTTAGAAAGGCCCCGTTTTGATGAGGCCGAAATGAGCGTGCTATTCGAGCGGCCCGCACCCTTCCCGAAAGGCGCGTGCCGCGGTTGTCCTGCAAGGGATCATTCCGCACGGCGAACCGCCCAGAACTGTGCACTCACAGGTCCTGCCAAGACCGGCACTGTTCGCCTGAAGCCGAGCATCTGAGCTTTGAACCATATCAGACGCCAGTGCCTCCGCCTGCTTCAACACGGTCTTCACAGCCTCGCTCGTGAGATCCGGTGGGTATCCATGCCGCTGCAGGATCTTTTTCACCGCGACGCGCATCTTGGCCCGAACATTGTCCCGCCGCCACCAGTCCGTGCCGGAGTTGCGCCGCACGGTCTCGACGAGTTCGGTGGCGATGACCCTCAACTCCTCGTTGCTCATGAGCTGCACGGCGCTCTCATTCTGCGCCAGCGCATCATAGAAGGCTCGCTCAGCATCGGTGAGGCCGTCTTCCGGTTCGTGTTTCAAGTCCTTGGCGATGGCGATCAGTTCCTGGAGGACTTGGAGAGCGTCAACGCTACGGTTGTGATACTTGGCGATCGCCTGCTCAAGCCGTGAGGAGAACTCTTCCTTGCGAACAACGTTGGTCCGGGTCCGTGCGGTGATCTCTCCGTTCAAGAGCTTCTTGAGCGCCTCGACGGCGAGGTTCCGGTGCTTCATGTTCTGCAGCTCGATCATGAAGGCATCCGATAGGACACTGATATCCGGTCGGTCGAAACCGCAGGCTTCGAGAATGTCGACGACTTCGGTCGAAGCGACGGCTCGATTGACCAGCTGCTGGATCGCGAAGTCGGCGCCCTGGGCGCCGCCTGTCCCACCACCGGCTCCGACCTTCTCAAGCCCGGACCGCACGGCAGCGAAGAAGGCCACCTCCTCGGCATGAGACGTAGCCTGGGGGCTGCCAGACGCCAGCTTGAACGCCTTGACCAGGGCCGCGACCGCATCATTGAACCGCTTGACGCCACTGGCCTTCGCGTCGGCCTTGTCCTTCTGGAGAACGTGGTCGAGGGCACCCGGGAGGATCTTGAGCCTCTGAGCAGGCGTTCCGCTCAGGGCGCTTGAGTAGTCAAAGCCGTGGAACTGCGCACGTGCAACGTCGAGCGCATCGAGGAAGGCCGCAACCGCCTCGGCTTCGCTGATCCCGGTTTGCTGCTGATCGGACTGCGAGTAATGCGCCAGCGCGCTCTTTAATTCCGCCGCTATCCCGATGTAGTCGACGACCAGGCCCGCCGGCTTGCTCTTGAACACCCGGTTCACACGGGCGATCGCCTGCATCAGCCCGTGCCCTTTCATCGGCTTGTCGACGTAGAGCGTGTGCATGCATGGCGCATCGAAGCCCGTCAGCCACATGTCGCGCACGATGACCAGCTTCAACTTGTCTCCCGGATCCTTCATCCGGTTGCGGATCGCCTCTTGCCGAGCCTTCGAGCGGATGTGGGGCTGGAACCCGGCCGGATCCGTGGCATTGCCGGTCATGATGACCTTGACCTCGCCAGTGTCATCCGTCTCGCCATGCCACTCTGGGCGTGCCGCGACGATCCGGTTGTAGACCTCGACGCAGATCCTCCGGCTCATGCAGACGATCATCGCCTTGCCGTCCATCGCCTTAAGCCGTGCATCGAAATGCACGAGGATATCGGCCACGACCGTGTCGAGGCGCTTGTCCGCCCCGACCAGCGCCTCGACACGAGACCACTTTCGCGCCATGGCCGCAGCGTCGCCTTCGGCAAGCGTTTCCGTTGCCTCGTCGAACTCCTCGTCCAGAACCTGGGACAGATCTTCGTCGAGCTCGATCTTCGCTACCCGAGCCTCGTAGTAGATCGGGACCGTCGCGCCGTCCTCGACGGCCTGGGCGATGTCGTAGACGTCGATGTAGTCGCCGAAGACCGCGCGCGTGTTGGCGCCCACAAGCTCCACCGGCGTGCCGGTGAAGGCCACGTAGACGGCGTTGGGCAGTGCCTGACGCAGCTGGTAGGCCAGGCCGTGGCGGATCTCGCCCGTGTCCTTGCTAAGCTTAGCCTCAAACCCGTATTGGGTTCGGTGCGCCTCGTCCACCATAACGATTACGTTCGATCGGTTCGTTAGTTCCGGGAACACCTCGCCCTTCTCGGGGCGGAACTTCTGGATCGTTGAGAATACAATGCCGCCGACCTCGCGGTTCAGGAGTTCCTTCAGATCACTGATGCTCTCAGCCTGAACAGGTTCCTCGCCGAGGAGATCCTTGCAGCGCCCAAAGGTCGCGAAGAGCTGGTTGTCGAGGTCGTTGCGGTCGGTTAGCACCACCAAAGTCGGGTTCTCAAGCGACGGGTGGCGCATGGCGCGGCCCGCGAGGAACGTCATGAGCAACGACTTTCCCGACCCCTGGGTGTGCCAGATCACCCCGCCCTTGCCGTCCGTCCCACGCGCGCCGAGGATGGTCTCGATCGCCTTCCTGACGGCATGGAACTGATGGTATCCTGCGATCTTCTTGATCGGCCCGCGGCCTTCGTCCTCGAAAACCACGAACCAGCGCAGCATGTCGAGCAGCACCCGGCGGTTCAGCATCCCTTGGGTCAGGGTCTGCAGTGCCAGCGCCTCGTTGTCATCGACGATTGTCTCGCCGTCCACCGTCCGCCATCGCATGAACCGGTCAAAGCCGGCAGAGATCGAACCGTAGCGAGCGTTTAGGCCATCCGAGATCACCGTGAGCAACGATGTGCGGAACAGGTCGGGTATATCGCTCTTGTAGGTGTCGATCTGGTTGCAGGCGGCCTCGATGCTGGCACCCTCCGTGCCCTTCAGCTCGACCACGACCAAAGGCAAGCCGTTCAGGAACAGCACAACGTCCGGGATGCGGGCGGTCTTGCCAACCACGTCCACCTGGTTGACGGCGCGCCAGTCGTTCACCTGGTCGTCCCAGTCTACGATCTGGACACGGGCGTTGCGCTCCTCACCGTCAGCGAAATAGGTCAGGGCAACGCCATTGACGATCAGGTCATGAAGGCGACGGTTTTCCTGGACGAGATCCGTAGCAAAAACGACGTCGCTCAGCCGCAGCGCCGCCTCCTTCACAGCCGTCTCCGGCAGTTCGGGGTTCAGTCGTCGCAGCGCGTCCAGGAACACCGGCTCGAGGATGGTATCCCGGAAGCTCGCGCGCATCGGGTGGCGCATCTCGGGCGAGACCTCGGAGCCGTGATGGCGGGCGAAGCCCTCGCGTTCGAGTGCTTCCAGGAACCACGCTTCGAGATCCGCTTCCGAAGTCCAGGCCATCAGCTGGCCTCCTCAATCTCGGCGTGACGCCCCCTGAGCTGCGAGATCGGCTTCAGGAACGTCTCCTGAAGCTTCGCCATTTCGGTGGCCATCCAGTTGGCCATCTCCGGCCACACATCTTCGTTGAAGCCATCAAAGGGAGCCACCTGGACAATCTTGGACATCTTGCTGTCATCCATTCTCAGCCACTTGAGGGGCGTGCCGAAAGCGCTGTCGAACTCCGCCCGCCGCGCGAAAAGCTCGTCGAACAGCAGCTTGTTGCGCGCCTTGTCCGGCCCTCCGAAAACGACTTCGACGCGCGCCTCAGACTGGGTGAACGCCAGGCTGAAGATGATCGACCTCACGCCAGAGCCGCAGTAGATCCAGTTCTCACGCGAAGGGGACACGTTCTCATATCTGCTCATGCCGGCGGCCCGGAGCTGACGCAGCGCGAGCTCCCAGAACTTCAGGCGCAGCTTGTGCCGCCTCTGCTGCACGCCCTTGGCGGATTTCTCCTCGCTCTCCTTCTCCGCCATGCCGATCATGAAATCCGCCGCCTCAGGGGTCGGGATCACCGGCTGAATGTCGATTAGGAGTTCGTCTCCGAAGGCGTAAGGCGTCACCTTGAAGCACCGCGCATCGATCCGGTGCTCACGCAGCCACAGGACCGTTGACGTGACCTCCTTGCGGAAGTTCGCGGCGATGAACATCAGGCGCTGATCGTGCCCGGAGTTCAGCATCACCTCATCGAGGGCGTCGACCTCCAGAAACTCGCAGATGCGCTGCACGGCGCTGCCGCCGCCCTCGTGCCGGTCGAGATACTGCTGGTAGATGTCGATGATCTGCGCCTTGGTCAGGCTGGAAACGTAGGCCGCGTATTTCAGGGCCTGCCAGGCGACATCCCGGCCGGAATCGTCGAGCTTGTTCTCGATCACCACCAGCTGTCCGTCGGTGTCGAGCGCCAGCAGGTCCAACCGCTCGCGCGTGTCGGCGAAGCCGTCGAACTCCTTCTGGATGATCAGGAGATTCTCGCCAAGCGCGTCGGGCTGGTTGGCGAGCCATTCCTGCAGGTGATCCCGCTCGCGCAGCGCAAGGTCGGAGAAGCGTTTCTCTTCGAGTTTCTTCAGCCGGTTCTGGGATCGGTTCACTTGGAACATCTCTTTACTTCTCCACCGACACTGTGCCCTTCACGTTCTGATCTCGCGGCCCCTGCGGCCCCGTCTCGATCGCATGACGCCACCAACGATCAAAAAGCTCTCGGTCGCAGGTGCCCATTTGCCCAAGGTTCATGGACAGCAGGCGTCCATCACGATCAACAATCGTGCCGTAGTCCAGCGTTCCATTTACGTTGGGAACCCACTCATCGCAGGAGAGTAAGATCCCATCGGTCGACGTAGTGATGGAGACAGAAATTCCGCCTTCCTTCGGATCAATTCGGCTGACGGTGAACTCGCAGGGCGGCGAGGGAGGGATCCCGTTCACTACCGCATCGAGGCTGCGCAACATGGCGACGACGGCGACTAGGTCCGCGGTGTCCGTCAGCGTGGGTAGCCACCAGCGGATCACATCCTTTAGGTCCTCGATGATTTCAACGTCATACCCGGACAGGCGCCAATGGCTGTCGCGAAGAAAGAATGGGAGGACGTCCTCTGTCACGCCACCGCCTCCGCCTGCTCCCGCGCCTCACCCACACGCAGTTCGCCCGACATGAGCCGCGGCAGGAGCGTGTCTCGGAGGGTGGCGAGGGTTTTGTTTTCGAGCTCCAGAGCAACGATTCTTTCGAACAGCGGAGACATGATACGATCTGCTGCCGAGATAATTTCGTCGGCTGGCAAGCTGACCATTGCCTCGTCCAGATGATGACGTTGGATGTGTCCCATCGTTGTCGCCTTTGAATGAGCGATCTCCCGAAAATCTTCCATGTGCTGATCAACCGCGAAATAATGGAACCACTTTGGCACCAGGTCCGACGACACCTTGAACAGATGTTGGTTCAAAGCACCTGAGCCATTGGTCCACACCTTTTGAAGCAGCGACCCGGACCAGGAGAACAGAACATCGCCATCCTGTATTCGATACTTAGCTGGTAGATCTGCCGAAGCTCGGTTGCTGCTGGCAGTCACCCCGTTACGAAGCTCGGCAATTTTGATGACTGGAAGCGAGTCCTCGCTCTCTTTTGGCGGGAATTTCTGAAGTGCTGCACCGTTGAGGAAAGTCGCGATGCTGGAAAGGGATTTCACTTCCCACCCCACCGGCAGGCCTTCATCACCGAAGCTGTCGGGGAAGAGGGCGGCGGTGGCTGCGTCCATGTGGGCGGGGGGGCGGCCTTCGGTCTTGGCCCAGACGGGGTCGAAATCGACGAACCACGACCGGTAGAGCGCCCGCGCCATCGCCTCCAGCGTCGCCGCCGTCTTGCGGTTTAGCTCGATCTTGTCATCCAGCGCTCCAAGGATCGCCGCGATCTCGCGTTGCTCTGGAAGTTCAGGAAGCTCGGGCAACTCAAGCGCTCTGATATCCTTCATATTAAGGTGATGAACGGTCGATCCAGCCGAACGGACTTCAAGCGTGTGCTGTAAGTCGGGCGAAATCAGCAAGTAGTGAAGGTAGCGAGGCACGACCTTAGACACGTCAGGAGAAAGAAGGACCGTCCTCTGCCCCAAGACTGGGAATATTCCTTCAGGGATTAGTCCAACTTCGCCAACCGGTGCTTCACGAGCAAGAATCAAGTCGCCTGGCATAGGACGGCGGCGCTTTGTCCAATACTCGTAGGTTTCCTCGGAAACCTTGTTGGCTCCATCGAAATCAATCCGACCGTTTTTGATGTCGGTAGTCCGGATCGATGGATGGCCAGACTCTGCTTTGGGTGCAGTCTTATGCTCACAATCAACGATCGCGACGCAAACGTCATCAAGGGTCGTCATCCCAACGCCCCCAGCCGCGCCTCGATCTCGACCTCGAGCCGCCGCCCCTCGGCGAACTGGGCGCGCAACTCCCCCATCAGGCGCTCAAACTTCTCCTCGAAGGGCTCGCCGTCCTCTTCCGCGGCCCCGGCGCCGACATAGCGACCCGGGGTCAGGACGAAGTTGTGCCTCGCGATCTCTTCCAGGGTCGCCGCCTTGCAGAAGCCCGGCTCGTCCTCATACGTCCCTGCGTCCGGCTCCCCTCGCCAGGCGTGATAGGCGCGCGCGATGCGGGCGACCTCGTCGTCTGACAGTTCCTTCTGCTTGCGGCTGCCCGGCACCAGCGCGCCCATCTTGCGCGCGTCGATGAACAGCACCTCGCCGCGCCGGTCGCGCAGCTTGGCGTCCTTGGCGATGCCGTTGGACTTATCCTTGGCCAGGATCCACAGGCAGGCCGGGATCTGGGTGCCGTAAAAAAGCTGCCCCGGCAGCGCCACCATGGCGTCCACCGCTCCCCCTTCGACCAGCGCGCGGCGAATGTCGCCCTCTCCCCCGGACATGGACGACATCGAGCCGTTGGCCATGACCACACCGCCAATCCCCGTGGCCGAGAGGTGGGCGAAGATGTGCTGGATCCAGCCGAAGTTGGCGTTACCCACCGGCGGCGCGCCGAACTTCCACCTCACATCCTCGCGCAGCAACTCCCCCGACCAGTCAGAGATGTTGAAGGGCGGATTGGCAAGGATGTAGTCGAAGCGTTCGTCCGGGAAGGCGTCCTTGACCAGCGTGCCTTCGGAGTTCCAGCGGATGTCGGCGAAGATGCCGCGGATGGCGAGGTTCATCCGGGCAAGGCCGAAGGTGGTGTGGTTGCGCTCCTGCCCGTAGATGGCGATGTCGTTGCGCTGGCCGGAATGCGCCTCGATAAACTTCTCGGACTGGACGAAGAAGCCGCCGGTGCCGCAGCAGGGGTCATAGACGCGGCCCCTGGTCGGTTCGATCATCTCGATCAGCGTGTCGACGACGGATTTGGGGGTGTAGAACTCACCGCCGCGCTTGCCCTCGGAGCTGGCGAACTCGCCAATGCAGTATTCGTAAATGCGGCCGATCAGGTCGAAGTCCCGGCGGTCGCCGTGCAGCTTGATGTTGGTGAAGAGGTCGAGCAGGCCGGTGAGCATGGCCCGGTCGATGCTTTCCTTGCCGAAGACCTTGGGCAGCGCGCCCTTGAGGGTTTCGTTGTCAGCCTCGATCGCGCGCATGGCATCGTCGATCATGATGCCGATCTTCGGGTCCTTCGACTGCTTGGCCAGCGTCGACCAGCGCGCCTTTTCCGGCACCCAGAAGACGCTTTCGGCCAGGTATTCGTCCGGATCCTCGGGGTCGGCATAGTTGTCGTTGGTCAGCTGGTCATGAAGGCGTTCGAAGGAGATCGACACGTAGCGGAGGAACAGAAGGCCCAAGGCGATATGTTTGTATTCACCAGCGTCCATGGAGCCGCGCATCTTGTCGGCGGCAGCAAAGAGGGTCTTTTCAATGCTCACGGTCGGTCCTCGCAAATTTCTGGGTCTCCGGCGGACCGGAAAACAACATGGGAGAAGTCTTGGCCCATATCCCGGCAAGCGGCAAGCTTTGCGATGCCAAATGTGGAGGCCACAATCTCACGGCGCAGCGGCGGCGCATGTTCAACGAAGTTGCAGCGCTTCCAGCAACTTGCCGATCTCCCTTTGCCTTTCGGCCGCGGAGCAAATCGCGTCTGCATGCACGGGCCGCCAAAGCGTGGTTCAGCCTTTTCACGCCGCCTCCACAAGGACTTCAGCGCGGGTGCCACCCAATGCAGCGAAAGCACGTTGGCGGCAGGTAAGGACCAGGATCTGTTGATCACGAGCCGTGCGGTGCAGCGCCGTGAACATCGCCTCAATCCGGTCATCGTCGCTGTGAACGAGCGCATCATCCAGGATTACGGGCACGGCGCGGCCATCGGCCGCGAACAGGCGCGCGAACGCAAGGCGCGTCAGGATAGCCACCTGTTCTTGCGTGCCGCCTGAAAGGATTTCCATCGCCTCCGTCTGTCCGTCGCGGGTCAGAGTCACTGGCAATAGACTCTGGTCGTCGATCGAAAGCTGAGCCCCTGGGTATAGGATCGAAAGCAGGGGCTGAAGCTCCCGCAGCACAGGGCCAAAATAGGCATCCCGAGCCTTGGCGCGAGCGTCTTCCAAGGCCAGGCGCAGCCGGTTTAGCGCGCGCACTTCAGCTTCATAGCGGGCAGCTCGCGCCTCGGCTTCTGCGCGAGCGCCGGCAATGCCCGCGAGGCGCTCCTCAATCCCTTCGTCTGCCAGCGCCGAGATGGTGGCGTTCAGCCGAGCTAGTTCCTCGCGTCCGGCCGACTCAGCCTGCCGTGCCTGCTCGACCGCACTCCTCGCGCGCGCCAAGCCCGCTTCGCACGTGGCGAGGTCAGGGGCCGAGGACTTAAGGGCCTCCAGCGCCTGGGCCGCAAGCGAACCGGTGTTATGCAACTCTGGCAAGCGTTTACGAATGGCGGCAATTTCCTCTGCCAGCTTTTCTGGCTCGCCCGCCTCCTCCTGTGCCTCGGTCAAACGGCGCTCCGCCGTGCGGCGATCAGCTTCGCCGCCAGCGCGCGCTTCACCTGCGGCTATCGCAACGGCATGTGCGGCCTTGGCACTGGCGCGAGCCTCGTCCTCTGCCTGTTCAGCCTTGGACAGTTCGGCGGTCAGGGAGACGGGTTCCTCGACTTCCGCAGGCGCTTCCGTAACTTCGGCTAGCGCGCTGGCGATGGCTCCTCGGAGGGCGTCCACGCCGTCAGGGGCGACTTCTGCTAGCAGTGCGGCGCCTTGGGCCAATGCCGCGTCCAGCCTGAGTGCCTCAGACCACGACTGGCGAGCTTGTGCCACGGTCTCTACGCCGCATCCAGCAAGGACCGCCTCGATGGCCTTGAGCGCCTTATCGACCTCGGCGCCAAGGTCAATGTCACGAGATTCCCCTGGATCAACGCGAAGGTGACCAAAGCCAGAGAGAGCAATCTCGGTAGCGACAAGGATCGGCTGAGGACCGGTTGGCAATAGCCGGCCATCGATCGTAGCTTCTGCGCCGGAATCTGGCATCGCCTCCACGGTAACCGCCTGAGACTCGGCCCGAGCGCGGGCGAAATCGAGCGCGTTCTGCGCCTTCTCCGCGATATCCAGCGCTTTCGCCGTCACGATAATGCGCTGGCGGCGAGCGCGATCACTGTCGATCGCGCCCTGCAAGCTGGTCGCGCGATCAAGCCGACGCCGCAGGTCCTCGGCTCGTGCTTGCGCTGAACGAGCGGCATCAGCCTTCATTGCACGCGCCAGGCGGAGGCGTAGTTCACGGGTCGCGGCCGCAGCGGTCTCCACAACCTCCGCTGCCGAGCGGTCACGAGAGGCCATATCTTCCGCACGGGCGCGGGCCGCCTTTGCTTGTTCCTCTGCTTCAGCCAAGATGCCGCGTGCTTGCTCCAACCGATCGACCAGAGCTTGAAGCCGATCAATTTCACGCTGTGCCGCCTTCGCATCGAGGGTCGCCACTCGCGCCGCCGCTTCGGCCTGTTCGACGCGCGCGTTATGCGCTTGCGCTGCCAGGTGAGCCGCCTCAGCCGCCCGAAGCCCATCCGCGCGTGCGGCTGCGTCATGCGGATCAGTTAGCCGCGCAAGACTCCGTTTCACCTCGGCCCGGCGCTCAAGGTCCGCCGATAGCCGAACAGCGCGCGGGCGCAAGTTGGCCTCTTCGCTCGCAAGAGTTTCGGCCTCTTCCAGAGCGCGAGCCCATTCTCCCCCAGCCTTCGGCCGACCCGTAGCCGTGGCGAGCCGTTCATAGTCTTGCGCCACGCGATCGAGCACGGCATCCATACGCCGCCCACCGGTCATCATGTCGATCTCGCCCGCAACGGAAGAAAGCAGGTCGCGCCGCGCGGCGAGGCCGCGTTCGCGTTCGCGCCTGTCGTCCGTGCCGGCACCTTCAGGTTCCATGCCATGAAGCCCCTGCCGGACCCAGAGAAGACCAGACGGACCTGCCAGGTCCCCGCCCATCAACCTGTCAATCCAAGCCTCGGCCTCGTCTTCCTGAGCGATCAAGCGACCATTTGCATCCGTCACCCGTGCTTGAGGACGCTGCAGCCAACGCTTGGAAATCCGGAAACGGCCATCTGGGAGTTCCACCTCTACCGCCACCTCGGGTGCGCCCCCGGCATGAGGCTGCAGCGCCTTGACGGGAGCTTTGTGGCTGCGGTGCTTCTCAAAAAAAAGAGCATGGAGCGCATCGAAAAACGTAGACTTGCCGAATTCATTTGGCTCCGAGAGCACGGTTATGCCGTCTCCGATTCCGCTCAGACTGGCCCGTTTTCCCGCGAAGCGTCGCACATTGGTGATGTCGATCGTGCGCAATCTCATGCTTGCACCTCTTGCGCCAGAACATAGAGCCGCGACAAAGCTGCTGTTGCGGTATCCCGGTCGACCTGTGAAAGTGCCATGTCAGCCGCCTCCGACATCAGCGCTTCTGCTGCCTGCCTGAGTGCACCAGCGCGATCGATCTGGTCGAGATCCTCGGGCATCGCCTCGACCGCCAGATCTGACAGGTCTGCCGCGAACCAGCCGAAGTCAGGCGCGCATCGGGAAAGCTCGGCCTCCAGCGATGCACGATCTGCCAACGGCAAACGGCCAGTGACAGATAGGCGGATGAGGTGATCGCGTGCTCGGGCTTGTGGCAATACTTCTGAAAGACGGGATGCAGCGTCATCGCCCGGCAGGAGATCAAGGCGCGGCCTAAGCCAGCGGAAATGCGCCGTCTCGATCGGCGTCACCTTGGGAAAGCGGCCCTCAAACGTGACGAGCAGCGCCGAACCAGGAATGTCATGCTTGAAACCTTCCGGCTCGGGAGTGCCGGAATACCATGTGACAGGTGTCACCTGCATCTGGCCGTGCCAGTCGCCGAGCGCGAGATAGTCGAGGCCTGAGCGGACTGCCCGGTCAGGTGGAATAATTCCCGTCGCCCCTTCCTCACCGGTGAAATCCATGATCGCTCCATGACCCAAGCCGATCCTTAGCCCGCCTTCAGGAGTGGGCGCCGACATCGCTTCGGTAAGATCGCGACCCGGACGGCGGTGAGTGCAGGGCGCAGGCAGAAGCCACGCACCAGGGAAGAGTTCCTGTGGAGAATCCGTTGTCATCACGCGCAGATTTGTCGGACCGTCAGATGCGATGCGTTGCCAGAGTTCCGACGCAGCCAGGCTGTCATGGTTACCGGGAAGGAGAACCCAGGTCAGATCTCCTTCATCTCCCATCGCGCGCAGCGCTTGCCGGAGCGTCTCGGGTGCAGGGGTTTCGGCATCGAACGTGTCGCCTGCCATGAGCACAACCTCCGCCCCACCGGATCGCGCAGCCCCGGCCAGCCTTGCGATGGCGCAGTGCCGTGCCTCGCGCAGACGGTTACGAATTCCTTCAGGATACCCACCAAAAGGTTGACCTAGATGCAAATCTGATGTGTGAAGAATGCGGAACGTCATCGTGCCTATCCAATTGTCAGGAGCAGCCCTGCCCCAGGTTCAAACTTGCCGCGAACTCATTCAGGATCAATCCCTTGCATCACGCCATCCGACACCCAGGATCATCCTTCCAGCGCAGCCATAGCGTCGGACGCATCTCAGCTTCGGAAAGAAAGGTCCGGGCAGAGAATATCGGCAAGGTCATGTCGTCGCGGCTAAGCAGGTTCCAGTCGTCGTCCATCGCCATCCTGTCATAACCTCCAGCCCAGAGTCCCGAGGTTGCCGCGCGATAATACTCGTCGCCAGCGTCAACGATCAGCCTTGCGGTGTCCCAGCTGCGGAAAATCTGTATTGCCTCGGTGTCGAGAGCCGGAATGAGCGGCTGATCAAGTCGCAGCGTCGACCGTTCGACCAGTCTCTCCAAGGCGTGCCCACAGAAACCGACCGCGCTAAGCCGAAAAGTGAGATCGTCGCCGTCGATCCCCACGCGCGCGCGCAGATAGATCAGGCCTGTCTCCCGGAAGACTTCTTCGCCTTCAACACAAGCCTTGATCTCGCGTGCAGCACGGGTGACGAAAACCAGCGCCTTCCCATCCGCGGACAGCGCCACGCGCACTACGCCAGAACGAACCTTGATCCGGCGGGCCACGCGTTCCAGCGCCTTGCGGTTCGGCCGTAGTTCTGACGCCTGCCGGAATAGCTGCGGCAGGTCCGGCGCAGTGCGCGCAGCTGCTTCGACTGCTTGCCTTGAAAGCCCGCGCTTGAGCGAAACGCGGAGAGCAGGTGAGCTTTCAAAGGCAGCATGGTTCATTTGCATCTGTGCCCTCCTTTGGGCTGGGCGTCTGATCAAGGAATCGCCAACACCTCCAACATGTGCGATAAGGGTGGCAATTCCTGTCATGGAGGTGTCTGTGTCGTTCCAGAAAGCTGCCGATCTCCTCCGCCTCGCTGAGATGGCCACGGCGCGCTATGCCGGCGTATCCCTGACTGATATCGAGGAAGACTTCTCAGTCGACCGGCGAACGGCGCAGCGGATGACTAAGGCACTCGAGGAGATGTTCCCGAACTGCACCACAAGAGTCGATGATGACAGGCGCAAATTCTGGAAGCTCAGGACCGACCATGCTCGGCTGATGCTGGCCCAAGGCATCCGCGACAGCGAGCTTGCAGCGCTGGAGCTCGCCATCCGCCGGGCGGAACGCGAGGGTGCGGTGACCGAGGTGCGCGCTCTTTCCGGCCTTCGTGACCGGCTTCTAGCCGCCATGCCAGGACCCCACGCACGCCGTGCAGAGGCCGATGCAGAGGCAGTCCTGGAAGCACATGGCTTCGCCTCTCGGCCTGGGCCGCAGGTTCGAACAATACCGGACCTTCTTGGCGTGATCGCGGAAGCTCTCAAGGCGCCACACGTTCTTGAAGTTACTTACGCTGGCGGCCGTGATCCCGAGCGCGAGCGGCGGCTGGAACCGCACGGTCTTCTGCTCGGCACGCGCCGCTACCTCGTCGCGCGGGAAGCCGGCGGGGATGGGCGAATGCAACACTACCGACTGGACCGCATCGCTCGCGCCCGTCTGGAGGCCACAAGTTTCGCGCGCGATCCGACCTTCGATCTGGCAAGACATGCCGCACGAGCCTTCGGCAGCTTCCACGCCGACAACGAATACGGTGAGGTGGTCTGGCGCTTCAGCCCAGAGGCGGCGCCCATCGCCCGGGACTTCCTCTTCCACCCGACACAGGAACTGAGTGAAGACGCAGACGGCAGCCTCACCGTTCGCTTCACAGCTTCCGGACATCTGGAAATGGCCTGGCATCTATACATGTGGGGCGATGCGGTAGAGGTGCTCGCGCCAACAGCTCTGCGCGACTTGGTGACTCCATACCGGCGACCGGACTTCCCGGCCTTGCCATGAGGAAAATGAAAAGCCCATTGGCTGCCTGCTGAACCGGAACTGCAGCATCAACGGCACCGGCAGGGTATCACCTTTGGATCAAGAGGGAGCACTTACCTGCCGGGAAGCAAAGACGAACCGGAGTGTCACGCTCCCCAACTCCTCCAAATGTGAAGATAATAATACTAGGGGAGCGTTACAGACTTCCCGGCCGGGGGTGTGTAACGCTCCCCTAGTAGTTAGAAGCTTATTTAGAAAGTATAAGACTCGTTGGGGAGCGTGACAGCAGACAAACGCTCTCCGGTTATCTAGCGCAGGCTCAGCAACTCCATACCTTTGGATCTGGAAAAGCTGCGGCTGATGTGGCTGCAAGCTGCGACTTCTTGGCTCTACTTCTTCGTGTGCGCTCCCGCTGCAGCCGCTTCTTGTGCTCAGCCAAGGGATCGACCGTTCCGGTTGTGCTTCGAACTACATCCTCAACGACCTGCAATGCCCGAGCACACCCCTTCTGTATCGGGCAGCAACTGCAGGCGCTTCCCGGCTCCGCCGCAGCCCCCGGTAATCCGAAGCAGCTGGGTAGCAATTGGTTGATGCTGATTTTCGGATAGCCCTGGACCTCCGCGACACCGTCCCGGACGGCATCTCCGAAGGACCTGACACCCCGCTCGACCATCTCTGTCCCGAAGCGTTCCGTGCACTCCTCTAACGAAAGTTGACGCGTTCCTTTCAGAGCCTTTCCCAAGAAGAAACTTGGATCATCCAGATTGGACGCATGATCCATCAACTGTTCACGAAACAAAGCCTGCGCGGGATGGTTGCGATCGTTCTCGATGCAATACTCAGGGGCCGGCGCCATGCGGTTATACTCATTGCTGCGTCGATCAAGGTTCCACTCTTCTTTGAACTTTACGAACCACGCCGTCTCCTGTGCCTTGGTGGGACGAAGCTGATTTGGTTGAGGTTGCGCTCTCCGCTGTCTGCGCATTGCGAAGTCGAAGACGAACCCCAAGTAGAATTCGTATGGCACGCCAAGCTCGTCCGCATGCTGCCGGGCGATCCAGAGTTGAGTAAGATGCGCGCTGTTTCGATCCAGCTTGACACGGCCCGCCACCGTCATGGCATCTGCGTGCTCTCGATCGAAATTGATCGCGACACTTTTCTTGTATGCTTCTTTGTAGGCGATCAAGAACTTCGCTGTTGCAGCCCAGGGCGAAATGAACCGATACGCCGGCCATTTCGCGATCATCAACCGCCCTTCGGCGCGCGTATGAGTCCGCGGAATGTTGGTCAGGATCTTATGCAGATCATCAAAGCGCTTCTGCAACGGGGTCAACTCGGACATGAGTTCTCCTTTCGAGCCGCCGTAAAGCCGGCCCGTTTCTGGTTTCAGTGATCTGGATTGGCAGTGCTTATACGGAGCGCGCCGCGATGCGCTCTAGGCCGCGGCTATCCGCGGACTACTGATCTGCCAGATGTTACATGTATAGGCTCGAGGGAATTTGCCTGGGCGCCCTGCGGCGACCGGCACTCGAGCAATGACCGCGGGACGAAGAAGGCCGCTTGCCCTCGACTTCTGTTCCCTTAGGTTGCTCTGACGCTTTGCCTTTTGATACGCCGTTATCTCCTCTGCTTTTCTGTAGTGTAAGCGTCGCCGCTCCACGCGGTAACGGTCTTATACGTTACCATAACCTTATTTGTCAACGGTTCACTTCAAGAATGATCAGTTGCGCTCAGCGTGAGCGACCAACCTCGCCGAACTCGTGCTGGAGCGCGATCGAATCCCGGAGGTGCGAAGGCCGCCGGTTTGAAGAGACGATATGGGCAAGTGGTCGCCCAGGGCTTCCTATGCCCGCCCGATACCGCGAGTCGATGAAGGAGAGGAAGCCAGAGCGCCAGGATGTCGGTGGCGCCAGAGCGCATCCCCATCATGGATGTTCGGCCCTTCTAGGACTTCAACCTCGAGCGGGATCTGCCAGTCTCGAACCACCGAGCATCCGAAGTCCGGCTTCTCGACCATGGGACGCCCCGCCGGTCTTTGTGCGGACGTCGAGCCATTCCTGTCTGCGCCGATTTTCGGCGCTGGATCTGGCGCTCCGGTCTTGTTATTCAACCGGGTGCGCGCACACACGATCGGCGCGCACACATCTACGCAAGCTCTTGATCGCTCTTCCCGTCTCCGGCACTGCTGAGCAGTCGATACCCGAGGAGGCAAGATGTCCCGACAGCACGCGAACCCAGTCTTGTTCCCTCTCGGGGCGAGCGCTGGCATCCCCCTTCAGTCCACCGAAGTCACCTTAGAGGCGGACATTCAGGAGTTCGTCCACGCGCATCCCGAGGCGCTCCCCATCGCCGAGATCGATCCCGCGTTCGTGAACCCGATCGCCATCTGTAGGGAACTCGGCACCCCAGCGGGACCGATCGACAACTTCATGGTGACGGCTACCGGGATGCCGGTCCTGGTTGAGTGCAAACTCTGGCGTAATCCGCAAGCGCGGCGCGAGGTCGTCGGTCAGGTGCTCGACTACGCGAAGGAACTGTCCCGTTGGACCTCGGCTGACATCGCACGCGAGGCTGCGAAGCGCGGCGCGCCCTCCCTTTTCGAACGCATCCGCTTGGTGGCGCCGGACACCGACGAGGCGGCCTTCCACGACGCGCTTTCCGGCAATCTCGCACGCGGACGTTGCCTCCTCCTGATCGTCGGGGACGGTATCCGCGACGGCGTGGAGGCGATCTTCGAACACCTCCGCAGCCAGGCCCTGCTGCACTTCTCCTTCGGCCTGGTGGAAATCCCTATGTTCGAACTGCCGGATGGCGGCCGCTTGGTGGTGCCGAGGGTGCTGGCAAGGACCGCCATCGACGTGCGCCGGGTCATCGAACTCCCGGCCGGCCTGAAGATGGATGATGGGGAAAACACGGAAGCCTCCGGACCCGACCCCGAGACGGTTGCCTTCGGAGACGAACGACAGCACTTCTGGGAAGACTTCCTTGTCAGGCTGAAGCTCGACGACCCCGAGCAACCCATCCCACGCGCGCCGCGCCAGGGGCACATCACTTTCACTTTGCCTGCGGCAGACTCCAGTGCTTGGCTCTCCGTCTATCGGATCGTCGCCAAGGGCGAGGTCGGGATGTTCTTGTCCTACTACAAGAACTCGCCTGCTGAGGCTGCAGTGCGCGCGGTCGTCGAAAGTTGGAGCGATGGCCTGTCGCAGCAGATCGGAGGAACCGCTTTCCTCCACACGGGCAAGGACGGGAAGCTGACGATCCTCGAGAAGAAGCAGTTCGGGGATCTGTCACAGGCTACGGCGCGCAGTGCCGCTCTCGACTGGCTGGCGACGCGAACCAATGACTTCATCAATGTGTTTCGGCCGGCCATCCGCGCGGCGGCCGCGGAGCCGGAATAGTTCCAGTGCTGGCAACCCAACTGAAGGTTTCGGCCTTCCCGGCCTGCGCGCAATGCATCCGCAACTAGAAGCCAGGTTTTCAGCAGAGGGAAGGTTACGCCGAAGTGGGACAGTTTTTAGGAGGTTCGCTCAAAGCGCACCCAGCTGGTCTTCGCATCTTCCCCGAGGTGATGCGCCGCCTTCCGGTATCCAGCGCGTAGCCAAGCCTCTGCTTGAGGGTGGCCGCCATTCGCCCACCAGACCGGCGCGTGAATCCTGGCTGAAGCTGGCAGCGCCTGACCGAGGATCTCAGTGATCTGCACGAAGTTGAGCGTTAAGGACTTGGTGCTCTCTCCCTGCTCCATCAGATGCCTGTAGAGCGGTGCATACTTCCGACTGACCGCGCCGGCCTGGGTTCCTGCCGAAGCGCCATGAGTGGTTCCTTTTCTGACCTGTCGATCGATCAGCCCTCTCCTCGGAACGGCCCGTGCAGACAGACCCGCAACGTCCCGACCACCGGCGAGTTCCCTGGCAAGCGCGTAGTGCCAATTCGTTCTAGTGTCGGACGGATAGCGGATCAGTTCACAGCCCGGCGCTGTCGGTGGCGTGTCGCTGTTGTAGTAGATCGCCCTCGGCCCGGCATAGCCCCGCGTGAGCTGCAGGAAGAGGGGCAGATAGTCCTTTCCGCCGATCATGCAGAGTCGACCGGAAGCCGTCTCAGGCAGCTGGACCAGGTCGTCGAAATCAGGATGCAGCGCGCGCGAATTGTATCCGGTCGCGCGCCCCGCCTGGCTGAGCGTGATTTCATATTGGGGGAGTAGGAAGTTCCCCCGAACGAAGCCCCACCCGGCAGATAGCACCAGCAGGTTTTCAGCGCCGAACGCATCGCGCAACGACGCGTATGCTGGGTTGCGGTAAAGGTCGATCGCCTGGTGAAGCCCATCTGGATTGTCGGGCCGCTGGGCATTGTAGCGAAGCAGATACTGCCGCCAGGACACCCCGTCCGGGCGTCGGCCATCCGGATGAGCGTAGACGACATCGCTTCGCTTGGGAGCCGATCCGGGATCCGCGACGAACAGCACCGGCTTCCCCGAAGGGTCCCGCAGGTAACCGCCCGGCACCTTGGATTTTGCGCACTGGATGACATAGATGTCGCGCGCGCCTGAAGTGGAAGGCACAGCTGCACCGCCTTCGATCAACCTTTCCACAGCGTCAAGAAAGGACGGGTCATAGCTCTCGTCGACATGGCGGTTGTTCCACAACCCTGAGCGGCGCACCTTCTCCCGGCCACTGAGGCGCCCGAGCCAGCCGGGGGACGCCGGGTCGATCGATGAACCCGAATAGTTGCTGAGGAGAGCGATGGCATTGCGCTCGATGGTCCCGCGGAGAGACGCAGGCGATGGATCATCGCCGACATCAAGGCACAGGATCTTCATCTCGCCGATATGCGCGCTTACGAGCCGCTCCAGGTCTGCCTCAGCGCTCCGAACGTCAGGTTCTGCCGACTTTCCATTCCCCCAGGACGGCACCACCAGCCCGCAGCGCGCCATAATTGCCTGGCCGACCAGATCCCGGAACACCGATCCACGGTGGTTTCCAGTCCTATCGCCGACGCTCCCCCGGTGTTGCGACAAGCGCCCCCAGAGCGTCGACTTCGAGCCGGAAGTGAGCGCGTGCGTTCCGACACGAACGACGCGCCTTGATCCGTCCTCTCGAGCTTCACCGTCTTCGAAGAAGAAGTAGACGCCGCGGGCCGGCCAGGATTGACGCCCCGTTGCGTCTTCGAGGCGCACGAGGCCCCCGGTCTTTGAGGTCAGTCGCTGAAGCAACTCGTAGAACCGGTCGAGATCAGCCTTCCTGTCTGCTGCGGCCATGGATAGACTGCTCCCACACTGTCCCAACTCCACAAAGAGCATGGCAATCATCCGCTGCAAAGACCATCCACCTACGGGCCGGACGAGAAGTTATGTGCGGTGCGTCGAGCCTGTGGGGCACCCGATTAGCGCGCTCGTCTGCGGCGGCAAGCGGTGCGAGGCGGCCGGCCTGATTTGGCTAGAGCCCCAAGAGGCAGACGCCTACGACGGGGGGTAGCGTGTTTTCGAGGCGTTCGTGGCCTCAGCAATGAAGATGCGCGCCCAGTAGAAACGGGAGGCCCAGAGCAGAAACGTGGATCATGATGTCGACTGGGCGAAGGTCGAGCGCTATCTCGAAGACCTCTACACTGCGTCCGAAGGTCTTGAAGCGCTGTTCCCAGGCCGCAAGTTCACCCTGGATGGCCACCTGGTAGGCAGTATCGGCGAAGTCGTCGCCGCCTACGTCTTCGACCTCGATCTCAATCCAGCTTCGACGCTGGGGCACGACGCCAAGGCGGCGGATGGCCGAGCGGTCGAGATCAAGTTCACGCAAGGAACCGGCGTTGCGATACGCCATGAGCCGGAACACCTGATCGTTCTGCACCGGCCCAAAGGGGGACCAATAAGCGTCGTCTTCAACGGGCCGGGTTTCGTTGCCTGGGCGGCTGCGGGCAAGATGCAGAGGAATGGACAACGACCGATCTCCCTGGCGCAGCTATCCCGTTTGGCTGAGAGCGTCCTGGAAAGCGATCGGCTTCCGGAAGTGCGAAGACCGCCCGTGTGAAGATTTCGGCGGCTAGCTATCACTCTGTGCGTTTGGGCGCCCACCGAAGCGCGCTCGAACGATCTAAGGGCGCGCTTCCGAGGAAGAAGACGGCAGCCCTCAGCCCGAAGAATGGCCTTGGAAATGGCGTGTTCCGCGTCGATAGTGCGCGAAGATCAACTGCGAACATGTGCGTTTCCATGGACTTGCGTCAGACTCCCCCAATCCATCCTGAAGCCATTCTGTCCGGGATCGGGCATGCCGATCGCGACCTGATCGCCACCTACCTCGCGCTTCTCGCGGCAGGGGAAGGACTCGCTGTGATAAAGGGGGCGGCGAAGGGCCTCGGCAGCAAGTTGAAACTTCTAGAAAACGATACCGCGGCACAGACGAAGGCGCGCGCCGCTGCCATTTCTGGATCGACCGCCAGCGATGATGAACTGCGTCACCAGCTTTGGTTTACTTTAACAGAAAGTCTAGCTGCCCAGGGGCCGACGCCATTCTCGCGCCGTTCCGGCCGGATGAGCGCCTCGGCTCTCGCCGTGCGCGCCTCAGAACGGCTTTCACCAGCAATCCGCGCGGCGCGGAAGTTGGAAGAGCAGAAGAAGCTGTCTCGAAAAGTCGAGGATACACCTTGGGCAGAGAACCTCGGAGCACAGGCCGCGAGCATAGTGATCCAGCTTAAGAAGCAGCTGCAAGGGAACGAACCCTTGCCATTCCCCGTGATCGTTCAGGAGGAGATCCTCGCATTGTTTGGGGATCCTGAGCTCATGGAGAGGGCCACGCAAGAAGCTGCGGTGCATGATCCCAAGATGGCCAAAGCCATGAGAAAAGCCCATCTCGCCGCGCAAGCTGCCATCGCCGCCGGCGGCGGTTGGGCAATGTTCGCGGCGGCCGTCGCCAATGCCGGCTTCGCCCCCTACATCCTGGCGGCCCAAGCAAGCGCCTGGATCCCGCTGATCGGAGGCCAGACGCTCGTCTCGCTCCTAGCTGTGCTTGTCAACCCGGTGGTGCTCGTCGCTGGCATTGCGGCCCTCGCCTGGCTCGGTGCGGCCAAGACTGGCGCAACCGTCAAGTCCGCGATCGCGGCCCGTATCTGCGTTCTCCTGGCAATGGCCGGACATGGAGAAGCCGAAGCCGGCACAACGGTCTTCTTGGATTCAATGAGATCGCTGACCCGGTCGCCCGAACCACGGATGGCGCATCTCTCCATGTCGGAGCTTCGCGGTTTTCGTAAGCAGGCTGCCTTCATCACTTGCCACCTGGGCAAGCCGATTGGAAAGATCGCCGGCACACCGCCAGCACCCTGGCACCAGCGCGGGCTTCCGAAGGCATCGATGACCGATCTCAGTGACGCCCTTCTTGCCGGTGCACTCACGGCCGGGGAGATGTATTGGCACGCCGCCGCGATCAACCCGAATGTCGTCGTCGCCGCAGATTTCTGTCGGATCGACGATCTGGGGGATCCGATCACCTTCGCTGCGAACGCCCAACTGTTCGCCTCAGAAGCTGCCGGCTACTCATTGCGCGGATATACCGCGGAGCGCCTCGTCTTGGATCGGCTCGTCGCCGATGGACATGCGGTATCGCTTGCACCAGAAAGCAATACAGCGGGGCTGGACCTGATCGTCGACGGCTCACCTGTGCAAGTGAAATGCGCCCGTGAGATCTCGAACTTGACCGAACACTTCGAGAAGTATCCAGACATTCCCGTCATCGCCAACGCAGAGCTTGCGCAGGAGGCGTGGAAGCGTGGCGAGGACTGGGCCGACCTCGTCACGACCGTTCCCGGCTTCGATATCGCCGGGCTTGAGCATGACATCTCCGAGGCACTTGGCCATGCAGCTAACATACTCGAGCCGGGCGTGGTTGAGCTGGCTCTCGAGCTGGGCGTGCTCAGGGGTGGGATAGAAGTCTGGCGCGGCAGAATTCCCCTGTCGGATCTCCCGGTCTGGATGGCCATGAATGCAGGCGCCAAAGGTGCACTTGCGTTCGCCGGAGGTAAGGTTGGATGGCTTGCGGGTCTTGTGGCAGCCGGCCCGGCAGGCGCGGTGATCTTTGGCCCCGCTGTCGCTTGCGCAGCCCTGATCGGTGCTACGCCTCTTCAAGGCGTGGCGAACAAGATCCTGATCCGGGAATGGCATGCGGATCTGATCTTTCTTGCCGCAGAGCTGCACGCCGAACTGCGCTTGGCCATCGAAACCCGCATCCGGGAACTCGGTGCACGATCCGAGCAAATCCGTGCGAGAACGTCAGGGGAAAGCAGCGATTTCGGCCCTTGGCTCAATCGCCGATCGGATGACGACCTCGTAGCGGCGATCGAGGAATTGTCAGCGCTGGCGGAGTCGCCAAGGGTCGAGACAGATGTCCCCGCCCTGATAGCGATTTCAGCACTGCTCGCTTCAGGATCAAAGGCGGTAAGTCAGGCACGGCGACGGCTCGAGCTGCACCTCATGGAGCGCCCCGGCCTTCTTGATGCGGTGGGGGAACGAGCAAAGGGATGGGCACGTCGCGCGGGGCACTCAAGCCAGCGAAGGACTGACGATCGCCTGTCTCCAATTGGCCACAAGAACTAAAGCTTGTGCGGAAGGTGCGCTACTCCTTGCGCGTCAGATTCTTGAGCGCCCCGATCCCAGACTTCGCAACCTTATCGATCTCTGTAGCCGACTGGTCGGCCATCTGCGAAATTGAGCTGCCCACCGATCGCGCTGCATCGAGTATTGAACCCGTCAGTTTTCCCGCCGACCGCGAGATTGACGGGCTCATCTCCGCGTGCAGGATTGCCTCAATCTTCTCGAGCGCCAGCTCCTCGACTTCATCAATCTTGCCGTCAGCTTCAACGATCTCGCGCAGCAGGTTGATGAGATCAACACGCATCGCATCCGCGTTGCAGTCCTGATGATCGCGCACGAATACACCAAGAACCTTTGCCGCATCCTTCAAGCTTATGCTCGCGTTGTTCTCGATGATTACCGAAAGCGCTCGATCACAATAGTTGCGGTCGAAACCCCACTCGCTCACGAAATGATCGAGGATCGTAGCCTGTTCGTCATCGTGTATGTTTCCGTCAAGCGTGGCGAGCTTGATTGCCAGCGTGCCGATCATGTCGATTAGCACCGCGCCGAGATAATCGATCGGCGTGTTGATGAACTCTGGAATCTTGCTGACGCGAGCACCGCCATAGGCACCGGCAAGCCGCATCACGCCGTAGTAGGCACCTCCACAGGCAATTCCCGCAGCGATCACCCATCCGATCGGCGTTACCGCCGTGGTCAGTCCGAGACTTGCAAGCAGCCCCGATCCCCCAAAGAAGGATGCGACCATGGTGGAGGTGCTGGCGAACTTGGCGCCTGCCGCGGCGACACCCCCGACATCCCATAACTGCTGCAAGCGTTTTGCGTATCGGATCGAGGTGTAGGCGTCCTCACCGATGCCGAGCTTGAGGCGAAATCGAAGATCGTCGGCTACGACACCTTCGATGCCCTCAAAATCGGCAATGGTCGTCGTCATGCGGTCTGCCCACCCAACGCAGCCTCGAGCACGTCCACCAAACGGCCCATCTGCTCACCGATCTTTCCACTCTTCATGTCCGCCAGGGCACCAACTCCTATCCCAACAATCGCAAGCAGCGGCGTCAATATTGCACTCAAGGGAGGGCCGAGCAACGGGATGGACGCCACGATCATCGAAAGCGCAAGCGCGACGATGACTCCGAAGAGCAAGTTGGGGAAGGTTCGGAGCAGCGCGAGACAGACCTGCAATATCTTTCGTCCGACAGCGATCACGGTTCCTGCAACCGTCACCGTGAAGCGCGCGAGCGTCTCGAGCAAGGATTTCGCGTCCGCAGACAAGTGAAGACGCGCTATCGAAGCTTTCAAGCTACGTATGTTCGGAGCTGCGTTGAGGTCGAAAAGGAGAGGGTCGTCGATTGAGGAATTCTGCTGCATCGCGTGTTCCATCGCCTACAGAGCAAGGATATGCGAATGGATTGAAACGCAAGTTTACAGAAGTTGGTAGAAGAAAGATTAAGCTAGGCGCGCAAAAAACAGCGCCAACGGAGACTGGGCCACATGAAGGTCAAGACACTGCCCCTTCTTAAGTTGCTTGTTCCACTTCTGACGCCGGTCATGGCCGCAATTGTGTTTTCACTACTTTGGCGGAGCAATAGAAATAGGCTCCGCTTCGTGCTCAAACCAACTTGGTCACATATTGTCACGACAGCAATTCTGGCACTTGCCACACCGATTGGAGCAGATCGCTCGCTGCCGCTTCCCGCAATTGTCTTGCTTATCCAGTTTGAGCCTGACTATTCCATGCGAGCTGTTGGTGTGTGGATCGTCGTATTTTTCATCGTCTGGTATCTTCCCGCTAGCCTTGCGGTCGTAGCGATCCGCAATCGGGTGCTTCGTTTTGTAAACTTGTGTTTGTTTTGGGGCGGCTATGCAGGCTTCCTGTATCTTGCCCTTCGCCTTTCGGACAGCGAAGGGTATCTCATGCCGGGCATCTAAGCGCAGCGAAGTGGCCGCGTCGCTACCCAGCGGTGGATCAGCTCGGCGATCGCCTAGGTGAAGGTGAAGGCATGCGGCAGCGAAGGATCAGTCAACTGGTCCGGCGCTACACCAGTCACGATCAGCGCGTGCGGCGACGGCAGGATATGGGGTGCGAGCCGGCAGCGGAGGTTGACGCGCTCGATCCCGTTGAAGTCGTCGTCCGTCCTGATCGCCGCGAACTGAAGCGGCTGATCGAAGGCAGGCGAGGTGCCGGTGGTTTCCAGGTCGTAGAACACGAAGGTCATGGACCTGCATACCGAGAGCGCTATGGCCGGGCAACGGGGCTCTCCGCTCGTTCGCCGCAGCTCGCGATGATCATATCAAGAACGCCCGGGAGTGTATGTTCGGGAGCTTGGTCGGTGCCGCGGTCGTAAGTGCCAAGGACGCGCCGGAGACGGTGCGGAGCGGATTCATGAGGAAGCAAGATGGCGGTCCAGGTGACGCGTGCAGAAAGGCGACGCGGTGGCTCGCGTCCTCTCGCTGAATTGCTGTCCTCGGAAATAGTCCGAGCCGAAGAGCGCTCTAAGAAAGTGACCAACCACGGTTGCTCAAACTGCATGTCTAGGCTTGTCAGATGAAGAACAGGCGCGCTGAGCAGCGTTTGGAAAAAAGCCGAAAAAGCGCGATTTTTACCCTGAAAACGTAAAGGTCTGTCAACTTAGCGTAAAGGTAGCTCGCGAAATGGGCGGGTTTCGGGCAAGTAACAGGGAGCTTTTACCCCCTTAGCTTTACATAGCTTTACATCGAAAGCCCAACAAACCTTGACGTTTTCGCGTCTGTCGCAAGGTATTCGTCGAGAACGTAAAGGTAGCGTGAGCAATAGCGCTGACGAAGCGACGCCGATGTAAAGCTAGCCGACCACAAAGCAAGGCCCGAGCCTTGATCTGGGCGCATGGATCGGGGCTGTCCGTGATACGCAGCCCGGACATCGGGCAAGCCACCCCCTGCACTTGGTCAACCTGGTTTCTGTGCTTGTCCATGGGTCGATCTCGATGGCAGATGAGAAATGCGCGGAGCCCACCTCGAAGGCCGGCGAGTCGACCTGCGCAGAGCCGGAACGGACGGTGATGGCACGGAAAACTGAGCGTTGGGCCTTGGGCCTCAAGCCCAGGCTCGAGCGCAGGCCCATATCTCTGGCGGTATGGTGCCCTTCGCAAACATGTGTTTGATAGGTGACAGACCTGGATCAGTCAGCACGATGACGGCACCACCCGACGACACGGTTCAAGCGCTTCAGCGAGACGTTCAGCGATTGCTGGGTCGATGCATGCTGCAGCTCCAAGCATACGAACGTCAGTTGAAGGCGATCGTGGCTCATACCCGGTTCTCATTCGGATCACGGACGCTCGACACGGCCCAGAAGGAGCGCGTAGCCGCGACCGCGCGCAAGACCCTCGGCACCCTGGTCGGCGAACTGCTCGGATCGTATCTTGTCGCCGACGAGATTGCCGCCCAAGCCTCGGCTGAGGACGACGCACCAGAGGAGGAGATGTGGATCGAGGCGAGGTTTTGCTTCTCTTTGACAGCAGAAGATCTCGCGCGGATTGAACACGGACTGCGGGAACTTGTGTTGTTGAGGAACGACCTGGTTCATCACTTCATCGACCAGCACGATGTCTGGAGTCCGGATGGCTGCCGTGCTGCGCAGGATGTCTTGGTGGCGGCTTATGATCGCATTGTCCTGCACTACCAAGAACTCCAGACATGGGCCAAATCGTTGGACGAGGGTCTGCGCCAACATAGGGAGTTTCTTGGTTCGCATGTGTCCAGAGACTTCATCGTTTATGGAATTGCCCCGGATGGCACCGTGCACTGGCAAGTCTCAGGGATCGTGAAGGCTCTAAGGGAAGCGGCCAGCGAGTTGACGGTCGAAGGCTGGACCTCTGTCGAGTCGGCCGGCCGATGGATTGCAGAGCGCTATCCTGCTCTGCTTCCAGCGAAATATCGGTGCCGCAGTTGGCGACAGGTTGTCCATGAGTCCGGTCTGTTTGATCTTTGCTACATGGACAGGGGTGGACGGCGCGCCGCCTGGTATCGGGTAAAGCAGGTTTCGGGGAAAGCGGGTAACCGGCCCGCCACCTCCTGAACGGAGCCTGGCTGCACTCGACCGCCGCCGATTTCGGCTTGCCATCACCGGCGATCCTGGTTTCCTGGACGCATGGTCAAGCTCGTTCTCTTGCACAAGGCGGATTCGATCTACGAGGATGAACTCGATGTCGAATACGATTTTCCGCGCGCCTACCTCAAGGCCGTCGAGGCGGCAGTCGGCGACTGGATCGTCTACTATGAACCTGTAAAGGCCGGTCCGCGCGGCTATTTTGCCGTGGCCAGAATCTCGCAGGTCATTCCGAAGCCCGGGGTCGACGGAAGGTATCTGGCCCTGATTGCGCCGGGAAGTTACCTGCCCTTCGACAGGGAAGTGCCACGACTGGTGAACGGAAGCACCCTGGAGTCGGCGTTGGCAGCCCCCGACGGCACACCGCTGACGGGTGGTGCCGTGCAGTCAGCGGTGCGGCGCCTGCCAGAGAGCGACTTCGCACGGATCGTCAATCTGGGCCTGCCAGAGGATCTCGAACGGATCGAAGCGACCCGCTACAACCAGCACTCCAGTGAGCTGGCAGATGAACCGTTGATCTTTCAACGGCCGGTGATCGAGCGGCTGACACGAAGGAAATACCGCGAGGTCGCCTTCAGCAGAAAGGTCAGAGAGGCCTACGGATATCGCTGTGCGATGTCGGGGTTGCAGCTGCGCAATGGTGGAGGCCGCCCCGAGGTCCAGGCGGCTCACATCCGGCCGGTCGAACAAGACGGAAGCGACTCCGTCCGCAACGGTCTTGCACTCTCCGGCACGTTGCACTGGATGTTCGACCGTGGCCTCATTTCGATTGCCGAAGACAACGAGACGATTCTCGTGTCCCGCAACAAGGTTCCCGGCGATGTCGTCGATCGCCTCATCAGGCGCGGCGGCAAGCTGCTGAAACCGATGAATCCCCACCTCGCGCCGCATCCGCACAACTTGCGCTGGCACCGAGAGAATGTCTTCGGACAGACCGTGGAGGATGACCACTCCCCTTGGCCCCTCGGTTGAAGGGCGCTCGGAAAGCCAAGTCGATTCTAGACGCGACCGCCCCCTTCTGCATGGCCGAATGGTGCGCATGCAAAGGGCGGCGCCGATCGTGGGGCAGAAGCTGCGTCCCGCTGCCACTCGGCCTGTCCGTCCCGCGAGTTTTCCTCTATGGGTGCGCACATGACCGAGTCCCTGCCGCCGTGCCCCGAATGTCGCTCTGCCTACTCCTACGAGGCGGATTCCCTGCTCGCCTGTCCGGAATGCGGGCACGAATGGTCACCCGATGCCGTGCTGGAGGCTGGTGCCGAGGTGCGCGACAGCCTGGGCAATCTGCTCGCAGACGGTGACACCGTCACCGTGATCAAGGATCTGAAGGTCAAGGGCTCGTCCAACGTGATCAAGGTGGGGACAAAGGTGCGCGGGATCCGCCTTGTCGCCGGCGACCACGACATCGACTGCAAACTCCCCGGATTCGGGCAGATCAGCCTCAAGTCGCAATTCGTCAAGAAGGTCACGGACTGACAACGGCGGAAACCGGACCTTCTCTGCGGACGCGAAGACGCCGCCGATCTTCGGCGGAAGCGGACAATGGACCCCACGTAGACCTGCCCCCAGGTTTAGTCTCCGGGCGGAAAATCAGACGAAAGGCAGTGCGGCGTGGCAGTCGCATGTCCGGCGATTTTGGCCGTTCGATCGCCTCGCAGCACCAACGGATTGAGATCGACGCGAATGACGAAAAAATATCGTTTTTTGCGGGCATTCTGGCTGTATTTTCGAACGTAAACAACTGGGGGCCAGTTCAGTGGAAGACAAAGCAGAAACGGCAGATACGCCGGACGGATTTATTATAGCACTAGGAGAAAGTCTTAAGGGAAAGGAAGGTGTCGATGTCGGCATGGCGGACATCCTTAGGACTCACATCTTGAAAGCGGCGCCAGCGCAGAACGCCGTAACTCAGGCCAAGGATGCGATCCTGAAACTTGCAAGCGAACGTGCCAATCCTCCCGAACCTGAGGTGGCTAATGACTGATCCTTACTTCCTTCAATCCTTTTGCCTTTCCGGGTTTCGCGCGTATCTCCAGCCGAAGACGTTCGATTTCAGCAAGAAGCGTTGCCTAGCGATCTTCGCGCCGAACGGCAGCGGCAAATCCAGCATCATCGATGCGCTGGAATTCATGTTCTCAAAGGACGGAACGCTCGAAAAGCTCGGGCAGCGCGCAATCAACAACCAGGCTGGACCCGTGGCGCTGGCGCACAATTTGGCTGAGGAGGCGAAGATTGTGGCGGCGGTTACGATCGGCGTGGTCTCGGGCAAGGATGCCACCAACGGCAGCCGAGCGGCGACGGGGGCGAAGCGACCTATACCGGCGGTGGCCGCGACTGTGAACGACTGCTTCGCGGTGTCGCCGATCATCCGCGGGCATACGCTGCGCGCGTTCGTCGAAATCCATACGCCCGAACAGCGCTACGCGGATGTCGCCAATTGGCTGCAGCTCGGCCCGCTGGTTGAGGTGCAGAAGAACATTCGCTCGCTGCGCACGCAGGTGAAGGCCGCCGCGGAGGACGAGACGGCGCTGCAGCGCGTGGACACCCAGCTTGCCAAGGAGACGGCCCAGGCGGTGAAAACCTGGGATGCGGCGGCAGTGCTCTCCCACGCCAACACGCTGGTCCTGGCGCCACTCGATCCGTCACTAGAGCTGGCGGCGCTGGCGGCCCACGATCTGGCCTATCTCGAACTGGAAGCGCGTGCCAAGGCTGAGGAGAACAAGATCGGGCTTGCAGGCCTGCGCCAGATCCGCAACGCGGCTGCCGCTTTGTGGGTAGAGACGACGGACACGGAGAGCGGCGAGGCTGTCGTCAGCGGTGCGATTCCGACTTTTGACGCGGCTGTCGCGGTCCTGTCGGCGGCTGAGAGTAAAGAAACGGAAGAGCGCGGCAAGGCGGCGAGCAACGTGTTTCAGGCTTTGTGGGAAGCCGCGGAGCCGCTTTTTGCTGAAGGGGTGGCGGCACCTGACATTTGCCCCGTCTGCGCGACACCTGTCGCGGACACGGCAGCTGGTAGCGCTGAGACGATCCGGGAACACATCGCCAAGCACCTCGAGGAGTTGGCGGACTACTCTGCCGCCAAAAAGGCGCTCGACGAGGCCAAGACTGCGGCGACCAAGGCCCATACCCAGTTGGTAGCGGCGCTGCCGGGATTGATTGGACACCTCGGCGACAACGAGGCGGCTCTGAAAGCTGATCTTACCGCCTATCAAGCAGCCATCGCCGGCTGGCCTGAGACCGCCATTCCGGCCTCGACCTATATTGTCGCGGCAATTGCCAAGCTGCTCGTCACGCTCGATCAGGCTATAGCGGACATCGAAGCGAAGCAAGGCGACCACACCTACATCAAGGCCAAGGTGAAGATCGCTCGGTTTCTGGAGCTACAGACCGAGCGGAACCTTGCGCTGCGGACGCGAGATGAACTGGGGAAACTCTCCGACGCTTTGACGGCGCAGGCGACGATTGTCTCGGCCGAGATCCGCAAGAAGTTACAGGCCCTGCTCGACAAGCTTCAGACGCCGATGAACGACATTTACAAGCTGATCCAGGGCGCTAGCGCAACACCAATCCGGCTGGAGCTGCCGGCGGAAGAAGACACGAACCAGCAGCGGCTCAACCTCCTGATCGACTTCGCCAAGAACCGCACGGGCGTGCAGCCGGGCGGCTACTTAAGCGACTCACAGATCCATTCGGTGGCGCTCGCGCTGCGCATGGCGGCGATCAAGCAATTTAACGCAGGCGCGCCCATCATCGCGCTCGACGACATCGTAACTTCCTATGATGCGGATCACAGGCGCACTATCGCCGGGCTCATCGCCACCATGTTCGGCGACTTCCAGATCCTGATCACCACTCACGACGAGCGGTTCTTCAATTATCTGAAGGATCAGCTTGAAGCGAAGACGTGGCACTTCACCCGGATCATTGGTCTCGACCCGGCCTACGGGCCGCGTTTCGCTGATCATAAGGTCAGCGATGAGATGATTGAGGCACGTTGGGCGGCGGGCCAGTCGGCAGCCAACGAGATGCGCCAGGCCGAGGAGGAATGGCTTCTCGGCATCTGCCGGGATTTCGGGGTCAGCGTCCGCATCCGACCGCTAGAGAGGGCCTACTCCTACGAACGCAGCGAGTTGGCTTCGGCCCTTGCCGGCCTGCTCAAGGAGGCCAAGCTGGTCCCCGCGCTGGTGCCGGGCGTTAACAACCGGTTCCTCGACAGTTTGGTGAAGGGCGAGATCGAGAACTTTGGCAGCCACTTCCAAGAAGGGCCCTATGGCGACGGTTCGATGGGTGATGAGAAAGCGCGCTGGGAGGAGTTCAAAAATTTCCGCAGCCAGTTTGCATGCAAGAAGTGTAGCCGAACGAAATTCCAGCGGCCCTTCACTCTGAAAAAGCCGGTCTGCGCGCATGAAGGCTGCGAGACTCAGTTCGAGTTCGCGGCGGCACCGGCGCAGTGAGACTGCTCTTCCGTTTGGCTTGCCAGATCATGCTGCAAGGTATCACCGATGGCCGGTTTGAGGAAGCTGGACAGCAGAAAAAACCAACCCGACGAAAGGCAGGTCAGTGCCGTTTTCTGCCTCTAAGCAGCTCTTGCATCCGCGAGCCTAATAAATGGGCGACGCTTCAACCCCTTAAGCCGCTGCGGAAGACCAGCTCTGGCAGGACCGTCTCCCACTCGTCGCGCTTGATATAGGCCTGGTAGCGCTCCTCGTTGTCCGATTTGCGCCAGCGCACGATCGCGCCCACTTTTCCCGACGCAAGAGCGGTGCCCTCGGGCGGCGCCCAGTTTGCGGCCATCCTCCCAAGCAAACGACCTTTGCGGTCAAGGATTATCCATTTCCCCTCACGCCGCCCAAGCGTCACCGGATCTTCGACCTTCGCTTCGGAGATGGCGAGAATTGTCGGGTTGGTCTCGGGCAGCCGGCCTGCATAGGATAGATCGACCGATGTCAGATCTGGCACCTGATATTGATCAGGATCAGGAAGATCGAGCCGCCGCAGCATATCGACTTTGCGCAGCATTTCGCAGTCGCTGTCCGCGAGCACAAAGGCATGCTCCCCGCTAGTCACCACAGCCAGGCTGCGACGCGCGCGCGTCATAGCTACGTAGAACAGGCGGCGCGGGGCTTCACCGTCCTCGCCCCTCGAGAGCAGCTTCCAGCCGCCATTGAGGATCACAACATGGTCAAACTCGAGCCCCTTGGAGCGGTGCGCGGTGAGCAGCAAGAGCCCGCGCTGCGTGGCGCGAATATCTTGCGACCATTCCGCAAGCCACTCGATCGCATCGGGAACAGGAATTGTCTTTTTGCCCAGCTCGCGGGCGAGGTCCGCGATGCCTTCGGCGACAAGGTCGACCCAGCGGTTAGGCTGCTGCTCGTTGAGCACATTGAGGATGCCCTGGATCGTGAGCATCGCCACAGGGTTTCTGCGCAAACCAGTCACAAGGCGCTGCATCTCGCGCAGGCGCCAGACGCTCGGTAGCTTTTCGTTGGCCATTTCGACAGGCAAGCCGAGCTTCTCGGCATAGGCGCGCACGGGACCAAGACGCCGCCAGTCGCGCGAGATGATCGCAGTGCGCGCCCAGCTGAAATTGGGATCGAGCCGAGAGATCCTCACAAGTTCGTCCACCGCAGCCATTGCCTGAGAAATGTCATCGGCCGCCACATCAAGAAACTGCACCCGCCCCTGACCAACCGGATCAAACCGGGCCATCAGTCCGCCACCCGGATCGAGGCCGCGCATCTTGTCCACAGTGATCGCGTGCCCCGTTTTCATGCGACCGCGCGCGGGCTCGATGACCTGGTTGGCAGCATCAATGATGTGTCGGGTTGAGCGGTAGTTCTCGGTCAGGAACTTGGGCTTGGCGCGATAATCCTCCTCGAACTGACGAATGAAGGATATCGAGGCCCCGGCAAAGGCGTAGATATTCTGGTCATCGTCACCCACGGCAAAAAGGCTCAGCCGCTGGTCGGGATCGTCAAGCGATCGCCCGGCCACCGCAGCGATCAGCGCGTATTCCTCGGGTCCAATGTCTTGCTATTCGTCCACAAGGATCCACCGATAGCCTTGGATGAGCGCCTCACGCTGGGCCTCAGCCTCTGATCGGCTCAGGCCCTCGCCATTGATCTGGCGCACCGCTTCCATCACGATGCCGTCGAAGTCGCGCGGCTCAGACGCGCCGCCCGCAAAGCTCGCCCCCACAAGCCGCATCGCCAATGCGTGGCAGGTAGAGACAGTGACGCGGGCTGCATCATCTCCGACAAGATGGCGCAAACGCGCACGGATCTCGGCCGCCGCATGCCGGTTGTAGGTAAGCACGAGGATACCGCGCGGATCTTCGCGCTTGACGCGCAGCAGATAGGCGATGCGATGCACGAGAACCCGCGTTTTGCCCGAACCCGGCCCCGCCAGAACCAACACGTTTGTTTCCTCGCGGTCGTCCGCGACGATGTCTTGCTGGACCGGATTACCCAGCCCCTCGACGATTTGCTTCCAGGCCTTTCCAGTGGTTTGGCGGCGGATCTCGACGTTGCGGCCAGGCAGCCATCGTTGCAAGAAGCGGTCTTGATCGAGCGCGAAGTAGTCCTCGGAAAGGCGCACAGCTTCGTCGATCTGCTCCAGCCCCTTCTCGGCATAGGCGGCCATGACATGTGTCTGGAGGGTCTGCTCGCGGTAATGTTCCTCGAGCGGCAGGAAATCCTTCTTAGTGAAGCCTAAGCGTCCCGGTTTCAGATAGATGGTCATCGCGGAGCGGAACACCGTCAGACCCTTGCCCAGCGTAACAACCTGCTGCTCGTGCAACCACAGAAGCGCGCGTTCCATGAGCTTGGTCATGTCCTTCACGCCAGACGCCTTGATCAGGGCATCGCCGCTGAGCGCAGCCATCATGTCGCCGACAGTTGTATCGACCTGAATATCCTTGCCTTTCGTGCCCGTGGGCACCTTGGCAATCAGGAAATCGAGGAGTTTCTCAGCCGCCACCCAGCGCACTGAGGCGGTCTGTTCTACCACCCGCCAAGAGCGCTGCAAAACCACCTCAAGTGTCTTCGCGGAAAGTTTGCGCAGGCGGATATTGCCCATGCCACCGTCGCTGTCTCGGCCGTCCCGCTCGATGCTGCGCAAAAGGCGATCAAGGATATGGGGGCTGGCGTCCTCATGGCCTTCACCCCGCAATAGCTGGCTGGCCGCCGCCATGTCGAGCGGCGCGCTATCGCCCACACCGGCCTCGGGTGCTAGCTCGCGCATCCTGGTAATGAGCGCCTGCTCCAGACGCATCGCACGCTTCATACGCTGGCGGGATTGGTTCTCAACGCCGACATGCACCGAGACCGTGATGGCAATGTCATTTCGCGCGATGCCAAAGGCCTCAAGATCGGCCATCGCCTTGCTGAGCTCGCGGTGTGAAAGCCCGCTGATTCCGGTCAGCTCGTCTGTTGAAATGCCTTGATCAGGCGGCGTGTTCATCACATGGCGAACGATGGTCAACAGCTGCTCGCGTCGTGCCTGCGTGATCTCAGCTCCTTGCAGGCGGGTCTCGGCTTCGGTCAGCGTGCGCACCAGGAGCGAGGAGGGGAATACCTGCACCCGGTTTTCCTCGCGCGAGACAAGCGTCGCCTCTTCGAGCCAGGACACAGCCGTTTTAACCCGCGTGTCGTCGGTGGCGCTGTCGCGCACGAACTCGCGGTCCTTTTCCTCGCGCACAATCTCGCCCGGGGTCGCCACCACCTTGCCGCTGTTGCGGGTGTGCTCGTCCATGCGGCGCAATGCTTTGAGAATGGCGCCAATCTCGTGGCGCTCAAGCCTCGAGCGCGCGGTCAGGGTGAACTGACGTTCGACATCGTCAG
>JACKKJ010000007.1 GCA_024236495.1 Paracoccaceae bacterium
ACCTCTGCCAGCGGCAATATCGGCGCAGAAGGCCCCAAGAGCAGCCGCTCTGACCCGAAAGCTCTCACTATTGTCTCTTCAGGGGATACATTGGCGCACCCATTTTCCGCCTTAACGCTGGCCAAGCCGAATTGGTTCCGTTCTTGCCGATTGAACAATCGACAGAAAGGATGGCACTGACGCCGCCCAAGAAACCGCCGGCATGATGTCGCCGATCCCGGGACCGCACTCCGCGCGGGCCGATGACCTTGAGTTGGCTTTTCGAAGATCCGTGGTGCCCGAGGTCGGACTCGAACCGACATACCTTGCGGTGGCGGATTTTGAATCCGCTGCGTCTACCATTCCGCCACTCGGGCCACAGGCAAGCGGTCTAACCCGCCGCCGTTTCCAACACAAGCGCTTTGCACGGTGCCGCGACCGGGCTTTGGGCCGGGGCTAGAGCCGGTCGGCGCGGAACGTGTCGCACTCGTTGATGTCGCCGGTCTGGTAGCCGCGCGCGAACCACCGTTCCCGCTGATCCGAGGTGCCGTGGGTGAAGGTATGTGGCATCGGCTGGCGCCCGGCGTTGCGCTGGAGCGTGTCGTCACCGATCTTGCGCGCCGCGTTCAAGGCCTCCTTCAGGTCGCCGGGTTCGATCGTGCCAAGGACCGCCTCGGCCTGATGCGCCCAGATTCCGGACAGGCAGTCGGCCTGCAGTTCGATACGCACCGAAATCGCGTTCGCATCGGTCTGACTGGCACGCTGGCGCGCCGCATTCGCCTGCCCGAGGATGCCCAGTTCGTCCTGAACGTGATGGGCGACCTCGTGCGCGACGACATAGGCCGCGGCAAAGTCGCCGCCCGCACCAAGCTGACGCGACAGCGTGACGAAGAAGTCCGTATCAAGGTAGATCTTCCGGTCGACCGGACAGTAAAAGGGGCCGGTCGCCGCCGAAGCCGTGGCGCAGGGCGACTGCGTCATGCCCTTGAACAGCACAAGCGTCGGTGGCGAATACGCTTCCCCCAGTTCGGCGCGGAAGATGCGGCCCCAGATCTCTTCGGTGTCCGCCAGCGTCACCGACACGAATTCTGCCGCCTGGCGGTCCGCCTCGGTCAGTTCGGTGGTGGACTGGACGGTGCCGCCGCCCTGCTGGCGCGACAGTTCATCCAGGACAGGCCTGACATCGACGCCAAGGAAATAGGCCACGACCACGATGGCGATCATGCCAAGCCCGCCGACCTGCGCGGTTCCGCCTCGGCGCGCCATGCGGCGACGGTCCTCGATATTGTCGCTTTGCCGACGACCCTGCCAACGCATCTCATCCCCCGGGGATCATACAATCCTGCCACGATAGCCTGCCGCCGCGCCGGTCGACAAGCCGCTTGACGACCCGGCCGCCCCGTGGCCTAAGAAGCCGTTCGGCCCCGCTGGCCGACCTGGAGTTCGGAGTGGTTCGGCGATGATCCGCGGCCTTTATGACTGGACGATGAGACTGGCGACCCACCGGCACGCCCTGCCCGCGCTGGCGGCGGTTTCCTTCGTGGAAAGCTCCTTCTTCCCGATTCCGCCAGACCTTCTGATGATCCCGATGATCCTCGCGCGTCCGTCGCGTGCCTGGCTTGTGGCGCTTGTGTCGCTGGTGGCCTCGGTTCTTGGCGGACTTCTGGGCTATGCCATCGGCGCCTTCGCCTTCACCGAAATCGGGCAGCCGATCCTCGCGTCCCTGGGCAAGGCCGATGCCATGGCCGAATTCAACACCCGTTTCAACGACTTCGGCTTCTGGGCGGTTCTGATAGCGGGCGTCACCCCCTTCCCCTACAAGGTCATCACGATCATGTCGGGCTGGACCGGCATGCCGCTTGCGACCTTTGTCGCCACCTCGATTCTGGCACGGGGCTTGCGGTTCTTCGTCGTCGCCGCCCTGCTTTGGAAATTCGGCGCCCCGGTGCGCGACTTCATCGAACGCAGGCTTGGGCTGGTCTTCACAGCCTTTGTCGCGCTCTTGCTCGGAGGCTTCCTTTTGGTGCGCTACCTTTGACCCGGACCCGGTTCATCCTTCTGGCCGCTCTCGGCTCTGTCCTTCTTCTTGGGGGGGCTTTCGTGTTTCAGGCTTTCGGCTACGCGCCTTGCAAGCTTTGTCTCTGGCAACGCTGGCCCCACGCGGCGGCCATCGTCATCGCCGGTCTTGGCCTGATCGTCGGCTGGCGCGTCCTGCCCTGGCTTGGCGCCGCCGCCGCCGCCACCACCGGTGCGATCGGCGTCTTTCATGCGGGGGTCGAACTTGGCTGGTGGGAGGGTCCCACCACCTGCACCTCGGGCGCCATCGGCGGTCTGAGCGTCGATGACCTTCTGGCCCAGATCAACGCCGCGCCGCTGATCCGCTGCGACGAAATCGCCTGGAGCCTTCTTGGTGTCTCCATGGCCGGCTGGAACGCGATCATCTCCTTCGCGCTGGCCGCGATCTGGGTGATGGCCGCGACCCGCCGGGCCTGATCAGCGCCGGCTCGCGCGCCGGGTCGACAGAAGCAGGCTGGTTTCCGAGGCCAGAACCCCTTCGTAGTTGCGCACCTTGAGAAGCACCGCGTCCAGTTCCTCCAGCGTGCGGGTGCCAATCTCGGCAACCACGTCCCAGCGGCCATTGGTGGAATGAACGGCGATCACCTCGGGCAAACCGGCAAGGCGGGCGATGATCCGTTCCGTGCCGCGCCCCTCGATCGCGATCATCATCAGCCCGCGCACAGGCTGCGCGGTCACGTCCGACCGGGTCAGCACGGTGAAACCCACGATCTCTCCGCGCGCGCTCAGCCGTTCCATTCTGGCCCGGACGGTGGCGCGCGCGATCCCCAGCCGGTCCGCCAGATCGGAAAGCGATGCGCGCCCGTCGCGGCGCAGTTCCGCTATGATCCGCTGGTCAACATCGTCCAGTTCGTTCTTGTTGGCTGACATTTCGGACAAACCTTCGACCGTTCCGACAAAATTGCGGGTATTGTCTGACACAAACCGACAACACACTCTCTCGCAAGCCTGAATCTTCGCGAGAGAGCAGATGACAAAGACCTGTATCCTGATCGGCGCCCCGATCGACACCGGCCAAAGACGCGCCGGCTGCCTGATGGGCCCGGCGGCCTACCGCGTTGCGGGGCTGGCCCAGGCCATCATCGACACTGGCAACCGTGCCGAGGACTGGGGCGATCTCTCGATGCCGGCCCTGCGGCCGGCCAGCTGCGCCAATCCCGCCGTCCATTCCCTGGCCGAGACCGTCGGCTGGACCGAAGCGCTGGCTGGCGCCGGCGAACGTGCGATGGCGGCGGGCTTCCCGATCTTCCTGGGCGGCGATCATTCGCTGTCGCTGGGGTCGGTGGCCGGGGTCGCGGCCCATGCCGCCGCCGCCGGCCGGCCGCTGTTCGTCCTGTGGCTCGATGCGCATTCCGACTACCACACGCCGCTGACGACCGCCTCGGGCAACCTGCATGGCACGCCCGTCGCCTATATCGCCGGGCGCCCGGGCTTTGACGCCTTTCCACCCTTCCCCGCGCCGGTCGCGCCCGAACGCATCTGCCTTTACGGGATCCGTTCGGTCGACGGGCCTGAACATGCAGGCCTTGTGGAAACCGACGCGACGATCTGCGACATGCGCGCGCTTGACGAACGCGGCATCGTCGCGCCCTTGCGCGAATTCCTTGACAGGGTGCGTGCCGAAGACGGGCTTCTGCACGTCTCGCTGGATGTCGATTTCCTCGACCCCGGCATCGCGCCCGCCGTCGGCACCACCGTGCCCGGCGGCATCACCTTCCGCGAGGCGCATCTGGTGATGGAGCTTCTGCACGAAAGCGGCCTTGTCACCTCGCTCGACCTGGTCGAGCTCAACCCCTTCCTCGATGAACGCGGGCGGACGGCGAAGCTCATGGTGGACCTTGTCGGGTCACTCATGGGCCGCAAGGTCTTCGACCGCCCGACCCGGAGTTTCGGATGATGACCAGAAAACTGAACGTCGTTCCCTTTGTCAGCGTCGACAACATGATGAAGCTTGTCCTTCATCTGGGCGTCGAACGCGTCATGACCGAGATCGCCGCCTGTATCGAGGCCGATTTCAGGCGCTGGCCGCTGTTTGACAAGACGCCGCGCGTCGCCTCGCATTCCGATGTGGGGGTGATCGAACTGATGCCCACCTCGGACGGGAAGATGTATGGCTTCAAATACGTCAACGGCCACCCGAAAAACATGCGCGAAGGGTTGCAGACCGTCACCGCCTTCGGCCTTCTGGCCGATGTCAACACCGGCTACCCGATCCTTCTGACGGAAATGACCATCCTGACCGCGCTCAGGACCGCCGCGATGTCGGCGCTTGCCGCCCGCCACCTTGCGCCCAGGGACGCGCGGACGATGGCGATGATCGGCAACGGTGCGCAGGCGGAGTTTCAGGCGCTGGCCTTTCACGCGATCTGTGGCATCGACACCGTTCGACTTTACGACATCGACCCGGTCGCGACGGAAAAGTGCCTGCGCAACCTCAAGGGCTCCGGCCTGACGGCGATCGCCTGCAAAAGCCCCGAAGAGGCCGTCGAGGGCGCCGGGATCATCACCACCTGCACCGCCGACAAGCAATATGCGACGATTCTGACCGACAACCTCGTCGGCGCCGGTGTCCATGTCAACGCGGTCGGCGGCGACTGTCCGGGGAAGACGGAACTCCACCGCGACATCCTCCTGCGCTCCTCGATCTTCGTGGAATACCCGCCCCAGACCCGCATCGAGGGCGAGATCCAGCAGCTTGCCCCCGACCATCCCGTGACCGAGCTCTGGCAGGTCATGACCGGCGCCGCCGCCGGGCGCACCGATGCGCGCCAGATCACGCTTTTCGACAGCGTTGGCTTCGCGATCGAGGATTTCTCGGCCCTGCGCTACATCCACGGCCAGTTGCAGGGCACCGGCTTCTTCGAGGAACTGGACATGATCGCCGACCCCGACGAGCCACGCGACCTCTACGGGATGCTCTTGCGGGCCAGTGAGGCCGAACCGGGCATCAGCGCGGCCTGAACCCTGGGGCGGCGGCGAACCTGGCCTCGCCTGGGCCCGGGCGCAAGGGCCGCCTGACCCTTCAGTCTGGCGCAAATACTCCCGCCGGAGGCTCCCGCAGTCTCCGGCGGCGCGACACCGGGGTACCCTCAGTGCAGGTGAAACTCCCCCACCACGTTGCGCCATTCGCCCGGGCCGATCAGCTTGCGGTGACAAAAACGCACCGAATGCAGCGGCCCCTCGATCTTTTCCTGCCAGAACTCGATGAACCGGAACAGCTCCGGGTAATCCGGCGCAAGATCGTATTCCTGCCAGATGAACGAATTCAGGACGCTGCGGAAATCGGGCAACCGGTAGTAGAATTCGGCCGTGGTCAGCCCGTATCCCCTCAGCATCAGTTCGGTTTCCGCGCCCGGTCCTTCCGCCCGCATCGCACCCTCCTGACTTGCCTCTGCCAGCAAGTTTGCCGAAGACTTCCTGCTTTTCAATGAAAACAATGTGTTGAGACTTTGGCACCCCCAGCCAAGGACAATCGGCCCGCCTGCCATTGCACCCAACAGATTGGATGGGATATAGTCTTGCACAACAACATGTGGCCCATCCCGGCCCCAGATCAACAATGGGCGAGCATCCGTGACCGATACCCCGGAAACTCCTGAAAACGAAGGCGAATCTCCGCGCCGCATGGCCTACGACGGCCCCACCGTCGACATCGCCGAGGAGATGAAGACAGCCTATCTCGACTACGCGATGAGCGTCATCGTCAGCCGCGCGATCCCCGATCTGCGCGACGGGCTGAAGCCGGTGCACCGGCGCATCCTTTACGCCATGCACGAGACCGGCAATTCCCACGACAAGCCCTATCGCAAGTCGGCACGTCCGGTGGGCGACGTGATGGGGAAATACCACCCCCACGGCGACGCGGCGATCTATGACGCGCTGGTCAGGATGGCGCAGGATTTCTCCATGTCGCTGCCGCTTCTGGACGGCCAGGGCAACTTCGGGTCGATGGACGGCGATAACGCCGCCGCCATGCGATATACCGAGGTGCGGATGGACAAGCCCGCCGCCGCCCTTCTGGCCGACATCGAGAAGGATACGGTCAACTTCCAGGACAACTACGACGGCAAGGACAAGGAACCCACCGTCCTTCCCGCGCGGTTCCCGAACATGCTGGTCAACGGCGCGGGCGGCATCGCCGTCGGCATGGCCACCAACATCCCGCCCCACAACCTGGGCGAGGTCGTCGACGCCACGCTGGCGCTGATCGAAAACCCCGACATCTCGATGGAACAGCTGATGGAGATCGTGCCAGCGCCCGATTTCCCGACCGGCGGCATCATCCTGGGCCGGTCCGGCGCGCGCAAGGCCTATCTGGAAGGGCGCGGCAGCGTCATCATCCGCGCGAAGACGCGGGTGGAGGAGATCCGCAAGGACCGCTACGCCATTGTTCTGGATGAGATTCCCTATCAGGTGAACAAGGCCTCGATGATCGAGAAGATCGCCGAGATGGTGCGCGACAAGAAGATCGAGGGCATCGCCCACGTCCAGGACGAATCCGACCGGGTCGGCGTGCGGGTCGTCGTCGAACTGAAGCGCGACGCGACGCCCGAAGTGGTGCTGAACCAGCTTTTCCGCTTCACGCCGATGCAGACATCCTTCGGCTGCAACATGCTGGCCTTGAACGGCGGCCGGCCGGAAACCCTGACGCTGCGCGATTTCCTGGCCCATTTCATCACCTTCCGCGAAGAGGTCGTCGCCCGCCGCACCGCATTTGAACTGCGCAAGGCCCGCGAACGCAGCCATATCCTGTGCGGCCTCGCCGTCGCGGTGTCGAACGTGGACGAGGTTGTGGCGACGATCCGCGCCTCTGCCGATCCGGCCGAGGCCCGCGAACGTCTGATGACCCGGCGCTGGCCCGCCGCCGACATCGCGGACTACATCCGCCTGATCGACGATCCCACCCACAAGATGAACGACGACGGCACCTACAACCTGTCGGAAACGCAGGCCCGCGCGATCCTCGACCTGCGGCTGCAGCGTCTGACCGCGATGGGGGTGAAGGAGGTCACCGACGAACTGGAAGACCTGGCCGCCAAGATCAAGGACTACCTCGACATCCTGTCCTCGCGCGACCGGATCATGGCCATCATCTCCTCCGAGCTGACCGAGGTGAAGACCGCCTTCGCGGTTCCCCGTCGGACCGAGATCGTCGACTGGGCCGGCGACATGGACGACGAAGACCTGATCGAACGGGAGGACATGGTCGTCACCATCACCTCCGGCGGCTACATCAAGCGCACGCCGCTCGCCGAATTCCGCAGCCAGCGACGCGGCGGCAAGGGCCTTTCGGGCATGGCCACGAAGGAAGACGACGTGGTCACCACGCTTTTCGTCGCCAACACCCATACCCAGCTTCTGTTCTTCACCACCGACGGCATGGTCTACAAGCTGAAGTGCTGGCGGCTGCCCTTGGGCGGGCGCACCGCGAAGGGCAAGGCCATCGTCAACATCCTGCCGATCGGAACCGGCGTTTCGATCGCCGCGCTGATGCCCGTCGACGTGCCCGAAGAGGAATGGGAAGACCTTCAGATCTTCTTTGCCACCTCCGAAGGCGACGTGCGCCGCAATGCGCTGTCCGATTTCACCAACGTGAAGTCGAATGGCAAGATCGCGATGAAACTGCCCGAGGGCGTCAGCCTCGTGAATGCGCGGATCTGCGACGATGAGGACGACGTGATGCTGGTCACCGCCGAGGGCCGCGCGATCCGCTTCCCGACGACCGAGGTGCGCGTCTTCAAGGGTCGCGATTCCACCGGCGTACGCGGCATCCGGCTTGCCGCTGGCGACGAGGTCGTCTCCATGTCCGTCATCCGCCACTTCGAGGCCGACCCGGCCGAACGCGCCGCCTACCTCAAGCAGCGCCGCCTGATGGCCGGCGTGACCGAGGACGAGGCCGAGGACGAAGAGGAAGAGGTGGCCGAAGGGCAGCTTTCGCCCGAACGCTACGCCGAGATGTCGGCGGCCGAAGACCTGATCCTGACCATCACCGCATCGGGTCTTGGCAAGCTTTCGTCCTCGCACGACTATCCGGTGCGCGGACGCGGCGGCCAGGGTGTGAAGGCGATTTCCACCGGCAACCGCGGCGGCCAGCTCATCGCCTGTTTCCCGGTCGCCTCGGACGACCAGATCATGCTGGCGACCTCAACCGGCCAGTCGATCCGCTGCCCCGTAGACGGAATTTCCTTCCGGTCACGCTCGGCCGGAGGGGTGAAGGTCTTCGACACCGGCGCGGGCGAGTTCGTGGTTTCGGTCGCCCGCATCGCCGAACAGGGTGACGAGGAACCGACCGAGGAGTGATCCCCGCCCCCGCGCCATGATCCGGCCCCGGTCCGAAGACCGGGGCCTTTCTCATGGCCGTCCACCGTTAACCAAACACTCGTTAACCAACTGAAAAGGTTATTATTTCGTTAAGCCCACGGGTCTGCCATATCTAGCGCATCACCAGTGCCGCGACACTCAGGGGCGGCCGTTTTCAAGGGTTCACGATGTTGACAGGTATGCGCAGCCTCACGTTTCTTTTCGCCGCGCTGGTGATGGCCCCGCCCGCCAGCGCACAATCCAGCCTTGGCCTTGCCGGGATCGAGGCCACCATGGGCCTGACCGCAAGTTCAGGGACTTCGTTCGCCACGGGCCGCCTGTCGGGCGACTTCCGGATCACCGAGGCCCATGGCTTTCAGCTTGACCTGTCGGCGCGCGACTATCCGGGCGGCTACCTTGGCCAGATCGACGGACACCTTTATCTTGCCCCCACAACCCGTTCGAAATACGGGCTTTTCGCCTCTCTCGCGGATGTAAGCGGGCGCGAGGCGACGATCGCCTATGCGGGGGCGGAGGGGATCTTCGCCCTTGGCTCCGACACGATCCTTCAGGCCCGGGCGGGGATCGGCTACGCCCGACCCGGCGCTTTCGACTTTGTCGCAGCCGACGCGCAGCTTGCCCATGCCCTCTCCGATACGATCGCCGTGCATGTCGGTGCACAGATCGCAGAGGTCCAGGAACAGGCGCTCGACACCCGGCCATGGGCCGCCGAACTGGGCCTGGACTGGCACATCGCGGATGGCCCCTTGTTCCTGAGCGCGGCGCTTGGGGCTACCGGCCTCGCAGGACCGGACTCCGCACCCTCTGACACCTATCTGCGCCTTGGTCTCACCTGGCGTTACGGGGGGGCCGGCGGCGCCCGCCGCCCGATCTCCGCCCGCCCCTTCACCGCCCCCGCCCCGTTTGATCCGCTCTTTCGGCGGGGTCTGTTCTGACCGGCAACGCACAAGGCCTCGGGCGGCGCGGGACGACCACCCCGCTCTCTGGGCCGGCACCCGCGCCGCCCCCCTTTTCGTTCCCTGCGTTCTGACGTAAACCCCAAAGCATGACGGAAACGCTCCACATCGTCGGCGGCGGCTTGGCCGGATCGGAGGCCGCCTGGCAGGCCGCCCGGATGGGCGTGCCCGTCGTCATCCACGAGATGCGCCCCAAGGTGGGGACCTTCGCCCACAAGACCGGCCTTCTGGCCGAAATGGTCTGCTCGAACTCCTTCCGCTCGGACGACGACGAACGCAACGCCGTGGGTCTTCTGCACTGGGAAATGCGTGCGGCGGGCGGGCTTATCATGGCCAGCGCGCAGGAACACCGGCTGCCCGCCGGCGGCGCGCTCGCGGTGGACCGCGACCCCTTCGCCGAAACCGTGACCGCGCGCCTGCGCAGCCACCCGCTTGTTTCCGTTTCGGAAGAAGAGATTACCGAACTTCCCTCATCCGGACACTGGATCATCGCGACGGGCCCGTTGACCTCCGCCGCGCTCGGCGCCGCGATCCGGACCGAGACCGGCGCCGACCAGCTTGCCTTCTTCGACGCCATCGCCCCCATCGTCTACGCCGACAGTGTCGACATGTCGGTCGCCTGGATGCAGTCGCGCTACGACAAGGGCGAGACCGAGGAGGAACGCACCGCCTACATGAACTGTCCGATGAACCGCGACCAGTACGAGGCCTTCATCGACGCGCTCCTGGCGGCGGAAAAGACCGAATTCCACGAAGGCGAGACCGCCGGATATTTCGACGGCTGCCTGCCGATCGAGGTGATGGCAGAACGTGGCCGCGAGACGCTGCGCTTCGGCCCGATGAAACCTGTCGGCCTGACCAACGCACACCGCCCGGACGTCAAACCCTATGCCGTCGTGCAACTGCGCCGCGACAATGCCCTTGGGACGCTCTACAACATCGTCGGCTTTCAGACCAAGATGAAATACGGGGCGCAAACATCTGTTTTCAAGATGATTCCCGGCCTGGAAGGTGCCAGCTTCGCCCGCCTTGGCGGCATTCACCGCAACACCTTCATCAACTCGCCCAGGCTGCTGGACACCCGGATGCGGCTGCGCACTCGCCCCACGATCCGCTTTGCCGGTCAGATCACCGGGGTCGAGGGCTATGTGGAAAGCGCGGCGATGGGGCTTCTGGCCGGCCGGATGGCGGCGGCCGGAATTCTGGGCCGCGACCTGCCGCCCCCCGGCCCCGACACCGCCATGGGGGCACTTGTCGCCCACATCACCGGCGGCGCGGAAGCCAGGACCTTCCAGCCGATGAATGTGAACTTCGGCCTTTTCCCGCCCATCGACGCCAAAGGCGGGCGCCGCGGCCGCAAGGACCGCTACAAGGCCTATACCGACCGCGCGAAATCCTCGTTCCGGCAATGGCTTGACGGGCAAGGCTGATGCGGACCCGGTTCGCGCCATCGCCCACCGGCCCCTTGCATCTCGGCCATGCCTACTCGGCCATCCTCGCCCACGACATGGCGCGGGCGGCGGGTGGCGCCTTCCTTCTCAGGATGGAAAACACCGATCTCGAACGCTGCACCGGGGAATGGGAAGACCTGATCCTTGAGGATCTGACCTGGCTTGGTCTTTCATGGGAGGAAGACGTCCTTCGTCAGTCCGGCAGGATTGCCGACTACAATGCACGGCTCGAAACGCTGGCAGCGCGCGGCCTGATCTATCCCTGTTCCTGCACGCGCGGCGACATCCGCGCCGCCCTTGCCGCCCCGCAGGAAGGCGTGCCCCACAACGTCTACCCCGGAACCTGCAGGGGCCGCCCGATGACCGACCGGCAAGCGGGCGATGCGCTGCGGCTGGATCTTGGCAAGGCGCTCGATCTTCTGTCGGATCGCCCGCTGACCTTCGTCGAGACCGGGCAGGGCCATGCCGGCCGCCACCGCGTCGACGCCGAGATCGCGCGCCAGATGATCGGCGACGTCGTCCTCAGCCGCAAGGGCGAGGACATCGTGGCCTATTTCCTCGCCTCCGCCTTCGATGACGCCGACCAGGCGATCACCCATGTCATCAGGGGCGAGGATCTTTTTGAATTCACGCCCATACAGGTCATTCTTCAACATCTTTTCAACCTGCCCACACCGGTCTATCACCATCACCGCCTGATCCGCGACGGCGATGGCAAGCGGCTGGCCAAGCGCGACGATGCCCGCGCGATCCGCAAGTTCCGGGCCGAGGGTGCCACCCCCGACGATATTCGCCGGATGGTCGATCTGGGCTGACCTGCCCGTTCATCTTGCCCGAAATACCTCCGCCGGAGGCTCCCGCCGGTGCCGTCAGACCTCCGGCCGCAGGATCTCGACCTCGTCCCCGTCCCGCACCGCGGTATAGAAGCACGACCGCCGGTTCGTGTGGCAGGCCGGTCCCGCCTGGTCGACCAGCACCAGCAGGCAGTCGCGGTCGCAGTCCAGCCGCAACTCGATCAGGCGCTGGACATGGCCGGAGCTTTCGCCCTTGACCCAGAACGCCGCGCGCGACCGCGACCAATAGGTCACCCGGCCCGACGCCAGTGTCCGCGCCACCGCCTCGGCGTTCATCCACGCCAGCATCAGAACCTCGCCCGTGGCGTGATCCTGCGCGATGGCGGGGATCAGGCCCCTGTCGTCATAGCGCAAGGTCGTAGGATCGAAAGCCATGGCTCACCTTTGCAAAGACCGTCCTTTCCCCTATCTATGGGACGTGTGCGCCGGGGGAAAGACATGAGCGACAGCGATCTCATCAAGCTCTATTCGCAGCGCATCCTGGCGCTTGCGGCCGATATCCCGCATCTGGGGCGGCTTGACCACCCCACCGCGACGGCGCGGCGGCGTTCGCCGCTTTGCGGCTCGACCGTCACCGTCGATCTTGCGGTGAAAGACGGGCGCATCGTCGATTTCGCACAGGATGTGAAGGCCTGCGCACTGGGTCAGGCGGCGGCTTCGGTCGTCGGCGGCGTCATTGTCGGGCTTGGCCGGGCCGATGTCGAACGGGCGCGCGACGAGTTGCGCGCGATGCTGAAGGACGGCGGGCCGGTCCCTTCGGCGCCTTTCGACGGGCTTGAGGTGCTTTTGCCCGCGCGGGACTACAAGAACCGCCACGCCTCGATCCTGCTGGCGCTGGAAGCCACGGCAGAGGCTTTCGCAAGCGCCGAGGCGGCGGCATAAAAAAACCGCCGCGCGTCGGGGGACGGCGGCGGCAGTCAGCGATCTTTCCTTGCGATCCGGGACGGGCGGCGTGCTTGGGGTCACGCGACCTCGGACTGGCATGTCTGGCGCGGGGATGGCGCCACCGGAGGGGAAAACCGCGAGGCAGTACAGGACGGCCGGATCAGAAAAGACCCGGAAGGTGAAGGCCGACGATCAGCATCACGACCAGCGACATAAGCCCTGCCGCATCCTGCGCGAGCGTGCCGGACGAACGGGCGACAACGGATTTCAGATCGAATTTCATCTCAACCTCCACCTTTGTTGCTCATTTGTTCTCACATCCTTTACCCTTTGTAAAGAACTTAATGGGAACAAACGTGAACATTCGTGGAATTCAACCGATTCCGATCAGGCGGATCGCCCTGTCCTGTTCCATCAGCCATAGCAGCACCCGAACCGCCTGTCCGCGCGGGCCGGTCAGACCGGGGTCATCTGCCAGGATCCTGCGCGCGTCGGTCTGGGCGATCGCCATCAGCCCCGCCTGACGTTCCAGATCGGCGATGCGGAACCGCGGCAGCCCCGATTGCGCGGTCCCGATCAGGTCGCCCGCGCCGCGCATCGCCAGGTCTTCCTCGGCGATGCGAAAGCCGTCCTCGGTCTCGCGCAGGATCGACAGCCGCCGTTCCGCCGTATCCGACAGCGGCGCCTGATACATCAGAAGGCAGGTGGACTCCGCCGTGCCCCGCCCCACCCGGCCGCGCAGCTGGTGAAGCTGCGCCAGCCCGAAGGTCTCGGCCCGCTCGATCACCATGATGGAGGCTTCGGGGACATTGACCCCCACCTCGATCACCGTGGTGGCGACCAGCACGCGGCTGCGCCCGGCGACGAAATCCTCCATCGCCGCGTCCTTTTCGGCAGGCGGCATCTGGCCGTGGACCAGACCGACGACCCCCTCGCCCAGGGCTGCGCGCAACATGCGAAACCTTTCCTCGGCCGCGGTCAGGTCGACAAGCTCGCTTTCCTCGACCAGGGGGCAGACCCAGTAGGCCCGCCGCCCCTCGGCCAGCGCGCGGCGCAGATGCGCGACGACCTCCTCGATCCGGCTGGTGGAGACGAGCGCGGTCTTCACCGGCTTGCGGCCTGCGGGCTTCTCGTCCAGCACCGATACGTCCATGTCGCCATACTGCGCGAGGCTGAGCGACCGGGGAATCGGTGTCGCGGTCATCACCAGAACGTCGGCAGCGCGGCCCTTCGCGCCCAGCTCCATCCGCTGCGAAACGCCGAAACGATGCTGTTCGTCGATGATCGCCAGCCTGAGGTCCGCGAATTCGACGTCCTTTTGAAAGACCGCGTGGGTGCCGACAAGAATGGCGATCCGCCCGGCAGCAAGGTCGGCGATCCTTGCGGCCCGTTCTGCCCCCCGGTCCCGCCCGGTCAGGATCTCCAGCCGCACGCCCGCGCTTTCGGCAAGCGGGCGAAGACCCTCAAGATGCTGGCGCGCCAGGATCTCCGTCGGGGCCATCATCACCCCCTGCCCGCCCGCCTCGACCGCGTTCAGGAGCGCGAGGAAGGCGACCAGCGTCTTGCCGGACCCGACATCGCCCTGCAGCAGCCGGTTCATCCGTGTGTCAGCCGCCATGTCGGCCACGATCTCGGCCACGGCGCGGTCCTGGGCGCCGGTCGGACGGTAGGGCAACGCGGCCAGGACCGCCTGGCGCAGGCGCCCGTCACCGCGGCTGGCCCGCCCCTTGCCGCGCCGGACAGAGGCGCGCGCCAGCGCCAGCGTCACCTGATGGGCGAAAAGCTCGTCGTAGGCCAGCCGCTGCCGGGCGGGTGCGTTGACTGACAGATCGGCAAGGCATGCGGGCCTGTGGACGGCACGAAGCGCGTCGGCCCAGGCGGGCCAGCCCTCGCGCGCCAGAAGCTGCGGGTCGGCCCATTCGGCAAGATCGGGAAGCCGCGCCAGCGCACCCTCAGCCGCTTTCTGCATCGCCTTCTGGCTCACGCCTGCGGTCAGCGGATAGACCGGTTCGAAGGCGGGCAGATCCCCCGCCTCCTCCGGCCGCAGGATGTGGTCGGGATGGACGATCTGCGCCAGCCCGTCGAAGATCTCCAACTTGCCGGAGACGACGCGCCGCTGGCCGGTCGGCAGGTGGCGCGACAGGAAATCGCCCCGCGCATGGAAGAAGACCAGCTGGAATTCGGTCTTTGCGTCGCGCACGAAGACCCGCGCCGGTCCGCCCTTGCGGCGGGGCGGCACATGGGCGCCGATCGTGACCTCCACCGTCACCGTCGCGGGGGGCGCGACGCCCTGGATGGTGTCGCGCAGCGCCCTGTCGATCCCCGTCAGCGGCAGGGTGAACAGCATGTCGCGCGGGCGGGTGATGTCGATCTGCTCAAGGCTTTTCGCCGTCTTCGCGCCGACCCCGGGCAGCGTCTCCGCCCCGGCGAACAGCGGGAAAAGGACGGCCGGGCGGCTCATCCGCCGATCAGCCGCAGCCAGGCGTCCTCGTCGATGATCTCGACGCCCAGCCGTTCGGCATCCTTCGCCTTGGACCCCGCGCCGGGGCCCGCGACGACCAGATCCGTCCGCGCCGAGACCGAACCCGCAACCTTGGCGCCCAACGCCTCGGCGCGCGCCTTGGCCTCGGCCCGGGTCATCTTTTCAAGCGTGCCGGTAAAGACGACGGTCTTGCCCGCGACCGGGGATTGCGCCACCTGCGCCTCGGGCGGAAGCACGGTCAGATGGGCGGTCAGCCGGTCGATCCCCGAGCGTTCCTGCGGATTTGCGAGCGCGTCCGACAAGGACAGCGCGAGGACGGGGCCAATGCCGTCGGTCTCGACAAGATCGGCCCAGGCCGCCATCGATGCGGGGGGCACCGCGGCCGCCGCGATGGCGGCGGCGCGCGCCTCGCCGATGCGGGCGCGGCGGCCTTCGTCGGCGGCGGCGCGACGTTCACGCGCCTCCGCCGCGTCGGCGGCGCGATGGGCAAGGGCCGCCGGGCGGGCCAGATCGACGCTGGCCACCAGCGCGTCCCAGCCAGCATAGTGGCGTGCCAGATCCCGTGCCGCCACCTCGCCCACATGGCGGATGCCAAGCGCGAAGATCAGCCGGGCCAGGGGGATGCTCCGCCGCTCCTCGATCGCGGCGAAAAGGTTCGCGGCCGACTTCTCTCCGAAGCCCTCGCGGTTCTTCAGTCGGGTTAGGCCGGCCTCGTCGCGGGTCCGCAGGGTAAAGATGTCGGCGGGTTCGCGGATCGGCAGCGCCGCGTCGGCAAAGAACATCTCGATCTGCTTCGCGCCCAGCCCCTCGATGTCAAAGGCCCCGCGCGAGACGAAGTGCTTCAGCTTCTCGACCGCCTGCGCGGGGCAGATGAGCCCGCCGGTACAACGGCGAACGGAATCGCCCTCCTCCCGTACCGCGTCGGAACCGCATTCGGGGCAGACCGTCGGAAAGACATAGGGCACGGCGTCCGCCGGTCGCCGCGCCAGGTCCACATCGGCGACCTTGGGGATCACGTCGCCCGCGCGGTAGACCTGCACCCAGTCGCCAGGGCGGATGTCCTTGCCGTCGCGAATCGGGTTGCCCCTGGCATCGCGGCCGGCAATGTAATCCTCGTTGTGGAGCGTGGCGTTCGACACCACGACGCCGCCCACCGTGACCGGCAAGAGCCGCGCCACGGGCGACAGCGCGCCGGTGCGGCCCACCTGGATGTCGATGGCCTCTAGCCGGGTCCAGGCCAGTTCGGCGGGAAACTTGTGGGCGATCGCCCAGCGGGGCGTGGTGGAGCGGAAGCCAAGGCGCGCCTGCAACGCGAGGTCGTTCACCTTGTAGACCACGCCGTCGATGTCATAGCCCAGAAGCGCGCGCCCGTCCTCGATCTCGCGGTAGGCGGCGACAAGGGCGGCAGGGCCGTCGCAGATCCGCGTCGCCGGGTTGGTCTGGAACCCCAGCGCAGAAAGACGTTCGACCGCGCCCATCTGCGTCTCGGCCAGGGGCGCGCTGAGCTCCCCCCAGGCATAGGCGAAGAAGCGCAGCGGCCGCGCGGCGGTGATCGCGGCGTCAAGCTGGCGCAGGCTGCCCGCCGCGGCGTTGCGCGGGTTGGCGAAGGTCTTGTCGCCCGCGGTTTCCTGGCGTTCGTTCAGGCGCGCGAAATCGTCGTGGCTCATGTAGACCTCGCCGCGCACCTCCAGCACCTGCGGCGCGCCGGCGATCGTCTGCGGGATGTCGGCGATGGTACGGGCGTTCGCGGTCACGTTTTCGCCGGTTTCGCCGTCGCCGCGGGTCGCGGCCTGCACCAGCCGCCCCCCCTCGTATCGGAGCGACAGCGACAGGCCGTCGATCTTGGGTTCGGCGGTGTAGGCAAGCGGCGCATCGGGGCCAAGGTTCAGGTACTTGCGGATGCGGTCGTCGAAGTCGCGGATCTCGTCGGTCTCGAAGGCGTTCTCGAGGCTCAGCATCCGCACCGCGTGGCGCACCTTGGCAAAGGTCTCCGAAGGCGCGGCGCCGACCTCGGCCGTCGGGCTGCCCTCGGCGGCAAGCTCCGGAAAGCGCGCCTCGATCCGGGCGAGGCGGCGTTTCAGCGCGTCGTAGTCCGCATCCGAGATCTCCGGCGCGTCTTCGGTGTGATAGGCGCGGTTCGCGCGTGCCACGGCCGCGGCCAGCGCGGTCCATTCGGCGCGTGCGGCGGCGGCCGAAAGATCCGCGACCGGTCCGCCGTGCACCAAGCTTCCGTCTTTCGCCACCATCGCCGCCCCCGAACGCCCTTCCGCGAGTGTTAGGCGGCGCGGCGGCCAAGGTCCAGAGGCAGCGGCCGTTCAGGCGCCGATGGCGACGCGGCGTTCACCGGCCTGGGGTTCGCGCAGCACATAGCCGCGCCCCCAGACGGTTTCGATATAGCTTTCCCCGCCGGTGGCTTCCGCGAGCTTCTTCCTGAGCTTGCAGATGAAGACGTCGATGATCTTCAGTTCCGGTTCGTCCATGCCGCCGTATAGGTGGTTGAGGAACATCTCCTTCGTCAGCGTCGTGCCTTTCCTCAGGCTCAGAAGCTCAAGCATCTGGTATTCCTTGCCGGTCAGGTGGACCGCCTTGCCCTCGACCTCGACGGTCTTGGCGTCAAGGTTCACGCTGACCTTGCCGGTGCGGATGACCGATTGCGCATGCCCCTTGGACCGCCGGATGATCGCATGGATGCGCGCGACCAGTTCCTCCCGGTGGAAGGGCTTGGTCATGTAGTCGTCCGCGCCAGAGCCGAAGCCGCGTATCTTGTTTTCCGTGTCATCCGCGCCCGACAGGATCAGGATCGGCGTTTCCACCTTGGCCAGGCGCAGCTGGCGCAGCACGTCGTGGCCGTTCATGTCCGGCAGGTTGAGGTCAAGAAGGATCAGGTCGTAGTCGTAAAGCTTCGCCAGATCGATCCCTTCCTCGCCCAGGTCCGTGCAATAGACGTTGAGGTTCGCGTGAGTCAGCATCAGTTCGATACTGCGCGAGGTGGTCGGGTCGTCCTCCACCAACAGAATTCTCATCCGGCGATCTCCGCGTTAAGCCCTCGAATACCCCGAGACTTGCCGAGAATGGTTAACCAGGAGTTACCGTAGCTCCGAAATCCGCAACAACAATCTAAAGTTGTCGGAATTTCTGGATTTTCGTGACCTTCAACGCCTTCACGCCGTGGCGCGCGACCGCCTCGAACCAGAGGTCAAGTTCCTCCTCCGACAGATCGTAGCGTTCGATCGCCTCGCTGCGCGCGATCAGCCCCGCCGCCAGCGCCTTGATGACCAGTGCCTTGCGGCTTGCCACCCAGCGCCGCGTGTCGCCGGACGGCAGGTCCGCGCGGGTCATGACGCTTCCGTCGGGCAGCGTGACGGCACGCGGCCCCTTTGTCTTTTTCAGGTACATCCCGTATCCCCCTTTCTTCACCACCGGGGGCAGGATCGCCGGGCATGCTTAAGGGCCGGTGAAACCCGGCCTTGCGAGTAGTTCGCATTTTCCTATATTCCCGGACATCTTCCGGAGACCGCCATGCCCCTTGACGCGCCCCTCAATTCCCTTGGCCTGGCCAAGCCGCCCGCACAGACGCGGGTCGTCGTCGCCATGTCCGGCGGCGTCGACAGTTCGGTCGTGGCCGCGATGCTGAAGGAGGAAGGCTATGATGTGGTCGGCGTCACGCTGCAGCTTTACGATCATGGCGCGGCGCTGGCCAAGAAGGGCGCCTGCTGCGCGGGCCAGGACATCCACGATGCCCGCCGCGTGGCCGAGGCGATGGGGTTCCCGCACTATGTCCTCGACTATGAAAACATCTTCCGCGACGCGGTGATCGAGGAATTTGCCGACGCCTATCTTGCCGGGGCGACGCCGGTCCCCTGCATCCGCTGCAACGAACGGGTGAAGTTCAAGGATCTTCTGGCGACCGCGAAGGATCTTGACGCCGATTGCATGGCGACCGGCCACTACATCCAGCGCAAGCTGGGCGCGGGCGGGCCGGAACTGCATTCGGCCGCCGATCCCGCGCGCGACCAAAGCTATTTCCTCTTTTCGACCACGCCCGAACAGCTGGCCTTCCTGCGCTTTCCGCTTGGCCATCTGGCGTCTAAGGCGGAGACGCGGGCGCTTGCGGCGAAATACGGGCTGTCGGTGGCCGACAAGCCAGACAGCCAGGACATCTGCTTTGTCCCGAACGGCAACTATGCGAGCGTCATCGAAAAGCTGCGCCCCGGCGCCGCCGACCCGGGCGAGATCGTGGACATGGACGGCAACGTCCTTGGCGACCATCGCGGCGTGATCCACTACACGATCGGGCAGCGGCGCGGGCTTGGCATCGGCGGGCTTGGCGATCCGCTTTACGTCGTGCGCCTCGACCCCGACGCGCGGCGCGTCATCGTCGGCCCGAAAGAGGCGCTGGCGACGCGGGTGATCCCGGTGCGGGAGATCAACTGGCTGGGCGACGGTTCCTTCGACGGGGTGGGCGAGCATCACGTCTCGGTCAAGGTGCGATCCACCCGGCCGCCGCGCCCGGCGATCATCCGCCCCCTGGGCCCGACCGAGGCGGAGGTCGAGCTTCTTGATCCCGAAACCGGCGTCAGCCCTGGCCAGGCCTGCGTCTTCTACGAGACCGGCGGAAGCCGGATCCTGGGGGGCGGCTGGATCTGGAAGGGGCGCGCAGGCGCCTAGGCGCCCCGGGTTTCCCCCGGGTTCCCCGCCTGGCCGATCGCCTTCAGGACCGAGCGCGCGGCGCGCAGGCCCGGGGCTTCGCCGCCACGGCCCAGCCGTTCCATCGTCAGCGCCATCGCGGCCTCCTGCCCGGCGCGGGCCGCCGGGTCGCGCAAAAGCCGCAAGACAGCCCCGGACAGCGGCCCGGGCTGACAGACCTCGCCCAGAAACTCGGGAACCGCGCGCGTCTCGGAGACCAGATTGACCAGCGTCACCGTGTCGTGGCGCACGATCCGGCGCAGGATGAACCGGGTCAACGGGTTGAAATCGTAGCCGATGACCATCGGCACGCCATTTGCCGCAAGATCAAGGCTGACCGTCCCCGAGGCCGCCAGCGCGACATCCGCCGCCGCGAAGGCCGCGCGCCGTTCCGGCCCCTCGACGATGATCGGGCGGGTCGCCCAGCCCGCCGCCATCCCGCGCACGAGGGTCGACACCCCGCGCACCGTGGGGATCACGACCGCGAGCCCCGGCACCGCGCGCGCAACAAGGTCCAGCGCGGCGCCGAAGCGCGGGCCAAGACGTTCCACCTCGCCCCGGCGCGACCCGGGCAGGCAAAGGACAAGGGGGGCATCGGGGGCGATGCCATGCGCCGCGCGGAAGGCCGCGGCCTCCTGGGCGGTCGCAAGCGGCACGGTCGTCACCGGATGGCCGACGAAGTCGCAGGTCATCCCCGCCGCTTCCATGTAGGGAGGTTCGAACGGCAGGAGCGCGAGCACATGGTCGATGACCGGCGCCATCTTCGCCGCGCGCCCGGGCCGCCAGGCCCAGACCGAGGGCGCGACATAGTGAACCGTCCTGAGGTCCGGCCACCGCGCGCGCGCCGCGCGGGCGACACGCAGGCCGAAATCGGGGCTGTCGATGGTGATCAGGACATCGGGGCGCAGGGCGACGACCGCGTCGGCGGTCTCGGCGATCCGGCGCTTGAGATGGCGGTACTTCGGCAGCACCTCCATCAGGCCCATGACCGACAGTTCCTCCATCGGAAAGCGGCTTTGCAGACCCTCGGCCTCCATCAGCGGGCCGCCGATGCCGTCGAAGGCCACGTCGGCGCGCAGGGCCCTGAGCCCGGCCATCAGCGCGGCGCCAAGCGCATCCCCCGAAGCCTCTCCCGCGACCAGAAAGACCCTCATGCCACGTCCCCCGCGGGCCGCACCCAAAGGAACATGCCCTGCGCATCGAGGATCGCGATGACCTGCGGCAAGTCGAGGACCATGACACCGCCCGCCTCGATCACGATGCCGCCAAGCCCGGCGGCTGCCGCGCCGCGCGCCGTCTCCGGTCCGATCACCGGAAGGTCGGCGCGCCGGTCCTGCCCGGGCTTCGGCGCCTTGAACAGAAGGCCCGACCGGCCCGCCGCCACGCCCGTGGGCAGCGCCGCCAACATCGCATCCGTGCCCTCCGGTCCCTCGCGTGCGATAACGGCGCCCCCGGCGACGACGCAGGCCTGGCCGGTGTCGGTCTGGCCCAGTTCGGCCACGGCGGCCTCGCCCAGACGGGCCCCTGCCGCCGCCTCGGCGCCGGGCGTGGCGCGGGTCGGAACGCCTTCCACCGGCAGGAGTTCAGGGGCAAGGTCATGGGCGCCGAGGATCGCGAAGCCATGTTCCTCGAAGATCGCAAGGAAGGTGCGCAGGGTCGAATCGTCGCCCGGCCGCATCGCAGCGACGATCCGTGGGACCAGCATCGCGGTGCGTGCGTCGAAAAGCTCCGGATCAAGGGCGGGGCGCCGCACCGCGCCGGCAAGGCAGATGTGGGTCACGCCCCGGTCCGCCAACCGGTCGAGGAAGGGCACCAGCCGTTCCAGCCGGAACGCATCCACCGCATGACCCGGCAGGTCGGGTTCGAAACCCTGAAGGGCGGCGATCACCACGGCCTCCCCCGCCCGGTCCAGCGCATCGACGATGACCTGCGGAAGCCGTCCCAGCCCGGCAATCAGCGCGACGGTTCGTGCGCGGGTCATCGCGGCGTCAGGAACGACCGGTCCGAGGGGCCGAGGATGAAGTCGAGAACCTCGCGCACCTGGGGGGTCGCATCCGCCACTTCGGCGGCCTGGCGCGCGCTTTCGCGGAAATTGCCATCGGACAGCGCGCCGAACAGATCGCGCAGCGCGGCGATCCCGCCCCGGTCAAGGCCGCGCCGCTTGAGCCCGACAAGGTTCAAGCCATCAAGCGTGCCGCGCGGGCCCTGGACAAGGCCGTAGGGGATGACGTCGGCGGTCACCATCGTCAGCGCCCCGATCATCGCCCCGCGCCCGACGCGGACGAATTGATGGACGCCCGACAACCCGCCCAGGATCACCTCGTCTTCGATCACGCAATGCCCCGCAAGGGCGGCGTTGTTCACGAGGATCACATGGTTGCCGATCCGGCAGTCATGGGCAACATGCGCACCCGCCATGATCAGGCAATCGTCACCGACCTGGGTCAGGCCGCCGCCGCCCTCGGTTCCGGTGTTGATCGTCACATGCTCGCGGATGCGATTGCGCGCGCCGATCACAAGGCTGGTCTTCTCGCCCTTGAACTTCAGGTCCTGGGGCACCTCGCCGATGGTCGCGAACGGGAAGATCGTGGTTTCGTCGCCGATCCTTGTGTCGCCGGTCACGACCGCATGGCTTTTCACCGTCACCCCGCGCCCGAGCCGGACGTCGGCACCGATCAGGCAGAACGGACCGATCCGGCAGTCCGGCCCGATCACCGCCCCCGCCTCGATATGGGCCGAGGGATGGACCGCTGCGCTTGGATCGATGGTCATCGGGTCAGTCCCTGAGGTCCATCATCGCGGCAATGTCGGCCTCGCAGGCAAGCTCTCCGCCGACCTTCGCCTCACCGTGGAACTTCCAGATCTTGCCGCCGCCCCGCTTCACCGTCATGTGAAGCTCAAGCACATCGCCCGGCACGACCTTGCGGCGGAACTTGCAGCTATCGATCGACAGGAAATAGGTCAGCAGATCGCGCCCGACGACGTTCATGGAGATCCCGACAAGCACCGCCGCCGCCTGGGCCATCGCCTCGACGATGGTGACCCCCGGCATGATCGGAGCCTGCGGGAAGTGCCCCTGGAAATGCGGTTCGTTGAACGTGACGTTCTTGATGCCCACGCAGCCTTCGTTGACCCGGATGTCCACGACCTTGTCGATCAGAAGGAACGGATACCTATGCGGAATGATCCGCTGGATCAGGTGGATATCGGCCTCGGTCACGGGTGCGTCGGTCATCGGTCTTCCTTGCGCGCGAGGCATCCTGTGCCCCCGGCCTTGCTAGCAACTCGCAAACCCCGGCGCAAGCGCCGCTCAGTTTTCCGCGGGCGGCAGCGCGGGTCGTTGCCCGGCCCCGAGCGCCGCGTCGATCCGGGCGATCGCGGTGTCGGTAATGTCGATGGCCTCGGCGGCGATCAGGACGGCACGGCGGTCGAGTATGGCGGTTGTCCCGGGCATCTCTGACAACATCTGACGCAGGACCGGCACGGCGGTTGACAGGAAGGTCTGCTGTTCGATCTCGTTCAGGCGGGCAAGATCGCGGGCCTTGGCATCCTGACTGCGCCGGATCTCGACGACCTTTGCGTCGAAGGCATCGGCCAGGGCGCGGAACTCCTCTGCCGGGAGCAGCTTGCGCTGATCGGTCAGCGCCTGTTCCTCGGCCGTCAGCTCGGCCTCGATCCGGCGGTTCTCGGTCGCGAGGGCCGTCGAGTCCGCCTCGATCTCGCGGACGACGCGCTTGCCCCAAAGAGAGCCCTCGAACAGCCGCTCCTGGTCGAGGACCAGGACCGTCGGCGCGATGGCACGCGGGCCGGTCGTCACCTCCTGCGCGGCCAGCGGGCTGCCAAGCGCGATCGCAAGCAGCGGAACGGCCAGCCAGGCGCGCATCAGAACTGCGTCGAGACAGTCAGGTCGAAGGTCTGCTCGCGGTCGTAGTCTTCCTTCTTGAGCGCGTGCGAGAAGTTGAACCGCAGCGGCCCCAGCACCGACTCCCAGAACACCGAGAAGCCGACGACAGCGCGCAGATTGAGGCTGTCATCGACCGCACCGCCAGCCCCCGCCGTGTTGTCAAGGCCCCAGACCGACCCGACATCGGCGAAGAGACCGCCGGAAATACCGTACTCGGTCGGCAGCCCCAGCGGGAACTCCGCCTCGAGCCGCGCGACGGCAAAGTAGTTTCCGCCAAGCGCATCCTCGTTGACCGCGCCAAGATCGCGCGGCCCGATCCCGTTCGGTTCGAACCCGCGGATCTTGCCATTTCCGCTGAACCGGTCCAGCACGCGCGTGTCACCATTGAAGCGGTGAACGACACCGCCCTCAAGCTCTGCCCGCAGGGTCACTTCCTCGCGCATGATCTTGCGCTGATAGCTGGCCAACGCCGTGGTCGTCAGCTGTTCGACGTCTCCGCCAAGGCCCGCGAAATCCTGGTTGAAGCGCAACAGCAGGCCGCGCGTCGGGTCGATCCCGGCGATGCGCGTGTCATAGCTGAGCGTGTAGCCAAGCGCGCTCGAGATTTCCGTCCCCTCTTCGCCCAGAAGGATCGGAGAGGAATCGGCCGGCGTGTCGCCGCCCACGCCGCTCAGCTTGTTGCTGCTGATCTTGTAGCGCAGTTCAAGCCGGGTGAGGTCGTTCAATGGAAACTCGATCGACGGCTGAATCCCCGCGCTTTCGGTATCGAAGCGCGCGTTGTCATTGTTCGAGGTGTTGTAATAGGCGTTGAAGCGGAACTTCAGATCGCGGTCGAGAAGCGCAGGTTCGATGAAGGTGATGGAGCTGTTCTGATTGTCGGTCCCGACGTTCAGGTTGACCGAAACGTACTGTCCGCGCCCCAGGAAGTTCGCTTCCGACAGGCCGACGTTGAAGCCGACCCCGTTGGCGACCGAATAGCTCGCGCCGAAGTTCAGCGACCCGGTGGGCTTCTCGTCGACGTTCACGTCAACGATGACCTGGTCGGGCCCGGTTCCGGGGTTGGCGTTCACCTCCGCGGTGGTGAAGAAGCCAAGTGCGCGGATGCGTTCCGCGGCATCGCGTATTTCTCGCGCGTTCAGGGGATCGCCCTCGACCGTGCGGAACTGGCGCCGAACAACCTCGTCCAGTGTCGTCGCGTTGCCCTCGATGTCGATCCGCTCGACGAAAACGCGCGCGCCCTTGGTCAGGACGAAGGCCACGTCCAGCGTGCCTTCCTTTTCGTTGCGCGTGATCCGCGGTTCCACCCGAAGGAAATCCAGCCCGTTGCGCAGCGCGATCGTTTCCATCTTGGTGATGGTCGTATCGATTGCCAGCGGCGAATAGGACGCGCCGTCGCGGATGCTGACCACGTCGGCGTACTCCGCGGCGTCGATCCCCTCGTATTCGCTCACCGTGGTGATCTTGCCAAAACGGAACTGCTGGCCTTCGCGAACGTTGAAGGTCAGGAAGAACGCATCGCGTTCCCGCGAATACTCGGAAGCGACGGACAGCACCTGGAAGTCCACATAGCCGCGCGAATTGTAGAAATCGCGCAGAAGCTGCTTGTCGAACTCGGTCCGGTCGGCGACGAAGCTGTCGCGCTGGACGATGCGGCGGAAGATACCCGCCTGCTTGGTTTCCAGCACGCGCCGCAGCCGGCGGTCGGAGAACGCCTGGTTGCCGGTGAACGACAGCCGCTCGATTTCGGTCACGCGGCCCTCGCGGACCTCGAAGACAAGGTCGACGCGGTTGCCGTCGCGGCGGATGATGCGCGGCTCGACCCGCGCGGCAAGCCGCCCCTGTTCGGAATAGGCCTTGGCGATGGCGGCGGCGTCGGACTCGGCCTGGGCCGGCGAAAAGACGCGGCGAGACTGCGACTTGATCAGCGCGGCAAGCTCTTCGTCCTCAAGCCGGCGGTTGCCTTCGAAGTTGACGACGTTGATTGTCGGATACTCGACCACACGGATGATCAGCTGGTTGCCCGATGGCACGAGCTCGACCGTCTCGAAAAGACCGGACTGGGAAATCCTCTGATAGGCGTCGTTCAGTTCCGCCGCGCTGACGGCCTTGCCCTTGGCGATTCCCGCGAACTTGAGAATCGTTGCCGCCTCGATCCGGTCATTGCCTTCGATCGTCACGCCGCTGAACGAATAGTCCTGCGCCTGCACGGACACCGGAAGTGCCGAGAAAGCCAAGGAAATCGCCACGGCCGCCGGTGCGAGACCCGCACGAACCAGCCCACCCTTGCCGCCGAATTTGCGCCGCCGGTTCATCCGCCGTCCCCCTGTCACTTTCTGGTCTAAAGCCTTGAGGAGTCACTAGCCCCTTTGGCGCACCTTGTCAAAAGGCGCGGCGCGGCTCCTTGCGGGGCCGCGCCGTGGATCGCGCACTTGGGGTGGGGATCGTCGCGATCAGTTGAGGAAGTAGTCCGCCGGCACCCGCAGAAGCGAGGATTCGGTGGCCAGGACCGACGCCAGAACAAGCCCGGCGACGATCACCACGGGTACGATGATCCGGTCGAAACCAAGATCGTACATGAGGGACAGGCTGCGGTATCCGTTCTCAATCGTCTGCATCGATGGTGCCCCTGCCGAAATATGAATTCTTCCTGAGTCAACGCTGCAAATACGGCAACAATACGGCAACGCCGTGCTGATAAGGCGGTTCTTGACCCGTTCGGCGAACATCGCCCGCCCTTGAAGGCGGACCTGCCCGGGGGAAGCTAGGTACAGAAGATATCGTTCGAGAGGCCGAAGATCATCAGCGACAGCACCACGACAAGGCCCGCCGTCATCGCGAGGTTCATCATCCTGTCCGAAGGCGGCTTGCCGCGCGCCCATTCGTAGGCGTGAAAGATCAGGTGCCCGCCATCAAGGACGGGAATCGGCAGAAGGTTTAGAAAGCCGATCGCCACCGACAGCGACGCGACCAGCCCGATGAAATAGGCCCAGCCCTGGCTTGCCGCCGCCCCGGCCGCCTGCGCGATCCCGATCGCGCCGGAGATGGAGCAGCTGGAGATCGCGCCGCCCACGATGGCCGCAAGGCTGGATATCGTCACGAGGATCGAATCGGCCGTCGCCTGCACGCCGAGGGAAACCACCTCCCACGGGGTCGCGCTGCGCACCTGCGGCTCAAACGCCGAATCGCCATAGATGCCGATCTGCCAGGTCATCTCGAAACCGCCATCCTCGGTCTGCACGGGGCGTTCGCGCGGGGTAAGCGTGGTGTCGAACCTGTCACCGGCGCGCCAGACCGCCAGCGCAAGCGGCGCGCCGGAGCTGCCCATCGCACGTTCGCGCATCTCTTCGAAACGGTAGATGTCGGTCCCGTCGACGCTGAGGATCACGTCGCCGCCCTGCAAGCCCGCATCCATTGCCGCGCTTTTCGGCGCCACGCCCGAAATCAGCGGCGGAAACGCCTGCGGCCCCATGACATCCATCGCGGTCCCGTTGCGTTCGACCCCGTAGCTCACCAAGGGCTTCGGTTCCACCGCGACGGCTGCTTCCGCGAAGGCCTGATAGCTCTCGACCGGCGTCCCCTCGACCGAGGTCACGCGATCGCCGGGCAGAAGGGTGATCCCCTCGACCGGCAAGGGTTTCACGCTGACGATGGTCGGGCTGCCGTCGGCGATCCCCTGCACCAGAACGAAGCCCGAAAAGATCACCGAGGACAGGATGAAGTTGAAGAATGGCCCGGCAAAGACCGTCGCCGCGCGCGCCCAAAGCGGCGCGCCGTGCATCGTGTGGCGCCTTTCGCTTTCGGACAGGCGCGCCATCGTGGTGTCGTCGGCCCCTGCCGAAGCCGCGTTGGCGTCGCCCAGAAACTTGACATAGCCGCCGAAGGGCAGCGCCGCGATCTGCCAGCGTGTGCCGCGCCGGTCCACCCGCGAGGCGAGGATCGGCCCGAAGCCAAGCGAAAAGACCTCGGCGTGGATGCCCGACCAGCGCCCGACGATGTAGTGGCCGAACTCGTGCACGGTGACGATGATCGACAATGCGGCAACGAAGGCGAGGAAATAGAATACCGGCCCGCTCAGGGTCTCGAACAAGGTCACCATTGCGTGTTCTCAACTCCCCTGCCGCGCGGTCATTACATCTGCCGCGACGCGCCGCGCCGCTCTGTCCGCCTCAAGAACCATATCGAGATTGCCGGGCGCGTTGCCAAGATCACCCGAAGCCGAAAGACGTTCCAGCACCGTTTCGACCACCTCGGCCATCACGGTAAACCCGATCCGCCCGGCGATGAAAGCGTCAAGCGCCGCTTCCTTCGCAGCGTTGAAGGCTGCGCCACAAAGACCGCCCGCTTCCATGACTTCCCGCGCCAGACGCAACGCCGGATAGCGCACCGGGTCCGGCGCGCGGAAGGTCAGGCTTCCCGCCCGCGCGAGGTCGAGCCGTCCGACAGGCAGATGCGACCGGTCCGGCCAGTTCAGCGCGTAGCCGATCGCGTGGCGCATGTCGGGCGTGCCCAGATGCGCGATGACGCCGCCGTCGCGGAACCCGACCATCGCATGCACAAGCGATTCGGGATGCACCAGGACCTCGATCCGGGCGGGGTCGATGCCGAAGAATTCGCGCGTCTCGATCATTTCGAGCGCCTTGTTGAACATCGACGCGCTGTCGATGGTGATGCGCTGCCCCATCGCCCAGTTGGGATGGGTCGAGGCCTCGGCCACCGTGGCGCGGGCCAGCCGGTCCAGCGGCCAGTCGCGGAACGCCCCGCCCGAGGCGGTGATGGTGATGTGTTCGACGCTGGCCAGATCCTCGCCCGCAAGCGCCTGAAAGACGGCCGAATGTTCGCTGTCGACGGGCAGGATCCGGGCGCCGTGGCGGCGCGCCTCCCTGAGCAGAAGGGGGCCGGCGGTGACCAGGCTTTCCTTGTTGGCAAGCGCCAGCGTGCCGCCGTGTGACAGTGCCCGAAAACCGGGGACAAGCCCCGCGGCCCCGACGATGGCCGACATTGTCCAGTCGGCCGGGCGTGCAGCGGCCTCGGCGATGGCGGCGGCGCCCGCCGCGGCCACGACCCCGCTGCCCGAAAGCGCGTCGCGAAGATCGGGCAGGCAATCGTCATAGGCGGTGACGGCGATCTCCGCGCCAAGCGCGCGCGCCATTTCGGCCAGCCGGGCGATGTTGCGCCCCCCGGTCAGCGCGACGGTCCGATAGGCCGCAGGCCCGCCCTGCCCCATCAGAAGGTCGAACGTGCTTTCCCCGATGGAGCCGGTGGCCCCGAAGACGGAAACCGAACGCACGGGTCTATCCGCCGAACTGCGGCAGGGGCAGGACAAGGCCCCAGAGGATCAAGAAAAGCACCGCGCCGATGATCGCGTCGAACCGGTCAAGGACACCGCCGTGCCCGGGGATCAGGCGCGAGCTGTCCTTGACGCCCAGCCGCCGCTTGATCGCGCTTTCGGCGATGTCGCCCATCTGCCCGGCAAAGGCCACAAGTGCAGACAGCGCGAAAAGCCAGCCCGGCGCCCCGGCGGCGGCGGTGAAGGCAAGGCCGACAAGCGCCGCCCCAACCCAGCCCGCGACAGTACCCGACCAGGTCTTCTTGGGGCTGATCCTTGGCCAGAACTTCGGGCCGCCGAGCATCCGCCCGCCAAAATAGCCCAGCACGTCCGAGGCGACGACCACCGCGACCAGCCAGAGGATCACCGCAAGGCCCAGCCCCTCGCGCAGCGCGACCACGCCATAGGCCGCAATCATCGCCGCGGTCGCGTAGATCACGAAGACGATCCGGTCGCGGCGCGAACGCAGCGCGCCGGCGACCCCGGGAAGCGCCACGAGGGCAAGCATGAGCGGCGCGTGCCGCCAGAGGATCGCCACCATGGCAAGCGCGGCCAGAAGGCCAAGGATGCGCGCCTCGCCCGGGCGGGCAGGTGCGGTCATCGCGGCAAGTTCCCAGATCATCAGCCCGGCCAGAAGGACCGCGAGCGCCGCGATCCAGACCCCGCCCGCGACCAGCGCGCCGATCCCCACCACCGCCATCGCGATGCCCGCAAGGACGCGCGGGGCCAGATCGTCCCAGGTCGCGCCGCCGCTCATGCCCGGACCGTGCCGCCATACCGGCGGTCGCGCATGCGGAAGCGGTTCAGGATCGTCTCAAGCTCCGCCGGAGAGAAATCGGGCCAGAGCGTCTGGGTAAACTCGTATTCGGCATAGGCCGACTGCCACAGCAGGAAGTTCGAGATGCGGGTTTCGCCCGAGGTGCGGATGACCAGGTCCGGGTCGGGAATTCCCGCCGTGTCCAGCCGCGCGGTGATGGCGTTCTCGTCCACCGCCTCCGGTGCGATCCGCCCCGCCGCGACGTCCGCCGCAAGCACCCGCGCCGCCCGCGCGATCTCGTCCCGGCCGCCGTAGTTGATCGCGACATTCAGGTTGAGTCGGGTGCGGTCGGCCGTCTTCGCCTCGATCCCCGCCATCAGCTTTTGCAGCTTCTTGTCCAGCCGGTCGCGCCCGCCGATGAAGCGCAGCCGCACGCCCGCATCCGAGAGCCTTTGCGCCTCGCTTTCGATATAGCGTGCGAAAATCGTCATCAGGCCGATGACCTCTTCGGTGGAGCGTTTCCAGTTCTCGGTCGAAAAGGCGTAAAGCGTCAGGTGCCGGATCCCGAGGCCGGGGGCCGCCTCAACGATGGCGCGGACGCGTTCGGCGCCCCGGCGGTGGCCCACCAGCCGCGGCCAGCCGCGTTCGGTCGCCCAGCGGCCATTGCCATCCATGATGATCGCGACATGCAGCGCGCCCGCCTCCGTCAGATCCCTCGCGCCCATGCCGGAACGCCCCTTCCGCCCGGAGGCTCAGACCTGCATGATTTCCGCCTGCTTGCCCTCGAGCGCCTTGTCGACAAGCGCAATATGCCTGTCGGTCAGTTCCTGGATCTCGTCGTGCCAGAACTTCTGGTCGTCCTCGCTGACGCCCTGGGCCTTCTTCAGCTTGTCCATCCCGTCGCGGCGCACGTTGCGGATCGCGACGCGCGCGTGTTCGGCGTATTGCGCGGCGACCTTGGTCAGCTCGCGCCGCCGTTCCTCGTTCAGTTCGGGAATCGGCAGCATGATGATCGTTCCGTTGGTCTGCGGGTTGATGCCAAGCCCGGATTCGCGGATCGCCTTTTCGACCTTGCCCACAAGCCCCTTGTCCCAGACGTTCACCGTCACCATCCGCGGCTCGGGCACGTTGATCGTACCCACCTGGTTGATCGGCGTCATCGACCCGTAAGCCTCGACCACGATCGGTTCGACGATCGAGGCAGAGGCGCGGCCGGTCCTGAGCGAGGCGAATTCGTGCCGGAGTGACGTCAGCGCGCCGTCCATGCGGCGTTCGAGATCGTCGGTGTCCAGTTCGAAATCATCTGACATTCTGCCTACTCCCGGTCGTTCTTCGTCTTGGCAAGGCTCTTAAGCCATCGTCGCAGGGTTGTATAGCAATCTTGGCCCGGCCGGCCCACCCTGCCGCGAACCGGTTACCCAAGGGTTTAGACGCGCCTGACGTGCGCGCCGAACTATCCCTGGACCTTGGTATAGGTTCCCTGCCCGGCGAGGATTCCGCGGAAACCGCCCGGTTCGTCCAGCGAAAAGACGATGATCGGCAGGTTGTTGTCGCGTGCCAGCGCGATGGCCGAGGCGTCCATGACGCCCAGGTGCTTTTGCAGCACCTCGTCGAAGCTGACGGTGTCATAGCGTTTGGCGTCGGCGAACTTCTTGGGGTCCTTGTCGTAGACGCCGTCCACCTTGGTTCCCTTGAAGATCGCCTCGCAACCCATTTCATTTGCGCGCAAAGTCGCAGCCGTATCGGTCGTGAAATAGGGGTTTCCGGTTCCCGCCGCGAAGATGCAGACCCGCTTCTTCTCAAGATGCCGGACCGCGCGGCGGCGAATATAGGGTTCGCAGACCTGGTCCATCGGGATCGCGGAAATCACCCGGGTGTAGACGCCAAGGCTTTCGAGCGCCGCCTGCATCGCCAGCGCGTTCATCACCGTCGCCAGCATCCCCATGTAGTCGGCGGTTGTCCGTTCCATCCCCTGTGCGGCGCCCGAAAGCCCGCGAAAGATGTTGCCGCCGCCGATCACCATGCAGATCTCGACGCCAAGGTCGTGGACCGACTTCACCTCGTTGGCGATGCGCGCCACGGTGGGCGGGTGCAACCCGAACCCCTGGTCGCCCATCAGCGCCTCGCCGGAGATCTTCAGAAGAACGCGCTTGTAGGTCACCTTGGGTTCTGTTGCGCCGTCCATCTTTCACTCCACTTGCCGCCCGGTCTCTGGCGGCGCAAAATGGCGGAAATCGCGACCGGCTTCAACCGCGCCGGGGGCAGGAAAGCACCGAAGCCCGCGCAGGGGCCGACAAACAACATCAGGAACGACCTGCAACATGCAGGAAATCATAAAGAATACGTCATCCGAAAAACATGTGCTGATCGCCGGTCCCACCGCCTCGGGCAAGTCGGCGCTGGCGCTGGCGCTGGCCGAGGCGCAGGGCGGCGTGATCGTCAACGCCGACGCGCTACAGGTCTGGGACTGCTGGCGAATTCTGTCCGCCCGGCCCGACGCGGCCGAGGAGGGACGCGCCGAGCACCGGCTTTACGGCCACCTCCACCGCGACGCGCCCTATTCGGTCGGCCACTGGCTGCGCGAGGTCGCGGCGATTCTGCACGAGGGCAAGCGGCTGATCGTCGTCGGAGGGACAGGGCTTTACCTGACCGCCCTGACCGAGGGACTGGCGGAGATCCCGGCGGTCCCGCCCGAGGTCCGCGCCGAGGCCGACGCGAGGATCGCCGGCGGCGGGCTGGCCGCGATGATCGCGGAGCTGGATCGCGAAACCGCCGGGCGGATCGACCTGAAGAACCCCGCCCGCGTCCAGCGTGCCTGGGAGGTGCAGCGTGCCACCGGCCGGGGGATTGCGGCCTGGCAGGCAGACACCGGTCCCGCGCTGATCCCGCTGGCGGGGGCGACGGCGCTGAAGCTTGACTGCGACCGAGACTGGCTGGCCGCGCGGATCGACCGGCGCCTTGTCGCGATGGTTGAACACGGCGCGCTGGAGGAGGCGCGCGCCGCCCTGCCCCACTGGGCACCCGCCGCCCCCTGGGCCAAGGCGATCGGCGCGCCGGAACTGATCGCCCACCTGCAAGGCGACCTGTCCCTGCCCGAGGCGATCGCCGCGGCGCAGGCCGCAAGCCGCCAGTATGCCAAGCGCCAGCGCACCTGGCTGCGCGCCCGGATGCGAGCCTGGACCCCGGTCGCGGCGGCGTGACAGATCGGCCACTTCCCGCGCAGAGTTGAATTCACGGCACATTTCTCTTTGGAGAGCGATTCGCGATTCGGTAGAATCAGTGCGAACCGAACGGATTGCGCATCTGATGACCTCGAAGCTCTTTTCTGCGACACCACTGTCGCTTTACGCGGACCGTATGCCCAAGGCCGACGCGCCGGCAAAGAAGCCGGCCGCGAAGTCAAAGACGCCCGCCGCCGACAAGCCTGCCGTGAAGGCCGCCGCAAAGGCCGCTTTGAAGCCACGCGCGCCTGCCGCGAAGGAAACGCCCCGGCGCGCGGTCACCGCGCTGCCATCCGGCGACGGCCGGCTCAGGCTTGTGCCGATCCAGCGGCTGGCCCAGGGCGGGCGGTGGCGGGTCGAGGCGATGCGATCCTACGCGGACCCGGTGCTTTACTGGTTCACGCGCGGCCAGGGCCGTGTCACCATCGGCGGCGTCACCCGCGGCTATGGTGCCCATAACGCGATCTTCGTCCCCGCCGGCGCAATGCACGGGTTCGAGGCGGGGCCGCAAAGCTTCGGCACGGCGCTTTTCTTCGGGCGCGGCGACGATCTTGGCCTGCCGGCGGAACCATTGCACCTGCGGGTGCGCGACGCCATTCCCCAGGGCGAGCTATCCGGCATCTTCGACCAGATCCAGCGCGAGCTTGACGGCGCCCGCCCCGGACACGAACGGGCCGCGCGTCATTATCTCGGCCTTCTCTCGGTCTGGCTCGAACGCCACGCCGGAGAGGCGGAGGCCGGTCGTTCGGACGCCTATCACAAGCTGGCCCGCCGCTATGTCGACCTGTTGGAAACCGGATACCGCAGCGGGCGGAACGTCGCCGACTTTGCCCGCGAACTGGGCGTCACGCCGACACATCTGACCCGCGTGTGCAACAAGACCTGCGGTCGGTCGGCCTCTGACCTCCTGCATGATCGTCTGATCTTCGAGGCGCGCCGGATGCTGATGGAAACCCAGCTGCCGGTCGCCCGCGTTTCTGCCGAACTCGGCTTCACGTCGGCGGCCTATTTCACCCGCGCCTTCCAGAACCGTACCGGGCGCACGCCCTCGGCGTTTCGTCGCGAACCCTGAGCCGGAGCCAAGCCCCGAGCCCCGGCAGCCGACTTGCTGTTCGTCGGGGGGCGGGACTTGCCATCCGATCCCTCGTGTGTTCTTTTTCAATTACGCTTTTGCGACCTGAACCGCCGCAATTGGACATTGACGTAACTTCCTTTTCGTTGCGCAATGGCCGCGCGAGGAAGTTCGCAGGAATCCACCGGCCACAAGAGCCGGGAGGTAGCGGTGCCACGGCGCCGCATTCAGGGAGACAATAGATGATTAAAGACTTCGATACTGCCAGCATGCATCCCGCTGCGGTCGCCTACGCAGATGAGGTCCGCGCCGGCACGATGACCCGCCGCGAGTTTCTGACGCGCACTTCGGCGCTTGGCGTCAGCGCCGCCGGTGCCTACGGGCTTCTGGGCATGGCCGCGCCCACCCCGGTGAAGGCACAGGCGATGGGCGGCACCGTGCGTTGCCAGCTTGAAACCAAGGCGCAGAAAGACCCGCGCACCTGGGACTGGTCGGAACTGGCGAACTTTGCCCGTGGCTGGCTTGACTACATGGTCGAATACAACGGCGACGGGTCGCTGCGCGGCATGCTCCTGGAAAGCTGGGAAGCCAACGCCGACGCGACCGAGTACACGCTGAATGTCCGCAAGGGCGTCAAGTGGAACAACGGCGACGACTTCACCGCCGCCGACGTGGCCAACAACATTGCCCGCTGGTGCGACGCGAACGTCGAGGGCAACTCGATGGCGGCGCGCATGGGCGGCCTTGTCGATCCGGACACGAAAGTGGCCCGCGAGGGCGCCATCACGGTGGTCGACGACTACACCGTCAAGCTGACCCTGCCGGCCCCGGACATCACGATCATCGTCGGCATGGCGGACTACCCCGCTGCCGTCGTCCATTCGTCCTATGACAACGGCGACCCGGCTGCCAACCCGATCGGCACCGGCGCATTCCTTCCGGAATCGAACGAGGTCGGCGTCAAGCAGGTCCTCGTGCGCAACACCGACCACACCTGGTGGGGCACCGAAGTCTATGGCGGCCCGTACCTTGACCGGATCGAATATATCGACCTTGGCACCGACCCGTCCTCGTTCGTCGCGGCGGCAGAGGCCGATGAGATCGACATGCTGCACCGCACCGACGGTGACTTCGTCGAGATCTTCGACGGAATCGGCTGGTCGAAGTCCGAAGCGATCACCTCGGCGACGCTTGCCGTGCGCTTCAACCAGGACGCCGACCTTTACAAGGACGTGAACGTGCGCCGCGCCATGCAGACGGCGGTGGACAACTCCGTCGTGCTCGAGCTTGGGTATGCCGGGCTTGGGTCGCCGGCGGAAAACCATCACGTCTGCCCGATCCACCCGGAATACGCCGAGCTTCCGGCGCTGGTCGTCGATCCGGCCAAGGCGAAGGAAATGATCGGTGCGGCGGGTCATGCCGACACGGAGTTCGAACTGATCTCGATCGACGATGCCTGGCAGTCGGCCTCCTGTGACGCGGTGGCGGCCCAGATTCGCGATGCCGGCATCAACATCAAGCGGACGATCCTGCCCGGCTCGACCTTCTGGAACGACTGGACGAAGTACCCGTTCTCCGCGACCGAGTGGAACATGCGTCCGCTGGGCGTTCAGGTCCTGGCACTTGCCTACAAGTCGGGCGTTGCCTGGAACGAGACGGCCTTTGCCAACGCGGAGTTCGACACGCTTCTGGATCAGGCCATGTCGATCGCCGACGCGGATGCGCGCCGTGAGGTGATGGCCAAGATCGAGAAGATCATGCAGGACGAAGGCGTTCTGATCCAGCCCTACTGGCGTAACGTCTACCGGCACTTCAAGGCCAACGTGAAGGGCGCCGACATGCACCCGACCTTCGAGCACCACCACTACAAGTGGTCGGTCGAGGCCTGAGGAGGTCTTGAGGGCGCGCGTGACCTTGCGGGGAACGCGCGCCCTTTTTCGTTCGTCACTACGCGAAAGACACGCTAACCTGCCCCCACCCCCGGGAGGAAGGACAGATCCGCCATGCTGAAATTTCTTGTCAGACGGCTGGCGACGATGGTGCTGACGGCGCTTTGCCTGACACTGATCGTCTTCTACCTGACCAACTTGCCGCCGAACCTTGAAAAGCTCGCCAAGTCCGAGGCCGGCAGCCGCATTTCGGATGCCGAGGTCGCAAGCTGGCTTGAGAAGAACGGGCATGCCAGCCCGCTTCTTGTACGCTACGGCGAATGGCTGGGCGTGGTTCCCGGCTGGACCCACGAAGACGGCGGCGTGACGACCGGACGCTGCATCGAGCGCGGGCAGGATCCGGCCACGGCCCGGCGCTACTGCGGCGTGCTGCAAGGCGACTGGGGGTTTTCCTCGGTGTTCAAGGACAACGTCTCCTCGATCATCGCGACACGCCTGGGGCTGACCGGCCTGCTGATGTTCTGGGTCATGGCGGTGATGGTGCCGGTCTCGCTCCTGATCGGCGTGCTGGCGGGGATGCGCGAGGGGTCCAAGCTTGACCGCTCGCTCTCGACCTTCTCGATCGCGACGACGGCGACGCCGGAATACGTCTCGGGCGTCATCCTGATCGCCGCCTTCGCCACCTCCATGGGCTGGAAGGTCTTCAAGGGCACCGCCACAAGCGCGATGGATGAAATCACATTCGAGAATTTCTTCCTTCCGGTGATGACGATCGCGCTTTACGGCATCGGCTACATCGCCCGGATGACCCGCGCCTCGATGACGGAAGTGATGACGGCGCAATATATCCGCACCGCCCGCCTCAAGGGCGTAAGCTTTCGCAACGTGGTGATCCGGCATGCGCTCAGGAACGCGCTGATCGCGCCCTTCACCGTCATCATGCTCCAGTTTCCCTGGCTCCTGAACGGCGTCGTCATCACCGAGACGCTCTTCAACTACAAGGGCTTTGGCTGGACGCTGGTCTCGGCCGCCGGCAACAACGACATCCAGCTCTTGCTGGGCTGTTCGGTCGTGGCCGTCTTCGTGGTTCTGGTGACCCAGCTGATTTCCGACATCGGCTATGTCTTCCTCAACCCGCGCATCCGCATCTCGTAAGGAGGACAGGACATGGAAGCCCTGACCTGGACCGGAAGCCTATCGCTGCTCAACACCGTCGTGCTCTGGCTCTCCGCCGCCTTCGCGCTGGTGGTGCTGGCGCAGATCGTGCTGTCCTTCTTCGCCCCCGAACCGACGCTCAGGGCCAATCCCGACGGCTCCGTCGCGGCGCGCGGCGGCGCCTACGGCGCCAGCGAACGGGCGACGCGCTGGCTGTTTCTGGCGCTCGTGGCGCTGGCCCTGGTCTATCTGGCGGCAGGCGCGATCCTGCCAGAGGGCAGCGGCGGGATCATCGGCGCCGTCTCCCGGCGGCTGCTGCCGGTCTGGATCTCGCTTGTCGTCCTTTTCGCCGTCTCGATGCGGTTCAAGCGGCGGCTGGGGCTTTACGGCAAGCTCTTCGATTCCACCATCGGCATGATCGGTTTCGCCATCGTCATGTTCTGGGTCTTCACGGCGATCTATGCCGATCTGATCGTCACCCGCGACGTGCTGACCCAGGTCAGCCAGATGAAGAACAAGCTGCCCGGAACGCCGCTTCCCGACGGATCGGGATGGTACCTTCTCGGCGGCGATCACCTCGGGCGCGATGTCTTCTCGCGGATGATCGCCGGTAGCCAGATCGTCATCATCATCGCCCCCTTCGCCACCGTCTTCGCCTTCATGGTCGGGATCACGCTCGGCCTTCCCGCGGGCTATTACGGCGGCAAGCTCGACACCGGCCTGTCGTTCCTCGCGAACCTCATCCTCGCCTTCCCGGTGATCCTCTTCTTCTACCTCCTCGTGACGCCCGAGATCGTTGAGACGGGGATGCCGCAGTATCTGGCGGTGGTGCTGTTCCTCTTCCCGATCGTCTTCCTGATGGTGCTCGTGAACTCGCGCTTCTATGTCACGCCGGGCCTGCGCAACCAGCTGATCGCGGCCATCGCCATCGTGGGGGGCTATTTCTACCTGTCCTTCGTCGGCGAGGCAGGCACGCGGGTGGCGATCCTGCCGCCCTCGCTCGACCTGATCCACATGCCCGCGAACATGCTCATCGTCTTCGTCTCGGTGGTCTTCGTGAACTCGCCCACCGTGTTCCGTATCGTCCGCGGCATCGTCCTCGACATCAAGACGCGGGACTATGTGGCGGCAGGCCAGACCCGTGGCGAACGCCCCTGGTACATCATGATCTGGGAGATTCTCCCGAACGCCCGCGGCCCGCTGATCGTCGATTTCTGCCTGCGCATCGGCTACACGACGATCCTGCTCGGAACCCTCGGCTTCTTCGGCCTCGGCCTTTCGCCCGAAAGCCCCGACTGGGGCTCGACGATCAACGCGGGCCGCAAGCTGATGACCGTGGCCCAGCATCCCGCGATCGTGCCGGCCTTCGCGCTGATGAGCCTCGTGCTGGGCCTGAACCTGCTGGCCGACGGCCTGCGCGAAGAAAGCCTGAAGGACTGACGCGATGCGCCGGCCCTGCATTCATCTTGCGACAAATACCTCGGGGGTCCGGGGGCAGCGCCCCCGG
>JACKKJ010000008.1 GCA_024236495.1 Paracoccaceae bacterium
CTGACCTATGGCACCCCGCACGGCAAGTTCAGCATCGGTGCACCGCGCGGCGCGCTTGGCGACTATTCGCGGATGCCGGCCGTTGGCGGGATAAGCTATCTCGACCTGGAGATGGGCCCGTTCACCCGCGGCTTCGTGGATTACGCCGCGCTTTCCAACGATGAAACACCCCTTGGCTTGCGCTATGACGGCCAGTACGGCAGCCTTGCCGTTTCGGCGTCCTACCACAATTTCAACGACCTGGACGCCGAGATCGTCGATCTTGCCGCAAGCTACGAATCCGGCATCTTCTTCGTGACCGGCGGGCTCGAATTCCTGTCCGACAGCACCGATGATGTGACGCTCGCCCATATCGAGCTGGGGGCAAAGGGTGACTACTATTCGGCTGGCATCGGTTTCACGAACATTGACAGTTCGGTGCCCGACGCCACGATGGCCTGGGCCAGCTACAGCGCGCTTCCCAACACCGACCTGACGCTTTCTGTCTTCGACACCAGCGGCACGACGATCTGGGGTCTGAGCGGCGAATGGCGTTTCCTCAACTATTCCTTCGTCCAGCTTGGCGTGGCTGACGTAACTGGCGGCGACACCATCTGGGACGCCTCGATCGGCTTGCGGTTCTAAGGCGCCCGCCAGCGCAGGAACATCAAAGGCCGCCACGGGGCGGCCTTTTTCATGTCGCGGTCCCGGCGTCAGCGCGTTTCAGTCCTCAGGCACGACCCAGCTTTTCCAGACGCGCCGCGCGCAGGCGGGCGAAATCCTCGCCCGCGTGATAGGACGACCGCGTCAGCGGTGTTGCCGACACCATCAGGAAACCCTTGCCATAAGCGGCCTTTTCGTAGCCCGCGAATTCCTCGGGCGTGACGAAGCGATCGACGCGGTGATGCTTGGGCGTGGGCTGCAGATACTGGCCGATGGTCAGGAAATCGACATCGGCGGCGCGCATGTCGTCCATCACCTGCCGCACCGCCTGCGCATCCTCGCCCAGGCCGACCATGATGCCGGACTTTGTGAACATCGCCGGGTCAAGTTCCTTCACCCGCTGCAAAAGCCGCAGGCTGTGGAAATAGCGCGCGCCGGGCCGCACCGTGGGGTAAAGACCCGGCACGGTCTCAAGGTTGTGGTTGAAGACATCCGGCCGGGCCGCGACCACCGTCTCAAGCGCCTCGGGGCGGCATTTCAGGAAGTCGGGGGTCAGGATCTCGATCGTGGTGGCGGGGCTGCGGTGGCGCACCGCACGGATCGTCTGCGCGAAGTGTTCGGCCCCGCCGTCATCCAGGTCGTCGCGGTCGACCGAGGTGATGACGACATGGTTCAGCCCCAGCGTTTCGACCGCATGGGCGACCCGCCCGGGTTCGAAGGCGTCAAGCGTGTCGGGGCGGCCCGTCGCGATGTTGCAAAACGAACAGCCGCGCGTGCAGATGTCGCCCATGATCATCATGGTCGCGTGCCCGTGGCTCCAGCATTCGCCAACGTTGGGGCAGCCGGCCTCCTCACAGACGGTCACCAGCCGGTTGGTCTTGAGAATGTCGCGCGTCGCCTTGTAACCCGCCGAGGTCGGCGCCTTGACCCGGATCCACGACGGCTTCTTCGGCTGCGCCTGATCGGGACGATGGGCCTTTTCCGGGTGGCGTTGGTCGGGGATCTTCAGGTCGCGCATCTGCCCGCTCCTCGTTCTGTCACGCCTGCATATGCCAATACGCCGCGCGGGCCAAGCCCCGGGCGCAGGGGGCGGCGTTCCGCGCCCCTGCACCGTCGGAGGGTCAGCCGATCATCGGGGCGCGGCCGCCATAGGCTTCGTCGTAGTGGCGCTTGAGCCGCATCAGCGCGATGCGCAACACGATCTTGCCCGACCGAGCGGACCAGCCAAGCCGGCGTTCCGCGGCCTCCAGCCCTTCGAGAAAGCAGCAGACGCGCAGCACCATGTCGCCAAGGCCGGGGCCCAGTTCGCGCAGCGCCGCGGCCACCCTTTCGCGCGCGCGGGCTGATCCCTCGCTCATCCCCGGGGCGCCTTGCGGGGTTCCCCGGTCGGTCCCGGTCAGGAACTTGTCCCAGTTCTGGGTGGTGCGCGGCCCCATCTGGGCCAGTTCGAAGTCTTCGCGAAGGCGTTCGCCGGCGACCACCAGATCCTGCGTCAGGAACATTTCCCCGTCGCGGTCGCGGCGGCGCGCCAGCGTGGCAAGCGGGCTTTCAGCCAGGTTGTAGCGCATCCGCCGCGTTTCCTCGCCGCCTTCGGACATCACGTTGCGTTCGGCCCAGATCCGGTGCTGATCCGCGAAAGGGGCCGCGGCCTCGGCGCAGCCGCCGCGCGGCTCGGCCTCGGTCAGGAGGCGCTTGAGGGCCGCACGCCCGGCCGAGGTGATCTGGTAGGTGCTGAGCCGGCCGGAGGTCCGCACCGCGATCCAGTCCTTCAACGCGAAGGCCTGGACCACGACGCGGTCGACGACGGCGGTGCGCACATCGCCCTTGAGGACGGCGGCCTTGTCCAGTTCGGACGACACGGCCAGAAAAGCGCCCGGTTCGCACAGCCGGCGCAGGATGCGCCGCGCCTCGCGCGTGATGGTCGCGTCATCGACAATTTCGGGCAGGGAACGGATCGGTGCGGTCATGGGCAGATGGTCCTTGTTCTTTGGGGTGGTTTCGGGGTCTGGCAGGGCGGCGCGGCGCGGTCCGGTCAGATGCGCATGCAGACGGCCAAGCCGGTCAAGCGCCTCATCCACGAGGGGATCGTCGCGGCGGTTCTCGAAGGCGCGCACCTGTCGCAGGACGGTCGAGGCATGGCAGCCCTCGCGACGCGCCAGTTCACGGATCGTCAATCCTTCCTCGGTATGGCGGAGATAGAGAAGTGCCTTGTCAGGCAGCCACTCGGGCAATCGGATTGGCAATCGGACAGGGCAATCAACCAGTGCCGTCATAGATGTCCCCCGCAGGTCGGGCGGCGCCTTGGCCGCCTGTCTTCAACGCCCACAACCGTGGAAAGCATTTCTTACCCAGCCGTTAATGGCAGGCACGGCACTGAGAATTATTGAAAAATTCTAAAGATCCCTGACCCGCGCGGGCGCTGGGTCTGCCCCGGACGCAACAGCGGCGAATCCGGCCTTTCCTGTCGGTCACGAGCTGAAAGGACGCAATCATGACCGATCTGATGACCCGTCTCGCCGCAATGCGCCGCCCAAGGCTTCTTCTCCAGGCGGCACGGCACGGCGTCTACGACTACAACCGGAACCGTGACCTGCGCCGGGTGTTGCGCGCACCCGCCTGCCCCGCGCCAGAGGAGGCGATGAATGTCCTGATCGAGGAGGAGACGCGGCTGGAGGAGGTCCGGCAAAGCGGGGACGCGGGATACAACCTTGTCCGCCACATCGAGGTGCTGATCGCCATCCTCGGCGAGATGCGGCTATTGCCCCGCGCGCAGGAAGCCGGGGGCTGACGGCGGGGGCTGACGGCGGGGGCTGAAACGCGAAGGGCCGCGCAAGTCGCGCGGCCCCTTTGGCATCATCGGGTCTTCCCGGGTTGCCCGGGCGATCCCTTACATGAAGGCGTCGGGCATCGACGCCTTCTTCTTCGCGACATATTCCAGCAGCGCCTCTTCGATGGCCGGATCGATCGCCGGTTTCTGGTAGTCCGCCAGCATCCGTGCGACACGTTCGCGGGCAAGCTGCACGGTGTCGCGGGCGCCTTCCTCTTCCCAGGTCTCGTAGGGCTTGTAGTCCAGAAGGTTCGTGCGCCAGAAGGCCTGCTTGAAGTTGGCCTGGGTATGGGCGCAGCCAAGGTAGTGGCCGCCCGGGCCAACCTCGCGGATCGCGTCCATCGCCTGGCCGTTTTCGCTGACGTCGATACCGGCGGCAAGGTGATGGAGGATGCCAAGCTGATCGGCGTCCATCACGAACTTCTCGAACGAGGAGACAAGGCCCCCTTCCAGCCAGCCGCAGGCGTGCAGCATGAAGTTCACGCCCGACAGGAGGCCCATGTTCAGGCTGTTTGCGCTTTCGTAGGCGGCCTGGGCGTCGGGAACCTTCGACCCGGTGAAGCCACCGGCGGAGCGGTAGGGAATGCCCAGACGGCGGACAAGCTGCCCGACGCCGTAGGTCACATGGCTCGCTTCCGGGGTGCCGAAGGTCGGCGCGCCGGAGTTCATGTCGATCGAGGTGACGAAGGCCCCGGCGATGACCGGCGCGCCCTTGCGGATCAGCTGGCTGTAGGCGACCCCGGCCAGAACCTCGGCGAGAACCTGCGTCAGCGTGCCCGCGACCGTCACCGGCGCCATCGCGCCGCCGACGATGAAGGGCGATATGATGGCGGCCTGGTTCGCCTTGGCATAGACCTCGAGCGCGCCCATCATGATGCCGTCGAAGGTGAGCGGCGAGTTGATGTTGATGAGCGAGGTCATCACGGTGCGCCCGTCAAGCCCGCCAAAGAGGATGTCGGACATCTCGACCGAATCCTGTGCGCGGACGGGTTCGGTGACGGACCCCATGTAGGGCTTGTCCGAAAGCGTCATGTGCGCCAGGAGCATGTCGAGGTGACGCTTGTTCACCGGCACGTCGGTCGGTTCGCAGACCGTGCCGCCGGAATGGTGCAGCCACTTGGACATGTAGCCAAGCTTCACGAATTTCTGGAAATCCTCGATCGTCGCGTAGCGGCGGCCGCCCTCGTCGCGCACGAAGGGGGGGCCGTAGACCGGTGCCAGGACCAGCCCGCGCCCGCCGACGGTCACGTTGCGTTCGGGGTTGCGCGCATGCTGGACATAGGATGACGGGGCGGATTTGCACAATTCGCGCGCCAGTCCGCGCGGGATGCGCACGCGTTCGCCCTGAACATCGGCGCCGGCATCGCGCCAGCGATCGAGCGCGGCGGGATTCTCGACGAAATTCACGCCGATCTCTTCCAGCACCGTCTCGGCGTTGTATTCGATGATCTGGAGCGCTTCCTCGTTCAGGATCTCGAGGTTGGGGATGTTGCGCTCGATGAATTTCGCGCATTCGATCCGCACCGCGGTCCGCTCCGCCCTGCGGGCTGCCCCGCCACCCCGTGCACGCCGGCCCTCGCCCACGTCGCTCATGTCTGCCACTCCCAAGAGGTCGATTTGAGCTTGTTATTATCCTGTCGCCCGGCGCGCAGGCTGCGGATTGCGGCACCTGAGAGGAGAAAACGACATTCGCAGTGAACGATCACGACATCGGCAGGACTCAGGTGACGACATCGGGTGCCGGTCGCCCGGTAATACGGCGGATTCCGGCGATCTCCTCGGCGGCGGCGGCGACGCTTGACAGCGCGGTCTGAACGTCGCCCCCGGCGCTCGTGTCATGGCGCTCAAGGTAAAGGCGCAGCGTCGCGCCCTCGGTCCCGGTCCCCGACAGGCGCAGGACGAACCGCGCCTCGCCCGACAGGCAGACCCGCAACCCCTGCCCCATCGAAACCGACCCGTCCACGGGATCGACATAGGAAAAATCGTCTGCCGCCGTCACGGTCAGTCCCGCGGCCTTGTGCCCGCGAAGCGTCGCAAGCTGGCCCCGAAGCCCGGCGATGACCGCATCGGCCACCTCTTGCGGCAGCGCCTCGTAGTCGTGGCGCGAATACCAGGTACGGCCGAAGCGGCGCCAGTGATCGTCAAGGATCGCCGCGACGCCCTCGCCCCGCACGGCCAGGATGTTCAGCCACAGAAGGACGGCCCAAAGCCCGTCCTTCTCGCGGACATGGTCCGACCCCGCGCCAAAGCTTTCCTCGCCGCAAAGCGTTGCACGACCCGCGTCCAGAAGGTTGCCGAAGAACTTCCAGCCGGTCGGCGTCTCATGGCATTCGATACCAAGCGCCGAGGCCACACGGTCCGCGGCAGAGGATGTCGGCATCGATCGCGCCACGCCCTTCAGCCCGCCGGCATAGGCGGGCGCCAGATGGGCGTTGGCGGCAAGGACGGCGAAGCTGTCCGACGGGCTGACGTAAAGCGCGGGCCCGAGGATCATGTGGCGGTCCCCGTCGCCGTCCGAGGCGGCGGCGAAATCCGGCGCGCCCGGCGCCTCCATCAGCGCGATCAGCTCCGCCGCCCAGGTCGGGTTCGGGTCGGGGTGAAGCCCGCCGAAATCCGGCAGCGGCACCGCGTTCACCACCGATCCGGGCGCGGCGCCCAGCCTGCGTTCGAGGATTTCGGTCGCATAGGGGCCGGTGATGGCGTTCATCGCGTCGAACCGGATACGGAACCCGCCCGCGAAAAGCGCGCGGATCGCGTCGAAATCGAAAAGCCCGGCCATCAGGTCGGCATAGTCGGCGACGGGATCGACCACCTCGACCGTCATCTGGCCAAGCGTCGTCGTGCCGGTCGCGCTCAGGTCGATGTCGCCGGAATCCAGCGTTCTGTAGCTGTCCACCGTGCGGCTGCGGGCGTGGATCGCCTCGGTCACCGCCTCGGGCGCGGGGCCGCCGTTCGCGAGGTTCAGCTTGACGCCGAAGTCGCCGTCGGGGCCACCGGGATTGTGGCTGGCCGACAGGACGATCCCGAAATCAGCCCCCCTGAGCCGGATCAGATGCGAGGCCGCGGGCGTGGACAGAAGCGCGCCCTGCCCGACGATGGCGCGCGTCGCGCCGTTGGCGGCGGCCATCCGCAGGATCGTCTGCGCGGCCTCGAGTGCGAAGAAACGGCCGTCGCCGCCCAGGACCATCGTCCGCCCCGCGATGCCCCCCATCGCGTCGAAGCTCGCCTGCACATAGGCTTCCAGATAGCCGGGCTGGCGAAAGACCGATGTCTTCTTGCGCAGGCCGGAGGTTCCGGGCCTTTGGCCATCAAAGGGGCGGACGGGACATTGGACGACTTCGGGCACCATTCACCTCGGCGTAGCGGGACAAGCCAAGACTGGATAGCAGAAAATCTGCCACCCGCCAGCGCCAAGCTGCGCCCGGTTCAGCCCAGGGCGTAGCCAGCCCCGCGCACGGTGCGCAGCGGATCGCCCCCACCGTGGACGCAAAGCGCCTTTCGCAACCGCCCCACATGGACATCGACGGTGCGGGTATCGACATAGATGTCGCGCCCCCAGACCCGGTCCAGCAACTGTTCGCGGCTGAAGACCCGACCCGGCCGTTCGAGAAAGGTCGACAGAAGCCGGAATTCCGTCGGGCCAAGCTTGACCAGCTTGCCGTCGCGCGTCACCCGGTGCGTTTCGGCGTCCAGCGTGATGTCGCCGTACTCGAGCACCTCGCCCTGGGTGGCCGGGCGCGACCGTCGCAGCTGCGTGCGGATCCGCGCCATCAGTTCCATCACCGAATAGGGCTTGACCACATAGTCGTCCGCCCCGGTTTCAAGGCCCCGCACGCGGTCGAATTCCTCTGACCGGGCCGACAGCATGATGATCGGCACCGCCTTCGTCTCGGACCGGGCGCGCAGGCGGCGGCAGACCTCGATCCCCGAGACATTGGGCATCATCCAGTCCAGCACCACGATGTCGGGCATCTCCTCGGAAATCATCGTCATCGCCTCTTCCCCGTCGCGGGCGATGCGCACGCGAAAGCCCTCCGCCTCCAGGTTGTAGGCAAGGATCTCGCGCTGCGCGGCCTCATCCTCGACCACAAGGACATTTGGCGCGGGCAGGCTCATGCGGCCCCTCCCTCGACGCCGATGGTGGTCACGCTTTCGGATTTCGGGCGGTCTTCGTCGGGCAGCACGCCGGTGACGAGGTAGATGACCTGTTCGGCGATGGTCGTGGCGTGATCGCCCATCCGTTCCACGTTCTTGGCGATGAAATGCAGATGCATGCAGGGCGTGATGTTGCGCGGGTCTTCCATCATGTGGGTCAGGAATTCGCGGAAAAGCGCGTTGTACATCTGGTCGACCTCCCGGTCGCGGTTCAGGACGTCGCGCGCCAGGTCGGCGTCGCGCTGCACATGGGCGTCCAGCGCGTCCGACAGCATCGAGACGACCGCCTTGGCCATGCGACGCAACGACCCGCCGGCGCTGCCGATCGTCGGCATCTTGCCAAGAACGACGGTCCGCTTGGCCATGTTCTTGGCGTAGTCGCCGATCCGTTCGAGGCTGCCGGCGATCTTCATGACCGAAAGGACCATCCGCAGGTCCGTCGCCGCGGGCGAGCGCAGCGCGATCAGTCGCGCCACCTCTTCGTTGATGCGTTCCTCCAGCGCGTCGATCGCCTTGTCGCCCTGCCGGACCTTTTCGGCCAGGTCGTCATCGCGCCCCTCAAGCGCGCTTGCGGCTTCGAGGATCGCGGTTTCCACCAGCCCGCCCATCTTCATCAGCTGCGCCTGGATCGCCTCCAGGTCGCGGTCGAAGGCGCGAAGGATGTGTTGTTCGGTCATTGCGTGCTCCTCAGCCGATCCGGCCGGAAATGTAGCTTTCCGTCCTGGGATCGCGCGGCGTGGTGAAGATCTGGCCCGTCTCGCCGTATTCCACCAGATTGCCGAGGTGGAAGAAAGCGGTTCTCTGGCTGACGCGGGCGGCCTGCTGCATCGAATGGGTGACGATCACCACCGAAAAGTTGGCGCGCAACTCGTCGATCAGTTCCTCCACCTGCGCGGTGGCGATCGGGTCGAGCGCCGAACAGGGTTCGTCCATCAGCAAGACCTCGGGCGAGGTCGCGATGGCGCGCGCGATGCAAAGCCGCTGCTGCTGGCCGCCCGAAAGCCCGGTGCCCGGCGCGTGCAGCCTGTCCTTCACCTCGTTCCAGAGCGCGGCGCGGCGCAGGGACTGTTCGACGACGCCGTCAAGTTCCGCCTTGTTGCGGGTCAGCCCGTGGATGCGCGGCCCGTAGGCCACGTTGTCGTAGATCGACTTCGGAAACGGGTTGGGTTTCTGGAACACCATGCCCACCTTGGCGCGCAGTTGAACAGGGTCCACCCGGCGGTCGTAGATGTCTTCGCCGTCAAGCGTGATCGTGCCCTCGACGCGGCAGACGGGGATCGTGTCGTTCATCCGGTTCAGGCAGCGCAGGAAGGTGGACTTGCCGCAGCCCGACGGGCCGATGAACGCTGTCACCGTGCGGTCGAGGATATCCACGTCCACGTCGCGCAGGGCGTGGGTGTCGCCGTAAAAGACCTGCACCCCGCGGGCCATGATCTTCGTCGTGCCCGCGTCCAGCGCGCGTTCGGTCAGTCGCATGTCGTCCATATCGCTCATTGGTCCTACCAGCGCCGTTCGAAGCGGCGGCGCAGCACGATGGCTGCCATGTTCATTGCAAGAAGGAAGACCATCAGCACGATGATCGCCCCCGACGCCCGTTCGACAAAGGCCGGATCGGCGCGCTGGGTCCAGTTGTACACCTGCACGGGCAGTGCCGTCGCCGGATCGAAAAGCCCGCCCGGATAGTCGCGCACGAAGGCCACCATCCCGATCAGCAGAAGCGGCGCGGTTTCGCCAAGCGCCTGCGCCAGGCCGATGATCATCCCCGTCAGGATGCCCGGCGCGGCAAGGGGCAGGACGTGATGGAAGATCGCCTGCATCTTCGACGCGCCGATCCCGAGCGCCGCGTCGCGGATCGATGGCGGCACCGCCCTGAGTGCGGCACGGGTGGAGATGATGACGGTCGGCAGCGTCATCAGCGTCAGCACCAGCCCGCCGACAACCGGCGCGGACTGCGGCAGATGCGCGAAGTTGATGAAGATCGCCAGGCCAAGGATGCCGAAGACGATCGACGGCACCGCCGCCAGGTTGGAGATGTTGACCTCGATCAGGTCGGTAAAGCGGTTCTTCGGCGCGAATTCCTCGAGATAGATCGACGCCGCGACGCCGATCGGCAGCGACAGGAAGAGAACGACCAGCATCATGTAGGCCGACCCGAGGATCGCAATGCCCATCCCCGCCGCCTCGGGGCGCAGTTCCGATGCGTCGGGCCCGGTGATGAAACCCGCGTTGAAGGACTTCGCAAGGATGCCCCTTGCGACCAGCGCATCGGCAAGCTCAAGCTGGCGGGGCGACACGTTGCTGTCGCGTTCGGCGCTGTCCATCGTGACACGGCCCTTGAGGTAGCCGTCGATCCGCCCGTTGGCGAGCACCTTGAAGGCCACCGTCTGCCCGACAAGCGCGGGATCGGCAAGGACACGGTTGCGCACCAGGGCCGCCGCCTCCTTCGAGATCATGTCGGACACATCCTTGTCGGTCAGCCCCTCGACGACGATCCCCTCGGCGGCGATGGTCGCCTTCAGCGCGGCATCGACGATCTTGCCGTAGCCGATTGTCGTGACCTTCTTCATCGCCTCGGGGTCGCGGGCGCCGGACTTGTCGAGAACCTTTTCGTCCAGGTGGACCTCCAGGGTCAGGAAGCTTTGGCGAAACGACCCCAGGCCGTTCGCGAGGACCGACCCCATCAGGACGACCAGCGCGGCAAGCCCGATGGCGATGGCGATGCGGCCGTAAAGGCGGAACCGCGCCTCTGCGGCGTTGCGCCGGCGGGTGCGGGTGTCGGGCGTCATGAGCGACGCGCGGATGCCGGGACGGATCGCGGAGGCGTCGGTCATTCGTACTGTTCCCTGTATTTGCGCACGACATAAAGCGCGACGATGTTGAGCCCGAGGGTAAAGACGAAAAGCGCCATCCCCAGCGCGAAGGCCACCAGCGTCTCGGGCGAGGCGAATTCGGTGTCGCCGGTCAGCTGGCTGACGATCTTGACGGTGATCGTTGTCATCGCCTCGAACGGGTTGAGGTCAAGCTTGGCCGCCGCCCCCGCCCCCATCACGACGATCATGGTTTCGCCGATGGCGCGGCTGGCAGCCAGAAGGACCGCGCCGACGATCCCCGGCAGGGCGGCGGGCAGGATCACCTGGCGCACCGTCTCCGACTGGGTCGCGCCAAGCCCGTAGGACCCGTCGCGCAGCGACTGCGGCACCGCGTTGATGATGTCGTCGCTGAGCGAGGAGACGAAGGGGATCAGCATGATGCCCATCACGAGCCCCGCCGTCATCACCGAGGACGACCCCGACCCGAGCCCGAGCGGCTGGGCAAACCAGTCACGCAGGAACGGGCCGACGGTGACCAGCGCGAAAAGGCCGTAGACGATGGTCGGGATCCCGGCCAGCACCTCGATCGCGGGCTTTGCCAGCGCGCGCAGCCGGCGCGAGGCGTATTCGGAAAGATAGATCGCGCTCAGCAGCCCCACCGGGACGGCAAAGAGAAGCGCCACGAAGGAGACGTAGAGCGTCCCCCACAGAAGCGGCCAGATGCCAAGGTCGGACCCGCCGCGGAACTGCGGATTCCAGGTCAGGCTGAAAAGGAAATCCCGCGCCGGGTAAAGCCGGAAGAAATGGATGGATTCGATCAGGAGGGAGGCGACGATCCCGACCGTGGTCAGCACCGCGACCAGCGACGAGGCGATGAACAGGAGGAGCACGAACCCTTCGGAGACGTTGCGCGCGCGATAGTCGGTGCCGATCCGGCGCAGCGCGAAGACGAGCCCCGCCAGCGCCGCCGCGATGGTCGCGGCCGCCATGGCCAGCGACAGGCCGTGCGTCGCGTGGCGGTAGTCGCGCGCCGCCTCGAAGACACCTTCGCCCACCTCGCCCGCCAGTGCCACGCCGACCCCGCCAAGCCGCGCCTTCAGGTCGGAATCCGCCGCGCCCGTCGCGGCCAGGTCGTCCTCGGTCATGCCCCCGGAAGCGACCAGCAGGTCAAGCCCCTCGGCCACCCGCCGCACATCGGCCAGGACAAGGTCCAACGACCCGCCTTCGGGGATGTCGGCGACGGCGATCATCGCGCCGGCGCGGTGGTCCAGATAGAGCGGCTGCAACACCAGCCAGAGGCCCAGCAGCACAAGCGCCGGCACCGCCGAGAACAGCAGCACCGATTGCCCGTGGTAGCCGGTCAGCGAATGAAGCTTGCGGGTATCGCCCCCGGCCGCGGCCCGCGCCCGCCGGACGCCAAGCGCATAGCCCGTCGCGCCGATCGCAAGGATTATGAAAAGCAGGACGCTGACGGTCATGGCGGTTCCGGGTCAGGGGAACGGGCGGCGTCTGTGCCGCCGCCCGTCCGGTTTCCGTATCAGTTCAGCGGACCCATCGGTGTGCCCGCGGCAACCATCGCCTGCGTCTGGGCGAGCTCCGGGTCGGAGACCAGACCATAGGCGGCCAGCGGTCCGTCGGGGCCGGCCATGTCGTCGGAGACGAAGAAGTCGATGTATTCCTGCAGGCCGGGGATCACGCCCAGATGCGCCGTCTTGACGTAGAAGAAAAGCGGACGCGACACCGGGTAGTCGCCGGTCGAGATCGTCTCGACGCTCGGGACCACGCCGTCCATCGTCGCGACGCGCAGCTTCTCGGTGTTGTTTTGATAGAACGACAGGCCGAAGACGCCGATGGCGTTCTTGTTGGCGTCGATGCGCGACAGCGTCTCGGTGTAGTCACCGTCGATATCGACCGACGCGCCGTCGGTGCGCAGGCTCAGACAGGCTTTCTTGCCGTCGTCCTCGCCCTTGGCGGCCACCAGCGCCTCTTCCGCGCCGGTCGACTTGCAGCCGGCTTCCAGAACCTTCACGTCGAAGACCTCGCGGGTGCCGTGCTTGGTGCCCGGGATGAAGGCCAGGATGTCCTGCGCCGGAAGCGCGGGGTTCACGTCGGCCCAGGTCTTGTTCGGGTTGGCGACCAGCGCGCCGTCCTTGACCACCTCGGCGGCCAGGGCGTTGTACCAGTCGGCCGGGGTAAAGGCGAATTCCGCGCCGTTCACATCCGAGGCGAAGACGATCCCGTCATAGCCGATGCGCACTTCCATGATATCGTTCACACCGTTCTGGGCGCAAAGGTCGATGTCGGACTGCTTGATCCGCGAGGAGGAATTGGCGATGTCGATCGTGCTCTCGCCCACGCCCTCGCAAAGTTTCTTGCGGCCGGCGCCCGAACCGCCGCCTTCCACGACCGGGGTCGGGAAGTCGAAGTTCTCGCCGAAGGCCTCTGCGACGATGGTCGCATAGGGCAGCACGGTCGAGGAACCGGCGATCTGGATCTGGTCGCGCGCTTCGGCGGCGCCGGCAGCGGCGGCAAGCGCGATGGCGGAAACGGCAAGTCTGGTGGCGTTCATGGCACACTCCGTGTCAGGTCGGTTTCAGCCGCCCCTCTGGCGACCTCGCCGGCTGTCTATCGGCCGAGTGCAATGGTTTTGTGATGCGAGTGTAACATCTGCATGACAATCGCGGCCCGAACGTCGGCGGGCCCCGGCGCGCCGCCTTATCCGGCCGCGAGCGGCAGGATCACACTGAAGGTGCTGCCCCGGCCGATCTCGCTTTCGATGCGCAGGCGCCCGCGGTGGCGGGCCACGATGTGCTTGACGATGGCAAGGCCAAGCCCGGTTCCGCCCTGCGACCGGCTGCGGTGGGTGTCCACGCGGTAGAAGCGTTCGGTCAGGCGTGGCAGGTGCATCGCGTCGATCCCCTCGCCCTGGTCGATGACATCCACCTGCACGGCCGCCCCCTTCAGGACCGGTTCGCGATCGATCCGCGTCAGGCGCAGCGTTACCGTCTTGCCCGCGCCGCCGTATTTCACCGCGTTCTCGATCAGGTTGAGAAAGACCTGAAGCAACTGGTCCGAATCGCCCCGGACCGGCACGTCGCCCGCTACCCCTTCGGTCTCAAGCGTCACGCCGGAAGCCCCCGCCAGCGCCGATTGCGTCAGGATCGCACGGCGCAGAAGTGCGGCAAGATCGACCGTCTCGGACGGGCGGCGGCGTTCCTCGGCCTGGACGCGCGACAGCGACAGCAGATCGCTGACGAGCCGCATCATTCGCCCTGCCTCGCTTTCCATGACGGCAAGGAACCGGTCACGGGCGGCGGCATCGTCGCGCGCCGGGCCCTTCAGCGTCTCGATGAAGCCGATCAGCGCTGTCAGCGGGGTTCGAAGCTCGTGGCTGACATTGGCCACGAAGTCGCGCCGGATCGCCTCGGCCTGTTCCAGGGCCGAAAGATCCTCGAACGCGGCCAGCGCCCCGTTGCCCTGCCCGATCCTGACCGGAGAGATGTGGACGCTCAGCCCCCCTTCCTCGGACCGGCCGGGCAGCGTCGCGCGGGTCTGGGCGGGTTCGCCCTGCGCCAGAACCCGGGCCAGCGCATCCAGAAAGGCGGGATGGCGCAGGACCGCCGCGCCCAGCCGATCCTCGACGGCGCCACCGAAAAGCGCGCGTGCCGGCGCGTTCGCGGCCAGGATCCGTTCGTCGGAATCGATCAGCATCAGCGCCATCGGCACGGCGGCCAGTGCTTCCTGCCAGTCGCGGCTGTCCATCACGCCTCCTCGATTCCGGGCGTTGCAAACCTGCGTCAGCGCGGGCGCGAAGTAAACATTCGTAAGTTTGACCGAACGATTTCGCCTTGGCAAAAAACAACCTCTGGGTGTAGGCGTTATGATCATATCTCGTCAGGCACGTCCGCCGCGGGTCAATCCGAAGTTCAGTGAGCCTTGAACATGTGTGCTGAAAACTCCGCAGCCGCGACGAAAAGCCCGTCGGTGCGCGCGGGGGACCGGATCCTGGCAATCGATTGCCTGCCGACATTGGCCACAAGTATCGAGGCCATCGGATTCGGTCCGCTTGTCCATGCGCGCCACGATCACCTGGACGCCCGGCTTCTGGCCAAGGTCATGCCCGACCTGATCGTCGCGCCGCTTCTGGCGCCCGGCTTCGACGCCATCGAGTTGAGCGAAACGCTCCATCGCCTTGGTTTTCGTGGAAGATTCGTGGTCTTCGCACCCAGCCTGCCGAATGCCCGGACCGTCACGGCGGAACTGCGCGCGCATTGCCCCGCACTCGCCATCGACCTGATCCAGATCGACGCGCCCTGACCGCGCCGCCCCGGTCTAGCCGGCGGCGGCCTTCGCTGCCGCGACCCCGGCGGTGAAATCGCGCTTCAGCAGGCCGATGTCCTCGACCCCGACCGAGACGCGGAAGAAGCCTTCGGTGATGCCAAGCGCCGCGCGTCCCTCGGGCGAAAGCGCCCGGTGCGAGGACGAGGCGGAATGCGACAGGATCGTCGCGATGTCGCCCAGCGTCGGGGCAAAGGGGACATCGGCCATCGCGCGGGTCAGCGCATTGGCCCCCGCCCTGCCCCCCTCGACCTCGAAGGACAGCATGTTGCCGCCGCGCGCGCCAAGGATCGACACGGCGCGGTTGTGGTCGGGATGATCGGGGCGCAGCGGATAAAGGACGCGCCTGACCCCCGGCAGCCGGGCCAGATGGTCGGCCAGCGCCGCCGCGTTTTCCTCTGCCCGGTCGTAGCGCAGATGAAAGCTCATGAGCCCGCGTTCGGCCAGCCAGCAGTCGAAGGGGCTGGGCGTCAGGCCTGTCGTCACCGCGAAATCGTAGATCGCCTTGCGCAGCGCGGGATCCTTCGCCGCGACATAGCCGAGCGTCACGTCCGAATGGCCCGCCAGAAGCTTCGTCACCGAATGGATGACGATGTCGGCCCCGTGTTCGAAAGGCCGGAAGGCGCGCGGGGTGGAAAAGGTGCTGTCCACCGCCAGAAGGATGCCGCGGTCGCGGCAAAGGGCGGCGATGCCGGGGATGTCGGCGACCCGAAGCGTCGGGTTGGAGACCAGTTCCACCAGCACCATCCGCGTCTCGGGGCGGATCGCCCGGGCGAAGGCGGCCGCGTCGGTCGGATCGGCGAGCGAGGTGGCGATGCCGAAGCGCGGCAGATCGGTGCCCATCAGCCGCAGCGAGCGGCCGTAAAGCTGATCGCCGCCCAGCACATGATCGCCCGCCTTCAGGCACCCCAGCAGCGCCGCCGTCACCGCCGCCATGCCCGACCCAAGGATCAGCCCGCCGGTCGCGCCTTCCAGCGCGTCGATCTTGGCGGCCAGAACCTCGGCGTTCGGATGGCCCTCGCGCGCATAGGTGTAGCCCTTCACCCGGCCTTCGTACTGCGCGTCAAGCTCATCGGGGCAGTCGGACGCGTAGACGACAGAGGGCATGATCGGGGTAACCACCGGGCGGCTGATGCTGACCGGCAGGGGCGTGCGGCGGACAAGGTTTTCGGGAATGTCGGAACGGTCGGGCATGGGCGGGTCTCCTTCGCGCCCTGCTTGGCATGTCGCCGCCCATCCCTCAAGTGGCGGGCTTCAGGTCGCGCTGATAAATCCAGTCATGGTCGGGATGGTTCGCGAACCGCCATTTGCGCAGCGGGCCGGCCATGACGTTCAGGTAATACATCTCGTAGCCATAGGGCACGCCGCAGGGATGATGGCCCTTCGGGACCAGGACGACATCGTGGTTCGAAACCGCGATCGTCTCATCAAGGCTGCCGTCCTCGGTAAAGACCCGCTGGATTCCGTAGCCCTGCGCCGGGTTCAACCGGTGGTAGTAGGTTTCCTCAAGATAGGTCATCCGGGGAAAATCGTCCTCGTCATGGCGATGGGGCGGATAGGACGACCAGTTGCCCTGCGGGGTGAACACCTCGGTCACCAGAAGGCTGTCGGCGTAATCCTCGTTCTCCATCGCGATGTTGTTGATGAAGCGCGTGTTGGCGCCGATGCCGCGCTGGGTCAGGGTGATGCCCTCGGGACCGATCCGGCGCGCGGGATGGCCGCCCCTGCCCGGCGCGGTGCAGACCGCAATCGTGCAGTCGGTCGCCGCCACTGCCCGCCAGTCGCTGCCGTTCGGGACGTAAAGGCAATGCGGCGGGGTCTTCTCGAAGACATCCATCCGGTCGCCCAGAATGCCCCAGTCCTGCCCGGCGGCCGTCACCTGGGCCTTGCCCTCGACCATCACCAGGATCGCCTCGTGCCCGCCCGTCGCCTCGGTCGCGACCTCGCCCGCCTTCAGCCGGTAAAGGCCGAAGCCGACATGGCCCCAGCCCGCATTCGCGGGCGTGACGTCGTGGACCTTCCCTTCCGCCCCCAAGGGGCGGCGCAGCAGGTGCGATCGGTTCATCGGTCTTTCCTTTCATCGTCCTTGCGCAGGAACAGTTCCCACAGGGCATAAAGCCCCAGTGCGCCGAAGATCACGCCCCACAAGGTCGCGCCGCCGGCGAATTCGAACGCCGCCCAGGCCAGGGGCAACGCGACCGTGGCCGCCCGCACCGTGGCGCGGCGGAACATCGGATGGTCACGGTCAAGGAACTTCGCCATCTCAGCCCCGGTCCAGGCCGGCCTCGCGCGCCGCGGCCCTTAGTGTGGCCAGCCCCATGCCCTGATACCGGACGGGATCGCGCACCTCGGGATCCTGCTCGGCCTCTATCACCAGCCAGCCCTGGTAGCCATGATCGGCGGCAACCCTCAGGACGGGGGCGAAATCGACCGCGCCTTCCGGGTCGCCGGGCACCGTGAAGACCCCGCGCCGCACCCCTTCCAGGAAGGACAGCCCCTGGTCGCGAACCTCGGCCATGATGGCGGGGCGTACGTTCTTGGTGTGGATGTGGCCGACGCGGCCCATGTGGCGCATTGCCACGCGCAAGGGGTCGCCGCCGCCGAAGTGGCAGTGCCCGGTATCCAGCAGAAGCTTCGTCGCCGGGCCCGTCACCTCCATGAAGCGGTCGATCTCCGCCTCGCTTTCGACGATCGTTCCCATGTGGTGATGATAGACAAGCTGGATGCCCTGCGCGCCCGCAAACTCGGCCAGCGCCTCGATCCCGGCGCCGAAACCGCGCCAGCGATCCTCCTCCAGGCGCGGCCGGTCGTTGACCGCGACCGCGTCGTTGCCGTGGATCGCGTTCGAGGTCTCGCACACGATGATGACTTTCGACCCCATCCCCCTGAGCAGATCGAGGAAGGGCTGCATTGCCGCCTTCTCATCCTCGATATCGTTCACCAGAAGGTTGGTCGAATGCCAGCCCGAGACGAATTTCAGCCCGCGCGGGTCGAGCACGGCCCTGAGCCCCTCGACCGAAGTGGGGAACTTGTGGCCCTTTTCGATCCCGTCGAAACCGATGCGGGCGGTATCGTCCAGGCATTGTTCCAGGCTGATATGGGCGCCAAGGGTCTGGTCGTCGTCGTTCGACCAGGCGATGGGGTTCGTGCCATAAAGGATCATCTTTGCACCAAAGGTTCCGGCTCAGTCCACGAGCCTGCGGGATTGCAACTGTTCTTCGTAGCGCGCGCGGGCGGCGTTCACCTCGGCCCGGGCCGAAACCTCCGGGACCGCCACGTCCCACCAGTGTCCGCCTGCCCCGGTCGAGGGTGCGGGATCGGTGTCGATCACGATCACCACCGGCCGGTCCGCCCCCTTCGCGGCCTTCAGTTCCGCTTCCAGCCCGGCGATGTCGGCGGCCTTCACCGCCTTCGCGCCCATCGCGCCCGCATGGGCGACGAAGTCGATGGCGGAGGCGTTCACATGGCGCGTATCGTCCAGAAGGTTGTTGAAGGGCGCGCCGCCGCAGCCCTGTTGCAGGCGGTTGATGCAGCCATAGCCGCGATTGTCGGTCAGCACGACGGTGAAGGGAACCCCCATCATCACCGCCGTCGCAAGCTCCGAATTCGCCATCATGTAGCTGCCGTCCCCGACCATGCAGACGACGTCCGCCGAGGGGCGCGCCAGCTTGATGCCAAGCGCCCCGGCGACCTCGTATCCCATGCAGGAATAGCCGTATTCCATGTGATAGCCGCCCTGCGCGGCGTCCCAGATCTTGTGCAGCTCCCCCGGCATGGTTCCGGCGGCGCCCATCACGACGGTGTCCGGCCCCGCCGCGCGCTGGACCGCGCCGATCACCTGCGCATCCGTCGGCAGCGCGTTGCCCGGCCCCGGGGCGGCCTTCACCGCCGCCGTCGCCGCCGCCCAGTCGGACCGCAGGCCGGCCGCCGGCGCATCCCACCGCTGCGCGCCAAGCGCCGCGCCGATCCGTTCCAGCGCGACCTTCGCGTCGGCGACAAGACCCGCCGCGCCATGCTTGGCCGCGTCGAAGGGCTGGACGTTGATCGACAGGAGGCGCCGGGCAGGGTTCTTGAACAGCGACCAGCTGCCGGTCGTGAAGTCCTGAAACCGCGTCCCGACCCCGATGACCAGATCGGCGCCGGCGCAAACCGCGTTCGCCGCAGCGCCGCCGGTGACACCCACCGGGCCGAAGTTCAGCGCGTGATCGTGCGCCAGAGCCGACTTGCCGCCCTGGGTCTCGACCACCGGGATGCCGTGCTTCCCGGCAAAGGCCGCGAGCGTCTCCTCCGCCCCCGAATAGATCACGCCGCCGCCCGCGACGATGACCGGCGCCTTCGCCGCGCGGATCGCGGCGATCGCCCCGTCAAGTTCCGCCGCATCGGGTTCGGGACGCCGCACGCGCCAGACCTTCGGCAGAAAGAAGCTTTCGGGATAGTCGTAGGCCTCGGCCTGCACGTCCTGGCAGAAGGCCAGCGTGACCGGCCCGCATTCGGCCGGGTCGGTCATCACCCGAAGCGCGCGCGGCAGCGCGGTCAGGATGTGTTCGGGCCGGCTGATCCGGTCGAAATAGCGGCTGACGGGGCGGAAACAGTCGTTGGCCGAAACCGTTCCGTCGCCCCAGTCCTCCACCTGCTGCAGCACCGGGTCGGGCGCGCGGTTGGCGAAGACATCGCCCGGGATCAACAGGACCGGCAGCCGGTTCACATGCGCCAGCGCCGCCGCCGTCACGAGGTTCGTCGCCCCCGGCCCGATCGATGTCGTGACCGCCATGGCGCGCTGCCGCTTCATCGCCTTGGCATAGGCGATCGCGGTATGGGCCATCGTCTGTTCGTTGTGGCCCCGCCAGGTCGGAAAATCGTCGCCCGCCGCCTGAAGCGCCTCGCCGATGCCCGCCACGTTGCCGTGACCGAAGATCGCCCAGATCCCCTCGATGAAACGCTCGCCGCTTTCGGTGCGCTGGTTTGCAAGCCAACGCACCATCGCCTGTGCCGCCGTCAGCCTTACGGTGGTCATGCTGCCTCTCCCTTCGCCGCGGACCGGGCATCATCCCAGATCGCGCAGAGTTTGCCATACCTCGCCGCCATGTCGGCGACCGCCATTTCATCCGCGACCCGTCCCGCAAGCCAGTCGCGCGCCGCCTGCGCGAAGATCGTCCGGCCGACCGCGAAGCCCCTGACCAGCGGCTGTCGCGCGGCAAGCGCGAAGCTTTCGGCCAGTTCCGCCTCTGGCGCATCCAGCCCCAGGACGACGATCCCGCGCACATGCGGATCGTTTTCGGTGATCGCCGCGCAGGCATTGGCCCAGGCGGCTTCGGTGCGGAACGGCTCAAGCTTCCACCAGTCGGGATAGATTCCGATGTCATAGAAGCGCCGGATCAGCCGGGCACTGGTGTCGTCATCGACCGAACCGACCTTTGAGGGGATGATCTCCAGAAGGAATTCCAGCCGGTTGCGCCGCGCGGCATGGAAAAGGCGGGTGATCGTCGCCTCCTGTTCGGCCTGCATCGCGGGGTCGTCGTCCGGGTGGCAGAAGCACAGCGCCTTGACCACATGGCCAAGCGGCCATTCCGAGAGCCCGCCGTAGTCCGGCCCGATCTCCGGCTCAAGGACCAGGGGGCGCGATCCGGGCCATTCCACCGGCCGCCCGATCCAGAGCCCGGTGCCCGCCGCGCGGTAAAGCGCGGACCGCCCGAGGCGCCCGTCGCACAGGATGCCGTGACCGGGCCGTCCGCCCGCGACGCGAAGCGCCGCGTCAAGGCACAGTTCCTTGAAGGCCCCGATGCGCGCGGGGTCGGCGCCCGCGTCGCGCGCCATGTCCTCAAGCTGCATGCGGTGGTCGAAGGCGAAGACCCGCATCGTCGTCCAGTCGCCGTGCCGGTTCGTCGCCCAGTGAACCTGTTCCAGCGCGACATCCTTGCGCAGCGCCGGGTTCACGACCCCGCGCGACAGGAAGAACTGCAATTCGTCCCAGCTTGGATAGGCGGGCGTGCAGCCGTGGCGGCTGACGGCGAAAGCGCCGCAGGCGTTGGCATAGGTCAGTGCGCGCGGCCAGGCCTCTCCGTCCAGCCAGCCCTTGAGCAGCCCCGACATGAAGCCGTCGCCCGCCCCGAGAACGTTGAAGACCTCGATCGGGAAGCCGGGGCCGCTTTCGCCCTCGTCCAGCCGGTCGGGGATCGCGCCGGCAAAGGCGACCGCCCCCATCGGCCCGCGCTTGCACACCAGCGTCGCGCCGCTCAGCGCCCGCACGGCGCGCAGCGCGGCGACGGTGTCGGTCGTTCCGCCGGCAATGTGAAACTCCTCCTCGGTGCCGACGATCAGGTCGAAAAGCCCCAGTGTCGCCTGAAGCTTCGCCGTGACCGCCGCGCTTTCGATGAAGCGGTTTTCCCCGTCGCCATGCCCCGAAAGCCCCCAGAGGTTCGGCCGGTAGTCGATGTCGAGCGCGGTCTGCGCGCCGTGTTCGCGGGCCAGCCGCAGCGCCTTCAGGACCGCCGCCGCGGTGCGGGGATGCGACAGATGCGTGCCGGTCGCCACGACCGACCGCGACGCGGCGATGAAGCCTTCGTCGATGTCATCCTCGCACAGGGCCATGTCGGCGCAGTTTTCCCGGTAGAAGATCAGCGGAAACTGCTTGTCGTCGCGGATCCCCAGAAGGACCAGCGCCGTCAGCCGTTCGGGGTCGGTCTTCACCCCCCGCACGTCGACGCCCTCGCGCGCCAGCTCCTCGCGGATGAAGCGGCCCATGTGTTCGTCGCCGACGCGGGTGACGAGCGCGGACTTCAGCCCCAGCCGCGCGGTCCCCGCCGCGATGTTGGTGGGGCTGCCGCCAATGTATTTCTGGAAGGAGGCCATGTCTTCGAGCCGGCCGCCAACCTGGCCGCCGTAGAGGTCGACCGATGCGCGCCCGATGGTGATCACGTCGAGTGTCTTCATCATCCCCCCTTTGGCGCCGCGACTCAGCGGCGACACCGTGAATAGAATATTTATTCCATTTTTCGAGTTGACGAAAGCCCGAAGATCACACCGCCCCGCGACGCGCGCCCACCGCCACGGAAAGCGACATCGCCAGCGCCAGTGTCGCCGAAAGCGACCGGAAGGCACCGAAGTCCACCTCCTCGACCGGCAGGATGCAGGCGCCGGGCAGCGCCACGGGGCTTGCGGGGCCGTCCGTCAGCGCCACGACCGGGACGCCCCGCCCCAGCGCGCCCTTCACCAGGTCGACCGTCTCGCCGCTGTAAGGCGCGAAGGTGATCGCCAATAGCGCATCATCGGGCAGGAAGGTCCGCGCCTGGTCCATGTGGCCGACGCCGGAATGCAACTGCGCCGCCACCCCCATCCGGTCGAACGCATAGGCCAGATAGGCCGCCACCGGATAGGCGCGGCGAAACCCCGCAAGATGGATCATGCGCGCGCCCGAAAGCATAGAAACGGCTGTTTCAAGCGTATTTTCATTGACTTGTTGAGCCAGGCGCTCAAGCGAGGCGCGGCCGGCGTCCACGAACTCCGCCAATAGCGCGCCGGGCGCGCCGCCGCCGCCGTCGCGCAGATTCGCGAGCCGCGTGGCATAGTCTGGCCGGGCGCCGGAATAGGCGTCGCGGAACAGGCGCTGCATTTCAGAAAAACCCGAGAAGCCCATGATCTGACAAAACCGCATCAGCGCCGAGGGCGGTACCCCTGCCCCTTCGGCCAGTTCCGCGACGGTCGAGACCGCGATCCGGTCGAGGTTCAGCGCGATGTGCTCGGCGCATTGCCGAAGCCGCTTGGGAAGGCTCTCCGACAACTCCGCGATCCGGCGGCTGAACGCCTCGGGCGATTCCGGTGCGGCGGTCACTTTGTCGATTTCAGTCATCATCCCTGCCGTGCTGCCCCTTTGGCACGGCATATCATGAATGGAATATTCATTCCATAGTGGAAATCAAAGCGGCCGAAGCCCGGCGATGAACCGGCGGGCGTTCTCGCGATAACCCGCGGCAGAGGCCAGAAGCCGCGCCCGCGCTGCCTCGTCGAGCATCCGCACCACCTTGCCCGGCGCGCCCATCACCAGCGCCCCGTCGGGGATCTCCTTGCCCTCGGTGACAAGCGCCCCGGCGCCGATCAGGCAGCCCGCGCCGATCTTTGCGCCGTTCAGGATCGTCGCCCCCATCCCGATCAGCGTGCCGGCGCCGATGGTGCAACCGTGCAGCATGGCCTTGTGGCCGATGGTGCAGTCGGGCCCGATCACCAGCGGATAGCCCATGTCGGTGTGGCAGACGGTGTTTTCCTGAATGTTCGTTCCGCGCCCGACATGGATGACCTCGTTGTCGCCCCGCAGCGTCGCGCCGAACCAGATCCCCGCCTCGTCCTCAAGCACCACCTTGCCGATGATGTTGGCGTCCGGCGCGATCCAGACGTCGCGGCCGATTTCCGGGGCGACCCCGTCGAGCGTGTAGATCATCGGTTGTCGAACTCCCTGTTGAGGCCGCGGACGAACTCGGTCAGGCCCGGCTGGCGGTCGGCGCGGGCGCGTTCGGCCCTGAGGATCGTCTTCAACTCGTCTTCAGCCGCGTCAAGATCGCGGTTGATGATGACATAGTCGTATTCACCCCAGTGGCTGATTTCGTCGCGGCTTTTCGCCATGCGCCCGGCGATCACCTCCTCGCTGTCCTGGCCGCGCCCGCGCAGCCGGCTCTCCAGGGCGGCGATCGAGGGCGGCAGGATGAAGATCGATACGACATCCTTGGCCAGCGCCGAGCGGCGGACCTGCTGCCCGCCCTGCCAGTCGATGTCGAAAAGCGTGTCGCGCCCTGCCTGCATCGCGGCCTCCACCGGGCCCTTGGGGGAGCCGTAGAAATTGCCGAAGACCTCGGCATGTTCCAGCATCTCGCCCGAGGCGACCATCGCCTCGAATTCCGCGCGGCTTCGGAAAAAGTAGTCTCGCCCGTCAACCTCTCCCGGCCGGGGCGCCCGCGTGGTGGCCGAGACGGAGAACTTCAGCGTGTCGTCCCAGGCCATCAGCCGTTTGGCCAGCGTCGATTTGCCCGCGCCCGAGGGCGAGGAAAGGATGATCAGTAAGCCCCGGCGCTGCATCTTCATTCCACGTTCTGAACCTGTTCGCGCATCTGGTCGATCACCGTCTTGAGGTCAAGCCCGATCCGCGTCAGCTCGGCATTGCCGGACTTCGAACACAGCGTGTTCGCCTCGCGCATGAATTCCTGCATCAGGAAGTCGAACTTGCGCCCGACCGCGCCCTTTTCCGCCAGCAGGCGGTTCGCGGCGGCGACATGGGCGGCCAGCCGGTCCAGCTCCTCGGTCACGTCCGACTTCACCGCCAGAAGCGCCAGTTCCTGCGCCACCCGCGCCGGGTCGGCCTCTGCGGCGCCGGCCAGCACGCGGGCAAGGTTGTCGCGCAGGGTTTGTTCCATCTGCGGCCGGCGCGCATCGGCCGCCGTCCGCGCCTGATCCGCGAGGTCGGCGATGCGGCCGATCTGGCCGGCGATGACCGTGGCAAGGGCCTGCCCCTCGGCCGCGCGCATCGCGTTGAAGGCCGCCAGCGCCCGGTCAAGATCCGCCAGGAGCGCGGCCAGGAGCGGCGCGGTGTCTTCTTCGGGCGCGGCGGATTCAAGCACCCCGCGCAGGGTCAGGATCTCGCTGGCGGCGGGGGTCCGCAGGTCCAGCCCGCGTTCTGCCGCTGTCCGTGTCACGACCGCCAGCGCATCCAGCGCGGCGGCAAGCCCCGTGGCGTTGACACGCGGCGCGGCGGCCTCGCCCCCGCGCGCAAGCTTGAGGCCAAGCGTGACATTCCCGCGCGCGACCTTTGCAGATACCGCCGCGCGCACCGCGGCCTCCAGCCCCTCGATCCCCTCTGGCAGCCTGAGCCGCAGGTCCAGCCCCTTTCCGTTGACCGACCGGATCTCCCAGACCCAGTCGGTGCCCAGACCGGAGCCGCGCCGTTCCGCGAACCCGGTCATCGAGACGAGGGTGTGATTTACCATTGCCGCCCTTTTCCTGCCCATCGGCCCCGCGAAAGGCTATGTTAATGTTTGAGTAAGCATTTCGTTACTAGGGTTAACAAAGCCTGAACCCGGGGACAACGAGACGGCGTGACTTTGCCGCGGGCAAAGGAAAAGCATGGAGTGTGTAATGAGTGTCGATTGTGGTTTCGGGGGCGTGATCGTCCCCTTCGCCAGGGTGCGAACGGATATGACGAAAGCGATCGTGGACGAAGTCCGGACATACTGGGAGGCGCTGCGCGCCGGCCGTCCGGTGCCCCTGCGCTCCGAGGTCGATCCGCGCGGCATCGAGGGCGCGCTGGATTGTTCCTTCATTCTTGAACGCATGGCCCCCCGGGTGGCCCGCTTTCGCGTCGCGGGCGGGCATCTGAACGACCTGATGGGGATGGAGGTGCGGGGAATGCCTTTGACGGCGATGTTTTCCCCCGCCAGCCGTGGCGAGGTCGGCGCCATCCTGGCCGATGTCTTCGACCGACCGGCGGTGGCCGAACTGACGCTTCAGGCCGAAACCGGCCCCGGGCGGCCGGCGCTGGCCGCGCGGCTCCTGATCCTTCCGATGCGCAGTGACCGGGGGGGCATCGACCGCGCGCTGGGGTGCATGCCCTCGTCCGGGCCGATCGGCCTGGCGCCGCGCCGCTTCGCGTTGACCGAAGCGGAGCGCCACGACATCGTCGTGGGGCGTCCGGCACGGCCCGCGACACGATCATTCGACCTGACCGAGCCCGGCTTCGCCGAGGCGATGGCCCCCTTTGCGCGCCCCGCGCGCAGCCGCGCGCACCTTCGGCTCGTCAAGACGGACGACTGAGACAACACCGGTGCCCGAAACGCAAACGGGCCCCGTGCGGGGCCCGTTCCGGAAAAAGACCCCTCGGGGCCGTGTCGCATCGCGCCGTCAGACCGCCGCGGCCTTTTGCAGCGCGCGCCGGTCCTGCAGTTCCTCGGCCACGAGGAAGGCAAGCTCAAGCGACTGGCTGGCGTTCAGGCGCGGGTCGCAGGCAGTGTGGTAGCGGTCCGACAGATCCTCGTCCGTCACGGCGCGCACGCCGCCGGTGCATTCGGTAACGTCCTTGCCGGTCATCTCGAAATGCACGCCGCCGGGGATGGTGCCCTCGGCCTTGTGGACGGCGAAGAACTCCTTCACCTCGCGCAGGACCGAATCGAAGGGCCGCGTCTTGTAGCCCGAGGCCGCCTTGATCGTGTTTCCGTGCATGGGATCGCAGGTCCAGACGACCTTCGCGCCCTCTTCCTCGACCGCCTTGACAAGGCGCGGCAGGTGGTCGCCCACCTTCCCCGCCCCGAACCGCGCGATCAGCGTCAGCCGACCGGCCTCGTTTTCCGGGTTGAGCTTGCGCAAGAGCACCTTCAGGTCGTCGGTCGAAAGCGAGGGGCCGCATTTCAGCCCGATCGGGTTCTGAACGCCCCGGCAGAACTCGACATGCGCGCCGTCAGGCTGGCGGGTGCGGTCGCCGATCCAGATCATGTGGCCCGATCCCGCGACCGGCAGGCCGCTGGTCGAATCGATCCGGCAGAGCGCCTCTTCGTATTCCAGAAGCAGCGCCTCGTGGCTGGTGTAGAAATCCACCGACGCCATCGCGTGCACGGTGTCCGAGGTCACGCCGGCGGCGCCCATGAACTCCATCGCGTCCTGGATGCGGGTCGCGACCTCGCGGTAGCGTTTCGCCTCGTCTTCCTCGGTGAAACCCGAAATCCAGCTTTGAACGCGGTGCATGTCGGCAAAACCGCCGGTCGAGAAGGCGCGCAGCAGGTTCAGCGACGCCGCCGCCTGGGTGTAGGCCTGCAACATGCGCGCCGGATCGGGAACCCGCGCGTCCGGGGTGAAGTCGAACCCGTTGATGATGTCACCGCGGTAGGACGGCAGTTCCACCCCGCCAATGGTTTCGGTCGCCGCCGAACGGGGCTTGGCGAACTGCCCTGCCATCCGGCCGACCTTGATCACCGGAAGCTTCGCGCCCCAGGTCAGGACGATCGCCATCTGCAGAATCACCTTGAAGGTGTCGCGGATGTTGTCGGCGGAAAACTCGGCAAAGCTTTCGGCGCAGTCGCCGCCTTGAAGAAGGAATGCGCGGCCCGCCGCCACATCGCCAAGCGCACGCTTGAGCTTGCGCGCCTCGCCCGCAAAGACCAGGGGCGGCATCCGTGCGATCTGCGCCTCGACGGCATTCAGCGCGGCCTGATCCGGATAGTCCGGCATCTGCACCCGCGGACGGCTGCGCCAGTCGGATTTGTTCCAGCCCTTGGTCATGGCTCTCTCCAAGCGTTTAGCGTTAACCGGGCGGCTTATACTGCCCGACCCTGCCCCTTGCAAACCGAATGCGCCGCTTCCTGCCCCTTGCGGGCCGCCCAAATTGATGGTTCTGTGCTCAAAACGACAGATCAGAGTCGCATAATGTCTTCCGTCCCGGTTACCAAAAAGCCTGCGCCTGCTGTCCAGTCGCGTCGAAAGCGGTTCGTTTTCCTGCTTCTCGACCGGTTCACCATGCTGTCCTTCGCCGGCGCGATCGAACCGCTCAGAATCGCCAACCGGGTTCTCGGGTCGCAGGCCTATTCCTGGGTTCTTGCCGGCGAGAACGGGATCGAGGCGACCTGTTCGAACGGCGCGTCCTTCAAGCTCGACATGGGGCTGGAGGAGATCACCCGCGAGGATACCGTGCTTGTCTGCGGCGGTATCGACGTGCAGGAGGCGACGACCAAACCGGTGCTGAACTGGCTGCGCCGCGAGGCGCGCCGGGGCGCGGCGATCGGCGGGCTTTGCACCGGCGCCTATACCGTGGCGAAGGCGGGGCTTCTGGACGGCAAGCGCGCGACGATCCATTGGGAAAACCAGGACAGCTTCCTTGAGGAATTCGAGGAGGTGAAGCTGACCAAGTCGGTCTTCGTCCTCGACGGCAACCGGATGTCGACGGCGGGGGGCACCGCCTCGATCGACCTGATGCTGAAGATCATCGCCTCCGACCACGGCGAGGAGGTGGCCAACACGGTGGCCGACCAGCTTATCTATTCCTCGATCCGCACCGACCAGGACACGCAGCGCCTGTCGATCCCCACCCGGATCGGCGTGCGCCACCCCAAGCTGAGCCAGGTCATCCAGATGATGGAACAGAACATCGAGGATCCGATCAGCCCCGCCGACCTGGCCGAGCGTGTCGGCATGTCGACCCGCCAGCTGGAACGGCTGTTCCGCCGCTACCTGAACCGCAGCCCGAAGCGGTATTACATGGAACTGCGGCTCCAGAAGGCGCGCAACCTTCTGATGCAGACGGACATGAGCGTCATCAACGTCGCGCTCGCCTGCGGCTTCGCGAGCCCCTCGCATTTCTCGAAATGCTACCGCGCGCATTACAAGACCACGCCCTACCGCGAACGCGGCACCCACGGCGTGCCGGGCGTGACACGGCTGTCGATCTAGGCGCCGGGTGTCCTGTCCCGGCGGCACCGGCGGTCGCTTGACCCAGGGTAAACGTGTCCGGTGCGTGGGGCCGGTTCGCGAACGGCTTTTCTTTTGGCCAAAGCCGCTCTAATTTCGATGTCAGGATAATCATCCAGCATGGGAGCTACCTAATGAAGAAACTTCTCGCCGCGACCGCCTCGGTCGCGCTTTTTGCGGGTGCGGCCAGCGCCGAGGACATCAAGATCGGCGTCGTGCTTGGCTTCACCGGCCCGCTCGAATCGATCACCCCGGCGATGGGCGCCTCTGCCGAACTCGCGATGAAGGAAGTCAGCGATTCCGGCAAGCTTCTGGGCGGGTCCACCGTGACCTCCGTCCGGGGCGACTCGACCTGCGTTGACGCCGCCGCGGCGACCGCCGCCGCCGAACGTGTCGTCACGACCGACAAGGTCGCCGCGATCATGGGCGCGGACTGCTCGGGCGTCACCGGCGCGATCCTGTCGAACGTCGCCGTGCCGAACGGCATCGTGATGATCTCGCCCTCCGCGACCTCGCCCGCGCTGTCGACCGCCGAGGACAACGGCCTTTTCTTCCGCACCGCGCCCTCCGACGCCCGCCAGGGCGAGGTCGTGACCGACATCCTGAAGGAAAAGGGCGTCAATTCGATCGCGCTTTCCTACACCAACAACGACTATGGCAAGGGCCTGGCGGAATCGATCCAGCGCAACTTCGAAGCTGCGGGCGGCACCGTGACCATCTCTGCCGCGCATGAAGACGGCAAGGCCGACTATTCCGCCGAAGTGGGCGCGCTTGCCTCGGCGGGCGGCGATGTCCTCGTCGTTGCGGGCTATGTGGACCAGGGCGGTTCGGGCGTCGTGCGCGCCGCGCTCGACACCGGGGCCTTCTCGACCTTCTACTTCCCCGACGGGATGGTCGGCCAGAAGCTGAACGAAAACTTCGGCGCCGAACTGAACGGTTCTTACGGGGCTTATCCCGGCACCGACAGCCAGGGTGCGGCGATGTTCAAGGATCTCGCCGGTGCCGCGGGCATCGACGGCACCTCGGCCTTCGCACCGGAAAGCTATGACGCCGCCGCGCTGATCATGCTGTCCATGGCGGCCGCCGGATCGTCGAACTCCGCCGATTTCGCCGGCAAGGTGATGGATATCGCCAACGCGCCGGGCGAAAAGATCTATCCGGGCGAACTGGCCAAGGCGCTTGACCTGATCGCCGCCGGCACCGAGATCGACTACGAAGGTGCCAGCGCGGTGGAACTGGTCGGCCCGGGCGAAAGCAAGGGCAACTACCAGGAAATCCTGTTCGCCGACGGCGTCTATTCGACGGTGAACTACCGCTAAGCGGTCTCGCTTCCCAGAGGCAGCCCGGACCACCCGGGCTGCCTTTCCATATCGACAGACGCGGGCAAACCCGCGCGAAGGGGATGGAAACGCATGATCATCGTCGAGGATCTGCACAAGCATTTCGGCGGCTTTCAGGCCGTCAGTGGCGCATCCATGGAGATCGCCAAGGGATCGATCACCGGGCTCATCGGCCCGAATGGCGCGGGTAAGTCGACGCTGTTCAACGTGATCGCCGGGGTTCACAAGCCCACCTCGGGCCGCGTCGTGATGGACGGTGAGGACATCACCGGACTGCCGCCGCACGACCTTTTCCACAAGGGCCTTCTGCGCACCTTCCAGATCGCGCACGAGTTCTCCTCGATGAGCGTGCGGGAAAACCTGATGATGGTGCCCGCGGGCCAGTCGGGCGAGACGCTGTGGAACGCCTGGTTTCACCGCAAGCGGATCCGCGACGAGGAACGCGCGCTGGCGAAGAAAGCCGACGATGTTCTTGATTTCCTGACCATTTCCCATCTGGCCGACGAACGCGCGGGCAACCTTTCGGGGGGCCAGAAGAAGCTTCTGGAATTGGGGCGCACGATGATGGTCGACGCCAAGATCGTCTTTCTGGACGAGGTCGGCGCAGGCGTGAACCGCACGCTTCTCAACACCATCGGCGACGCGATCGTGCGGCTGAACAAGGAACGCGGCTACACCTTCTGCGTCATCGAACACGACATGGATTTCATCGGACGCCTTTGCGATCCGGTCATCGTGATGGCCGAGGGCAAGGTGCTGGCCGAAGGGTCCGCGGCGCACATCATGGAGAACGAGGCGGTGATCGAAGCCTATCTGGGCCGCGGCCTCAAGAACAAGGTCAAGGCCGAGGCCGAGGCCGAGGAGGCCCGCCACGAGGCGCACGGCGCCCAGCCCGGTCTTGGCGACGAGGCCGGCAAAGGGGGTGCGGCATGAGCTTTCTCGCGGCCGAGAACATGACCGGCGGCTACGGCGCCGCCGACATCCTGCACGACTGCACACTGACCGTCGACAAGGGGCAGATCGCGGTGATCGTCGGGCCGAACGGCGCCGGCAAGTCCACCGCGATGAAGGCGGTCTTCGGCATGCTGAACCTGCGCAAGGGCCATGTGAAGCTTGACGGCGAGGACATCACCGCGCTGTCCCCGCAGGACCGGGTGGCCAAGGGGATGGGGTTCGTCCCGCAGGTCAACAACGTCTTCCCCTCGATGTCGGTCGAGGAGAACCTGGAAATGGGCGCCTTCCTGCGCCACGACGATTTCCGCCCGACGATGGAACAGGTCTATGACCTCTTCCCGATCCTCAAGGACAAGCGCCGCCAGCCGGCGGGCGAACTTTCGGGCGGCCAGCGCCAGCAGGTCGCCGTCGGGCGCGCGCTGATGACCCAGCCGAAGCTCCTGATGCTCGACGAACCCACCGCCGGCGTCTCCCCCATCGTGATGGACGAGCTTTTCGACCGCATCATAGAGGTGGCGCGCACCGGCATCTCGATCCTCATGGTCGAACAGAACGCCCGCCAGGCGCTCGAGATCGCCGACAAGGGCTATGTCCTTGTCCAGGGCGCCAACCGCTACACCGACACCGGGGAGGCGCTTCTGGCCAACCCCGAGGTCCGCCGCACCTTCCTGGGGGGCTGAGACATGGACCTTCTCAACGCGATCGTCGCGCTTCTGAACTTCGTCGTCATTCCCGCCACCGCCTATGGCGCGCAGCTCGCGCTTGGCGCGCTTGGCGTGACGCTGATCTATGGCATCCTGCGCTTTTCCAACTTCGCCCATGGCGACACGATGGCGCTTGGCACCGGCTTCGTGATCCTTGTCACCTGGTGGCTGCAATCCATGGGCGTCAGCTTCGGCCCGCTGCCCACGGCCTTTCTTGCCCTGCCCTTCGCCATCGCGGCGACGGCGGCGGTCGTCCTTCTGACAGACCGCGGCGTCTACCGGTTCTACCGCCGCCAGAAGGCCGCGCCGGTGATCCTTGTCATCGTCTCGATGGGGGTGATGTTCGTGATGAACGGGGTCACCCGTTTTGTCATCGGCGTCGACGAGATCCGCTTTGCCGACGGCGCCAAGTTCCTGATCAACGCCAACGAGTTCAAGCAATCCACCGGCCTGGCCGAGGGGCTTGCGTTCAAGGCCAGCCAGGCGCAGACGATCGTCACCGCCGTCGTGGTGGTGGCGCTTCTCTTCTGGTTTCTCAACAAGACCCGCACCGGCAAGTCGATGCGCGCCTATTCCGACAACGAGGATCTGGCGCTCCTCTCCGGGATCAACCCCGAACGCGTGGTCGCGGTGACCTGGATCATCGCTTCCGGCCTTGCCGTGATCGCCGGCACCCTCTACGGGCTCGACAAGTCGTTCAAGGCCTTCAACTACTTCCAGCTTCTCTTGCCGATCTTCGCCTCGGCCATCGTCGGCGGCCTTGGCAGCCCGCTTGGCGCCATCGCGGGCGGGTTCCTGATCGCCTTTTCCGAGGTCGGCTTCACCTATGCCTGGAAGAAGGTCGCGACCTATGTCCTGCCCGAAAGCCTCGCGCCTGACGGGCTCGTCCAGCTTCTGTCCACCGACTACAAGTTCGCCGTCTCCTTCGCGATCCTGATCGTCGTCCTGCTTTTCAAGCCCACCGGCCTCTTCAAGGGGAAATCGGTATGAACCTGCGCAACGTCCTTCTTTTCGCGGGCATGGCCCTTCTCATCGTCCTCGAGGGCTCCACCACCTTCGGCGGGCTCTTTGGCGGCAGCTGGAACACCGCGCTCTTCATCCTCAACTTCGGCCTCCTGTCGGCGATCATGTCGCTTGGCGTCAACATGCAATGGGGCTACGCGGGCCTTTTCAACGTCGGCGTCGTCGGCTTCATCGCGCTTGGCGGTCTTGCCCCGGTCTTGATCGCCACCGCCCCGGTGACCGAGGTCTGGACGCTGGGCGGCGTCGGCCGGCTGATCTTCTCGCTGGTCGTCGGCGCGGGCGTCATCGCCCTTGCCGTCGCGCTGAACCACCGGCTGCGCGGCGGGATCCGCGTCCTGGCGCTTGGGGTGACGCTGATCGGCGGCTTCTTCCTTTACCGCGCGCTTTTCGACCCCGCCGTCGAGGTGATCGAGGCCTTCAACCCCGCCACCTATTCCAACATCGGCGGCCTCGGCCTGCCGGTCCTTGTGTCCTGGCCCGTCGGCGCCCTCCTCGCCGCCGGCGCCGCCTGGCTGATCGGCAAGACCGCGCTTGGCCTGCGCTCCGACTACCTCGCCATCGCCACCCTCGGCATCGGCGAGATCATCGTCGCCGTCCTCAAGAACGAGGACTGGCTGGCGCGCGGCGTCAAGAACGTCATCGGCATCCCGCGCCCCGTCCCCTACGAGGTCGACCTTCAGGCGAGCGCCGGCTTTGCCGACTTTGCCGCGCGCTTCGGCGCCGATCCGGTCGTCGCCTCCACCATCGTCGTCAAGCTTCTTTACGCCGGCCTCTTCCTTGTCGTCCTGCTGGCGCTGACCGCCGCCTCGGAGCTCGCCCTGAAATCCCCCTGGGGGCGGATGATGCGCGCCATCCGCGACAACGAGGTCGCCGCCGAGGCGATGGGCAAGAACGTGACCGGACGGCACCTGCAGATCTTCATCCTCGGGTCGGCCGTCTGCGGCTTCGCCGGCGCCATGATGGTGACCATGGACAGCCTGCACAATCCCGGCACCTACAGCCCCCTGCGCTTCACTTTCCTCGTTTGGGTCATGGTCATCGTCGGCGGTTCCGGCAACAACTGGGGCGCGATCATCGGCGGCTTCCTCATCAGCTTCCTCTGGCTCAAGGTCGAGGCCTGGGGCCCCGCCGCGCTTGACTACCTGACCGCCGGAATGGACCCCGCCTCGCCGCTGCGCGAACACCTCAAGGACAGCGCCGCGCACATGCGTCTCATCGCGCTCGGCCTTGTCCTTCTGCTTGTCCTCAGGTTCAGCCCGAAAGGACTGATCCCGGAACGCTAGGACGGGCCGGAACGCCATCGAAGGGCCGGGGTTCCCCCGGCCCTTGCCATTTCTGTCCGCTGAATCGTGAAACGACACATTTTGTCGCGGATCGACATGCCTGAAGCCGCATTCATGCCTTGATTGGTCGCGAATTCCTTCGGAGGCGAACATGAAGACCCAGGCACAGGTCGTGGTGATCGGCGGCGGCGTCGTCGGCTGCTCGGTGCTTTACCACCTGACGAAATACGGTTGGAAGGACGTGATGCTGATCGAAAGATCGACGCTCACCTCCGGGTCAACCTGGCACGCGGCGGGCGGGTTCCACACCCTGAACGGCGACACCAACATGGCCGCGCTTCAGGGCTACACGATCGGCCTTTACAAGGAACTTGAGGCGATCACCGGCATGTCCTGCGGTCTGCATCATGTCGGCGGCATCACGCTGGCCGACAACCAGGCCCGGTTCGAGATGCTGGTGGCCGAACGCGCCAAGCACCGCTACATGGGTCTGCACACAGAGATCCTCGGCCCCGAGCAGATCAAGGAATTCACCTACGGCCAGGTGAACCTCGACGGGATCGTCGGCGCGCTTTACGACCCGCTCGACGGCCACCTCGACCCGTCGGGCACGACCCATGCCTATGCCCGCGCCGCCAAGATGGGGGGCGCGGAAATCGTCGAACACAACCGCGTGCTGGAAACCAATCCGCGCGCCGACGGCAGCTGGGACGTCGTGACCGAACAGGGCACGATCCATGCCGAACACGTCGTCAACGCTGGCGGCCTCTGGGCGCGCGAGGTCGGCGCGATGGCCGGGGTCTACCTGCCGCTTCTGCCGATGGCGCATCAATACCTGGTGACCGACGATATCCCCGAGATCATGGATATCCTGAAGTCGGGCAAGGAGTTTCCGCATGTCATGGACCCGGGCGGCGAAAGCTACCTGCGCCAGGAAGGCCGGGGCCTTTGCATCGGCTTTTACGAGAAACCCTGCGAACCCTGGAGCGTGGACGGAACCCCCTGGACCTTCGGCCACGAGTTGCTGAACGAACAGTTCGACAAGATCGAGGACAGCGTCACCTTCGCCTATCGCCGCTTCCCGGTTCTCGAACGCACCGGCGTCAAGCGCGTGATCCACGGCCCGTTCACCTTCGCCCCCGATGGCAACCCGCTGATCGGGCCGGTGCCGGGGCTCAGGAACTACTGGTCGGCCTGCGCGGTCATGGCCGGCTTCAGCCAGGGCGGCGGCATGGGCAAGAGCCTTGCCGAGTGGATGATCCACGGCGAAACCGAGGTGGACCCGCGCGGCTTCGATGTCGCCCGGTTCGGCAAGTGGACGACGCCCGGCTACACCGTCCCCAAGGTGATCGAAAACTACCAGATGCGCTTCTCGGTCTCCTACCCGAACGAGGAACGCCCCGCTGCCCGACCGTTCCGCACGACGCCCATGTACGACATCTTCGATGGCATGGGCGCGGTCTGGGGCGCGCAATACGGGCTTGAGGTCGTGAACTACTTCGCCCTGCCCGGCGAGCCGCGCTATGAAACCCCGTCCTTCAAGCGGTCCAACGCCTGGGAAGCCACCCGCCAGGAAGTCATGGCCGTGCGCGAGGCGGTCGGCATCAACGAGGTCCAGAACTTCGGCAAGTTCCGGGTCACCGGGCCGAACGCACGCGCCTGGCTTGACCGGATCATGGCGGGTGCGATCCCGAAGCCCGGGCGCCTGTCGCTGACCCCGATGCTGTCGCCCAAGGGCAAGATCATCGGCGACTTCACCGTCACCTGCCTTTCCGAGACAGAATTCCAGATCACCGGCAGCTATGGCGCCCAGGACCAGCACCTGCGCTGGTTCGAGGCGAACCTGGATGCGGGCGTGAGCGTTGAAAACGTCTCCGACCGGGTCACGGGGTTCCAGATCGCCGGGCCGAATGCGCGCGAGTTGCTGGCGCGCGTCACCCGCGCCGATGTCTCGGGCGCGGCGTTCCGGTTCATGGACGCGCGCCGCATGACGATCGGCATGGCGGACTGCCTCGTGCAGCGCGTCAGCTACACCGGCGACATCGGCTATGAGATCTTCACCGATTTCATGTCGCAGCGTCACCTGTGGCATACGCTCTGGGCCGCCGGGCAGGATCTGGGCCTGCGCCCCTTCGGGATGCGCGCGATGATGAGCCTGCGCCTGGACAAGCTGTTCGGGTCCTGGGCGCGGGAGTTCTCGCCCGACTACTTCCCCGGCGAAACCGGCATCGACCGGTTCATCCGCTGGAACAAGGCGGCGGACTGGATCGGCAAGGCACCTGCGATGGCCGAAAAGGCGGCCGGGCCAAAACGCCGCCTGTGCGCCTTCGTCGTCGATGCCGATCAGGCCGACGTGGTCGCCTACGAACCGATCTGGATCGGCGATACCGTGGTCGGCTTCTGCACCTCGGGCGGGTTCTCGCACTGGACGGGTCAGTCGGTCGCGCAGGGCTTCGTTCCGGTCGAGATGATCCGCGACGATCTGGAGGTCGAAATCGAGATCCTCGGATCGCGGCGCAAGGCGCGGATGGTCACCGGCCCGCTTTGGGACGCCGACGGCGCGCGCATGCGGGGCTAGGCGATAGATCGCGCCCCGGTTGTCTCGGCGCTTGCAAGCTTGATGCGCGGATTGGATACTCCGCGCATCGATATTGTGAAATTCCGGGTACGGGTTTGTATTGAATGAGTAACGTTGCCATCCTCATCCCTGCCGCAGGCAGCTCCAGCCGCATGCGCGGGGCCGACAAGTTGATGGAAACGGTCGATGGCGAACCCATGCTGCGCCGAATCGCGCGGCTGTCGCTGGCGGCCAGCCCCTATGTCTTCGTTACCCTTCCGGAGGGCGGCCCACATGCCTTGCCGCGCAAGTCGGTGCTGACAGGCCTGGACGTGCGCCAGATCCTGGTCGCTGACGCGCACGAAGGTATGGCGGCCTCGCTTCGGGCCGGGGCGCTCGCCGCGGGTCGCCGCGCGGTTGACGGGTTGATGGTGGTTCCCGCGGACATGCCCGAACTGACCGCGCCGGACCTGATCACCGTCGCGACGATCTTCGAGGACGAGCCCGAGACGGTCCTGCGTGCGACGTCGTCCGACTATTCCCCGGGCCACCCGGTCGTCTTCCCGTTGCGCCTGTTCACGTCGCTCGCGATCCTGACGGGCGACCGCGGCGCCGCCAAGATCCTCGACGGAGAGGCGGCGCGGCTTCTGCCCCTGCCGGGCCGTCATGCGACGACCGACCTTGATTCCCCCGAAGACTGGGCCGAGTGGCGGCGCGCCCGGGGCAAGCCCGCGCGCTAGTGCGATGCTCAGGCGGCGCCGGCGCGGCGCAGCTGGACCCGGTCGGCATTGGCGCGCGCCGGCGCAACGCGGACGCCGGGCAACAGCGACGCCAGTTCTTCACGGACGGCGCCCGGAAGAGACGCAAGAACGACCGGCGAAACCGGAAGGCTTTCCGTCCAGGCCCCGTTCGCGCACAGGATTTCATGCCCCGCGAGGGCGATCTGGACATACAGCGGCGCCGAACCTTCGGCCCGTCGGATGCCCCTGATCCCGACCAGATCCGCCGCCCGTGCAAGCGATTCCTGCCCAACGCCCAGGGCTTCGGCCAGCGGGCCGGCCAACAGCAGGCGCTGGTCGGGCGACACGACCGTTTCGCGCGCCGGCCTTCCTTCGCCTAACGCCCCGGCCCCGACCTCGACCGGACCGAACCCGGAAAGGCCAGCCGCGGCCCCTGCCCTGCGGCCCGTCCACAGGACCGGCCGATAGCCGTTGTCGCGGGTCAGGACACGGTCGCCTCGCGATAGCGTTTCCGCGGCGCGTTCGCCCCGGTCGGTCAGGATCATCGTGCCTTCGGCAAAGGCCGGCATGACAAGCGGCCCGGTGCCACCGAAGACGGGTGAAACGACCTTTGCGGTCACCGGACCCTCAAGACCTGAATCAAACACTGAACCAATCCGTAATGCTCTGACTGGTTCGTCTGATAGGCGCTCAATGCGGTGGGTTTGTGGCCGCTTCGGTCAAAAAATGCGCCCACGCCCACGCCCGTGTCACAGAACCGACACGCAAATGCGGCCGGAAACGGTTCAGTGGCGTTGGGGCAGCCGCACCGGCTGCGACGGGGGCGTGACCGATGCCACCTCGGCAAGAAGCATCTGGAGATCGGGGAAAAGGGCAAAGATCTCGAACCGCTGCGCGTTTCCAAGGCCGTTGAGTGATATGTCACCGGGATGGAAGGCCTCGTACCAGGCGCCGTTGGTCAGTATCATCTCGTGGCGGTCGAACAGTACGTGCCAGTATGCACCGCCAGCGACCGCGTCGGGCGCGACCTCGCGGCTGCCCATCGTCAGTTTGGCCGACACAAGGGCCTCGTGCTCCTCAAAACGGATCAGGCTGCGGTCGCGCGGGGCGAGGATGCGCTGGTTCGGGCTCATGATCAGCGCCGCTTCCGGCAGCCACCCGTCCAGGGCCCCCTGCCTGACGCTGACAGGCGTCAGCCGCCCATGCGCCTTGAGCATGTCGTCCGTCAGCGCGCTGGACCCGATCCAGCGGATGCGCTGCACGCCATTGTCGCGGGTGAGGACCCTGTCTCCCACGCGCAGGGTTTCGGCGGGGACCTCCCCCTCTTCCGTCGCTATGACAAGTCCCGTTGTCAGCACCGGCATCTTCGCGCCCCCCGGTTCTGGAAGCACTTGTAACACACAACACTTGTCACCCGCACGTATTCCCCCGGCCTTTTTGGCCCTTGGTTCCTGTTTGCGCCGGTTCCGGAT
>JACKKJ010000009.1 GCA_024236495.1 Paracoccaceae bacterium
TCACGGGCATCTGTCGGAAACCCTGCGTTTTCTTGCTGCCAGAAAGTCCGGATTTCATGCCCGATCGTTCACCCGTCTGGACGAACGTGAGGCCAAGGATAAACTCTGCCTCATGTTGGACCTTCTCAGTGATATCCTCACCCGCCTCTCGCTCAGGGGCACACTCTACTTTCGTACAAGCTTTACCGAACCCTGGGGCGTTCGTGTGCCGGCGCATCGGAATGTCGCCCGATTCCACTTCGCCCACCGTGGGGAGGCGCTGGTGCGCGTCGAAGGCCAGTCCGCGCCGATAACTCTCGCGCAGGGGGATCTGGTGATCGTTCCGCACGGGGCTGCGCATGTCCTGTCGTGCCGCCACACCGGGCCGGACGAGGCGCTTCCGCTGGACGACGTGCTGTCGCGTTCAGGATTCTCGGGGCACGGCACGCTGGTCTGGGGGGGCGAAGGCACAGCGCGCGACACGCAGCTGATCTGCGGTCATTTCGCCCTGGCCGAGGGGTCACGCCATATCCTGTTCGAGCGGCTGCCACCTGTCATTCACTTGCGCGGCTACGGCGAAGAGGCAGGCCCCTGGCTGGAGGCGACCCTGCGCGTGATCGGTGCCGAGGCGGGCGGGGCGCGGTTGGGTGGCGACCTGATCGCGCTGAAGATGTCCGAGGCGATCTTTGCCCAGGCGATCCGTGCGTATGTGGAGCAGGCGAATGTGGATCATGCAGGCGTGGCAGGGTTCGCCGACCCCCATCTGTCGCGCGCGCTTGCTGCCTTTCACCGTTCGCCGGCGTCCGATTGGACGGTCGAGAGATTGGCGCGCGAGGCGGGGCTGTCGCGCACGGGTTTTGCGGAACGCTTCGCCACCCGCCTGGGCGTGACGCCGATGGCCTATGTCACCGCATGGCGTATGCAGATCGCCCGCGAGGCGCTTTCGGTTCGGAGGCTGTCAGTCGCCGAGGCGGCAGAGGTTTCCGGCTACGCGTCCGAGTCCGCCTTCAGCCGGGTCTTCAAGAAAGAGATCGGCGTGTCACCTGCCCTGTTTCGCCAGTCGGGCATGGGCCAAGAGCAGGCAGCCTGACGGATCATTCGCGCTGACGGACGATCTGCAATGAAGATTGGCCTTTGCGGCATTCAGCGTCCGGAAGCTGACCTTTAGACAGGGCTTGCGATGGATGGCCCATCGCCTGGAAACCCGTCAATAGGATCCTTCAACATGCGTTTTGTTACTCGGACGATTCATGCCTGGCTCGACTATCCCGTCGCGCTCGCGCTCATTATCCTGCCGTTCCTCCTTGAACTCGGTGCATCGCATCCGGCGGCTCTGGCGCTGTCGCCCGTCATCGGCGTTGCGGCGCTTGTCCTGACACTGTTCACCGACCATGCCACCGGCGTGGTTCGCCTGTTGCCCTATCGCCTGCATCTGGCGGTCGATCTGGTCGTAGGCCTCTTGTTCCTCGTCGTGCCTTTCGCACTGGGGTTCAGCGGGGTGGATGCCGCCTACTACCTGCTGAACGGTTCCGCGGTCGTTGCCGTCATCGCCCTGTCCAAGCCCGAAACCGGTCTGGCCACGGCCTGAGCCCGCGACCTAGAAAGGAACATCACATGTCACGTATCACCCAGATCTCCGACGCCGCCGCAGGGGCCGAGGCTGCGGCCCTGTTCACCGCGATCCGCGGCAAGATCGGCATGGTGCCGAACCTTTACCGTGTCGCCGCGAACCAACCCGCAGTGCTGACTGCCATGCTTGGCCTGAACGAGACACTCGCGGGCGGAACCTTCGACGCCCGCACGCGCGAGGCGGTGGCGCTTGCCGTCGCCGCGGCCAACGCCTGCGACTACTGTATTGCGGCGCATTCGGCGATCTCTGCGGGGTTGAAGATCGCGCCGGACACGATCGACGCCCATCTTGCCGGACAGTCGGACGATCCCAGGACCGCCGCGATCCTGCGGTTTGCCGTGGCGATCGTCGAGGCCCGTGGAATGGTCGCGGACGCTGACCTTCAGGCTGCCCGCGATGCGGGGCTGTCGCAGGCCGACATCGTCGAGGTGGTCGCGCAGGTGGTGGCGAACATTTTCACCAACTACCTGAACCACGTTGCCGCAACCGACATCGATTTTCCGCGCCGCGGCTGAGCGATGCGGATGCTCCGGCGGCGCGGGTGCGCCGCCGGAGAGGGGCGGATCACCCCGTTTCAGACAGAGGGACCTGAAAAGAGGCGGGGCAGAGGATCCTGCGACGGATCGCGCCGGGTTCCGCGTTCGACCGCGTGTCGATCGATCCCGCGCAGGTATCAAAGCGGCGGGGTTCGCGGCGGGGCTGTGCGATAGTGTCCGGTTGCCTCGAATGCTGCCGCAAGGGACAGAAGCGCGTTGTCGTCCCAGCCACGCCCGGCAAATGTCAGCCCGGCGGGCATCCCGATGTCTTCCATCATCCCCATCGGCACGGTCACCGTGGGAATGCCCAGGTGCCGGATGGCGAGGTTGCCGTTCGCGACCCAGGTGCCGTTCAGCCAGGCAAGATCCGCTGAAGCCAAGTTCACGTCGGCATCCGCCGGCCCGATGTCTGCGACCGCAGGGAACACCACGGCGTCAAGCGCCAATCCGTCCATCCAGTCCTCCAGATCCGCCTTTCTCGTCGCCTCGAGGCCCTTGAAGCCCTCTTCCAGCAGCGGAATCTCGCGGAAGTCGCGAACCGGGTTGGCGCGGGCATGATCGGGGTAATGGGCGATGTTGTCGTCAAAGCCCGTGTAGCGGTCGGGCAGGGATCCCGGCGGCGGGGGGAAGATCGCGCGGCCATCGACCTGTGCAAGGCGGTTCAGCGACGGATCGCCGTTGGCGTCAAGGAAATCGTCCCAGGACCACACCGACAGATCGACGATCTCGCGCCTCAGGTAATCTGGTGACACAAGGCCACGGGTCTTGATCGTCGGCGCGCCGGGGCGATCCCCTTCGTAGTTTGAGACGACCGGGAAGTCGGTCACCACGACCTCGGCCCCCGCCGCCTCGAGCGCGGCGCGCGCGCGGTCCCAAAGCGCGATGATCGAGGCGCGGGTAAAGATGCGTTCGCCCGTAGGTCCGCCGATGCCCGGGCGGGCGGCGGTTCCGGCCAGCGGATCGGCGTTGATGTACATTGCCGGAACACCCAGCCGCTTGCCCTTCAGCGATGCGCCTCTTGCCAGCGCCGGATAGGACGGAGGGCGCACCGTGGATGCCGTGGGTATGGCGACCCAGTCCTGACTGCGCCAGAGGTCGCCGCGCGTCTGCGCATCGTCAGCGACGATCGTATCGAGGACTTCCAGAAGGTCGGCCATGGTGCGGGTGTGGGGCACGACCACGTCCATGGTCGGAACCAGCGGCCAGTTCCCCCGGACCGAGATGACCCCGCGCGACGGGGTATAGGCGCAAAGGCCGTTGTTCGCGGCTGGCGCCCGGCCTGAGGACCAGGTTTCCTCGCCGAGGCCGAAGGCCGCGAAGCTGGCCGCCGTGGCGGTGCCCGACCCGTTCGAGGAACCCGAGCCGAAGGCCGCCGTCAGCCAGTCGCCGTTGTAGGGGCTTTCGGCGCGGCCATAAAGCCCGCGCTGCATGCCGCCGTTGGCCATCGGGGGCATGTTGGTCAGCCCGATCAGCACGGCCCCCGCTTGCCTGAGGCGGGCGATGGCAAAGGCGTCGTCCTGCGCCACGAGGTTCGCGAAAGCGGGTGAACCGGAGGTGGCCGGCAGTCCCTTGACCTTGTAGCTGGCCTTCGCGGTGTAGGGGATGCCGTCAAGCGGACCCAGCGCCGCGCCCCGTGCGCGGCGGTCGTCCGATGCCTTTGCGTCCTCCCACATCGCGGGGTTCAGGACGGGAACGGCGTTCAGGCAAGGCCCGGCGCGGTCGAAGGACTCGATCCGGGCCATGTAGGCGGCCAGCAGGCCGGTGGCGGTGATCTGCCCGGCTTCCAGCGCCCCGCGCAGATCGGCGATCGTCGCTTCGACCACGTTCATGCGGCACCTCCCGCCTTCGGTTGCTGTTGGGTGATGCAATGGATCCCACCGCCCCGCGCAAAGAGTTCGCGTGCGTCGACGGTCACGACCCGCCGCCCCGGATAGGCCGCCGAAAGGATGTCGCGCGCGCGGGCGTCGGCGCGGTCCTCGCCAAAGCCGCAGGCGATGACGCCGCCGTTGACGACCAGGTGGTTCACATAGCTCCAGTCCACGAAGCCCTGGGCATCGCGCTGCGTCTCGGGCGCGGGCAGGTCGATGATGTCGAACCTGCGCCCCCGCGCATCTGTCGCCTCGGCCAGCAGCGACCGGATGTCGCGCATCACGGTGTGGTCGGGATGGCCGGGGTCGGGCTGGTCGTGCAGCAGGATCGTTCCGGGGGCCGCGAATGTCGCGACGATATCGACATGCCCGCGGGTGCCGAAGGTTTCATAGTCGCGTTCCAGCCCGCGCGGAAGCCAGATCGCCCGGGTCGCACCAAGCGTGCGCGCCATTTCCGCCTCTACCCTTGCCTTGTCGGCATGGGGATTGCGGCCAGGGTCAAGCTGCACCGTTTCGGTCAGAAGGACGGTGCCTTCGCCGTCGACATGAAGGCCGCCGCCCTCATTGACGAGAAGCGAGGACACGACCGGCACGCCTGCGAGCCCCGCGATGAATTGCGCCAGCCCGCGGTCGTTCGCGGCACTTGCCCATTCCGCCGCGCCCCAGCCGTTGAAGATCCAGTCCACCGCGGCGAGCGACCCGTCTGCCGCGATCACGAAGGTCGGCCCGGAATCGCGCAGCCAGAATTCGTCGATCACGCGCCCGACGATCTCGATCCCGGGGTCGAGCATGCGGCGCGCGCGGGCGATTTCGGTGGGATCGACGATCATCGTCACCGGTTCGAATCCGGCGATCGTGTTGGCGACAGCGGCCCAGGCGGCGTAGCCTGCCTCCCGTTCGGCGAGGGTTTCGCCAAGGGCCAGGCCCTCGCGCGGGAACGCCATCCAGATGCGGTCTTGCGGCGCTGTTTCGGGCGGCATTGTCCAGGTCACGTCTCATCCTCCGTCTGGAGATCTTTTCCCTCTCCTGTTTGATCAAATTTTTCCTGTTGTGCCAGTCGATATTGGACCGTTGCAGCAAAAACGATCCCGGTCTCTTGGTCATGGCGGTCAGGGTGGCCCGGGACCTTGCCCGGCATCCCGTGCCTCGCAGCGGTATCAAGGTCTGCAACTGCATCTGACAATCCAGGGCTTCGGTGCCAGGCAGGCCCTTCGTCGATCCATCCCGCCGTTTGCAGATTGAGGATCTGTGCACCATGGCGCTGCCTTCGATCAGGACGGCCCGGCTGTCCCGTTCATCGCCGGAACTCGAGCGTGATGCTGAAGGTTTGCACTCTGTCGCCAAGCGTGACCGGTGCGGCAGGGAAGCGCGCGCGCGCAGCGGCTGCAAGTGCGGCAGCGTCCAGTTCGCTGTGCCCCGAGGAACGGGATACGACCGAAGAGACAAGCGCGCCGGACGGTGCGATGCGCAATTTCAGCCGCACGGCGCCTTCGATGCGTGTGCGTGGCGCGCGCTTTGCGCCTTCGATCCGGGCGCGGATCGAGGCGCCCCATTCGGCGCGGGCACTCTCGATCCGGCCGGGGTCCACGGTCGCCGCGGCGGCGGCAGCCTGCCTGCCGCTTGCGTCGCCATTCCCGCTGCCCGATGCGGTCTGTCCCGGTCTCGCCGCAGAGACCGGGGGCGCAGGCTTTGCCGGTTCGGGCCGGGCGTTCGGCTCTGCCGGCGGCGGGGCCGGCAGTTCGGGCGCGCGAAAGGCCGGGTCGCTGTCCGGCGGGGATGCCGGGTCTGGTCGGGCGAGAGGCAGCAGCGAGGGCTGGTCGAGGACGGGAACCGGGTTGGACGGGGTCGGAGCCGGGTCATCGACGACCCGTCGCAGGTCGGGAGAACGGTCCGTGACCTCTGGCGGCCTGTCCCAGGCGGCCACCAGATTGGTCAGGGTGCCATCGGCGGCTTCGATCGAGACAAGCGCCTGACCGCCGTCTCCGGCAGCCTCGGCCCCCTCCTGGCCGCCGAACAGGCCCAGTGCCGCAAGGTGCAGTGCGCCCGAGAGTGCGACGAAAACCGCCAGCCCCTTCATTCCGCGTCCTTCGCGGTTGCGCCAAGGTCGATTCGGGCGAAGCCACGCGCGGCAAGTTCGGGAAGCAGGCGCGCGACCCTTTCGGCGCTCAGGCTGCGGTCGGCGCGCAGGATCAGCCCGGGCGGCGCAAGATCGCAGTCGACCTGCGCACACCAGACGGCCCTTGCATCTCGCAGTGCGTCGAGCACGCGCATGTCGTCTGGCGCGTCTGTGCCCGATGCAACGATCCCGTCAAAAGCGAGCTGCCCCGACGCTCCGACCATCAATGTGAACTGCCCCTGTCCGGGCACACCCGCCGCGACCTCGGGCGGCGTGATCGTCAGCGGGTCGGCGGGCTGCATCCTGCCCGCCAGCAGGAAGAAGATCACCAGAAGGAAAACCACGTTGATCATCGGCAAAAGTGCCTGGCTGTCACGTCGGCGGGGCGGATCGGAAAAGTCCATGGCTAGTTCATCACGATCAGTCGGCCAAAGCCCGCCGCGCCCAGGTCTTCGATCAGCGTGAGAAGGTCCTGCATGTCGGCGCCACGCGGGCGCAGGATGATCGGGTCCGCGGAGCTTTCCATCAGGTCAAGCAACATGTGGGCCAGGTGCCCAGGCGCTACCTTTCCACCGTTGAGCGTCACGGCGCCGTCTTCCCCGATGTCGATGACGCGGGGCGGTCCGGGCCAGTCGGGCGTCTCGGGCGTCCGGCCTGCCGCCTGGATGCTCAGGGCAGTGTCGCGGTCGAAGCTCGACACCAGCATGAAGAAGATCAGAAGAAGGAACACAACGTCGATCATCGGCGTCAGGTCTGGGCGCCGGAAGCGCTGCGGGGGGGCGAAGTGAAACATCAGGCCGCGGCCTCATGATGGCCGACGGATGTGGCATCCTCGTCTGCGTGACTTGCCCCGCGTGTGCGAAAGGTGGCCACGAACAGCCGGGTGGCCTGATCCTCCATGTCATGGCGAAGCGCCTCGATCCGGCTTTCGAACCATGTCAGCGCCACTTGCGCGGGAATTGCGACGGCCATGCCTGCGGCGGTGGTCAGGAGCGCCTCCCAGATGCCGCCGGCAAGCGTGGCGGGATCGGCGCGGGTGCCGGCCTGCTGCAGAGCCTGAAAGGCCGAAATCATCCCGGTGACCGTGCCGAGCAGTCCAAGCAAAGGGCCGATCGTCACCGTCAGTTCAAGCCCGCGCAGGCCGCTGCGCGCGCTGGCAAGAAGTGCCCGCGCTGCCCGCGCGGTTTCTTCGCGCGCCAATCCCTCCGGCATGCCGGGGTCGTTCAGAAGCGACATGACCTGCGTTGCCAGGCGCGCCCGAACGCCCATGCGCCCCGAGAGCAGTGCGCGCGCCGCCGCGCGGTCCCCCGCCTCCCAGTCGCGAATGGCGCGTTCCGCGCGCCCCGAGCCGGAGAACGCTCCAACGTGGACGAGGCTGAAGAATTTCCACAGGATCAGCGCCGTGCCGATCACCGACAAGGCGGCGATGGCGACCATCGCGGGGCCCCCAAGCCCGATCAAGGCGTCCAGCTTTTCGGCGGCGGTCGATGCAAGGCCCGTCAGGGCGCTGGTCGTATCTGTCATGGCAGTTTTCCTTTTGACGGGGTTCGCGGCCCCGTCAGGGGCCGCGATCCGGTCCTAGAACCGCATTTCAAGCGTGATGTAGGCGGTCCGCCCCGGTTCCATGACGCGGGTCACAGTGGTGTCGAACGCGTTCGAACGGCTGAGGTGGTTCGCGTAGGTCGCATCCAGGACATTGTCGATGCCAGCGACCAGTATGGCCCTGTCCGAAACCTCGTAGCTGCCAAAAAGGTCAAGCGTGGCATAGCCGGGCGTCGGGCCGGGTTCGCGCGCGGGGTCGTATCGGTCTTGCGCTGCGGCAAAGTTGACACGGGCGCCGGCGCGCCAGGCATCCTTGCCATAACTGGCCGACACTGCGCCCATCAGTGGCGCGATCTGGGCAAGTGCGCGGTCGTCGGTGTCGTTCTGTCCGTAGGTGTAGGTCAGGTTTCCGGCGACCTGCCAGCCGCCCTGTTCCCAGTCTCCCGAAAGCTCGATCCCTGAAAGCGTGGCCGAGACGTTGCGATAGGTCGTGACGCCCGCGACGGTAAACTGGTCACGCAGGATGTAGTCGTCCACCTTGTCCAGGTAGGCCGCCGCCGTCAGATTCCAGCCCGCGCGTTCCAGTTCGACGCCCAGGTCGAACTGATGGTGCTTTTCCGGCGCGATGTCCGGGTTGCCGACCCAGTTGTCGCGTGCCATCGCCCGTTCATTCGCATCGGCGGTCCGGACCGATCGCGAAAGCCCTGCGAACAGCGTCGCCCCCGGCGAAAGCTCGTGTTCGAACCGCAGGAGTCCACCAAGATTGTCCTCGGTCCGGGCAGCGTCGAAGGTGGTGCCATAATAGGTGGAATAGAGCGTGTTTGGCACCATGGCCGTGTAGCCGGCGAGCCCGCCCGCAGCGCCCGCCGAGGCACGGACGTGATCGTAGCGCAGCCCGCCTTTCAGCGTGTTGCTTTCGCTGAGCCTGGTTTCGCTTTCGACATAGAGGCCGGTCTGCGCGATGGTTACATCGGGCCACATGAGGAAGCGCGAGAACGCCGGATTGGAGGCTTCGATCTGCGGCCGTGCCATGGCCATCCCGGCATAGGCGATCGCGAGGCGGTTGCTGGATTGATGATCCACGCCGATCTTCAGCATCGTTTCGCCGAACTCGAACTGGCCCTCCAGCTTGCCGCCCAGCGTGTCGGAGGAACTTGGGACCCGCATCAACATGCCCATGTTCGGTCGCAGCGAATAGTTGTCCATCACATGGTCGACCTCGCTCAGGTACAGATTGCCCTCGATCCGCCTGAGCGCACCCATGTCGACATCGATACCGCCCCGCAGCCGGTACACCCAGTTTTCGGAAACCGGGCTGTCCATGCCGGCGCCGGCGAACAGGACATCGGTGGTCTTGTCGTGTTCGATATCGAAAGCAAGGTCTGCGTCGCCAGACTTGTAGCCGAACGTCAGGCCCTGGCTGGACTGATCATAGGCCGAACGCTCCTCGCGCCCGTCTCCGTCAACATAGTTGCCTGCGCTTTTCTCCTCGAGCGAGCCTTCGATGTAGAAACCGTGCCCCAGGTCTGCCGCGAAGGTTGCCGCCGCGCTGAGCAGGCCAGCATTGGTCGTACCCCCGAGCGACAGCGTCCCGGCCAGCTTTTTGTCCTGGTCGAATTCGGGTGCGTCGCGTTCGAACCTGACGGTGCCGCCAGAACCGCCGGGCCCGTTCGTGACGCTGGCATAACCGCGTTCGACAACGACCCGGTCAGCCCGCGCGAGCGCGGCCGTGGCGGTCGGTGGATCCATGCGGTTCGGGCAGGCGCCATAGGTGACAGAACCCGCGTCAATGATGTTCAACTGGTTGCCCTGCTGGCCGCGGATCACGATGTCAACGCCGTGTCCGCCCATTCGGTTGAACGCAACACCTGGTGTGGCGCCAAGCAGTGCCCCCGCGTCGGCGGGCATCGGTGCCTCGCTGTCCATGGGCGAGAACTCATAGCTGTTCGTCGAGCTTTTCGCTTTGTTCAAAAGCACATAGATCGGATCGAGTGCAAAGCCCTCGTCCTCTTCGGCAATCTGTGCGATCGCCTGATGAGAGATGGTGCCGAGAAGCACCGCGGTCGCGCCGAGGCGCAGAATGCGGAAACTGGTCATGTCTTGTCCCTTGACATCCGTTGACCCGCAGTGGGGCGCGGCGCGCCCGGTCAGCTGCGGGTTTGTTCTTGTTTTCGGAGGTGTCAGAGCTGCCGGGGCGGGGCGCGTATGGGGGCAGCAGGGTCAGGGCTGTGGGTGGCGATGCGCAGCGCATCTGTTGGTCCGCAGTCGGCCCGACGGTAGTCGGCCGAGGCAATCGGTGCGCTGATCCCGGGCAAGAGATCGGCGACGGACATGATGCAGAAGGGGCACTTGCTTTCGCCTGTGCCTGAGCCTGTCTCGACCGTCCCGTCAGCAAGGTTGATCGTGATCGTCTCGAGCCCGCCATGCCCACAGATGACCAGGCGCATCGTACCTGGCGCCAGCGGCAGATCGACGGGGAAGTGGCTGACCGCGACCTGCGCCATGAGCACGAGCCCAAAGAGCACGCCGAAGGCGCGCGCGAAAAGGCCGCGAAGATGAAGCATCGCTGTCATGGGGCCGATCAGTGCCGCAACCGAGCGGCACCGGCAATCTCTGCCGCACCGGCTGCGGCAATCTGATGCAGGCGTGCGTCATCGCAAGATCGGGCAGTTGCAGTGCCCTGGCATGTGGCAGGGTCGATCAGCAATGCACCTGTGCCGCCAGTCCCCGGGTGACGCTGCCAGTGGGGGGAAGCAGCGGGATAAGGCAGGCCTGCAACGCGTGATACAGGTCCGGTCGTCCGCTGAAGACGCGGGATACCGGCTGCAGGTCGTCATCCAGCTCGGGAAACCATCCGCTGCCCTTCGGGTCGATCAGGTGGGATGCGGTGAAGCCCCAGATGCGCCGGTACCATTCCTCGAACCGGGCGTCGCCGCCGGATTTGCGCAGCACCGACGCGGCGGCGATGCCTTCGGCACAGGGCCACCAGTAGCGGTCGCGCCGGACGGGTCGGTCGTTCCAGTCGAGCGTGTAGTAAAACCCGCCGCGTCCCCTGTCCCAGCCGATGTCGCAGGTCTTCAGGAACAATGCGCGGGCGGCCTCGGGCATCCAGGAACGGGCGCGCCCGCCCAGTTCCCAAAGCTGGATCAGCAGGCGGCTCCATTCCAGCGCATGTCCGGGCGTTGTGCCTGCCGGGCGAAACATCGGGTCGCCCTCATAGTCGCGATCCACGCTCCAGTCCGCGTGGAAATGTTCGGCGACGCGCCAGCCCTGTTCGCGGGCGTGCCGGTCGACGATCAGCGTGGCGATGCGTTCGGCCATGCCAAGATAGTCGTCGTCCCCGGTCGCCTCGAACGCCGCCATCAGCGCCTCGGTCAGGTGCATGTTGGAATTCTGGCCGCGATAGCTGCCAAGCGGCTGCCAGTCGGCCGTGTATTCCTCGGTCGTGGCGCCGGCTGTGTCGTCCCAGAACCGGTCGTGCAGGATCGCCGTGGCCGCCGCGATCAGGGCATCGGCGTCCGGGTGTCCGGCGACCTTGGCCGATGCGCCCGCCAGGAGGACGAAGGCATGGCCATAGGCCTGCTTTGTGGCATCGGCGGGGCCGTCGTCGTCGACCGACCAGAACCACCCGCCGTTTCGGCGATCCCGATGGCGGGTTTCAAGAAACGACATGCCGTGGTCAATCATGCGGTCGGCACCGGGCAGGCCCAGAAGCTGCGCGATGGCGAAGCAATGGACCATCCTCGTGGTCTCATGCAGGTGCCGCAGTGGCCCGCCAACGCCCTGCGGCGGAACGGGGCGGCCGGCGCCGTCGAGCGCGAAGAAACCGCCCGCGGGGTTGAACGCCCCCTGGCGGAAGAATTCGATCAGGCCGGTCGCCTGTGCCAACAACCAGTCGCGATGCGCCGGTCTGGCGACAAGGTCGCTTCCGCCGGTTCCGGTCCAGGGCAGGGCTGTGGTTTCGTCGGTGGTCATGCGCATCCCTGGTTCGGTCGGGGCCGAGGTTCGCGGCGACTGGGCAGATGCCACCCCGGCCGGCAAGGCGTTTCAGGCAGAGCCAAAGCGCGTCTCTTCCCCATGTTTGTGCAACAGGTATTCGCCGTCGCTGCGGGAAATCAGCGTGTAGAACATCGGCACGACGAAGAGGGTGAACATCGTTCCGATCATCAGACCCGCGAAGATGACCAGGCCCATGGCCTGACGTGCGGCGGCTCCCGCGCCCTCGGCGATGATCAGCGGCACGACCGCCAGCACCATCGCCGCCGTCGTCATCAGGATCGGCCGCAGCCGTGTCTTCGCCGCCGCGACGATCGCCTGGCGCCGCGACAGGCCGTGGTCGGCGCGTTGCTGGTTGGCGAATTCGACCATCAGGATGCCGTGCTTGGTGATCAGCCCTATCAGAGTGATCAGGCCGACCTGCGTATAGATGTTCAGGGTGCTTGCCCCGAAGAACAGTGGAAGCATCGCGCCGAAGATCGACAGCGGGACCGACATCAGGATGATGAAAGGATCGCGGAAGCTTTCGAACTGCGCCGCCAGCACCAGATAGATCACGACCAACGCCGCCCCGAAGGCCAGAAGGATGGTGTTGCCTTCGGACTTCTCAAGCCGCGACTGGCCGGAATAGTCGATGAAGAACCCGTCGGGCAGGATCTCGTTCGTGATCCGCTCAAGCTCGGCAAGCGCCACGCCGGAAGATATGCCGATCATCGGCATCGCCGAAAGCGTGGCGGAGTTGAGCTGGTTGAACTGTTCGATGGCCGCCGCCGAAACCGTGTCCTCGATCGAGACGACCGAGGCCAGGGGAACCATCGCGCCCGACCGCGCACGGACGAAGAACTCGGTCAGGCGTTCGGGGTTGTCACGCCATTCCCTCGGCACCTGGGTGATGACGTCGTAGCTGTTGGAATCACGGTCGAACTGGGCGATCGCGCCACCACCAACCAGAAGACCCAGCGTCGCGCCGACATCGCTGACCGCGACGCCCAGCTGGGCGGCCCGGTCGCGGTCGATCGTCAGCCGCACCTGCGGGGCGTCGAAGGACAGGCTGTTCTGGACGACGATGAACATGCCTGACTTCATCGCCTGCGCGCGGATCTGGTCGGCGATCTCAACCACGCGTTCAGGGGCGTGGATCGACTGGATCACCATCGAGATCGGCAATCCGCCCCCCGCCCCGGGCAACGAGGGCGGTGCGAAGACATAGCTTTGCAGCCCCGGGGTGCCGTCCAGAATGCCCTGGATCTGCTGCTGGATCATCGATTGGCTGCGGCTGCGGTCAGCCCAGTCCTTGAGTGCCCAGATGTAGAAGCCGCTGTTCGCCGCGCCGCCCATCCCGGCGACGGAGAAGGCGGTCTGCACTTCCTCGATATCGGCGGTCCGGCGGCTGACCTCCTGGGTGAAGGCGTCGGTGTATTCAAGCGTGGCATAGCGCGGCCCGTTCATGATCGCGAACAAGGCTCCGTTGTCCTCTTCCGGGGCAAGTTCTGAGGAGGTGTTGAGGAACATGAACCCCGATACCCCAAGCAGCGCGACGACCATGAGCATGGTGACAGGCCGGTAGTCGAGCGATGAAGACACCCGCCGTTCGTACCAGTTGGCCAGTCCGCCCAGGGTGCGGTCAACGACGCGCTGGAACCGTCCCGGCGCGTCGTGGCTTAGAAGTCGGGCCGACATCGCCGGGGTGATCGTCAGCGCGACAAGGCCGGAGATGACGACCGAACCGGCAAGCGTCAGGGCGAATTCGGTGAAGAGCGATCCGGTCAGTCCGCCGGTGAAGGCAAGCGGCGACAGCACCGCCGCCAGCGTGATCGTCATCGCGATCACCGGACCGGCAATTTCCTTCATGCCGCGGATCGCCGCGCGTGCGGGCGACATGCCTTCGTCGATGTGGCGATGGATGTTTTCGACCACGACGATGGCGTCGTCCACCACCAGGCCGATCGCCAGCACCATGGCGAGAAGCGTCAGAAGGTTGATCGAGTAGCCAAGCGCCAGCATGACCGAACAGACACCGATCAGCGACAACGGGATGGTGACGATCGGCATGAGAACGGATCGGAAGGACCCAAGGAAAAGCAGGATCACGACGACGACGATCAGCACCGCCTCGGCGATGGTCTTGAAGACCTCCTGAATCGAGGCGGCGATCGTTTCGGTCGAATCGTAGACAAGGTCGATCGTCATGCCGCGCGGCAGCGTGCCGGTCAGCGCCGGCAGCGCGTCGCGTACGTTGGTCGCGACATCCAGCTGGTTTTCGCCCGGCGCCGGAATGATCCCGATGAATGTGCCGGGTTCCCCCGCGAAGGTCACGATGGCGTCGCTGGAGCCCGAGGCAAGTTCGATCCGCGCCACGTCGCGCAACCGCACGACACCGGTCTTTCCCTGGACGACCGGCAGCGCGCCGAAGGCTTCGGGCGTCTGGATCGTGGAATCAAGCGTGAGGGAATAGCTGAAGTATTCGTTTTCCGTCTTGCCGGGCGCCGAAAGGAAGTTCGACGACCGGATCGCCGCAAGAACCTCGGATGCGGTCACGCCGCGCGCCGACAGCTTGAGGGGATCGAGCCAGATGCGCATCGCATAGGTCTGCCCGCCCAGGATTTCCATCTGGGCGACGCCATCGATGTTGGTGACACGCGGACGGATCACGCGGGCCAGGTATTCGTTCAGCTGCTCTGGCGTCATGTTGGGATTGCGGGCCGCCAGATACATCAGCGCGAAGGTCCGCCCCGTGCCCTTGGCGATCACCGGATCCTCGGTGTCCTGGGGCAATTGCCCGCGCACCTGCTGCACCTTCGACATCACCTCGGTCAGGGCGATGTCGGGGTCCGCGCCCAGCTTCATCTGGACCGTCACCACCGAGGCCGATGGGCGCGACTGGCTGGTGATATAGTCCATGTTCTCGGTCGTGGAGACCGCCGCGGCGATGGGCGAGGTGACGAAACCCTGGATAAGGTCCGGTGCCGCGCCGGGATAGACCGTGGTGATGGTGATCACGCTCTCCTCGACCTCGGGGTATTGCCGGACAGGCAGGTTGGCCACCGAGGCCAGCCCAAGGAAGGTTATCAGCGCCGCAAGGACGGTCGACAGGACAGGCCTGCGGATGAAGATTTCGGAGAAATGCATCCCGCGCCCCTATCCGTCCGCCTGCCCGTCCGTCACCGAAAGCTCGACGGAGGTGTCGATCACGACCTTGGCCCCGTTCGACAGCCGGTTCTGGCCCGACGTCACGATCCGGTCGCCAGCCGCCAGCCCCCCGGTGATCTCGATCAGGCCGCCGGAACGCCGGCCAAGATCGACGAAGACCTGTTCCACCGTCAGGTCGCCCTCCGCCTCGCCAGGACGGACGACATAGATGGAATCGCCATAAAGGCTTGAAATCACGGCTGTCTGCGCGACCGCGATCAGCCCCTGTTCGGCCGGCAGCGCGACCCGCACGCGCAGGAATTGCCCGGGGAACAGTCGGCCCGAGGGGTTGCCAACCTCGGCCCGGACGGACACCAGACGCGAATTGGCGTCCACCTGCGGTTCGATCCCGGTGATGCGGCCCTCGGCGCGGAAATCGCCGACCTCGGTGCTGACGCTGACCGGGCGGCCAAGTTCCAGATCGCCGATCTGCTGTTCGGGAACGGTGAAATCGACCCGCATCTGCGACAGATCCTGTAGCGTCGCGTAGATCGTGCCGGTCGAGACATATTGACCGACCTCCACCCGCGGAATGCCGATGACACCGGCGAAGGGGGCGGTCGATGTCTTGGCGTCCAGCGCGGTCTGTACCTGCGCCACCTGCGCGCGCGCGCTTTCCACCATCGCCTCGGCCGTCTCGACGGTGTTGACCGCGCTCACGCCACGTTCGGTCAGCGTCTGCGCGCGGCGCGCATCGGCCTGCGCGACGGCAAGCGAGGCCTGCGCGGCCGAAAGGGTGGCGCGTTCGCTGTCGTCGTCGATCAGGACAAGGACCTGGCTATCCGCGACGCTGTCGTTGGCGGCGAAGGCGATGGACCGGACGATCCCGGACGCCTCGATCGCAAGATCCACGCCGCGCGCGGCGATCGCGGTCCCGACGGCCTCGATCCCCGGCTCCCAGGTCACGGGTTCGACCGTCTGCGCCGTCACCGGCACCGGCGGCGGCACCCGGCCGGCCATGAACTGCGCAATCATCCCGTCGCGGAAATACTTGAACCAGACGATCCCGCCGACCACGAGCCCGAGCAGCAGGATTGCGATGATGAGCCGTTTTATCATGGGGATGTCTCTTTGCCTGCTGGTTCCGGTCGGCCGGGCGTGAGGGCGACGGTTGATCGCGTCTAGTTGAACACATGCAGGTTCGGCGTCAATCCGCGTGGTCCTTTGCGAGCCACGCCATACCTGAACAGAGGTGCTGTGTGCCGCTTCTATGTGCGCTTGCAAGCAAGAGAACGCAAGTCAGCATCTTCCGGGGAAGTGAAGGGGCTTGTGTTCAAGGCGGGTGAAGGTAATTATGCGGACGTATAATTTCAGGCTGATACATGACCGCCCCCCGACGCAGCTTCAGACGGGAAAACCCCGACGCGCGCAAGGACGCGCTGATCCGTGCGGCGCTGTCGCTGATAGCGCGGCGCGGTCCCGGCGCCGCCACGGTGCGCGCCATCGCCGAAGAGGCAGGCGTTACACAGGGTCTGATCCGGCACTACTTCACCACCAAGGAAGACCTGCTGAACGCGGCATACCAGTTCCACATGCAGGCACAGACCGAGGCGATCGAGGGCTTGGTGGCGCTTGGTCCGGCCGGCGCGCGGCAACGCCTGGCGCGGATGGTCGCAACCTCGGTCTCACCGCCCGTTGCCGCGCCGGAGGCGCTGTCGCTTTGGGCCGGCTTCATCCACATGGTCTGGCGCGACCCGGCGATGCACGCGACGCACGAACGCAGCTATCTGCGCTATCGCGATCTGCTTCAGGCGCATATTGCGAGCGCCCTGGACGAGGCGGGGCGCGCCGTGCCGCCGCAAGAGGCGCGCACGCTCGCCATCGCCTGCAACGCCGTGCTGGATGGGCTGTGGCTTGAGGCAGGCGCCCTGCCGGAGGCATTCGGCAAGGGCGAACTGGTGCGGATCGGGCTACGTTCGGTCGGGGCGATCCTGGGGCTTGAACTTTCATCGGACGAGGCGGGGGCATGAGGTATTCACCGGTACTGGACCGGCTGGCCGGATTGGGCGGCGCGAAATGGGAACTGCACTTCCACGCCAGGGAGCGCATTGCCGAAGGCGCGGATATCGTCGATCTGACGATCGGCAACCCCGATGTTCCGGCACCGACGGATCTGATCGAGACGGCGGTGGCGGCGATGCGCGCGGGGCGCACGCAGTACTCCGACGGTCGAGGAGAGGGCAACCTGCGGGGCGCGCTGGCCGCGCGCTATGCGGCGCGGCTGGGTCGACCGGTGCACCCCGATCAGATCCTGTGCTTTCCCGGAACGCAGACCGCGCTTTACGCCGTGCTGATGGGGATCGCGGAGCCGGGGTCCGAAGTCCTGGTGGGCGATCCGATGTATGCCACCTACGAGGGCGTGATTGCCGCGTCCGGGGCAAGGGTCGTGCCCGTGCCGCTGAGGCCCGAGAACGGTTTCAGGATTTCCGCGCAGGATCTGGCGGACCGGATCGGGCCAAGGACGCGCGCGATCCTGCTGAACACGCCGCACAATCCGACGGGGGCCGTCCTCGGCCGGGCGGATATCGAGGCGATCGGGCAACTGGCGATCCGGCACGATCTTTGGATCATCTCGGACGAGGTTTACGAGGAACTGGTGTTCGACGGCGTGTGCTTTACTTCGCCACTGGCCATCGCGGAACTGGCCGAACGCACCGTCGCGGTGGCCTCGATCTCCAAGTCGCATGCCGCACCGGGGTTCCGGTCTGGCTGGTGCATCGGGTCGCGCACCTTTGCCGACAGGCTCTTGCCGCTTTCCGAGACGATGTTGTTCGGCAATCAGCCGTTCATCGCCGACATGACTGCCCGGGCGGTGTCGCAACCGTCGGAGGCGGCGCGGGGCATGCGCCGCCGGTTTGCCGACCGGGCGCGCTATCTTGCCGACCGGCTGACCCAGGAGACGGCGCTGGGCGTTCACCGGCCCGAGGCGGGGATGTTCGCGCTTGTGGATGTCCGCCCTGCGGGGCTTTCGGACCGCGACTTTGCCCTCGGGCTTCTGGATGCGGGCGTGGCGGTCATGCCCGGATCGGCCTTCGGTGAGACACTGGCGGGCTGGGTTCGGGTGGCGCTGACTGTTGACGATGCGCGGTTTCAGACCGCGTGCGATCGCATTGTTTCCCATTCCCAATCCCTGGCAGTCGGGCATTTGCGATGAGATCGGGCGCGGATCGCCCGTAAAAGCTACGGGGCGCCACCTCCGAACAATCCTTTCCGGAAGCGGTGGGGCGCTTTGCGCGCCTTGCCGACGGTCTGATCATCGGCGGAGCAAGGAAGAACCGGGCAGGACCGCCGTGACCTCCTGCGCCCTGTTGCGCGGTAAGCTTCCGCATCCTTTGCACGCGACTGGTCGCTACCTGCCGATTCATTATCGGAGCAAGACAAGCTTGCGGTGCCGTCTTTCAGTGCGCACGGGCAAGGATTTCAGCGAAGTCCGCAGCGGCAAGCGCCACCGGGTTTCCCCTGCTGGAAGAGGCCGACGTCGCGGCCTCGGCGATCTTCTCGTGATCGGCGTCCTTGACGCCCAGATCCCCAAGGCGCGGCAGGCCCGCCGCCAGCGCCCAGGATGCGAGGCGGCCGGGAACCGTGTCGGCGGTGCACCCCAACGGACCGGAGATGAGGGCAAGCGCCTCTTCGATTCTGTCGCGCGCCGCGCCCGTGGCCCGGCCCTGGTTGACCGCCAGCGCCGGCCCCAAGAGCGCGCCGCAGATCGCGCCGTGCGCCGCACCGGTCATGCCGCCGATCACACCGGCAAGCCCGTGAACGGCCCCAAGCCCGGAATTGGCCAAGGCCAGGCCGCCGCAGAGGCTGACCCAGGCCATTCGGTCGCGGGCCATCGGGTCTTCACCCTGCATCAGGCGCATCAGTGCCCCCAGTCCGACGGCTATGGCAGGCCGGGTCAGCGCGTCCGTATAGGGCGTGGCCTTGACCGAGACGAAGGGTTCGATCACCTGCGTCACCGCATCAAGGCCCGAGGCCAGTGTGACGGCGCGCGGGCAGGGGTCGGTCAGGGCCGGGTCGACAATGGCGATCCGCGCCACCATCCGGTCATCACGCAGGCTGACCTTGCGACCCATCTCGGGCAGGCCGATCACTGCGTTCTTGGTGACCTCGGCCCCGGTTCCTGCAGTGGTGGGCAGGGCGATGAAGGGCAAGGGATCGGCTTTCAGGGCCAGACCTTTTCCCACCACCTCCAGATGCTCCATCGGCCCGCAGGGCGCCGGGATCAGCGCCGCCAGAGCCTTGGCAAGGTCCAGTACCGCCCCTCCTCCCAGGCCGACCACGACCTGAGGTTCGAAGCCGCGTGTCTGCTGCAAGGCCGCTTCCAGCATCGCCAGCGTCGGCTCGCCGCCGCACGGCAGGGTCTGAACCTCGGCATCAGGTATCCTTAGCCAGCCTGCCCGGTCGCGGTTCGCGCCGTGAACGATCAGCACCCGATTGCCGAATGACCGTATCAGCGCCGGGGCTTTCGCGGACTCACCGCGGCCAAACAGGATGCGTCCGGGGGCGGTAATGGCAAAGGGCGTCATAGGCTCATCGTCGCGGCGACCGCCTTGCCCCAGCGGGCGTATCTTGCTTCGCGGGTAGCGGCGTCCATCTGCGGGCTGAAGCGGCGGTCAAGAGCCCAGGATCGGGCGAATTCTTCCGGTCCGCCGATGACCCCCGCCTGCATGGCGGCCAGATAGGCGGCGCCCAGCGCGGTCGTTTCGGTTACGACCGGGCGGTCGACCGGCGCGCCAAGGATGTCGGACAGGAACTGCATGGCCCAGTCGTTTGCGGTCATTCCGCCATCGACGCGCAGCACGCCGTCAGCCCCGGCACCCCAGTCCGACCGCATCGCCTCCAGGAGGTCGCGCGTCTGGTAGCCCACGCTTTCCAGCGCCGCACGCGCGAATTCGGCGGGTCCGGAGTTCCTCGAAAGGCCGTAGATCGCGCCGCGGCAGTCGGGTCGCCAGTAGGGGGCGCCAAGCCCGGTGAAGGCGGGTACCAGGACGAGCTCTTGCGTGGTGTCCGCGGCCTCGGCGAGGTCTTGCGTCTCCTTCGCGTTGCCGATGATCCGCAGCCCGTCGCGCAGCCACTGGACAACGGCACCCGCGATGAAGATGGACCCTTCAAGCGCATACGTTGTCTGCCCGTTCAAGCGATAGGCGATTGTCGTAAGAAGCCGGTTTTTCGAGGGCACCATGTCGGCCCCTGTATTCAGAAGCGCGAAGCATCCGGTCCCATAGGTCGATTTCATCATGCCCGGCGCAAAGCACGCCTGCCCGACGGTTGCCGCCTGCTGGTCGCCTGCGACCCCGAGGATCGGGATTTCGCCGCCGAACAGGTCGGGGTCCGTCACGCCGTAGTCGTCGGCGCAGTCACGCACCTCGGGCAGAAGCGACATCGGGATATCGAGAAGGGCGCAGATGTCGGCATCCCAGGCATTCGTCGCGATGTTGAAAAGCAGCGTGCGCGCGGCGTTGGTTGCATCGGTCGCATGAACGCGTCCCCCGGTCAGATTCCAGATCAGCCAGCTATCGACCGTGCCAAAGGCCAGTTCGCCCCTGATTGCGCGGGCGCGCGCGCCGGGGACCGTGTCGAGCAGCCATTTGAGCTTGGTGCCCGAGAAATAGGGATCAAGCAGCAGGCCCGTGCGCGCGGAAATCATCGCCTCGTGTCCGGCCTCTTTCAGCGCGGCGCAGGCATCGGCGGTGCGGCGGTCCTGCCAGACGATCGCGTTGTGCAGCGGCCTTCCGGTGGCCCGGTCCCACAGAAGGGTGGTTTCGCGCTGGTTGGTGATGCCGATGGCCGCGATTGCTTGCCAATCTACCCCCGCCTTGGCCATCGCGGCACGCGCGGTCGCGGCGACCGAGGACCACAGGTCGTCCGGATCGTGTTCGACCCAGCCCGAGGAAGGGTAGTGCTGACGGAACTCCTCTTGCGCCTGAGCGACGGGTCGAAGCGCGCCGTCAAACAGGATCGCGCGGGAGGAGGTGGTGCCCTGGTCGATGGCGAGGATGTAGGTCATGGGCTCGGCCTCGGAAAGTGATGCGTTGCGACTGCTGGTCCCCGCGGAACGGTCATCGGGGCGGCGCGCAAGGAGTCGTTCGGCTATTTCGGCGTATCCTGACAACACGCGGGAATGCGGTGCAAGCGCCGTTCGCCTTGTGACCGTCAGTAGAGGATGCGGGCGGCCCGGTGACCGGGCCGCCCGCCGCTGTGCATTACTGCCAGGACTTGATCAGTTCGTCGTAGCTGATCGTCTCCGGCGCGGGATCCTCATTGTCGAGCTTGGCAACGGGCGCACCCGGCGCATCAAGCCAGACCTGGGGATCCTGCGGCTCGTTCAGTTTCGGGCCGATGTCACCCTGAACACCCGCGCGCTCAAGCCGCTCCAGCACCTTCTCCTGCTCCTCGCAGAGCGCATCCAGCGCTTCCTGCGGGGTTTTCGCGCCAGACATCGCGTCGCCGATGTTCTGCCACCAAAGCTGCGCCAGCTTCGGATAGTCGGGCACGTTGGTGCCCGTCGGCGACCACTGGACGCGGGCCGGCGAGCGGTAGAACTCGACCAGACCGCCAAGGTTCGGCGCGCGATCGGTAAAGGACTGATGCTGGATCGTCGATTCACGGATGAAGGTCAGGCCGACGTGCGACTTCTTGACGTCGACGGTCTTCGAGGTGACGAACTGGGCATAAAGCCAGGCCGCCTGGGCGCGATCGATGGGCGTGGACTTCAGCAGCGTCCAGGAACCGGCGTCCTGATAGCCGACCTTCATGCCATCTTGCCAGTAGGCGCCATGGGGCGACGGGGCCATGCGCCACTTGGGCGTGCCGTCCTCGTTCATCACCGGCAGGCCGGGCTTGACCATGTCGGCGGTGAAGGCTGTGTACCAGAACATCTGCTGGGCGATGGAACCCTGGGCGGGAACCGGCCCGGCTTCGCCGAAGGTCATGCCCTGGGCTTCCGGCGGTGTGAACTTCTGCAGCCACTCGATCGCCTTGGTCACGGCATAGACCGCCGCCGCATCGTTCGTTGCGCCGCCACGGGCCACGCAGGAACCGACCGGACGGCTGTTTTCGTCGACACGGATGCCCCATTCGTCAACCGGCAGACCGTTCGGTTCGCCGACGTCGCCCATGCCTGCCATCGACATCCACGCATCGGTGTAGCGCCAGCCAAGCGACGGGTCTTTCTTGCCGTAGTCCATGTTCCCGTAGACGCCGCTGGACGGGCCGCCGATGTAGGACATGTCGCGGCCGGTGAAGAATTCGGCGATGTCCTCGTAGGCCGACCAGTTGACCGGGACGCCAAGGTCATAGCCATAAGCGGCCTTGAAATCTTCCATGGTCTTGGGGTCCGTGAACCAGTCGTAGCGGAACCAGTAGAGGTTCGCGAACTGCTGGTCGGGCAACTGGTAGACCTTGCCATCGGGGCCGGTGGTGAACTTGACACCGATGAAGTCGTTAAGGTCGAGGTTCGGGTTCGTTACAGCTGCACCTTCCCCGGCCATCCAGTCGGTCAGGTTGTGCGCCTGCTGATAGCGCCAGTGGGTGCCGATCAGGTCGCTGTCGTTGATATAGGCGTCATAGACGTTCTCGCCCGACTGCATCTGCGTTTGCAGCTTCTCGACAACGTCGCCTTCGCCGATCAGGTCATGGGTGATCTTGATCCCGGTGATCGCCGTGAAGGCCGGGGCCAGAACCTTGGATTCGTATTCGTGCGTCGTGATCGTTTCGGACACGACCTTGATGTCCATGCCCGCATAGGGCGCGGCAGCGTCGACGAACCACTGCATCTCGGCTTCCTGATCGGCACGGCTCAGCGACGAAAGATCGCCGATTTCGGCATCGAGAAAGGCTTTCGCCGCCTCCATGTCGGCCCAGGCGGGCATGCCCATGGCCATCAGCGCAAGCGCCATGGCCGTTGTCGTTTGACGAAGTCTCATTCGATATCCTCCCAGATTGACAGACTTGGTCTTGAAGTAACGCCGTGGGGACGGTTTGATCGCCGCCCCCCCGGCGGTTGGTGTTGCCCGTTTCAGACCCAGCGGAAGACCGCCGCGGCATAGACAAGGCAAAGTGCGGAGGCACCCCAAAGCGGCGTGCCCGCGAAGAAAAGCCAGATCAGGTGAATGAAGGCCGACCCGAGAAGGCTGATGAAAAGTCGGTCGCCCCGCGTCGTCTCGATCCGCAGGATGCCGATGCGCGGGGTTTCGGGAAACCTGATCGCGAGGATCGTGAAGGCCACAAGGACGCTGGCAATCGCCCAGAAGAAGATCGCGACCGGCAGGGTCCAGGCCATCCAGCCCTGCTGGATCATCGGCGAGAACCAGTCAAGCGCGCCTTCCTTGCGCGGCGCGACCACCAGAAGCGCCACAAGGATCGCGCCCATCGTGCCGGCGGCACCAAGGTAGATCGCCGTCCAGTTCACGCGGCGGATCGTCGTGGTATCGGTCATCAGACCCTCCCCAGGGCGAAGCCCTTGGCGATGTAGTTGCGGACGAAGTAGATCACGAGCGCACCGGGAACGATGGTCAGGACACCTGCCGCGGCAAGCACGCCCCAGTCCATCCCGGAGGCCGAGACGGTGCGGGTCATCGTCGCCGCGATCGGTTTCGCATTCACCGAGGTCAGCGTGCGTGACAACAGAAGCTCCACCCAGCTGAACATGAAGCAGAAGAAGGCCGCCACACCGATGCCGGACGCGATCAGCGGCATGAAGATCTTCACGAAGAACCTTGGAAAGGAGTAGCCGTCGATATAGGCCGTCTCGTCGATTTCCTTCGGGACGCCGCGCATGAACCCTTCGAGGATCCAGACGGCCAGCGGCACGTTGAAAAGGCAATGTGCCAGCGCAACCGCGATGTGCGTGTCAAACAGCCCGACCGAGGAATAGAGCTGGAAGAACGGCAGGGCGAAGACCGCCGGCGGGGCCATCCGGTTCGTCAGAAGCCAGAAGAACAGATGCTTGTCGCCGAGGAAGGTATAACGGCTGAAGGCATAGGCCGCGGGCAGGGCGACGGTGATCGAGATGACCGTGTTCATCACCACATAGATGATCGAGTTGACATAGCCCATGTACCAGCTGGGATCGGTCAGGATCACCGCGTAGTTGCGAAACGTCAGGTCGCCGGGAACGAGCGTGAAGGTCGACGTGATCTCTGTGTTGGTCTTCAGGCTCATGTTCACGAGCCAGTAGATCGGCACCAGCAGGAACAGAAGGTAAAGCGCCATGACGAAGGGTGAGGACTTGAGACGCATCAGCGGGCCTCCTCGCGGTCAAGGTTCGTCATCACGGTGTAGAAGACCCACGAAACCAGGAGGATGACGAGGAAGTACATGATCGAGAACGCGGCGGCCGGGCCCAGGTCGAACTGCCCGATGGCCATCTTCACAAGGTCGATCGACAGGAAGGTGGTGGAGTTGCCCGGGCCGCCGCCGGTGACCACGAAGGGTTCGGTGTAGATCATGAAGCTGTCCATGAACCGCAAGAGGATCGCGATCAGCAGGACGCCCTTCATCTTGGGCAGTTCGATGTAGCGGAAGACGGCCCAGCGCGTCGCCTGGTCGATCCTTGCCGCCTGGTAATAGGCCTGCGGGATGGACTGAAGCCCGGCGTAGGCAAGCAGCGCGACAAGCGATGTCCAATGCCAGACGTCCATCACGATGACGGTGATCCAGGCATCGAGGGAATCGTTGGTGTAGTTGTAGTCGACGCCGACGGCGGCAAGCGCGTGGCCAAGAAGGCCGATGTCGACGCGGCCGAAGATCTGCCAGATCGTTCCGACGACGTTGAAGGGGATCAGCAGCGGCAGCGCCATCAGGACGAGACAGAAGCTGGCCCAGAACCCGCTTTTCGGCATGTTCAGCGCGATGAAGATCCCCAGCGGCACTTCGATCGCCAGGATGATCGCGGAGAACAGGATCTGCCGGCCCAGCGCATCGTGCAGGCGTTCGGATGTCACCATCTCCTCGAACCACTCAAGGCCCGCCCAGAAGAACTGGTTGTTCCCGAAGGTGTCGTTGACCGAATAGTTGACGACGGTCATCAGCGGCACGATGGCCGAAAAGGCGACGATCACAAGGACCGGAAGAACCAGAAACCAGGCTTTCTGATTGACGGTCTTTTCCATCACACGCGCCCCCCCTGCATCCGCCAGTCGTCGGCGTAGACGTTGATCCTGTCGGGCTGGAAACTGACATGCGTCAGGTCGTCGGAAACCGGCATGCCCTCGGGCACAACGATGTTGACGGGCTGGCCTTCGGCCTCTGCCCTGACCAGCCGATGGCGCCCCACGTCCTCGACCCGGCGGATCGCGACCGGAATGCCCTCGCCCCGGGTCAGAACGGTGTATTCGGGCCGAATGCCGATCTGGGTTCGTCCAGCCAGCGTGCCATAGGCCGCGCCAAGGTCGATGGTGCCGCCGGCAATGCGGGCGTGACGGCCCTCGATCCTGGCGTCCAGAAGGTTCATCCCGGGCGAGCCGATGAAATAGCCGACAAAGGTATGGGCGGGGGTTTCGAACAGTTCTTCGGGCGTGCCCATCTGAACGACACGGCCGTCATACATCACCACGACCTTGTCGGCGAATGTCAGCGCCTCGGTCTGGTCGTGGGTCACATAGATCATCGTGTGGCCGAATTCGCGATGAAGCGATTTCAGCTGCGTGCGCAGTTCCCATTTCATATGCGGGTCGATCACGGTCAGCGGTTCGTCGAAGAGGATCGCGTTGACATCCTCGCGCACCATGCCGCGCCCAAGGCTGATCTTCTGCTTCGCGTCCGCCGTCAGGCCGCGCGCCTTGCGGTCCAGCCAGTCCTCCATGCCGATCATGCGGGCGACATGGCCGACCCGGTCGGCGATATACTGGGCGTCCATCCGGCGGTTGCGCAGCGGGAAGGCCAGGTTGTCGCGCACGGTCATCGTGTCGTAGACCACCGGGAACTGGAAGACCTGCGCGATGTTGCGTTCGGCCGTCTCTGCCGCCGTCACGTCGCGGTCGCCGAAAAGCACCCGGCCCTGGGACGGCTTTAGAAGGCCCGAGATGATGTTGAGAAGGGTCGTCTTGCCACAGCCGGACGATCCCAGAAGCGCATAGGCGCCGCCGTCTTCCCAGACATGATCCATTTCCTTCAACGCGAAATCCGCATCGGATTTCGGATCCGGGAGGTAGCTGTGCGCCAGGTTCTTGAGCGTGATCCGGGCCATCAGGCAGCCCCTTTCAGTTCTGCGGCGGCATAGGACGCCGGGGCGGCAAGGCGCCCGTCCGCGTGGAAAAGATAGACGTGCGACGGGTCAAGCCAGACACCGACCTCTGACCCGGGGGCCAGGTCATGCACACCGTGCACCAGCCCCACCCAGCGGTCGCCGCCGTGGTTGATGTGGATGAAGGTTTCCGATCCGGTGATTTCGGTGACGCCCAGTTTGCAACGAAACTCGACCGCGGAACCCGAATGCCGGTTCAGCTCAAGGTGATTGGCCCGGAACCCCGCGACATAGCGGCCGTCCGGGACCGAGGCGAATGGCCCGTCCGCCGGCGCGTTGGCGCGGTCGCCGAAGTTGATCCGGTGCCCGTCCTTGAAACAGGACACGAAGTTCATCGGCGGATCGCTGAAGACGCGGGCCGTCACCATGTCGTTGGGCTGACGATAGACCGCCGGTGTCGGCCCGAACTGGGTGACGCGGCCTTCCCACAGGGTCGCGGTGTTGCCGCCAAGAAGCAGCGCCTCCTCCGGCTCTGTCGTGGCATAGACGAAGATCGCCCCGCTTGCCTCGAAGATGCGCGGGATCTCGACCCGCAGCTCTTCGCGCAGCTTGTAGTCCAGGTTGGCCAGCGGTTCGTCCAGAAGGACCAGCCCCGCGCCCTTGACCAGTGCGCGCGCCAGGGCACAGCGCTGTTGCTGTCCGCCCGAAAGCTCAAGCGGCTTGCGCCCGAGCATCGGCGTCAGGCGCATCAGTTCCGCCGTCTCGCGCACCTTGGCGTCGATCTCTGACGCGGGCCGCCCCGCGACCCTCAGCGGCGAGGCGATGTTCTCATAGACGGAAAGGCCGGGGTAGTTGATGAACTGCTGGTAGACCATCGCGACACCGCGATCCTGCACGCGCTGCCCCGTGACATCCGCCCCGTTCCAGCGGATCGTGCCCTGCGTCGGCGCGTCAAGCCCCGCCATCAGCCGCATGAGCGAGGTCTTGCCAGACAACGTGGGCCCAAGCAGCACGTTCATCGTGCCCTTCTGCAGCGTCAGGTCCGTCGGGTGGATATGCACCTTCCCGCCGACGACCCGCGAAATACCCTGCAATTCAAGTGCCATGCCGTCGTCCTTACTCAGCAGCCGGGCTGACGGCCCGGGTTCTTGCCATGTGTTCGTCCAGGGCGGCGATCTGTTCCGCCGTCATTCGCAGGCCAAGCTTGGTACGCCGCCAGACCACATCGGCGGCCTGTCGCGCCCATTCATGGTCCATCAGCCAACGCACCTCTGCCTCCGTCAGGGTGGCGCCGAAGTCCTTGCCGAGGTCGGCGATGGATGCCGCGTCGCCCAGAACGGCAATGGCCTCGGTCCCATAGGCGCGCACCAGCCGTGCCGCGTGATAGTCGGAGAGAAAGCCGTAGCGCGCCTTGAGCCGTGCCGTCAGCGCCGCGACCCCGTCGTGGGGGAAATCGCCGCCCGGCAATGGAACGCGCGCGGTCCACTTGCCGGACATCCCGGGAAAGAAGGGCGCGATCCGGTCAAGCGCGCTTTCGGCCAGGCGCCGGTAGGTCGTGATCTTGCCGCCAAAGACGTTCAGAAGCGGCGCGCCATCGGTATCGACCGAAAGCACATAGTCCCGCGTCGCCGCGGTCGCCGACTTTGCCCCGTCGTTGTAAAGCGGGCGAACCCCTGAGTAGGTCCACACGACGTCATCGGATGTCACCGGGCGTGCGAAATACCGGGATGCGAAGGCAAGCAGATAGTCCCGTTCCTCGTCGGTGCAGCGTGCGTCGGCAGGCTTGCCCTGATGATCCTTGTCCGTCGTGCCGATCAGGGTGAAGTCCTGTTCGTAAGGAATGGCGAAGATGATCCGCCCGTCCTCGCCCTGGAAGAAGTAGCAGCGGTCATGGTCGAACAGGCGCCGGGTGACGATATGGCTGCCCCGGACAAGGCGCACGCCTTCGCTGGAATCGATATGCGCGACATTGCGGATCACGTCCTCGACCCAGGGGCCGCCGGCGTTGACCAGCATCTTCGCGTGGAATGTCTGCCGTCCTCCCCCGCCTTCAGTGACGATTTCCCAGTGATCGCCGGCGCGGTTCGCAGCAATGACGCGAGTGCCGACCATGATCGAAGCACCCCGCGCCTCGGCGTCGCGCGCATTCAGCACGACAAGGCGGGAATCCTCGACCCAGCAATCGGAATACTCGAAGGCGCGGCGGAACCGTGCTTGAAGCGGACCGCCTGCCGGATCGTTCGCCAGGTCCAGCGTGCGGGTCGCGGGCAGGATCCTGCGACCGCCCATGGTGTCATAGAGAAACAGCCCCAGGCGGATCAGCCAGGCTGGGCGCCGGCCCTTCATCCAGGGCATCGCCAGGCCAAGAAGGCGGCCAGTCGGCGTGTCGCTTTCAAAGCGCATGTCGGGGTGGTAGGGCAGCACGAAGCGCATCGGCCAGGAAATATGCGGCATCGCGACCAGAAGCGTCTCGCGTTCTTCAAGCGCCTCGCGGACAAGCCGGAATTCGAAGTATTCAAGATAGCGAAGGCCGCCGTGGAACAGCTTGGTAGAGGCAGAGGAGGTCGCCTGCGCCAGATCGCCCTGTTCGGCAAGCAGGACGGACAAGCCCCGCCCCGCAGCGTCGCGCGCGATCCCGCATCCGTTGATGCCACCGCCAATGATGAACAGATCGGCCAACTCAGGCCGCCGTGCATCTGCCACGTCGTGATCCTCCCCCCGGAAGGTGTTTTCCTTCCCGACGGGACCATGCCGTGAAGTGGGTGATAGCGCAATCAAAAATGTTCGTTATTGCGCGTTTTATCAAAAAGCGCGCATACAAGACCGAGTATGTGGCAAAATGACTGTTCTTTTCTGGCGCTAACACGCATTAAATCGCACAAAATCGAACGCGTTTGACGGATGGGCGCCCGCATTCGTCTGCCCGGATGACAGCGCCGGGCGCAATGTGCCAGAAACGACGGACGCAACGGAGGACGCGACTTGGCCCTGAATATCCGCCAGAACGAGATCGTGGAGATCGCGCGATCCGAAGGGCGCGTCGTCGTCGAGGAGCTGGCGCAGAGATTCGACGTGACGCTGCAGACGATCCGGCGCGATCTGACCGAACTGGCCGAGGCGGGCCTGCTGGACCGTGTCCACGGCGGCGCCGTCGCGCGAACCGGGGTCGTCAACATCGGCTACGAACAGCGTCGGCGGATGAACGAGGGCGCCAAGGCCGCGATCGCGAAGGCCTGCGCTGCAGAGATCCCCGACAATTCATCGCTTATCCTCAACCTGGGCACCACGACCGAGGCGGTCGCGCGGGAGCTTCTGCATCACCAGAACATTACCGTCGTGACCAACAACATGAACGTCGCCAACATCCTGCTGGCGAATCCGGGTTGCGATATCATGGTGGCGGGCGGCGCGCTTCGCCGGTCGGATGGGGGGCTGGTGGGCGATCTGACCACCCAGTTCTTTGAACAGTTCAAGGTGGACTTCGCGATCATCGGCACCTCGGCGCTGGATCACGACGGGGATCTTCTGGATTTCGACCTGGTCGAGGTCAGGGTCAGCCGGGCGATCCTGCGGCAGGCTCGGCGCAGCTTTCTTGTGACCGATCATTCGAAACTGGGGCGACCCGCGCCGGCGCGGATCACATCCCTGTCCGAGATAGACACGGTGTTCACCGATCGGCCGATGCCGGGCGATCTTGCCGAAAAATGCAGGCTTTGGGGAACGCGAATCGTGACCGCGCAGCATGGACGTCTGCCGGGCGGTCAGTCGCCGATTGCTGACCGCCCAGCCTGACTGCCTACCCTCTCAGGCTGCCGCCGGTGGCTTTTGCAACCTTCTCGACGATCTTCGTGCCCACCGCCTCGATCTCCTCGTCGGTCAGCGTCTTGTCGCGAGGTTGCAGCCGGACGGTAATGGCGAGCGATTTCTTGCCCGCGCCCATCTGCGCCTCGGCCTTGTCGCCGGTGAACTGGTCGAAGACACGCACCTCGTCGATCAGGGCCTTGTCCGCGCCCTGCGCGGCGTTGACCAGCGTCAGCGCCTCGACCGAGGCATCGACGACGAAGGCGAAATCGCGTTCGACCGCCTGCAGGTCCGAAATCGCCAGCGCCGGGCGCGTGGCCGTCCTGACCTTGGGGAAGGGCACGCGGGCGACATGGATGGTGAAGGCGACCGCCGGCCCTTTCACATCCATCGCCCGCAGGATCTTCGGATGCACCTCGCCGAAGGTGCACAGCGCGTTCGGGCCAAGCCCGATCACGCCGGACCGGCCGGGATGCCACCAGCCCGCGACCTTGCGGCTGATCTGGACCTTCGCGGGGGCGCCAAGGGCGGACAGAACCGCCTCTGCGTCCGCCTTCGCGTCGAAGACATCGACAGGGCGGCGCGACCCGTAGGGATCGCGTGGCGCCGACGCGCCGACCAGAAGGCCGGCTGCCTGGACCTCCTGTTCGCCGGGTTCGCCGCCTGCGAAGGCCGGGCCAACCTCGAAAAGCGCAAGATCCTGAAAGCCCCGCGCCTGGTTGCGCGCGGCGGCCTGCAAGAGCCCCGGAAGAAGGTCGGGCCGCATATGCGTCATCTCGGACGAGATCGGATTTTCCAGCCGTGTCGCCTCGGTCCCGCCGCCGAACAGCGCGGCGGACGCGCTGTCGATGAAGGAATAGGTCACGCATTCGTTGTAGCCCAGCGCGGCCAGCATCCGCCGCGCGGCACGTTCGCGCATCTGCATCGGGGTCAGGATCGGCTTCGGCACGCCCGGCCGGGCGCGGCGCATCGGCTTGCCTTCAAGCTTGGTCAGCGACGCGATCCGCGCCACCTCTTCGATCAGGTCGGCCTCGCCCAGGACATCGGGGCGCCAGGACGGCGGGGTCGCCATGTCGCCCGCCAGCGTGAAGCCCAGCGCCTCGAGCGTGGCGCGCTGCGTCGCCTCGGGGATGTCCATGCCGACAAGGCTGATGACCCGCGCCGGGTCCAGCCGGTAGGCGCGCGCCGTGTCGGGCACCGCGCCGTCCATCACCACCTCTGACGGCTCCCCGCCGCACAGGTCCAGAACCATCCGCGTCGCCAGTTCCAGCCCCGGCAGCGTGAATTCGGGGTCCACGCCCCGTTCGAAGCGATAGCGCGCGTCGGAGTTGATCTTCAGCGCGCGCCCCGTCGCCGCTATGGTGATCGGGTCCCAATAGGCGCTTTCGAGGAAGACATCGGTGGTGTCGTCAGTGCAGCCCGAATGTTCGCCGCCCATGATCCCGGCAAGGCTTTCCGGCCCCTGATCGTCGGAGATGACCATCATCCCCTCGCGCAGCGCATAGGTCTTGCCATCGAGCGCCAGAAGCTCCTCGCCCCCCTTTGCGGGGTGAATGCGCAGGTCGCCCTTCACGCGGGCCACGTCGAAGACATGCAAGGGCCGGTTCAGCGCGAAGGTGAAGAAGTTGGTGATGTCGACAAGGGCCGAGATCGGGCGCAGCCCGATCGCCTTCAGCCGCGCCTGAAGCCAGGCGGGGGAGGGGCCGTTCTTCACGCCGCGGATGGTGCGGCCGGCGAAAAGGGGGCAACCCTTGTCCTTCAGCGCGGGGTCGATCCGGACGCCGACGGGGCTCGGGAACGTGCCCTTCACCGGCTCGACCGGCAGCGGCTTCAGCGTGCCAAGGCCGCGCGCCGCCAGGTCGCGGGCGATGCCGCGCACGCCCAGCGCGTCGGGGCGGTTGGGGGTGATCTTGATGTGGATCATCGGGTCGACCGCGCCGGGACGGTTGGCGGCCAGCCAGTCGGTGAAACGCTCGCCGACCTCGCCCGAGGGCAGTTCGATGATGCCGTCATGCTCGTCGCTGAGTTCAAGCTCGCGTTCCGAGGCCATCATGCCGTGGCTTTCGACGCCGCGGATCTTGCCCACGCCCAGCGTCACGTCGATGCCGGGGACATAATCGCCCGGCTTGCACAGGACGACCGTGATCCCCGCCCGCGCGTTCGGCGCGCCGCAGACAATCTGCTTTTCGCCCTCGTCGGTCATGACCCGGCAAACCCGCAGCCGGTCGGCATCGGGATGCTGTTCGGCGTGCAGCACCTTGGCGAGCGTAAAGGCCGAAAGCCGCGCGGCGGGGTTGGAGATTTCCTCCACCTCCAGCCCCAGATCGGTCAGCGCCTCGGCGATCTCCTCCGCCGAGGCGGTGGTGTCGAGGTGGTCTTTCAGCCAGGAGAGGGTGAATTTCATCGTTTCGTCGTCCCATTCGTAGGGTAGGCTTCAGCCCACCATGTCAGCTGTCGGCGGGCTGAAGCCCACCCTACGGCTTACATTGCTGTTTGAGGCATTCAATCGTCGCATCATTGCAAGCAACGACAAAGACCCCATTAGAAACCTCGTCGATTGCAATCCGAAGCCGCCGTCCGTCGATATCGACTCCAAACACCGGTAGCGGTCGGTCCACGCCATCGAGCACGATCTTTCCAAGTCTTGTGGCGTCCGCTCCAAGTTCGTTGATAGGGTCCCATCCAAGAATAGAGATGCGATCCCCAGGAAAAACAACTACATAAGGCCACCCGGAAGGTCCAAACTCAGCACTTTCGCGAACGGCAGTCACCGACTCAACCCCCCGGCCACCGTCGGCATATCGAGCGCCGCGAAGCCGTAGTGCCTGAGCCACCTCAGGTCGCTCTCGAAGAACGCCCGCAAATCCGGAATCCCGTATTTCAGCATCGCCAGCCGGTCGATGCCCATGCCGAAGGCGAAGCCCTGCCATTCGGTCGGATCGACTCCGGCGGCGGCCAGCACCTTGGGATGCACCATGCCGGAGCCGAGGATTTCCATCCACTTCTCGCCCTCGCCGATCTTCAGCTGCCCGCCTTCCCAGCTACAGCGGATGTCGACCTCGGCCGAGGGTTCGGTGAAGGGGAAGTGCGACGCGCGGAAGCGCAGTTCGACGCTGTCCACCTCGAAGAAGGACCGGCAGAACTCCTCCAGCACCCATTTCAGGTTCGCCATGCTGATGTCGCGGTCGATGGCCAGCCCCTCGACCTGATGGAACATCGGCGTGTGGGTCTGGTCCATGTCCATGCGGTAGACGCGGCCGGGCGCGATGACGCGGATCGGCGCGCCTTGCGCGGCCATGGCGCGGATCTGCACGGGGCTCGTGTGCGTGCGCAGGACGTGGGGCGGGCGGGTGTCGCCCTCGGCCCGCGCCATGAAGAAGGTGTCGTGTTCCTGCCGCGCGGGGTGTTCCGGCGGGATGTTCAGCGCGTCGAAGTTGTGCCAGTCATCCTCGATCTGCGGGCCTTCGGCGACGGCAAAGCCCATGTCGGCGAAGATGGCGGTGATCTCCTCCGTCACCTGGCTGACGGGGTGGATGGTGCCCTGGCGGCGTGGGCGGCCCGGCAGCGTCACGTCCAGCCATTCGGCCTTGAGCCGCGCATCCAGCGCCGCATCGGCCAGCCCCGCCTTCTTGGCGCGCAACGCCGCGTCGATTTCATCCTTGAGAAGGTTGAGCGCGGCGCCCGCCGCCTGACGCGCCGCCGGGTCCATCTGCCCAAGCTCCCGCATCTTCAGGCTGATCTCGCCCTTCTTGCCAAGCGCCGCGACGCGAAGCTCCTCAAGCGTGGCTTCGTCGCCCGCCCCGGCGATCCCGTCCAGGTATTTGCCCTTCAGCGCGTCCAAACCGTCCATCTCTCGGCCCTTCGAAAATCCGGGCCCTGTGCTACCACAGAAGCCCCCGATTGCAAGCTGCCCGCCGGCAGCCGCCAAAACAAAACCCCGCGGCGCCTTTCCGGCACTCGCGGGGTTCCGACTGTCCCTCGGAATGAGAGATTACGCGAGCGCGGCCTTCGCCTTTTCGACGATGGCGCCAAACGCCGCGGGTTCGTGCACGGCCAGATCGGCCAGAACCTTGCGGTCAACCTCGATGCCGGCTTTCGACAGCGCGTTGATGAAGCGCGAATAGGTCAGCGATTCATCGATGGCGCGGACAGCGGCGTTGATGCGCTGGATCCACAGCGCGCGGAAGTTGCGCTTGCGCGCCTTCCGGTCGCGGGTGGCGTATTGCTGGGCCTTGTCGACCGCCTGGGTGGCGGTGCGGAAGTTGCGCGAGCGGGCGGCATAGTAGCCCTTCGCCTTCTTGATGACCTTGCGGTGACGGGCGTGGGTGACAACCCCGGATTTAACGCGAGCCATGGGTCAGTCTCCTATCAGCGGTTATACGGCATGTATTTCTTGACGATCTTCGCATCCGGATCGGACAGGAGCATCGTGCCCGTGGCCTTGCGGATAAAGTCCGTCGAACGCTTGATCATGCCGTGACGCTTGCCGGCGACACCTGCCTTGACGCGGCCCGAGGCCGTCATCTTGAACCGCTTCTTCGCGGCCGATTTGGTCTTCATCTTGGGCATGTTTCATCTCCATCTCAGACGTGAACGTGCGACTCGGCAATGCCACTTGGCCGGCCGCACGGGGTATTCGAGACGCGCCCTATAGCCGGGCATGCCCCGGATGGCAAGGGGGCGGGGCGGGTTTGCAGGCGTGAATGCCCCCACCAGGGACGCCGGCACTGTCATCAAGAAGGTCGGCACGCTGCACCTCGACGGTCTCGGCTCGGTCCGCGCCGTCACCGACGAGACCGGCCTCGCGCGCGAGCGCACCGCCTTCCGCCCCTATGGCGAGGAGATGGCAGCGCTGACCCCGCTGACCCTTCCCGAAACCAAGGGCTACATCGGCGAGCGCTACGACGACGCCGCGGGCCTCCAGTACCTCGACGCCCGCTACTACAACCCGAGGCTCGCCATGTTCATCCAGCCAGACTGGTGGGAGGTGACGCAGGCAGGCGTCGGGACCAACAGGTACAGCTACAGCTTCGGCGATCCGGTCAATGGACGGGATCCGAGCGGGCATGCGGCGATTTACAAAGATGGAAAATATAAGGGTCAAGTGAACCCGGGAGAGCCCGGCTACAAGGAAATTACGTGTGGCTGCGGCGGCTCCAGCATGATGCCATCCGACTGGGTTAGATTTAATCAATTCCGGAATAACTATCTCTCCGGTGCGATGTCCCAGAAAATCGTAGACAAGCTTGGAAATTTAAGGACGCTAACATGGAACGAAATAGCAAGGAACTTGCATATAGGGAACCCGGAATTTGTAAACGCAAACCCAGCGCTGTCAAAATTTGTTGACTCCTCAAGCTTCTATGCTGCAACCCTCGTTCTACTTGAAAAGTCGAATTATCTTGCTCAAGACTTGTCAAAAATCCACGAGGTGGCGGCATGGATAAGTATTAGCAAGAGTGGAGTTTTTTCGATGGAAATTCGCGTAAGTACGAAAGCTACGTATAACTACTTTCCGTCTTCTGGCCTTGGACCTCGTCCAAGTTTCTCTCTTGGAGGTATCATGGCGACGATGCATACTCACCCGATCGATGGATTACTGGTGCCGAGTGCAAACCCCGAAAGTCTGACCGGCTACGGAGTAGGAGTTGCAAATCCAAGTGACGAGGACATACAACTGGCAAACAAACTCGGACTTCCCGGCTTCACTGTGTCGAGCAAAGGCACTATATGCGGATACGATGGCTCTGGTTACGGAGGTAAGTGCTAATGATAGCGAAATCTCTCAGTTTGAGTATGTGGCCGTCGTGCTTGTCTCTGGCTCTTTGCGCAGCCTGCGTTCCCGGCGCTGATAGAGTTAAGTTTGGTGTGAATGTAAAAAGAGAAATGGCGTCAGCAATTGAAGCAATTGATGATTACTATTTGAAACATGGGCGGGGTTCCGCGTTCAATAGGCTTTCCGAAAAAAGGGAAGTCTCGTTTTGGAGTTGCGACGAGGGCACTTGGGTCTATTTCTCTTCCCCGACGACGGAACCGGATGGATTTGATGGTGGATTTTACCTGCTAGTGACAGAAGGGGCACGCGAAGTGAAGGAGATATTTGAGCCACCCCAAAATTGCCAAGCTATCTAATTGTGTCTGGCGAGGTGCGCTGAAAAAGTGCTCTTCGCGTCTGGCGAAGTCTGTCGCACAAACCCGTTTAGGGATTCAAGTTGTGAATTCGGTGTGGAAGCCACGACGCATGAACAGACCGGCTCCCGCAAGTGGGACGATGCCATTGCCGACCGCGGCGTCCGTGCCGCCGTCGCTTCCCCCGCAAGAAGTAAAGCCTATGCGGGCAAGACCACGGCCTATGAATACGGCGCCGACGGCGCGAGGCTGAAGAAGATCGAGACCGACCCGATCACCACCGCGCAGGACGTGACGCCTTACGCGGGGTCCCTGGAGACCCGCCACTGGGGCCAGGGGTGAGGCGGGCGCCGGACGATCCTCCGGTGGAGGATCGTCAGCGCTGAACGCCCGATCCGCAAGGATCGGGCCGGGGGCCGAGGAGTTCCTCTGATATCCCCTGCCCAACATCCGCGTGACGCGCGTGAAGGACGCCGCCGGTACCGTCATCAAGAAGGTCGGCACGCTGCACCTTGACGGCCTCGGCTCCGTCCGCGCGGTCACGGACGAAGCGGGCCTCGCGCGTGAGCGCACCACCTTCCGCCCCTATGGCGAGGAGATGGCGGCGCTGACCCCGCTCACT
>JACKKJ010000010.1 GCA_024236495.1 Paracoccaceae bacterium
GACGTTTGGCAGACGTTTCCGGCCGATGGCTTTCTGCATCTGCGAAAGCCTTCTTGCGCGCCGCAGCGCAATATCATATCCCCTACGCGACCCATCACGAAACTTCCTTGCGAGGGGAAAATCATGAGCTTTCGCCTTCAGCCCGCCGCGCCCGCCCGTCCGAACCGCTGCCAGCTTTTCGGCCCGGGCTCCCGCCCCGCCCTGTTCGACAAGATGGCGGCATCCGCGGCCGACGTCATCAACCTCGATCTGGAGGATTCGGTGGCGCCTGACGACAAGCCGCAGGCACGCCAGAACATCATTCAGGCGATCGGCGACGTGGATTGGGGCAACAAGCACCTTTCGGTCCGTATCAATGGCCTCGACACGCCCTATTGGTACCGCGATGTCGTTGATCTTCTGGAACAATCCTCCGACCGGCTGGACCAGATCATGATCCCGAAGGTCGGCTGCGCCGCCGATGTCTATGCGGTCGACGCGCTGGTCACCGCGGTCGAGGCCGCCAGGGGCCGCAAAAAGCGCATCGCGCTTGAGGTCATCATCGAAAGCGCCGCGGGCATCGCCCATGTGGAAGAGATCGCGGCCTCTTCCCCGCGGCTTCAGGCGATGAGCCTGGGGGCGGCGGATTTCGCCGCCTCGATGGGGATGCAGACAACCGGGATCGGCGGAACCCAGGAAAACTACTACATGATCCGCGACGGCGTGAAACACTGGTCCGACCCCTGGCACTGGGCCCAGGCCGCCATCGTCGCCGCCTGCCGCACCCACGGCGTCCTGCCTGTGGACGGGCCTTTCGGCGACTTTTCGGACGACGAGGGCTTCCGCGCCCAGGCGCGCCGTTCGGCCACGCTTGGCATGGTCGGCAAGTGGGCGATCCATCCCAAGCAGATCGCGCTTGCCAACGAGGTATTCACCCCGTCCGAGGCGCAGGTAACCGAAGCGCGCGAGATCCTGGCCGCGATGGAGGCGGCGAAAGCCGCCGGCCAGGGGGCCGCGACCTACAAGGGCCGGCTGATCGACATCGCCTCGATGCGACAGGCCGAGGTGATCGTGCGCCAGGCCGAGATCATCGGCAGCTGACCAGGCGCCGCCTCATCAGTTGCATTTCCGCTGGCCCCGCTTCATATATCCGGGGTCCTGAACGGAGTGTGACATGAACTATCTCGAGTTCGAAAAGCCCCTGGCCGAGATCGAAGGCAAGGCCGAGGAACTGCGCGCACTGGCGCGCAAGAACGAAGAGATGAACGTCGAGAAGGAAGCCGCCGCGCTTGACAAGAAGGCGGCGGATATCCTCAAGGACCTCTACAAGAACCTCGATCCCTGGCGGAAGTGTCAGGTGGCGCGCCACCCCGACCGGCCGCATTGCAAGGATTATATCGAGGCGCTTTTCACCGAATTCACGACCCTGGCCGGCGACCGCAACTTTGCGGACGACCACGCGGTCATGGGGGGCCTTGCAAGATTCAACGACCAGGCGGTCGTGGTGATCGGCCACGAAAAGGGTCACGACACCAAGACCCGGATCGAGCGCAATTTCGGCATGGCGCGCCCCGAGGGCTACCGCAAGGCGATCCGCCTGATGGATCTTGCCCACCGCTTCGGCCTGCCGGTAATCACGCTGGTGGACACGCCGGGCGCCTATCCCGGCAAGGGCGCGGAAGAACGCGGCCAGTCAGAGGCCATTGCCCGCGCCACGCAGAAGTGCCTTGAAATCGGCGTTCCCCTGATCTCGGTCGTGATCGGAGAGGGCGGCTCGGGTGGCGCAGTCGCCTTTGCGACCGCAAACCGGGTCGCGATGCTTGAACACTCGATCTATTCAGTGATCTCGCCCGAGGGATGCGCCTCGATCCTGTGGAAGGACGCCGAGAAGATGCGCGAGGCGGCTGAGGCGTTGCGACTGACCGCGCAGGATCTGCTCAAGCTTGGTGTCATCGACAGGATCATTCCAGAACCCCTGGGCGGCGCCCAACGCGGCAAGAAGGAAACGATTCAAGCTGTCGAAAAGGCGATCGCGGCCATGCTCAAGGAACTGTCTGGCAAGAAGCCCGCGGAACTCATCAAGGACCGCCGTCAGAAATTCCTTGAGATGGGTGCAAGAAGCCTCGCGGCTTGACCCCGGGCATGGCGGGCCGGATCACTCCGGCGCGCTGAAGCCCGCTTCGGCCATCAACCGGTCCGACGCGCTTTCGACGACGGTCTCGACCTCGGTCATGAACTCCTCGACCCTCTTGCCTGCGGGAATGCGCGGCAGGAACTCGACCACGGCAAGCCCCGGCTTTCGCAAGAGCCCGTGGCGCGGCCAGAAGACACCGACATTCGTCGCGGCAGGCACGCAGTCCTGCTTGAGCTGCGCGTAAAGCACGCCGACGCCGACCTTGTAGGGTTTCTTCGCCCCCGCCGCGACGCGCGTGCCCTGCGGATAGATGATGAGCTGGCCCGGAAAATCGGCCCGCGCGGCCTTTACCTCGGCCACCATCCTGCGCATCGCCTCGCCACCCTTGCCGCGGTCGACAGGGACACACCCCAGACGCTTGCCGTACCAGCCGACGATCGGCGCCCAGAGAAGCTCTTTCTTCATGATGAACTTCGGCCGTGGCACGACCGAAACGATCAGGATGATATCGAAGAAGCTTTGGTGCTTTGCCGCGATCACGACTTCGCCTTGGGGAATCGTGCCGCGGATCTCGGATTTCAGGCCAACCAGCACGGCCGCCGACCGTCGCACCCACCGGCCGTAGCCGTGTACGGCGCGGAACGCATTCTCCCGCCGCCAGAGAACCGCGGGAAGCCAGACCAAGGCGTAGACGATCATCGCCAGATACATCTGGACAATGAAGACGACGGACAGAAGATATTGCAGGATCAATCGCATCTGGGTGGCCTCAGGCTTCGCTCCGCAGCCGACGAAGCGCTGCGGCACGGGTGGCAATCAGGGCTGTGACGGCGGCGATGACAGGAACGCACAGCGCCCAAAGCCATTCACTGCCGGAAAATCCGACATGGGTCAGAAACTCTCCGTCGGCAACCACGGGCAAGAGGCTGACGGCGATGGTTGCGGCCGCCGTGCCCGCAAGCGACCCCACGAATGCCCGCAGGGTGAACCGGCGGACGAAGGCACGCGCGATCGTCACGTCGCGCGCGCCGATCATGTGCAGCACGCGGATCACCTGCGCATTCGCGGCCAGCGCGGCCTGCACCGCCAGCGTCACCATCGCCGCCGTCGCCCCCCCGATCAGCGCCAGAGACAGGACGGCGATCCGCCTGAGCACGATCGCGGTGTCGACGAGAGGCGCGCGCCAGCGGTTGTGGTCGTCCAGGACGGCCCCCGGAGCCTCGGCGGAAAGCCGCAGTCGCAATCCATCGGCGTCGAAGCCGCGCGGCTCCGTCGTGACCGCGACAAGGCGCGGGATCGGCAGCGTCTCGACCGGAAGTTCCGGCCCGAACCACGGTTCCAGGAGCGCCTGCGTCTCTTCCGGCGGCATTTCCCGCGCGCTCAGGATGCCGGGAGTCGTCGTCAGAACTTCCAGGACCCGCCGCGCCTGCACGTCGATCTGGTCTGGCGCAGCCGAAATGCGGACCGTCGCGGTCGCGGCAAGCGCGCCGGACCAGCTGTCAGCGAGCCGGTTGGCCGAAAAGGCAAGCGCCAGCGCGAAGACTGCAAGAAACGCCATCGCCGCCGAGGTCAGAAGCGTGAGCATCGCGCTCGCGCCCGTGGACGGCACGATCCGGTCGATGCGCGGCGCGAAGGCGGAAAGGCCGGTGGCGGCAGGCAGGAAGGGTTTCACAGGTCCGCCCCCGCAAGCTGCACCTGACGATCCTTGATGCGCAGGACCCGCGCCGCGACCTGCGACTTGGCGGTGCGGATCAGGTTCAGATCATGTGTCGCGACCAGGATCGTCTTGCCCATCCGGTTCAGTTCGATCAGCAGCGACAGGAGCCGTTGCGACATCTCCCAATCCAGGTTTCCCGTCGGTTCGTCGGCCAGGATGATATCCGGCGCGGCGACGATGGCACGGGCCAGCGCGCCGCGCTGACGCTCCCCACCCGAAAGCTCCGGCGGGAAGGCTGAGGCACGGCTGCGCAATCCGACCCATGCCAGGAGCTCGGTCAGATCACCCTCGGCCACGGGACGGTCGGCCAGGATAAGGGGCAGGGCGACGTTTTCGGCAAGCGGAAGATGGTCGAGGAATTCGCAATCCTGGTGTACCACGCCGATCCTGCGTCGCATCACCGCCATCTGGTCGCGCGTCAGGCGCGACAGGTCTTCCCCAAGAATCGAAAGGACCCCTGAGGTTGGCCGCAACTCTCCGTAGCAGAGCTTGAGAAAGGTCGTCTTGCCGGATCCGGACGGGCCGGTGAGGAAGTGGAAGGAACCCGGCGGAAGCGTCAGGGATATGCCGGACAAGAGCACCTTGCCGGTGTATCCGTAGACCGCATCGCGCAATTCGATCAACTTCGTCCTCCGTCGTGGGGCGTGGCTTTCGCGCCCCGTTCGCCCGTCGTTTCGTGCCGCAGTGCCGCAAATGCTTGGATCGTGGCGTCATGCTTGCTACAACAGGCCAACAACAAAGGCCAGAATGGCTTTGGCGACTTAGGTCCGGGCAGGAAATCGGGTGAAAAGATGCGGCTGATATGCCCCAAGTGCGGCGCCCAATACGAAGTGGATGACAGCGTCATTCCCGAAGGCGGTCGCGATGTGCAATGTTCCGATTGCGGAACGGCCTGGTTCCAGAAAAGCGCGGCGGCGATGGCTGCCGAGGCCGACGCGCGGCGCGCGGCGGTCGTGGCGGCGGCCACGCAGGGCCTGAACATGGAATGGGCGGAAACCTCCAAACTGGCGGGCGACCCCGAGGAGGAGGCCGCCGCCCGGGAAGCCCCGCCGGCCGTGCAAGACGCCCCGTTGGAAGCGCCCGCGGAGACCCCGGTGGAGGAACTGGCGGAAGAAGCGCCCGCCGTGCCCGAACCGCAACCGGCGCCGCAGGCGGAACCCGAACTTCCGAAGGCGACCGAACCCGAAGGCGGACCCGCCGTGGCGGCGGATGAACCCCAGATCGTCTTCAAGCGCCGCGCGATCGACGAAACCACGCTGAACGTCCTGCGTGAGGAAGCCGAACGGGAGGCACAGGCACGCCGGGACGAAGAAGTCGCCATGCCGGCGCGGGCCGAACCGGACGAACCCGAACGGAGCCTTCAGGCCCGGGCGGAACCCGGCATTGCGGCCCCCGCCGAACCGGCGCCACAACCCCGCCCGACCTCCGGCCCCTCGGCGCCGGACGAGGACCGGCAGGGCCGCAAGGAGCTTTTGCCGGATATCGAGGAAATCAAGTCCACGCTCCGTTCAACCTCCGACCGGCCGGGGGAACCGGTGTCGCGCGATGCCCCCGAGGTGCTGCGCCGGCAACGCGTGGCCTTCCGCAAGGGGTTCATCTGGGCCGTCGCGGTGATCGCGCTATTGGCCCTTCTATACGCGCTGGCGCCGTCGATCGTATCGGCAGTACCCGGCAGCGAAGCGGTGATGGCGGCCTATGTGCGGCTGATCGACGGGCTGCGGGACTGGCTGCAATCGGCCACGCTTGCCGCCGCCGAGGCGATGGGCGGCCCCAGCCGCTGACCCCCGCCCGGCCACTGATCCCCGGGCCACTGATCCCTGGCAGGCTATCCCTGTCGCGACTTCAGAAGCGGTCCAGCAGGCGTTTGAAGTAGTCCAGTTCCATCTGCGGCCTGCCACGGTCGTTGGACCGCCGGCGCAATTCGTCCAGAAGGTCGATGGCCCGGCGGTAGACATCGTTCTGCTGAAGCATGTTCTGGTCGGAATCGATCCCGCCAAGGCTGCCCGCCGTTCGCCCAAGCGGATCGCGCGGCACTTCCCGCGTGCCGTCGCCCTGAACCTGACCGTCGGTCCCGGGCTGGTTGTTGCCGTTCTGCGCCAGCGCCTCGCCCAGGTTGCGCAGCCCTTCGCGCAGGTTGCGGATCGCTTCGGCCTGACGATCAAGGGCACCTGCCATGTCACCGTCGCGCAGGGCATCTTCCGCCTCGTTCATGGCGCGGCCGGCGTCGCGCAGCGCCTGGCGCGCGGCTTCGTCCAGATCGCCGCCGCCCGTGTCAGGAAGCCGCCCCTGCTGTTCGGCAAGCTGGTCGCGCAGCGCGCCCTGGCGTTCGGCCAGGCTGCGTTCGTCCCCTTGCCCGGGCCCCTCGCGCGGGTCGCCTTCGCCCTGCTGCTGTTCTCCGTTGCCCTCGCCGGTTCCGCCTGGCTGGCCCGGGCGCATCTGCTGCTGCCCCTCGCCGCCGCGATTGCCCTGCTGAAGGTTTCGGAACGATTCGTCGGAAAGCTGCTGCTGGCCGCGCAAGGTATCCTGCAGGTCGCGCATCGCCTGGCCGCCCGGGCTGCGCTGACCTTCGCCGCCCTCGCCACGGGTCACGCGCATGTTCTCCATCATCCGGCTGAGCTGGTCGAGAAGTTCCTGCGCCTCGGCCATGCGGCCTTCCTCCATCAGGCGCTGGATCTCGTCCATCATCTGCTGAAGCTGGTCGCCGGTCATCTGCTGGCCGCTCTCGGCCTGCCGGTCGGGTTCGTCCGCGCCATCCTCGCGCTGCGCGTTTTCCGCCAGTTCGCGGATATAGTCGTCGGTCGCCTGCCGCAGGTCGTCCATCAGCTTCTGGATCTCCTCGGGGCTGGCACCGTTGCGGATCGCCTCGGCCAGGCGTTCCTGGGCCTGCCGCATCTTTTCCAGCGCGTCGGCAAGGCCGCCATCCTCGATCAGGACCGCCACATCCCATAGCGCATCGGCGACCTCGTCGCGGATGGCGGGTGTCAGCGGCCCCTGCGCAAGGCCCGCATCCAGCCGCCGCATCGCGACGCGCAGCATAAGATAGGCGCGTTCGTTGCGGATGAAGCCCTCGGGCCGGTGGGTGATCGCGCGAAGGACCTGCGCGGCGCGGCGGCCGTTATCGCGCGACCACAGAAGGTCGCGGCGCATCTCGGCCACCGCCGCCGCAAGCGGATCGAAGAACCGCCGCCCGGGCAGAAGGATCTCGCGGGTTTCGGTCTGGCCGATCTGGCCCCGCGAATCCTCCACGAAAAGGCGGATCTTCACCGGCAGGTTCGACCAGACATGCCTGGACGCGTCCTCGACCAGTGCCTCGGTGAATTCGGCGCGGCTTCCCGAAAACGGCATCGGCAGGTCGAAGGCAAGCGGCTCCTGCGGCTCCGGCTCGGCCGCCAGCCCGAAGCGACGGTCCAGACGGTCGGTGTCCAGCGTGATCTCCGCCCGGCCGCGCAGGACGGCATAGTCATCGGCCGCCGCGAAGGGCTGCGACATGACGCCATCCGCCTCGCGGGTGATTTCGCCCGCGAAAACGACCGTTGGCGGGCTGTCGGGCTGGACCGTCAGCTGCCATTCGCGCCCACCGTCGCCGCTGATCGTGAGGGTGCCGGACCGCGCCGCCTCGAAGTCGAAGGCGCGGACAGGTGCGGCCGGATCGGGCGCGGCCACATCGCTGCCAGAGACGCTTTCATAAAGGCCCAGATCCTCGGCCGGGGCGTAAAGCCGCACGGTCACGCGGGTGCCCTGGGGCACGATGACGGCGTCCTCTCCCAGGGTATTGAGGTAAAGGCTGGGCTTGCCGGTATAGCGGGGCGGTTCAAGCCAGGCTTCCCAAGAAGGCCCCGAAGGCAGCGGCGCGGCATGGCCGCCCGCTGCGGCATCCGACACCGTGGAAATCTTCCACAGCGAGCCGAAGAGAAGCGCGATGACCAGGGCGGTCAGCGCCGCGTAGCGCAGCGCCAGAGGGTCGCGTTCCGAAAGCCGCAGATCCGGCACCACCGGCCGGGCGCGGGCAAGACCGGCGGCCATCCTGTCCAGATGCGCGCGCCAGACGATCGCACTGGCCGCATCCTTTTCGCCGACGGCAAGTTTGTCGGTCAGCGCCGACAGCGGCCGGCCCGGAAGCGACGCATCAAGCCGCGCCATCGCCTCTTCGGTGGTGGGCCAGCGGAACCGGCGGGCACCGATGACCAGACTGGCAACAAGGCCAAGCAGGGAAAGGACGGCGGCGATCCAGAACACCTCGAGCGAGAGGTGATCCTGAACGCCGAACGACAGGGCCGCGATCAGCGCCGAAAGGATGGTCCAGACCGGCCAGAACCCGCGCGTGATACGTTCGGCCACCATGCCCGCCCGCGTGATGCGAAGCGGCCAGCGAATGTCCCTAAGTGCAGAACGTGGGGTCGGTGTCCTTCGCGTCATGCTCCCTGCCTGCGGCTCGATCGCGCGGGCATGCGCGTCAGAGCCACGAAGGGATGCTATCGCGGTTCAGCATTTCTTCAAAGGTCGGACGCGCCCGGATGACAGCGAATTGATCCCCGGCCACCAGTACCTCTGGGACCAGCGGGCGGGCGTTGTATTCAGACGCCATGACCGCGCCATAGGCCCCCGCGGACCGGAACGCGACCAGATCGCCCGCCGCGACCGGCGGCAGAGGCCGGTCCTTGGCAAAGGTATCGCCGGTCTCGCAGACCGGGCCGACGATGTCGTAGGGCCTGCGTTCGGCGGCGGGCGCGGGTTCGATCACCGGCACGATGTCGTGATGCGCGCCATACATCGACGGGCGCACCAGGTCGTTCATCGCGGCGTCCAGGATCAGGAAATCGCGCCCTTCCCCGTGCTTGAGGTAGATGACCGAGGCGACCAGTAGCCCCGCGTTGCCGGAAATGAGCCGCCCGGGTTCGATCTCGATCTCGCAGCCAAGGTCGCCGACCGTGCGCTTGATCACCGCCCCGTACTCGACCGGCAGCGGCGGCGCCGAATTCGAACGTTCGTAGGGAATGCCAAGCCCGCCGCCCAGGTCGAGCCGGCTGATCCTGTGCCCGTCGTCGCGCAACGCCCGCGTCAACTCCGCGACCTTGGTATAGGCCTGCTCGAAGGGTTCCAGTTCGGTCAGCTGGCTGCCGATGTGAACATCGATCCCCACCACTTCGATCCCGGGAAGCCGGGACGCCTCGGCATAGACATCGCGGGCGCGCGCGATCGGGATGCCGAACTTGTTTTCCTTCTTGCCGGTCGCGATCTTTTCGTGAGTTCGCGCATCGACGTCGGGATTGACGCGGATGGCGATGGGTGCCGTCACCCCAAGGCCCGCCGCCACTTCGGACAGCGCCAGAAGCTCGGGTTCGCTTTCGACGTTGAACTGGCGGATGCCACCTTCCAGTGCCTGCCGCATCTCTGCCCGGGTCTTGCCGACGCCGGAAAAGACGATCCGGTCGCCGGGCACGCCGGCGGCCCTGGCGCGCAGGTATTCGCCGCCGGACACGACGTCCATTCCGGCGCCCAGCCGCGCCAGCGTCTTCAGCACCGCAAGGTTGCCGTTGGACTTGACCGCGAAGCAGACAAGATGCGGCAGCGGTGCAAGCGCCTCCTCGAACAGGCGGTAGTGACGTTCGAGCGTGGCGGTCGAATAGACGTAGAACGGGGTTCCGACCGCCGCCGCGATATCCGGGATCGCCACGTCCTCGGCATGCAGGATGCCATCGCGGTATAGGAAATGATCCATGGAAGCGCGCCCTCTGTCCCGTTCGAAGGCGAGGAGTATTCGATAAGTTCCGTGATGGAAAGCGTTCCGCGGGGGTCTGTGTCGCGCGGGGCCGTCACCCGGGCGCGGGGATCAGCCCGAGATGCCCACCTTCACCTGTCCGCTGACGCTGAGCCCGGTGGCCGGTTCCGGCGCGGGTGGGCGCGGGGCGCCGTCGGCCCCGCAGGAGGCGAGCGCAATGAGGATCGCGAGGGCGGCAAGCGGTTTCATGTCAGCATCTCCTTCCAGCGGGCGATCTGGGCGCGGACCTGATCCGGCGCGGTGCCGCCATAGCTTTGGCGACTGGCGACCGAATTGTGCACGCCCAGCACATCGAAGACCGCGGCGGTTATGCCGGCATGCGCCGACTGCATGTCCGCAAGCGTCAGTTCCGGCAGGTCGCAGCCCTTCCCTTCTGCCAGCGCCACCAGCGCGCCGGTGACGTGATGCGCATCCCGGAAGGGCAGGCCCAGTTCGCGCACCAGCCAGTCGGCAAGGTCCGTCGCGGTCGAAAAGCCCGAAGCGGCCGCGCGTTCCAGGTTGGCGACGTTCGCGGTCATGTCGCGCACCATGCCCTCCATCGCGGCAAGCGCCAGCATCAGGTTGTCGGCTGCGTCGAAGACCTGTTCCTTGTCCTCCTGCATGTCCTTGGAATAGGCGAGCGGCAGGCCCTTCATCACCATCATCAGCGCGACATTCGCGCCCATGATCCGGCCGATCTTGGCGCGGATCAGCTCCGCCGCGTCGGGGTTCTTCTTCTGCGGCATGATCGAAGAGCCGGTGGAGAAGCGGTCCGACAGCGCCACGAAGCGGAACTGCGCGGAAGACCAGATCACCAGCTCCTCGGCGAAGCGCGACAGATGCATCGCGCAGATCGAACCCGCGGCCAGAAACTCCAGCGCGAAGTCCCGGTCCGACACGGCATCAAGCGAATTGGCCATAGGCCGGTCGAAGCCAAGCGCCGCGGCGGTCGCATGCCGGTCGATCGGGAACGAGGTTCCGGCCAGCGCCGCCGCGCCCAGCGGGCATTCGTTCATCCGCGCGCGCGCATCTGTGAACCGTCCGATGTCGCGGGCGAACATCTCCACATAGGCCATCATGTGATGACCCCAGGTCACCGGCTGCGCGGTCTGAAGGTGCGTGAAGCCCGGCATGACCCAGTCCGCCCCCGACTCCGCCTGCGCCACAAGCGCCCGGACCAGTGCGCCCAGACCCGCGATCGCGGCATCCGCCTGATCGCGCACCCAAAGCCGGAAATCCGTCGCCACCTGGTCGTTGCGCGACCGCGCGGTGTGAAGCCGCCCGGCGGGCTCACCGATCACCTCTTTCAACCGCGCCTCGACATTCATGTGAATGTCTTCCAGCGCCGTCGAAAAGGCAAAGTTTCCACCCTCGATCTCTGACAAGACCGTGAGGAGCCCTTCCCCAATCGCTTCGGCGTCCTTAGAGGTGATGATGCCCTGCGCGGCCAGCATTGCCGCATGGGCCCGGCTGCCCCGGATGTCCTGGGCGTAGAGCCGCCGGTCGAACCCGATGGAGGCGTTGATCGCCTCCATGATCGCGTCCGGCCCGGCGGCAAAGCGCCCGCCCCACATCGCGTTGGAGGATTTGGTGCTGTCGGTCATCGTCAACGGGCCCCTCGGAGGCAACATGCGCAAGTTTCTGTCCGCCGTCCTCTACACGGCGCTGGCCTTCGGTGCAAACGCCCAGACGCCGGACATGGCCGCGCTTGAGGCCCTGCGACAGGGCGACATGCAAAAGCTTGTGTTCTCCGAGCCCCGGCCGGTGCCGGAGGCGGTCCTTCTGGACGCCGAAGAGGGCGAACACAGCCTGTCGGAATACGCCGGTCGCTATGTGCTGCTGAACTTCTGGGCGACATGGTGCGCGCCATGCCGGGCAGAGCTTGGGTCGCTCGACAGGCTGGAGGCCGCGCTGGGCGGCGACCGCTTTGCCGTCGTGACCGTCGCGACCGGACCAAACCCGCTGCCCGCGATCCGCAAGCTTTTCGACGAAGAGGGGATCGAGCACCTTCCGATCCTGCGCGACACCCGCCAGCAGTTTGCCCGCGCGATGGGCGTTCTTGGCCTGCCGATCACGGTCATCCTCGACCCGGAGGGGCGCGAAGTCGGCCGACTGATCGGCGACGCTGCGTGGGATTCGCCCGAGGCGCAAGCGATCATCGCCACTCTGACCGCAGGCTGACGGCTCGCTGACGACGGGTCCGGGTTCAACCGCGCAGCTGTGCGTGGCGGTGGCAGCTCACGACATGGTCGTTCACCATGCCGACGGCCTGCATGAACGCATAGACGATGGTCGGCCCGGCAAAGCGGAAGCCGGCCTTCTTCAGGTCTTTCGAAATACGCTCGGACAGCGGCGTCGCGGCCGGGACATCGGCCATCGACGCGAAGTCGTTTTGCAAGGGCACGCCGTCCACATACCGCCAGAGCCATTGGTCGAAACCCTCGGCCTCGGCGATCTTCAGATAGGCGCGGGCGTTGCCGATGGTCGCCTCGATCTTGGCGCGGGACCGGACGATGCCGGCATCGCCCAGAAGGCGCGCCACGTCGGCCTCGCCCCAGCCGGCGATGACCTGCGGATCGAAACCCTCGAAGGCCGCGCGAAAACCCTCGCGCTTGCGCAGGATGGTGATCCAGGCAAGGCCAGCCTGAAACCCGTCAAGGATCAGCTTTTCCCAAAGCGCGCGCGCATCGCGTTCCGGCACGCCCCATTCGGTGTCGTGATAGTGGACGTAAAGGGGGTCGGTCCCGCACCAGCCGCATCTTCCGGTCATCTCGCGCTCCTCTTTTCCGCAAGGCCTTTACCTCTTCTTAGGCCGTTCTGTCGATGCTGACCCCGAAGCGGAGGACCGGCATGCGAAAAGACAGGGCGAATCGAAAGGGGATGCACCCCGCCGACGAAAACCCGCTGAACGCGGCAGTGGCGGCGCGCGACCGTGACGCGATCCGGATGGTGCAGGCCGCGGTGGACCGCAAGGAGGTGATGCTGGCCTTCCAGCCGGTCGTACCCGCCACCAACCCCGGCCAGCCCGCCTTTCACGAGGCGTTGATCCGCGTCCTGGACGAGACTCAGCGGATCATCCCGGCCGGGGATTTCATCGAGGCGATCGAAACCACCGAGCTTGGGCGCAAGATCGACTGCCTCGCGCTGGAACTGGGGCTCGCCGAACTTCACGCCGTGCCTGGGCTCAGGCTGTCGGTCAACATGTCGGCCCGCTCCATCGGCTATCCCCAGTGGACGCGGGTGCTGCATCGCGGCCTTGCGCAGGACCCGACGATCGGCGAACGGCTGATTCTCGAGATAACCGAAGCCTCGGCCATGGTCGTCCCCGACATGGTCGCCGTCTTCATGCGGGAACTGCAGGATCAGGGCCTGGCCTTTGCGCTCGACGATTTCGGTGCGGGGTTCACCTCGTTCCGCTACCTCAAGGATTTCTACTTCGACATCCTCAAGATCGACGGACAGTTCATCCGCGGCATCGCCGCAAACCGCGACAACCAGTGCCTGACCAAGGCGCTCCTGGGGATCGCACACCATTTCGAGATGTTTGCGGTCGCGGAATCGGTCGAGAACGACCGCGACGCAGCCTACCTGGCACGGATCGGCATGGATTGCCTGCAGGGCTACCACTTCGGCGCGCCCGTGGTTCACCCCCCATGGCGGCAGGACTCGCGGGATCGCCGCCGCGCCTGATGAACCCGGGATCGGCGAATGACTTCGCCTTTTGCTTGACGCAGGCGCAGCATTGGTCATGCTGCGGGGCGGCGCGGAGGCCCGTCAGGGCCGTCCGCTCACGCACCATGCCATGACAGGGGACCCATCATGACCAACGTCGTCATCGTTTCGGCCGCGCGGACGGCCGTCGGCAGCTTCAACGGCTCTTTCGCCAATATCCCGGCCCACGATCTGGGTGCCGCCGTGCTGGAGGCGGTGGTCGCCCGCGCCGGGATCGACAAGGCGGAAGTCTCGGAAACGATCCTTGGCCAGGTGCTGACCGCCGGCCAGGGCCAGAACCCGGCGCGCCAGGCCCATATCAACGCGGGCCTGCCACAGGAAAGCGCCGCCTGGTCGATCAACCAGGTCTGCGGATCAGGCCTGCGTTCGGTCGCGCTGGCGGCCCAGCATGTTCAACTTGGCGACGCCGCGATCGTCGCGGCGGGCGGGCAGGAAAGCATGTCGCTGTCGCCGCATGTCGCGCATTTGCGCGCTGGCCAGAAGATGGGCGATCTCAACTTCATCGACTCGATGATCAAGGACGGGCTCTGGGACGCCTTCAACGGCTACCACATGGGCACGACCGCCGAGAACGTCGCGAACCGGTGGCAGATCGGCCGCGAGGCGCAGGACGAATTCGCGCTGGCCAGCCAGAACAAGGCCGAGGCGGCACAGAAGGCCGGCAAGTTCAAGGACGAGATCGTCCCCTTCATCGTGAAATCCCGCAAGGGCGACATCACCGTCGACCAGGACGAATACATCCGCCACGGCGCGACGATCGAGGCTATGCAGAAACTGCGCCCCGCCTTCGCGAAAGATGGCTCCGTCACCGCCGGCAACGCCTCCGGGCTGAATGACGGCGCCGCGGCGGTGCTGGTGATGAGCGAGGCGGAGGCCGCCAAGCGCGGGCTGACGCCCATCGCCCGGATCGCCTCATACGCGACGGCTGGTCTTGATCCGGCGATCATGGGTGTCGGACCCATCCACGCCAGCCGCAAGGCGCTGGAGAAGGCGGGCTGGAAGGCCGGCGATCTGGACCTTATCGAGGCGAACGAGGCCTTTGCGGCGCAGGCCTGCGCGGTGAACAAGGACATGGGCTGGGATCCGGCGCGGGTCAACGTCAACGGCGGCGCCATCGCCATTGGCCACCCGATCGGCGCCTCGGGCGCGCGAATCCTCAACACCCTGCTGTTCGAGATGCAGCGCTCGGGCGCGGGGAAGGGCCTTGCCACGCTGTGCATCGGCGGCGGCATGGGCGTCGCGATGTGCCTCGAACGGGCCTGATCGCCACGTCGCAGCGAAATTTTTCTGCAAAAGCAAAAAAACGGGCGCAACAATGTTGCGCCCGTTTTGCCGTTTGGCTAACAGGATTACGAAGCCACGTCATTTGCAGGAGGAATCATGGCTAGGGTTGCATTGGTCACCGGCGGCTCCCGCGGCATCGGCGCCGCAATTTCCGTCGCACTGAAGGCCGCGGGCTATACCGTCGCCGCCAACTATGCCGGCAACGACGAGGCCGCCGCCGCCTTCACCAAGGAAACCGGCATTGCGACCTACAAGTGGAATGTCGGCGACTACGAGGCATCGAAAGCCGGCATCGCCAAGGTAGAGGCCGACCTTGGCCCGATCGAAATCGTGGTGGCCAACGCCGGGATCACCCGCGATGCGCCGTTCCACAAGATGACCCCCGAACAATGGCACCAGGTGATCGACACCAACCTGACCGGCGTCTTCAACACCGTCCATCCGGTCTGGCCCGGAATGCGCGAACGCAAGTTCGGCCGCGTCGTCGTGATTTCCTCGATCAACGGTCAGAAGGGGCAGTTCGGGCAGGTCAACTATGCCGCGACGAAGGCTGGCGACCTTGGCATCGTCAAGAGCCTGGCGCAAGAGGGCGCGCGGGCCGGGATCACCGCCAACGCGATCTGCCCCGGCTACATCGCGACGGAGATGGTGATGGCCGTGCCCGAAAAGGTGCGCGAATCGATCATCGCCAACATCCCCGCCGGACGGCTGGGCGAACCGTCGGAAATCGCGCGCTGCGTCGCCTTCCTCGTCTCCGACGATGCGGGTTTCATCAACGGCTCGACGATTTCCGCGAACGGCGCGCAGTTCTTCTCCTGACCGGGCGGACAGGGTATAGGGGGCCGGTCCGGGGGCCGGCCCCTTTTCCATGAAGGCACGTCATGACACGCACGCAGGCAACCTCCACCGGTTTCGTTGCCGTTCTTCTTTGGGCGCTGCTGGCGGTCCTGACCGTTGGAACCGCGCCGATGCCGCCGCTTCTGCTGACTGCCGTGACCTTCGCCATCGGCGGTGCGCTTGGCATCGCCTGGATCGCCGGAACCCGAAGCTGGGGCGAATTGCGGCGCGTGCCGCTGCGGGTCTACCTGTTCGGCACCGCGGGTCTTTTCGGTTATCACTTCCTTTACTTTTCGGCGCTGCGTCTTGCCCCCCCGGCCGAGGCGAGCCTGATCGCCTACCTCTGGCCGCTGTTCATCGTGCTGATGTCGGGGTTCCTGCCGGGTGAACGGCTGTCGGGCGGCCATGTCGCGGGCGCGCTCCTGGCTTTCGCGGGGGCGGCGCTGATCCTTGCGAAGGGCGCCGGTGGCGACCTTCCGGCGGGTGCGATGGCGGGGCTGGGCCTGGCGTTTCTTTGCGCGCTGACATGGTCCACCTATTCGGTCGGGTCGCGGCTGATGGGGCAGGCCCCGACGGCCTCGGTCGCCGTGTTCTGCGTCGCGACATCGGTACTGTCGGGCCTTGCGCATCTGATGACCGAAGAAACGGTCTGGCCGGCGGATGGCTGGGGCTGGGCAAGTTGCGCGATGCTTGGCATAGGCCCGGTGGGCCTTGCCTTCTACGTCTGGGACATCGGCGTCAAGCGCGGGAATATCCAGCTTCTTGGCGTCGCGTCCTATGCCGCGCCACTCTTGTCGACATTTGTCCTTATCGCCGCAGGGCAGGCCGAACCCACCCCGCGCATTGCGATATCCGCCGTGCTGATCACGCTAGGCGCGGCGCTGGCCGCGAGGGCCGGCGCCCGGAGGCGCCCGGTTCAGACCTGACTAAGGCGCGCGATCTCTTCCTTGAGCCGCAATTTCTGCTTCTTCATCTCCGCAATCTCCAGATCGTCGAAACCGGGATGGCGCAGCGCCTCCTCGACGGCTTCCGACAGATGCTGGTGTTTCTTGCGCAGTTCCTGCAGGTGCGAACCCATCGACATCGTCGTCTCCTCTCCTGTGAACCTTGTCATGATTCCATCACATATGGTGAGTCGTGTCACGCGGAACCAGACTTGACACGGCGCTGGGACACCATGACGCGCCAAAGGTTGCTGAACGGCAAACGGACCTAGAACAGAAGGGGTTCGGCATGGCGTAGAACCGCCTGCGCCTCAGTCGTGAAGCTGTCCCCGTCACGGTCGTGGCACAGGCCCGAATGCAGGATGAACGGGGCCAGAAGCCGAAGCCGCGACCGACCGCCCTTGCGCGCGCGCAGGATCACGCGCGTGGCGTCGCGCCCGGCGCGCGGTGCGATCGGCAAAACCTCGATCCCCGCCGCGCAAGGCAATGCCAGCATCTCGGCCAGCCGGTCGGCCGACTGGATCATCGTAAGCCATCCGCCGGGCCTCAGCCGCCGCATCGCGACAGTCAGCCAGTCGGCAAGCGGCGTATCTTCGCGAAGCGCGCGTTCCCGGCCCGGATCGCGTGCGGGCGTGCCGCCGCCGGCCGGATAGTAGGGCGGATTGGCGATCACCTGATCGAAGCTTTGCGCCCGCAAGGCGCCTGGCAGGTTCCCCAGGTCGCCTTCGACGACGGCAAGGGCGACGGCGTTTTCTTGGGCGTTTCGCCGCGCCAGCGCGGCATAGTCCGGCTGAAGCTCAAGCCCGGTGACCCTGACACCGGGCGCCCGCGCGGCAAGGCAAAGCGCGGCGACACCGGCACCGCAACCCAGTTCCAGGACCGCGTCGCCCGGCCCGGCGGGACAGGCCGCGGCCAGAAGAACCGGGTCCATCGCCGCGCGATAGCCCTGCCGGGGCTGCCAGACATGCAGACGCCCGCCCAGAAATCCGTCGCGGGTCAGGTCCGCGTCTTCGAACATCAGCCTTCGGGCCCGATGCCGTTGTCGCGCAGGATGGCGCTGGCAAGGAAATGATCCTGCGACCGCACCATGAGCCGCCGGGGCAGCATGCCGATCGACCCTTCAAGAACGCTCATGTGGACGTCCAGCTGAAACACCGCTATATCCTCCGCTTCAAGAAGGGCGGTTGCCAGGGCGATCACGGTAAGGTCGTTTGTGCGGACAAGCTCCTTCATGATCCGAGACTTAAGGACAAGCCCCTGCGTTTGTCGAGGGTGGACGGGACAGGGATGGGTTTGGACGAAACTGTCAAGAAACCGCACGACCGGCTTTCCGCGCATCTGGCGGCGGACATGGGCCGTGTCAATGCGCTGATCCGGGAACGGATGGCCTCGGAACATGCGCCGCGCATTCCGGAAGTGACGGCCCATCTCGTCGAGGCGGGTGGCAAGCGGTTGCGCCCGCTTCTGACGCTGGCAGCAGCGCGCATGTGCGGCTACGACGGGCCCTATCACATCCATCTGGCCGCCACGGTCGAGTTCATCCACACCGCCACGCTTCTGCATGACGACGTGGTGGACGAAAGCCGCCAGCGGCGCGGCCGACCGACCGCCAACCTTCTGTGGGACAACAAGTCTTCGGTTCTGGTGGGGGACTATCTCTTTTCCCGGTCGTTCCAGTTGATGGTAGAGACCGGATCGCTCCGGGTGCTCGACATCCTCGCGAACGCCTCGGCAACCATCGCGGAAGGCGAGGTGCTGCAACTGACGGCGGCGCAGGATCTGCGCACGGACGAAGCGGTCTATCTTCAGGTGGTGCGCGGCAAGACCGCCGCCCTGTTCGCGGCCGCGACCGAGGTGGGCGGCGTCGTCGCCGGGGCGCCCGAAAACCAGATCCGTGCACTGCACACCTATGGCGATGCGCTTGGCATCGCGTTCCAGATCGTCGACGACATCCTCGACTATGGCGGGGCGACCGAGACCATCGGCAAGAACGTCGGCGACGACTTCCGCGAACGCAAGCTGACGCTGCCGGTCATCAAGGCGGTCGCGAAAGCCTCTGACGAGGAACGCGCCTTCTGGCGGCGGGTGATCGAAAAGGGCGATCAGGGCGATGGCGATCTGGAACAGGCGATGGCGCTGATCGCACGTCACGGGGCGATGGATGGCGCGCGGGCCGATGCGTTGACATGGGCGGCGCGGGCAAAGTCGGCGCTTGGCCTGCTGCCCGCCGGTGCGCTTCGCGACATGCTGTCGGACCTGGCCGACTACGTCGTCGCCCGCGTCAACTGACAGCGGCTTCAGGCTAGAACCGGCGCGGCGGCAACCCACCATGACGGCCGGGCCGAACGCAGGGCGTCGGCTGCGACCTTTGCCGCCCCGGCGTCGGCGAAAAGCCCGAAACAGGTCGCGCCCGACCCCGACATCCGCGCGATCAGGCAGCCGGGCTGCGCCGCAAGCGCCGCGATGGCATCGCCGATCCCTGGCACAAGCGCCCGTGCCGGGGCCTCAAGATCGTTGCGGCAGGCCCGAAGGTGACGCGCCAGGTCTTCGACCGTGGCAAGTGGAGGAAGCGGCGGAAGGCCGGGATTGTCACGCTTGACGAGCGCGCGGAAGACCTCGGGCGTCGAAACCGAACAGCCGGGGTTGGCCAGGACCAGATGCGCGGGCGGCAGGGGCGGAAGCGGTTCCAGAACCTCGCCGATACCGCACATCCGGACTGGCCGCCCCGCCAGGCAGACCGGCACGTCCGCGCCCAGAACCGCCGTCGTGGCCGCGTCGGGCAGCGGGCGCTGGTCCATCCGGCAGATCGCGCGGATCGTCGCCGCCGCATCCGCCGATCCGCCGCCGATCCCCGAAGCGACGGGCAGCCTTTTCGTCAACGCGATTGCCATGTCTCGCGCGCCCAGAAACCGCGCGGCGCGCAGCACCAGGTTGTCGGCGCCGGGATCCAGCCCCGGACCCATCGGCCCGTCGATCGTCAGGGCCAGTCCCCGGCCCCGCGTCAGGCGGAGGTTGTCGCCGACACCCGCGAAGACGACCAGGCTATCAAGCAGGTGATATCCGTCAGCCCGTCGCCCGGTCACATGCAGCGCGAGATTGACCTTGGCAGGCGCGAATTCGTCAGTTGCCATTCTTGCTGACGGCCAGCGGCTCTGCGCCCTCTTCGGCCAGAACAGCGTCCAGCCCGACCTCCAGCTTGCGGCGGATGCGGGTCGCGTCCTCCTCGCTTTCGGGCTCGAACGAGAGGGCGCGCTTCCACTGGAACTCCGCCTCGCGCTGGCGCCCGACGGCCCAGTAGACATCACCCAGATGGTCGTTGACGATACTGTCGACCGGCATGAGTTCGACCGCCTTCTCCATCCGCGCCACAGCTTCCTCATAGCGGCCCATGCGGTAAAGCGCCCAGCCAAGGCTATCGACGATGTAGCCATCCTCGGGCTTCGCGGCGACCGCCCTTTCGATCATCGAAAGGGCTTCGTCGAGGTTCGTGTTCATCTCGAGAAAGGAGTAACCCATGTAGTTCAGCACTTGTGGCTGATTGGGACTGAGTTCCAGCGCCTTGCGGAAGTCTGCCTCCGCGGCGGCCCAGTCCTTTTCCCGTTCGTGACAGATGCCGCGCGTATAATAGACGACCCACTGACCAGGCTGCTCTGTTGGCAGATCCGCGATCGCCCGGTCATAGGCGGCGGCAGCCTCGGAAAATCGTTCCTGGCGGCGCAGGATGTCGCCCAGCGTCGACCAGACAACGGCAACCTTGGGGCGTGCCTTGGCAAGTTGCTGCAAGGCCTCGATCGCCGCATCGATTCTGTCAGAGGCAACAAGTGCATCGACGCGCCCAAGTTCGGCCGTCAGATAGGATGGATCTTCGGAGGAAATCCGATTGTAGGTCTTTGTGGCCAGTTCATGCTGGTCCTGCCGTTCCAGAATACCCGCCGACATCAGGATCGCGTCGACATAGTCGGGCCGAAGGAACTCTGCCAGCCGGGTGAAGGTCAGCGCATCGAGCGCTCCTGTCTCCGCGTTCAGCACGCCTGCAACGGTCGCAAAGACCTCGGCGATGCCATCGGCCGGGTCGCGGATCACGTCGAAGGGGACAGCCCCCCCGGCAATAAGGCTCTGGCGCAACACTTCAAGCTCTGGGTCGATGGCTCCGCCCACGACACGTTCGATCAGTTCGACCGCGGCGGCGTTTCGCTCCAGCTGGCTAAGGATTTCGGCATGCGCGATGACGCCCCGGCGCGTCGCTTGCAGCGGCCCGCCTTCCTTGCCCGAAAAAATGGCGTCGGCGCCTTCGAAATCTCCGACTGACGCAAGCGCCAGCGCCTTGTGATAAAGGCCGAAGGTCCGCAGGCCGGGTTGTTCTGACAATCCATCGAAGACGGTCAGCGCTTCGGACATCTGACCCTGGCCGACAAGGGACCAGGCGCGAAAAAGATCGTCGACAAGCGGTCCCGCAGTATGGCCATCGTCAAGCTCCGCAATGGCGCCGGCGTAATCGCCGTTCTTGGCCAGGCTGCCAAGAATCACCAGTGTGACGACCTGGCTGTCATAGCCGCGTTCGCGTTGCTGCACCGCGATCGGAACGGCCTTTTCCGGGTGGCCCCGGGCAATCTGTGACAGGATGGCCGTTTCGGCGACGGCGGTATTGGTCGGGTCTTGCTGAAGCGCCAGCGCCAGATAGATCGCGGCCTCGTCGTAGTTGAACATCGAGAACGCCTGGCGCCCTGCCAGATAGGGCCCGGCAAGGCCCTCGGCCGCCAGAACGGCGGGGGCCTGGGTCAAAAGGCCCAGCGCGAGGGCAACGGAAAGGCGTACGGCCAAGGCTGGTCTCCTCCAGACGGTCCTGGGCGTCAGCCTAGTGCGGCCGGTCCCGCAAGGCAATGCGGGGCGATCCGTCGAACCGCCCCGCCGGTGGCTTCCCGCCGGGCCTGTCACATATTGGGATAGTTCGGTCCGTCACCGCCCTGGGGCGTCGTCCAGTTGATGTTCTGGCTGGGGTCCTTGATGTCGCAGGTCTTGCAGTGAACGCAGTTCTGGAAATTGATCTGGAACCGTGGCCCGTCTTCGCCGTCAAGCACCTCGTAGACGCCGGCCGGGCAGTAGCGTTGCGCCGGTTCGTCATACTTGGGCAGGTTGACCTTGATCGGGACGCTTTCGTCCTTAAGCCGCAGATGGCAGGGTTGGCTTTCCTCGTGGTTGGTCGCGGCGAAGGCCACGTTGGTCAGCCGGTCGAATGAGAGGACACCATCGGGTTTCGGATAGTCGATCTTCGGGAATTTCGACGCCTCGCCAGTCGCGGCGGCGTCGGACTTGCCGTGCTTCAGCGTCCCGAAGAACGACAGGCCGAGCAGATTGTTCGTCCACATGTCGAGCCCGCCAAGCACCAGCGACGGCACCATGCCCCACCTTGACCACATCGGCTTGACGTTGCGGACCTTCTTCAGGTCTTTCGCGATGGGGCCCGACCGCAGGTCGGCCTCGTAGGCCGAAAGCTCGTCGCCCGAACGGCCTGCCGCCATCGCCTTGGCTGCCGCCTCGGCCGCCGCGATGCCCGACAGCATGGCGTTGTGGTTACCCTTGATGCGCGGCACGTTCACAAGGCCCGCCGAACAGCCCAGAAGCGCGACGCCCGGCGCCACCACTTTCGGGATCGACTGCCAGCCGCCCTCGCTGATCGCGCGCGCGCCGTAGGCCACGCGCTTGCCGCCCTTCAGAAGCTCCGCGACCATCGGGTGATGCTTGAAGCGCTGGAACTCCATGTAGGGGTAAAGATGCGGGTTCTGGTAGTTCAGGTGCACCACGAATCCGACATAGACCTGGTTGTTTTCCAGATGGTAGATGAACGATCCGCCGCCCGCGTTCGATCCAAGCGGCCAGCCCATGGTATGGGTAACGGTGCCCTCGCGGTGCTTGGCCGGGTCGATCTCCCAGATCTCCTTCATGCCAAGGCCGAACTTCTGCGGGCAGTGGCCCTTGGAAAGGTCGTATTTCGCGATGACTTCCTTGGCGAGCGACCCGCGCACGCCTTCGGACAGGAAGACATACTTGCCGTGAAGCTCCATCCCCGGTTCGTACTGCGGGCCGGGCGCGCCATCGGACTGCAGCCCCATCTCGCCGGCCACCACGCCCTTGACCTCACCGTTCTCGCCATAGACGAGCGCGGAACACGACATGCCCGGGAAGATTTCCACCCCCAGCGCTTCCGCCTGCTCGGCCATCCAGCGGCAGACATTCGCCATTGAGACGATGTACTTGCCGTGGTTCGACATCAGGGGCGGCATCGGCCAGTTCGGGATGCGCACCTGCCCTGCCGGCCCGAGGATGTAGAAATTGTCCTTCTTCACTTCGGTCCTGATGGGCGCGCCCTTTTCCTTCCAGTCCGGAACCAGCGCATCAAGGCCGGCGGTGTCCAGGACCGCGCCCGACAGGATATGCGCGCCGACCTCGGACCCTTTTTCCAGGACCACGACGTTCAGATCTGCGTCGATCTGTTTCAGGCGGATGGCCGCCGACAGGCCCGCCGGCCCCGCGCCCACGATCACAACGTCATATTCCATCGCTTCGCGCGCGATCTCGGTCATCAGCAATCCCCTCGGCTGGAATTCGGGCCCAAAAGTCCCGGAGTTCCTAGCTTACCGGATGGGGCGAAGCAATCACGACGCGACATGATATTGCCCGTTCGCGCCCAGCCGGAAACATTCTTGCGCAGACGGGTCGGCTCCGCCCCTTGCTTATGCGGCCTGCTTGACTTTACGGTCGCAACGCGGATTTACACTGCGACGACCAGGCAGAACCCCGAAACCAACGACGGGCAGTATGGAAAAGATACCGATGACCCGCGCGGGCCATGCCGCGCTTGATGAAGAGTTGAAGGCGCTCAAATCCGTTGAGCGCCCCGCCGTGATCAAGGCGATCGCCGAGGCGCGCGAACATGGCGACCTTTCGGAGAACGCCGAATATCACGCCGCGCGGGAACGCCAGAGTTTCGTCGAGGGCCGCATCAAGGAACTGGAAGCGATGCTGTCGCTGGCCGATGTGATCGACACGTCGCGCCTGTCCGGGGCGATCAAGTTCGGCGCGACCGTCACGCTGGTCGACGAGGCCACTGACGAGGAACGCACCTACCAGATCGTCGGTGAGGCAGAGGCAGACATCGAAAGGGGGCTCTTGAACATCCGGTCGCCGCTTGCGCGTGCGCTGATCGGAAAGGATGAGGGCGACAGCGTCGATGTGCGCACCCCCGGAGGCCAGAAAAGCTACGAAGTCGTCACGATTCGCTACATCTGAAGCAAAGGCAGGGCAGCGCCATGCCGACCCGGACATCTGAACCCCGCCGCGACCTGCCGCCGGAACTTGGCGTTTCGCACACGCCGGCGGGCGAACGCGGGCTGACCCCGGCCGACGTGATCGCCTTTGGCCTCAGCCTTGTCTGGGTGCTGCTGTTCGGCTGGCTTTTCTGGCGGTCGGATGCCGGATCGGGCGGGGCAGTGCAGACGGCGATGGTGCTGATCGCCATTGTCCTGCCGGTGGCGCTGATCTGGCTTGCCGCGCTGGCGCTCAGGTCGACGCGCGCGATGCGAGACGAGACACGGCAGTTGCGCGACATGCTGGACGCCCTGCGCCAGGCCTATCTGGCCCAGGCGCAGGCGGGGACGGCGCACAGCACCGTCGAAAAGCGGCTGGACGAAATCGCGGCCGCCGCCCGCAAGGCCGAAGAGACCGTCGCCATGTTCGTCTCGGTCCGCGACGGCGCAGCGGCGCCGCCGCCGCCGCTCGACCGGTCGAAGATCCTGATCAGCCCGGCGAAGGCCGTCGAGCCGGTCGAACAGCCGGGCCTGGCCCTTGGAACCCCGCCGGAGGCGCTGTCGTCCTCGCTGGCGATCACGGACCGGATCAGGGCGCTGAACTTCCCCGACGGGCCGGATGACCGCGAAGGTTTCCGGGCCCTGCGGCAAGCCCTTCAGGACCACCACACCGCAAAGATCGTCCGCGCCGCCCAGGATGTGCTGACTCTGCTTAGCCAGGACGGCATCTACATGGACGATCTGAAGCCCGAACGCGCGCGGCCCGAACTCTGGCGCCGCTTCGCCCAGGGCGAACGCGGCAGGACGCTGGCCGATCTGGGCGGCATCCGCGACCGGTCGAGCCTTGCTCTCAGCGCCAACAGAATGCGGCAGGACGCGATTTTCCGCGATGCGGCGCATCATTTCCTGCGCCAGTTCGACAAGACCCTGTCCGAGATCGAGCCAGCGGCCACCGACGCCGAACTGGCCGCTCTGGCAGAGACGCGCACGGCGCGCGCCTTCATGCTGCTGGGGCGCGTGACGGGCGTCTTCGGCTGACGGCCAGTCCCGCGCGCCCACGCGCGCCGGGCGGATCACTTTTCTGTTTCGGGGATCTCGGCTTCCTTCTGGATCAGAAGGATTCCCGTGTTGTTGTCGGGGTCGCCATCAACGTGGATCTTCTCGGTCACACCCGGAAGCTTGCCGAACTTCTGCATGATCTTGCTCGGGAAGAAGCTTCGAGGGATGCTTTCAAAGCCGGGAAGGCCGTTCAGGATGTCGCTGACCGAATTGCCGCAGAACGCCTTGTTCACCGCGCCATAGGCCTCGGCCTTGCGGATCGCCAGTTCCGCGACCTCGGCGCTGACCGGAACACGCTGTTCGACAACGTCATAGGTCTCGCGCGCATGGTAATCGATGTAGAACGCTCTCATTCGCGGCGTGATGCCATAGAACAGGTCGTTGCGCTCTGGCACCGTCGAATGGTGCCAGGTTCCCGCCGGGTCGAACAGGACGCGCTGGCTTCCGTTGATCATCAGGCCGGAATGCTCGCCCTCGCCGCCGCGCTTGCGAACGACGGTGAAAAGCGTGATCGACGGCTCTTCGCCCGAGACATAGCGCGCGCGGGCCACGGCCTCGTCCGGGGCCCAGACAGGTTCCGCGCCGCAGGCCGCAAGGAACAGCGGCAGCGCAAGGGCGATCACGAGACGGCGCATATCCGGGGGCCCAGCGCTAGATCAGGCGTTCGCAAGCGCCATGAAGATCAGCACGCCGATGGCGATACCCGCGACCCACATGGAAAAGCGGATGAAGCCCTCGAAGGTCTTCTCGTGTTCCTTGACATCCATGGAGCCATGCTTGTGTTCGGCCATCTTGTATCCCTCCAACCGGTTTCGGCCCGAATATCCGATTCAGACCGCGCTGTCACGACCTGCCGGCGCTTTTCATCAAGGTGTTACCTGCGGTCCAGGTCCGCCGCCAGCCGGAAGCCGATCCTGCGGGGTTCCTCGACCTCGGGGGCCTTGGGCAAGGCGCGCAGCATCACGTTCAGCTGGCTTACATGCTGGATCAGCTGGGTGCGCGCGTCTTCCTCGTCGCGGCCGTAGAAGGTCACGATGTCGGGGGCGAAATAGCCGATCCCCTCGATCCGCAGCACCCCGGCCTCGCCGCCGGTAAAGCCCATCGCGACCTCGTGCTCGTCGTCCAGCTGTTCCTCGAAGTTCTTGATGTAGAGAATAAGCCGTTCGTAGGCCCATTGCGCCGGGCTCTTCTCCTCGATCGGTTCGGCGGCCAGCGCGTCGGGCAGCGGTTCAAGCTCTGCCGTCCGGGGCGCATCCGGCGTGGTGTGAACGACACGCGCGCAGGGCAGCGCGGATGCCTCGTGCACCTCGGCAGATGTCTGGATCTCGTCGGTCAACCGGCTTTGTGCCATAGCCACGCCCCCTCCTCTGAAAGCCGGCGCGTGATCCGGCCGGCCTTCAGAAGATGATTGAGATGCGCGACCGCTTCAACCAGGGCAAGGCCATATTCCGCCTCTCCGATCTCGCGCTTGAAAAGCGGGGGAAAGCAGGCCGCCGCGGTCCGCGGCACCGCCAGATGCGCCTCAAGCCGCGCAAGCGCGCCCGTATGGTTGTCGATCATCTGGCGCAGGCGCAGTGGCAGCCCGCGGAAGGGCAGCTTGTGGCCAGGCAGGACCAGATGCTCCGGCTCCGCAAAAGGCAGGAAACGTTCGGCACTGGCGATCCATTCGGCAACCGGGTCGGCCCCGGGTTCGGTGGCATAGACACCGAGATTGGCGGAAATCGACGGCAGAAGCTGATCCCCGCCCAGAACAAGGTTGTCCGACAGGCTCCAGAAGGTCGCGTGTTCGGGGGCGTGGCCGTCGCCGGTGCGCACCACCCAGTCGCGCCCGCCCATGGCGATCCGGTCACCATCCCTGATACGGGTGAAACCCAGCGGGAGCGGCGCGACGACATCGCAGAAGTTGAACGGCCGCTCGCCGCCACGCCGGGCCAGAAGCGCCGGGTCCATCCCCGCGGCCTTCCAGAAGGCAAGCGTTTCGGCGACCGGTAGGGGCTGTTCGTCCAATGTCAGCATCCGGGCGAAAAGCCAGGACGTGCGGGTCGTGACAAGTTCCGCCCCGCGCGCCTGGAACCATCCGGCAAGGCCGATGTGATCCGGGTGGTAGTGGGTCACGACGACGCGGCGCACCGGCCGGCCAGCCAGCGGACCTTCGACAAGCCTGTCCCAGATCGCCCGCGCGCGCCGGGTATCAAGCCCGGTATCGACGATCGTCCAGCCGTCGCCATCGTCCAGCGCATAGACGTTGACATGATCGAGCGCCATCGGAAGCGGGAGCCTGAGCCACAGGATGCCGGGGGCAACCTCTCGTGCCGCGGCCTCTGCGGGCGGTTCATCGAACGGATAGCGGATCGCCTCTGCCGCGGGGGCCGCGACGTTCATCCCGCCACCAGGTCTTCGTCGGACAAGGCATAAAGACCCGCCGCGCCTTCCCGCGCCTCGGCGAGGCATGCGGTGTGCTGCGGCAGGATCCGGCGGATGAACACCTCGGCCAGGGCCCGCCGCGCGCCGCCTTCGGCCCAGGCAACCAGATGGAACCGCGCCCCCAGGACCAGCGCAAAGGCCCTGAGATAGGGAACCGCACCGGCGAACCTGTCGCGCGGCTCCTGCGCCAGCAACCATTCGGTCGTCTCGCGCAGTGTTTCGGCGGCGGACCATACCGCCTCGGCCAGGTCGGGGCTCGCACCGCGCGCGGCCTCTGCCCCGGACTGCACTTCCTCCAGAAGGCGCAGCGCCATGTCGCCGCCGTCGGCCATCTTGCGGCCGACAAGATCCATCGCCTGAATCCCGTTGGTGCCTTCGTAGATCGCGGTCACGCGCACGTCGCGGTAATACTGCGCGGCTCCGGTTTCCTCGATGAAGCCCATGCCGCCATGAACCTGCACGCCGGCTTCGGCGACCCGGATGCCGGTATCGGTGCCGTAGGCCTTGGCGATCGGCGTCAGGAAGGCGGCCCTGTCGGCCCAGTCACTGCCGCCGGTCGCGCGCGCCATGTCCAGTGCCACGGCGCATGACAGTGCGATGGCGCGCGCCGCGAAGATCTCGGCGCGCATCGTGGCCAGCATTCGCCGCACATCCGGATGGCCAAGGATCGGCCCCATCTGGACGCGGTCGCGCGCATATTCGGCGGCTTTCTGACAGGCCGCCTCGGCCACGCCGATCCCCTGCACACCGACACCGAGGCGCGCGTTGTTCATCATGGTGAACATCGCGGCCATGCCCTTGTTCGGTTCCCCGACCAGCCAGCCGACAGCGCCCTCGAACGCCATCACGCAGGTCGGCGACCCGTGCAGGCCCAGCTTGTGTTCAAGGCTGACCACGCCCAGGGAATTGGCCGCCCCGGGGTTCCCGTCGGCATCGGGCAGGAACTTGGGCACCATGAACAGGCTGATGCCGCGCGTGCCCGCCGGCGCATCGGGCAGCCGCGCCAGCACAAGGTGGCAGACGTTGCCGACAAAGTCGCAGTCGCCCCAGGAAATGAATATCTTCTGCCCGGTGATCGCATGGGTTCCGTCGCCCAGCGGCTCTGCCCTGGTGCGCAGCGCGCCCACATCGGACCCCGCCTGCGGTTCGGTCAGGTTCATCGTCCCCGACCATTCGCCGCTGATCAGCTTCGGAAGGTAAAGATCGCGCAGCGCGTCGCTTGCGTGGTGTTCCAGCGCCTCGATCTGGCCCTGGGTCAGCATCGGGTTCAGTTGCAGCGCCAGGCAGGCGCCCGACATCATGTCCTGAAGCGCCATGTTAAGCGTCTGCGGCAGGCCCATCCCCCCGTAGTCGACCGGCGCGGCGGTTCCGATCCAGCCCCCTTCGGCGATCTTCGCATAGGCGCCGGCAAAGCCCGCGGTGCTGCGCAGAACGCCGTCTTCAAGCCGCGGAGGATCGGTGTCCCCGGCGCGCTGCAGGGGCGCCAGCACCTCGTCGCAAAGCCGCGCGCCTTCGACCAGCATCGCGTCGATCAGATCGGGCGTCGCCTCGGCAAAGCGGTCGGTCGCGGACAGGGGCGCGACGGGCACCACCTTGTCCAGGATGAATCGGATGTCGTCTGCCGGGGCGCGATAGGGCATGTGTTCCTCCGGCGCGGCTTGGCAAGGCCCGCCGCCGCGCGTATTTGTCCTGAGCTTGAAACATGTTGACGATGCGTAAGGGAACCGGCAACCCGAACGCTGCGTCACGGGCGACGACGGAGTGCGGGGTGACCCAGGAACTGACACCGGATGCGACGGGCCTTGCCAGGGCGGCCGACCTTCTGCGGCAGGGCCAGCTTGTCGCCTTTCCTACGGAAACGGTCTACGGACTTGGCGGGGACGCGCGTTCGGATACCGCCGTTGCGCGAATATTCGAGGCCAAGGACCGCCCGCGCTTCAACCCGCTGATCGTCCATGTCCCCGACACCGCGGCCGCCCGCCGCATCGCCCTTTTCGACGACCTGGCCGAACGCGTGGCCGCCGCCTTCTGGCCAGGGCCGCTGACGCTTGTCCTGCCGCTCAGACCGGACGCCGGGTTGTCGCCGCTGGTGACCGCGGGGCTGGACAGCGTGGCGCTGCGGGTTCCGGCGCATCCCGTGGCCCGCGCCCTGCTGACGGCCTTCGGCGGCCCGGTCGCGGCCCCTTCGGCCAACCCCTCGGGCCGGGTCAGCCCGACGCGCGCGCGGCATGTGATCGACGGCCTTTCCGGCAGGATCGCCGCCGTCGTGGATGGCGGCGCCTGCGCGGTCGGGGTGGAATCGACGATCCTTGGCCTTGTCGGGGGGGCCGCATTGCTGCGCCCCGGCGGCATCCCCGCCGAGGCGCTGGAAGATTGCCTTGGCCATCCGCTTGCGACCGGCGGCAGCGCCGAACGGCCGAACGCGCCAGGACAGCTTGCGTCGCACTATGCGCCCGCGTCGGCCGTGCGGCTGAATGCCCTTGCGCGCCAACAGGGGGAATTCTGGCTGGGCTTCGGGCCGGACGCCACAGACGCCGACCTGAACCTTTCGCCTTCCGCCGACATGGTCGAGGCGGCGGCAAACCTGTTTCACTACCTTCGGCAGGCCGATACCGCCGCGTCCGGGCGCCCGATCGCGGTTTCCCCGATCCCCGAACACGGGCTTGGCCGGGCGATCAACGACCGCCTGCGCCGGGCGGCGGCGCCCCGGCCATGAGGGGCGAAACCGACCTTGCCCGGATGCTGGCGACGATGGAACCGGTCCTTCGGCCCGAGGAGTTCGGCTATGGCCTGATCCCGGGCATGGCTGCGATACCGGCCGGGCTTGTTCCCTTCGCGACCGTGCGCGAGGCAGAGGGCCTGACCGTCATCGCACCCTGTGCGGCGCTCGTGCGCCACGGCATTGCCCACCGGCGCGGCTTTGCCTGCATCTCGCTGTCGGTACATTCGGACCTGGAGGCCCTGGGCCTGACGGCGGCCTTCGCGCGGGCGCTGGCCGATGCGGGTCTTGGTGCGAACGTGATCGCCGGGCTTCACCACGACCACATCCTGACAAGCTGGGACAGGCGCGAGGCGGCGCTTGCCTGCCTGAGGGCGCTGTCGCGCGCGCCCTGACGGCCCTTGCGCCCGCCGTTCAGGCGTGCCCGGCAGAGGCCGACAACAGAAGCGGGTCGATGCCAAGCGAACGCAGGGCGGTTTCCCACTTCGCTGCGTTGTCGTCGGAAAACACCAGATCCGACGTCGCGTCGCAAGTCAGCCAGCCGTTCTGCCGGATCTCGTCCTCAAGCTGGCCGGGGCCCCAGCCGGAATAGCCGAAGGCCAGGATGCAGCGCTGCGGCCCCTCGCCCTTTGCGAAGGCTTCGAGGATGTCGAGCGTCGCGGTCATCCCGAAGCGTTCGTCAACCGACAGTGTGGCCACCTCGTTCTCGTAGTCGCCCGAATGCAGCACGAAACCACGGCTGTTCTCGACCGGGCCGCCGAAATGCACGCGGATGTCGCGCGATCGCGGGGTGACCGGAATGTTCAGTTGTCGCAACAGATCGGTAAAGCGCAGATCGGGCGCGGGCTTGTTGACGATCAGCCCCATCGCGCCCTCGCCGGAATGCGCGCAAAGGAAGACGACGCTGCGTTCGAAACGGGGGTCGCCCATCCCCGGCATCGCGATAAGCATCTTGCCGCTGAGATCCATCTCTGCCTCCTGCCCCTCAAAGATCGCCCCGGCGCGACCGCAAGACAAGGGGCGGGCACCGGAAATCACGGCGATTGGCGGAAAGTTGACTTCCGGTTCGGCGAAGCCATGCCTAGATAGGGATCGATGGACCCTATTCGCCTTTCCCTTGCGGCGCTGGCCGCGATGACCGCCCTTGCCGGCGGCGCCCCGGCGCAATCCCTGCCCGAGGATCTGTACCGGGCCGAGCTTTTGCCGGGCTGGCAGACATCGCATGGCACCCGGATGGCCGCCCTGCGCCTGTCGCTGGCACAGGGTTGGAAGACCTACTGGCGCGCGCCCGGCGAAGCCGGCATCCCCCCGGTATTCGACTGGTCGGGTTCGGAAAATCTTGCCTCTGTCAGCTATCACTGGCCCGCGCCCGAGGTCTTCGAGGTCAGCGGCTACCGTATCTTCGGCTTCCACGACGAGCTGATCCTGCCGATCGAGTTCACAGCGCGCGATCCCGGCAAACCGATCCAGGCGAAGGCCGAGGTCGCGCTGGGGATCTGCGAGGAGATCTGCGTGCCGGTCGAATTCGACGTGTCGGGCGAGCTGTCCGGGGGCAAGCCGGATGAACGGATCGGCCGGGCGCTTGCCGCCGGACCAAGGGATGCCCGCGAGGCCGGGCTGACCGCTATCCGCTGCGCGGTCGAACCGATCCGCGACGGGTTGCGCCTGACCGCGACGCTCACCATGCCGTCGCTCGGCAAGACCGAAATCGCCGTGATCGAGGCCGGGGCCGGCGACATCTGGGTCTCGCCGGCCGATACCCACCGAGAGGGCGACAGGCTCGTCTCGGTGGTCGATCTGGTGCCGCCCGCCGCCAAGCCCTTCGCGCTTGACCGGTCCTCGGTGGTGGTGACGGTCCTGGGATCGGGACGCGCCGTGCAACAGGCAGGTTGCACCGGCTGAGGCGGTGGCCCTCAGGGTGCGCTGCGCCGCCGCCGCGCCGCAAAAAGCGCAAGGGCCAGTGCCGCCGCGATACCCACGGCGCCAAGAACGATCCTGAACGCCGCGGGCGCGGGGTCGCCACCTGCCAGAACCGGTGCCAGCAGGGCCACTGCCGCCGCACCAAGGATCGCGCCCGCCACGGCCACCGCCAGACGAAGCCGGCCCGCCCGGCGGCCAAGCGCACGGCGCAGCGCGCGGACCTGCTGTCCGACATCGGCCTGAATCGCCAGAAGGACCGGCACCACCAGCAAGACCAGGACCATGCCGAACCCCAGCCCGTAGACAAGCGTGATGACCGTCGGTTTCAGGAACTGCGCCTGTTTCGAGGTTTCGTAAAGCAGCGGCGCAAGACCCGCGATGGTGGTCGCCGTCGTCAGGAAGACCGCCCGCAGGCGGCCGGCGACCGCCTCGACGATCGAGGGGATCAACGCGCGGTTACGCGCGGTTTCATCCACCGCGACGACAAGCACGATCGCGTCGTTGACGATGATCCCGGCCATGCCGATCATCCCCACGATGGAGAACATCGACAGCGGCACATCCCAGACCCAGTGACCGTGCAGCGCGCCGACAAGGCCGAAGGGTATCACCGCCATCACCACCACCGGGCGCCACCAGCTTGCGAAGATCCACGCCAGAACCGCGTAGATGCCCGCCAGCGCGGCGACAAGGCCGATCAGCGCCTCAGACAGGAAGCGGTCTTCGTCCTCGCTCAGCCCCGAAAGCTTGTAGCTCAGTTCGTATTCCTCGGCGAGCGTGGGAAGGATCCGGGTCTGGACCTCCTGCAGGATCGCTGCGGCGCGCGCGGGGTCGTCGTCGGCCAGGTCGCCCGTCACCTGCACCACCGCCTGCCCGTCCTCGCGCCGGATCGACGAGAAGCCGCCGCGCACGGAAACCGAGACGATTTCGGACAAGGGCGCATAGCTGCCGCCCGGCGCCCGCAAGAGCGTGTGTTGCAAGAAATCCGCCTGGATGTCCTCTGGGGGCATCTCCACCCGGATCGCGGCGGACCGGGCGCCGACGGGGAAGGTCGCGGCCTCGATCCCCGACAGGCGCGACCGCAGTTCGCGGCCCACATCCTCGGTCCGGAAGCCAAGCGCCTGCCCCTGCGGCGTCAGGTCAAGGACCAGTTCCTCCTTGTCGTAGGGCAGGCTGTCTTCCAGCGCCGACACCTCGGGAAAGCGCGCCAGCCGGGCCTTCAGCGCCTCTGCCGCGGATTTCAGCACATCGGCCGAGGCCCCCGTCAGCTCAACGCTCAGCGCATCCGATGCCGGTCCGAACCGCGCGCCCCGGAACGAAAGCTCCTCAAGCAGCGGATGCGGGGGGGCCGCCTCCTGCAGGTCGGCAAGGAACTGAAAGCTTGACCAGGGCCTGAGGTCCGCGTCGATCAGCTCGATCGAGATGCCGCCCATCAGGTCCGGGTCGCGGCTGTCGTTCGACCCGAAAAAACGCCCCGAGCTTCCGCCCACCTCGGCCAGCACATGCCGCAGCGGATAGGTGCCATACTTCGCCTCGTAATCGCGGGCGACCTTTTCGGTCGCCTCCTGCAGCGCATAGGCATAGGCCAGCGTATCGTCGCGGCGCGCGCCCGACAGCATGGAGAAGTTTCCCGACACCGCCCCCTGTTCGGGCGAGTTGAAGAATCGCCAGGGGATGTCGCCTTTCAGGAACAGCCCCGCCTCGAAGGCAAGAAGGGCGACGACGCCCGCCAGCACAGCGTAGCGCGCGGCAAGTGCCGCGCGCGTCACAGGTCGCACGATTCTGTCACGAATCCAGCCGAATCCGCGGTTCACCTGACGGCTCGGCCAGTCGTACCAATGCCGTTCCCCGGCATGGCCCAGCGCCTTGGCCATGTGGTTGGGCAGGATCAGGAACGCCTCAAGCAGGGACGCGGCCAGCACCGCCGTCACGGTCATCGGGATATCGCCGATCAGCCGGCCGAAGTTGCCGCCAATCGCCATCAGCCCGAGAAAGGCGATGATCGTCGTGATGGTCGAGGAAAAGACCGGCGCGGCCATGCGGCTGACAGCTGTCTCCGCCGCGACCAGCGGCGGTTCGCCCAGCCGGCGCGCCCGGTAGTCGGCGTGTTCCCCGACGACGATCGCATCGTCCACCACGATCCCGAGAGTGAGGATCAGCGCGAAAAGCGAGATCATGTTCAGCGTCAGGCCTGCCGCATACATGAAGGCGACCGCCGCCAGCATGGCAACGGGAATGCCCGCGGCGACCCAGAACGCGGTGCGCGCGTTCAGAAACAGGAACAGGAAGACCAGGACCAGCCCAAGCCCCATCGCGCCGTTCTGCACAAGGATGGACAGGCGCGCGGATATGTCGGCCGACCGTGTCCGCACCAGATCGACCGATACACCTTCGGGCAGTGTCGGGCGCAGCGCGGCGGCGACTTCCTCGACCGATTTCTGGATGCCGATGGCGTCGCCGGCTGCGGACCGGTCAACCCGGATCACGACCGCGGGGTTGGTTCCGGCAAAATAGGCCCGAGACCGGTCGCCGGGCTGTTCGGCGATCTGCGCGACATCGCCAAGGCGCAGCATCGTGCCGTCGGCCCCGGAGCGCAGGACGATCCCCGCCAGCGCATCCGGCGCGCGGCGTTCGCTGCCGGTTCGCAGGCGGGTATTGGCGCTTTCGACCTCGCCCGCGGGGTTGGTGCGCGCCTCCGATGCGATCGCCGCCGCGATCTCCGACAGGGTCAGGTCATGGCGCAGAAGCGAGGCCAGCGAAACCTCGACGGTGATCTCGGGGTCGGCAAGACCCTGCACGCTGGCGCGGGTGATCCCCTCGGCGAAAAGGCGCGTCACGAATTCGTCCGCGAGACGGCCAAGCTGTTCGGCGGAAACCGGCCCGCTGATGACCACGTCGGTCACCCGGTCGCGCCAGGACGATCGCCGGACCTCGGGCATTTCGGCGTCTTCGGGGAGGTTGGTGATGGTGGCGACCGCCGTTTCCACATCCGACACGCCACGCGCGATGTCCCAGCCCGGTTCGAATTCGAGCTCGATGCTGGCGCTGCCCTCGCTGGCGACGGAACTGGCGCGGGCGACGCCCTCGACGGCGCGCAGCGCAGGTTCCAGAACCTCCACGATGCCGCGGTCCACGTCGGCAGC
>JACKKJ010000011.1 GCA_024236495.1 Paracoccaceae bacterium
CTGGTCAGCGGGCCATCGCGCGCTTGAAGGCGGGGCGTTCACGCATTCGGTCAAGATAGACCGAAAGCTTGTGTTCCACGATCGGGAACCGGGCGGAAAGCGCCCAGTTCCCGCAGTGGGTCAGGATGATGTCAGGCACTGTCATTTCTGACCCCATCAAGAACGGCCCCTCGCCCATCCGGTGCATCAGCGTCCGCTGGCTGCGCTCGAATTCCCACTTCAGCGAATCCTTGATCGCTGCCTGTCGCAGCTCCTCGGGCAGGATGAAGCTGTGTCGCGCCGCCATCCAAAGCGCCGCGTCGAATTCGTCCAGCAGGAACTGGGTCAGGCTGTCCTGCCGCGCGCGATCCAGCGTACCGGCCGGGTGCGTGAAACGACGGTGTTTGTCGGCAAGATACTGGATGATTGCGGTGGAATCGGTGATCGGTGTGCCGTCTTCTATCAGCACAGGTATCTTGCCGGCGGGGTTGAACTCCACCACACCCTCCGAACGCGGGGTCGCGGCGACGTGTTCGAAAGGTACCTCCAGCTCTTCCAGCATCCAAAGCACGCGGGCGGCGCGGCTTTTCACGGTTCCGATGACTGTGTACATGGCATCCCCATTTTTGCTCATGGAGCCATGCGATCAGGGAACGCGCAAGAGGCTGCGCGCGGTGGCGTGGTCATGGGCGCCGCAATCGAGATTGTCTTGTGCCGGGAATGCGGCCTACCGCGGGCGGCCCTTCATCGCGAGGCGCAGCAAGGCGCGTTCCATCACCGCCATGGCCGGTGCACGCGACGAGGACCGAAGCGTCAGGTCGGTGTCGACCAGAATCGATATCGCTTCCTCAAGCTTCATGAGACCCCAGGCCTGCACCTGGCGCTGCAACGAATCGCGCCGCTTGTAAGGGATCATCGGTCTGGCGCGCGCGATGGCGGCCGCCGCGCCGCCGGGATCGGCCGCGATCAGGTGCAGGGTCCGGAAATGGCGTGTCGCGGCGATGCACAGCGCGACCGGGTTCACGCCCTGGCCAGCAAGCCGCTGCACGAGGCTTCCGACAAGCTCTGCCCGCGCCTCTGCCACGGCGTCCAGCGCGTCGTCGATCCCCGCCTCGATCGTCGCGGGGGTGCAAAGCTCGATCTCGGCCGGGGTCAGAGGCGACGGGTCGCCGTGCTTGTAAAGCGCGATCTTCTCGATGGTCTGGCGGAAATCGCCGGGGTCCAGGTCGCGCGCGAGCGTCGTCAGTTCGGCGATCGCGTCGCGGCCAAGATCCTTCAGCCCGGCGCGGTTCAGGACTGCCTCGATCTCTTCCCGGCTTGGCGGATCGTCGTAGATGCCGACGGCATAGGCATTGGGTTGCTGTTCGAAAAGTGTGCGCAACGAAGACCTGACCCCCAACGTGCCGGAGGCGGTCACGATGATGGCGGCGTCGCCCGCGCGCCAATCCGAAAGGGCACCGCCGATGACCTGCGACAGGCCGTCGGTCGCGTCCTCGACCAATGCGACGCGCGGGCCGGGAAAGAAGCCCTGGGCCTTCACCGCATCAGAAAGAAGCGCGGGATCCTTGCGCAGCTCTGCGGCGGCGATCCGGGTCAGGCGCATCTCTGCCTCGCCCTCCGGCCCGATCAGGGCCGCGACGACCTCCTGCCGCCTCAGCGCCACGCGCATCGTGTCTGCCCCGTAGATCAGAAGCCCCGCCCGGTCCGGCTCCGGCCGCGCGAAATACCGCGCCGCCGCTGCACCGGCCAGTTTCATGCGGCTCCCCATTCGGCAGAGGTGGCGAGAAGCCGGGTGACGATCTGGTCAGCCAGAAGCCGCATCAGCCGCCGATAGGCATCGGCACGAGCGGATTCTGTCGCCACGACCGTTCCTGTCGCTGAATAGGCCGTGAAGGTCGAAACCTTGCCCGACGACAACTCACGCCCCGTCGCCACGTCCTTGAGGACGAAAGACACAGACCCGGTGACATTGTAGCGGGTCGTCGTGTCGTCTGTCGTAATGCCAAGGCCGGCTTCCGAAACGTCGATCCGGTAGCCAAGCGCAAAGGTGGGCGCCTTTGTCCGGCCCAGTCGTTCCTCAAGCCGTTCGACCAAGTCGAAAGCGTTCCGGTCCGTCGGTTCATCGACGACGACCTTTTCCAGAAGGCCCCGTGCCGCACCGCCCGTGCCGTATGCCGGGCGGAAGCCACAGGCCGCAAGCGGCAGCGCGGCGGCAAGAAACAGGAACTGGCGGCGGTCAGACGACGACATTGACGATTCGGCCCGGGACGACGATCAGCTTTTTCACCGGTTGCCCGGCAAGGAACTTGATCACAGCTTCGTCCGCCAGTGCAATCTTTTCAACCTCTGCCGGCGGCATGTCCTTCGGCACGACGATCTCTGCCCTCCGCTTGCCGTTGATCTGGATGGGCAGCGTGACGGTGTCCTCCACCAACATCGCCGGGTCGGCCTTGGGCCAGGGTGCCTGGCTCACCAGCCCGGACCCGCCAAGCATCGCCCAGACATCTTCCGCCAGATGCGGTACCATCGGCGACATGAGCTGCGCCATGGTCAGCATCGCCTGCCGCTTGGCAGCCGCCGAGGCATCGGATTTCGAAAAGGTGTTGGTGAATTCGTAAAGCTTCGCCACCGCCTTGTTGAAGGCAAAGCCCTCGATCCCGGTGGTCACCTCGGCGATGGTCTTGTGCATCGCGCGCAGAAGGGCTTCGTCCTGCGCCGGGTTGCCCTCGCCGCGTGTGGTGACCTCGTGCGCCAGACGCCAGACGCGCGCAAGATGCTTCTGCGCGGCATCCGCGCCAGAGGCAGTCCATTCCACGTCCCGCTCTGGCGGGCTGTCGGACATCACGAACCAGCGGGCGGTGTCGGCGCCGTAGCGGGTGATGATGTCCATCGGGTCGACGACGTTCTTCTTGGACTTCGACATCTTGATCGAGGGCCCGACCTCGACCGGCGTGCCGTCCGTCAGCCGCGCGCCGGCTTCGTCCCGGATCACGTCTTCCGGCAGTTGCCAGACCGGGCGCCCGTCCGCGCCCCTGGTCGAATAGGTTTCATGCGTGACCATGCCCTGCGTGAAAAGCGCGTTGAAGGGTTCGATCGCCTTGGCGGGCAGGTGGCCGCAGATGTGCATGGCCCGTGCGAAGAACCGGGAATAAAGAAGGTGAAGGATCGCGTGTTCGATCCCACCGATATACTGATCGACGTTCATCCAGTAATCCACGTCGGCCGAATCCGTCGGCGTCGCCGCGCGGGGGGAGGTGAAACGCGCGTAGTACCAGGACGAATCGACGAACGTGTCCATCGTGTCCGTTTCGCGCCGCGCGGGTTTGCCGCAGGCGGGGCAGGCGCAATCACGCCAGGTGGGGTGACGATCCAGCGGGTTGCCCGGCACGTCGAAGGTCACGTCGTCGGGCAGGCGGACCGGCAGGTTTTCCTTGCGCTCCGCCACCACGCCGCAGTCGGCGCAGTGCACGACCGGAATCGGGCAACCCCAGTAGCGCTGACGGCTGATCCCCCAGTCGCGCAGGCGGTAGTTGGTGACCCCTTTGCCATAGCCCTTCGCCTCGGCGTGGGCGATGGCGGCGTTCACAGCTTCTTCGCCCGTCTGCATCGCGTCGCCGGCGAAGCCGCGGATATAGCGGACCCGTTCGGATTTCATCGGCACGAAGGCCTCGCCCAGCGCCGTTTCCTCCGCACCCTCGGCCACGAAAACCGGCGGAATCGCCAGCCCATATTTCGTTGCGAAGTCGAAGTCGCGCTGGTCATGCGCCGGGCAGCCGAAGATTGCGCCGGTGCCGTAATCCATGAGGATGAAGTTGGCGATATAGACCGGAAGTTCCCATGCGGGATCAAGGGGATGGCGGACCCGGATGCCGGTGTCCAGCCCCTTCTTCTCGGCCTTTTCCAGCGCCTCTTCCGAGGTGCCGACGCGGCGGCATTCGGCCACGAATTCCGCCACTTCGGGGCTGCCGGCCTCAAGCGCCTTGGCAAGCGGATGGTCGGGGCTGATCGCGGCGAACGACGCGCCCATCAGCGTGTCGGGGCGGGTCGTGTACACCTCGAGCCGGTCGAAGCCTTCCGGCGCGCCGACCGTGTCGAAGGCGAATTGCAGGCCGCGCGACTTGCCGATCCAGTTGGCCTGCATCAGACGCACCTTCTCGGGCCAGTTCTCAAGCCCGTCCAGCGCCTCAAGCAGTTCGCCCGCGAAATCGGAGATGCGGAAGAACCACTGCGTGAGTTCCCGCCGCTCCACCTCAGCGCCCGACCGCCAGCCGCGGCCGTCGATCACCTGTTCGTTCGCCAGCACCGTCATGTCGACCGGGTCCCAGTTCACCACCGCGTTCTTGCGGTAGACCAGGCCCTTTTCCATGAAGTCGATGAACATCGACTGCTGCTGGCCATAGTATTCGGGGTCGCAGGTCGCGAATTCGCGGCTCCAGTCGATCGACAGGCCAAGCGGCCGCATCTGGTCGCGCATCACCGCGATGTTGCCGTAGGTCCATTCCTTGGGATGGCCGCCCTTTTCCATCGCGGCGTTCTCGGCGGGCATCCCGAAGGCGTCCCAGCCCATCGGGTGCAGCACCGAATAGCCGCAGGACGACTTGTAGCGCGCGACCACGTCGCCCATCGTGTAATTGCGCACATGGCCCATGTGGATGCGCCCCGACGGATAGGGAAACATCTCGAGCACATAGTACTTGGGTCTTGCACTGTCGCGGCGCGCGGTGAAGACGCCGGCCTCGTCCCAGGCCTTCTGCCAGAGGGCTTCGGTGGTTGCGGGATCGTAGCGCGACATTGGACCTTCCTTATGCGACTGCCGCGCGTGGTTATACCCGGCGGGTGGCGAAGGTCCAGAGACTAGCGGTCTGCCGCGGGATCAGAGCTTCAGGTCGCGGATGCGCAATTGCCGCGCGCGGGTCAGAATCGCATCCTCTACCGAACGGGCGACTTCGGCGGAAACCGGGCCGCCTCCGCGCGCCACAAGCGCGATCTTCAGCGACCGGGCGTCCAGCGCCGGGTCCTGGACATAGATCGTCGCGCGGTAGCTGCGGCCGCCGCCCGGCGGCGTGCCGTAGCCGGTGACGATCACGCCGGAAAAGGGATCGACGGATTCGACGGGCAGGAAGTTCAGCACCTCAAGCGAGGCCTGCCAAAGATACTTGTTCACGCGCACGGTGACGTTCGGGTCATCCGACTGGCCGAACAGGTCCCAGATCTTGCCCTTGCGCCTTTGCGGCTCGAAAGCCGCAAGTTCGGCGCGCTGCTGGTCGGCAAGGGCCTGCTTCTCAAGCTTTTCCTGATCCAGCGTCGGCCCGCGGCGCTTGAACCATCCGCTGTCGCCGCTGCCGATTCCCCCGCAGGCCGCCAGGGAAATAAGGCAGCCGCCGAGAATCGCTTTGCGCACCATGCTCCGGATCGTCATTCCGCCGCCCTCGTCTGTCTTTTCCGCTGTCTAGCCGACCGTCCGCGTGCGAACAAGGCTTTTCCGGCACGCCGGGCGGGGGGTGTGACGGCGCCGGTGCCAGCGGACTGTGGCAACTCTGCACCATCGCCGCCGATCTTCCCCGCGGTCCGGCCGTTTCCGTTGCAATACGAACGGCGTGAGGGGAAATAGGGTCATACCCAATTCGGATTCCCCTGAGTTGGGCCTACCTTTGACACAACGAGGGAAAACGAAATGAAAAAGGTTCTTCTCGCTTCCACCGCTCTCGTCGGCTTCGCCGGCGCCGCGGCTGCGGAAGTCTCGCTCTCCGGCTATGCCGAAATGGGCGTGTTCGGCGGCACTGGCATCGAAACCCAGTTCCACACCGACGTCGCGATCACCTTCAACATGTCCGGCACGACCGACAACGGTCTTGAGTTCGGTGCGAAGATCCAGCTCGACGACACCAATGGCAGCTCGTCTGTCAACGGCACCCCGGCGTTCGACGACGAAGCCGTCTGGGTTTCGGGTTCGTTCGGCAAGGTCACCCTCGGTGAAACCGACGGCGCCTACGACTGGGCCCTGACCGAAATCTACATGGGCACCGCCCTGACCGACGACCACTCGACCCACGCTGGTGCCTACTGGTTCACCGGCGGCGACGGCTGGTGGGACAACCAGATCATGCGCTACGAGTACTCGTTCGGTGACTTCGCGGTTGCCGTGTCGGCCGAGATGGACGACGCCGGCGTTGGCGACTCGGTCCTCGGCCTTGGTGTGAAATGGTCGGGCAACATGGGCGGCGTCGACCTGGGCGTCGGCCTCGGCTACCAGACCGACAGCACGCTTGACGCGGTCGGTGTCAGCATCGCTGCCTCGATGGCGAACGGCGTGTCCGTGAACTTCGGCTACGCTGACGACGAATTCTGGGGCGACAAGTGGTGGGGCCTCGGCGTTGGCTACACCACCGGCGCTCTGCTCGTCCAGGCCAACTACGGCGAATGGGATGCGGCTGGCACCAACGGCTGGGGCCTCGTTGCCAACTACGACCTCGGCGGCGGCGCGGTTGCCATGTTCGGCTACGGCGACAGCGGCGGTGCGGCTACCGGCAGCACCTGGTCGGCTGGTCTCGGCCTCTCGTTCTAATCCGAACGACAGTACGACAGGGAAGCGGGCCTTCGGGCCCGCTTTTCCTTTTTGCGGCCCTCTCTCGCGGGGGCCGAAACTCGACAATCCCGTTGGGCGCCGATATGGTCGCGCCGGATCGAAGAACTCGGGATGGACGATGGCACCGCTGACAGGCGCACAGATCAAGACGGCTTATGCCGAGGCGATGAAGCTTTATGCCAGGAAGGACGCGAACGAGGCGCTCAAGCGGCTCAGGACGCTCGCGCTGGACTGCCCTCATGTCGCAGAGCCCCCCTACCAGATCGGGCGCATCCTGACCGAAAAGCTTCTTGCCGGGGCAGCCATTCCCTATCTGGAACGCGCGGCCGAAATCAAGCCGGGGGAGACTGCGATCTGGATGGCTTGGTCCGACGCCGTCGCCCTGGGCGCTGGCCCTGAGGAAGAACGCAGCTTTCTGGATGCGCTCAAGAAAGCTCCGATACCGGTCAAGACGAAACTGCTGCTGCAGAACCGCTTCGGATCGAGCCGAAGGTCAAGCCATCCGGTGACCGGGGGGGCGGCCTTGCCGGACCTGCAGCGAATGATCGCCATGATCGAGGCTGGTGACGCCGGAGGTGCCGAAGCGATGGCGTCCCGGCTGCTGGCGCGGCATCCGGGTTCTGCCGTGGCCGCCAACATCCTGGCAACTGCCCAGGCGGCACTGGGCAAGCATTCCGCCGCACATGGGAACTACCTGCGCGCCTTGAAGCTGGACCCGAACTATGCGGAAGCGCACGACAACATGGGCCGGCTGTTGTTCGACGCCAACCGCAAGGAAGAGGCGGTGCGCCATTTCTCCCGGGCGCTGTCCCTGGCGCCGGGCCTGCAATCGGCGCTGATCAATTTTGGCAGTGCGTTGATTTCGCTTGGCAATGCCGGCGCCGCCGTCACGCTGCTGAAAAGGGCACTTGCAGCACAGCCGGACCTCGAGCTTGTTCACCGTGCGCTGGGAAACGCGCATACGCGCCTTCGCAACTATGCGCTGGCCGAAACACATCTCTTGCGGGCACTGGAACTGACCGACGCGCCTGAGGCACGGACCATCGCGCTACTTGCGCAGGCGCAGTCACGTCAGGGCAAGGATGACGAGGCTGCCGAGAACTTTGAACGCGCACTGGCGATTGACCCGGACGAACCGACGGCGGTGGTCGGCAAGGCGGTACTTCTTCAGACGCTGGGCAGGTTCGACGAGGCGCAGGTGCTTTTCCGCAGAGGGTTCGAACTTGATCCACTGAAAGGCGACAACTACCGGCAGTTCATGTCATCCTACAAGGCCAAGCCCGGCGATCCGCTGATCGAGACGATCAAGGGTCACTATCAGGACGAGAGGCTGGACGACCAGAACCGCATGAACATGGGCTATGCGTTGGCGAAGGCAATGGAGGATATGAAGGAGGACGACGAGGTCTTCCGGTATCTCGACGAAGCCAATGCCCTCATGAAGAAGTCCTATTCCTACGATATCGCGCTGCGTCTGCGCGAAGTGAACAATACCAAGCAGGCCATGAAGGATGTCGACTGGCTCGGCCGCAAGATCGAAGGGGCAAGCGCCTGCGCGCCGATATTTGTGACGGGCCTGCCGCGGTCAGGCACGACGCTGGTTGAACAGATCATCTCCAGCCATTCGCAGGTCGAGGGCGGCGGCGAACTGGGGGAGCTGACCAAGCAGGCGCAACAGTTGATCATCCGCAAGGAAGGCTTGGCATCTGTGAAGGACATGCCTGACGACGTGATCGCGGCCCTGGGTCGGAACTTCGAGGAATACCTCGCGCCCCGCTTCCCTGGCGCGCCTCATGTTTCCGACAAGTCGATTCAAAGCTACATGTACATCGGCCTTATCAAGCTGGCGCTGCCGCAGTCGCGGATTGTCGTCGTGCGGCGCGACCCGCGCGACAATCTGTATTCGATGTACAAGAACCGCTTTCCCGAGGGGACGCACCTTTACACCTACGACCAGCGCGACCTTGTCACGTTCTACGGCACGTTCCTTGAAATGCTGGATTTCTGGCGCGAACGGGTGCCGGACTGGTTCTACGAAGTTCAGTACGAAGATCTTGTCTCCAACCCAGAGGAGGAGACACGCAAGCTGATCGCCGCCTGCGGGCTTGAATGGGAAGACGCCTGCCTGAACTTCCACGAGAACAAGCGCAAGGTGGAAACGCTTTCGGTCTTCCAGGTTCGCCAACCGATTTCGAAAGCCTCCGTTCAGGGTTGGAAGCGATTCGAGAAGGGCCTCAAGCCCATGCTCGACGCGCTGCGCGAGGGTGGCTATGTCACTGACTGAGATCACCGCGCGGATCGCGGGGGCGGAACGCGCTGCGGGGCGGCCGGAAGGGACGGTCCGCCTGATCGCGGTGTCGAAGGTCCAGCCGCTTGAACGGGTTGAGGCCGTGCTGGCCGAGGGGCACCGCGTTTTCGGAGAGAACTATGTGCAGGAGGCGGCCGGCAAGTGGCCCGCGCTGCGCGAAAGGTTCGGCCCGGTCGAACTTCACATGATCGGCCCCTTGCAGACGAACAAGGCCAAGGTCGCGGTCGAACTCTTCGACGCGATCCATACCCTCGACCGGCCTTCGCTTGCCGAGAAGCTGGCCCGGCTGGCCGAGGCGCGCGGAAGCTGCCCGGCGCTGTTTGTTCAGGTCAACACGGGCGAGGAATCGCAGAAGGCCGGGGTGCTGCCATCCGATGCCGACGGATTCATCCGCGATTGCCGCGCGCTTGGCCTGCCGCTGGCCGGGCTGATGTGCATCCCGCCCGAGGATCAAGACAGCCGGCCGCATTTCGCCATGCTGGCCGCCCTGGCCGAACGAAACGGCCTGACAGGTCTTTCGATGGGCATGAGCGGCGATTTCGAGGCCGCGATCGCCGCCGGCGCCACTCATGTTCGGGTCGGTTCGGCGATATTCGGCGCGCGGGACTACGGCTAGGCCCGGACGATCACCCGCGTCCCCGGCGCGGCGTGACGGGCGATGAACAGAAGATCCTGACGCGAAAATGCAAGGCATCCGGCGGTCGGAAAGCCGGGCCGCCGCCATTGGTGGATGAAGATCGCCGATCCCTTCCCGGGCACCGCCCGCGGCCAGTTCCAGTCGAGTGGAAGGATCATGTCGTACAGCGGGTCGCCGCGCCGCAGGCGTTCCTGGCTTGGGCCGAAGGGCTTGCGGACAAGGTGGTTGTAGTCCTGGTGGTCCGGTGCGTCGCACCAGCGGTCTTCCAGCCCGATCGGCAACGCCCAGTCCGGCAGCGCAGCCGCGGCGATGCGGTCCGGCCGGAACAGGAGGCCAAGGGTCCGGTGGATGCCGACGGGCGTGGCGCCGTCGCCTTCGCGCTTGTCCGTCCGGATGCCGCCCCTGCCCAGGCTGACCGGCAGCAATCGCCCCATGAATCGAACGCCGCCGGGGGTCAGGACCAGATCGGAGACAGCGGCGATCACAGCAGATGCCCGGACTTCTTCGCCTTGGTGGCCAGATAGGCGTCGTTCTGAGGGGTGCGCCCGACCCTCAGCGGCACGCGTTCGACAACCTTGATTCCCATGGCTTCCATCATGCGGATCTTCGCCGGGTTGTTGGTCAGAAGCCGAACCGACCCGAAGCCCATGGATCGCAACAGGCCGGCACCCAGGCGGAAGTCGCGTTCGTCGTCTTCGAAGCCAAGCCGGTGGTTCGCCTCGACCGTGTCGAACCCCTGGTCCTGTAGCGAATAGGCCCGCATCTTGTTCGCGAGGCCGATGCCGCGGCCTTCCTGGTTCAGGTAAAGCAGGACGCCCGCACCCTCGGCGCCCATCTGTTCCAGCGCCGCGTTCAATTGCGGACCGCAGTCGCATTTCAGGCTTCCAAGAAGGTCGCCGGTGAAGCAGGCCGAATGCAGGCGCGCCAGAACCGGCTTGTCTCGCGGCGGCCGGCCGATCTCGATCACATAGTGTTCCTCGCCGCCGTCTTCGGGGCGGAAGACATGCAGGCGCCCCGCTTCGGCGGCGCGCATCGGAACCCGCGCGGCGATCACCGGATGCAGCGCGGCCGCACGCGCGAATTCGGGGGCGGCGCTGTCGAGGTCGAGATGGGTCAACCCTTCGCGCCGGGCAATCCCGATCCCGTCGACGACCGGAACCACCAGCGCCGCCGGCAGCAGATGCGCGGACTTCGCAAGCTGGATCGCGAAACGGTGCAGCGCGGCGTCGCCCTCGCGTTCGCTGGCCAGCGGACCCTTCATCGGGGCGCGAAGATCGTCCGCCGGGTCGGCCACGCCGGAAATCCAGTCCAGACCAGCCTCGGGCGGCACGACGATGCGGGCAATGTCGCCGTCATAGGCGCGGGCCTTCAGGGTCTCGGCGCGCCGCACGGTGATGGCAAGCGCGACGGGTCCAAGCGCGCGCAGCGCCGCCAGCCTTTCGGCGCTCAGTTCCTCTGCCGCGACGATGACGGCGTGACGCCCGGCCGCGGCCAGCACGACGGGCACGCCCATGCGCAGGTCTGCGCGGGCGCGATTCAGGCGTTCGATGGGGGTCGGGCCAAGGGGCATGGATCATCCGGTGTTGCGCCCCCTAGATAATCGCGGCTGCCAGAAATTGAAACATTTCTGCGCGTGGCGACAACTCCGTGTGAAATCCTGTTGCAGGACTTGCCGAACCAGACCCGAGACCGCATCTGGGAAGGGCAAGGCGGAGTAGATTTCATGGCCAATCTCAAGAAGATCCTTCTGGTTGACGACGACGACGATCTGCGCGAGGCGCTGGCCGAGCAGTTGGTCATGACCGAGGATTTCGATGTATTCGAAGCCGGCAACGGCGCCGAAGCGATCGAAAAGGTAAAGGCAGGGATCTACGACCTGGCGCTTCTGGATGTCGGGTTGCCCGATACCGACGGCCGCGAGCTTTGCAAGCGGATGCGCAAGCAGGGGGTGAAATGCCCCATCGTCATGCTTACCGGGCACGACAGCGACGCCGATACGATCCTGGGCCTTGACGCGGGCGCCAACGATTATGTGACCAAGCCCTTCAAGTTTCCGGTGTTGCTGGCGCGGATCCGCGCGCAGCTTCGGACCCACGAACAGTCCGAAGACGCGGTCTTCCAGCTTGGGCCCTATACGTTCAAGCCGGCGATGAAGATGCTGGTCGACGAAAGGGAACGCAAGATCCGCCTGACCGAGAAAGAGACGAACATCCTCAAGTTCCTGTATCGTGCGGCGGACGGCGTGGTCGCCCGCGATGTCCTTCTGCACGAGGTCTGGGGCTACAATGCAGGCGTGACGACCCATACACTGGAAACGCACATTTATCGTTTGCGTCAAAAAATAGAACCAGATCCGTCAAACGCCCGCCTTCTTGTTACGGAATCTGGTGGCTACAGGCTGGTCGCCTGATCTGACGAATCCCCTTGCCGCTTCGGGGTCATGAAGCGGCATCCTCCCTGTTGGACTGACCCGGGCATTGCCCGGGTCTTTTTTTTGCCACCCCCCGAGGAACCACCTAGTTGGCGGGGCGGATCGTCGCTTCGGGCATCTTCACCTTGGCCAGGAACGGATAGGCCGCCGCCGCGACCTGCTGCCGTTCAGGGCCATCGACGCGCAGGAAGTACCACTTTCCGTCTTCCATGACCGCCAGCAGCGGTTGTTCGTTGATCGTGGCCGCATCCCCGGTGGTCGCGGTAAAGCGGGTCGGGATCAGGACCCAGGTCACGGTGGTGCCGTCGGAAAGGGTTCCCTCCTCGGCCTTGAGCTTCGATTTCCCGGCCGCCAGGTCGCTGAACCGGGTGCCTTCCATCAGCGCCGCCGTCTGATCTGTCAGCACCTTGGTCAGGGCGGCCGCTTCGACCCCGGTCGCACCTGCGAACACATTCAGCAAGCGCGGCGGCATCGCCGCGACGATGTCCGACGCGCTGCCCGCCCCGATGGCGGCCAGATAGGCGTCCACGGAAACCGAAAGCGTTTCCGCTTCGCCCTGGGTCAGCGGGCGGGCGCTGGCGGGGAAGGCCAGCGCGAGAGACAGAAGAAGGGCGGCAAGGCGATGCATCGCGGATCTCCGGGTTTTCCAAGACGATCTTGCACGAGGCGCGCCTATCCTCAAGCCCCGGTACGCGATCCGGCGCATTGCCGCCGCCCGCCCCGGGGGCTAAGGTCGCTGCCCAACGCACAGGAGACACCGATGACCTTCACCCTCGCCACCTGGAACATCAACTCGGTCCGCCTGCGCGAGGGGCTGGTGGCAAAGCTCCTGTCCGAGGAGTCGCCTGACGTCCTGTGCCTTCAGGAATGCAAGAGCCCGGTCGACAAGATCCCGACCGAAGCGTTTTCGGCGCTGGGGTATCGTCATATGGCCGCACGCGGGCAGAAGGGCTACAACGGCGTCGCGATCCTGTCGAAACTGCCGCTGAAAGAGGTTGCGGCCTTCGACTTCGCCGACCTTGGCCATGCCCGCCACATTGCGGCGGAACTGGAAAACGGCGTCACCATCCACAATTTCTACGTCCCCGCCGGGGGCGACATTCCCGACCGGGAGGCGAACGAGAAATTCGGCCAGAAGCTGGATTACGTTGCGGCGATGCGCGACTGGGCACACCGGGAAGCGCCGAAGAAGTCGATCCTGGTGGGCGACCTGAACATCGCCCCGCGCGAGGACGATGTGTGGAACCACAAGCAGCTTCTGAAGATCGTCAGCCACACGCCGGTGGAAACGAACCTCCTGAACGACGCGATCGCGGCGGGGAACTGGGTGGACGTGACCCGGCAGGACATCCCCGATGGGCTCTTGTACAGCTGGTGGTCCTATCGTTCGCCCGACTGGGACGCGGCGGACAAGGGGCGCCGGCTGGATCACGTCTGGGCGACGCCCGACATTTCCAACGCGGCACATGGCAGCCGCGTGCTGCGCGCCGCACGGGCCTGGGAACAGCCGTCGGACCACGCGCCGGTTTTCGCGACCTTCGATCTGTAGGACGGCCCCCGGAATGCAAACGGCCGCCCGGCGGGCGGCCGTCTGTTGTCTGTGGTGGCAGGGCGGATCAGGCGGCGCGGGCCGCGCGCATCGCCTCTTCCAGCTTGCCAAGTGCTTCGGTGAAGACGCCGTCCTGAATGGTCAGCGGCGACAGGAAGCGGATGACATTGCCATGCACCCCGCATGTCAGAAGCAGAAGCCCGCGCTTCAGCGCCTCGGTCCGCACCTTGTTGGCGAAATCGGCCGAGGGCTTGCCGGTGGCCACGTCGTTGAACTCCACCGCGTTCATGAAGCCGGGGCCGCGGATGTCCACGATCTCGGGAATGTCGCCGCGCAGCGATTCGAGGTGCTGCTTGAGTCGCGAGCCCAGCTGGTTGGCGCGGTCGCAAAGCCCTTCTTCCTCGATCACGTCCAGAACGGCATTGGCCGCGGCGATACCCATCGGGCTGCCGCCATAGGTGCCGCCCAGGCCGCCCGGCGCGGGGGCGTCCATGATCGCCGCCCGGCCCGTCACCGCCGCCAGCGGGAAGCCCCCCGCCAGCGCCTTGGCCATCGTCATCAGGTCCGGTTCGACATCGTGGTGTTCCATCGCGAACATCTTGCCGGTGCGGGCGAAGCCGGTCTGCACCTCGTCGGCGATCAGAAGGATGCCGTGTTCGTCGCAGATCGCGCGCAGCGCCTTGAAGAATTCGCGCGGGGCTTCGTAGAAGCCGCCTTCGCCCTGCACGGGTTCAAGGATGATCGCGGCGACGCGCTTGGGGTCGACGTCGGCCTTGAAAAGATAGTTCAGCGTATCCAGGGACTGCTGCACCGAGACGCCATGAAGGCCGACCGGGAATGGAACGTGGAAGACGTCGTTCGGCATCGCGCCGAAGCCGACCTTGTAGGGCACGACCTTGCCGGTCAGCGCCATGCCCATGAAGGTCCGGCCGTGGAAGGCGCCGGTAAAGGCGACGACGGCCTGCCGGCCGGTCGCGGCGCGGGCGATCTTGATCGCGTTCTCCACCGCCTCGGCGCCGGTGGTGACGAAGATCGATTTCTTCTCGCCCGAGATCGGCACGATGCTGTTCAGCCGTTCGGCCAGGCGCACATAGTTCTCGTAGGGAACGACCTGGTGGCAGGTGTGGGTGAAGTGATCAAGCTGATCCTTGACCGCTTCGATTACCCGGGGGTGGCGGTGGCCGGTGTTCACCACGGCGATGCCTGCGGCGAAGTCGATATAGCGGTTGCCTTCCTTGTCCCAAATCTCGGCGTTCTCGGCCTTGTCCACGAAGATCTGGGTCATCACGCCGACGCCGCGCGACATGGCGGACTTGCGGCGTTCTTCGATTTCGGCGTTCAGCATGGCGTCTCTCCCTAGCGAAGTTCGCGCGCATCCTTACAGAGGCAACGGGCAATGATCAATATTGCGAATTGATGCCTAATAAATTTATCATTATGGAGAACCCAGGGCACAGGGCGTGCGTTCACGGGGAAGCGGCATGGAATTCGATACCGGGGCACGGCTCAAGGAAGAACGCGAACGCCGCCGCATGTCACAGCGCCAGCTTGCCGCGGTGACCGGCGTCACCGGCGGAATGATCTCCCTGATCGAGCAGAACCGCACCAGTCCTTCGATCGCCACGCTGAAGAAGATCCTCGTCGGCCTTGATATCACGCTTAGCGATTTCTTCTCGACGCCCGAGGAAGGCGGGCCGAAGTGGTTCTTCCGCAAGCACGAACTGCGCGAGATCACGCCATCGGCCAAGCGTGGCGAGGCCGAGGCAGGGGTGACCTTTCGCCAGATCGGACGCCCGGGGGCAAGCGCGATCCAGATGCTTTATGAAACCTATGCGCCCGGCGCCGATACGGGACCGGAGCTTTACAGCCACGACGCCGAAGAGGCGGGCATCGTCCTGTCAGGCCGCGTCAACGTGACCGTCGGCACCGATACACAGACGCTTGAGGCCGGCGACGGCTATCTCTTCAACAGCCGAACGCCGCACCGGTTTCAAAACCCCGGGCCTGAAGACTGCGTGGTGGTTTCGGCCTGTACCCCGCCGACCTTCTGAACCGCGCGGCCGTGCGCGCAATGGGTTCGGACCCCCTTCCCCCCGCGCCGTCCTGCAGCTAGGTTGCCGGACATGAGCTGGACGATCCCGAACATCCTGACGGTTCTGCGTCTTCTCGCCGCGCCGGGCGTGGCGGTGATGTTCCTGTATTTCCACAGGCCCTGGGCCGACTGGTTCGCGCTGGCGCTGTTCGTGTCGGCCGCCGTCACCGATTACTTCGACGGCTACCTTGCCCGGTTGTGGAAGCAGGAATCGAAATTCGGCGCGATGCTTGACCCGATCGCCGACAAGGCGATGGTGGTGATCGCCATCATGGTCATTACCGGCTATTCCGGGATGAACCCCTGGCTGATCCTCCCCGCCACCGTCATCCTTTTCCGAGAGGTCTTCGTGTCAGGCCTGCGGGAATACCTGGGTGCGAAGGCCGGACTTCTGAAGGTCACGAAGCTGGCGAAGTGGAAGACGACGGCGCAGATGATCGCGATCGCGATCCTGTTCCTGGGGACCGGGCTGGAACATCTGGAAGGGATTGCGCGGCGCGGCCTGACGATGGAACAGTATGCCGCATTGGTCGAGCAGGGCTTGGCCGACCCGATCCGCAGTTGCGGCACGCGGGGCTGCTCCTCGATTGCGACCACCGTCGGGCTGGCGGTGATCTGGGTCGCGGCAATCCTGACCTTCATGACCGGTTGGGAATACTTCCGCAAGGCCCTGCCCTTCCTGAAGGACGACAAGACATGATCGAGGTTCTTTACTTCGCCTGGGTGCGCGAACGCATCGGCATCCCGCGCGAACGGATCGAGACGGGCGCGGCCACCGTCGCCGACCTGGTGGAGGAGTTGAAGGCCCGCGAAGACCGCTATGCCGCCGCCTTCGCGGATCTGCGCGCGCTGCGTGTCGCCCTGGATCAGGAACTTGCGGATTTCTCGGCCCCGCTGGCCGGCGCACGAGAGGTGGCGTTCTTTCCGCCGATGACCGGTGGTTAGAATGGACATCCGCGTTCAGCCGGACCCGTTCGACTACGGCGCCGAAAGCGCGCGCTTTGCGCAGGGCGACGGCCAGTCGGGCGCTGTGGTGACCTTTCTTGGCCTTGTGCGGGGAACCGGCGGGCTCTCGCGGATGGAAATCGAACACTATCCGGGGATGACCGAACGCGCACTGGCGGCGATTGCGGGCGATGCCTCCGCGCGTTGGCCGCTTTCGGACGTGCTGATCATCCACCGTTTCGGAACGCTTGCGCCCGGCGATCCGATCATGATGGTGGCGACCGCGTCGCGCCACCGCCAGGCCGCGTTCGAGGCGGCCGAATTCCTGATGGACTACCTCAAGAGCCGCGCCCCCTTCTGGAAGAAGGAATTCGGGCCGGACGGCGCCGAATGGGTCGCTGCAAAGGACGACGACGAAACGGCGCTGGCCCGCTGGTAAGGCGCGGATCAGCCGCCGGCGTTCAGCCGTTCGACATAGGTGCGCAGCTCCTCGGCCTCGGTCCGCGCGATCCTGAGGCCCTCCATAGCGGCGCGCAGTTCGGCCTCGCATTGCGCCAGCTTGCGCGTCATCTCCAGTTCCCGATCCTCAAGATAGGACAGGGCGCGGTCGCGCGACTCCTCGGCATCGTGCAACTCGTGCGCCATCTGTTCCAGCTCGCCCATGCCGGCATGGGTCACGCGGGTCAGCCGGTGAAACAGCCAGGATGCGAACCAGCCCAGCAGAAAGGCCAGGAAAAGAACGATCGCCGTGGCGATGATGAAATCCGTCCTGTTCACGTTCCGGGTCTCCCTCGCCCTTATTCGCTGTTCGGTTCCTGTGCCGCACCGGCCGTTTCCGGCCGCGGTTTCGGGCGCGGCGTGTCGGGGCCGGGGGCCTGGGCCATGGGCACCACCGTGCCGTCCTCGGCGATGGTGAGCAAGCGGAACTCGATCCGGCGGTTCTGTTCGCGCCCTTCCTCGGTATCGTTCGACGCGATGGGCATCGTCTCGCCATAGCCGGTGGCGGTCAGGTTGCCGGTCAGGATACGGCGCGCCATCAGGGCCTGGACAACCGATTGCGCGCGCGCCTTCGACAGGTTCAGGTTCATGTCCTCGCCACCCTGGCTGTCGGTATGCCCGGCCACCTCGATCGGCGCGTCCGCGCAGTCGCGCAGAAGGTCGGCGATCGTATCGAGTGTCTTGTTTGCCGATGGCGCGATTCGCGCGGAGCCGGGTTCAAACTCGATCTTGTGCTGCGCCAGCGCGGCATTGATCCCCTCGACGCACTCCTCTGCCGAAGGAAGCGTGACTTCGGGCGTTTCCACCGGAACGTAGGTGACGGCGATCTCTATGCCCTGCGCCTCGCCCAGCTTGTCCGAAAGGATGCGGGCGATGTCGTCGCGCGCCTGCGGATCGCTGGTCGTGCCGGTGATCCTTACGCGGTCCGCACGGACCGAGACCTGCCCGGTATCGAGCCGGGCAAGCGCTTCGATCGCGGCAAGGGCACGGATCGACCAGCCTCTTGGCAAACCGGGGTCAAGCCGGGTCGCCGCATAGACCGAGGCAGATCCGAACCGCGATCTTGCAAAGCTTTCCACGGCTTCGCGAACCAGTTCGTCGGGCAACCGCCCGCGCAACTCGACCTTGCGCTCTTCCTTGAGAATGGCGACGAACTCGACGATCCCCTTGTCAGGCGTCGCCGCCGCTTCCTGCTGGCTCATTGCCGCATGCAGCGAATAGACCTCGGGCAGGTTCGATTCCAGTTCGCCCACCACCTTGTCGAAAAGGTCGGGCGACACGCCGGACCCGGCGACAAGCGAAACATCAGCGTCCGAATAGGTGATGACCGCGTCGCCCAGTTCGGCGGCGGCGGCAATCCCCATCGATGCGGCATCGGCCCAGTCCGGGCTGGGGACGCCAAGCCCGATGGTGCAGGCGACCTTCCCGGCCACGCCGGCCTTGGTCGCCGCGGCGATGATCCTGTCGCGTGCCCTTTCATTGTTGGCCGAACAGGCATCGAAACGCGCGCCATCCGCATCGACGACAAAGCGCAGCGTGAAGGGCGCGATGACGGGACGCGGCGCGGAAATGTCGAGGTTCAGCGCGGTGCCCGCCGGCACCCGGCGCTTCAGGTCGGCTTCGATGCGTGCCTTTTCGGCGGCGCTGTCGGAAATTGCCATGACCCCGATCCGTGTCGCGGTGACCGAAATCTTCGACCGGGGCAGGGTTTCCATCGCGCGCAGACCGAAATCGACGGCGTCTTGCCATCCTTCCGGTTCCGGATGTTCCGAGGTTTCCAGCATGTCGGTAATCTGCCCACCGCCGGCCAGATCGCCCAGACGTTCCACGATCTCCTGATGTGCGTCCTCTGACGGGACCAGCCCGATCAGGGAAATGCCGTCGCCGTTGCGCAAGATTTCCAGCGTGAATTCGGGCGCGCCCAGGGCAGACGGGTCGACCACATCCATGGCGTCGGTGATGCGGCGGGCATCGACGACCGCCCCCGCCGCGCTGAGCGCGCGGAAACGCATCGATTCGGTTGGCGCCGTGCCGGTCAGCGTGACCTGAAGCCCGTCTACCGTGGCTTCGGCCCAGGCATATCCCCCGGCGCCCAAGGCGCCCTGAACGGCGCGAAGAGATCGGTTTTCTATGGCATGGGCCGCCCAGATCGCCGCCAGAATCGATACGCACGCCGCGACGGCAAAGGCCGCGGCACCGATCGCTTTGGGGGGCAGGTTCATCCGACTGTGGTCCTAGCTTGGGATCGGGAACGCCTTCTCTTACGAGCGACGCAAGACGGGATCAATCAAAGGAACCCGGCGACGGCAAGAAACAGCGCAGCGAGAAGCCCGCCGTCCCGGTTCTTGCGGAACAGCGCCAGACAGCTTTCCGGGTCGTCGATATCGAGCCGCGAGACCTGCCAGTAAAGATGCCAGCCAAGGGCCCAGGCCGCGGCCAGCCCGACGACCAGCCGCAGCACCTGCGCGGTCGGCGCAAGCGCCAGCAGCACCGCGACCGCCATGAGCGACACCGCCGCCACGAGAAACCGCGCCAGCCACTTTCCGGTCTCGGCCCCGAACAGCCGGGCGGTGGACTTCACGCCGATCAGCACGTCGTCCTCCTTGTCCTGGTGGGCATAGATGGTGTCGTAAAAAAGCGTCCAGGCGATGCCCGCCGCATAGAGAAGCCAGGCGGGAAGCCCCGGCCAGGTACCGGTATGGGCCGACCAGGCGACGATGACACCCCAGTTGAACGCAAGGCCCAACACCGCCTGCGGCCACCAGGTGAAGCGTTTGGCAAAGGGATAGACCGCCACGATGCCAAGCGACGATATCCCCAGAAGGATCGCGACAGGCCCGAATGTCAGCAGGATCAGCCCGGCCAGTACGGTCTGCGCCACCATCCAGACGACCGCTTGCCGCACCGTGACCTGACCGGAGGGAATGGGGCGCGACCGCGTGCGCGCCACCGACGCGTCGAATTCCCTGTCGGTGATGTCGTTCCATGTGCACCCCGCGCCGCGCATCAGCCAGGCGCCCAACGCACAGCCCGCCGCGATCCAAAGATCGGCGGGTCGCCAGCCGTCAACCGCCGCGGCCAGTGCAAGGCCCCACCAGCAGGGCAGCAGCAAGAGCCAGGTGCCGATAGGCCGGTCGGCGCGGCTCAGCCGCAGATAGGGGCGCGTCGCCTCGGGCGCCAGTCTGTCGACCCAGTTGCCCCGGACGGCGTCAGCGACCCTGCCCTCGGGCTCTGGCTTTTGCGCGGAGGGGGTCATAAGTTCGGCCTCATGTCGTCAGCGAAGATCAGACTTTGTGTAGACCATCCGCTTGGCCCGGGGCAATCGCTTCCCCTGACCGAGGCGCAGGCGCATTACCTGTTCGGGGTGATGCGCGAAGGGGCGGGCAGCCGCCTTCTGGTCTTCAACGGCCGCGATGGCGAATGGCTCGCCGAGGTGGCAGAGGCCGGCAAGCGCAAGGGTTCGCTGCGCTGCATCGCCCAGACTGCCGAACAGGCCACGGGCCCCGACCTGTGGCTGATGTTCGCGCCGGTCAAGAAGGCCCGGACCGATTTCATCGTGGAAAAGGCCGTCGAACTTGGCGCCGCGCGCATCCTGCCGGTTGCGACCGACTACACAAATGCCGATCGCCTGCGCCGCGACAAGGCCGAGGCCCATGTGCGCGAGGCGGCGGAGCAGTGCGGCGCGTTGCACTTGCCCGAAGTGGCGGACATGACGCCCCTGTCCAGGGTTCTGGCCGCCTGGGATCCCGCGCGGCGCATCCTTTGGGCCGACGAAGGTACGGCCGGACGCGCCTCGGTGCTGCAACGGCTCGCCGCCGAGACCGGCGGGCCCTGGGCGATCCTTGTGGGGCCCGAGGGCGGCTTTTCCCCCGCCGAACGCGAAAGGCTCAGCGTGCTTCCGTTCGTGCGCCCGGTGCCGCTTGGTCCGCGCATCCTCAGGGCGGAAACCGCAGCGCTTGCCGCCATGACGCTTTGGCAGGCGGCGCTGGGGGACTGGCGGCCGGAATGACCCCGGTGGTGCCTCCACGCCTCCACGTCCTGACCGCGCGCGATTGCGCCGCGGCGCTTGTCCTGCGCCGGGGGCCGGGCCGCTGGGTCGCCGCGATCGGCTGGGACAGGGACAGCGCGGGCATTTCGCTGGGCCAATGGTTCCACGGCCGCATCTACGAACATCGCTGCGACCTGTCGCCGGACGGTCGCCATTTCATCAGTTTCGCCGGAAAGGGCGGAACCCGTTGGTGGACCGCCGTGTCGCGCGCGCCCTGGCTGACCGCGATCGCGCTTGTGCCCCAGGACAGCACCTGGGGCGGCGGCGGTGCCTTTGCCGCGCCGGGGCAGGTCTGGCTGAACGGGTCGGGATCGTCCGATGCCCTGCCGCGCGGCGAACTGCATCCGGCGCCGCCCGATGCCTTCCCGCATTCCACCGACGGGTTTCACACGGGCGGCACCTATGCGGCACTCATGCAGGCGCGCGGATGGCGGCATCTGGGCGGCGCGTCCTATGATGCCGTTCTGTGCCGCGACCTTCCCGGCGCGGGCCGGATCGAGCTTTCCTTTGCCTTGCGCGCGCCGGGCCGCGCCATCGTGTCGAACCGCTACACGCTGATCGACGCCGACGGCGCGCGCAAGCAGACGGGCTGGGAATGGGCCGATCTCTGGCGAGGCCGTATCCAGTATGCCGAAAACGGCGCCCTTTGGGACATGGTTCCGGGCGCGCCGCCAAGGCTGATCGCCGATCTATCCGGCTTAAGCCCGTCGCGCCGTCGCGCGCCCTACGACGGGGTGGCGGCATGAGCTTTGTGCGCCCCGAGGTGGCGGCGCGCCTTGTCCGTTGGCGGGAGGCTTTGTTTGCCGTCGTCGTCGTCGCTTTCGGTTGTTGGCTGATGGCGCTTGGCGGATACCTCCTCGTGCCCTTGGGCGCGGTTCTGGGGGCGACCGGGCTTGCCTGGCTGGTCGTCGCGCTGCGCCGCCGCCGGTTCGCGCGCGCGATCGAGGCGCCCGGCGTTGTCGAGGTCGATGAAGGCCAGATCGGCTATCTTGGCCCGACCTTCGGCGGCTACATCGCGCTGCGGGAACTGGCCGAGATACGGATGATCGACGTGCAGGGGCGCGGGCACTGGCGTTTGCGGCAGGCTGACGGGCAAACCTTGCTGATTCCGGTATCCGCGGCGGGGGCGGACCTCCTTTATGACGCCTTCGCAGCACTGCCCGGCATCGACATGGGCGTGCTTTCGCGCGCAGTCGATGCGCGCGCAGGCACACAAGTTCTCTGGCGCCGGCCTGCTCACGCGGCCTTGACTTGATCGTCCCGACGCGCGACCTCTATGCGCCTTCCATGCGCCCAAGATCGGAGCCCCAGAAATGTCCATTCCCCAGTCCGGCGGCGGCCCGATCGAGCGGTTCGAACAGCTTGCCGAATACATGGCTTCCGGCGAAAAGCCCAAGGAAGACTGGCGCATCGGGACCGAACACGAGAAGTTCGGTTACTGCAAGGATACGCTCAAGCCGCTGCCCTATGACGGGCCGCGTTCGATCAAGGCGATGCTGGAGGGGCTTCGCGACCGCTTCGGCTGGGATCCCGTCTTCGAACAGGGCAACATCATCGGGCTTACCAAGGACGGGGCCAATGTCTCGCTCGAGCCCGGCGGGCAGCTGGAACTTTCCGGCGCGCCGCTGGAGACGATCCACCAGACCTGCGACGAGGTGAACGAACACCTGCGCGAGGTGCACGAGATCGCCGACAGGATCGGTGCGCGGTTCATCGGTCTTGGCGCGGCGCCGGAATGGTCGCACGACCAGATGCCGATGATGCCCAAGGGGCGTTATCGCCTGATGACCGACTACATGGGCCGCGTGGGCACCCACGGCACGCAGATGATGTACCGGACCTGCACCGTGCAGGTGAACCTGGACTTCGCGTCGGAAGCCGACATGGTGAAGAAGCTGCGCGTGGCGCTGAGCCTTCAGCCCGTGGCCACGGCGCTGTTCGCCAATTCGCCCTTCTTCGAGGGCAAGCCGAATGGCCACAAGTCCTGGCGCAGCCGCATCTGGCGCAGCCTGGACGATGCGCGCACGGGGATGCTGCCCTTCGTCTTCGAGGACGGCATGGGCTATCAGCGCTATGTCGACTGGGTTCTGGATGTGCCGATGTACTTCGTCTACCGGGACGGCAAGTACATCAACGCGCTGGGGCAAAGCTTCCGCGACTTCCTGAAGGGTGAACTGCCCGCGCTGCCGGGTGAAAAGCCCACCCTGTCGGACTGGGCCGACCACATGACGACGGTCTTCCCCGAGGCGCGGGTGAAGAAGTACATCGAGATGCGCGGCGCCGACGGCGGGCCGTGGCGGCGCCTGTGCGCGTTGCCCGCGCTGTGGGTCGGGTTGCTTTATGACCAGTCGGCGCTGGATGCGGCCTGGGATCTGTGCAAGCACTGGGACGACGAAACGCGCGAGGCGCTGCGGGTCGCGGCCTCGGTCGACGGGCTGCAGGCAGAGGCCGGCGGCGTGAAGATGCACGATCTGGCGCGCGAGGCGGTTGCCATCGCCCAGGCAGGCCTGAAGGCGCGCGCCAGGCCAGGCGCGGCGGGAATGATCCCCGATGAAACCCATTTCCTGAACGCGCTTCAGGAAAGCGTCGATTCGGGAAAGGTGCCCGCCGACGAGCTACTGGAAAAGTACCACGGCGAATGGGCTGGCGATCTGTCCCGGATCTACGCCGAATACAGCTACTGACGGTCCACCCGGGGGATCGTCGTGCCCGAGGGGCCGGAGCCATCGCCGGGCGCGGCGCCGTAGTCGTTTTCGCCCGGGTCGCTTGGCCGGGTCAGGAACCAGATCAGCACCAGCGTTCCCAGAATCGGGATCAGCGCGATCAGCAGCCACCAGCCGGTGCGGCCCGTGTCATGCAGCCGCCGCGCGCCCGCGGCGAGGCTCGGCAGGATCGTCGCCAGTGCAAAAAGCCCTGAAAGGAGCTGCACGTTATCCGCGCCATGTCCGAACAATGTCGTGTCGATGACGCTTAGCACGATGTTGGCGACGATCAGGAACAGCACGAACCACCAGTATTCCGACCGCATCGCGCGGCCACGGAAGGTGGCATACTTGTTGAAGCAGGTCTTGACTGCGGTTGCGAAATCCATCGGTGTCTCCTGCGGTCGGTTTGCCGCAGCTTCCGGCAGATGCCGCGATTTCGCAAGCGTCCCGTGCGCCGATCAGCGCCGCGCGATCACTTGCGGCCGATCTTCGGTTCGGTGCCGGACATGATCCGGGCGATGTTCGTGCGGTGCCGCCAGAAGACCAGCGTGGCAAGGAACAGGATCAGGACGGACATGTCCCCGTGGCCAAGAAAGCCCGCCCAGACCGCAGCCAGCGCCGCCGACACAAGCGCGCCCAGCGACGAACGCCGGGTGACGACGGCGGCGACCAGCCAGGTGGCGCAACTGGCGATGCCCACGGGCCAGGCCAGCGCCAGCACGGTGCCAAGGAAGGTGGCCACGCCCTTGCCGCCCCTGAACTTCAGCCAGACCGGAAACAGGTGGCCAAGGAAAGCCGCAAGACCAGCAAGCTGTGCGGCGTCGGGCCCCGCCATCGCCCGCGCGATCAGCACGGCGACCGCCCCCTTGCCGCCGTCAAGGATCAGCGTTGCCAGCGCGGCCGGCTTGCTGCCGGTACGCAGCACGTTCGTCGCGCCGATATTGCCCGAACCGATGCCGCGCGGATCGCCCAGGCCCATCGCCCGTGTCACGACAAGGCCGAAGGGCACCGACCCCAGCAGGTAGCCCAGCACCGCCGTCACGATCAGGGCCAGGGGCCCGCTTGTCAGTTCCGGCATCTCATGCCTCCGTGCTGAAAACCTGTTTCCCGGCGACCCAGGTCGCCAGCACCCGGCCTTCCATCCTTTGCCCGTCGAAGGGCGTGTTCTTGGACTTCGACCGCAGCTTGAACCGGTCGAGGACAAAGGGCGTGTCGGGATCGAAGAGCACAAGGTCGGCCGGCGCGCCCTCGGCCAGCCGGCCCTGTGGCAGGCCCAGCCTGTTCGCCGGGTTCAGCGCCATCGCGCGGAAAAGCTGCGGCAAAGTCAGATGACCGGCGTGGTAAAGCCGCATCGCGGCGGGCAGGAAGGTTTCCAGCGCCACCGCGCCCGAGGCCGCGTCCTCGTAAGGCAGGCGCTTCGACTCCTCGTCCTGCGGGGTATGCATGGATGAGACAATGTCGATCAGGCCGGAGGCCACAGCCCCGACCGTCGCCAGCCGGTCATCCTCGGACCGCAGGGGGGGCTTCACCTTGAAGAAGGTGCGGTAGTCGCCGACATCGAATTCGTTCAGCGTCAGATGATGGATGGAGGTGCCCGCCGTCACGTCGAAGCCGTTGGCCTTGGCGCGTTCAAGGGGTGGCAGGGCGCGGGCGGTGGTGATCTGGTCGAAGTGGTACTTCACCCCAGTCATCTCGACCATGCCCATGTCACGGTCGAAGCCGATGCGTTCGGCCATTGGCGAGACGCCCGGCAGGCCGCGCAAGGATGCGAACTTGCCGCTGGTCGTCGCCGCGCCCTTCGACAGAACGGGTTCCTGCGGGTGGCCCATGACGAGCGCGCCAAGCGACTTGGCATAGGTCAGCGCGCGGGACAGCACCTTGGTGTCGGTGACGACATGGTCGCAGTCGGTGAATGCGATGGCGCCGGCATCCAGAAGGAACCCGATCTCCGTCATCTCCCGCCCCTCTCGGCCCTTCGTGAGCGCGGCCATGTGGCGGATGCGGACGGGGCTGGCCTCGGCCGCGCGGCGGGTGACGAATTCCAGCGTCTCGGGGGTGTCGATGGCCGGGTGGGTGTCGGGCCGGGCGATGATGGTGGTCACGCCACCTGCGGCGGCGGCGAGGCCCGCCGAGCGGAACGATTCCTTGTGCCGTTCACCCGGCTCGCCGATCTTGACGCCCAGATCGACGATGCCGGGGGCGAGGCATTTGCCGTCGGCATCCTGTCTGCGAAGTGTCGGACTTTTGTCGGGCAAGCCGTCGGGCGTATCGAAGATGCGCGCGATGACGCCATCCTCGATCAGGAGCGCGCCGAGCGTGTCGGTTCCGGCCTCGGGGTCAATCAGGCGGGCATTGGTGAGGAGGGTGGTCATGTGTCTTCTCCCGTCCTTCCCGCTCCTGCCTTGGTCGGTCGCGGTCCTTTGTCGTGATACGGGCGGCTCACACCATCACCCCCACCGCCTTGCGGCCGCGCTCGGCCCTCAGGTTCCGGGCCAGAAGGTCCATTGAGGCCATGCGGACGGCGACGCCCATTTCGACCTGATCCTGAATCACCGACCGGTTGATGTCGTCGGCAAGCTCTCCGTCGATCTCCACCCCCCGGTTCATCGGTCCCGGATGCATGACGATGGCGTCCTCTTTCGCGAACGACAGCTTTTCGGCGTCGAGCCCGTAACGGTGGTAGTATTCCCGCTCCGACGGGATGAAGCCGCCGTCCATGCGTTCCTTCTGCAAGCGCAGCATCATCACCACGTCGCAATCCCTCAGCCCCTCGCGCATGTCCTCGTAGACCTCGCAGCCAAGGTCTGCGACCCCCGAGGGCATCAGCGTCGGCGGGCCGATCAGGCGGATGCGGTTTTCCATCTTGCCAAGCAGGATCAGGTTCGACCGCGCCACGCGGCTATGTGCGATGTCGCCACAGATCGCCACGGTCAGGCGCTGGATGCGGCCCTTGGCGCGGCGGATCGTCAGCGCATCCAGAAGCGCCTGCGTCGGGTGTTCGTGCCGCCCGTCGCCCGCGTTCAGGACCGCGCAGTTCACCTTCTGCGCCAGCAGGTCCACCGCGCCCGAGGCGGGGTGGCGCACGACCAGAAGATCGGGGTGCATCGCGTTCAGCGTCAGCGCCGTGTCGATCAGCGTCTCGCCCTTCTTCACCGAGGAATGGGCGACCGACATGTTCATCACGTCCGCGCCTAGCCGCTTGCCCGCCAGTTCGAAAGACGCCTGGGTGCGGGTGGAGTTCTCGAAGAACATGTTGATCTGGGTCATGCCCGACAGGGCATCCGAATGCTTCACCGTGCGCCGGTTCAGGTCGACGTAGGTTTCAGCCAGGTCAAGGACGGTGCGAATTTCATCCGGGGCAAGATGCTCGATCCCCAGAAGATGCCGCGCGCGGAATGTCATCAGGGCCTCCGGTCCGTTTCAGGGGCTTATGGCAAATGGACGCGGTTCGGGCAACGGCCAATACGATGCTTGTGGTCGGCCGGGCGGTTGCCTAGCTTTGCCGCCATGGACTCAGCCCTTGCCCAGATGGATTTCGAAACCGCCCGCGCCCTTTACGAGTGGCAGGTGGAACTGGGCGTGGACGAGGCGATCGGAGACGATCCGGTGAACCGCTACGAGGTCGAGGCCGAGCGGCACGCAACCGAAGTGCAGGCAGCGATGGCGGCCCGGCCCGCGGCGCCATCCGCGCCGCCGCAGCCCGAACCCGTGGATGCCGCCGCCGCCGCGGCGGTCGCCGCCGCGCGGGCCGCCACGCTGGAAGACCTCGCGTCGTGCCAGGGCGCCTTCGACCTGTGCGATCTGAAGAAGGGCGCGCGCAACTTCGTCTTCGCCGACGGCAACCCCGAGGCGCGCGTCATGATCATCGGAGAGGCGCCGGGCCGGGACGAGGATATCGAGGGGCGCCCCTTCGTCGGTCGCGCCGGGCAGCTCCTGGATCGCATGTTCGCGGCGATCGGCCTGTCGCGCGTGGCCCACCACCCGGACGAGGCGATCTACATCACCAACATCATGCCCTGGCGGCCGCCGCAAAACCGCGACCCCGAGGCGGCGGAAATCGCGATGATGCTGCCCTTCGTTCAGCGCCATGTCGAACTGGCGAGGCCCGATCTGATTGTCCTGATGGGGAACACCGCCTGCGCGGCGGCCCTTGGCAAGCGAGGGATCACACGGCTCAGGGGGAACTGGACACAGGCGTTCGACCGACCGGCGCTGCCGATGAACCACCCCGCCCATCTGCTGCGCACGCCGTCGGCCAAGCGCGAGGCCTGGGCGGATCTTCTGTCCCTGAAAGCGAAACTGAACGGATTGCCATGAGCCGGATCGACGAGACCAAGACCTTCATCCCCGTGCGGATCGCGGTGCTGACCGTGTCCGACACCCGGGGTCTGGCCGAAGACCGGTCGGGCGATGCGCTGGTCGCGCGGATCGCCGAGGCCGGGCATGTCCTGGCCGCCCGCGACATCGTGCGCGACGAACGGGGGGACATCGCCGAACGGCTGCGCGGCTGGTGCGCCGACCCCGGCGTGGATGTCATCATCTCGACCGGGGGCACGGGCCTGACCGGACGCGACGTGACCGTCGAGGCGCACCGAGATGTCTACGAGAAGGAGATCGAGGCCTTCGCCACCGTCTTCACCATCGTGTCCATGAAAAAGATCGGCACCTCCGCCGTGCAAAGCCGGGCGACGGGCGGGGTGGCGATGGGTACTTACCTCTTCGCGCTGCCGGGAAGCCCCGGGGCCTGCAAGGACGCCTGGGACGAGATTCTGAAATGGCAGCTCGACTACCGGCACCGCCCCTGCAACTTCGTCGAGATCATGCCGCGCCTCGATGAACACCTGCGACGGAAGTAACGCCCTCGTGCGTTCAACGCTTTGCGCTTGGAGCGTCGCGAGGGCGGCGCTACGCTTTTCAGGTTCGGGAACGGTATGATTGATGCGCTTTCTGTTTCGTAGCCTTCTGGGCCTTGTCCACCTGATCGCGGTGGTCGCGCTGCTGGCGGCGGCGGGCCTGTGGCTGCGCGCAGCGGTCGAATCGCGCCAGGCCGGTCCCATGTCTGCGGGCGGCGCGCGCGAACGTGTCTTCGCCTCGAATGTCGTCACGCTTGAGCCGCGCACCATCGCCCCGGTGCTTGGTGCCTATGGTACCGTGCGCAGCCGCCGGACGCTTGAACTGCGCGCGGCGGCGGAAGGAACGGTGGTCGAAATCAACCCGAGCTTCGTGGAAGGCGGCGCGGTGTCGGCGGGCGATGTGTTGGTCCGGTTCGACCCGCGCGATGCCGAGGCCGCCCGCGATCTGGCCGTGTCCGACCGGGACGCGGCCCGGCTCGAAAAGGGAGAGGCAGAGCGGGCGCTGGTTCTGGCGCGCGACGACCTGGCCGCCGCTGAGGTGCAGGCCGACCTGCGTGACAAGGCGCAGGCGCGGCTTGAGGATCTGGCGACCAAGGGCCTGGGGACGGCCGCCGACCGGGAGGCCGCGGCGCTTGCGGCATCGTCGGCGATACAGGGGGTGCTGACCCGGCGCCAGTCCCTTGCCGAGGCGGAGGCGCGCCTTGACCGCGCGGTGTCTGCCGTGTCGCGTGCTGAAATCACCCTGGCCGAGGCCGAGCGCCGGGTTGCCGATACGATCCTGCGCGCCGAGTTTTCCGGTGTTCTCGCGGGTGTGAGCGTGGTCGAGGGCGGGCTGGTCGGCCGGAACGAGAAACTGGGCGACCTGATCGACCCCGAGGCGCTTGAAGTCGCGTTCCGAATTTCGACCGGAGAATTCGCAAGCTTCCTGGACGAGGCGGGCGCGCTGTTGCCTTTGCGCGTCAGGGTCGAATTCGCGGCAATGTCGGCCGAGGGGCGGATCGAGCGCGCCGGGGCCGCCGTGGCCGCCGGTGAAAGCGGTCGCCAGGTCTTTGCGGTGCTTGACCGGGCAGAGGGGCTGAAACCCGGCGATTTCGTCAGCGTCTTCGTGACCGAACCGGAGCTGCACGGTGTGGCCGAAATCCCCGCCGCCGCGCTCGGCCCTGACGGCTCCGTCCTTCTGGTCGGGGCGGAGGACCGGCTGGAAACCGGGCAGCTTACCGTCCTGCGGCGCCAGGGCGACACCGTCATCGTGTCGCTGGGCGACCTGGCCGGGCGCGAGATCGTGGCGGGCCGCACCCCCCTTCTGGGGCCGGGCATCCGCATCCGCCCCGTTCGCGAAGGCGCGGCGGAAGAGGCGTCGATGATCCCGCTTACGCCCGAGCGGCGCGCGGCGCTTGTCGCCATCGTGGAGGGTAGCGCCCGCATGCCCGAGGATGCGAAGGCGCGCGTTCTGGCCGAACTTGGCCGCGACCTTGTCCCGGCGGAAACGGTTCGCCGGCTCGAAGCGCGCAACGGGGGCTGACATGGCGCGGCGGGGCGAAGGGCTGGCGAGCGGGATCCTGTCCTATTTCACCCGTCATGCGACGGCTGCCAATCTGGTCCTGGTCTTCGTGATGATGGCGGGCCTTGCGGCCATCCCGAAGATGCGCACGCAGTATTTCCCCGATGTCGTCGTGCCCGAGGTCGACGTGACCGTCGCCTGGCCAGGTGC
>JACKKJ010000012.1 GCA_024236495.1 Paracoccaceae bacterium
CCCTGCCCCGGGTTTCCGCCCCGGCCGACACATCCGCGCATTGAAATATGTTGCGCCGCTTCCTATCCTTTCGGGGAAAAAGGAGCATGACATGAACGCGCCAGCGACCGCCCACCAGACCTGCGATGTAACGGTCTTCTTCGACGAGGCGACGAACACCGTGTCGATGGTCGTCCGCGATCCCGCCAGCAGCGCCTGTGCGATCGTCGATTCCGTTCTCGATTTCGACTATGCGTCGGGGCGCACCGACACGCGGTCGGCCGACCGGATCATCGACCATGTCCGCGCCGAGGGGCTGGACCCGGTCTGGATCCTTGAAACCCATGTCCATGCCGATCACCTGTCGGCGGCGCCCTATATCCAGGAACGGATCGGCGGCAAGATCGGCATCGGCGCCAATATTACCGTGGTGCAGGACACGTTCGGCAAGATCTTCAACGAAGGCACCGAGTTTCAGCGCGACGGCAGCCAGTTTGACCGGCTGTTCAGCGACGGCGACACGTTCGAGATCGGCGCGCTCAGGGGCCGCGTGATGCATACCCCGGGCCACACACCGGCCTGCCTGACCTATGTCATCGAGGATTGCGCCTTCGTCGGCGACACGCTTTTCATGCCCGACTTCGGCACCGCGCGCTGCGATTTTCCCGGCGGATCGGCCGCGGATCTTTACAATTCCATCCAGCGGATCCTTGCCCTGCCCGACGATACGCGGATTTTCGTCGGTCACGACTACAAGGCGCCGGGACGCGATGCCTATGCCTGGGAAACCACCGTGGGCGAACAGAAGGCACTGAACGTCCATGTCGGCGCCGGCAAGCCGATCGAGGATTTCGTGTCGATGCGCACGGCGCGTGACAAGACACTGGGCATGCCGCGGCTGATCATCCCGTCGCTTCAGGTGAACATGCGGGCGGGCCAGATGCCCCCGGCCGAGGACAACGAGACGGTCTACCTGAAGGTGCCGGTCAACCGGCTGTGACCGCCACCATCGGACGCACGGATGGCTTTGTACTCTGGACAGAAACAATCTGACGTGAAATGAACGCTTCAGATTGTTGTAACTCATTGGTATCGGTCGGATGTGTCGATCGGGCCGGAGGCTTTTTTCGAATGCAAGAACCGAGGCATCGCGGGGGTAGGAACCCAAGCCAGGCCGGAGGGTCCTGAGATTGCCGGCGCTCTCCCGTTTCCTCCGGCACAACGAGGCCCTGATGGATGGGACCTCCGTCGACGAGGTCTGGTATACCCTTGTCCAGTCGATGGCAGAGTACGGTTTCGATCGCGTGCTTTATGGGGTCACCCATTCGCGCACCGGAACCTTTCTGGGACAGTCGGACGACTTTCTTGTCCTGAGCAATCATCCAAGCGACTATCTTGATGCCTTCATTCGCACGGGCGCCTACGTCGATGCACCGATGGTCAAGTGGGCGATCGACAATGTCGGGGTCGCCTCGTGGCGCCACATCCAGGATCGTGCGCGCGCCGGCGACCTGAGCGAAGCGGAACTGCGCGTGATCGAACTCAACCAGCGTCACGGCCTGATCGCCGGTTATTCCATCAGCTTTCGCAACGCAACGGTACGGACGAAGGGCGCCATCGGCCTTTGTGCCCACAAGTGCAGTCAGGATCACGTCGATTCGATCTGGACAAGCTATGGTCGCGAAATCGAGATGCTGTGCCGGCTGGCGCATCTCAAGCTGACATCCCTACCGTCACCCGCCCCCAGCCGGCCGCTGACACCGCGCCAGCGCGAGGTCCTGGAATGGGTCGGCGTTGGCAAGACGACCCAGGACATCGCGCTATTGATGGGGGTGACGAACGCAACGGTCGAAAAGCACCTGCGGCTTGCCCGCGAGGCGCTTTCGGTCGAAACGACGGCGCAGGCCGTGCTCAAGGCATCCGTCCACAACCAGATCTTTCTGTCGGGCAGCTGATCGCGGCCGGTGGGGGTAGGGATTTCCCTACTATACCGCGGCGCGGATTGTGCCACATTGGTCGGTGTTCCAAGAGTGGTGGCTTCGGCCAGGAACCCTGCCCTTGCCGCACGGCTCCCGGCGGAAAGGGTGCCCCGGGCAACCGGACCAGGCCTGCGGTACTGTCGCAGGATCTACGCCTTTTCGTTGCCGATCCCCACCTGGGCAACGAAAGGGCTTTGGCGCGCGTCCCCTGTGGATGTGCGCCTTTTTTTCCAGATCGGAAACGAAAAGGGCGGCCGGATGAACCGCCCGCCCCTTCCCTGTCGATGATGCGCGATCAGGCGCCGCGGGTCTTCGCAACCTCGGCCGCGAAGTCCTCTTTCTCTTTCTCGATGCCTTCGCCGACGGCGACACGGGCAAAGCCGGTGATCTCGACCCCGGCCTCTTTCGCGGCCTGTTCGACCGTGATGTCGGGGTTGATCACGAAGGCCTGACCGAGAAGCGTGTTCTCGGCGATGAATTTCTTCATCCGGCCCGGGATGATGTTGTTGTGGATGACCGCGTCCGGTTTCGGCTTGGCCGAAGCGGCGTTTTCTTCCAGCGCCTTGGCGGTCTGGACCTGCAGCTCACGCTCCACCAGGTCGGGGGCAAGCGTCGCCTCGGACAGCGACAGCGGCGAGGTCGCGGCGATGTGCATGGCGAACTGGCGGCCGATTTCCTGCGCCTTGTCCGCCGGGCCGTTCACGGCGACGAGAACGCCGATCTTGCCCATGCCCTCGGCGGCGGCCGAGTGGACGTAGGAAACGACGGTATCGCCCTCAAGCGCGTGCATCCGGCGCAGCGTCATGTTCTCGCCGATCCGCGCGATCGCGTCGGTCAGGACCTCTTCGACCGGCTTGCCGTTCAGATGCGTGGCCTTCAGCACCTCGAGCGAGTCGCCGGTCTGCAGCGCGAGGTCCGCGATCTCGCGCACCATCTGCTGGAAGTCGGCGTTCTTGGCGACGAAGTCGGTTTCGGAGTTGATCTCGATCGCGACGCCGCGGCCGTCCTTGACGGCGACGCCGATCAGGCCCTCGGCGGCGACGCGGTCGGCTTTCTTGGCGGCCTTGGCAAGACCCTTGGTGCGCAGCCAGTCGACGGCGGCTTCCATGTCGCCGTCGGTTTCGGTCAGTGCCTTCTTGGCATCCATCATGCCTGCGCCGGTCGATTCGCGCAGTTCCTTCACCATCTGAGCGGTGATCGCCATGGTGGCTCTCCTTCGTGTTTTTCAATGGGTCAGGCGGGGAAGGTCCCCGCCCGATGAAAAAGATGGGCCTGGGCCGCCGGGTCCGGCGCCCCTGCCCCGGCTCAGGCCTCGGCGTCTTCCGCCGCTTCTTCGGCCGGCGCCTCGCTCAGCGCGCCGATGTCGATGCCCGCCGCACCCATCTGGGCCGACATGCCGTCAAGCGCCGCACGGCTGACGAGGTCGCAGTAAAGCGCGATGGCGCGCGACGCGTCGTCGTTGCCCGGGATGACGTAGTCAACGCCCTTGGGCGAGCAGTTGGTGTCGACGATGGCGACGACCGGGATGCCCAGTTTCTGCGCCTCGAGGATGGCAAGGTCTTCCTTGTTCACGTCGATGATGAACAGAAGGTCCGGCAGGCCACCCATCTCGCGGATCCCGCCAAGCGAGGCCTGAAGCTTCGCCTGTTCGCGTTCCATGCCAAGACGTTCCTTCTTGGTCAGGCCGTCGGCGCCCGAGCCCAGAACCTCGTCGATGTGCTTGAGGCGCTGGATCGACTGGGAAACGGTTTTCCAGTTGGTCAGCGTGCCGCCAAGCCAGCGGTGGTTCATGTAATACTGCGCGCATTTCTCGGCGGCTTCCGCGATGGCCTTGGAGGCCTGGCGCTTGGTGCCGACGAAAAGGATGCGGCCGCCCTTGGCGACGGTCTCGCGGATGACGTTCAGCGCGGCGTCCAGCATCGGGACGGTCTGCGTCAGGTCGATGATGTGGATGCCGTTGCGGTCGCCATAGATGAACTCCGCCATGCGCGGGTTCCAGCGTTGCGTCTGGTGGCCGTAGTGAACGCCAGCTTCAAGAAGCTGACGCATGGAGAAATCGGGAAGCGCCATGTCCATTCCTTTCCGGTTTGCGCCTGAGCGAGGTGATTTCAGGACCAGGCGAACCCTGGCCCCAACCGGTGGACCTCCGGGGATGTCTCCCCCGGTGACCCGCACCCCGCCTGTGAAGTGGCGCGCGTATAGGCCCAAACGCCGGCGGGCGCAAGAGGGGGATCGCCGGCGGCGGTCGCCCTGCCCCCTCGGCCCCCTTGCCCCGGGGCCGCTTTCCCGGCAAACCGGACGGATGACGCAGGCGCCCGACATCCTTTGCATCGGCTCGGTCCTTTGGGACATCATCGGGCGGACCCCTGCGCATATGGCGGCGGGGGCCGACGTGCCGGGGCGGATCACCCGGCTTCCCGGCGGGGTCGCCATGAACATCGCCATGACACTGGCGCGCTTCGGCCTCCGCCCCGCGCTTCTGAGCGCCGTCGGCCGTGACGCAGAGGGCGACGAACTCGTCGCGGCGGCCACCCGGCTCGGGCTCGACTGCGCGCATCTTTACCGCTCCGAAGATCTGCCGACCGACCGCTACATGGCGGTCGAGGGGGCGAACGGGCTGATCGCGGCGATTGCCGACGCCCATTCGCTCGAGGCGGCGGGCGACAAGATCCTGCGCCCCCTGACGGGCGGCGCGCTTGGCGGGCCGGACGCGCCATGGCCGGGGCCGGTCGCGCTCGACGGCAACCTGACGACCGCCCTTCTGGCGGAGATCGCGGGCCTGCCCGCCTTCCGCGCCGCCGACCTTCGGATCGCCCCCGCCTCGCCGGGGAAGGCCGAACGGCTCCTGCCGCTTCTGCCGGTGGCCAACGCCACGATCTACGTCAACCTCGAAGAGGCAGGCATCCTTTGCCAGCGCCGCTTCGCCTCTGCGCCGGAGGCGGCGGCGGGGCTGATCGGCCGGGGCGCGCGGCGCGTCCTTGTCACCGATGGCGGGCGCGACGCGGCGGACGGCACCCCGCTTGGCGTGGTCTCGGCCACCCCGCCCCCGGTCCTTGTCACCCGCGTGACCGGCGCCGGCGACACCTTCATGGCGGCCCATATCGCCGCTGAGCTGCGCGGCCTTGATCGCGATGCGGCGCTGGCCGCCGCGCTTCAGGCCGCCGCAACCTATGTATCGGGAGATATCGGATCGTGACCGGCCTGCCCCCTTTCCCGCCCCCCGACTTTCCCCCCGGCCTTCCCCTGGCCTTTTCGGCCGAAGTGGCCGGGGCGCGCCGGACCGGCGCCCCCGTCGTCGCGCTGGAATCGACGATCATCACCCATGGCATGCCCTGGCCCCAGAATCATGAGACCGCCCGCCGGGTCGAGGCAGAGGTGCGCGCGGCGGGTGCCGTTCCCGCGACCATCGCGGTCATGGACGGGCAAATCCATATCGGCCTTGATGACGCTGCGCTGGTGGCGCTGGCGCGTGCCGAGGGGGTGATGAAGCTCAGCCGCGCCGACATCGCCGCCTGCCTTGCCACCGGGCGCACCGGGGCAACCACGGTCGCGGCGACAATGATCGCGGCGCATCTGGCCGGGATCGCGGTCTTCGCGACCGGCGGCATCGGCGGCGTGCATCGTGGCGCCGGGGAAAGCTTCGACATCTCCGCCGACCTGACCGAACTTGCGCGCACCCCGGTCACGGTCGTCGCGGCGGGGGCCAAGGCGATCCTCGACCTGCCGAAGACGCTCGAGGTCCTCGAAACCCAGGGCGTGCCGGTCATCGCGGTCGGGCAGGACGACTTCCCGGCCTTCTGGTCGCGCAGTTCGGGCCTGAAGGCGCCCCTCAGGATCGACAGCGCGGCCGGGATCGCGGCGGCGCATCTGATGCGGGCGCGCCTTGGCCTTGGCGGCGGTCAGCTTGTCGCGAACCCGATCCCGGCCGGGGCCGAGATCGCGCGCGATGAAATCGTGCCGGTGATCGAGGCCGCCCTGGCCGAGGCCGCGGCGCAGGGCATTGCCGCCAAGGCCGTGACACCCTTCCTTCTGGCGCGCATCTTCGAGATGACCGGAGGGCGGTCGCTGGCCGCAAATATCGAACTTGTGCTGAACAATGCGCGGCTGGCCGCTGCAATCGCCACGGAAATCGCGGCGCGGCGCTGACCCATTGGCATCGGCACGGCGAATGCATACATTCGCGCGGCGGACAGGGGGCGATGAATGGATACCGGACATACGGATGACGAACATCCGGCACATCATCCCCACAAGCGCCGGGGCCTGATCGCGCGCTTCCGGGCGAATTTCCTGACCGGGCTTGTCGTCATCGCGCCGGTCGGGCTGACCTTCTGGCTGATCTGGAAGGTTACCGGCTGGATCGACAGCTGGGTCCTGCCCTTCATCCCCCAGCGCTACCAGCCGAGCGAACTGGTGCGCGACCTTTTCTGTTCTGCGCCGCAGCCCGGACAGTCCCCCGACGATCTGCCATTCTGGTGCGTGAACGGGGCGCTGGACCTGCGCGGCATCGGCGTCGTGATCTTCCTGATCTTCACCGTTCTGGTGGGCTGGATCGCCAAGGGCATCCTGGGCCGGTCGCTGATCGCCTGGGGCGAAAGCATGGTCGACCGGATGCCTGTCGTCCGGTCGATCTACAACGGCGTCAAGCAGGTGACCGAAACGGTCTTCAACCAGACCGAATCCAAGTTCGACAAGGCCTGCATGATCGAATACCCGCGACCCGGGATCTGGGCCATCGGCTTCGTCTCCACCTCCGCCAAGGGGGAGATCCTGATGCGCCTGCCCGAGGACGAGGTGATGACGGTCTTCCTGCCGACCACGCCCAACCCGACCTCGGGATTCCTTCTGTACGTTCCCAAGCGCGATGTCACCTTCCTCGACATGTCGGTCGAGGATGCGGCCAAGCTCGTCATTTCTGCCGGGCTGGTCTATCCGGCGCCGAAAGGGGCAAAGGGCGGACCGACCGGCCCCTCCGGCGGCGCCGGACGCTGATCAAAGCGCCGTCCAGCCGCCATCCACCGAAATCGTCGTGCCGGTGATCTGCGCCGCCGCGGACGAACACAGGAACGCGGTCGTTCCGCCGATCTCCTCGACCGTGGCGAACTGGCGCGAGGGCTGACGCAAGAGCATGACCTCGCGGATCACCGTGTCGCGGTCCATGTTGTGAACCTTCATCTGGTCGGGGATCTGCGCCTCGACCAGCGGCGTCAGCACATAGCCCGGGCAGATCGCGTTGCAGGTGATCCCCTGCCCCGCGGTTTCCAGCGCCACGGTCTTGGTCAGGCCGACGATCCCGTGCTTGGCCGCGACATAGGCCGACTTGAAGGGCGACGCCGTCAGCCCGTGGGCCGAGGCGATGTTGACGATCCGCCCCCAGCCGCGTTCGCGCATCCCGGGAAGCGCCGCGGCGGACGTATGGAAGGCCGAGGACAGGTTGATCGCGAGGATGGCGTTCCACTTCTCGACCGGGAACTCCTCCACCGGGGCGACATGCTGGATGCCGGCGTTGTTCACCAGGATGTCGCAGCCGCCGGCCTTCTCGACCAGTGCACGGCAATCGTCGCCGACCGACATGTCTGCCTTGATGTAGCGCGCGCCCACCCCGTGTTCGCCGCCGATCCGTTCGGCAAGCGCGTGATCCTCTGCCCGGTCGGTGAAGGAGTTCAGCACGATGTTCGCGCCCTGGCGGGCAAGCTCTGTGGCGACCCCGAGCCCGATGCCCGAGTTCGATCCGGTGACGATTGCGGTCTTGCCCGAAAGGCTGCGCGAAAGGCTCATGGTCTACCCCGTTCGTGTTGCGTCGCAGCGAGAATAGATTCTGCGCGCGCAAAGAACAGGAAAAAACGCTGCGCCGCGTTCAGGGGATTCGCAGGTCTGCGGAACACCGGCCGAAGGAAGCGCAGGCAAAGAAAAAAACGCCCGCACAAGGCGGGCGTTGAGTTATTGAGGCAGGTTTCATACAGGCAAGAAACCTATCGAGCAGTGCGATCTTTATACGCGGTTCACCGCCACTGTCCAAGCTAAAAGTTTGAAAAGGCAGGAAAGCCAAGTTAGCTTTGGCGTCAATGAAAACAGGCATACGGGGATTGTCGCTGAAATGAGACCGGGTTTCTTGGGCCGTTTCGTCTGGCACGTTGCGTGCGCAGCGATTCTGCTTGCCCCCTTACCTGTCGGGGCAGAGCCGGCACATGGCATAGCTATGTATGGAAAGCCCGCGCTGCCACCCGATTTTGTGTCCCTTCCCTACGCCAACCCGGATGCCCCCAAGGGCGGACGGATCATTTTCGGCGAGGCGGGGGGCTTCGATTCGCTCAACCCCTATATCCTGAAGGGATCGGCGCCCTGGGGGCTTGGCCTGCATACGGTCGAAAGCCTGATGGCCCGGTCGATCGACGAACCCTTCACGCTTTATGGTCTTCTGGCCGAATCGGTGGAGACCGACGAATCGCGCAGCTGGGTCGAGTTCACCCTCCGGCCCGAGGCGCGGTTTTCGGATGGCAGCCCGGTCACCGTCGAAGACGTGATGTGGAGCTACGAGACCCTCGGCACGCTCGGTCATCCGCGCTACCGCAACGTCTGGGGCAAGGTCGCCAGGATGGAGCGGACGGGCGAGCGGTCGGTGCGCTTCACCTTCAACGCCGAGGACCGCGAACTGGCGCTTCTGATGGGGATGCGGCCGATCCTGAAGAAGGCGCAGTGGGAGGGCAAGGATTTTGCCGAAAGCTCGCTTGAGGTGCCGACGGGATCGGGCCCCTATGTGGTGGCCGATTTCGAGCCGGGCCGGTTCATCACCTTCCGCCGCAATCCCGACTACTGGGGGGCGAACCTCGGGTTCAACCGGGGGCTGAACAATTTCGATGAAATCCGCTACGACTATTTCGGCGACGGCGACGTGACCTTCCAGGCCTTCACCGCCGGCGAAACCTCCAGCTTCCGGGAATCGAGCGCGTCGAAATGGGCCAGCGCCTACGACTTTCCCGCCATCGCCTCGGGCGAGATCGTCAAGGCCGAGATCGCGAACCAGCGGCCATCTGGGATAACCGGGCTGGTGATGAACACCCGCAACCCGGTCTTCGCCGACTGGCGCGTGCGCGAGGCGATGATCCAGGCCTTCAACTTCGACTTCGTCAATCAGGCGATCAACGCGGGCAGCGAACCGCGCATCGCTTCCTACTTCTCGAACTCGCCCCTCGGCATGGGCGAAGGTCCGGCGACGGGCAAGGTCGCCGACCTGCTGGCCCCCTATGCCGCCGACCTGCCCCCGGGCACGATCGAGGGCTATGCGCTGCCTCAGGGCAACGCCGGCCAGGCGGTCGACCGCAAGAGCCTGCGCAAGGCCACCGCACTTTTCGAGGAGGCGGGCTGGACCGTGCAGGACGGCGTGATGAAGGATGCCAAAGGCACCCCCTTCACCTTCGAGATCGTGCTGCAATCGGGGGCCACGCAGACCGAACAGGTGGTCGATATCTATGTCCAGGCGCTGAAGAACCTTGGCATCACGCCGACCGTCACGGCGGTCGACAGCGCGCAATACAAGGAACGCACCAACACCTATGCCTTCGGCATGGCCTGGTACACCCGTGCCCTGTCGCTGAGCCCCGGCAATGAACAGATGCTTTACTGGGGTGCCGCGGGCGTGGCCGAACCCGGCACGCGCAACTGGATGGGCATGAATTCCCCCGCCGCCGAGGCGATGATCTCCGCGATGGTCGGATCGCGCGGGCAGGAGGATTTCATCGCCGCGACGCGCGCGCTCGACCGTATCCTGACGGCGGGGCGCTATGTGATCCCGGTCTGGTTCAGCCGCGTCTCGCGGCTGGCGCACGACCGGCATCTTCACTACCCGGCACGGATTCCGCTATACGGCGACTGGCCCGGATTCCAGCCGGAAACCTGGTGGTATGAGGACTGAGAGCATGAAGAAACTGATCCTTCTGGCATTGCTGGGCACGCTGGCCGCCTGCAACACCGTCGCCGGCGCCGGCGAAGACGTGTCGGCGGGTGCCCGCACCGTTCAGGGCTGGTTCTAGGCCCGCGCGCGCCGGGACACCGGGCGAAGCTGCCGATCACGCACCGCGCGGCCTCGGGGTCTGCGTGGATCCGTCGCGCGCGCCTGCCAAACCCTTTTCCCGCCCGCGTTTTGGGTGCAAGCTGGTCCCATAGTTTTCCGGAGAAGACCGATGAAGTGGCATCATGTTCAGGACAACTGGTTCGCCTTCTTCGACGCGATCCTCGACAAGTGGCCGGACGCGGACGAAGCGGAGCTTGAGGAGGTCGACGGCGACCAACGCGCTTTTGTCGCCTACATCGCCGAGTTGACGGGCCAGGACATCACCGAAACCAAGGAGGAGATCCGCGACTGGCTTGCAGGCGAACTTCCCTCCGACGTGGTTATGGATCCCCGCCACGACGACCATTCGATCAGCCTGTCGCGAAAGTTCGTCCCCGAGGGCGAGGATGAATCGGACGACGACGCGCGGTTCGGCGACGACTAGGCCAGGCTTGTCACCCAAAGGACGGTCGCGTCCTCGGGGCTGACGGAAACCACGTTGTGCCCCATCGCCGCGTCGTAATAGGCGCTGTCGCCCCGCCGCAGCTCGACCGGTTCATAGAATTCGGTGAAAAGCGTCACGATCCCGGTCAGCACATAAAGGAACTCCTCGCCCTCGTGGCGAACCCAGCCGTCGAATTCCTCGATCCGGCGGGCGCGGATGCGGGCGCGGTAGGGCAGCATCTGCTTGCGCGTCAGCGCCCCTGCCAGAAGCTCGTGTTCATAGGTCGTGGTCAGATGTGCCTGCCCCTCGCCCGATTTGGTCACCGCCATGCGCCCGTTGACCTGCGCCTGCGCCGCCGGGGTGAAAAGCTGCGGGACCGAGATCGCCAGCCCCTCGGCCAGCTTCTTCAACGCCTCGTAGGTCGGCGACATCTGCCCGTTCTCGATCTTCGAGAGCGTCGACCTGGCCAGCCCGGCCTGAACGGCGGCCTGTTCCAGCGTCCAGCCCTTCGCCTTGCGCAGATCGCGCACGCGCTTGCCAAGGTCGATCGGCTCGGCCGGGGCACCCTCTTCGCCGCTGGCTCTCGCGATGCGGATCAGGCGTGCGTTGTCCGTCGATTTGGTCATCCCGAAACCACCTGCCCTGTCTCGCACCGGTCGGGCTGTGCATTAGCGCGTTTCCCTTGTGCCTTGCAACGCCCAGACAACGGGCGTAGCGAGAGGCATGCTGTCGCTCAGCCCCGATCCATCCCCCATTCGCCTGCCCGCGCCGTTCAATCTGGCGGCGCATGTCCTGTCGCGCGCCGAGGCGCTGGGCGACAAGATCGCGCTCCAGGTCCTGCGGCCCACGGGCGCCGAACGCTGGAGCTATGCGCGCCTTGAACGCGCGGTCAGGGGTGTGGCGACGGGGTTGGCCGATCGCGGCCTTGCCCCCGGCGACCGCGTCCTTCTGCGCCTTGGCAATGGCGTCGAATTTCCGCTGGTCTTCCTGGGCGCCATGGCAGCGGGATTTGTGCCGGTCGTCTGTTCAAGCCAGTTGACCCGCCCCGAGGTCGATCGCATCGCCAGCGACCTTGCCCCCCGGATCGCCGTCGCGGCAGACGGCATCGCGCGCCCCGACACCATCCCCGCGATCCCGGCCGGGGACATCCGCGCGATGGAGACGCTGGCCCCCGCCCCCTATGCGATGGGTGACCCCGACCGGCCCGCCTATGTCGTCTATACCTCCGGCACTTCGGGCGCGGCGCGCGCGGTCCTGCACGCCCACCGCGCCATCCTTGCCCGGGCGATGATGGTGGAGGGCTGGTATGGCCTGCGCGAAAGCGACCGGGTGCTTCATGCCGGGGCGATGAACTGGACCTACACGCTCGGCACAGGGCTGATGGATCCCTGGACTGCCGGCGCCACCGCGCTGGTGCCTGCCGCAGGCGTCACGCCGGACCAGATACCGCTTTTGCTGAGACGCTTCGACGCGACGATTTTTGCTGCAGCGCCGGGCGTTTACCGCCAGATGCTCAAGTCTCCGTCGATCCCCCCCCTGCCGCGCCTCAGGCACGGGCTGTCGGCCGGGGAAAAGCTGCCCGACGCGACCCGCGCCGCCTGGACCGAAGCCACCGGCACCCCGGTCCACGAGGCCTTCGGCATGTCGGAATGCTCGACCTTCATCTCCGGCGCGCCGGGCAGGCCCGCGCCTGCCGGCACGCTCGGCTATCCCCAGGCGGGGCGGCGTATCGCCATCCTCGACGACGCCGGTCAACCGGTCGCGCGCGGGACCGAGGGCACCATCGCCGTGCACCGCAGCGACCCCGGCCTGTTCCTGACCTATGCCGACGCGCCGCAGGAAGCGGCGGCGCGTTACAGCGGCGACTGGTTCCTGACCGGCGACCGGGCGGTCATGGCCGAAGACGGCGCCATAACCTACCTCGGGCGCGCCGATGACATGCTGAACGCCGGCGGCTACCGCGTCGCGCCGGGAGAGGTGGAGGCCGCCTTTGCCGGCGTGCCCGGCCTTGACGCCTGCGCGGCGATCGAGGCCCGGGTCAGGGACGATGTCCGGGTCATAGCACTTGTCCATGCCGGCACCGCGACCGAGGACGCGCTGCGGGCGGCGGCCGAGGCCGCGCTTGCCCGCTACAAGCAGCCCCGCATCTACCTGCACCGGGATGCAATCCCGCGCACCGCGACGGGCAAGACCAACCGCCGCGCCCTGCGCGAAGAGTGGGAGAAAACACATTGATCCGGCTTGATATATTGTCCGACCCAATCTGCCCCTGGTGCTATCTTGGCAAGGTCCGTCTGGACCGCGCGCTGGAGGCCCGGCCCGATCATCCCTTCGCCGTCGAATGGCATCCGTTCCAGCTGAACCCGGACATGCCGCCAGAGGGGATGGACCGCCGCGCCTATCTGGAGGCGAAGTTCGGCGGCAAGGAGGGGGCGGTGCAGGCCTATCTGCCGCTTGTCGAACATGCGGCGGCCTCCGGAGTGGCGTTGAACCTGGACCGGATCGCACGCACGCCCAACACACTGGATGCCCACCGCCTGATCCATTGGGCGGGGCTGGAGGGGCGGCAAGGCGCGATGGTCGCCGCGCTTTTTCGTGCCTACTTCCGTGAGGGCCGCGACATTGGCGACGCCGGCGTCCTCGCCGCGCTTGCGGGCGAGGCGGGGCTTGATCCGGCGGTGGTCGCACGGCTGCTGGCGGGCGACGCCGACCGCGCCCTTGTCGCCGAGCGCGACGCCCATGCCCGCGCGCGCGGCGTCAGCGCGGTGCCGACCTTCATCCTGGCCGACACCTATGTCATCAGCGGCGCACAAACGCCGGAAACATGGGTGAGGATCATCGACGAACTCATTGAAAAAGAAAAAGCAACTTCCGCATGAGAGATACATCGCACATCGTCCCCGCCGACCGGCGCCTGCCGACAGGGGAATTCACCGTGATGATCGCGATGCTCTTCGCGACCATCGCCTTTTCCATCGACGCGATGCTGCCGGCGCTGCCCGAGATCGCCGCAGAGCTGACCCCCGACGCGGTCAACCATGCGCAGCTCATCCTGACCGCCTTCGTCCTTGGCATGGGGGCCGGCACCGCCGTTGCCGGGCCGATTTCGGACGCGACGGGTCGCAAGCCCGCGATCATCGGCGGGTTCACCCTTTATATCGCCGGGGCGGTCATGGCCCACTATGCGCCGACGATCGAGCTTCTGCTGGCCGCGCGGGTGATCCAGGGCCTTGGCGCCGCGGGTCCGCGGATCGTCGGGCTGGCGCTTGTCCGCGATCTTTACGAGGGGCGGGAGATGGCGCGCGTCACCTCTTTCGCGATGACGATCTTCATGATTGTCCCGGCGGTCGCGCCCTCGATCGGCGCCGTGATCATCGGGCTTGCGGGGTGGCGGGCGGTATTCCTGGCCTTCGTCGTCTTCGGCCTGATCGCCAGCCTGTGGCTGGGCCTGCGCCAGCCCGAAACGCTTTTGCCGCCACGCCGCAGGCCGCTGTCGGGGCGCAACATCCTGTCGGCCGCGCGCGAGGTGCTTTCTGACCGCGACGTGCGCCTTTACACGGTCGTCATGACGCTGGGCTTCGGCCAGATGTTCGCGCTTCTGTCCACCGCACAGCAGCTTTTCGACGTAACCTACGGTCAGGGCGCGGATTTTCCCAAGTGGTTCGCGCTGATGGCGGCGATCGCGGCAAGTGCGTCGCTTCTCAATGCGAAGCTTGTCATGCGGGTCGGCATGCGGCGGCTGGCGACCGACGCCTACCTTTGGCAGGCGCTCAGTTCCGCCGTGGTCCTGGCGCTGGTGCTGGGCGGGATCGGCACCGGCTGGCCGGGGTTTGCCGTCTTCTTCCTCTGGGGATCGAGCGTCTTTTTCATGGCCGGGCTGACATTCGGCAACCTCAACGCGCTGGCCTTGCAGAAGATGGGGCATATCGCGGGGATGGCGGCCTCGGTCATCTCGGCGATCTCGACGATCCTGGCGGTGCTGATCGCCGGGCCGGTCGGGCAGGCTTTTGACGGAACGCCGGTGCCGGTGATCCTGGGCGTGGTGCTGTGTTCGGCGCTGGCCTGGATGCTGATGCGGCGCACCATGCCCCACTAAGGGCCCGACCGGGAGACCGAGCGGAAGACCGAGGGGGGGCGCCCCCCTAGCCCGCCGCGCGCTTCGCCTTTTGCGCCTTTTCCGTCGCCACGACCTTTTCGGCAAGGTCGCGGGCGACGGCGAAGGATCCCTTGATCTTGTCGGCCTCCGACGCCCAGGCGCGGGTCAGGATCACCTTGTTGTCCTTGACCTTCGCCTGCCCCTTTTCGGACTGGATGAAATCCACCAGCCCCGCCGGATCGGCGAACTTGTCGTTGTGGAACTGAAGGGTGATCCCCTTCGGCCCGGCGTCCAGCTTGGCGATCCCCGCGCGCTTGCACATCGCCTTGATGCGCACGACGACGAGAAGCGTGTTGACCTCTTTCGGCAGGTCGCCGAAGCGGTCGATCAGTTCCGCCGCGAAACCTTCCAGCTCCACCTTGGTGGTCAGGCCGGAGAGACGGCGATAAAGGCCCAGCCGAACGTCAAGATCGCGGACGTAGTCTTCCGGGATCAGGACCGGCACGCCAAGGTTGATCTGCGGCGCCCACTGGCCGTCATCCTCGGGGCCCTGGATGTCGCCCGATTTCAGCTTGGCGATCGTTTCCTCCAACATGGCCTGGTAAAGCTCGTAGCCGACCTCGCGGATATGGCCCGACTGTTCCTCCCCCAGAAGGTTGCCCGCGCCGCGCAGGTCAAGATCCTGGCTGGCCAGCGAAAAGCCCGCGCCAAGACTGTCGAGCGACCCCAGAAGCCTGAGCCGCTTTTCGGCGGCGGGCGTCAGCGGCGCGCGCGGCTTGGTCGTCAGGTAACAGTAGGCGCGGGTCTTCGAACGACCCACCCTGCCCCGGATCTGATAAAGCTGCGACAGCCCGAACATGTCTGCGCGGTGGACGATCATGGTGTTCGCCGTCGGGATGTCGAGCCCGCTTTCGACGATGGTGGTGGCCAGAAGCACGTCGTACTTGCCGTCGTAGAAGGCGTTCATCCGGTCGTCCAGATCGCCCGCCGCAAGCTGGCCATGCGCGATGACATAGCTGATCTCGGGGACATGGGTCTTGAGGAAGTCCTCGACCTCCGGCAGGTCCGCGATGCGCGGGACGACATAGAAGGACTGGCCGCCGCGATAGTGTTCGCGCAACAGCGCCTCGCGCAGGGTGACGCTGTCGAACTCGCTCACATAGGTGCGGATCGCCAGGCGGTCGACCGGCGGTGTGCCGATGATCGACAGGTCGCGCACCCCCGACAGCGACATCTGGAGCGTGCGCGGGATCGGCGTGGCGGTCAGCGTCAGAACGTGGATCTCGCTGCGCATCTCCTTCAGCCGTTCCTTGTGGCCGACGCCGAAATGTTGTTCCTCGTCAATGACAAGAAGGCCGAGGTTGCGGAACTTGACCGATTTCGCCAGCACCGCGTGGGTGCCGATGACGATGTCCACCGTGCCCTCGGCCAGGCCCTGACGGGTCAGGGCCGCGTCCTTGGCAGTGACAAAGCGCGACAGAGGGCGCACGGTGATGGCGGTGCCGCGGAAGCGTTCGGCGAAGGTCTTGAAGTGCTGGCGCGCGAGCAGCGTGGTCGGGGCGATCACCGCGACCTGCACGCCCGACATGGCAGCGGCGAAGGCCGCGCGCATCGCCACCTCGGTCTTGCCGAAGCCCACGTCGCCGACGATGAGCCGGTCCATCGGGCTGCCTTCGGCGAGGTCGGTCACGACCTCCGCGATCGCGGAAAGCTGGTCGTCGGTTTCCTGGTAGGGGAAGCGGGCGCAGAACGCATCCCAGTCGTGGTGCGGTGCCTCGAGGATCGGGGCAGACCGCAGGGCGCGTTCGGCCGCGATCCGCATGAGCCGGTCGGCGATCTGGCGGATGCGTTCCTTGAGCCGCGCCTTGCGCGCCTGCCAGGCGCCGCCGCCCAGCTTGTCCAGAAGCCCCTCTTCATGGCCGAAACGGCTGAGAAGCTCGATGTTTTCGACCGGCAGGTAAAGGCGGTCGCCACCCGCGTATTCCAGCGAGACGCATTCATGCGGCGCGCCTAGCGCGGTGATCGTCTCGAGCCCCTTGTAGCGGCCGACGCCGTGTTCGACATGAACGACGAGATCGCCGGGCGACAGCGACTGCGCCTCGGTCAGGAAGTTTTCCGCCCGGCGGCGCTTCTTGGCACCGCGGATCAGCCGGTCGCCCAGCACGTCCTGTTCGGAGATGACCGTCAGGCCCTGCGCCTCGAACCCGTGCTCCAGCGCCCAGACGGCCAGCCAGAGGCCGCGCTGCCCCTCGCCGATGTCGCGGATGTCGCGCGCGGGGGCCGCCGCGGTGACCCCCTCGTCCTCCAGAAGGCCCCTGAGGCGTTCGCGCGCACCTTCGGAATAGGAGGCGACGACAACCGGGCCATCCTTCAGGCGCGCTTTCAGGTGGTCGGCGAAGGCACCGAAAAGGCTGATGTTTTCAAGCTGGCGTTCGGGCGCGAAATTGCGCCCGATGCGCCCGCCGGCATCCAGAACGCCCGGCCCGGTGGGTTGCGGCAGGGCGACAAGCTGGATCGTGCGGTGCCCGGCGACGGCACCCTCCCACGCCGGGTCGTCAAGGTAAAGAAGCCCCGGCGCGCAGGGCTTGTAGACCGAATCGAGCCGGTCGCGGTTCTTCAGCGCGATCAGGCGCGTCTCGTACTGGTCGGCGATCCCGTCCCACCGCGCGAGGCGGGCGGGCGTAAGCTGGTCGTCCAGCATGACCGAGGCGCCGGGCAGGTAGTCGAACAGCGTCTCGAGCCGGTCGTGGAAGAACGGCAGCCAGTGTTCGACACCCGCGTGCTTGCGCCCCGCGCTGACTGCCTCGTAAAGCGGGTCGTCGGTACCGGCGGCGCCGAACTCGATCCGGTAGGTCTGGCGGAACCGGGTGATCGAGGGTTCGTCAAGCATCACCTCGGACACCGGGGCAAGATCGACGGTCGACAGCTTTTCGGTCGTGCGTTGGGTGGCGGCGTCGAACCGGCGCGCGCCGTCCAGCACATCGCCCCAAAGATCGAGGCGGACCGGCCCGCCCGCGCCGGGGGGAAAGATGTCGATGATGCCGCCGCGGATCGCGTAGTCGCCGGGTTCGGAGACGGTAGATGTCTGCGAGAATCCCATGCGGACCAGATAGTCGCGCAAGGCGGCCTCGTTCACGCGGCTGCCGACCTTCGCGCTGAAACAGGACGCCTTGACCACCTCGCGCGCGGGAAGCCGCTGGGTTGCGGCGTTCAGCGTCGTCAGAAGGATGAACGGCCCGTCAAGCCCGGCGGCCAGCGCCGCCAGCGTCGCCATGCGCTGCGCCGAGACCTCGGGGTTCGGGGACACCCGGTCGTAGGGCACGCAATCCCAGGCGGGAAGGGTCAGAACCGGCGCGTCTGGCGCGAAGAAGGCAAGGGCCGCGCGCATCGCCTCCATCCGCTTGTCGTCGCGCGCGACATGGACGACCGGGGCGCCGCGGCCCAGTTCCCGCGCCAAAAGCCGGGCGTCGAAACCTTCGGGCGCGCCCGACAGGGTAATATGGTTTTCACGGTTCATCGCGCTCACCTATCCGGACCGGACCGGAAGTCAACCCGCACTCAGTTCGGAAGGACCGGGATGTTGACGTTCTGGATCATCCCCCAGGTGGCGGTCACGAGGATCGAAACGACGCCGATCGCCTGAACCGCGACACGGTGCCGGCTCAGCCGTTTGTGGAGCGCCGCCCCGGTGTCGGCATTCCGGGCGATGCGGCTTGCGGTGCGCGTGCTCAGAAGCGCGACAAGGCTGAGGGGAAAGAGAATCAGGAAGACGGCCTGCGCGATCTCGATCCCGTAGTAGAAGCCAAGAAGACCCAGGCAGGTATAGGCGGCGGACCCTACCGCCAGAAGGCTGCCGCCCGCGGTCTGCGCGATGTAAAGGGTGCGGTTGACGCAAAGCCGCGCGAAATCCTCAAGCTCCGCCTCGGCGGCACCGCCCATCCGGCGCGCGCGCATCACCATGTCGAAGGGGATGCCGATGATCCAATGGCTTGCGTGGGACCAGGTGACGGCAAGGGCGATCCAGTACCAGAGGTTCGAAAAGGATCTGAGGTCGATCACCTCTGAAATCAGTTGGGCCCAGGTCACGATCTTACCTTTGTCACCAGTTGTGGACAGATGCTAACGCCGTCCTGCGACGCTTTCCACCCTTGAGATGCAGTGCGATCCATGCGACCCGGTATCGCAACAGGAAAGGCACGATCATGACCCCGACCCAGGCCCCCTTCCCCGCCACGCGCTTTCGCCGGCTGCGCCGGACCGCGGCGCTGCGAGGACTTGCGCAGGAAACCCACCTTTCGGTCAAGGACCTGATCTGGCCGATCTTCGTGACCGATGTGGCCGGCGCCGATGCGCCGGTGACCTCCATGCCCGGCGTCGCGCGGGTGACGGTCGAGGGCGCGGTCAGGGCCGCCGAAGAGGCGGCGGGCCTTGGCATCCCGGCGATCTGCCTTTTCCCCTATACCGACGCGGCGCTGCGCACCGAGGCCTGCGAAGAGGCCTGGAGCCCCGACAACATCACCAACCGCGCAATCCGCGCCATCAAGGCGGCGGTGCCCGAGGTCGCGGTGATGACCGACATCGCGCTTGATCCCTACAATGCCAACGGCCATGACGGTCTGGTGCGCGACGGCATCATCCTGAACGACGAGACGATCGAGGCGCTGGTGCGCATGGCACTGGCCCAGGCCGAGGCCGGGGCCGACATCCTGGGCCCCTCGGACATGATGGACGGGCGCATCGGCGCCTTGCGCACCGCGCTCGAGGGTGCGGGGCACCGCGACGTGGCGATCCTGTCCTATGCGGCCAAATACGCTTCGTCCTTCTACGGGCCGTTCCGGGACGCGGTCGGCGCGGGCGGGCGGCTGGTCGGCGACAAGAAGACATACCAGATGAACCCCGCGAATTCCGACGAGGCGGTCCGGCTGGTCGCGCGCGACCTGTCGGAGGGCGCAGACATGGTGATGGTCAAGCCCGGGATGGCCTATCTCGACATCTGCCGGCGGGTGAAGGATGCGTTCGGGGCGCCGACCTATGCCTACCAGGTGTCGGGCGAATACGCGATGATCCAGGGTGCGATCGACCGCGGCTGGCTGAAGGAAGACGTGATCCTCGAAAGCCTGATGGCGTTCCGCCGCGCCGGCTGCGACGGCGTCCTGACCTACTTCGCCCCCCGCGTGGCGCGGCTTCTGGGCTAGACCGGCAGGAATCCGCCAAGCCGGCAGCAGCGGTGACGGATCGCCGGCGGCAGCCCCAAGACTTGATGACAGCAGGACAAAAAGCCACTATAGGTGGTGCGAGAACGGTCCCGAAGGACCGCGAGGGCGCGCGGTTTCGCGCCTGGAGAGGCAACAGAGCGGAGTAGTGACATGAGCGGATTGACGCGGCGGAGCGTGGTTCTGTCCGGGGGCGCGGCCCTTGGCCTTGCGGCTTGCGGAAACGGGTTGGGCGGTGATGGGGCGGCCAAGCTGGACGCCCGCGTCGATGCGGCGCGCGATTACCTGGCCTCGACCTATCCGGGGACGCGCGACCTTGCGGCCAAGGCGGTGGGTGTCCTTTACGTCCCGCTGGTGACCGAGGCGGGAATCATCACCTTCGGCGGTTCTTACGGACAGGGCGCCCTGCGCATCAACGGCGCGACGGTGGATTACTATTCGGCGACCCAGGCCAGCGTCGGCCTGCAGATCGGCGCGCAGCAATATGCGCATGCCTTGTTCTTCATGACCCCCGAGGCGCTGAGCGAGTTCCGCACCGCACCGGGCTGGGTCGCGGGCGCCAACATGGCCTATGCGCTGCCCGACCAGGGCGGGTCGCTCGGGGTGGATACCACGACCTCGCTGGCCCCGGTGATCGCGCTGGTCTACGGCCAGTCGGGCTTTATCGCCGGCGCGAAGGTGACCGGAACGAAATACACCCGGATCATTCCCTGAGGGGGCGGGGCTGCGGGATCGTTTCCCGCGGACGCGCCGGATGCCGGGAACAGCGCGGGGGGCCGTCTGCCCCCCGCACCCCCCGAAGGTATTTCAGGCAAGATGAAGCTGCGGGCGGTTTGCGCCGCCTGACGCCTAGCCCGCCGCGCGAAGGCGGGCGATGAGGCTCGAGGTGTCCCAGCGGCCGCCGCCCATCTTCTGCACATCCTTGTAGAACTGGTCGACCAGCGCCGTGACCGGGAGGCTCGCGCCGATCTCGTCGCCGGTCCTGAGGCAGATGCCCAGATCCTTGCGCATCCAGTCGACCGCGAATCCGTAGTCGAACTTGCCCTCGGCCATGGTCTTGTGGCGGTTGGCCATCTGCCAGCTGCCGGCGGCGCCGCCGCTGATGACCTCGACCAGATCGACGATGTCGAGCCCGGCCTTTTCGGCGAAGTGGAGCCCCTCGGACAGGCCCTGGACAAGGCCCGCGATGCAGATCTGGTTGACCATCTTGGCAAGCTGCCCCGCCCCGGTGTCGCCAAGGCGCCGGCAGGTGCGGGCATAGGCCGCGATCACCGGTTCGGCGCGGGCGTAGTCGTCGGCGCCGCCGCCGCACATCACCGAGAGGACGCCGTTTTCGGCACCCGCCTGCCCGCCCGAGACAGGCGCGTCGACGAAGCCGATGCCGCTTTCCGCCGCGGCGGCGGCAAGCTCGCGCGTGACGGCCGCCGATACCGTGGTGTGATCGACGAAGACCGTTCCCGGCGCCATCCCCGCGAAGGCCCCGGCATCGCCCAGGCAGACCGAGCGCAGGTCGTCGTCGTTGCCGACGCAACACATGACGAAGTCCGCGCCCTTTGCGGCGCCCGCGGGGGTGTCGGCATGGGTGCCGCCGTGCTGCGCGGCCCAGGCCGCGGCCTTGGCCGCGGTGCGGTTGTAGACGGTGACCGAATGCCCCTTGGCCTGAAGATGGCCCGCCATCGGATAGCCCATTACACCCAGGCCGAGAAATGCCACCTTCGCCATGTCTGTCTCCTCTGGTCATTGCGGTCGGGACGGTTCTGTCCTAGTTAACCGCCCTGCCCCGTTCGTCAACCGCCCTCGGTCGCCCATCACGATGTTCACAGCTTTCCGATGGCTTCTGCGCCTTGTCGTCGTGACCGTCCTTCTGGCGGTGGCGGGCATTTCGCTGGCCTATTACTTTGCCAGCCGGTCGCTGCCCGACTACAACGCGGATTACGCGCTGGCCGGTCTGGACGGCGGGGTGGAGATCGTGCGCGACACGGCGGACGTGCCCCATATCTTCGCCGGCAGCGATCGCGACGTCTTTTTCGCGCTGGGATTCGCCCATGCGCAGGACCGGCTTTGGCAGATGACGCTGATGCGGCGGACCGTGCAGGGCCGCCTGTCGGAGCTTTTCGGCGAACGCACCCTGGCGGTGGACGAGATGATGCGGCGGCTGGATCTTTACTCGATCGCCACCCGGTCGGTCGCGGCGCAGGACGCCCAGACACTCGACGCGCTGCGCGCCTATGCCGACGGGGTGAACGCCTGGATCGGGGTCGTCAATTCGCAGGCCAAGGGGCGCGGCGCGCCGGAGTTCTTCCTGTTCTCGAACGAGATCGCCTATTGGCAGCCGGCCGATTCGATCGCGCTTCTGAAGCTGATGGCGCTTCAGGTGTCCGGCCATCTCGAGCGCGAGGTGCTGACCGCGCGGCTGTCGCTTCTGTCCGAGGACTGGGTGCGCGACCTGATGCCCGTCGTTCCCGGCGAGGGGATCGCGGCCTTGCCGCCCTTCGCCAGCCTCTTCCCCACGGTTCCGCGGTCCTACGCGGCGCTTGAGGCGGAGCCCGCCGATCCCTTGTCGCCTTTCCGCCCCGGCGCGCTTGCCGGCGCGTCGAACGCCTGGGCCGCGGCGGCGTCGCGGTCGGCGGCGGGTGCGGGCCTCCTGGCCAACGACCCGCACCTGCCCTTTTCGGCGCCGACGGTCTGGTATCTGGCGCATCTGGATCTGGCGACGGGCGGCGTGATCGGCGGCACGATCCCGGGCATCCCCGCGGTGCTGACGGGGCGCAACCAGATCCTTGGCTGGGGCATCACCTCGGCCTATCTCGACGATCAGGACATCCTGATCGAGGAACTGAACCCCGGCGACCCGGAACGCTACCGCACCGCCGAGGGCTGGAAGCCCTTCGTCACCCGCAAGGCGATCATCGAGGTGAAGGACGCGGCCCCGGTCACCGTCACCCTGCGCTGGACCGACAACGGCCCGGTCCTTCCGGCGACGCACTACGACCTTGGCAGCGTGACGCCCAAGGGCTATGTCGCGGCGCTGGCCTGGACGGCGCTTGATCCTGCCGACCGGTCGATCGGGGCCGCGATCCGCATGATGCGCGCGCAGACCGTGCAGGAGGCTATCGCCGCGGGCGAGGACTATGTGGCCCCGGCCCAGAACCTTGTCGTCGCGGGGCCGGACGGGATCGCCATGGCGATGATCGGCAAGATGCCCCGGCGCGACCCGAAGCACCAGTCCATGGGCCGGATGCCCGCGCCCGGCTGGATCGCCGAAAACCGCTGGCAGGGGTATTTCCCCTACGCACAGAACCCCCGCTTCGTGAACCCGGCGGGCGGCATCGTGGGCAACACCAACAACAAGACGGTGGACCGCCCCTTCCCGCTGGACGTCAGCCATTTCTGGGGCGACAGCCAGAGGGTGCAGCGCTGGACCCGGCTGATGCAGGAACGCGAGGTCCACAGCCGCGAAAGCTTCATCGCCGCGCAGCTCGACACCACATCGCCGGCCGCGCGCAACCTCTTGCCGCTGGTCGCCGCGAACCTCTGGTTCACCGGCGAGGCGGCGCCCGAGGGCACGACCGAACGGATGCGGCAGCGCGCGCTGGACCTTCTGGCGAACTGGGACGGCGAGATGAGCGAACATCTGCCCGAACCGCTGATCTACGCCGCCTGGATGCGGGCGCTGCAGTTTCGCCTGATCCGCGACGAGCTTGGGCCGCTGGCCGACGCGTTCAACCATCTGGAGCCCTTGTTCATCGAACGGGTCTTTCGCGATGTCGACGGGGCGGCGCGCTGGTGCGACGTGCTGCGTTCGGCCCCGGTCGAAACCTGCGAGGAGATCGCGCGGCTTGCGCTTGACGATGCGCTGGTCGATCTTTCGGCACGCTTCGGCCCCAATGTCGAAAGCTGGCGCTGGGGCGAGGCGCATCAGGCGACGCACGACCATTCCGTGCTGGGCCGGCTGCCGGTGCTGAACTGGTTCGTCAACATCCGGCAATCGACCTCGGGCGGGGACAACACGCTTTTGCGCGGCAAGACCGCAGGAACGGAGCCGAACCCCTATCTGAACGTCCACGGGGCAGGCTATCGCGGGGTCTACGACTTTGCCGATCCCGACAGCTCGGTCTTCATCCTGTCCACCGGTCAGTCCGGCCACCCGCTGAGCCGCCACTATGACGACCTGTCGGAGCTTTGGCGGCGCGGCGAATACATCCCGATGTCGCTGGATCCGGAACTGGCGCGGGCGGCGGCGACCGGCATCACCACGCTGACCCCCCTGCCCTGAGGGCGCGCCCGTTCTGCGGGCGTGGGGGGCGGCGCAAGATTTTCGTGGAAAAGCCCGCGCCGTTCGCGCAGAAGGGGCAGACGGTCCAGGCGGGCCGACCCGGTCCCCCCCCTGCCCGGAGGCTTGCGAAGGTGTCACAGGTCATCCTGACCGGATTTCTGGTCTGCCGGACGCTGCAGGAGGCTGACCGCGTTTCGCTTTTGCTGCCCGACCACATCCGCCTGACCCGGGCGGAGGCCGGTTGCCTGAGCTTCGAGGTCTTTCGTTCGATGGCCGACCCGGTGCGCTTTGCGGTGCGCGAGGTGTTCCGCGACCGCGCCGCCTTCGAGGCGCATCAGACCCGCGCGCAGCTTTCGGTCTGGGGGCGGGCGACGCGTGGCATACCGCGCGACTACCGGATCGACGGCCTTTAGGCCGCGCGGCCCGTCGGGTCAGCTGCCAAGGATGCCCTTCACATAGCCCTGCGTTTCTTCATAGGGCGGAACGCCACCGTGCTTGGCCACTGCCTCGGGCCCGGCGTTGTAGGCGGCAAGCGCCAGGCGCCAGTCGCCGAAGCGGTCATACATCATCCGCAGATAGCGCGCGCCGCCGTCGAGGTTTTCCGACGGATCGGCGGGGTCTACGCCCAGCCGGCGCGCGGTGTCGGGCATCAGCTGCGCCAGACCCTGCGCCCCCTTGTGCGAGACCGCGCCCGGATTCCAGCCGGATTCCCGCTGCACGAGGCGCAGGAAAAGGTCGACCGGGATGCCATGGCGTTCCGCCGCCGCCTTTGCGGTGTCAAGGTAAAGGCCCTTGTAGTTCCCCGAATAGCGCGGGATCGACACGATGCCGGACGCGCTGGCCAGCACTTTGGCAGAGGCCGAATACTGGCTTGAAAGGCGCGTATCGAGAAGCGTGGTCTGCTGGCGGAAGAGCGCTGAGCGCGATCCGGCCTTGGCCGACGAGAATGTCAAACCCTCCGCCGAAAGCGCGCCGGGCGCGATCGCCGCACCCGCCAGCAAGGCCGCAGCCAGAACCTGCCGCATCCGTCCCTCGTTCATTTACCCGCGCGGGACTATACAGAATTCAGGCCACAGTTCCAGAATTTTGCGCCCGCGCGCCCGCGACATCGGCGCGCGTATCCTTGGGGCCGGGCAGCGCACCGCGCATCAGATCCTCGATCAGGTGGCTGACCAGCTGCGCACGGCCGGCGACCCCGGCCTTGCGGTAGATGGCGTTCAGGTGGGTCTTCACCGTCGCCTCGGCGGAGCCGCGCATCGCCGCGACCTCTGCGATCGTGAACCCCTTGATGGTGAAGGTGGCGACATCCGCCTCGGACGCGGTCAGGCCCCAGTCGGCGAAGTAGCCCTCCATCAGGTCGTGCAGCGCGCCGGACGCGGCGCTGAGCGCGCGGTCGGCGCGCGCCTGCCGCCGCAGGAGCCCGGCAAGAAAGAAAGCCTCGACCACGGCGCCGGCAAGAAGTGCGAGGTTGGCGATGACCTCCAGCGCGAAGTGGAGCACCTCGAACCTGGGGTCCTTGTACTCCATCAGATCCCGCACAAGGTCGGACAGGAAGAAGGCGGCGCAGAAACCCTGCAGGATAATCAACGCGGCAAGCGCCGCGCTGATGGTTCTGGTCTTTCGCGAAACGGCTGGCATCACATCTCCGCGCCCGGGGGCATCTCCTTGTATCCTGTCACCATCGACTTCGGCAGGTTGATGCCAAGCCTGCGGCTTTCGGCGATCGCCGCCGCGATATGGAACACGACCGAAACCTCGGCCCAGGCGACAAGAATCTCGTGCGCCTCCTCAACCCAGGCGATCCCGAAAAAGGTGTCGGTGGTCATCATGTAACCCGTGCCGCAGATCGCAAGCAGCGACAAGATCAGGTTGTAGATCATCAGACCGCCAAGCGGAGAATGGCCGACATGGGCGCGCTTTCGCCCCGTCGCGATGTCAGTCATCTGCCCGACCGCGGCGGAAACCGATGGAGGAAAGTCCGCGAAACGGGCATGGCGCGTCCCGATCAGCCCCCAGATCAGGCGCAACCCGACCATCGCCAGAATTGCGTAGCCGATCCATTCATGCAGTTTGCTTTCGGGATCGTCGATCAGCGCGTTCATGGCGAACCCGGCGACGACCGCCCAGTGAAAGACCCGCACGAAGGGGTCCCAGACCTTGATCTTCTTCATTTCTGCCCTCCTGCCACGGGCCGGGGGGCCGGCCCTGCCAGGCCCCCCGGGACCGGGATCAGCTTGCTTCCTTCGACTTCACGATTTCGAGCGCCTCGTTGAGGTAGAGTTCGACCTTCTTGCCGTCTTTCATCGCATAGACCTCGATCATGCCGTCCTCGCTGTCGATGCGGCGGACTTCATAGCCCTGCGCGGTCAGCTGTTCGGTCACCTTGGCCTGCGTCGCCGTGTCGATTTCGCTCGATGCGTGGACGGGCAGCGAAAGCCCGGACAGGGCCAGGGCGGCGGCGAGGATGATCTTTTTCATGGTTCACTCCGGTTGATGCGGA
>JACKKJ010000013.1 GCA_024236495.1 Paracoccaceae bacterium
GGCAAAGTGTATGGCAGACGTACCGCTGGACTTGCGGTGGGGAGGTCAGTTCATCCCGGGCAGGATATAAGTCGGCATGTCGAATGGCGCGCCGGAATAGCCCGAGCCGGAATCATAGGACTCATAGCCGCCGCTGTCGTAGGATTCGCCATCGTCATAGCTGGAGTAGCCGTCGTCATAGGACGAATAGCTGTCGCCTCCGGCCGGCGCGTAGTCACCGCCGGAATCGTAGCTGCCGGAATTGCTTTCGACGTTGTCGTTGTGCCGGTTGATCCGGTCGTTGAAATCCTCGATCCAGGCATTCGCTGTATCGACGACTTCGTTCACCCGCCCGACCTGCGCGTTCAGAAGCTGAACGACTTCCTCGGTGCAGCAGCCATCGGCATCAAGGGAGGACTTCAGGGCGTTCACATTGTCGATGTTGGCGTTGCCGACAGCCTTCACGCAAGCGACCCAGGCCTGCGCGTCCGAATTGAAGCTTTCAATCTCCCAATCGCTCGCGCCGTAGCTTGGAAGCGAGGGGGAGCCGCCGCACCGGTCGAGGCTTGAGATTTCAAAGCCCGCGATCTGCTCCCGCCAGATGTCGTCTTGCGAAAGGCCCCGATCGGACCAGAGCGCGTCGCGGAAGGCATCGTCCAGCGGAACGCGGATCCATTCGTATTCCGAAGTCATCGCCCTGACGATCAGCATTTCCGCCCCGTGAACCGCGTCGTAGCGCCAGCGTTCGCCGATTTCTTCCGTGAGGGCGCCCATGAGGTAGGACATGATCCAGTTGCCCTCGCCGCTGTCGCAGGACACGGGATTGGCCTCGGCCTGCAGATCGGCCAGGGTGCGAAAGCAGGCATTCGCGCAGGTTGGCTGGACGTCGCTGTAGTTGTTGCCAAGGGCAAGGGCCGGGATCGTGCCGGTCTGGGCATCGCCGCAATCGCTTTCTACCAGCGACGGCACCCGACCGCCCGGAACCGGCGGCGCCTGCAGCACCATCGTGGTTTCGCCGCGGCCCTCGTGCCGCAGGTCCACCCCGCCGAAGCCGGTAAAGGGCCCGCCGGCGGTTTGCAGGATGATCTTCAGGATGAAGGCGCTGTATTTATAGGCATCGTCGCCGCCCGTTAGGCCGAAGCCACGCTTCATCCCGGTGTAGAACAGCGTCAGCTCCTCGCCCGGCAGCATCTTGTCGCTTTGGTAGGTCAGCGCGGAAAGCGGCGAGTCGCCGGTGCCGACCGGCACCCATTCCCCGGCGCGCGCCGTCGGGGCGTTGATGGAAAGAAGCGCGGCGAAGGCCGCCACAAGCATCCGTGCCGTCTGCCACATTCCGAACCCTCGTCCGTGATCGCCGCTGCCACGAAACGGTATCGGCCGCAATTGTGTCAGCAAAAGGAAATCTTGAAGCCACCCGGAATTATCCGTGCGGCGCTGGCGCGGGCAGCCGCGGCGGGTCCTAGCCTCCCATGTCCACCGGTTCGTAGCTGACCCCGCCGCTGGCGTCGGCCTCGGCCCGGTAGGGGATGCCGAGCGTGATGTTTTCGGCGAAGAACACCAGCTTCGCGCCGTCCCGGTGCGGGGGCTGGATCGAGGCGAAATCGGGCAGCCCGTAGTTGTGCAGCCGGATCAGGCCGGGGGCTGGCGGTTCGTTCGGGTCTTCCGCCTCGTAGGCGGCCATGTAGTCGGTCCGGAACTCCTCCGGGTCGACGATGACGTCGTAGCGCGCGCCCTGCGCGAGGTGGTTGACGACCTGCGCATAGGCGATCAGCCAGTCGGGCGAGGCGAGCGCAGGGGCAAGGCGCAGCACGCCATCCAGATCGCGCGCCTCGGTTTCTTCCACGATCACCACGGGGGCGCCATCGGCGGCGGTGTCGAATTCGATCGGGGGAAGGCCGTCGGCCATGTCGGTTCCTTTCGGTTGTCAGCCCGGACCGTGGCGGGTGCCACGCGCGGTCAGTGAATTTCGTACCAGTTGGCTTGCGCCCAGTTGTCGCCCGCGGGCTGCATCTTGCCGCCCGGCATGGTCTTTTTCCAAAGCTTCAGGTCGCCGGTCGAGGGATCGGGTGCGGCGACGAAGAATACCTGGCCTTCGGGTCCGCCCCAGTTGGTATCGGCCATGACGACCTCCGGCATGGCCAGATCCTGCATCAGGACGGCGTCGATCTCGCCCTTGATGTCGCCGTCCACCTTGTTCTTGAACCAGTCAAGATAGCCGGCCTTCTCGCTGTTGGCGCGTTCCGGCTTGCCTTCGCGCTTCAACTTGGCGTTGTCGGCGGCGAACCATTCGTCAAGTTCCCGCTGGGCCTGAACGTCGCGCCAGGCGGCCATCTCGGTGGCGACCTTGGTCTTGATCTCGGCCGGGGTCATGTCGGCGGCCGGGGCGTTCTTCAGCGCCTTGACCAGAAGGTCGCGGTCGGCGTCGGGCTTGCCCTGCATCGCGGTCTTGATCTGGTCTTCGTACATCTTCGCGGCGCGTTCCCTGGGCAGTTTGGTCGTCGCGATCTTCTTGCCCGGATCGACAAGTTCGTCGCGGATCTTGTCGTCGATATTGCCGCCGCGCAGCTTGTCGAACGACGGATCCGTCGGAAGGGCGTTGAAGGCGTGGTTGGCATTGTCGCCACGCGTCGAAATCAGGCTCATCCCGCCGGACATGTCGCCCTGTTTGGCCATCATGCCCTTGATGACCGCAGATGTGCGTTCGGCCTCCGATGGCGGGGGATCACTGGCCGGGGTCATGTCGTAGATCCCGGGCTTGCCGCCGTGAAGCACTTGTTGCGTCTGCCATTCGAAACCGCCATCGGCAAGTTTCCAGGGCAGGTATTCGTTCGTTCCGCCCATCGACTTCACGATGCTGTCGCGGAACGCCGGGGCAGAGACGTGATCGAGGATCGCCTTGCCGGTGCTGGATGTGGCCTTTTCCCCCGCGGCGCCAAGGGCGATTTCCTTGATCGCATCCATGAAGGCCTGTTCGGTGACAAGCGCCTTGCCCTTGTACTTGATCTCGTAGGCGCCCTGCGTCGAATGACCGTCGCCGCCCCCGCCCGAGGGTCCGCCGACCTGGGGTCCGGCGTTGTATTCGAACTTCAGATCCTTCGCGAGCGCCTTCTTCAGCTTGGCCTCGACCCCGGGGATGATGCCCTTGAGGATCGAGCTGCCGCCCTTCCACTTGGACTTGCCGATCACATCCTTCAGCCCGGCCAGGCCGTCGGTGTCGGCCGGATTGAAGACTGCCTTCTGCAGGCGATTGCGTTCGATGCTGGCCAGGTCTTCGGCGGCGGCGGTCGCCACGGAATATTCGAAGCTGCGCATCAGCGGGTTTTCACCCTCTGGCAGCGTCGTGTTGGCCGGATAGATCGACCCGTTGGTGGCCTTGTACTGGCCAGTGCTGGCGATCTTGGAGAATTCCTCCATCGCCTTGAGCGGGGTTTCTTCCCGGATGCCGCGCACCGGCGCGGTCGAGAAGCACGATCCGACCGGCCCCTGGCTGAGCGGCGTCATCATCGCCGACAGGACCGCGGCGCGCGCGTCGTTGTCGCCAAGGCCGTCCTTTCCCTTGCCGCAGGTGCCCGCGATCAGCGTCGTGGCAGCGCCGAAGCCGGGCTTCTTGCGGTCGGGCAGCTTGGTGTCCTTGACGATCTTCTGGGCCTGCGGGGCAGTGGCCGGGTTGGTGAAAAGCCCGCGGGTCTCGACCATCTTGGCGGTCAGCTGTGGCGTGCAGGTGTTCAGCGCGCCCGGGTGGAACAGCATGTCGTTCATCGCGTCGCTGGCGGCGCCCGACGCAAAGTCCACCGTCCCGTCCGGCCGCACCGCCGCCGCGCCCATGGCGCGGGTGCGGTTCAACGAGACGCGATTGACGAAGGCATCCCGATCCTCGCCGGGTTTGGGCTTGTCCATGCCGCCATGGGGGTCGGCCGCAAGCTGCTTGCCCGATGCCATGTAGTCGGAAAAGCCCTTGAAATAGTCCTCGCCCAGCTGGGCGCCCATCTTCAGCGCGTTTTCGGCCATGCCGCGCATCTGGTCAGGGGGCAGGTCAAGCCGGTTGCCCTGCGCATCGGCGAAACCCGAGCCATAGGCGCCGGCCACCATTTCGGCATTGCGCGCGACCGCCGAGGGGTCTTTCGCGCCGCGCGCGGCGGCCATCGCGGTTTCGGCCAGCCGGCTGTCCTTGGCGAAGGCGCGGATGAAGGCGGCCTTGTCCGCGTCGGCGAAGGGCGGCTTTGCATCGACCGACAGCGGGCCGAAGGCGACGGCGTCCATGATGCCCTTGCGCGCCTCGGCGGCCTCCTGCTTGCGGAAGGCCGTGTCGTGGGCGTCGTTCGCCGACTTCAACTTCGTCTCGGCGGTGCCGACGGTGGCCTGGGCGCCGGATCGGATCTCGGCCGCCTTGCGTTCCTTTTCGGTCGCATCGGCCAGCGTCTTCTTCGCGGCTTCGCGGTCGTTGACCAGCTTCTGAGCCTCGGCGCGATAGGTCCTGAGCGCGTCGGGCGATAGTTTGGTCACGTCACCCGCGCGGGCGGTCAGGTCGCGGATCGCCTGGTCCAGGCGGTTCATCGCAAGCTGCGCTTCGCCCTTTTCGGTCCCGGCGGCGGCATGGGCCTGCATCGCCTTGGTCAGCGCGCCCTTTGCACTCGCAAGCTCTGTCCGGGCCTTCTCGGCGGCCTGGCGGGTCTTTTCGGTGTCCTCGGCGCTTTTCTGGCGGCCGGCGGGGGACATGTCGGCCCAGCCCTTTGCGCGGATCTCGCGCAGCGCGTCTATCGCGGCCGCATAGGCCTTGGGTTCGCTTGCCTTGAGCTTTTCCAGAGACTTGCGTTCGGGCTCGCTGACTTGCGCAAGTTCGATTTCCTCGGGCGTGCGGTTCTTGGGCGCCTCGGGGCGGGATCCGAGCTTGCCGATCTCATCCGACAGGAATTTCTTCAGAAGGGTCAGAACCTGGTCGGCCTTTTTCAGATCCTTGTCCAGTTCGGACCGGAAAAGGTTGGCAACCTGCACGGCCTTGCCCGAGATGAGCGGCGGCGCCTCCTTGGTCAGGCGCAGGAAATCGGCGCCGATGGCGCGGAATTCGGTTTCCAGGCGCGTGCGTTCATCGCCCTCGCCGCCACTTGGTGTTCCGGCCTGCCCCACGATCTTCTCGATCGCCGCGACCAGGTTTTCGGCCAGTTCAAAGGCGTCCTTCGCGACGGCGCCTGCCGCCTGCTTCATCGCGGCGGGCAAACGATCTGCGCCCGCGACGCCCTTTTCGATCGCCGCCTTGACCAGCGGGATCAGCGTCTTGATCCGGTCCTCCAGGTCGCCCTTGTGATCCAGCGGCCGGACCGGCGCCTCGGTGGCGTCACCGGTTTCGGTCTCATCTGGCGCGGCATCGGTGCCGGGCGCGCCCTCTTCGTCTTCGCCGTCGCTGATAAGCTCGCCCGAGGGCAGGGCGATCTGGATCTTGGCGTGAATGCCCAGGCTCTTGAAATAGCGCTTGGCAAGCTTCGGCAGCGTGCCCGGCACCTTTTCGTCGTCGACCTTGAGGGTGATCAGCTTGCCGGTGACCTCCATCTGGCCCATGCAACTGACCGCAGGCATCCCGCCCTTGGCCTTGACCAGGGGAATCAGCGCCTTGGCGGTCTTGGTCTTGTGTCCCTCGATCGCGACCCCGTCCTTCGTCTTCATCAGGACGAAGTTGTGCGGCGCCTTGCGCGCAGATGCGATCAGACTTTCAATCTCGGCTGCGGCATTGGCGGTGCTTGCGTCCGGCACAGTGGCCTCCTGATCCTGAATTCCCGTCTCATAGAAAATCTGGCGTCGCGGTCCGTTGCATGGCACGAAAAAAACCGGGGGTAATGCGCGGCGCCGAGAATATGCCTTCGAACCCGTTCAGCCTAGCCGCCGGGACGCCGTGTGGCAATTCGGATGTGACGGACCCTTGGATTCAGGCGGTGTTTCAAACCGCGCTCGTTTCCAGGCGGTATTTCCGGAATCGTGCGCCGGCGTAGTCCTGATCGCCCAGATATTGCGCGCCCATCCGCGTCAGCGCGGCAAGATTCCGGCGCGACGGCGGCAAGAGAAAAGTCACGAACGGAATCCTTGGACTGGCGCGCGCGAAGTCAATTGCCCTGCGGGTGATCCGTGCACCCAGACCGAACGCGTCAGGGCGCAGGACCAGACCATAGTCCCATTCACCCGCTTCCAGCTGAAAGCCGCCCCACCCGACGTATCGATCCCCGCAGAGGATTGCCCAGTGACCCAGACCATCGCGCCGCCAGCATTCTTCCTTGGCCTCGACGAAGCTCTTTGCGACGTGCGCATCCCAGGCGAAGGTCAGAAGCGGCATGTGCGCCCTCAGTCTGGGATCGGACATATGCGCGACGAGTTCATCGGTCGGTATTTCGGTCAATCGGATGAAACGGATCTGGCTGTCCTGCACCGGCGCTGAGAATGTGGGGGTGGTTGTCATGAGTGCAATGTCCATCATGGGTGCCCGGCCAGGGCGTACTTTCCGTCGAGAAGCGGTGACGCGTCCATCAACCGCGCCAGTGCGCCCCCGCGACGGCGCAGGAAAGCAGACAATCGGTCGCCGTAATCCGGATCGACGGCGGCGCGCACAGAGGGACGACCGGCAAGTCGCGCTCGCCAAAGGGGTACCCTGGACAGCCCGTCGAACGCCCCGAACGGAGAGATCGCGTCGAACGTGTCGAAGTAACGGAAAACAGGGGCAAAAACCGCGTCTACCAGGCTAAAGCGGTCGCCCGCGAACCAAGGGCCGTGGCCAAGCCGGCCTTCGATCAGCCGGAACCGCGCATGAAGCGCCGCCGCCTTCAATTCAAGCCCTGCACTGTCAGGGGCGGAATAGAAACCGGCGATGTCGTTCAGCGTCTCGGTGCCGAAGTTCATCCAGGCGCGATGCAACGCACGTTCGGCGGGGTCGGATGGATGGAGCGGACCGGGTTGCGTTTCCTCAAGGAATTCGAGGATGGCGGAGGACTCGAACAAGGCATGTTCGCCGACCCTCAGGACGGGCGTGCGCCCAAGGGGCGACATGGCAAGAAACCAGTCCGGCTTGTTGGCGAGATCGATCGAAACGCGTTCGTGCGCGATGCGCTTTTCAAATAGCGCGATGGCGATCCGTTGCACATAGGGGCAAAGCGCGTGGCTGACGAGGGTGATGGGTTCAGGCATCGGGGGCTCCGGCAAGGGCCCGGGCCGGCTGGGGCGGCCGGCCCGGGGCTGGCGACAGGATCAGAGATCGGTCGCGGCTGCGTGTTCGATCGTGGTCCAGTTGTCGCCGGCTTTCTCGATGGTGCCCGGCTTGTCCTTCAGGAAGGCGTTGAAGACATCCTCGTTGAGGAAGACATAGAGCTTGTCTTCCACCACTGCGGCGAACCGCGGATCGCCATCGAACTTCTTGCCGACGGAAACGCCGAAGGCACAGAAGCCGCCGTATTGCGGCGCGTAGCGTGCCGGGTTCGCCTCGAACTTCTTCATGTTCGCTTCGGAGGCGAAGTAGTAGGCCACGCCGTCATGGGCTGCCGCAAAGGATGCGTTGCCTTCGGCGTTGGTGGCGTCGTCCAGAAGGGCGACAGGATCGGCACCGTGCAGGCCAAGCGGCGCGCCGCCGTAGGTCAGGCCCGGGGCTACGTTGGCCTCGTCAGCGGCCATTGCCGGGCCGAAGCTGCAAAGCGTGGACAGCACCACGGCGGCGAGGGCGAATTTGCGGGACATGTTCATTCCTTGTCTATGTGTTTGCATCCCCGATCCGACCGGGCCAGGGGCGCCGCCGCGAAGGACCGGGCTTTTCAAAGTGGTCGCGTCGAAGCAGCACTGCGCCAATCAAATGCAAAACGCCTGTTTCCTTAATGCCGGAAGGTCCGCGATTCATGCCCGATCGTCCGTCTGTCCGGACGAGTGCGGTCTCCAGCGTGAATTTGCCCCGGTGCCGGACCTGCCAAGGGGCATTCGTGCCGTCGTTCCTGACGGCGCGGTCTGGTCTGGTCTTCGACGTGACCCGTCAGCCCGGGGATCCCAGAAGGATCGTTCTTGCCCGCTGATCGAGCCTGGTCGAGTTGATGTCATGGCGGCCGACCCGTCGGATCGCACCCCGAAGCGATGTCATTTCACCGAGGTATTGCCAGACGACCGGAGAGCTGAAGGGCATCCTCTGGCGGCTCGTGATGCCAAAGGTCGTGCCGCGCAGGTATTGCAGCTGGCCTCTTCCGACCGGGTTAAGGACCGTCTCGACCAATGCGTCCCGTGCGAGGGATTGAAACTCCATCACGAAGATCCGGTTACCAAGCATCGCGACTCGGCCGTCGTATTTTGAAAGGTATAGGCTGCCATCGTCCGGATCGACCGACCGTTCCAGGGACTTGCAGCGCACCATGCCGTTGAATTCGTCCAAACGCACAAGCGCGCAGATGATGGAGTTCTCCCAGCTTTGCGTCAGGAAATAGCTGAGGTAGTAGCCAAGGTATCGGCGCAACGGAATTGTCTGACCGCGAAACGCGGATTCGAATCCGCCGCGATCCTGATTCACATGGCGCGGGCCCGCCAGTTTCCCGGCAACCGAAGGGTGGGCCTCGAACTCGTCTGCCGGCAACAGGAATTCTGACGGTCTGACACCGAAGTGCACAGCGATCTTGCGCATGTTGGCAGGCGATGGCCGCCCCGCGCCGCTGAGATACTTGCTGAATTGCTGGCGGTTCAGCCCGATCTGACGGCACAGGGCCGACACGGAGGATTCAGTCGAGCACAGGAGTTTCAGGTTGATCGCGAAGTCATCGCTTTGCATTGGCTGAGCTGCCTTGCCCGGTTTTGCCGAAGAAACGCCGCAAGTCTATTCGAAAACAGTATAAAATAGCGTCATCTCGCGTCAAGTTGCGTGATTGCCCGGCCGATGGTCATGCCGTGCACTTCCAAGAAATGAGTCGGCCGGACAGGCACGCATTCCAGACAGGGAGACATCGAATGAACAGACCCACGATCGCATGGACCAGGGTCGGCCTGCCGCGCCGGTCCTTTCTGAAAGGCGCGACCGCGCTTGGCGGGTTGGCCACGACGGGCTTGATGCTGCCGCGCGCGGCGCATGCGGCGGGCGGCACACTAAAGACCCGGACCTATGCCGATATCCGCTCTATGGATCCGGCCTTCAGCCAGGGCGTGGTTGACGAGGAAATCCAGGCAGCGATCTACAACAAGCTGATCCAGTACAAGCCGGGCCGCGAATGGGGCTGGGAGCTGGACGCCGCCGCGATGGTCGAACAGGCGGACGACACCCATATCAACTTCGCGCTTCGCGACGATATCGGGTTCACCAACGGATTCGGCGCAATGACAGCCGAGGACGTGAAGTTTTCGTTCGAGCGCATCATAGACGATGCGCTGGAATCCACCAACAAGCCCGACTGGGGTCCATTGGACCACGTCGAGGTCACCGGCGAGCGTACTGGCACCATCGTTCTGAAGAATGCCTTTCAGCCGCTCTGGTCAATCACGCTGCCCTATATCGCGGGCAATATCGTGTCGAAGGCGGCCTTCGAAAGCGTCGGCGGCAAGATCGACACCCAGCCGGTCGCGACCTCGGGCCCCTACCTTCATGCGGGCTGGGAGCCGAAGCAGAAGACGACGTTGAAGCGCAATCCGGACTGGAAGGGCGAAGCGGTCGCGTTTGACGAGATCCAGATCTTCCATATCGACGACGAGAAGGCAGCCGAAATCGCTTTCGAGGCCGGCGAGATCGATTTCACCCGTGTCAGCCTCGATTCAGTCGAACGGCTCAAGTCCAATCCGATCCAGGGCGCGACGCTTGATGAATATCCGTCGCTCTACTACGTCTGGGTCGGCATGAACCTCGACAACCCGAAGCTTGCCAATCTCAAGTTGCGGCAAGCGATCCAGTACGCGATCGATGTGCCCTCCATCATGGCGGCGGCCTATTTCGGCGCGGCGGAGCCTTCGACCGGGATCATCGCGCCGGGCCTTCCGGGCCATCGCGACGCATCGCTGACCGGGGTCAATGCGGATCTTGAGAAGGCTCAGGCTCTCATGGCGGAATCGGGAGAGAGCGGTGTCTCTCTGGCCATCGACATCCTGAACAAGTCGGCCAACGTCACTGCGGCGCAGATCATCCAGGCAAATCTTGCGGCCATCGGCATCACGCTGGAAATTCGCCTGCACGAGGGCGCGACCTTCTGGGAACTTGGTTCGAACGAGGATCTGGAACTGGTCCTGAACCGCTTCTCGATGACGCCGGATCCGTACTACGCGACCTCGTGGTTCATCGCCGAACAGGCGGGCATCTGGAACTGGGAACGGTTCAGGAATGACGAATTCGACGCGATCCACCTTGCCGCCCAATCGGAAGCAGACCAGGCCAAGCGCGCGGAGATGTATGCGCGTGCCCAGGATCTGATGGAGGAGAGCGGTGCATACAAGTTCCTCACGCACGAGGCGACGCCGGTGATCTATCGAAATTCGGTCATCCCGGCGCTACGTCCGGACGGGCTGCCGCTCTATCGGTACTTCGGCGCGGCCTGAGGCGCTTACCGTCAGACCTGGCGGCGCGGGTTTCGCCCGCGCCCCTTTCCTTCCCGTAGTCGGCAAGGCGTCGCAGCGCATGTTGTCCTTCATCATCAAGCGGATCGGTCTGGCGGCGGTGATCACCGCGCTGGCCGTGACCGCGCTTTTCCTGATCATACACATGATCCCCGGAGATCCGGTTTCGACGATGCTCGGGCCGAGAGCGACGCCGGAGATGCGCACGGCACTGGAGGAACGGATGGGGCTGGACCGGCCGCTGATCGTCCAGATCGCCCTGTTCTTCGGAAACATGTTGCGGGGCGATCTTGGAATGGATGTTTTCTCCAACCGTCCCGTGACCCAGATCGTGCTGGGGCAGGTTCCCTACACGCTTGGCCTGATCCTGGTCTCGATCTCTTGGGCGGCGGTTCTGGGTGTCGCGCTGGGGTGCTATTCGGCGGTGAACCGGAATTCGCTGGGCGACCGCCTGACCGGAGTACTCTCGGTCTCTGTCATTGCGGTGCCGGCCTTCGTGGTGGCGCTATATTCGCTGCTGGTCTTTGCGGTGAAGCTGCAATGGTTCCCGGCCATTGGCGCAGGCGAGGCGGGCAACCTCGGGGATCAGCTTCATCATCTGGTGCTGCCAAGCCTGGCAATCGGGCTCAGCTGGGTTGGTTACATCGCCCGCCTGGTCCGCGCGTCGATGCTGGAGGTGCTGGGCGAAGGTCACATCCGCACCGCCCGTGCCTTTGGACTGCCAGAAGGGCGGGTCGTTTTCGGCTACGCGCTCCGCCTGGCGATCCTGCCCACGGTGACGGTGATCGGGGTGGGCATGGGGTTTCTTCTTTCTGCCGCGGTCTTCACCGAGATCGTCTTTTCAAGACCGGGGCTGGGAAAGCTGGTGATCGACAGCATTACGACCCGCAACTACCCCGTCGTCATGGGATCGGTCCTTTTCTCGACCCTGATCTTCGTGGTTTCGACGACGCTCGCGGACATCATCAATGCCATCCTGGATCCCCGGATCCGGGCCGGGAAGTGAAGGATCGCAGATGACGGACGCCGGCCTGCAAGGACCCCGCTCGGAACTGGGGGAAATCCTGCACCACCTTGTCCGCGACCCGCTTGGGCTGGCCGGGTTGATCATCGTGACGGTGATCGTCGCCTCGGCAGCATTCGCCCCCTGGATCGCGCCCTACGACCCCATCGCCCTGAACGTTCCGGACAGGCTTCAGGGGCCGGGCGGGGCGCATCTATTGGGGACCGACCAGCTTGGGCGTGACACGTTCAGCCGGGTGATCTGGGGGGGGCGCGTCGCCTTGCAGGTCGCGTTGCCGACGATCGGAGGTGCGATCTTCTTCGGGTTGCTTCTTGGGATGATCGCCGGTTACGGTCCGAGATGGCTTGATAGCCTGATCGTCCTTCTGTTCGACACGGTCCGGTCCTTTCCCACGGTCATGTTCGCCCTTGCAGTGGTGGCGCTGGTCGGACCCAGCCTGAACACGGTGATCATCGTGATCATGGCGACCTCGATCCCGACCTACGGGCGCGTGGTTAGAACCCTGACGCAGTCTTTGAGAGAGGCCGAGTTCATCTCTGCCGAGCGGTCGCTGGGGGCATCGACGGCGCGCATCATGAGTGTCCACATCCTGCCGAACGTCCTTGGTCCGCTTGTGGTCCTTGCAGCGATGGACATCCCCACGGTGGTCGGGCTCGAGGCTGGCCTGTCCTTCCTTGGCATGGGGGTGAAACCGCCGACACCGTCCTGGGGATCGTTGCTGAACGACGGCTACAACCTGATCCGCAACACGCCCTGGCTGATCGTCGCGGGGGGCATGCCGCTGATCTTGACGACGATCGGTTTCACCTTCCTGGGCGAGGCGTTGCGCGACGTGGTCGATCCGAAACTGCGCGGCAAGGGGGGCAAGTGATGGCCGTTCTGGACATTCTGGATCTGTCGGTCAGCTACACGACACCGCGCGGAGACCTGAAGGCACTGCGCGGCGTGTCGCTGAGCGTCCCGCAGCGCAGGATCGTCGGCATCGTGGGCGAAAGCGGGTGCGGCAAGTCCACTCTGATTTCTGCGATCATTCGGCTGATGGCCCCCAATGCGCAGATCCGGTCGGGCAGCATCCGGCTCAAGGGCGCGGAGATTCTGGAACTGAGCGAGGCACAGATGCGCGCCCTGCGCGGAGCCGAGATCTCGATGGTCTTCCAGGACCCGATGCAGACCCACAATCCGGTTCTGACCGTGGGTCGGCAGATGATCGACATCCAGTATCGCGACAAGCTGTCGAAGACCGAAAAACGCAAACGCGCGGCCGGGATGCTGGCGCTGGTGGGCATCCCCGACCCCGAAGCGCGGCTGAATCAGTATCCCTTCGAGTTCTCCGGCGGCATGCGCCAGCGGATCGCCATTGCCATGGCGCTGATGGCAAAGCCAGCGCTTCTGATCGCCGATGAACCGACAACCGCGCTGGATGCGACGCTGGAAGTGCAGATCATCAAGCGGCTCCGCGAATTGCAGGAAGAGGTGGGGTGTTCGATCCTCTTCATCTCGCACCATCTGGGCGTCATCGCTGAACTCTGCGACGAGGTGGTGGTGATGTATGCGGGCGAGGTGGTGGAAAGCGGCAGCGTCCGCGACGTCTTCCACAACCCGGCGCATCCCTATACCCGCGCGCTCTTGGACTGCGATCCGGGCCATATCAAGGTCAGGACCCGCAACCTGCCGACGATCCCGGGCAATATCCCCGACCTGGTCCATCTGCCACAAGGCTGCATCTTCGCCGGCCGCTGCGACAAGCGTCATGATGCCTGCGCGGCGCGGCCCGACATGGCAACTGTCAATCCCAGCCATCATGCCGCTTGCCACCTGATCGCAGTGAGGGAAACCGCATGAGCACGCTGCTTCAGATCCGCGACGTCCGCGTGCGCTTCCGTGTCCGCGGCGGCATCTTTTCCTCTGCCGGAAGCATCGACGCGGTCTCTGGCGTCAGCCTGAAGATCGAGGAGGGCACGACTTGCGGCATCGTCGGCGAAAGCGGTTCTGGCAAGACCACGCTGGCGCGAGCGGTGGCGGGGCTGCATCACGCTACCAGCGGTTCGATCCTCTATCGCGGGCAAGAACTTCGCGACCTGCCCGAGGCCGAATTCCGCAAGCTGCGCCGCGAAATCGTGATGATGTTCCAGGACCCGATCGGTTCGCTTTCTCCTCGGTTGTCGATCAAGTCCCTGATTACCGAACCCTTCCGGATCCAGGGAATCAAGGGCCGGGATCTGGATGCCGAGGCGAAACGGCTTCTGGCCATGGTCGGGCTCCCGCCCGAATTCGCCGCGCGCTACCCCTACCAGATTTCCGGCGGACAGGCCCGGCGGGTCGGTGTCGCCCGTGCGCTGGCGCTCGATCCGAAACTTCTGATCGCTGATGAACCGACGGCCGGGCTGGACGTCTCAATCCAGGGCGAGATGCTGAACCTCCTTGCCCGGCTTCAGGACGAACTGGGCCTCGCGATCATGATCATCACACATAATCTGAGTGTCGTGCGCCATATCACCGACCGGGTCGGCATCATGTATCTGGGCAAGCTTGTGGAGGAAGGCGAGACCGAAACCGTTTTCGCCCGTCCTCAGCACCCCTACACGCTGGCCCTCTTGGCTGCCAACCCCGAGGCGGATCCCGACGCGCAATTGATGCGGGTCGAGTTGAAGGGCGAACCGCCCAGCATCCTTCGACGCCCGGACGGGTGCGAATTCCACACGCGCTGTCCCTTTGTGCAGCCGAAATGCGCTGCAGAGGTTCCCGCATGGGAGGTTTCCGGAGAAGCAGCCCACCGCTGCCATTTCCCGGCATCGTGGGCGCAATCGGAAGGCCGCACTGCATGACTGGCACGATATTCACCGGCGGCCCGATCCTGAGCATGGATGCGGCAGACACGCGCCCGGAGGCCGTCGGCATTTGCGGCGACAGGATCCTTGCGGTTGGCGGGCTTTCCAATGTGCGGCAAGCGCTACCCGAGGCGTCCATCCATGATCTTCATGGGCGCACCTTGATTCCTGCCTTCATCGATCCACACGGCCATTTCCCTGACAGCGCGATCGTCTCGCTGTTGCGTGCCGACCTGTCGCCCGGGGCCGGGTCCCGCTGCCTTTCCGATGTCCTTGCGCGGCTCGCCGCGAAGGCAGGTGAAACGGCGCCGGGCGACTGGGTGATGGGGGCCGGGTTTGATGAAACCCAGCTGACCGAGCGGCGGATGCCCACGCGGGACGAGCTTGATGCCGTCTCGAACATCCACCCGATATGGGTTCTCCACACATCGGGGCATTGCGGGGTGGCCAACTCCATGGCGATGGCGCGCCAGGGGATCGACGGATCAAGCGCCGATCCCGACGGTGGGCGATATCTGCGCGATGCGTCCGGGCGTTTGACCGGAGGGATCGAAGGCCTTTCCGCCATGGGGGCAATGGGCGATACCCATTTCCTGATTGACGACGCCTCTTTTGCGAAGTGCTTCGCGGCAGCCCGCGACGAGTATCTCGCACAAGGCGTGACGCTGGCGCAGAATTCATGGACAGCCCTGCCGCTTCTGGAACTGTTTCAGAAGGTCGCCCTGAAAGGCGATCCGGGAATCGATCTGATCCTTCTGCCGGTGGCAGAGATCGAGCCGGGTCTTTCCCGGGACGGGCTTGGCAGGGACTGGCCGGATGGGGCGATCAGGCTCGGGCCAAGAAAGCTTCTGACCGATGGTTCCTTCCAGATGCGCACGGCGTTTCTGACGGCACCCTACCTTGGCACGCAGGTACATGGGCTGCCCTATCTCGACCGCGACACGCTTTTCGCCGAAACGCGCAAGCTGCACCGACTGGGCTTTCAGATCCATTGCCACTGCAACGGCGATGCGGCGTCGGACATGTTCCTTGATGCGGTCGCTGCGGCACAGGCCGACCGCCCGCGTCCCGATCATCGGCACACAATCATCCACGGGCAGGTCATGCGTCGCGACCAGATCAGGCGCTGCGCCGACCTGGGCGTGACGATCAGTTTCTTTCCCGCGCATGTCTGGTATTGGGGCGATCAGCACCACGAGACGATCCTTGGACCGGATCGGGCGCAGGACATCTCACCTACTGCCTGGGCCAGTGCCGAGGGCCTGCGCTTCACAATCCACAACGATGCGTCCGTGACCCCCACTCGGCCATTGAAGCTGATCGATACGACCGTCAACCGCCGTACGCGGGGTGGACGCATCCTCGGACCCGATCAGCGCATCTCGCCGCTTGCCGCCTTGCGCGCCCACACCATCGACGCCGCGTGGCAGGTCTTTCGTGAGGACGAGCGCGGATCGCTGGAGCCCGGCAAGCTTGCCGATCTGGCGATCCTGGAAGACAACCCGCTCGCGCGGCCTGACACGATCGGCGCAATCGAGATTTGCGAAACCTGGCGGCACGGAAGGCAGGTTTACCGTCGTCACGCGGCGCCGGCCGACGGGCGCGCTTGAAGCAGGCCGGCGACACGGGCAAGGATCGGGGCCGGTCCGGGTATGCCAAAAATACCCCCGAAACGGCCCCCCTGGGGCAAACTGCGACGACATGCCGTGGCAGGGCGCCAGGCCGCAAGACCTAGGCGCGCAGACGCTTTCCCTCCGGGTCGAAGGGAGGGCGGGTCAGGATCTCTGCCTCGTGCATCTGGCCCAGGATCGCGACGTGGACACGGTCGCCGGGGCTGGCCATCCCGACCTTTACATAGGCCAACGCAAGAGAGCGGCCCACCGAATAGCCGTAGGCGCCGGAACTGACCTGCCCCACCGGCGTACCGTCGGGGAGAAAGACAGGTTCGCCCCCGCTGGCATCGGCGATTGTCGCCTCGATAGCGATCTGCACCAGCCTGTCGCGTGCAGGCCTGTCGCGCACGGCCAGATAGGCCCCCCTGTTCAGGAAATCGCCCTTGTCCAGCTTGATCAGCCCGGCAAGCCCGGATTCCTGTGGCCAGTATTCCGGCGAGTATTCACGGGTAAAGCTGCCGTATCCTTTTTCGATCCGCAAAGACCCCAGCGCCCGCGATCCTACCGGGCCGGCCCCGAAAGCCGGGGCCGCCTCGATCAATGCGCGGTACAGCGTCAGTTGATCCGCCTCGGCGCAGTGCAGTTCCCATCCAAGATCCCCTGTAAAGCTGACCCTTAGCGCGACCACATCCACACCCGCTACCTTGATCCTCTGCGATCGCATGAAAGGGAAGGCCCCGGTCGAAAGGTCTGCATCCGTGCAGGTCGCCAACAGCGCGCGGGACTTCGGCCCTGCCACGTTGAAGCCGGCCATTTCCGTTGTGACAGAGCGGAAGCTCGTCCCTTCAGGGAGCGGGACCGCGGCGAAGAAGCGTTGGTGGAACCGTTCGGCCATGCCGGAGCCGATCATCAGGAATTCATCCTCGGCCAGCCGCGTCACGGTGAAGTCGCCCGCCACGCCACCCCGCTTGCCGATCAGCGGTGAAAGGCAGGACCGGCCGATCTGGGTTGGCATCCGATTGGCCAGTAGCCGGTTCAGCCAGTCTTCCGCCCCCGGTCCCCTGACTTCGTAGCGGGCAAAGTTCGAGATGTCGATGATACCCGCATTCTCTCGCAGCATCCGCGCCTCGCGACCCACCGGGCCCCACCAGTTCTGGCGCGTGAAGCCGTGGGTTTCTTCCTTTGGCTCGTCTCCGGTCGCGAACCAGAGCGGATGCTCCCAGCCGAAGTTCATCCCGAAGACGGCGCCAAGGCCCTTCTGGCAATCGTAGGCGGGGCGGGTGCGGGCGGGGCGCCCGGCGGCGCGTTCCTCGTTGGGGAAATGGATCTTGAAACGGTTGGCGTACTGGTCCCTTACCCGCGCCCGGGTAAAAGCCTTGTCCGCCCAGTCGCCGAACCGCGCGAGATCCCAGGCGAACATGTCCAGCGATGATTCCCCCTCGATGATCCATTCGGCAGCGAGTTTCCCAAGACCGCCCGATTGAGAAAAGCCCGGGATGATGCCGTTGCAGCAGAAGTAGTTCCGCAGTTCCGGCACCGGGCCGAACAATGCCGCGCTGTCGGGTGACCAGATCATCGGGCCGTTGATCACACGCTTGATCCCGGCGGTGCCGACGACCGGAACCCGATTGATGGCCCGCATCACGTTTTCTTCAAGCCGTTCCAGATCATCTTCGAACAGTTCATGCCCGAAGCCCTGCGGGGTGCCGGCTTCGGCCCAAAACTTCATGTTGCGTTCATAGGCCCCGACCAGAAGGCCAAGTCCCTCCTGGCGCAGGTAGTATTCGCCATCGCGATCCGCGACCGACGGCAGCCGGCGGCCCAGTTCGGCGATTTCCGGAATGGTTTCGGTGACGAAGTACTGATGCTCTGTCGGGATGAGCGGAAGTGCCAGTCCCGCCATGGCGGCTACTTCCCGTGCCCACAGACCGGCGGCGTTGATGACCCAGCGGGTATGGATGTCGCCCTTTTCTGTCCTGACAATCCAGCTGCCGTCGGGCTGCGCTTCCGTCCCCGTCACCGGTGTGAAGCGGTGAATCTCCGCACCCATCCTGCGCGCGCCGGTCGCATAGGCATGCGTCACGCCAGAGGGGTCAACATTGCCGCCATCAGGTTCGAACATGATGGTACGGATACCGTCGAAGTTCACCAGCGGATGCAAACGCTCGGCCTCGTCGCGGCTGATCTCCGCAAAATTCAGCCCATAGCGACGCGCCTTTGCTGCCTGAAGCCGAAGCTGATGCTCTCGTGCCTCGGTCTGGGCGAGATAGAGAGAGCCGGGCTGGAAGATGCCGCAGCCCTGACCGGTCTCTGCCTCGAGTTCCTTGTAGAGGTTCATCGTATAGTGCTGAAGCCGCGAGATATTGGTGGAATCATGCAGGCCGTGAATGTTGGCAGCGGCATGCCAGGTAGAGCCCGAGGTCAGTTCGCTGCGTTCGAGAAGGACGGCATCGGTCCAGCCCAACTTGGCCAGATGATAGAGGATCGAGCAGCCGACAAGGCCGCCCCCGATGACAACAGCGCTGGTGTGGGTTCGCATGAAAGGCTCCTTGGTTCCGGAATGTCGGGGAATCTGCGGTTTCGGTTCGGGGCGGCTCAGTGGCCGGGACGGGCACCTGCCATGAGCCTTCGGTCCGCGATGATCGGGGACATGGAACAGGCCCCCGATCTCCGCTGCCCGATTGGCCCGGATGCGATCAGTGCCCGGGCGGATCGTAGATCAGGTCTGCCAGTTCGCTGAACCTGCTGGAGTTGGAAGTCAGGGACAGGACACGCTCGCAAATCGCGCGGGCGCGTGGCTCGCCAAGTACGGGGGTGGCGAACTGAAAGAACTTTTCGATGATCTCAGCCCTCCCGAAGGGGGATTCCGGCCCGCCGCGCGCATGGATCGTGCCGGTTTCCAGAACGCGGCCATCGGTCAGGGTGACCTTGACATCGGCATGCCGTTTCGCCGGGTAGCTTGCCGAATGCTCGGGGCCTTCGGCTACATGCAACCTCTCCATCATCTCGATGACAGCGGCATCTGAAAGCCCTGCGCCCGAAACATGCTCCACCCCGACGCGGCGATGGACGGCCATGACGGCCAGCGGAAACTTCATCGAATACTGTGCGACCGAACTGCTTTCCGGCACGCCATTGAACAATTCCACGGCGTTGAAAAAGGTGCGGACATCGATTCGCGCGATCTCTTCGGTGGCGAAGTCATGCGTGTTGAACAGTGACTGCAGCCCATCGATGGCGGCGTGGGTCCAGCGGCAGGTGGGATAGGGTTTGATGTATTGCAGGAGTGTCTGCCAGCTCTTGCCCAGATCCTCCCAGTGGCAGATCACTTCGCGGTCTTCGACGGTCACTGCGGGTGCACCGGTGAAACCCAGTTCGGCCTGTATGGCTGCGGTGACGCCCGCCATGGCACCGAAAGAGGACCCGTCATGAAGCATCGTGGGGGTTGCGATCTCTCGCATCATCTGGCTGCGCGGCCCGTGAAACTCGGCGATGCCAAGTGCTTCACGCAGCTGTGCGGGCGTCAGCCGGCGCATGCGGGCAACCATGGCGGCAACGCCAAGGGCATTCCAGGCGCCTGATGTGTGGTATTCGGGAACGGTCGCGTGCAGCGCTGTCGCCGCCCGACCCGATATTTCGTATCCCACGACCAATGTCGCCAAGGCCTCGGGGCCGGTAAGATCGGACTGGGCTTCTGCCAAGGCGGCAAGCGTCGGCATGACAACCACGCCGATGTGCCCCTTCGTCGGGTTGTAGCCATCATGCGCATCCAGATTGTCGATCGCCGTGGCCGATGCAAATGCCGCCCCGGCAAGGCTCACGCGGCGCCCGTCGAACAGCAACCGGGCCGAGAACCCGGGCACCTGGCTGGAAAGAAGCCGGACGGCAGTTTCGCGCGCGATCACCCCCGGCTCCATCGGCAGTGCGGCAATGGCGACACCCAGCGTGTCGAGCAAAAGCAATCCCGCCCTTTCCAGCACTTCAAGCGGGATATCCTGATGCCCGAGGTCCAGCACGAAAGTGGTTGCACGCGCAAGACCTGGTCCGCCGTCCCCAGTCGGCTCGAACTTGAGCTTTGCGTGTCGCATGGCCGGCTCCGCCCTGTTTCACGACAAGACTATGACGGTGGCAAGCCTCTTTCACGCAAAGACTTGAAGCTCAATGACATCGAAAAATTTATCCATACTCTCTTCTGGCGCTTTACTCCCAAGGTCCGGACACGTCATGTGGCTGCATGATCCGGACGCCAGAACCGGTCCGTACAGCCGGAGACTGCACCATGAAACAGCCCCTGCCACTGAACTACATCCGCTCTTTCGAAAGCGCGGCGCGGAATCTCAGCTTCACGGCAGCCGCGGCCGAGTTGGGGTATACACAGGCGGCTATCAGCAACCACATCCGCGCGTTGGAACACTTCATCGGGCATGATCTTTTCGTGCGTTATCCCCGCAGCCTGAAGCTGACCGAGATGGGGGAGGCCTTTCTGCCTACGCTGCGGCAGGCCCTGGGTCAGATCGATCTAGCGACCGAGGCGATTGTGGCAGGGGCGCGCAACCGTACCGTTACGATCAGCTGCCCGGTCAGTCTGGCCGAAAACTGGTTGTCGCAGGTGCTGACGGATTTCCGCCGCCAGCATCCGGACATCGAGATCGTGCTTCAGGGTACCGTCTGGGAGGAACCTGAAGAACAGAAGGTCGATCTGGCAATCTCGGTTCGCCGATTCGATGCGCAACCTGTCGGATCCGACCTGATGTGGGAAGATGAGCTGACGCTGCTTTGCGCACCCGAACTGGCCTATGGCGCGCGACCGATCCGCACGGCCGCCGATCTTGCGCAGCGAGAATGGATCTTCGTGCTTGGCCGCCAGGATTGCTGGAGCGCCTTTTCGGGAGAGATCGGCCTTGACGATCCTGCCCAGCTGAGGCGGATCACCACGAACTCCACGAATATCGCGCTGGAGCTTTGTGCGCAGGGGGCGGGCCTGGTGGTCACCCAACGTTCTCTCGCGCAGCTTTACTTGCGTCGTGGTCTTCTGGTCGAACCACTTGCCATGACGCGGCCCAGCCCATGGGCCTACTATCTTTCCGTCAACCCGCGATCGCGGGGCCGGTTGCATGTTGCCTTGAGAGACTGGCTGATGGCATGCGCGCAGCGGGATTTCCCGAGGCCCCGCCCGGATTGAGTGGCCTGGCGGCAGACAAGACGCTT
>JACKKJ010000014.1 GCA_024236495.1 Paracoccaceae bacterium
CTGTTGCGGCCGCATGGCGCGGCGCTGGCGCTTGCCGCGACGGTGTTCCGGCTGATCCAGACATCGATCATTGGCGGCAACCTGATGAACCAGATCGCCGCGCTGTCGCTTGTGACCGGCGCGACCGGCATCGCGGATGCCGAGGCGCTGGCCCTCTACCGGCTTGACCTTCACGCCCAGGGCTACGACGTGGCGCTGATCTTCTTCGGGGTGGCCAACCTCCTTCTTGGCGTCCTGCTGTGCCGCGCGCCCTGGGCGGCAAAGGCGCTTGGCTGGCTCATCGCCGCCTCCGGCATCGTCTATCTGACCGGCAGCTTCCTGCGCCTGCTGGCCCCCGAACTGGCCGGGGCCTTCGCCTTTGCCTATGCGCTGCCTCTTCTGGCCGAAACCGCCTTTGCGGTGACGCTGCTGGTCGCGGGCTTGCGGGGGCGCGCGCGGCTCTCGCATTGACCCCGTGCCCCCCCTGCGCCTATCAAGAGCGGCGGCCTGACGAGGGGAAGACGGAATGAAGGTCATCATCTGCGGTGCGGGGCAGGTCGGCTGGCAGATCGCCCGCCAGCTTTCGGGCGAAAAGAACGACGTGACGGTCGTCGACATGAACCCCGAACTGGTGCGCCGGGCCACGGAATCGCTTGATGTCCAGGGGATCACCGGCTTTGCCTCCTATCCCGACGTGCTGGAACGGGCGGGCGCGCGCGATGCCGACATGATCATCGCCGCCACCCATTCGGACGAGGTGAACATGATCACCTGCCAGGTGGCGCATTCGATCTTCGGCATCACCCGCAAGATCGCCCGCCTGCGCGCACAATCCTACATGGACGCGATCTATTCCGACCTTTACCGCCGCGACCACCTGCCCATCGACGTGGTCATCAGCCCCGAACGCGAGGTGGCCGAGGCCGCGCTGCAACGCCTTGCCGCACCGTCCACCTTCGACACCGAAAGCTTCATGAACGGCAAGGCGCAGCTTCTGGGCATCGCGCTCGACGACGAATGCCCGGTCCTGAACACGCCGCTCAGGCAGTTGACCGACCTTTTTTCAACGCTGCGGGCCATCGTCGTCGGTATCCGCCGCGAGGGTCGGCTGTTCGCGCCCGAACCGGGCGACCAGCTTTTCGCGGGCGACCAGATCTATGTCTTCACCCATTCCGAGGACGTGGGCCGCACGCTGGAGATCTTCGGCAAGGCGGCGAAGAAACAGGAACGGATCGTCGTCATCGGCGGCGGCAACGTCGGCCTTGCCGTGGCCCGCGCGCTTGAGGCGCGCACAAGCCGGGTGCGCGCGAAGGTGATCGAACGCAACCGCGCCCAGGCCGAACGCGCCGCCGACATGCTGGAACGCACCATCGTGCTGAACGGCGACGGCATGGACATGGAACTGCTGATCGAGGCCAACATCGACCGCGCCGATGCCGTTCTGGCCGTCACCGACGACGACAAGACCAACATCCTCGCCGCGGTCCGCGCCAAGCAGGCGGGTTGCAAGATGGCCATCGCGCTGGTCAACGACCCGACGCTGACGCCCTTGATGGCGGCGCTCGACATCGACGCCTATATCAACCCGCGCGCCACCACCGTCTCCTCGATCCTGCGCCACATCCGCCACGGGCGCGTCCGCGCGATCTATTCCATCGGCGACAGCGAGGCGGAACTGATCGAGGCGCAGGTGCTGTCGACATCGCCGATCTCCGGCAGGCTCCTGCGCGACGTGGAGTTCCCCGAAGGCGTGCTTGTCGGCGCGCTGATGAAGGGCGACCGCGTCCTGAAACCGACGGGCGACACCAAGATCGAGGAAGGCGACATCATCGCGCTTTTCTGCATGACCGGCGACGTCCCCGAGGTGGAGCGGCTGCTCCAGGTCTCGATCGACTTCTTCTGATCGATGCGGCGCTTCGGCAACCTTCCCGTCCTGGTGATGCTGATGGGCATCTGCGCCGCCGCGATGTTCGTGCCGGCGCTGCACGCGGTTCTCGAACGCGACCACGCTGTCGCGCGCGCCTTCTTCTATTCCGGCACGCTTTTCCTGATTCTTGTCGCGATGATCGGCTTCGCGACCGCCGCCAACCGCCGGGACGACAGCGCGCGCGGCCAGTTGCTGACGCTTGTCGGGGCCTTCACGCTTTTGCCCTTGATGCTGGCCGTTCCCTTCGCAGAGGCGATCCCGGACACGACCTACCTGAACGCCTGGTGGGAAATGGTCTCCTCGCTCACCACCACGGGCGCGACGCTTTTCCACCCCGACCGCCTGCCGCCCTCGGTCCATCTGTGGCGGGCGCTGGTCGGCTGGATGGGGGGCGGCTTCGTTCTGATCTCGGCGGTCGCGGTGCTGGCGCCGATGAACCTCGGCGGGTTCGAGGTTCTGGGCGCGGGCGCATCGCCCGGCGCGGGCGGCGGCGGCATCCAGGCACTCAGGATGATCGACCTTCGCGGGCGCCTCGCGCGGTCGTCGCTGACGATCCTGCCCGTCTATGCGGGGCTGACGCTGCTTTTGTGGATCGCCCTTGTCCTGACCGGCGATCCCGGGCTGATCGCCGCCTGCCATGCGATGTCGACGCTATCCACATCCGGGATCTCGCCGCTTGGCGGCCTTGCGCCAACCACATCGGGCCTTGGTGGCGAGGTTCTGATATTCGTCTTCCTGCTTTTCGCGCTGACCCGTCGCTTCTACCCCTCGGGCCGGATCCAGGCCGGCGCGCAGCGGCTGTTTCACGACCCCGAACTGCGCTTCGGCCTGCTTCTTGTGGCGGTCCTGCCGGCCTTCCTGTTCCTGCGCCACTGGATCGGCGCGCTGGAAGTGGACGAGGTGCCGCGCGTCGGCCAGGCGCTTCTGGCGCTTTGGGGCGCGGCCTTCACCGTCCTGTCGTTCCTGACCACGACGGGGTTCGAATCGGCGGGCTGGGCGGCGGCGCGCAGCTGGTCCGGCCTGGCCACGCCCGGGCTGATCCTGGCGGGGCTCGCGGTCATCGGCGGCGGCGTCGCCACCACTGCGGGCGGGGTCAAGCTCTTGCGGGTCTACGCGCTTTACCGCCACGGCGAGCGTGAGATCGAACGTCTCGTCCACCCCTCGTCCATCGGGGGCGCGGGCGTCTCTGCACGCAGGCTCAGGCGCCAGGGTGCCCAGATGGCCTGGGTCTTCTTCATGCTCTTCGCCATCTCCATCGCCGTCACGATGCTGGCGCTGTCGCTGTCTGGGCTCGATTTCGAACGGACCACCGTCCTTTCGGTCGCCGCGCTGTCGACGACCGGCCCCCTGGCGACCGTCGCGGGCAGCTCGCCGATCGACTGGGCATTGCTTGACGCCTGGGCCAAGTCGGTCCTGGCCGCCGCCATGGTCCTTGGCCGGCTGGAGACGCTGGCCATCATCGCGCTCCTCAATCCCGATTTCTGGCGCAGTTGACGTCTAGGTCAGAAAAGCGCGCCGGGGGGCTGGAAACTTCCCGAATCTTAAGCATACTTCGTTCAAGCCTCCGGTGCAGCGCCGAGGGGCGATGAACCCCGCACGTACAGAAGGCGAGAATCACAATGGCTGCCGACAAACAGAATTTGCAGGACGCGTTTCTGAATCACGTCCGGAAGACCAAGATCCCGGTCACCATATTCCTTATCAACGGCGTAAAACTTCAGGGCGTCATCACCTGGTTTGACAATTTCTGTGTTCTCCTGCGCCGTGACGGGCAGTCGCAGCTTGTCTACAAGCACGCGATTTCCACGATCATGCCGGGGCAGCCCATCTCGCTTTACGAGGGCGAAGACTGAGCGGACGGGACCCAAGCGACGGAAACGGGGGCGGCGCGACGGCGAAGGGGCCGACGCGCGCCCTTGTGCTGCATCCGGACCTCAAGTCGGCCCGCCGCCGCCGCGCCGCCGACCTTGCCCTGGCCGAGGCGGTATCGCTGGCCGACGCGCTGCCCGACCTTCTGGTGACCGGGGCAGAGGTCGTGCGACTGGCGCGGCCCCACCCCGGGATGCTGTTCGGCGCCGGCAAGATCGCCGAACTGAAGACCCGGATCGAGGCGGAAGAGGTCGCGCTGGTGCTGGTCGACGGGCCGGTGACACCGGTCCAGCAGCGCAACCTCGAACGGGAATGGGGGGTCAAGCTCCTGGACCGGACGGGCCTTATCCTCGAGATTTTCGCCGACCGCGCCCACACCCGCGAAGGCGTCCTTCAGGTCGATCTGGCGGCGCTTTCCTACCAGCGGACCCGCCTTGTCAGGGCCTGGACGCACCTTGAACGCCAGCGCGGAGGTTTCGGCTTTGTCGGCGGCCCCGGCGAGACGCAGATCGAGGCCGACCGCCGCGCCATCGACGAAGAGGTCGTCAAGATCCGGCGGCAGTTGGCCAAAGTGGTCAAGACACGCGAACTGCACCGCGCCGCAAGGCGCAAGGTGCCGTTCCCCATCGTGGCGCTGGTGGGCTATACGAACGCGGGAAAATCGACGCTTTTCAACCGCATGACAGGGGCCGAGGTTCTGGCCAAGGACATGCTTTTTGCCACGCTCGACCCGACGATGCGCGGGGTCACGCTGCCCTCGGGCAGAAAGGTGATCCTGTCGGACACCGTGGGCTTCATCTCGGACCTGCCGACCGAGCTTGTGGCCGCCTTCCGCGCCACCCTCGAAGAGGTGCTTGAGGCGGACCTGATCTTGCATGTCCGCGACATCGCCCATCCCGAGACCGAGGAACAGGCGGCGGATGTCCATGACATCCTCGAAAGCCTTGGCGTCGGCGAAGAGGTTCCGGTTTTCGAGATCTGGAACAAGATCGACCTTCTGGGCCCCGAGGCGCGCGAGGCGCTTTTGGTGCAGGAAGGCCGGACCCCGGGCATCCATGCCGTCAGCGCCCTGACCGGCGAGGGCATCGCCCCGCTTCTCGATGCCGTGTCCGAGGCGCTTGACGAACGGCGCAGCCTTGAGACCCTGACGCTGGGCTTCGACGAGGGCCGCGCCCGCGCCTGGCTGCATGCGCAGGGCGCGGTCAAGTCGGAACACGATACCGAGGCCGGGCACGAGATGACCGTGGCGCTGACAGACCGGCAGCGCGCCGCGCTCGACCGTTTGCGCGGCACAGAGGGCCGGGGGAACTGACCCCGGACACGATCCCGAAGAGGACAAGATCATGCGGACCGAATTCGACGGCGAACTGGAAGAACGGCTGGTGCGCTATGCGGGCATCGACACCCAAAGCGACGAGGAGGGCAGGGGGTCGCCCTCTACCCAGATCCAGCTGGTCCTCCAGCGCCTCCTGGTCGAGGAACTGGGCCAGATCGGCGCCCACGACGTGCGCCTGACCGACTACGGCGCGGTGCTGGCGACCATCCCCGGCACGGCGGAAGGGCCGGTCATCGGGCTTCTGGCCCATGTGGACACCGCGCCCGCCTACAACGCCACCGGCGTGAAGCCCCGCGTGATCCGCAACTACAACGGCGGGCCGGTGACCTATCCCGACGCGCCCGGCCTGATGATGACGCCGGAGGAATTTCCCTATCTTGGCAGCCGGCACGGGCACGACATCGTCACCGCCAGCGGCACCACACTTCTGGGCGCCGACGACAAGGCGGGCGTCGCGATCGTCATGACCGCCGCGCGCCACCTTCTCGCGCATCCCGAAATTCCCCACGGGCCGATCCGCATCGCCTTTACCCCTGACGAGGAAATCGGCCGCGGCGTCGATGCCCGCCTGCCCAAGGATCTTGGCGCGGATTTCGCCTATACGTTCGACGGCGCCGCCGTGGGCGAGATTGAGTATGAAAGCTTCTCGGCGGACGGTGCGGTCGTCACCGTCAAGGGTGTGTCGATCCACCCCGGCACCGCCAAGGACAAGCTGGTGAACGCGCTGCACCTTGCCGCAAGGATCATCCAGACGCTGCCGCAGGCGACGATGACGCCCGAGACGACCGAAGGGCGCGAGGGTTTCCTGATGCTTTACGAGATGAAGGGCACCGCGGCGGAAGCCACGATGAAGTTCATCCTGCGGGATTTCGAGCTTGACGGCCTTGCCGCCAAGGGCGCGCTCTTGCGGCAGGTCTGCGAGGCCGTGGCCGCGACCGAACCCCGCGCCGATATCGCCTGCGAGATCCGCCCCCAGTACCGAAACATGCGCTACTGGCTGGAGAAGGACATGCGGCCCGTCGACCTTGCCCGCGACGCCGCCCGCGAGCTTGGGATTGAACCGGTCTCGGTCCCGATCCGCGGCGGCACCGACGGGTCGCGCCTGACCGAAATGGGCGTGCCATGCCCCAACATCTTCACCGGCATGCAGAACATCCATGGCCCGCTCGAATGGATATCGGTACAGGACATGGGCCTGGCGACGAAGCTTTGCCTTGGCCTGGTGGCAAGGGCGGCGGTCAAATGAAAAAGCCCCGGTCCAGCCGGGGCTTTTCAGCGGTCATTCAAGTTCGATCGTGCCCGGCGGCTTCGAGGTGCAGTCGTAGAAGACCCGGTTGACCCCCTGTACCTCGTTGATGATCCGTGTCGCGGTTTCGCCCAGGAAGTCATGGGTGAACGGGTAGTAGTCCGCCGTCATGCCGTCCACGCTTGTCACCGCGCGCAGCGCCAGCGCATAGTCATAGGTCCGCCCGTCGCCCATCACGCCGACGGTGCGCATCGGCAGGATCGCGGCGAAGGCCTGCCAGATCTCGTCGTAAAGCCCGTGCTTGCGGATCTGGTCGATATAGACCGCGTCCGCCCGGCGCAGGATGTCAAGCTTTTCGCGGGTGATCTCGCCGGGGCAGCGGATGGCAAGGCCGGGGCCGGGGAAGGGGTGACGGCCGATGAAGCTTTGCGGCAGGCCAAGTTCGCGGCCAAGCGCACGGACCTCGTCCTTGAAAAGCTCGCGCAGGGGTTCGACCAGCTTCAGCCCCATCTTTTCGGGCAGGCCGCCGACATTGTGGTGCGACTTGATGGTGACGGAAGGCCCGCCGGAGAAGCTGACGCTTTCGATCACGTCGGGGTAAAGCGTGCCCTGCGCAAGGAAGGTCGCGCCGCCCACCTCGGCCGCGTGTTTCTGGAACACGTCGATAAAAAGCCTGCCGATGGTCTTGCGCTTGACCTCGGGGTCGCTGACGCCCTCAAGCGCGCCCAGGAAAAGGTCGCTTTCATCGGCATGGATCAGCGGCATGTTGTAGTGGTCGCGGAACATGCTGACGACCTGTTCGGCCTCACCCAGCCGCAGAAGGCCGTGATCGACGAAGACGCAGGTGAGCTGGTCGCCGATGGCTTCGTGGATCAGCACGGCGGCAACGGACGAATCCACGCCGCCCGACAGCCCGCAGATCACCTTCTGGTCGCCCACCTGGTCGCGGATCTTGCGGATCGCCTCTTCGCGGTAGGCGCCCATCGTCCAGTCGCCCTTGAACCCGGCAAGTCGCACGAAATTCTCGTATAGCTTCGCGCCCTTGGGGGTGTGGTGAACCTCCGGGTGGAACTGGACGGCGTAGAAGTTGCGGGCGGTGTCGGCGGTGATCGCGAAGGGCGCGTTGGGGGAGGTGCCGTAGACCTCGAACCCCGGGGCGATCGCGCTCACATGGTCGCCGTGGGACATCCAGACCTGTTCGCGCCCCTCCGCGAACCAGCCATCGAGGATGGAAAGCGTGCCGGCGGCCGGGGTGACATAGGCGCGCCCGAACTCGGCCGTGCCGTGACCGCGTTCCACCCTGCCGCCCAGGCAATGCATCATCACCTGCTGGCCGTAGCAGATGCCAAGGATCGGCACGCCCAGGTCAAAGACCGTCTTCGGCGGCATCGGCGCGCCGTCGGCGAAGACCGAGGCGGGGCCACCTGAAAAGATCACCGCCTTCGGGGCGAATTCGGCAAGAAAGGCATCGTCCACCCGGTTGAACGGATGGATTTCGCAGTAGACGTTCAGCTCTCTCAGGCGGCGCGCGATCAGCTGCGTCACCTGGCTGCCGAAGTCGATGATGAGAAGGCGGTCATGCTGGGTCATGGCCGGGGAATAGGGGGCTTCCGGCCCTTTCGCAAGGGCCAAGTCGGGTCGGTCCACGTCAGGCCCGCAGCCGCTTTCCCTGCGCGTCGAAGGACAGGGCCCGCGCCCGGTCGAAATCGAGCGCGATGCCGGCATCGACGCGGTGGTCGTGCTGGCCGAAAAGGCGGACCGTCACGGTTTCCCCCGCCGGCGTCAGGACCAGAAGGTTGGTGTCGCCGCCCAGCCGCTCGACATGGGTGATCCGACCCGTGATCGGCCCCTCGTCCGCGACCCGCAGATGTTCGGGCCGCACGCCCAGCACCGCCCCCGGCGCGCCCAGGGGCCCCGCATTCAGGAAGTTCATCGACGGCGCGCCAAGAAACCCCGCGACGAACTGGTTGGCGGGATCGTTGTAAAGCGCCATCGGGCTTCCGACCTGTTCGATCCTTCCGTCACGCAGGACAACGATCCGGTCGGCCAGCGTCATCGCCTCGGTCTGGTCGTGGGTGACATAGATCATGCTGGCGCCAAGCTCGCGGTGCAGGCGCGCGATTTCGACCCGCGTCGCCATGCGCAAGGCGGCGTCGAGGTTGGACAGCGGTTCGTCGAAAAGGAAAAGGTCGGGTTTGCGCACGATCGCACGCCCGATCGCCACCCGCTGCCGCTGACCGCCCGAAAGCTCTGCCGGACGCCGCTTGAGATAGGGCTCCAGCGCCAGCATCGTCGATGCCATGGCGATCCGATCGGCGATGACCTTGCGATCCTCGCCCGCCTGCTTCAGACCCAGCGCCATGTTCCCCTCGACGTCCAGATGGGGGTAAAGCGCGTAGGACTGGAACACCATCGCGATCCCGCGCTTTGCGGGCGGCGTCTGCGTCACGTCGCGCCCGCCGATCGCGACACGCCCCGCACTCGCGTCCTCCAGCCCCGCGATGACACGCAGAAGCGTCGATTTCCCACAGCCCGAAGGCCCGACGAAGACCACGAACTCGCCATGCGCGACCTCAAGGTCGATGTCCTTGAGGACATTCACGTTGCCAAAGGATTTCTGTATGTTTTCAAGGCGCAGAGCGGTCATGTTCAGGATCCTGTCAGATCGATGGCACGGCCGGTGCGGATACTTTCGTCCGCGGCCATGCATATGGCGAGGGATGCCACCGCATCCTCCATGTGGCGCGTCAGGTCGATGTCCCCGGCGATGGCGCGCAGCATGAAATCCTGTTCGGCGTCGCACAGGGCCTGATGGCCCGGTTCATCGGGAAAAGCCACGTCGGTGTCCTCGCCGCCTGCCCGATGGATGCGCAGGCTTCCGACCCTGGTGTGACCCTCGACGCTGTCGCTCTCGGGATGCATCCCCGACAGGATCGACACCGACCCGCCGGGCGAGATCACGTCCTTCACGAAATAGGCGACCTCCGACATCATCGGGCCCCAGCCGGCTTCGTACCAGCCGACGGAGCCATCCTCAAAGACGACCTGGAACTGCCCGTAATTGTACATGTCTTCGGCAATCTCGTCGGACAGGCGCAGGCCCATCCCATGAACGCGGACGGGTCTGGCGTCGGTGATCTGGCACATCACGTCCACATAGTGCACCCCGCAGTCCACGATCGGCGGCGTCGTGCGCATCAGCGACTTGTGCGTTTCCCAGGTGGGGCCGGTCGACTGCTGGTTCAGGTTCAGGCGAAAGACGTAGGGCCCGCCAAGCGCCCGCGCCTCGGCGATCAGCCGCTGCCAGGAGGGGTGGTGACGCAGGATGTAGCCAACCACCAGCTTGCGCCCTGTCGCGCGCGCGCAATCGACGACCCGGCGCGCATCGGCAACCGTCGTCGCCAGCGGCTTCTCGACAAAGACATGGGCGCCCGCCTCCATCGCGCGGCAGGCATAGTCGGCGTGGCTGTCGGAATAGGTGGCGATGACGGCAAGGTCGGGCTTGGTCGCCTGCAGGGCCACGTCGAAGTCGTTGAAAAGGGGACAGGATTGCAGTTCCGGGGGCAGGGGGACATCGCTGCGGTTGACCAGCGCCACGATCTCCGCCTCCGGATGATGGCGATGGGCCAGCGCATGGCTCAGCCCCATGTTGCCCAGTCCCGCGATCAGAACCCTCATTTCACTGCCCCCGAGGTGATGCCGCGGATCAGCTGCCGCGAGAAGATGACGTAAAGCACCAGAACCGGCAGGATCGCGAGGCTCAGCGCCGAAAGAACCGCGTTCCAGTCGGTGACGAACTGCCCGATGAAGACCTGCGAACCGAGCGTCAGCGTCTTCGTCGCCTCCCCCGGCGCGAGGATCAGCGGGAACCACAGGTCGTTCCAGATCGGGATCATGTTGAAGACGGCGACCGTCGCCATCGCCGGACGCACCAAAGGCAGCACGAGCCGGAAGAAGATGCGGTATTCGCTCAGCCCGTCGATCCGGCCCGCGTTCTTCAGGTCGTCCGACACCTGGCGCATGAACTCCGACAGGATGAACACCGCCAGCGGCAAACCCTGCGCGGTATAGACAAGGATCAGCGCCATCAGCGTGTTCACAAGCCCCGTCTGAACCATGAGGTCAAGGATCGCGACGGTGCCGATCCGGATCGGGATCATGATCCCGAGCGCGAGGTAAAGCCCCATCAGCGTATTGCCGCGAAACCGGTATTCCGACAGCGCGAAGGCCGCCATCGCCCCGAAAAGGAGCACGAGAAACAGCGACACCACCGTGACGATCATCGAATTCTGGAAATACAGGAAGAAATCCCCCTGCTTCATCACCGTCTGGTATCCGATCATCGAAAAGCTGTCGGGCGAGGGCAGGGCAAGCGGTTCGCGGAAGATCGCCTTGCGCGTCTTGAACGAGTTGATGAGGATCACCGCGACCGGAAACAGCGCGATCGCCGTCCAGGTCAGGAGCGCCGCATGCGCCGCGATCGCGTTCAGGGGATTGTGGCGGGCCTTGTGCATGCTCTCTCCCCCCTCAGAACTGGTAGCGCCGCATGCGCGTCTGGATGGCGAAAAGGTAGATGCAGACCCCGGTCAGGATGATCGCGAACATCGCCGTCGCGATCGCCGATCCCATGTGCGGATCGCCGAGCTGCAACTGGAACCCGAAGAAGGTGCGATAAAGGAACGTGCCCAGGATGTCGGTCGAGAAATCGGGCCCCGCCAGCGCCCCTTGCGCCGCATAGATCAGGTCGAAGGCGTTGAAATTGCCTACGAAGGTCAGGATCGAGATGATCCCGATCGAGGGCAGGATCAGGGGCAGCTTGATCCGCCAGAAGGCCGACCATCCGGTGATCCCGTCGATCTCGCCCGCCTCCAGGATCTCCTCGGGGATCGACAGGAGTGCGGCATAGATCAGCATCATCGGGATACCCACGAACTGCCAGACCGAGATCAGCGCCAGCGTCGTCAGCGCGTAGTCCTCCCGCCCCAGCCAGGGCGCGAACAGCGCTTTCAGCCCGACCGCGTCCAGGATCCCCGGCGCGATGCCCCAGATCGGCGACAGGATCAGCTTCCAGGCGAAGCCGACGATGACAAAGCTGAGGATCGTCGGGATGAAGATGGCAGACCGGTAAAGGGCCGCAAAACGCAGGCGGGGATGCGACAGGATCGCCGCCAGCGCGATCCCGATCGGGTTTTGCACGATCATGTGGATGAAGAAGAACCAGAAATTGTTCCCCAGCGCGTTCCAGAACGCCCCCGACCAGCGCGGATCGCCGAAAAGGGTGGCGAAGTTCGCAAGGCCCGCAAAGACGCGCCCCTCGTCCCCCGCGGCATAAAGCGCCAGCCGCAGCGTGTTGAACAAGGGCCAGATCATCACCGCGGTATAGACAAGGACCGCGGGCGCGAGAAAGACAGCGACATGGAGGCGAGAACGGGTCGCCATCGGGCTTCCTTCCTTTCAGTCTGGCTCAAGTACTCTCGGGGGGTGCGGGGGGCAGACAGCCCCCCGCCCGGGTCGCCCGCGTCCGCGGGCGAAACCCTTTACTTCTGCGGCTCGTACCAGCTGGCAAGCCCCGCCTGCAGACGCGCGCCGGCTTCCTCCGGCGTCTCGCTGCCGCGGATCACGTTGGCCGAGGCGTTCCAGGTCTCGTTTTCCAGGTTCGGCGTACCGCGCGACAGGATCTGGTAGGTGGACCGGATCGTCGAATGGCACTTGCCGCGCCAGGACACGAATTCCTGCGCCAGCGGGTCAGCCATCTCCACCGGGGCGGAGTTGAGCGAGAAGAATCCGGGAAGCGCATTGGCGTAGAGTGTCGCGAATTCCGCCGAGCCCACCCATTCGAGGAAGGTCCGCGCCGCCTCGGCATTGGGGCTGGCCGCGTTCAGGCCGATGGCAATGTCGGTATGGTCGGAAATGTAGCATTCGTCGCCCGCGTTCGCGACCGGCGGCGGGAAGGCACCCATCTCGAAATCGGCCTGTGCGTTGAAGCCGGAGATTTCCCACGAACCGGCCGGATAGACCGCCGCGCGGCCCAGCGTGAAGAGGTTCTGGCTGTCGGGATAGGTCTGCGCCTCGAACCCGTCGCCCAGATAGTCCTTCCACTTCGCCAGTTGCCGGTAGGGCGCCACCCAGGCCTCGTCGGTCAGCTTCTGGGTTCCGGCGATCAGCGCCCGGCGGCCGTCCTCGCCCTTCCAGTAGTTCGGCCCGATGTTGTTGTAGCCCATCGTCGCGGCTTCCCACTGGTCGTTGGTGCCCATCGCCATCGGGATATAGGTGCCGTCCGCCTTGATCTTGTCGAGGGCGGCGAAGAAATCCGCCTCGGTGGCCGGAACCTCGATCCCAAGCTCTGCAAAGGCGGTCTTGTTGTAGATGAAGCCGTGGATGACGCTGGCCATCGGCACGCAGAAGGTGTGGGCCCCGTCATCGGTCTGCCAGGCGGATTTGGCCACGTCGGAGAAATTGGCCATCGCCGCGAGGTCCGAGAGATCCGCCAGCTTGCCGCCGTCGTAAAGCGCGAGCGAGGCGTCGAAGGGCCGGCAGGTGATCAGGTCGCCCGCCGTGCCCGCATCCAGCTTGGAGTTCAGCGCGGCGTTGTATTCCGCCGGGGCGGAGGGCGTGAACGCGACCTTGATGCCGGGGTTCGCGGCTTCGAAGGCCGGGATGATCTGGTCCTGCCAGATGGAAAGGTCGTCGTTGCGCCAGCTTTCGATGGTCAGCGTCACGTCCTGCGCCGCCGCCCCGGTGGCGATCAGGGCCGTCGTCAGCATCAGCCCCGACAGCCTGCCCAGTCTACCTTGTGTCATTCCTCACTCCCATGGTTGGTATCCTCCCGCCGGGCAGCCCGGTCGGGGTCGTCGATGCGCGCCAGCGCGGCGCGCAGGTTTCCCTCGGTCGCGCCCAGAAGGGCGCGCGCGCTGTCCGCGCTCATGCCGCGCGCGATCAGGACGGCAGGTTTCACCGCGCCTGCCGCCTTTGCAAGTGCGCCATCGGCGGCCCCGGGGGTGACCCCGGCGATCCGTTCCACCATGCCGCGCGCGCGCCCCCTGAGCTTGGCGTTGTCGGCCACGAGGCCGACCATCATCCCGTCATGGACCTGCCCCAGCCGGATCCCCATCAGCGTCGAGGCAAGATTCAGCGCCGCCTTCTGCGCGGTGCCGGCGCCCATCCGGGTGGACCCGGCGATCACCTCGGGCGGCGTCGGCAGGCAGACGGCCACATCGGCCAGTTCAAAGATCGGCGCGCCGGGGTTGTTGGCGATCGCCACGACCCTTGCGCCGCGGGCGCGGCCCTCGCGCGCGATGGACATGGGGTAGGGGGTCGCGCCGGAGGCCGCCACCGCGATCACCAGATCCCCCGCGCGGATCGCCTGCGCGGCGCGTGCCGCTTCCTCCGCGTCGTCCTCGGTGTCGCCGGGCATCCGCGAATCGCGCGGCAAGCCCCCCGCCATAAGGATCAGGATCCGGTCGGGATCGACGCCGTAGGTTCCCGGCAGTTCCAGCGCATCGGCCATCGCCATCAGCGCCGAGGATCCGGCCCCGGCATAGACAAGCCGCCCGCCGGAAGCGATCGCCCCGGCCATCAGCGCGGACGCGGCATCAAGCGCGGGCAGGGCGGCCGCGACCGTCTCGAGCGCCGCCCGCTGCCCCGCCAGAAGCCGCTCAAGCGCGGCGACGCCGGGCAGCATGTCGATCCCGGCTGCGTCAGGGTGCAGACTTTCGGTGCGCGGCGACGCCATGCGATTCCTCCCGTTCCGACAACAATACCTTTTTAATACCTGTTGTCCAATTATTTCTTGCTGACCGCCCGAGAGGCGCCGATTCACAGCAAGAATCCCGCCAATCCATCGCTTTTTGCTTTCTTGGCGCACAAAGGTATTATATAGGCATTGTCATGACACATCACCCGGATCTTCTGGTCGGCATCGACGGCGGCGGCACATCCTGCCGCGCCGCGCTCATCATCGGCGGCGCGCGATTCGAGGCGCGGGGCGGTCCGGCCAATGCCATGCGCTTCGACGAGGCGATCCGATCAATCACCGATGCGCTGGCGCGTCTTGCGCAAGTGGCGGGGGTGGACGCGGGGCAGATGGCGGCCGCGCGCATCCACGCGGGGCTTGCCGGCGTGATGACGCCCGCGGACGCAGCCCGGGTCGCCGCCGCGCTGCCCTGTCGCCATGTCACCGTGACCGACGATCAACCCACGACTGTCGCGGGCGCGCTTGGCCCCGAAACCGGCGCGGTCGCGGCCATCGGAACCGGATCTTTCGTCGGGCGGCAAACGGACACCGGCATCCGGGTCCTGGGCGGCTGGGGTCTGCCCATCGGCGACCAGGCGTCGGGCGCGCGCCTTGGCCGGCGCCTGCTTGAGGAAACCATGCTGGCCATCGACGGGCTTCGCCCGCATACCGGCCTGACGCTCGAGGTGCTGCGCGATCACGCCGACAGCCCGGCAGAGATTGTCTATTTCTCGGCCGCGGCCACCGCGACCGACCTTGCCGCGCTGGCGCCCCGTGTCGTGGCCGCTGCCGGCGCAGGCGACGCGACCGCCGCCGCCCTGATGGCCGAGGGCGCCGCCTATATCGCGGCCTGCCTTTCGGTGCTGGGCCACCAGCCGGGCGAACCGCTTTGCCTTCTGGGCGGGGTCGGCCCTGGCTATGCGCGCTGGCTGGACCCGCGGATCGCGGCCGATCTGCGGGCCGCGCGCGGCACCGCGCTTGACGGGGCGCTGGCGCTGGCCGCACGACAGGGGGAGGGGACCGCATGACCATCACCGAATTCCTGGACCCCGGCCGCTGGCTCAGCCCCGCGGGGGGGCCGCTTTACGTCCAGCTCCGCAAGCGGATCGAGGCAGGCGTGAGCGAGGGGATCCTGCCCCCCGACACCCCCTTGCCCCCCGAACGCGAGATCGCCGCGCTGACCGAACTGTCGCGTGTCACGGTACGCAAGGCGATCGCCGAACTGGTCGAAAAAGGGCTGGTCGTGCAGCGCCAGGGCTCCGGCTCCTCGATCGCGCCGGGGCGGCCGCGCGTCGAACAATCGCTGTCGCGGCTGACATCGTTTACCGAGGACATGGCCCGGCGGGGCCTGAATTCCGTGTCGCAATGGCTGGAGCGCGGGCTGTTCCTGCCTTCGCCCGAAGAGGTTCTGGCACTTGGCCTTGGCGCCGACGACCAGGTCGCGCGGCTGGCGCGGCTGCGGCTGGCCGACGGGCGGCCGATGGCGGTGGAGCGCGCCTCTCTCCCGCCCTCGATCCTGCCCAATCCGCTCGCCGTCACCCAGTCGCTTTACGAGGTGCTGGGGCAGGCAGGGCTGCGCCCCGTCCGCGCGATCCAGAAGATTTCGGCCGTCAACCTCGGCCAGGCCGACGCGGTGCTTCTGGGTCTGCCCGAAGGCGCGGCCGGGCTGCGCATCGAACGCCTTTCCTACCTGCCCGAAGGGCGGGTGGCGGAATTCACCCGATCCGTCTACCGCGGCGACACCTATGATTTCGTTGCCGAATTGCGCATACCGGAGCTTCCCGCATGACCACCAGCCAAATGCAGCGCGAAGTGCACGAGATCCCCGAAGCGGTCGCCCGGCTTCTGGATCGCGGTGGCCCGGCAATCCGCGCCGCGGCGCGCGCGGCCCAGGACCGCAACCCGGCCTTCATCGCCACGATCGCGCGCGGGTCGTCCGATCACGCCTGTACCTACCTGAAATACGCGGCCGAACTGACGCTCGGGCTGCCGGTCGCCTCGCTCGGGCCTTCGGTCGCCTCGGTCTACGGCGCGCAGCTCAGGCTCGCGCCCGCGCTTTGCCTGGCCGTGTCGCAGTCGGGCAAGAGCCCCGACATCGTCGAACTGACCCGTTCGGCGGGGGCTGGCGGGGCGCTGACCGTCGCCGTCACCAACGATCCCGCATCGCCCCTGGCCGCCGCCGCAAGCGCCGTTCTCGACATTCACGCCGGGCCGGAGCTTTCTGTCGCGGCAACGAAAACCTTTGTCACCTCGGCCGTCGCGGGGCTTGCGCTGGTCGCCGAATGGGCAGGCGACGCGCGGCTTCTGTCGGCAATCTCTCACTTGCCCGACCGGCTGGACCAGGCCGCGCGCGCCGACTGGTCGCCGCTTGCCGATGTCATGTGTTCGGTCGGCTCGCTTTACACGATCGGTCGCGGCCCGTCCTTCGCCATTTCCGGCGAGGCGGCGCTCAAGTTCAAGGAAACCTGCCAGATCCACGCCGAAAGCTATTCCTCGGCCGAGGTGCTGCACGGGCCGGTATCGATCGTGGACGCGGACTTCCCGGTCCTCGCCTTTGCGGCCGCCGACGCCGCCGAAGGCGCCGTTGTCGAGATCGCGGAAACCATGGCGGGGAAGGGGGCACGGGTCTTCGTCACCTCCGACCGGGCGCGGGGGGCAACACGCCTGCCCGCCGTGCGTACCGATCACCCGCTGACCGATCCGCTGGCGTTGATCGTCAGCTTCTACGCGATGGTCGAGGCGGTGGCCCGCGCGCGCGGCATCGACCCGGACACCCCGAGGCACCTGAAGAAAGTGACGGAAACCACATGAAAGACACGGTTTTCAGCGCAGATCAGGTCTTTGACGGCGACCGGCTCGGCCCCGGCTGGCTGGTCGTCGAAGGGGGGCGGGTGGCCGCGATCGAACGAAGCCGGCCGCGCGGCCGCAGCGTCGTCGATCTGGGCCCCGGTACCATCGCGCCCGGGTTCGTCGATCTTCAGGTGAACGGCGGCGACGGGATCATGCTGAACGATGCGCCGACGGTCGAGACGCTTGAACGGATGGCGGCGGCCCATGCCGGGCTTGGCGCGACCGCGATCCTGCCGACGCTGATCACCGACACGCCCGCACAGACCAGCGCCACCATAGCCGCCGTCCGCGATGCGGTGGCCGCGGGCGTCCCGGGGATCGCCGGCCTGCATCTTGAGGGTCCGCATCTGTCGCTGGCGCGAAAGGGTGCCCATGATCCGGCGCTGATCCGCCCGATGACGGACAGGGACCTGTCCGAACTGATCGCGGCCGCCGCGCATCTGCCGCGTCTGAAGGTGACCGTGGCGCCGGAGAATGTCACGCTAGCCCAGATCACGGCGCTGGCGGCGGCGGGCGTCGCCGTGTCGCTGGGCCACACCGACGCAAGTCATGACACCTGCCGGGACGCGGCCGGGGCGGGCGCACGCATGGCGACGCATCTTTTCAACGCGATGAGCCAGCTGGGAAACCGCGAACCGGGCCTTGTGGGCGCCGCGCTTGGCGCTGGCGGGCTCAGCGCGGGACTGATCGCTGACGGCATCCATGTGCATCCCGCGACGATCCGCGCGGCGCTGGCGGCAAAGTGCGGGCCGGGGCGGATCTTTCTGGTTTCCGACGCGATGGCGCCGGCGGGAACTTCGATCACGCGCTTTGCGCTGAACGGACGCGACATCCTGCGCCGGGACGGCCGCCTGACACTGGCCGACGGCACGCTGGCGGGCGCCGACCTTGACCTTGCGGGCGCGCTGCGGGTGATGACGCGCGTGGTGGGCGTGGCACTCGACCGGGCGCTGGCGATGGCGACCTGCATTCCGGCCGAGGTCGCGGGGCTTGGCGACCGGCACGGCAGGCTCGGGCCGGGGCGGCGTGCCGACTTCATCCACCTTGGACCCGATCTGAGGCTCCGCGGCGTCTGGCGGGGCGGCGCGCCGGTTTCCCTGGCAACTCCGGCGGGTTGTGCCTGACGGCCCGGTTCCCAGGCCTATCCGTAAGTCCGATAATCAGTATTATGTAAATATTGCAGATGACCGGCCACGCTGGTGCTGGACGATCCGTGCCCCGGCCGCTACATGCAGCATGACCAGACCA
>JACKKJ010000015.1 GCA_024236495.1 Paracoccaceae bacterium
ACAGGGCGGGAAAACCGGCATGATCATCGACTACACCGAAACCGGACGGATCATCGCAAGCCTGACCGAAGGCGAGACCGACGAGGTCGCGCTGATGGCGACGGTCGTTTGCGAACTGCACCACGCCGACGATCGCTTCGACTGGACCGGCTTTTACCGGGTCGTCGCGCCGGACCTCCTCAAGATCGGTCCCTACCAGGGCGGGCACGGCTGCCTTGTCATCCCGTTCTCGCGGGGTGTCTGCGGCGCGGCGGCCCGGACCGGCGCGGTGCAGCTGGTGGACGATGTCGATGCCTTTCCCGGCCATATCGCCTGCGCCTCCTCCACCCGGTCGGAGATCGTCCTGCCGGTTCGCGCCGGCGACGGCCGCCTGATCGGCGTTCTGGACATCGACAGCGATCGGCCGGCGGCCTTCACCGAAGCCGATTCCGCCGGGCTTTCCGCCATCCTGAGGTCGGTTTTCGGCGATCTGTGACGCGGGCCACCAAGCGGGGCGCCGGACCGGGGGCGACAGTCCTGCAAAAGGGGGCGCCTCGATGCATGATGAACACTCTCAAACCGGAAGCTGCCTTTGCGGCGGCGTGACGTTTGCAACCTCAGGCCGCTTGCGCGATGTCTGGGCCTGCCATTGCGGCCAGTGCCGAAAATCCAGCGGGCATCATTGGGCCGCGACGTCCGCGGATCTCGACCGTTTCAGGGTGACCTCGGCCGCGACGCTGGCCTGGTATGACAGTTCCCCTGCCGCGCGGCGCGGATTCTGCGCCCGCTGCGGGGCAAGCCTGTTCTGGAAACCCGCCGGAGAGGACCGCATGGCTATCGCCGCAGGGGCGCTCGACGGGGCGACCGGTCTGCGGCTGACCCGTCATATCTTCACCGAGGATGCAGGCGACTATTACCGGCCCGAAGGGCCGCCCCCCGAAGCGCCGGCCGCGCCGGCGGACCGCCTTGATTGCGCGTGCCTGTGCGGCGACGTGGCCTTCAGCCTGCCCGGCCCCGCCGGTCGGATCACGGCCTGCCATTGCACCCAGTGCCGCAAGCTGTCGGGGCACTATTCGGCCTCGTTCGACGCCGACGAAAGCACGATCACCTGGCACAGCCGGCAGACGCTGGGGGAATATGAAACCCCGGCGAAAGGCCGGCGCGGATTCTGCACTCGCTGCGGATCGAGCCTTTGGTTCAGGTCCGCAGCGGGTGAATTCTCGGTCGAGGCGGGGGCGGTCACCGGGCAAACGGGCGGGCGGCTTGCCGAACACATCTTCGCGGGATCGAAGGGCGACTATTACGACATCGACGACGGTCTGCCCTGTGCGACCCGCTGGTGAAGGGACCGAAGGGCGGCCTCAGATCCGGCGGCTTGGTACCCAGGCATAGCCGTTCGGGCACAGGATCACGCATTCGCGCAGGCCATGCGGCTTGTCCGCCGGCGCCTGCAGCACCAGTGCATCCGCGAACGCCCCGGCCCTTGCCGCAGCCGCGTCCGGGTCGGTCTCGTACAGCCGGATCTCGAGCCCTGCGCCGCGCGGCCCGGATTCGGGCAAGAGCGACAGGAGCGGGTGGCTCCCGAACGTCCCGTCGGCATGAAGCTGAAAGACTTCGCCATGATAGGACATGATCGCGAAATCGCGGCTCTGGCGATGTGCGGACATTTCGAAGACCGATGACAGGAACCCCGCCTCGGCCGCGACATCGCGGACCAGAAGGTTGAGCCCCAGCCCGGAAAGCGATCGTCCGAAATCCCCGGCAGAAACCGTTTCGTAATCCATGGCCTTTCCTCCGATCTACCCGGGAACAGTCCCAGCAACCTGCGCACCAGTCAACGCCGGTGCGGAAGCCCTTGACTGCGCCGGGTCGATGCGGGACGGCTGGCGTTGCGGAGGACGATGTGCACGAGTTTTTCATCAGCTATCCCCTGACGGAGTTCCTGACGTTTCTCGTGGCGGGGCTGGTCCTGAACCTGACGCCGGGCGCCGATGTGATCTTCGCCACCGCGTGCGGACTTTCGGGCGGGCCGCGCGCGGGAATCATGGCCGGGCTTGGCGTCGGGCTTGGCGGGCTTTGGCATGTCGGTTTGGCGACGCTGGGTATTTCGGCGCTGATCGCGGCCGAACCCGCCGCACTTGCGGCGCTGCGTTATGGTGGCGCGGCCTATCTTTTGTGGCTGGCGGTCCGGTCGTGGCGCGGTGGCGGTCTTGCCGCAGGTACGCGCGGTGCGCGGCACCCGTCGGGCGCACTCTGGCGGGGGTTCGTCACCAATGCGCTGAACCCCAAGGTCGCGCTGTTCGTTCTGGCCTTTCTGCCGCAGTTTGCGCATCCCGAATATGGCCCGGTCTGGGTTCAGATCCTGCTGCTGGGATTGGTCTTCAGCTTGACGGGAACGGTCGTTACCATGTCATACGGCGCACTGGCCGGACGCTTCGGTGCATCCCTTGCGCGCGGAGCAGGCAAGCTGGACAAGATTTCCGCGGTTCTGTTTACAGGACTTGCGGGAAAGCTTTTGCTGGATTGAGGACCAAGGAATGACAGATATCACACTGCTGGACGGCGGCATGGGGCAGGAACTGGTCGCGCGGTCGGGCGATGCGCCGACCCCGCTTTGGTCTACCCAGGTGATGATCGATCATCCGGGGCTTGTCCGGCAGGTGCACGAAGACTACTTCGGCGCGGGTGCTTCGGTTGCGACGACGAACACCTACGCAATCCATCGCGACCGGCTGGTGAAAGCGGGAATAGAGGATCGCTTTGCCGCGCTTCATACCCAGGCCCTGGCGGAGGCTGCGGCCGCCCGCGCCGCGCATGGCTCCGGCCGCATCGCCGGGTCGATCGGCCCGCTTGTCGCATCCTACCGGCCCGAGGCCCACCCACCCTATGCCGAGGCGGTCCGCAAGTATGCAGAGGTGGCGGCGATTCTCGCGCCGGCTGTCGATATCCTGCTGGCGGAGACGGTCGCATCGCTCGCCCATGCCAGTGCGATCCTGGAAGGCGCGGGCGGGCAGGGCCGTCCGGTCTGGCTGTCGGTGACCGTTGATGACGAAGACGGCAGCCGCCTGCGGTCGGGCGAACCGCTGCGCGATCTTGAACCCGTGCTGCGGGGTGGTGGCGCAGGCGCCGTCCTTGCCAACTGTTCCGCGCCAGAGGCGATGGCGGCGGCGATGACGGTCTTCGGCACCTTCGGCCTGCCCTACGGTGCCTATGCGAACGGGTTCCAGCAGATCACCAAGGAATTCCTGAAAGACAGCCCGACCGTCGATGTCCTGCATGCCCGGCCCGAAATGACGCCCGCCCTTTACGCCGATTTCGCAATGCGCTGGGTTGACATGGGGGCGACGATCATCGGGGGCTGCTGCGAGACGACGCCCGCCCATATCGCCGAGATCGCCGCACGTCTGCGCGCCACGGGCCACCGGATCGTCTGAGCGCTCTGGCCAGCGCTCCGCCAACCATGCTAACGCCGGGCCATGACCGCTACCGCCTATGCACCGCCCGATGAACCGCTGCGCGTGATCCATGCCGATCATGCGATCGTCGTCGTCGACAAGCCCGCCGGGCTGCTGAGCGTGCCGGGACGCGGCGAACACCTGGCCGACTGCCTGATCGCGCGCGTGCAGAAGGCCTATCCTGACGCGCTTCTGGTGCACCGTCTGGATCGCGACACCTCCGGCATCATGGTCTTTGCCCTGACGCGGCACGCCCAGCGCGACCTTGGCGCGCAGTTCGAGGGACGCAAGACGAAAAAGACCTATCGCGCACGGCTTTGGGGTCATCTCGTGCCGAAGGAAGGCCGGGTCGATCTGCCATTGATTGTCGACTGGCCGAACCGGCCGCTGCAGCATGTGGATCATGTGAACGGCAAGCCGGCGCAGACCGACTGGAAGGTGCTGGGCCATGACGAGGACGGCACGACACGGGTCCGTCTTTTCCCGGTGACCGGGCGCAGCCATCAGTTGCGCGTCCACATGCGGGAAACCGGCCATCCGATCCTGGGCGATCCGTTCTATGCCGAAGGACCGGCGCGGGCGTTTCCGCGGATGATGCTTCATGCCGAAAGCCTGCGTTTCAATCACCCCGAAACCGGAAAGGGCATGACTTTCACCGCGCCCTGCCCCTTCCGGTGATCGTCCGCCGCCACGAGGCCGCGGGCCTTGCATCCGAGGCGCGGTATTCGCGCTGCGGAACCTACCGGTATCTTCTTTCCCGACGCTGGGGGGCGGGCGGCAGCCTGCTTTACATTCTTCTCAACCCCTCGACGGCGACCGAGGAACACAACGATCCGACGGTCGAACGCTGCGAACGCCGTGCCCGCGCCCTGGGCTACGGCGGGTTTGCGGTGACGAACCTTTTTGCCTTTCGCGCCACCCGCCCCGAGGATCTGAAACGGGCCGGCGCCCCGGTCGGCCCGGGCAACGACGAAGCCATTCTGACGGCGGCGGCAGCGGCCGAACGGCTGATTTGCGGCTGGGGCGTTCACGGCTGCCACCTCGGGCGGGGCGATGCGGTCGCGATGCGGCTGCGCGCGGCCGGGCATGACCTATGGCACCTGGGCCTGACGCAGGCCGGGGAACCGCGCCATCCGCTTTACGTTGCCTATGCCCGCGAACCCGAGCGCTGGTCCTGAGATATCGACAATTCGACGGGCCGGCGGTTTCCTTGAGCGAATCTTTACCGGTCCTCCGGCCCAATACGGACTGGGGTAACGCGGGCTAGATGCCCGACCGGCACATTGGAAAAGACATGCTACTTCTGGCAGGTGTCCTGGCCTTGTTCGCATTGGGCGCGATCTTCGACATGGGTGGTGACGACGGGCGCGGCGAGGATGCCGGCGACGAGGCCGAGCGCGATGCCGGCGCGCCTGCGATCGCGGGAACCGGCGGTGACGACATTCTTTCAGGTTCCGGGGCCGACGACATGCTGGACGGCCTGGCGGGCGACGACCAGGTGAACGGGCAGGGCGGAGACGACGTCATCCGGGGTGGTTCAGGGCGCGACTATCTGCTGGGCGGCGGCGGCAATGACATTCTGTCGGGTGGAGAGGACGGCGATCATCTGACCGGCGGCGACGGCAACGACACGATGTCGGGCGACGGCGGCGATGACACGCTTTGCGGAGAGTTTGGTGACGATGTGCTGCTGGGGGGCGATGGTCGCGACTCCCTGATCGGCGGCGCGGGGGACGATGCGCTCGATGGTGGGGCGGGCGATGACGCTCTGCACGGTTCGGACGGCGACGACAGGCTGTCTGGCGGACTGGGCCAGGACTATCTTCAGGGCGGCGCGGGCGACGATACGCTGGACGGCCGTGTCGACGACGGCGCGGGCGGCGATGACGATGTGGGCGACTTCCTGAATGGCGGCCGGGGCGATGACCGCATCCTGATCGGGCGCGCCGACCGGGCAAGCGGCGGCCCGGGCGCGGACGGTTTCGTGCTGGGTGGCTGGCTTTCGGGTGCCGGCGGAATGGCGACAATCGACGACTACGACCCCGCCTCGGATACGCTCTACCTGATGTGCGATCCCGACTCCGACCCGCAGATCACCGCCGAGACCGTGGGGGATCCCGGCGCGCCCGGCGCGGTGACGCGGATCTGCCTTGACGGCACACTGATCGCAGAACTGCTTGGTGCGCCTGCGGTCGATCCCTCCCGGATCGTCCTGATCCCGCCGGACGCGGCGGCCTGACGAAGATTCACGCTTTCCTTTCGGGGATCTTTCCCCTATACGCGCGCATCCGCCAGAAATGGCGGACCCTCCAGGGGCCCTGCTGGACGACATCCCGGCTTGCGCCATAACCCCTTTTCGAAAGGAGACCCCGATGTCGATCACTGCCGAAGAAAAAGCCCGCCTGATGAAGGAATTCGCGACCAAGGAAGGCGACACCGGTTCGCCCGAGGTCCAGGTTGCGATCCTGTCGTCGCGCATCGCCACGCTGACCGAACACTTCAAGACCCACGCGAAGGACAACCATTCGCGCCGCGGTCTTCTGATGATGGTCGCCCAGCGCCGCAAGCTTCTCGACTACCTCAAGAAGAACGACGAAGGCCGTTACCAGACGCTGATCCAGCGCCTTGGCATCCGCCGCTAAGCCGTTCCGCTTGACGCAATGCAACGCCCGCGCCGAAAGGTGCGGGCGTTTTTCGTTTCGGGCTGGCCTTCAAGCCCGCTCTATCCCTGTCGAACTCCCCATCCAATTCACCAAGAAATGCAGAGAGATTCGAGATCGCGGTGCTTGGCTGGAAGAAATCGCACAGCAAGATGCCGGCGGTTGATCGGCTGAGCGCGCGGATGCAGCAGATCGGCGAGGGCCCAACCCGCCCCTTCCCAACCAGCCGGTTTTCCTGTATGGCCCCCGTCCATCTGTGACGTGAGCCCATGCCCCCGGGCGCATGCGAAGGATTGGGGGCGGCGGCAATGGGGCCGCCATATGAACGGGACACCCGGAGGGCCGGGCCGTCCCTTGAGGAACCGATATATGTTCAATGTGACCAGAAAATCCATCCAGTGGGGCCAGGAAACGCTCACGCTGGAAACGGGGAAGATCGCCCGTCAGGCCGATGGTTCGGTGATCGCCACGCTGGGCGAAACCTCCGTCATGGCCAACGTGACCTTCGCCAAGGAAGCGAAGCCGGGGCAGGATTTCTTCCCGCTGACCGTGCACTACCAGGAAAAGACCTATGCCGCCGGCAAGATCCCGGGCGGCTTCTTCAAGCGTGAAGGGCGCCCTTCGGAAAAGGAAACGCTGACTTCGCGCCTGATCGACCGCCCGATCCGTCCGCTCTTCGTCGACGGTTTCAAGAACGAAGTGCTGGTGATCTGCACCGTTCTGTCCCACGACCTCGTGAACGATCCCGACATCGTCGCCATGATCGCGGCCTCTGCCGCGCTGACGATTTCCGGCGTGCCCTTCATGGGCCCGATCGGCGCGGCGCGCGTCGGCTTCGCGAACGGTGAATATGTGCTGAACCCCGAAGTCAGCGACATGGACCAACTGCGCATGAACCCCGAGCAGCGGCTTGATCTTGTCGTCGCGGGCACGAAGGACGCCGTGATGATGGTGGAATCCGAAGCCTACGAGCTTTCGGAAGCCGAGATGCTTGGCGCGGTCAAGTTCGGCCATGAACAGATGCAACCGGTCATCGACCTGATCATCGACTTCGCCGAGGATTGCGCGAAGGAGCCCTTCGACTTCACGCCGCCGGACTACGCGGATCTTTATGGCCGGGTGAAGGCCGCGGGCGAGACGCAGATGCGTGCTGCCTTCGCGATCCTCGACAAGCAGGCCCGCACCAACGCGATCTCTGCCGCCGTCGCGGCAATCAAGGCATCGCTGTCGGAAGAAGACCTTGCCGATGCCAACCTCGGCTCGGCCATCAAGAAGCTGGAATCCTCGATCCTGCGCGGCGATGTCGTGACCAACGGCAAGCGTATCGACGGTCGCGACACCAAGACCGTGCGTCCGATCGTGTCGGAAGTGGGCCTTCTGCCCCGCACCCACGGCTCGGCGCTGTTCACGCGTGGCGAGACGCAGGGTCTTGTCATAACCACGCTCGGCACCGGCGAGGATGAGCAGATCATCGACGCGCTGCACGGGAACTTCCGGTCGAACTTCCTCCTGCACTACAACTTCCCGCCCTATTCGGTCGGCGAGGTTGGCCGCTTCGGTCCTCCGGGCCGCCGCGAGATCGGCCACGGCAAGCTTGCCTGGCGCGCGCTTCAGGCGGTTCTGCCGGCCCCCACCGACTTCCCCTACACGATCCGCCTTGTGTCGGAGATCACGGAATCGAACGGGTCTTCCTCCATGGCCACGGTCTGCGGGTCGTCGCTGTCGATGATGGACGCGGGCGTGCCGCTTAAGGCGCCGGTTGCCGGTGTCGCCATGGGCCTGATCCTTGAGGACGACGGCAAGTGGGCGGTCCTGACCGACATCCTTGGCGACGAGGATCACCTTGGCGACATGGACTTCAAGGTCGCGGGCACCTCGAACGGCATCACCTCGCTCCAGATGGACATCAAGGTCGCGGGCATCACCCCGGCGATCATGGAGCAGGCGCTGGCGCAGGCCAAGGACGGCCGGATGCACATCCTGGGCGAGATGGCCAAGGCGCTGACCGAGGGCCGGAGCGAGTTTTCCGCCCACGCGCCCCGGATCGAGACCATGACCATCCCGACCGACAAGATCCGCGAAGTGATCGGCTCGGGCGGCAAGGTCATCCGCGAGATCGTCGAAACGAGCGGTGCGAAGGTCGATATCAACGACGACGGCGTGATCAAGATCGCGTCCGCCAACGCCGACTCGATCAAGAAGGCCTATGACATGATCTATTCGATCGTGGCCGAGCCGGAAGAGGGCAAGATTTATACCGGCAAGGTCGTGAAGCTGGTCGATTTCGGCGCCTTCGTGAACTTCTTCGGCAAGCGCGACGGTCTGGTCCATGTGTCCCAGATCGCCAACAAGCGCCTGAACCACCCGAACGAGATCCTGAAGGAAGGCCAGGAGGTCAAGGTCAAGCTTCTGGGCTTCGACGATCGTGGCAAGGTGCGCCTTGGCATGAAGATGGTCGACCAGGAAACCGGTGCCGAGATCGTGCCGGAGAAGAAGGAAAAGGAAGAGTCAGCCGAAGGCTGAGTTTCCGAACCTGACGAGAGAAAAGCCCGGGGCGCCGTCCCCGGGCTTTTCTTATGTCGGAAAGGGGTGTGAACGGGCAATCCTGTCGCTTTGATCAGTGACCCTTCACCTTCACGCCCTCGGGGAATTGCCCCGGAGGGCGTTTCGAGGCGCCGAAGTTCGCCAGCGCGGGATGATACGCCAATTCCCGCGCAATCCCCGTCACGGTCGTTCCTCGGGTCTTTTTGCGCGGCATGTCGCCGACGCGGCCGGCCAGAACAGCGGTCGAAGAGCGTGTTCCCGCCGCTTTCTTGATGGTTGGGTCCATCCTGCCGCTTTGCTCTTGTGGCGTCGAAGCCTCTGGCCGCAGTCTTTCGATGAGAACGCGAAACTCATCGAGGAGGCGACCCCATGATGCCGTTGTGGAAGCTCAAGCGTGAGGTGCGGCGGTTCGGGATTCTGGCCAGCCAGATGCAATGGCTCGTCTATGGCCCCGCCTTGCGGAGGCTTTACGATCTGCGCAAGGCCCGGCACATCAAGCTGCACAGGGGCATCCTGAAGCTTCGCGGCGACGTGGCCGTCGTCTTGGCCTATCAACCCGAAGGCCTTGCACCATCGCTTTTCCATACGCTGCGGCATCTGGCCGACAAGGGGTTTGCACCGGTGCTGGTGTCGAACGCGCCCCTTTCGGACGCCGATTTGAAGCGCCTGGAATGCCATTGCGCCGCAGTGATGGAGCGGCCGAATTACGGCTACGACTTTGGCGGCTATCGTGACGGGATCCTCCATATCCTTGACCATGCGACGGACCTGGGCAGGGTTCTGGTGTTGAACGACAGCATCTGGTTTCCGCTGTATCCGAACTGCGATCTGATCGACCGGGTTCGGCAGGCCGACGCAGATCTCTACGGCTATGTGATGAACTTGCGCAAGGAACGCCATCGCAGCCACCTGCAATCCTACTTTTTCGCCTTCGGCAGCCGGCTGGTGCAGGCGAAGGATTTCGGTGACTATTGGCGGGGTCTTTTCATCAGCGGCAACAAGAACCTTGTGATCCGCCGCTGCGAGATTCCGATGACGGAGTATTTTCGGGCAAAGGGCTATTCGATCGGGTACCGCTACCTGATCAGCGATCCGGCGATCGCGCTGCGGTCTCTGGCGCCGGATGAACTGATGCAGGTCGTTCACTACCAGATGCGGGTCGATAGCGGCAACGCTGCGGCGCTGGCGCCCTTTGCGGCGGGCGATCCGACCGATCCTGCATGGCGCAAGAAACTCATGGCGCTGGGCGATGACCTGAAGCTTGGCAAGTATTTTCTGCTCGCCCATCCGCATCTGATGCTTGGCAAACTCAGGGGTCAGATCCTCAAGAAGGACCGTCAGCCGATGTATCGCAGCCAGCGGGCAGAGTTGCTCGCTTGCGGTTTCGGCGAAGGCATGGCCGCTTCCGTCCTGGAAGAGGTGATGGCCCGAGACGGGGTTATGCATCGCCTGCCGACCGCCGCCGGGGATGATCGCGCACGTCGCCGGCTGCAACCCGCGCGGGCCAGCCGGCCAACGTCCGAGCGCAAGGCTGAAGTCGCATGACCACCGTTGCCAGAACCCAGCGCCGGAGCGACACGGTTGATCTCGCCCGGACCGACCCTGCCCGGCTAAACGATGCCACCTACTACCGCACGGGGCGTTCGTTGGACGGAGACGACGCCTTCGGACGGCACGAGCCCTGGCTTTCGTTCTTCGACAAGGTCGCTGAGCGGATCGTGCGGCGCTACGAGCCCCGCAATGCGATCGATGTCGGATGCGCCTTCGGCCTTCTGGTCGAGGCGCTGTGCGACCGCGGGGTGGAGGCCTTTGGTCTGGACGTGTCGACCCATGCCGTTTCGATGGCCAGGGCAGACATGAAGGACAGGCTTTGGGTGCAATCTGTCCACGATCCGATCCCGGTCTTTTCAGGCTCCGAACGCTACGATCTGGCGATCTGCATCGAGGTTCTGGAACATCTGCCGCCCGAACAGGCCGAAACCGCGATCGCCAACATCTGTGCGATCAGTGACAGGGTGTTGTTTTCGTCCACCCCCGACGACTTCGACGATCCCACGCATTTCAACGTCCTGCCCATGTCGGACTGGCTGACGCTGTTTGCGGCCTACGGGTTTTTCCCGACCTGGCGGTCTTCGGCCCGGTTTGTGTCGCGCCACGCATTCGTCGTGGAACGCAGGGAACCGCGCCGTGGCGTTCTGGGCCGTCTTCTGGGCTAGGGTTCGCGCCTTATTCCCCGGCCAGCATCAGCCCCTCGACCAGAAGGCTGGGTACGACATAGGACAAGTGCGTGCGCGCGTCGTTCGCCGGGGTTATCCGGCGCATCATGTCGCGCAGGTTGCCCGCCAGCGTGCATTCGTTGACCGGATAGGCGATCTGGCCCCCTTCGACCCAGAAGCCGGACGCACCGCGCGAATAGTCGCCGGTGGTGGGATTGATCGAAGATCCGATCATCGAGGTAACCAGAAGCCCCGTTCCCATTGCGGCCATCAGGTCTTCGCGGCTTTGCGCGCCCTGGGTGAGGGCGATGTTGGACACGCCGGGCGAAGGGGCCGACCCCGGCCCGCGCACGGCAGAGGCAGTAGAGGTCAACCCCAGCTTGCGCGCCGTTCCGAGATCGAGGGTCCAGCCGGTCAGGACGCCGTCATCGACGATCGCGCGGCGCCGGGGGGCCAGCCCCTCGCCGTCGAAGGGCCGCGAGGCAGAGATGCGCGGGCGCGACGGGTCTTCGACGATCGACAGCCCCCTTGGCAGGATCTCTGACCCGAGCGCGTCGCGAAGCCAGCTTGCGCCACGGGCGATCGCACTGCCATTGACTGCGGCCAGCACATGCCCGACCAGCGCCGATGCGACCCGTTCGTCATAGATCACCGGGTAGGCGCCGGTCCGGGGTTTGCGGGCGCCGGACCGGGCGACGGCGCGTTCCCCGGCAAGCCGCCCGATGCTTTCGGGATCGGGAAGGTCGCCCTGGAACGTGCGGCTTTCGGCGGCCCAGTCACGTTCCATCGCCAGACCGCTGCCGGATATCGCCACCGCCGATATGGCGCGCGACGTGCGCGCGTAGCCGCCGGAAAAGCCGTTCGTCGCGGCAAGGTGGACGCGGCGGCTGCTGTAGCTGGCCGAGGCGGAATCGATCTGGGTGACACCGGCGACCGACAATGCCGCGGCTTCGGCCCGGCGCGCGTCGGATTCCAGCGTGGCCGGGCTTGGTTCGGCGGCGGGGTCGCACAGTTCCAGCGCGGCCAGATCCCAGTCCCGCGCAAGATCGGCGGGCTCGGCCAGGCCAAGCGTCGGGTCCGCCGGCGCCTCGCGTGCCATCGCGACGGCACGTTCGGCCATGTCCGCGATGGTGCGTGCGGACACGTCCGAGGCAGAGACGATGGCCTGCCGCTGACCGATCAGGACACGCAATCCGATCTCGATGCCTTCGGACCGTTCTGCCTGTTCAAGCTTGCCCTTGCGCACGTCGATCGACACGGCGGCTCCATCCAGCGCCATCGCATCGGCGGCATCGGCGCCCGCCTTGCGCGCCGCTTCAAGAAGCTGCCCGGAAAGTGATTCAAGTGATTGTGTCGTCATCTGCGCCCGCCGTTCGTTTTTCCGCAGGTAATCCTTCGCGGCCCGGCGCGCAAGGAACGGCCGCCCGGCAAGCACCGGGCGGCCGGATCGTGCCCTTGGGGCGTCACTGGATCTGCTGGCCGTTCGCGTAGATCGATCCGTCTTCCTTGAACTCGATCTTCGATTTCAGCGTGTCTTCACCGTCGGGGACCGCGAAGAGGCCCAGCATCATCATCGCGCCCATCATCTGATCCTCGGGCAGCAGGCCCATTGCGACCAGCTTCTGCATCAGGGCGTTCGCGCCGACCAGCCGCAGATCCACCGCCCCGTTCGGCACCGGCATCAGCCCGGCGTTGTTGAAGGTCGCTGCACCCGACCCCGTCAGTTCGGCGCCGACCGCGCTGACCCGGACCTCGTTGATGGTAAGGGAATTCAACTGCCCCGGCGGCTGGTCGGCAATGGTTTCCGCCTGCACCGGATCGAAGATGTCGATGTCCAGCTTTCCGTCGCCCGACACGTCGACGATCAGCGTCGCCGGGTCGCGCGGCAGTTGCTGGGTCGGGTCGAGCATGCCCCAAAGCATTTCGGACACTTCAAGCCCGACCATCTTGATCAGCAGGCCGAATGGCTGGGCGTCATCGCTGCGTGCAACCGGCATCTTCAGGTCGAAGGCGGATTCGGCCATCTTGACGTCCACCGGAACCGGGAATTCCGACATCTGCATCGACATGGTCATCGGGCCGCTGTCGCCGCCATAGGCAAGCCCGTCGCTCGACAGCGCAAAGCGCAGCGTGCCGGCGCCACCGGTGAAGTCGAAGGAACCGCCCTGCGGCCCCTCGATCACCGACTTGCCGGTGCCCGAGGTGTATCCGTAGGTTCCGGCCATCCGCACCCCCGCCTGCAGCGCCGCGGCAAGGTTTTCCATGTTCACGCCATCGGGCATGTTGAACTCGCCCGTGCCGCTCAGCCCCTCGACAGAACCGTCGAACGAAAACGACGCCGAACTCTCCGGGTCGGTTCCGGTCACGGAATAGGTGACGGCCTGCGCGTTCAGGCTGGATTCCCCGTGTTTGCCGCCGTCGGTCACGACGTGATAGCTGCCGTTCGACCCATTCATCGTTGCGGTGAAGTTGACCGGCGTCTTGCCCTGTCCGTCGCCGACGCTCATCGTCATGGCAAGGGCCGGGGCGTTGTATTCATATGCGGTGTCCGCCGCGCTGCCCGAGGCGATGATCGAGAGGCCGGAATGGGTGATGGTGCCGTTCACATCGACCGGCTCGCCACCCTCGGGCGTGCCGGCGGCCCTGATCGGGACCGATTCCGACATCGTCACCTCGACCCGGCCATCGCCCATGTCGCGCAGGCGGACCTCGTCTAGGCCGATGCTTGCCGCAATGCCCAGGTTGTCCTGCGTGATCGCGACACCCGACACGACAAGCGTATCACCCTGCCGCTCGGACGATGCGGTCGCAACCGTCTGGCCGAAGCCCTGCGCCAGATCGACCCAACCCTGCCAGACCTCTTCTGGCGTGATGTCCGCCCGGACTGCGGTGGTGCACAAAAGCGCGGCGATCAGGGCAGAGGCGCCAAGTCCCGTAGACCTTGTCATTTGAATTTCCCTTTAGGCTGAAACCGTCCCGCCAAGCATCCTTTCGGGTCGGCAGGAGGTCAATAGCTTGCGCAAGATATGGACAGTTTTAGGGCAGGGGGTCTAGGAAGTCAGGAAAATGACAATAGGGGGCGTGCCGATGATCGTTCTGGATGTCGCCGAAGGGCTCTGGACGGTGACGATCGACCGGCCGGAGAAGGCCAATTCCCTGACGGGGGCGATGCTGTCGGACCTGGCCGTTTGCATCGAACGTGCGGGAAAGGAAGGCGCGCGGGCGCTGATCCTGACCGGGCGCGGCAAGGTCTTTTCGGCGGGCGCGGATCTTGATGAGGCACGGGCGGGCCTGGCCACCAGCCCGGTCTGGGAACGCCTGTCGGGTGCGCTTGCCGCGCTGCCCTGCCTGACGGTCGCGGCGCTGAACGGGACGCTGGCGGGCGGGGCCTTCGGCATGGCGCTGGCCTGCGATCTTCGCATTGCGGTGCCGGAGGCAAAGTTCTTCTATCCGGTCATGAAGCTTGGATTCCTTCCGCAGCCCTCTGATCCGTCCCGGCTTGCCCGCCTGGTCGGCCCGGCACGGGCAAAGATGATCCTCATGGCGGGCACAAAGGCGACGGCAGAGGAGGCGTTGGCCTGGGGTCTGATCGACCGGATGGTTGCCGCCGAAGACCTTGCGGACACCGCTGCCACGCTTGCCGCAGATGCGTTGGGCGCCGCGCGCGATCATGTCGCGGCGATCAAGGCGATGATCGCCTGACGCGGACACCCGCCGCCGGGTCAGCGGCGGCGCGGTCCCGGCGTTCGCGACCGGAAGGCCGGCGGGCGCCGCGCCACCCAGGCTGCGAACCCCGAGATGCGGGGATGCGCCCGCAGGGCGGCGATCGTCGCATAGTTGCGCGCCAGTTCCGTTTCGCTGAAGGCGGCGTGAATCTCGCGGTGGCAGATCTCGTGCAGCAGGACCGTTGCGCCGCCCTTGCCGCCGCGAAGTTTCGGGACCAGGTGATGAAGGCTCTGGGGAACGCCGGGCGGGATCGGGCGACCGCAAAGCGGGCAAATCGTGTCAGGATCGGTGCCGGCCACGCTTCCTCCCTTGCCCTTCGGGGCGGTCCTTGCCACAGGATGGGCAAGGGCGGTGGAAAGGACAAGGGGCCGGGGTGGCGGACACGGAACGCATCGGGGCACTGGTGATTGGCGCGGGTCCGGCGGGGCTGATGGCGGCAGAGACGCTGGCGCGGTCGGGCCTTCGCGTCGTCATCGCCGAAGCCAGGCCAAGCCCCGCGCGCAAGTTCCTTATGGCGGGCAAGTCGGGGCTGAACCTGACCAAGGACGAACCGGTTGAGGAATTCATCCGCCGGTTCGGTGCGCCCTGGCTTGACCCGATCCTGCGGGCCTTCGGGCCGGAGGAGGTGAAGGGCTGGGCCAGGGATCTGGGGCAGGAGGTCTTTACCGGGTCGTCGGGCCGGGTGTTTCCGGTGGCCATGAAGGGTTCGCCCCTCCTCAGGGCCTGGCTTGCGCGGCTTGCGGCGCGGGGCGTTGAACTGCGCACGCGCTGGCGCTGGACAGGATTCGAGGGGACGGCGCTGGCGTTCGACACGCCGGGGGGCCGGGTTCTGGCGCGGCCGTCGCGGACCGTTCTGGGGCTTGGCGGCGCAAGCTGGCCTCGGCTGGGATCGGACGCGGCCTGGGTGCCCTGGCTTGAGGCGAAAGGGGTCCGGGTTGCCCCTTTCCGGCCGGCAAACATGGGGTTCGCGGTGAACTGGTCGGCGCACATGACGCCGCATTTCGGCCAGCCGGTGAAGGGTTCCGCGCTTGTCGCAGGCGACCTGCGCGAACGGGGGGAATTCGTGCTGTCGGCGCGCGGGATCGAGGGTGGCGGGGTCTATGCCGTGTCGGCGGCAGTGCGCGATGGCGCCGATCTGACGCTTGACCTGATGCCGGACGTGCCGGTGGCAGAGGTCGCGACGCGACTGGCGCGCGCCAAGGGCAAGGACAGCGTCGCCAATCGGCTGCGCAAGGCGCTGGGCCTTGATCCGGCAAAGATCGCGCTGGTGATGGAATGGGGCCGCCCGCTGCCCGAAGTGGCGGCGCTGGCCGGGCTGGTCAAGTCCCTGCCGGTTCGCCACGCCGGTCCGCGCCCGATCTCCGAGGCGATTTCCTCGGCCGGGGGCATTTGCCGGGACAGCCTGACCAGCGGGCTTGAGCTGCGCGAACTGCCAGGCGTTTTTGCCTGTGGCGAGATGCTGGATTGGGAAGCGCCGACGGGCGGTTACCTGCTGACCGGGTGCCTCGCGACGGGGCTTTGGGCCGGGCGGCACGCGGCGGGCTAGCCGCCGGTCAGGTCCATGCCGGCGATCTGGTGAAGAAGCGCGGGCGTGTGATCGTCCACCAGCGCGCGGAACGCGGCGACCCGTTCGGGGGTGAAATGCCCCTCGTCATGCAGGATGTTGACCGTCCCGACCACTGCGCCTGCTGGATCGAAGACCGGGATGTTCAGCGCGGAATGGCAGCCCAGTGCATTGATCTGTGCGTGATCGGGAAATAGCGGCGCGAAGTCCGCCGTCGTGTTGGCGACGAAGCTTTGGCCGCCGTCGACGACATGACGCGTCCAGGCGTCGTCGCCCATCGGTTTGGTTCCCGACACTGGATAGTCGGCGGGGTGCGACGTATATGCCCGCCGGAACAGCCGCGCCGTGGGGTCGTGGACCGTCACTGTGAAGAGCCGCGCGCCAAGTGGCGCGCAGACACGATGCAAGGCGACGAAGGCGTCGATCATTCCGAATCTCCAGCTGGATCGAATGGCAGAGTAGACGCGCGCGGGCGTCGTGATCTAGCGTTGCGCTGGGATTCCCTGGAAGGAAGGACTGCCTGATGCGTGACGATGAGCTTTGCTATATGCCTGCGACCGAAGCTCTGGCGCGGTTTCGCGACAAGTCGCTGTCCCCGGTGGAACTGATGGCGGCGGTGATCGCGCGGGCGGAACAGACGGAGCCGAAGCTCAACGCCATCACCTACCGCCATTTCGACGAGGCGATGGACAGCGCGCGCAAGGCGGAAGCCCGGTATGCGAAAGGGGGGCGGACCCGCGCGCTGGAGGGGCTGCCGGTCGCGATCAAGGACGAGAGCTACATCAAGGGCAAGCCCACGTCGAACGGATCGCTGATCCTGAAGGATCATGTCGCCGACCACACCTCTCCGGTCAACGAACGGATCCTGCGGGCGGGCGCGATCGTCCATGCCCGCACTGCGACGCCGGAGTTTTCCTGCGCAGGCTATTGCTGGTCGCGGCTCTGGGGCGTGACGCGGAACCCCTGGAACACCGATTTCACGCCGGGCGGGTCGTCGGGCGGATCGGGGGCGGTTCTGGCGGCGGGATCCACGACCCTTGCGACCGGGTCGGACATCGGCGGGTCGATCCGCATTCCCGCCTCGTTGACGGGAACCGTGGGCTACAAGCCGCCCTATGGCCGAAACCCCGAGGAACCACCCTTCAACCTCGACTTCTACTGTCACAACGGGCCGATGGCACGGACGGTGCGGGACACGATCCTGATGCAGAATGTAATGGCCGGGCCGCATCCTCGCGATATCTCGACCCTCCGCCCGCGCCTTCGCCTGCCGTCCGAGATGAAGCCGATCAAGGGCTGGAAGATCGCCTATTCCATGGATCTTGGCCTGTTCGAGGTTGACAGCGAGGTGCAGGCCAACACGCTGGCCGCGCTTGATGTCTTCCGCAGTCTTGGCGCCACGGTAGAGGAGGTGGACCTGGGCTGGCCCGCCGACGCGCTTGAGGCGGGGCTGACCTACCTGCGCCATATCTTCGGGGCCTATCTCGGTCAGCTTCTGGCTGACCATGCGGACGAGATGACAGACTATGCACGCGCTTTCGCTGAAACCGGCATGCAGTCCAGAGCCGTGGACTTCGTCCATAGTCTTGAGGTCGCGGGACAGATGTATGCCACGCTTGGCCCGCTTCTTGAGCGTTACGATCTCTTGATCTGTCCGACGGCGGCGGTGCCCTCTGTCCCGGCGGAGTTCAATCAGCACACGGGGTCGGTCAAGATCAACGGCAAGGAAGTGAACCCGATGCTGGGTTGGGTGATGACCACGCCCTTCAACACCCTCAGCCGCTGTCCGGTCCTGTCGGTGCCGTCCGGCCATGCGTCGAACGGGGTGCCGACCGGCATCCAGCTGGTCGGGCGCACCTACTCGGATGCCGATGTCTTCCGCGCAGGCCTTGCCTACGAGACCGCTGTTGGTGGCTGGTATGGTGACGCTTCGGCCCGGCCTGCCCCCTGATCC
>JACKKJ010000016.1 GCA_024236495.1 Paracoccaceae bacterium
TCGCCGAAGGCCGAGCCCGATACGATCAGCGGCGCGTTCAGGGCGGTCACGTTGCCATCGGCCAGTGTGACTTGCGGCGTCCCGATCGGCAACAGCGCCGCGCGAAGGTCAAGGAAGCCGTGTCCATAGGTGTCGTTGTAGCCGTGCTTCAGCCCGTTCTCGATCTCAAGCCACTGGTCAGGCGTAAAGAACCCGTTGTCGGCCGATGCAAGGAGCCGCAGCCGCAGGTCGTGCGGGTCAAGCGCGGGAAACGCCTCGGCCAGAAGCGCCAGCGCGCCCGACACCTGCGGCGCGGCGAAGGACGAGCCAACATTGAAACCGTAGGCCGTGTCACTGGCCGCGGTGGCCGCGTTCCAGGTCCCGTCGGCAAGCAGGCACCAGGCTGCCGCCTCGTGGCAGGCCGAGGAGATCAGTTGAACCGAGTTGATGCCGTTCGCGTCGAAGTCGGGGATGGCATTGCCCACCGCCAGCCAGCCTGCTTCGAGCTGCGGCAGGATGACCGGCAGCGCCTCCATGAGCCCGGCGTTCGTATCCGACGTCTCATTCGACATCGCAAAGACGACGACGCCATCCGCGGCGTAGTTCACCAGCGCGCTTGAATAGCTGTTGCCGGATCCAAAGATGGTCGCGTAGTTGGTCGGGCTGACGTAAAGCGTGTTGCCCGAAAGGTCGACAAAGCCCCAGGAATTGTTCTGCGCGACCGCGCCCAGCGTGCGTGCGGTGTTGGTGGCGTTCGCAAGCGCGGTCGTGCCGCCGTAGTAGCCAAGCGCCAGCTTCGCATTGGGCGCGATCCCGACCATCGTGTCGGAAAAGCCGGCCGCCACGGAGGCAACGGCAGTCCCGTGATCGTCAACGGGCATGCCACCTTGGACATTCGCCACGTTGTCGGCAATCGTTTCGTGCGTGGTCAGGAACCCGGCATCGACGACCGAGATCACCTGGCCCTTGCCGGTCAGGCCGACGGCGTGGGCATACTCGACGCGCGAGGAAGCCGGCGCGAAGCTGTCGTAGACGGTACCGGGTGTGGCCGTGAAGTTCCAGCTGACCTGCTGGATCGCGTAGAGCGCCGAGTTGCGAAGCTGCGATGCCAGCGCCTCGTAGGGGGCGAAGGACGACACGAAGTAGGAGCCGAGGATGCCGCTTCCGCCCGAGTCCGGCGCGACAGGCACATCGACCGAATAGTCGGTGCCGCTGCCGTCCTCGCCCCCCCCGCCGCAGGCGGCAAGTCCGGGCAGCGTGCTGCAAAGGAGAAGCGCACGCAAGGGCCAGGCGGCACGCCGACGCATGGCAGGGCGGGGGGCTGCAATCGGGCAATGAATCGTCTCTGTCACAAGTTCAGTCCTTCAGGGAATCATCGAGTGTTGTTTGCCAAGGCATGTCCAAAGAATAAGGTGATTTTCTGACCCCGCCGATCTCTTTGGAGCCCCGCGACACGGCCGCGCCCGAAAAAGCACGAAACGCTGCGCTCCGGCGTTGAAACTGCCGCAAACCCCGGCTATAGACCCGCTACCAGCGCACCCGTAGCTCAGCTGGATAGAGTGCTGCCCTCCGAAGGCAGAGGTCACAGGTTCGAATCCTGTCGGGTGCGCCAGTTTTGCCGAAAGCCTTCGAAGTCATGCGGCGCGCCGTTCGCGTGGCATTGACGGTATTCGCAAATGAAAACCGCCCCGAGAGGGGCGGTTCGCGAAGGACAGTCCGGGCGTCCGGGGTCAGCGGCCCCAGGTGCGGATCGGGCCGCAGTCCATGTGGACGAAGTTCGATCTGGAATACTTGCCGACGCCACCCGCGTTGCAGGCCGTCGCGGCCTGGTACATCTGCGAGACGGAACGCGACCGCAGGCGCAGGTCGGCGGCCTGGCCGGCCATGTGCAGCGAATTGCGCGCCACGCCGCGCGACTTCGAACGCAGCATCGCGTTGGTCGCGGGCGACCGGTAGCCCGACAGCAGCATGTAGGGTTCGGACACGTCGAGAAGGCGATGAGACGCGGCGGCGATGTCGATGGTGCGCGCGTCGATCTTCTTGACCGTATCGCTGCGCCAGTCGCGCATGAAATGGTTGATCTCGTCCAGCGCCTCGGGAATGTAGTCGCCCTCGATCCAGTAGATCAGGTCAAGGTTCTCGCCCGTGCGTCCGGAATACATGCGGATGCGGCGGATGTCGCCCGCGCCCTTCAGGAAGCCGAAGGCATTGGCATAGGTCGGTGCCGCGACGACTGCGGTGGCGGCAAAGGCCGCAAGCAACCCACGACGAGTGAAACCGGAAGAACCAGCTGAGTCCATGTGCGCCTGTCCCCAAGCATTTCGCCGCCTTTACGGCAGCTTGTATTGCGTTCACTTCCCCAAGTGCCCGCACTTTATGGCACGAAATGATTCGCGCGCCAATCACGGATTTGTTGCAGTTGCGGAAATGATTCACCTTTCGGCAGGATTCTGCCGATCTTCACGTTTGCGCGAGGCGGAGGTTGGCTTATTCGCAAACCGTTGCAAATGCGCGACAACTTGGCGCAGCTCGCGCGGGCGCGGAATGGACTTGGCCCCGGGAATCCCCCACACTCCTTTGCGTTGCTTCGGAGGGGTTCCGAGGGGTTCGAGGGTTTCATGATCGCCAGGATTAGTCGGCACGCTTGCATGTGCCCCCGTATCGTTCTGTTCGCTCTGCTGTCGCTTTTCGTGGCTTTGGGCGGTCGCGCAGGGGCCGAGGTGTCACCTTTCCGCCAGGCCGTGGCCGAGGCGGCGGCGGGCGACCCGATCCTTTCGGGGTTCTACCGCGATCACGACTATGCGCCCGTCTGGACCTCGTCGGCGGATGCGGTGCGGCGTGCGGCGCTGTTCATCGCGCTTGACCATGCGGGTGACCACGGGCTTCCGGTGCGCAAGTACGGCGCCGATCAACTGCGGCAGGGCTTCGAGCGGATGACATCCGAACGCCAGCGCGGCCGGCTTGAGGTCGCGCTGTCGCGGGCCTTTCTTGACTACGCCCATGACGTGCAGACGGGTTTCATCCAGCCCGCGTCGATAGATGCCGGCCTTGTCAGGGCGGTGCCCGAACGCGACCGTCGCGCGATGCTGGAACAGTTCATGGTGGCGGAGCCGCACGGGTTCTTCCGGACGCTGCCGCCGCAGGTTCCGCAATACGCCCAGCTGATGAAGGCGCGGCTCGATCTGGAACGCGCGGCGGCATCAGGCGGGTGGGGACCCGCGCTCAGGATCGGCAAGCTTGAACCCGGCGCACGCGGCGCCTCGGTCGCCGCTTTGCGCGACAAGCTGGTCGCACTTGGCTACATGCGCGCCTCGGCCTCGCAGGTGTATGACGGCGCGCTTCAGAAGGCGGTGCAGCGGTTCCAACTGGACAACGGCATGCAGGCCGACGGCGTCGTCGGTGAGGGGACGGTGCAGGAACTGAACCGCAGCCCCGAGGAACGGGAGCGCGCCGTTCTTGTCGCGATGGAACGGCTGCGCTGGATGAACGGCATCCCGCTGGGCCAGCGCCACATCTGGGTGAACCTTCCCGATTTCACCGCCAAGATCGTCGATGACGGCAAGGTCACGTTCGAGACGGTCACCGTCGTCGGCATGAACCAGGGCGACCGCCGCAGCCCGGAGTTTTCCGACCTGATGGAGTTCATGGTCATCAACCCGACCTGGAACGTGCCGCGATCCATCGTGACCAAGGAATACCTGCCGATGCTGCAAAAGGACCCGAATTCGGTCCGCCACCTGCGCATCACCGACCGTCGCGGCCGTGCCGTCGACCGCGAGTCCGTGGACTTTACCCAATTTACCGCCGGCAACTTCCCCTTCGCCATGTCGCAGCCGCCCTCGGGCGACAACGCGCTTGGGCTGGTGAAGTTCATGTTCCCGAACCCCTACAACATCTACCTGCACGACACGCCCTCGAAGTCGCTTTTCAAGCGCGAGGTGCGCGCCTTCAGCCATGGCTGCATCCGCCTGGGCAGCCCGTTCGACTTCGCCTATGCGCTGCTGGCGCGCCAGACCGACGACCCGGTCGGGCTTTTCAAGTCCTACCTTCAGACCGGCCGTGAATCGACGCTGCCGCTGGACCGGCCGGTTCCGGTGCATATCGTCTATTTCACTGCCTGGCCCTCGGCGAAGGGCACTATCGAATACCGGCGCGACGTTTATGGCCGTGACGCGAAGATTTTCGGTGCGATGCGGGACGCCGGGGTGGAGTTGGTGGGGCTTCAGGGCTAAATCCGGGAAAGTCGCCCCCCGGAGGAAAGCCCCAAGGATGTCCCACAAGCTTGCTGATATTGCCGCGGCCCTAGGCGCCAGGCTTGAAGGCGACGGGTCCATCACCGTCACCGGCGCGGCGGAACCGGCGATGGCGGGGCCCGCCGACCTTGCGCTGGCGATGGACCCGAAATACGCCGAAGGGCTGGCGAAGGGGCAGGCCCTGGCCGCTGTCCTTTGGGAAGGGGCCGACTGGCGCGCGATGGGGCTCAGCGCCGCGCTTTTTGTGCCGCGCCCGCGCTATGCGATGGCCGGCATCACCCGCGCGCTTGACCCGGGGCCGGAGATCGCGCCGGGCATTCACCCGCTTGCCGTCATCGACCCGACCGCGACCCTGGGCGAGGGCGCGGCCATCGGCCCCTTCGTCACCATCGGCCGTGGCGCGGTGATCGGCGCGCGCGCCCGCATCGCCGCGCGCGTCGCGATCGAGGCAGAGGCCCGGGTGGGCGACGACGCGCTGATCCTGCCCGGCGCCTGGATCGGGCCGCGCGTGGTCATCGGCGACCGGTTCATCTGCCACCCGAATGCGGTGATCGGGTCGGACGGCTTTTCCTTCGTCACGCCCGAAAAGTCCGGGGCCGAGGAGATCCGCGAGACGCTGGGCCAGCGCGGGGCAATCCTTGCGCAGTCCTGGACGCGGATCCATTCGCTTGGCACCGTCGAGATCGGCGACGATGTCGAGATCGGCGCAACCGCGACGATCGACCGGGGCACGATCCGCGCGACACGGATCGGGTCTGGAACCAAGCTCGACAACCAGGTGCACCTTGGCCACAATGTCGTGGTCGGCAACGATTGCCTTCTTTGCGGCCAGACCGGCATCGCCGGGTCTGTGCGGATCGGCGACCGCGTCGTGATGGGCGGGCAGGTTGGCGTGGTCGACAACGTGTTCGTCGGCGACGACGTGATTGCCGGGGCCGGGACCAAGATCATGGCCAATACGCCAAAGGGCCGCGTCGTTCTGGGCTATCCGGCGATCAAGATGGACGCCCAGATCAGCGCCTGGAAGCACCTGCGGCGGATTGGCAGGATGAGCGCGCAACTGGCCGAGCTTCGCGCAATCGTCATGGAATCGCGCGAGGATGGCGGCGCCGACACAAGCGACGGGGATGGTGCCGATGACGACCGAGGCTGATGTAATCGCGATCCTGGCACGACAATCGGGCGTTTGCGCCGACCGGATCGGCCCCGCGACCGAGGTCGCCGCGCTCGGGCTTGACAGCCTGGGCCTTGTCGAAACCGTCTTCGCGCTGGAAGAACGCTTCGGCGTCTCGATCCCGTTCAACGCCAACACCGACCCCGGCGACCGGGATTTCGACCTGCGCACGGTCGCGGGCATCGTCGCGGGGCTGGAGGCGTTGAAGGCGCGGCCCGCCGCCGCATGAGGCGCGTGGTCATCACCGGCGCGGGCACGGTGAACCCGCTTGGCCAAACCGTTTCGGAAACCCTTGACGCGCTTGCCGTCGGGCGGGTGGCGATCGGGCCGCTCGATCTGGCTGACGCGCGGCTTTCGACGCGGATCGGGGCGGCTGTCCGGGGGTTCGATCCTTCGGATCGGCTGAGTGCGCGGCAGATGGCCGTCGCCGACCGGTTTTCGCAATTCGCGCTGATCGCCGCGGCCGAGGCGGTCGCCGCCGCGGGGCCGGGGGCGCTGCCGCCGGGGGCGGGGGTGATCCTGGGATCGGCGGGCGGTGGCCTTGCCTCCTCCGAGGCCGCCTATCGCGCGGTCTTTGCCGAAGGGGCGGCGCGCGTCCATCCCTTCACGCTGCCGCGGCTGATGGCCAATGCCGCCACCTCTCTCGTGTCGATGGCTCACGGGCTTCGGGGGCCGTCCTTTACCCTTTCCACCGCCTGTGCCGCCTCGAACCACGCGATCGGCCTTGCGTTCCAGATGGTGCGCTCGGGCGCGGCGCCCGCGATGCTGGCCGGCGGGTCGGAGGCGATGCTGACCTTCGGAGGGCTCAAGGTCTGGGAAGGGTTGCGGGTGCTCTCGGATACCGGCTGCCGGCCCTTCAGCGCGGATCGCGACGGTCTGGTGATGGGCGAGGGTGCCGGCGTCTTCGTGCTTGAGGAACGCGACCGGGCGCTGGCGCGCGGCGCCCCGATCCTCGCCGAGGTTGCGGGATTCGGCATGTCGGCGGACGCGGGCGACATCGTGGCGCCCGACCCCGAAGGTGCGGCGGCGGCGATCCGCGCGGCGCTGGCCGATGCGGGCCTGGCGCCGGGGGCGGTCGGCTATATCAACGCCCACGGTACCGGCACGCTTCTCAATGATCGCAGCGAAAGCGCCGCGATCCGGGCTGTCTTCGGTGAAGACGCCGCCGCGATCCCGGTATCATCCACCAAGGGGCTGCACGGCCACCTGATCGGCGCGGCCGGCGCGGTTGAGCTTCTGGCAGTGATCCTGGCGCTGGGGCAGGGGGTGATCGCGCCCTCGGGTGCGGGCCATGTCCGCGATCCGGACTGCGGGCTCGACATCGTGGCGGGGCGGGCGCGACAGGCTTCGGTCCGCGCCGCGCTGTCGAATGCCTTCGCCTTCGGCGGGCTCAATGCGGTGCTTGCGCTGCGGGCAGCCTGAACGCAAACGCGCCGCCCTTTCGGGGCGGCGCGTCATGGCCCGGCAAGGCGCCGGGATCAGTTCTTGGCGCCTGTCGCGGCCAGCGCATCGAAGGCCGCGGTGAAACCGTCAAGCGAGAAGGAGGCGGTGACCTGTTTGTCGGGTGCGACCGCCGGAACCATCACGGCGCTGAACGCCTTTCCCTTCTTGAGGCTCTCAAGCTCCGGCGCCGTCATCTGGGCGCGGGTGACGCAACCACGCTGCGTGCACCACAGGTAGGGAAGGCGCTTGGGCGCCGCGCCATCGACCGAAACGGCGATTCCCGCCGGCAGAAGCGAGGCAAGCGGCGCAGAGATCTGGATGAACGCTGCCACATCTTCACCCTCAGCGGGAAGCAGGACGAGCATGTCGGCAACGCTGTTGCCGTCCGCGTCCTTGACAAGCTGGTACATCTGGCAGGGGTCGGACCCGTCGGTGGCGTGCATGCAGCGCACTTGCCAGGATCCGTGTTCGGACGACAAGTAGCCGTCGGGTTCGGCGTCGCCCTGCGCAGGCCGTTCGCTGACGGAGACGCCGGAGGCGACCGGCGCCTGTTCTTCGGCCGGGGCCGCTTCTGTCTGGGCCCAGACCGGTGCGGCAAGCGAAATCGCCGCAACGATGGCCAGTGTTCTGCTCAGGTGGTTCATGGTCAGTCCCTGCTTGGTTCGGGGTTCGCCGCGACTTATCATGCCGGCCGGACAATGTCAGGTCTTCGCGCGACCTTCGGCGAAAATTAGAAGCGGCTTTCCGCCGAGTATGGGCGCAAGAGCCATGGCCACAAAGCAAGAAAAGGGCCCGTTGAGAGGCCCTTTTCCAATTTCTTTGCTCCCTGTCGGACTGGCCGACTTTGTCATTGGGCCGAACGCTAGTAACTTCGCCCCTTTCCGTCAACAGGTAATCTGACGGTCTTTGGAAATCTTTTGAGAAGGAAAAAAGCCGCACCCTCAGGGGGGCGCGGCCAGTCTGACAGGGAGGAAGTGATCCGCCCGGCAAGAACGCCCGGGCGACGCTTTCACACTGGCACGGACAGGTTAACCGAGTATTGTCGGAACGTTCGCAACGACAGGGAAGGAGAGCCGGGGTGCTGACAGAGGGCGGTATTTTCGTCGGCGGCGGTGGCGATGGTTATGCGGCGCCGCAGGAGCTTTTGCTGCGCTACGCCAACCGGCACGGGCTGGTGGCGGGGGCCACGGGCACCGGCAAGACCGTGACGCTGCAGATCCTGGCCGAAGGATTCTCAAAGGCGGGGGTTCCGGTCTTCATGGCCGACGTGAAGGGAGACCTTTCGGGCATCGCCGTTGCGGGGGCCGCCACCCACAAGCTGCACGAAGCGTTCATGAAGCGCAGCGCCACCATCGGGTTCGACCTGCAGTACCAGGCCTTTCCCACGGTCTTTTGGGATCTTTTCGGCGAACAGGGCCATCCGATCCGCACCACCGTGTCCGAGATGGGGCCGCTGCTCCTGTCGCGCCTGATGGGGCTGACGGAGGCGCAGGAAGGCGTGCTGAACGTCGCCTTCCGGGTCGCCGACGAAGAGGGGCTGCCGCTTCTCGACCTCAAGGATCTGCAGTCGATGCTGGTCTGGATCGGGCAGAACGCCAGCGACCTGGCGCTGCGCTACGGGAATGTGGCGACCGCGACGGTGGGGGCGATCCAGCGCGCGCTGCTGGTCCTCGAGAACCAGGGCGCAACGAAGTTCTTCGGCGAACCGGCGCTGGATCTTTCGGACATGATGCATGTCGGCGCCGACGGGCGCGGCCAGGTGAACGTGCTGGCCGCCGACAAGCTGATGGGTTCGCCCCGGCTTTACGCGACCTTCCTTCTGTGGCTCCTTTCGGAACTATTCGAGGAACTGCCCGAGGTCGGCGATCCCGACAAGCCGAAGTTCGTCTTTTTCTTCGACGAGGCGCATCTTCTTTTCGACGACGCGCCCAAGGCGCTGATCGACAAGGTCGAACAGGTGGCGCGGCTGATCCGGTCGAAAGGCGTGGGCGTCTATTTCATCACCCAGAACCCCGCCGACGTCCCCGACGACGTTCTGGGGCAGTTGGGCAATCGCGTCCAGCACGCGCTGCGCGCCTTTACCGCGCGCGACCAGCAGGATCTGCGCCGCGCCGCCCAGAACTACCGCCCGAACCCCGCCTTCGACACCGAGACGGCGATCAAGGAAGTGGGCGTCGGCGAGGCGGTGACATCCTTCCTGCAGGCCAAGGGCGTGCCGGGCATGGTGGAACGCACGCTGGTACGCCCGCCCGCCAGCCAGCTTGGCCCGATCACCGCCGACGAACGGCGCGGCGTCATCGCCTCGTCGGGGCTTTCGGCGAAATACGACCGGGTGATCGACCGCGACTCCGCCTTTGAACGGCTGCAGGCGCGGGCCGAGGCCGCCGCAAAGGCCGCCGCCGAGGCCGAGGAAGCGGAAGAACGCCTGAAGGAGGAGGAGCGTCGCGACCGCGAGGACCGGCGCTACAACGACCGTACGACGGGGCGGTCCAGCTCGCGCAAGTCCACCTCCAGACGCTCCGATTCCGTGCTTGAGGCCTTTGGCAAAAGCGTCGCGCGCCAATTGGGCACCAAGACGGGCCAGGCGATCGTGCGCGGCATCCTGGGCTCGATCTTCAAGTCTCGCTAGGCATGCGGGGCCGGTCCGGCCGTCAAAGCGGCCGGATCTTCAGCCGCGTCAGCCGGTTTTCCTTGCGGCTCGCCACCTCGAACCGGAAGCCGTGGAAGGAAAAGACCTGGCCCTCGGTCGGGATCATCTGCGCCTCGTGGATGACCAGCCCGGCGATGGTGTTGGCCTCCTCGTCCGGCAGCGACCAGTCCATCGCCCGGTTCAGGTCGCGGATCGACATTGCGCCGTCCACCACGACCTCGCCGTTTTCGCTTTGCTTCACCGGGTGTTCTGCGTCGATGTCGAACTCGTCGGCGATCTGGCCGACGATTTCCTCAAGGATGTCTTCCAGCGTGATCAGCCCGCGCAATTCGCCGTATTCGTCCACGACCAGCGCGAAATGGCTGCGCCGCTTCAGGAATTCGCGCATCTGTTCGTCAAGCGGCGTCGTCTCGGGGACGAAGTAGGGCTTCATCGCCACCGCCAGGATATCAAGATCCTTCAGCGCGCCCAGCGTGCCGTCGCCGCTGCGCAGCGTCTTGTCCACCGCGCGCAGCAGGTCCTTGGCATGGATCACGCCCACCACGTTGTCGCGTTCGCCCCGGTATAGCGGCAGCCGCGAATGCGGCGAGGCGAGGACGGCGGACAGGATCGCGTCGGGCATCGCGTCAAGGTCGATCATCTCGATCTTGGAGCGGTGGCGCATCACCTCCTCGACCGTGCGGTCCGAAAGGTCAAGCGCGCCAAGTAGCCTGTCGCGATCCTCCTTCAGCACCGCACCCTCGGAATGGCCGAGCGCCAGCGCGCCGGCGATTTCCTCGCGCAGCGACAGGATGTGACTGTCAGGGTCGGTGCGCACGCCGAAGGCCATCAGCATCAGCCGGACCAGAAGCCGGATCAGGCTGACCACCGGCGACAAGAGGAACACCACGACGCGGATCGGTCGGGCGACAAGCGATGCCGCCGCCTCTGGCATCGTGATCGCATAGGTCTTGGGCAGAACCTCGGAGAAGATGAGGACCAGCAGCGTCATCACCAGCGTGGCAAGCGCAACGCCGCTGTCGCCGAAGATCCGGGTCAACAGCGCGGTCGCCAGCGATGCCGACAGGATGTTGACGACGTTGTTGCCCAGAAGGACCGCGCCGATCAGGCGTTCGTTGTCCTCGGTCACCTTCAGCGCGACCTCCGCGCCCTTGCTGCCGCGGTCGGCCTGGGCGCGCAGCTTGCCGCGCGAGGCCGCCGTAAGCGCGGTTTCCGACCCCGAAAAGAAGGCCGACAGCATCAAGAGCACGGCGATGGCGCCGGTCGTCAGCCAGAAGGCAGTGTCAAGCGATGATGCGATGTCCATGGAATGTCCTGTCTCTCGCGCCCTTTATGGGGTGCGGCCCGGCCCTGTTCAAGCGTCCCGGGCCAGCGGGTGATGATCAAGCACCAGCGCCCGAAGCCGTTCGTCAAGGACATGGGTATAGATTTCGGTGGTGGAGACATCTGCATGGCCCAGAAGCGTCTGGATCGTGCGCAGGTCGGCGCCGCCGGCCAGAAGATGGGTTGCAAAGGCGTGGCGCAGCTTGTGGGGCGACACCCGCGCGGGCGACACGCCGGCACGCACGGCCATGTCTTTCAGAAGGCCGTGGAACGCCTGCCGCGTCAGATGCCCCGCGGCGCCGTCCGAGGGGAAAAGATGGCGCGACGGCGGGGCGCGGCGGGCGAGGCGCGCGGCCTCCTCGGCCGCGTCGCGGTGGGCCAGCCAGGCGGCCAGCGCGGCCCGGGCGGGGGCCGACAGCGGCACCATCCGTTCCTTGCCGCCCTTGCCGCGCACCAGGATCATCCGCGGATCGCCCCGCGCCGCCGCCGCCGGCAGCGCGACCAGTTCGCTGACCCGCATCCCGGTCGCGTAAAGAAGTTCCACCAGGCAGGTGTTGCGCAGCTTCTCGCCCGGACTGCGCCCGTGATCGCGCGCCCGGGTCAAAAGCGCCTCCACCTCGGCATGGTCGAGCGTTCCGGGCAGCCGCCGGGCGCGACCGGGGCCCTGGATGCGGAGTGCCGGGTTGTCCTTGCGCCAGCCTTCCTCGTAGCCGAAACGGAAAAGCTGGCGGATCGACGACAGCCGCCGGGCGCGTGTCGCCTGCGACAGGCCCTCGGCATCGCAGGCGATCAGATAGGCCTCCACATCGGCCTGGGTCGCGGTATCGAAGTCGCCGCCGCGATGGGCCAGCCAGCCGGCGAAATCCTTCAGGTCGCGCCCGTAGGCAAGGCAGGTGTTGCGCGCGGCGCCGTTCTCGGCCGCTTGCGCCTCGAGAAAGGCGGAGATGCGGCGTTCCATCCGCCTAGCCCCGCCGTTCCAGCAGCAAAAGCTCAAGCCCCGCGCGGCGGGCGACCGATTCAAGCCCGACATTGCGCAGAAGATAGAGCCCCGCCGTCACGTCGCGCAGATCGCCGCGCGCGCCGTCGGTAATGTCGCCGATGGCGATCAGGATCGCCTCCCCCAGCCGCTTTTCGGTGACGAGGCGGGCATAGGTCTCGCTCAGCCTGGCGCCGCGCGAAAAGGCCGCCTTGACCGCGCCCGCCACCGGATCGGGCGGGTTGATCCCGTCAAGATTGCCGCGCGCGACGCCGATCAGGAAGGGTTCGATCCCGCCAAGGGGCTGGCGGTCGCGCGCGACCCGTTCGTAGTCGGGCGACAGAAGACCGATGCGGAAGGCCAGCGCCCCCGCCGCGTCGGTCAGCGGGATCTTGGCAAGCTCTGCCCCGTAAAGCGTCGCGAAAGGCACCTCGAGCTCGGTCCGTTCCATCTGCTGCCAGACCTCGGGCAGCGCCGCCGCGATGGCGGCGGGATCGCGCGCCGACATCGCGGTGTCGAACCGCTGGATCGCCGCGACCCGGTCCCAGACCCCGCCCGAGGCCGCGGCCTGCCGTTCGGTGTAAAGCCCCAGAAGGCGGTTCGCCTCGATCGCGCCGGTTCGCGCCAACCGTTCGGCGGCCTCGAGCCGGGTCTTCCAGCCGGCGTTCGACCGCAGGTCGGACTGGGCGAAGGCCACCGGCAGCGTCGTCGTCGCCATCGGCTCTCCGATCGCCTCCATCAGGCGCAGCACAAGCGGCGAGGGCCGCGAGGGCACCGGAAGGGGTGGCTCGCCCTCGTAAAGTTCGGGGTCAAGGAAGCGCGACAGCAGTTCGCCCATCTCGGGCGTGACATATCCCAGCGCCTCGCCGGTCCTGAGCGACAGCGCCGCCGCGTTCCAGTCGCCGCCGCGCGCCAGGCAGAAGACCCGTGCGGGAAAGGTCGGGGCGATTTCGGGGGTTTCGCGCATGACCTCGCAGGCGCGGTCTTCCTGGCCGGTCAGAAGCGCCACGTCGAACCAGCGCCGGAAGGGTTCGGCGGCCTGGATCGCCGGGCCTTCCAGCATCGACAGCGCCGGGTCCAGCGCGCCAAGATCCAGAAGCCTGTCGATCCGCGCAAGGTAGACAAGGCCGCGCCCGTCGGAATCCGCCGGTGGGTCCAGTTCGGCCAGAAGCAGCGCATAAAGAAGCGACTGGATCGCGGGCAAGGTGTCGATCCGTTCCTCGCGCAGGAGCCGCGCAAGATCCTCGCTCGTGCTCGACCCCCAAAGATCGCGGGGCAGTCCCGTCGTGCTGACCGGCAGAAGGCCGATCGCATCGGGGTTCGGGCCGTCGATCGTGGTGGTGACGATCTCTGCCGGCGCGGCGCCCTTCGCCACCGGCTTTTCGTCGGGCAGCGCGACAACGCCCGGACGGCCGGGCGTCTGGACCGTCCGCGACAGCCAGTCGATCGCCGACATCGGCTCCTCCGCCGGCGCAGCGGTGGGCAAAAGACCCCCCATGACCAGGCCGAGAATGGCGCCGTTCCGGGGTCCGAAGGGTGATCTATCCGCCCACATTCAGGCTGACCGGCTGGCTGATGTCCTGTCGTGCGGGCGACATGTCCCCCAGATAGGCGTAGCCAACGAGCCCGGCAAAACCGAGCACGGCCAATGTCGCCACGAGCTTCAGTATCCTAATCATGCGTCCTGCCTATCTTCTGCCCGCGTCCCGCTGCCGGGATCTTCGCCGACGATTATATATGGCTTTTCCGCCGAGTTCACGCCATTGAAGGCAGAAAGTTTGCCGTGCGGGCGGCGGATCGCCAACACGGTACGGAATGGACGGGCCATTGACGACGCGACTGAAGAAGACGGTGGTGCTTGTAGGCATGATGGGGGCCGGCAAGACCGCCATCGGCAACGCGCTGGCGCGGGCGCTTGGCGTTCCCTTCATCGATTCGGACGAAGAGATCGAGAAGGCCGCGAACATGACCGTCGCCGAGATCTTCGCGCGCGACGGCGAACCCTTTTTCCGCCTGAAGGAAGCGCAGGTTCTGGAACGTCTCCTGTCGGGGGCGCCTTGCGTTCTCTCGACGGGTGGCGGGGCCTACCTCTCGGAGGAGAACCGGCAGGCCATCGCCCGGGCCGGAGTTGCGGTCTGGCTCAAGGCGGATCTTGACCTCTTGTGGCAGCGCGTCCGCCACAAGAACACCCGGCCGCTTCTGCGCACCGAAAACCCCCGCGAAACGCTGCGCGCACTTCTGGACGCGCGCACCCCTGCCTATGCGCAGGCCGAGGTCGTGGTGGAGGGGCAGGCGGATTATTCGATCGACGAGATGACCCAGAAGGTGCTTCGGGCGCTGGTCGATCACGGCGGCATCGTGAAGGGATCGGAGCCATGACAAGCGAAACCGTCAGGGTCGATCTTGGCGCGCGCGCCTATGACGTGCGGATCGGGCCGGGCCTTCTGGCCCGCGCCGGGGCAGAGATCGCGCCGCTTCTCAGGCGCCGCCGGGTCGCGGTCCTGACCGACGAACGGGTCGGCGCGCTGCATCTGGAGGCGCTGCGCGAAGGACTTGGCGACATCGCGATGACCGCGCTCGCGCTCCCCCCCGGGGAGGCGACGAAGGGCTGGCCGGAGTTTTCGCGCGCGGTGGACTGGCTCTTGGGCGAACGGATCGAACGGCGCGACATCGTGATCGCGCTTGGCGGCGGGGTGATCGGCGACCTGGCGGGCTTTGCCGCCGCGGTGCTGCGCCGGGGCGTGCGTTTCGTGCAGATCCCGACCAGCCTTCTGGCGCAGGTGGACAGTTCGGTGGGCGGCAAGACCGGCATCAACTCCGTTCACGGCAAGAACCTGATCGGCGCGTTCCACCAGCCCTCGCTGGTACTGGCCGATATCGGCGTGCTCGACAGCCTGCCCGCCCGCGACTTCCTGTCGGGCTACGGCGAGGTGGTGAAATACGGCCTTCTGGGCGATGCGGCCTTCTTCGACTGGCTGGAGGCGAACGGCCCTGCGCTCGCGCGCGGCGACAGGGCGCTGCGCCAGCACGCGGTGCGCCGGTCTGTCGAGATGAAGGCGCGCATCGTCGAACGCGACGAGACGGAGGAGGGCGACCGCGCGCTTTTGAACCTTGGCCATACCTTCTGTCACGCGCTCGAAACCGCGACGGGCTACTCCGACCGTCTCTTGCACGGCGAGGGCGTGGCGATCGGCTGTGCGCTGGCGTTCGAGACATCGCAGCGCCTTGGCCTTTGTTCGCAAGAAGCGCCAAGCCGCGTGCGCGCGCATCTGAAGGCGATGGGGATGAAGTGCGACATCGCCGACATCCCCGGCGATCTGCCGGACGCGGATGCGCTGATGGCGCTGATGGCGCAGGACAAGAAGGTGGTGGACGGCAAGTTGCGCTTCATCCTCGCCCGCGCCATCGGGGAGGCGTTCGTGACCGCCGACGTGGACGCGGCCACCGTCCGTCAGGTGATCGCCGAGGCGCTTGCGGCGCGGCGTTAGCCTAGTCGTCGATCCGCGGCAGCATCATCGAGGCAAGGAACGCATTCGCCAGTTCCATCATCCGGCCCGCCTGGGCGGAGTACTGATTGACCGCCGTCTGCAGGAAATCCTCCTGGATCTTGCGCAATTCTCCGGCGTCCTTGCAATGCAGGATGGCGTGCTGGGTCTTGATGTCCTCGCGGATGCGTTCGGTCAGGAACTCCATGAATTCGCCGCCGATGTCACCCAGTTTCTCGACGGCATCGGTCGCGAACCAGGCCGTCGGCAGCGTCGGGATCGCGGTGAACGGAAGGGCAGGGCCCTTCGGCGCGGTGTCGGGTGTCTTCTTCGCGGTCATTGTTATCCCCGGTTTGATGACACGGAAACAATAGCGCGCCCGGTCAGGGCGCGCATTGATCCGCATCAGTCAGCGGGTGTTTCGGCAGGTTTGCGCGATCAGAACGGGATTTCGTCGTCAAGATCGGGGCGGCCGCCGCCGGATTGCCCCCCGCCCGAACCCCCGCCGGAGCCGCCCGAACCGCCGCCGTAGCCGCCCGAAGACCCGCCGCCGCCATAGCCGCCGCCGTAACCGCCGTCGTCGTAGCCGCCCTGGCCGCCACCGCCGCCGCCGCCACCGTCACGCCCGTCCAGAAGCGTCAGTTCGCCGCGATAGGGCCGCAGGACGATTTCCGTGGTATAGCGGTCCTGGCCGGACTGGTCCTGCCACTTGCGGGTTTCAAGCTGGCCCTCGATATAGACCTTCGAACCCTTGCGCAGATATTGCTCCGCGATCTTGGCAAGCGGCTCGGAAAAGATCGCGACCGAATGCCATTCGGTGCGTTCCTTGCGTTCGCCGGTGTTGCGGTCGCGCCAGTTCTCCGATGTCGCGATGCGCAGGTTGCAGACCTTGCCGCCATTGGGGAACGACCGCACCTCGGGGTCACGGCCAAGATTGCCGACGATGATAACCTTGTTGACCGATCCTGCCATCCGCTGTGCCCTCCGAGAGATTCTGGTTACCAGACGGTATATGCAGCCCGAACCGGTTGAGAAAGGGTAAAACCCCGACCGCC
>JACKKJ010000017.1 GCA_024236495.1 Paracoccaceae bacterium
TCCGGCAGTGACTGGGCCTGTGCGGCCAGCGGCAGGGTGGAAAGCAGGGTTGCAATCAGGCAGGTGCGGAAATGAACACGCATCGAAATCGTCCTTCGCGGCAGCAGATAGAATGTGAATGCAGTCATCGCGCCCCGCTGGCAACCGGCTACCTCGCGTGCCCGGGGTTTCTGCCGGCGATTGTTGCGCCCAGCGCACAGGCGTCGATGCCACGAGGCACTCAGGGCTGCGGCGCGACCTTCTTCAGATAGGCCGCCATCGCCGCGCGGTCATCGTCCGACAAATTTGCGGTGTTCTCGACCACCAAAGCCATGTGACCGCCCGCGCTGTCATAATCCGGCGTGAAACCCGATTTGAGGTATTCAGCGATATCGGCCTCCGACCAGTCGAGCTTGCCCGGCGTGATGTTCGGGAACCGACCGGTTCCGCCGGGCACCGGACCACCCGCAAGCCAGCGGGTCAGGTCAGGTCCGCCAAGTGCATCGCGTGGCGTATGGCATTCGCCGCAATGCCCCAGCGCCTCCACCAGATAGCGGCCCTGGTCCTCCTTTGCCGTCAGGTCGCCGCTCACGACCCAGCCGTCGCGCAGGTAAAGCAGTTTCCAGAGCCCCAGACCAAGCCGGATGTTGAAGGGAAAGCCGACCTCGTGCGGCTGGCTTGGTGTCGGGTCCGAAGGGAGCGTCGCCAGGAATGCGCGCAGGTCGACGATGTCCTGCGGACGCGCGCGGCTGTAGGTGCCATAGGGAAAGACAGGATAGTAATGCGCGCCCTCTGGCGAAACGCCACGCAGCATCGCGTTCGCAAGGTCGAGCGCGGACCAGGCCCCGATACCGGCGGTCTGGTCATTGCTGATGTTCGGGGCAAGGAAGGTTCCGAAGGGGGAGGGGAAGCGTTGCCCGCCCCTCAGGATCAGCTTTTCACCGCCCTTGGCGTCCACATCGGCGTGGCAGCCGGCGCAGCCGGCGGCCCAGAACACCTGTTCGCCGTGCGCGACATCGGGAACGAGCCCCGCGATCAGGTCGGGATCGATCGGACGCGGACGGGTTGCGGCCCAGAAAAGACCAAGACCAAGCACCGCAAGAAGGGCAAGGGCAATGAGGATACGGCGCATTGGACTACTCCCGATGTCGCGGGGCGCATCCGTCTGGCCGGTTGCGCCCCTGGTCGATACGATCAATCAGCCTTGCGATAGGCCTTGTGGCAAGCCCCGCAGGCGGCGCCGACGCCACCCATCGCGGCCTTCAGGCTGTCCTGATCGGTGCCCGCTGCGGCAGCAAGGGTTTCGGCCGCCGTCTTCAGTTCGGCAAAGCGTGTATCGCGACCCGCGCTGTCCGACACCGCCTCGGGCAGCATGTCGCTGTCCTCCAGGGCGCCGGTCTCGGTCCCGGCGATCCAGAGCATCGAGGTATCGACCGAAGCGAGCGCGGCAAGGCTTGCCGCCGCCTTGGCGGCTGCCGCCGCGTCATAGGGCGCATCGCCCTTGGCCATCGCCCCCAAGGGCGCAAGCTGGTTTGCCATCAGCAGCATGTAGCCGTGGCGGGCGGTCAGGATCTCTTCCGGGTCGTTCAGATCCTCGGCCAGAACCGGTCCGGCCAGCAAAAGGCCCGCGAAGAGGGCGGTCGTCAGAACGCGTGTCGGTTTGCGCATCGGTGTCTCCTTCGAATGCTCAACTGCCGCATTGCCCGGCAAACCTGCGCCGGGAGCGGCCCGTGCATTGAGCAAATTCGGACGACCATGCGGAATCCAACTTTGGATCATCCATCTGCAACCGAGGTTGTAGAGAGCCAAGGCATTGTATCGGATCGGCGAATTCCCGCTGCGATAAACCTTCCGCCGGCAATGCGCCGCCGGAAGGTTCCCCGAAAAGGGCCCGATCACCGCGGTTCGCGATAGGCCTTGTGACAATCCCCACAGGCACCGCCGACCGGTCCGAAGGCCGCCTTCAGCGAATCAAGCCCGCCGCCTGCGGCCGCCTGAAGCGCCGTCGCCGCCTCCACCATGGCCTTGCCCTTGGCGCCGATATCCGACCCCTCTGCCCAGATCGCCGGCAGCGCGTCAGATTCTTCGATCGCATCGCTGTCGGAGCCCTTGGGCCAAAGCATGGATGCATCAAGCGTGGAGGCCGCGAGCAGCGCATTCGCCGCCTTCTGCGCGGCCTCGGCGTTGTATTCGGCTTCGCCCTTCACCATCGGGCCAAGCACGCCCATCTGCAGCGCGCGATAGGCCATGATGCCCTGCCGCGCCTCGATCTGCATCTCGTAGGGATTGGCGTCATCGGCAAAGGACATGCCGGCAAAAAGCGCGGTCCCGACCGCGGCACCAAGAAGAATTCTTTTCATCATGCAACTCCCTGTTGTGGAGGGCCTCAGAATAGGTGTGAGGAAAACGTTTACCATCTGTAAAAATCGCAATGCATCTGTGATAATTCGCACATGCCTGCCAATAGCAGGCCAAGATCGCTCAAATCGCCCGGATTTTCCCGGACGGTGCGGTGCAAGTCCTTCGGGATAACGGAAAAGTGAAGGGGCCAGGATGCAGCGAGACAACTGGGACGACCTTCGCTTCGTGCTGGCCGTGGCCGAAGAGGGCTCCGTTTCCGGCGCGGCGCGGCGGCTGGGGGTGAATCACGCGACCGTGCTGCGCCGCATCGCCGCCTTCGAGGAAGCCACGGGGGTCGAGATCTTCGACAAGACGGCGCGCGGCTACGCCGTGCCGGATGCGCACCGCCGGGTGATCGAGGCGACGCGAGAGGTCGATCGCGCGGTTCAGGCGGTGGGCCGGATGATTCACGGCGCGCGGGCGCCGGTGACCGGCGACATCCGGGTGACGGCTACGGATTCGCTTTGTCAGATCGTGCTTCCGGCGATTGTGGCGCGGCTGGGCCGGACAGTGCCCGGCCTCAGGATCGAGCTGATCAGTTCGAACCTTCACATCGACCTTGCGCGCAGCCAGGCGGATGTGTCGATCCGCCCCGCGCTGTCGCTGCCCGACGATCTGCGGGGGGAACGCGCGGGTGTGCTCGGCTTCGGCCTTTACCGGGCGCGGACCGGAGATGGCGGTGACGAGGGTGCAGAACCCTGGCTCGAGCCCTCCGGCGCGCTCGCGCGGTCGGTCGTCGGGCGCTGGGTCGCGGGCCATGTCGATCCCGTGCGGATCACCGGCGGCGCCGACAGCTTCATGGTCCTGCGGGAACTTTGCGCGGCGGGACGGGGCCTGTCGTTCCTGCCGTGCGTGATCGCTGCGGGCGATCCGCGGCTGGTCCCGGCCCCCGGCATCGCGCCGCGCCTGCAGACCGACCTGTGGGTGGCAAGCCATGTCGATCTTTACGACATCCCCCGCATCCGCGCCGCCAGGATCGCCCTGGCCGAAGGGCTCTCCGAACAGGGGGCCGCACTTCAGGGCGCGGCCTGAACCTTTGGCGGGGCGATGCGCTGCGCATCGGTCATGAAGTCGGGCAGCCAGCCCATCCGTTCCGCCCCCGCAAGGATCAGCCCGGCCGCCAGAACCCCCAGGAAGATCGCGACCTGGCGGGCCGATGGCGGGCGGCGGGCCCAGCGGGCCATCCTGAGAAGGTGGCGCGGGTCCAGCATCAGGCGTCTTCGGTAAACCGGACCTTGCCGATGTAGGGCAGGTTGCGGTTACGCTGCGCAAAGTCGATGCCGTAGCCGACGACGAATTCATCGGGGATCTCGAACCCCGTCCAGGTCGCCTTGATCGGCACCTCGCGCCGCGACGGCTTGTCGAGGAGCGCACAGACCTCAAGGCGCTTGGGTTCGCGCGACCTGAGGAGGTTGACGACATGGTGGAGGGTGAACCCGGTGTCGACGATATCTTCCACCACCAGCACGTCGCGGCCCGCGATTTCCCCCCGCAGGTCCTTCAGGATGCGCACCTCGCGCGAACTCTCCATGGCATCGCCGTAAGACGACGCTTCCAGGAAATCGACCTCCACCGGCAGGTCGATCTCGCGCACCAGGTCGGCGATGAAGACGAACGACCCGCGCAAAAGCCCGACGACAACCAGCTTGTCGGTGCCGGCAAAGGCGCGGGTGATCTCCTTTGCCAGCGCCTCGACCCGCGCCGCGATGGCCTTGGCCGAGATCATTTCGTCGATGACATACGGGCGCTGCGGCATGGTTCCCCCTTGATTTCAGGTTTCCTTTACCCGAAACCCACGCCGACTGTCACGAAGGGAACGCCATGCCCTCGCATGCGGAAACACGGAAGATGCCCTACAGCGCCCGCCAGATGTACGATCTGGTCGCCGATGTCGCGCGCTATCCCGATTTCCTGCCCTGGACGGCGGCGGCCCGCATCCGGTCGCGCACCCCGCGCCCCGACGGGTCCGAGGTGATGGAGGCCGACCTCGTCATCTCCTTCAAGGTATTCCGCGAACGCTTCGGCAGCCGGGTGACGCTCTGGCCAGATCAGGGGCGGATCGACACCGAATACCTGGACGGCCCGTTCCGCTTCCTGAAATCCGGCTGGACCTTCCGCGACCTGCCCGAAGGCGGGTCCGAGGTTGACTTCCACGTCGACTTCGAATTCAGGAACGCGATCCTGCAAAAGGTCATCGGCGTTGTCTTCGACGAGGCGATGCGCCGCGTCGTGCGGGCGTTCGAGGCGCGGGCAGGGGCGCTTTACGGATAGCGGCCGACCTCCGCCGGTCGCGGACCCAGGGCCCTGAGAGGGGGGTGCCATGACGCGAGATGCGATCTGCTGCTGCGGCAAACTGACGGTGCGCTGTACGGGCACGCCGGAGCTTGTTTCGCTGTGCCACTGCTTCGATTGCCAAAGGCGTACCGGCGCGCCCTATGGCATTGCGGCCTTCTTCCTGCGCGAGAATGTCCGGATCGACGGCCGCTCCCGCGTCTTCCGGCGCCCCTCGGATTCGGGCTTCGATGTCGCCTTTCACTTCTGCGAAACCTGCGGCTCCACCCTGTTCTGGGAACCGGCGCGAAAGCCGGGGGTCGTCGGCGTCGCGGTCGGCGCGTTCGGCGACCCGGGCTTCCCCGCGCCGGACCAGGAAGTCTACACCGAGTGCCGGCACGGCTGGGTCGCGCCGCTGGCGCCCGAACCCGGCCCCTAGGCCCCCGCCGTCAGGAATTCATGTCATAGGCGCGTTCGCCATGGGTCGCGATGTCGAGCCCGTTGAACTCTGCCTCGGCGTCCACCCTGAGCGGCACGGCCAGCGCGCAAAGCCGGATCAGAACCCAGCTTCCCGCCAGCGTGAAGACCCCCACGATCACCAGCGCGCCGATCTGTGCAACCCAGGCCCCGGCGCCAAGCACGGCAACCATCACGGTGCCGAAGATGCCGCCGACCCCGTGCACGGCAAAGACATCCAGCGTGTCGTCGAGCCGCGTGCGGTTGCGGATCAGCGCGACGGCCTCCTGGCACAGCACGCCCGCGACGGCCCCGATCAGCAGCGCCGAGGCCGGGCCGACATAGCCCGATGCCGGGGTGATCGAGGCAAGCCCGGCGATGGTGCCGGTCACGATCCCGACCAGCGACGCGCGGCCGAACTTGATCCGTTCCCAGGCCGCCCAGGACAGCGAGGCGGCGGCGGCGGAAATATGGGTGACGGCAATCGCCATCGCGGCCCCCCCGTCGGCGGCCAGTTGCGACCCGCCGTTGAAGCCGAACCAGCCGACCCACAGAAACCCCGCGCCCATCGCGACCATGCCCGGATTGTGGGGCGGGGTCGTGCGGTTCTTGCGCGGCCCGACCGCCGCTGCCAGCAGCAGGGCCGCCAGACCCGCGGTCTCATGCACGACGATGCCGCCCGCGAAGTCCTTCGTGCCCACCGCGCCGAAGATGCCGCCATCGGCCAGAAACCCGCCGCCCCAGATCCAGTGGGCGACCGGCGCATAGATCAGCACCATCCAGAGCGCCGAGAAAAGCAGCACGAAGGCAAAGTTCACCCGCTCTGCGAAAGCGCCCAGAAAAAGGGCGGGGGTGATGATCGCGAAGGTCATCTGGAAGGCGAAGAACAGGATCTCGGGCAGGGTGCCGCGCACCGTCGCCCCATCCACCCCCGCAAGGAACGCCCGCGAAAGCCCGCCCCAGACCGCGCCGTCGCCGCCGAAGGCGACGGAATAACCCACCGCCAGCCACAGCACGCTCATCAGCGCGGCGAGGGCGAAACACTGCATGAAGACCGACAGGACGTTGCGCGCCCTGACAAGCCCGCCATAGAAAAGCGCGAGCCCCGGCAGGCTCATCATCAGGACCAGCGCCGTCGCGACCAGGATCCAGGCGGTATCCGCAGCGTTCATCATCGTCTCCCTTTCCAGCCCGCGCACCGGAATGCGCGAAGGCGGGCGGAAGAAAACGGCAAAGACGCCGGAACCCGCCCGAAATCAGGGCATTTTCAGAACTGCGCAAATAAGAGGCAGATTACCGGCAGGAATGCCCGGATTTGCGGCTGAATGCGGATCAGCGGCCAAGCGCCGCGATCAGCAGCGCAAGCGCATGGTCGGTGCTGGCACGGCGCACCCCGTCGCGGCCGCGCGCGCCGAACTCCACCGTTTCGGTCCGGGTCGGGCGCCCGGTGGCGGCAAGGCCGAAGCAGACCCGCCCCTCCGGCTTGAACTCCGACCCGCCGGGGCCGGCGATGCCGGTGACGGACACCGCGAGGCTGGCCTGCGAATGCGCCAGCGCGCCTTCGGCCATTTCGCGCGCGACCGGTTCGCTGACCGCGCCCTGCGCGTCAAGCGTGGCTTGCGCGACGCCCAGCATGGCCACCTTGGCCGCGTTCGAATAGGTCACGAAGCCGCGGTCGAACACATCCGACGACCCGGCGACATCGGTGATCGCCGCCGCCACCATCCCGCCGGTGCAGCTTTCGGCGGTGGCGATCCGGATACCCTTGCCGCGGGCAAGCTCCAGAAGGCGGGCGGCATCGGTCACATCAGCACCCCATGGGCCAGCGCCGCCAGCACCGCCACGCCGACCGCCGCGAAGACGCCGGCCCAGACATCGTCCAGCATGACGCCCAGCGCGTCCCCGCGCCGGTCGGCGGCCCCGACAAGCCAGGGCTTCCAGATATCGAACAGGCGAAAGAGCACGAAGGCCGCGATCCAGCCGGGCCAGAGGTCGCGCAGGTCGGCCCCGGTATGGGCGACACCCAGCGCGACGGGGAAAAGCGCGATCCACTGGCCGGCAACCTCGTCGATGACGATCTCTGCGGGGTCGTGATCTTCCTTGCCGCGCGTCTCTTCCGCCGTTGCCCACCAGCCCAGCGCAAAGACCGCCGCCGCCGCAGGGATCAGCGCCAGCGGCCCCAGAAGCGTCATCAGCGCCCAGGCGACCGGCAGCGCCGCCAGCGACCCCCAGGTGCCCGGGGCCGGGCGCAGAAGGCCCGCTCCGATGAAGGTCGCGATAAGCTTCGTTCCGTTCATGCCTTCACCAAGCTCGCGGTGGCCAGCGCCGCGATCCCCTCCCTGCGGCCGGTGAAGCCCAGCCGTTCCGATGTCGTGGCCTTGACCGAAACCCGGTCGAAGCCGATTCCCATGATCCGCGCCAGTTCGGCCCGCATCGCATCGGCATGCGGCCCGATCTTCGGCGCCTCGCAGACGAGCGTCACGTCGGCATTGGCGATCCGGAACCCGCGCGCCGCGGCACGCCCTGCCGCGTGCGCCAGGAAAATCTCGCTGGCCGCGCCCTTCCACTGGGGGTCGGAAGGCGGGAAATGCCGCCCGATGTCGCCATCCGCCAGCGCGCCGTAGATCGCGTCGGTCAGCGCATGCATGCCCACATCCGCGTCCGAATGGCCCAGAAGCCCGCAGTCATGCGCGATCCTTACGCCGCACAGCGTCACATGATCGCCCGCGCAAAAGGCGTGAACGTCGTAGCCGTTGCCAAGTCTTACATCCATGTCCCGCCCCAGCAGCCGCTCGGCCCTGACAAGGTCGTCGGGCCAGGTGATCTTGATGTTGTCCTCGGCGCCCTGAACGATCGCCACCGCGATCCCGGCATGGCGCGCGACCTCCACGTCGTCGGCAGCCCCGCCCGGATGGGCGCGGTGCGCCGCCAGGATGGCGTCAAGGCCGAAGCCCTGCGGCGTCTGCGCCCGAAAAAGCCCGTCGCGCGCCACCGCCCCGGCCACGTTCCCTTCCGCGCCGCGCCAGAGCGCGTCGGTGACCGGCAGGGCGGGCGCGGCGGCCAGCCCGGGATCAAGCGCGCCCAGCACCCGGTCGATGATGTCGCGCGACACCAGCGGGCGGGCCCCGTCGTGGATCAGCACATGGGTCATCCCCGACCCGTCGAGGAGGTCAAGGGCGTTGTGCACGCTTGCCGCGCGCGTCGTGCCGCCCGCCACAAGCGTCACTTGCCCGCCAAGCACCGCCACGCCCTTTTCCATGTCGTCGGGATGCAGAACGACGACCACGCGGCCAAAGCCTGAAAAGGCCTCGACCGCATGCGACAGCACCGGCCGCCCGGCCAGCGCCTGCCACTGTTTCGGCCGGTCGCCGCCCGCGCGTTCGCCGCGTCCGGCGGCAACGATCACGGCGGCTGTGCTTTCCCTCGTCGCGGGCATCCGATACTCCTTGCAGCGCCGGTCTAGTCCGGGCAGTGCGTGCTGACAATGCCGGGAATGTCGCAGTTCCGCCTTTCTGAATGCTCAAATCTTGTGCAGAGTGAGAAAACTGCCCATTTGATAGGCGCGCAGGATTGCCGCCGGCCTCTGGGCGGCAGTATTCCAAGACCGGACGCGAAAGGAAGACCCCGTGGCCATCGACCTTGGTAATGTGACCCTTGACCCGCCGGTCCTGCTGGCGCCGCTTGCGGGGATCACCGATCTGCCGTTCCGCCGCCTCGTGGCGTCGTTCGGCGCGGGGCTCGTCGTGTCCGAGATGGTCGCCTCGGGCGAGATCCTGACCGCCAGGCCCTCGGTCCGGGCCAAGGCGCGCACCGATCTGGGGATCGCCGACCTTGGCGTCAGGACATCGGTCCAGCTTGCCGGGCGCGAGGCCCGCGCGATGGGCGATGCGGCGCGGGCGGTGGCCGACATGGGCGCGGGGATCATCGACATCAACATGGGCTGCCCGGCCAAGAAGGTGACGGGCGGCATGTCGGGGTCGGCGCTGATGCGCGACCTGGACCACGCGCTGACCCTGATCGAGGCGGTTGTGGCCGCCGTCGACCTGCCGGTCACGCTGAAGTGCCGCCTTGGCTGGGACACCGACTGCCTGAACGCACCGACGCTGGCGAAGCGCGCCGAAGCGGCGGGGGTGCGGATGATCACCGTCCACGGCCGCACCCGCCAGCAGTTCTACAAGGGGCGGGCCGACTGGGCCGCGATCGCCGCGGTGAAGGCCGCCGTGACCATCCCCGTCATCGCGAACGGCGATATCCTGACGGCCCGCGACGCAGCCCGCGCGCTAGCACAGTCCGGCGCCGACGGGGTGATGGTGGGGCGCGGCGCGCAGGGCGCGCCCTGGCGGCTGGCAGAGATCGCCGCCGCGCTTTTCGGCGCCCCCGCGCCGGCGATCCCGGTGGGACCGGACCGCGCCCGGATGGTACTGGGCCATTACGACGAGATCCTCGATTTCTACGGCGCGGCGCTTGGCGTTCGGATCGCCCGCAAGCATCTGGGCTGGTACATGGACGAGGCCGGGGCGGACCCGGCGCTGCGGGCCCGGATGATGACCGCCGGGGACGCGGACGCGGTGCGCGACCTCATCGGGCGCGCCTTCGACAGCCAGACCGGGCGGAGGGCCGCATGACCGGTACCGCCGCGGTCTGGGCCTCGCTGCCGGTGCCCGCCGTCCTGATCGACGCCGAGGGCCGCACGGCCGAGGTCAATGCCGCGGCGGAGCTTTTCCTCAACCTCTCGGCGCGCAGCCTGACGGGGCAGGGGTTCTTCGACCGCGTGGCCATCGACGCCCCGCTGGAAGAGGCCTTCGCGCGCATCCGCGCCAGCCGCTCGCCGGTCTTCATCAACGATGTCGCGGTGGGCACCGGCGACCGCGCGCCGGTCCTGTGCAACCTTCAGGCCGCGCCGCTGACCGACGACCCCGACACCATCCTTCTTCTCATCGCACCGCGCGAATTCGCCGAAAGGCTGGGCCGCGGCGGGCAGGTGAAGTCCGCCGCCAAATCCGCGATCGGCATGGCCGAGATGCTGGCGCACGAGATCAAGAACCCGCTGGCCGGGATCACCGGCGCCGCGCAGCTCCTGTCGATGTCGCTGTCGCCCGAGGATCAGGAACTGACCGACCTGATCGTCGCCGAAAGCCGCCGTATCGTGAAACTGCTCGAACAGGTGGAACAGTTCGGAAACCTGCGCCCGCCCGAAAAGCGCCCGGTCAACATCCACGACGTTCTGGACCGCGCGCGCCGCTCGGCGCTTCTGGGCTTTGCCGCGCACATGACCATCGTCGAGGACTACGACCCCTCCCTGCCACCCACCGCCGGGGATGCCGATCAGCTGGTGCAGGTCTTCCTCAACCTGATCCGCAACGCCGCCGAGGCCGCGCCACAGGGCGGAACCATCCGCATCCACAGCTTCTACGACCTGTCGTTGCGCCTGCGCCGCCCCGACGGGTCCGGCGCCGCCGTTCCACTGCAGGTGGAGATCATCGACGACGGCCCCGGCATCCGCGAGGATCTGGCCGCCGACATCTTCGACCCCTTCGTGTCGGGGCGCGAGAACGGAACCGGCCTTGGCCTTGCGCTGGTTTCCAAGATCCTGGCCGACCACGGCGGCTGGATATCGGTCGACTCGGTTCCCGGGCGCACCGTCTTCCGCGTATCGTTGCCGGTTGCCCCCAAGACCCCGCCTGAAAGGACTGCGTGATGGACGGAACCGTACTTGTCGCCGATGACGACCGCACGATCCGGACCGTCCTGACCCAGGCGCTGACCCGGGCGGGCTGCAAGGTTCATGCGACATCGTCGCTGGTCACGCTTCTGCGCTGGGTCGAGGAGGGGAAGGGCGATCTGGTCATCTCCGACGTGGTGATGCCCGACGGCAACGGGATCGAGGCGCTGCCGAAGATCGCGGCGGAACGGCCCGGCCTGCCGGTCATCGTCATTTCCGCGCAAAATACCATCATGACCGCGATCCAGGCGGCCGAGGCAGAGGCCTTCGACTACCTGCCCAAGCCCTTCGACCTGCCAGACCTGATGAAACGCGCGGCCCGCGCGCTGGATCAGAAGCGGCGTCGTGCGCCGGTCACCGAACCCGCCCAGCCGCGCACGCCCGCCGACGATCTGCCGCTGGTCGGCCGCACCCCGGCGATGCAAACGCTCTACCGTCTTGTCGCGCGGGTGATGAACGCCGACCTGCCGGTCCTCATCAGTGGCGAAAGCGGGACCGGAAAGTCGCTGATCGCCCGCGCGATCCATGATTTCTCGGACCGCCGGACGCTGCCCTTCGTCACCGCGCAGGCGGCCGACCTTCACGGGATGGACGGCCCCTCGTCGCTTCTGGCAAGGGCGCGCGGCGGCACGCTCGTCTTCGACGAGATCGGCGACTTCGACGACGAATCCCAGGGCCGGATCGTGCGCATGCTGGACGCGCTGCCCACGAACGCGCCGCGCATCATCGCGACCTCGCAGGAAGATCTTGCCCAGAAGACCGAGGCGGGGCTTTTCCGCAAGGATCTGTTCTACCGCCTGTCGGGCGTCACCATGACGGTCCCGGCGCTGCGCGAACGGGTGGAGGACATCCCGCTTCTGGCCAGTCACTTCCTGGCCCGCGACGCCCGCGACGGCTTTACCGCCAAGACATTGCGCGCCGACGCGACCGAGGCGATCCGCCATTATCCCTGGCCCGGCAACGTGCGCCAGCTTGAGAACACGCTGCGCCGACTCGCCGTCACCGCGCCCGAGGCCGAAATCGGCCGCGCCGAGGTCGAGGCGGCGCTTGGGGCGCAGCCCGCACCGCGCCCGCAAGCCGGCGGCGCCACCGACGAGCAGCTTTCCGCCGCCATCGGTCGCCATCTTCAACGCTACTTCGACCTGCACGGCGGCGTGCTTCCGCCGCCGGGCCTATATGACCGTATCCTAAGGGAAATGGAGCTTCCGCTGATCGAGATCGCGCTGGATGCGACGGGTGGAAACCAGGCGAAATGTGCCGATCTTCTGGGCATCAACCGCAATACCTTGCGCAAGAAGATCACCGACCTCGATATCCGCGTGACACGGCGCCGCAAGTTGATGTAAAATCGCAACACAAACCGTGGCATTTCGGTCGCATCCGGAAAACGACCACGGGGCATATCGGCGGTCGCCGCAGTCGAGCGGCAAGAACACAGGGGCAGCCTCTTGCAGGGCTTTGCACGCAGCGCACCATGGGAACGGCTCAGCCGCCTGCGAAGGCAGCGGCGGGTTCAGAACATCGCGGCGCTGGGTCTTGTCATCCTCGGTCCGCTTCTTGCCTTCGCGACCTTTGTCGCGCTCGGTCCGATGGGGCAGGGGGCCAACTCCACAGGGCTGCGGCTGATCCTCTTGGCCGACTTCGTCTACTTCCTTCTTCTGGCGACCTTGATCCTGTCGCGCCTTGCGCAGGTCATCGCATCGCGCCGGGCGCAGTCGGCGGGTTCGCGGCTGCATCTGCGGCTGACCGGTGTCTTTGCCGGGATCGCGCTTGTGCCCACGATCATCGTCGCGATCTTCGCGGGCCTGACCGTCAACATCGGGCTTGAAGGGTGGTTTTCCGAACGTGTGCGCAGCGTCGTCGGCACCTCGCTTTCCGCCGCCGAAGCCTATCAGGAGGAACACCGCCAGGATCTTGTGACCGACGCGGAAGCGCTGTCGCGCTTTCTTGAGGCCGCGCGGGAAAAGGCGTTCCTGCAATCGGACGCGGAACTTCGCCAGGCGTTGAACCAGGCGCAGGGGCAGATCCAGCGCGGCCTGCGCGAAGCCTATGTGATCGACGGCGGCGGGGCGATCCGTGCGCGCGGCGAACGCTCCTACCTTTTCGACTACGAGGAACCCTCGGCGGAGGATTTCACCGATGCCGAAGCCGGCGACCCGGTCCTGATCGAGGACTGGCAGAACAACGAGTTTCGCGCGCTCGTGAAGCTTGCGGGCTTTGCAGACCGCTACCTGTACATCTCGCGCGCGGTGGACGGCGACCTTCTCAGCCTTCTCGACGACACCCGCGAAACCGTCGGCCTTTACCAACAGCTCGAATCGACGCGCGGCCGCGTGCTGTTCGAGTTCGGCCTCGTCTACCTTGGCTTCGCGCTGATCCTGGTCCTTGCCGCGATCTGGATGGGTCTTTGGTTCGCCGAACGGCTGTCGCGCCCGGTCGGGCGGCTTGCCGGGGCGGCGCAGCGGGTGGGCGCGGGCGATCTGGACGTCCAGGTCACCGAAGAGGAAGGCGACGACGAGATTGCCATGCTGGGGCGCATCTTCAACCAGATGACACGCCAGCTGAAGGGCCAGCGCGAGGCGCTGGTTGACAGCCACCGCCAGACCGAACGGCGCCGGCGGCTTTTCGACAGCGTGCTGTCGTCGGTCACATCGGGGGTCGTCGGCCTTGACGCAGAGGGGCAGGTCGACTTCCTCAATCGCGCCGCCGTCCGCCTGCTCGAGATGGACGAGGAACGTCACCACGACCGCCCCCTGAACGAGGCGGTGCCGGAGTTTTCGGCGCTTTTCGACCGGCTGCGAGAGGGGCTGGGCGAGGTCGCGCAAGAGGAAATCAAGGTGTCGCGTGGCGGGCGGCTTGAAAGCCTTCTGGTCAGGATGGCGACACGACGCAACGCCGAGGGGCGGCTTGAGGGCTATGTGGTCGCGTTCGATGACGTGACCGACCTTGTCAGCGCGCAGCGCATGGCGGCCTGGGGCGACGTGGCCCGCCGCATCGCCCACGAGATCAAGAACCCCCTGACGCCGATCCAGCTTTCGGCCGAACGAATCCGCCGCAAGTTTTCCCGCATGGTGGAAGGCGAGGACGCCGAGGCGCTGATCCAGATGACCGATGTCATCATCCGCCAGACCGGCGACCTGCGCCGCATCGTCGACGAGTTTTCCAAGTTCGCCCGGATGCCCGAACCCGACCGGCGCGACCACGACCTTGCCAAGCTGATGCGCGATGCGGTGACCTTGCAGGAAGGCGCCCTGCACGGCGCGCGCCTTGTGGCCGATGTGCCGCGCGATCCGATCGTCGTGGAACTGGATGCGACGATGATCTCGCAGGCGGTTACCAACCTTATCAAGAACGCCGGCGAAGCGGTTGAATCCCTTGTTGAAAAGGGCGCACCGGATGGTTATGCGCCAGAGGTGCGGGTGACGATGTCGGCCACGCCCGAAACCGTTACCATCTGCATCGCCGACAACGGCGTCGGTCTGCCCGCGGATCGGGCGCGGCTGTTCGAGCCCTATGTGACGACGCGGGAAAAGGGCACCGGCCTTGGCCTGCCCATCGTCAAGAAGATCATCGAGGAACACGGCGGGACGCTGATATTGACAGATGCACCCGTCTTCGACGGCGGCGCCCATCACGGCGCGCTTGCCGAAATCCGCCTGCCGCGTGCCCGCGCGGCCGGACGCAGCGTCAAGGAGAGGGCCGCCGAGACGGCGGTGAGCGGACCATGAACGACATTCTGATCGTCGACGACGAACGTGACATTCGCGAACTGATTTCGGATATCCTGAAGGACGAGGGCTTTTCCACCCGGCTTGCCGGCAACTCGGACGAATGCATGGCGGAAATCAACGCGGCGCCGCCCGCGTTGATGATCCTCGACATCTGGCTGAAGGACAGCCGGATGGACGGGATCGACATTCTCAAGACCGTCAAGCGCGACAACCCGGACGTGCCGATCATCATCATCTCGGGCCACGGCAACATCGAGATCGCGGTCGCCGCGATCAAGCAGGGCGCCTACGACTTCATCGAAAAGCCCTTCAACATCGACCAGCTGACCGTTGTCATCACAAGGGCGATGGAAACCTCGCGGCTCAGGCGCGAGAACACGTCGCTCAGGCGGCGCGATTCCACATCGACCGAGATGATCGGCGGGTCGCCCGCGCTGCGCACGCTCAGGGCCAATCTCGACAAGGTGACGAAGTCGAACGGACGGGTGATGCTGACCGGCCAGCCCGGGTCGGGCAAGGAAATTGCGGCGCGCTACATCCACCAGCATTCGAACCGCGCCGGCGGGCCCTTCGTCTCGGTCGCCTCGGCCGCGATCGAGCCGGAACGGATGGAAGAGGTGCTTTTCGGCCGCGAAACCGCCGAACGCGGCGTGGAAAAGGGCCTTCTGGAACAGGCGCATGGCGGCATCGTCTTTTTCGACGAGGTCGCGGACATGCCGCTTGGAACCCAGTCGAAGATCCTGCGCGTGCTGACCGAACAGCAGTTCATGCGCGTCGGCGGCGCCGACAAGGTGCGGGTGGACCTGCGGGTCATCTCCGCCACGACCCGCAACCTGACCGCGGAAATCACCGCGGGCCGGTTCCGGCAGGAGCTTTACGACCGGCTGAACGTGGTGCCGATCGCGGTGCCCCCGCTGGAGGAACGGCGCGAGGATATCCCTGAGCTTGCGCGCCACTTCATCGAACAGTTCAACAAGACCCAGGGCCTTCCCCTGCGCGCGCTGAGCGAGGAGGCCGAGGCGATGATGCAGACGATGCCCTGGCCCGGCAACATCCGCCAGCTGAGGAACGTCATCGAACGGATGCTGATCCTTGGCGACGGGTCGGGCGCCATCGAGGCGCGCGAACTGCCCGGCCAGGGCGAGGCCACGCCCGACGAGGGCCGGGTGGTCCTGTCGGGGGCGCTGGCCACGCTGCCCCTGCGCGAGGCGCGCGAGCTTTTCGAACGCGAATACCTTCTGACCCAGATCAACCGCTTTGGCGGCAACATCAGCCGCACCGCGTCCTTCGTCGGCATGGAACGCTCCGCTCTGCACCGCAAGCTCAAGTCGCTGGGCGTCGTCACCACCGCCAAGTCGGGCGCGCGCGTCGCCCATATCGAGGACGAGGAGCTGGAAGACGAGCTCTGACAAGAGCCCCGGCGCGGGGTCTGAAACGGGGACCCGGAACAGGGAGAGCCAGGATGGACCAGACAAGGGCGGCCGGGGGAACCGGTGTCGTCGCGGCAGGGCTTCTTTACCTCGTCATCATCGCCGCCGGCGTCTGGAGCGAGGCATTCGTGCGCGCCGCTCTTGTCGCGCCGGGCGACGCC
>JACKKJ010000018.1 GCA_024236495.1 Paracoccaceae bacterium
GCCTCTGACGCGCTCCTCGTGCTCGCGCCCCACCTCGCGGAGCTGCCTGACTTGTGCCCGCTCCTTCTTGGCGCGGCCGAGGCGCGGCGGCGCGACGCCTGGCCCGAGCCCTTCGACGGTGCGGCCGATCTCGACGCCTATCTCGACGCCACCGCGGGCAACCTGATGTGGGCCGCCGCCCGCCTTCTCGGCACGCCCCCGACCGGCGAGGCGGTGGTGCGCGACTTTGCCCGCGGGGCAGGGATCGCCAACTGGCTTTGCGCGGTCCCCGCGATGGTCGCGCGCGGACGCCATCCCTTGCCGGACGGAACGAACGGGGCGGTCGCGGCGCTGGCCGAAGACGGCCTTGCGGCGATCGCACGCGCCCGCGCGGCCCGTGCCAGCCTGCCCGCCGGCGCGGCGCCCGCGCTCCTGACCGGCTGGAAGGCGGGGGCGCTCTTGCGGATCGCCGCGCGCGATCCGGGCCGCGTCGCCCAGGGCCGGCTCGCCACGTCCGAGGCCCGCGCCCGCGCCAGCCTCGCGCTGCGCGCGGTGACCGGCCGCTGGTAGGCCTGCTGCCCCTTCAGTCTGGCGGAAATACTCCACGGGGGTCCGGGGGTGTGAAACCCCCGGCGCGGGTCGCCGCAAGCGCGACCTCAAAGGGCGCGCGGCCGCATCGCAAGCCAGATCAGCGACCCGCCCGCCAGCACGAGGAAGGGCACCATCGCCAGGTTCACCGCCTGCCAGCCCGCGACGACGCCGGTCCCCGAACAGTTCATCAGCGCCCCCGACGAAAGCGAAGCCATGGTCACGCCGCCAAAGACCAGAAGGTCGTTCAAACCCTGAAGCCGCCCCCTCTCCTCCACCGAATGGGCGCTGGTCAAGAGCGTCGTCGCGCCGATGAAGCCGAAGTTCCAGCCGACGCCCAGAAGCACCAGCGCGATGAAGAACTGCTCGATCTCGACCCCGGTCAGCGCGACCGCCCCGGCGCCGGCCAGGATGACAAGGCCGATGCCGATGATCGGCTTGACGCCGAAGCGCGCGATCAGGTGGCCGGTAAAGAACGACGGGACGAACATCGCCAGCACATGCGCGCTGACCACGTCCGCGGCATCCTCGGTCGCATAGCCGCAGCCGACGACGGCCAGCGGCGTCGAGGTCATGACAAGGTTCATCAGCGCGTAGCTGACCATGGCGCAGATGATCGCCACGACGATCACCGGATCGCGCAGAAGCTCGCGGCGGGTGCGGCCCGCGGGCGCACCTTCGGCGGCGCGCGCGGGGGCGGGGATGTCGATGGCGGAGAACATCACGGCGCCCAGCAGGTTCAGCCCGACGACGGCGATATAGGTGCCGAGGTAACCGACGACCAGGGCATCGGCGGTCACCTTGACCAGCTGCGGCCCGATCAGCGCCGAAGCCAGGCCCCCCGCCATCACCCAGGAGATCGCCTTGGGCCGGAACGCCGGGCTGGACACATCGGCGGCGGCAAAGCGGTAGAACCCCTGCGACGACATGTAGACCCCGGTCAGAAGCGACCCGGCAAGGAACAGGAGGAACGACGAGGTGTAAAGCCCCGCCGCCGACATGATCGCCCCCAGCATGCCGCCGGCCGTGCCGACCCAGAACCCGGTGCGCCGCCCGTGGCGCTGCATCAACGCCGACAGGGGCGTGGAGCTCAGCATGGAGCCGAGAACCACCATGGTGATCGGCAGCGTCGCCCAGCAGGGATTGGGGCTCAGCGCCTGACCGGCGAGGGCGCCGATGGTGAAGATCATCGGCATCTGCGCGCCGAGGATCGCCTGAGCCAGGATCAGGATCGTGAGGTTCCGCCGGCTGCGGGCAGGGGTCATCGGCTGCGCTGTCATATCGGTCATGGCGAATGCGTAGTGTCGGCTCTTGCGCCCCGCAAGCGAAATCGCGTCCCATGGGGCGGACAGACCGGCGGGAAATTGTGCATGGACGAACGGATCATCCGGGGCCCGGACTGCGTGGCTGAGGGCGCGGCCTGGTTGGCCCTGCGCGATCCCGCGCTTGCCCGGGCGCTGGCGGCGACGGGGCCGCTGCCGCTCAGGCTGAAGGCGGACGGGTTCGCCGCGCTTCTCGACGCGATCGTGTCGCAGCAGGTCTCTGTCGCCTCGGCAGGGGCGATCTGGGCGCGGCTCGAGGCCGCGGGCCTGACCGCGCCCGAGGCCATCGTGGCGGCGGGGGAAGACGCCTTGCGCGCCTGCGGCCTGTCGCGGCCCAAGGTCCGCTATGCGCTGGCGCTGTCGGACGCGGGGGTCGACTATGCGGCGCTGCGCGCCCTTCCGTCGGAAGAGGTGATCGCGCGGCTCATGGCGCTTCCCGGCATCGGGCGCTGGACGGCCGAGATCTACGCGATGTTCTCGCTGGGGCGCGCCGATGTCTTCGCGGCCGGGGATCTTGCGCTGCAGGAGGCCGCGCGCCACCTGTACGGCCTGCCCGAACGACCCGGTGAACAGGCGCTGCGCGACATGGCCCGCGCCTGGTCCCCCTGGCGGGCGGTTGCGGCGCGCGCGCTGTGGGCCTACTACCGGCATGTGAAAAGCCGGGAGGGCACAAGGTGACGCGCGAGATGAAGTTCGGCCGCAAGGCGGCAAGGTCCGGCCAGCCCGGGGCGATGGTGATCTTCCTGCATGGTTACGGCGCCGACGGGGCCGACCTTCTGGGGCTGGCCGATCCGCTGGCGCCGCATCTGCCGAACACGGTCTTCCTTGCGCCCGACGCGCCAGAGCCCTGCCGCAACAACCCCTTCGGCCGGCAGTGGTTCCCGATCCCCTGGCTGGACGGATCGTCCGAGGCAGAGGCGCAGGCGGGCCTGGCGCAGTCGGTGGGCGACCTCAACGCCTTCTTCGACGCGCGCCTGGCCGAGGAGGGGATGCGCCCCGACCAGCTGGCAGTCGTCGGGTTTTCGCAAGGCACGATGATGGCGCTGCACGTCCTGCCGCGCCGGGCCGAGCCGGTCGCCGGGATCGTCGCCTTCTCTGGCCGGCTGCTCGTGCCGGAGCGGCTCGCCGCCGAGGCGCTGTCGAACCCGCCGGTCCTGCTTGTGCATGGCGACCAGGATCCGATGGTGCCCTTCGCCGACATGGGTGTCGCCGGGCGCGCGCTTGCCGAGGCGGGGTTCGAGACCTACGGCCATGTCATGAAGGGCACCGGCCACGGAATCGCGCCCGACGGGCTGTCGGTGGCGCTTTCGTTCCTGAAGGACCGGCTTCCCGGGGCTTGAGGCGGGGGGGTCTTGAGGCGGGGGGCTTGAAGCGGGGCGGTGAAAGGGGGCGTGATGCGGGGGCTTGAAGCCGCCGTGAAAGCCCTTAACTTTCAGCTAACGAATCCTTGGGAGTTGCCTTGATGGCCCTTGCCGCCCTGATCGTCGCCGCCGTCTTTTGCCTTGCCGTCCTGACGGCCCCGGCGGCTCTTGCCGAACCGGTTCGCGTGAAGGTGCGTTCGCGGCGCTGACGGGTCAGAACCATAGGCTAGCCGGCGCGAATTCCACCGAATTGCCCGCCGGATCGCGCACATAGATCGACCGTGGGCCCCCCGGCCATTCGAAATCCGCCTCGATCGCGATGCCGCTCGCCTCAAGGTGGCGGCGCCAGGCGTCAAGTTGGTCTGGCGTGACCTTGAAACAGTAGTGCCCCGGCCCCCGCGCGCCGTGCCCGGGAACCGGAAGCCGAGCGCCCTGCGGCGCCCCCGCGGCCGTCGCGCGCGGATCAAAGACCAGAAGCACCGACTCACCTGCCGCGAAGAAGACATGCCGGCCCGCCTGGCGCGCGATGACCGGAAGGCCAAGAACGCCAGCATAGAACGCCTCTGCGGCGTCCAGATCTTCGGCATAAAGCGCGGATTCCAGGGTTCCGCCGACCGGTGGGGCTGTCATGACGCTGTCATTGTCGGCCGGTAAAGCGATTGTGGCAAGGGATCGCAGATGGCGGGGCTTGCGCGGCGCAAAACGCCATATATAGTTGTGGGCAAGCAGGGGCGGGCGCTCCCGCCCCGGTTGTCCGAAACGGCAGGCAGGGCGGAGACGGAGTCCGGAATGCTCGACAAGCTGCATGAGGAAGATTTCAGGACGAGCTTCGTGCGCGAACCCGCGGCGCTCAAGCGGTTTCCCGCGCTGGTCCTGAACGCGGATTACCGGCCGCTGTCCTACTACCCGCTGTCTCTCTGGCCCTGGCAGGAAGCGATCAAGGCGGTGTTCCTGGATCGCGTCATCATCCTTGCCGAATACGAGGAGGTCGTGCGGTCGCAACGCGCGGCCGTCCGAATACCCTCGGTCGTGGTGCTGAAGGAATATGTCAAACCCCAGAAGCGCGTGGCCTTCACGCGCTTCAATCTTTTTCTGCGCGACGAATTCTGCTGCCAGTATTGCGGATCGCGCGGGGAACTGACCTTTGATCATGTCCTGCCAAGGTCGCGCGGCGGGATCACCAGCTGGGAAAACGTCGTCGCCGCCTGTTCGCCTTGCAACCTGAAGAAGGCCAACAAGCTTCTGCGCCAGTCGGGTCTGACGCTGCGCAAGCCCCCCCGCCAGCCCACGGCGGAGGAGATGCAGCAGGTCGGCCGCCGCTTTCCGCCGAATTTCCTGCACCAAAGCTGGATGGATTTCCTTTACTGGGACGCCGAACTGGACGCCTGAACCTGTCTTTACCTTTCGCCGCAACCCGTTAAGGTCGCCCGCGACAGAGGGAGGGTCAGATGGCCGACACGTTCTTCACACCCGTATCCGGAATGGAGTTGCCGCGCTTCGCGGGCATTCCGACATTCATGCGCCTGCCGCATGTCCCCCATGACCATCCACGCGCCGGCGATGTGCAGATCGGTCTTGTCGGGTTGCCCTGGGATGGCAGCGTGTCGAACCGCCCTGGCGCACGCCACGGTCCGCGCGCGCTGCGCGATGCGTCCTCGATGATCCGGGCGCAGAACGGGGCGACCGGTGTCAGGCCGTTCGAACTTGCCCGCTGCGCCGATCTTGGCGACGTCGGGCCGAACCCGGTGGACGGCCCCGATACGCTGCAACGCTTCGAGACGTTCTTTGCCAGTCTGAAGGCGCGGGGCATCCGGCCCCTGTCGGGCGGGGGCGATCACCTGTGCACGCTGCCTGTCCTGCGCGGCATCGCCCGTGACGCGCCGCTCGGCCTTTTGCATTTCGACAGCCACACCGACCTTTACCCCGCCTATTTCGGGGGCAAGACGCTTACCCACGGGAACCCGTTCCGCAATGGGGTGGAAGAGGGGCTTCTGGATCCGAAACGGATGATCCAGATCGGTATCCGCGGCACGACCTACGATAATGTGGACATCGACTTTGCCAAGGCGAACGGCATCCGCATCGTGCGGATCGAGGAGTTTCACGCCCGTGGCGTTGCCGACGTGATGGACGAGGCGCGGGAGATCGTGGGAACGGCCCCCGCCTATCTCTCTTATGACATCGACTTCGTCGATCCCGCGGTTGCGCCGGGGACCGGCACGCCCGAATGGGGCGGGCCGAATGCGTTTCAGGCGATCGAGGTTCTGCGCAAGGCGCGGGGCCTGAACATCGTGGGGGCCGACCTGGTGGAGGTTTCTCCGCCTTTCGATCCGTCGGGAAACACCGCCTGGCTAGGCGCGTCCCTGATGTTCGAGATCCTCTGCCTGATGGCAGAGGCGCTTTGACGCCGGCCTGTCGCGACGCTTTGCGCGTCGCGACCCGTTGCCGGCCGCGCGCCGCTTATGCCTGCGCGGCGGTGAGGATGATTTCCACGCCGAACTGCGGCAGGGCCAGTTTCGATTCACCGGTCGCGCGGGCCGGCGCATGACCGGGCGCCACCCAGGCATCCCAGACCGCGTTCATGGCGGCGAAGTCTGCCATGTCGGCCAGCCAGATCTGCGCGCGCAGGATGCGGGTCTTGTCCGACCCGGCCAGCGCCAGAAGGCGCTCTGCCTCGGCCAGCGCGTCGCGGGTCTGCTGCGCCACATCGCCGCCGTTCTCGCCGACAAGGCCGGCCAGATAGACGGTGCCGTTGTGCACGACCGCGCTCGACATGCGGGTTTCGGTCTCGTAGCGGATGATATCGGACATCTCATGTCTCCCCTTGGTTTCGCGTTCTGCCATAGCGGCGCGACCGGGAGAGGGCCAGAGCGAAAATCGGAGGGCTGGAGCGGGTGAAGGGAATCGAACCCTCGTCGTAAGCTTGGGAAGCTTCTGCTCTACCATTGAGCTACACCCGCAGCGTCACGACAGGTAAGCGAGCGGGGCGGCTTCGTCAAGCGGGCAAAAGGAACGGCCGAGTGTGTCGGCGGCCGCCTTGGCGGCGGAAGTCTGCAAGCGTCCCGGGATTTGTTTCCGCCGCGCGCAGGCAATGCTAGACTTGTTGTTGCGTTGCGGGTAATGACCGTGCCGTTAGCGCTAACAAATCAGGAGGCGTCGCATGGTCTCGCGTGTCATTCCCGTCGAAAGCTTCGATCTGGTGGTCTTCGGCGGCACCGGCGATCTGGCGCGGCGCAAGATCCTGCCGGGGCTTTACCGCCGGTTTCTTGCCGGGCAGGTGCCCGACGACGCCCGCATCTTCGGCGCGGCGCGCGCCGAGATGGACGACGCGGGATTTCGTCAGTTCGTGGCCGAGGCGATCGCCGAATTCGGCGGTTCGGCGAGCCGTGCGGCCGAGGATGTCGCGCGTTTCCTGAACCGGCTCCACTATGTTGCGATCGACGCGAAGGGTGACAGCGGCTGGGCCGACCTGGCGAAGGCCATGCGCCCCGGCGTCGTGCGGGCCTTCTACTTTTCGGTGGCGCCGGCGCTTTTCGGCGACCTCGCAGAACGGCTGCACCGTCACGGCATCGCCTCGCCCGAAAGCCGGATCGTTGTGGAAAAGCCTTTCGGCCGCGACCTGGAAAGCGCGCGGGCGCTGAACGCGACGCTGGCGGAACATTTCACCGAACACCAGATCTACCGGATCGATCATTACCTGGGCAAGGAAACGGTCCAGAACCTGATGGCGGTGCGCTTCGCCAACATCCTGTTCGAACCCCTGTGGAACGCGCGCCATGTCGATCATGTGCAGATCACCGTGGCCGAGACGGTAGGCGTCGGCGGGCGCGGATCCTATTACGACAAGTCCGGCGCGATGCGGGACATGGTGCAAAACCACCTGATGCAGCTTTTGTGCCTGATCGCGATGGAACCGCCCTACCGCTTCGATCCCGACGCGGTGCGCGACGAGAAGCTGAAGGTCATCCACGCGCTGGAACCGGTGGGGCCCGACGACATCGTGCGCGGCCAGTACCGGGGTGCCGGCAAGGGCACCCGGGGGTCTTACTGCGATGACGCCGAGAACCCCGAAAGCCGGACCGAAAGCTACATCGCGCTCAGGGTGAACATCGCCAACTGGCGCTGGAAGGGCACGCCCTTCTACCTGCGCACCGGCAAGAAGCTTCGCGCGCGCGCCTCGGAAATCGCCATCGTCTTCAAGGAAGTGCCGCATTCGATCTTCGGCGACGAGGAGGGCTGGCGCGAGAACGTCCTGTCGATCCGGCTGCAGCCGAACGAGGGGATGACGCTTTCCGTCATGATCAAGGAGCCGGGACCAGGGGGCATGCGGCTGACCGAGGTGCCGCTTGACATGTCCTTCGCCGAGGCGCTGGGGGAAGACGGGGCGGACATTCCCGATGCCTATGAACGGCTCATCATGGACGTGATCCGCGGCAACCAGACCCTGTTCATGCGCGGCGACGAGGTCGAGGCCGCCTGGGCCTGGACCGATCCGATCATCGCCGGCTGGGAAGCGCGCACCGACAAGCCGCGCGGTTACGATCCGGGTTCCTCAGGGCCCGAGGATGCGCTTATGCTCCTGCATCGCGACGGGCGCAGATGGCGGGAGATACGGGAATGAATCTGGTCGAATACCCCGACAGCGAACTGATGATGTTCAGCCTTGCCGATACGCTGGCCAGCGAACTGTCCTCGGCGCTGCGGTTGCATGAAACCGTGTCCTTCTGCGTCGCGGGCGGCACCACCCCGGGGCCGGTCTTCGACATCCTGTCGGGGCTGAACCTGGACTGGGACCGGGTCACGGTCTTTCCCAGCGACGAACGCTGGGTGCCGGAGACGAACGAGAGGTCGAACGCGCGTCTTCTCAAAAGCCGTCTTCTGACCGGGCGGGCGTCCGCCGCGCGGTTCCTGCCGCTTCATGCCGACACGCCCATGCCCGAGGATGCAGTCGATGCGCTGGCCGCCGCGATCGCGCCCTGCCTGCCGATATCGGTGGCGCTTCTCGGCATGGGGGCCGACATGCACACCGCATCGCTGTTCCCCGGCGCCGACCGGCTTGAGGAGGCGCTGGACCCCGACGCGCCGATCCTCGTGCCGATGCGCGCGCCCGGCGCGGGCGAGCCGCGCGTGACGCTGTCGGCGCGGGTCCTGGAAGACGCGATGTGCACCCATATCCTGATCACCGGCGAGGAGAAGCGCGAGGCGCTGATGCGGGCTCAGACGCTGACGCCGCAAGAGGCGCCGGTGCGCGCGATCCTCGATGCCGCGACCGTGCACTGGGCGCCCTGAAAGGAAAAGACATGACCCATTGGGATGACCTGCGCCGCCATCAGGCCGGGATTCGCGACCGCGCGATCCTGTCGCTTTTCGACGATCCCGCCCGCGCCAGCGGGTTCGCCGCCGAGACGGACGGGATGCTTCTTGACTATTCGAAGACGAATATCGACGCGAAGGCGCGCGATCTTCTGATCGCGCTGGCCAAGGGCGCGGGCGTCGCGGAGCGGCGCGCGGCAATGTTTTCCGGCGCGAAGATCAACGAGACCGAGGGGCGCGCGGTCCTGCATACCGCGCTTCGCAACCTCGACACGCCGGTCATCGTCGATGGCCGGGACGTGCTGCCCGAGGTGCGCGCGACGCTGGCGCGGATGGAGGCCTTCGCGCGCGACCTGCGCGAGGGGCGGCTGCGGGGGCAGGGCGGCGCGATCACCGATGTCGTCAACATCGGCATCGGCGGGTCCGACCTTGGCCCGGCGATGGCCTGCCTTGCACTTTCCCCCTATGCCGACGGGCCGCGCACGCATTTCGTGTCGAACGTGGACGGGGCGCAGGTGCACGACGTGCTGGCGGGGCTGAACCCGGAAACCACGCTGGCGATCGTGGCGTCGAAGACCTTCACGACCATCGAGACGATGACCAATGCCGAAACGGTGCGGAAGTGGATGGGCGAAACCGTTCGCACCCCGACGGCACAGTTCGCGGCGGTGTCCAGCGCGCTCGACAAGACCGAAGGCTATGGCATCCCGGCAACCCGCGTCTTCGGCTTCGAGGATTGGGTCGGCGGGCGCTATTCGATGTGGGGGCCGGTCGGTCTTGCGCTGATGATCGCCATCGGGCCCGAGCGGTTTCGCGATTTCCTGCGGGGCGGCGCGGCGATGGACCGCCACTTCCGCGACGCGCCACTGGCCGAAAACCTGCCGGTGATGCTTGCGCTGGTGGGCATCTGGCACAACCAGATCTGCGGCTTTGCCACCCGCGCGGTCCTGCCCTACGACCAGCGGTTGTCGCGCCTTCCGGCCTATCTCCAGCAGCTTGAAATGGAAAGCAACGGCAAGCGCGTGGCGATGGACGGACGCGACCTGACCGAACAGTCCGGCCCCGTCGTCTGGGGCGAACCCGGCACCAACGGGCAGCATGCCTTCTACCAGCTGATCCACCAGGGCACGCGGGTGATCCCGTGCGAATTCCTGCTGGCGGTGACGGGGCACGAACCCGAACTGGCGCACCAGCACCGGCTTCTGGCGGCGAACTGCCTGGCGCAGTCCGAGGCGCTCATGCGCGGGCGGTCGCTGGACGAGGCGCGGGCGATCATGGCCGCGAAGGGGCTTACGGGGGCGGAGCTTGACCGCCAGGCGCGACACCGCGTCTTTCCGGGCAACCGGCCCTCGACCACGCTGGTCTATCCCCGGCTTGATCCCTTCGTCCTTGGCCAGATCATCGCGCTTTACGAACACCGGGTCTTCGTAGAGGGGGTGATCCTTGGCATCAACTCCTTCGACCAGTGGGGGGTCGAGCTTGGCAAGGAACTGGCGCTGGCGCTGGAACCGGTGCTGAAGGGGGAAAGCGACGGGGCGGGCAAGGACGCATCGACCCTGCGGCTGGTGCGAAGGTTGCGCGGCGAGGATGGCGCGTCGGGGCGCTAGCCCCCGCGCGCCATCAGCTGCGCCAGATGTTCGGCGCAACCGGTCAGCGCGGCATAGTCGTCCTCGACCACGCTGACCGAAAAGCGGGTCATGAAGTCCGAAAACCGGCCCTTGTCGCAAAAGGCCCCGGCAAAGCCGAAATCGTCCAGGTAGGGCGCGAAGGCGCGCGACACGCCGCCGATCAGGTAGATGCCGCCAAAGGGCAGGAAGGTCAGCGCGAGGTTTCCCGCGACCATCCCGAGCATCCGCACGAAGGCCCGTCCCGTGGCAACCGCCAGCGCATCGCCCGTGGCGATCCCGGCCATGATCTCGGCGGCACTGCGGGCCGCGGGCGTGCCCGCCTCGGCCGCGACCCAGGCGAAGGTCTGTTCCAGTCCGCGGCCCGACAGCACCTCCTCGACCCCGGCGAAGCCGTGCCGCGCGCCGACATGGGCGGCCAGCCGCAGGTCGGCCCGGGTCATGACCGGAAGACCGACATGGCCGCTTTCCGAGGCCGCGACCAGCCGCCCGGTCGCGGTGTCATGGACCGGCGCGGCGTTGAAGCCGGTGCCGACGCCGATGACAAGCTGCGCCTGTCCCGCCGCGTCCTCGCCCCGCAGGACGGGGCTGAGCGCCCCGGGCGCAAGATGGCCAAGGGCATGGCCCTGGGCCTGAAGATCGTTGAGGATCGCGACGGTGGGCGCACCGGTGGCGCCCGCGACGCCCTGCCGCGTGATGACCCAGGCAAGGTTCGTCATCTCGGCGCGGCCATCCTCGACCGGGCCGGCGGCGGCGACGCAGGCCCCGGCGCAGCGCGCAACGCCCAGGTCCGCCAGGTAATCGGTCAGGATCGGTTCCAGCCCCGGCCGCCCGGCGTTCGGATAGCGGCGGATCGATGCGTGATCGACGCCGCCCGCGCGTGCCAGTGCGACGCGGGTATTCGTGCCGCCGACATCGGCGAGGATCAGGGGGGCGGTCGTCATCGGCGTTCCCGTGCCAGCACGCATCAGATTGCGTGATAGGACGCCCTGGGGGTGTGCCGCAAGCACTCAGGCCGCAAACCGCGGAACAAGATGCCATTTGACCGACACGCCGACCCCGGCGATGCCACCAGCCCCGGGCCCCGGGCCCGGGGTTGGGGCCGCCCGCTATTCGGCGACGATCTTGATGACCGGCTCCATCGCGGCGAACTGTTCGGCCGACAGGTGGCACTTGATCTGGTGTCCGCCCGCCAGTGTCTGCACCGGCGGCACCTCCCGGTCGCACAGCCCGCCCGGAACCTGCGATTTCCAGCGGCAGCGGGTCTGGAACGGACAGCCCGGTGGCGGGTTCATGGCCGACGGAATGTCGCCTTCCAGAACGATGTGCTTCTTCTGGACATGGGTGTCGGCGATCGGGACTGCGGACAGAAGCGCCTCGGTATAGGGGTGGTAGGGGGGCGCGAAGACCTGGTCGGTGCTGCCCAGTTCGACGACATGGCCCAGGTACATGACCATCACCCGGTCCGACAGGTAGCGCACGATCGACAGGTCGTGGCTGATGAAAAGAAGCGTCGTTCGGTTCTGCCGCTGGATCTCCATCAAGAGGTCGGTCACCGCCGCCTGAACGGACACGTCGAGTGCCGATACCGGTTCGTCCGCCACCACGATCTTGGCGCCCCCGGCGAAGGCGCGGGCGATGCCCACGCGCTGTTTTTGCCCGCCCGACAACTGACGCGGCATCCGGTCGGCGAAGGCGCGGGGAAGCTTCACGAGATCCAGAAGCTCAAGCATCCGGGTGCGCCGGTCCGCGTCGTTTTCGCCGATGCCGAAGATTTCCAGCGCGCGGATGATCTGGCGCCCCACCGTCATCGAGGGGTTGAGCGTGTCGAACGGGTTCTGGAACACCATCTGGACGCCCGACACCGTGTCTGTCGACCGGTTTTCAATCGGTGTCGCCTGAATTTCGTTGTCGTAAAGCATGATCTTGCCGGAGGTCGCGGTCTCCAGCCCCATCAGCACCTTGGCGAAAGTGGACTTGCCGCAACCGGATTCGCCGACGATGGCCAGGGTTTCACCGGCGCGGGCCTCGAAACTCAGGGTTTCGTTGGCCTTCACCACCCGCTTGTCTCCGCCGCCGAAGAGGCTTGACGCAGACACCTCGTAGTATTTGCGCAGATCCTCCATCTTCAGGACGACCTCGCCCGGTTCGGACTTTTCGTGCGTGCGGGTGGCGACAGGCTTGGCGGCCCAGTCGATTTCATCGACGCGCAGGCAACGTGTGTCGTGGCGGTCGTCTCCGGCCACCGGAACCATGGGAACATCGCCGCCGTTGCACTGCCCGTCCACGAAGTAGTTGCAGCGCGGACCGAAGTTGCAGCCCCGCGGACGTTCGTGGGGTAGGGGGAAGTTCCCCGGAATGGCGATCAGCGGGCGCGCGTTCTTGTCGGCGCCCGGCAGCGGGATCGACCGGAACAGCGCCTGCGTATAGGGGTGCTGCATCTTGTTGAAGACATCGACGATGGCCCCGGTCTCGACCGCCTCGCCGGAATACATCACGCAAAGCCGGTCGCAGACCTCCAGCACGAGGCCGAGGTTGTGGCTGATGAACAGCATCGAGGTGCCGTATTTCTTGCCAAGATCCTTGACCAGATCGACCACCGCCGCCTCGACCGTCACATCGAGCGCCGTCGTCGGTTCGTCGAGGATGAGAAGCGCGGGCTTCGACATCAGCGCCATGGCGATGACGATGCGCTGCTGCTGCCCGCCGGACAACTGGTGCGGGAAGGAGCGCATGATCCGTTCCGGGTCGGGCAGGCGCACGTCGGTCACGACCTCGAGCGCGCGCTTGTAGGCTTCTTCCTTGCCGACGCCCTCGTGGATCATCGGCACTTCCATCAGTTGCTGGCCGATGCGCATGGCGGGGTTCAGCGAGGCCATCGGTTCCTGATAGATCATCGCGATCTCGGAGCCGCGGATGTCGCGCAGTTCCTCTTCGGTCATGGTCGTCAGGTCGCGGCCCTTGAACTTGATCGATCCCCCGACGATGCGGCCGTTCTTGCCAAGATCGCGCATGACCGCCAGCGCCACGGTGGACTTGCCGCAGCCGGATTCGCCCACCAGTCCCATCGCCTCGCCGGGCTGGACCACGCAGGAGAAATCCATCACCGCGGGGATTTCCCGAAGCCGGGTGAAGAAGCTGATCGAAAGGTTCTCGATCTCGAGGATCGGGCCATCGTAGTCCCATTTGGTCATCTGTCTTCTCCCGTTCGCGGGCG
>JACKKJ010000019.1 GCA_024236495.1 Paracoccaceae bacterium
TCAAGTATAGAAAAAGCCGCCGATACGGTCGTCATCACGAACATCAACTTGAACGACGCCGTGCGCTCGGCCCTCCGGATTCCTCACCGCCAACCGCCCGAACCCAGTTTTTTGACAGGACCGCCTCTGGATCACCTAATGGCTTGGCGTGCCGTCGTGGCGCGCATCGGCGAACGGGGTTGCCTACCTCACCACCCGACCGTCGCTCATCACCACGATGCCCTGGCGAGCATCGACCGCCCGCACCGCGCCCAGCGCTTTCAGCCGCTCGCCGGCGACCACGGTCACCTCCCCGCCTTTCGGCGTGCGCAACCAGGCGCGGTGACCGCTGACCGCCCGTACCGACCAGCCGGGGACCGCGCGGCCATTGGCCGAGAGGGCGGCTTCAGCGCCGAACGACCCGACCCACCCGCCGCCACCGGTCCGCTTGAGCCGGGCCTCCACGTCCTCGACGGTGGTTTGCAGGGTGGCGATGGCCCGCCGGGCGGCGGTCAGGTCCGCCTGAAGCCGGGTCTGGCGGGCGTCGTCCCGGAGGCGTTGTTGACCGGCCTCGCCCACCAGCCCTTGCACCATCTGGCGAAGCGCGAGGGCGTGTTGGCCCAAGCCGTCCAACTGGCCCTGGACCTCCGCCAACCGCTTCAGGGTTTCGGCGTCCAGATCGGTCAGAAAATCGTACTGCTCGCCGTCCCGTACGGTGAATCGAGGCAGTTCGGCGGGCGGCGTGCGGGGCGGCTGGTCGCGGAGCGAGGCCCCCTGGGTCGCGGACAACACCGGGGAAGCGGGCGCCTTCCGATCGGGCATCGCGGCGGGAGCGGGAGCGTCAGTGGCGGTGGGCGACCGATCCGCTAGAGCCGCCAGGCTGGGCGTATCGTTCGAGGGAGACCTCCACCGCGACACGTCGTACAGGCCGGTTTCGCGCAGGACACCCGTCGCGCCGTACAAAATGGCAATGCCCACCGCAACCAGGACGATGCTCATCCCGAAGCCGGGCCACCGACGCGGCGGTTTGACGGCCGGTGGGAGATTGGCGGCGGACGGTGCGTCCTGGCGGGCCTCCTCGTCTATTGACGGCAACTCGGACATGGCGAGACTCCTTCGGCAGTGGATTACCGGGAAGCGGACGGCGAAGCGGACGGCCTGACCGGGTCGCTCGCCGGCGGCCAGCGGTCCGGCGGCATGGTTCGCGGCGTCGGGGACGCAGCGGTGGCGGTCGACGGTTCTCCAGTGTCCTGGCGGGATTCCACCGGCGCGACCATCAGCACGCCGATGCCCGTCCCGGCGGCGACGGTGATGGTATTGGGCCGCTGGAAGTTCTCGGCCACCGCCGCGCTCATCCGCTGACCGACGGTCCCCAGGGCCTCGCGCGCGATGTCGCCGTGATCGATCCCGTCCTTCGGCACGGTGACGACGCTGCCGAATGCAGAGACCGTCGAGATACTGTTGCTGTTACGGACGGCCTGGCCGTAGCCTTCCAGAAAACTCGACGCCAGCAGGGAGCCCCAGCGTTCCAGAGTGTGATGATCGACGCCGGTGGCCAGCGCCGTGCGGGCGGACTCGGTGTCGATGGCATAGGCGCGGATGGCATGGGTCTGGCGGTCGGGGGTGGTCAGAAAATTGAACGCGACCTGGACGCGCTCCGGGCGACTCCCGACGACGGGCGGAAATGTGGCGAGCGTCCCCAACAACATCGCGCCCTTGAAGCGTTCGCCCACCACCTGGGCGCGCACCGGACCCGGCTCGTCGCTGTTGATGGCCGTTTGCAGGACGGCAAAGAGGATATCGCCCGGCTGCAGAAGACCCCGCCCATCCCGTGGGCGCGGCGCGCGTGATTCGGTCCGAAGCACCTCGGCCCGTTTTTCCGCTTCGGCGCGCGCCCGTTGGCCCTGGACATCCTCGAAGACCACCATCCGCGTCGGTGGCGGCTCGAACCGTTCCCGATAGGCCATCAGATCCTGGGCCTGGTTGTGCATGGCGCGGGCGAACGCCGTCGTCAGTCGGTCGGTTTCGTCCGGCGGCGCGGCACGCGGGGGCGCGGACGTGGCGGGGGCCGGTGGCGCGGCGGTTCGCGGCGGGGGCGGCGCGTCGGGCGCCGTATCGCTCGCGCGCGATTGGAGTTCGGGCGGTGACGGCACCGCGCTACCGCCCCGTTCGCGGGCGGTGTTGGCGCGGTGTTCGTCCGCCATGTGCTGTAACCGCGCGTATTCCGGCGTCTGCGGTCCACCCGGCACGGATTGGACCCCGTTCACGCCCGGCGCGTGCGCGGCGGACGGGACCGGCATCGCGGGTTCCCAGGTGACCCACAGGGTGGCCACCCCGACGGCCACCAGGCCCAAAACCAGCCCGAGCGCCTGTTGTTGATTCAGGGACATCGCCATCGTTCTCACTCCTTGACCAGGGCTTCGGTCATCTGGCCGTTGAAGCTCACCAGCAACACCGGGACATCCGGCAATTGGTAGGCGTGGAGGCCACTGGGCTGGCTGGCTCGCTGGCGGTATTCGGGGCTGTACAGTTCGGCGACCGTGCGCAGATACAGCGCGTCCCCGTCCCGCCACGCCATCGCGTCCGGCTCCACGCCGCCGATCTGGACACGGATTGCCGCCGCCGAGGGCGGCAACCCGTTCAAGACATTGAGCAGCGCCGCGTCGATGCCGGTGGGACTGGCCGCGTGGTACTCCGTTGCGGCGTTGGGTCCGGCCAGGGGCAGCTTGAACTCCTTGCGGGCGTCGATGGTTTTCTGGCCCAGCGCCAGGCTCAACACCACCGGCGTGTGCAGGGCCTTGAGCGTCACGACCAGGTTGCCCGCCCCCGCCCCCGCGACCGGTTGCACCACCAGAATAGTGGGGAGATCGTCCTTGTGGCCGCTGGTGGTGCTGGCGGACACGGCGAACAGCTTATCGTTGAATCCCTGATAAGCCGTGATCGGCCAAATGGCGCCGGTGCGGTCGGTAAAGACGATGCTGGTGCCAAAACCTTGGGCCACCCGGACCACGGGTGGCCGCGTCGCGTTCAAATTCAGCGCCTCGGCGCTCATCACGGCTTCGGGCGGTCGCTGATCCGCCGCCACCGCCTCGGTGATCTCCAGGGACCGAATCAGGCTGTGCAACTGGTCCGGCGTCATCGGCGTGAGGGTGTCCTCGGTCTGCTCGAACGCCCGATCCCGCGCCCGCTCACGGCGAGCCTGATGGCCGTGTTCAAGCGCTGGATTCGGCGGCGGCGGCGGTGACGGTGGCGACTCGACG
>JACKKJ010000020.1 GCA_024236495.1 Paracoccaceae bacterium
TACCGCGTCCCCCTTTGCTGAGTTGACACTTCCTGGCTAGGAAATCCCCTCCTCTGGAGGGAAGATGGCAAGGAAGAAGGGAACGAAGAGGGGCTCGGCGTCGCCGGTGGGCGGAGCCGAGCGAAGCGAGGCGGAGACCAGCGGCGACGCCGTTCGCGGCCGCCCGGGTCGCCGCAGCACGGCGGAGCGCACGGAGGCCGTGCTGGAGCTGCTTAGCGGCAAGGCGACCGTGGATCAGCTGGCGCGTCGCTTTGGTGTGCAGCCCTCGACGGTCGAGGGCTGGCGCGATCAGGCGCTGGAGGGAATCAGCGAGTCGCTCCGCCAGGGCTCGGGCAAGTCGGCCCGTGAGCTCGAGCTGGAGCGCGACCTGGCGAACCTGGAGAAGGCCTTCACGCACCTGGCGATCAAGCACGAGTTGGTGGATCGGGCGCTCAAGGAGCGCCCTTCACGGCCCGGGAGGTCTCGACGATGAGCCTCACGACTTCTTCGGGTAAGGCGACGGTGGGGCAGGTCTGCGAAGCGTTCGGGATCTCGCGTCAGGCCTACTACGCGGCGCGCAAGGCGCCGGCCGTGAAGACCTCGGATCGACGACCCGAGCGTCGAGGTCCGTGGGTCGCGGATGCGACGCTCTGCGATCAGATCCGCGACGTGGTGGCCGAGTTCCCGGCCTGGGGCGTTCGGAAGGTCTGGGCGTATCTGCGGCGCCTGGGAACGATCGTCTCGCGCAAGCGCGTGTGGAAGCGGATGCGAGCGATGGGACTCACGCTGCCGCCGGTCTCGGAACGCACACCCGATGTCCCTCGTGGCCAGGTCGCCGTGCCCGACTCGAACCGACGTTGGGCGACGGACCTGACGACGGTGTGGACGGCGGAGGACGGCACGCTCGCCCTCGTGCCGGTGATCGACTGCGGCGATCGCGTGGTGTTCGAGGTCGCGGTGACGAAGTCGCAGGAGGCTCCCGCGGTGCTGGGACCGGTCGAGCAGAGTCTCGAAGCCGCGTTCGGCTCGCGCGAGGGCGTGCCCAACGGGCTCGAGCTTCGCAGCGATCACGGGCCGCAGTACACGGGGAGCGACTGTGAGAAGCTCTGCCGCGACTGGCGCGTCGATCACACGTTCGCGCCTGTCGGTCGTCCGACGGGCAACGCCGTCGCGGAGCGCTTCATCCAGACGCTCAAGGTGGAGCTGATCTGGACGCGCGACTGGCGGAACGCGGAGGAGCTTCGCGAGGCGATCGACCAGTGGCTGCGGATCTACAACGAAGTGCGCCCGCACGAGGCGCTCGACTGGATGACGCCCGCCGAGAAGCGGGCCGACAACCTCGGCATCGAGGTCAATCTGGCCGCATAACGGCCGAAACCGGAGGGGATTTCCAGATCAGAATGTGTCAACTGGCGCGGGGGACGGGACA